>NZ_JAHCTB010000009.1 GCF_018476645.1 Aequorivita echinoideorum | reverse complement strand
CCGTGGAGCCGCATCCGCTGCCGGGAGCCGCCGTGAAGGTGTTGCCGTAGTTGGAGGTGTTGTTGTTGGCGTCTATGTAGGGCAGGGCCGGGGGCACGATAATATCACCGTCCTGGCTCACTGTCGCCACCACTTCTACGCGGGGGGACTCGCATAAGACACCCCCAATTAAAACTTGATAATCATGAGTTTCTCCCCATGTTCCACCTGGATTACAGGAATCTGTTGGGATTGAACTATATCTATCCATAACGCGCATAACTGTAACTCCTCCTGGCGCTGAGGCGGGAATTGAAATACTGCCAACTGTATTGTTAGATCCAGAATTTGATGTAAATAAAAGTTCTCCCGGATCAGAGAAAACACCGTTTTGATTAAAGTCGATCCAAATTTTTACCCATTGACTGCTAAAATTATGAGTTATTGAGAATGGATATGAGTTTCCGGGAATAAGATTACCAGTAAGTCCTGCCGTATTGGTAAAGTTCCCGTATCCACCAGGCGAGCATCCAGAACCAATATGATTTATACCTGCGTCGGTCATTATAAAATTATCGATGTCATCGCTGGCTGTACATCCAGTTGGATAGGTTGGAATACAATAATTTTGAGTTCCTGATCCTCCAGTACCGCCATCAACTAGTACTTCTGCTGCCCAAAAAGATGTGGTTGAAGTAATAATTGGGGTTTGAAAAGTTGGTCCTCTTCCAACAATGTTTCCTCCAGATGCAGCATCATACCAAAAGATTTGTGCATTGGGATCGCCGCTTCCAACTGCAGTTAATGTTGTGGTGCCTTTACATACGACAGAATCTCCAGTGGTTGAAGTTATAGAAAGTGGATAATTGGTACAATCAGCAGCTGTCTTGAAAGTTAAAGGTCCAGCCCAGAGACTCAATCCTGCGCTAGCACAATTGGATTGAACATAAACATCATATTGAGTCAAATCGGAAAGGTTAGCAATTAGATAGTTGTTGTTTGTTACATTTACCAAGGTTCCAGAACCCTGCGCAAATCCTTTTAAACCATATTCTAAATTCCATTGTGTCGCAGTACCAATCTCAGTCCAAGATATTTGCGCCTGATCTTTTGTAATGTTCGTGGCTTGTAAGTTTTGAGGAGCAAGACAGGCGGCAACAGCTTGATAATAAACGGTAATATTCCAGCTATTATTATTAACCTTATTATAGTAAGTTCCACATCCATTATTTGGAGAAGTGTTGCCATATGTACGCCAAGATCGCATTTCGAAATTTAAATTCGTTCCGCCAGGATAAAATCCATTTGCAAATAACAGTCCGGTCCTATTATAATTAAAAGTTCCAGCCGTAGTTCCAGTTCCAGATTTGACCGTTTCTTGTTGTCCGTTATTCTGAAAATGAATTAAAGATCTTTGCTCACTCATCCAGGCACCATTCGCTGCTGTCATAGAATAAAATACATCGAAGCCTGTTACTTCCCATGGACCACCTGCTGGCAGTTGTAAAGCTAATGTGGAAAGCGGGCCATTACAGGTAGCACTATAGTAAGTATAACTAGTAGGAATATCACCCGCATTATAAGTTTGTGTGATAGTTTGTGCTTTTAATCCAAATGCAATCAAGATTAAAAGAAATGAAATAAAGTAATTTTTATGCATATACTATTGAGATTAAAATGATTGTACAATTTAATTTTTTCCAAATGTAGTTTTTTGATTTATATTACAATACAAAATATGATAATTCTTAAAAAAATTAACATATGATTTTTTATAAAAGTTTTTAAAGTATGAAAAATTAAAAAAACCTGCATATAATGCAGGTTTTTTTTGATTATAGCTCTTAAGGTTGAGTGTTTAATTTATTGCTGGACAATTGCAATCGTAAGGTTTTCTACGTTCTAAGAAATTATACCCTAAAGTAATTTGATGAAAACCTCCATTATCAAATCTGATATTTCCAATTTGATATGAATAGGTATAAGCGAAAACAAATTTGTTAAAGTTTAAACCAAGTACTGGGGAAATATATTGGAGTTTTTGGCTCGAAGCATTTGTACCATCAAGGAATTCTGCCCCATCTAAACTTCTTCTGTAGGAAAAGCCTCCCCATAATTCACCAAAATTCATAGTTCTATACGCCTTGAAATTGATATCAAATCCCGCTTCCTGAGTTCTTTCATATAGCTGGAACAGCACTGAGGGTTCATAAGACCAATCTGAATTAAATCTTCCTCCAAATGCATAGGCCGCAGAAAGTAAATATCTCCTTTGATTGTTCGATTCAATTTCATCGGTATAGAGACTCCGATTTTGGAAAATGATATTCTTTACCGTAAAATGGGAGGAGAAGTTTAAAAAGTTATATGACATACCTACATCCACATTAAAATAAGAACTACTTTGAAGTATACCTCCAATGATAGGATCAAAATCAGATAAATCGAACTCAGTTTCATCAAGTCTAGATTGAACTATTCCGGCGCTTAACCCAAATGATAATTGATTTAGGTCTACTTCGTTTCTGGATAGTAAAATATGATGGGCATACGTTAAATATCCACCCGTTTGGGAGTGGTACCCATTTTTATCATTGAAAGCTATTACGCCAAGACCGGACTGTTCGCCTACTCGCATATTTACAGAAAGCGTCTGTAAATTAGGAGCATCAGTCTGGTCAAACCATTGTTGCCTAGCCGTTAATCTTATTTGACCGCTATTTGCGGCTCCAGCCATAGATGGATGAAGGATATATAAATTATCTGCAAAATAATCTGAGTATAGAGGGATTCCATCTTGTGATTGTGAATATTGAAATATTGTAACTATCAACAAGAGGGCTAACTTATATTTTGAATTCATTCTAATTGAGAGATTTATCTTTTTAGTGTAAAGTGTCCTTTAAATTCTTTTCCTATACCATCTTCTTGATATTCTACTTTAAACCAGTAATCGCTAGATGGTAAAGGATTGGAGTTGTAAGTTCCATCCCATCCATTACCAGTCGGACTTAATTGTTTTAATAGTTTTCCATAGCGATCAAATATATAGATTTTCGCGGTAGGATTGCTTGCTATACCAATTATGTTCCAAGTGTCGTGGTACCCATCTCCATTGGGTGTAAAATACAATGGATAATCTATGGCACCTACTTCTATAACTACACTTCCACATCCATTTACATCAGAAATCGTAATTGTATGATCCCCTGGCGTTACATTGGTAAATGTTCCACTTTCTTGGAATGGACCATCATCAAGCTGGAAAACATAAGTTCCCAATCCACTGGCCGTAGCTTCAATAGTGTGCATATCTGAAAAGGCTAGTGAGGTCACTCTTGCGTCATATTCCAATGGTGGCGAAGAAACAATTACCGTAGTAGTTGCAACGCTTTCACAACCATTTTCAATATTAATGATAGTAACAGTATAAACTCCTCCTTGTGTAGCAATTATGCTGCTAGACGTTTCATCCTCTAGTATTTCACCGTCTAATTCCCAAATAAACATGTATTCTGCATCGCTCAATCCAGTATCAATAACCGGAGGAGACATACTTCCAGATTCTTCAGGTATAGGATTGCCAAATTCATCTAAACACAGTCTATATGAATCTTCTATTCCTAGATTTGATAACGTAATAACTACTAACTGAATCTCAGCAGAAGCATAACATTCCGTATCGGTATTGGTAACCCTTACAAAAATTGTTTGAGTAGGGCTTTGGTACGCTCCAGGATTAGCTATAGGGTTGTCTCCCGTTTCAGCATCTGCTAGGGTCTCGTGATAGGTGATGTTAAAAATTAGAGGATCTTGCCCATCAAGAATATCATTATTGAGTTGTGTTAAATCAAACGTTCCAATACCACTTCCAAGCTCATCTTCACAAACTTCCAGAGGCTCTGTTGGAATATCAATTTCCGCACCTTCAAGAACTCTTACGAAAAAGCTTCCATTGCTTGTAAAGCATTCCGTATCTATATTTTCGATACGTACAAATATTTCTTGCTCGTTAATAATATTATTTATGAAACTATCAGGATTTTGAATAGCATTTAAACCATTATCAGCATCACTTTGGGATTCGTAAAATGACACTTCAAAATCCATTGGATTTTGACCATTCAAAATTTCAGTAATTTTAGTAGTAAGATCAAATGTGGCAAAACCATCAGTGTTCACTTCACAAATTGTATAATCTGATATTTCTGATATTTCAGGTAATGGATTCACAATTAATATTAATTCTACAATGCTGTAACACCCTGTAGTGTCATTGGTAACGCGCACATAGATTATCTGCTGTGGAGTTTCAACATTTGTATAAGTAGTAAAATTAAGAATGGGGTTTGTGTTATCCTCGGCATCTTCCAAATTCAAATGGTAACTTATAGTTCCTACTTCTCCATTCAATATCTCTGCATTTCTTACGGTTAGATCAAATTCTTGGAAACCTATTCCTTCAGTATCACAAAATACAATAGGTTCTGGTGTTTCAATGTCTGGATTTGGATTCACTCTAATTGTTAGAGTAGAATAAGATGCACATCCACTATCCCCATCAACTACTTTCACAAACAGCGTTTGTGGGTTACTTATATTCGTGTACTCGTTATCCGGGTCAATTTGGTTAATACCATCTTCAGCTTCAGTTTGTGATTCATAGTATTGAACATCCAAGCCTGGAGCCGATAATGTAAACTGGCTATTCATTACAGTAAGATCAAATTCAAAAAAGCCATCCGTATCATCATCACATTCGGAAAGAGTAAATGGTCCTCCAATTACTGGGGGCAATTCCACGCGAATCTCAAATGATCTTATGGTACTGCATTCCGTATTTCCATCTTCCAATCTTACCCATATAGTCTGCGGGTTAGTGGTATTTGGGTAATTTTCTGGATCTGCAATTGGAGATACATCATCAATTGCATTTTGCTCTGTTAAATGGTATGTTAGGTCAAAATCATTTTCATCTTGGGTACCATAGATTATATCTTCATTTTCGGTGAGATCAAAAATAATTCCCGTTTCTATCTGATCTTCACTACAAACTACAATATCTGGAAGAGTTAAGGGTACTATGGGAGTATCATTAACTATTAGATCTAATTCAACCACTATGTAACAACCAGTTATGGAGTTTTCAACTCTTACATAAATTGTCTGTTGATATTGAACAATATTTGCATATGGACTAGTTAATGGGAAATTACCCAAATTGGCATCTGTAAAAGTTTCATGATATGTGGCAACAACATTTGGCTCACCGTTCAATATTTGAGGAGTAGCATCTTCAAGATTAAAGGTAGAGAATCCATCATTGCTTGGATCACAAACCTCTAAAGGCAGAGGAACAGCTGGTGAAGGTAGTGGATTCACTATCAAAGTAAGGGTAAATCCTTGCGTAATGATACAGCCATCTGAGCTTTCAACACGTATGTAAATAGTTTGATTATTTACAACATTTGTGTAAAGAGTAGGTAATGGACTTAAATCAAGATCCGCATCGTTTTGGGTTAAATGGTATGAAACAGTTATACTGCTATCACCACCGGTTATCTCTTGAGTAGCTAGACCTAGATTAAATTCTTCCCTTTCATCATTGGGTGTAACTTCATCACAAAGTTCCAAAGGTGTTGGTGGAAATATTTGAGGCAACGGAGCTACAATAAGATTAAACTCTTCTTGTGATTGACAATTGTTGCTTCCATCTTCTACAATCACATATATGGTTTGAAGGCTACTAGTGCTATTATAAGCAGTAGGAACAGAAATTGGGTTATTGTTCGTTATATCTGCTTGGTTTGCATAATAGCTAATTGTATATGCGCTCGGGTTTGGAATGTTGACCATCAACTGTGTTTCAACATCGGTCAAATCAAAAACAGCCGTTCCGTTTTGATTTACATCACACGCAATTAAATCATCTGGTTCTTCTGTTTGTGGACTATCCAGTACTTGAAGGGTAACTGGAACCACACTAAAACAAGCTACACCAGGGCTTTCTACTCTTGCATAGATGATTTGGGTAAATGGAACAGTATTAAAGAAAGGATTAGCTGTTATTGGGTTTGCATCGTTATTTGCATCAGGTAGGGTTCGGTGGTAAGTAACTATTACTCCAGCAACGCCTCCGGTAATTTCGCTATCTAGATCTGATAAAATAAATGATCCAAAACCATCATTTTCCTCATCGCAATATGTAAAAGGTGCTGGTTGTATGGCTGTAGGTGCCTCATTTACTTGAAGATTTAATGGAGCTAATGCGTAACATCCTGTGGTCAAATTAACAATTCTTACCCAGATTGTTTGATTGTCTGGGATGGTATTTGTGAATGAGTTAGGCAATTCATCATTTGAATCGCCATTGTCTGCCAATGGCTGCGTTAAATAATAGCTAACATCAAGATTTGCGTTATTTCCGGTAATTTGGGTTGTAGCAGTAGATAAATTGAATGTTGCAAAACCATCCGAAACGCCATCGTCACAAATAATTAAATCAGCCGGTGTATTGAATGCAACCTGATCATACAGGTCAAGTTCAAACTGCCCATCGCTAAAGCAGGCCGTTGGATCGTTTGATGTAACCCTGAAATAGATGGTCTGCCCGGCGCTGTTGAATGCGTTTGGAGTGGCAATTGCAATTCCATTGTTCCTGTCCGCTACGCTTAAATAATATGAAACGGTAACTGTGGCCGGGTTTATTGTGTTCAATATCTCCGGTTCCTTGGAGGTAAGGTCAAAATCCTCTGTGCCGTCCTGGTCGTTATCGCACAGTATGTAGTCCGTAATAGGCGAGGTTATGGCCGGTGCCGGAATAACCTCTATCGTGAATGTTGCAATAGTGAAGCAACCGGTAGCATTGTCCTCCAGTCTGGTATAGAT
>NZ_JAHCTB010000008.1 GCF_018476645.1 Aequorivita echinoideorum | reverse complement strand
AAAAGAGCGGGGATTATCAATGTTGACGGAATGAAAACTTCCACTGGCTATAGTAACCTTACTCCGCTCTTTTGTTCTTTCTGATTAATTACTAAAGTTAACTGATTTAAGAAAAATCAAACTTAAGATGGCTATAAGTAATTGCTTGTTCTCGCCTACTTCTGAAAATCCTCTCGGATTTTCAGTTTTGTGTGTACTTGTAGAGTTAATCGCTAAACCACGCAACTACTCATAGCCTAAACCGTTGTGCATAATATGAACAAAACACTTTTACATACAATTTTACTTCTTTTTTTATTGTGGTTTTCATCTTGTAAAACACAATATTCAAATGCTGAGTTGAATGCAAATTTTACGACCGAGGAGATTTCTGATTTAAAACAAATAACTGACTTTTTCAAAACAGAAACTTGTGGGAATATGGATTTTGAAAAATGCTACAAGAAGACCAATCACGATTCTTTACAAGCCGAGGGCAAAGGATTTTGGAGTCAAATAGATTTTGAAAAACAAAAGGAGTTTTATAAACGAATTTCACCATCAACATTTGATGAAATCTGGATGTACTGCGAATCGACTTATTATCCGAGCGAAACAAAAGCGGACGACATTTGTGCTGTTGCTACGGGAAACTACCAAAAATATTTAGCCGATTTTGGCAAAAGCAATCCAAGAATTGCTAAATACGCTGAAAGAATCAAGGCTTCAGGCGACTTTGGTGGATTTGATATACAGTACGGAAATGTTTTAACTGATGAGAAAAACTTTGATTTGGACGACCCGAATATCCAATTGATTTTAGCAGTTCATTATTTATCAATGAATGACCAAGAGAAAAGAAACGCGGAATTGATTGAGCGGAATTTACCAAACATTGAGTAAAAATACTATGCACAACACCGTGTATAGCTCATTGCGGCTGAATTCCTAATCGGAATTCATTGCAATTCACTATCTTTCGGTTACGGCGGAAAATCATAGCTGATTTTCCGCAACGAGCCATACACAAACCGTTGTGAGCAATGCAAAAACAACGATGGATGAAATAAAGTTGCTTTGGAATAAATTTTGGAGTATATTTAACATTATGAAAGATAAGTTTAAATGGATAAAACAGGCTTATAAAAGCAAAGTGAGAATCACTTCGCAAGGAGATATTTATATAAAAAGTAAAGACGTTTTTACTGACAAAAATGAATCTATAAAGTTTGTGAACTCAATAGCGAAAGCTACTGGATTTAAGGTAAAGAATGCCTAATTTTGAGTTTAACTTCCTATTAATTCTACCTCTTCTCGGAGGTTATATCTTTCTAACCACCTTTTACCTTACCAAGTTTCAACATAGCCGAATTGAAACACAGAGGTTGATTTTCAACTCAATCATAGCATCTCTTTTTTTGGTCTTTATTAGTTATTACATTGATAAGTGGTTATTAAAAGGGTGTTTAGACAGTTTAAGAAATTGGTGTAAAAGTTTAATCCCTGTAAAATACCCGAACCTAAATCTTTACATATTAACCATAGCAATATCTTGGGTTGGGGCTAAAATATTAAATATCATACCTACCAATATTCTAATGTGGATTGTCATAAATAAGTTTGGGGATGAATTTGAGAAGCTTTATTATCAATCAATGAACGAAACAGAGTTGGAAAAAAAGCTTTTAATGGTTACAAAAGACGATGGTAAGGTCTATGTAGGATATATAAAAATTATATCTAAACCTCTATTATCCCAACAAATTGAGCTAATACCTTTTGTAAGCGGCTATAGGGAAAGTGAAAGAAAGATACTGCATTTTACCACACCTTATTTTAAAGTGTTGAAAAAACTAATAAACAATACTGATTTTGAAAGTATAGATGAGGAAATGGCGATTGTTATATCAAAAGAAAAAATAGTAACTGTATCAAAATTCAACCCAAAAGTTTATAAAAAATTTCAAAAGAAAAAATACAAACTTGCCGAATAAAAAGCACAGTTCACAACACCGTATAACAAAAATAAGGGAGTAAGTACAAAGCCCAAAAGACAGTACACAAATATTAATAACCACAACGGCTGGAAGTCAAGGTATTTTAACCCCTTACTTTTGTTATACAAACCCGTTGCGCACCATTTGAGAGAAAAAAGTGGTGTCCCAAAAAAGATGCTTATCGGACACGTGAGCGGCGTGCGGAAAAAAAAGGGGATTTCAGCCCGGAACGGAGCAGCGGCGGAAGCGGGGCGCGGGAAAAGGATCTTACCAAGCAGTGCGGAAAAGGTTCCAATCTAAAAAACGGTGGATCGGAACAGTTGCGGAGCGCTGCGGAAGAAAAACGGTGCGCAACACCGTGTATACGCAATGGCCGCAAATGAAAAATCCGAGAATAATTTTATACATTTAGCGTCCGTGCGGGGGCGGGGTTTTGGGAGACCGTTTCGCCACTGCGCATACACAAGACGTTATAGGCAATTTGACAAATGAAATACATTAAATCTCTAATATTAGTTTTTTATATTTTGCTATTTGATAGTGCAAATAGCCAAGATGGAAGTTTTGATACTGATTTTGGAACAGATGGAAAACTTGTATTTTCGATTGGAGATAAAAGTGATATTGGAAGGTCTTTGGCTATTTTAGATGACGGTAAGATTATTACTGGGGGATTTTACAATCTAATTAATAATTTAACGGTTAATAGACACATTTTTTTAACTAAGCATCTTACTAATGGAGAACTTGACACAAGTTTTGGCATTAATGGAATTGTAACTCTAACTATTGGAAATGACGGGTGTTCAATATCTGAAATAGAAATACAAAACGATGGTAAAATTGTCGCATTCGGCAGTGCTAATAATACTCCAATACTTTTACGCTTTAATGAAAATGGCTCACTAGATAGTACATTTGGAGATAATGGAATATCATACATAACTTCGGGAGGTGAATTTGAAATTTTAAATAATGGAAAATTTATAATTGCAGGAGGGTTTTCTGACGGCTTCAATGTATATTTTAGTATTTCTCGATATAATTCAAATGGAGTTATTGATTCTTCTTTTGGAAATAATGGAACAGTCATTACAGATATTTCTCCAGAACGGTTCGACTTGAATGCCGCATTGAAAATTCAAGATGATGGGAAAATGGTTTTAGCAGGCACAACCTATACTCAGGCATCCCAAAGGAAAGCCGTTATCGCGAGGTTTTTAATAGATGGTAGTCTAGACCCAACTTTCGGAGATAATGGAATTAAAATTACGAGTGTGGGTGATGAACCAGGCTATGGTGCTTTCACAGACATTGACATTCAAACAGACGGAAAAATTGTAGCTGTAGGTCAGGCTGAGAATTCGATAGGTGGTGGATTTTTTGAATCCCATTCCCTTCTTGTTAGATATAACACAAATGGTCTTCTGGACGATTCATTCGGATTAAATGGGATTGTAATAACCGATGAGGCAACCAATGGCAATAGCTTAATTAATGCTACTATCATACAACCAGATAATAAAATCATTACTATGGGTTACTCAGCAGAAGCAATGCCTTCTTTTCAATCCTATTTGACTTGTATGAAATTTGACACAAGCGGAGAATTAGATGCTAGTTTTGGCAACAATGGAATTGTAATAAGTGATTTATTTAATTCAGAGACAAATACAGGATATGAAGTAAAGCTTCAAAATGATGGAAAGATAGTCGGGATTGGAATAACCAATGAAGCAAATACATCAAATAAGGATATTGCGCTGATTCGATTGAATAATCAAGTTCTTAGTATTGAAAACAATTCCTTAGAACCACATATTGTTATTTTTCCAAATCCCTCAAAGCACTTTTTAAACTTTACTTTACGAAATAATATTACTGGATTCTCGATAAGCATATTTAATGTTAACGGACAAAAAGTTTATGAAAGTAAATATTTAAACAAAATTGACATATCGGCTTTTGAAGCTGGGTACTATTTTGTAGAAATAATTACTGACAAAGGATATGTTCACAAGAAAATAATCGTAAAGTAAAAACTGCCTATAACAAGGTATAAAAAAAATAGGGCAAGTAAGTGCTAAACCCAATGGTTCGGTCTTATTTGCAAGGTCGCCAAATCTTTTGATTTGGCTTTTAGAAAAGAAAGATAAAACATAATACAAAAGATTTGGCTTGTGGATAAACCGAAAGTTTATTGCTTATTTACAGCCCTACTTCTTTTATACTAACCGTTGTAACAAATTTGAAGAATGTTCCGAGGAAAAAAATTTATATACATTGACAACCCATCTGAACTTGGAAAATTCTATGTTCATCACGCTGAAAGAGATTTGAATGAATCTATCTTAACGCCAGTATTCAAGCCAGAGTCAATTGAAAAAAATCAAACTGATTTAATTCCAGGATATATTGACCGAGAACTTAATTTCTATTCTTGCCCAATCATTACGAATTACATAAAAATTAAAAAATATGAATTCATAGAAATTTATGTAAAAGAAGAATATCGGAATGTTAGAACAGCAACTTTGTTTTTAGAAGTTTATGATAAAACATTAGAAAATTATATATCAGAAACTATAACTCTGGCTGAAAAATTGCAAATATGCTCAATCGACTTTTTAAATTTCAATCATATAATAAACTTTTTAAATAAATACGTTGATTCTGGCAGAGACATCAACAAAATTGATTTCAAATTATTTAGTAAAAGTTATCCTAAACTTGTAGATAAACAAATAATTCTTCAAAATGTAAAATCACTTGATTTAAAAGTATTTGAAGACAGTAAAAACCGAGTAGGAAAAGACAATAGATTTTGGACTGAAATGGAAGTAAGAAACTTACCTGAAAATGAATACTTAAAAGATTTATTTATAAAGTGTCTTTCGAAACAAGGAAGAAAATTAATAGCGGATTTCGGTGTTGTAATTGAACTTTATAGTGATTATATATGGTCACCAACTCACCCAAGAAAGCATTTGGAGAACTACTCAACAGAAAGTATAAAAGAAACTTTAATTATGGATTTAGCAATTGAGTTTAATTCAGAGGAATATGTTTTAAGCAGTATGGAAATAAAAACTTGTTACAACAATGTATAACCGCAATTACGGCGGATTCGACTACGTCCGAATCCACTCGGAATTGCTAACGTCAGTTCTAAACCGAAAATTAACTCATATTAACCCGTAACTGACGGTTATACTAGACCGTTGGCAACAATATGAAAAAAACGTCATTTCCTGAAATAGGTTGACCAAAAATCAATCATTTAATTCAGGATCAAGATGAAAGACAACAAACCTCCCTGCCCAAAAAAAGAGTACCAAAAAGTAAGTTTTGAGCTTAAGCTAATAATCATTGATCAAATCCAGAATGGTCAGATCTCAGTTAATTATGCTGCAAAATCCTATAATGTTTCAAGATCTTCTATTGACTACTGGATAAAAAAATACAGTACCTTAGAACAAAAGAAACGAGGTATGAGTAAACAAGATGAAATCAAAAAACTAAAAGAGAAGATCGAAGAACTCGAGTTTATCAAAGAGTTTCAAAGGGATTACATCGCTAATCTGGAGAACCTTTCAGGACTCGATCTGGCAAAAAAGCATTTGCCCGAAGCATTGGCCAAGGAAATAGAAAAACGCAAAAGAGACCTTTCAAAATGAAATGGGTCTACCAATGTTTCGGGATATCTAAACAAGCTTTTTACAAGCGTCTGGCTACACATCAAAAGTCTAACCAGCAAGAACAGGCAATCCTTGACCTTGTTGAACAGATTAGAAAAAAAATGCCCAAAACAGACGGTTTAAAGCTGTATAAATCAATCAAGCCGGCACTTGTGGAGAAGAACATTAAAATGGGCAGAGATCGCTTCTATCTACTTCTTAGAAGACATCAACTGCTTATACCAAGAACAAAAAGAGCACACATTACAACAAACTCAAAGCACCACTTTTACAAATATCCCAATCTAATTAAAAATCTTATTCCCCAAGCTGCAGAGCAGCTGTGGGTAAGTGATATAACCTACATCAAAACAGATCGTGGAAATGCATATCTGGCGCTGGTAACAGACGCGTACTCCAAAAAAATAATGGGTTACAAAATTGATAATCATATGAAAACAAGCCTCTGCATAGATGCACTGAAAATGGCTTTAAAACAAAGAAAATACCCCGGCCAAAAGCTCATTCATCACTCAGACCGAGGTCTGCAATACTGTAATCCTACATATACCAAATTTGCTGAGAAAAACGAGATCAATATCAGTATGACACAACAATACGATCCCTACGAGAATGCCGTGGCCGAACGAATAAACGGAATATTGAAACAGGAGTTTGGATTGGGCAAAACAATTGTAAGTCTAAAATTAGCTCAGAAAATGGTTAAAAAAGCAGTAAAAATCTACAATTCAAAACGAATGCACTACAGCCTGGAATTTAAAACTCCAGACTTTGCTCACAACAATCAAAATCATAATTACAAACAGTACAGAAAAATACCGATATTAGTAACTCAATAAAAACAAAATAGTAAACCAAAATGGTCAACCTATTTCAGTATAAGACACAATCATTATGAAGAAAATTAAATTCCTGAAATCAATTATCATTTTTATCAGTTTAACCATTTATGGTTGTGAAAAACCTGAAACTAAAATATCAGAATTGATTTATGAAAACGGAAATAAAAAAATAGAAATTCAAATTCAGGACGGAAAAGATTATTTGGAATATGATCAACCAACTGAAACAAACTTTGTGCTTACTAATATAGCTCAAAATAATTTCTATGTTATCGGACCTGGGATTAGTGTAATCCAAAACAAAAACGGAATAATGAAAACACAAATCAAAGTTCCGCGTAATTATCTTGAAACGGATACATTGAACGTGAAAGTTAGTTTTGGAAAAAAACCAGAAGAAAACCACGAATTTAATATTCCAATGAAAACAGCGGAATAAAAATACTGTGGGCAACACCGGCTATAGTTCATTGCTTCTGACTTTCTTCTCGGAAAGTCCTCGCAAATTTGCTATCTTCGGCTCTCGGCTAAAAATCCTAACGGATTTTCACGCAACGAAACCATAGCCCAAACGTTGGCAACAAGCTGAAAAAACCGTGACTGAAAATCAAAATCCATATAAAATTTTAAAATATCCACCTGCGTATATGGATGGATATTTAGCTATTAATGGTTGTTTATCCGAGTATTGCAT
>NZ_JAHCTB010000007.1 GCF_018476645.1 Aequorivita echinoideorum | reverse complement strand
ATCAATGTTGCCGAAGTCTAAAAGCTTCACCGTATAACATAACCTTACTCCGCTCTTTTGTTCTTTCTGATTAGTACTTAAAGTTAACTGATTTAGTAAAAATCAAACTTAAGATGTATAACCGCAATTTGCTTCGCCTGTTCTCACTGCGTACTCGGGTCGGCGGATTCGACTACGTCCGAATCAACTCGGAATTACTAAAGTCAGTGCTTAACCGAAAATTAAAGCATATAGACCATAATGAATGTTATACGAGTCTGTTACTAAACATTTGAAAACCGAATAATGAAAAAACTTCTGATTTTAGTTTTAATATTTTTTATTTTATCAAGTTGCGACCGAAAAAAATCGGACATAACTCAATCTGATTTTGAACAGATAAGCGAAATAGAATTGGTAAAAAAAAACAAAGAAATCGATACAATTAGTAATTATTGGGCCATAATGCTCGACACATTTTCAAGCAAGAAAGATTTTTATATTTCGGATTTAAAGCATACTCTTGAATTAAAAACTTACAGTCTAAACGACAGCTCAATAGTCAGGAATTTAGCTCAAGATGGAGAACGAGGCTATTTGGACCATTCTCACAAAATGGTAACTGATTTTAAACTTTTGAGTAACTCAACTGTTGATAAAAAACAAATCGACAGAACTGACTTTAAAGAAGTTCTGATTCCTGAATTTTACGCCAATTGCAATCTTTTCGCAACAGAAATTGACAGCATTGTGAACAACAATGTTTATCTTACCTCGGACTTGGTTGTTCCAGATACCGATAATCAATGGAGAGTTTGGTATTCAATCAAGATAAACAAGAACCAATTAGGAAAATTGGAAATTATACAATCTGATTATGTTGGATTATAAATATTATTGGCAACCCTGAATAATCTATTCAATTGAAACTAAGATTTTACATTTTGATTTTAGCACTCTGTTTTTCTTGCAAAAACAATTTTGACAATTTCTAAAACTTATTATGAGAACGGGCAATTAAAACTCGTGCAAGTTTTTAATCTTGATACTGTTTCTATGAAAAAAAGTGGGATTCAAATTAGCTATTATTTAAATGGAAAGATTCAAGATGAGATTACTTACGTTGAGGATACATTCAATATCAAAAGATACGATGAAAGTGGCGCAATCTTACGTAATGAAAAGAATGTTTTAATAAATCCGGACACAAAAATCTAAACTGCACTAAAGCATTTACCACCTATGCTCCAGACCCCACCGCGCCCCTGCGGGAAAAAATTGCCCAACTGGAACACGAAAACCTATTGCTTAAAACCCAAGTAGAAACCCTCTTACAAGTAGCGGGCAAATGATGGGTTTGGTTATATTTGGGAAAAAATTTAAATAATGTGGGGTGATGTTCATGTGATGGGGATATTATATATGTGTATATTAGGGGAATATTAAATAGGCTAGGAGAAAATGAGCTTTATAAATGAATTTTTTTTTAGAAAATTTACTGATTTCGATAGAGCTTTAAAGAATCCAAAAAAAGTCAGAACCCTTAAATTAATAATATCTGCTACTGATTTTAATGATTATAGTAATCAATTAAATTTATTTATAAATCTTAGAGAAATAAGTATCCACGTATCAGTAAACCATTCTAATCGTTTTCCAATAGAAATTGGTAATTTGAATAATCTAGAAAAAATTACGATTTTAAATTACCCTCTAACTGAGTTCCCAAAGTGTTTGGTTAATTTACAAAATCTTAAATATTTATGCTTAAGAGGAAATGAAATAGAAGAAGTTCCTGAGTTTAAAAAAAAGGTTTTTCAAAATCTAAAAGTTTTAAAACTTGAAAATTGCGAATTAAAAAGAATACCCGAATTTGTAGCTGATCTTAATGAACTTGAAGTCTTATCATTTGCGATAACTAAACTCAATACAATTTCAGAAATAAAATTGCCAGAAACTATTCAAGAATTAAATGTAAGTGGAACAATGATAAGTTCAATAAATAAAAAGAATTTACCCGGATGCTTGAAAAAATTAATTCTGAACAATAGTCTATATAACTTTGAGCAGAGTAAAGTTGATTATAGAGATATTAAAAAGCTAGAATCTACAATTCCACATGTAAAAGTTATTAAATATATTTATTAAAATATTTCCCCTAAAAACGGTTTTATAAAATGGCGGGGCTTGGTGATTTTTGAAGATTTTTGAAATTTTTCGGTATATTTATTTTGTTCCGTGGGAGTAAAACCGCCACTTCATAAAGACGGCGCGACGTTTGGAAATAATTTAAAAAGGAACCAAATGAAAAACTATTTACTTTTAACATTTTTATTGATTACTTCATTATGTAAAGCTGAACAGAACGTCAAAATATACTATGAACAAATTGAAAATGGTTATAACGTTTACGCTGATAATGATGAATTTTGCCCTGTAAGTATAAAGATTGACTTTACTGTCACTAATTTAAATATAGATGGCGGAAACAATAATATTTATGTTGTGAATGCAGAGGATAAAAAGCAACTTCTTACATCGCTTACCGTTTCTAAAAAAGGTAAAGCCTATAAATTTTCCTATAAGTATTGGACAAATTACGGCAAACACAACAATAAGGAATATGATGAAAATTACATATATGACTTGCCTTTTAAAACCTCAAATAAATTTAAAATTTATCAAGGTTACAATGGAACTTTTTCTCATCAAAATGAAAATTCTTTAGACTTCACAATGCCTGTTGGAACAGAATTAACTGCTATTAGAGAAGGTGTAGTTATTAAGGTAATAGAAAAGAACAACAAAAATTGTGGGCAAGAAGAATGTAAAAAATATAACAATCTTATAATAATTTATCATTCAGATGGAACTTTTGCTGAATATACACATATCAAGCAAAATGGCTCAAAAGTAAAGGTAGGAGATAAAATCTCAAAAGGTCAATTGATTGGATATAGTGGAAATGTAGGCTGGAGTATCGGGCCACATTTGCATCTTGTAATATTCAATCAAAATATAGACAATAGAGAAACTTTGAAAACAAAATTCAGAACAGGTGATGGTAATACAATTGAATTCCTAACTGAAAAAGAAGAATATTCAAGAAACTATTAAAAACTACGCCCGACCATGGCAATAAGTAATTGCTTGTTCTCGCCTATCCCGAAGCAAGTACGGGACAAACTTTCAAAAACTGCAAATTTTATAATATTACCGATTTTCACCCAATGGCGCTATGCCATAACCCAGATGTTTGCGATCTGGATGTTTGGAATGGGTACCGAGGTTGGATTTTGTCTGGCCATACGCATAGTGCAAGCCCCCATTTTTAAATCCACCTATGCTTCCCGTACAAAACAAGAAATATTCACAAGGCGAAATCGACCTAAATGACGGCAGGACTTTATACATAAACCGCGCTGTGGGACACTTGTGGCAAGTGAGGTTTAACGTAAGGCCCGAAATAACTATTTTTGAACTTGAAAAAGCGTAAAACTCTCGCGTTGGGCTTAACCCTATCCTAAAATGAAAATAAAAAAAGTATTATTACTGCTTGTAATTTTTGCAACATTTACCTCATGCAAGGTGGGTCGTTTTATTGTCTATAATTTTGCAGACATACATGATAACAAAAAATTTCCCGCAAGACAGATTGAAAGCGCAAACACAAAGTTTTATTTTCAAACTGCGGAAAAAGGAAAGGTTCCTAGGGAAATAAATGTTGATGGAACAAAATATCCTTTTGAGGAATACATACAGAAAAATAAAACGGTTGCTTTTCTTATAATTAAAAACGACACGCTTCAATACGAAAAATATTTTAGGGATTACAATTCTTCCTCAATTGTTCCCTCCTTTTCAATGGCAAAATCCATTACTTCCATTTTGATTGGCTGTGCCATTGATGACGAACTTATTGAATCTGTAAACGACCCGGTGACAAAGTACATTCCAGAATTGAAAAATACTGGGTTTGATACCGTAACCATTGAACACTTGTTACAGATGACCTCAGGCCTTAAATTCAATGAAAGTTATTCAAACCCCTTTGGCGATGCGGCAACTTTTTACTACGGTACAAACTTGAGAAAAGCAATTGGCAAAATGAAATTAAACTCACAACCCGGAAAAAAGTTTGCATACGTAAGTGGAAACACCCAACTTTTGGGATTGGTTTTAGAAAGAGCGTTGAAGGACAAAACGATTTCGGCATATCTTGAGGAAAAACTTTGGAAACCCTTGCAAATGGAATTTGACGCATCCTGGAGCTTGGATAAAGAAAACGGATTGGAAAAAACATTTTGCTGTATTAATGCCACCGCAAGGGATTACGCAAAGATTGGTAGACTCTATTTAAATAAAGGCAATTGGAACGGAAAACAGATTGTATCTCAGGATTGGGTTGAACGATCAACTAAAATAGATACAGCCCAAGGCAGTGCACAATTCTATCAATATCAATGGTGGTTGCCAAGTAAAACTGGTGATTTCATGGCTCAGGGAATTTTGGGCCAGTACATTTATGTGCATCCTGAAAAGAATTTAATTATAGTGAGGTTGGGAAAAAACGAAGGTAATGCTAATTGGTGGGAAATTTTAGCGAGTATGGGACAGGCCTATTAAATGATCCATAGTTTTCTGACCAATATTTTAAGTTTTGATAACACTTTTCTATAATTCCCAACTTCAAAAACCCACAATCCCAAAAGGAATTTCCCAAAGAATGTGTAACCTTGCAATGAATTTTTTAGATGAATGATTGAAATTGTAGGATACATAGGTGCCTTGCTCGTGGGCGTAATTTTGGGGCTTATTGGTGGCGGAGGTTCCATTCTTACCGTACCCATTATGGTCTATTTTTTCTATCTGGATCCCGTGGTAGCAACTGCATATTCGTTATTTGTGGTGGGCACCACTGCCTTAATAGGCGCTGTACGAAATATGTTCAAAAAAATGGTAGATTTTAGGACCGCCATCATTTTTGCGACTCCGGCTTTTATTTCAGTGTTTATTACCCGTAGATACCTTATTCCTGCAATACCGCAAACGCTTTTTTACGTTGGTGATTACGCTATTACCAAAGGCATAGCCATTATGCTTTTTTTTTCTATCGTTATGGTGTTGGTAGCTATAACGATGATTCGCAATAAACGCCCCGAACCGGAAGCGGGAATATCCGTTTCGTATAACTATCCCATAATAGTGATTCAAGGGATTGGGCTCGGGTTAATTACCGGAGCGATTGGCGCAGGTGGCGGATTTCTCATTATTCCGGTGTTGGTTTTATTGGCCAAATTGCCCATAAAAAAAGCGATTGCCACTTCGCTGCTCATCATTGCCATTAATTCGTTGATAGGTTTTACGGGTGATATCGCCACGTTGGAAATTGATTGGCCTTTTCTGTTATCTTTTACCGCACTGTCCATAATTGGGATCTTTATAGGAATTAGGCTTAACCATTTTATCAATGGAAAAAAACTGAAGCAAGGTTTTGGCTGGTTTGTATTACTGATGGGAATTTATATTATTTTGAATGAAATCGTAAATTAGGTTTATGACCAAAATCCTCTTTTCCCAAAACCAATATCATTATTTTTGTAATCTGAAAAATTGAAACTCCATGACAATCAAACAATTTGAATATAAGCCCCTCGCCCACTTTTCGTATGCAATAATCAGTGACGGACAGATGGCTCTGGTGGACCCACAAAGAGATCCGCAGCAATATTATAGCTACGCCGAAGAAAACAACGCAAAAATTGTAGCTGTTTTTGAAACACACCCGCACGCAGATTTTGTTAGTTCCCACCTTCAGATTCATAAAGAATGTGGTGCAACGCTTTACGCGAGCAAAAAAATGGGGGCCGGCTATGCGCACAAATCCTTTGATGATGGAAGTGAAATTACCATTGGCAAAGCCACCTTCAAGGCCATTAACACACCCGGCCATTCTCCGGATAGCATTACTATTGTTGCTTCAGAAAATAATGAAACCGCTCTTTTCAATGGGGACACTCTATTTGTGGGTGATGTGGGCAGACCCGATTTGCGTGAGAACGTGGGCCATATGACGGCAAAACGGGAAGAATTGGCAAAGGCCATGTACCATTCCATTCAAAATAAATTTAATGATCTGCCAGATAATGCCCTTGTTTTTCCGGCTCACGGCGCAGGGTCATTATGCGGAAAAGGGATGAGCGCAGATGCCACATCCAGCACGTTGGGTAATGAACGCATGGGAAATTGGGCATTCAAGAAACAGACCGAGGCAGAATTTGTTTCACATCTGTTGGATTCGCAGCCTTTCATTCCACACTATTTTGGTTACAATGTGGACATAAACAAAGAGGGCGCTGAAATTTTACAGAAATCAATCAGCACGATTCCCGTAAAACTGAATGTTTCTGAGGTTGAAAAAGATGCTGTAATCATTGACGTTCGAGCGGCTGCAGACTTCAAAAAATCGCATTTGCCGGGAAGTTTCAATATTATGGCCATTTCAGATAATGCCCAATTTGAAACTTGGTTGGGCTCCATTGTTCGCCCTGAAGAAGATTATTATTTGGTTGTAAATTCTTCGGAAGAAATCCAAAAAATCTTGAACCGTGTAGCGAAGATTGGCTACGAAAAAAATCTAAAAGCCGTAATGACTTTAGCAAAAACCGAAATGGAAAGTTCTGCGGAATTGCCCTTGGAAGACTTCAGAAATAATACAGAAAAATATACTATTATCGACATAAGAAATGATGGCGAGGTCGCCGATGGAAAATTCTTTGAAAGTGCGCTTGCCATTCCGCTACATAGGTTACGCGAAAGTATTTCGGAAATTCCGCAGGATAAACCTATAATCGTCCACTGCGCAGCGGGCTTTAGAAGCGCCGCCGGCAGCAGTATAATTGACAAATCCATAGACAAAGTACCAGTTTACGATCTTGGCGAAAATATTAAGGATTTTAAGTAGGATTTTTCTACATCAATTTTTTTAATGTAGCTGAAAAATTTTCTGGTTTTCTAATATAAAAGAATCAAGAAGTAATATTTTACTTTTGAATGCATTCGAGAATTTTAAAGAGGAATATTCCCATGTTTTCTATTAGGACGCACAACGTCTTTGGTCTCCAGCATTGCGAAGGCTTTCAATAATTTCCTACGTGTTTCCTTCGGTTGAATTACCTCATCAATAAAACCGCGTTGGGCGGCTTTAAAAGGGTTCGCAAATTTCTCAGCATATTCAGCTTCCTTTTCTGAAAGTTTCAACTCGGGATTTTCGGCAGCAGCAATTTCTTTTCTGAAGATAATTTCGCTCGCACCTTTGGCTCCCATTACAGCAATTTCTGCCGAAGGCCAAGCAAAATTCATATCGGCACCTATGTGCTTGCTGTTCATTACATCATAAGCGCCGCCGTAAGCCTTACGGGTAATTACGGTAACGCGCGGCACGGTGGCCTCGCTTAAGGCGTAAAGCAGTTTTGCCCCATTCAAAATAATACCGTTCCACTCTTGATCTGTTCCCGGCAAAAACCCAGGCACGTCTACCAATACTAATAATGGAATGTTGAAACAGTCACAAAAACGCGTAAAACGTGCGCCTTTTTTTGAACTATCTACGTCCAATACGCCAGCCAGACTCATAGGCTGGTTGGCAACTATACCGATACTTCTGCCGCCAATCCTCGCAAAACCCACAATTATATTGTCCGCATAATCTTTATGAACTTCAAAAAAGGAATCAGTATCAATGATACCAGAAATAACCTCATGCATATCATAAGGTTTGTTGCTGGAATCCGGAACAATATTTTCCAATGCTTCACGAACTTCATCGCCCATTTCAAAAGGCAAACTTTCGGCCATCGACTTATTATTTTGCGGAAGATAGCTTAATAAGGTTTTTATTTGTTCAAGACAAACAATATCATTGCTGGCCGTAAAATGGGTAACACCGCTTTTGGTAGCGTGGGTTCTCGCACCCCCCAATTCCTCTGATGTCACATTTTCATTGGTAACCGTTTTTACCACATTTGGCCCGGTTACAAACATATAACTGCTGTCCTGAACCATTAATGTGAAATCTGTCATCGCCGGAGAATACACCGCACCACCGGCGCAAGGGCCCATTATAGCAGAAATCTGCGGAATTACCCCTGAAGCTTGTACATTTCTGTAAAAAATATCCGCATAACCTCCCAAAGACCGCACACCCTCCTGAATTCGTGCGCCCCCGGAGTCATTTAACCCAATTATTGGGGCGCCTACACGAACGGCGTGATCCATTATCTTACAGATTTTCTCTGCGTGCGTTTCCGAAAGAGCGCCACCAAAAACCGTAAAATCCTGAGCAAATACGTAGACCAATCGTCCATTTACAGTTCCGTAACCTGTTACTACCCCATCTCCATAGTACACTTCCTTCTGCATATCAAAATCGGTAGTTCTGTGCGTTACCAAAATTCCCATTTCCTCAAAGGAACCTTCATCCAGTAAATATTCCACGCGCTCCCTGGCAGTAAGTTTTTTCTTTTCGTGCTGCTTTGCTATGCGTTTTTCGCCGCCGCCCTTTTTTGCTTCGGCAATAATTTCTTGCAGTTTTTTATTATTGTGCGTCATTTTAATACTTGGATGTTTTTGGCAATCTTAATTTTTCTGAATCTTTTCTATACTGTTGCAGGGCGAAAAGCGCCGCCACCTTTGCTTCAGCTTTGTTTAAATCATTTATTTTTTCTTCAGACCAATATTTCTTTACAAAATTGGTATCAAAATTTCCACTTTTGAAAGCTTCGTGCTCAAATACAAATTTACCAAAAGGCAATGTGGTACTTACACCTTCTACTTCATAGTGTGCAATAGCCTCAAGCATACTTTGAATGGCCTCGTTTCTGGTTTTTCCGTAAGTAATCAATTTTGATAACATTGGGTCGTATTGAATGGGCACTTGCATACCCTCCGTAAATCCATCATCCACGCGAATGTTTGCGCCGCTTGGCGGTCTGTATGTTTCAAGTTTCCCCACGCTTGGCATAAAATTTTCCAAAGAATCTTCCGCATACACGCGCAATTCCACGGCGTGCCCTTTGATTTTTAGATCTTCTTGCGTGAATGCCAATTTTTCGCCATTTGCAATTTTTATTTGTTGCGCAACCAAATCCAATCCGGTAATCATTTCGGTTACGGGATGTTCTACCTGCAGGCGCGTATTCATTTCAAGGAAATAAAAATTATGCTCGTCGTCCAGCAAAAATTCCACCGTGCCAGCACCCACGTAATCACAAGCCTTTGCAACGTTAACTGCCGCCTCGCCCATTCTATTTCTCAATTCTGGTGTTAACACAGATGAAGGGGCCTCCTCTACCACTTTTTGGTGGCGCCGCTGTATGCTGCACTCACGCTCAAAAAGATGTACGGTATTGCCAAAAGTATCTGCCAAAACCTGAATTTCAATATGGCGTGGAGAAGTGACGTATTTCTCAATAAAAACCGAGCCATCGCCAAAGGCAGATTCTGCTTCGCTGATGGCGCGTTTCATTTGTTCTTCCAGTTCCTCAGCCTTTTCAACGATGCGCATTCCCTTTCCGCCACCGCCGGCAGAAGCTTTTATTAAAATGGGAAAACCAATTTCTTTTGAAATTTCCCTCGCTTTGTTTACGTCTGAAATGGCATCCTCCGTCCCGGGAACCATAGGAATGTTATAATCTTTTACAGCATCCTTTGCCGCAAGCTTGCTTCCCATAATGCGTATGGCGTGCGACTTGGGACCTATAAAGATAAGTCCGTTTTTCTCCACGCTCTCCGCAAACTTGGCATTTTCGCTTAAAAACCCGTAGCCCGGGTGAATGGCGTCCACGTTGAGATCTTTAGCAATCTGAATTATTTTTTCACCCAAAAGATAGGATTCATTTGAAGGTGGCGGGCCTACGCAAATGGCTTCATCAGCAAATTTTACGTGCGGTGCATTTCTATCTGCTTCAGAATAGATGGCAACGGTAGTAATGCCCATATTGCGGGCGGTTTTCATGATGCGCAGAGCGATTTCGCCACGGTTGGCAACCAGTATTTTCTTAATCATTTTCTTTTTCAAATTCAATTAACAGCATTCCTTTATCAACGGTGTCCCCTTTTGAAATAGTTACCGATTTCACTTTTCCGTCCCGGGGAGCGGTGAGCGCATTTTCCATTTTCATGGCTTCAAGTACGCATACGTAATCGCCTTTTTTGACCGAATCACCTTCAGCAACGTTTACTTCCAAAATTAGGCCCGGCATGGGCGCGTGGATTTCATCTGCCGCCGAAGCATTGCCAAGCGAGAGACCCATTTCGGCAATGAGCGCGTCCAGTGCGTTTTCAATTTTAACCTTATAAAGATTGCCGTTGATTTTTAGGGTATATTTTTTTTGATGGAAATTACTTTCTAAAATTTCAATTTCCAGGGATTTGTTGTTGTAGATAACATTTGCGCTCTTCTTTTCGGAAACGATATCAAGATTTTGCAAATCTTCCTTTGTTAGCTGAAAGTCAAAAGTTTCATTGACTACTGCATTAAATTTTTCTTCCATTTATAGAAATTTTGATAAAGATAGTATTTGTGAGAGTATTACGCCAATAACCCTACTGGAGAAATTTTAAAAATGAGTGGTGGGTTGGGCGTTGAATTGGTCGGGTTGGGCTTTGAATTGATCGGGTTGGGTAATGAAATGGCCGGGGATTCCCGGCCATTGCTCCTTTATTCCGTAAAATTTCAAATGCTTCTGTTCGTGTTTCAGATTTATTCTATTTCTGTTTTTTCTTTTTGGCTGTATCCGAATCAGTTTTATTCTCTACTTTTCTTCGTACAGCATTCAATGCAGCTCTCAACTTGGAAATATTTGTTTCCAAATCCCTTTCAAGTTTATAATTTGTATTTGCGACCCCTGCCGCGGTATTTAAACTATATGCCAAAAACTGAAGATGTTCCAGCTCTGCGATTTTTTTCGCCTCAGAACCTGCCTTGCTCCAGATTTTTGTAAAATTCTGAACAATTTCAGCCCATTTGACCTCCATTTTTTCGTCCTGCAAAATCAAGAGAAGGCACAAGTCGATATTCAGTTCGGCAACCATGTCCCAGTATTCCAGATTGTCATATTCCTTAGATTCATTCAGCTCATCTTTTAAGCCTTGCAATAGTACCTGAGCTTCCTCTATACTTCTGAGTTTATATTTTTTCTTTTCCAAAGTAAACTCAGCTCCGCTCTTCAGCGAATCGCTCAACACCAGCAAGCAAGCAATCTCGATAGCATTTGAAATAGAATAAATCTTGTTGGCATTGAAACTGTGCGCATAGGCTGTTTCATAATAGGAAAGCGCGTATTTATAGGCCTCGGTTCGTTTCTTGCCATCCGGCGAAAGCATTGCCAACCGTTTGTAAGCGCTGCCCAGCAGATTTAACCGTTCAGCGGTTTCGCCAGCGAAAAGCAGCACCTTCAAATCTGCAATGACCCTTTCCATTTTTTGGTACGCTTCCTTTATTTCTGAAGCGGAAGACTTCCCGTTTTCAAATAGTTCACGTATGTAAAGTTTTGCGCGCGTGTTGCAATATTTTTCCATACAGGAAAAGGAGAAATCTGCATTTTCCATTTTCAGTAATTCCTCATAATTGCTAGCGGCCTCCACGTAAAGCGCAAGTTCCTGATAGATTTTTGCTACGCGCTCGATAATTTGTGGTGTCTTAAAAACATCTCGATCCACGGCCTTCATAATGGTATTCAATTCTGCCAAAGGATCATTGTTTGCCTGCGCGGTCATTTGCAATTGGTTGAGAAGATTGTCCAAGTCGATTTCCGCCTCCTGCGGAACTATATATTTTGGAGACCAAGCGCCGCCGCTACTTGAAATACTTTTCAGTTTAAAGAAGGGATCTCCGTAACATTGGTAGGCTCCCCAAGTATTATTGCCGGGATGCTTTTCGTAACAATAATTTCGGGCTTTTTTTACGGCATCCCCAAAATTATCGCCCGCAAACATGCTGCTGTAAAAAATCTGTGCAAAGTCGTGTGCCGCAGCGTCATTTACTGCCCAACCCGCAGCAATAACAGCCTTTACGCCAATGCTTATGAGTTGCGTGCCGATATTTGCCGCTAGTTTATACCGATTTTGATATAGTTGTTCATCTTCAGCACTGCTATAACCCAGATGGCAACAGTTTACAAAAACCAGCTCTGGAACCACGGACATTTGCTCAATCTCGAACACAGTCAAGAACATATCTTTCCCAATCAACATGCCAGATTTTTTGGGGGAATTGGGATTGAATACTCCGTGGCCGGCCAAATGGATTATGGTATAATCCTTACAGAAAAAATTCTTGATTATGTTCTGGGCGTTTGAAGCTATTAAATGTGTGGTTGGGTAGCCCACGTTTTCCAATGTATCCTTCACCAGCATCCCTTCCTCCTTTGCGCCGGGAAGTTGGGAAGCATACCCCTCCAGAATGGGATCCGCAATAATTAACGCCCCTTTTTCGGCAACGCGTTTTATGTTTATTCTATAATCCTGGGTGGAAAGTTGCCTAATCATTCCTGCATTTATGCACAGCGGTTTCGCATTGGTGGTGTTGTCCTGCAAGAGTTCCCACGGATACATGGCGGTATTTTTATCGAGAATCCAGGTAATGTTACCCTTTCGTTTCAATTTTTCCTTTAAGTTATTCGGAATCAATAATTCGAAGAGTGTTTTTGCGGTGCAGGCCGTCCATTGATTGCTTGTGGAAACTTCAGAAATAAATAGGTCTATCAAAGGTGTGCTTCCGTAGAGCTCATTTTCCTCTTCTCTGGAATCGCCGGTGGAGGAACCAAAAACCATACTTGCCGGTTCGCCATTTTGTTTTGCGCTATACTTGATTGTAATCCGGTTCCACCAATCTTCGGAAGTATCGAGCGGAGTTCTTTTTTGGATTCCCAATAAATTTTTAATCCTCTTGCTACCTATAATAATGTTGAATGTTGCGTTTTCCTTCGTTGCAATTTTATTCAAAACGTACATACAATTAAGCGCGCGATCTGCATACAATTCAACAAATTCAATCTTTTCAACCGTTTTGTAGCCAGAATCGCCCAATGCTTTTACTTTTTCATTGGCACGGTTTACCCCTTCAATTATCGCTTTTAGTGAACCCTCCACAGACAGGCCGCCATAACCGGTACCCACAATAAGCGATGACACGCCGATTCCTCTTTTCGGTACGGGCAAACCACGAATACTAAGTAAATAATTGAGAACGCCAGCCTCTACAGATTTTGAAAACTGAAATGAAGTAAGCTGATCGGGTTCGCCCAATCCTACGATTATGGCTCCATCAAAATCGCTTCCCTCCGTCTTGCCGAAAATTGCATTGCTCCCTATTTCTCCGGGATAGAGGCCCAGCCTGTGCTTGGAACTTAGGCTTCCATTTGAATATCTGTCAATTGCTTTTTCGGCATAAAGAATACCATCATTTAGAAAATGTCCAGCAATTATGGGGAAAGAAGCGTAACGCAAATCGCCGTTGCTCACACTCACCGTTACCGGAATTTGGCTACCTATGGGTTCGGCGTTATCGCTTAGGCCTAAGATTGTTCTTTCCAATCCATCTTCGGAAAGATCAAAATCATAATCCGGTTCTGCCCTGAAATTTTTTTCCTCCCCGCGCAGGAGTGGTTTTGTATTTCGAAGTAATTTGGTTTGTCCAGTCTCCAAAATATCCTCAATGGCATTGAATAATTCTGGGTCATTTGCCAGCGCGCCGTGCGTTACGCGGGAATAATAAACCGCATTGGCTGCAATAAGCTGTTTTGGGATTCCAGACTCCCACGTTACACTTTGATCACCCTCACCCGTGTACAGAAAATAGAGCTGTTTTTTTGGTCTTATTTCATCAAGATAATATCCACAAGGCGTCATTTTATCTTTTCCGGCGATGTAAACCATATTTGAATAATCAATGGCGTCGCGCTTTTGAAGAATGTTGTCCCGATACTTTTTGAAATATTCCAAATCTGCCTTTTGCGGAAGCGGCCAATCATTCTTTCCGAAATAATTTCGCATTTTTTCCCAAGTTTCCATTTTGGAAAAATCATTCTTTGAATCTGTATTCAATGGAAGAAGGGCGAGAATTCCGGGAAATTTGGAAAACATTTTCAGCAATGTCTGCTTCGTGTGTACCAAATCCAAGCTGCTCAATTTTTTGATAATGGCATCTTCCCCAAAAAGTACGGAAGGAATACGGAATGAACCCCCGAGCGGTGATCCTAAAAAGATGATTTTAAATCCTTTGGTAGCCTTCAGCTCCTGCCAAACATCATCGTGATTCACAATGAAATCACGAACTAAAACCCCGCCCATGGAATGGCCGATAATTTTTATAGGTTGCCCCAATTTCAATAAACCCTGAATTTTTGAACGAAATTCATTGGCACATTCCGGTAACGGTTTTCGCCAGTCGAAGGGATATACTATGACATCATATTTGGAAGAAAGCCACTTATAAAGCTTTCCATAGGAAGTTTTCACTACGGATTCTGCCACAATTTTATTCAGACTTGAATAATCCAGATTTTTTAATCCGCCTGTTAAAATTCTTCCGTAGTGCAACCAAATCTCCTTATCTTTTTGGGATAAATTAGAACCCATAATTCCAGGAAGCAGAATTACGATGGATCTATTTCCAGTGGGCATTTTTGGGTCTGGATATAATTCGCCGGACTCAATAAGCGCTCTATCGCTACCGGGAATTTGATGTTGCGGAATGCTTTTGAAGCCGGGAACAAGTTCGCCTTCCCTCGTTTGTAACACTAGCCTTATTGCTTCACGGGTTTTTTCATTTGAAAAATATTTCACGTGATTTACATCGGCACCCTGATCGAAAAAATATTGGATATTATTTTTACGCCGTACGCCAAGGTACATTGAATCCGTATTTACCACCAGGTCATTGCGTTGCCAATAAAATAGTTTGCCTAAAATCACAATCAAACCATGCCCAGAGAAACTTACCCTTCCATTTCCGGAAATAACTGCAAGTGGTTTGCCGTCAATTGCGGTTTCCAGTTTGGGGTTGTTAAGAATTTTTATGAAAGGCGATTCCGGACGTTGGGCTTCCAGACCGGGCAGGATTTTTACATCATCTTTGCTCTCTACTGCCGCCTTCAATAGCTCCATTAATATATCCCCAAAAATACCGCCCACCAGACCGAGCAAATTATTGAAAACATTCAGGATGTGGTCCAGCCTTTTGGAGGCCAACTTAGTTCCTGCCGCAGGACAGCCTACCCTAATAAATTTTGCAATAGTTAATTTTTTATCACGGAAAATGGTATTGAGCGCTTCAATATTTGCAATATCATCCTCTCTGCCGCCTTCCTTTTCAAGCAATGAAATATGTTCGCTATTAAAACCCAAAGAATTTTCATCATTCGTACTGCTATATTTGTTCAGAATATCACCCACAATGCCACCGCGCGAATGGGTAAGTAAGTGAAGCGTAGCATTGTCCGGCAACAACTTCGCCAGTTTAACGGCATTTTTAAGCGGACTTTCGGAAAGGGTTCTATGCTGAAAAGCGATTACATTACTGCCATATATCTGGTGCAAACTATCCCAAGTTGCCTTTCCCTTGCTCAATTCCTGGAAAGCGCCAAACGTATCTGAATTTGTGCCGTGAATAAAAAGAAAAAAAGGCTTGTTTGAAGATTTTCCATCAAATTTCCCAAAATTAAAATTCTTGTCCACAGTATAAAGAGCTGCACCGTTTTCAAGATAATCGGGAGCCAATACATCTTCAGAAATCTTAAATTTTAAATGTTCATTTTCCAATTTTTCCGCAAGCGCCATAATCCCGCCTCCCACCGCTTTCTTTGTAAAAATCTTCAACAGTTTTAGTGCAATCTTCCCAATAATTCCTCTTTCGGTTGCTGGAGCTTCAACGCTAGAGGGAAGCACAAATACTTCGGGTAAAATATCTCTGGTTCCTGGCGGTCTTAATGCCGGGTCGAGTTCTGGATAAATTTCGTGGAGCGTTGAAGCATCGCACATCCACGTGGTGCCGTCTTCCAAGACCAATTGAAGTTTATCTCCTTGTTGAAGTGAAATGGTATGCTGGTTTGAAATATCCCTGTTTACCGATTGTAGATTGTAAACGATTACGTCATCTAGAGTAGTTTCTTTATGGCCATAAACCACAAGTTTTTGAATTGGTTCCATGATTGGGTTGGTTTTGAGAATTCAATGGGTTGTTAGTGTTAAATTGAAACTGAAATTGCAAATGATAAAATGTTCTTCAAATGCAATCTGAAGGTTTTGATTATAAATCAATTACCTAAATACAATAGAACTATTTTGAGGAGAGTGAAAAGGTACAAAAATTTTAAGTTCGGTTTCTTTAATCTTTTGAATTTCAGACAAAGTGTTGAGTAATATTACCGAAAAATGCGGATTCACTAAGGTAATTTGAAGTATTTTAGATTTTAGATTAGAAAACTTCATCTAAGCAAAATCCAAATTCCCCTGAATATCGTAGATAAAAGTAGGTCAGAGACTCACACTTAATTGCGGTGAAGAGACCTGAATTAGTTTAATGTTGAAGCCCCACTACTTTTGGTAATGGGGCTTCGTTTTAATTATATGGTATAGGGTTTAGGTAGTCTTTCTTCGCTTTCTTATAAAATCAAAAACCAAATAGGCTATAACCAGAATTATAAAATAGAGCAGGTAAGACACCGGCTGCCCGCTTCCGCCCACAGTTGTGAAGACCCGATCCCAGCGTACGCTTCCCGTTAGGTTATCCCAACTCGCCCAGATGAAAACTGGTTTTCCAACCACATGATTGAAGGGAACAAATCCCCAAGTACGAGCATCCTCACTGTTGTTGCGGTTATCCCCCATCATCCAGTAATAATTCTGCTTAAAGGTATATTCCGTAATTGGCTGCCCGTTCAAAAGAACTTGTGTTCCAGATTGTGTGATTTTGTTATCGATACCCAGTTCGCTTCCTTCATATACTTCAATTACACGTTTGTAAAGCGGAATGGTTTGCTGTGTAATTTCAACAGCGGCGCCTTTTTTTGGAATATACAATGGGCCGAAGAAGTCGTTATTCCAAGGATAATTCATATTATTTGGGAAAATGCCAGTGTCCCATTGTCCTTTAGTGGAATGTAATTTACTTATTTCAACCACGTTTGGATTGTTTTTCAGAAGTGCCAATGATTCATCTGAAATGGCCGCAAACCTATATGTATTCGATTCATAACCATAACGGTCTGTAATATTGTAGCGGTTTTGTAACAGTTCAGGATTTAACGGACCGTTGGTTTTTATTTCATAAGAAAACTGAATCTTAGCCCTATCTGGCAATTGATTTTGTTTTCCGTTTATAAAAACATAGCCATCGCGTACCTCCAAAGAATCTCCGGGAAGGCCTACGCAGCGTTTTACGTAATTCGATTTTTTATCTATGGGTTTATAGTAATATTTTCCATCTCCATATTGCTGGAAGGCATTCACCGTATCTACGGGCCAATTAAAAACTACGATGTCATTCCGCTCTATATCCTGAAACCCGGGAAATCTAAAATAGGGAATCTGCGGCTTTGTGAGGTAAGATTTTTTATTGATTACCGGAATGGTGTCGTGTACCATAGGGAATGCAACAGGTGTCATAGGAGGTCTTGCCCCATAATGAAATTTACTTACAAAAAGAAAATCACCAATTAAAAGTGTTTTTTCCAAAGAAGAAGTTGGAATAGTGAACGGCTGCATCACATATCCGTGCACAATGGTTGCGGCCACCACGGCAAACAGAATGGAACTCACCCACTCTCCGGCTGATGTTCTCGGTTTTAGGCTTCTTTCAGGGAGATGTGAAACCTTTTGCGTGTAATTGACGTAATAGATATAAAACCCGAGAGTTATAATAACCAAAAGTGTATCCGTAGTGGAATTTCGTCCAAAACTGCGCAACGTTTCTACCCAGATTACCGGAAACATAATCAAGTTCACGATTGGAATAAAAAGCAGCACAGTCCACCACCACGGACGGTTGATTATTCTCATCAGCACTACGGCATTGTACACTGGCACTGCAGCTTCCCAAACTTTTCTGCCTGCAATTTGATACAACTTCCACGTTCCCGCAAAATGGATAACCTGTACTATCAAGAAAAATATAAACCAACCTGTCCAACTCATCGTTTAATTCTTTAAAATTATTTTTTTTTCGACATTAGTTTTTAATGCCCAAAACATCCTTCATCGTGAAAACTCCCTTTTTATTTTGAAGCCATTGCGCCGCTAAAATTGCGCCCAAAGCAAAACCTTCACGGCTGTGCGCCTCGTGCTTAATTGAAATGCTATCAATGGCAGAATCATAACTCACAATGTGCGTTCCCTTTACATCTTCTTCGCGTTTTGCGGTGATGTTTAGAAACTTCTTATCTGAAGCGTCCAGTTTCCACCGCTCTTTCTCGCTATGTTTCAGAATATCTTCCGCAAGGGTGATTGCCGTTCCACTTGGGGCATCCTTTTTCTGTAAATGATGGATTTCCTCAACGGAAACAGTATAATCTTTCCACGTTTCCATCAATTTTGCAACGTATTCATTAATATTGAAAAAGAGATTTACCCCAACACTGAAATTGGACGCAGAGATAAAGCTTCCGTTACGTTTTTCGCATAAGTTTACCATTTCGTCATACTTTTCCAACCAACCGGTTGTACCGCAAATTACGGGAATGCCGGCATTCAATGCTTTTGAAATATTATCCACGGCGGCTTCGGGAGACGAAAATTCAATCACGGCTTCAGCTTCTTGGAATTCTCCTTCTTCAGAATTGCTTGTACTTTTATACACAATAGTATGCCCCTTTTCCAAAGCCAATTTTTCAATCGTCTTTCCCATTTTTCCATAACCGAGCAGTGCTATCTTCATTGTCTTTCTAATTAAAACGATAGGTTAACGACATTCCATACTGCGTTTGCGCATTGAATTGATTGTAATCAAAATTGGGTTGAAGCGAAAGATCCTCACTTACTTCATATTGCCGCAAATGCGCATCAACATTGGCATCCACAACATTCAAAAGATAGAAGGCTATGGTTACGATAAGGCTTAAATCCTTATTTTTTTGGGAAGAACGTTGCGCGTTGATCAATCTGTCATTTGATATTAATGGCGTAGTGCCATCACCATAAAATTCATCATCAGTGAAGCCTGCAAGCCTTCTTTTATAGGCATTTCTGAAGCGGTTATAATCGTCATCATTTTGTTTGTAGAAATAAATTCCGGCGGCCATCCCAGCATAAATGATTGGAATTTTCCAATATCTTTTGTTATAAACCTGCCCCAAACCCGGAATCACGGCCGAATAAAAAGCGGCGCGCGCCGGAGCTAATGGATCGTATTCAAAACGGGATGCTACAGTATCTTTTACTACTATTATTTTTTCATTTTTTTCTACGGTAAGCGTGTCTTGAGCCTGCGCGCACAAAGATGTGACGAAGAAAAGAAAGAAAATATATAGAACGTTATTCCTCACTTTTAATAAGCTTCAAAATACGCTGGAAATCCGCTTCATTTTTAAAAGGAACTACCAATTGTCCCTTCCCGGATTTGGTAACCTTCACCTCTACGGAAGTTTCAAGGAGATCGGTCAATTCTTTTTTTGCCTTTTTGGCATAGGGCGGAGCACTCGGCTTTTGCGGAGCGGACTTTTGTTCTGGATTTTTATAGGTTCGCACAAGCGCTTCGGTGTCACGCACGGAAAGGTTTTGGCTTACTATTTTTTCATAAATATCCAGCTGGTCGCCAAGATCTTCAACATTAATCAGCGCACGGCCGTGGCCCATAGTTATAAATCCATCGCGCATTCCGGTCTGGATAATGGGATCCAGTTTCAGCAAACGCAAATAATTGGCTATTGTCGAGCGGTTTTTGCCCACTCTGTCGCTCAACTCTTCCTGCGTAACGCTTATTTCTTCAATCAAGCGCTGATAGGAAAGTGCAATCTCGATGGGATCCAAATCCTGGCGCTGGATATTCTCGACCAATGCCATTTCCAGCGATTCCTGGTCATTCGCTATGCGAATGTATGCCGGGATGGTATCCAGCCCAACCAACTTTGAGGCACGGAAACGGCGTTCGCCACTTACCAGTTGGTATTTATTGAAATCCAATTTACGAACGGTAATAGGCTGGATTACGCCCAATTCCTTTATGGATGAAGCCAATTCGCGAAGCGATTCTTCATTGAAGCTGGTACGTGGCTGAAATGGGTTGACTTCAATACTGCCCAGATCCAGTTCCACAATGCTGCCCACTACCTTATCGGCGTTTTTGTCTGCAACCGATTTTATATCATTTGAAGGATCTTTCAAAAGAGCTGAAAGTCCGCGGCCAAGTGCTTGTTTTTTCGTCGCTTTCGCCATTTATTCTTTTTCGTTTTTCTGAATTAATTCGTGCGCCAGACTCAAATAGTTATCTGCTCCTTTGCTTGCGGCATCGTAACTAATGATGCTTTCGCCGTAGCTGGGTGCTTCACTTAAACGTACATTACGCTGTATGATTGTTTCAAAAACCATTTCATTGAAATGCTTTTTCACCTCATCCACCACTTGGTTTGAAAGGCGCAGGCGCTGATCGTACATAGTAAGCAACAAACCTTCAATATCAAGATTTTCATTATGTATTTTCTGCACACTTTTAATGGTATTCAATAGCTTTCCGAGACCTTCCAAAGCAAAGTATTCACACTGAATGGGAATAATTACCGAATCTGCCGCAGTAAGGGCATTCAGCGTAAGCAAGCCCAATGAGGGCGCACAATCTATAAGAATATAATCGTATTCTTTTTTTAAATCAACAATCGCTTTTTTGAGCATGTATTCCCGGTTTTCCTGATCAACAAGCTCAATCTCGATAGCCACAAGATCTATGTGTGAGGGAATGAGGCTAAGGTTGGGGGAATTGGTGGGAACAATGGCATCCTTTGCGGTAGTGCTATGCTCCAATAATTGATAGGTGCCCACCTCAACGGTTTCTACATCTATACCCAATCCAGAGGTGGCATTTGCCTGTGGGTCTGCATCTATAAGCAAAACCTTTTTTTCAAGAACGCCGAGCGAGGCGGCCAGATTTACAGAGGTTGTGGTCTTCCCCACACCGCCTTTTTGGTTTGCAATTGCAATAATTTTACCCATTAATATATGCGAAATTTTAGGGCTTAAAAGTACAATTAATTATGTGGATAGAAAATGATTTTTGTTAACAGGAATTAAACAAGGGAAGTTATGAGTTATGAGTTATGAGTTGTGAGTTGTGAGTTGTTAAATTGAAAACCCATAACTCTGAACTCTGAACTCTGAACTCTGAACTCTGAACTCTGAACTCTGAAATTTAAAATTTGAATATAACCTTCAGGATTTCTTTTTATTCCGTATCACAGCCTCCAGTTGATCCCACATCTGCTCTGGGATTGCCTCCAATAGATTGAACTGGCCAGCACCCTTTAGCCACTCGCCGCCGTCTATGGTTATTACTTCGCCATTTAGGTAGGCAGAAAAGTCTGAAACGAGATAGGCCGCCAGATTGGCCAACTCTTGGTGCTCGCCCACCCGCTTTAAAGGAACTTTTTTGGCGAGGTCAAATTTATCCTTTAAATCGCCGGGCAGTAGCCTGTCCCACGCACCTTTAGTAGGGAACGGTCCCGGAGCAATGGCGTTGAAGCGGATGCCATACTTGGCCCATTCCACCGCAAGGGAGCGGGTAAGGGCAAGCACGCCCGCCTTTGCCGTGGCACTTGGCACCACGTAGGCAGAGCCCGTCCACGCGTAGGTGGTTACTATATTAAGTACAGTTTTGTTGTTTTCCTTTTGGTCTATCCAATGTTTGCCGAAGGCGAGGGTGCAGTTTTTGGTCCCCTTCAACACGATGTCTATGATGGTGTCGAACGCGTTTGCCGATAGTCTTTCCGTGGGTGAGATGAAATTGCCCGCGGCGTTGTTGAGCAGTATATCTACTTTCCCGAATTCTTTTACCGAGGCTTTCACCATAGCTTCCACTTCATCATAATTGCGGACGTCGCACTGCACTGGTAATACCTTGCCGCCCGTTTGGGCTTCCAGTTCTTCCTTTACCTTGTTCAGTTTTTCTATGTTGCGGGAGGTAATTACCACGTTTGCGCCGAGTTCCAAAAAGTAGGTGGTCATTGCCTTGCCAAGGCCGCTTCCGCCGCCGGTTACTACGATTGTTTTTCCCTTTAGGGCATCATCCCGAAGCATTTTTGCTGTGTAGTCCATAATTTTTTGCTTGTTGAATGGTAAAAGTATGAAAAGATTTTGGGTTTGATGGTTGCTGGTTGCTGGTTGCTGGTTGCTGGTTGCTGGTTGAAGGTTGATGGTTGATGGTTGATGGTTGATGGTTGATGGTTACAATTTATTTTCTTTAGCATGGCTAAATTTTTCTACCATATGATGGGTTTTTTATGTTATACGGTGACAGGTTTATGCTATACGGTGGGATATTTACACTATACGGTGTTTTAATTATGTTATATGGTGGTTTAGTTATACTATACGTTACTTTATTTATACTATACGATGACCCATTTATGCTATACGGTGCTTTGGTTATTCAATATGGTTCAATATATATGCTATATGGCGCTTTGTTTATTCGAAATGGTTCAATATATATGTTATATGGTGCTTTAATTATTCGATATGGTTACATATATATGCTATATGGTGCTTTGGTTATTTAATATGGTGGGATGTTTGTGCTATACGGTACTATATTTCTGCTATATGGTTTTTTATATTTTTGAAATGATGGCATTTTCGGTAGAAATATTGCCGCATTTTTACGAAAGGGATGAAGATCTTCAGAATAACATCGTTGCTTTATGAATGGATGTGGGGGATTTAGGGGAGGTATTTGAATGTAAATTTTGGGAAAATTAATAGGGGAAAAGTAATGGTTTCTATTTGCGCTTGAAGGTCTTGAAATTTATGGCGTTGGTTGCCCTGAATTGGGGGCTGTCTGCACCGTATATCGCCTTTACCTGTTTTTTAACGAGTGCGGCGACTGCCACGACCCCGCCGGTGGGTTCGTAAAGCACCTCATCGCGCCTGGTGAGCACTTCCTCGTACTGTGCATAGGCGGTATTTACTGCTTCATTGGCTGCGTTCATATCTTGCTGCATCTGATCCAGTGCCTCTACTTTGAGTTCGGGTTGGTTAGGGTTGTACGCGGGCTGATTTTCCAATAATGCTACCAATGCGGCCCAATGCTGTGCCATCTGGACATAGGATTTTTGGCTGGCGCTTATGCTGTTGGGCGGCGGCGTGTTGGCGGGCACCTGCTGCGGCTCGCTTGCCCTTCTGCCTTGAATCTTATTGTTGATGGTCTTGGCGTCCTTGACTACCTCCTTTGAAACGCCGGATACCTCGAGGGCGTTGATGACCCTTGTTGCGAGTTTGTCTGAATTTTCAAAAAGCTCCAGCCTCGCGTTTCTGGCGGCGTTGAAGAGCGGGACTTGGTCTGTTAGCGTCTGCTGGACGTTTTCTGCCGCCGTGTGCTGGGCGGTGAGCTGTGGCAGCTGCAGTTCTGGATTGCTGGGGCTGTAGTCGAGCCCATAGGTGGTTACGTACTGGATTAGCTTGTGGAAGTTTTCCACGTTTACGGCGTGGCCGGTTTCATTTTGTTTTGCCATGATTTCTATGGTTTATGTTTAACAATAAACCTAAGCTATAGCATTTTACGGACATGGCTATACGTGGATGTACGTATTTTTTTTGGGAAGTTTTTGGTTGTGGGTTGTGGGTTGTGATGCTCACGAGCGGGACGCTCGCGCTAGCGGGGGAAAAACGCGGGATTCAAGAAGAAATCCTAAACCTGCCGTCCCGTGCTATGGAGGGACGGCATCTTTTGGGTCTTGGGACGGCATCTTTGCCTCCTCGGGACGGCATCTTTTAAGTGTTGGGACGGCATCTTTTGATTGAAAGATGCCGTTCTGTTTTATAGCAACCCTATTTGTATCTATGGATTTTGAGCAATAATGAGCGGGAGGCTCGTGGTAGCAGAGTAGTTTTTACAATTATGGTAGACTTGATTGAAATACTAGCTTTAAAATATATATATATTATATTTTACTATGATCCATTACCACATAGGTATTGGAAACCTGATCGTGCCAACCTCTCGTTGAAAAAAGATAGGAAATGGGATCAAATGGAATTAGACGCGCCGTATTGCGCCCAAGAATATTCCAGAATGTAGGTCTTGTTCCGTCCCTTTTAACCACTTTTGTTTTCGTAAGAAACTTTCCTGGAGTTTTCCCAAAAAAATACTCAAATAATGCGTGGAACACTACATAAAGAAGAATGAAATAAAGAACGAACCAATCAGCACCTTCTTCGGGCACAATGCCCAGCACTTCATCGAAAAGCATTGCGCTCAAGAAAATAAGAAAGTAAAAACAAATGGTATCAATAAGGTTATTTAAAAATCGCTTTCCCGTTTCAGCAAGGATTAATGTATTGGTTTGTTCGAAATTTTGCATTTGTTTGCGTTAATGGATTAAAGTATGTTATTATGCTTATAAGGTTTGTTCCGTTTTTCTTGAACAGAAAAGTCATTTAAAGCGCGCAAATATATACTTTTTTATAAATAAATATTTCGAAGTTTTGTGTTGGTCGGGACGTTCGCACTAACGGGGTTATTGGTTGTGGTGCTCACGAGAGAGATGCTTCTGGTAGCGGGAGTATGTCTAAATAATATTTTATTGATTCTATTGCTCATTATATTTAATTTATTAGGGCTCAATTCCCAAGATAAGAAGCGGTACGGGCGGGCTATTTCTTCCTTGACGCATAACATTGTAAACTTCTCCCTCATAATATGCTACACCACTGGACATCTGCAATTGCATTTTTTTAGTGGGAAGTATTTCTATACCTAAATTAATTACTCCTCCCGAATAGAATAGCATATGTTTTACGAACAAATCATACGCTACAAAAGAATATTTCCCGAACTGCACTTCTACTGCAATTTTATTTTTAACAAAATCGGTTTGGTTGTAGCTATAAATTGGTGATTCTTCCCCATTTTCTTGAAGAAACACCTTCTGTTCATTTGTTGTCATCAACAAGCTTTTCTCCATTAATTCCCTATTAAGGGTTATATAGTATGAATAACGACTCTCATTCCAGCCCACTTTTTGAAAAGCTCGATCAAAAGCAGTATTTAATTCCCGTGGACTATATAATTTATTGCCTTTTTTGGTTTTTTCTTTACTGACTTTCGTTTTGAAATCATCAGCTTTTATCGATTCTATAACTGAAATAATTTCCTTGTAAAGCTTATTATAATGAACAATTAAATATTCTTCTCCATTTAAGTGTGAGTATTTTTGAGCTATTTTCATTTATTTTTTTCCAGTTTTAATTCTTGCCATTCCTGTGGAAATTGTGAAAGCTTATTTTTTTTATCAGGTTTATGTATGGGTTTATTTATGGGACGCATTTTTAACTGACCTTCTTTTAATTCCTCAATTCTATTTTTTGCAATTCTACAATATTCCTTATCCTTATCAATACCTATGACATTTCTATCATTTTTTAAAGCAGCAATTACAGCGGAGCCAACCCCATTAAAAGGATCTAAAACCCAACTGTTTTGATTTGTTAAAGCTAAAACACATCTTTCAACAAGTTCTATTGGATATTGACAGGGATGAGTAGTTTTTTCTGGATGATTAGATTTAACATTTGGAATATTCCATAGTTCATTTTCCCAATCTTTTAAAACTATTTCCCAAATATCGGAAGGGTTTTTACCTTTAGGGTTTCCCGAAAGTTTACCTTTATTCGGACCTTTAAAATGACGTTTGCCGGGGTATTTTGCAGGAACGCGAACATTATCCAAATTAAAAATATAATCGTCGGTTTTTGAAAACCACAGTATAGTTTCATATCTACCTGAAAATCGATTTGATGCGTGAAGACCATGTCCAAAATGCCAAATTATTCTATTACGTAATTTTAATCCAAGTTTTTTAAAAATTTGATAATAGTATATATCTAAAGGAAATACTTCTCCCTTATCCACAAAATTTCCAACTTGCCAACATATACTGCCATTATCAGACAACACTCGAATTAATTCAGTTATTATATCCTCTTGGGTGTCGAGATATTCTTCAATCGATGTTTTTGTCTCATAAGATTTTCCAATATTATATGGTGGTGAAGTAATGATGAGGTCAAACTTTTGATCATCATATTTTTTCAAAACCTTTAAACAATCTCCATTTTCTATTGAATATTCTAATTCAGGATTTATATAGTCAAATAATGGTTCTTTAGCTTTCATTTTAATCAATCTTCTTTTTTGTAAGTTACAAAAATTAAATTTTGGTTTTTAAATTTTTAATCACTCCACCCCCTCAATCAAAATCCCCAACATTTCAATAGCGGCATCGCTAATGCGGGTGCCGGGACCATACACTGCCACTGTGCCGGCATCAAAAAGGTACTGGTAGTCCTGCGCGGGTATCACGCCGCCCACGATGACCATAATATCTTCACGACCGTATTTTTTTAGGGCTTCAATAACCTGTGGCACGAGGGTTTTGTGGCCCGCGGCGAGGGAGGAGACGCCCAATATGTGCACGTCATTTTCCACCGCTTGCTTGGCGGCCTCTGCCGGGGTCTGAAAGAGTGGGCCTATGTCCACATCAAAACCTACATCGGCATAGCCGGTGGCTACCACCTTGGCACCACGGTCGTGACCGTCCTGCCCCATTTTGGCAATCATAATACGGGGGCGGCGGCCTTCCTGTTCGGCAAACTGGTCTGCCATTTGCCGCGCCTTTTCAAAGCTTTCGTCTTTTTTCATTTCCTTACTATATACACCACTAAAGGAACGAATTTGCGCCTTATACCTGCCAAATTCCTTTTCCATAGCGGTTGAGATTTCGCCCAAAGTAGCCCTATGGCGGGCGGCTTCTACGGCCAATGCCAATAAGTTGCCTTCGCCCGTGCGTGCGCACTCGGTAATTGCTGCCAGGGCATCTGCTACTTTTTTGGTGTCGCGTTCCGCTTTTATACGTTCCAAACGCGCTATCTGTGAGTTGCGCACCTTTTGGTTATCCACATCCAGAATCTGCAGGGGATCTTCCTTGGCGAGTCTATATTTGTTTACGCCCACAATGATATCCTGCCCGCTATCAATACGCGCCTGTTTTTTTGCTGATGCTTCCTCAATACGGAGTTTGGGGATGCCCGCCTCTATGGCCTTGGTCATTCCGCCCAGTTCCTCCACTTCCTGGATAAGCGCCCAGGCTTTCTTGGCAATTTCATCCGTAAGGCTTTCCACATAATAACTGCCCGCCCACGGGTCTACGGTTTTAGTGATCTGGGTTTCGGTCTGCAGGAAAATCTGTGTGTTCCGCGCAATGCGTGCAGAGAAATCGGTTGGGAGGGCTATGGCCTCGTCCAACGCATTGGTGTGTAACGATTGCGTTCCACCGAAAACTGCCGCGGCAGCTTCAATGGCGGTACGCGCCACATTGTTGAACGGATCCTGCTCGGTAAGGCTCCAACCGCTAGTCTGGCAGTGGGTGCGCAGTGCCAATGATTTTTCGCTCTTCGGGTTAAACTGTTTTACAATTTTTGCCCACAGCATACGGGCGGCACGCATCTTTGCGATTTCCATAAAATGGTTCATCCCAATGGCCCAAAAGAAAGACAATCGGGGCGCAAAGGTATCTATATCCATTCCCGCCTTTATGCCGGTGCGGATGTATTCCAGACCGTCTGCCAGGGTGTATGCAAGTTCAATATCTGCCGTGGCTCCTGCCTCCTGCATATGGTAACCGGAAATGGAGATGCTGTTGAACTTGGGCATATTTTGGGAAGTGAATTCAAAAATATCGCTGATGATCTTCATCGATGGCGTGGGCGGATAGATATAGGTGTTTCGCACCATAAACTCTTTCAGAATGTCATTCTGGATGGTGCCAGCCAATTCTTTTGGCAAAACGCCCTGCTCCTCGGCGGCGACAATGTAAAACGCCATAATGGGAAGCACGGCGCCGTTCATCGTCATCGACACGCTCATCTTGTCCAGTGGAATCTGGTCAAAAAGAATTTTCATATCCTCCACGCTATCTATGGCTACACCTGCTTTACCTACATCGCCCTCTACCCTTTCATGGTCGCTATCGTAGCCACGATGGGTAGCAAGGTCAAACGCCACGGAAAGACCTTTTTGGCCCGCGGCAAGGTTTCTTCTGTAAAAAGCGTTGCTTTCCTCGGCATTGCTAAAACCTGCGTATTGACGTATGGTCCACGGCCTGCGTACGTACATAGTAGAATACGGCCCACGGAGGTTGGGAGTGATTCCGGCGACGAAGTTTAAATGTTTTAGGTTTTCTATATCTTCTTCCGTGTAGGTTTTTTTTATTTGGATTTCCTCTGCCGTCTGAAATGTGGAAGGTTGCTCCTCGTCCCGATGATTGTTGGGAGTGCTTGCGGTGACAGATTGGTCTTTCGTCGCTGATTTTTCGCCATCTGTCTTTTTTAAATTGATATGCTGTAAATCTTTTCTTGCCATTATAAATCCAATTTTTCAATGTACGGGTCAAAAAACACCCCGACGCCCGTGGTAAGTTGGAAGCCGAAGGTCTTGCCCTGTCGTGTTACAAAATATACTGAATTAAAATACTGGAAGTCATCTTCTTCTGAAGCGATTCTGTAAACACTTTTAAAAATATAATTTGTGGGATAGCCCACGTATTTTGCGGTAACTTTTTCATAGGAAGTTCCCGGTGCCAAGGCATTTTCATTTTGAATGCGCATAATCCCCAAAGCCTGGCGGGCATCGCTTTTTGAAAGCTCGGTATACGGAAGACTGTACACCAGAAATGTAGCGCCAGAAAGTTCATCAAAATAGATGTACATTTTGCCGTCCATTTGCATCTTTTTGTTGATGCTGGTTATCTGTGCTGAAGCCTGGGCCGGCGGCAGTTTTTTCCTTAAAACCTCTTGATATTCGGCAAGGGAATACCTGTCAAAACTCTCTGGCAGAAAAACGCGCGCGCCGTCTTCCTCCAAAATGTGGTATTTGCCGGATATATGTGTTTCGCCTTCTTCCAGATTCATCCAATCTACCACCTGCGTACCAATTTCCATACAGGAAACTACCGTTAGCGATAAGATTATCAAGAATACAAGTGTCGTTTTTCTATACATTTTCCACAATTACTTCCATTGCCAATGAAATACCGAACCCAATCAAGAGTATGGCTCCGGCCAAAAATACCCATCTGTAATATCTGGATTTGCTCAATTTCTTCAATCGTATTAAGATTGCGAGCCCAAGGATTACGAAGATAATACCCAATAAAACTTCAAGTTCTGCTGCCATTATTCAGTTTTTAAGCGTTCTTGTTCCGTTGTTTCAGCAAGGCGTTTTTCGACAATTGGAGCAATTAAGGTCTTGACGGGATTGTTTTTCACGAATGGAAACAGCTCCAAATCCTCTTTCATCCTATCATTTTTGTTTGGATGGTAATTGGTCCCCAATAACTTCAGTTGCCCAGCATTGTATGCTTGCTGCTCTTTTTCAGCACTTTCCTTAATTTTTTTCTGAATGGTTCCATCTTTCAATTGCTGAAGAAATCCGCCGCCTTTTTCAATTTCCTTAAATAACTGAAGCGCTTTTTCCGCCAGTTCTTCCGTAAGGCTTTCAATGTAATAGGTGCCATCGGCGGGATTGCTTACGGTATCAAAATAGCTCTCGTGTTTGAGTACAAGCAGTTGGTTTCTAGCGATTCGCTCGCCAAATTCATTGCTTTTGTGGTATAGTGCATCGTACGGAAGATTGCACACCGCATCTGCGCCGCCCAGCACCGCGCTCATACATTCGGTGGTGCTGCGAAGCATATTTACATTATAATCGTATAACGTTTTGTTTCTTTTTGAAGGAGTGACAACAATGTGGCAGATTTCCCTTGCGTTGTATTCTCGTGCCAATGTTTCATAAAGAATACGCAATGCACGGATTTTGGCTATTTCGAAAAAATAATTGGGACCAGTGGCCAGTTGGAATGTGAAAATTTGCGATTGCAGCAATGCAGGGCTCAAGTGATTTAAATATTCATTGGCGTGTGCCAAAGCATACGCAAGCTGCTGGACAATGTTTGCACCCGCGTTTTGATACAAAGAAGCATGAACTGACAAGATATTTTCGGAAGCATTTTTTTCAAGAATACTGTCCAAAATTGCGTGGTCTTCCTTTAAACTATGGAACCAGTTTCCCGTGCGGGCCAAATTTCCTATGATATCAATATTATAGTGAACCGTTGCTTTCTTATCTGAAAAAAATAAAATGAGTTTGGAATAGAATGCATCAGAAAGAAATTTTATTTCGAAATAAATAGGTATTTCTTCAAAGGGAAAAGAGGCGAATGTTTTGTTGAAATCGAATTCCTTTTCAGCCGAAAAAATAATGGATTCCGCTCCGCGATCGATGGCATCCAGTGCAATTTTGTTGGCTATTGCCTCATCGTCAATAAATATGGATTGTGCGATTTTCCAACTTTTGGGCTGCCCGGGAACGGGCCGAAAATTTTCCTTGAAATCGTCCGCGTGATAAAACGGCTTCACATTTATGCCTTCAGGACTTTGCCAGATAAGCGCCTCGTTATAATCGGCACCCTTTAGATCGTATTGAATCTGTTGTTTCCACTGTTTTGCGGAGACTTCATTGAATTCTTCAAACAAAAAATCATTCATTTTCTTTTTTTTCTTTGATGGAATCTTCGTTTTCGATAATGAAAATATCCTCGTTTTCTTTTTTCAGATAATATTTTTCGCGAGCGAACTTTTCCATTTCATTACTGTCCTCCATTTTTTTTATAAACGCCTTATCGCTATCGATTTCATTTTTATAGAAATCCCTATTTTCCTCGAGCCCATTGATGTCGTGATCCAGCTCGTGATGAATTAGATATGAATTTGTATCAAAAAACACCATCCAAACCACAAAAAGTATGAGAATGAGCATATATTTATTGCTCACCACCCGCACCCATTTTTTCTGTCTGAATTCTGAAAACTTCACAGCTCCGAATAGTTAAGTTTTTGATTTATAATACTGCGTATTACATTTACCGCCACGGTGTTGTAACGATTTGTGGGGATGATGATATCCGCGTACTCCTTGGTTGGTTCAATAAATTGCTGGTGCATTGGCTTTAGCGTGGTCTGGTAACGGTTTAAAACTTCTTCCAAATCGCGTCCGCGGTCTGCGATGTCCCTTTTTAAACGGCGAATCAACCGTTCGTCGCTATCTGCGTGCACAAAAATTTTAATGTCGAACATTTCACGGATATCGGGGTGCGTTAAGATAAGAATTCCCTCGACAATAATTACTTTTTTCGGAAATGTGGTAATGGTCTCGCCGGTGCGGTTGTGCTCCACAAAAGAATATACGGGCTGCTCAAATGAATTTCCCTGCCGAAGTTCTTCCAAATGGCTTACCAAAAGATCAAAATCGATGGAATTGGGATGGTCAAAATTAATTTTTACACGTTCCGCGTAGGTAAGTTCGCTGGTATCGTGATAATAGGAATCTTGTGAAATTACACAGACCTCATCTGCTGGTAATTCTGCCACAATCTGGTCCACAACAGTAGTTTTTCCGCTTCCGGTGCCGCCGGCAATGCCAATAATGAGCATAGTTTTTAGGTTTGTACAAAGGTATGGAAAAGGTTTTAAGTGTGTGGTTGAGGGGTTTCAAAAACCCAATTCACACAATCATTCCGGCAGCTACGGTTTCGTGTGTTGTGTTGTCAATAAGAATAAAACTTCCGGTAGCACGATTCTCCCGGTATTCATCAGCCATTATGGGGCGGGTTGTACGCAGCGTCACGCGTGCAATGCTATTCATTTCCAGTTCTTTATTATCTTCTTCCCTTGCGTATGTGTTTATATCAATCTTATAGACAACGTTTGTTATCATTGCTTTTTGATCATTACTCGTATGCCGAATGCTATATTTAGCTCGCGACTTTGCAGCAGTATTATGCAACCAGCAGAGCATGGCATCAAATTCCTGGACGGCCTTTGGTTGGTTATTGGTTTTTACAATCATATCCCCGCGACTTATGTCTATATCGTCTTCCAGGGTTATAGCAACACTCATAGGTGCAAAAGCTTCAGAAATTGTCCCTGTCATTGTATCGATGCTCTTTATTTTTGAAGCAAAACCCGATGGCATAACTACAATATCATCACCCGGTCTAAAAATTCCGCTTGCAACCCGCCCAGCATATCCGCGATAATCTATAAATTCATCCCGCTGTGGCCGAAGAACCGTCTGCACAGGAAAGCGTGCATCAATTTTATTGATGTCACTCCCAATATGCATAGTCTCTAAGGTATATAGCAATGGCGCTCCTTGATACCAATCCATATTCGTGGATCTGTTTACCACATTATCCCCGTGCAAAGCGCTAATGGGTAAAAATTGAATATCCTTCACGTAAAGTTTTGAAGAGAAACCTTCAAAATCATGCATTATGCGCTGAAATATTTCTTCTGAATAATCAACCAGATCCATTTTATTGATACAGACCACAATATGCGGTATTTGCAAAAGCGAAGCAATAAAAGCGTGCCGTTTGGTTTGTTCAATAACTCCGTGGCGGGCATCTACCAAAATAAGTGCGGCATTGGCTGTGGATGCTCCCGTAACCATATTTCGGGTATATTGAATATGGCCGGGCGTATCAGCAATTATAAATTTGCGCTTGGGAGTGGTAAAATAGCGATAGGCCACGTCAATTGTGATACCTTGTTCGCGTTCATCCCGTAAACCATCGGTAAACAATGCGAGATCAATTCCTTCGTGTCCTTTTCTCTTACTGGTAGTTTCTACCGCTGCAATTTGATCTTCAAAAATGGATTTGCTATCATACAACAATCTCCCTATCAAAGTACTTTTACCGTCATCCACACTTCCGGCAGTAGTAAATCTAAGTAATTGATTTTTATCTATTTCCATTCTTTTTTTCTTGAATATTAAAAATATCCCTGTCGCTTTCTGTCCTCCATACTGGTTTCACTGCGCTTATCATCGCTTCTATTTCCGCGTTCGGTTTGCTTCATTGCTGCAACTTCAAAAACTATTTTATTGACAGTATCTGCCTCAGATTCAATTCCTCCGGTAATAGTAATATCTCCCAATGTTCTAAAGCGAATTTTCTTTGAAACAACTTTTTCATTTTCATCCAATTTCAAAAATTCTGAAAATGGAATCCAACATTGGTTTCGCCAAACCACCTCCCGCTGGTGTGCCAGATATAACGAAGGAATTTTGATGTTTTCGCGTTCAATGTAATTCCACACATCCATTTCAGTCCAATTGCTAATGGGAAAGGCCCTAAAATGTTCGCCTTCAAAATGTTTTCCGTTTAAAATATTCCAAAGTTCGGGCCGCTGGTTTTTGGGATCCCACTGTCCAAAATCATCCCGATGCGAAAAAAACCGCTCTTTTGCGCGTGCTTTTTCCTCATCCCTCCTTCCGCCGCCAATGGCGCAATCAATTTTATGATGCTCAATAGCGTCGAGTAATGTTGTAATCTGAAGCGCATTTCGTGTAGCGCTTTTTCCTTTTTCTTCGGAGACTCTTCCGCTATTTATCGATTCTTGAACTGAGGCTACAAGAAGTGTAAGTCCCAAATCTTTAATTAACTCATCTCGAAATTGAAGCGTTTCGGGAAAATTATGGCCCGTATCCACGTGCAAAAGCGGAAAGGGAATTTTTGATGGAAAAAAAGCCTTTTTTGCCAAATAAGTCACCACAATTGAATCTTTTCCGCCAGAAAAGAGAATTACTGGATTTTGAAACTGTGCCCAAACCTCACGAAGAATATAAATTGCTTCAGATTCCAGCTCATCCAAATAATTCAAATAATATTTATTCATACTTTTTAGTATAATCTGCAGATTAATTCAGCTTCAGTTTCTTATTTCAATTTTTGATGAAATCTTTATTAATATCAAATTCACCGCCTCATTGATTGACATTTTTGTTGTATCTATTTCAATATCTGGCGCCAATGGTGCTTCGTATGGTGCATCTACGCCGGTGAAGTTCTTTATTTCACCTTTCCGTGCCTTTTCGTAAAGACCTTTTACATCCCTTATTTCGCAGGTTTCAATTGGTGTATTTATAAAAATTTCAATCATTTTGGTATACCCAACAATTCGTTTTACCTGTTCGCGATCCTCGCGGTAGGGCGAAATAAATGATGCCATAACCACCAATCCTGCATCCAGCATCAAATTGGCAACTTCGGCAATGCGCCTTATGTTTTCGCTTCTATCTTCTTCTGAAAAACCAAGATTTCCGTTAAGGCCCTTTCTTATAGTGTCACCGTCCAAAATATAGGTGTGTATCTTTTTATGATATAGTTCCGTTTCCAGGGCATTCGCAATGGTGGACTTGCCGGAACCTGAAAGGCCCGTAAACCAGAGAAGCACCGTGTCGTGGTTTTTGAGTCCAGCTCGCTCTGTCTTGCCAATGTTGAATTTATGGGGAATTATATTTTCCATCTCAGCCAAATTTTAGAACCGATTGCCGTGCGGCAAATTGCGTTTGTGAAGATACTATAAAATCATTTTTTCTGAAATCTGCAAGTATATATTTCACAGTGAACTTACTATAAAATAGTTATTCAGCAGATTGGGCCTGTTGTAGATCATCGGTTTTTTGGTTTTATGGTCAATTACCTCTACTCCGGCAGTTTTGCATATCGCGTGGCCCGCCGCGGTATCCCATTCCATTGTGGGCGCGTATCTGGGATAAATGTGTGCTGCGCCTTCAGCTACCAGACAGAACTTTATTGAGCTCCCTTTTGAGACCATTTCAACACTATGTTTTTTTTCAATTTCTGAAATGAATTTTTTTGTATTATCATTTAAATGCGACCGACTTCCCACAATTTTCACAGTATCGCTGATTGCTGAAGGCTTTATAACCGAAGAATTCTTAAAAATATTTTCAATAGTTTCATCTTCGGAAGTAATTGTTATTTTTTTTGAATTTTTTAAATCTTCTGAAGTGAAATACAATTCCTTGGTCACAGGAACATAAATCACTCCAAGTACAGGATTGCCATTTTCTACAAGCGCGATATTTACGGTAAATTCGCCATTTCTTTTTATAAATTCCTTTGTTCCATCCAGCGGATCAACAATCCAGCAACGCGTCCAGTGTTTTCTTTCAGCGTAAGGCAATTGCTTGTTTTCTTCGCTAATTATTGGAATATTGGTTTGTTGAAGATAGTAATTGATAACCTTATTTGCGTTTTTATCGGCTTGCGTTAAAGGAGAATTATCTTCCTTAATTTCAACATCAAAGTTGGTATCGTAAATTTTCAATATTTCCCGTCCGGCCTTTAGCGAAGCAACTATGGCGGTTTCCAAATAGGACTTGAGTTCATTTTCATTCATAGATTCCAAAGTTACAATAAACCGAAGGCTTTAAAAGTGATACGGAATCTTTATTGCCGTTAAAAAAACACTAAACCTTTTTTCAGAATTGCAAAAATTATCTTCAATGAAGTATCTTTGGGAATAACCAAAAACTATATAAATGAATTATTTAAATCTTGATAAAAAGAAAATTACGGCCACGGCCGAACAGATGAATATACTGTTGGCAGATTACCATATGTATTATCAAAAATTGCGAAATTTTCACTGGAATGTGGTAGGACCCAATTTTTTTGATCTTCATATAAAATTTGAAGAAATGTATGAAGACGCAAAAATAAAAGTTGACGAAATTGCCGAGCGTATTTTAACGCTTCGCTTTCAACCTACAAGCAATTTTACTGATTATTTGAAAATAAGCAATCTAAAAGAATCACCTTCAGAAACAAAAGATACTGAGATGGTAAAAATTCTTTTGGAAGACCACGGACTTTTACTGAAACAAATGCGAAAAGTGGTAGAAAAAGCCGATGCTGCCGGCGATGAAGGAACTATTGATATGATAGGAAGCTTTATTGCTGATCTTGAAAAAGTGAGCTGGATGCTGGATGCCTGGACCATGAAAACCTCACAAAACCATCCTGAAATTTAGAATTACATACATTAAAAAACCCGCTTTTTAGCGGGTTTTTTAATGTATCAATTTTTAGAAATCAAATCCGAGACCGAAAGTTACCCTTGTTCCTTCCGTAGAATTAAAGGCGCTAAAACTACCATTTAGCCCACCGGAACCATTGATGTACAATCCTCCACCTCGGGAATTATGCCATTTTTTCGAAGTTTCATTACGTTGCCAAACCCGTCCCAAATCTGCACCGCCATAGATTCCAATATTTATCGGGATAATACCAATTTTAAAAGACGGAAATTTGTAGCGTAAATCGGCACTTCCCACAAGTGCAGATCTTCCCATAAATCGTTCTGCACGATAACCGCGCAGATCACTGTCTCCGCCAATAAAAGCAGCTTGATAGAATTCGTATTGGTTTCCAAAATTTAAATGGGTTCTCAAATTGGTTTTCAAAACCAAACTCCTATCACGTATCAAGGTATTATAAAAACCAATTCTTGATTTTAAAAAGCCAAAAACCCTTGAATTATCTTCAAGATTATCCGTTACGCCCAATTGAAGATCAAACATCATCCCGAGCGTTGGGTTAATTACATCGTCCGCACTTCGGTAATTGTAGATTCCTTCAAGCGTTCCAAAATATTTATTATCAGTGGTTTGATTCCCGATTAAATTGAAAAAATTAGTTCCGCTATCATCAACCCTATAGGTTTCAAAGGATGTTTGGAGTTTAAAGAAACTTCCAAAAAGGCTATTGCGAAGAAGCCCCACGTTTGCAGAAATATTTTGAACCTTGATCCTGTTGAAATCAAAACCGGCTTCCTCTTGTAAATTCTCGGTTTCATTTCCGAAGCCAAAGAAATTTATGGTGTAATTTGGGCTGGTATATCTTCCGCCCAAGCTTAGGTTCAAATCATCTTTAATATTTGCAAATTCACCGGTATATGCAAGTTCATAGCTGTCAACATCCGTAAAATATGCTGCATTGAGCGTGTGCCTTTGTGAGAACGGATTTTTTTGAAAATTATCGATTCTAAATATATACTGTGCCGCCGCCCTAAAACCATCATCAGGATTGTAACCAATTGCGGAAACTACGCCGTGGGTGCGGTCTATCTGCTTCCGGTAATCATACGTATTCAGATTATAAACATCTGTAAAACGTAAACTTCCGCCTTTTTTTTCTACCACGGTACTTTCTAAATTTTGATAGTCATACACCTTCACACGCCTTCCTTCTTCCAAATCATAGCTATCTGTTCCGTGCCCTCCAACGGCTCTCACATAAATCAAATCATTGTGATCGCCCACTATTCTAAAACTGTCATTTCCATTCAATCCGTAGAGCCAAAGTTCTTTTGTATCCTTATGCGAAAAGGTTCTATCAATCAGCGTATCAGACTTTACGCCGTTGATGGTAGTGTATGTCTTTATATTTGTTTTGCCATCGGGTAGTCTAGTTATTTCGAAAATATCATCATAATCCGTCCCCACTATGGTCTGAAGGGTTGATAAATAGGTGTAGTATCTGTCCGCAATATCAACCAGATTCTTTTTTCTTTCCTTCAAAATTTTTTTTATATTTTGAAGTGATTCATCTTGGACTTCTTGTGGAATTTTTTCGAAAGCATTGTCAATTATGGAATCTGTAATGCTATCCTGGATAACGGTGGCTAAAAATTTCCATTGATTTCTTCCTGAATTTTGAATAAGCGCGCGATCCAGAATAGTTCCTTCTTGATTGAACCATTTTAAATCTGTCAAATTTTTGGAATAAACGTGTGATTGCCTAGTTCCGCCAAAAATGGATCTCGTAATATCCAGAATATTGCCCTCAAAACTTGAAAAAGCCTCGTCCCTATTCTTTGCGATTGGCACATAAACGTCTTCCCCAGTATTGTTGTCATACTGTGCCCAGCGCCAGTGGTCATTTTCACGGTCCCAATCGCCTATTAACATATCAAAAAGTCGTGATTTTATATAGCTCTGTTCATCAACAAAAACATTTCCGGTCTTACGTAATTTTATTAAAATATCATCTGTGGTTTCTACATCATCGGGGTACTCAAATAAAACTTCTCCTTCACTTCTTTCGGAAGGTTCCACGGAAATCAAATAAAGTTCATCCCCAAAATTGTCATTGTAGTTGCCCAATCTTTTTTGTTTCGGAACATAAAAAAGCTCCGGCGTAGTATAAAAAACGTTGATGGCCTTTGCCATATACGGAATTGCCATCACGGCATAAGGATGCGATGCCGTATAGAAATCTACATTCAGAATTTCTGGCTTTGGAACCTCCTGTTTCTCAACTTGCGCTGGGTTTTCATTGTTAGCATCAAATACCAATTTCTCCGAAATCTGAAGCGCATTTTTACCCATTGCCCGCATTCGGTAGCGATTTCCTTTTTTATCACGTAGCACGAGCGATCTGTAATCCAATTCCTTTCCTTCCCTGATAACAGTAAGACCACCATATAAAGTATCCAGCACGGCAACATTTGCACGAACCGAAGTGGAATATGCATTCTCGTATTTTTGGCCCCAAATTGTTTTGAAAAAAAGTGCTTCGCGAATACTGTCCTGCTTATAGATGGGAACGGATACTTCAGACGGGAATTCTTCCTGAAATTGATTCAAATCCACATTGACCGGAGCGGGAATCACTTCTTTTTGAAAAATTATCTCAGGTTCAAAATTTTCATCTCCCGCATAATAACGAACCCAAGAGGAACCATCTGTAAAGACATCGAGAACGGCAAAACCCTGCCTTCCGTTACTGAAATATCCATTCTCGCCCGTGGCCGCATAAGACTCCTTTGAACCGCTTCCGGAAACAATCTGCCTAAAATTACCATCCTCGATATACTGTAACGTGTGGTCATGGCCGGAAACAAATACAACTCGTTTGTGGTTCTTTACAATCTGTTGAAGTCTATTCATCAAATTGTTATATAACTCATTGTACCTGTCCTGCACCGAGACACCTCCCTGCGAACGCACCTGAACCACAATGGATGCCAAAAAAGGCATGGGTATTTTTTTCTGAAGGGGATACAAATGTTTTTCCAAGGCAAAATAACCGCCGTGATTACCATCTGTGTACATAGGATGGTGCATTGCAAAAACAATGGTCTTATTTTTATTTTTTTGAATTTCCAGATTCAGTTCAATGAAGAATTTTTCACGTGATTTTATGTCGCAATCTTTATTCATCGTTGGATTTTTGTTCCAATCCTCCAAATACCATTGCGAATCAATAACAATCAATTGAATATCATCTGAAACGTTTACACTTTCTAATGGGCAACCGTTGCTTGGCCTAAAAGCATCTTCGCCACCAAAAAGTTTTTCCACGTAATCCTCCTCCCGCTTTAGGCCCACCACGCCCCCACTGTAATATTCGTGGTTTCCGGGTATAAAAACAGTTTGCCCAGTATAATCCTTTACGGCTTTATACTGGGCATCAATCATATTTTCAGACATTTTCCTTTTTGGATCTCCCTCTGGCTCCAATCCTGAAGGATAAATGTTATCTCCTAAATAAATAGTGTAATTGTCATTTACTTTCTCTTTCGAAAGATAATTTTTGAAAGTCTGCAACGCCTCGCTCATCCCGCCCATAGGCGAAAGACCCGCATCACCCACTAAATAAAAAGTTTTTTCAACCGTTTTTTCAGATGGATAAATGGGATTGGCATCCGGAAATTTATATTGTGGCGCATACGTTGCGCACGACGTCAATGCAATGGTTAAAATAAAATAGAAATATTTTCTTTTAAAAATCATAGATATTACATTGAAAATGCAAGACCAAACGTAAAGCGCAGTCCTTCACCTCCCGTAAATAAGTTAAATTTTCCACTTATAACATCCGCGGCATTTACCAATAAGCCACCACCAAAAGAACTATGCCATACATCTGACGTGTCATTTCGCACCCAAACTCTTCCCACGTCGTAACCACCAAAAATGGCAATTTGTACCGGAGTTAGGGCCGTTCTAAATCTATTGAAATTATACAAAATATCACCACTTCCCACAGCAGATGTCCTTCCGGTAAATCGCTCGTTTCTATACCCGCGTAAGCCATTATCGCCTCCCAATTGCGCAGCCTGGTAGAATTCGTAATTGTTACCAATATTTATTTGACTGCGGAAATCAGTTCTTAAAACAAACTTTCTATTTTTCGATAATGCATTGTAAAATATAATTCTTGGCTTTACATATCCAAAAATGGCGTCTTCATCGTCAATATTTTGAGTGGCTCCCACGCTCAAGTCGAAGCGCATTCCTTTGGTGGGGTTTACTTTGTTATCGTAACTTTCATAACCGTAGGTTCCTTCCGCAGTGGCGAAAAATTGGGTCTCATCTAATTCTGTGGGAGGAACGGGCAAATCTGTGATAAACCTTCCATCAGTGCCTTCTACTTCAATTCCTTCAAAAATTGCTTTAAATTGATAAAAACTTCCGTAAGGCGAATCTTTTACAATTCCAATATTGGCGCCATAACCGCCAATTCTTACACGGTTGTAATCTCTATCAAAATCAAATTCATATTGCGGATTAATGGTTTCATTACCTATACCGAAGAAGTTTTCAGCGAAGTTGGCATTTTTATAGTATCCGCCAATTAAAAAGTTCCAGCTTCCAAAAATATTGGCAAATTGTCCTTCGTAATCCAAATCAAAACTGTTTGTAGCAAAATAATATCCAAAACCTATTCTGTGCTGTTGCGTGAAAGGATTGCGCTGAAAGCCATTGAGCGTGAATGTATTTGTAAGTCCAACTTGTATTCCATCATCTGGATTGAAGCCTACAGATGGTGCCAAAAGATTGATAGATTGTATCTGTTTTTGATAATTATATGTGTTGAAATCGTAATTATCAGTCAATCTAAAGCTGGCACCGCCTTTTTCTTCAATTGTGTTATTCTTGCTTTTTTGGTCGTATACTTTAACCTTTCTTCCATTTGAAATTTTATAGGTGTCATTATTTTGACCACCAATTATCCTTAGGAAAATTGGCTTATTGCCATCACCTTTCACATCAAAAACATCATCATCATCCAGACCGTAGAGCCAAATTTCCTTTGTTTCCTTCGCATCAAATGTTCTATCGACCAATAAATCCGCTTTTTCACCATCCTTTAAACGATAGATCTTGATATTCGTTTTACCTTCTGGCAATCGGGTGACTTCAAGATAATCATCTTTATCAGTTCCGGTAAGCACTTGCAATTTTGAGAAATACTCGTAGTATTCTTCCGTAATTTTTACGATATTATCTCTTCTGCCTTTCAATTTTTGTTTTAATTCTGAAGCTGATTCATCTTGGGCTTCTTTAGGTAAATCGTCAAATGCTTCTTCAATAATTTGATCCGTAACTCCATTTTGAATTGCCTGCGCTTCGGCAATCCATTCCTCTCTTGTTACATTATTGATGAGTGCATTGTCCAATTTTATTCCCGCAGAATTGAACCATTTGGTATGTTTCAACTCTTCACCATACACTTGAAATTGACGTGAGGTATTAAAAAGTGTGCGCGCAACATCCAGCAATCCACCATCAAAATTTGAGAAAACCTGATCCCTATCCCGAGGAATGGGGATAAAAGTGGACGAGCCATCATCATTTTTGTGCTGTGCAAAACGCCACTGGTCGTTATGCCTGTCCCAATCTCCTATCAACATATCAAAAATTCTGGCGCGTACATAGGCTTTTTCATCAAGTCTATACTTTTCATCCTCTCTTAATTTTGCCAAAAGGTCATCCGTACTTTCAACGTCATCCGCATTTCCGAAGATTTCACCATCAAATTCTTTATCGGGACGTTCTACGATCATGTAGAGTTCATCGCCGTAGTTTTCATTGTATTTACCTAATGCTTTTTGCTTCGGCACCCAGAAAAGTTTTGGATTGGTGTGCAACACTCCTGCACCATCCGCAAGTTTTGGAATAGCAAATGCGCCGTAGGGATGGGCGGCAGTATAGAAATCCTGAATCAATTCTTCAGGAATTGTATTCACAAAATCCGCTTCAATTTCTTTGTCCTTAATTATAACGGTCTGCAAAAATTGCACTGCGCTTTTCTCCAGAGCTCTCATGTTATAGGTTTTTCCATCTTTATCTTCCAATCGAAGAGAGCGTGTCTGGTGCCCACCGCCAGGACGAATAACTTTCAGACCGCCGTATAGTGTATCCAGGACAGCGACTTTTGCGGTAACATCAGTGCCGTATATTTTTCGGTAGTGTTCACCCCAAAGTGTTTTGAAGAAACCTGTTTTTTCAACCTGCGAATCTTCATAAACTGAAGCCCTTACCGTTGCGGGAAATGAATTTGGAACTTTTGAAAGATCATACTCCTTTTCTGCGGGAAAAATTTCAGCTTGATAGAGAACTTCAGATGTTCCATCATTTTTTGCCTTTAAAAAAGTTACGTTTGATGAACCGTCTTTATTTACGTCAAGTCTGGCGAATCCATTTCCGCCATAACTGAATTTACCGAATTGACCCAATCGCGCCGCTGTAGTATCATTGGCGGCACCTGAGATAATTTGCTTTGCTCGTGGTTTTTCAATATACTGGAGTGATTTCTCTGCGCCGGAAACAAAAATGAGCCTGTTCAAATCCTTCGTCAAAACCTCCATTCTGCTCATAAATTCATTGTATCGTTCGTTGTAACGATCCTGCTTTGAGATAGCCCCTTGCGTTTTGATTGGCTTTATTAACGTACTTAAAACATCTTTGTGTATCAAGGGATATTGGCCGCCGAGTTGCCCATTTGTTATCAAAGGATGAAACATAGCAAAAACAATAGTGCGGTGGGCATTTTTCTTTATTTCATTTTCAATCTCAATGAAAAGTTTTTGACGTGTTTTTATATCGCACTTGTCATTCATTTTTGGATAATCATCCCAATCTTCCAAATACCATTGTGTATCAACTATAATAAGTTGTACATCTTCATTAATATCAATGCTTTCCATAGGGCAACCATTATTGGGCTGCAGGATGTCTGCATCATTATAGCGTGCTTTCAAAAAATCCTCCTCAAGTTCCAATCCATCAACTCCGCTTTTCCAGTCTAGGTTTCCCGGTACTACTACGACTTTTCCTTTAAAATCCTTCAACGCATCTACCTGTTTCTGCATGGCAATTTCGGCTTTTGCTTTCAGCTTTTCATCCTTCGGTATCATTCCAGATGGATAAAAACTATTCCCAAGAAATAGCACATAACTATCTTCGGTATTATTTTCAGAAACATATTTTTGAAGCGCTTGTAGGGAAGCAGATTTTTTGGATTCATCGTTCCCTGTATTTCCCATTAAAAAGAATGTTTTGTCTATCTCTTTATTAGGTGTTTGGAAAGTTTTGTCTTGTGGAGTAGCATATTGAGGTTTGTAAGTGGCACAGGAAGTTAATAAGAGTGCGGATACAAAAGTTATAAAGATGTTAATTTTAACCATATGGCTGTTTGGACTTTTAAATTTTAGTACTTTGGATTGATAATTTGAAACCTATGAGCGATATTATTGAAGCTACTGATAATTTTGTTTTGCAACTCTTTAAAGACAAGCTTCCAAGTACATTTATTTACCATAATTATACCCACTCAAAACGTGTTTATAAAAGTATAAATGAAATTATTGAACATTCACAAATTAATGTTAAAGATGCTACAATACTGCGATTGGCGGCTTTGCTCCACGATACGGGATATACGGTTAAGCGAAAAGGCCATGAAATAGAAAGCGCAAAAATCGCCAATGAATTTTTGACTTCCCAGAATGTCGAAAAAGATATAATCGAAGGTGTTGAAAAATGTATTCTAGCCACCGAATTTAAAAATACCACGCCGAAAAATAAATTGGAAGAGATTATCCGGGATGCGGACTCATCGCACTTGGGTAAGGACTATTTTGAAGAGGCCAGCGAATTTTTGAGACAGGAATATATTTCCCAAAACGTGCATAATTATACGCCCAAAGAATGGCGAAACGAAAATATAAAAATGTTCATTGAAGAACATAAGTTTTATACCGACTATGCGCTCAAAAAATGGCAGCCCGTAAAGGAAGATAACCTGGCCGATTTGATGAAGGATCGGAGAAAAAGTAAAGAAAAATTAAGCCGCGAACGCACTAAAGCAAAATTAAAAGCGAAATACAAAAACGAAAGTCCAGACAGGGGAATCCAGACTTTTTATCGTGTGGCGCTCCGAAACCATATAAAGTTAAGTGATATAGCAGATACCAAGGCAAACATTATGCTTTCCGTTAATGCCATCATTATATCGTTGGTGCTTTCCAATCTTATTTCAAAATTGGACAATAACAATTACCTTATTATACCCACCGCCATTTTTGTACTTTTTAGTGCCATAACCATGATCCTTGCGGTTATTGCCACGCGTCCCAACGTAACCCGTGGCGAATTCACCAAAGAAGATGTTGAGAACAAAAGTGTTAATCTGGCATTCTTCGGGAATTTCCACAAAATGGAACTGGACCAATATGAATGGGCGATTGATGAAATGCTAAAAGACAGGGATTATATGTATAATTCCCTCACAAAGGATTTATATTTTCTAGGAAAAGTTCTTGATAGAAAATATAGAATTTTGAGGCTTACCTACACTATATTCGTAGCTGGAACTATTATTTCACTGATATCCTTTGCGATTTTCTTCTATTGGAAGGGGTAATTTTATTCCTGTATTTCTGAAATCAAATCTTCGTAGGTATAATATTCCTTTACCTTATCGATATTTTTTGAATACAGGACACTTACTCGAATCGCCTTCAGTCCGGTAACACCTTGTAAATCTTCAACTTCAACGATTTCAGCATCAGTATCAAGTAGTTTTTGGTGCTGAAGAAATTGAATGTATTTCATATATTCAACCTCATCCTCTTTTTGGGAATAAATGATTGAAATTTTTCCGGGCTGTGTTACCCTTTCGTCAGTATTTTTTATGTGCGCTTTGTCCACACGCTTTTTTACAACTTCATATCTGGCATTGTAGGTTCCGTCTACATCAAAACGTTTTTCGTCCATTCTAAAACGCAATGAAAGCGAACCATTGAATGCCAAAATCATGGATGCTACATCCAGCGACACCGGAAGTTTATCCTTGAATTTGTAAAAATTATTTTCCATTTCGCAGATAACCTGTAACTGCCATAATTTCAAGTTATTCAAATATATTTTGTTGAAAGAATTGTCCTTGGTAATGGCCTCGCCGATATATAGATTATGCTCCACACCGTCCGTTTTAAAACGCTCAAAATAATGCGGATACATGCGCTGTGCTTCTTGTTGTTTTTTATCCAGTATAGCCGCAAGCCGTTTGTTTATTAGCATTACAGATTCATCGTAATCCTTTCTATTTTTGTAAACGAAGCCAGTATTTACGTCAATCAATTTGTAGTAATCCTCCACCAGAATTCTATAGGTTTGATTCTTTTCACCTATATATTTAAAAAATGGAATGATTTCAGTGACTAGAAAATTCATTATTTTTCGTTCCGTATCTACCTGTAAATTTTCTGTAATCTCATTCAAAAAAGTTTGAATGGTAAATTCTATTTGATCCAAAATAGGTAAATTCTGAACGGCATTTAATTTTTTTATTACTTCTGAAATATATTCCAGTTGAAGAATCAAATCCTTTTTTGTTGCTTCATTTCGAGCTTCTGAAGAACCTTTGATGTCCGTTTGCCCGTAAAGGGGATACACGTCCTCAAAAACAATTTCCTGAAAAATTGTGGGACTTCCTTCTGAAATTGAATTGAAATAACGCTTGGCCTCCTGTCTAAATTTCCAATGTACGCTTGCGTGGATTGCAGTACACTCCTCTTGAATAATTAATTCCAATTCATTTTCCAAATTATCTTTGCTACGTTTTACGGTATCCACGAGAAAAGGCATAATATCACGCAACTTATTGGCGTTGATTGTGTTCAAATCTTTTGCATTGGGTGAAACAAGTTCCAGAATTCCAAGAATTTTATTATTTGAAACAATGGCCGCGAAAATGGCACTCTTTAATCCTTGTTCCAGCATTTTTTTGTAAAGTGGATTTTCGGGATATAAACTGTGATAACGTTCCGCATCGGTAATGCAATAAAACTCCTTTTGCTTGAAAAGCGTATAATAGGAAGCATTGCAAAGAGCTTCTTTACTGATCTCAGATTTTTTCTCATTCAGAATAAAACTCGGAATTTCCTTAAAAAGATTTCTCTCAAAAGTTTTATCCTCTTCATTATAATCCGCAAACCCTATCCTTAAATCCTTGAGATCGAAAATGGAACGAAAAATTCTACTGAAATCTGTATTCTCCAAGCCACCGGTGGTTTCTAACCGTAAAAGATTTGTTTTGAAGTCTGAAATGGAAACATCTGTGGTAACGTCAAAAAGTGAAGCGATAACAAACCCATTAAAAATGTAGCTTTGGGGAGGAAATTTAATTTTCCAAGTTGAAATATCATCAAAACTTTCTAAAAGCTCATTTAAATCTTCATCGGTAATTTGAGGGGCGGCATCGGTCTTTTCAATTTCAACGAAGTCACCATTGTATAACATTCGGTAGTTTTTGATGATACCGCGTGCATCAGGAATATTGTAATAAAAAGACCTTTTGAAATCTATTTTATACCCATAATAATATTGAAGTATGATGCTGCAACCCATTATATACATTTCATCATCGTCAAAATCGATAATGTCTAAGTGAAAACCTTCACCGGCGTCCTTCGCAATATCTTTATATCGCTTTGTACTCTTGAATTCCCCTTGTTGAAATGGCACGGTCGCAATCTTAATCTCATTTTTTTGCGCCAAGGGTGGAAAAAGTTGGTCCAGAACTATGTCAATTTCCTCACTGTAATCTTCCAATTTCTCAAAATCGGTAATACCTTCAGAAAGAATGGGATGTTTTCTCTCTATCTCAAAAATCTCCTCAGCAATGGAAGCTCGCACCTCGCCATCTGCAACCTTTTGCCTGTAGGCGTCAAAAACTTTTTTAAAACCAATATTGATTTTAAGCGGAAAATCCTTTGTATTGTTTTTCATATTCAACATAACTTCAATGGATAAATGTACGTGTTATTGGTGCGATAGTATGTTAATAATTCTCAAATAATCAATAGTTTCAACTGCGATTAAAATAATAATCTGCTACTTTTGCGCAAATTTAAAATTACAGCATATTATGAGACGCATTTTTGCATTGTTCATTACATTATCAATTATCATGGTGTCTTGCAAAAAGGATACCAATACTTTCGAACTTAAGGGTGAAGCCATTGGTTTTGCAGATGGAACAGAAATCCTTGTTTATACTTTTGAAAACAAACAGCCCAAGGTAATCGACACCATTACCATTCAAAAAGAAAAATTTTCCGCCACCTATCCAAAAAAAGAAGGCGTAGACCTTAATTTCCTGAGAATAGATGGAGTGAATGGAACTATTATTTACTTCCCCGAAAATGCAGATTTAAAGGCGAAAATCTATAAAGATAGTATCAATGCTTCCCGTGTTACTGGCGGGGCCCAAAATGATGCGTACAGCAAATTTGCTTCTGAAATTGCTTCATTTACAGCAAAGAGACAGCAAATGATGGAAGATTTCAAACAAGCGAGACAGCAAAATAATTCTGAAATGATTGCGAAACTCCAAGCAGATAATATGGCGATTGTTGAAGATGAAACAAAATTCAAAAAGAAATTTTTGGAAGAAAACAACAATACACTTTTCGCGGTAATGCTTATTTCTGAAATGGTTAGCAGAAATGAAATTTCCCCAAGTGAAGCTTCCGAATTTGTTCAAAACCTGAGTCCAAAAATTGCTTCATCTGAAATTACCACAGATTTGAAGGAAAATCTTGCCAAGATGCAAAAGGCGGATGTAGGCAGTATGGCACCAGCCTTTAGCGCCCCTACTCCTTCTGGCAAAACCCTTTCGTTAAAGGATGCGATGGGAAAATACACAATTATTGATTTCTGGGCTTCTTGGTGCAAACCTTGCCGTATGGAGAATCCAAATGTTGTGAATGTGTATAACAAATATCACGATAAGGGTCTCAACATTATAAGTGTATCGCTGGATAAAGCAGAAGCAAAAGATAAGTGGCTTAAAGCAATCGAAGATGATAAAATGGATTGGTATCACGTTTCAAACCTACAATTCTGGCAAGATCCTATTGCGCAGATGTATAGTGTACGTTCTATTCCCGCAACTTTTTTGCTGGATGAAAACGGAATGATTATAGACAAAAATTTACGCGGTCCCGCCTTGGAACAAAAAATAGCTTCTTTACTGGGCGAATAAATTGGTCAAAATATTTCCCCAAAAAAAAACCTCGGCGAAAATTCGCCGAGGTTTTTTTATTCAGTTTCAAGCTTAGTTTAAAAGGAAACTTACATTTACAGTGGTTCTAATTTCCATTTCACCCAATGAAATAGACTGGGAATCCCCTCCCGAGGAATCACTCATTGCCATTTTGTACATAGGCTGGGGCCCGCTCACATTTTTATATTCACTGATGGAAACCGCTTTGCCAATACTTTGACCCAAAACCGTTGCATATTCCTTTGCTTTCATCTGTGCATTTTCTACTGCTTTCTTTCGGGCCTGACTTTCCAATGCCTCATTATTAGACGACGAAAATTGAACACCGTCAATTCTGTTTATCCCGCTGTCCAATAGACCTTTCATTAATTCTTCATATTTTTTAAGATCACGTAATTTTACGGAAAGCGATTGGTTTGCGGCAAAAGTGTAGGTTTTTGTATTGTAATCGTAGTTTTTATTGAGCGTTATGTATTCCGTTTTCACATCTTTATCTGCAATGCCCATTTTTTTCAGAAATTTTAAAACTTCATTGATGATTGCATCGTTTTGCTGTTTTAAATATTGTGTGCTTTCGCCCGTGTTTTCAACACGAATGTTAATAGTTACTTCATCCGGAACTACACGCACTATACCTTCGCCGGTAACATCTACTGTGGGTGTCTGTGTTTGATTTTGGGCTATCATGGAGCTTGTGAAAATTAATACTACAATTGCTGAGAGGATTCTGAGTTTTTTCATTTTTTTTATTTAGTTAAATGTATCCAAGTTTATGCATCACGAAAAGGATTATAAGCGGTATGGCCAAAAGTGCTACAATCCACCAGTTTGTTTCCAATAAATATGGTGCAAAAAGAAGCGTAAGCGCATAACCGCCAATGGCGCCACCAATATGTGCGTCGTGGCCAATGTTTCCCAACCTTTTTTTCATGCCGTAGATGGAATACAACAAATATGCCATCCCAAAAACCCAAGCCGGTATTGCGATTGGTATGAAAAATAAATACAGCCCCATATCAGGGTAAAATAAAATCGCTGAATATAAAATTCCCATTACCGCACCGCTAGCACCAACCGCACTGTATTGATATTCATCTTTATGGAAATAAAATGACAACAGATTACCCAAAATCAAGCTCACTACATAAATAATCACAAAACGCGTTACACCAACTTCATTAATTACCACATTTGCAAAGAAAAATAGGGTAAGCATGTTAAATAAAAGGTGTGACATATCGGCGTGCAGAAACCCAGCACTTACCATACGCACTTGCTCGCCACGCCTAATTCCGCCAATATTGAATTTGTATTTTTCAAAAAACGAAAAATCGTTAAATCCTTTCAAGGAAATAATAACATTCGCCGAAATAATTATAATAGTGGCAATATGGATGTTGTTCATCATACTAAGTTGAAAATGTTTGCAACGCAAAATTAGAAATGAAAAACGTAAAACGGATAATTTACCATTTTTTTAGCGTTAATTATTACAGGTGAAGTCCAAGATTAAAACTTCAATTTAAGTAGTTTTGTATCAAAATTTCTTAATGCAGAGATTGCTCTACATATTGGTTTACCCAATGCTTTGGCTTATTTCACTTTTGCCTTTGCGCATTCTTCAGATAAAATCCACCCTGCTTTTTTATTTGGTTTATTACGTAATCGGTTATCGAAAAAACGTGGTGAATGAAAATCTGGCGCTCGTTTTCCCAAATATGCCAAAAGCAGACCGCAAAAGAATCGCGGAGAAATTTTACCGCCATTTGTGCGACATTATTTTTGAAACTATTAAAAGTATAAGCATTTCTGAAGCGGAAATAAAAAGTAGATTTCATTTTGAAAACCTCCATATTCTTGAAGAATATTACCAAAAAGACCGAAACATTCTTTTAATGTGCGGCCATTACGCCAGTTGGGAATGGAGTGGGATTCTCAATAAAATGATGCCCTACAAAGGTTTTGCAGTCTATAAGAAATTGGACAATAGATATTTTGATAAACTTGTGAAGAAAATCCGTGGACGGTTTGGCGCCACCATCGTTTCAAACCGGAAAATAGTTCCACTTTTATTCCGAAGAAGTAAAAAAGGAGAAAAATCACTGACCTTGATCCTTTCTGACCAAACTCCGAAAATGGGTGCCTTCAAGCATCGCGATACATTTATGGGAATTGACGTTCCCGTATTTACCGGAACTGAGGAACTTGCAAAAAAACTGGATTTTTCAGCAATGTATCTTCACGTTGAAAAAATAAAACGCGGCTATTACACCGCGCGTTTTATTCCTTTGGCTGAAAAACCAAAAGATTTTCCAGATTTTGAAATTACCCGAAAATTTTTGAATGAAATTGAGAAGCAAATCCACCACCAACCGGAATTTTATCTTTGGTCTCATAAACGCTGGAAACTTAGAAATCAAAATTGATCAAAGTCCCGCCATTTCCTCAATTTCCGAAATAAATTTATCTGCCAAGGTATCAGCCTCTTCCTGCGATTTTGCTTCGGTGTAAATTCTAATAATGGGTTCCGTGTTTGATTTTCTTAAATGAACCCAATTTTCAGCAAAATCTATTTTCACACCATCAATGGTAGAAATTTCTTCCGAAGCATATTTCGACTCCATTTTCTTCAAAAGAGAATCCACATCTAGTTGCGGCGTGAGTTCAATCTTCTTTTTGCTCATAAAATAGGAAGTATATTTCTTCCGCAATTGACTGACCGATATTTTTTCATCAGCTAAAAAAGTCAAGAACAATGCAATCCCCACCAGACTGTCGCGGCCATAATGAAGCTCTGGGTAAATAATTCCACCATTGCCTTCACCACCAATTACCGCCTTCGTTTCTTTCATTTTTTCAACCACATTAACCTCTCCTACCGCGCTCGCCGTGTATTTTCCGCCGTGGTTTTCAGTAATGTCACGCAGCGCACGTGAGGATGACATATTTGAAACCGTATTGCCCGTTTTGTTTTTCAAAACATAATCGGCAACTGCAACCAGCGTATATTCTTCGCCAAACATTTCGCCATTTTCATCAACAAAAGCAAGTCTGTCTACATCTGGGTCCACCACGATCCCGAAATCCGCTTGTTCATCCACCACCATTTTCATTAAATCGCCCAAGTGTTCCTTCAAAGGTTCCGGATTGTGGGGAAAATTACCATTTGGCGTGCAATGTAACTTTATAGTTTCTACTCCCATAGCCTTTAAAAGCAAGGGAACCGTAATACCACCCGTTGAATTGACAGCATCCACAACCACTTTCAATTTTGCATTTTTAACCAGCTCCTCATCCACAAGTTCCAGATTCAAAATTTCATCTATATGCAGATCAATGTAAGCATCGTTTTTTGTGATTTCCCCGAGATTATCAACATCCGCAAATTCAAGCGATCCGTTTTCAGCTATATCCAAAATTTCCTGTCCTGCTTCCGCATTTAAAAATTCGCCTTTGTTGTTTAGCAATTTCAGTGCATTCCATTGTTTCGGGTTATGGCTTGCGGTAAGGATAATCCCGCCGTCCGCGTGCTCCATCGCCACGGCCATTTCAACCGTGGGCGTTGTGGAAAGATCCACATCAATAATATCGATTCCCATTCCCACAAGCGTGTTCATGACAAGTTGCTGTATCATTTCACCTGAAATACGCGCATCACGGCCCACAACAACTTTGTAACGGTCCTTGTTTCGTTGCTTTTTTATCCAGCTACCGTATGCGGCTGCGTATTTTACAGCATCTATGGGAGTCAAATTATCGCTTTGGGTGCCGCCAATGGTACCGCGTATTCCTGAAATAGATTTAATCAATGTCATTTTCTGAAAAATTTTTGGCAAAGATACCTTTTTAAAACAGATTTCTTTCTGCCTATTTTGTAAATTGTGGAGATGAATTTTTTAGCCCACATCTACCTTTCCGGCCCCGAAGAAGACGTAATTATAGGTAACTTTATAGCCGATGGCATCAAGGGAAGCCGTTTTGAAAAATTTCCACCATCCGTTGCAAAGGGCATTTTACTGCACCGTGAAATTGATACGTTTACAGACAGTCATGAAATTGTGAGGCAAAGCACGGCAAGGCTTCACAAAAATTATGGCCATTACAGCGGGGTAATCGTGGATATTCTGTATGATCACTTTTTGGCTAAAAACTGGAACAAATACAGCAAAATACCTTTGGATATTTATGTAGAAAATTTTTATGAATTGCTTCGCAAGAATTTTACGGAACTCCCTCCCAGAATCCAAAAAATGATGCCGTACATGATTGCCGACAATTGGCTGCTAAGCTATGCATCAATTGAAGGAATTGGTCAAATATTGGCGCAAATGAACGTGCGCACAAAGGGTGTCGCAAAAATGAATCTCGCGGTAAATGAACTCAACCAATTTTATAAAGAATTTGAAAATGAATTCACCCTTTTCTTTGACGAATTGATTCTTTTTTCAAATAAAAAGTTGCAGGAATTATGAAATATTTCTTGCAAATCCTTTTTCTTTCAGTGCTAGTGCTTTCATCTTGCAAAAAGATTTCAGAAGAAAAAATAGTTGAAGCTGAAACATTTGTAACTGAAGCTGCTCCCATTACGGCTGAAAATGCGATGGTCGTTTCCGCCCGTACTGAGGCTTCAAAAATAGGAACTGAAATTCTACAAAAAGGTGGCAACGCCTTTGACGCAATGATTGCCACGGAACTTGCGCTCGCCGTTTGTTATCCGTACGCCGGCTCGCTGGGTGGCGGTGGTTTTATGGTTTACCGAACGCAATATGGCGAAATAGGTGCGCTGGATTACCGTGAAAAAGCACCACTCGCTGCATCGCGGAATATGTATTTGGACAAAAACGGAAACTTTCAACCAGAAAAAAGTACGCGAGGAGGTCTGGCCGTTGGCGTTCCCGCAAATTTGGCCGGACTTTTTGCCGTGCACGAAAAATTTGGTTCCCTGCCTATAGAAATACTTTTGGAACCCGTAATTCAGCTGGCAACAAAGGGTTTTGCCGTCACGCAAATGCAGGCCGAGCGGTTCAGAGAATTTCGGGAGGAATTTCTTACATATAATGACGGTGAATTTCTATTTACAGAAAATTTTCAGGTTGGAGATACTTTAAAAAATCCCGCATTGGCAAATACATTAATCCGAATTTCAAAAAATGGCAGACGTGAATTCTATGGCGGGGAAACGGGCAAAAAGTTAGTGGATTTTTTAAAATCCAAAGGCGGTATTATCACTTTAAAAGATTTGGAAAATTACGAAGCCCAGTGGCGGGAACCCATTGTTTTCAGTTATAAAGATCTTCGTATTATTTCTATGTCGCCGCCATCGAGCGGCGGAATTTGCCTTGCCCAGATACTAAAAATGATTGAACCCTACCCTATTTCAAGTTTTGGGCATAATTCTATTGAATATATCCAACTTTTAGCTGAAGCTGAAAAACGTGCATATGCGGACCGAAGCAACTATTTGGGAGATCCAGATTTTGTTGAAATACCAACAGATTCATTACTTTCGGAAGAATATCTACTTCGGCGAATGATGAACTTTTCATTTGAAAAAGCAACCCCTTCCGAAGAAATTTCTCCCGGAAAAATTGAAGGGTACGAAAGTTCTGAAACTACACATTATAGTATCGTGGACCAATTTGGAAATGCAGTTTCTGCAACCATTACATTGAATTCTGAATATGGTTCAAAATTATATGCGAAGGAATTGGGCTTTTTTTTAAACAATGAAATGGACGATTTCAGCGCAAAGCCAGGCGTTCCAAATGTGTACGGACTTACGGGTGGCGAGGCAAATTCCATCGCTCCTGCAAAAAGAATGCTGAGCGCCATGACGCCAACAATTGTTGAGAAGAACGGAGAATTATATATGGTTGTGGGCACTCCCGGCGGCGCCACGATTATTACATCCGTACTGCAAACAATTTTAAATGTTTACGAATTTGATATGAATATGCAGCAGGCCGTCAAAGCACCACGCTTTCATCATCAATGGCTTCCCGATGCCATTAGGTACGAAAAAAATAGATTTGATCCGTCCTTGATTGATGCTTTGAAAGACAAAGGATACCCCGAAAATAAAGCTGCTGATCCCATTATTGGCAAGGTGGATGCCATTCTTATTCTTGCTAATGGCCAACTTCAGGCTGGCGCAGATCCACGCGGGGATGACACTGCTGCTGGGTTTTAAGCTAAATTAAGTTAAAAGGTTTCTTAGCGAAATAGTTACGCATTACATCGAAAGTGCTTGGAAATGACCTATAAAATAGATTAGATTTGGTCATTATCAATTTTGCCCCTAATTGGTTTTTCACATAGTGGCTTTAAATATATTTGCTGAACGGCAAGCAAAGATTTTCTTCAGAAAAAAAATCTGAAAGATCTTTGGATAAAGTTTATGAGCAACAAATCCATTTCAAAATATTACACTTTTTTCTCCGTAGCAACGAGCGCAATCATTTGCGTGGTGCTTTTCATCTTATTTTGGCAAAGTGTAGAAAATATTGCTGGGTTCGGTGAAAACATTAGGCAAAGCACAACAATTTTTATATACATCAGTACTTTTTTTGTTGCCATTTTTATGGTTTTTCTTGCCTTTGGAATTCTTAAAGTCAAAGACCAAAAACCGAAAGGAAATAATGTGACTGATGCCACCAAGAAAATGCATAAATTCAGAAATATTGCGGCCATTTTGGTGAATTCAAATATTTGGATGCCGGGGCTCAGAGAATATATTGAAGAAGATTTTCCCACGCTTACATTTTTTGACGTGAAGGAATTTTATAAGGCGAAAAGCAAAAAAGCTATTTCATTTTTACAGGAAACACACCATTTCAATGAAACCGAAAATCTTTATTTGGAACTGAAATCCTTATTAATGAATTCAGATAAGGAATACAAAAAGACTGAAACCGTTACGTATCCTTTAGCCTACGATAATAATTTGGTTTCAAAATGGATAGAGCATAAAACTGGAGAGGGTTTGGCTTACGTTTTTGGCTATAAATTTGGACTTTATAAGGATTCGCTTCAACTTGAATCCGTTACAAAAAGAAATCAGGAAAAAATATTGAAATTGGCGCGCGATATTGATTATTCCTTATTCGAAAAATCTTCTTTCAATGAAGTTTTTTTCGCAAAGCTCTGGGAAAACTTAACCAATGAGGTTTTACCTGCGCTCTACATTTTCCCTTCGGTAGATTGTCAAAAATTACCAAGAATATTTTCATATTTCTATTACCTCTTCTTGATGCTTTTATGCCTTGGAATCTTGCTTCCTTTGCTAAGCATTCTTTTTCAATTTTCGGTTTATGTTTTAATCGTTGATTACTCTTTGGTAATTAGCTTGTTTGTCTTCATTTTATTGACGTTTCGCAGAAATTTACTCTACGAAAAATAATATCTTCAAAAACAACAGTTCAAGTTTCAGCCATAAATTAAAAATTAACATCAACGGAATACGGTCACCCCTGAATTTCCCATTCAATTGAGTACCTTTGCAAACTATGGAAAAAAATGAAGATTTTATTGAGGTTCTGGGCGCGCGGGTGCACAATTTAAAGAACATTGATGTACGCATTCCAAGGGAAAAATTGGTGGTAATTACAGGACTCTCCGGCAGCGGAAAATCTTCATTGGCTTTTGATACCATTTATGCCGAAGGCCAGCGCCGATACATTGAGACTTTTTCGGCATACGCAAGACAATTTTTGGGAAGTCTCGAGCGACCGGATGTTGATAAAATTGATGGACTCTCGCCAGTTATCGCCATTGAGCAAAAAACAACCAGCAAAAGTCCGCGCTCCACGGTAGGTACCATCACTGAAATTTATGATTTTCTCCGTCTATTTTACGCCAGAGCTAGTGACGCCTACAGTTACAACACGGGCGAAAAAATGGTAAGCTACAGTGACGAACAGATAAAGCAGCTTATTCTCGAGGATTTCAATGATAAAAAAGTGAGTATCCTCGCCCCTATTGTTCGCAGTAGAAAAGGGCATTACCGCGAGCTTTTTGAGCAAATTGCAAAGCAGGGATTTTTAAAAGTGCGGGTAGATGGTGAGGTTCGGGATATTGTGAAGGGAATGAAGATTGACCGCTACAAAACCCACGATATAGAGATTGTAATTGATCGGTTGAAAATTTCTGATGAAAGCGATAACAATAAACGTTTAAGTGAAACCATAAATACGGCAATGTACCACGGCGAGGACGTGCTGATGGTTTTGGACAACGACACCAATGAAATTAGATACTTCAGTCGTTCCTTGATGTGCCCCACATCTGGCATTTCATACCCCAATCCGGAGCCGAATAATTTCTCGTTCAATTCGCCTAAGGGAATGTGCCCCAATTGTAAAGGTTTGGGGAAATTGTACGAAGTGAATTTGAACAAACTTGTGCCAAATCCAAAACTTTCCATAAAACAAGGGGCTCTGGCTCCCCACGGCACGCAAAAGCAAAATTGGGTCTTCAAGCAATTGGAATTGATTGCGGAGCGGTACCAATTCAAGTTAACTGACCCTTTTGAAAGCATTCCGAAGGAGGCCAAAGACGTAATTTTTTTCGGAGGAAATGAAAAATTTGACATTGCCTCAAAAGCACTTGGCATTACCCGAAGCTATAAAATTGATTTTGAAGGCGTTGCCACTTTTATTCAGAATACATTTGAAGCAAATGAATCTACTTCGCTTAAGCGCTGGGCAAAGGAGTATATGGATAAAATCCCGTGCCCGGAGTGCAATGGAACGCGATTGAGAAAGGAATCGCTTTACTTCAAAGTAAACGGGAAAAACATTGCGGAACTCGCCAATATGGACGTTGTGGAGCTTGCGGATTGGTTTAAAAATCTGGAAAAAGACCTATCGGAAACCCAAATAAAAATTGCTTCAGAAATTATAAAAGAAGTGCGCACGCGCCTTCAGTTTTTGGTAGATGTAGGGCTTACCTATCTGGCTTTAGACAGGAGTTCAAAATCACTTTCTGGCGGCGAGGCGCAAAGGATTCGACTGGCAACGCAAATAGGTTCGCAGCTTGTTGGCGTTCTTTATATTTTGGACGAACCCAGTATTGGTCTGCACCAGCGGGATAACGAACGCTTGATTTATTCCCTGAAGCAATTGAAGGAAATAGGGAATTCAGTAATTGTTGTAGAACACGATAAAGATATGATTGAAAGTGCGGATTATGTGATAGATATTGGACCGGCCGCGGGAAAATACGGTGGCGAAATTGTTTCACAAGGCACTCCAAAAGAAATAGAAACGCATAAAACACTGACTGCGGACTACCTTAACGGAAGAAAGCAAATTGAAATTCCAAAAAAACGGCGCGAGGGAAATGGAAAAACGTTGAAACTTTCTGGCGCAAGCGGGAATAATTTGAAGAATATTTCGGTGGAATTCCCTTTGGGAAAAATGATTGGCGTGACCGGGGTTTCCGGAAGCGGAAAATCTACGTTGATCAATGAAACGCTTTATCCTATTTTGAATGCCCATTTTTTCAATGGCGTGAAAAAGCCGATGCCGTACAAAAAAATTGAAGGCCTAAAAAATATTGATAAAGTAATAGATATAAACCAGTCGCCCATTGGTCGCACGCCACGAAGCAATCCTGCCACATATACGGGCGTTTTTTCTGAAATACGAAATCTTTTTGCCAAAACTCCGGAATCTTTAATCCGTGGTTACAAACCCGGCCGTTTTAGCTTCAATGTTTCTGGTGGACGCTGTGAAACCTGCAAGGGCGCGGGGCTTCGGGTTATTGAAATGAATTTTTTACCAGATGTGTATGTGGAATGTGAAACCTGCCAAGGCAAACGCTTCAATCGGGAAACGCTGGAAATTAGATATAAAGGCAAATCAATTTACGATGTCTTGGCGATGACCATAAATGAATCTTGTGATTTTTTTGAAAATATTCCAAAGATTTACAGAAAAGTAAAGACCATCCAGGATGTGGGTCTGGGCTATATAACATTGGGCCAGCAATCCACAACGCTTTCTGGCGGTGAGGCGCAACGTATAAAGTTGGCAACCGAACTTTCAAAAAGGGATACCGGAAATACCTTCTATATTCTTGATGAACCCACAACGGGGCTTCATTTTGAAGATATTCGCGTATTGATGTTGGTTCTCAATAAGTTAGTTGAAAAAGGAAATACGGTGCTTATTATAGAACACAATCTCGATGTAATAAAAACCGTTGATTATGTAATTGATATTGGGCCAGATGGCGGTAAAAAAGGTGGAAAGATAATGGCACTGGGAACACCCGAGGAAATAGCGGAAAGCAAAAAAAGCTTTACCGCACGTTTCCTCAAAAAAGAATTACATTCGTGACCGAGCAATTGGCAATTGGCAATTAGCAATTAGCAATTAGCAATTAGCAATTAGCAATTAGCAATTAGCAATTAGCAAAATTTAAATTTTTTTACTGAGAACCGAAAACTGAGAACTGAAAACTGAATACTGAATACTGAATACTGAATTTAATGAGAAACGAACAATCACCAAAAAACTGGAACGAAGTTAAAACCAACGATTCTTGGGCGATTTTTAAAATAATGGGCGAATTTGTAAACGGTTATGAAAAAATGAGCCGCATTGGCCCTTGCGTATCCATTTTTGGATCTGCGCGCACCAAGCCCGATCACAAATACTACATCCTTGCCGAAAATATTGCAAAAAAAATCACGGAAAATGGCTACGGCGTAATTACCGGTGGTGGCCCCGGAATTATGGAAGCAGGTAACAAAGGTGCGCATTTGGCTGGAGGAACTTCGGTGGGCTTGAATATTACCTTGCCTTTTGAACAGCACGATAATCCGTACATTGACAGCGATAAAAGCATAGATTTTGATTACTTTTTTGTTCGGAAGGTTATGTTCGTTAAATATTCGCAGGGGTTTGTGGTTATGCCCGGAGGTTTTGGGACGCTCGATGAATTTTTTGAGGCACTAACATTGATTCAAACACATAAAATCGATAAATTCCCAATCATTTTGGTGGGTACGGAATTTTGGGGCGGACTGTTTACGTGGATCAAAACAACACTTTTGGAAGCGAATAACAACGTGAGCGCGGAAGATTTAGATCTCGTGCATTTAGTTGATACTGAGGACGAAGTGCTCGATATTCTAAACGAATTCTATAACGAATATAACTTGAGCCCCAATTTCTAAATTTTCATTTCCGAAAATTTTTTGCCATCCAAAAAATTGATTCTTGGATTAACTTTGCACACCATTAGAAAATTTTTACACATCCTAATTCTCATTTTCGCCTGTAATGCGATGGCGCAAAATACTATTTCCATTAACGCCACTTTGGATACTTCGGAAAATACACTTTTTATTGAGCAAAAAATTTCATTTAAAAATTCTTCAGATGATTCTTTAAATGAAATTTATCTTTCGGACTGGGCAAACAGTTTTTCCTCAAAAACGACTCCGCTCGCTACCCGTTTTGCTGAAAATTTTGACAGTTCATTTCATTTTGAAAAAGACAGCGATCGCGGCCGCACCACAATAAATACCATTTTTGATGAAATGGCCCAACCCTTGGAATGGCAACGCGGCAATGAAGTCGATATTCTGAAAATTATTCTCGAAAAACCTTTGATGCCCGGTGAAATATTCACTTTCAATTTAAAATACAATGTGAAGATTCCCGATGATAAATTTACGCGTTACGGCGTAGATAGAAACGGGAATTATAAGCTTCGCTATTGGTACATCTCACCAGCGGTCTATGATGGCGAATGGCAAATTTACAGCAATAAAAATACGGACGATCTATATGTAACACCTTCGGAATTTGAGATTACGCTGAAACTCCCTTCCCAATTTACGGTCACTTCAGATTTGGATGTGGTTTCTGAAAATTTTTCAAATGATACTAAATCAGTCGTTTTGAATGGGGTTGATAGAATGCAGGCAACGCTTTATTTGGATAAAAATTCAAATTTTGAAACTATCGAGACCGACAAATTCAGTGTTGTAACAAACGTGGACAACAGCCGTGTAAATGCGCCTGTGCAAGCACTTATGATTGATAGGGTTGCACATTTTCTTGATGAAAATTTAGGCCCCTACCCTTTTGAAAAAATGGTTGTCAGTGATACGGATTACCGCACAAACCCTGTGTACGGGCTTAACCTGTTGCCAAGTTTTATTAGCCCTTTCCCGGATGGATTTGAGTATGAAATGTCGCAGCTTAAAACGATGTCGCGGAATTATATTGACAATACACTAATCCTAAATCCACGGAAGGATTATTGGCTTCAGGACGCGCTACAGATTTATTTGATGATGGAATATGTAGATACATTCTATCCAAAAATGAAGGTCATAGGAAACCTAAGCAATTGGTGGGTAATTCGGTGGGCGCATGCATCAGATTTAGAGTTCAACGATCAGTATCCCATACTTTATTTGAATATGTCCCGCAACAATATTCAGCAGGCACTTACTACGCCGAAGGATTCCTTGCTGAAGTATAATATGAATATTGCGAACGGTTATTATGGCGGAAGCGGCCTCACCTATCTTGAGGATTATCTGGGTGGCGATGTTCTCAAAAAAAGTATCAGGCAATTTTATGCTGAAAATAGATTGCAACCTTCAACAATTTCAAGGTTTGAAGAAATTCTTTCAGAAAATACGCAGCTTCCGGTAAATTGGTTTTTTGAGGACTATGCCGGCAAACGGACGCCTATCGATTTCAAAATAAAGAAAGTGAAAAAAATTGGCGATTCGCTTCAAGTGACCGTCCGAAACAGAAAAAATACGGAGCTTCCAGTCTCGCTGTACGGCCTCAATGATGACGATGTTGTTTTTAAAAAGTGGCTAAGGCCTGTGGACAGTGTTTCCACGGTTATGGTTCCTGCAGAAAATGTTCGGAAACTAGCGCTTAATTATGAAGGTAAAATAACCGAATTCAACCGAAGAAATAATTACAAAGCCGTGAAGGGGTTGCTGGACCGGCCCATACAATTCCGCCTGTTGCAAGACGTGGAAGATCCGGCGTACAACCAATTTTTCTTTATGCCCATTTTTGAATATAATTTGTATGATGGTGTTTCGGCCGGGATTAAATTGTATAACAAAACGGTTCTCCCGAAAGGAATTAACTACAAACTCGAGCCACAATTTGGCTTCCGAAGCAAAACCCTAGTGGGAAGTGGCGGAATAAGCTACACGCAGCAAGTAAACCAAGGAGAGCTTTTTGCGATGCGCTATGGATTTTCGGGGAGCTATTATAGTTATGATACCAATTTGTTTTACAGGAGGCTGGTTCCATATATGACGTTTGCTTTTAGGAACAACGACCTTCGCGATAATGAAAAGCAATACATTAATCTTCGGAATATTAATGTTTACAGGGATGACAACCCGAATGATCCGGACCAAGAACCCAATTACAGCGTTTTCAATCTTCAATATGTGTATTCAAATCCCAATTTAATAAACTATTTCCGTGGGGTTGTAGATTATGAGATTTCTTCAAAATTCAGCAAGGTTTCTCTAGATTTTGAATACCGAAAATTGTTTTTGAGCAATCGCCAACTCAATCTCCGTTTCTTCGGCGGACTTTTTCTATTTAACGATACACCAGATGATGAGGATTTTTTCAGTTTTGCGCTTGATAGACCTACCGATTATCTTTTTGATTACAATTATTACGGTCGAAGTGAGGACACCGGACTTTTTAGCCAACAATTAATCATTGCGGAAGGTGGTTTTAAATCGCAGCTAGAGCCCGCCTTCGCAAATAATTGGATTGCCACGGTAAATGCCAGCACCAATATTTGGAAATGGATATATGCCTACGCTGATGCCGGCTTGGTGCACAACTCAGGGCGCGGCACAAATGCGGTTTTTGACAGTGGCGTGCGCATAAGCTTAGTTGCCGATTATTTTGAATTGTACTTTCCCGTATATTCCAATTTAGGCTTTGAGCCAAATTTGCCAAATTATGATCAAAAAGTAAGATTTATTGTCACCATCAGTCCGCAGACGCTTCTTGGATTGTTTACTCGACGATGGTATTGATTTTAATTATTAAGAAATAAATAGTGAATAAAATAGATAATTCACAAAACGCTGAAATACTAAAGCTGAAACTTTAGACTTTCAACAACAAAATTTCCTTTTGGAAATCGTTACTTTTGTAATCCAAACTTTTCAAAAAATGCAGACAAAACCAGAGACCAGCAGCGATATTTCCTTTGAAGATTTTAAGGCCGAAGTGCTTAAAGATTATAAAATTGCCGTAACCAGCCGTGAATGTAGTCTATTGGGCCGCCGCGAGGTTTTAACAGGCAAAGCGAAATTTGGAATTTTTGGCGATGGAAAAGAAGTACCGCAGTTGGCTTGGGCAAAAGCTTTTAAAAATGGCGACTGGCGAAGCGGTTACTACCGCGATCAAACTTTTATGATGGCCATTGGAAAATTGACGATTCAGCAATTTTTCGCCGGGCTTTATGCGCACACAGATATTGAAGCAGACCCAATGAGCGCCGGAAGACAGATGGGTGGCCATTTTGCCACGCATAGCTTAAATACGGACGGAAGCTGGAAAAACCTTACCCAACAAAAAAATAGCAGCGCAGATATCTCACCTACAGCTGGACAAATGCCTAGATTGCTGGGCTTGGCACAGGCTTCGAAGATTTTCAGAAATGTGAATGGCATTGAAAATAAAACAAATTTTTCTATCAACGGAAATGAAGTAGCTTGGGGGACTATTGGTAACGCAAGTACCAGTGAAGGACTTTTTTGGGAAACCATCAACGCTGCCGGAGTTTTGCAAGTACCTATGGTGATGAGCGTTTGGGATGATGAATACGGAATTTCAGTACACGCAAAATACCAAACCACAAAAGAAAATATTTCAGAAATTTTAAAAGGGTTCCAGCGCAATGAAGATGAGAAAGGATTTGAAATTATTCGCGTAAACGGTTGGGACTATTCTGAACTGATTGAAGTATACCAAAGAGCATCAACCATTGCAAGGGAAGAACACGTTCCCGTGTTGATTCACGTACAGCAACTTACACAGCCACAAGGGCACAGTACAAGCGGTAGCCATGAACGTTACAAAAGTAAGGAGCGTTTGCAGTGGGAAGTTGAAAACGATTGTAATGTGAAATTCCGTGAATGGATAATTGGCAATGATATTTCTACGGATGAAGCCCTCTCTGAAATTGAAAAAGAAATTAAAAAAGAGGTTCGCGATGGTAAAAAAGCTGCTTGGGAAGCATTTCTCGAGCCACAGAAAAGAGAACAACAGGATCTTATTTTGTTACTTGAAAAAGTTTCTGCCAATAGCGAAAACAAAAATTTTATAGAAAAAATAAAGAACGAATTGGCTTCTGAAAAGGAACCGCTTCGCCGAAACATACTTTCTTCTGCCAGAAAAGCATTGCGCTATTTAGTTTCAGAAAATACTTCAGAAAAGGATGAATTGCTCGCTTGGATTAATAACTATTTCGAAAAAATTCAACCTAAATACAGCGCACACCTTTATTCAGAAGAAAAGGAAAATGCAAAAACTATAAAGGAAGTACTTCCCTCCTATGCCGATGATGCCGAAGATGTTGACGGGCGCGTATTGCTAAGGGATAATTTTGATGCGATTTTTGAGAAACATCCCGAAGTTTTAATATTTGGCGAAGATTCCGGAGAGATTGGTGACGTGAATCAAGGTCTTGAAGGAATGCAGGAAAAATATGGAAAACTGCGGGTAGCAGACGCCGGTATCCGCGAAGCAACTATTTTGGGCCAGGGAATCGGGATGGCAATGCGCGGTCTACGCCCTATTGCTGAAATTCAATATTTGGATTATGTACTGTATTGTCTTCAAATAATGAGCGACGATTTGGTTACCCTTCGCTATAGAACGCACGGTACCCAAAAAGCTCCACTAATCGTGAGAACCCGTGGACACAGGCTTGAGGGCATTTGGCACAGTGGTTCACAAATGGGAGGCTTGATTCATCTTTTGAGGGGAATGTATATTTTGGTGCCAAGAAATATGACCAAGGCAGCCGGATTTTATAATACATTACTTGAAACTGACGAGCCGGCGCTTGTTATTGAGTGCCTTAACGGGTACCGCTTAAAGGAAAAAATGCCGAATAATCTAGCAGAAATCAGGACACCCATAGGTGTAGTTGAAACAGTAAAGCAAGGAAATGATATAACTTTGGTATCCTACGGAAGTACGCTACGCATTGTTGAAGAAGCCGCAAAAGAGCTTCAGCAAGCCGGGATTGATGCAGAAATTATAGATGTTCAGTCATTATTGCCATTGGATATAAACCACGATATGGTCAAAAGTGTACGAAAGACAAATAGACTTTTGGTTATAGATGAAGATGTTCCCGGTGGAGCTTCAGCATATATTCTTCAAACCGTGGTGGATATGCAGGGAGGCTATAAATATTTGGACAGTAAACCACAAGCGTTGGCTGCCAAAGAACATCGACCCGCATATGGTACAGATGGGGATTATTTCAGCAAGCCTAGTGTTGAAGACGTTTATGAAACCGTGTATAGTATTATGCATGAGGCAGATCCAAATCAGTTTCCCAAGTTAAGATAGTATTAAACTGAAAAAGAAATCGGTGCAGTGTGCGTACCTTAAGGTACAAATTAAAAAACTGCACCGTTATGAAAAAAATTACACTTTTAGTTACAGTATTGATTTTATGCCCGTTTATCTGGGCACAAAACTCCGCAAGACTTTTTGAAACAGTTTCAGAAACCGATGTTCCACCCATAGTCGTCGACGCCCAATCTTATCTTTTTCCCAATAGTTTTGTTGATGAGTGGAAACTGCAAAGGGACACAGCGAACAAGCAATTGCCCATCCGTTATATTAGTAAATTCCGTATGGATGGCCAAGATGGATACACCGCGTCTTACTTGGATGAAGGTACACCCATTTTCCATAGCCAGTTTATGATGGCTCAAAATATTCCAGAAACCGTTTTATTGAAGGCACAATATGATCAAGAACAATATGAAATTGTATCGGCAGATTTTATGACACTTTATGCCACGAATCTTGAAGTATACAGGGTTAAATTGAGGGACAACGCAATGGAAAAACGATTTTTTTATGATATAAATGGAAATAAAATTGCAGAAGAATCGCTTCCGGAAGAATTGATTCTATTTGAAAATTAAATAATTATATCAAAAATTAATTGTCTGAAGTTTCATTTAATAAAAAATTATTTCTACTTTAGACATTCATAAAAAGAAAACAAGTTTATGTTCAACAACAGCTTTAATAATAATAATAGCCTGCCGTAGCAAAAACTTGTCGCGATATATGGCCTGTCAAGTTTTTTTCTTGGCAGGCTTTTTTTTTAACCAATTTTCAAATATTAAATTTTTAAATTTTTCAAATAAATTAATAACCAATAACCAATAGTATTATGTGTGGAATTGTATGTGCTTTCAAACTAAAGGAACCTGCAGAATCTTTGAGACTTCAGGTATTATCAATGAGTAAATGTATTCGTCACCGCGGGCCAGACTGGAGCGGAATTTTCAACAATGAAAAAGCCATTATGGCTCACGAACGGCTTGCGATTGTGGACCCAACCTCTGGAAAACAACCACTTTTCAGCAGTGATGGTAATCTTGTACTTGCCGCAAATGGCGAAATTTACAATCATATGAATTTGCGTAAGCAGTTTCCTGATTATGCATTTCAGACCAAGAGTGATTGTGAAGTTATTATTCCGTTATATATGGAAAAAGGAGCCAAATTTCTTGATGAATTGAATGGGATTTTTGGCTTCGCTCTTTACGATATTGAGAATGATGCTTACTTGATTGCCCGCGATCATATGGGAATAATTCCCCTGTATATAGGTTGGGACCAGCACGGCACCTTTTATGTAGCTTCAGAATTAAAGGCCTTGGAGGGCGTGTGTACAAAAATAGAACTCTTCCCTCCTGGGCATTATCTTGACAGTCGGGAAGGTGAATTGGTGCGCTGGTATTCTCGGGATTGGATGGAGTACGAAAATGTTAAGGACAACGCAACAGATATAGCAAAACTCAGAAAAGCGCTAGAAGATGCTGTCCATCGCCAGCTTATGAGCGATGTGCCCTATGGCGTTTTACTTTCGGGAGGATTGGATAGCAGCATAACATCTGCAGTGGCCAAAAAATATGCTGATAAGCGTATTGAGAGTAACGACACAGAAGGTGCCTGGTACCCACAATTGCACAGTTTTGCCATTGGGCTCGAGGGCAGCCCGGACCTTGCCGCTGCCCAAAAAGTTGCGGACCATCTAGGCACCGTCCATCACGAAATAAAATTTACTATTCAAGAAGGATTGGATGCAATTCGTGATGTAATCTATCATTTGGAAACGTACGATATTACAACTATCAGGGCCAGTACGCCAATGTATCTTATGGCTCGGGCAATAAAAGCTATGGGTATTAAAATGGTACTTTCGGGCGAAGGAAGCGATGAGATATTTGGTGGATATCTTTATTTTCACAAAGCACCCAATGCCGAAGAATTTCATAAAGAAAATGTGCGAAAACTTGATAAATTACATATGTATGATTGTTTACGTGCCAATAAGAGCTTAGCCAGTTGGGGCATTGAAGGAAGAGTTCCTTTTTTAGATAAAGAATTTATGGATGTGGCCATGCGCATAAATCCCGAAGACAAAATGATTAATGATGAACGCATGGAAAAATGGGTTCTGCGGAAAGCGTTTGAAGATATGTTACCCGAAAGCGTGGCGTGGCGTCAGAAAGAGCAATTTAGTGATGGTGTGGGATATAACTGGATTGATACATTGAAAGAAATGGTAGCAAATAAAGTTACGGATGAGCAACTTGCAAACGCCCAGTATAAATTTCCTTTGCAAACGCCGAGCAGCAAAGAGGAATTTTATTACCGAAGCATTTTTGCAGAACATTTCCCTAGTGATACGGCTGCTTTAAGTGTGCCAAGTGTGCCATCCATCGCATGCAGTAGCCCCATTGCATTGGAATGGGATGAAAGTTTCAAGAACATGAACGATCCGAGCGGAAGAGCTGTTAAAAATGTGCACGCGGATGCGTATGCCAACAATTAATTTTGATTGAAGAATCCGTTTACATGTGTTAGTTTGATGTAGGTATTAAAGATTTTAAAACGTGTTATATAAAGTATTTTTTGTGTTAGTCGATCCACTAATCTCGCATTAAATTTAATTGAAAGAAAAATTAATTTAAAACAAAAAGCTATGAGCACAAAAAATCAAAACCAGAATCAGGACAAAAAAACGAATGGTCCTACTTCAAAAACAAACGATCTAAAATCCACAATTAAGAAAGATCAAAAAAATGGCAACAAGGGTATTCAAAAAAATATGAATAAATAGGATCGCCCATTAGTCAAAATTGAAAAAAGAACGCTGGTAAATTGTATAACCGGCGTTTTTTTTTATGCCATAAATTATTCTAAAAAAATTATTTCAAAAGTTCTTGCTCTGAAATTTTTAAAATATAAAATCGGGTATGAACGGTTAACATATTTAATTCATTTACAGATTTTAAAATTATTTATAAAAATTAATATGCCTAACTATAGATAATTTTGTTTATTCAGGTCTTTTTATGACTTCATTAACTGCATCATTTCCATAATTCTATCAAATTTGTTGAAAACCTAACAGCAAATGAGCACCTCAGAAAAGAAAAAAAGAAAGCGTTATAAGAAGAAAAGGTACATTATTCCTATAATCATCCTTGTGCTGCTCATTGCGTTTCGCCTGTACCTCCCCACATTGGTGAAAAATTACGTGAACAAAGTTTTGGCAGAAATTCCCGGCTATTACGGCCAGGTTGAAGATATAGACATCGCCCTCATCCGCGGGGCTTACGTCATCAATGGAATGTATCTGGATAAAGTCACGGCAAAGTCGCAGACGCCATTTCTTAAATTTCCCAAAACAGATATCTCCATAGAATGGAAATCCCTCTTCCGGGGTAAGATCGTGAGCGAAATATCCATGTTCAGCCCAGATGTCATCTATGTTTTTGAAGACCAAGAAGCAACCCCAGAAGGCGGCGAGCCCACAGCAGAAGATTGGACCAAGGCCTTGACGGACATTGTACCCATTGACATAAACCACTTTGAAGTATATGATGGAAAAGTCGCATTTGTTCAATTGCAGGCAAATCCAAACATAGATCTTCACATTGACAAAATACGTCTTACGGCAGACAATCTTAGGAATGTCCGCGAACAAAACCGAACCCTCCCCTCACCAATCAGGGCAACGGGAATAACCATCGGCGGCGGAAACATGTCCTTGGACGGCAACATAAATCTCATAAAGGAAATTCCAGATATGGATATGACGCTTGGCATAGACGGCGGCAATGCAAAAGCCCTGAACGATTTCACAAATCATTACGCCGGTATCGATTTTGATAAAGGAAGTTTCGGTATATATAGCGAAGTGGCCATTGCAAATGGCTACATGAAGGGGTACGTAAAACCATTGCTTACCGATGTACAATTGATTGGTGAGGGAGACGGTTTTCTCGAAATTTTATGGGAAGGATTTGTGGGCTTTTTCAAATTTATTTTGAAAAATCAACGCACAGATACCCTCGCCACACGTGTTCCATTTGAAGGTGATCTCAACAATGTAAAGACCGGGGTATGGCCCACCGTACTCAATATTTTCCAAAACGCATGGATAAAAGCCTTTAAAGGCGAAGTGGATGGCAACATAGAATTTAAGGATGCTTTCAATGACGGAAAAGATCTTACTCGTGAAGAAAAACGGGAGCTTCGCAAAGAAGAAAGAGAACAAAGGCGCGCCGAACGCAAAAAAGAGCGACAGGCCAAAAAGGGTTGATCAATCGCAATTGCCTATTTTTGCGAAATATTTCAGAAATAAAATACTTCCGCAATGCGAATAGACATCATTACCGTCGTGCCTGAACTCATTCAAAGCCCGTTTGAAGCATCCATACTTAAACGCGCAATCGAGAAAGGCCACGTTGAAGTTTATACACACAATTTACGTGACTATTCCACAAATGCGTATAAACAGATTGACGATTACCAATTTGGCGGTGGCGCAGGAATGGTGATGATGATTGAACCTATTGACAAATGCATTTCAAAATTAAAAACCGAAAGGAATTATGACGAAATCATTTACATGACTCCCGATGGTGAAACCTTCAATCAAAAAATTGCAAACAAGCTCTCATTAAAGGAGAATATTATTATTCTCTGCGGACATTACAAAGGCGTAGACCAGCGCGTTCGTGACCATTTCATCACAAGTGAAATTTCTGTAGGTGACTTTGTGCTGAGCGGCGGCGAGCTGGCAGCGGCCATAGTGTGTGACGCGATTATCAGATTAATTCCTGGGGTTTTAGGAAACGAAACAAGTGCGCTAACAGATTCTTTTCAGGATAATTTGCTCGCACCTCCCATTTATACCAGACCCGCAGATTATAAAGGATGGAAAGTTCCGGAAATCTTGACGAGTGGAAATACACCCAAAATTGAACAATGGCGTGAAAAGAAGGCTATTGAAAGAACCAAACAGCGCAGACCCGATCTATTGGAATAGCATATTTTTAAAATTGAGCACATTAGCACAATAAATTCTTGCACAAAAACATAAATTCATTATTTTTGCACCCACTTTAATCCAACCTCTGGCGAGATACGCGAATGTTGTTTTAATTCAAACCTTAATCAAATTGACAAATGGAATCGTTAATTAAATTTGTACAAGACGAATTTGTAACAAAAAAAGAATTTCCTGAATTCGGAGCTGGTGATACTATAACTGTGTATTATGAAATCCGTGAAGGTGAAAAAACCCGTACACAGTTTTTCCGTGGCGTTGTTATTCAAGTAAAAGGAACTGGAACAACCAAAACCTTTACCATTCGTAAAATGAGTGGAACTGTAGGTGTAGAGCGTATTTTCCCAATGAATTTACCAGCGCTTCAAAAAATTGAAATCAATAAAAAAGGTAGCGTACGTAGAGCCCGTATTTACTACTTTAGAAATCTTACTGGTAAAAAAGCGCGTATCAAAGAAAAGCGCGCTTAATATTTACCGAAATTTTACAATTAACTCCGCCCTAGCGCGGAGTTTTTTTATGAACAAATGTTTAAAACCTATGTTCGTAATGCGTGGATTTTAAAAAGGTTATAAATTTCTATTTTAAAATTTTGTATTCTATTTTAGCAATATCAAAATGATGTAAAAATCATTACGATACCAAAAAGTAAGTTCTTTTACATTTTTTTAAATTTTTGCAATGCTTACGGTTTTCATAATCAGTAAGCCTAAAAACTTAAAAATTTTATTAGAACCACTTTAACTTTTTTTAATCGCTTGAAATACCCACGGTCTTTTGATTATTGGTATTGAGATTAAAAAACAAACGAGTCAATTATTAATAATTGGACGCAACTTTCAAGTTGTTATACAATCAAGATGATTGAACTCGCGTAGGTAAACAACGATAGCAGCACTATAATAATGCTGCATTTGATCCTTACTGGATCCATCGGTAAAAGTTTACTTTACAAGGAGCCATATCACAGTATAATTACTTTGATATGGCTTTTCTTGTTTTAGGCCAATTTCTGTTTTCTCCAATTAACAGGTTGCTCTTTAAAAAACTTTTTCAAATGACTATCTTTGTGCTTCGAAAAAAAATAATTCAAATTCTGAAAAAGTATCCTAATGACTAAAACCGCCAAAATTATATATACCAAAACCGATGAAGCCCCCGCATTAGCAACTTACTCCCTGCTTCCCATAATCAAAGCATTTACCAATCCTGCATCCATAAAATTAGAAAGTCGGGATATTTCCTTGGCAGCAAGAATTCTGGCAGTTTTTCCTGAGAGACTTTCAGAAAAACAAAGGGTAAATGATGACCTCAGTGAATTGGGCGAACTTGCAAAAACACCTGAGGCAAACATCATAAAACTGCCAAATATCAGCGCATCTATTCCGCAATTAAATGAAGCCATTGCAGAATTGCAAAAAAAGGGTTTCGATGTTCCAAATTATCCCGAAAATCCCTCCACTCCAGAGGAAAAAGAAATTAAAGCGAAATATGACAAAGTAAAAGGAAGTGCGGTAAATCCTGTATTACGCGAAGGAAATAGCGATAGACGTGCGCCAAAAGCGGTTAAAAATTATGCGCAAAAAAATCCGCACAGTATGGGAGAATGGAAAAGCGATAGCAAAAGTCACGTTTCCACAATGTCCAAAGGTGATTTTTTTCACAATGAAAAATCACTTACTATGCAAAATGATGATACGCTAAGTATCATTCTTCTTGAAGGCAACGGAAATAAAACTATTTTAAAGGAAAGCGTAAAAGTTATCAAAGATGAGATTATTGATGCCTCCGCTATGAGCAAAAATGCCCTCACTTCCTTTTTGGACGAACAAATAAAGGATGCGGGAAATAAGAATATTTTGTTTTCAATCCACATGAAAGCAACGATGATGAAAGTGAGCGACCCCATTATTTTTGGTTACGCGGTAAAGGCATATTTTAAGGATTTGTTCAAAAAATATGGCGAAACATTTGAAAAATTAGGAGTTGATGTAAACAATGGTTTTGGTGATTTGGAAAGCAAACTTTCTGAATTGCCCGAGAATGAAAAATCTGAAATTCAGGCAAATATTAAAAAAATCATGGACGAAAATCCAGATTTGGCAATGGTAAATAGCGACAAGGGAATAACCAATCTACACGTTCCCAGTGATGTAATTATTGATGCTTCTATGCCGGCGATGATTCGAAATTCTGGTCAAATGTGGGGTCCAGATGGCAAAAGCCATGATACAAAGGCGGTCATTCCAGACAGCAGTTATGCTGGAGTATACCAAGCCACAATTGATTTTTGTAAAAAACACGGCGCTTTTGATCCAAAAACCATGGGTACGGTGCCAAATGTTGGGCTAATGGCCCAAAAAGCCGAAGAATACGGAAGCCACGATAAAACTTTTGAGATTTCTGCCGATGGAAAAGTGCAAGTTGTAGATAGTTCGGGCAATACCATTATCGAGCATTCCGTTGAGAAAGGCGACATCTGGCGTATGTGCCAAGTAAAAGATTTACCTGTTCAAGATTGGGTAAAACTTGCGGTTGAACGCGCACGTGCTACTGGAAATCCAGCTGTTTTTTGGTTGGATGAAAACAGGGCCCACGATGCAGAGCTTATTAAAAAAGTGGAAAAATACCTTCCCCAGCATAATACTGAAGGTTTGGAAATTAAAATTCTCTCACCGGAAAAAGCTACAGAATATACGCTTCAGCGCGTGAAAGATGGTAAAGACACCATATCAGTTACTGGTAATGTTTTACGAGATTATTTAACTGATCTTTTCCCGATTTTGGAATTGGGCACAAGTGCTAAAATGCTTTCCATTGTTCCATTGATGAATGGTGGCGGTCTTTTTGAAACTGGAGCTGGCGGTTCTGCGCCAAAACACGTTGATCAATTTTTGGAAGAAAACCATTTGCGCTGGGATTCCTTGGGCGAATTCTTGGCAATAGCTGTTTCACTGGAACATTTGGGTTCAAAATTTGACAATCCGCAGGCAATTATTCTGGCAGACACCTTAGATGAAGCAACCGAAAAATATTTGGAAAATAGTAAATCGCCGTCCCGCAAGGTAAACGAACTGGATAACCGGGGCAGTCATTTTTATTTGGCAATGTATTGGGCACGCGCTTTGGCAAACCAAAACAAAGATTCTAAATTGAAACAGATTTTTTCTCCAATTGCAGAAAGATTAGAGAAAAATGAAGCTAAAATTGTCGATGAACTTAATTCTGCTCAGGGACCTTCCGTAAATATAGGAGGTTATTATGAGCCTACAGAAGAATTGGCCTCCCAAGCTATGCGACCCAGTAAAACTTTCAATGAAATATTAGCTGAAATTAAATAGCTATTAATTTTCATAAAATTGAAGCCTTCAATTCTTTGGAGGCTTTTTTTATGGTTATCTTCGAAAAAAATTGATTTCTTGAAAAAGTTTTTCATATTTATATTCCTGTGTATCAATTTCGCTGGTTCCGCACAGGAAAAATTCACTTTAAGCGGCACTATTTCCGAAATTGAAAGTGGCGAGACACTGATAGGTGTAAACGTTATCATTCCGCAGTTGCAGACTGGAGCGGTAACAAATCAATACGGCTATTATTCCATAACCCTGCCAAAAGGCGTCTATGAGATAACTTATAGTAGCATTGGTTTTAAAACTGAAAAAATAACTATTTCGTTAACTGATAATGTAAAACAGGATCTAGCCCTGCGTACAGATTCCGAAAGTCTGGATGAAGTAATTATAGAAATAGATGTTGAAAAACTAAATATTAGAAATGCGCAGATGAGTGCGAACACGCTCTCTGCGGAAACTATAAAAAAAATTCCTGTGGTTTTGGGCGAGGCAGATGTTATCAAATCTATCACCTTGCTTCCGGGCGTAACTAGTGCGGGCGAAGGTGCCAGCGGATTTAACGTTCGGGGTGGTGCAGCCGATCAAAATTTGATTTTGCTCGATGAGGCCACGCTCTACAATTCATCACATCTTTTTGGATTTTTTTCAGTTTTTAATCCGGATGCCATAAAAGATTTAACGCTCTACAAAGGTGGAATTCCCGCTCGCTACGGCGGACGGATTTCTTCGGTTTTGGATATTTACCAAAAAGACGGAAATAACCAAAAATATCACGCAAGTGGCGGAATTGGCTTGGTCGCGAGCCGTCTATTGCTGGAAGGACCTATTAAAAAAGATACAGCTTCCATTCTTTTGGGCGGCCGAAGTAGTTATGCGCATCTTTTTTTACCACTTTTTGATAATGACAATGTGGCCTATTTTTATGATCTCAACACAAAAGTGAGCTATAAATTCAACAATAACAATAGGTTCTTTTTATCGGGATATTTTGGGCGGGACGTTTTTGAAATATCCGATAGTTTTGCGAATAGCTTCGGAAATACCACATTAAATCTTCGTTGGAATCATTTATTTTCAGACCAATTGTTTTCAAATTTTTCGTTTATATATTCAGACTATTACTACGGACTGGAACTCAAATTTTTGGAATTTGACTTTGATAGTGGCATTCAGAATTTAAATCTTAAATATGATTTTACCCATTTCGCTTCAGATAATATAGAATTGAGATATGGGCTTAACAGCATTTATTACAAATTTAATCCTGGAAATGTTACGCCCACTTCGCAGGAATCTGGCATCAACGCATTTAAATTGACAGATAAATTTGCTTGGGAAAATGCGATATATGGCGAAGCTGAAATTGATGTTTCAGAAAAAATATCGGTTCAAGCTGGACTTCGGTTTTCAACATTCAACAGATTGGGGCAGGATGAATTATTTTTATATGAAAATGACAACCCCATTATTTTCAATCAAGATTTGGGAATTTACCAGAAAGCACAACAGATTGATACAATTTCATTCAGAAAAAGTGAAACCATAAAATTCTTTGCCAATCTGGAGCCACGGGTTAATATTTCGTATTTGTTGAATGAAAATTCCTCGGTAAAGGCAAGCTATAATAGAATGGCGCAATACATCCATTTGATAAGCAACACCACATCCCCCACCCCTTTTGATATTTACGCGCCCAGTGGAAAATACATTGAACCACAACTGGCAGATCAAGTAGCAGTGGGATATTTTAGAAATTTTGAAAAATATTCCCTTGAAATTGAATCGTTTTATAAAAAAGTAAAAAATAGATTGGACTACGTGGACGATGCAGATTTGATCGCCAATAACTCAGTGGAGCAAATTTTATTAAATGGTGAGGCCCGAGCCTATGGAATGGAAGTACTTTTCAGAAAAAATGAGGGAAAATTGCAGGGTTGGATTGCATACACCTTATCAAAAAGTGAGCAGCGCACTCCCGGACGGACAGCAGTGGAAACAGGTATCAATAATGGAAATTGGTACAACGCCCCGTGGGATAAAACCCACGATATCTCGGTAACAAGCCAATATGAGCTTTCAGAAAAATGGTCATTTGGTGCAAATTTTATTTTTCAAACTGGCAGGCCTACAACCTATCCAAATGGACAGTACATTTATAATGGATTGGTAGTTCCTGTTTACGAAGCCAGAAATAGCAGCCGTTTGTCAGCATTTCATCATTTGGACATTTCCGCGACGCTTACGCCAAGCTCCAATAAAGATAGAAAATGGCAAGGCGAATGGGTTTTCAGTGTTTACAATGCGTACAACAGAATGAATGCCGCTTCTATTTCGTTCAGGCAGAATACGGATATAGCCAGAAATGAAGCCGTAAGGTTATCCATTTTTGGAATAATACCAGCGATTACATACAATTTTAAATTTTAGACAATGAAAAAAATGATGCTGTTTTTTGTATTGTTAGCTTTTTCATATTCGTGTGAAGATGTAATTGATGTAGATTTGAATGAAGGTGCGCCCAGATTGGTAATCGATGCGCGAATATTGAAGGAAATCGATACTACATCGGCATTGACCATAGTTACATTGAGCCGGACAAATGCATTTTTTGATACTGGAATTGATTTTGTGAATGATGCCGAGGTTAAAATAATTTCCTCAAATGAAATTGTTTATGCATTAGAAAACAACGGCGATGGAATTTACACAACAAATTCAATCACACCTATGCCGGGCGAAACCTATAAATTAGAAGTGAATTACAATAACGAAATATATTCCGCAACCGAAAGTCTATTCACCGTGACGCCATTGGAATATGTGGAACAGGAAAATGACGGTGGATTTTCAGGTGATGATATAGAGTTGAAAGCTTATTTCAACGACCCCGAAGACATTGAAAATTATTATCTTTTTGAAGGTTTTTCAGAAAAAGGGGATTTACAAAACGTTCTGGATGATGAATTTTTTGATGGAAATGAGATTTTTGGTTTTTTTCTGGCCGAAGATTTAGCCGCTGGCGATACGGTAACATTTTATCTCAATGGTGTGAGTAAGCAATATTACAATTACATGTTCATTTTGCTTCAGCAATCAAGCGATCAAGGTGCGGGACCTTTTGAAACGCAACCCGCAACTGTAAGGGGAAACATTGTAAATGAAACAAATGCTGAAAATTATCCGTTGGGGTATTTTCGCATTTCTGAAATATCGATTTTAAATTATACGGTTCAATAAATTTTTACTGATAGTATGGATTTTATAAAGACTACCGAGGAAGATTCAAAATACAACCATTTAGAAAAAATGAGTATTTCTGAATTGCTTCATAATATAAATAATGAAGACAAAACGGTTGCTTTTGCTGTGGAAAAAGCGGTGCCACAGATTGAAAAACTCACGGATGCAATAGTTGAAAAACTTAAAGCTGGAGGCAGATTATTTTATATTGGAGCCGGCACTAGCGGACGTTTGGGAATTCTTGATGCTAGCGAATGTCCCCCTACATTCGGTGTCTCACAGGATTTGGTTATTGGTTTGATTGCTGGAGGGGATATCGCGATACGCAAAGCTGTTGAATTTGCTGAAGATTCTGAAGACCAAGGTTGGAAAGATCTTCAAAAAGAAAATATTTCTAAAAAGGATGTTGTAATTGGCATTGCAGCTTCGGGCACCACACCCTATGTAGTTGCTGCATTGAAGATTTGTAACGAAAATGATATTGCTACAGGCTGTATTACTTGTAATGAAGGAAGTCCATTAGCTATGGTGGCGAAGTTTCCAATAGTTGTGACTGTCGACGCTGAATTTGTAACCGGAAGTTCACGGATGAAGGCAGGAACTGCTCAAAAAATGATTTTAAATATGATTTCCACCACTGCCATGATTCAGTTGGGAAGAATTAAAGGAAACAAAATGGTTGACATGCAATTGAGCAACAAAAAACTTGTGGAGCGTGGTGTGCGAATGATTATGAATGAACTGAATATTTCAAAGCAGGAAGCCCAGATACTTTTGGAAAAATACAAGAATGTCCGAGATGCTATAAATAATTATTAAAATGGGTAAAGAACATACAGATGTAAATTTGTTGAAAAAAGGTCTAAAATATATGGCCTTTGCATTGCCTCTACTTTTTTTAAGTCCTTATTTAATAACAATTTCTTTTCTGAATAAAGAAAATTTTACGCTCTATATATTTCTTTTCTTTGGAATTATTGCAGGTGCAGGAGCAATTTACTTATGTTTTAAAGGAATAAAAACAATTTTAGAATCTATATTTTAAGTTATTCTTTTCTAAAGAATACAATAAGAATTTCAGTTAATCTTTCTCGATCTGTTGCATAAAAAAAGTCCCCTCCGTTTCTTGGAGGGGACTCTAAAGGAAGGCGGCGACCTACTCTCCCACGGGATGCAGTACCATCGGCGCAAACGGGCTTAACTTCTCTGTTCGGAAAGGTAAGAGGTGAGCCCCGTCGCTATAACCACCTTAGTTTTAAGTTTAAAAGTTTGGAGCTTACAGGTTTAAGAGCTATTCTCATAAACACAGACCACTGAACTTATAAACTGTCCGCCATCGGCGGACAAATATCTTGACATAGGGGAAACGA
>NZ_JAHCTB010000006.1 GCF_018476645.1 Aequorivita echinoideorum | reverse complement strand
ATTCCATTGTTCCTGTCCGCTACGCTTAAATAATATGAAACGGTAACTGTGGCCGGGTTTATTGTGTTCAATATCTCCGGTTCCTTGGAGGTAAGGTCAAAATCCTCTGTGCCGTCCTGGTCGTTATCGCACAGTATGTAGTCCGTAATAGGCGAGGTTATGGCCGGTGCCGGAATAACCTCTATCGTGAATGTTGCAATAGTGAAGCAACCGGTAGCATTGTCCTCCAGTCTGGTATAGATGGTGGTAGGCCCTCCGGAAGCCGTGTAGAGCGTGGGCAATTGTCCGGTGGTTCCGCCTTCCGCCAATATCTGTGTCAGATAGAAAGTGGTGGTAACGCCCGCTTGGCCGTTCTCGATCTCTGCTCCGGGCACGCTCAGGTCGAACTGCGCTGAACCGTTTCCGGAATCACAAAGTTCCAGGTCTGTAGGGGTTCCCGCCACCGGATTTGGGTTCACTATAAGGTCAAATTCAGTGGTCGTGAAGCATCCTCCGGCAGAGACTATGCGCACGTAGATGGTCTGTGAGTTGCTTGTGTTCGTGTACAAGAGCGGCAATGTGGTACCGGCGCCCGATGTAGCGTCCGCCGGGTTGTCGTAGAACGTAACGGTGCCAGTCGTATTGATCTCGGTTACCTTCGTGTTGAGGTCAAACTGTGTAAATCCGTCCGCGGTCTGGTCATCGCAAAGCTCATAGTCGGTAGGGGTGGTAAACGCGATCGCTGGCTCAAGACCTATAACAAACTGCCCATCGCTGAAGCAGGCGGTTGGATCGTTTGATGTAACCCTGAAATATATTGTCTGCCCGGCGCTGTTGAATGCGTTTGGAGTGGCAATGGCTATTCCATTGTTCCTGTCCGCTACGCTTAAATAATATGAAACGGTAACTGTGGCCGGGTTTATTGTGTTCAATATCTCCGGTTCCTTGGAGGTAAGGTCAAAATCCTCTGTGCCGTCCTGGTCGTTATCGCACAGTATGTAGTCCGTAATAGGCGAGGTTATGGCCGGTGCCGGAATAACCTCTATCGTGAATGTTGCAATAGTGAAGCAACCGGTAGCATTGTCCTCCAGTCTGGTATAGATGGTGGTAGGCCCTCCGGAAGCCGTGTAGAGCGTGGGCAATTGTCCGGTGGTTCCGCCTTCCGCCAATATCTGTGTCAGATAGAAAGTGGTGGTAACGCCCGCTTGGCCGTTCTCGATCTCTGCTCCGGGCACGCTCAGGTCGAACTGCGCTGAACCGTTTCCGGAATCACAAAGTTCCAGGTCTGTAGGGGTTCCCGCCACCGGATTTGGGTTCACTATAAGGTCAAATTCAGTGGTCGTGAAGCATCCTCCGGCAGAGACTATGCGCACGTAGATGGTCTGTGAGTTGCTTGTGTTCGTGTACAAGAGCGGCAATGTGGTACCGGCGCCAGATGTAGCGTCCGCCGGGTTGTTGTAGAACGTAACGGTGCCAGTCGTATTGATCTCGGTTACCTTCGTGTTGAGGTCAAACTGTGTAAATCCGTCCGCGGTCTGGTCATCGCAAAGCTCATAGTCGGTAGGGGTGGTAAACGTGATCGCTGGCTCAAGACCTATAACAAACTGCCCGTCGCTGAAGCATCCGGAACCGTCATTATAAGTTACTCGGAAATATATTGTCTGCCCGCCGCTGTTGAATGCGTTTGGAGTGGCAATTGCAATTCCATTGTTCCTGTCCGCTACGCTCACATGGTATGTAATATCTACTGTATTCGGTGGAATTGTTCCTAATATCTCATTTTCTTTCGAGGTTAAATCAAATATTTCGGTACCATCTTGGTTTATATCACATAGCAAATAATCTGTTATGGGAGAGGTTATAGGAGGCGCGCCTACTATTTCAATCATAAAAGGTATTATGGTGAAACAACCCGTTATGTCATTTTCTAATCGTATATATATAGTCGTTGGTCCACCTGAATGTGTATAAAGAACGGGAAGTTGATTTGCGGGTAAACCACCTTCGGCATTGGCTTGAGTCAAATAAAAACTAACAGATAAATCTGTTTGTCCATTAATTGCTTGCGCACCGGGAATACTGAAGTCAAATTGGGCAGAGCCAGCACCGCATCTCGCCATATCGTCAACCGGTCCCGCTATAGGGTTCGGATTTACAATCAAGTCAAATTCTTCCGTAATTGAACAGCCATTAGCATCTTCAATACGCACATAAACTGTTTCAGGGTTAATTGTGTTTGTATATAATAAGGGCAAGGGAGTTCCTACCCCTGTATCAGCACTGGTTTGATTATCATAAAAAGTAATTGTACTACCAGGACTGTTGATTTCGGTAACTTTTGAATTTAGGTCAAATTGTGTGAAACCATCTGCTGTAGTCTGATCGTCGCATAGCTCATAATCCGTTGGAGGAGTATAAACGATATCAGGGAAAATTATTAAATCGAATGATGTAATAGTAAAGCAACCATCAGGTCCTTCAACGCGAACATAAATTCGTATTGGCGAAATTGCTGGCGGCACGTTTACTGTATACGTTAGAGGGTTTGTAATTGGACTTTGCTCAAGTTGTGCATTATTTAAAGATGTGTAGAAAACATACGTATAATCGGTTGGCACCGCTAGATTTGCCAATAACTCTGTCTCCACATCATTTAAATTAAATGTGTAACTTGTGGTTAAGGGGTCTGGACACTGGGTTAGGGGAGTGATATTAGGATACGCTGGAACATCTGGCGCAATACCTGCAAAAAGTTCAAGGGGCACAATATCATAGCAATCATCTGGATAGGGAGCCGCAACACCTAATCCCGCCCAGTCAAAATCTAATCTTGCAAAAACAGTTTGTGTATTGATTGTGGTATTTTGATAGGCTGTGGGCGTGGCAATTTGCGGTCCTCCGTTTTGGGCTTGTAATAGCGTTTCATAGAAAGTAACTATTAGATTTCCAAATGGAGCAGCAGGTCCAGGATATCTAGATATTATCTCAGATTCGCGAGAAGTAAGGTCAAAGGTTGCAAAACCGGTACTTGTTGTACCACAAACCGTAAGTGGTGTGGGACATTCGGCCACAGGGCATACCTTGAAGCCATTTAAATCAGCATCCAAATCATAATTAATGGCAGTTCCGCAGTTGATTTGGTATTCTGCAGTAGCTTGGAATGAGAAATAGCCAAATAGCGGTACTGTAATATCGCTTTGGTCAATTTCAAAACAAAAACCAGATCCTCCGCCCGAGGGCTGTATTGCTGTAGAATTTCCTACATTATTTCCATTTTGAAAAATATTCATTTGTAACGGACCAGGGGAAATACCGTTGCCAGTGGCACTTACCGGCGCTGTTAAGTCACCACAGACGTCAAAAGGGAATAATGGATTTAATACTGGTGCAAGAGGGTCACATTCCGCAGGTGCGGGATTATCAATAAGAGAGCAAGCTCTATAATCTTCCCCGGTGACAGCCGTTGTGGAATTTAACGCCAAGTATCCAAACGATGAATTTGAACACACATTTGGTCCATCATCGCCCACTTGAAAATTATCTACATATGCATAAGCCCAATGACCGCTTAGGTTACAATCCCCTAAAATAATTTCAGCTGTAACCCTTTGGCCTTGAAGCTCAATTGTATTTACTTTCAAACATGACCAGTCTGTATAAACAAGGGGTTGTCCATTAAAGGTAGTTGATCTAAATATACAGTTTCCTGGATCTGAAGTTACGCATCTTTCACTAAAAAGATTATTATTTTCATCAAAAATATTTATTTTTAAGAAAGGTTGATCCTCTTTAACATGTCCACTTGGATTTTGCAATATCATTGAAAAATCAAAGGTCATAACCTCCCCCGCTATAAATTGTTTTTTCATTGCAACTAATTCCGATCCAGAGCCAAATCCCGTTTCCGTGTTGTTTATTCTGTAAGCATTATTAGTACAAGCTACGAATGGACTAGTTCTAGGATGGTTCGGGATTCCCGCTGCAGCTAAATTTGGGTCATTTCCTGGTGTGGAAGGTACTACAGCTGCTGAGGTAAAAACATTTGGAGCACCAATTGTAGCAGGACCAGTTATATTATTTTCATTACAGGAATCGTGTAAATTACCACTTGTAATTACTCGCCTGTTAAAAGTAAATCCTGTTTCATTTTTAATACACGAACAAACTCGTTCTGTAGCCATAATTACCAACGGCTCACTTTCGCAACCACTAACTGTTTGTGTAACTTGATAGGTGGTACCATCTGTTAGTGGGGTGTTAGCAGGGATAGGAGTTGTACCGGTTGCATCGTAAAATGTGAGATTGGTGCCACATATATTAAGATCGCTAAGTCTATCATCATCTTCAGTAATACCAACACTCAACCAGGTTGCTGCAGTACAGAAAAGAGCATTGCTATCACCTATTGGCGCATCCACAGCATACTCTACAATCACAGGAAGAATATCTGGACAGCTTGGGTCATTAAATCCCGCATAATAGGTCTGTCCACCCACGACAACTGTAGTTTCTGGAATAATTGTAGTTCCGCCTGCATCGCTATACCAGGTAATATTGCCGCCGGGTACGCCTAATCCAGCCAACGTAGTAGTTGTATTGTAGCAAAGATCATCATATATAAAGGATCCTGTAAGTAAAGTAAATTGTTGTGTACCTCTTGGGCAAACGCCAGCTGCTATCTGGGTAGGTAATGTGCTAACTGTATAAACGTATTCACGATCAGCAACAGCATTACCAAAATACAATGTGGAAAAACCAGTTGGAAATGCAAAATGACTAAGTGTTAAAGCCGCATCAATATATAAAGGGTTTCCTACGGGCGTCCATCGAGCCGTCTTTGGATTATTATTTATATCCAATACATCTATTTGAATAGGTCCATTTGGATCTACTAAAAACACATTATTCCCCAAATCTATACAGGATTGCGGATTTACATTAAAATGCAGGGATTGAAGATATACCGTTATTGGCACTAAATTGCTCTCAGTACATCCTGCCAGAGTATCCGTATTACTTACATAATATGTTGTACCGCTAATAATTGTTGTAGTTCCAGGAATTACGTTGGTGCCTGCCGGATCACTATACCATGTTAAGGTACCCGAAGCGGTAACTGTCAAGTTATTTAATGTCTGCACTGAACCAGTACAGAAATACTGCACATCATTGGCAATGGGATCTGGACATTGTTGACCATAAAAAATAAATGGAAAAAATGTTAGAAAAATTAGTAGAGTAACTTTTTTCATAATACAATAATATTAATGTGCACTATAGATATATTAAATAAAAAATTTACAGGAATGCGCTGAGCAATCTGTAAAGCATTCAAAATATTGAGGTTAGATTGATTATTGTTTGCTTTGTCGTATTAGATTTATATAAACTTACAAATTATCTTTCATTAAACAAATGTTTATTTAATGCTAAAAACTTGTTAAATGTTGCCAAATATAACGAAATTAAATTGGTATGGTATATTCCGAAGTTGTTAAAATTCTGATTTAATCTATGAATCTTGTTCACGTAATTTAAATCAATATTTATTAAAAAAATCTTTTAACAATTATGTTTCAAGATGTATTTTTTTAAATAGCCCCTTTTAGAATACATTGAAACTGATTAATTTTCAAATACAAAATATGTGGTTTTGGTAAATAATTTGGAATAATAGTTTACATATATAATACAACTTAATCTTCGAAACATTTATATTTTATTCAGCAAAAACCATTGTAGGGCTAAAATAGTTTTAGCGTCTTTAAATTGGCTAAGCCTAGTTTTTATTTCTGAAATATTAATCTTCACTAATTGAATATCTTCATTCTCAGTAGACAATCCGCCGCCTTCTCCAGTTTTATCTTGTTTTGATACTTCAGCGTAAAAAAGAAATGCACGCTCGGTGGATGCTCCGGGTGAATTATAAAAAATGCTGATTTGCTTCGGATTTTCTATAGCATAACCCAATTCCTCCATCACTTCACGTTTTACACAATCTTCAGGGTTTTCGTTTTTTTCCAAAGAACCAGCGGGAATTTCCAGCAACCAACCACTATTGTTTTTACAAGTTGGATACCTGAATTGGTTGGTTAACAGAATGCTGTTGCTTTCTTTTTCAAAGAGTAAAATTGCGACTGAATCTCCCCGTTCAAAAGCCAGTTTGTTTGTTTCGATTGATTTTCCGCTAAACGTTTCATATTCTACTTCAGCTTTAATCATTTTATAATGATCGTCAAAAACAGTTTTTTCGCTCTTTATTGTGTATTTCATCATGGAGTTTTTTGCTAAAATAAAAAGCCCCGATTTAGAATCGAGGCATTTTTTAAATTGTTTACTAAAATAATTACTGGCCAATCAAGAATCTTTTAATAGTTACAAGATTATCTTTTGAGATTTTCATGAAATAAGTTCCCGCTTGTAATTGTGAAACATTGAATTCAAGATTTAAAAAAATTCACAACACGCGGATATTAACGTAAACAAGAATTACGAATAATGTTCATTTTACTAAAACAAAAAACCCGGCCTAGCGCCGGGTTTTTTATTTGTTATATTTCATAATTAACCTAAAAAAGGATAGCGATAATCTGTTGGCGAAACAAAAGTCTCTTTCACCATTCTTGGTGATATCCACCTGTAAAGATTTAATTTGCTTCCTGCTTTATCGTTAGTTCCGCTGGCGCGGGCTCCACCAAATGGTTGTTGTCCCACTACGGCCCCTGTGGGTTTGTCATTAATATAGAAATTTCCGGCAGCATTTTCCAATGCTTTTACGGCCTCATCGAGCGCATATCTATCTTCACTGAAAACCGCACCGGTGAGCGCATAGATTCCCGTTTCATCTACAAGTTTTAGGGTTTCATTCCAATTCTTATCCTTAAATACGTAAATGGTAACCACTGGGCCAAATAGTTCCGTGCTCATCGTTTTGTAATTGGGGTCTTCAGTAACGATAACCGTGGGTTCTATAAAATAACCCTTGCTCTTATCATAATTTCCTCCTACGATTATTTTAGCTTTTTTATCTTTTTTGGCTTGATCTATATAGCTTGCAAGTTTATCAAAAGAACCCTCATGGATTACGGCCGTAATAAAATTTTCCATATTTTCCGGCGAACCCATTTTGAATGAATTTATATCTGCTACCAAATCATTTTCAACGGCATCCCAAATACTTTCTGAAATATAACATCTGCTGGCAGCACTACATTTCTGACCTTGAAATTCAAATGCTCCACGGGCGATTGCTGTTGCAACTTGTTTGGGATTGGCGGTTTTGTGCGCAACAATAAAATCCTTACCGCCTGTTTCTCCCACAATTCTGGGGTATGTTTTATAGTTATGGATATTATTTCCTATTTTCTGCCAAATATCCTTGAATACCGTTGTGGAACCCGTGAAGTGAATTCCACTAAAGTCTGGGCTTGCCAAAACGGTATCGGTAATCATTACCGGATCACCCATCACCATGTTAATAACCCCGGCTGGCACACCAGCTTCGCGGAAAATATCCAGAATTACTTTAGCAGAATACACTTGGCTATCACTTGGCTTCCAAACCACCACATTACCCATCAGTGCTGCGCTCGTGGGCAAATTGCCCGCAATGGCTGTAAAATTGAACGGTGTAATGGCATAAACAAAACCTTCCAATGGTCTGTACTCAATACGGTTCCAAGCAGCGGAGGTGGATTCGGGTTGTTCAGCATAAATCTCAGTCATATATTGAACATTGAACCTCAAAAAGTCGATCAATTCGCAGGCCGAGTCAATTTCAGCCTGGTAAATATTCTTTGACTGCCCGAGCATAGTTGCTGCATTGATTTTTGCACGGTATGGCCCGGCAATCAGTTCGGCAGCGCGAAGAAAAATTCCCGCACGCTGTTCCCATGGCATTATGGCCCAATTTTTTCTAGCCTCAAGCGAAGTTGAAATTGCTTCCTCAATATTTTTTTTGGAAGCTTTGTGAAACGTACCCAATGTATGCTTGTGCTCATGTGGTGGTGACATTGTAGCAGTGTCTCCCGTTTTCACTTCTTCCCCATTTATAAACAGAGGTACTTCCACAGTACTGTCATACATTTTTTTGTACATGTCCAGCACTTCCTTGCGTTCCGGAGAGCCCGGAGCGTAATTTTTAACTGGCTCATTTATAGCAATTGGTACCTCAAAAAATCCGTTTCCCATAATATATTTTGTCTTTTATGATTGTGAAGATCGCAAAGTTACAAAATTGGATACACCCATCCTTGAAATTCCGTAATAGTTGTTCGTGCCTGATTATTGTGAGGATTTTGTTCTTAATAGCTTATTGAATCGTAATTTTGTACTATTAATTTTATAAAATGTGTACCGTAACCTTCGTCCCAAAATCAAATAGTGATTTTATTCTTACATCCAATCGCGATGAAGCGCCCGGCCGCGAAACCATTCCGCCAAAAATATATATCGAAAACGGCTTACAACTTCTTTATCCAAAAGATGCGCTCGCGGGCGGAAGTTGGATAGGCGCAAGCGAACGCAAGCGAGTTGCCTGTTTAATGAATGGCGGATTTGAAGCGCACGTTCGCAAAGCAAATTACCGAAAGAGCAGGGGACTGGTACTAACAGATTTTCTGAAAGTCAATAGTTTAATATCAGCTGTTGCGGATTATAATTTTACGGAAATTGAACCTTTTACTTGCATTTTTATAGATTATAATGTTGAAATAAAACTTTATCAATTGGTGTGGGACGGTGCAATTCCCCATTTTACTGAAAAACCCTTGATTTCCCATATTTGGTCTTCCTCACCTCTGTATCCGAAAAATTTGAGGGAGAAACGCGAGGCTTGGTTTTCAGAATTTTTGATTCATAATAATACACCTTCAGAAAATGAATTATTGTCTTTTCACAACAATGCCGGTGATGGTGATTTACATAGCAATTTGCGTATGGACCGTGGCTTTGTAAAGAGTAAAAGTATCACCCAAATTATTAAATCTGAAGACGTAATTTCGATGCAGTATTTCGATTTGCAATCAGAAAGAAAAAACGAAATAGTAAATCTTTCCTAAGATTTATAAAACAATAAAAATTCAAAAGAATCCAAAAAATCAATTTATTGAAAAGGGCGCACTAAGATTGAATAGCGGAATGGAAACCCTAAATTTTCGTGTAGTGGCAAAGTTTACCATATTGTAATGCCCGCGCATTGCGCCGAATGGGGAGACTAAAAGGCAACCGCTGGTATATGAATGTCTTTCTCCTGGTAATAAAATAGGCTTCTGCCCAATAACGCCATCACCCTCAACAATTTCAGTGTAATTGAGGGAATCCTTTATTTTCCAATAACGAGAGGTGAGCTGCACGGTATCCTTGCTTTGATTTTCTATGGTTATGGTGTACGCAAAGGCATACTGGATTCTCCGGCCCTTGTAAAAGGTGCCGTCAAATTCAGTTTTTACTGAAATTTTAATCCCTTGTGTAACCTGTTGAACCATATGTCAATAAATTGCGGCAGTCACTAAAAAGAATAAAAACGCCGCAAATGTTGCGCTTATAGAAAATATTATTGATAAAAATACAAATTTTAAAATTGTTATAAAACGCTTTTGATTGTAAAAATTTCGAAGCGCTTTGTAGAAATATAAGGGTCCCACAAGCAAAAGTAACAATCCGGTAAAGAAACTGGAATCCATAAATAATTCTGGAATAGTACAGATTATCATTCCCAGAAACAGAAAGCTGAATATGTGGAATATAAAGATTACGTGCGCGGCATATCCCGATTTTGTACGATAGTAGAGTAGCGCAAAGAATAGTGCATAAAAAGGAGTAAAAAAGAATAGAAAAAAGGGTGTTTTGGCAAGCATGTAATTTATGAAACTGGATGGGTCGTTTTTAATGCGCTCAACCACATCATTTTCGCCATAAATAAATCGGTTCATTTGGGTATTGGGATGACCAATACTGTCCAGAGCTTTTACAGAACTTTGGATTCCCGTTTGTTTGTAAAACTTGTTATAGGCTTCAAAGCGCTCAAAAATTTCTTCAGCCATTCCCATTTTTCTGAATGTGGAATCTGGAGCAACTTTTTCGACTTCTGTAAAATCCTCCTCATTTTCATTGCCTAGGGCCGTCTTTAAATTGACGAGATTGTTTTTCGTATCGGTATCAAAGGTGTTTATGATTCCCTGTAAAATGAAGAAAATAATGGAGACGCTTAAAAAGAAACGGAACGGATTTGCGTATTTGGTTCGTTGTCCATCGATGTAGTTGCGTGTAATAACACCCGGTCTGAAAAGGAGTGTTTGTATGGTGTTGCGCAAACGCGAATCGTAAACAACAATGCTGTTTACAAATTCAGCAATAAAATCTGAAAAAGTTATGGGTTTGTTGCTATTCAGCTGTGAGCAATAAGGGCAATATACATCACTGATATCTAGCGGTTGATTGCAATTAAGACATTTGTTCCCTCGGTATTTTAGAGATTTTCTGCCGCTTTCAAAATTCTTTCCCCTTCTCTTTTTCATCAACAAAAAATGGATTGGTTATATTTTAAGTTGAATGCGCTAAGTCTGAATCAATAACTGGTGATGTTTGTAGAATTTGCAGAGCCCATCCCGATAAGTCTATCGTAGCGTGCACCTAAATCGCGGAAATATACCAAAACTGTATAATCATTCTCAGTTTCCCAAAAATCACCACTAACCGCACCGCCGTCTATAGAACCATCACGATTTACGAGCACATATTTGTAATTGTAAAAACCTTGCTTGAACAATCGTGCGTTTTGATAGGTGTCGGTTTCCGAATTATACTTCATATAAGTGCTTCCGTCAATCGTCCAATTGTTGAAATTTCCATACAAATGAAGTTCTTTATCCCCAATGTCGTCAAAATACTGAAGGTTAAAATGCATCCGCACATATTCTGCCTCAATGTCTGGCCGCGGGGAATCTATATTCCTAACAACAAAATTTCCGTTGATGTCTGGATTGTAAGTATAAGGCCTATCATACCGCGCGCCGTCTGTAAAAAGAAAATTTTCATACACATCAGAAAGTTGGATATTGCGGATTCCATTGGTTGCCGAACGTTCATCTTTGTTGTCAAAAGACAAAAATTCGTTTCCACCGCCAAAGGACGCTTCTTTATCATATCTGTAAATAAGCTCATTTCCAATGGTGTATTGTGGTATCAAATTGTTTATTGCAGTCTTAAGATTGCTATTTTGCAATACCAATGTCTTTACGGTTTGTTTTGGATTTACCAGTAAAAGTCCAGGAGAATTTATTGAAAATTGTACAACTTGCCTCGTGTTTATGTATTTCAAATCCCGCGAACGTTTTATCTCAACCCCCACGCTCGCAATATTTTCCATAACCATAAATTTTCTTGTGAAAATTACATCACCACCGCTATTATGGATTGTAAGCAGATAGTTGCCGCTTCGCTGAATTGCACGCGTCTCTCTATTGGGGATTGTCAACGTATAATGGGAAAATATCTGCAGCGTATTTACCGAATTTTCGTAGGTTTCAATGCGAACGTCGTCAAAACCATCCAGATATTCACTCTTGGAAAGATCGCTTCGGGACCAATCAAAATTATGGTGTGTAATCACGTAATAAAAATCATCTTCTTGGCCGTTGAGCGCATCAAAGGAAAGCTGAAGTCTTTCGCCCAGGCGGATTATTGGCAACTGACTTTGTTCGGTAATACCCGTAAACTGAATGGTGCTAATGTAAGATGGTTCCACGATTTCATTTAATTGTGCAAAAGCGGAAATTGCAGAAATCGAAAATAGGAGCGTGGCTAGCGTTTTTTTGATCATGATGAGAATTTAAAAAAAGCTAAGATAAACAAATTTTATGCCTTGAATGAATGCTCAATTTCAAATACGTTATTTCTGAAATTTCTTCTAAATATTTCCTCTATTGGGATGCCATTTTCAATTTGCTAAAGGTGTGAAGGCATCTCTTCTTTCAAAATTTCTTCTGGTAAAATGATATATTATAAATTTTTTGTCTCCTATATCGACTGTATGCCGATAGTATATCGACCCTATGCCGATTTCTTGCCGATCGTTATATATGGAAAATGTATGGAATATGCTTTGATGCTATAAGCTAAAATATAGAATATTCAGGGCTTTAATCATTATAATGCAATTAGAAATAATGGTCTTATTTAAAATGATTTTAAAGAAGAATTCGGAACTCTTTTAACATAGAAAATTATAGGCATTTATTGCGCATTGGAATATTAAATTTATAAATTTGCACTCCCTATTTCCATACCCATATTTTAAGTGAATCGAAACAGGGTTTAAAAGACATTATTAATACCCAATATTTTATGTCCAAAGACATTAAGATTAAAAGAGGTCTCACCATTAAATTGAAAGGCGAAGCAGAGAAAACACTTTCCAGCGCACCTCGTTCCAGAACCTTCGCTATAAGGCCTTCAGAATTTCATCTTGTTAAGCCAAAAATGGTTTTAAAAGAAGGTGAAAAGGTAAAAGCAGGGGAAACCCTTTTTTATTCAAAGGATAATGAGGCTATCAAATTTGTTTCTCCCGTAAGCGGAACCCTTACCAAGATAGAACGGGGCGCAAAGCGCGTGATAGTTCAATTGACCATTGAGGCGGATGCGCAAGACGATTTTAAGGAATTTGGTCCATTGAATTCCGGTTCCTCCAACCCTGTTGAAATTAAAGCCCGGTTATTGGAGAGTGGTTGCTGGCCATTTATAATGCAGCGTCCGTACGCCATTATTGCTGACCCCGAAGATGAACCAAGGGACATTTTCATCTCTGGTGTTTCTACTGCGCCTTTGGCAAATGATCTTGATTTTTCGTTGAAGGGAAAAGAACAGCAGCTGCAATCAGCAGTTACTGCATTGAGCAAACTTACAAAAGGTAGCCTTCACGTGGGTGTTGGCAAAGGCGAATCACCATTCAAAGGTTTGAAAGATATTGTTCTTCATACAGTCTCTGGTCCACATCCCGCAGGAAATGTGGGAACCCAAATAAATAAAATTGCACCTGTAAATAAAAATGAAGTAGTATGGACTGTAGCGCCACAAGATCTTGTGATTATTGGTGATATGCTACTTACGGGAAAGTTTAATGCTGAAAGGACCATCGCTTTAGTTGGATCGTCAGTTAAAACGCCTAAATATTATAAAACTAAAATTGGTGCTGAGGTATCAACTTTCTTATATGATTCGGGCCTTGATGAAGAGAATGTGCGTGTGATCAACGGCGATGTGCTTACGGGCTATAAAACTTCTCCTAAAGGTTTCATGGGTTTTTATAACAATACGGTAAGCGTTATTCCAGAAGGGGATGATTACGAATTGTTTGGTTGGAACAAACCCGTTTTCGATAAAATATCCACCTCCAGGGCGCTTACATTTTCATGGTTGACACCGAATAAAAAGTTTGAGCTCGATACCAATACAAATGGAGAACACCGTGCATTCGTAGTAACCGGAAATTACGAGGAAGTTTTTCCGTTGGATATGTATCCGCTTCAAATGCTCAAGGCTTGTATGGTAAAGGATTTGGATGCTATGGAAGCTTTGGGAATGTATGAGGTTGCTCCAGAGGATTTTTCGCTCACCGAATTTATTTGCGTAAGCAAGCAGCCACACCAGCAAATTATTAGAAACGGTCTGGATTTAATGTATAAAGAAATAGGATAATTATTCATTTTGAAAAAATGGAAAATGCGTAGTATATGGGATTGAAACAAAATTTACATAAGCTAAAGGAAAAGTACAAGGGAACCAAGATGGCTCCGGCATTTAACGCATTGCATACTTTTCTGTATACCCCAAATGAAACTACCCACAGCGGTTCTCACGTTCGTGTGGTAGATGATTTGAAGCGAACTATGAATACGGTTATCATGGCTCTTGTGCCGTGTCTATTGTTTGGGATTTTTAATGCAGGATATCAGCACTATGCGGCAATCGATAATTCCTTGCGACTTGACCCCGTTGCGAATTTCTTCACTATGGATAATTTTTTAATGGGATGCATTACCGTACTCCCATTAGTAATTGTTTCGTACGGTGTGGGTCTTCTGGTTGAATTCATATTCGCCATTATTAAAAAACACGAGGTAGAGGAAGGTTATCTGGTAACCGGAATGTTGGTACCATTGATTGTTCCCGTTGATATACCCCTGTGGATGCTTGCGGTTGCGGTAATCTTTGGTGTTGTTATTGGAAAAGAAGTTTTTGGTGGTACTGGAATGAATATTCTAAATCCTGCGCTTACTATTCGTGCATTTTTATTCTTCGCATATCCTACGTGGATGAGTGGCGATAAGGTCTGGGTGCATGGTGCAAAGGAAATGGCAGCACAACCGGATGCAATTTCAGGTGAAACTATTCTTGGTAGCCTAGCGCAGAACAGCGAACCTATTTACAGTACCTGGGATATGTTTTGGGGCTTCATACCGGGCTCTGTAGGTGAGACGTCCACATTTTTGATTTTAATTGGTGCCTTGTTCTTGATTTTCACTAAAATTGGAAGCTGGAGAATTATACTTTCCACGGTATTGGGAGCTATCGCTATGGGCCTAATATTTAATGGTGTAGTAAACGCCGGATGGATAGGCGAAGGAAGCAAATTCTATGGGTTGATGAGCGAAACGTGGTGGCATCACCTTATAATTGGAGGTTTTGCTTTTGGTGCGGTATATATGGCTACGGATCCTGTTACGGCTTCACAAACAAATAAAGGAAAATGGATTTACGGTTTCCTTATAGGATTTTTGGGAATTATGATCCGTGTATTCAATCCTGCATATCCCGAAGGTATTATGCTGGCAATCCTCTTAATGAATGTGTTTGCGCCCACAATCGACCATTATGTGGTACAAGGAAACATAAAGAGAAGAATGAAACGATTTAAAGTTAAAACTGCTTAATTATGGCAAAGCGTACAGATAAAAATTCATATACAATCATTTTTGCCATCATTATGGTATTGGTGGTAGGTAGTCTCTTGGCTGGTATTGCACAGGGGTTGCGACCAAAAATTACTGAAAACGAGCGTTTTGAAAAGCAACAGAATATTCTTTATGCTATGGGCGTAAATGATAATGCTGGTCCTGGTGACGTCGCTTTTGTGCCCACAGATAAAGTTGAGGAAAGTTTCAATAAATATATAAAAGAGCAGTTGGTAATTCAAGGTGATTCTGTTACTGAAGATTCCCAAGCTTATTTAATTGACCTGAAAAAAGAAGAATCCCTAGCCAAGGAAGATGAAGATTATAAAAGAAGACTTCCGCTTTTTGTTGGTGAAAAAGATGGCAAAACTATGTACATTATTCCTATGAGAGGAAAAGGTCTTTGGGATGCTATATGGGGATTTGTTGCAGTAGATAAAGATTTTGTTGTTCAAGGTGTATACTTTGACCACAAAGGTGAAACCCCCGGTCTTGGGGCCAATATAAAGGAGCGCTATTTCATGGATGACTTTGAGGGAGAGCAAGTAATGGACGGTGATGTTTTTAAAGGAATCGACGTGGCAAAGGGAAATAATGACCCAACCAATGAGCGTAAGGACGACCAAAAAGTGGATGCACTTGCAGGAGCCACAATTACCGGAAATGGAGTCACCGCAATGATTAAAAAAGATATGGCACTTTATGTACCATACATTGAAAAATTAAACACACAGCAATAATATGGGATTACTATCAAAAAAAGACAGCAAGTTAATTCTTGATCCATTAGCAGATAACAACCCTATCACCATTCAGGTATTGGGGATTTGCTCTGCGCTTGCAATTACTGCCCAGCTAAAGGCATCTATAGTGATGGCGGTTTCGGTTATAGTTGTATTGGGTGTAGGAAACGTAGTTATTTCATTAATGCGAAATATTATTCCTTCAAAAATTAGAATTATCGTTCAGTTGGTAATTGTAGCTGCGCTCGTAATTATGGTGGATCAGGTTTTGAAAGCATTCGCCTATGAATTGAGTAAGCAGCTTTCGGTGTTTATCGGGTTGATTATTACGAATTGTATTATCATGGGCCGTTTCGAGGCATTTGCATTGGGTAACAATCCTTGGCGTTCTTTCCTTGATGGAATTGGAAATGCAGCCGGATACGGATTAATACTTGTGATTGTAGGTTTCTTCCGTGAACTTTTGGGTTCAGGAACCTTGCTTGGGTTTAAAGTATTGGGAGATCCAATTGAACAGACAGGCCTATACTCAATAGGTTATGAAAATAACGGTTTTATGCTGTTATCGCCAATGGCACTTATTGTTATTGGATTGATTATTTGGGTGCAACGCGCAAGAAACAAAGATTTAATTGAGGAATAAATAAAGTAATGCAGTAACAGTATTCAGAAATTATTTTCTAAATGCTTAAAATGCTGAATACCAAAATATATGGAACACGTAGAGTTATTTTTTAAATCAATCTTTATAGACAACATGATTTTTGCCACATTCTTGGGAATGTGCTCTTATCTGGCAGTTTCTAAAAAGGTTACAACGGCGGTCGGTCTTGGTGCCGCGGTAATATTCGTTTTGGCTGTTACTGTGCCTATCAACTGGTTGTTGGATCAATATCTGTTGCGGGATGGTGCTTTAGCTTGGTTAGGTCCAGAATATGCTGATTACAATCTTAGTTTTCTATCCTTCATTCTATTCATTGCTACCATTGCGACAATGGTGCAGTTGGTAGAAATTGTGGTCGAAAAATTTTCACCATCACTATACAATTCTTTGGGTATTTTCTTGCCGCTTATTGCAGTAAACTGCGCAATACTAGGGGGCTCTTTATTTATGCAATCACGGGATATTCCTACACTAGGTCTGGCATTTAATTATGGTGTAAGTTCCGGTATCGGTTGGTTTTTGGCAATTCTTGCCATTGCGGCCATTCGTGAAAAAATTCGATATTCAAACGTACCTGCTCCACTAAGAGGGCTCGGTATTACTTTTATCATTACAGGTTTAATGGCAATTGGCTTTATGAGCTTTGGAGGAATGTTGACTGGTGGCGATGAGGAAAAACCTTCATTGGATTCAGACCCAACAAATGTAGGTATGAAAATAGAACAATCTAAAAATGAAGGGACCGCAGAAAATGCTGATGCTGTTTCCCTTTCGGAAATGTCAACACTAACGAAGCAATAATATGTTTTTAGAAATAAGCACAGTTGGAGTGATAACGGTTACGGTAATAGCCCTATTGGCACTAACGTTGATTTTAGTGGCCTTGCTGTTATTCACGAAAGAGAAATTGGCCCCATCAGGCCCGGTAAAAATTACCATCAATGATGAAAAAACAATCGAGGTACCCTCAGGAGGAACCTTGCTTTCAACATTGGGTGGTGAAAAGATCTTCCTTCCATCTGCCTGTGGTGGTGGTGGAACATGTATTCAGTGTGAGTGCCACGTTCTCTCCGGAGGTGGTGAGGCACTTCCTACGGAAACCCCACATTTTACAAGAAAGGAATTGAAAGAAGGCGCACGCCTTTCCTGCCAAGTAAAAGTGAAACAGGATATGAACATCCATATCCCTGAAGAAGTATTTGGAATTAAAAAATGGGATGCAACTGTGGTAAGAAACTACAATGTTGCTTCGTTCATTAAGGAATTTGTGGTTGAAATCCCAGAGGATATGAACTACAAGGCCGGTGGTTATATACAGATTGAAATTCCACCGTGCGAGGTGAAGTTTGAGGATATGGATATTACCGCACATCCAGAGGAACACGAAAGACCTGACAAGTTTCAGGAGGAGTGGGACAAGTTCAAACTTTGGCCTTTGGTAATGAAAAACTCTGAGACTGTTGAAAGAGCCTATTCAATGGCTTCTTATCCAGCGGAAGGACGTGAAATTATGTTGAATGTTCGTATTGCTACACCACCTTTTGATAAGGCAAAAGGCGGATGGATGGACGTAAATCCAGGCATTGCTTCATCCTACATTTTTAATTGTAAGGAGGGAGATAAGGTTGTGATTTCTGGACCTTATGGGGAATTCTTTATAAATCCATCAGAAGCTGAAATGCTATACGTGGGCGGTGGAGCTGGAATGGCACCTATGCGCTCCCATTTATATCACCTTTTCAAAACCCTTAAAACTGGTAGAAAAGTAACATATTGGTACGGTGGACGTTCAAAAAGAGAACTTTTCTATTTAGACCACTTTAAACAGTTGGAAGATGAATTTCCAAATTTCAAATTCTATTTAGCCCTTTCAGAACCTATGGAAGAGGATAATTGGAAAGTGAAAAACGATATAAACGACGAAGCTGGAGATGGGTTCGTAGGCTTCATTCACCAAGTGGTTATTGACAATTATTTGAACCATCACGATGCCCCGGAAGATATTGAATTATATTTCTGTGGCCCACCATTGATGAACCAAGCGGTTCAGAAAATGGGAGAGGATTTTGGAATCCCTGATGAAAACATTCGCTTTGACGATTTTGGAGGATAACCCAATTATAATTAAAGAAAACCGCTTCACAATTGGGAAGCGGTTTTTTTATTTCAGCATAAAAAAGATGTACTTTTGAATCCAATTATGGGCGAAAAACTCACCAAACAGGAACTGCACAATTTGGCGATGAACATCGTTGGGAAACAACTTGAAGCAGACGGCTACGAGTTTTTGGGCGTAAATTCAAAGCTGAAGCGGGATCCGCAATTTGTTGCGCTAAAAGATAAAATTCTTCATTTTGTCATCGTTCGCGCTACATCATATCCACAGGACGCACACGCCTACGATCCCATTTTAATGAATACCATTAAGGACCACGCCGAAAAATTTGAGGCAAAAACCTACTACGCTGGTGTGGGTCTGGGCCACGGAACCGATTATGCCAAGCCTGTTTTGAAGGATGAGCCCTATACACTGGTCTACAAAGGATTACAAGAAATCTTATGAAAAAATTTGTCTTTCTAACTATCGCAGTTCTTCTATTTTCCTGTGGAAAGAAAAAGTCCCAACCTATTCTTTTACAAGGGGAAGCGTTTGGAACCACATATACTATTCAGTTTTATTCAGATAAAAATATTGAAGTAAAAAAGGGAATTGATTCTGTTATTGAAGCTGTCAACAAATCGGTAAGTACGTATATTTCTGATAGCGATATTTCTAAAATTAATAGGGGAGATTCCACCGTTGTTGTGGATTCCATATTTCGCGAGGTTTTTTTAATTTCTTCTGAAATAAATAAAAAAACCAATGGATATTTTGATCCCACCATCGGCGTATTGCGCAACGCATACGGTTTTGGTGATACTAAGCCATTGAGGGAAATTGATAGCTACACGCTGGATTCCTTAATGGAATTTGTAGGTTTTCAAAAAGTGGCATTGAATCCTGACGGAACCATTTCCAAGGAATCCGCACAAATTTATTTTGATTTTAATGCGGTTGCCAAAGGTTTTGGGATTGATTGCATTGGCAGGTATTTAGAAACTAAAGGAGTGAAGGATTATTTGATAGAATTGGGTGGTGAAATTCTTACCAAAGGTGAAAACGTTGAGAAAAACCAGGATTGGATTGTGGGAATTGAATCCGTGGATTCAAAACTGGAAGATCGTTCTTTTGAAGCAACCGTGCGTCTCAAAAATGTGGGAATGGCTTCTTCTGGTAATTACAGAAAATTCAGAATTGATTCCGCAAGTGGGAAAAAATATGTGCACACAATAAATCCATTGACGGGCTCTGCGGAAAAAAGTGATGTTACAAGCTCAACGGTAATCGCACCAACATGCGCCATTGCTGATGCGTATGCCACATCATTTATGGCATTGGGATTAAAAAAATCCAAAGAATTATTGCAAACACTCCCAAATGTTGATGTGTATTTAACATATTCAGATTCTCTGAACGAGCATCAAGTTTTTATGACGGATGGATTTAAAAGGCGCTTAGGAAACTGATTTCCTAGCTACGGGAATTAATTCGCCTTTTGCCAATCTGTATTTTTCAACCTCCAAATTTGTAAGTTCTTTTGTGTAATCCACAGCCTCAACTTCAAAACCTACTGTTTCCAGCTTTTTAAAATAGTCCATTCCGTAAACCCGGACGTGGTCGTACTGCCCAAATATCTTTGCGCGCTCTTTTGGATCTGTAATACTATTGTCCTCAAAGGTATTTTTTCTATCAGCTTCGTACGGCACTTGAAGTATGGCTGTTCCGCCGCGAGCCAAAACCCTAAAAATTTCCTGCATGGCTCTGGTGTCATCCGGAATATGTTCCAGAACATGGTTGCAAATTATAAAATCGAATTCCTCATTTTTAAAGGGAAGATTACAAATATCGGCTTTTACATCTGCAATGGGCGAATTTAAATCTGTTGTGGTGTAATCCAGATTTTTCATTTTTCTGAATTTTTTATAAAAAGCCTGTTCTGGTGCAAAGTGAAGCACTTTTAGATTTTCTGTAAAAAAAGAAGTTTCATTTTTCAGATATAACCAAAATAACCGGTGTCTTTCCAGGGAAAGCGTGCCGGGGGAGAGCACGTTTTCACGAATCTTTTCATAACCATATGGTAAAAATTTACGATAGGATTTTCCATCAATTGGATCGGTAAATCTATTTCCTCGTAAAAAAAATGCGAGAACGGGACGACCAATTATGCTCAGCTGAATGAGCAAGGGTCTTGGGATGGTATTCAGGATTTTTTTGAACACTGGAAAAAAATCAAACTACAAATTCCTCGGCACGAAACTCTTTTTCTTCATCACTCTTAATTCCCAAGGCTTCATAAATATAGGCATACGTGGAAAGTAATTCAGGTTTTCCGTTCACCAAAGCGATGTTGTGCTCAAAATGTGCGCTCGGTTGACCGTCCTGCGTAACAATGGTCCAGCCATCCTTAAGCTGTTTTACCTTGTGTGTTCCCATATTTATCATCGGTTCCAAGGCAATGGTCATTCCTTCTATAAACTTTTTTCCGCGGCCGCGACGACCGTAATTTGGCATTTCTGGATCTTCGTGCATCTTTCTTCCCAATCCGTGGCCCACAAGTTCCCGTACAACGCCATATCCGTGCGATTCACAAAAGTCTTGAATTGCAAAACCCACATCACCTACGCGATTGCCGGATTTAAACTCCCGAATCCCTATATACAATGATTCTTTAGTGATTTCCAATAACTTTTTCACATCTGCAGCAACTTCGCCCACTTCAAAAGTATAAGCGTGATCGCCGTAAAAACCATTTTTGATGGCACCGCAATCAATCGCCACAATATCGCCTTCCTGTAATGGCACATCTGTAGGCAAACCGTGAACTACGGCATCGTTTACGCTGGTAAGAAGCGTGGAAGGGCAATCATATAAACCTAAAAAACCGGGAATGGCGTCTTGGGAGCGTATGTAATCCTCGGCCATTTTATTTAGCTTATTTGTGGTAATTCCAGGCTTTACTTCCTTTGCCAGCATTCCCAATGTTCTGGAAACTACCAACGCGCTTTCTCGCATGAGTGCGATTTCTTCTTTTGTTTTTGCTATTATCATAAAACTATTTTAAAAAGGAAAACCATCCTTTTTTTGATTTCGTTTTTTCACCCAATGGTTGCCCTCCAATCAATTGCTGGTAGATTTCACCCCAACTTTTCAATCCTCCTATGTTTCTGTCGTCTATAAAAATATCTGCGTGGATTTTACGGCTGTAACTGGAATCAAATTCCTCTTCTGGAAAACTTCGGTTTACGGCGTAGAAAACAAGCCCGTTTTGTTTACAAAATTCAACCGCCTCTTCAAGTGAACTGCCTTTGCGGTAGGTCCATAATATCAATCTATGTCCTTTTTCCTGAAGCTTTTTCAGAGTTTCAAAAGCAAAAATGATAGGTTTGCCAATGCGTGGGTAGGCATCCTCCACAATGGTTCCATCAAAATCTACGGCTATATTATAAGTATCTCGCATCGAGTAAAAATTTCGGGCTGTAAAATTACAAAGAATTATACCGATGCCACAATTTATTCGGAATACGCGTGCTTGTAATCCTTGCCGCTTACAATGGCAAGCATATCTTTTTCCAGACCTTCTATGGGATATTCCACAATTCTGCCAAGTTCTTTACCGTCTTTTGAAAAAATAAGGGTTGGTACATTCGTAATATTCAATCCGTCCTCATATCCTTGCGGGGTCGTCTTTTCTTCAGAAACCGTAATGAGCGTTAACTTTGATTCGTCAAATCCCGTTTGGTCTAGTATTTTGTAAAAATGTGGAATCTCCCGCTGGCTGTCGCTGCACCAAGTTCCCATAAATGCTGTAATCTCAACTCCTTTTAATAGCGATTTTAAATGTGAAACTGTTTCAGAATCCAATTGATAAGATTTGTAGCCCTCGTCAAACCAATTTTGGAAAGCATCCATCCTAAGCCCATTTCGGTTGGCCTTCCCGAGCAGTATGACTGAATCTCCAGAGACCACCGTATCATTTATTTTATCTGAATTCATTTCTGAAACAATTTCCTTTGAGGCCGTTTCGTCCAATTTATTTTTTTCTTTTGAAGAATTGCAAGCAATTATCACTATTGCCGCGAAAACGATTATTATTTTTTTCATAGTTGTTAGATTAAAGGTTTCTGAGTCATAATCTCTGGTTGATCAATACCCATCAATTTTAAAATAGTGGGTGCAACATCACCTAAAATCCCATCTTTAATCGAGGTAATTTCACTATCCACTAATATGATAGGAACGGGATTCGTAGTGTGTGCCGTATTGGGTGAGCCGTCCGGATTTCGCATACATTCGCTATTTCCGTGATCTGCAATTATAATTGCGGTATAGTTATGTTCAGTTGCTTTCGCAATTACCGCTTCGGCACATTTGTCAACAGCTTCGCAGGCTTTTATGGCAGCTTCAAAAACACCGGTATGGCCTACCATATCTGGATTTGCAAAATTCATACAAATAAAATCCGCATTCCCGTCTTCAATTTCGGGCAAAATCATATCCCGTAAAGAAAAGGCGCTCATTTCCGGCTTCAAATCGTACGTTGCTACTTTAGGCGATGGACACAGAATTCTTTTTTCGCCTTCAAAGGCAAGCTCCCTTCCGCCGGAAAAGAAGAATGTTACGTGTGGATACTTTTCGGTTTCGGCAATACGAATCTGTTTCTTTCCGTTTTTTTCCAAAATTTCGCCGAGCGTTTCCTTCAAATTTTCTTTGTTGTAAACCACGTGGATATTTCCGAAGGAATCGTCATAATTGGTAAGCGTTACAAAATATAGTGGCAAAGTGTTCATCCCAAATTCCTCATAATCCTTTTGCGTGAGAACTTCCGTCAACTGCCTTCCGCGATCTGTTCGGAAATTGAAAAACAGCACCACATCGTCCTTTTCAATGGTTGCAACCAGCGTACTGTCTGCATTTACCATTACTATGGGTTCTATAAATTCATCGGTAATTCCTTCGGCATAACTTTCCTCAATATTTTTTATGGCGTTCGTGGACGCTTTCCCTTTTCCGAAACAAAGCAAATCATACGCTTTTTTTACGCGTTCCCAGCGGCGGTCACGGTCCATAGCAAAATAACGTCCAATGACAGACGCCAATTTACCGCCCGTGTTCATAAGTTCTTGTTGGATTTCCGCAACAAAACCTGCGCCGGAGCGTGGATCCACATCGCGGCCATCGGTAAAGGCGTGCACGTACATATCTGAAATTCCTTCCAGTTGGGCGGCTTTCAAAAGACCTTTTAAATGGTCTATATGGGAATGTACGCCACCATCTGAGAGCAGCCCAAGAAAATGTACTTTTTTGTTGTGGCTTTTTGCATATCGAAACGCTTTTTGGAGCGCTTCCTCGTTTCGCAGCGTGCCCTTTTCCATAGCCATGTTGATTTTTGCCAGATCTTGGTAAATGATTCTTCCCGCTCCAAGATTCATATGTCCCACTTCGCTGTTGCCCATTTGGCCATTGGGCAGGCCCACATTCATACCGTGCGTGAGCAACTGGCCGTGCGGATATTTTTTATAAAGCGAATCTATAAATGGCGTGTTTGCTTGCGCAATGGCAGAAACGGCGGGATCTTGCGTAATGCCCCAACCGTCCAGGATCATTAATATTACTTTTTTGTTCATTTCTAATTTACTGTTATGGTCTCATTTAAAGCAAAATAGGGTTTATATCCAAAATATTTTCAGAAATATATTTTGAAACAAACGCTTCGGAAAAATGCTCGTTGCCCTTTATTTTTTCTTCAGAAAGCATTTTTTTCACATCAATTTTTTCCCGATAGGCTTTCAGCATTGGCACGGAAACTGGTGCATAACTGAAGTGCCACGGCTCATATTTAAAACCTTTCCTGTTGCCATTGTCCGTATAAACTTCGTGGAAGCCAAACTTTTCCGCATTTTGGTTGAGCCACATTTTAAATCGGCAGTAGGGACCATTGCCATGAAAATTTTCAGCCATCAAAACATTTGTGGGTCGTGGGGCATTTCCATCAATCAAATCCAAATCAGTACCCCAATGATGGCGGGACGTGCCGGGAATGGTAGAATATTCAATAATTTTTTGGATTGCTTTTTCGGGGGAGAGTCCTTGGGAAGTAAAGGAGTTGTATTTATTTTCAAAAATTTCCTTTTGCCGCTGGAAACTTCTGTAAGATGAAACCACCTCAATTTTTATATTATCCTCTGTCGCGGCAGCCTTCATTTTATTGAAGGCTTCCTTGGTTTGTTTGTCCATTTTGCTGGTGTAGGAATCACCTATAATATTCGGGTTTCCTTTTCCTAGTAGCTGCTCGCGGGTAAATTCATCTAAATAATTATTAAATGAAAATTGCGGAAAAATGGCGAGACTTAGGCCCGCAAGGCCAGAAATTTTAATAAATTCGTTGCGCTTCATGAGATCTTTTACTGAAGTTTAAAAGTACCATAATTTTGAAAGATAACGCCGTTTCCATCCGCATAATTGAGTCCAAGGACATACTCAGTATTCTACCGCTATTGCAAAAATTGGGTAATTTTACCGTTGCCGAAGCAGTTTTAAAAGAACGCATTTTGGAATCCACAAAGCAGAATTACGAATGCATTGGCGTTTACGAATCTGAAAAATTGATTGGCGTTTGCGGACTTTGGTTCCAAACGCGCCATTATGCGGGCAAATGCGTGGAACTGGACCACGTGATTATTGATGACGACGCGCGGAGCAGGGGCGTGGGCAAAATGTTGATGGATTACGTTTACCATTATGCCAAGCGTAAAGGTTGCAACTGGATTGAGTTAAATACGTATGTGCAGAATTTCCCTTCGCATAAATTTTATTACAATCAGGGTTTTGTGGCCAAGGGCTATCACTTTGTGAAAGAAATTTAAGATGTTGCAGATTGCATTGGTTGTAAGGACTACACCTTGAAATTTGAAAATTCGGTGCCGCTCTCTACTTCATAAGCATCTTTTCCCTGCTCAAAAATACGCGCCTTCAATTTGCCTTTCAAAACAATCTTTTCACCTGTAACGCGCAACCAACTGCCCTCGCGCAATCCCACGACGGGAACCGTGTTCTGTGTATGGAATTCCTTGATTCTTGTTTCGCGGGTTTCGCCCATATGCTTACTGTCTGGTTCTGGGTCTAAATAATGCGGATTTAAATTGAACGGCACTGCGCCCAAAGTCTTGAAGGATGGCGGATAGATTATGGGCATGTCATTGGTAGTCTGCATAGAAACCCCGCAAATATTGCTGCCGGCACTCGTCCCCATATAGGGCAATCCTTTAAAAATGGCTTCGCGAAGTGGTTGCATTGCCTCAAAATGGTACAGGGCGTTAACCAAAACAAAGGTATTTCCGCCACCTGTAAACACACCTTTTGCCGAGTTAATGGCTTCCGCTGGATTTTTAAACGTATGTAGGCCTATCAATTTTTTATCTATTTTCTGAAACGCACTTGCTGCTTTTTCGGTGTATTCATCGTGGGTAATTCCGCCGGGGCGAGCATAGGGTATGAATATTATTTCGTTTGTACCCTTAAACAATTCAGCCATTTCTTCAGCGAGGTAATCTAAATAAGTACCGCCATATACTGTGCTGGTGCTGGCTATAAGTAGGTTTTTCATTTTGAATATTTTCAGATTATAAATTTACCAATACTCAATGTATTCAACAGAAACTAATGTCTTTAAATTTCAAAAAACCATTAATGTTGTTCATATAAGTGGCAATATAATAGTTTTCAAAAAGACGTTTGTAAGTAAAAAAGTTACAGGTGTAAGTAAGAAAGTTACAAGTGTAAGTTAAAAAGTTACAGCGGTAAGTAAAATGGTTACTATTTAGGATAAAATGCTTTATAAAATACATATTGAATTACCATTTTTTGCAATACGGCCAGAGTACATATATGATATTATTCAGCCTCTTCAATATTAACATAATTACGTAAAGAATTTAAGTTTTCACTAAGAAAACAAAACCGTATTTTTAGAGTATGATGAAAAAACTACTTGTACTATTCGCTTTTACCTTATCTGCCACCCTTTTTGCACAGGATGTGGAGCGTACCAAAATCGCCGGAAAAATAACCGCGCAGGAAAATGATGACCTGGAAGGCATAACAATTTACAATCAATCCTCCCAAAAAGGAACCATAACGGATGCTACCGGTACTTTTGAAATAGAAGTGGCCGAAAATGACAGGCTCTACGTAACGGCATTGCAATATCAATCCTTTACCATACTTGTGGATGCGGGCGTTGTGGACAAAAAACGAATCAATATTTATTTAAATCCGTCCGTGAACCAACTGGAAGAGGTTATCGTGCGGCCGTACGATCTTTCCGGAAATGTGCGGGCAGATGTCCAAAAAATACCTACCTATTCCATTGGCCAGAATTGGGACCTCAGTTATGAAAATCTGGAATATGGCTACCAGTTTGAGCCAGATGCGCAGACTAAAATTGCCGGAAACGCCGCCGAGGAAGCACTTCACGGCAATTCCATACAGAACGGCGCGAATATTTTGGGAATTCTGGGCGGGGTAGCGGGCTTACTGTTTCCAAATAGGGAAGTCTCCGAAACCCAGGCCAGGGAATCCAGCACTGCAATCAGTACCAATCTGCAACAGCGTTTTAGCAGGGCTTTTGTTGCTGCCAATTTTCAGATTCCAGAGGAGAAGGCAGTTGATTTTCTGTATTTTGCCCAAGAAAATGGTTTGAACCAAGATTTGCTCCGTAGCAATAATGAAATGCAATTAATGGAATTTCTTCGCGAAAAAAGTATAGAATACAAAACGCGCGGTGAATAAGAAAATTATCATTTTCGTTGGCACCTTTTTCCTTATAATGGGTTTGGCGCAAGCGCAGAAAAAGGAATTACGTGGAAAAATAACCAATGATGGCGAGGTGGAAGGTATCCACATTCGCAATAGTTCTTCCGGTTACAACACAATTTCAGATGAAAATGGACAATTCTCAATACTTACCAAAGAGCTGGATACACTTCTATTTATTTCGGTAAAGTATGCGCCTGAAATTATTTTGGTAACAGATAAAATTTGGGATGCCGGTACCATTACCGTGCAATTGCGGGAGACCGTGAATGAACTGGATGAAGTGGTTATAGCCCCGAACCTATCCGGAAACATTAGGGCAGATTTGGCGAAAATACAAACAGATAAACCCGTTGATTTTGAAGATTTGGGACTTCCCGGATTTAAAGGGATTCCGCAGGAGCGAATTGTACCTATTTTTGAAGCTTTTAGTCCTACCAGTCTTAAGCTGGAACTTATGTATAAATATATTTCAGGGTATTATAGAAAACTGAAAATAAGAAGAAAATGGGATGTGGAGAATAGTTTTGTTGCCAATATTTTCAATTATTACACTGAAGAATTTTTTGTGGATACATATAAAATCCCCCATACTAAAATTCACGATTTTTTGCTGTTTTGTGCCGAAGCAACCCAAATTGAAAGCGAATTCAAAAAAGAAAGATATGGCAGCGTTTTTCTTATTTTTGAAGAAAAAGCAAAAGAGTATTTGTCCCGCATACCAGAAGAATAGTAATTGGTTAAATTCTGTAACATCGCTGAATTTTAGCCGTCTAATGTTCCATTAGAATCAAATCTTTACATGAAATTTTTAAAATTTTTACTGCTCGCATTTATAACGATTCCCCTGATTTCGGCGCGTCCCGCTCATAAATTTTACGTGAGTGTCACTAAAATGGAGTATGTTGAAAAGAAAAATTCGCTTCAAATTATTACCAATATTTTTATAGATGATATTGAAAACGCCCTAAAGGCACGCTATAACAAGTCCATTTCCTTGGACACAAAAAAGGAAACCGAAACGGATACTGAATTATTAAAGCAGTATATTCTTCAAAAATTGAAGATTAAAGTAGATGGAAAAAATGTGGAACTCCATTACATAGGACGCGAATATGATACTGATATGGTGGTTGCATATATTGAGATTACAAAGCTGAAACCCTTTAAAAATATTGAAATTGAAAACAAGGTCTTAATGGAAATGTTTCCGGAACAGCAAAATATTATCCACTTGAAGACTTCAGAAAGCCGCAAAAGTCTTATTTTGGACAAAAATGAACCCTCGGGAATATTATTTCCCTTTGATTGAACTTTAATTGATAATTTGAACCATCATCCTTTCAAAACAAATACGAATGAAATTTTTTAAAACGCTACTTTTTTCAACTGCCATAATTTTCTTCGGAACGGTTAACGCACAAGAAGAAAATTCTGAACAAAAACGTGAGCCAGGCCACTTCAATACAAATCGTTTCAAGCAAATGTACGAGGAGTTTTCAACACCAAATATGTTCAGAACGGCAAGTGGGGCACCGGGACCCAACTATTATCAGCAACAGGCAGATTATAAAATGGATGTGGAGCTGGATGATAAAAACACAAAGTTGACAGGCTTTGAGACCATTACCTACACCAACAATTCGCCGGACCAATTGGAATTTCTTTGGGTTCAACTCGATCAAAACGTTCGTAAAAAAGATTCAAAATCGCCACTGATTGAATCTTCGGGTTCGGCACCGGCTATGCAGCCGGGAAATTTCATCAATGAATATATGGGTAACGCTTTTGATGGTGGTTTCAATATTATGGAAGTGAAAGACACAAAAGGAAATGCGCTGCCCTATACCATTAACCAGACTATGATGCGTGTGGAAATGCCGGAAAACTTGATGCCGGGAAAAAAATTCGTTTTTTCTATTAAGTGGTGGTATAATATTAATGATCACGTGGTAAATAGGGCAAGAAGTGGATATGAAGTTTTTGATGACGGAAATCACGGATACGTAATTGCCCAGTTTTACCCGAGAATGGCGGTGTACAACGATGTGGAAGGTTGGCAAAACAGCCAATTTTGGGGAAGGGATGAATTTGCGTTGCCTTTCGGAAATTTTGAAGTAAATATTACCGTACCGGCAGATCATATTTTGGACGGTACGGGCGAGCTTCAGAATAGAAAGGATGTTTTTTCAAAAGAAATGATGAATAGGTACGAGCAGGCCCAGAAATCTTTTGACAAACCTGTAATGATCGTGACGCAGGCCGAAGCCGAGGCCGCTTCCAAGAATTTTTCTACCGCTAAAAAAACTTGGAAATTTAAAGCAGAAAACGTTCGTGATTATGCTTTTGCTACTTCCCGTCGCTACATTTGGGATATGATGGCAGTGAAAATGGGCAACCGCAATGTGATGGCAGTATCACTATATCCGCCAGAGGGAAATCCGCTGTGGGAAGATTGGTCTACAAAAGTTGTCGCCAGCACTCTGAAGACCTATTCCAGAATGACGTTTGACTATCCGTACCCCAAGGCTATTTCAGTAAACGCAAAAAACCAAGGAATGGAATATCCAATGATTTGCTGGAATTATGGAAGGCCAGACAAGGACGGCTCACTTAGCGAGCGCACCAAATACGGAATGATGAGCGTGATAATCCACGAAGTGGGGCATAACTATTTCCCAATGATCGTTAACAGTGACGAGCGTCAATGGACTTGGATGGATGAGGGACTGAACACTTTCACGCAATATGTTGCCGAGCAGGATTTTGGTGAGGCGTATCCAGATGCCATTGCACCAAACAAAAAATACCCGTCCCGCCGTGGTCCAGCCAAAAACATAGTGGACTATATGGCCGGCGATCAAAAGCAATTGGCGCCCATTATGAGCAAAGGATTAAACGTTTATAATTTTGGGGCAAATGCCTATGCGAAACCAGCGACTGCGCTCAATATTTTACGTGAGACCGTAATGGGAAGGGAGCTTTTTGATTATGCATTTAAAACCTACGCTAATCGGTGGATGTTCAAGCACCCCACGCCGGAGGATTTTTTCAGGACTATGGAAGATGCCTCGGCGGTAGACCTCGATTGGTACTGGAGAGAGTGGTTTTACACTACGGATTATGTGGATATAGGCGTGGAAAGCGTAAAGAAATTTTATGTTACTTCAAAAATGAACAAAGAAGTACGTGAAATGATGACCGCTCGCGGCATTCAGGAAAGTGATGTTCCACCTTTGGTCTATATGGTAGAGGAAGGAAGTGAGGATTTTGAAGAAACCATGCGCAATGCAAAAGTGGAGGATATTAGTACCTTGAATGAATACCTCCTCGAAAATTTTTCGCCGGAAGAACGTGCAAAATTGAAGCGTCCCAATTATTTCTATGAAGTTACTTTCAACAAACCGGGCGGAATCCCGATGCCCATAATCACACAATTCACCTATGCTGATGGCACTTCAGAAAAAATAACATATCCCGCTGAAATCTGGAGATTGAATGATACTACCGTTGGGAAATTTATTGCTACAGATAAAGAAATCACAAAAATAGAAGTAGATCCCGAAGAAGAAACGGCAGATATTGATACTTCAAATAATGCGTGGCCAAAGGAAAAACAAGTGGGCGCTTTTGAAAAATTCAAAAGAGAAAATTCCGAAGATTAATACAAAACAATGATAATGAAGCCCTTTTCCAAAAATTCTGGAAAAGGGCTTTCTTTTTTCAGGTTTATAAAAAACTCCCAACGCGCACCCATAAATTGCCGTGCGTTGCTATATTTGTAGTATGATTTCACAGGCTATATTTTTATTTATAAGCGGAGCCGAAATTGGCTTCATTCTTTTCATCGTGCTATTGGTATTTGGGGCTGATAAGGTCCCTGAAATTGCCAGAGGATTGGGAAAAGGGATGCGCCAAATTAAAAATGCCACCAACGATATTAAATCGGAAATTACGAAAGGTGCCAAGGATCAAGGCATCGATTTTGACATTACCAAGGACGTTCGAAAGGAAATTGATAAGGTTAAGGAAGATGTGGACGAGGTAACCGGCCCGGTGAAAAGAAAATTCTAAATGCTGGAAACCCTAAAACAGTGGGACAGGGATATTTTCGTTTTCCTAAATGGCTTGGGTATTGAACGCTTTGACGGTTTTTGGATTTATGTTACACAGATAGAAAGCTGGACACCGCTCTTTATTTTCTTCGGAATATTGATTTTCTATTACTACAGAGGAAAAAAAGGAACCACTGTCATCTTTTTTTTATTGTTGACTTTCGGCATTACTATTTTTTTTACGGGAATGGTGAAGGATTATGTGGCAAGATTACGACCCAATAATGTGGAGGAATTGGGAAAACTGATTCGCATCCTTCAAAAACCGACCAACTACAGTTTCTTTTCAGGTCACGCATCATCAAGTTTTTCCGTTACCACATTTGTGGTTTTAGCACTTCAGAAATATACCAAATGGATTTATTTGGTTTACCTGTGGCCGTTGATTTTTGTAATGAGCCGTATCTACGTGGGCGTCCATTATCCAAGTGATATCTTTGTGGGAGCCTTGGTAGGAACTACTTTCGCCTTTTTATTTTTCTATTTATGCCGAAAGGTATTGTTGCACAAAAAATTATTCCCGAACGCGTGAAATGGTTAGCCCATCGCGGATTGGCAGTAAAACGGTTTCCAGATTTTCGTGTTCGTTTAATAGTTTATTGTAGAGGAGAAGCGCTTTTGTGTCAACATCATCATTTTTCAAGGGCTCTATCACCTTTCCGCTCCATAGCACGTTATCACTTAAAATCACAGAACCTTTTTTTAGTTTCGAAAGAATTATTTCCAAATAGTTGGGATAATTACTTTTATCCGCATCGATAAATACCAAGTCGAAGGATTTTTCAAGTTTCGGGATTATTTCCAAAGCATTGCCCAAATGTTGAAAAATCTGTTTCCCAAAAGAAGATTTATCAAAATATTTCCGCTGAAAGTCGAACAATTCCTCATTTATATCTATGGTGTGGAGTTCGCCATTCTTCGCCATTCCCTCTGCCAAGCACAATGCGGAATACCCAGTATAGGTGCCAATTTCCAAAATATTTTTAGGCTGTATCAATTTTGAAATCATACTCAAGACGCGCCCCTGAAAATGACCACTTATCATACGCGGCTGCAATTGTTTTTGCCAGGTTTCACGGTTCAATTGTTGCAACAAGTGCGGTTCTGCCTGTGAATGCGTTTCTACATAATCGTTTATTTTATCTGGGAGAAAGTCCATTTTTTAGTGGTCAGTGTCCTTTTTATTCAGAATTATATTTCGACATTAATTTCCCCCTTTGGGGACTAGGGGGCTTATTCTATCCAATAGTTTTTGTTTTGCATTTTCATCATCTCCACATAACCACTGGATAACGTTGTCTTCCCACATTGCGTCTGCTTGTTCTTTAGTTACAATATTTCGCTCCAACGCCAAATCAAGTATTTTTCCGGGATAGGAAGATTGTGGTGCACTTTCCATTTCGCCAAGGGGATAAGGATCGTCCAAACCTACCAAAACCTGCTTGGAACCTTGATTTTTCATTAAAAGCTCCAAGGAACCAGTATCATGGACCAATGTATCGAAGAAAATATTTTTATGCCCCACCGATTTTCGGGGATGCGTTTTTCCTTTAAACAAATCGGGGCGACCATCAAAACCTTGGATTCTTCTTCCCAAATTAATCTGTGCCAATTGTCCGCCGTGCGCAAAGCAGGTACGCATTCCCGGAAATTTATCGGCGTAACCATTCAAAGTAAGGAAATGATAGGCATCGGCGCATTGCGCAAGCATCCAAATAAGGTGAAAACGCCAGGCCGTATTTTCAAGTTTTATGAATTTTTCCCCGTCGTAAGGATGGATTTCAACCGCCAAATTATATTTTGAAGCGAGTTCAAAAATCGGTTCATTTTCTTCGTCAAAAATGCAACGCCACGTTCCTATTGTGTCCATGTAATGCGTTGGCAAGCACAATAATCGAAGATCTAAAGTTTCCACGCAACGTTCTATTTCCCAAAGCGCACCACGCACAAAACCGGGATGTACCACAAAACCACACGTAAATTTTGAAGGATGGTCGTGCTGTATTTTTGCATTGAAATCATTTTGAAACCGAAGCGCTTGCTTCATTTCCTCAACGCGAAGGCCGTTTCCGTACAACTGCGAAAGATTCAAAACCACGGCGTGGTCAATTTTGAAACGCTCCATCCATTCCAACTTTTCATTCAGAAAAAAACTGGAATCGGTAACGGGACGGCTCCAATCTTTTTGAAGCATAAATTTTCGATCCTTATCTACCCAAAAAATTCCCTTATCCTTCATAAACTGAGGGATTTCCTCAGGATAGGGAAGCAGGTGCGAATGGCCGTTAATGCGAAGTTTTCTAGTCATGAGAAATTGTTAGCTTGGTTAAAGTTACAGACTTTTGGTGCGCCCACCATCCACGGGAAGGTTAATTCCGTTAATATAGCTTGCGGCTTCACTAGCTAGAAAAGCAACGGCATTTGCAATTTCACCGGGTTGTGCAAAACGGCGGGCGGGAACAATACTTTTCATAAAATCGCTGGCTTCCTTTTCGGTTTTGTCCATTTTTTTTGCAGCGTTGCCCACAATATCGTCCAATCTGTCCGTAGCTGTAAAACCGGGCAGAACGTTATTTACGGTTATTCCGAATTGGCCAAGCTCATTTGCCAAAGTTTTGCTCCAGCTTGCCACGGCACCGCGAATGGTATTGCTCACACCCAGTCCATCAATCGGCTGTTTTACCGAAGTGGAAATAATATTAATGATTCTTCCATAATCAGCCTTTTTCATTCCGGGAACAACAGCTTGCGCCAAAATTTGATTGCAAATAAGGTGCATTGAAAATGCTTTCTTGAATTCGTCAGTTTCCGCAGAAAAAATAGGTCCGCCTTTCGGTCCGCCGGTATTATTTACCAAAATATGAAAGGTTTTATTTGAAGCAGCCAATTCAGCTTTCTTTTTTACTTCTTCGGGCTTGGTAAAATCTGCCACAAAATAATTGTGTTTTTGTCCCTTTTCGTGCGGAAGCTCGATTAAAGTTTCCTTCAATTTTTCTTCATCGCGCGCAACTAAAGTTACCGTTGCACCCAATTTTGCCAATTGAATTGCTGTTGCTTTTCCAATGCCAGCGGTACTTCCGCAGACTAATGCATTTTTATCTGTTAAATCTAAATTCATATTCAATATTCAATGTTCAATATTCAATTTTTAATCTGCAACCCCAAACCTCAAACCTCAAACCTCAGATCTCATACCTCATACCTAATGCAGACATTTTTCGCCTCCGTAAAAAACCGAAGCGCTTCAAAACCGCCTTCACGGCCCACGCCGCTATCTTTCATTCCGCCGAAAGGCGTGCGCAAATCTCTGTTTAACCACGTATTTACCCAAACTATTCCCGCTTCAATTTCTTTTGAAATACGCATCGTTCGGTTAAGATCTGAAGTCCAAAGTGTTGACGACAAGCCGTATTTTACCGAATTCGCCATTCGCAATGCTTCTTCCTCGGTTTCGAAAGACATAATAGTAACTACGGGACCGAAGATTTCTTCTTGGTTTACACGGCATTGATCATCAAAAACTTCGATAATTGTTGGTTCCAAATAATAGCCATTTTCAAAATCTTTTACCGTTACCCGGTTTCCACCAAATAGGATTTTTCCGCCTTCTTTCTCAGCAATTTTTATATACGATTCCACTTTTTCCAAATGCGGCTTTGAAACCAAAGCTCCAATATTGGTAACGGCATCAAAAGGATTTCCGATTTTCAGTTGCTTCACTTTTTCGACAAAATCTTTTTTGAATTTCTCATAAATTGGTTTTTCAACAAAAATCCTACTTCCGCACAGACAAATTTGTCCTTGATTTGCAAAGGAAGAACGCACAGTAGTTTCCAGCATTTTCTTGTAATCGCAATCGGCGAAGATGAGGTTTGGATTTTTTCCGCCGAGCTCCAAAGATAATTTTTTGAACATCGGTGCAGCCGTTCGTGCAATGTGTTCACCTGTTTTGGTTCCTCCAGTAAAGGAAATCGCTTTAATATTTTTATGCTCCACAATCGCTTGTCCAGCAGATGGTCCCGTACCGTGAACGATATTCAAAACTCCTTTTGGAAGACCCGCTTCGTTGCAGATTTCGCCCAAAAGAAAAGCGGTCAGCGGTGTAACCTCACTCGGTTTTGCAACTACCGTATTTCCCGCGGCAATTGCCGGAGCGATTTTCCAAGAAAATAAGTATAATGGAAGATTCCACGGAGAAATACAACCGACAACACCAATAGGTTGACGAAGGGTAAAATTCATCGTGTTCAAACCAATACTTTCGTGCGCTTCGCTTGAAAATTGGGTGATGGCATTTCCGAAAAAACGAAAGTTCGCGGAGGCTCTTGGAATATCAACTGCCAGCGCCAAGCTAAGCGGTTTGCCGTTATCCTTTGCTTCGGCCTCGGCCAATTCAACTAATTTTTCATCTATTAAATCGGCAACTTTTAAAAGAATGCTGCTTCGCTCGTCAATCGTTGTATTGCTCCATTTTGGAAATGCTTCCTTTGCGGCCTGATAAGCACTTTCAATATCGGTTGCGTCGGAATTTGCTATAAGTGAATATATTTCGCCATTGGACGGATTGTAGTTATCCAACCATTTTTTTGAATGCGGTTCAACATATTCGCCGTTTATGTAGTTTAGGATTTTTTGCATAGTTAACTAACTCCTTGAATTTCAAAAATTAAAATATCTTCATCCAATAAGTCTTTTTTAAGTTTATTTAAAAAGTCGAAAAATGGTTTTATGTTTTCTGCATTCACAGATTCATTCTTTGGAATTGATTCGATTAGTTTTTTTGAAACACTCTTTTGAATCTCATGTAAATCTTTATCTTTTTCCCAAGATACAATTACAAAAGTTGACATAACTGAATAGAATTCATTATAGACAAATTGCATATTGGGTTGATACAATTTTAGAAGTTCCATTTCTTTTAATTCTAATCCAACTAGCCTTTGGCCTACTGGGTATTCCAAAACATCATTAGCATAGATTGTCACAATATTGTCAAAAGCGAGCATTTGCTTGCTTTCCTTTGATGCAAAATCGATATCGGTATTTCTTAATTTATAGGTTGAAATAAAAGGGAAGATTGGTATGGAATCCAATGGATGCATTTCTATAAAATAATCTTTAATGTTCGCACCATATTTCCTTTGATCAAATTCTTTATAACTACCGAAATAAAGGTAACCAAAAATAGTATCTGAATTTTTAGTTACAATTTCAACACTGAATCTATATGTATTGCCAACATCTGCAAACACCTTCGTTACCGAAAACAATAGGAATAAAATGACGAAAAGTGTTTTCATAATTTGAAATATCTACTGCATACTTTTACTGATTACTGCCAAATGGTTTATAAGCCATCGCCTTAATTTCCACCACCAAATGTGGATGTGGTAATTGATGCACAGCAACAGTAGTACGGGTTGGTCCTGTTTCCTTGTTGAAATATTCAGCGTACACTTGATTGTAACCCGCAAAGTCATTCATATTTACCAAAAAACTGGTAACGTCAACCACATCTGCCATGGTGGCGCCTTCGGTTGCAAGATAATCCTTTATGTTTTCAAGTACGGCGCGGGTTTGTTCTTTTATATCGAAATGCATCGTGCCCATTTCATCCACTTTGTGCACGCCAGCGAACGTATTATCTGGCAAACGCGAACTTGTACCACTGATAAATATAAAATCGCCCACACGCTTCACGTGCGGATATGCGCCACGGGGTGTTGCTTTTCCTGCTACCAATCTGCTTTTATTGTTCATAATTTTTTTTATTTATCCTGCAAGGTTTTCAAAACCTTGTAGGTATTTTGTTATTATAATTTTTATACCTACAAGGTGGCCTGCGGCAACACCTTTCAGAAATATAGCAAAACAAGCTAACCAAACGCCACTGCATCATCGTGAAGGATGGCTTCGGTTTCTTTTTTTACCAATTCCAGTTTTTCCCGTAGCAACATTTCTTCGGTAATTTTCCCGTCGTCCAAAAGATTTAAAATTGCTTTGTCCTGTGCGCGTCCGCGTTTTAATGCTTCGGAATAGGATATGGATTCCTTAAAGGTAACCAAAGCATATTTGCTGTAATATTGCTCGGGAAATTCCGCTTCAAATGCGGTTTCCAGTTTTCTTTTTTTCTGAAAAATTTCCATCGCCGTGTGTTCCTTCATTTCGTGAAAATTATCCACCGCCAAATCTGCAATCGCATCGGTATCTTTTTTCCGCCTTTTTTCATATTCCAAAAAAACCGTTTTCCAATCAACTCCTTCCCTTTGGGGAGGCAGGGAGGGGCCCAAAATTTCATCAAAAACTACTACATCCTCAAAAGAAGCATTCATTCCTTGCCCATAAAACGGAACGATTGCGTGGGCGGCATCGCCCATTAAAAGCGTTTTTCCAAAGGCATTCCAAGGCGAACATTTTATTGTTCCCAAAGGTCCGGTAGGGTTTCCAAAGAACTCCTCGGCAAGATTTGGGATCATTTCCACGACATCGGGAAATTCCTTCTTGAAATATTCGTGCACCCTTTCGGGCGAAGTCAAATTCGCAAAACAGTAATCGCTGTCTTCATAAGGAAGGAAAAGCGTAACCGTGAAACTTCCGTCCAGATTTGGAAGTGCAATCAACATATCCTCTCCTCGCGGCCAAATGTGCAGTGCATTTTTATAAGTTCTATAATTGCCATTTTCACCATTTGTTTCGTTTACCGGTAGCGCAGGAATTTCCAACTCTTTATAGCCGTGAGATAACCATTGTTGCGAAAAACTAAAGAGAAACTTATGACTTTCATACATAGTTTTTCTTACTGCGGAACCTGCGCCATCGGTTCCAAAAATAGCATCTGCGGAAATCGTAATTTCTTCTTTTGAACTGTAATTTTTAAAAGTGGCCGAAGCATTTTCTAAATCCAATGTTTCGCAAGCGTGGTTGAAAATGAGTTGCACATTCGGCATTTTTTCGGCTTCATCGAGCAAAAGCATATTCAATCCCGGCCGCGAAATGGAATTGATATATTCATCTTTTCTCCCACTGTACGGACTCAAAAACGTATTGCCTTTTGCATCGTGAATCATTCGGCCGTTCATCGGGATGCACAGTTTTTTTGCCTGTTCTTCAACGCCAGCAAGTCGCAAGCCACGCAAACCTCGATCGCTCAAAGCAAGATTTATCGAACGTCCGGCATCTTGATTCACTTTTCGCAGATCTGGGCGTTTTTCAACCAAAGTCACTTCAAAGCCACGCTGCGCCATTCGCAACGCTAGAAGACTTCCACAGAGTCCAGCACCGATTATTAATATATTGTTATTCATATTTATATTGTATTTGACATAAGACGATAGGACTTAAGATATAAGACAAGTTTTATTGAGTTTTTGTCTTAAGTCCTACGTCGAAAAGTCCTAAGTCAAGTTTTTTAAAACATCCTTTAATTTTTCCGAAAACCGGAACACATCCTCAAAACTATTATAGAGCGGGGCGGGGGCGACTCGGATTACATCCGGCTCGCGCCAATCACTTATTACGCCCGCTTCGGTGAGTTTGGTGTGCAGATTTTTATCGGCATTTTTCACCTGAATTGAAAGTTGGCAGCCACGTTCTTCTGGATTTCTGGGTGTGATAACGTTGATTGAATCGTTTTTCATTTCATCCAATAAAAACTCTAAAAATCCGGTAAGTTTTTCAGATTTTTTCCGAAGGTTTTCAAAACCCGCTTCCGCAAACGTGTCCAAAGATGCTCGAATGGCTGCCATTGATAAAATTGGCGGATTGCTTAATTGCCAACCTTCGGCACCGGGCAAGGCATCAAATTCATGGCGCATATTGAAACGCGTTTTTTTATTATGGCCCCACCAGCCAGCAAATCGGTTGAGATTTTCATTATTAGCGTGGCGTTCGTGAACAAAACATCCTCCAAGACTTCCCGGACCACTGTTTAAATATTTATAGGTGCACCAAACGGCAAAATCGGCGCCGGTTTCGTGTAAATTAGGTTGAATGTTACCCGCACCGTGTGCCAAATCGAAACCTACCCTGCAATTGTGTTTATGGCCTAATTCGGTTATTTTTTTCAGAGGAAAAGATTGCCCAGTATAATAATTGGTGCTTCCAATCATCAGCAAAGCGATTTCGTTTCCTTGGTTTTTCATAATTTCCTCCAAATCCTCAAAACGGCAAAGTTCTTCACCCTTTCTGGGTTTCCATTGAATTAATCCGTCTTTTGGATCAATTCCGTGAAACTTCAATTGGCTCTCGACGGCATATTTATCACTTGGAAATGCATCGCTTTCCACCACAATTTTATATTTTGTTTTGGTAGGCTGGTAAAACGAAACCATCATTAAATGAAGATTGGTGGTCAATGTGTTCATCACGACAACTTCTGAGGGTTTTGCGCCCACGATTTTGCTCATGGTTGAGGTCAAAAATTCGTGATAGGGAAGCCAGGCATGTTTTGCTTCCGTATGCCCTTCAACACCAAAATGTGACCAATCTTTCAGTACTTCGGCTATATATTCTGAAGTGATTTTGGGTTGCAGCCCGAGGGAATTTCCGCAGAGGTAAATAAGTTCTTCGCCATTTTCGTTTTTTGGCAAATGGAATTTGTTTCTGAAGGATGCCAAAGAATCTTCAGCATCTAGTTTTTTGGCATATTCTAAAGTATTTTGAAACATTTTAGGAGGTAAATTTTTCAACTTTTAACAAAAATAGGAATTATAATTTGTTTAATTCGCACTCCTGAAAATTCATTAAAATGGAAGTCAAAAAAAATTCATATTTTCGATTCCCTTTAGTAGGCTTTCAATTAGTTGCGTTTCCTAAATTTCCAAAAATATGCGTAGATTCTTACTTTTGATTTTCTTATTCAACGTAAGTTTATGTTTTTCGCAATCCATAGCACGTGCGTGGAATGAGGAAGTGCTTAATGGGATAAGGAATGATTACGCGCGGCCCACCGTGCACGCCAGAAATTTATTTCATACCTCTGTGGTTATGTATGATATGTGGGCTGTCTTTGACGATCGTGCGGAAACGTATTTTTTAGGAAAGAATATCCACGGTTTTAATTGTGCTTTTGATGGTTTTACTACCGAAATACCCAAGTCCGAAGCGCAGAACATAGCTATTAGTTATGCGGTTTATAGATTGATTCAGCATAGGTTTGCCAATTCCCCAGAAAAATCAATTATTATGAATTCCATTGATAATCTGATGGATACGTTGGGGTATGACAAAAATTATTCGGATACCAATTATAACAATGGAAACCCAGCGGCGCTCGGTAATTATATGGCTTTGAAAATGATTGAATATGGTTTGCAGGATGGTTCCAATGAGGAAAATGGATACGTGAATCAATTTTACGAACCCAAGAATGAACCGTTGAATTTGGATCTTTCGGGAAATGTTACGATGACAGATCCAAACCACTGGCAGCCCCTTAAAATTGAAGCTTATGTGGATCAAAGCGGGCACACCATTCCAGGCGGGCAACCTCCATTTTTAAGTCCAGAGTGGGGAAGGGTTTCCCCATTTTCGCTTACCGAAGAAGACAAGACCGTACAACAGGTTCCCGGATATGACTTTTGGGTATACCATGATCCCGGACCCCCAAGCTTTATAGAAGAGGGAATGGGAATTGATGATTTTTATAAATGGAACTTCTCGCTAGTGGCGGCTTGGGGAGCACATCACGATCCGTCTGATGGGGTGTTGATGGATATTTCTCCAAAAAGTTTAGGGAATCTGCCAATGTCCCAATTTCCTGAGACCTTTGAGCAGTATAAACATTTCTATGATTTGGAAAACGGTGGTGATCCAAGCAGGGGCCGAAATTTGAATCCAGTTACTGGAGAAGCCTACGAACCGCAGATTGTGCATCGCGGTGATTATACTCGTGCCCTTGCTGAATTTTGGGCAGATGGGCCCGATAGCGAAACACCGCCTGGACATTGGTTTGCCATTTTGAATTATGTAAATGACCATCCGCAAACAATCAAAAAAATCAAAGGAAAGGGACCGATTGTTTCAGATTTGGAATGGGATGTAAAGGGATATTTTATCTTGGGCGGGACGATGCACGATATAGCTATAACAGCTTGGGGAATAAAAGGATTTTATGATTTTGTTCGGCCCATTAGTGCCATCCGGTATATGGGCGACCGCGGGCAATCCAGCGATCCCAACGAGATTAGTTATAATCCGCGCGGACTTCCGTTGATACCCGGTCGGGTTGAAGTCGTAAAATCTGGAGATTCTTTGGCAGGTGCCTTCAATGAAAATGTGGGTAAAATGAAACTATTTACGTGGCGCGGCCCAGATTATATAGTGGATCCATTGATTGATGAAGCGGGTGTGGGATGGATATTGGCAGAAGAGTGGTGGCCGTACCAGCGTCCATCCTTTGTTACGCCGCCGTTCGCGGGCTATATTTCTGGCCATTCCACATTTTCACGTGCGGCGGCGCAAGTACTGACCATGTTAACTGGAACTGAATATTTTCCTGGCGGAATGGGAGTTTTTGATATATCGAAAAATGAATTTTTGGTTTTTGAAGAAGGACCCACCCAGGATTTTCAATTGCAATGGGCTACTTATTTTGATGCTTCAGATCAGTGCAGTCTTTCCCGAATCTGGGGCGGAATCCATCCTCCCATTGATGATATTCCAGGAAGAAAAATTGGAAATGAAGTGGGGATTGAAGCTTTTGAATTCGCTGAAAACTACTTTAGCGGTAAAATAGCCGAAGAAGGAATTCTATTCCCAAATCCTGCTGGGGATGAAGTGACCATACTTTATCGTGCAAAGGAACCCCTAACGCTTTCGATCTTTGATGTAAGTGGTAGATTAATCTTAAAAAAGAATGCCGATTTTAATGCAAATAGTAGTATGACTTTAGATGTATCCCAACTTGTTGAAGGAATTTATTTCGTCGATTTATTTGCAGGCAGAGGAAAAATCTGGACGGCGAAAATGATCAAAAAATAAAATTCTATTTTACTGAAATATTTGTAAAATAAAGTTTGAATGCGCCCGTGCTATCTTTGTGCATCGTAGCTATCTCAATTCCATTAAAATTTTTGTAATCTTCCCAAGTTGTTGCCATTGAGGGTTTTTCAGAATTACCTTCACGATAAATCCATTCTTTTATCATATAATTTTCATCATAGAAAAAATCGTAGGCATCGCCAGGGGTATAGCCACCTTCGTTTCCATAAACCACTGTTAGTTGATTCATTTTTTCACCACTTATAGGTGCTGTAACATCCTTTTTTTCTGAAAAAGAAGTACCCTCATCCCACGCTATTTGAAAAGGAGCCAATAGCCAATATTTATCATTAATGAATGCGCCGTCTGATTTTACAATGATGCTGTCCATAACTTTATTACGATTGTAGTTGACGGTATCATTTTCATTTACCATCATAACTTCTCCAGCAATAGGTTTCCACATCCACGAACGCTCGTAATGCTTTTCGCCTCTATCTACGTTGAAAGTAAATTTTATTTCTGAAATATCTTTCCATTTTTCATAACCATTGGCATTGGCAATCCATTGCGCGGTAGTTAGCGTGCTGTCAACAGCTTTTATTTTGTCGCTTGGAGTTTCCAGCGAATCTTTTTTACCATCATTGCAGGCATAAAAACAAATAGAGAATGCTGCCAAAAGTAGAATGTTTTTCATTTTTAGGAAATTTTGATAAATGTAGCCAAATAGTTTATTCTTTATTAATTTTAAATAAAAAAATAGAAATGGAACTAATAGACAATAAACAGAAAAATCGATTTGAGTATAAAATTGAAGATAACAATGCAATTGTAGAGTATAAAATCGATAACAATGTAATTTCCCTAACGCATACGGAGGTGCCGGATGAGCTGCAAGGCCAGGGGATCGCATCAAAAATGACTGAAGAAGTGCTTCAAAATCTCAGTGATAAAAATTTAAAAGTCAAGCCTCTCTGTCCCTTTATAAAATCATATATCAAAAGGAATCCAGAATGGAAAGAAATTGTAGCGGATGGATACTAAAATTATAAAAGCTCTTTCGAAAAAATTTGAAAGAGCTTTTATTTAATGATTAAAGTTGAAGATTAATCTACAGCATCTTCTACATCATCTGCAACATCTTCAATTTCATCACCTACTGTTTTATTTTCCCTGCAGCTAGTGAAACTTGTTGCCATTAATCCGGCAGCGAATAATATTAAAAATACTTTTTTCATTTTTGATAATTTTTAAGTTGATATTAGTTTGAATTTAAATTAGGGTCTGCGTCCAGTTGCCAATCGGTAAAGAATACCAATAATTGCCAGAACAAGTAGGATGTGGATTAGGCTCCCAACGGCTTCTCCGAAACCGAAAAAACCAACCAACCATCCGATAATCAGGATTACTACGATTAACCAAATAATGTCTCCCATAATGTTAAGATTTAAAGTTTTTTTGAATTAGTTATTTTAAAACTACAATAATTCTAACCACCATCGATGGTTTTTAACCGTTGTTTAACGAACTTATCAATAAAAAACCAAATGCGTTACGGAACGTTTCAATTGAGCTAAACAAAAGGCACCCGTAACTTTATATATAACCTATTCTAAAAGACTATTCCTTTAGAAGCTCTGGAAATTTTTTCTTGAAACGTTCAATTCTGGGTATTGATACGTTTTGAATGTACGGATTTTCAGGATGGTTTTTCTCATAGTCTTGATGGTAATTTTCTGCATCCCAAAATTTTTGAAAGGGCATTACCTGCGCGGCTACCTTTTCATTACCTAACGTCTCATTCAGCGCCGCAATTTTTTCATCTATAATTTTCTTTTCTTCAAGATTCTGATAAAAAATAATTGATCGGTACGATTCTCCGCGATCGGGTCCCTGTCCATTCACTTGGGTCACATTTTGCGAGCCAAAATAAACATCAACTAATTGGCTAAACGAAACTAGTTCTGGATCATAAATTACCTCCACAGATTCTGCATTATCCCCGTGATTTTCGTAGGTTGGATTTTTCATTTTGCCACCGCTATAGCCAGAAATTGCTTCTTTTACACCTTTAACGCTTTCGTATACCGCCTCTACGCACCAGAAACACCCACTGGCAAAATACGCACGTTTCAAGCCGTTCTGCATTTCGGTTTGAACTGGGGTTAGCTGTTGTTGTGCCAGAGCTTCCTCTGTTCTGTTTTTTTCATTGGATGGCTTACAAGCCTGGGATAGCGCTAAAGTTAAAGCCAAGAGTGGTAATATTATATATTTTTTCATCTTAAATATTTAAAAATAATGATTTAGTAGTGAGTCCAGATTTATATAAAAACCTTGCATCAAAATACAAAAAAAGCCTCCACGTTTTGTGAAGGCTTTGTTATAATTGAATGTTTTATATTATTTCAATTTCTTGAACATTTCTTGCATTTTCTCACGTTCCTCGTTTGCCAAATCTGGATCTACCAAAATTCTCCCACTATGTTCATCGGTAATAATTTTTTTGCGCCCCGCAATTTCCATCTGAACCTGCGGTGGAATTGTAAAAAAAGAACCTCCTGACGCACCGCGTTCTACGGCAACTACAGCAAGACCATTTTTTACATTGCTACGAATCCTTTTATATGCATTGATGAGGCGTGGTTCAATTTTGGTTTCGAAATCGGTAGATTCTTTCATCAAGGCTTTTTCCTCTTTTTCCGTTTCCTTTAAGATTTCATTGAGCTCAGACTGTTTGTGCTTTAAATGTTCTTTTCGCTCCTCAAATCTCGATTTAGTATCCTCGATAACCTGATTCTTTTGCTCAATTTGTGCACGGTATTCCTTTATGTTCTTTTCTGAAAGTTGAATTTCCAATTCCTGGAATTCAACCTCCTTGCTCAACGAATTGTACTCACGGTTGTTACGTACATTATCCTGTTGGGCGGCGTATTTCTTGATTAAGCTTTTGGATTCTTCAATATTGTTTTTCTTCTCCTTAATTTGGTCTTCAATTACTTCAAGGTCCGCCTGCAATTTTTCAAGGCGTGTGCCCATGCCGGCCACTTCGTCTTCCAAATCTTCAACTTCTAGTGGAAGCTCACCGCGCACGCTTCTTATCTCATCAATTCTGGAATCAATAAGTTGCAGATCATACAAGGCTCTTAACTTCTCTTCAACAGTAACTTCGGTTTTTGTTGCCATAAATTATAAATAGCTAATAGGATTGGTATTTATTTGTGATACAAGTACCTTGCCTGCTGACAAGGAGGGTGCAAAATTAGTGATTTTTTTCTTAAGGAAAGAATGTAAAAGCTCTTTTGTGAACTGCTCACTTTCATAATGGCCAATATCTGCAAAAAGAATTGTATTTTCAGCCTTAAAGAAATCATGGTACTTGAAATCTGCTGATACAAAGGCATCTGCGCCTGCACGTTTGGCTGCTTCTATAGCAAAGCTTCCACTGCCGCCCAGCACTGCTACTTTTTTTATTTTTTTCTGAAGCATTTTTGAATGCCGCACGCAATCTGTCTGCATTGCATCTTTCAGATATTTTAAAAATTTAATTTCATCCATCCCACCTTCAAATTCTCCCATCATTCCCATTCCTATATGTTGGTTCTCATTTTCCAACGTTGTAATTTCATAAGCTACCTCTTCATAAGGATGGTTTTCAAAAAGGGCTTGTAAAATTTTATTTTGAAGATGTTTTCCAAAGGTAACCCCAATCTGGATTTCGTCCTCAAAATGTAATTCGCCCCTATTGCCCAACACTGGATTCGAATTTTCATTTCCGCGGAAACTGCCCTTTCCTTCAATACTGAAACTGCAGTTATCGTAGTTGCCAATGCTACCCGCTCCGGCCTTAAAAAGCGATTCGCGAAGTTCTTCGGCATTTTTTATGGGTACAAAAGTCACTAGCTTTTTAATGGTATTTTTTTGCGGAATCAACACGCTTCTATTTTTTAATCCAAGTTTTTCGCAAATCATTGCATTTACACCATTCCAAGCATTGTCCAGCGCGGTGTGTACGGCAAAAATATTAATGTCATTTTTTATTGCTTTTTTCACGACACGCTGCACATAATCGCTGCCCGTAATTTTTTTCAACCCAGAAAAAATAATGGGGTGAAAACTTACAATGAGATTGCATTTTTTATCAATTGCTTCGTCCACAATAGTTTCCAACGTGTCGAGTGTCACCAAAATGCCAGATACTTTCGCATTTTCATCACCAACAAGCAATCCGGTGTTATCAAAATCCTCGGAGTAACTTAGTGGTGCAAATTCATCCAAAAGCGTAATTACGTTTTTTACTTTCATATTTCGCATTTGTTGTAAATATAGGGTTTATGGCAAATTTAGCTGAAATGTATTTCACGGAATTTGTATTTTCGTTTTATGAAAATTCTGCGTTTTTTGCTATTTCCCTTTTCAATTTTGTACGGTGGCATCACGTATATGCGCAATATTTTGTACGATTATGGGTGGCTTCAAAGCAAAGAATATGAAATCCCAATTATTTGCGTTGGCAATCTTACCACGGGCGGCACGGGAAAATCGCCAATGATCGAGCTTTTGGTTGCATTGCTCAAAAAGAATTTTAAAGTTGGCGTTTTGAGTCGTGGTTATGGAAGAATTACCAAAGGTTTTCACGAGGTTTTTGAAAGGAGTGAAAGTAGTGAAGTAGGCGATGAACCACTTCAAATTAAAAAGAAATTTCCTGAAATAACCGTCGCCGTCTGCGAAAATAGGCAGACTGGAATTGATAAAATAAAATCGAAACTGGATGTGATTTTGCTTGATGATGCGTTTCAGCATAGAAAGGTATCAGCGAAATTCACTATTCTTTTAACGGCCTATACTCAACTTTTTTCCGAAGATTTTATGTTGCCAACCGGTAATCTTCGTGAGCCTCGAAGCGGAAAAAAACGTGCAGATATTATAGTTGTGACCAAATGCCCAACTGGAATTTCTGATGCTGAAATGGCCAAAATTGAACAAAAACTTCGTCTGAAAAAAAATCAGAAAGTATTTTTTTCAAAGATTGGTTATTCTGAAGCTATTCAGAATAAAAATGAGAAATTTCCGATGGATTATTTGATGGGAAAAGAATTTACATTGGTTACCGGAATCGCTAATCCGAAACCGTTAGTGACGTATTTGCATGGGAAGAATTTCAATTTTGAACATAGATCATTTCCAGACCATCACAATTTTACACCTTCAGAAATACAAGCACTGGAAGAGAAAAAACTTATAATTACTACAGAAAAAGATTTTATACGGCTTCAACATTTACAAAATACACACATTTTTTATCTTCCCATTGAAACCATTTTCATAAAAAATGAAGCAGCTTTCAAAAAACAAATTTTCGATGCGGTAGGGCCAAACTAACTTTTATAGATAAAATCGTTGCCCAAAAGCACGCGGTTTATTTTTTCGAAGAAATCATCCGCATTAAAAGGTTTCGGTATAAATTCATTGAAGCCGGCCTTGTAAAAATCCTCGAGATTTTCTTCAATTGTTACGGCAGTGAGCGCAATTATGGGAACGGTAGTATTAAATTCCCTTACTTTTTTAGTGGCCTCAATCCCGCTAATTCCGGGCATGTGAATGTCCATCAACACAACGTCAAAGTTATTTTCCTGAATTTGTTTAATTGCATCTATCCCATTATCCACAACGGTGCATTTCATTTTTTTCTTTTCCAGAATCTTCTTCGTAATCATCTGGTTTATCTTATTATCCTCAACAATAAGTACATTTTTATTCTCTAAAATATCATTGTCAACCGTCACATTGATTTGGTTCAAATTAGTGTGGGTTTTCTTCTCCTCAATGAATTCGTAATTTATTACGAACCAAAATTTGGAACCTTCGCCTAGCTTACTTTCCAGATAAATCTTACTTCCCATAAGCTCGAGCAAGTTTTTCACGATGGAAAGACCAAGCCCGGTACCGCCATATTTTCTGTTGATTTGTAGGGAACCCTGGGAAAAGGATTCAAAAATGCTGTTCTGTTTTTTCTTTGAAATCCCGTCTCCCGTATCCTCAATTTCAAACTGGATAGAAGTAATATTCCCCACTCTTTCTTGGGTAAAAACCCGAACCCAAATTGTCCCGTTTTCGGTGAATTTAATAGAGTTACTAATCAAGTTTATAAGAATCTGCGAAATTTTCAGCGAGTCGCCAATTACCTCTGTGGGAAGATTATTGTCATATTCAAAATTGATTTTGTTCCCTTTCGCCTCGGCAGATTTATTGAGGGCGATTAGTACGCCATCAATTCTTTTTCTAAGATTAAATGGTATTTTTTCAATTTCTACTTTATTGGCTTCCAGCTTATTTAAATCCAAAATATTGTTGATCAACGAAAGAAGATATTCCCCAGAAAATTTTAGTGAATTGAGATGCTCGCGCTGTTCGGGTTTTGGGTTTTCTTCCAAAAGTAAATGTGTGAGCCCAGTCACGGTGTACATTGGCGTCCTAAGCTCGTGCGTAATGGTGGACAAAAATTGCGCTTTTGCTTGCGAAGCTTTTTCAGCCTTTTCTTTTGCTTCCTGAAGCTCCGTGTTTTTATCCTGCAAGAGTTCATTCGCTTTTGCGCGCAAATTGTTGTTTTTATAAAGCGAAAGCGTTAAAAGCGATAAAATTAAGATAAGTGCAATGCTCAACCAGCCTGTGAGTTTTCCAAAAAACAAGGATTTATCCTTTTTGCTGAGGTCGTCTTGCTGGTTTGCGATGATTTCATTTAAATCGCCGATGGCAGATTCTGCCTGAATTCCAGCTTCAATGGCGCTTAAATGGATTTGCTTGAGCGAATCTTTTTTGAAAAGATAGGTTTGTAATTCTTGTTCGGCTTGTATAGTCTTTTTCTGTGAAATGGAAATTTGCGATGAAATTCGATAGCTTTCTACCAATATTTTACTGAAATTTTCCCTTTTTGCAATTTCCAAGGCATTTGATAAGGCTTCTTGCGCTCTGGCAATTGCATTGGTTTCTTTTTCAAAATCCATTAATGAGTATGCATCTGCAAGCGCAACATAGGCGGAAGCTTCCCAAAAAAGATCTCTAAATTCCGTAAAAATGGGAATAGCTCTATTTAAATTTTCAACTGATTTATAATACTTACCTTCCCCGAGCTGTACTAAACCAGTTCCAAAAAAAACCTGTCCCTTAAATTCTGGCAGGTTACTTTTGGATACTAAGGAATCTAGCTTTTTAATATATTTTTCAGCAGATTTGTAATTTCCTTTAGCAATTTCAATAAGCGAATAAAGCTTATAGGCCTTTGCCATCTTAAAATCACTGGTTCCATTATTGAATTTTGCTATAACTTTTTGGGTCTCCTGTTTTGCTTTGTCAAAATATTGCAAATGGTAAAAAAGTTCTGCAATACTTAGTTCCACATCCGGCTTATATTCGGCATAATTGGGTGAGAGAGCTAATTTGGTTGCATTATTTAAGTGGTGGACCGCTATGAGAAAATTTTGGGTTTCCATAGCATTTTCAGCACTTTGCTGTAGCTTTTTGATATTCACAATAGTGTCATTGACTAGGGCAGTTGAAAATGAGCACCACGGAAATAGCAAAGAAATAAGTAAGAAAAGTAGGATTCTGTATTTCAATGGTTATTAACGTATAAGGTTATTTTTCTAACGCGTTAAATATAGTTATTTAGCAGAAATTTTTAACATTAAATCGATAATTCTAGAGGAATAACCTATTTCGTTATCGTACCATCCTATGATTTTTACCATTTTCCCAATTACTGAAGTCATGCCCGCATCAAAAATACAGGAGTGTGTATTTCCAAGAATATCAATTGAGACTATGGGATCTTCCGTGTATTCCAAAATTCCTTCTAAATAAGTTTCTGAAGCCTTTTTGAATGCCTTGTTTATTTCTTCGATTGTAACTTCCTTTTTTACATTTAATGTAATGTCTGTAAGAGAGCCGTCCGGTACGGGTACACGGATGCCACAACCCCCAATAACATCAGCCAAATCAGGAAATATTTTCGTCAATGCTTTCGCAGCTCCCGTGGTCGTGGGAACAATGGATTGACCGGCAGCGCGCGCACGCCTCAAATCCCGATGCGGCTGATCGTGTAGGCTTTGATCCGTCGTGTAGCTATGGACAGTAGTAATATATGCCTGTTCCACGCCACAGAGATCATCAATTACCTTCAACATAGGAGCGGCATTATTTGTGGTGCAGGATGCATTTGAAATGATGGTGTCGTCACGTTGTAAAATCCCATCATTTACACCCAGGACCACGGTTTTAATATTTTCATCTGAAGGTGGAACCGAGAGTATAACCTTCTTTGCGCCATTGTCCAAATGTTTTTGAAGCTGTTCCCGAGATTTAAATTTTCCCGTAGCTTCCACAACGATGTCTACATCTTCCCAATTTATATCGGCAATGTCTTTTTCTGAAGTAAATTTTGTTCTTTTCCCGTTTACTTCGATACTATTTTCTGAAGTAGAAATTTTTTCTTTTAAAACGCCGTGGATACTATCATATTTAAGAAGATGCCCCAAGGTTTTCACATCGGCAAGATCATTTACCGCCACGACTTCTATTTTTGGGTTATCTAGTAAAAGCCTGTAAAGATTTCGGCCAATTCGGCCAAAACCATTTATTCCAACGGTAATTTTATTTTGCATTTTAAGAAGGTTATTTTAGGTAAGATGTTTTTGGGCCTTATAGGAAGAACGTACCAGCGCTCCACTTTCTACGTGTCGGAAGCCCAAATCCAAACCTATAGTCTCATATTTTTTGAACTGGTCCGGTGTTATGAATTCTTTTACGGGCAAGTGTTTTTTTGAAGGCTGCAAATATTGCCCTATAGTAAGAATGTCCAAGCCCACACTGCGTAAATCATGCATAGTTTGCAAAACTTCTTCTTCGGTTTCGCCCAAGCCAAGCATAATTCCGCTTTTCGTTCTTTCCATTCCAGATTGTTTCAGGTAATTTAAGACTTCAAGGCTACGTTCATATTTTGCCTGAATTCTTACTTCGCGGGTAAGGCGTTTCACGGTTTCCATATTGTGCGAAACCACTTCGGGTTTTACTTGAATTATTCTATCAATATTCCGCGTATTTCCTTGAAAATCTGGAATTAATGTTTCCAGCGTTGTTTCAGGGTTCATCCTGCGGATTGCCTTTACCGTTTCAGCCCATATTATAGAGCCCATATCTTTCAAATCATCTCGATCCACCGAGGTTACTACCGCATGTTTTATGTTCATCAATTTTATGGAATGGGCTACTTTTTCGGGTTCATCCCAATCCACTGTCTCGGGTCTTCCGGTTTTTACTCCACAAAATCCGCAGGAACGGGTACAAATATTTCCTAAAATCATAAATGTAGCTGTGCCCTCGCTCCAGCATTCGCCCATATTTGGACAGCTTCCGGAGGTACAAATAGTGTGGAGTTTATATTTATCGACTAGTCCGCGAAGTTCTGTATATTTTTTACCTGTGGGAAGTTTAACGCGCAACCATTTGGGTTTTGGCGCAGGCTTTTGGAGTTCTAATGTTTCTGTGCTCATATATTATACAAAAATATGAAAAATCAACTTGGAAATAGACTACCCAAAAAGCAATCTAAAATTTAAGATAGAAGAAAACTTTTATTTTTCTTGGCTAATTATTTCAGCGAGCAGTTTTCGCGCACGCAATAATCTAACCTTTACATTGTTAAGCGGTTCCTCAAGCGTTTCGGAAATATCATTATAACTCATTTCCTGAAAATACCGCAAATTGATAACTTCCTGATAGTGGGGTTTAAGCTGTTTTATGTACCGCAGTAATTGAGCCAAATTTTGTTCGGTAATCAATTTATCCTCAGGCGTGGGAGAATGGTCTGCAATATGTGTTAGTTGCTCATTTGTGGTATCCAAATTTGTATATACCGAAGCGTTTTTCTTCCGGCTTTTGTCAATTTGAATGTTTTTTGAAATAGTGACCAACCAAGTGGAGAATGAATATTTCTCATCAAAGGAATCTATCTTGTCAAAAGCTTTCGCAAAGGCCTCAATGGTAATATCTTCTGCTTCGTGCTCATTGCGAACGCGTTTCATTTGAAAACCGAAAACCCCATTCCAATAATGATCCAATAAAAATTTGAAAGCGTCCTGTTTTCCCTTTTTCGCATTTTGAATTTGCCTAGTAATTTCCTCGGGGGTTACTTCCATGTTGCGTTTTTTTCGCTTCGGTTGGAAATAAAGATACTCATTTGGTTGAAAATCAAAAACAGTTCGTAAAAAGCAATCAGCGGTATAATATCCGCTTCATTCAATTTTTTAGCGGCTTTCCCAATTACCAAATATTGAATTATGAAACGAAATAAAATCAATCCCAACCCAATTTTCCACGAATCTGAAACCAATACGCAAATTGCTAAAATCCAAAACAATAAGTTGGAAACATAAAATAATCCCAACAAGAATCGATGCTTGAATTTATAAAGTTTTGCGGTTGTGTAGTGGCGTTTTTTCTGGCGCCTCCAGCTTTTCCAAGTTCTTTTTGGCGCTGAATAGGTAAAACTTTCAGGATTAAAACAGATAGATGTGTTCTCGCTCGTGGCGGCTTCGTTCACAAAAAGGTCATCATCGCCAGAAGGAACTTTAATGTGGCTCATATAACCGTTGTTTGCGTAATAAAGTTCACTTGTGTAGGCCAAATTTCTACCTACACCCATATAAGCGTTTCCAACTTCGGCGTATGAAAAATATTGAATTGCAGTCATCAATGTTTCAAAACGGATAATTTTATTCAGAAAACCCTTTTGCTTTTCATAACCGCCATAGCCCAAAACAAGTTGTTTTTCTTCTGAAAAATGTGAAACCATTTCAGAAACCCAGTGTTGCGAAGCAGGCCTACAGTCTGCATCGGTAAACAATAAATGGGTGTTTTTGGAACGTTTTATCCCCAATGTAAGCGCGTATTTTTTATTGGCCCAAAAGGCTTCGTTGTTTCGAACATTTACAATTTGAATCCGTGGATCGGTTTCGGAAAAAGATTCCATCACCTCCAGCGTCTCATCTATTGACGCATCATTTATAAGAATTAAATCAAATTTTGGATAGTCCTGCTCCAGCCAAAGCTGAATATTCTTTTTAAGATTTTCTGCTTCGTTTTTAGCACATACAATGATTGAAACTGGAAAATTTGGGATGCTTTTTTTCGGTGTGGGTTTTAAAAAAGAAAATTTCGAAAAAAGAAAGAAGTATGCGCAGTTTATAGATACCACTGCGTAAAAGGCGTAAAGTAACACCATAAGCAAGTACGGTTGAAGATTTTAAAAGGTTTTAGGATTTTGAACTGGAAGATTGTAATTCCTCTCCGCTGCAATTTTCAAACTGGTCTGGGGTCTTTCCACAAAATCCACAGGCTTGTCTCTCTTTGTTCAAAAACGGACTTTGGCTGGCACACGTTCCGGCAAATTTTCCGTCTTTTTTGCCCCAGATTTTTATGGCAATTCCCGCAACGGCAAGTAACAATAATGCTATGGTAATCAATAAAAGTTTCATAAAATGAATTTGGCTACAAAAATACAATGTTTCTTGGTGATGTGCTGAGAATTTAAGTATTTTTAGCCTCTATTTTAAACTTTTTAACGATGCACACTTTACGTCCTTTACTATTGGTTTTTATATTGGTAACTTCAGCATTTTCCTGTAAAAATGATGTTAAGGATGAAACGCCCACAAGTCAAGAGGATACTACTCAAGTGCCACCAAAAGCTGAAAAAAAGGAATTGACCGAGAAAGATGTTTCGCAAATCAATAGCGTTATGTCCAGGCTAATGTCTGCGGAAGAATCAAAAAAATACACCAGCTTCCTAGTTTCGGCGGGGTTGACTGAAGTTCTTTCAAACGAAGCTGGGCCTTTTACCATTTTGGCACCAGCAAATGAGGCTTTTGATTCCCTAGCGCCAGAAAAAATGCAATTTCTTTTGAATCCAGCCAACAAAGAAAATCTTTCTAAATTATTGAAATCACATATTGTTGAGGGAAAGTATGATTCTGCCACAATGGTACAATCCATAAAAAAGAATAGCGGGAAATTGATGCTTAAAACATTGGATGGTAGTTCTTTGACTGCTTCAACGCGCGATATGGATATAATAATTACCGATCAAAAGGGGACAAAAGCGGTAATGATTAAGAGCGACATTAATGGCTCCAACGGTGTGGTTCACGTTATAAGTAAAGTGTTGAACGTTAATTAAATAACGTTAACTTCGGGCTCAATAAATATTCCCGTCATTTCCTTCACCTTTTTCTGGATTTCCATTGCAAGATTCCAGATTTCCTGTCCGGTAGCGTTCCCGTGATTCACCAAGACCAGCGCCTGCTTTGCGTGCACGCCGGCATCGCCAAAACGTTTTCCCTTAAATCCTGCATTTTCAATGAGCCAGCCCGCGGGAATCTTAAATTCCGTTGGGGATATTTCGTAAAAGGGTGCCTCCGGAAATTTTATTCTGAAATTTTTAAATGTTTCCAAATCCACTACGGGATTTTTAAAGAAACTTCCGCTGTTTCCCAACACGTTTGGATCGGGCAATTTAGATTTCCGAATGGAAATAACGGCTTCGGAAATATTTTGCAAACTTGGATTTTCTATGGTTTTTTCAGCTAAAATAGCTTGAATGTCGCCGTATGAAATATTCTGAAGATGTTGGGATTTTGTAAGCCTGAACGTAACGCTCGTGATGATGTATTTTCCCTTCGCTTCATTTTTAAAAATACTATTTCGGTATTCAAATTTACACGCTTCCTTCGTAAATATTTTTTCATCTAAAGTCGCAATTTCCAGCGCAGTGCAACTTTCAAAAGTATCTTTCAGCTCTACGCCGTACGCACCAATGTTTTGAATGGGAGAGGTCCCCACATTTCCGGGAATAAGCGACAGATTTTCAAGTCCCCCAAAATCATTTTGTATGCAATACTGAACAAAGTCATGCCAGTTTTCACCGGCCATCGCTTTTACAAAAACTTCATTTTCATTTTCAGACACAATTTCAATTCCCTTTAAATTGATCTGAATGACAAATGCATCGAGATTTTGGGTAAGTAGCATATTACTGCCACCGCCGAGAATAAATAGTTTTTCTGAAGGTTTTTGGGAGAGGACTTCCTTTAATTCAGTCACCGTCCCAACCGAAACAAAATAGCGCGCTTGGCAATCAATTCCGAAGGTGTTGAATTCTTTTAGTGATTTATGCTCTTCAATGCGCATTAATCCTGATAATTTTCCAGAGCTATCCTTAAAATATCAACCGCACGCACCAAACTTTCTTTTTTGAGAACATAGGCAATTCTTATTTGGTTGAGCCCAACACCAGCTGAAGAATAAAAACCCGCTGCGGGCGCCACCATGACCGTCTCACCGTTGTCGTCAAAACTCTCCAACAGCCATTGCGCAAAGGCATCGCTATTCTTAACTGGAAGTTCAACGATACAATAAAATGCACCTTTTGGCTCGCCCACCTTTACACCAGGGATTTTCTTTAATGCGGCAACCAATGTATTTCTACGATCTTGGTACTCGGTAATTACTTCATCAAAATAGCTTTGCGGTGTCTGCAAGGCTGCTTCGCTGGCAATTTGGGCGAACGTGGGTGGACTAAGCCGTGCTTGCGCAAATTTAAGTGCCGTGGAAATTACTTGTTTGTTTCGGGATACCAAACAACCCACGCGCGCGCCACACATACTGTATCTTTTTGAAACAGAATCGATTAAAATCCCATATTCTGCCATGCTTTCTTCTTCCAAAATGGAATAATGCTTAGCTCCATCATAAACAAATTCACGATATACTTCATCTGCAACCAAAAACAAATCGTGCTTTTTCACAATTTCGGCCAATTTCTGAATTTCTTCTTTTGAATAAAGATAACCAGTGGGATTTCCAGGATTGCATATTAAAATTGCCTTTGTTTTTGGCGTAATCAATTTTTCAAATTCTGAAATAGGGGGAAGGGCGAAGTTGTCTTCAATTTTTGAAATTACGGGAACTATTTTAACTCCAGAGGCTGTTGCAAACCCGTTATAATTGGCATAAAATGGCTCCGGGATTATAATTTCATCGTCAACATCTGCAATACTTCCCATTGCGAAAAGAAGCGCTTCGCTTCCTCCAGTTGTAACCACAATATCATCGGCTTCTGCGGGAATTTGGTTGTTTTTGTAATATTTAGAAATTTTTTCGCGATATTCTTGGGAGCCTTCGGAACGAGTGTATGCAAGAATTTCCAAATGGTGATGCGCAACCGCATCCATCGCAACTTCGGGAGATTTAATATCTGGCTGGCCAATATTTAAATGGTAAACAGTCTTTTTAGCTTTATAGGCTTTTTCAGCAAATGGAACCAACTTTCTTATGGGCGATTCCGGCATATTTTTTCCTTTGTGCGATACTTGCGGCATAATGAAATATTTTGTCGCAAAGTTGCGAAATATATTTTATAAATCCACGGCAAACGCACCTCTTTGCTGAATTTTTTATATATTCAAAGTACTTGAAAATCAATGAAAAAATAGCATTCCTCATTTTTGCTTCTTGGCTTTTTATGGCGCAAGGTTTAACCGCTTTGGCGCAAAATGGATTTCAACTACCAGAAAAACAGCGACGGGATAAAATCCAATTTGAGTTGGTAAACAATCTCCCCATTATTGATGTTGAATTGAACGGAACCAAATTGTCCTTCATTCTGGATTCCGGCGTAAAATCAACTATATTATTCAGCCTAGAGGCTACGGATAGTCTTGAATTGAAAAATACAGAACCCATCCAGCTTCAAGGTTTGGGCGAGGGTGGCTTTGTGGATGCGTTCAAGAGCCAGGGAAATAAAATAAAGGTTGGTGATGCTATTGATATAGACCATACGCTTTTTATAATTTTTGACAAATCGCTCAATTTTTCTCCGCGCATGGGAATACCCATCCACGGAATCTTGGGTAGTGATTTTTTTCAGAATTTCGTTGTGAAAATTAATTACGCCGCAGAAAATGTGGTGATTTTTAATCCTAAAAGGTATGCGCTTCGCAAATGCAGAAAATGTGTTGATGTGCCCATTATTTTTTCAGGTAAAAAACCATACATTTCGTTGATGCTGAACACGGGCAAGCAGGAGGAAGAAATAACACTGCTCGTGGATTCTGGCTCGAGTGATGCACTTTGGTTGTTTGAGGATTATGGATTTTTAAATGAAAATCCAAAAAATTATTTCACTGATTTTCTGGGCCTCGGCTTGAGCGGAAATATTTATGGAAAAAGAACAAAACTTCCCGAAATTCAATTGGGCGAAATTTCGCTTTTGGATGTAAAAGCTGCATTTCCTGATAAAAATGCCATTGCAAATGCCCAGTCTTTCAAAGAAAGGGATGGAAGTTTGGGCGGTAGTTTTCTTCGGCGTTTTACAGTGGTTATGGATTACGGAAACAAAATAATGCGCTTCAAGAAAAATAGAAAATTCAATGAACCCTTCAATTATAATATGAGTGGCTTAACAATTGAGCACGACGGTTTGGAATTGATTAAAAAGCCCAAAAAATACACGGCGAAAGGGGATAGGTTAATTCAGGATACGGATAATTCACCTTTTAATATTGCTAGTGTTTCCACTAGCAGTCAGTTTGAATTTTCTTTGGTGCCAAAATTTATAGTGGTTGAAATGCGTGAAAATTCCCCAGCCGCACAGGCGGGTATTCTTTTAGAGGACGAAATTGTTAGGGTAAATGGAAAATCAGTCTACGAATATAAACTCTATGAATTGATCGAACTATTTTCGAGCGAAGAAGGTAAAAAGATTGTGCTGGATGTAAATCGTGGAGGCTCTATTAATAAGGTGAAATTCAATTTAAAGAATGTATTCTAAAAAAAAATCGGCTGATAATTTATCAGCCGATTTTATGAATTCTATCAAACTTTCCAGTTTACTTTGTTTTTTCAAGTACGCTTGTGTCATTGCTCATTACCTCACCTTTTATTTTCAAGGCTACTATTGGCTCGCTCGCGTTAGAATAAACGGTAACTGTTTTTCGGATTGGCCCAACACGATTGGTGTCATACTTCACTTGAATTGAGCTACTGGCACCGGGAGCTATGGGCCCGTCCGGTTTTTTAGGTACAGTACATCCGCAGCTAGACTTTACATCGCTTATAATTAATGGGGCATCACCTGTATTAGTAAATTCAAATACGCGAACTCCATCACTACCTTTCGCAATGTTGCCGTAATCTACGGTATCATTGGTGAAACTGATCTTTGCCTGTTGCGCTTCAGCAGTAAAACCTACTAAGGCTACAAGGGCAATAAGGATAAATTTTTTCATGGTTTATTTTATTTAATAATTGCTAAAGTATGTAACTTTTGTACAACCTGCAAAATAACTTATTCACTTTTGTAATCTTGCGGATATGGTTACTTTTGCATTCGGTTGTTCAAAAATCAGACCAAAGTATGGCAATAGACGCTAAATACAACGCAAAAAACATTGAAAATAAATGGTATAGCTACTGGATGGAAAATAATTATTTTCATTCAGAGGTTAATGAAAAAGAACCCTATACCATAGTTATCCCTCCGCCCAATGTTACCGGTGTTTTGCATATGGGCCATATGCTCAATAATACACTGCAAGATGTTTTAATACGAAGGGCTAGATTGAAGGGCTACAATGCGTGCTGGGTTCCGGGTACAGATCACGCATCTATCGCTACCGAAGCAAAAGTGGTAGCAAAGCTGAAAGCTGAAGGGATAGATAAAGCAAGCCTTAGTCGCGATGAATTTTTAAAGCACGCGTGGGATTGGACGCACAAGCACGGTGGGATAATTTTGGAACAGCTTAAAAAATTGGGTGCCTCTTGTGATTGGGAGCGAACCAAATTTACCATGGATGAGGAAATGTCCGCCTCGGTAATAAAGGTTTTTGTTGATTTATACAGAAAAGGAAACATCTATCGCGGTTACCGAATGGTAAATTGGGATCCGCAGGCAAAGACCACACTTTCTGATGAAGAGGTTGTTTATGAAGAAAAACAAGGGAATCTCTATTACCTAAATTATAAAGTGGTTAATGAAGATGGCTCCCCTCTTGCGGATGGGTCGGGGCAGACCTTGACCATTGCGACCACCAGACCCGAAACTATTCTGGGAGATACCGCCATTTGCATCAACCCAAATGATGAACGTTTTTCTCATCTTCGTGGAAAAAGTGCCGTTGTTCCTGTGTGCGGGCGCATAATCCCAATTATTGAAGACGAATATGTGGATGTGGAATTTGGTACCGGCTGCCTGAAAGTTACTCCCGCCCACGATGAAAATGATAAAATGCTGGGCGATAAACACGGTCTTGAAATTATTGATATTTTGAATGATGATGGAACGCTCAATAGTTTTGGTCTTCATTATGAAGGGAAGGATCGTTTTGTGGTTCGAAAGGAAATTATAAAGGAGTTGGAGGCTTCTGGCGTTCTTTCAAAAACTGAAATCCACGTACATAAAGTGGGGACCAGCGAAAGAACCGGCGCGGTTATAGAACCAAAGTTAAGCGACCAATGGTTTCTTAAAATGAAGGATTTGGCGCAACCTGCGTTGGATGCAGTGCTTGAAAAGGATGTTAACCTAGTTCCTGAAAAATTTATAAATACCTACCGCCATTGGATGGAGAATGTGCGTGACTGGAATATCTCACGCCAACTTTGGTGGGGCCAGCAAATTCCTGCCTATTTTTATGGCGATGGTAAAGAGGATTTCGTGGTTGCCGAAACTATTGAAGAGGCGCTTCAACTTGCAAAGGAAAAAACCAACAACCAGCAACTCACAACCGGAAACCTTAAACAGGACCCAGATGCGCTTGACACTTGGTTTTCGTCATGGTTGTGGCCCATTAGTGTTTTCAACGGCATTTTGGAGCCGGACAATGAGGAAATAAAGTATTACTATCCAACCAACGATTTGGTAACCGCGCCCGAAATTCTTTTCTTTTGGGTGGCTCGAATGATTATCGCGGGTTATGAGTATAGAAATGAAAAACCGTTTACCAATGTGTACCTAACGGGAATTGTTCGCGATAAGCAACGCCGAAAAATGAGCAAATCGCTGGGCAATTCACCAGATCCTATCGATTTGATAGATACGTATGGGGCGGATGGCGTACGCGTGGGGATGTTATTGAGCTCCCCCGCGGGTAATGACTTGATGTTTGATGAAGACCTTTGCAAACAGGGGAGTGCCTTTGTGAATAAAATATGGAATGCCTACAGACTGATTGACGGTTGGGAGGTTGATGCGGATAAAGATCTATTGCAGAGCGATACTATTGCGCTTCAATGGTACCGTAGCAAATTCCAAAAAACACTATCTGAAATTGAAAACCATTATGGCAAATACCGCATCAGTGATGCTTTGATGGCGACCTATAAGTTGGTTTGGGATGATTTCTGCTCGTGGCTGTTGGAAATGGTAAAGCCGCCTTTTGGCGAAAAAATTTCAGAGAAAACATATTTGGAAGTCATTTCAGTATTGGAAGATAATCTGAAAATCTTGCATCCATTCGTGCCGTTTATTTCTGAAGAAATCTGGCAACATACAGCACAGCGCAATGTTTACGAAGCTTTGATTATTTCAGAATGGCCAAAACAAGAAGTTTTCAATGAAAAAATTATAAAGGATTTTGAATTTGCCGCTGAGATTATTTCCGGTATTAGGACCATTCGTAAAGAGAAGAACATTTCATTTAAGGATAGTATAAATCTCTCTGTTTTCAATAATGAAGGCGCTTCAGAGCAATTTGATTCCGTGATAAAAAAACTGGGCAACATTTCAGAATTAAATCATATTTCTGAAAAAATTGACGGTGCCCTTTCCTTTAGAGTAAAAAGTAACGAATATTTTATCCCGATTTCTGGTGCCATCAATGTGGAAGAGGAAATCGCGAAACTTTCCGAAGAACTAAAATATACCGAGGGGTTTTTGCGAAGCGTTCAAGGTAAATTAAAGAATGAGCGGTTTGTGAGCGGTGCGCCCGCGCAGGTTGTGGCTTTGGAAAAACAAAAGGAGGCAGATGCGCTTTCCAAAATTGAGACATTGAAGGCGAGTTTGGCAGGGCTTCAATAATAGTTTTAAGGTTTAAACTTTTAACCCGTCAGCGTTCAAACGTTGACGGGTTTTTATTTATTAAAGATTTGGAAAGCACCATATTATAAGGAGGAAGTTACGTTTCAATTAAATATTGCGCTATTTTTTGAAAAATATTGCGCAAAATATTTATAAAAATAGCGCTATATTTTGTGCAATGGTACTTACCTATGTCTAGGTTTCTAAGACGTATTCAATATCTAGGCAACTAACTCTTTCAGATTTGCTAAGCTTTGTTTGCTAAGCGGGCCGTTAAAAAGTCATAATTTATTTTAAAGCAAGGTTAATTATTTCGGTATCAAATGCATTAAAATATATCTTTCGGAAAAATTTAAAATTATGGATCAAGCAAAATATGAGGAAATGGAAGCGATGCTTCACAAGCTGGAAGATATCAAAAACAGCCAAAGAAGTATTATTGACAAGATAAACCACGTAATTACGGATTTATTTCAGCATCCTGATAAAGACTTAGAGAAAGCGATGGAAGCGGCCCACGAGCGTGCTTCAGAAAATGTGGAAAAAATCACCGAGGCAATTGAGGAGTATGAAATAAAATTCAATCAAGCCCAACAATCTTAGTATCGAGTATTACTTCCTATATAGGAAATAATGGTCCACCGTTTCGATATAGAGTTGTTTGGCTTCGTCCTGAGACAAATTACGGGTCTGGAAAAGCGCGTTGGTCTTAAATGCGGAAATAAGCGGTTTGCCACCCTGCGGTATATCATCGTCATTGGTCGCTCTTTTATAGTATGCGTAAAGCCTCAAGAGCGTATCTGCCGGAAAAGGCTCGGTGTGCTCATTTATGCTCTTTACCGCGTGCTTAAAGGCAATATCAATTTCTTCTGAAGTCATTATTTTTCGGCAATAACGGTAATTCCGCCCTTAACCTTTTGGTTAAGGGTTACTTTTATTTTGGCATCCAAGGGTAGAAATATGTCCACTCGCGAACCAAACTTTATGAAGCCGCTATCGTCTGCCTGATTTACGTCTTGGCCGGCTTCGGCGTAATTTACAATTCTCTTTGCCATTGCACCCGCAATCTGCCGATGGAGGACGTCCCCAAAATTTTCATTGTTTACAACTACGGTTGTGCGTTCATTTTCTTCAGAAGATTTTGGGTGCCAGGCAACCAAATATTTCCCCGGGTGATATTTGCTGTATTTAACTTTGCCGCCCACAGGGTAGCGGGTCACGTGTACATTTATGGGGGACATAAATACGGAAACCTGCAACCTTTTATCTTTAAAATATTCTCCTTCAAAAACTTCTTCAATCACTACCACTTTCCCATCTACCGGAGAGAGCACATTATCTGGATGTACCAAAAAGTTGCGCTTCGGATTTCTAAAAAATTGAAGTACCAGCAGTAGCAGAATGATAAGAGTTATGATTATACCACCACGTATTGTGGTGTTCACTACAAAAATATTAGCCAATATGCTGAGAGCTATAACAAGGCCCAGAGTGACTATAATTATTTTAAAACCTTCTTTATGAAACATTATCTACAATTAATAAAAATGCATATACAAATGGACTTGCGTAAATAATACTATCCAGCCTGTCATAAATTCCGCCGTGTCCCGGCATAATAACTCCGCTGTCCTTAACGCCTGCCTGTCTCTTAAATTTTGACTGAATAAGATCCCCAATGGTGCCAAAAATGGCAACTATTACAGCGAGACAAAGCCAAACCCATAGTGGATGGCGGTCCATATTTGTGGGATCATATTTTTCAATGAATTTAAAGATAACAAATCCCGCCAAAAGGGCGCCGAGCAGTCCGCCGAAAAATCCCTCTATGGTTTTTTTTGGCGAAATACGTTCCAATAATTTATGCTTCCCGAAATTTTTCCCCACCAGATAGGCGAAAGTGTCATTGCTCCAAATCAGAATAAATACAGATACTATAAGTCTCGGAGCGAAATTTTCTTCATTAGAAATCCTAGTATCAATATATTTCATTGGTATTAGTGTTAAAAAAACAAAACCACTAATTATATAAAATATTACAGTAATATATTTTTTCTTTTCAAACATTGGAATTTTACTAGTCCAAAGCAAATCTTTTAGAAGAAAGAGATTTACGAAGCTGCTCAATATTAAAAGGAGATAGATTGAATTTTCTTCAAAAACCCTATAACTTAAAAAATAAAAGGCAGCGGCCAAAAGGAAATAAGCTACATAGCTTGTAAGATGGACCAGTTTCAAAAATTCACTTAAAGTTATTGCGGCAAGTACAAAGAAGAGTCCCATAAACCAAGCTCGCGAAGTGAACATCGAGAAAATAATAATTGAAATATAGAGAACGCCCGAAATGGTGCGCACGATAACTTCCCTCATACTTATAAGTCTTCCAGTAGCAACAAATATAGGTTTTTTGTGCTACTTCCATAACTCATAAAATCCTTTTCTTTTTCGGTTTCAAAGTCCTGAATCGTGGTAATATTAGTGGGAATGTAGTTTTCGCTCTGGTGCTTGATAATACGAAGCCCTTCACTTATGGTATCCACAATTTTACTTGTGGTAGAAAAAATAACAAAATTGTACGGGAGCTCTTTAAGCTTCTTTTCTTTTATTTGGTTTGAAGAGAGTAGGATAGAACCATTGTTGCCCACCAAAGATTCGCAAGTGGAAAAGAAAAATGCGGCATCGCCACTTTTGCCGAAGTTGAGGTTAAAGCCATCAAACTTTGAAGTCAAATTTTCATCGATGCAGAAAACGTCCCTTTCATACCAATCGTTCTCCATCAAAATATTGTCAAAAGCTTCCAAAATTTCATCCATATTTTCACAATAGATGAATTTTCCTCCATTCTTTTTAAAATTATACGTGAATTTTTCGTCAATGGGAAGTTTTTGCTCAGGGTAATAGCTGCTTTGCTCTGATGATTTGTCTTTCTTTCGAGACTCTTCAGATTTATAATTTGGATTTAAAAGTCTTTTGAATAGACTCATTAAAAGTGTTTTGAGGAGTTCTTATTAGGATTTACTTCAAATATATAAAATCTCTATTGAAGTTAGGTTGCCCAAAAACAAACTTTTACATCAAAAGAAAAGATAGCAACCTTAAGTGGTTGCTATCTTTTGAACTTGTTCTGGCTTTTGGAATGGGCGTTCTCCAAATATCTTTTCAAGGTTATCCTTGAAAATTACCTCTTTTTCCAATAAAACCGTCGCCAATTCGGTAAGTTTATCCTTATGGTTTTCCAATAAATCTACCGCGCGCTGAAACTGTGTTTCAATTAAAGTAGAAATTTCTTTATCAATAAGCTCTGCGGTTTTTTCACTATAGGGCTTGGAAAAATTATATTCAGATTGGCCGCTGCTATCATAATACGTTAAATTTCCTATTTTGTCATTAAGACCATATATGGTAACCATTGCGCGTGCTTGTTTGGTTACTTTTTCCAAATCACTAAGCGCACCGGTTGAAATTCTATTGAAAATCACTTTTTCTGCGGCACGGCCACCAAGGGCTGCGCACATTTCGTCAAGCATTTGCTCTGGGTGTACAATCAATCGCTCTTCTGGCAAATACCAGGCAGCACCTAATGATTGTCCACGGGGTACAATGGTTACCTTCACGAGAGGAGCAGCATGCTCCAGCATCCAACTTACCGTGGCGTGGCCCGCTTCGTGAAAAGCAATCGCTCGCTTTTCTTCAACGGTTACAATTTTATTTTTCTTCTCAAGACCGCCTACTATTCTATCAACTGCATCGAGAAAGTCCTGTTTACCTACGGCTTTACGCTCATTTCTTGCGGCAATAAGAGCAGCTTCATTGCATACGTTTGCAATATCGGCACCAGAAAATCCTGGGGTTTGCTTCGCAAGAAAATCAGTGTCAAGCTCCTCTTCTTTTTTAATGGGACGAAGGTGAACCTCAAATATTTCCTTACGTTCGCGAACATCTGGCAAATCAACATAAATCTGTCTATCAAAACGTCCGGCACGCATCAATGCTTTATCCAATACATCAGCGCGGTTGGTGGCTGCAAGCACGATAACATTCGTATTTGTGCCAAAACCGTCCATTTCTGTAAGAAGTTGGTTGAGAGTATTTTCACGCTCATCATTACTTCCGCTAAAGTTATTTTTTCCACGGGCACGACCGATGGCATCAATTTCATCGATAAAAATAATAGCTGGTGATTTCTCTTTCGCTTGTTTGAAGAGATCACGAACACGCGATGCTCCCACACCTACAAACATTTCAACAAAATCTGAACCTGAAAGTGAAAAGAACGGAACCTTTGCTTCTCCTGCAACTGCTTTTGCCAACAGCGTTTTACCAGTACCCGGAGGACCTACCAAAAGTGCACCTTTCGGGATTTTTCCACCAAGGGAGGTGTATTTTTCAGGATTTTTCAGGAAATCTACAATTTCCTGAACTTCCTCTTTGGCTCCTTCAAGGCCCGCAACGTCTTTGAAGGTTGTTTTCACATCGGTTTTTTCGTCAAATAATTTTGCTTTTGATTTACCAATGTTGAAAATTTGACCTCCGGCACCACCGGCGCCACCAGCAGACATTCTTCGCATAATGAAAATCCAAATGGCGATGATTACCACGAACGGGAGAATTCCTATCAAAATATCGCCCCAAACATTATTTTCTGTTTCAAAAATTAAAGGGGTGCCTAGACCGTTTTCAGACTTTATCTTCTGGAAATCTTCTTGAAATAGCTGAAGGTCACCAAATTCAAACTGGTAATTTGGATCGTTAGGACCGGGAGCTAAGAATTTATTTTCGCTTTTTTCAGAATGAATAGCTTTTTGTTTGGCCTCCTTTGTAAGGTAAACTTTGGCAATTTTCTTATTTAGCACTTCCACTTTTTCCACATCTCCGGCCCTAAGGTATTCCTCAAACTGCGCTTGTGTGGTTTTGGCAGGCTGCGACCAGCTACTTCCACCGAAAATATTGATGCCAAAAAACAGTACAATTATGGCGACATAAATCCAATAATTATTGAATTTTGGTTTCTTTATATCGTTCTTCTTATTTTTTTTATCTTCAGCCATATGGCAATTTTCTTAATTTAATGTGATGTTTCTATTTTAACTGATTTGGCATCGCCCCACAATCCTTCAATATCATAAAACTCGCGGATGTGTTTTTGGAAAATATGGACAACCACGTGCACATAATCCATAAGTATCCACTCGGCATTATCGCTACCTTCCACGTGCCAAGGTTTTTCCTTCAAAGTTTTGCTTACAGATTTTTGTACGGAATTCACAATGGCATTCACTTGTGTGTTTGAAGTACCATTGCAGATGATAAAATAGTCACAAACAGTATTTTCAATTTCCCTAAGGTCCAGTATTTCAATATCCTTTCCTTTTACTTCTTCAATTCCTCTGATTATTTGAGTTATAAGTTGATCTGTTCCTACTTCTTTTTTCGACATTAATTATTTTAATTTGCGCAAAGTTATTACTTTTTTGTTTCTTGAATGGCCAAAATAACGTAATACTAAAACATTTTACAGGCTTGAAGATAATCAAACTTAATGCCATTGATTCAACAAATACTTACCTCAAAAATTTGTTGAAAATAGAATATCCTGCCGATGGTACCATTGTGCTTGCAAATGAGCAATTGGCGGGTCGGGGACAGCGCAATTCCAGCTGGATTTCAAAAAAAGGGGAGAGCCTTACATTCAGTATATTTAAAAAGTATGACAATCTCTTGGCAGAGGAGCAATTTGCTATTTCAATGGCTGTTGCGCTTGCTGTGAAAGAGGCACTTACTTTTTTCGGCCTGGAGGATTGTCATATAAAATGGCCCAACGACATTCTGTCAGCAAACCGGAAATTATGCGGAATTTTAATCGAAAATGTTCTTGAGAAAAACAGAATCAAACATTCAGTGATAGGAATTGGCTTGAATGTGAACGAAACCGAATTTGATAATCTTCCGCAGGCCAGCTCGCTTTATAGGCAAACTGGTATTAAATATAATTTGGATGAAGTTTTCACCAGCCTCTCAAATGCAATTTTCGAAAAATTGAAAAGTGTTGAAAAAGTTCCTTTTGAAAGTTTGAAAGAAGCATACGAATCTCATCTTTTTCGAAAAGGAAAAATTTCAGTTTTTGAAAATTCTGCCGGAAATCGATTCAACGGAATAATAAATGGTGTTTCTAACAGCGGTGAATTGATCGTTCAAACCGAATCAGCAACCAAAAAATTTACTCTGAAAGAAATAAAATTATTTTATTGAAAGATTAAAGCTGCCCCAGATTGGTTGAAAGTGTATCAATAAATTTGGAAATAGGCCCTTTTACCATCATCGCCATCATCGCATTGAATTCACCTTCAAACAAAAGCTCCACAGTTGATGAATTTTCCGTAACGGGTTCAATATTACCGGTGAGGGCAAATGGAATTTTATCGCTCATGGCGCCTAAAACCACTTTGTTTGGTTTGTCAATCTCTTTCACTTCCAAAGCAATTTCGGGCATTCCCTTTAAAGCAAAGATGAAAGCACGTTCATTCAAAACTTCAAACTTGCTGATGTTTTCAGGCATCAATCCTTCAAAATTCTTTACATCTGCCAAATAATCGCAAAGCTCATTCGCGGATTTTTGAACGGTGACTTTTTTGCTGTTCAGTTTCATTGTTTTGAAGTTTATGGATTTAAAAGTTTATGGGTTTAAAAGTTTAAAAGGTTATGAGTTTAAAAGGTTATGAGTTTAAAAGGTTATGAGTTTAAAAGTTTAAAAGTTTAAAAGGTTTTATTTTTGCTAATTGCTAATTGCTAATTGCTAATTGCTAATTGCTAATTGCTAATTGCCAATCAACGTCCCCACGTATCTGGGTTTTTGCGCCATTCTGCCAGTAATTTCGCCTCTGTTGAATTGATATAATTGGATTTTTCGGCTTGCGCCAGAAGCATGTCATAATTGCTTAACGTGTTCAATTGGACTTTCGCATTTGCAAAATTTTCACGGGCTACCTCAAATCCATAGCTGAAAATTGCGACCATTCCCTTTACATTGGTTTCCGCTTCGTGAAGCGCATCCACGGCAAGAAGACTGCTTTTTCCAGTGCTTATTAAATCTTCCACTACAATTACATTGGTGCCTTTTTCCAGATGTCCCTCAATTTTATTTTGGCGACCGTGGCCTTTGGCTTCGGGCCGTACATAGCAGAAGGGAACATTTAGGTAATCAGCCACAAGAGCTCCTATGCCAATGGCGCCAGTGGCAACGCCTGCAATCATTTCAGGTTTGCCATAAATTTCTTCCACTTGTTTTGCCAGTGTTTCCCGAATGTAATTTCTGATGATGGGATAACTGAGCGTTACGCGATTATCGCAATAGATTGGAGACTTCCAACCAGATGCCCACGTAAATGGGTTTTGTGGTTGCAATTTTATTGCATTAATTTGCAATAGCAACTCAGCGGTTTTTTGTGCCGTTTCTTTGTTTAATATCATTATGCAAATGTATAAAGTTTTTGTTAAAGAAATTCCAATCATTCTCTCCACGGAAGAAAATATTGGCGAGCACTATACCACCATTCCCTTAAAAAAAGCACGTTTCAAAAAGTTGGTGAAGAAAATAAATAATGGGGAGTTGCTCTATGTGAATCTGTACCACAAAAATGCCGAAAAACTGGAGCGTTTTCTTCGGAAAAAAATAAAGGTAGTGGAAGCTGGTGGCGGAATGGTAATTAACAGCAAAAAGGAAATTTTATTTATTCGAAGAAATAAAAAGTGGGATCTCCCGAAAGGAAAGATTGAAAAGGGAGAAACGCACCAGGAAGCTGCTCTGCGCGAGGTAATGGAAGAAACTGGTGTGAAAGATCTTGAAATCAGAAATTTCATTATGAAGACCTATCACGTTTTTACCCGCAACAACAAGTTCCGACTTAAAATTACATATTGGTACGAAATGTTCAGCGATTACGATGGGCCGCTTATCCCGGAACCTTCGGAGGGGATTAAAAAGGTGAAATGGAAAAATTTTGAAAAATCGCAAAAAGCCCTTAGGGATTCCTACGAAAATATAAAACTTCTTTTTCCGAAGGAATATTTAACCACCCACCCGAACGATAGGATAACGAAGGTGTGACTTCTCGTAATAAGGCGATTTTTTGTGAATCCAATCCAACTGAAGATACCAGTTATTTGCAAAATCCGGCTCCGCAGCTTTTTTGGCTTCAAATTCTTTTTCAATTTCTGGATTTTCGGCTAAAAATCTCTCAGCCATATCTTCCCATACATATGGAGAGAAACCTTCCTTTTGCTGTAAAATGGCATCAAAAAAATTCCAATTAAAAAATGAATCGGTAGCGGAAGGTTCCAACGTTTCCAATAGATAACGAAACCCTTTTTGATTTGTTTCGACAATAAAATCTCCTTTTTTCACCAACACGTTCTCCATCGTTTTTGTTAATTGCGTATTGTAATGCAAATAATGCCCCTCAAACGGATTTTTCACGGTTTCGAAGCTCGCTATTCTGTAAACTTCTGCCCTAATAGAAGTATCTTTTTTAACTTGCTTCATTTCTATTTTATTCAATTTCAAAAGTTCCAAAACATTCCAGTACCCCTGCGGAATAATGTAAGCCGAAGGTATAGTAACCGAATCCTTCGCTTTAAAATAATTGTAATACATCACCTCTTTGGTAAACGGTTTGTCCCGAAAATATTTAAGCCGTTGAAATCCAGTTACTTCGCTTTCAACCATTTTTCCCTCAAAACCTTTAAAATTCAGAATTGAAGTTTTGCTGCTATCAACAGTCCAGTTTATAGGATAATATGCGCCCGCTACGTAATTAAGAAAAGATTTCTTCCGAAGCGTCTTTATTTTCTCTGCATCGGCATCAGCACTATTTATGAAGCTTTTCATCAACTCATACGTGCCTTCCGCTCTTTGTTTGTAGGGTTTCAGCATATGTGTTTCCACCATCATTCCCAGCGTATTGAAGAGCGTTGCATACCCCGTGGAATATCTGGGCGAATCCATAAACTGTGTGAAACCAACCTCTGGCACTTGATTAAAAACGTTCACGTATGGGGTAATATCCCAGTTTTTTTGCATTAAAGAATCTTCAAGCGTAGGCATTAATGAGGTGTGAAGATACTTTCCCAATTCATTTCCCAATTTGTTGTGCTGGGTAAATAAATGTGTCAATACGTATTGGTAATCTGCACCATTGCTCACGTGATTATCAACGAATAAATCGGGATCCAATATGTGAAAAATTTCGGCGAAAGCTCGAGCGTTTTTTGTGTCATTTTTTATGAAATCCCGGTTGAGGTCGTAATTTCTGGCATTGCCACGAAAACCGTATTCCTCCGGGCCGTTCTGGTTTGTACGTGTTGTGCTGTTTCTGTTGAGCGCCCCGCCCACATTATATATAGGAATGGTTGCAATAATAGTGTTTTTGGGAGGCCGTAGTTTCCCTTCAGCATAATTTCTGAAAAGCATCAATGTAGCTTCAATCCCATCGGGTTCGCCGGGATGTATTCCATTATTTATTAAAAGAAGATTTTTGTTTTTTTTGTCGAAGTCCTCAAAATTGGCAGATAAATTTTCATTGGGGTTGAAAATGATGACGTGAAGCGGTTTGCCGCTGTCCGTTTCACCAAATTCATAAATTGAGATGGAAGTGTATTTTGATGATATTTTTTCGTAATGACCAATTATTTCGGCATATGTAAATGTTTGATTCTTATCAAATCTCGTTTGACTAGTTTGATTTATTTGGGAATAAGTAAATGTATTTAATATAAAGAATAGAATAGAAATAATCCGCATAATTTTAAGGTTAAGAGTTTTTTCAATTTCCATATTTTAATAAATAAATTTAGGTTTTTTTCAATAACTTATTTAAGTTTGTCGTTATTAATCTAAATCCTTTTAAAATGAAAAAAATTACTTTTATTGTTGCACTTTTTATTAGTGTTGCGTCATTTGCTCAAATAACTTTGACTCAATCTGTTGATCCTACTACGGTTGATGATGGAGGTGTTGCCTGTTGGAGTAGCACGTCAGGTGAATATCGTTTGAATTCTTTTTATAGAGCTTACGATCTCTCAGATTTTGGAGTTACTGGAAATTTCGAGGTGTCTTCTGTTGAATACGGACAAGGTTCTGCAGATGATGGTAAAGTTATTACTTTAAACATTTACACTGTTGATAACATTAATTTAGCGCTAGCAACTTTTACTCTTATAGCTACAGAGACACATACATCTTCATCTGCTGATGATTTAAGTTTAATAAGCGTTCCAATGACCGCTACTATTCCTGCAGGATCAATTGTAGCTTTTGAAGTAAGTGCAGGCGATAGCGGAGCAAATACTGGAGAAACTTATTTTCCAGGTTTAAACGCGGCTGGAGAAAATGGTCCTAGTTATTTGCAATCTGCAGACTGCAGTGTTGCGGTGCCAACTCCTGTAGGTGGTGTAACTGGCGTAGATGAATTTTACGTTATGAATGTTATTGGAGAAAATGTTGAGCTTGGTATTAATGATCTTACTTTATCTCAAATTTCTGTTTATCCAAACCCAACTTCTGATGTTCTTAACTTGAAAGTTCCTTCTTCAGTAGAAGTTTCAAATGTAGCTATGTTTGATGTTCTTGGTAAGCAAGTTTCTGTTTCTTACAACAACGGTGTTATCAACACTGCAAACCTTTCTCAAGGGATCTATATGTTGAAAGTTGAAACTAACGCTGGTACACTTACTCAAAAAGTAGTTAAGCAATAATCAACATTGTTTATGTTATACAAACCGCGGCAACTGTCGCGGTTTTTTATTTCGAAATATCTATACATTAAAAGATACAAATAAATTGAAAAGCCCAAATGGAATCCATTTGGGCTTTTCAATTATAGGAAATTAATCACTTTACCCATTCATAGAAATCAGAAATTCCTCGTTATTCTTAGTCTGTTTAATTCTATCATTAATGAATTCCATGGCTTCCACGGGATTCATATCCGCTAGATATTTGCGCATAACCCACATTCTTTGGATAACATTTTCATCCAGCAACAAATCATCACGACGCGTGCTTGAAGAGGTAAGATCAATAGCTGGGAATATTCTTCGGTTTGAAATCTTTCTATCCAACTGTAATTCCATATTTCCGGTCCCTTTGAACTCTTCAAAAATTACCTCGTCCATTTTTGAGCCGGTTTCGGTCAAAGCAGTTGCAATAATACTCAGCGATCCGCCATTTTCAATATTTCGCGCGGCACCAAAAAAGCGTTTCGGTTTGTGAAGCGCATTTGCATCCACACCACCACTTAAAATCTTACCACTAGCCGGTTGCACGGTATTGTAGGCGCGCGCCAAACGTGTAATGGAATCGAGCAAAATTACTACATCGTGTCCACATTCCACAAGTCTTTTGGCTTTGTCAATCACAATGTTCGCCACACGTACGTGTTCGCTGGCTTCCTTATCAAACGTTGAGGCAACAACCTCGCCGCGAACGTTTCTCTGCATATCTGTAACTTCTTCAGGGCGTTCATCAATTAAAAGAATAATTTGATAAACCTCTGGATGGTTTGCAGCTATTGCGTTGGCAATATCCTTAAGCAACATGGTTTTACCAGTTTTGGGTTGGGATACTATCATCCCGCGCTGACCCTTGCCTATGGGTGCAAAAAGATCAATAATTCTCGTGGAGATTGTACTTTGCTTATCGGCAAGATTGAATTTTTCCTGCGGAAATAAGGGCGTTAAATGCTCAAAAGCAACGCGGTCACGGACCACATTGGGGTTAAGCCCATTAATCTTACTAACTTTTATAAGCGGAAAGTATTTTTCACCTTCCTTCGGTGGACGGACTTCACCCAATACAGTGTCTCCCGTTTTTAAGCCAAAAAGTCGGATTTGCGATTGTGAAACGTAGATATCGTCAGGAGAGGAGAGGTAATTATAATCACTGGAACGCAAAAATCCATATCCATCCTGCATAATATCTAACACACCTTCGCTTTCAATAATTCCATCAAACTCGAAGTCTGGCTCACGGTAACGGTTTCTGGAATCCTTATTTCCGTTTTTGTTGTCGTGGGTGTTGCTATCCTTTCCTTTGTTTGGTGGATTGTTATTTTGGTTTTTCGAGCGGTTATCATTGCCATTATTGTCATTGCGATGCTCGTTTCGCTGGTTTTTATGACGGTTGTCATTATGACCGGAATTACCTTTATCTCTGTTATTTTTTAATTCGTTCTTTTTTGAATCGTTTTTGGAACGATTGTCATCATCACTTTTTTTAGCGTGATGTTGTTTTGGAGAATGCGTTTTTGTATTCCTATTGTCATTGCTTCTGGGAGTACGCTCTCTGTTGCCTTTCTGTTTCTGGTTTGAATCTGATTTGTTTTCTGAAGCATCTTTCACTTCGGCAGATTTTGTATCCGTTTTTGCCTCTGATGGGGTAGAAGATTGATCATCAGTTTTGGTAATTGCCTTTACCGCTTTTGGATTTGAAGCCTGGTAGTCAAGAATCTGATAAACAAGGTCTAATTTTTTCTGGGTGCGGTACTTGGGTACGTTAAGTTCTTTCGCAATTTCCTGAAGCTCAGGCAGCTTTTTATTTTTTAATTCTGAAATTTCAAACATGTAAAATACTATGGGTTTATGTTGCTATAATAATCCTTTTGAGAAGGTAGAGTTGAAAAAAATGTAATCGAAGACTAAGTAACCTCTATTGAGGTGGTTACGAACTGTTACTGCAATAATACAACAATAAATTAAATTCCACCGTTATTTTTATTAAAAAGAAACACTATTTTTGCCAATAATTGTAAGCATTACCAAATGATTCAGCGCATACAGACCATTTATTTAATTATTTCGGCTATGGTTATGGCCTCACTTTTTTTATGGTTTCCCACCGTTGAAGGTTCCAATGGCGCTATTATAATTGAACGAAATGAGCCCGTGGTTTTTGGTCTCGTTTTTGGTTCTATTGCGCTTGCTATTATATCGGCTTTAAGTTTCAAAATACGTAAAAGACAATTCGTTCTTAATCGTATAAACATCATATTAAACTTTGTATTACTAGGAGTTTTCGTTTACAGATCGCTTACTTTATCCGGAGAAACTTTAGTTTCTGAGAAGGGTATTGGGGTGCTACTTCCCATCATTTCTATCGTATTTTTAGTGCTGGCCAATAAGGCCATAAAAAGGGATGAGGACCTTGTAAAATCTGTTGATCGTTTACGGTAAACCAATCTTGGTATATTAGTGCAAAACCCTCGGAGAATGCCATCTTCGAGGGTTTTTTGATTTTTTTCCTTTAGTCAGAAAATTATCTGTCAAATTCAATTACTTCCAGATTTTGTATTTTTTCGTCATCAATCTCAAAACGCAACATGGTGCGTACTTTATGAAATCCATGTTTTCCCACCGCACCAGGGTTAAGGTGCAGCAGCCCCGTAGTTTTATCTGGCATTACTTTCAAAATATGGGAATGCCCACAAATGAAAATTTTCGGCGGATTGCTATAGATTTCTTGCCTAATGGCAGGATTATATCTGCCGGGATAGCCGCCAATATGCGTTATCCAAACATCAATTCCTTCGCACATAAAACGATTGTGCAACGGAAATTCAGACCGGGCATCCATGCCATCTATATTCCCGAAAACCGCCCGAAGGGGCTTTAATTTTTTTATGGAATCCGTAACGGAGAGCTCGCCAATGTCACCTGCGTGCCAAACCTCATCCGCATTTTTAACGTGCTTCAGGATTTTTTCATCTATATATCCGTGGGTGTCACTAAGCAAAAGGATCTTTTTCAAAATGGATTTTTAGATTTTTGCATAATTTGAAGTGCTAAGTTATTTAATATTTTCAATCATTTCACTGCATCGGGCCAGCTAAACATTTAAACTTTAAAACACAGAAACTCCTAAAGTAAGTTGTAATTTTGCCAATTCTGAAAAAGAAAATTTTGCGGTATTTTATCGAAATAGCATACAATGGAAAAAACTACTGTGGTTGGCAACGGCAACCAAACGAAAAAAGTGTGCAACAAACACTAGAGGAAACCCTTTCCACTTTTTTGAGGACTGAAATAAAAATTACCGGCGCTGGACGCACAGATACAGGAGTACATGCCAAACAGCTTTTTGCGCATTTTGATTATAATTTGATTGAAAACAAAGATGATTTTACCTTCAGAATAAATTCATTTCTTCCCAAGGATATTGCGGTTCGGAATATTTTTGAAATGAAACCTGATGCACACGCTCGGTTTGATGCCATTCAGCGAGAATATAAATACATTATTTCGCTTCGGAAGGATCCATTTTCAGAGGATTTTTCGTTTCAAATAAATAACGCGCCAGATGTCCAGCTTATGAATAAGGCCAGTGAAACGTTATTGGGACATAAGGATTTTCAATGTTTTTCAAGGTCAAAAACCGATGTGAAAACCTATTATTGCACAATTGAAAAAGCTTATTGGGAAGCGCGGGATAATAAGCTTATTTTTACCATTGCGGCAGATCGTTTTTTGCGCAATATGGTACGCGCTATCGTGGGAACGCTGCTGGATATTGGTAATGGAAAAAAGACTGTAGAAGATTTTCAGCGGATTTTGGAAAGCAAAAATAGAGCAAAGGCTGGGGCATCCGCGCCAGCAAATGGATTGTTTCTTACGAAAGTTGTTTACCCGAATGATATTTTTTTAAAATAAAACATTCAAAACTGAAAATTATAATTTCACAATAACCAACAAAAGGAGAAAAAGTGTCAGAAAAGACGGGCAACGCATTCGATTTTAAACTTTTTAAGCGATTACTTGCGTATACAAACAGTTACCGTACGGTGTTCTATTTTGTTGCGTTTGCGGCGATTGTAATGTCCGGTCTTGCGGTTTTGCGCCCATATTTATTGGAGCTCGCCATAGATGAATCCATAGTTCCCAAGGATGGCGAGGGATTTATGAAGTACATTATTTTAATGGTAATTGTACTTGTTTTGGAAGTGGTATTCCAATTTGCATTTATCTTTTATACCAATTGGCTTGGGCAAAGTGTAATCAGGGACATACGCACCAAGCTTTTCCGGCTGATGATGAGCTTCAAAATGCAATATTTTGATAAGAGTGCCGTGGGAAGATTGACCACGCGCGCAGTGAATGATGTGGAAACCATCTCGAGTATATTCAGCGAGGGGTTGTTTATGATTATAAGTGACTTGCTGAAAATGCTGGTAATTGCAGGTTTTATGCTAACACAAAGTTGGAGATTGTCGCTCATAGTTTTTATTGTGCTTCCGTTTATTTTGTACGCTACCAGAGTATTTCAAAAAGCAATGAAAGTAGCTTTTGAAGACGTCCGAAACCAAGTGGCAAACCTAAATACTTTTGTGCAGGAGCGCATTACCGGGATGAAAATTGTACAGATTTTCACGCGCGAAGAAACAGAATACCAAAGGTTTAAAGAAATTAATACTGACCATAGAAAAGCGTGGATCAAAACCGTTTGGTACAACTCCATTTTCTTCCCCATTGCAGAGATGACGGGCGCCGTGGCCACAGGTTTGGTGGTTTGGTATGGTGGTCTTAATGTTTTGGCTGGTGGCGCAGTTACACTTGGTGTAATCACGGCATTTATTCAATATGCTGAAATGCTCTTTCGGCCCCTGCGCCAGATTGCGGACAAATTTAATACGCTGCAAATGGGGATGGTTGCGGCAAATAGGGTTTTTGGAATATTGGATACCGAATCGCACATTGCAGATACCGGGACTGTGGATTATACCAATGCAAACGGAGCTATTGAATTCAAAAAAGTGCATTTTGGTTATAATCCTGAGGAAGAGGTGATAAAAGGAATTTCATTTCAAGTAAATCCAGGTGAAACGGTTGCTATTGTGGGAGCTACGGGTGCCGGAAAGAGCACCATCATCAATCTCCTCAATCGGTTTTATGAAATAAATGAAGGCGAAATCTTGGTGGATGGCATTTCACTAAAAGACTATCGATTGGCTTCGCTACGCAGTCAGATTGCCGTGGTTTTACAGGATGTTTTCCTTTTTGCCGATTCTATATTGAACAACATTACACTCAATAATCCAGAAATTTCTGAAGAAGACGTAATAGCTGCGGCGAAGGAAATAGGTGTCCATAAATTTATAAAATCGCTACCGGACGGCTATCATTATAATGTGAAGGAGCGCGGTTCCATGCTATCTTCCGGGCAGCGGCAGTTAATTTCCTTTCTGCGTGCGTACGTAAGCAAACCCAGTATTTTAATTCTTGATGAAGCAACTTCATCCGTAGACACCTATTCGGAAGAAATGATTCAAAAAGCCACGGATAGAATCACGAAAAATCGGACTTCAATAGTGATAGCGCACCGTTTGGCAACCATTAAAAAAGCGGATAAAATCATTGTAATGGATGCTGGAAAAATTGTAGAAGAAGGAACCCACAAAGATCTTCTTAAAATTGAAAAAGGATTCTATAAAAATTTATACGAAGTGCAATTTATGGCAGAAGAAGTGGCTGAATAAATTTATTGCGCAAACTGTTGCAAATTTCCGGTAGCCGCCATAAAAATTATAACCGTAATAACTAAAACAATGTATATTGTGATAAGTATCGCCAAGAAAAACAAAGTCTTGATGATAAGTTGGCCGATTGATAATTTGTAAAGCCGTTTAAAAATGTATGCAAAATAACCTATCTGTACTATTAGAACTGATAGCGTAGCATATCCAAACAGCGTGCTATTCCATACGGTAAGGAAATAGAAAATAACTGAAACAATCGATGCCTGTGAATATCCATAAAGGACGATTATAAGATTTTCAGCGTAATTATATTTTCTTTTATTAAAAAATACTATCCAAGCCATTAGCGACAACAAAGGAATCGATGCAAAAAATATGAGTGATTGATACTCAAAAGTTTTCTGCATAATTTCTTGATTCATCTTTTTTTGCGCAGCGTTCATTTCGTTTTGGTACGAAAAGGCATTTTCAAGCAAATCAGGGAAAAACTTCAGAAAAATAAAGAAGAAAAAACTGGAAAGGGTGATGGCTATTGTGAAGTAGCCGAATGCGTGGATATATCTTTTCCGAAGTCCATTAATGTAACCGCCAATTACCACCTCGGGTTTTTTAAAAAGATCGATAAAAGTCAAAACAGGTTTGCTGGAATCGATACTGAAAAAGGAATTATAGAATTCCTGAAACAAATATTTTAAGGTCAACCGATGCTGGATTACTGCAGCACCGCATTCACGGCAGAAATTATCTTCCGTAGCAAGTGGTTGCTGGCAATTTTTACAGTGGGTCATTTTAAATCAACTTAAATCAGCTTCTAAAATTTTATGAAGTTCCTCGAGATTATCGTACAGAACAAAATCGCCATCCTTTAAATAGGATATTTGCCCATTTTCTTCGGATACAACAAGGCAAACCGCATCGGTTTTTTCAGTAATGCCTACCGCGGCGCGATGCCTCAACCCAAATCGCAACGGGATTTTTCGGTCATTTGAAACTGGCAAAATAACACGTGTGGCGGTAATTCGGTTTTCCTCTATAATCATAGCGCCATCGTGAAGTGGGCTATTTTTGAAAAAAACACTTTCGATAATTGGTTGGTTCACCTGGAGGTTCATTTCGTCCCCAGAGTTTTTCACAAAATCCAGACTGTTGTTTCGTTGTATGACAATAAGCGCCCCGGTATTGGATTCAGACATTTTTCTACAGGCACTTAAAATTCCTTCGATGTTGATTTTTGGGCCATTGTCCTTGCCGAGCATTTTAAATTGTTTGAAAAACCTGCGCCGCGCGTTAAAATTTGTAGAGCCCAACATCAACAGAAATTTTCGTATTTCGGGTTGAAAAACCACGACAAGAGCAAACATTCCTACGCCCAGAAACCCGCCCAGAATTTTGCTCAAAAGCTCCATTTCCAAGAGCTGTGTAACTACGTAAATGGCGTATACGATAATGATTCCCACCAAAATATTGATGGCCACCGTTCCTTTTACAAGATTATAGAGGTAATAGAGCAGGAATGCAACAAGCACGATGTCTACAATATCTATAATGCGAATATCTAAAAAGTCCAAGGTTGTCGGTTTTTTGTAAAAGTACTTTAAAAAATCAATGCTGAAAGTTCAAACTTCAAAGTTTTGGAATTGTAATTTAAGCCAATTTCATTTCATGGTAGAGCGCAACACATTCCATTGCCTCCTTCACATTGTGTACCCGCAGGATGGATGCACCTTTCAAAAGTGCGAACGCATTTAAAACGGTTGTGCCATTGAGTGCATTTTCAGCCGAAGTATTCAAGGTTTTATAGATCATTGATTTTCGGGAAATGCCTACCAAAATTGGGACGTCAAGATTTTGGAAAAGCTCGAGATTATTCATCATTTCAAAACTTTGGGCACTGGTTTTAGCAAACCCGAAGCCCGGATCTGCAATAATATCATTTATACCTTCGGCGCGAGCTATTGCAATTCTTTCAGAAAGAATTTTTAAAACTTCGAGTGTCACATTTTTATAATCCGTAAGCTTTGTCATGGTTTTCGGCGTACCCCGCAGGTGCATTGCAATGTAGGGTACTTTCAGTTTTGCCACGGTCGAAAACATGTCGGCATCGAGCGTTCCGCCAGAAACATCGTTTATAATTGACGCGCCGGCTTCCACGGCAGCTTTGGCCACATCACTTCTAAAAGTGTCAATGGATATCAATGCTTCAGGAAATTTTTTTACAATGGAATTGATTGCCCCGCAAACCCTGTTTTTTTCTTCCTCTATTGACACCTCGGCCGCACCCGGACGTGTGCTGTAGCCGCCAACGTCAAGAAATGTTGCGCCTTCAGAAAGCATTTTTTCCGCCTGTATTAAGATATTCTTTTCTGAAAAAGTTTTACCGCCATCATAAAAGGAATCGGGCGTCACATTTACAATTCCCATAATTTTGGGATGGCTGAGGTCTATTATTGTGCCTTTGCAATTAAGGGTGTGCAATTTTTTAAATTGATTTATTTAAGCGAAATTTACGCAAAATCTTACACTTCTTTATGGAAGCCACTTCAAATCAATACAACGACCAGATTGAAAAGTGCAGGGCGCTATTTATCAATAAAATGCACGATTACGGGAGCGCGTGGCGAATTTTAAGACTTCCGTCATTGACTGATCAAATTTTTATTAAGGCGCAGCGCATTCGCGGTTTGCAGCAAAATGCCGAACGAAAAATTCAGGAGGACGAAGCCAGTGAATTTATAGGAATTATTAATTATTCGGTAATGGCGCTTATCCAGTTGGATAAAGGAGTAGTGGAACAGCCAGATCTCTCGGTAGAGGAAGCAACCCAGTTATATGATGAAAAAGTGGCCATCACCAAACAGTTGATGCTGGATAAAAACCACGATTACGGTGAGGCTTGGCGCGACATGAGGGTGAGTTCGCTAACGGATTTAATTCTTCAGAAAATCCTTCGGGTTAAACAAATTGAGAATAATAGCGGAAAAACTCTGGTTTCCGAAGGAATTGACGCAAATTATCAAGATATGATTAATTACGCGGTTTTTGCGCTGATCCATTTGGAGGATAATTCAGAAAAATAAAAAATACTTTAAAATGAAATACATTGTAGCAATAGCAAGAATCATCGTGGGTGTTCTTTTCATCATAAGCGGATTGATAAAACTGAACGATCCCGTTGGGTTTTCGTTTAAACTGAAAGAATATTTTGCCCCAGAGGTTTTGGACCTTGGCTTTTTGGTTCCTTTCGCATTATTGATTGCTATTTTCGTCGTGATTTTTGAAGTGCTTCTGGGGGTTATGTTGCTACTGGGTTATTTGAGAAAATTTACCGCATGGTGTTTACTTTTAATGATTCTTTTTTTTACTTTTCTCACCTTTTATTCGGCTTACTACAACAAGGTTACCGATTGCGGATGCTTTGGCGATGCCATAAAACTCACGCCCTGGGAATCATTTACAAAAGATATAATATTGCTTGTATTAATTTTGATTCTTTTTATAGGAAGCAAATATATTACGCCCATTTTTTCAAAGGGCGCGCGCAGTATTCTTGTCTTGGCTTCATTTGTGGTTTGTTTGGGAATTACCTATTACGTACTTCAGCATTTACCCATTATTGATTTCAGACCGTATAAAATAGGTGCAAATATTCAAGAGGGAATGTCCGTTCCCGAAGATGCGCCAGGTCCTATTTTTGAATACAAATGGAAATTCAAAATTAACGGCGAGGAAAAAATTATCACAACCAATGGCGATTTTCCGCAGGTGGATGGCGAATTGATTGGTACTGAAACCGAAATGATCCAGGAAGGATACACCCCACCAATCCACGATTTTACGATAGAACGAGATGGTGAGGATTTCACTTCGCAATTTCTGGAAGAAGAAAATTTAGTGGTCGTCATTGCCTACAGTCTTGGCAATACTGAAAAAGATGGCTTTTTACCAATAAAGGAGATTACCGATAAGGCAATAAAAAATGGATATTCCGTAATTGGTTTATCTGCTTCTTCCTTAGAAATGACTGATGATTTGGTGGAAGCCTATAAACTGAATTTCAAGTTTTATTTCTGTGATGAAACTACGCTGAAAACCATTGTTCGAAGCAATCCTGGAATTTTGGAAATAGATAAAGGCACCATAAAACAAAAGTTGCACTGGAATGATGCCCACAAATTGCAATTGCCGCAGGTTGAAAATGCGCAGCCAAAACTTAATTTACAGATGAAACAACGATTGGACAGCATTGCAATTCTGGACCAGAAATATCGAGTTTTAATGCGAACCCAAAACCCCGAGGAACGTGCGGAATTGGGTAAAAAAATGAAGCTAACAGAGGCTGAATATTCTGGGGATCTTCAACAATTGCAGGCTATTCTGGATAACGCAAATATGAAGTATATTGAAAAATTATTTGTACAAAGCGGTTATCCGGGGAAATCGGTAGTTGGCGAACCTACCAATACCGTTGCTTGGGAAGTTTTACAGCATAATCCAGATAAAATTGAAACCTATCTTCCTTTGATAAAAAAAGCTGGCGAGGCTGGAGAAATCCCGATGACCATGGCAGCAACCATGGAAGATCAATATTTGATGAATCAAGGTAAGCCACAAATCTATGGAACACAGGTGCGCGTTGAGGATAGCGGTGAAAAGTATATTTGGCCAATTGAAAACCCAGAAAGCGTAAACGATAGAAGAAAAAAAGCAGGTTTCGATCAAACTGTTGAAGCTTATTCGAAACAGCTATTTGGGGAAGAATTCACCTATGAAAACCGCACGCTCAACGACATAAATATAGATTAGTGCTACGGTACACACTTCAAAAATTAGGTTACGCGCTACTTACGCTTTTCGGAGTTGTTACTGTGATTTTTCTATTGTTTACATTACTTCCGGGAGACCCTGCGCGGATGATGCTTGGGCAGAATGAAACTTCTGAGCAAGTAGAAATCGTAAAAAAGAAATATGGTTTTGACAAACCCGTACACATTCAGTATTTACGGTATCTCAACGATCTTTCTCCCATTTCAATCCACAGTAAAAACAGAGATGATTATACATTTCTTTCTGAAGAAAAATACAACGCAACACCGCTACTTTCTGTAGGTAAAAGTGTTGTTGCCCTTAAAACTCCGTATTTGCGGGAATCTTTTCAGAAAAATGGAAAGGAAGTGAGCCAAGTAATAGCCGAAACGTTACCCAACACATTTATACTGGCCGTATCGGCAATAGTGATTGCAATGGTCATTGGCGTGCTTTTGGGGATTGTTTCCGTTCTCTTTAAAGATGGATTTATTGATAAAGCAATACAGTTGGTCAGTACCTTTGGAATGAGTATTCCTTCCTTTTTCAGCGCCATAATTTTTGCGTGGATTTTTGGTTTTCTTTTGAATGAATATACCCATTTGAATATGACGGGAAGTCTCTATGAGGTTGATGATTTCGGCAACGGAAAATACCTTCAGTTGAAAAATTTAATTCTTCCAGCCATTGTTTTGGGAATTAGACCACTGGCGGTAGTAAGTCAATTGATGCGAAATTCTTTGTTGGAAGTTTTGGATCAGGATTATATTCGCACGGCACGGGCAAAAGGACTTTCATCTTCGCAAATCATTAGAAAACACGCCTTGAAAAATTCCCTAAATCCCGTAATAACGGCAATCTCGGGCTGGTTCGCCTCTATGCTTGCAGGTGCCGTTTTTGTGGAATATATTTTTGGGTGGAACGGTTTGGGGAAAGAAATAGTGGATGCTTTGAACACGCTTGATCTGCCAATAATTATGGGGGCGGTGCTGGTAATTGCCACATTGTTCATTTTAATCAATATTTTTGTGGATATAATTTATGGTTGGCTGGACCCGAAAATTAGTAGATAGTTAAACTATGTTAGCTTAAAAAATTTCAGCAATAAAAAAATAGAATAAATGAGAAAGAAAATAGTAGCCGGAAACTGGAAAATGAATTACGATCTCGCTGAAACTGAAATGTTTCTGGTGGAATTGAAAAAACAGGTTTTCCCGGAAAATGTGACCATTATGATTGCGCCGGCATTTACAAATTTGAACCACTGCTTCAAGTCTTTACGCGAACATCCTGTAGAATTAGTCGCGCAGAATATGCACCAAAGTGAGGATGGCGCATTCACTGGTGAAATTTCCGCTAAAATGCTGAAAAGCGTTGGTACAAAATACGTTATTTTAGGGCATAGTGAGCGTCGCGCATTTTTTGCCGAGGATAATGCAATTCTTGCCGAAAAGGTAAATTCTGCAATTGAAAATGAATTGACAGTGCTTTTCTGCGTTGGCGAAGAATTGAAGGACCGCAAAGACGGAAATTATTTTGAAGTCATTAAAGAACAATTGGAGGAAGGAATTTTTCACGTTTCAGAAACAGCGTGGGAGCGCATCATTATTGCGTATGAACCTGTTTGGGCCATAGGGACTGGCGAAACTGCCACACCGCAACAGGCACAGGAAATGCACGAGTTCATCCGAAAAACAATTGCTGAAAATTATTCAAAAACTATTGCTGAAAGCGTTTCAATTCTATACGGCGGAAGCGTAAAACCAGACAACGCTGCTGAAATTTTTGGACAGAAGGATGTGGATGGCGGACTTATTGGCGGTGCTTCATTGAATGTGGAAAGTTTTATGAAAATTGTCAACGCATTTGAAGATTAATTCACATAAAGCAACATTGGAATTAGCTTGTTGAAATTTAAAAAAAAATGGATTATATCGAATATATTTTCAAAGTGAAACCGCTCCAGCCGGGCACTGAAATCCTAATTGCTGAACTTGGATATGCGGGTTTTGAGAGCTTTGTTGAAACTGAGAATGGCGTGAAAGCATATATACAAAAAGCCGAGTGGGATAATGCCATTTTGGATGGAATTAATTGTTTGGCTTCAAAAGAATTTAAAATTGAATATATCTTTTCAGAAATAGCGCAAATTAATTGGAATGAGGAATGGGAGCGTAATTTTAATCCTATCGAAGTCGATGGAAAATGTACCGTGCGTGCGCCATTTCATACCAAAAAATCGTTTCAATATGAAATTGTTATTGAGCCTAAAATGTCTTTTGGAACAGGTCATCACGAAACCACGTTTATGATGCTTCAATTTATTCTTGAAAATGATTTTCAGAATAAAACTGTACTGGATATGGGCTGCGGTACAGCAGTTTTGGCGATTTTAGCATCAATGCGTGGTGCCTCAAAACTTGACGCCATTGATATTGATGAATGGTGTTTTGAAAATTCAATGGAAAACATCCAGCGTAACGATTGTGAAAATATTTCAGTTTATTTGGGTGATGCTTTCTTGTTGGAGGATAAAAGTTATGATGTAATTATTGCAAACATAAACCGAAACATATTGTTGAATGATATGGAAGCGTATAAAAATAGTTTGAATAAAGGTGGAGCACTTTATTTAAGCGGATTTTACCGCGACGATCTACCAATTATTACTGAGTGCTGCAATAATCTTCAACTTCAATTCGTTGAAAATAAGGAGAAAAATAATTGGGTTGCCGCAAAATTTATTTTGTAAATAGCTATCTTTATAACAATCCCAAATAGAATTTTTATATAGATTATGAGTACCAAAGAAAAAATACAGGAAGATGTTTCCGTAGTTGAAAAGGAAATAAATCAAAATGAAATTGTATTGTATAACGATGAGGTTAATACTTTTGATCACGTTATAAACACATTGATCCACGCGTGCGAGCATACGCCGGAACAAGCAGAGCAATGCTCAATTATTGTGCATTACAAAGGAAAATGCACAGTAAAAACTGGGGAATTTACAGATTTAAAACCTCGCTGTTCCATGCTTTTGGAAGCCGGATTGAGCGCTGAGATTATTTAAACCCAATCCATAAAAAACGCCGTGGCAATTACGGCAGCAGTCAAAATAACAAGTACTATAATAATAAAACTCGCACCAAAGCGGGTTTTTTTATTGTCCTGAAAAATATAATCGCGTTCCGATTTATTGTCTGAATCCTTAACTATCTTGGTCATTGGTTGAAATTTTTATTTCGAAAATAGATAAAATCCTGAAAATTTCACTTTTAAAAAGTTCAAAATTTTACAGTTTAAAAAAAATAAAGCGCAATAGCTTGATTTCAAGTATTGCGCTTTGTGGTGACCTCGCCAGGATTCAAACCTGGAACCTTCTGAGCCGTAATCAGATGCGCTATTCAGTTGCGCCACGAGGCCGATTTAGATTTTTTTTAAACCTCTCGGTTTTGGCATTCTGCGCTATTCTCCCGATAGCTATCGGGATGCGCCACGAGGCCGATTTAGATTTTTTTTAAACCTCTCGGTTTTGGCATTCTGCGCTATTCTCCCGATAGCTATCGGGATGCGCCACGAGGCCAATTTAGAAGCTTTTCGGCTTCTTCGCAAAGGGCAATGATTTTTGCCTAAGCGGGTGCAAATATATTTCTTTTATTATTGGCAGGCAAATTTAGTTTCTCAAAAATTTTTTTATAAAAGAATGATGGATTTCCATAGTTTAACTTTTTCAAAATAAAATGCCATTCAAATTAATTTTATCTTACCATCATAAAATTCATTCAAAAATTATGGAAAAGAAAGAAGAAAAACGCCAAAACAATCGTGAAATGGACGAAAAGAACGATATGGAAAAAGAAGAGAAAACACCCAAAAAAGACAGGGATTGGGATCCAAAACGGGAGCCAAAAAATAAAACAAGCAATACATAACCAAATGCTAGAATTTGAAAAATACATACGGGAAATTGAAGATTTCCCCAAGCCCGGAGTTCATTTTAAGGATATAATGCCTCTTTTGGCCAATAGTGCCGCTACGGAAAAATGCCTAGAGCATTTGCTCGGGATGGTATCTGATTTGAGCATTGATAAAGTTGTGGGTATAGAATCGCGTGGGTTTTTCTTTGGGATGTTGCTCGCGCAAAGACTCGATGCAGGTTTTGTACCTATAAGAAAACCCGGGAAATTGCCTTACACCACATTAAAGGAGCCGTATTTGCTGGAATACGGAATGGATGCGTTGGAAATTCACGAAGATGCTATAACAACTGGCGAGCGTGTATTGTTGCACGACGATGTACTGGCAACGGGCGGCACGGCCCGAGCTGCGTGCAATCTCATAGAAAATTTGGGTGGAAAAATTGTTCAGTGTAACTTTTTGATTGAATTAAAGCCCTTGAACGGAAATCAAAAACTGAAAAAATACGACGTGAAATCGTTGCTGAAATATTAATAAAATTAATCCAAAGCGTTTTTGGTTACCCAAAGTTTATAGGCAAAAATGGCCATTTGCAATTTTGAGGCTTTCGTTAAATCCACATTTTCCTTTGTATAACTGGGCAACAATTTCTTATTTGCGCTTGCCAAAAACTTAAAAAACTTCTTTTTCATCAGTACTATATTTTGGATATTAAAATTGGTTTTAAGTATTTTTCAATACATCCCAATTGCTTCTCATTAAAGATAGCTAAAATTAAAATTCGCTTTTGCTATCTTCGCTTTCTTTAGAAAATTTTATGGATTATTTATACGTTTTTCTTGGTTTGGTTTTATTGGTCGTTGGCGGCGAATACTTGGTTCGGTCTTCCGTTGCGCTTTCCTTTAAATTGCATCTTTCAAAAATGGTTATTGGTTTAACGGTAGTTTCTTTCGCCACTTCAGCGCCAGAATTGTTGGTTAGTTTGCAGGCAGCTCTTACCGGATTTTCTGATATTTCATTAGGAAATGTACTGGGATCAAACATTGCCAACATAGGGATGGTTTTAGGAATTACGGCAATTATTTCACCCTTGGCAATTGATAGGGATTTTTATAAATTGAATTGGCCCGTAATGATGGTGTTGTCTGTTTTGCTCTATTTTATACTGAAAAGTGGGCTTGAAATAAGCCGTTGGGAAGGGGCATTGCTGCTCTCAATTTTATTTGTGTATTTGTGGATGTTGCTCAAAAGAGCAAAAAATCAGCGTGAAACCAGGCCCGTTGATGATAGTATTGATGAAGGATTATCAAAATCCTCGATTGCAAAAATTATTTTGTGGCTCCTGATTGGTGGCGTTGCACTGTATGCGGGAAGCGAATTTTTAGTGAGCGGGGCGGTATCCTTAGCAGAAAGCTTTGGGGTTAGCGAACGGATTATAGCAGTTACAATGATTGCGGTAGGCACCAGTATTCCTGAGCTTGCCGCATCCATTATTGCTGCGCTCAAAAAGGAAAAGGCCATCTCGCTGGGGAATTTGATTGGGTCCAATATTTTTAATATTTCATCGGTATTGGGAATTACGGCTATAATCCAGCCCATTGCCGTTAAAAGTAATGAAGTACTTACAAATGATATTTTCTGGATGCTGGGCTTTGCGGCGATTTTGGTTCCTCTGGCATTCTTACCGAAAAAAATGATGATAGGCAGGAAGCGGGGATTTTTTTTGGTAGGTGCCTATGCACTATTTGTGGCGCTAACAATCTTGGGCTAATTTTCACTTAATAATTGATGTAAACCCAGCCTACAAACGGTTCGGGATATTTGGGATCATTCAGGAAAAGTATGTAATAATAGGTGCCCGTAGGGACAATATTTCCTGTAAACAAAAGCCCTTCCGTTGCTATTCCACCCCAAAAACCATCACTGTTGTGGCCTGTATGTATTAAATTCCCCTCACGAGAAAAAATCTTCAACTCAAAATTTTCATAAATATCAAGCAAATTTGTTATCTCAAAATTATCATTTATACCGTCTCCATTTGGTGAAAAACCTTGTGGGATAATGGGTTTGCAATTTTCAGTTTCAATTAAAAAAGAGGTAATGGCAAAACAGATTTCTGTATCAAGACGAACAAAAATAGTTTGCGGGTCTTCAATATTTTCGTAGGCTGAAGGATTTTCAATAGCGTTTGTAAGGGCCAAGGCATCTTCTTCGCTGGTGTAGTAATTTATAATTTCATCTGAATTATTGGTAATTAAATCATTTTGTGACGTTAGGTCGAAGGTTGCGGTATCAAAACCTTCATCGCATCTCAAAAGATTGGGCAGGTTTGGCAAAGGTGGAATGCTTTCAAAAGTAAAAACTTCAGTATACGTATTGTTGTCCTCACGAATTTCCTCAACAGAACCAATACCGTTGCCATTATCATCCACAACAGCGGTAATGCTAAAGGTTTCTGGAAAATTATCTGGAATTATCAAATTAACGTTTCCAATTTCACTTTCCCCGGGTTCAATACTGCTTTGGGTTTGTGAAATCCCTAAAAATAAACCTTCGGAATAAAAGGAAATCTGCGTGCCGGCGGGTAGGGGACCAGTTGCTTCAATCAAATTAAAAACAGTAAACGGAAGCGAAAGTGCCCTTCCGCGGCAGGCCGTTATTTGTGGTATTTCCACGGTAGCATCTGGTAATGGGCAGAAAATTACTTCCACCGTAAAACTGTCAATTATAAAGCAATCCGGATTTGAAACCCGAATATAAATAGTCTGTGGATTTTCGGTATTTATAAAATTTTCAGGATCTGTGATAGGGTTTTCCTGGGCTTCGGCATCTTCTTGGGAAGTATAGTAGTCAATATTATAAATGGGATCGATTTGTGAGGTTGCCTCGGTAAGATCGAAAGATTCAATCCCAAAAACATCGCAGGTTTCCAAATTTTGAAGCCCGGTAATTACCGGAAATTCCAATAAATGAAAGGGAATTTCATCCTCATTATTTCCTTCATCAATTTCGCTTACAACTCCACTTCCATTTCCAGTATCGTCCGCAATCGCTTTCAGAATAAAATCCGCACCAACACTCAAAGGAATATTCAGTATAATGCTTCCACTTTCCTCACCGCCAATGGCAATATCCGCAACGGTCTGCGATTGACCAACGAGGGTTTCATTCGCATAAAACGAAATGGGAGTGGCGGCGGGCAATATGGCTGTACTGTTAAGATTATAGATGGTGTAATCCACTTCAATTTCCCTATTTCCGCATTCGGTGCCGCCAATGGTATCGTCAATGGTTATTGTAGCATCGGGCAATTCAGTATTTAAAACAGTGACAATATTGTTGATCATCACAAAATCCTGTTCTGATGTAAGCTGAATCGTTGCCGAAGTGTCTCCTGTATTTATAAAGTTTGAAATAGTATAAAAATCCATATCCATATTATACAGTGTGTTCGAGCCTGTATAGCTATTGGTACTATTGAAAACGTTATCTGAAGGATTTAAAGGAGGATTGCTCAATAAATTTCCATTGATTCGCAAACTTTCGTTGTTTGCAATACTGCTATCGCCTTCCCACGCCAGAAAGCCAATTTTTGCTCCGTTTGTGTCTACCACATTTAGGTTTTCCAGTGTAATATTCAAACTTGTATTTTGGCTTGAAACGCTTTCGAGTCCATCAAAAATGGTTACTTGGTTTACAGGTAGTGACGCATCTTCATAAATAACGGTAATAGACCATCCGCCAAAATTTGTAGCAGTACCAATAGGTTGGCAATAGTTGACGATAATTTGCGTGAGGTCAAGATCAGCGAGGGTATAGTTTCCATTACCCGTGTTTATGAGTTGTTGGGTGACATCTGCAAAAGCCGAAAAATATAGATAATCCGTTCCCCCAGAATTAAAAATATGGCTAAAGGTTCTTTGTGCGGAAATAGGAGCCTGATTTAAAGTGACATTGAAATCGCCGGGTCCAGATCCCGCCCAATAAAGGTAGGCGGCAACTATTTGCTGGGACGAATCAAGACTTAGGTTGGCCGAACTGGAGGTAAGAATATCACAGTCCGTATTGCTGCCATTCTCCACTAAATTCAATGTGTTTCCTATCGCGGTATAATCGTATTTTCCATTGAATTGCTGGTACAGCTCAATTTGCTGAGCATAAAGCTGGCTCGCCATTAATGTTAAAATGCCAGACAGAAAATATCGAAATAATTGCATACGCATTGATTGTATGCTAAATATAGAGAAAAATATACAGCCGTGGGTTACAAATCCCTTTTCTTCAAGATAGCATAGGAGCCGTATATGAAAATTGCCGTCCACACCAGTACAATCAATATATTGAAAATGGTTACATCATAACTTTTAGTCAACACCTCGCCCAGTTGATTTGCGGCAGATTGTATTGCGCCCAATCGTGTAAAGGGTTCAACAATAAGGTTGGACATAGCTTCCAGTGGAAAAAACTGCATAACGCTGTCTGCCTGTTCGCGCAATAATCTGTATTCCAGAATGCCCCAGAGAATTTTTTCAGCAATAAACCAAACAAATAGAAATCCCAATGCAAATGCAGATCTTTTTACCAATACGCCCACAAATAGACAGAAGGAAAAGAACCCAACCAGTTTTATAAAATAGGCAAGAATAAATTCCATATTGCTGAAAACAATACCCATTTCATTATAATCTGAAAAAGAAAGGCCAAGCAAGAGGGAAACCACAAAGATGAAGAGTGTGGAAATAGCCGAAAAGAGCAGCACGATCACAAATTTTGATAGCACAAATTCCTTTTTACTGAGGCCATCAATAAGATTTTGCTTTAAAGTTCTATAACTATACTCGTTGCTCATCATAGATACGATCACCACCGCGAGAAAAAATTTCAGAATGGCTGCAATATAGGTGTTGAAATGCCATATAAATGGAAAGTTGAAAATCCCTTGATCCGCAAGCCGAAAATGGATGTCGCCAATGTCAAATTCAATAGAGGCCATAAGGGCTATGAACGCGATAAGGATAAAGTAGATGATTGAAATTACCTTTGCCGCGCGGCTGTAACGTATTTTCTGAAATTCAATAGCCAGTAATCTTCCCATCTTATTTTTGTTTGGTTAGTTCTAAAAATTGTTCTTCAAGGCTTTCCTTGCGCTTCACCAAATGGGAGAGCGTTATTCCTTTTTCAAAAAGAAATCGATTCACCTCGGCCGCATCCATAGGTTGGTTTAAGTAGGCGATCAAATATTCACCATCGCGCTTTATATTTCCAAATTTTGAATTTCCTTCCAAAGCTTGTTCCAGTGCATCCATAGAGTTGCTCTGCATGGTAAGGAAACCGTGGCTGGCGTTCATGGCATCCACACTGCCGGAATATAGGCTCACCCCTTTCCGAAGAATAACAACGTGGCTGCACACTTTTTCTACTTCATCCAGCAAATGCGAAGCCAGCAAAATGGTGGTGCCCAAGCTGGCTATTTTCCGTATTATCTCGCGTATTTGGTGGATTCCCTGAGGGTCCAGCCCGTTGGTGGGCTCATCAAGAATTAATATTTCCGGGTCGTTCAATAATGCTGAAGCGATTGCCAAACGCTGTTTCATCCCCAATGAAAAGGTGCTGAATTTGCTGTCCTTCCTATCCAAAAGACCTACCAATTGTAGTTTTTCTGAAATTTTTTCTTCTGAAACCTCTTTTATTTTACAGACCAGTTGAAGGTTTTGAAAAGCCGTCATATACGGATAGAAATTGGGCCTTTCTATAATGGCGCCCACTTTTTTAAGCGCATCGTGGGTTGAGGTATTGCCATTGAACCATTGGAAATCGCCAGAGGTTTTGTTCACGACATTGAGCACAATGCCCAGCGTCGTACTTTTTCCACTTCCATTGGGCCCTAGGATGCCGTATACATTTCCCTTTTCAATGGTGAATGAGAGATTGTCTACAGCGGTAAGCGAACCAAATTTTTTAGTGAGATTATTGATGTAGAGGATAGTATTCACGTGCGCAAATTTTAAGAAGGTTAGCGTATTACATGACGTATGCTTCGGTTTTTTGTTACAATATTCAATAATTGGAATTTATATTCGATGACAATCTAAATATACGTGCGGGGACGTATAAATATACGTGCAGGGACGTATCTGAACACGTTGGGTAATGTATTAGTAAGGCTAGAGAGATCAATTTTAGCCATCATTCCCAAGTAAAACCGAATTCATTACCTTTGCCAGAACTAAAAACAAAAAAAATGCAAGACGGAATCTACGCAAAGATCACTACTGAAAAAGGTGAAATTCTTATAAAATTAACGTATGAAAAAACCCCAGGAACCGTGGGAAATTTTGTTGCCCTGGCTGAAGGTAACCTAGAAAATAAAGCAAAGCCGCAAGGCACTCCTTATTATGATGGATTGAAATTCCACCGGGTAATTCCAGATTTTATGGTTCAGGGCGGAGACCCCAATGGAACTGGTTCTGGTGGACCTGGCTATCAATTTGATGATGAATTCCACCCAGAATTGCGGCACGATGGTCCGGGTGTACTATCTATGGCCAACGCAGGCAAGGGTACCAACGGTAGTCAGTTTTTTATAACCCACGTTGCCACCCCCTGGCTGGATGATAACCACACCGTTTTTGGGAAAGTGATAGAAGGACAAGACGTTGTGGATAGTATTGCGCAGGGCGATACCATCCAGAAAGTTGAAATTATTCGTGAGGGAGAAAAGGCCAAAAAATGGAACGCCGTTGAAAACTTCAGAAGTTTTACTGGCGCCAAAATGGAGCGCGAGGCGGCTGCAAAAAAACAACAGGAAGAATTGCTGGGCGAGCTTTCACAGGGTTTTGAACAAACAAAAAGTGGACTTCGCTATAAAATAATTCAAAAAGGAGAAGGTAAAAAGGCCGAGAAAGGAAAAACGGTTGCCGTACACTATAAAGGAATGTTGCCGGACGGCAGTGTTTTTGATTCTTCCTATAAACGTGGAAACCCTATCGATTTTGCCTTAGGTAAAGGCCAAGTAATTGAAGGATGGGATGAAGGCATCCAGCTTTTGCAAGTAGGCGATAAGGCTCGTTTTGTTATTCCCAGCGATTTGGGGTACGGTTCAAGAGGTGCCGGAGGGGTAATCCCACCCAATGCAACCTTAATTTTTGATGTGGAATTGATGGATGTGAAATAAATTTAACCGCAAATCAATATACCAAAAAGCCCCAGATATGGGGCTTTTTCATTTTTAGGTTTTTCACTTTTTCCATTTTATATTGCATCCAATACTGGGTTTTTGGTCCTTACGCTGCGCATTATTGCTCAACACATTATCTAGTGCCTCTCTAAGATCGCGGCCATTTACCGGGATTCCATTACCGGGGCGGCTGTTGTCCAATTGTCCGCGGTAAATCAATTTTAAATCGGCGTCAAAAAGGTAAAAATCTGGTGTGCAGGCAGCATCGTACGCCTTCGCTACCTCCTGCGTTTCATCATAGAGATAGGGGAAGGGATAATTGTTTTTGCGCGCGGTGCGCCACATTTCCATCGGGGCGTCTTCGGGATAGTTTTCAATGTCGTTACTGCTTATGGCAACAAACCCAAAACCCGTCACGCGGTAGTCATTACACAGCCTAACAATTTCTTCGTTAACGTGTTTCACGAACGGGCAGTGATTGCAGATAAACATTAACACTGTACCTTTTTCGCCTTTAATGTTGTGTAGGGAAACAGGTTTGTTCGTAACGGTGTCAATCAGCTCAAAATTGGGAGCTTTGGTTCCCAACGGAAGCATGTTCGATTCGGTTCTTGCCATGATTCAGTTTTAAAAATGGGTTGCTACTTCGACTTTAAAATTACAATTTTTGGGGCGGTGCGGTGGGATACTTCAGAATATTTTCTATTAAAGAATCTATAAATCTTTGCCGCTCTAGAATATGTCCATTAATTTTAAGACTTAAACTAACAATTATGAAAAAATCTTATTCATCACTATCGGTAGCAATTGAAGATCTTCAAAAAGATGGCTATACCGAAGATTTCAACCTTGTGGAAGAGGGAATAGAATCCAAAAACCTTAAGCGTGAATGGAAAGCTGGCGAGCTGGACGTTGTAAAATTCTATCGTTTTGAAGGAATGACGGACCCGGGCGACAATACCATTTTGTATTTAATTGAAACTGAAGATGGCGAAAAAGGCTTGCTTGTGGACGTTTACGGTGCCGATACCGGAAATATTTCACCAGAAATGATTGAAAAACTGAAAATTCACCACGATGAATAATCTTTCTTGGGAAGATTTTGAAAAGGTTGAAATGCGCGTGGGCACAATTCTGGAAGCCAAAGATTTTCCAGAATCAAAAAATCCATCCTTTCAACTTAAAATTGATTTCGGTGAAAAAATTGGTGTTCTAAAAAGTTCGGCACAAATTACTGTTCGATATACCAAAGAAGAATTGGTGGGGAAAAAAGTGATTGCCGTTGTCAATTTTCCAAAAAAACAAATCGCCAATTTTATGAGTGAATGTTTGGTGCTGGGCGCGGTGGATGGTAAAAGAGTTACCCTGCTTCAACCCGGATTGCCAGTAGAAAATGGGCTTCGTATATTATAATTTATCCTTTAATTTATCTTAATTCATTTTTCTGATGAAACACATTTTGTTTTTTATTGCCATTCTATGTATGCTGGGTAGCTGTAAAAATGAAGAAGATAAAAATAGAACTGAATCAAGCAAAGTCCAGCGAAATACTGAAAAAATTGATCAATTAAAATGGCTCTTGGGAACCTGGGTAAATGAAAACGGCGCTGAATTTTCACAAGAATCCTGGTCGCGGGAGAACGACAGTGTTTTTACAGCTTTCAGCTTTACCCAAATGGGTGGCGAAACGGTTTTTGCCGAAACCATTGCCCTTCAGGAAAAGGGCAAAAATCTGCTTTTCACTGTGGCAACTGCAAATGATCCCAACGCCCAACCTGTTACGTTCAGAATGATTTCTTCAGAAGACGGAAAATTTATTTTTGAAAACAAAAACAATGATTTTCCGCAGCGAATCATTTATTCCAATCCCGGGCAAGATTCCTTACACGCGTGGATTGAGGGAACTGAAAATGGCGAATTCAAAAAAATTGAATTTAAATTTTCCCGGGAAAAAATCTAGACTTCAGAATCCAATGTATCCGTGACCACATAATAACGCGGGTCTTCCACGGAATTTTCGATAATGGTTTCAAATTCGGGATTCCATTTCAGTAAGAGTGCCTTACAATCTGGACTCAAGTGGGTCAATTTTATCTTTTTCCCTTGGTCAATATACTTGTTTGCTACATTTCTAACGGCTTCCACTCCGGAATGATCCGATATTTTTGATTCAATAAAATCGATTTCTATAGAATTTGGATCTTCCTTTAAATCAAATTTCGAATTAAAATTTTGAACACTTCCGAAGAAAAGTGGCCCCCAGATTTCATACACTTTTGTGCCATCAGTTTTTAATTTTTTTCGCGCCCGAATCATCGTAGCATTTTTCCATGCAAACGAAAGTGCGCTCATAATTACCCCCACGAGCACGGCGATTGCCAAATCCTGCCAAACAGTAACAACAGAAACTGTGATCAAAACAATGGCATCCGTGAGCGGAATTTTATTCAAAATCCTAAAACTGCTCCAAGCGAACGTGCTAATAACAACCATAAACATTACGCCCACCAACGCGGCGATGGGAATTTGCTCGATAAGGGGTGCTGCGAAAAGGACAAAACATAATAGCGCGACGGCGGCGACAATTCCGGATAATCTTCCACGCCCGCCCGAGCTTACATTTATAATGGATTGGCCAATCATTGCACAACCGCCCATGCCCCCAAAAAGACCATTTAATATATTTGCGCCGCCCTGCGCCACGCATTCACGGTTACCGCTGCCTCGGCTTTCGGTCATTTCGTCTATAAGATTTAACGTCATTAGGGATTCAATCAATCCCACCGCAGCCAATAAAAACGCTGTGGATATAAGCAAATCCCAGTAGCCGTTCAATGTTGAAATAAAACTAAAAATTTCGGTTTGAAAGACAGGGAGCGAACCTTTCAAGCCAGTCCCGCCGCCGTCACGTATGAAAGATCCTACGGTACTAACATCAAGATTTCCGAAGATGGTAATACAGGCTACAACAATTATTGCAATTAAAGCTGCCGGAAGTTTTTTGGTGAGTTTTGGCAAGCCGAACATTATCCCCATTGTCAATGCCACAAGAGCGAGCATTATCCACAAATCTGCGCCGGTAATCCATTGCGGTACCGTACCGCGGCTTTCCTTGAAAAGACCTAATTGCGAAAGAAAAATGACTATCGCCAGGCCATTCACAAACCCCATCATCACTGGATGTGGGATAAGGCGTACAAATTTTCCCAATCGGAAAACTCCCGCCATCATTTGAATAACGCCCACAAATAAAAGTGTGATAAAAAGCCATTGGAGTCCGAGGTACTCTACAGGTTCGGCTAATGAAAGACCTACCTCATTTCCTTTTTGTATTAAGTGCACCATCACCACAGCCATTGCGCCGGTTGCTCCAGAAATCATACCCGGTCTACCGCCAAATAGTGCCGTTACCAAGCCCATAATAAATGCTCCGTAAAGGCCAACCAGCGGATCAATTCCAGCAACAAAAGCAAAGGCAACCGCTTCGGGAACTAATGCCAATGCTACAGTGAGGCCTGATAAAATATCGTTTTTTGGGTTGTGGGTAAAATTTTTGAAGAGTGAAAGTATCATATGCCTTGCTTAAAAAAGCGGCAAAGATAGGGTTTTCAGAAAAAAGTGGGTACCCTATTATTTTTCACCTTTGCGTTGTGTTTTCACATTAAAACTTGGTGCTTCGTAGTCTTTCGGCAAATAATCTGATGGGATTGTCGAGGAATTTCCGTCACGCGCGGCTCTGTAATGTGGTGATAGAATTTCGATACCGCGTTCGTTACAGACATCCTGGATATTTTGGTGCAAATCTGAATATATTTTGGCCTGTTTATTGGCCTCGCGCACATAAGCGTTTATTTGGTAAGCCACATAAAAATCTTCCAGACTTGTCTGCAAAACGAAAGGTTGCGGTTCCTTTAAAATTAATTCCGTGCGAAGGGCGGCATCTATAAGGGCTTCGTACATATTTTTCCACGGAACGTCATAGCCAATGGTTACCGTAGTATGGATTATCAATCCCTTTGCTGGAGCGTCACTGCTGTAATTTATGGTGTGACTATTCATAACTGCAGAGTTGGGAATGGAAATAATCTCGTTTTTTATAGTACGCACGCGAGTTACCAATGATGATTTTTCAATAACGTCACCGGTTACTTCCCCAATTTTCACTCGATCGCCGATGGTAAACAGCCGCATGTAAGTTAAGACCAACCCCGCAATAATATTGGATAGCGAACCAGCGGACCCAAAGGTGAACAAAAATCCTAAAAAGACTGAAACCCCCTGAAAAATTGGGGAATCGCTTCCGGGTAAGTATGGAAATATGACCACGAACATAAAAGCAATCGTTAAAATCCGTACAATTTGGTACGTGGGTGCAGCCCAATCCGGATAAAAACCGTTTATGGTTAAATTTCCTTTGGCAATTTCATCTTTCAGAAAATGGATTCCCTTTAATATATATCTAAAAACAATCACAATGACGATGATGGTTATGAGGTTGGGAAGATAATTCCAAAATGCGAGCAACATTTTCTTTACGGGATTCAGAATATATCCAAATAGGGTATCGGCAAAATGCTCCGTCCACGGAAAAATTCCAAAAAGTATGGGCAGCGCGATATAAACGGCTAGCAAAATCACAAACCATTTGACCAATCTATTGATTACCAAAAGTGCATTAACCTGCCGCCTTGCGTCAAACAGTGTGTAATCCTTCAGCTTAATGCCCTTTATTTTTTTATCTTCTTGCCTGTGGATTTTAAGGGCGGTCCATCTGAAAAATTTCGAAATATAAATAATTAAAAACACGATTACAATCAGCACCAATAGTGCAAGACCTATTTCCTTTGCGAGTGTTGAAAAGCTGGTTTCCGCTTTGTATTTTAAAACGGCATCTGTTATTTTCACTCGGTATTCTGCGGCAATTTCCTGCCTCGTTTTATCATACCAAAGCGCTTCATTTTCGGTCACGCTCATTATTATGGTTTCGCCAAAGACAATATCGGTCGTGGTTTCAGAGTCTTCAATTTTTAAAGAATTTTCATTAAACTCCATATTTTCGCTTAATGCCTCAATCCGAGCATTGATAGCCTGCGCACGTTCCTTTGGCGAAAAACTTCCAAGTTTTGAATAAAGAAAAAATAAGGTGTCATTGAAAAAACCAGTAACAGCATAGCCTTTTGCGGTTTGTTTTAGGGAATCTATTCGCTGTTTTTTCTGTTGAAGACGTAAAATTTCAGCTTCATTAATTGCATTAATTTGGGCTTGTAATTCTTCTTTTTTTAAATTGTCCGTGGTCTTAAGCGCGCTTATTTGGGCTTCCAGTTCCGCCTTCTTAATGGAATCTGCCACGCGCTGCTGCTCGATTGTCGCTAGGCGATTATTATACCGTTCGAGAATTTTAATGTTTACGGAATCTGAAACGACTTTTGTACTGTCCTGTGCCCACATTTGCGAGCATCCCAAAAGAAAAAGGAGGGTAAAAATGATGGTTGTGGACTTATTCATCGCAATTTATTTTGGGCTAAAGTAACCAATTCTGCTTATTTCTACTATTAGTATGGCGGACCCTAAAAAAAAACCGGCTTCTTTTGGAAACCGGTTTCAATATAAATTAAAAATTTTATGGACTATATGTCGTCAAATTCGATATCAGTAAAATTACTTGGATCGGCATTTCCGTTGGATTCTACAGTTTCAGCGACATCGTTATTTTCTCTTTTGAAATCCTTTTGGTGGCGCTCGCTAATAACTTCCTCGCCTTTTTCATCAATTACGTAATTGATCATTTCCTCGAGATTATCCCTAAACTCATTGAAATCTTCTTTGTAAAGATAAATCTTGTGTTTTTTGTAATGGTAGCTACCATCGTCGTTCGTAAATTTCTTGCTTTCGGTTATGGTGAGGTAAAAATCTCCAGCCTTCGTTGCTCTTACATCAAAAAAGTAGGTGCGTCTTCCGGCGCGCATTACTTTTGAAAAAATTTCTTCTTGCTCCATCGTGTATTGATCACTCATAATTAATGTTGGTTTGCATTGGTTTTGCCAAAAATCCAAAAAAAATCCAAATAAGCCAAAGCAAAATTTATATTTCTTTTTCCAAAAGTTGTTTTGCGTACAATTCCTTATAATAACCTTCCTTCGCTACTAAGGCCGCGTGCGTTCCCTGCTGAATAATTTTACCATCTTCTAAAACTATTATTTTATCTGCATTTTTCGCCGAAGAAATTCTGTGGCTTACAATAATAGTGGTTTTATTTGCTGAAATTTTCTGAAGATTTTGAAGAATTTCCTCTTCGGTTTCTGTATCTACTGCAGAAAGACAATCATCAAAAAGAAGAATTTGCGGGTTTTTTATAATCGCGCGAGCAATGGAAACACGTTGTTTCTGGCCGCCACTTAGCGTGATTCCGCGCTCTCCCAAAACGGTATCGTACCCCTTGCTAAAACCCTCAATATTGGTGTGCACCGCAGCATTTTTTGCAGCTTCCCTTACTTCATCATCACTCGCATTCTCTTTCCCGAAACGGATGTTGTTTTTTATGGAATCGCTGAACAAAAACGCATCCTGCGGAACGTAGCCCATACTATCACGAAGATCGTTTAGATTCAAATTTTTTATGGAATTGCCATCAATTTTCAACATTCCATCCCCTACATCATAAAGCCTGCCTATAAGTTCTAAAATGGTAGATTTTCCTGAACCGGTATTTCCCACAATTGCGAGCGTTTCGCCGGGTTTAACTGAAAATGAAACATTATTCAAAGCCGTAATTCCGGTGTCAGGGTATGTAAATGTGAGATTATTGAATTCAATATTTCCGCAGATTGGCGTTCTTTCCTCGGTTAAATTTTGAATTGCGGGCTCCACGCTCAAAAATTCATTGATACGCTTTTGAGAAGCTTCGGCCTGTTGTACCATTGAAGTGACCCAACCTACAACGGCCACGGGCCACGTGAGCATATTCACATAAATTAGAAATTCTACAATAGTCCCAAACTCAGCAATCTGTCCATTGATATATCGTGTTCCGCCTATGTAGATTACCAAAATATTGCTTACCCCAATAAGCAACATCATTAATGGGAAAAACAGGGCTTGTACCTTTGCAAGGTCAATATTCTTGTTTTTACTGCCTTCGGCTAAATCCTCAAAATTTTCATTTGTTCGTGGCTCGATTCCATAAGCTTTTATTACCGCAATTCCGCTGAAGCTTTCCTGCGTGAATGTGGTTAATTTTGAAAGGTATTGCTGGACTATCGTCGTGCGGTGATTAATGAGTACGCTCAATTTATAAATGGCAATGGATAGAATGGGAAGTGGAGCAATGGCGTAAAGCGTTAGAATGGGTGCTTTGTAAAACATGTAGGTAACCACCACAATAAATAAGGTTACCGTTGTAATGCTGTACATAAGTGCGGGACCCACATACATGCGCACTTTTGAAACATCCTCACTTATCCTGTTCATTAAATCGCCCGTTCTGTTTTGTTTGTAAAAACCAAGGGAAAGTTTTTCATAATGCTTAAAAACTTCATTTTTAAGGTCGTATTCCACATATCGCGAAACCACGATAAACGTTTGGCGCATCATAAATGTGAAAAGGCCGGAAAGCAGTGCAGCCCCTAAAAGCAATAAAATATTTATAAGCAAACTATGCTTTACGGCCTCAAGATCGGTGATGGTTCCATTTAAATATTGTTTTACCTCTGTAATGGAATCGCCAACCTTCATAGGCACCACAAGCTTAAATACCGTGGCAATAATGGTTATGATAACGCCCAGCAGTAGTCGCCATTTATATTTTACAAAATATTTATTTAAATACCCTAATTCTTTCATTTATTTCAGAAGGCTGGAAAGCTCTTTTTTGAAAATCTTAATTTTAAACTACATCACATTGTGAAATGTACAATAAACAACTATTTTTGCGCATCCTTTTTAAAGGATGTTTAAAAAAAGAAAATTATGGAAACGGAAATTATTAAAACAAACGAACTTCATAAAATGGACCCGGTTTTCGGGCAGTTGTCTTTTGACGATCACGAGCAAATCGTTTTTTGCAACGACAAAGATACTGGTTTAAAAGCAATAATAGGTATTCACAATACTGTTTTGGGTCCTGCTTTGGGTGGCACCAGAATGTGGAATTACGCTAGTGAGTGGGACGCTTTAAACGACGTTTTACGCTTATCGCGCGGAATGACTTTCAAAAGCGCCGTTACCGGATTGAACCTTGGTGGGGGAAAAGCTGTGATAATTGGTGATGCCAAAACGCAGAAAACACCAGAGCTTATGTTGAAGTTTGGAGAATTTGTTCATTCTCTCGCTGGCAAATATATAACTGCGGAAGATGTTGGTATGGCAACTGAGGATATGGATTTGGTAAGAACAGTTACACCGTTTGTTACCGGAATTTCCGAAGATAAAGGTGGTGCCGGAAATCCTTCGCCCATCACAGCCTACGGGGTATTTATGGGAATGAAAGCTGCTGCAAAGCATACCTTTGGCAGTGATTTGCTTGAAGGAAAAACTGTTTTTGTGCAGGGAATAGGAAACGTGGGTGAGGCTTTGGTGGAAAACCTAAGCAACGAAGGGGCTAAAGTTTATATTTCAGACATAAACCAAGACAGGCTTGAAGAAGTTCGAGATAAGTATAGTGTAGATATTTACGGGGGTAAAAACCTTTATGCGGAGGAAATGGACATTTATGCGCCTTGCGCGCTTGGAGCTACTATTAATGACAACACCATAGATCAATTAAATACAAAAATTATTGCAGGAGCCGCCAACAACCAATTGGCAGATGAAAGAAAGCACGGCAAAATGCTTCGCGACAAAGGAATTGTCTACGCCCCAGATTTCCTTATAAATGCAGGTGGAATTATAAATGTTTATGCCGAATTGGAAAATTATGACCGTAAGGAAATAATGCGCAAAACCGAAAATATATACAACACTACATTAGAAATTTTGAAAAAAGCTGAAAGTAACAACATTACTACGCACGAGGCAGCGCTGGCCGTTGCAAAGGCGAGGATTGATGCAAGAAAGCAAGAAAATCAGTAGTAAACTTTTTTAAAACACTATCTTTGCGGCGCACAAGAAAAACCTTGTGCGCTGTTTATTTCTAAATCCAGTTCTTTAAAGATTATGCTTACAAGAAGACATATCCGCGTAAAAGTGTTACAATCCATTTATGCTTATAACCAACGTGAAAATCCGGATATCGATGCTCAGGAAAAATTCCTTTATTACAGTATAGATCAAATGCAGGATTTGTATTTGTTAATGCTTCAATTGCTGTTGGCAATTCGTGAGCAGGCACAAAATTTCGCCTTAAAATCCCAGCAGAAACACTTCGCTACAGATTCTGAAAAAAATCCCAGCCGTACATTCTTAGACAATAAGTTATTGCAACTTATAGATTCAAATCCCATTTTTTCTGAAATTATAAATAAGAAAAAACTGAATTATTGGGAATTGGATAGTGAGTACGCGGTAATACTTTTCAATGAATTGAAATCCCAAGAGTGGTATTTGGAATATTTGAGCCAGAAAAACACAGATTACAAAGAAGATCAAAAATTTATTGTAAAGGTTTATAAGGAAATTATTGCCCCAAATGAAAAATTATATGATTATTTGGAGGACAAGCGGCTTACGTGGATTGATGATTTCCCCATTGTAAACACTGCCCTCGTCAAAATGTTGTCAAAACTTTCTGAAAAGAATGTTGCTACCTTATTAGTTCCAGATCTTTACAAAAATTCGGAGGATAGGGAATTTGCAGTGCAACTTTTCAGGAAAGTGGTATTAAATGAGGCAAAGCTCAATAAAAAGATTGAAGGGAAAACACCAAACTGGGACCAAGAAAGAATTGCAGATATCGACCTTATTATTTTAAAACTTGGGATTTCAGAATTTCTATATTTTCCTTCCATTCCGGTTCGCGCTACTATCAATGAATATTTGGAAATTTCAAAAGAATATTCAACACCAAAAAGCAGTATTTTCATAAATGGAATTTTGGACAAACTCGTAAAAGAAATATTGGAGGAGGGCAGTCTTAATAAAATTGGAAGAGGGCTTCAATAAGAGTAAAAAAATAACTATTTTTGGCGTGTTAAAAATTTAAAAATAATTTATTATGAAAAAATCCCTTTTAATCATTGCAGTTTTATCTGTTTTCGCTTTTACTTCTTGTAAAGATAATGCTGCAGATAAAGTTAATGAAGAAAATGTAGCTTCGGCAGAAGATCGCGATGCAAACTCTGGTAATCTTCCGGTCATTGAGTTTGAAGAGAAACAATTTGATTTTGGAACAATTGACCAAGGAACTGCAGTTGAACACGTTTTTAAATTTAAGAATACTGGTGAAGCACCATTATTAATTGTAAATGCAAAAAGCAGCTGTGGTTGTACTATTCCTGAGTGGACAAAGGAACCTATTGCTCCAGGTGATAGTGGTGAACTATTGGTTAAATTTAATGGTAGTGGTCAAAATCAAGTGAATAAGACAGTAACCTTAACGACTAATACTAAAAACGGAACCGAAACTTTGATGATTAAAGCTTTCGTTAATCCTAAAGAAGGAGGTGCAGTCAATACTACAAATTCTATCGTGAATCCAAATGACCATTCAGGTCACGGCCATTAACACTTATTGTTTCATAAATTAATTATAAAGGCATATTATGATGGAACAAATTCAAGGCTTTTTGCCAATTATTCTTCTTTTTGCGGTTATGTACCTTTTTTTGATACGCCCACAAATGAAGCGTTCAAAACAGGAGAAAAAATTTGCAAACGAGATAAAAAAAGGCGACCGAGTTATTACGAAAAGCGGTCTCCACGGTAAAATTCTTGAATTGTATGATGATGGCACCTGCGTAATTGAATCTGGTGCAGGAAAAATGAAGTTTGAACGTTCGGCCATTTCAATGGAGCTAAGCCAAAAGTTGAACGCTCCCACAAAAAAGTGATTACTGTTCCCTTTTTATTGAGAAACTCCCCTGATTAATATTTTCAGGGGAGTTTTTTTGTACTTAAAAGCATTTATTCTTCTTCCTTGAATGAAGTTTCTGGCAAAGCCACAAGTTTAGCAATGTTCACTATAACTTCCGTCGCTTTTTGCATACTTTCTACTGGCACGTACTCGTACCTACCGTGAAAATTATGGCCTCCAGCAAAAATGTTGGGGCAGGGCAATCCCATAAAGCTAAGCTGTGAACCATCGGTTCCGCCACGTATGGGTTTAATTATAGATTGAATGCCGGCCTGCTCCATGGCTTTTTTTGCAATTTTTACAATGTGCATTACGGGCTCTATTTTTTCGCGCATATTAAAATATTGGTCTTTAATTTCAACCGTTACCACTTCCATTTCAAACTGTTCGTTCAATTCATCTGCAAGTTTTTGCATCATTTCCTTTCGCGCTTCAAAATGAATCTTGTCGTGGTCACGAATAATGTACTGCAGTTTAGTTTCATCAACACTTCCTTTTATGGTATATAAATGAAAAAAACCTTCGCGATCTTCTGTATGCTCAGGAGTTTCTAGCCGCGGCAAAGAATTGATATAATCTGTGGCAATATACATGCTATTTATCATTTTGCCCTTGGCATACCCGGGATGTACAATCTTTCCCTTCACGGTAACCACAGCACCGGCGGCGTTGAAATTTTCATATTCAAGTTCCCCAATCTGGCTGCCATCCATTGTATATGCCCAATCTGCGCCAAATTTTTTTACATCAAATTTATGCGCGCCACGGCCAATTTCTTCATCGGGAGTAAAACCTATTCTAATCTTTCCATGCTTTATTTCTGGGTGATTTATAAGATACTCCATTGCCGAAACTATTTCGGTTATACCTGCTTTATCATCCGCGCCCAAAAGGGTTGTTCCATCCGTAGTTATAAGGGTTTTACCTTTATAAAGAAGTAAATCCTCAAAATAATCTGGAGAGAGAACAATATCCTTCTCTTTATTCAGAATAATATCTTTCCCATTGTAATTTTCAATAATTTGCGGCTTCACGTTGGCTCCGGTAAAATCTGGGGACGTGTCAAAATGGGAAACAAATCCAATTACCGGAACCTCGTACCCAACATTTGAAGGTAGGGTTGCCATAATATATGCATTTTCGTCTATGGTAACCTCCTGCATCCCAATCTGTTTCAATTCATCTGCCAGTTTATTGGCTAGATCCCACTGCTTTGCGGTACTGGGCGTATTCTCGCTGGTGGGGTCACTTTCAGTGTCCACCGTAACGTAACTTATAAATCTGTCAATAATGTGTTGTTTTTCAATCATAATTTTCTTTTTTGCATTGCAAATTAAAACATATTCAAATTAACAAATACATAGATTAATGTATTTTTGCAACACATTTTTCAACCATGTACAAAACCATTATCCGGCCGATATTTTTCAATTTTGACCCTGAAAAAATTCATTACTTCACTTTTTCACTCATTCGGTTTTTCCATAAAATTGGTTTTGGAAGTATTTTCAGAAATAGTTACGAAATCAACAATAAAAATTTGGAACGTGAAGTTTTTGGCTTGAAATTTTCCAATCCAGTAGGGCTTGCCGCGGGTTTTGACAAAGATGCGAAGCTTTATAGGGAGCTTTCAAATTTTGGTTTCGGTTTTATAGAAATTGGGACCGTTACACCAAAACCACAGTCCGGCAATGAAAAACCGCGACTTTTTAGGCTAAAGGAAGATTCCGCAATTATCAACCGAATGGGTTTTAATAACGGTGGGGTAGAAGAAGCCGTTGAACGACTGAAAGCGAATCGACTGGCCCCAGCGGAAAAAAAGGTTTTAATTGGCGGAAATATTGGTAAAAATAAAGTCACACCAAATGAGGAAGCGGTAAACGATTATATTATTTGTTTTGAAGCGCTTTTTGATTACGTGGATTATTTTGTGGTAAATGTAAGTTCGCCGAATACACCAAACTTGCGCGAGCTTCAGGAAAAAGAGCCTTTGACAAAATTATTGCAAACACTTCAGAAGAAAAATGCCTTACAAGAAAACAGAAAACCCATACTTCTGAAAATTGCACCAGATTTAACAAATGAGCAGCTTTTGGATATTATTGAGATAGTTTCAGAAACCAAAATTGACGGAGTAATTGCCACGAACACGACCATTTCACGCAATGGAATTTCTTCAGAAAATAAAAAGGAAATGGGTGGGCTCAGTGGAAAACCTTTGGCCAAGAGAGCTACGGAAGTAATTCGGTTTCTTTCAGAAAAAAGCAATAAGGCCTTCCCAATAATTGGCGTTGGAGGAATCCATTCTGCAAAAGATGCACTGGAAAAATTGGATGCTGGCGCAAGTTTGGTACAACTTTACACAGGTTTCATTTACGAAGGTCCAAGTTTGATTAAAAAAATAAACAAAGCGATTTTAAAAAGAAAATGATTGAAAATCTGATTTCTTTTTCAATTGCTACGCTTGCACTGGCCATTGCCCCGGGACCGGATAATATTTATGTACTCACACAATCTTTGGTAAATGGCACCCGAAGTGGTCTTGCAACAACCGCTGGCTTCATAAGCGGGTGCATTGTGCACACTACACTTTTGGCGTTTGGAATTTCTGCGATTATTGCAGCTTCCAATGAAGTTTTTTACGCCATTAAAATTTTGGGTGCCTGTTACTTACTTTTTTTGGCGTATAAAGTTTATAAAAGCGATGCGCAAATCTCGGTTTCTGCAACTGCGGAGAAAAAACCTTACATCGAACTTTATAAAACTGGGGTAATCATGAATTTGGTAAACCCAAAAGTGCTGATTTTCTTTTTGGCATTTTTTCCTGGCTTTCTTTGGGATGATTCCGGAAATACTGTAGTACAATTTTATATTTTGGGAATCGTGTTTATGCTTATTTCCTTTTTAGTTTTTGGGGGAATTGCAATTTTGGCGGGTACAATTTCAAGGTTTATCCTGAAGCGAAAGGGGGTTGGTGTTTTTTTGAAATGGCTGCAGATTTTAGTGTTTGTGGGCATAGCCATTTACATTGTAATTCCTTAAAATAAAAATCTCTTTGTTTGCAAAACCGATAGGTTTCTAAATTCCTACATATATTTTGTGATTGTAATTTCATATTTCATATTCCAAAAACTATCTTTGAACGGATGCAAAAAGTTAAAATTATAGAATGCCCACGGGATGCCATGCAAGGCATAAAAGATTGGATTCCAACCGAAAAAAAGGTGCAGTATATTCAATCCCTCCTGCGCTGTGGTTTTGATAGCATCGATTTTGGCAGTTTTGTTTCGCCAAAGGCCATTCCACAAATGCAAGATACAGCCGAAGTTCTTTCAAAGCTGGACCTTTCTAACACAAAAAGTAAATTGCTTGCCATTATTGCCAATTTCCGCGGAGCGGAAGATGCCGTAACGCACCCTGAAATAGCATATTTGGGTTATCCTTTTTCTATTTCGGAAAACTTCCAAATGCGAAATACCCACAAAACCATTGCGGAATCTTTGGTAGTGCTTCAGGAAATTCTGAATATCGCCGATAAAAATAATAAAGAGGTGGTAGCCTATCTTTCTATGGGTTTCGGAAATCCATACGGCGACCCGTGGAATGTTGATATCGTAGGCGAATGGACCGAAAAATTGGCCACTATGGGCGTCAAGATTTTATCCCTTAGCGATACGGTGGGCACTTCCACACCAGAAATTATTTCATATTTATTTACTAATTTAATCCCCAAATATCCCCACATTGAGTTCGGCGCGCATTTGCACACCACCCCCAAAGCCTGGCACGAAAAAGTTGATGCAGCATATAAAGCTGGCTGCAGGCGCTTTGATGGTGCCATTCAAGGTTTTGGTGGCTGCCCTATGGCGAAGGACGAACTGACTGGGAATATGCCTACCGAAAAAATGTTGAGCTATTTCACAGCGGAAAAAATTGATAGCAATATTAACCCGATGTCTTTTGAAAGCGCTCACAACGAAGCCACAAAGATTTTTACAAAATACCATTAAAATGAAAAGAGCTTTACTTGCATCATTTTTTATAGGTTTATTTTCAGCAAGTTGTACACTTTTAGAACCCACGGTCGTAGATCCCATAAAGGGAGCCGGGGTTGTTACACTAAAATTTGTACAGCTTAATGATGTTTATGAAATTGCACCCATAAACGGTGGTGAATATGGGGGTTTGGCGCGCGTGGCACACATCCGTGACTCTATAAAACAGGATTTTCCCAATACATATCTTTTTATGGCGGGCGATTTTTTGAATCCTTCTCTTTTGGGAACTTTGGAGGTGGATGGTGAAAAGTTGAACGGCAAACAAATGATAGATGTAATGAATTCAATGGATTTTGATCTTGCTACCTTCGGGAATCATGAATTTGATTTAAGCGAAAAAGATTTGCAAAAACGCTTGAATGAATCAAAATTCACTTGGACTTCGGCAAACGTCCGTCATGTAACGGAAAATGGGGTAGAGCCTTTTACAACCAAATGGGAATTCAGTAATGTTCCAGTTTCAGACTATAGCACATTTACCGCGATGGATGCTGACGGCAATCAGTTGCGGTTTGGGGTTTTCAGCGTTACGTTGCCGTCAAATCCACAGCCATATGTTTATTATGGGGATATTTTTCAAAATGCCGAAAGAGCTTACGATATCGCAATCGAAAAATCAGATTTTGTGGTAGGGCTTACGCACGTTAGCATTAATGATGATATTGAAATTGCAAAGAGAAATCAGGAACTACCTTTGATTATGGGTGGCCACGAGCATTTTAATATATTGGAAAGACAGGGAAGAACGATGATAGCGAAGGCAGATGCCAATGCGAAAAGTGTGTATGTGCACACGCTTATTTTCAACTTACGAACAAAGTATCTTCATATAAATTCTGAGCTTGTGCCTGTAACCGATAAAATTCCATCGGAGGCAAAAGTGGAGCGCGTGGTCAACAAATGGACTGAAAAATTAGATGAAAGTCTTCAAAATGTTGTAGAAAAACCGGATGAGGTTATTTATAATCCCGCCATTCCACTAGATGGCCGCGATGCAGAAAACCGAAGCCAACAAACAAATTTAGGCGGATTGATTACACGTTCCATGGCATATTCTTTTCAGGATAAAGTAGATGCCGCCCTCGTAAATGGGGGTTCTATACGTATTGATGACATGCTTGCCGGGCAATTGGTAAGCCGTGATATTTTCAGAATTTTGCCTTTTGGCGGAAGTGTGGTAAAAGTTGATATTAAAGGCTCACTTCTTAAAGAAGTACTAAATTTCGGAAAACAAAAAAAAGGTAGTGGCGCTTATCTTCAGCGTTATAAAATTTCAGAAAATAATAGTGGGGAATGGTTGATCGATGGAAAACCTATAGCAGCAGCAAAAGTTTACACAGTTGCCTTTAGCGATTATCTTTTAAAGGGACTGGATATTCCATTTTTGACCGAAAAAAATCCTGGAGTAATAAAGCTTTATATCCCTAATGAAAATGAACTTGGAGGTGATATTCGGAAGGCAATTATTGCTTATTTGAAAACGCAAAAAAAATAACGGACTATTTTCATAACAACCTCATTTAGTATATATTTTTAAAATGAAAATTTTTCGCCCTTTATTGATTTTTTTGCTTATTTCCTTCATCATTATTCAGTTTATTAGACCCGAACGCAATAATGGCGGTTATAATAGCATACAATCTTTTGAGGCCGAAACCAAACCTTCGGCGCAGGTGTCAGCAATTTTGAGGGAAAATTGTTACGACTGCCATAGCAATCAAACGCAATACCCCTGGTATGCTGAAATTGCACCTATTTCATTTTGGCTGGCAGACCACATCGCTGAAGGAAAGGAACATTTCAACGTTTCCGAATGGAAATCCTATTCACTTAAAAAGAAAGAACACAAACTTGAGGAACTTGTGGAAGAAGTAGAAAATGGTGAAATGCCATTGCAATCCTACACAATTATTCACGGAAATTTGTCACCTGAAAACACAACACTCTTGCTGCAATGGGCAGGGGTTGCGAGATTACAGTATAGAAATCAACTTCAGGTTTCTTCAAGGTAGATTTAAGCCGAAGCATTTTGGGGTGCCCAATGGGAACATAACATTCCGGGTGCGGCCTTTTGCGGATTGGCGCAGGTCGGGCCTTGGTATCGAGCGCAAGTCACGCAATTGGGATCATCTTTTAATGCAGCTTTCATACTAAAGCTATCGCAAGTGTAGTTAGAATCCACTTTAACACCGTGAATCTTACAAGTTTTATTTGTGAGCAAGTTTTCGCAATTGAGACAACTATTTCCTAATCTGATAGACATACTATTTCTTTTTTTGTTTTTTATAAATTTAAGTATTGAATCATTTGGAATCAATTTAAATAGTTATTTCACAATAGTTTATGTTTAGATTGAATTAAAATTACAATTTCCACTGCGTAATAATTTATACTAAAGGAGTTGCTCAAAACAATGGTTATCTAACATTTAATGTGTAAATTTGCACGCAATTAAAATGTATCCACACATCCGTATTCTTCGGAAAAAAATTAATTGCAATGACTGCACACGACAACAAAATTCTTGGAGAAGGCCTTACTTATGACGATGTACTTTTAGTACCGGCATATTCCGAAATCCTACCGCGAGAAGTTTCCATTTCCACAAAGTTTTCACGCAATATTACGCTAAATGTGCCCATCGTTTCCGCGGCAATGGATACGGTTACGGAAAGTGCGATGGCAATTGCTATTGCCCGCGAGGGTGGAATAGGAGTGCTTCATAAAAATATGACCATCGAGCAACAAGCTGCGGAAGTACGAAAAGTGAAGCGTGCCGAAAGCGGAATGATTATAGACCCCGTTACGCTGCGTAGAGAAAATACTGTGGGCGATGCGCAAAATACAATGCGGGAATACAGTATTGGCGGAATTCCAATAACAGATGATGCCGGAAAATTGATAGGAATTGTCACCAACCGTGACCTTCGTTTTGAAAAAAACCTAAAACGTGAGTTAAGTGAGGTGATGACTTCTGAAAATTTAGTCACCGTAGCGCAAGGAACATCGTTGAAAGAGGCAGAAATTATTCTTCAGCAAAATAAAATTGAAAAGCTTCCCGTTGTTGATGATTCTGGAAAATTATTGGGTTTGATCACTTTTCGGGATATAACAAAGCTTACCCAGAAACCCATTGCCAATAAGGATAAATTTGGAAGACTCCGCGTAGCGGCAGCCCTTGGCGTTACCGCTGATGCCGTTGAGCGCGCCGAAGCTTTGGTAAATGCACAGATTGATGCCGTAATTATTGACACTGCGCATGGGCACACACGAGGTGTTGTGGAAGTTTTAAAGCAAGTGAAGAAAAAATTTCCGGAGCTGGATGTTGTGGTAGGGAATATTGCCACGCCTGAAGCTGCAAAATATCTTGTTGAAGCCGGTGCGGATGCCGTTAAAGTTGGAATTGGGCCCGGTTCCATTTGTACAACTCGCGTGGTGGCGGGAGTCGGTTTTCCACAATTTAGTGCGGTATTGGAAGTTGCCGCTGCAATAAAAGGAAGCGGCGTTCCCGTAATTGCAGATGGTGGAATTCGATATACGGGTGATATTCCAAAGGCAATTGCAGCTGGCGCGGACTCCGTAATGTTGGGGTCGCTATTGGCAGGAACTAAAGAGTCTCCGGGGGAAACTATTATATATGAAGGAAGAAAGTTCAAATCATATCGCGGTATGGGTTCCGTTGAAGCGATGAAGCAAGGCTCAAAAGATAGATATTTCCAGGATGTTGAGGATGACATCAAAAAATTGGTTCCAGAAGGGATCGTGGGGCGTGTGCCTTACAAGGGTGAACTTGTGGAGAGTATGACCCAATTTATTGGCGGTCTGCGCGCCGGGATGGGGTATTGCGGCGCTAAAGATATTGAAACATTGAAGGAGCACGGAAAATTTGTGAAAATTACTTTTTCCGGAATAGCCGAAAGCCACCCGCACGACGTTACCATTACCAAAGAAGCGCCTAATTACAGTAGATAATATTTTGAGAAATAAAAAAAGCGCTGAAATTTCAGCGCTTTTTTTTGGAATAAGGGTTTGGTTAATCCTGCGTGGTTTGTTCCTTTATTACTATACCCATTTCTTTAATTATGGGCAATGTTAAATCATAATTGGGGTCTAAGTAAACCATATCTTGATTGGTTTGCAAAACTTGTGTGTAGCCTTGCGTTGAAGCCACTTTTTCAAGGGCATCGCCTATTTTTTTATAAAGAGGGGACAAAAATTCATTTCTTTTTAAATCCATCAATTTTGCACCATTTTGTTGAAATTTCTGAATATCGGCTTCCAGATTAATCAATGCAGTTTGCTTTTCCTTTTTTTGTTCGGCAGTAAAAGTGGCTTCCCCATTTTTCCATTCATCTGCCAATTTTTTATATTCATCCAACTTTTTATTCAAATCAACATCCAGTTGCTTGCCGTAAGTTTCAAGTTGGGTCTGCACATTTTCAAGTTCTGGCATTTGAGAGAGGATATATTCTACGTCCACCGCGCCCACTTTGCTTTGTGCGAAGGTGCTAATTCCTATAAAAAAGATTGCAATTTTTAAAAATCTCATATCAGCATTTTTTTTTATTTGAAGCGCAATATTACTATAAAAATTAAACTTTTCAGAAAAATAATACCAGCAATTGGAAGTATTATAAGAAGTTATAGATAAATCAAAACTAAAAAAATTAAATAGACCTGAGGAATTTTACGAAATTTTATTCCTCATAAATTTGGCCACGGTGCGGTTTCAAAATTTCGCGTAACGAAGCCACCATTCCTTCATTCACCACCATAAAAGCGGCATGATGCGTTGGAGAATAAGACTGCGTGCCGGTGATGGTTTCTTCCAAATTTTCACTTTCGGCATATTCTGCCAAATGTTTTTCATGATGCTTCGCAGTTAGCGCACCGTTTTCGCCCCTAAAATCCCAAATCATTTTTATTCTTTTTCCCATCGTAGCCTAGTGCCGCTTCGTACTCAAAATATTTTATCAAAGCGGATTTTTAAATTTTGAATTGAAAAGCGTTTGCAATTTACATAATCGAAATCATTTAGCACCGTGCGGTACACTATGTTGGCTTAAAATTCGTTTGCAATTGGTATGCGGCTAACCAAGCTTTTTATTATTTTTGCAGCCTTGCGCGCAAATTTTGGATGGTGCGCATCACTTCAAAAAAATTATATAAATAATTCGGTAAAAATGAAAAAATACAGTCTGCTTTTTCTTTTGTTCGTCACGGCTACAACCGCGGGATTTTCGCAAAGCAAAAAAGAAGTTTTATTGACCATAGACGGAAACCCAGTTTATTCAAATGAATTTAAGCGTGTTTATAAGAAAAATCTGGAGCTGGTCCAGGATGAATCCCAAAAGGATATTGACAGCTACCTCCAATTATTTATAGATTACAAATTGAAAATTGCAGAAGCGAAAGCCCAAGGACTTGATACTGAAAAAACCTATGTAACTGAATTTTCACAATACCGTGACCAACTTTCCAGAAATTATATCTTTGAGGAAAAAGTAACCGAAGGCTTGGCGAAAGAGGCTTACGAGCGGAGTCTGGAAGAAATAAAAGCATCACATATTTTAATTCGGACAGATTACGAGTCGGTTCCACAGGATACGCTTGCCGCCTATAACAAAATAAAATCCATTCGCGAAAGAGCTTTAAAGGGTGAGGATTTTACCGAACTCGCTAAGGCAAATTCCGAAGAGCCCGGCGCAAAGGAATCTGGTGGTAATTTGGGTTATTTTTCAGTGTTTACAATGGTTTATCCTTTTGAAACGGCAGCTTATAATACCAAAAAAGGCGAAATTTCAGAAATTGTAAGAACGCGTTTTGGTTACCATATTATAAAAGTGGAAGACCGCCGAAAAAAGGAACCAAAGATTTCGGTTTCGCACATTATGATTTCCGATAACGAGAGCACCCGTACCTTTGATCCCAAAGAAAGAATCAATGAAATTGCGGCGATGCTGAAGCAGGGTGAATCTTTTGAAAGTCTTGCTAAACAATATTCAGACGATAAAAATTCAGCAGTAAAAGGCGGAAAGCTCAATGCGTTTAGCAAAGGTGACCTTCGCTCTACCGAATTTGAAAATGCTGCTTACGCGCTCAAAAATGCTGGTGATTTAAGTAAGCCCGTGAAAACCGATTTTGGATGGCATATAATTCGCCTTGATGAAAAACTGCCTGCGCAAACGTATGAGCAGGAGCGTGAAATGCTAGAGAAAAGAGTTGCGGACGGTGACCGTTCAAAAATTGTGACAAACGCCGTTAATAAACAGATTAAGGAAAAATACGGTTTCAAAAAAGGACAAAGCTATCTTCCTTATTTCGATACCTATCTTACGGACGAGGTTTTAAAAAGAAGATGGACCATGGACAGCATTCCAGATTCAGAAAATAAAGTGCTTTTCACCATTGGCGATAAAAAGTCTGATTACAGGGATTTTGCAAAATACATCGCTGGCCGTCAGCGCTTCAACAAGCCATATAAAATGAAGGAAACGTTGCTTGTGGATATGTATGATGAATTTGAAACACAGCAACTTAAAGAATATTTCAAAGAAAGACTGGAAGTTGAAAATGAAGATTACGCCGCGATTCTGAACGAATATCGTGATGGACTATTGATTTTTGATGTGATGAACAAGAATATTTGGCAAAAGGCGAAAACGGATTCATTGGGTCTTGAAAAATTCTTTCAAAACAATAAAAACAATTATCAATGGAAACAGCGCGTTGAAGCGGAAATAATTTCTTCAAACTCAAATGATTTTGCGAAGCAGGCGAAGGAAATGTTTTCAAATGGTAAAACAGGCGAGGAAGTAAAAGCTGCGCTAAATACTGGTGAAAAGGTTAATGTAATTTTAACCCAAGGCACCTTTGAGGCTGGCCAAAGGGAGATTCCTGAAAATCTTAATATGAAAAAAGGTGTCTCTGACATTTACAAAAACAACGATTCTTACATTGTAGTAAATGTAAAGCATGTTTTGCCCGCAGGTGCAAAATCACTTGAAGATGTAAAAGGAAAAGCGTTGAGCGACTACCAAAATGAACTTGAGAAAAATTGGATGGAAAGTCTTCATAATAAATATGTGGTTGAGGTCAATAAAAAATCCCTTAAAAAAATCAAGAAAGAGCTGAAGTGATAAGAACGTTCTTCATAACAATCGTTTTACTGCCAGTTTTGGTATCGTGTGATTACTTCACACAGGATGCGGAAAAAACGGCAGTGGCACGTGTAAACGATACCTATTTATATGAAGAAGATATTCAGAAATTGCTAACCGAGAATATTTCGGCAGCGGATAGTACAATCATTGTAACCAATTATATAAACCGTTGGGCGACACAGCAATTACTTATTGATCAAGCTAAAATTAATCTTTCGGCAGAAAAGCTTGATGAATTTTCAAAACTTGTTCAGGAATACCAGAACGATTTATACACTGAAGCATACAAAAACGTAATTGTGAGCCGGCAGCTTGATAGTACTATCGGGGTTCAAGAATATCGAGATTATTATCAAGCCAATAAAGAGAATTTTAAATTGAACGACGTACTTCTGAAAATGCGTTATCTTCAGCTTCCGCCCAATTATGAAGGGCTTGCAAAAGTTCGCGAAAAATTCAACAGATTTAATAAAAAGGATAGGGAAGCACTTAGTACTCAGGATTTTCAGTTTGTATCTTATAACTTTAACGATTCCATTTGGGTCAATAAAGAAGTTTTGGTACAAGCTTTGCCTATAATGGCCACCAATGAGCAGTTATTAAAAAAGTCTAACTTTGCCCAATTGCAAGATTCATTGGGGGTATATTTGGTGAAAATTGAAGATGTGCGAAATCCCGGCGATAATGCGCCGATAACGTATATTCAGCCCACGCTTACCCAAATAATCTTAAATAAGAGAAAACTCGATCTCATAAAAAAACTTGAAACAGATATTACAAAAGATGCAATTAATACAAACAATTTTGAAATATACAGTAATGAATAAAATGCTTCTGCTCTTAATACTTGGCACTTTTGGGCTACAAGCACAGGAGGTAGTTACCGCAGATAGCACCGGCGTTGTAAAAAGCAATGATTCGCTAATGGTTGTTAAACCACTTGCAAAGGATTCCATTAAACCATTTAAACGTTATAAAGCTGAAGGCGTAAGTGCCGTAGTGGGAGAATTTGTAATTCTTGATAGCGATATTGATAAGGCCTACGTTGAAATGAAAAGCCAAGGCGTTTCCATAGAAGACGTTTCCCGTTGCCAATTGATGGGTAAGCTTATGGAGGACAAACTATATGCGCACCAAGCAAAACAGGACAGTATCATGGTTCCGGATGCTGAAATAAATGGCATGATAGACCAACAAATGCAGTATATGATAAGCGAATTGGGCTCTGAGGAAAAAGTAGCTGAATATTACAGAAAAGATAATATTGCAGATTTGCGAAAAGATTTGTTTGAGGTAAATAAAAATATAAAGTTGGCCAATTTGATGCAGCAAAAAATAATTGAAAAACTTGAGGTGACGCCAGAAGAGACGAGAACATTTTTCTTTTCGATACCTGAAGATGAACGTCCGGTTTTTGGCGCCGAGATTGAAATTGCCCAAATTGTGGTAGAACCAGAGGTCACCGAAAAAGCAAAACAGGATGTCATTTCAAAATTGAATCAAATTCGTGCAGATATTATTGATAACGGCGCTAGTTTTTCAACAAAAGCGGTTTTATATTCAAAGGATCCGGGATCTGCCTCCAAGGGTGGATTGTATACCGGAGTGAAAAGAGATTCACCTTGGGCAAAGGAGTTTAAGGACACAGCATTTTCACTGTTGGAAGGTGAAATAAGCGAACCTTTTGAAACAGATTTTGGTTACCATATTCTTTATGTCGAAAAAATTAGAGGTCAAGAAGTGGATGTGCGCCATATCTTGATGTTTCCCGAAGTTTCACAGGAGTCTATCGACAAGGCAAAGACAAAAATGGAAGATATTCGGAATAAAATAGCTTCAGGGGAAATGACTTTTGCAGAGGCAGCACGCCAATTTTCAGATGACAAAGAAACGCGCAACAATGGCGGACAATTAGTCAACCCTGTAAGTTTTGATACCAAGTTTGACCTTACCAAAATGGATCCCACGCTGAGTGCGCAGGTTTACAATCTTACCGAAGGCGAACTTTCAAAAGTAATTACAGACCGCGATTATACGGGCAAAAGCAAATTGAAAATTCTTACCGTTACTAAAAAATACCAAGAGCATCCCGCCGATTATGTAAAAGATTATGAAAGAATACAAAAATTGGCGCTTCGCGAAAAACAGATTAAAGTAATCAATGATTGGCAGAATGATAAAATTGATGAAACATACATCAGCATCAATCAAGATTATCAAGATTGTGAGTACGCGGGAAATTGGTTAAAAAAATCGAATTGAAAATTAAAATATGTCAGACGTAGCAGCAGTTTCCGAACTTGTTTCAAAATATAATTCACTTAAAAAGGAAATAAAGAAAGTAATAGTAGGGCAGGAAGATGTGGTTGAGCAAGTACTTCTTTCCATTTTTTCTGGTGGGCATGCATTGCTTATTGGGGTACCTGGATTGGCCAAAACCCTATTGGTAAATACCGTTGCGGAAGCTTTAGGCTTAAAATTTAAAAGAATCCAGTTTACGCCAGATTTAATGCCCAGCGATATTTTGGGTTCAGAAATATTGGATCAAAATCGCCAGTTCCAGTTTATTAAAGGTCCCATTTTCGCAAATATTATTTTAGCGGATGAAATCAACAGGACGCCGCCAAAAACCCAAGCTGCCTTACTTGAGGCAATGCAGGAAAGAGCCGTTACGGTCGCTGGGAATCATTATAAATTGGATTTGCCATATTTTGTTTTGGCCACACAAAATCCCATTGAACAGGAGGGAACCTATCCCTTACCGGAAGCGCAACTCGACCGATTTATGTTCGCAATCAACTTAGATTATCCTACTTTTTCTGAAGAAGTTGATGTGGTAAAGCGAACTACGGCCGGGCAATCCGAAACAGTACAGCCTCTTTTTACTGCTGCTGAAATTATAAACTTTCAGCAATTAATACGAAGAATTCCCGTTGCCGATAATGTTGTGGAATATGCAGTGACACTTGTAGGAAAAACAAGACCGAGCGGACAATCAGCGCCAGATATCGTGAAAAATTATGTTGATTGGGGTGCCGGGCCAAGAGCTTCTCAAAATCTTATATTAGCCGCTAAAGCAAATGCTGCCCTACACGGTAAATTTTCGCCGGATATTGAGGATGTACAGAAGGTTGCCGTGGGAATTTTAAGGCATAGAATGATTAAAAATTATAAAGCTGAAGCTGAAGGGTTAAGTATTGAAGCAATTATTCAGAAATTGTTTTAATAATCAATAAATGTATAATTTTTTGTCCCGAGAAAATTTGACATAAATTTTCTGGGGACAATTTTTTTATAAATCTTTTGATAAAATTTCTATATCCATAATTTTAATAATCAATTTTTAAATTATTGTTAAAATTATTCAATAAAATATCGTATTCTGTGAATTATATTTATAAATATTGCCACTTCGTTATATATTTTTAAATTTCTTATAATTTTTGTAGTTTTGTAATTCTTCAAAAAAAAATAAAACAAAAAAACTATGGCCTTTGATATCGATATGATCAAAAAAGTGTATTCCCAAATGGCGGAACGGGTTGATAAAGCTCGTGAAATCGTTGGGAAACCGCTTACCCTTTCTGAAAAAATTCTGTATTCGCATTTATGGGACGGGAACCCAAGCACGGCATTTGAGCGGGGTAAACATTATGTGGATTTTGCTCCCGATAGAATTGCTTGTCAAGACGCTACCGCACAAATGGCGCTTCTTCAATTTATGCAAGCAGGTAAAAAAAATGTGGCGGTTCCCACAACCGTACACTGTGATCACTTGATTCAGGCCAAGCAAGGTGCAGCACCAGATTTAAAAAGAGCTAATGAAACAAGCAACGAGGTTTTTGATTTTTTGGAATCTGTATCCAATAAATATGGGATCGGTTTTTGGAAGCCTGGCGCGGGAATTATTCATCAAGTAGTTCTGGAAAATTACGCATTCCCTGGCGGAATGATGATTGGAACAGATTCTCATACCGTAAACGCTGGCGGTTTGGGTATGGTAGCCATTGGGGTTGGTGGAGCTGATGCTGTGGATGTTATGGCTGGAATGCCTTGGGAACTCAAATTTCCAAAATTAATAGGTGTCAAGCTTACAGGTGAACTCAATGGATGGACGGCATCAAAAGATGTTATCTTGAAAGTTGCTGGAATTTTAACGGTAAAAGGTGGAACTGGTTGTATTGTTGAATATTTTGGTCCTGGAGCAAAAAATCTTTCATGTACAGGTAAAGGCACAATTTGCAATATGGGCGCTGAAATAGGTGCAACCACCTCTACATTTGGGTACGATGACGCAATGGAGCGTTTTCTGCGTGCTACCGATAGGGCTGAAATTGCAGACGAAGCAAACAAAATAAGGGAATATTTGACTGGTGATGATGAGGTATACGCAAACCCCGAAGCATATTTTGATCAAGTTATTGAAATTGATTTATCAACACTTCGTCCTCATTTGAATGGTCCCTTTACTCCAGATTTGGCGACCCCGGTGGGCGAATTGGGCGAAAAAGCAAAAAAGAATGACTGGCCCATAAAGGTGGATTGGGGATTGATTGGTTCCTGTACCAATTCTTCTTATGAAGATCTTACACGAGCGGCATCTATTGCACAACAGGCAATCGATAAAAAATTGAGACCAAAGAGCGATTTCGGAATAAATCCCGGTTCGGAACAAATTCGATTTACTGCCGAAAGAGACGGTTTATTACAAGTTTTTGAAAACTTGGGCGCAACCGTTTTCACCAATGCTTGTGGACCTTGTATTGGCCAATGGGATAGAAGTGACCGTAAGGGAGAGGAAAAAAATACAATTGTTCATTCATTCAATAGAAATTTTTCGAAAAGAGCTGACGGAAACCCAAATACGCACGCATTTGTTGGTTCGCCAGAAATGGTAGCTGCCATTGCAATTTCCGGAAGACTGGATTTTGATCCAATGACAGATACACTTTTAAATGATAATGGTGAAGAAGTGAAATTGGACGAGCCACGAGGGCTTGAACTTCCGCCAAAGGGTTTTGAAGTAGATGATAACGGATATTTGGCACCGACTGAAGACGGAAGCAATGTCAAAGTAAAAGTAGCCGAAGACAGTGAGCGTTTACAATTACTGGAACCTTTTGTACCTATCCAAGATTCTGAATTACAGGGAGTAAAATTACTCATCAAAGCATTCGGAAAATGTACCACAGACCATATTTCCATGGCTGGACCTTGGTTGCGATACCGTGGACACTTGGATAACATTGCCAATAATACACTCATCGGGGCGGTAAATGCTTTTAACAAAAAGACAAATTTTGTCAAGAATCAGCTCACTGGCGAATATGGCGGTGTACCAGATGTACAGCGTGAATATAAAGCCAAAGGTATAAAGACCATTGTTGTTGGCGATCATAATTATGGTGAGGGATCTTCGCGGGAACACGCAGCTATGCAACCAAGATTCTTGGGAGTTGCAGCGGTTTTGGTGAAATCTTTTGCGCGCATCCACGAAACAAACCTAAAAAAACAAGGTATGTTGGCATTGACTTTCGCCAATGAAGAAGACTATGATAAAATTCAAGAAAATGATACCTTCAATTTTGTTGATATAGCAGATTTTGCGGAAAATAAACCTTTGTCTATTGAAATAATGCACGAAAATGGTGAAAAGGAAACCATAAAAGTTAATCACACCTATAATGATGCCCAAATTAAATGGTATCGTGAAGGGTCTGCACTTAATTTGATTAAAAAGCAAAACGCTTCCTAAAATATATTAATTCAAATATAAAACTCCTTTCCAATAAATGGGAAGGAGTTTTTTTTATCGTATTTGGTGGATAGTGAAATAACTATCTATGGGAGAACGAAGTAGATTAACGCTTACTAAAGAAGTATATAGTTGAAACCTTATGGTTTCGCCGGCATTTAGTTTTACCAGAGTTTGCACGCTTCTAATGGGTGGTGTAACATTCAAATTTAAGCCAAGTAGAGAAATATTCAAATTTGAAAAATTCTGTTGGACTATTACGGTATTATTTTTAAGAATTTGGATTCCGTAATCTGGTGACGCGGCAATTCCTCCCGAAGAATTTATTTGACCATATACGTGGTAAATTCCATCTTGCTTTGCGGTAAATATATGGGTTGAAGTATTAAATTCGGTATTTGTATCAAACTCTAAATTATTAAAAGGAATGGTGGCCACATTACTTCCTAGGGTAATGGCAATATTCCCACTACCGCTGAAAGTCCCTCGTACTGCGGTTTTAATATGGCTTTCATACACATCTTTCGAAGTAGTTCTGTTTACATTTCCATTTTTTGAAATTACCAAAATGGAATCTTTTGCAATCTCAAGATCATTTTCCTGTTGGGTGGATCTAATTCTTACAGTTCCATCTATGTCAAGCGTCGCAGTGGGATCTGTTGTACCAATACCTACTTGAGAATAAACGGATATATAGAACAGAAGAAATAAGGGCGATAGAAATTTCATCTCATTAAATTTAGGGCGAGATAAATTTACTAATAAATTCTCAAAATGAGACTTTATATTTTATTTTAACAATAATTATCGATTGAAGTAGATTTTATAAAAAATCAGAACAACTTTGTTTAGATCACTTTTATGCTCTTGATTTTACCACTTCGGGATTTCCAATATACGTTTTGGCCCAACGATTCATTTAATTTTAACCTTCCGAAGAAATATCTGACAATATAAAATTGAAAATTATAAGTAGAATGAGATGAATGTAAACTCGTTATAAGTAAACTTCAAATGTTCCTGAGGAGAAATTCTAGTTTTAAGGTTGTTAACCACCTATAGTTCACCCTACATTTTAGAGCTCCCTTCGCTACAGAAGTTGGATGAATTTTATGGGAAGCAAGTTGGCATTTTCTTTTTATATTTTAAAAAAAGAAAACGTATATCGATTTTTGAATAAAAATAAATATACGTTTCCCATTTATTTTCAAATTGAAAAGGGTCAAATTTGATGAAATTCTTTATTGGCTACTATATTTATCATTTCCGAAAGTCTTGGAATTATCATTCGCAAAGATGAACCAAATTGGGATGATAAAAAAAATAGGGATTTTATAAAATTGCTTCTAGAATAATTTAGTTTCCTTTTTCGGCTTCGGCATAACCGTTTTCAGCATAATGGTTTTTCAATATAGAGTCCATTTCACGTTTTCCTTCGGCAATATGTATCACTTTTTTCCAAAGATCGTCCGTCAATAATTCCCGTAGTGGCTGATCAACCTTTGGAATTCTGTGAAATACATCCATAAGTTGCCGATCCCAAACCCCGTGGAAGTTGAGCAGATCATCTGGATAAACCGTTTTCCTGTCCGTGCCTTCCTCAATGCCGGTAAATGGTTCAGAAACATTTAAATACCCATAATCATCCGTAAGTTCCTCGCCGGGATAAATATCGCGAATGGCAATTTCAAAATCATAAGCTGTTGAAAGACAGTTGGATTTAAAACTGTGGTTCACGTAACGTCCATAGTCCCAGCAAAGCACAAAATTTCCTTTGTTGTTTCGGTAGCAATAGGTATCTAAAATATTTTGGGAAATGGGATTTAATTTTTGAACCATTTCTGGGGTGAATTCTCTGTCCAATTCGTCGAGAGCCCAAGTAATAGTGCCGGCAGGAATGAATTCTTTGGCAACAACGCCATAGCCTACTTCCTTACTTATAAGTTTCAGCTCAGTTTTTGGATGTATCATACAATTATGTGGTTTTTCAAATAAATGTACAATAACTTATTTAATAAATGTACGGGTAAACGTGACCGAAAATATTTATTTTTTGACTCATAAAGTGCTGAAATTGAAGTGTCCACCCGAAAGTGAAACTGAATTTCAACTTTTCTGAAAAATTTATATCCGCTTTTTTCTGCTGAAATATTCCATTAATGCGAATACACTTAAAAGCATTCCCAGAGCGTAGATACTGTCTTCAATTGGCACGGTTCCAATTCTTATACCCAAATTTTCCGAATTATTGTACCATACCACTTCATCTTCAATCCAACTTCCCGTAAGTACACCATTCACGAGAAAAAAAGGTATCAAAATAACCAAGAAACTGGGCAGGAAAACTTGAAGTATGTTCTTATCATAATTATAGACCAAACCCAGCAATAGTATGGCATAAGCAAAGTTTACCGCGGTGTACCACCGATTGTAATTATACAGAAGGGTAGCGATCAATACAGTCTGAAGCATTATATAAATAACATCAACAGCTTTGACTGATAGCTTGAATTTTGGAAAGAAATATTGTAATGAATAGTGCGTAAAAAGACAGGCGTAGGGGATGCAAATAAAAAATAGCCATTCCTCCAAAGGGAGTCCAAATAGTTTTGAACCCAAAAGATAATTTTCATTAAATCCCCAAAAACCATTTTTGGTAAAAATAATGTCCCACGGAATAAAAATCGCCATCATTATTGCTATTGATGGAAAGAGAAATTTCCAATACTTATAAAATTTCAATTTTGGATGAAAACTGAATAAAAATGGAACTCCCACTGAAGCGATATTTAACCAAAAATATAAATGCGCCAACATTATTTTTTGAAATACTTGAGTGGTGGCATCAACATCCCGAAGCACTCTCCCTTATCCTTGCCCAAATGTTTATGGTGAATTTTGTGCGCCCTTCGTATACCGCGAGCGTACCAGTTGTTTGCATTTCGAAACATCTTGAAACGCTGATGTATAAAAATATCGTGCACGAAAAAATAAGTGAGCCCATAAGCGAAAATCCCTAGGCCAATCGGTAAACCGGCCCAGAATCCATAGTAATTCCAAGCCACAAAACAACCAATGCTTACAAGTGCGTAGAATAGAAAAAAATAATCATTGCGTTCCCACCAGCTTCCGTGATCCTTATGATGGTGATCTTTATGAAGTTTCCACAAAAACCCGTGCATCACATATTTATGGGTAAACCACGCCATAAATTCCATAATGCAGAAAGTACTAATGAAAATTAAAATCCAAAGAACGGTATTCATTTTTATATTATTTCACCAAATTTAATTGGTATTTCACATAACTGCGCGTAAGCAAACCAAATTTCTCAACATTGGGGACGCGTATACGTTTGTTTTTAATTTCCATTGCCGGTGTTTGCTGCAGTTTCTTTAATAGTCGTCTATAATATCGATAAGCCACAAATACTCCCAATTTTGCATCATTGGGAAGCATCAAAATTCCTTCATACCCTTTGTTGAAATTATCTTCAATTTCTTTTATGATTCGCTGTTTTGAAGTTTCATCGAGCGAATCCAGATTTGTATTGGGAAAATATGAACGACTTAATTGCTCATAGTCTGCCTTTAAGTCCCTCAAAAAATTGACTTTTTGAAATGCGGAACCCAAATTCATTGCGGCATCTTTCAGCTCATCATATTTTTTGGCATCACCTTTTACAAAAACCTTTAGGCACATAAGCCCAACCACGTCTGCGGAGCCATAAATGTAATCTCTGAATTCAGCTTCGGTACTGTAAATGGATTTTGAAAGATCTTGGCGCATACTATCCATAAATGCTTCAATTAGCTCTGAATCAATATTATATTTATGGACGGTATGTTGAAATGAATTTAATATGGGATTTAAGCTTATTTTATCCTCCAAGGCTTCTTCCAAAGACTTTTCAAATCTTGAAAAGAGAACTTCTTTATTGTAGTCGTGAAACGAATCTACAATTTCATCTGCAAAACGCACGAATCCGTAAATATTATAAATGTCCTGCCGTATGGAAGGCGAGACCATTTTTGTAGCCAGTGAAAACGATGTGCTATAGGTTGCGGTCACGTTTTTACTGCAAGTTTGGGATACTATGTCGAAGATTTCTTTCACGCGTTTATGGATTTTTCAATGAGGCCGGCGGCTAGTTTCCCCGAAATCAATGAAGGCGGAACTCCAGGTCCGGGAACGGTTAATTGTCCTGTAAAATACAGATTTTTTATTTTTTTGCTTTTCAATTTAGGTCTTAAAAAAGCGGTTTGCATCAACGTATTTGCCAATCCATAAGCATTGCCTTTATAACTGTTGTAATCAGAAATAAAATCGTTTATACAGAAAGACTCTTTAAATATAACGTATTTTTTTACCTCTTGGGTGGTAATTTTTTCAAAGCGTTCCATTATTTTGCCAAAATATTCTTCACGCAATTCGGCAGTGTCATTTAAACCTGGAGCCAAGGGAACTAAAAATATACCTGCCTCCATTCCATCCGGTGCAACGTGGGCATCTGTTTTTGAAGGAAAACTGGCATAGAAAAGTGGATTTTCAGGCCATTTGGGTTCATCGTAAATTTCTTGGGCGTGCTTCTCAAAATCCACATCAAAGAATAATGAATGATGTTCCACATTTTCCAGTTTTCTACTGAAACCCACGTAGAACATTAATGCCGAAGGCGCAAACGTTTTTTTCTGCCAATAAGATTCCGAATATTGCCGAAAACTTTGTGGGAGAAGTGTTTCAGTGTGGTGATAATCCGCACCGCTCAAAATATAATCGTGCTCAATCGTTTCTCCGTTCACCCTAATTGCTGATGCGGTAGCGCCGGAAAGATTTATTTTTTCAACTTTCTGGTTGGTTTTAATAACCACACCCAACTCTTCAGCCAATTTCTTCATTCCCGCGACTACGCTGTACATTCCATTGACCGGATGAAAAGTGCCGAGTCCAAAATCGGCATAGTTCATAAAACTATAAAATGAAGGAGTATTGCTGGGTTTTGCCCCTAAAAATAAAACTGGAAATTCTAATATTGAAATAAGTTTTGGGTTAGAAAATTCCTTGCGAACATCTCTACTTATGGTACTGAAAAATTGAGAAATTTTTTTAAAAGTAGCAGGTGTTACTAGCTCAAAGGGCGAGACACCCGGTCTGTAAACCAAGTCCTTTATGGCAATATTATAATTATCCTGCGCTTGCGCCATAAATTTCTTCAGTTTTTTTGAGCTCCCTTTTTCTTCCTTTTCAAAAGCATCAATTATTTTTGGCAGTGTATCTTCAATTGCAATTGAATCATTTTGCCCAAAAAACACGCGGTAAGCAGGATTTAATTTAATGAGTTGGTAATAATCAGAAGGCTTTTTTCGGAAATCGCTGAAAAAACGTTCAAACACATCGGGCATCCAGTACCAGGTTGGCCCCATATCAAACACAAAACCGTCTTTTTTAAGCTGCCTCGCCCTGCCTCCAATGCTGTCATTCTTTTCAAAAATTGTTACCGAATTACCCGCTTTCGCCAAATAGCAGGCAGCAGCGAGGGAGGAAAAACCAGAACCAATGACAGCAATCTTTTTATTCATATTGTTTAACGAATTTACAATTAATTTAAACAAATTAGGAATGTCAAAAAAAAATTAGGTTTTATTTAGGTTTTGAAGGTGATTTTTAAAATTCCCCACATTCCCAAAGAAAAGAATATTATCGTGTTTATTGGGCATATTTTCAATTTTCTTTCCGATGATCCACATTTTCAAGTTTCTTTTGAAATTGATTCTATTTTGAAACTCATCAATATATTCCATAATGCTTTCCTCAGTAGAAATGAGGGTCAATGATGTAACAAAAATCAGTTGGGGTGCAAGATCTAAAATGCGTGATAGATTTTCCAAGGATAAATTTGGCCCTAAATATATCGTTTTAAAACCTTCCGAAATAATTTCATAGTTTGCATACAAAAGCCCGATTTCGTGGATTTCCGCAAGGGGAAGATACAGCACAAAGGTTGGCTTGCTGCCATCTGTAATAGATTTTGGTAATAAAGCTGTATGCGCGATGAGTTTATGTTTAACCATTTCTGATATAAAATGCTCATGCGCGGGTTCTACAGTACCATTGTGCCATAAAACACCAATTTCATTCAACAATGGAATGAAAATTTCTTCAAAGATTTCACCCAAACTTTTTTGCTTCAATAAATTTTCAAAAGTGGCATTGAATAATTCGGTATTAAAATCAAACATCGTTGATTTAAAAACTTGAAGGGGATAATTTTGATTCCTTCCAATTTTTGAATTTATTAAATTTTGGATCTGTTCGGGCGTCAAGTTTGCAATGGCAGATATTTTGTGCCCTGAATTATAAAGAAAAACTACATTCAGCAATTTTTTAAGATTGTCTAAATTGTATTTTCTAATATTCGTATTGCTACGTTCGGGCTGCAGAATTTTATAGCGTTTTTCCCAAATCCGGATGGTATGCGCCTTTATGTGCGACAAATTTTCCAGATCCTTTATGCCAAACTCTGTTTTGACCAAATTATAGTGATTTTGAATATGAAGTTAAATTACTGAAAAGAAATGAAACGCACCTTTTAAAAAGGGTAAACTAATATAGTGAAGAAAGTTGTACCCGGGATGGGACTTGAACCCATACGTCCTGAGGACACATGGCCCTCAACCATGCCTGTCTACCAATTCCAGCACCCGGGTAGGTGATTTAAAAATGATTGTATGCTGGTTTTTCACACAACACGAAACATTTTTATACTGATAAATCCCGGCAAATATAAAAAAATATAAATGTTGCGAAGTGCATAAAATTTTATAATTTTTCTAAAAATTGTGCATCAATCAAAATATTTGCAATCTATTCTGAAAACGAGCAGGTTGCATTTAAATCTTTTGCTGATACATTTCGTGATGCTTGAATCGATTGGTGTACTTTTATATCGAATTGTTTTTAATATCAATCTAACTTTTTTGAAACTATAAGCAAGTCTTTTTTGAATATTCAAATCTGAAATTTATTGAATGGATAGTTACATTTTTATATTGATTATAGTGGGTATCGCCACTTTCACAAGTACTTGGATGCCGAAGATATTGCAGAAAACGGGGATTTCTTATTCTATTTTCTACCTAGTTGCTGGTTTTATTCTGTACAAACTTGTACCTCAAAATCTACCCAATCCAATTCCCCAAGACAACGAAAGTCTAACGCTTCACTTAACGGAATTAATTGTAATTATCTCATTGATGGGTGCTGGAATAAAAATTGATCGCGCCTTTTCTTTTAAGAAATGGGAAATTCCCTTAAAATTAGTTGGAATAACAATGTTATTGTGTATTGCAATTTCTACCATTTTAGGTTATTACTTTCTAGGATTAAACATAGCTTCTGCAGTATTGCTAGGCGCAGTATTAGCACCCACAGATCCGGTTCTCGCAGCGGATGTACAAGTAGGCCCGCCCAACGATTCCGGAAAATCTGAAACTAAATTTTCACTTACCGCCGAGGCGGGAATTAATGACGGGATTGCTTTTCCCTTCACTTGGCTTGCAATAACCGTGGGGCTGGTTACCTCCGGTCAAGATGGTAATTATATAGAATGGTTTGGGTTTGATTTGGTTTACCGCATTATCACCGGCATTATTATAGGATTTCTTGTGGGAAGGGGCATTGGGTATTTAGTTTTTAACATTGGTGATAAATATGAAATGCTCAGCACAAAAAACAGTTTGCTGGCCATATCTGTCACACTAATATCGTATGGCTTCGCGGAATTGATTCACGGATACGGGTTTATCGCTGTATTTATAGCAGCCATCACGTTAAGACACTATGAGAAAGGGCATAAATACCACAAGGACATGCATACTTTTACGGATCAAATTGAGCGATTGCTTATATGCGTTTTGCTCATTGTATTTGGCGGAGCGGTTGCTCTTGGGGTGCTGGATGCACTTACTTGGCAAATGGCACTATTCGTTGTCGTTTTCATATTTTTAATTCGTCCGGCAACAGGTTTGCTAGCCTTAAGCACAGTAAAATTAAAGCTGATGCAGAAATTTGCCATAAGTTTCTTTGGCATACGCGGAATGGGCTCCATATTTTATTTGGCTTTCGGTATTAGTGAGTTTGAATTTGATAGTCAAGATGAACTTTGGTCCATTGTGTCTTTTACCGTTCTAATGTCTATTGTAATTCATGGATTTACGGCCACATCTATGATGAGAAATCTGAAGAAAGAAAATCTATAAGTCTAGTTGTTGTCTCATAAAAAAAACCTGTCAAAAATTTTTGACAGGTTTTGTAGATTTTGTGACCTGGCTGGGATTCGAACCCAGGACCACCTCATTAAAAGTGAGGTGCTCTACCAGCTGAGCTACCAAGTCTTCCTTTTTAATAATCGCCAGCCTTATTGGCAATGCGGGTGCAAATATACTATCATTAAATTTATTTTTCAAAAGGAAAATGGATTTAATTTAAGATAAATTCAAATTGCTTGGTTTACAGTACTTCCAGTTCAATAATTTTTTAGTGAACATGTCTTTTTAACCTTTGCATCAAGATTTCTTTCGAATTTTAAATAGAAATTTCAGCTTATTTGCTACTTTCAAAAAATGAAAATAATACTTTTTGGTTACATGGGTAGCGGAAAATCTTCCGTGGGAAAAAATCTGGCAGATAAGCTCAGCTTAAAATTTTTGGATCTCGATGCTGAAATTGAAAGTGTCGAGGGAAAAAATATTGCCTCAATTTTTTCAGATAAAGGAGAAATTTATTTCAGAAAAAAAGAAAATGAAATTCTAAAAAAATTGGTTGCTGAAAATGGTTCTTTCGTAATGGCGACCGGTGGTGGAACGCCATGTTATGGAAACACACTTGAATATATTAAAGATCAGAAAGACATTAAAAGTGTCTATTTGAAAAATTCAATAAAACAACTCACTGAAAGACTTTTTGCGGAAAGGGCCCAACGCCCGCTCATTTCACATTTGGAGTCAAAAAGTATTTTGGAGGATTTCATAAGAAAGCACCTTTTTGAACGTGCCTTTTATTACAACCAGGCAGATTCTATAGTTGATGTTGAAAATCTATCCATACCGGAAATTGTACAGCACGTAAATGAAAAATTATTCTAAGATGGCCTTGTCGTTGTTCTTTTCAAAAATTACCGAAACATTTTCATTTATGGAGGTGGAAAGCGAAATGCCTTTAAAGTCAGCTTTAATAGGGTATTTTTTATGATTTCTATCCACCAAAACCGCAGTTTTGAACTGCTTAAGCGGTACATCAAGAAAATGTTTTACGCCATAGATTAAAGTTGTTCCAGAATGGAGTACGTCATCAACAAGTACCAATGATTTATTTCTGTATTCTTCGGTTTTTAAGGAAGTAGTTATTTCTTTATGCGGATTTTTTTTATCAACATGCACTTCACACAATGTTACGGATAAGGGAGATATTTTTTCAATTTCCGTCTTTAATTTTTTGGCCAATTTGAATCCGTTCTCTACGATACCAGCAATGATTACCTCTTTTTCATCAACATTAGTTTCATAGACTTGGTATGCCATGCGCTTAATTTTATGGGCAATTTGGGTTTTATCAAGAATTATGGTGGTTGTTTGTTGCATGGTTTTGTTTTTTGCTAAATTAATCTAAATCATTCTCATCTTTTGGCTTGTCCGTGAACTCCTCAATATCCCTGCGGTCTTTTTTAGTTGGCCTGCCAACCCCTTTCTTTCGATAGTATGTTTTGGAATATTGCAAAAGTTCATTTGTTTCAAAGGCTTCTTTTGGCGTAATATCCTTTCTATACATATCAACCAGTTTTGCGCCCAACCTACTTTCCGGAAGGTCAAGTACTTCAATCTGATAGTTTATCTGTTCTTTTCGAACTGAAATATTATCGCCGGGATAAACATCGCGCGCAGGTTTTACCACATCACCGTTTACTCGCACCGCTCCTTTCTTACAAGCCTGCGTTGCAATACTTCTGGTTTTAAAGTAGCGTATGCACCACAAATATTTATCAATCCTCATACAAAAGCCTTAATTTCTGCGTTAAACGGGTATACAAAAATAACTGAAAATTGTATCTTGCGCCCTCAAAAATGCTATGATGATAAAAATTAAAAATAAATATATTTTTTTGATTGCCATTGCGGCACTCATGTATTCCTGCAACAATGATGATGATAACGTGGAAATAACCCCACCAAGGGATAGGGGCGAGGAAGCCATACGCGCCCAAGCCGAAATTGAAGGTTTCCTGCAGACTCACTTTTATAATTATGAAGAATTTCAAAACGCGGGGAGCAATCCAGATTTTGACTTTCAAGTTAGGTTTGATAGCATTGCAGGCGATAATTCTGAAAAAACACCTTTGATAGAGCAGGTATCGTCGATTGTGGTTAGGGATAGAATTGACACAAGTGTTGAATATAAATTGTATTACCTTAAAGCCGCTGAGGGTCAGTCTGAAAGCCCAAATTTTTGTGACGCGGTTACCACAAACTATCGCGGAACGTCCTTGGGTCTTGAGACCTTTGATAGTTCGGCTACAGCGGTACGCTTGGATTTGAGTCAAACCATTACTGGATTTCAGGAAATATATCCATTATTCAAAGGTGCGGGAACTGTAAACACCAACCCTGATGGAACTTTTTCCTTTGAAAACTTTGGGGTAGGTGCAGTTTTTGTTCCGTCTGGCTTGGCTTATTATCAATCCGGGAGTTCCTCAATTAGCGCTTACGAACAGCTTATTTTCACTTTCCAAGTTTTTGCGACTGAAATATTGGATCACGATGGAGATGGCATTCCCTCCTTTATGGAAGATTTAAATGGAAATAAAAACTTGTTAGATGACAATACAGATATTGATTCTGAACCGTTGGGGAATAGAGTTCCCAATTATCTTGATGTAGATGATGATGGTGATGGTCGATTAACAAGGGATGAGATAAGAATCGTTGGTGGAAATGTAACTTTTCCAGATTCAAATGGAGATGGAATACCAGATTACTTAGATCCGAATATTTAAATAAAAAAATCCACATCTTAGAAATGTGGATTTTTTTTTATTAGATAAATGACTTTTATTTTCTAGCTATAACTTTTTTTACCGCGTTTTCAATTGCCGCGGCGTTCAAGCCATATTTGTCCATTAATTCCTCAGGAGTACCAGATTCTCCAAAAGTATCTTGGGTAGCAATAAATTCTTGCGGCACCGGATGGTTGGTTGTTAATAATCTTGATACGCTCTCGCCCAAACCTCCCAAAAAATTATGCTCCTCGGCAGTGACAATGCACCCGGTCTTTTTTACACTTTTCAAAATAGCATCATTATCCAGCGGCTTTATAGTATGTATATTTATTACCTCTGCTGAAATGCCTTTATCGTGCAATGCTTCGGCTGCTTGCAACGCTTCCCAAACTAAATGGCCCGTGGCAACAACGGTAACATCGGTTCCTTCCTGCAATTGTATCGCTTTTCCTATTTGGAAATTTTGATCCTCGGGGGTGAAGTTTGCTACTTTGGGTCTTCCAAAACGCAAATAGACAGGTCCTTCATAATCCGCAATGGCTATGGTGGCAGCTTTGGTTTGATTGTAATCGCAGGTATTGATTACGGTCATTCCCGGAAGCATTTTCATAAGGCCAATATCTTCCAAAATTTGATGTGTTGCACCATCCTCACCCAAAGTCAAACCCGCGTGCGAGGCACAAATTTTTACATTTTTACCACTATATGCCACACTTTGGCGAATTTGGTCATAAACTCTTCCCGTGGAAAAATTTGCAAAAGTTCCGGTAAATGGAATTTTACCTCCAATGGTCATTCCTGCAGCCATACCAATCATATTAGCTTCGGCTATTCCCACTTGAAAAAAACGCTCTGGATGATTTGCCTTAAAATCGTCCATTTTTAAGGAGCCGGTAAGATCTGCGCAGAGCGCTACTACATTTTGGTTTTTCTTTCCCAATTCGGTGAGCCCATCACCGAAGCCTGAACGTGTATCTTTTTTACCGGTATCTGTATATTTTTTCATTCGTTTTTTTTAAATTTTCTTTTTAGTAATCTCCTAAAGTAATTGGATTCTGTGAAAGTGCATTTTCCAATTGCTGGTCGTTGGGTGCCTTCCCGTGCCAATCGTGCGTGTGCATCATAAAATCTACTCCATTGCCCATTTCGGTATGCATTAGAATACAGATGGGTTTTGAATTTCCTGTTTTGTCCTTTGCTTTTTCAAGGCCGGAAACTACAGCTTTCAAATCATTTCCTTTTTCAATATCCAAAACTTCCCAACCGAAGGCTTCAAATTTTGCTTTTAAATTTCCTAACGGAAGTACATTTTTAGTAGCCCCATCAATCTGCTGGCCATTTAAATCTACGGTTAGGATGAGGTTGTCCACATTATTTCCAGCGGCATACATCATTGCTTCCCAATTTTGCCCTTCCTGTAATTCGCCATCGCCACAAAGCACATAAATTAAATGCTTGTCCTTGTTCAATTTTTTTGCCTGTGCGGCACCAATTGCAACTGAAATTCCCTGCCCAAGTGAGCCGGAAGCTACCCTAATTCCCGGAAGGCCTTCGTGCGTTGTGGGATGCCCCTGCAACCTTGAGTTTATATGTCTAAATGTTGCCAACTCCTCAACGGGAAAATAGCCCGCACGTGCTAAAACACTATAAAAAACTGGAGATATATGCCCATTTGAAAGAAAAAATAAATCTTCGCCCACACCATCCATTGTAAAATTTTCGTTCCGGTCCATCACTTCATTGTACAGTGCCACAAAAAATTCGGCGCAGCCCAAAGAACCTCCGGGATGACCGGAATTTACCTTATGCACTTGCCGCAAAATGTCCCGGCGTACCTGTGTTACCAAATCTTCAAGTTCTTTATAATTTGCCATAGTTTGTTTAAGTTTTCGTTTTCAAAAATAAAGTATTCGGCAGGCTGTTCAAAATAGATAATACTTCATTTATCAACGATTTCTGACTTTTGTTAACATGCGTTTTAATTCTGAATTCTGACTTCACTATTCATAATTATTAAGTTTATCTTTGCGCACTTAATAAAAATTGCTGGAATGCATTTTAAATTAGAAGCTACAGACTCCCAAGGAAGTGCGCGTGCGGGCACAATCTCGCTCGATCACGGTATCGTGGAAACCCCTATTTTTATGCCCGTTGGCACGGTGGCAACCGTTAAGGGTGTCCATCAAAGAGAATTGCGGGAGGAGATAAATCCAGATATTATTCTGGGTAACACTTACCATCTTTACTTACGGCCGCAAACCCCAATCCTTGAAAAAGCGGGTGGAATCCATAAGTTTATGAACTGGACCGGAAATATTCTTACGGATAGTGGTGGCTACCAAGTATATTCCTTATCTGCTAACAGAAAAATTAAAGAGGAAGGCGTGAAATTTAAAAGTCATATAGACGGAAGTTACCACACCTTTACCCCAGAAAATGTGATGGAAATCCAGCGTACCATCGGGGCCGATATTATTATGGCATTTGATGAATGTACGCCCTATCCATGCGATTATAATTATGCGAAACGATCTATGCATATGACGCACAGATGGCTTGACAGATGCATAAAACACCTTGAAAAAACACCCTTAAAATACGATTACGACCAAACTTTCTTCCCTATTGTCCAAGGAAGTACCTATAAGGATTTGAGAAAACAGTCTGCGGAGTATATTGCTTCTGCAAATGCTAAGGGTAACGCCATTGGTGGACTTTCTGTGGGTGAACCTGCCGAGGAAATGTATGAAATGACCCAAGTGGTTACTGAAATACTTCCGAAAGAAAAACCACGTTATTTGATGGGAGTAGGCACACCGATTAATATTTTGGAAAATATAGCGCTTGGCATTGATATGTTTGACTGTGTAATGCCTACACGTAATGGCCGAAACGGTATGCTTTTCACAGCCGAAGGAACCATAAATATAAAAAATAAAAAATGGGAATCAGATTTCTCGGCAATTGACCCAATGGGGATTACGTGGGTAGATACAGAATATAGTAAAGCCTATTTGCGCCATCTATTTACGGTAAATGAAATGCTGGGCAGACAGATTGCAACCATCCACAATCTTGGATTTTATCTGTGGTTGGTTCGCGAGGCGCGAAAACATATAGTAGCCGGAGATTTTACGCCGTGGAAAAACCAAATGGTAAAACAAATGGACCAACGATTATAAAATGCTGAGCATTCTAGATAGATATATTTTAAAGAGGTATTTGGGCACATTTTCGCTGCTATTATTGCTTTTTATACCTATAGGAATTACGGTACATCTCGCGGAAAAAATCGATAAGATACTGGAGAACGAAGTTCCATTGGTTGAGGTTTTAATCTATCTCTACAATTTCACCATTTATTTTGCCAACCTTCTATTTCCGCTTTTTTTGTTTCTATCAGTAATTTGGTTCACTTCAAAATTGGCAAACAATACGGAGGTTATTGCTTTCTTGAGTAGCGGCGTTAGTTATAACAGGTTTTTGCGCCCCTATATGATTGGAGCAACGCTCGTTTGCATTGCGGCGTTGATTTTCAGTATGTATCTGGCACCAAAGGCTAGTAAAGGCTTCAATGAATTTTCTTATGATTATTTGAAGAAGGGCAAGCAGGATAGGGACCAGAGTAATGTTTATACTCAGATAAATGACAATGATTATATCTACGTGAGTTATTTCAACTTAACCGAAAAAACCGGTAGCAATTTCACTTTGGAACATTTTGAAGGAAATGAAATGACTTATAAAATTGCAGCATCACAAATTAAATATAACGAAGCTGATAGCTCTTATACATTATATAATTACACAAAAAGGAAGGTTGGCGAACAAGGAGATATAATTGCTCGCCTGGCACAGTTGGATACCGTTTTTTCATTTGATATGGAGGATTTGACGCCGGTAAACTATATTGCCGAGACCTTGAGTTTTTTCGAACTGAATGATTTTATTAAAAAAGAAAAGGCGCGCGGGTCAAGTTATATCAATAGGTATGAAGTGGTACGCTACAAACGCTGGAGTTTACCTGTTTCAGCTTATATTCTTACTATTATTGCAGTTGCGGTTTCTTCAGTAAAGAGACGTGGCGGTATGGGAATTAATCTGGCAATAGGAATCGGCATTGGGATGGTTTTTATATTCTTTGATAAGATTTTTGGAACCATGGCGGAACAGAGTTCTTTTTCTCCATTAATAGCCACTTGGTTCCCGAATTTTGTATTTGCAATATTGGCAATTTATCTTTTAAAAAATGCGAAACGATAAGCTTCTCAATTATCTCCACCTTCATTTTATAGTTTTTATTTGGGGCTTTACGGCGGTTTTGGGCGCGCTCATTTCCTTGGAGGCAATTCCGTTGGTGTGGTACAGAATGTTACTGGCAACAGGTTTTATCTTTATTTTCATTTCAATAAGAAAAGAGAAATTGCGCTTTTCGCGTAAAACATTATTGGGTTTTTGTCTTGCGGGATTGATTATTGCATTGCATTGGCTTACTTTTTTTGGAGCCATAAAAGCATCAAATGTATCTGTGACGCTCGCCGTACTTTCAACGGGCGCTTTTTTTGCATCGCTATTGGAACCCATTTTATACGGTCGAAAAATAATTATTTACGAAGTATTATTTGGCTTGGTAGCGGTGGTGGGCCTTTATGTAATTTTTGATGTAGAAGGTTCTTATACAACTGGAATTTTATTGGCATTGGCTTCCGCATTTTTAAGCGCACTCTTTTCAGTTATAAATGGAAAATTCGCACTGCAGCACAAAGCTTCGGTTATTTCATTTTATGAACTTATGTTCGGCGTTTTGGGGATAACCGTTTATTTGGCTTTCGCCGGAAAGTTTAATTCAAAATTTTTTATTTTGAAACCTACGGACTGGGTGTATTTGGTCGTTTTGGCTTCGGCTTGTACAGCCTATGCTTTTATAGCTTCGGTTCACGTAATGAAATGGATAAGCCCCTACACGGTAATGCTTACCATTAATTTGGAGCCCGTTTATGGAATTATTTTAGCGCTCTTGGTTTTAGGCGATTCTGAAAATATGAGTCCACAATTTTACTATGGCGCCGGCATTATTTTAATAACGGTAGTGGCCAACGGAATTATAAAAGTTACCCAACAAAGAAAAAGAAGAAGATTGGCAGATACCTAAAAACAATATTTTTATCTTTGTCAATCACTCCCACAAAAAGTATCAAAAAATATGGAATATCTTGATTTTGAATTACCTATAAAGGAATTACAGGAACAATTTGAGAAGGCTTGCCTTATTGGAGAAGAGAGCAATGTTGACGTGAGCAATACCTGCAAACAGATTGAAAAAAAATTGGCTGCAACTAAAAAGGAAATTTATAAAAACCTAACGCCTTGGCAACGTGTGCAATTGTCCCGTCATCCGGATCGTCCATATACTATGGATTATATAAAGGCCATTTGTGGAGATTCCTTTTTGGAACTTCATGGAGACAGAAATTTTAAGGATGATAAAGCTATGGTGGGTGGTCTCGGAAAAATTGATGACCAAAGCTATATGTTTATTGGGCAACAAAAAGGATACAACACAAAAACACGGCAATTCAGGAATTTTGGGATGGCAAATCCTGAAGGCTACAGAAAGGCATTAAGGTTAATGAAATCTGCCGAAAAGTTCAATATTCCCGTTGTCTGTTTTGTGGATACGCCGGGAGCCTATCCAGGCCTAGAGGCTGAAGAACGCGGCCAAGGCGAGGCCATCGCCCGAAATATTTTGGAAATGACAAGGCTTAAAGTGCCCATTATTGTTGTTATTATTGGCGAAGGCGCAAGCGGTGGCGCGTTAGGTATCGGTGTTGGTGATTCTGTACTAATGCTTGAAAATACTTGGTATTCAGTTATTTCGCCGGAGAGCTGTTCGTCGATTTTATGGCGAAGCTGGGAATTCAAGGAGCAGGCAGCGGAGTCATTGAAGCTTACCGCTACAGACATGAAAAAGCAGAAATTGATAGACGAGATTATCAAAGAACCCTTAGGCGGTGCCCACAGCGATCGGGAATCTACTTTCAAAACAGTTTCGGAGGCAATTTCTGGGGCATATCACGACCTAAAAATGTTATCCCCAAAAGATTTGGTGCATGCCAGAATGGAAAAATATTTGGATATGGGAGCCTTCAAAAACTAATTGTAACAATAGCATACAATAACAGAAATCCGGAGGGAGGCCTTCGGATTTTTTTACGGGTTATCAACATTATTTTGTGTTTATTAACAGTTGGATTGTTGAAGACCTGTGGACATAGAGCTGCAAAAAATAAATCCACCTCTTAACATTTTCTTTACATTCGCCTTATGGAAAAAATTCAGTCTCAAGCCAGTTATGCAACTCGCTCTTCCCAGGTAATTTCGCTTGAAAAAGGAAAATTACCTCCGCAAGCTATTGATTTAGAAGAAGTTGTAATTGGCGCTTTAATGATTGATAAAAAGGGGGTGGATGAAGTGATAGATATTCTTCATCCCGAAGTGTTCTACAAACAGGCGCACCAACATATATTTGAAGCAATACATACATTGTTCGAAAACAGTGAGCCGGTGGACTTATTAACCGTTTCATCGCAATTGAAGAAGCAGGGCAAATTGGAACTCGCTGGAGGGGAGTTTTATCTTATCCAATTGACCCAAAAGGTTTCATCTTCAGCGCATATAGAATTTCACGCACGTATTATTCTTCAGAAATATATTCAGCGAAGTTTGATAAAAATTTCAAATGAAATAATTGAAGATTCATATAACGAGGGTACTGATGTTTTTGATCTTTTGGACAACGCGGAAGCAAAATTATATGAAGTTACCCAAGGAAATATAAAAAGATCTTCGGAAACCGCCCAAAGTTTGGTTATACAAGCTAAAAAGCGAATTGAGGAAATTGCCAATAAGGAAGGATTGTCTGGTGTTCCATCCGGTTTTACAAAGGTTGACAAACTTACATCCGGTTGGCAGCCCAGTGATCTTATAATAATTGCCGCGAGGCCTGGTATGGGTAAAACAGCCCTTACACTTTCCATGGCGCGGAATATTGCCGTGGAACATAATATTCCGGTGGCTTTTTTCTCGTTGGAAATGTCCTCCGTGCAACTTATAACAAGACTTATTTCATCTGAAACTCAATTGAGTTCCGAAAAATTACGTACGGGAAATCTTGAAAAACATGAATGGGAACAGTTGAACGTAAAAGTGAAGGGTCTTGAAAAAGCACCACTTTTTATTGATGACACCCCATCTCTTTCCATTTTCGATTTACGGGCAAAGGCACGTAGACTATCGTCACAACATGGAATTAAACTCATAATCATTGACTATTTGCAATTGATGACTGCTGGAGGAAGCCAAAAAGGTGGTAATAGGGAACAAGAAATTTCTACTATTTCCAGAAACCTAAAGGCGCTGGCGAAAGAATTGAACATTCCTGTAATCGCGCTCTCACAGCTTTCTCGAGCGGTTGAGACCCGCGGCGGGAGCAAACGTCCATTGCTTTCAGATCTTCGTGAGTCTGGAGCTATTGAGCAGGATGCAGATATAGTTTCCTTTATTTACCGACCAGAATACTATAAAATTGATGAATGGGATGACGAAGAACATACGCCCACAGCAGGCCAGGCCGAATTTATTGTAGCCAAGCACCGTAATGGTGGCCTTGATGAAATAAGGTTGAAGTTCATTGGCCATTTGGGTAAATTTGAGAGTCTAGACCAAGATGAAATTCCTATGGAAATTCATTCGAGAATGAATGATGCCGCAAATGACGATAGTTTCAGAACATCAAATCTTCCTTCCGCAAATGAAGCATTTGGTAGTTCCATGAATGACGATCTTTCCGCGGATGATGATAATGATGTCCCTTTTTAGCGAAAAGGAAAACTTGGCTTAAAAATTGTCGTTATATTTAGTGCCACGGAAACTTGGATTTTACCTAGTTTTTTTGAAATTCCATTATGACGAAATACATAGCAATTACCCTAATTTTTTTATTTTCAATCAAAGCATCGGCATCCTACATCCTAATTCCCATGGACGCTGAAACCCAAAAAGAACACTTAAAGGCTTACGGAATCACGTACTGGATATTAGATAAACAACAGAAAGTGAAATGGCTTCTCAATTATCGCGGCGGCTCATTTTTAGTTCCTGATTCTGCTGAAATCCAGCGAGAATGCCAGATTCGAGGGGTTTCCTTTGAGGTAATTTCTGATGGTAAAACGGAACAGATACTTACAGACATAAGTAGTCCATCCAAAAATATGGATGCAGTAGTTCTTGAAAAAGCCCCGAAAATTGCTGTGTATTCCCCGAAAGGAAATCTTCCTTGGGATGATGCCGTAACTATGGTATTGACGTATGCCGAAATTCCTTACGAGGTAATTTATGACGAAGAATTATTGGGCGATCAGTTGATTCTTTACGACTGGTTGCACCTACACCACGAAGACTTTACAGGACAATACGGTAAGTTTTATCGTGCTTATCGTTCTGCACCGTGGTATATTGAAGACAAGAAAAATGCGGAGCTATTAGCCGCAAAATTAGGATATAATAAAGTTTCAGAGGAAAAACTGGATGTGGCGAAGAAAATTCGGGATTATGTGATAGGAGGTGGCTTTATGTTTGCAATGTGCAGTGCAACCGACAGTTTCGACATTGCACTTTCTGCCGAAGGAGTTGATATTTGCGAACCTATGTTTGACGGTGACCCGAGCGAACCTGGCTATCAAAGCAAAATTGATTACAATAAAACATTTGCCTTTACTGATTTTATTTTGGAACGAAGCCCAATGGTCTATGAGTTTTCAAGCATTGATATGACTGAAAAAAGAAGGGTATCAAAAGAAACTGATTATTTCACACTAATGGATTATTCAGCAAAATGGGATCCAATACCTACTATGCTCTGCCAGAACCATACGGCATTGGTGAAAGGTTTTATGGGTCAAACAACTTCGTTTGATCGTGATGAAATTAAAGCAAATGTTTTGGTGATGGGGGAAAATAAAAGCAATGGGGAAGCACGATACATCCACGGAATAAAAGGAAAAGGTTTTTTTACATTTTACGGCGGCCACGATCCGGAAGATTACCAGCATAGAGTAGGGGATGCAAAAACGGAGTTGGCTTTACACCCAAATTCACCGGGATACCGACTTATATTGAACAATGTTCTATTTCCAGCTGCAAAAAAGAAAAAACAAAAGACTTGATCTTTTCAGATTTATTTTCTATTTAAATTTTCGTAGTAATCCTTGGGCGGCAGTACAGTAATTTCCACGCGTCGGTTTTGTTGCTTGTTATGTTCAGTATTGTTGGGAACCCGCGGTTTGCTTTCACCATACGCTTTTATTTCAAATTCGTAGTCTGAACTTTTTTCAAAAATTTCCAGCAATCTGTTTTTTACTGAAATACTTCTATTTTCAGAAAGAATCATATTTGCACTTTCATCTCCATCACTGTCCGTATGCCCTTGAATTAAAATCGTAGCTCTATCCACTTTTTCAATTGAACTTTTAAGGGAGTCCAAACTCTTTTTGGCGGTTTCCTTTAAATCGAACTTTGCGACATCGAAGAGCACATCCGCATCAATAGTCAATTTTATCACGCTATTTATTGCCCCTATTGCATCAATATCTGCACCTGCACTTTTACTTCGGCACAGGTCTTTGAGGTCAGTGATTTTCAGGTAATAATAAACAGTTTCCGTATCTATTTTTGCATCGCTCAATTCAATGGAAGATTTACCGCCAGCAATTTTTCCGGCATAAATCCAATCTTTCCCATTTTGGGAAATTTCTATTTTAGCCGGTTCCAATGACGGGCCTACTTTAAAAATATAAAGATCGTCGCCGGGTAGATTCATAAAACCATTGTCCGTAAATTCAACAGTTAAACTTCCTCCACAGCCCAAAGAGACAAAGTTGGGAGTTTGGTAATTTCTGTAATTTGGTTCCTCCAAACATTGAAGACTATCCCTGTATTTTTGAATGGGAGCGGGTGAACCTACATTAAATTCCACTAATCTATCTGCGAAAGAAATTTCACCCAGTGGGAGGTAAATGGATTTGTACCTATCAATTTTATACAGTTTTCCACTACCCTCTTGGCCGAAAGTAGTACTGCCGAAAAGAGTAATAAAAATAATAAAAACTATAGGCTTGAACATTCAAAAGTAATTTAGACGAAGATACTAAACTTATTTTTTTGAATTTATCCATAAAAAAACCGCCTCATTGCTGAAGCGGTTTGGGCGAAATAATATAGTTTATAAATGTCTTATTTTACTTTGTTTATAATTGCGGCAAAAGCCTCTGGGTGGTTCATGGCCAAATCTGCCAAAACCTTTCGGTTAAGTTCGATTCCGCTATTTTTCAAACTTCCCATAAATTGTGAATAAGACATTCCATGCTGTCTAGCTCCCGCATTTATACGGGTAATCCATAAGGATCTGAAATTTCTCTTTTTTGCACGGCGGTCACGGTAGCTATAAAGCATCGCTTTATCCACTGCGTTTTTTGCAACTGTCCATACATTTTTACGTCTTCCAAAAAAACCTTTGGCTTGTTTAAGAACCTTTTTTCTGCGGGCTCTCTTCGCAACTGAATTTACTGATCTTGGCATAATTTTAATTTTTTTTGTAGTAGGCGATTCCTTAATTCTGAATCATGAATTTTGAATTCTTTAATTGCGCTACTCCAGGGTTTAAATAATTGTTTTAACCGGTTAAGCGGTATTACTTCATTCGAAGCATAAGCTTAACATTGCTCTCATCGGCCTTATCTACTAAAGCATCGTGGGTCAATGCGAGTTTGCGTTTTTTGCTTTTCTTTGTCAAGATGTGGCTTTTAAACGCATGCTTTCTTTTGATTTTACCAGAACCCGTAAGCTTAAAACGCTTTTTGGCACTGGATTTTGTTTTTTGTTTCGGCATGTTTCCTATTATTAATTATTATTTCGCTTTATTTTCAAATTCGGTTCTGAAGAGAATCCGAACGGATTTTTTATTTAGCAATGAACACCGGGACTGTTTATTTTTTCTTTGGAGCAATGAACATAATCATTCGTTTTCCCTCCAGTTTCGGCATTTGTTCAACTTTCCCGAATTCTTCCAAATCGCGGGCAAGGCGCAATAACAAAATTTCACCTTGGTCTTTATAAATGATGGAACGTCCTTTAAAGAAAACATACGCTTTCAACTTAGAGCCTTCCTGCAAAAACTTTTCACCGTGTTTCTTTTTGAACTCATAATCGTGATCGTCCGTATTTGGGCCGAATCGGATTTCCTTGATAGTAACCTTTGTTGCTTTCGCCTTTAAGGCTTTTTCGCGTTTTTTCTGTTCGTAGACAAACTTTTTATAATCTATTACTTTACAGACGGGCGGGTTCGCGTTGGGTGAGATTTCAACAAGATCTAACTCCTGTTCCTCGGCAATATCCCTTGCTTTTCTTAGTGGGTATATTCCTATTTCCACATTATCGCCAACAAGACGCACTTCTTCCGCGCGAATCTTGCCGTTGATGCGGTGTTGATCTTCTTTAATTACCCTTGCAGGTCCCTTACTTCTTTTTCTTCGTATTGCTATGGCTATAAATATTTAGTTATACATTAAATTCTTTCGATTCTTTCTTTATTTCCTGATGGATTAATTCTGAAAAGGCTTTTGCAGTCATTGTTCCCAAGTCGCCTTCACCGTGTTTACGTACAGAAACCGTTCCATCTTTTTCTTCTTGCTCCCCAACAATCAGCATATATGGGATTTTGTTCATTTCAGCTTCCCTTATTTTCTTGCCAATTGTCTCGTTCCTATTGTCAACAAGGGCGCGAATTTCGTCATTTTCAAGCAAATTTAAAACTTTTTGTGCGTATTTTTCATATTTTTCACTTAAAGATAAAATACTGACTTGCTCTGGCATGAGCCACAAAGGGAAATTTCCGCCTGTGTGTTCCAATAAAATAGCCACAAAGCGCTCCATACTTCCAAAGGGTGCCCGGTGAATCATAACTGGGCGGTGGGTTTCATTATCGCTACCTTTGTATTCCAATTCAAATCGTTCCGGTAAATTGTAATCTACCTGAATGGTTCCTAATTGCCAACTTCTACCCAACGCATCCTTGACCATGAAATCCAGTTTGGGTCCATAAAAGGCGGCTTCGCCATACTCAATTTTATAATCGAGACCTTTTGCCTCGGCTGCATTGATGATTGCCTTTTCGGCTTTTTCCCAATTTTCGAGACTGCCAATGTATTTTTCAGGCTTTTCTGGATCTCTTAACGAAACCTGTGTGTAGAAGTTCTCAAAGCCTAGCGAACCGAAAACGTATAAAACTAAATCGATAACATTCTTAAACTCCGCATCCAATTGATCTGGAGTGCAGAAAATGTGTGCATCGTCTTGGGTAAAACCACGAACACGTGTTAAACCGTGAAGCTCGCCACTTTGCTCGTATCTATATACTGTGCCAAATTCCGCAAAGCGCTTCGGCAAATCTTTATAGGACCAAGGTTTACTATTATAAATTTCACAATGATGCGGACAATTCATGGGTTTAAGTAAAAATTCCTCTCCTTCGGCAGGTGTGTGGATAGGCTGAAAGCTATCTGCACCGTACTTAGCGTAGTGACCAGAGGTAACGTAAAGCTCCTTTTGCCCAATATGTGGTGTCACAACCATTTCATATCCAGCTTTTTTCTGGGCTTTCTTCAAAAAATTTTCCAGCCGCTCCCTTAGTGCCGCTCCCTTGGGCATCCATAGTGGTAAACCTTGCCCAACTTTTTGTGAAAAAGTGAAAAGTTCCAATTCCTTTCCTAATTTTCTATGGTCGCGTTTTTTTGCCTCTTCAAGAAGTTCCAAATATTCAGTAAGATCCTTTTGTTTCGGAAAGCTTATTCCATAAATCCGTGTAAGTTGTTTATTCTTTTCATCACCGCGCCAGTAGGCGCCAGCAATACTCATTAATTTGACCGCTTTAACAATGCCGGTATTTGGAATGTGTCCGCCACGACATAAATCTGTAAAAGTATCATGATCACAGAAGGTGATAGTGCCATCCTCGAGGTTCTCTATTAATTCCACCTTATATTCGTTTCCTTGGCTCCTGTAATAATCCAAAGCATCCGCTTTTGAAGACTCACGGATTGAAAATTCGTGCTTGCCGCGTGCGATTTCCAGCATTTTATCTTCAACCTCCTTTAGATCTTTCTCTGAAATGGATGTATCTCCAAAATCTACATCGTAGTAAAAGCCGTTCTCTATTGCTGGCCCAATCGTCAATTTAATTCCGGGATACAGCTCTTCCAGAGCCTGAGCAAGAATATGTGCAGAAGAATGCCAGAAAGCTTTTTTGCCTTCCTCGCTGCTCCATGTGTATAATACCAAGCTTCCATCTTGCTTCAAAGGTGTGGAAACTTCAACTGTAATATTATTGAAATTTGCAGAAATCACATTTCTCGCAAATCCTTCGCTTATGCTTTTTGCGACCTCCATTGGTGTAACGCCAGCCTCAAAATGTTTTACGCTTCCATCAGGTAGGGTAATAGCTATCATATTATAAAAAAATTAAGGCGCAAAGATACTATTAGTTTCTACTGTTTGCAATAAACTGCATATAGTATTGAGATTTCTTTTGGTGCAATACAGCAGAGAAATCTTTATGAATTAAAAATCATTTAAAAGAAAATCTTTAAATATTAGCTACTAATATGAAATTTGATCTAAGCATGAGCATATATATTAAGGTAAAATTAATTGAAAAAAGAATCATTTGTAACTTATATTGATTCAGCAGTTTGAAAAATATCTTCAGTTTTTATTAAAAAAAGGTTACCACAATGTTTGGTAAAAATAAAATCCGTTCTATATTTGCAACCGCTTAGAAAAACAGATAGCTGTTTTTTGCTTGACGCGGGAGGCTCTTGAAATTTTTTGGAATATTTTATTAAAAAGGTATTGCGGGATAGAAAAAGAGTTTTA
>NZ_JAHCTB010000005.1 GCF_018476645.1 Aequorivita echinoideorum | reverse complement strand
CGTTCGAGGGGCCCGACACCAGCGTGAACACCTCCGTGCCCGCCGGGCCGTCGGGGTTCTGGTCGTTCGTGCCCACGTCCCCGCTCACGGGCAGGTCAACGAACGTGTCGTTGATGTCGTCGATGGCAATAATACAATTTTTAAGTAAAGTTATTTCAATTGAGGTTGAGCACCCATTCGCATCTATAACATTAATAGTATAAGTGCCTGTATCTAGATCATTAAATTGTCCTGAAGCTTGTGGTGTACCACCATCCAGGTTATACAAATATGGTGCAGTTCCTCCCCCTGCTTCTACGGTAACCGAACCTTTTCCGTTACATAAAATATTTGTTTGTGCAACTATTTCCAATGATAATGCTTCGGTTGGTTGATTAACCGTAGCACTTTTAGTTATAGTACATCCATTAACATCAGTAATGACCACAGAATAATTTCCAGCTACCAAATTGAATAAATCTTCAGTAGTTTCACCATTAGGAGACCAAACAAAACTGTAAGGTGCAGTTCCTCCAGAAACCGTAAGATCCAATGATCCAGTATTATTTCCGAAGCAATCTACATTTGTTATTGCAATTCCAGCAGTAAGAATATCAGGTTGGTTAACCGTAACCGTTGATTCACTAGTACACTGTGTTACTGAATCTGAGACAGTAACAGTATATGTTCCAGCTGCAAGGTTCGAAATAGTTTGAGTAGTTTGACCTCCGGGACTCCACAAGTAGCTTATAGAACCTGAACCGCCTGTTACATTTGCAGTTGCAGTTCCATCTGAATCTCCATTACAAGTAGTTGGAGTAGCAGATGCTGTTACTGATAAATTTAAACAAGTTCCAGGGTTAACAGTCGTTGTAGATGTAGCGATACATCCATTAGCATCTGTAACTGTTACAGTATAATTTCCAGCACCAAGTCCAGTGATAGTCGGGGTAGTTTGCCCTCCAGGACTCCAAACATAAGAATAAGGCGGTGTCCCTCCACTTGCCGTTGCTGTAGCTGTTCCATCTCCTGTATTAGGACCATTTTCATCAGTTGAAGTTGTGGTAACGGTTAAAACGTTAGCAGGCTGAGTAATAGTTATGCTTTGTTCTACTGGCTGACAGACTGTACCATCGATAGTAACGCTCACAGTATAAACACCAGCAGTCAAGTTACTAATGGTACTTGATGTTACTCCACCAAAGACTTGAACAGGATTGGTGTTCCAAGTAAAAGTAAATGTAGCATTTGGATTAGCAACCGAACTTGCGCTTACCGTTGCACTTCCCGTATTATTATTTGTACATAATACGTTTGTAATATTGTCTACAGTAATTATTGCATCACATGTATTTACACAATCAATGACAACACCTTGTTCTAGAATACATCCATTGGCATCTGTAATGGTTACGGTATGAGTTCCTGAGGGAAGATTTATAGCAGTTGCCGTTGTTTGATTTCCAGCACTTGCACTCCATGCGTAAGTATAAGGGGCTGTTCCCCCACCTGGAGTTGCTGTTGCACTTCCATTATTACACCCTTGGGCTGTTGTTGCATTAACTTTAGTAATAACTACGCTGAGCGGATTTGCAGGTTGATTCAATGTGACATTAAGTGTATCATTATTTCCAATTGAATCCGAAACTACGATGGTGTAAGCTCCAGCTGTCAAATTATTAAAAGTTGGACTTGCTTGAGGAGTTCCACCATTTAGCGAATATTGTAATGGAGGCACACCACCGGATCCAGCAACAGTGATAGAACCTGTGTTTCCACCATAGCATAAAATATCTGTTTTACCTTGAAGGGTTATATCTAATTCCTCAAAACAATCGGCGTCAACATTTACACCACCCGCAATAGCCCACGATTGTCCATTTACAGATTGACCATTTTGATTGTTCCTTGTATCAACAGTAATTGTAACCTGCGTTACGTTACCCGGAACATTATTCAATGTTAATGTGGGAATAGCCAAGCAGCAAGTTCCTCCTGGTAATGAAGCATCAGGACCATAAATAATGGTTTGGTTGGTAACCGAACCTGCGGTTGCTTTTACTAAAAGATAGCGACCATCTGTAGTTAATTCTGATATGGGAGTTTCAATAATTAAATCTCTGGGCGCAGTAAATGAAGGAACGTTAAGTGTAAAGTTGACAACGTTATTCACTCCGCTTAAACTTGTAAACTGACCAGAGCTTGAAGATGCACTTGGCATATTTCTGAATGCATAAACCAATACAGATTGAAGACTACAAGCATGTTGGTTATTAGCATAGTTTACGGAGTTAGTATTTCCTATAAACAATCCGCGGTAAACCCAAATATCAGAACTTGTGCCTACTGGAACGGATCTTTCAAGTGTACGTGTATTTCCAGAAGAATCCGTAAACTGAATGGTGGAACCAGGATTATTTCCTTTATAAACTATTTCAACAACATATTGGTAAACGTTGGAGGCATTTGGAATTGCCACGTTTGTGGTTACATTGCAGTTCGCATTATATCCATATTCATCAACCACTTTATCTTGGCCGCAGGTAAAATTCCAACCAGAAATATCACAAAATATGGTTATTGTTTTTTCAACCATACATCCTTTGGAATCGGTAACCTTTACAGTATGAGTACCTGTGGGCAGATTAGTTGCAGTAGCCGTAGTCTGGTTATTAGCACTTGCGCTCCATAGATACGTAAAGGGGCCTGTTCCACCAGAAACTGTGGCAGTAGCCTGACCATTTGCACAGTTTCCGCTACCGTTGGCATTTTGTTTTGTAACATTTACCAACAATGCTGCTGGTTGATTGATGGTAATAGTTTGTGTCTTTTCACAATTATTCGCATCTTTAACTACAACAGTATATTGTCCTGCTGGAATGTTGTTCAAATCTTGAGTTGTTGCACCATTGCTCCATAAATAAGTATATGGAGGTGTGCCACCTGTCACGGAGAGGTCTATGGATCCAGTAGATGCGCCATTACAGCCCACATCAACTTTAGTATGAGACAATTGAATTTGCGAAGCACCATTTATGTGAATAGTTGTAGGCAATAAATCTCCATAACCGCAAGCATTTACGTCTGTTGAACTTACAGTACTAAACGGATTGGGATTAAAGTTTCCTATATAATTAGCAACTGTCTGTACTTGAAAATCCGTATTGAGGTTACTACAATTTCTGTTTACTTTTAATTTAAAATTAATGGTAAACTGCGGATCCCCTACTCTTACCTTATTATTGGCAATTGTAAAAGTTACGGTTCTGGTGGTCGAATTATAATTAACACTAACACCAGAAGGTAAAGAGTTTGCAGAAACATAATCTACGGATGATGGCAATTGATAACTAATCGTGGTATTTTTAGCATTATCATTACCATAATTCTTTACGTTGAAACTTACGTCAAATTCAGATCCCGCATTAATAGTATTTCCGGGAGCCAAAGACGTAGTCAACAACATTGGAGAGAGTTCTGGTCTATAAACTTCTACTGAAAATCCAACCAAATATAGCCCATACGTTTCTTGATTTGACGTCAATCTAATTCTAGCGGAATTCTGCCCGTTGGCAAGAATTGAATTATTTGTATTATCCAAAACAAAAATACCAGCATCAAAACCTAATGTGTTTTGGCTGGCAGGAGTACGGTCGGTCACATTTTGACCATAGCGCGTAATTTTACTGTTGAAAAAGTTATCGGCAGAGCGTTGCGGTGTCGAAAGATTTACATAGTTGTTTTGAGTATTCCTTATTTGAAGCATGTCGCCGCTAAGATCGCGGTCACCTTCCAAAGCGCCAAAAACCACATCGGCGTTTACCGGCCCATTTGGAACCGTTTGGAAACCATTAAAATCTATATTGAAATTATTGGTACTACTGGTAACGTGAGCATAACCATCAAATATTGTGATGTTTCTGGGGAACATGGAATCTTCCTCATAAACAAAAACAATTTGCCAACCTCCAGAAGTTCCCACATTGGCTCCATCGTGGCCAAATAATTCACCTCTTTTGGCTTCAACATTTGCAACTTGGTAAACACCAAAAGGATTATTTAAGCCCAAAACTTGGCTAGTTATATCTTTTATACAGATATATGGATCATTACTGAAATGTTCATTTCTTCCTCGGTAAAAAACTTCATCTGCAGTATATGTAGCATACGAATTCTGTCCCGGAAGTCTCAATTTTACATTATTATAATTCCAGTTGGGTTGATTGTCATCTCCATTATCTTTTTCCTTATCTGCGGCGGCCCAATATAGGTACGCCTTTTTAATAACAAGACACGAAGGATCTGTAACTCCGCCAGGAATAGCAAATGTTGCGTTGCTGGAGTTGAATGTTGAATTGTCATTATCAATGTCAACGTAAACGTTATCATCAAAATCGTGGTTTGAAGCCTCTCCGTTATAGTTGGAAGTAGCAGTACGCGATAACATGTTGTTTGCTATCGTTGTAAAATTACCTCGAACAGTTTCTGAGTAACGAGGGGTAAAAGGGTCTTTTATTTGAGCGTTGACTGTTATAAGAGCACTAAAGGCAAAAGTTAACAAGCAACCAAGAGTAGTTTTTATTTTCATAAACAACGTGGTTTAATTTATTTATTCAAATGTATTTGGATCTGGAACCATTTGCCTCATAACTACAGAAGCCTGTTGAGAACGGTTACCTTCGTTTTCTGCAAAAATTTCTACACAACTAAAAGTATTTAAGCGTGTATCTGCACTACGGGAAGTTTGAAGAATTACTTGCTTGGTCTGTCCCGCATCAAGTCTCACTTGATTTGTCGGCGAAGCTTTTGTGGCATCAAGTAATGATACTGCCAAGTTTGACTGGCCCACGGGAGAATTTTCACAATTCACGTTCTGGGCGCGCAACGTATACGTAGCAGGTCTATTTGAAGTATTTTTTATTTCCAACGTATACGAATGAACCGATTCAGTCTTCGGTTTGTCAGATTTTTTTACGATTGAAATTTCAACGCCATTCTGCGCAGACGATACCGTCAAACCAAATAGCATAAGCGCGCTACTGAAAAATAACAGCGCTCTGTTGGGAAAAGAAACAAAATTACTAATGTGCATCGTTATAAGTTTTATATAATCTGTATAGACAGACTACTCCTATCAAAATAAATTTTTACTTAAATTTTCGTATCAAATATACGCAGTAAAAAACATCGGGGTTTTGACAAAGAGCGTCTATTAGTTGAACTGTAGAAATTTTCGGCAAACAACGTAAATTTAACAGAACAACCCCCCAATATGTAGGAAAAACTTATACGTACTAGTACGTATTTAGGCTGATAAAGAACACATTTGGGGATTGCGAAAGTATAAATAAATACAATATGACGGTTTGTTTGTAGGTAAAATACTTCAAATATTTTCACTATTTAATCTTCCCTGCGTTACAATAATTCGTTTAAAACAGAAAACAATTTCCTATACCTTTCTTCTATTTTAAAACATCATTTACAAACTATATCTTTGCAGAATTCATTCAGAAAAAATGTCATTAGCAAAAGAAATAAAACGTCGAAGAACTTTCGGAATCATTAGCCATCCAGATGCCGGTAAAACTACCTTGACCGAAAAACTTCTCCTTTTTGGCGGAGCAATACAGGAAGCCGGTGCGGTAAAAAGCAACAAAATAAAAAAAGGCGCCACCAGTGACTTTATGGAAATTGAGCGCCAGCGTGGAATATCCGTGGCTACTTCCGTGTTGGCTTTTGAATACGAAGGCATAAAAATCAATATTCTCGATACCCCGGGACACAAAGATTTTGCTGAAGATACTTTCCGAACCTTGACCGCAGTAGACAGCGTTATAGTTGTAATAGACGTGGCAAAAGGAGTTGAGGAACAGACTGAAAAACTGGTAGAGGTCTGCAGAATGCGAAACATCCCAATGATTGTTTTTATCAACAAAATGGACCGCGAGGGAAAGGATGCATTTGAACTGCTCGATGAAATTGAAAAAAAATTGAATCTTCGTGTCACACCTTTAAGTTTCCCCATTGGAATGGGTTATGATTTCAAGGGTATTTACAATATATGGGAAAAAAATGTGAACCTTTTTAGTGGCGATAGCAGAAAAAACATAGAGGAAACCATTGAAATTGAAGACGTGAGCAGTCCCGAACTTGAAAAACTGATTGGCGAAAAAGCTTCAAAAACGCTTCGGGATGAACTGGAACTGGTTTATGAAGTTTATCCGGATTTTAATAGAGAGGAATATTTGGAAGGGCAACTGCAGCCTGTATTCTTCGGTTCTGCATTGAATAATTTCGGTGTGCGCGAACTTTTGGATTGCTTTGTTGAAATTGCCCCTACCCCACGCCCAAAGGAAAGTGACACGCGTATGGTTAAACCCGATGAAAAGGAATTTTCAGGGTTTGTTTTTAAAATTCACGCAAATATGGACCCAAAGCACCGCGACCGCTTGGCATTCGTGAAAATTGTTTCGGGAACTTTTGAAAGAAATTCTCCTTATTTACATGTTCGAAATGGTAAAAAACTGAAATTCAGTAGCCCCAATGCTTTCTTTGCTGAAAAGAAGCAGATTGTGGACACTTCGTATCCGGGTGATATCGTTGGACTTCACGATACTGGGAATTTTAAGATTGGCGATACGTTGACTGAAGGTGAAGAAATGCGCTACAAAGGTATTCCCAGCTTCTCCCCCGAACACTTTAAATATATCAATAATGCCGACCCTATGAAAAGCAAACAGCTCGAAAAGGGTATCGACCAATTGATGGATGAAGGTGTGGCGCAGCTTTTTACTTTGGAATTGAACGGTCGAAAAGTTATCGGAACCGTTGGTGCACTTCAATTTGAAGTAATACAATACAGATTGGAACACGAATACGGCGCCAAATGCAGCTACGAAAATCTAAATGTACACAAAGCCTGCTGGGTTGAAGCGAAAGATCCCAAAAGCGAGGAATTCGTGGATTTTAAAAGAGTAAAGGCAAAATTTTTAGCGAAAGATAAACGCGGTCAATTGGTCTTCTTTGCAGACTCGGCTTTTACGCTGCAGATGACGCAATCAAAATATCCAAATGTGAAGCTTCATTTTGTGAGTGAATTTGAGAAAGCTAAATAAACGCTTTTGGCTTTTGTCTTTTGGCAAAAAAATTAAGGTTCATAACTAAATAAAAAATCCAGCTTTTCGAGCTGGATTTTTCTTTATGCTTCGCCAGTAGGGCCAAAGTTCAAAGGAATGGGCGGCTGCTCATAATCCTTGATTTCGCCGTGGGCGTTTTCAAATCGTTTTACATTGTCGTTCAATGCCTTTAGAAATCTTTTTGCGTGTTGTGGTGTCAAGATTATACGTGACTTCACTTTGCTTTTTGGAATTCCGGGCATGATGGTTACAAAATCAACCACAAATTCTGAAACCGAATGATTGATTATGGCCAAGTTGCTATAAATGCCTTGGGCCACGCTTTCATCCAATTCTATATTTATCTGCCCTTGCTTGGGCTGTTCTTTTTTTTGATCTGCCATTGTTAGATATTAGACTTTAAATATTAGACTTTAGATTTCTCTGCCTAAAAAATAAAAGGTGCGTTTTGTGAAACGCACCTTTTCAATATTAATTATAATTTACTTCCTGTTTAACGCGATTCATTTCCTCAAGCTCTTGCTTTGAACCTACAATTATAGTGTCATATCTACGCATACCGGTTCCGGCAGGTATTTTATGTCCTACAATTACATTTTCCTTCAAGCCTTCCAAGGTATCAACTTTACCGGCTACAGCCGCTTCGTTCAATACTTTGGTAGTTTCCTGGAAGGAAGCCGCAGAAATGAATGACTTGGTCTGTAACGACGCCCTGGTAATACCTTGAAGTACCGGAGTTGCCGTTGCAGGAACCGCATCGCGTGCTTCTGCCAACTCCTTATCATTTCTTCTCAATAAAGAATTTTCATCCCGCAATGTACGTGGAGTAAGGATTTGACCTTCTTTTAAATTTTGTGAATCACCAGCATTGGTAACCACTTTCATTCCAAAGATTTTATCATTTTCCTCGATGAAATCATCTTTATGTGCCAATTGATCTTCAAGGAAGGTAGTATCTCCCGGATCTTGAATTCGAACCTTGCGCATCATTTGGCGAACAACAACTTCAAAGTGCTTGTCGTTGATTTTCACCCCTTGCAGACGGTAAACCTCTTGAACCTCGTTTACAAGATATTGCTGTACTGCTGAAGGACCTTTAATTCGAAGGATATCCTCTGGTGTAATAGACCCATCGGAAAGTGGCATTCCTGCGCGAACGTAATCGTTTTCCTGAACTAGAATTTGGTTTGAAAGTTTTACCAAATACTTTTTCACTTCGCCTAATTTAGACTCAACGATAATCTCACGATTACCACGTTTTATTTTTCCGAAAGAAACCACGCCATCAATCTCGCTAACTACAGCGGGGTTTGAAGGATTACGTGCCTCAAAAAGTTCGGTTACTCGTGGAAGACCTCCAGTAATATCACCCGCTTTGGCAGATTTACGTGGAATTTTCACAAGCACCTTACCGATTTTGATCTTATCACCATCATCTACCATCAAATGGGCGCCAACTGGTAAGTTATAGCTTCGAATAACTTCGTCTTTCTTTCCTAAAATCTGAAGGGTAGGAATACGTTTCTTATCTCTGGATTCCGTAATTACTTTTTCTTGGAAACCAGTCTGCTCATCGATTTCAACTTGATAAGACATCCCTTGAACGATGTTTTCATATTTAATTTTTCCAGCAAATTCTGAAATAATTACACCGTTGTAGGGATCCCAAGCGCACACAACATCACCCGCATTAAGACTATCACCATCTTTTACATACAGTGTAGAACCGTAAGGAATATTGTTGGTACTTAATGTAATTCCTGTTTTCTTATCAACCAATTTTATTTCAGAAGTACGTGAAATAACGATGTCCACCGTTTTACCTTGATTGTCTTCACCTTTTACGGTTTTCAGATCTTCAATCTCTGCTTTTCCGTCAAATTTAACAACCAATTTATTTTCTTCTGAAATGTTACCTGCAATACCTCCCACGTGGAATGTACGAAGTGTAAGCTGGGTACCTGGCTCACCGATGGATTGCGCTGCCACAACTCCAACTGCCTCTCCACGCTGCACCATTTTATTGGTAGCAAGATTACGGCCGTAACACTGTGAACAAATTCCTTGCTTGGCCTCGCACGTAAGCGCTGAACGAACTTCAACACTTTCCAGTGGAGATTTTTCAATTGCTTCGGCGATTTCTTCATTAATATGATCGCCAGCGGCAACAAGCAATTCTTTGGTCAATGGGTTTACAACATCATTGAGTGCTATACGTCCAACAATTCTATCTCCCAAAGATTCTACGACTTCTTCGTTTTTCTTTAAGGCAGAAACTTCAATACCTCTCAGTGTACCGCAATCTTCAATGTTGATGATAACATCTTGTGAAACATCCACCAAACGACGGGTCAAGTAACCAGCATCCGCCGTTTTAAGTGCGGTATCCGCAAGACCCTTTCGAGCACCGTGCGTAGAGATAAAGTATTCAAGAATGGAAAGACCTTCCTTAAAGTTTGAAAGGATTGGGTTTTCAATGATTTCACCCCCACCTGAGTTAGATTTTTTCGGTTTTGCCATCAATCCACGCATACCTGTCAACTGGCGAATTTGCTCCTTAGAACCCCTTGCACCAGAGTCAAGCATCATGTATACAGAGTTGAAACCTTGCTGATCTTCGCGAATACGTTTCATAGAAAGTTCAGTCAACTCAGCATTGGTCGCAGTCCAAATATCAATTACTTGATTGTAGCGTTCATTATTGGTAATAAGACCCATGTTGTAGCTATTGATAATACCTTCAACCTGTTCGTTTGCGCTATCAATCATATTTTGTTTTTCAGCAGGGATAATAATATCACCCAAACTGAAAGACAATCCACCCTCAAAAGCGAATTTATACCCAAGACCTTTAATTTCGTCAAGAAATGCAGATGTATCGGGAACGGAAGTCACCTTCAAAATTCTACCGATGATATCACGAAGCGATTTTTTGGTCAAAACCTCGTTGATGTATCCTGCAGCTTCCGGAACTTTTTCATTGAAGATTACCCTTCCTAAGGTAGTTGTGATAATTTGGTTAACCAACTCACCATTAGCGTTGAAGTCTTTGGTTCTAATTTTTATTTCCGCGTTCAAATCTACTTTGCCTTCATTGTAAGCAATAATAGCTTCTTCAGCAGAATAAAAAGTTAGGCCTTCACCTTTCACAACAGTATCACCCATTGTCTTTTTGAGTTTGGTCATATAATAAAGACCCAAAACCATATCCTGTGAAGGTACGGCTACTGGTGAACCGTTTGCGGGATTCAAAATATTATGTGATGCCAACATTAGTAGTTGACATTCCAAAATTGCCTCTGGCCCAAGTGGGAGGTGTACCGCCATTTGGTCACCATCGAAATCCGCATTAAATGCAGTACATACCAATGGGTGCAACTGGATAGCTTTACCTTCAATCAATTTTGGCTGGAAAGCTTGGATACCAAGTCTGTGCAACGTTGGGGCCCGGTTTAGCATAACTGGATGTCCTTTAAGAACGTTTTCCAAGATATCCCAAACTACAGGCTCTTTTTTATCAATAATTTTCTTTGCAGATTTTACGGTTTTTACAATCCCTCGCTCAATCAATTTACGGATAACGAAAGGTTTGTACAGCTCGGCAGCCATATCTTTTGGAAGACCGCATTCGTACAGTTTCAATTCTGGTCCAACGACAATTACAGAACGAGCCGAATAATCCACACGTTTACCAAGCAAGTTTTGACGGAAACGACCTTGTTTTCCTTTCAATGAATCTGAAAGTGATTTCAACGGACGGTTGCTGTCAGTTTTTACTGCGGAAGATTTACGTGTGTTATCAAACAATGAATCCACCGATTCCTGAAGCATACGTTTCTCATTTCGAAGGATTACCTCAGGAGCTTTAATTTCCATCAATCGCTTCAAACGGTTGTTACGGATGATTACACGACGGTACAGATCATTCAAATCTGAAGTTGCGAAACGACCACCATCAAGTGGTACCAATGGACGTAATTCTGGCGGAATTACCGGAATTACTTTCATAATCATCCATTCCGCTTTGTTTTCGCGGTTCAAGTTTGCCTCGCGTAATGCTTCAACAACTTGAAGACGCTTCAACGCTTCCGTTTTGCGTTGTTTTGAAGTTTCATTATTCGCTTTGTGGCGAAGGTTGTATGAAAGTTGGTCAAGATCAATTCTTTGTAAAAGATCGATCAAGCACTCCGCTCCCATTTTCGCAATAAATTTATTTGGATCGCTTTCCTCCAAATAAAGGTTCTCTTGAGGAAGTGAATCAAGAATTGCAAGATATTCTTCTTCAGTTAAGAAATCCAATTTTTTAACTGCTTCACCACCCTCATATTTTGCAATACCAGGCTGAATTACTACGTAACGTTCGTAGTAAATAATCATATCCAGTTTCTTGGAAGGCAATCCAAGCAGGTAGCCGATTTTGTTCGGAAGGCTTCGGAAATACCAAATGTGCGCCACAGGAACTACCAAATTGATATGCCCCACACGGTCACGGCGTACTTTTTTCTCCGTTACTTCCACACCACAACGGTCGCAAACAATACCCTTGTAGCGTATTCTTTTATATTTACCACAGGCACATTCATAATCCTTCACGGGACCAAAGATGCGCTCACAGAAAAGTCCGTCACGCTCTGGCTTATGCGTACGGTAGTTTATTGTTTCAGGTTTTAACACTTCACCGCGTGATTCTGCCAAAATGGATTCAGGGGAAGCCAAACCAATAGAAATCTTGTCGAATTTCTGTACTGTGTTTTCTTTATTTCTGTTCATCATAATGTAAAATAAACTTTGTTGTTTTGTTTGAAACCATATTAAATGATTTCGGAAAGAATCTTGAGATCCCCGCTTTCACGGGGATTTCAACCTATTCTTCTAATCTAATGTCAAGACCCAATCCTTTCAATTCGTGCATAAGTACATTGAAAGATTCCGGTAAGCCTGGTTCTGGCATGGTTTCACCTTTTACGATTGCTTCGTAGGTTTTCGCCCTTCCAATAACATCATCAGATTTAACAGTCAATATTTCCCTAAGTGTACTGGACGCGCCGTATGCTTCCAAAGCCCAAACTTCCATCTCTCCAAAACGCTGACCACCAAATTGTGCTTTACCACCAAGCGGCTGTTGTGTAATAAGTGAGTATGGCCCGATGGAACGCGCGTGCATTTTATCATCTACCATGTGGCCCAATTTCAGCATATAGATTATACCTACAGTTGCAGGTTGATCAAAACGTTTACCAGTTCCACCATCAAATAGATAGGTGTGTCCAAATCTTGGAATTCCAGCCTCATCGGTCAACTCATTTATTTGGTCAATGGTTGCACCGTCAAAAATTGGGGTTGCATATTTGCGACCTAATTTCTGTCCGGCCCATCCAAGAACCGTTTCATAAATCTGGCCGATGTTCATACGCGATGGTACCCCAAGTGGGTTCAACACGATATCAACTGGAGTTCCATCTTCAAGGAAAGGCATATCTTCCTCACGTACAATACGTGCAACTATACCTTTGTTTCCGTGACGTCCCGCCATCTTGTCCCCTACTTTCAGTTTACGCTTTTTGGCGATGTAAACTTTGGCGAGTTTCAAAATACCGGAAGGAAGTTCGTCTCCAACAGAGATTGTGAACTTTTCGCGACGCAAGTTTCCTTGAAGGTCGTTTTCCTTAATTTTATAGTTGTGCATTAAATCTGCTACCAGAACGTTGGTATCGTCATCTGTCGTCCAAGTACCTCCCGTTAAGTGGGTGTAATCATCAACTGCGTGAAGCATTTTTAATGTGAACTTTTTACCTTTTGGGAAAACAACTTCACCAAGATCATTGTTTACACCTTGTGCAGTTTTTCCACCAACAATGGCGAACAATTTTTCAACCAATACCTCCTGAAGCTCATCAAACTTAGAATAATATTTAGCCTCCAATGCAGCGATGTCTTCCTTATCCTGAGCACGCTTGCGCTTGTCCTTTACGGCACGGGCAAACAATTTCTTGTCAATTACCACACCGTTCAAAGATGGCGAAGCTTTCAATGAAGCATCTTTCACATCACCCGCTTTGTCACCAAAAATGGCGCGAAGCAGTTTTTCTTCCGGAGTTGGGTCGCTTTCTCCTTTTGGAGTTATTTTCCCGATAAGGATGTCACCAGGTTTTACTTCGGCACCAATTCGGATCATACCGAATTCATCCAAATCTTTTGTGGCTTCTTCCGAAACGTTTGGAATATCGTTCGTCAATTCCTCGTTACCCAACTTGGTGTCACGAACTTCCAACGAATATTCATCAACGTGGATTGAAGTAAAAATATCTTCACGAACCACTTTTTCAGAAATAACAATCGCATCCTCAAAGTTGTATCCTTTCCAAGGCATGAAAGCAACTTTCATGTTTCGCCCAAGAGCAAGTTCCCCTTTTTCGGTAGCGTAACCTTGACAAAGCACCTGTCCCTTTTTCACTCTATCCCCTTTGCGAACGATAGGCTTCAAGTTAATGGAAGTACTTTGGTTTGTTTTTCTGAATTTTATTAATTGATATGTTTTTGAATCGCTATCAAAACTTACCATACGCTCTTCCTCGGTACGGTCGTATTTGATTGTTATTACATTTGCATCAACGTATTCAACAACGCCATCTCCCTCAGCATTTATCAATACACGGCTATCTGAAGCAACTTGTCTTTCAAGACCAGTTCCCACGATTGGTGAATCTGCAATTAATAAAGGTACGGCCTGACGCATCATGTTTGAGCCCATCAAAGCACGGTTCGCGTCATCGTGTTCCAAAAACGGAATCAACGATGCAGAGATGGATGCAATTTGATTTGGCGCAACGTCTGCATAATTTACAACCGTTGGTTCAACCAGTGGGAAGTCACCTTCCATACGTGCAATTACCTTATCCGTTTCAATATCACCTTTTTCAGATAAAGGAATGTTTGCCTGTGCGATGTGTTTTTCTTCTTCTTCTTCAGCAGAAAGGTACACTGGTGCGTGCTTAATATCGATTTTTCCGTTGTCAACCTTACGGTATGGAGTTTCGATGAAACCAAGATTGTTCACTTTCGCATATACTGCAAGTGAAGAAATAAGACCAATGTTTGGTCCCTCCGGGGTTTCAATTGGACAAAGTCTTCCGTAATGAGTATAGTGAACGTCACGAACCTCAAAACCTGCTCTTTCACGAGAAAGACCACCTGGCCCGAGTGCAGAAAGACGACGCTTGTGCGTAATCTCTGCCAATGGGTTTGTCTGGTCCATAAATTGTGAAAGCTGGTTGGTACCAAAAAATGAATTGATAACCGAAGATAATGTCTTCGCATTAATCAAATCAATTGGCGTAAAAACCTCGTTGTCACGAACGTTCATACGCTCGCGGATGGTACGCGCCATACGGGCAAGACCAACACCAAACTGTTGTGACAACTGCTCACCTACTGTACGTACTCGACGATTGCTAAGGTGGTCAATATCATCAATCTCCGCTTTGGAATTGATAAGCTCGATTAAATACTTAACGATGGTAATGATATCTTCCTTGGTAAGCACTTGCTTGTCCATAGCGATATCAAGACCCAGCTTTTTGTTCATTCTGTAACGGCCTACTTCACCCAGATTATATCTCTGGTCACTGAAGAAAAGCTTGTTGATTATACCACGGGCAGTTTCCTCATCAGGTGGCTCAGCGTTACGAAGTTGTCTATATATATGTTCCACCGCTTCTTTTTCAGAATTGGTAGGATCTTTTTGTAATGTGTTGTGGATAATAGCATAATCCGCTAAGAGATTATCCTCTTTATGCAATAAGATTGTCTTGGCTCCGGAATCAATGATTTCATCGATGTGTTCTTTTTCAACAACCGTATCACGATCGAGTATGATTTCGTTACGCTCGATGGACACAACCTCACCGGTATCCTCATCCACAAAATCTTCGTGCCAAGTTTTCAGCACACGTGCGGCCAATTTACGGCCAATGTATTTTTTAAGTCCAGTTTTGGATGCTTTTACTTCTTCAGCAAGGTCAAATATTTCAAGAATATCCTTATCCCTTTCAAAACCAATTGCTCGGAAAAGTGTAGTTACTGGTAATTTTTTCTTTCGGTCAATGTACGCATACATTACACTGTTAATATCTGTAGCAAACTCAATCCAAGAACCTTTGAAAGGAATTACGCGGGCTGAGTACAATTTAGTTCCATTTGCGTGGAAAGATTGGCCAAAGAAGACACCCGGAGATCTGTGAAGCTGTGAAACAACTACACGCTCGGCCCCATTGATACAGAAGGTTCCGCTGGGGGTCATATAAGGAATTGTACCTAAATACACATCCTGTACGATGGTTTCAAAGTCCTCGTGCTCAGAATCTGTACAATAAAGTTTTAATCGCGCTTTAAGAGGAACGCTGTAAGTAAGGCCACGCTCTATACATTCCTGGATGGAATATCTTGGTGGATCTACGAAATAGTCCAAAAACTCTAAAACAAATTGGTTTCGAGTATCGGTAATGGGAAAATTTTCCAAAAAGGTTTTGTACAATCCTTCTTGGCCTCTTTCTTCTGACTTGGTTTCTAACTGGAAAAAATCCTGAAAGGATTTAATCTGAATGTCCAAAAAGTCGGGATATTCCGGCTTGTTTTTTACAGAGGAAAAATTCAATCTTTCAGTTTGCGTTGCTGACATCTATGGACGGAATTTTAATTAAAATAAAAATGAAAAAAAATCGTATAAAAGGCGTTAACCATTATATACGCAAAATGGTTTAGGTCTTTCCCAATAACTGGGAAGACCTAAACCTTAGGGCTTTGATGGTAATTAGCTTACTTAAGCTCAACCTCTGCTCCAGCCTCTTCCAATTGTTTCTTCAATGATTCTGCCTCATCTTTTGAAACACCTTCTTTAATTGCGGAAGGAGCGTTGTCTACCATTTCTTTTGCTTCTTTAAGACCAGCACCAGTTAATTCCTTAACTAGTTTTACTACTGCAAGTTTAGATGCACCAGCAGCTTTCAGCATTACTGTGAATTCTGATTGCTCCTCAGCGGCATCTCCACCACCGCCAGCAGCTGGACCGGCCATAGCTACAGCAGCAGCTGCAGGCTCGATACCATACTCATCTTTTAATATTGTAGCTAACTCATTTACCTCTTTTACGGTAAGGTTAACCAATTGTTCTGCGAAATCTTTCAAATCTGCCATTTCTATCGTTTTTAAAAAAAATTGTGTTTATATAAATTAATTAGTGCTAATTGAATTTTATCCTTCTCTTTCGGATAAGGTTTTAACAAGTCCCGCAATAGTGCTACCTCCACTCTTAAGTGCTGAAATAACATTTTTAGCAGGCGATTGCAATAACCCAATAATTTCTCCAACAAGTTCATCTTTAGACTTAAGCTCAACCAAGCTATCTAGCTGATTGTCGCCAACGTAAATTGATTCTTGAATATAAGCTCCTTTTAAAAGAGGCTTGTCAGATTTTTTTCTGAATTCCTTGATTACTTTTGCCGGTGCATTTCCAGTTTCAGAAAACATCAAGGAAGTGTTTCCTTTCAATATACCAGTAAGTTCACCAAAATCTTTATCAGAACTCTCCATTGCCTTTTTCAGCAATGTATTTTTAACAACTGCCAACTGGATGCCTGCCTTGAAACAAGCACGACGAAGGTTGGAAGTAGTCCCTGCGTCTAGGCCTGAAATATCAGCTAAATAAATATTGCTGTTATCAGCCAACTGCGCAGTCAACGTTTCAATTACTTGTGATTTTTCTTCTCTTGTCATAATTTCCAGTTTTTACTGCTCAGTAAACCTTTTGGTATCAACTTCAACTCCGGGGCTCATGGTGCTAGACATGAAGATACTCTTAATGTAAACACCTTTTGCAGCTTGTGGTTTAAGTTTAACGAGGGTTGTTAATAATTCTCTTGCGTTTCCAGCGATTTTTTCAGCATCAAATGATGCTTTACCAATAGCTGCGTGTACGATTCCGGTTTTATCAACCTTAAAATCGATTTTACCAGCTTTTACATCTGAAACTGCTTTAGCAACGTCCATTGTTACCGTACCTGTTTTTGGGTTTGGCATTAGGCCACGAGGACCCAACACGCGTCCCAAAGGACCTAATTTACCCATAACACTTGGCATAGTTACAATTACGTCAACATCTGTCCACCCTCCTTTAATTTTATCGAGGTACTCATCAAGACCTACGTAGTCTGCTCCAGCTTCTTTGGCTTCTGCTTCCTTATCTGGAGTTACCAATGCCAAAACTTTCACATCTTTACCTGTTCCGTGAGGAAGAGTAACAACGCCTCTAACCATTTGGTTTGCTTTACGTGGATCCACGTTAAGGCGCACAGCTAGGTCAACCGAAGCGTCAAACTTTACGCTGGTGATTTCTTTTATTAAAGCAGAAGCTTCAGCTACCGAATAGGCCTTATTGGGCTCTATTTTAGCATTTGCTTCCTTTTGCTTTTTAGTTAATCGTGCCATTTTATAGATTCTTTTTTCAGATTAAAAAGGTGCGTCACCTTTTACTTTAATACCCATGGAACGTGCAGTACCCGCAACCATTTTCATTGCTGATTCTACCGTAAATGCATTGAGATCGGGCATTTTATCTTCCGCGATCGTTTTGATTTGGTCCCACGAGATTGTGGCTACTTTTTTTGCATGTGGTTCACCGGAGCCTTTTTTCGCTTTTGCAGCTTCAAGTATTTGAACGGCGGCGGGTGGAGTTTTAATAACAAAATCAAAAGATTTGTCCTTATAAACCGTGATCGCTACTGGCAATACTTTACCTTGCTTATCTTGGGTTCTAGCATTGAACTGCTTACAGAACTCCATGATGTTGACACCGGCAGCACCAAGAGCAGGCCCAACTGGTGGTGAAGGGTTAGCAGCACCCCCGCGAACTTGCAACTTAACTACTTTACTTATTTCTTTTGCCATTTCTAATTTTTAATGTGGTAATCCAAAAAGTGGAAGCTTCTGAAAAACCTATTAAGCGTAACAATTAAACTTTTTCGACTTGCATATAGCTCAGTTCCAATGGTGTTTTTCTTCCGAAAATCTTTACCATTACTTCAAGCTTGCGCTTTTCTTCATTTATTTTTTCTACAGTACCATTAAAACCATTGAATGGTCCATCAATAACTTTTACCGTTTCCCCGATGACATATGGAATATTCACATTGTCGTCTTTAACGGAAAGCTCATCTACTTTTCCGAGCATTCTGTTGACTTCAGACTGTCTAAGTGGAACTGGGTCACCCCCTTTTACTTCTCCTAAAAAACCAATGACTCCATTGATTGATTTAATTATGTGGGGGATTTCTCCACCCAAATTTGCCTGAATCATTATGTAACCGGGAAAATAAACACGTTCTTTATTTACTTTTTTCCCATTACGGATCTGTATCACTTTTTCGGTTGGCACTAAAACCTGATCAATATAATCCTCAAGCTCCAGTCTCTTTATCTCAGTTTCAATATAGGACTTGATCTTGTTCTCCTGTCCACTTACTGAACGGACTACATACCACCTTTTTGTATTTGTTGTTTCGGTCATTCCTTACGATTTGATCCAGATGAAATATTGATCCACTACCCAGTGGAAAACAGTATCTATACCCCAAACAGCCAAGGCTAAAAGAACTGAAAACACAGCAACAATAACGGTTAATTTTTGAGCTTCTGTCCACGTAGGCCAGGTAACGTGATTTTTTAGCTCATTATAAGATTCTGAAATATAATTTATCATATTATTGCCGTTTTTAAATTCAGATTAAGATCTTTCTGAAATTTTTTTCAAAATAATCCAGTGAATATCTTGCACGGGTTGAGAGACTCGAACTCCCGACACCTGGTTTTGGAGACCAGTGCTCTACCAACTGAGCTAAACCCGTAGATAATAAAATTATCTTTATTCGTAATCTACCATCCCGATGGCTACCGGGAAAGTTAAACCCGCTATAAAAGCCAAGGTATCCCAAAATATTGGGACACCCAGTGCTTTTAAATCTATTTAATTAGTCTAGTATTTCAGTAACCTGACCAGCTCCTACGGTACGCCCTCCTTCACGGATTGCGAAACGTAGACCTACGTTCATTGCAATAGGAGAAAGCAATTCAACATGGATTGTCAAGTTGTCTCCAGGCATAACCATTTCTACACCATCAGGCAAAGAAATAGTACCAGTAACGTCAGTGGTACGAACGTAAAACTGAGGACGGTAGTTATTATGGAATGGAGTGTGACGCCCACCTTCTTCTTTTTTAAGGATATAAACCTCAGCCTTAAATTTAGCATGTGGAGTAACTGAACCTTTTTTGCAGATAACCATACCACGACGAATGTCGCTTTTCTCGATACCCCTCAAAAGAATACCTACGTTATCACCAGCTTCACCTCTATCAAGAATTTTACGAAACATTTCAACTCCAGTAATAGTAGAAGTTAATTTTTCCGCACCCATACCGATAATATCTACAACATCACCTGTATTAGCAACACCAGTCTCAATACGTCCTGTTGCAACAGTACCGCGGCCAGTAATTGAGAAAACATCTTCAATAGGCATTAGGAAAGGCTTATCAACATCACGAGTTGGAAGTTCAATCCAGCTATCAACAGCCTCCATCAATTTCATTACAGTATCAACCCACTTAGCTTCACCATTAAGTGCACCAAGAGCTGAACCAGCAATTACAGGACCGTTGTCACCATCATATTCGTAAAAGTTAAGAAGGTCACGTATCTCCATTTCAACTAGCTCAAGAAGCTCTTCGTCATCAACCATATCCACTTTATTCATAAATACAACCATACGTGGAATACCCACCTGGCGACCTAATAGAATGTGCTCACGAGTTTGTGGCATAGGACCATCTGTAGCCGCTACAACCAAAATAGCACCGTCCATTTGGGCAGCACCAGTAACCATGTTCTTAACGTAATCCGCGTGACCAGGACAGTCAACGTGTGCGTAGTGGCGATTTGCTGTTTGGTATTCTACGTGCGAAGAGTTAATTGTAATACCTCTTTCTTTCTCCTCAGGAGCATTATCAATTTGGTCGAATGATCTGGCTTCCGAATAACCCGCATCGGCCATTACTTTGGTAATAGCTGCGGTTAACGTTGTTTTACCGTGATCTACGTGTCCAATTGTACCAACATTTAAGTGTGGTTTTGACCGATCGTATGTTTCTTTTGCCATTTTGTATTAATTTAATCTTAAGTTATATATTAGTGTTCAGTTTCAATAAAACTTGAGCCAATGATGGGAATTGAACCCATGACCTCTTCCTTACCAAGGAAACGCTCTACCCCTGAGCTACACCGGCCTTTTAAGTCCAGCCCTTAGACGTCGCTCAGGGTGACAGTTCAAAGTTTATGCATTTAACGACGAAACGCTAATGCAATATGAGCGGGAGACCGGGTTCGAACCGGCGACATTCAGCTTGGAAGGCTGACGCTCTACCAACTGAGCTACTCCCGCGTTTTTCGAAATCTATATAATTTCTAGTGCACTATGCAATAAGAACTTTTATTCTCAACTTCAATCAAAAAATCCCGCTCTAAAGATAGACTTTTAAAATTGAAAATCTTCAAGTGTGGGGAGAGCAGGATTCGAACCTGCGAAGACGTAGTCAGCAGATTTACAGTCTGCCCTCGTTGGCCGCTTGAGTATCTCCCCGAGCCTTGCGGGATCACAACTTCAAAGTTAAATCCCAACCAGGTTTTTCAAAATTTTAAAGAGCCGATAGAGGGACTCGAACCCACGACCTGCTGATTACAAATCAGCTGCTCTAGCCAGCTGAGCTACATCGGCTTTTTTAATCTTTTTTACATCCTTTGACAGGCCATAAAAAAGTCCGCTATTTCTAACGGACTGCAAATGTATAGAAATTATTTTTTCTACAAAACTTTTTGATGAAAATTTCTATGCCAAATACAACTTTTCTTTTCGCTTCCTTTTTTTCAGCTGCCGCTCTAATGCCCTTACTACCTCATCTGTAGCGGCTTCAAAACTTTTTGACTCTTTTTTTACTATTAAATTATCTCCGGGAATACTCAGCAATATTTCTACAATTTTATTTTCTTTCTCACTGGTTTTTTGAACTTTCAAAAACACATCCGCAAAAACAATTCTATCGTAAAATTGCTCAAGCTTTGTCAGTTTCTTTTCCACGAAAACCAACAACTCATTTTTCGCGGCAAAATTTGGAGTTTGCACATTTACTCTCATAGTATAAAATTTTAATTAATGAAAAGTATTTTTAAACCATAAGCCAGCGTTTTTAACTAATTTCGAGGATGCGCATTTTTATAGACTTCTTTAAGTTTGGCGATACTATTTTGGGTATAAACTTGTGTAGATGCCAGACTTGAGTGTCCCAAAAGCTCTTTTACCGAATTTATATCCGCACCTTCGTTTAAAAGATGCGTGGCAAAGGAATGTCGCAAAATATGTGGACTTTTCTTTACTTTTTCAGACGTTTCACTAAAGTAGGAATTAATCACTCTGTACACAAGACTTTCGTAGATTTTGAATCCTTTGGGCGTCAAAAAAAGATATTCGGCGTCCATAACTTGCATTAAATGCTTACGGATTTTTAAATATTCTTCAAGCACTTTCATTACAGATGGCAATAGCGGGATAATGCGCTCCTTATTTCTTTTCCCAAGGACCTTAATTGTTTTGCCGACCATTGACAAATCTGCGATTTTCACATTTATGAGTTCTGCGCGCCTTATTCCAGTGGAGTAAAACATCAATACGACCAGCCGGTTTCTAATTCCCTCAAAATCATTTTCGGTTTGAAGAATTTGCATCACACCATCAATTTCAGATTCGGAAAATGGTATTTGAATTTTCTTTGATGTTTTTAATGACTTGTGCTTCGCAAGTGGATTTATTTCAACCTGTGCTGTTTTCAAAAGAAATTTGAAATAAGTTTTAAGCGAAGAGATTTTCCGGTTTACCGTTCGGTTTGAAATGCCAGAATCCACCAAGGAAACAATCCAACTTCTAATTATTGCATAATTAACTTTTTTTATTTCTGAAATCTCAAATTCCTCTGAAGCAAACAAAAGAAAGCTTTCCAAATCCTTTCTATATGCTTTTACGGTATGCTTTGAATATTTTTTTTCAAGCTGAAGATAATCAGCAAAATCCTGAAAGGGCATTTTGGGGAAATTGAAGGTTCGATGCTAAATTTAAAAATTATTGTTTGAACGGCTAACTTTAAACCACAAAAAAATCCGTAGAAGTTGATTTCTACGGATGTGATATAAGCTTTAAAGAATCAAGAATTATACTTCTTCTTGATCTCTAAGGTTTTGAATATACTGGGCTTTCTGTATTTGTGCTCTTCTTTCAACAGAAGGTTTCGTGAATGCCTGTCTTGCGCGTAACTGGCGCATTGTTCCGGTTTTATCGAATTTACGCTTGAAACGCTTCAGCGCTCTATCAATATTTTCTCCGTCTTTTACTGGTATAATTAACATAGTGTCATCACCTCCTTTCTTTAGGACGGCAAAAATAGAAAAAGTTTTCAGGAATTACTCTTTGGTTTTCATTTTTTTTATGAAAATTTACTGCTTGAACAAAGTTGCTCTCTTGCTTAAATCCTGAATCAATTTTTCTTCCTCCCTACTTTCCAGCAAAACATTGTAATTTTTCCAGAACTTCGCATTGTAAGGTCTTACTAGAAAAATATCAGAATCCCAATTTTCCTGGTTCAAGGCTTCAGATACCATTTCTGGCTCCCGGATTATTTCCGTAAAAAGAATTTCCTGCGTTGTTGTATAGAACTGCTCGTCCCGAGTGCTTCCTGTCTCAGCGGCATTTCGCTCTGCGTCTGAAGATCTATCTCCCACATTTACAAGCTTCGGCGTTTCGTAGAAAATATAGCTCGGGTACATTTTCCCGTCAAAATCTTTATAACTCAAAATAAGTTTGTGGTTCAATTGTGTGCCAAATAAACTTTTGCTTCGTTTCTTCTGCGCATCGCTGGCCGCAACCAATTCGTACTCTACTTTTTTAATTGCGTAATTATCCCAGTAAATATAGATCCACCCTTGTGCCTCATACCCTTCATTGTAAATATTCTCGGTTCCCAACCCTATAAAATCCTTACTCCTTGAAATTTTGATCTTATATAGTTTTCGCCCATCTTCCACAAGAATAGTATCAAGGTCAAATTGATGTTTTTCCAGCATATTTTTCCCGAACAATGCTTGCGGAGCATTTGCATTTCTGACCAGATTCAATCTGCCCTTGAAAAGATTATCCAACCCATTTATGCGCTCGTCATTCCATTTTATCGCATTTACAAGTGTTTTGGTCTGGATGGTATCACGCACCAAGGTTTTCGATTTTAAGTTTACATTCCTCGCTTTATAGCGTAAATACGAAGTGTAGGCATACAAGCTATCCACATCGCGAAGATCATAGCTTTTTCGTGTTTCGTCCACATTTATTTTCAAATTATCCTCAGCGCCGGCCGCGTAACTGGAATCGTAAAGAGTTATGGCACTTTCAATTAGCCATTTGTACTCCCTCCTATTGCGCTCCTTATGACGTAAAAAGCCCTTTTGAAGATAAGCTTTTTCTGGCAAATTACGCGGTAACCTTTCAATAGCACGCAGCATAATATCATTACCTGTTTTTGGTCGGGTATCCGCTACCAAAACGACTTCATCCAGCGAGGCAACATCTTCCTCCAATGCAATTTCAGTAGAAGAATCAAAATCTTGGATTGCGGTTTTAAAGCTTTTGTAACCAATGGAGGACACTACTAGCGTATCATTTTTGTATTCCGCAGGCACTACCAGGCTGAAGTTACCATCACTATTTGTAATAGTACCCACCGTGGTATTTTTTATATAAACACTCGCACTTTCTATTGGGAGAAAAGTAAGGAAATCCGTTACTTTATTTTTGATTTCTGTTTGCGCAAAAGTTGAGACGGAAATAAATAAAATGAAAATCCCAAGATTTTTCTTTATGCTCAATGATTTCATTTATCAATAAATTTTAAAAAAAATTAAGTCGCGGGTTTATAAGATTTTTCTTCAATAACCATTTTTGCGATAATCTCCCGAAGAATTTCTGAAGTGCCTCCGCCAATGGGCCCTAACCTGCTGTCCCGAAGCAAACGTGCTAATGGATAATCTTCCATATAACCATAACCGCCCAAAAACTGGAGACATTCAGTCATAACTTCATCCGATACTTTCGTCGAAATAAGTTTACTCATTGTAGCTTCTTTCACCACGTATTCGCCATCATTTAATCGCTTTGCGGTAACGTAATTAAAGGTTTTGCAGACTTCAATCTCGCTCGCCAATTGTGCAACACGATGGCGCAATGCTTGAAATTTTGAGATACTTTTTCCGAATGCAAATCTGTCTTTCATATATTGAATAGTATATTCCAGGGCAAATTCACTACGGGCGTGTCCGTTAATTCCCATAATTAGGCGTTCTAGGGCAAAATGCTGCATAATGTAAGGAAAACCCATATTTTCTTCACCCATTAAATTGGTGATAGGAATTTCAACATTGTCAAAAGCAATTTCTCCGGTATCACTTGCGCGCCAGCCCAATTTATCAAGTTTTGTAGCGGAAATTCCCTTGGTATCCCGATCTACCACAAAAATGCTGATACCTTTGTTCCCAAGCTCTGGAGATGTTTTTGCGGCAACAATCAAATAATCACTGTAAATGCCATTGGTTATAAATGTTTTTGAACCATTCAGAATATAGGCGTCGCCTTTCTTTTCTGCCGTTGTCCGCATCCCAGAAACATCACTCCCGCCAAAGGGTTCCGTGATACAAAGGCAACCGATTTTTTCACCTGTAATACTGGGCGCCAGATATTTCTCCTTTTGCTCGTGGTTAGCCTCTTTTTTAAGATGTGTCATTGCCAAATAAGCATGAGCCCACATTGCGGCGGCAAAACCTCCGGAATTTATTTTTTGAAGCTCTTCCAAAAAAATCACGGTGTAAAACAGGTCCAGGTCAAGCCCACCATATTCTTCGGGCTGATAGATGCCGAAATAACCCATTTCCCCGAATTTTTTCCAAATGAACCGTTCAATGGTTCCCGTTTTTTCCCATTTATCTATATGGGGTACTACCTCTTTTTGAAGAAAATCCTTGAAACTTTTTCTGAAAAATTCGTGTTCTTCTGTAAAATACATTTTGTCCATCTGCTCTTAATGCTAATATTTATAGGCCTTTCGGCGATTTTTTAAAATTACTCAATGAACAAATATAACTGAATTACCTGTAACTTTCTTTCAGTAATTCCCGGTATTTTGTCCAATTCCTGAAAGCTTTGAACTTTTTCGTGCAAGATACGGTACTCCCATATTTTCTTGGCAAGATCAAAAGAAACGTTCGGGATTGTAGCAATATCTGAAGCAGTTGCTTTATTCAAATTCATCTTAACAATTTCCCTAGGTGTTTTTACAGTAAAAAGATTGAGTGTACGCATAACCACTGCGGGATCGAGACCATACACGTCGTAAAGTTGATTGTCATCTGAGAAGCCTTTCAATTTTTCACGATGTGAGATAATTTTCCCGGCCAGCACTTCCCCTATTCCGCTTACTTTCTGTAATTCTTCAGAAGTGGCTTTATTGAGATCTATTTTTTGCGCATAGGTTTTTTCAGAAAAACCCTTGTCATCCTTAAATTTTTTGAAATCAGATTTGTTTTTGGGATTTGTGACCCAGTCCGGAAATTTAAAAAGTGGGCTTATTTCAGCCAAAAGCGAATCGGAAATTCCAGTAACTTTTTTAAAATCTGCAGCGGAATTTATCCATTTGCCATCCTTTCTATACGCCAAAAGCAGGTCGATTTCTTCAGAAGTCATTCCTAATGTGTAACCTTTATAATCTGTAATAAAATTAGGATTGAAAGGGTATCGTTTCGGTTTTCTATTTTCAATCTCAGCAACCTGTAAAGAGTCTATTTGCTTTTGAAGCGCAACAATTTCAGAAGAGGAAGTATCGAACGAACTTTCTTCAGAAAAATCAACAAAAAAATAGAGACAGAGAAGGCCAATTAAAAGAAATAATAAAAACAAAATCCCACTTCGCTGTTGCCTATTAAACGAGAAGTGGGAATTTTGTTTCATAAAAGAAAATTTTACATATGCTTGCGAAGATCTTCTGCACCTTCATCCAATGCTTCGTGCTTGGTATTTATGGCATTCATATATTTTTTTAATTCCTTTCTAACCACGGGAGTCAATAGAATGACACCTATAATATTGGGAACGACCATCGCAAAAATCATTGCATCCGAAAAGTTGATGACTGATCCCAAACTTATTACGGAACCGACCCAAATGAAAATACAAAATAAAATTTTATAAATGAACTCGGTAACCTTTCCCCTTCCAAAAAGATAAACCCAGCCTTGCATTCCATAATAAGACCAAGAAATCATGGTTGAAAATGCAAACAGAATTACAGCAACGGTAAGTACTATTGAAAAATGCGGAATCACACTATCAAAAGCAGATGCCGTAAGTTCAACACCTTCCTTGACCTCAACTCCATATTGGATAATATTGTTATCAAAATTTGTTATTACAATCACAAGAGCAGTCATAGTACAGATTACAACGGTATCAATAAAAGGTTCCAATAGGGCCACAATACCTTCAGAAGCTGGATATTTTGTGCGTACTGCAGAGTGGGCAATCGCGGCAGAACCTACACCGGCCTCATTTGAGAATGCACCACGGCGAACACCTTGAATCATTACACCCACCAATCCACCAGCAATACCAAGTCCGGAAAATGCTCCTTCAAAAATTAGTGCAAAAGCATCACCAATGTGCATATAGTTTGCAGCTAGAATTACAATCGCTCCAAGCACATAAATTCCTGCCATAAACGGAACAATTTTTTCCGTAACCTTTGCTATTCTTTTAATTCCGCCAATAATTACTACGGCAACAATAATTGCCATCGCGATACCGAAATAAATCGCAGCGCTCGTACCCTGTAAATCAAATAACTGTACAAATTGAGCCGCGGCCTGGTTTGCCTGAAACATATTTCCACCACCAAAGGAGCCTCCAATTACAAAAATGGCGAAAAGTACGGCGAGAAATTTCCCAAAGCCGCCCATTCCTTTTTGTGCCAATCCTTTTTTGAGATAGTACATAGGGCCGCCGTAAACTGTACCGTCTGGACCCACATCTCGAAATTTAACACCCAGCGTACATTCCGCAAACTTTGATGCCATCCCCAAAAGACCGGCCACGATCATCCAAAATGTTGCCCCGGGCCCACCAATAGAAAGAGCAACCGCAACACCAGCAATATTTCCAAGACCCACGGTCGCCGAAAGTGCTGCCGTAAGCGCTTGAAAGTGTGAAACTTCACCATCTGCATTGTCGTCGCGAATGGTTTCAATTATATTTTCCTGCTCATTTGGTGTTACATCACCATATAGCGTATCTGCACCGTGTTTTTCAATATCTTCATATTTTCCTCTTACCACACGTATTGCTGTTCCAAAGCCCGTAAAATTGATAAGTTTAAAATAAAAAGTGAAATACATTGCACCCCCTATTAGCACAATAAGAACCCACGGAATTTTAAAAGTCTCAGAAAAAGGTATTTCCAAAAATATAAGCTCCACGAACCAACCTGTGTACTTTTGAAAAAACACATCCACCTTCTCTGAGGCTGTAGGTTGTTGAGCAAAAGTTAGTATTGGTAATAAAGAAGTAAAAAGTAAAAGAAGATATTTCTTCATAATTGAATTTTAAATGAAACTTGAATTTTTTAAAACGAAGCAAGATGCTCAAAAAATTCAACAATTTCAAGAATTTTGACGGAAATTTGTTAACGCTTCCTTAACTATTATGACTTCCAAATTATTCTTGATAAAATTTTTAATTGAGAATGATTTAATTCCCTGTAAATTTTTCTAAAGATCGAAAACAGATGTTCTTTTGGTATTGACCAAATCTTTCAGCTTCAAAAGAAATGCAAGGGTAAGGTATATTGCAAAGCCTACGCCCAGCGTGGCGAAGGATACGTATATGAAGAAAAGCCGAACGCTCTTGGCCCGCATTCCCAGTCTATCTGCCAAGCGTGAGGACACATAAAACCCACGCTTTTCAAGGTAATATTTTAATTGATAGATTGCTTTCATAAGCTTATTGCAAAATTCGTGGAAACAAAAATTTCTATCATTTACGAAAATTACTTTTAATCTTTTGCAAAAGCGTTTTTGCAGGTACGTGTTCGTGGTATCCATTGCCATAGCTTCCATAGCCGTAGCCATAACCGTTGCCGTAACCATAGCCATAACCTTTTCCGGCTTTTTCTTGGTAATCATTCAATACCAAACTTATGTGTTTCACTTCGCCGGTTTTGTACTTTTCATTTACGAAGGTGAACATATTTTTCTGCGTATAGTTATGCCGAACCAAATAGATGGTGGCATCTGCAAGCTTCGTCAGTTCCAATGAGTCCGCTACCAATCCCATCGGTGGGGAATCCAGAATAATGTAATCGTATTCTTCTTTTAAGCTATCAATAAGCAGTTCCATTCGTTCGCCCATCAACAATTCTGAAGGATTTGGAGGGATGGGTCCTGCCGTTATCACATCAAGATAATCCACTTCGGTTTTTTGGATTATTTGTTCTAGAGAAGCATCATTTATAAGATAATTTACAACACCCACTGCGTTATCAATTCCAAAATCATCAAATATTTTCGGCTTACGAAGATCAAGTCCTACTAAAACTGTTCGCTTCTCACTAAGCGCAAAAACAGAAGCTATATTAATGGAACAGAATGTTTTTCCCTCTCCACTTACGGAAGAAGTAATCAAGACCGTCTTCGCACCTTCAATCCCCTGCTTTCTATATATAAATTGGAGGCTGGAACGCAGAGCCCTAAAAGATTCAGCAATAGCGGATTTTGGCTTGGTAATCACGGCAAGATTGGAATCTATATGGCTTTTACCGATAACGCCAAGCAGCGGTATGGAAGTGATGCGCTCGAGTTCCTTAACCGAGCCAATCTTTGTATCAAAAAACACGCGTACAAATACGAATAGAAACGGAATAAGGCTGCCAAATAGAAGCGCCATCATATAATTGAGCTTGGTATTGGGGCCCACTTGCCCGCCTCCGGTATCCTTCGCTGAGTCGATAACCATCACATCGCTCACATTCGCCGCCTTTACCAATCCTGCCTCGCTACGCTTCGAAAGAAATAAATTATAGGATCCTTGGCTCAAATTATACCTGCGCTCAATCTTCAATAAATCCTGTTGTTCCTTCGGCAAACCGCGTATCTCACTTTCATACCTACCTATATCCCTATTAATTGCGTTGAGATCATCGGTTTTCAGACTTTTGGAGGAGCGAATATTCTCAAGCAACACATTCTTCACCGCATCAATTTGCCTATCAATATCGGCAAAAACGGGCGCGCCATCCTTAAAGGAATAGCGAAGTTTATTCCGCTCTTCCGAAAGTTGGATAATTCGCCCCACACCACTCACAATACTGGATTCTGAAATCCCCGCTACTGATGGCGCAGGAACATCGCGATAGTCTGAACGGCTCGTCAGGTAATTCTGTAGCGTATTATAGTAATTCAGCTCCCGGTTCACGGCTTCCTTCCGCAGATCGAGTTCACTCAGTTTCGTATTTATTTCTGAACCTTCACTTTCAAGATTGAAAATGGCATTCTTGTTTTTGAATTGGTTCAATTCATCCTCTACCGTGGACAGTTCCGCAGATTTCATGGCGAGACTGCTATCTATAAAACGAATGGTTTTGGTAGCGAAAAGATTCTTTCGGTCCAGCATATCTTGGCTTAAAACCTCAACCGAAGTATTCAGGTAATCAACCAACTTTGCCTTGTTATTTCCCGTAAGGCGCATCCGTAAAACGGAAGAGCCCTTGCTTTCCGGGTCTACCCGAATTCCCAAATATTGCCTTACCGTGCCGTCATAATTCTTGAGAACAATATAGTATGGCGTGCCAGGATTTCCCATAAAATCTGGGTTGGGCATAAAAGTTCCACTGAAAAACGGCAGATTGATCTTCTGCCCCATTTTATATTGCTTCGAAAATTCGCCTGCCTCCACAAATACCGAAGTCTTTTCTTTTGAAGCATAATTAAAAAGCGGGACTGCGCCTTCAGTAAACGTTGCGCTCAACGTAAAATTCACGGAATCCCTAAATACTACCTGTAATTGTTTGCCTTGAATCTGTGGCTTCGTGGTGTCTATTTCAACAAAAAATGGTGTTTGTTTATAGGCATCAACCTGTTGATATTCCCCATCTTTAAGGTAATCCACATAATATTGAAGCCGTTCCACCACCTTTTCATTATGCGATCGCGATTTCAAGGTAATAATCGCAGTATTTACCTTATCCGTTGTTCCGCCCCAATTAAAGGTAAGGCTGGTATTGCTGGTGAAAAACGGGTTTTGGTCATCCTTTATGGAGACCATATTTTCCATTTGGTAAATAGGAAGTTTCCGAACGTTTATGTAGTAGGCAATTCCAAAAGCAATGGCTAGAGATATGAGAAAAAGCGGCCAATACCGAAGCAACCGGAATAAAAATCCCCTAAAATCAAAAGTAGATACGGGTTCGTTTATTTCAAAATCTTCACTCATTTTCTAAAGCCTTGTAAAAAGAAGAATACTTGTGGTTATGGCTGAAAATATGGCCAGTATGGTTGTAAAGGATTGCAGTCCCGTGGTTCCCGTTCCTAATGATTTTTGCGGTAGTGGATTAATCAATATAAGATCGTTCGGTTTCACAAAATAATATGGGGAATTCATCGCCTCCAGTTTCGTTAAATCGATGTGATGCACTTTTTGACCCGCAGGATATTGACGAATGATTACCACATCGCTCCTATCGCCGGTCAATGTAATGTCGCCGCTATTGGCAATGGCCTCCATAATACTTACCTGATCGCGATAGATAATATTCGAGCCCGGACTACCTATTTCGCCATTAATTGTGTACCGAATTCCCGCCAATTTTACCGTAACGAAAACATTTGCTTCCGGTTTAAAGTAATCACGCAAAAGTATTTCCTGCACCTTTTCCCGAACCTCATCTACCGTATATCCCAAAACGTTCAATTCGCCTATGCTGGGAATGCGGATATTACCATGGTCATCCACCACAAAACCGTCCCAGTACAGCCGTTCCTCGCCCGTCGCACTTGGAAGCGCATCGTTAATGGGGTTAAAAATACCCACCGTCTCCTGGTCCAGCGCCTTAACGCGAATACTTAAAAGATCATTTATTTGAAGTCGGTACGGCTCCTGCCTTTTTCGAAGAATCGCAAGGGTATCCGTGGTGGACGTATCTTCCTGCAAATAGGTAAGTTGTTTGGTGGAAATACAGGAAGTACCGCAAAGGGCAATCAGCAATAAAAGCAATAGATACTTCAAATCCATAAAGTAGGTAGGGTTGTTAACGCACAAATATAAAGGAACATAACAAATAATGAAACATATTTTCTGATCCTTTAGTATATGGAATTATGTTGTCAACTTAATCATTATTTAATATTCAAATAACGCTGAGGGTTTGTGTGCTTTTTACTTTCGGCAATTGTTTAAGCCCATCAAAACTGCATACCATAATGTTTCAAACCAAAAAAATTAAAATAGCTTCTGTTCTCGCCATTTCCATTTTCGCGTTATTTCTTTATTCATTTTCTTCATCCCAAGATCAATTAATTGAACTAAGTTATTTGCAACGGCAGACTGCGGCTTTCAATAAACAAGTAGCAATGCTGCAAAAAGTTGCGGAGGATTTCAAATTGGGAAAAACTGATCAGGAATCGGTTCAAAAAGTGGTTAGCGAAACACGCATGCAGTATAAAAAGATTGAATTTTTTGTTTCATTCCGCTATCCGGAATATGCAAATGAACACTTCAATGGCGCGCCGCTATTACATATAGAACGTGAAAATACAAGGCCTACCGTGCTCGATCCGGAAGGGTTGCAAACGATGGATGAGCTTGTTTTTTCAGAAGAAGCTTTTGAGGAACGCACCAAAATTTCGGCTTTGGCAACTAAATTAATTGCTACCTATAGTTTGCTTTACGCCTCGTTTCCCAAAAACAAGAATACTTTTGAAAATGACATTGCCGCAATGCGCCTTCAATTGGTACGGATTTACTCAATGGGCATCACAGGATTTGACACGCCCGGGTCGCTAAATGCGCTTCCCGAAGCCCAATCTTCCCTCATCGGCCTAAAAGATTATTTTTCTGAAAACTATCAAAACAACACAATTGTTTCCCTCTTTGATGGCGCCATTGAAGCGCTTGAAAATGAAAATTCCTTTGAGGATTTTGATAGATTATCATTTCTGAAAAAATTCATCGATCCACTTTACAAAAATCTGGGGCAACTTCAATCTTCATCAAATACCGTCTTTATTGAAAATACGATGTCTTGGAATCCCAAGAGCATTTCCATTTTTGCCGAGGATTTTTTGAATCCTTATTTCTTTACGGGCCTCAAAAAGGAAGAGGACAATGCACGTTTGAGAGCATTGGGGGAAGATTTATTTTATGATGAAACCATTAGCAATAACGGTGCTTTGAGTTGCGTGAGCTGCCACAATCCAAACAAGGCTTTTACGGATAACCTTCCTAAGTCTGCAAGCAGTATTCAAGGAGAAACGGTGCTTCGCAATGCACCCACTTTGTTGAATTCCGCTTATGCAGACCGCTATTTTTATGATTTGCGCGCCTTTACGCTGGAACAACAGGCGGAGCACGTAATTTTCAATGAAAATGAATTTAATACAGCATATAGCGATATTCTGAAAAAGTTGAATACGGATGAAACGTATGCGAAGAAATTTAAATCCGTTTTTGGGAAGGGTGAAATCACGCGCGAACGATTCTCAAAAGCGCTTGCTTCATACGTTCTTTCCCTAAAATCCTGGAACAGCAAATTTGATACATACGTTCGTAATGAATCCAATGATTTTTCTTCCGAAGAAAAAAATGGGTTTAATCTATTTATGGGAAAGGCAAGTTGCGCCACTTGCCATTTTGTGCCCACCTTTTCCGGACTGGTCCCGCCATTTTACAGTGAAAATGAATCTGAAATATTGGGTGTTTTGAAAAATCCGAATTCAGAAATAAAAGAATTGGATACGGATGAGGGCAGAGTTGCCAACCAAATTATAAGTGAAGAGGCCTGGATTTATGAAAAATCCTTTAAAACCAACACGGTTAGAAATGTAGAATTCACTGCACCCTACTTTCATAACGGAGCCTATGGAACCTTGGAAGAAGTAATTGATTTTTATAACGAGGGCGGTGGCGCAGGAATTGGACTGCAAGTGCTGAACCAAACTTTGGCACCGGACAAACTCAATTTGACCGATATAGAAAAAAAGGAATTGATAGCCTTTATGAAAACGTTAAGTGACACTTCATCTTACAAAAAATAACATTGGCGGCATAACTCCTTAATTCCCAAAGAAAGAGGTTTTATTCTTCCAAAAAAAATCAGTTTTACGCTTAAAGGTTTAGTAACCTAAGTAACACAGCATTTACCCAAGGTTAAAATAGGGGTCACTAAAAGGAAAAGTGCCATGGATACTTTTACAGCACAAATTCATAAAACCTTTTAAACCACTAAAAATGAAGAAAAAATTCCTATTAGTAAGTTTATTCATGTCCGTTCTCACGGGTTTTGGTCTACAAGCTGAAACGGCAATGGATGCTCCAAAAAGCGCTGCGTGCGCGATGGAGACTTCCGAAAATCTGGCAGTGAATGGCGTATTTCCCATTCCTGCAAATAGCAACTGGAAATACAATGACACGGGTGTTGACTTGGGCACCTCTTGGAAAGATGTAAGTTTTAATGACAGCGCTTGGGCTTCCGGGAATGGTGCTTTTGGTTACGGTGATCCAGTGACCACCACGCTTTCTTTTGGTCCAAATTCCCAGAATAAATATCCTACGTATTATTTCAGAAATACTTTTGAAATAACCGATGCTTCGCAATACAGCGACCTTATATTCGATGTTCGCCGTGATGATGGCGTAGTGGTATATGTGAACGGAACGGAGGCCTTCCGTATGAATATGCCTGGTGGAACCGTTACTTATAATACGTTTGCTTCTTCAACCGTTGGCGGTTCAGATGAAACAACTTACTTTCAGCAAGCCACCGCAAATTTGCTTCAAAATGGTACCAATGTTATAGCGGTTGAGCTTCACCAAGCTACCGCAAATAGTAGCGATTTAAGTTTTGATATGGCCGTAGGTTTCACTCCGGTTTTGCCTCCGCTGGACCCAACTCCGTTTCCGGTGGCAAAGGATAGCCGCTGGAGATATTTGGACAATGGGACAAGTCTTGACAATGTAAACTGGGCTGAGCTTTCCTACGATAATTCCTCTTGGGCCAATGGCCACGGGACTTTGGGTTACGGCGATCCCGTGAATACCACCATTTCATTTGGGCCTAATTCCTCAAATAAATACATAACCTATTATTTCACAAAAGATATTATTGTAGACCTTGCCAACACAGCAGATTTTGTTGACTTCGGAATAAAAAGAGATGACGGTGCTATCGTTTATGTGAATGGTGTAGAGGTTTTCCGCGATAATATGCCTGCGGAACCAACTGATTATTTAACAACTTCTTCAACAATTATTGATGGCATCAACGAGAATATTTACTTCACTCAGCAATTGCCGAAAAGTATATTCGTAAATGGTATAAACCGAATTGCCGTTGAAATACACAACCGCGATGGCCAAAGCTCTGACCTTCGTTTTGATATGTTTATAAAAAATGCTGAAGATCTTTCAATTGATTGTACAGATGAACACATAGGATGCTTCACTTCGATTGTACCCACTGGGCAAACCCCGAATTTGATTATCCCAACCGAACATAACTTTCAGCAAATATTGAAACAAGGCTCTGCTTACAGCATTGGCGGCGGAACAGTTCCCGGAAACCACGATTTTACAGGGTATGTTCCTGTTAATGGAAGCAGCGAGCTTGGTCATTTATCTGTTAACCATGAAAACAATCCCGGAGGCGTTTCCATACTTGATATGCATCTTGACACTGCAACCAACCTTTGGGTAGTGGATGACAGCCAAGCTGTGGATATGTATAATTCTGCTCTTGTAACCACCATAAGAAATTGCTCCGGCGGAATCTCTCCTTGGGGAACAGTAATTACTGCCGAAGAAAACACAAGTGCCGGTGATGTAAATGGAGACGGCTATCAAGATGTGGGCTGGCTTGTTGAAATTGATCCTGTAACTGCACAAGTAAAGGATTACGGCAACGGACAGGAAAAACTTTGGGCTATGGGACGTATGAATCACGAAAACGTAGTAGTTTCTGCTGACGGTTCAACCGCTTACTACGGTGAAGATGGCGGAACGGATTGCGTTTACAAATTTGTGGCAGATACGCCCGGCGACCTTACTTCAGGTACTGTATATGTTTTGAAATTGGATTTACCGCTTTCAGGCAATGATCCAAGTTCGGCAACTGCTACTTGGGTTCAAGTTCCAAATACAACACAAGCAGATAGAAACAATATTTCATCGGTTGCGGGAGCCCTTGGCGGAACCAACTTTAACGGTGTGGAAGATTGCGAAATCAACCCAATAACCGGAAAAATTTATTTCACTTCAAAAGGAAAAGATCGTGTGTACAGATTTAAGGATGACGGAAACACAATCTCAGAATTTGAAACATTTGTAGGCGGAAGGTCTTATGATGTTACTACAGACCAAGGTGTATTCACAGAGCCTTGGAGCGATGGTAACGATAACCTTACTTTTGATGACCGCGGAAACCTTTGGGTGCTTCAGGATGGTGGCCTTAACTACATTTGGGTAGTTCGTCCAGACCATACACAGAGCAACCCAAATGTATTGATCCATAGTTCCATGCCTGCAGGCTCTGAACCTACTGGACTTACTTTTTCTCCAGATTACAAATACGGATTTTTCTCGGTACAGCACCCAAGTGGCAATAATGACCCACAACAAGATGCCACTTTGAACAATGTGACTTTTGACGCTTCGGCAACGGTTATTTTTGCGCTTCGCAACCAAATTGGAATTCAAGCACCGGTTGCAGATTTTGCGGCAGATGATACCATTATTACGGAAGGTGAAACTATAACGTATTCAGATTTAAGTTTGAATACACCAGATTCTTGGACTTGGACTTTTGAGGGCGGAACTCCTGCAACCTCTACAGATCAAAATCCAGTAGTTACCTACAGCACTCCAGGTGTTTATGATGTTTCGCTGGTAGTTTCAAACGTTGCGGGCACCAGCGCTGAAGAAACAAAGGTAGAATACATAACCGTTGAAGAGATATTGGGAGTAAACGAAAACGCCTTGGAAAATCTGGCACTGTATCCAAACCCAACCCAAGGACAGGTAACGCTGGAGTTGAGCGCTGCAGATGCTGGCAAGATCATCAAAATTGAACTGTATGATATTTTAGGAAGAAATCTATACAATACGGATGCTGAGACCATTGGCGGAAACCAAAAATTGGAATTGGATCTTTCAAGATTTACTTCAAATAGCGATGTTTTGATAATGAAAATTGAAATTGATGGCAAAGTAGGCCAATTCAAAATATTGACAAGCAAATAATACTTGCTGAAAAAAGTATTGGCAATTAAAAAGTAGCACTATTTCTATGTCTGGTCGAGCGGAGTCGAGACCTGCTTTCGCAACAAGAACATGAAGTTCTCGACTGCGCTCGAACGGACATAAATGCTACTTTTTAGTTGCCTTTTTCAATTTAAAATAAATACTATTAAATTTTTAAAAATGACCTATTCCCCAAAAAAACGTATTCTTAAAATCATTCTTTTTCTCGGTATTTCCTTTGTAATTTATTCATCGGCCTCGGCGCAAAACGGAAACCCAATGGAGGCACCCATCTATGGAAGCGTCCAGATGGCTTTGGAAAAAGATAAAAATGCAACCCAACTAAATTTTCGTGATAGGCACGTTTTTGAAGTACCGGATTCCATTGCGCAACTTAAAAAATTGGTATTTCTGAATTTAATGGGAAACAATCTTGAAATGCTCAATGAAGAAATTTTCAAATTAAAAAAGCTGGAAGTGCTCAATTTGATGTTGAATTCATTGAAATATATTCCAAAAGATATTGACAATCTCAAACAATTGATTCGGTTGAACCTTTCAAACAATGAAATCGCGGAAATTCCCGAAGAAATAAGCAAATTGAAGGATTTGCGCTTTTTGCACCTTTCCTATAATTACATAACCGCACTCCCGGAAACCATCAACAAATGCAAAAGTCTGGAAGTTTTGGAATTGGACAACAATCAATTGAGCTACGTACCAAATTCTTTTTTTGAACTGAAAAATCTGAAATCACTTGATTTGGGCTATAACCAATTCAACGAATTCAACGAAGGTTGGGCACAGCTGAAAAATTTGGAAGAGTTGAATATGGAATACAACCAACTGCATCAACTTCCAAGGGAAATTGGTACTTTTCAAAACCTGAAATCATTGATTTTGAACGACAACAAACTGAAATCCCTACCCGAAGAAGTTTCAAACCTGGAGGAACTTGAATTGTTGATTGCTTCAAACAATCAAATAGAAAAGATGCCAAAGAATTTGGAAAAACTTCAAAATCTAAAAACATTGATTTTGAAAGGAAATCCCATTTCAGCTTCTGAAAAAAAAAGAATTGAAAGTCTGTTGCCCAATTGCAACATTTATTTTTGATTTTTCCTGTAAGGTTTCCAAAACCCTCCTGCAAGGTTTTCAAAACCTTGTAGGTATTACCTTTGAAAACCTACAAGGTCAAAAAAAAAACCTTGCAGGAAGTTCTTCATCAAAAAAAGACCTTGCAGAAAGTTCTTCATAGAACATTTACCCTACTTTTGCCGAAAATATAACCTGTGAATTACCTTTCAGTAGAAAATATCTCCAAATCCTTTGGGATGCGGGTCTTGTTTGAAAATATTTCCTTTGGGATAAATGAAGGACAGAAGATTGGTTTCGTCGCCAAGAATGGAACCGGAAAAACCTCGCTTTTAAATATTATCGCAGGAAACGATGCCGCCGATACCGGAAATGTCGTTTTTAGAAAAGGCTTAAAAACGGCATACCTGCCACAGGAGCCAGATTTAAATCCGGCACTTACAATTGAGCAAACAATATTTTCTTCAGACAATCCTATTTTGAAAATCATTGAAAATTACGAGCACGCCATTGAAAATCCCAATGATTCTGAAGCCTACCAAAAAGCCTTTGACGCAATGGATGCACACAACGCTTGGGATTTTGAAACACGGTATAAGCAAATTCTTTTCAAACTGAAACTGGAAAATCTGCACGCGAAAGTGGGAAGTTTAAGTGGCGGACAGAAAAAACGCCTCGCTTTGGCAAATGCGCTTCTCACCACACCAGATTTGCTTATAATGGATGAGCCCACCAACCATCTGGATCTAGAAATGATCGAATGGCTGGAAAATCTTTTTGCAAAAGAAAATTTTACCCTATTTATGGTCACGCACGACCGCTATTTTCTGGAGCGCGTATGCAATGAAATTGTAGAATTGGATGAAGGAGTTTTGTACAGTTACAAGGGCAATTACAGTTATTATCTCGAAAAACGTGATGCCAGAATAGAAAACGAGGCAACGGAAACGGGAAAGGCAAAACAACTTTTTAAGAAAGAACTGGAATGGATGCGCCGCCAGCCCAAAGCGCGAACCACCAAAAGCAAAAGCCGAATTGACGATTTCCACGAAATAAAAGAACGCGCCAGCAAGCGCAGGAACGACCATCAAGTACAACTGGAACTGAATATGGAACGAATGGGTACCAAGGTTGTTGAATTCCACAATGTTTCGAAATCGTTTGGGGAGAAGAAAATGCTGGAAAAGTTTGAATATAATTTCAATCGAGGTGAGCGCGTGGGTATCATCGGAAAAAACGGTACGGGAAAATCCACCTTTTTGAATATCCTTACCGGAGCGCTAAAACCGGATTCCGGGAAAGTGATTGTGGGCGAAACGGTGCAGTTTGGCTATTACACACAAGCGGGAATCAATATTAAAGAGGGCCAGAAAGTAATTGATGTAATACGTGAATACGGCGATTATATTCCGCTGAAAAAAGGCAGGCAGATTTCTGCCTCGCAACTTTTGGAACGCTTTCTTTTTGATCCAAAAAAGCAGTACGATTTTGTTGAAAAATTAAGCGGTGGTGAACGCAAACGGCTTTATTTATGTACGGTTTTGATTAAAAATCCGAACTTTTTAATACTCGATGAGCCCACGAATGACCTCGATATTGTTACGCTGAACGTTTTGGAAAGTTTTCTGTTGGATTTTCCTGGCTGTCTTTTAGTAGTGAGCCACGACCGCTATTTTATGGACAAAATTGTGGACCATCTTTTTGTATTCCGCGGCAATGCCCAAGTGGAAGATTTTCCTGGAAATTACAGTGATTTCCGAACGTATGAAGACAGCAATATTCAGGAAAAGCGGGAAGCCAGTGAAGCGGCACCAAAAGTAAAGAATGATTGGAAGCAAAATCAGACCTCAACAAATACGCTAAGCTATAACGAGCAGAAAGAGTACCAAAAACTGGAAAAGGAAATTGCAAATCTGGAAGCCGAGCTCGAGACACTTCAAAATAAATTTGCCACCGAAAATTGGGACGGTGCCGAAATTGACAAACAGTCCATAAAACTTCAGGAAATTATGGATAAAATTGAAGCAAAGGAAGAACGCTGGTTTGAGTTGTCTGCGAAAATGGAGGAATAGTTGATGGTTGATGGTTGATGGTTGATGGTTGATGGTTGATGGTTGATGGTTGATGGTTGATGGTTGATGGTTGATGGTTGATGGTTGATGGAAAATATACTTTTCGCTCTTCGCTAATTCCTTTTCGCTGTAACTTTGAATCTTTAACTTTAAGCTTTCAATTTATTAATGATCCATCAATCAAAAAGCTACATAAAATTTATCCGCCTCTCGAAAAATAGGCACGGTGTGCATTCACCTTTTGTGTACAGTTTGGTGACCAAATGTTTCAACGATAAAAGAAAATATCCGGAATACGAAATTTTAAAATCGCACCGCAAAGCCTTACGCAGCGATCCCTCTACATTTGAAATGACAGATTTTGGTCAGGGCTCGCGTGTTTTCAAAGGCAATGCGCGCAAGGTTTCAGCTGTTGTAAAAAATGCCGGAATGCGGAAGAAAAGGCAAAAATTATTATTTCGGTTGGCGCGCTATTTTAAGAGTGAAACTGTTTTGGAATTGGGAACATCGCTCGGTTTGGGAACCGTTGCCCTTTCACTTGCAAATGAATTTTCATCTATACAAACCGTTGAAGGCTGCCCGAATACATTAAAAAAAGCACAGCAATATTTCGAAAAATTCAACCTTCACAATATTGAAATTCAACAAAGGTTATTCAGTGATTTTCTTTCCGAGACCCGAAGTGAAGGGACTGAAAAATTCGATTTAATTTTCATTGATGGCGACCACAACGGACAACGCACTTTGGAATATTTCAATTCACTTTTGAAAAACATCCACAATGATTCGGTGATTATTTTTGACGATATATATTGGAGCAATGGTATGACGGAAGCCTGGAAGCAAATAATAGCAAATGAAAAAGTAACGGTAAGCATTGATACCTTTCAATGGGGTTTGGTTTTTTTCAGAAAAGAACAAAAGAAGGAGCATTTTGTGATACGTATTTGAAATATTACGGCAACCACTTCTTATCAAAATTAGGCTTCCGTTTTTCCAAAAATGCATCGCGGCCTTCTTTTGCTTCATCGGTCATATATGCCAGTCGAGTGGCTTCACCAGCAAAAACCTGTTGGCCTACCATCCCGTCGTCGGTTAGGTTCATTGCAAATTTCAACATTTTGATGGAAGTTGGACTTTTTGCCAAAATTTCCTGAGCCCACTGAAAGGCTGTATTTTCCAATTCTGCGTGCGGAACGACGGCATTTACCATTCCCATTTCAAAGGCTTCTTGGGCGCTATAATTTCTTCCGAGGAAGAAGATTTCACGCGCTTTCTTCTGCCCTACCATCTTAGCCAAGTACGCGCTTCCGTAGCCGCCGTCAAAACTTGTAACATCAGCATCGGTCTGCTTGAAAATGGCGTGTTCCTTGCTTGCCAATGTGAGATCGCAAACCACGTGTAGACTGTGCCCACCCCCCACGGCCCAACCTGGAACTACACAAATGACGGCTTTTGGCATAAAGCGTATAAGCCTTTGCACATCAAGAATATTCAAACGGTGGTATCCGTCATCTCCCACATAACCTTGGTGCCCACGTGCTTTTTGGTCACCTCCGCTGCAAAAACTATAAACGCCATCCTTTGGGGACGGTCCTTCGGCGGATAATAAAACAACACCAATTGAGGTATCCTCCTGCGCATCGTGAAAAGCATCCAAAAGATCGGCAGTTGTTTTGGGTCTAAATGCGTTGCGTACCTCAGGTCTGTTGAATGCAATACGCGCTACGCCATCAGCCTTTTTGTAGGTAATATCTGTATATTGTTTTGCAGTTTTCCAATTGGGTGTAGACATAATCCTTATTTTTGTTTTCAAAGATATAAATTGTTTATGGTTTATAGTTGGCTACTTCGGCGATAGACCCTAAGTAAAATTGAATCCTAAACTTCTTATCAAGATGAAAAAAATACTCATTTCCATCGGAATATTTTTCAGCATAAACCTTTCCGCACAGGAAGCTTATAAATTTACTACCATTACAGACCTTGAGGCCTTGCCAGTTATAAGCCAAGGAAATACGGGTACTTGTTGGAGTTTTAGCGGCACTTCGTTTTTGGAAAGTGAAATAATTCGGCTAACTGGTAAGCGAATAGATTTAAGCGAAATGTACCAAGTGCGGAACACCTATCCCCTAAAAGCTGAAAATTACATAATGCGGCAGGGAAAAGCGCAATTCAGTGAAGGTGGACTCGCGCATGACGTTTTGAATTCGGTTGAAAAACATGGATTGATGCCACAGGAAGCCTTCAGCGGATTGTTTCAAAATGAAAAAAGTCATAACCACGCTGAACTGGTTGCCATACTCGAAGCTATGTTAAAAACGTATGTGGATAATCCTGGTAAAAAGTTGAGCGCAAAATGGAAGCCTGCTATTGAAGGCGTGCTTGATGCATATCTTGGTAAAAATAACTTGAATTTTACGTACGGGGGAAAACAATATACACCACAAAGTTTTCTTGAAATGACGGGGATTCAGCCCTCAGACTATATAAATATCACAAGTTTTACGCACGCTCCTTTTTATTCTCAATTTATTCTGAATATTCCCGATAACTGGAGCAATGGCAGTTTTTATAATGTACCTCTTGATGAAATGATGACTACTATCAATAATGCTTTGGAAAAAGGTTTTACCGTTGAACTGGATTGCGATGTTAGCGAGCGGACATTTTCTTCAAAAGATGGGGTTGCTATAATCCCTGAAAATTCCGAAAATAACATAAAAGCGCTCCAAGGAATTTATCCAGAAAAAACCATCACCCAGCAGTACCGCCAAGAAGAATTTGAGAATTATAATACTACAGATGATCATTTAATGCACATAACCGGGATGCTACGTGACCAAAACGGAACCAAGTACTATAAGGTAAAAAATAGCTGGGGAACAGACGAAAGCCGAAATGCCCACGGCGGCTATGTATATTTTAGCGAGACCTATATGCGGTTGAAAGCCATAAGCATTACCGTGCACAAAGATGCGTTGCCAAAAAATATTTCAAAAAAATTGAATATTTAAAACGAAAATCTCTCGGAGAAAAAATTCGTTTTTAAGTTGGCTCAAAAATTGATACATTTGGAATCTATGAAAAAGTGGTTGTTTATAGCATTGTTATTACCTGTTTTTGTTTCAGCGCAATCAGATTTTGAAACACGTTTCCTTAGAATAAATGCAACCACCCTTCCTGAAATTGAAGATTTAACCACGTACTCTTTGATTTCCACTTCAAAATTTTCTGAAAAAGTCCCATCGTTTAAAATGACGCGTGAAAATTATCGGAAGGAAGTTAATATGCTAGAGGCGATGACCAATAACCAGCAATATATCGCTTCAGATATTGAAATAAAATTGAATCCTCAGGAATATGGAGTTTTTGGTAGCGGAAGTTATCCAGCCGATGGTTCAACGGCGGTTCCAAATGTTGCGTACAAGGAAGCCCAACGCGGTTTATTGGTAACAGATAGTTGTCCTCCTTTTGGTATTTGTCCGCGCTGCGCCCCATCAAGGATTGGGAATGGTTCTTTCGGGTTTCGCGGTGGTAGATATTAAATCTTTCTTTTAGGAAATCAATTCGATACCGTCTTCCTTAATAATTATTTGCTTATCCTTATAAAGTGTACCAATTGCTTTTTTGAAGCTCTTCTTGCTCATACCCAACTCATTTTTGATGACATCCGGCTCAGATTTATCGTGTAATGGTAGAAATCCTCCGGCAGCTTCCAATTCTTCCCTAATGTAGTTTGCGTTGGGCTCAATACTTTTATAACCCGGAGTTTGAAGTACAATATCAATTTTATTATCCTCCCTTATTTTTTTGATGTACGCCTTCATCCTATCTCCGGTTCGTATGTCCTCAAAAATATCTTCAATGTAAATCAATCCCTTGTGAATTCCGTTGATGATGACATTTGCGCCTTTTTCGGTAATATGCGTTACCAAAATATTCACCTCGTCAAAATTTTCAACGGTAAGATTTTCATTTTGAAGAAATTTGTTGGTTTTGCTGGAGCCAACCAATCGGTTTGTTTTTTCGTCAATATATAGATACACTATATACCAATTTCCCTTTTTCATTGGTCGCGCTTGCTCTTTGAAGGGAACAAAAAGTTGTTTTTCAAGCCCCCAATCCATAAAGGCACCATATTGGGTAACATCACTACAATGCAAATATCCAAATGTATTGAGCAATAGAAAAGGCTCCAAAGTTGTAGCTATGGGACGCTCCTCGTTATCCAAATAAATGAAAACGGTTATTTGATCTCCTATTTCAAAAGTTTCGGGTTTATATTTATGTGGCAGAAGCACAACATTTTCTTCTTCATCTCCCAAATACAGGCCGGGATCGGTCTCCCGTAAAATGGTAAGCGTATTGAATTCACCTAGTTTTATCATATGGCAAAGATAGCTGTTTTAAGTTCAAAAAAATTTCATAACGGTTGTTCAACCAATCAAGTTTCTTCCTAACTTCACGTAAATGAAATATTTATCACCACATAATTTTCCGCAACAAATTCCCCTGAACCAAATACTGGAGACGGATATTGGCAAGCTATATTTCTACGAAAATATTGTTGTGATGGAAGTGGACGAAGGCGTTGTGCTTTCCTATAAAAATGGATTTTCGATACTTATACAGGGACTCAATATTTTAGAAGGAAGACCTTTCGTTTATATCTCAAATAGAATCCACTCCTATTCCATCAAACTTCCAGATTACAAATATTTGAATAAAGTCCCGACGCTTCGTGGTGTAGCCGTAGTAACCTATACCGAAGTAGCGAGCATGAATATAATGCTGGAGGCTACTTTCTGTAAAAAACCCTTTCGGCAATTTGGAACCATGGCCGATGCTTATAATTGGTCACGAAATTTGTTAGGCTATAAATCTGAAATAGTCTAGCAGGACTTTGTCATTAATTTTTGATGGCGTAAATATTTCCAAAATAGCGGGTCTATCTTCATTTTCAAGAAATTCTTTAAGATTTGCATTTAAATCTTCCTCGTTTTCAGCTGAAGTATATTCAAAATTATACATCTCGGCGAGATGTTTGGCATTCATAGTGTGTTGTGTTTCAAAATACGTTTTAAAAACTTCGCTATCCTTTTCGCCCGGAAGAATTCTGAAAATGCCCCCACCCCTATTGTTTATGATAATTATTTTGAAATTCTTCGGGATGTAATTGTTCCAAAGTGCGTTGCTGTCATAAAAAAAACTGAGATCACCCGTAATTAAAATAGTAGGCAAGGCTGAAGCCACGGCACTTCCCAAAGCAGTACTAGTGCTGCCATCAATACCACTTGTCCCGCGATTGCAAAAAACCTGAATGGAAGAATCTATTTCAAAAAGTTGGGCATAGCGAATAGTGGCGCTGTTGCTCAATTGAAGCTGAATTTGCTTTGAAAGATTTTTGAAAAGTATTGAAAATACCTTAAAATCTGAAAATGGAATTTTATGTTCATATTCTGCGTGTTTCAAAAGCCGGTGCTGCTTCACCCGAAGCCAATCGGCTTTATAGCTACTGATCACATTTTTTGTCTTCGGAAGAAATTCATTTAAAAATACGGATGGCTTTGTTTCAAAATATTGATTAAGGGCAAAGAAAGTATCATTTGCATCATGTAAATCGACATGCCAATGTTCCTTTGGAGTGTAATTTCTCAAAAATGACTTTATTCTTTTGGAAACAATCATTCCGCCAAAAGTCAATAAAATATCAGGCTTTAAATCTTCAAAATTCTTAGATTCCAGAGAAGATATCAATTGATCTATTGCAGGAAAAAATTGGTTATTTGAAACATTCGAAGTCGTTTCCGTGAGTACAATTACGCTCTCATCTGCTGCTAATTTTTCAATAAAATCCTGCTCAATGCTATTGGGAGGTAGCACTCCAATCAAAATCATTTTTTTTGCGCTCTTGTTCCAAATCTTGGCAAATGGCTCTAAATCTTCCTCAATTTTAAACGATTCTAGGCGTGGCCTTACATTTTGTGGCCAGACTATCTGTCTATCCGTAGTTTCGTAGAGCGGCTCAGAAAAAGGAATATTAACGTGAACCGGCCCATTGAGTTCAATAGCCGTATTCAAAGCAATGTTGATTTCCGTTTCATTTTTTATTTGGAAATCTTCTTCGATGTCACCGCCTTCACTTTCCTCACAATTTGCACTATATAAAATGTGGTTTTTATACACATTTTCTTGGCGGATGGTTTGCCCATCCCCTATATCAATCAATTTTTTAGGTCTATCTGCGGAAACAACGATAAGCGGGATATTACTATAAAAAGCCTCTGCAATTGCGGGATAATAATTAAGAAGCGCAGACCCAGAAGTACAAACCAAAACTGCTGGCTTCTTGGTTTGCTGGGCAATACCTATAGCAAAAAAAGCGGCACAACGCTCGTCTACAACACTATAGGTTTTAAATTCAGGATTTTCCGCAAAACCGATAGTCAATGGTGCGTTACGGGAACCTGGAGAAATAATTATTTGGGTTATGCCCTTTTCCAAACAAAGTTGGGTAAAGGTTTGCGAGAGGATTTTATTCGAAAATTTCATAGAGGCAAATGTACAAATACACCCCAAATATTATAGCATTGGCTTCAACACTTCCAGCATGGTTTGCATTTTATTTTGGGTTTCCTCCCATTCCTCTGCGGCAATTGAGCTTATGGTAATGCCTCCACCTACAAAAATTCGGGCCTTTCCGTCCAAAATTTTCATACAACGGAGATTCACCATTAATGTTGAAGTGGCATCCTTTGCATTTATGGGGCCCAAAAATCCGGTATAGAATTCACGTTTATGCCTTTCATTTTTCAGAATAAAATCTTTTGCGATTTTCTGCGGAGTGCCACAAACGGCGGGTGTGGGATGCAAAGCGGCGGCAATGGTGGTCAACGTAGCCTTTCCGCGTTTCACCATTCCGGTAATATCCGTGCGCAGATGCAAAAGTGAACCCGCACGGTGCGTATAGGCCTTGGAAACCTTCAGTACCGAAGTTACTTTTTGTAGACTGGTGGTGATTGCTTCGGTTACCAATTGCTGTTCATCAATTTCCTTTGGGGGCCAAATAACGGGTTCGCGCCCATCATCTTTTTGTGTACCGGCGAGCGCCATTGTCTTGAAGGCGGCATCATTTATCTCCACCAAAATTTCTGGGGTAGCTCCACACCACATATCTGTTTCTGGGTGGAACCATATGTATTTAAACGCGTCGGGATTGCTACCAAAAAGTTGATTTATAAGTGTTTCAATATCAAAATTTGGTAGCTCAAATTCTTTGGAGCGGGAAAGTACAATTTTTACTGCCTTTCGCGATTTTATATATTCAATAGTTTTTTCAACTAGTTGAATGTACTTTTTTTTCTGAACTGTGGATTTTGGAGTTTTAACTGCTGAAGGTTTAGAATTTTCAAAATTTTCGGGAAATTGGGCAGAGTTGAAATTTTGCTTGGGAATGTAATAGGCAATATCTTCATAATCAAAAGGCGCAAATACAAAACCTTCAGCAGAAAGTGATTGTGTGGTGTGCAGGATTGCGTCGTCTTGAAAAATTATGTTCAAAGTATTTTCCTTTGGATAACTAAAAAGAACAAAGGGTAATTTTTTTGAATAATGCTCAGAAACTTTGGCGACAAGCTTGGGAAAATCCATTAGTTATTTTTCGGTAGCGTAAGCGTGGTTAATTTAATTAATGATATCAAATTTTTATGGTCGTCCGTAATTTTTATTTGCCATAATTGAGTTGTGCGACCTTTATGGATAATATTTGCCTTAGCATACACATAACCATCCTTTACGCTCTTCACGTGATTTGCCGCAATTTCAATTCCCCGGACTACTACTTCTTTTGAATTTAAAAAAATAAAGGCTCCGGCACTGCCCACACTTTCCGCCAATGCCACAGATGCACCACCGTGCAATACGCCATCTGGTTGATGGACTTTACTGGTCACGGGCATTTTCGCCACTATAAAATCCTCGCCTACTTCCGTGAATTCTATACCCAACGTTTCCATCAGGGTATTTTGGCACATTTTATTACAGGCCGCGATAATTTCTTGGTTAGTCATGCTATATATTTACATTTGTAAAAATACGAAATGACATTTACAAACGGTTTGGAAAAAAAAGTTTCTTACACAGCAACGAATACGTATAGTGTTCTGAATGAATATTCTGATAAAACTAAAAATGTTTGGATTGTTTTCCACGGAATGGGCTATTTGAGCAAATATTTCATAAACTATTTTTCTGAATTAAATAGTGAAGAAAATTTTATTATTGCGCCGCAAGCACCTGCAAAATATTACCAAGATTCAAATTTTAAGAGAATAGGAGCATCGTGGCTTACGCGCGAAAACACGGAAGATGAAACAAAAAATATCCTACGCTATATGGATAAGATTTTTGAAACAGAAATTCCCAAAGAAATTAACAATTTAATTGTCATGGGATATTCGCAGGGTGTATCCATTGCCACGCGATGGGTTGCATCTCGAAAAATAAATTGCAACCATTTATTGCTCCATTCTGGGGGAATCCCAAAGGAATTAAAAAAGGAAGATTTCGATTTTCTTAATCCCAAAACCAAAGTCACTTACCTTTATGGCGATAATGATCCTTACATTACTGAAGCGCGCAAAACTGAAGCTCATCTTCAAGCCTCAGAACTCTTTGGTAAACAACTAAAAGTTGAGGTTTTTCAAGGTGTTCACGAAGTTAATACCAATTTTTTGAAAGAATTGGCCAAATAACAATGTGAATTTTTTGTGCATTTCATCGAATATTTTTGCACATTATCATAGAATATAGTTCTTTTACACTGTTTTAAAAGATCATATTCAAGCCCCAAATGATGAAAACTACTCTATTTACCTGTGCATTTATGTTTTTTGCGAGTGTGCTAGTAGCACAAATAAGCGAAAAGGAAAAACAAGTTCTTATTGATTTTTACAATACCACTAATGGACCGGAATGGGTAGATGGTTGGGATCTGGAGCAACCGGTCAATCAATGGAACGGTGTTACTGTTGAAAATAATAGTGTTACCTCAATACGATTATTGTTCAATAATGTGAATGGAACCTTGCCTTCATCTCTTGGAGAATTGGAAAACTTGAAGGTTTTGGAATTGAGTTTCAATCCTATCTCTGGAGCGATTCCAGCTGAATTGGGCAATTTGAAAAACCTTGAAATCTTGGCAATAAATGGTGCTTCACTAACAGGTGAGATTCCGGAGGAACTTGGAAACTTATCTAATTTGAAGCAGTTGCATTTGAGTAGCAACCAATTGTCTGGAAGTGTGCCGCAAAATGTTACCAATCTTAAAAAAATTGAAGTTTTCAATATTTTTGAAAATAGACTAAGTGGTAATTTACCAGCAGGTTTGGCTAAATGCAGAAATTTAAAAGAACTTATAGTAGCGGAAAATAATTTTACAAACCACGAAAATTTTTCTGTGGTGTTGCTTTCCAAATCAGGTTCATCGATGAACTTTTTGGATCTTTCCGCTCAAAATGATTTTGGTCGCTCAGTTATCGCACTTGAAACTGAGGACTCTGACGATTAGTATTAATTCCTCACATTTTTCTTTAATTCCTAAACGGCTCAAATTGAGTCGTTTATTTTTTTTGGCAGTATTTAGTAATAAAAATTAGTGCATTTCATCGATTAAATTTTCACGTTAACGTGTTTTTATTTAATATTGTCTTTGATTATGAAAGCAATCCCCACTTGCTTAGTAATCATTAAAGCTTAATATTTGGTTAAAAACAAGCTTTCTAAAGGCGGCCTTTTCGGGCCGCTTTTCTTATTTATTACAATGGATGACCGGCACTTCTACCTTTTCAATAGAATTGTGCGAATTCCAAACAGGGATGACTGCAGAAAATCCAGATTTATTGATTATGTACCTAGCTGGTTGGAGTAAATTTGCCATAGAGAATCCCGCCGAAAAGGACAATAAACTTTTGGGGAATTTAGCTGGAGTCAAGAGTGTTTTAGAACTTTATTCTGCGAATTTGGGCAAGGGTATTTCTAAAGACAGAAAAATTGAGAAATTACTAAAGATGAATAATGAAGAATTGAAAGAATACGTTGAAAAACAAATCTAGTTGTCATCAAATAGACTGATAAAAAAACCGCAACCCTCACAGGTTGCGGTTTTGATTTTAAGCTTTTCCCAATTCCCCCTTCGGGGATTAGGGGGCTTTTACTTCACTTCTTCAAAATCTACGTCCTCAACATCGCTGTTTTCGGAACCTCCGCCAGTGCTGCCCTGCTGTGCTCCTGCCCCGGCATCACCGGTTGGGGCGCCTTGCTGTTCTGCTTGGGCTTTGTACATTTCTTCAGAAGCGGTTTTCCAAGCTTCGTTTATTTTATCCAAAGCAGGTTGAATGGTTTCAACTTCTTTGGTTTCGTACGCTTTCTTCAGTTCTTCCAAAGCATCTTCAATTGGCTTTTTCTTATCGTCAGATAATTTATCGCCAAACTCCTTCAATTGCTTTTCAGTCTGGAAGATTATTCCATCCGCTTCATTCAGTTTTTCAACTTTTTCTTTCGCATTTTTATCGCTTTCGGCATTTGCCTCGGCATCCGCTTTCATCTTTTTGATTTCCTCTTCAGTCAATCCAGAAGAAGCCTCAATACGGATATCCTGCGTTTTGTTGGTCGCCTTGTCGGTAGCGCTTACTTTGATAATACCGTTGGCATCAATATCAAACGTTACCTCAATCTGTGGCGTACCGCGCTGTGCTGGTGGAATACCATCCAAATGGAAACGACCGATTGTTTTGTTGTCGTTCGCCATTGGGCGCTCTCCTTGCAACACGTGAATTTCAACACTCGGCTGATTGTCTGCCGCAGTAGAAAACACTTGACTTTTCTTAGTTGGGATGGTTGTATTGGCCTCAATCAATTTGGTCATTACACCGCCCATTGTTTCAATACCAAGGGAAAGTGGCGTTACGTCCAAAAGAAGTACGTCTTTTACATCTCCAGTCAATACACCACCTTGAATCGCAGCACCTACGGCCACAACTTCGTCTGGGTTTACACCTTTACTCGGTTTTTTTCCGAAGAATTTCTCCACCGCTTCCTGCACTGCAGGAATACGGGTAGAACCACCAACCAAAATTACTTCGTCAATATCGCTTTTACTCAATCCGGCAGCTTTCAGTGCTTTTTCGCATGGGGCTATTGTTCTTTTTACAAGATCCTCGATCAATTGCTCGAACTTGGCGCGCGTCAACGTTTTTACCAAGTGCTTTGGTCCGCTGGCAGTAGCTGTAATGTATGGCAAATTGATTTCAGTTTGGGTTGAGGAAGACAATTCAATTTTTGCTTTCTCGGCAGCTTCCTTCAAACGCTGAAGCGCCATTGGATCTTTCTTCAAATCAAAATCTTCTTCTTTTTTAAATTCGTCAGCCAACCAGTTAATGATTTTTTGGTCAACATCATCACCACCCAAGTGGGTATCACCATCGGTAGCCAGTACTTCAAAAACGCCGTCACCCAATTCAAGGATACTCACGTCATGCGTACCACCACCAAAATCAAAAACTACTATTTTTTGGTCGGTTCCTTTTTTGTCAAGACCATACGCAAGTGCAGCAGCCGTTGGCTCGTTGATGATTCGTTCCACTTTAAGTCCGGCAATTTCACCCGCTTCTTTTGTAGCGTGACGCTGACTGTCATTAAAATAGGCAGGAACGGTAATTACCGCGCGGGTAACGTCTTGACCCAAGTAATCCTCAGCGGTTTTCTTCATTTTCTGAAGAATCATCGCGCTCAATTCCTGTGGAGTATACATGCGTCCATCAATATCCACACGAGCGGTATCGTTGTCACCTTTTACCACTTTATAAGCTGCGTGTTCCGCTTCGCTTTTTGATTCTGAATATTTGTTCCCCATAAAACGTTTTATGGAGCTAATGGTTTTTGTTGGGTTTGTAACCGCTTGGCGTTTTGCCGGGTCACCTACTTTAATTTCACCACCTTCCACAAATGCAATCACGGAAGGCGTTGTCCTTTTTCCTTCGGCATTCGGAATAACCGTTGGCTCGCTACCTTCCATCACGGCAACGCAGGAGTTGGTTGTACCTAAGTCGATTCCAATTATTTTACTCATATCTATTGTTTATTGTTATTATTTATTTCTGAAATTTTTAATTGCGGACTGTATAAGACAATGATTATGCCAGCGAAAATTGTATGACAAGGTGGCAGAAAATGGAATTGTGATATTTTGGGCGTGCCCCTAAACGGGTCGGGCTATCAGTGCTACACGATAGCGTCTTCTATCCCTCACGCAAATTCGTACTGTTTTCAAAATTTAAGTTTATCAAAGCATATTGAAGCAATTAACGTTCCCTTAAAACAAATGCATTTTTACAATTTGTACTTTTAAATTCTTTGAAAAAAGCGAAAAGCGAAAAGCGAAAAGCGAAAAGCGAAAAGTCAAGAGTCAAGAGCCAGAAATCCCATAAACTTATAATCTCATAATCTCATAAACCAAAAATATGAAAGCAGTACAAGTACCAAAAGCAGGAGCCGATTTCAAAATAGTTGAAATTGATAAACCTACCCCAAAAGAAAACGAAGTATTAATTAAAGTTGAAGCATGCGGAATTTGCCACAGCGATAATTTCGTGAAACAGGGCGGTTTCCCCGGGTTGGAATATCCGCGCGTGCCCGGCCACGAAGTTGTGGGTACTATAGAAAAAGTTGGAAAAGATGTGAAAAACTGGAAAAAAGGACAGCGCGTGGGCGTAGGCTGGCACGGTGGCCATTGCTTTACTTGCAAGCCCTGCCGTCGTGGTATGTTCATTAATTGCGAAAACGCCAAGGTCTGCGGAATATCGTACGACGGTGGTTATGCCGAATATATGTGCGCGCCGCAGGAAGCGGTAGCAAGCATTCCGAAGGAACTTTCTTCCGAAGAAGCGGCGCCGCTTTTGTGTGCCGGAATTACCGTGTACAATGCCATTCGAAACAGTAACATCCGTCCCGGCGATGTGGTTGCGGTACAAGGAATTGGCGGTCTGGGTCACTTGGCGGTTCAGTATGCAAAGAAAATGGGAATGAGAGTAGTTGCCCTCTCCCATTCTGATGACAAAAAGAAACTCGCCAAAGATTTGGGCGCGCACCATTACATTAATTCCAAAAAGGAAGATGCCGTAAAAGAACTACAAAAATTGGGTGGCGCCAAATTGATTGTCGCCACCGCACCGCACGCAGATGCCATTAGTTCGGTGATTGACGGGTTGGGAATTGACGGCCAGTTAATCTGCATCGGTGCAACGGGAGATGCCATTGAAGTTTCGCCAATGCAATTGCTGCAACAGCGAAAATCCGTTTCCGGTTGGCCCAGCGGGACCGCGATAGAAAGTGAGGATACCCTCAATTTTAGCGCATTGACCGGAACAAAGCCAATGATTGAAACCTTCAAACTTGATGATGTAGAAAAAGCCTTCAAAAAGATGATGGATAATAAAGCTAGATTTAGAGTGGTGTTGGTTCCATAAAAAATAGAATAGTACGCTTAACCTAAGCTGAAAAATTCCAAATGCCAAAATTTGTTTTTGGCATTTGGAATTTTTTTTTATTCAGAATTTATGCAAAGTAATTCTTCCCATTGTGTGGTATATCGGGAACTTCGTTCTTTTTTAATGAGTTCCCATTCGTTAACGCGCGTACCTACTAATCCTGAAGAAATGGTCGCTTTCCCGAATTTTCGATTGATGGCATCAAAGGTTTTTATAAGCTTTTCATTGTTCAATTTTGATGGCTGGTGGAACAGATTTCCCTGCACATACTCCTCGGGAATAATTCCGCTCAGGTCCACTCCCACTTTTTTATAGCGATAGCCCGGTTTGTAAATTTCAACCAGTGCCTTTCGTGCGGCGGTAATAAGCTTGAACGTATCGTTTGTGGGAATATCCAATGTCACCGTTCGTTTATTAGAATATTGCTTGTCCACATTACTATGGTAATTGGTAACGATGAACACGTGGACATAGGTAGCGCAGGATTTTTGGGCGCGTAATATTTCACTCACTTCGCTAATATAGTAAGCACAAGCTTCTTCAATACGTTCTAAATCGAGCAATTTTATGCCGAAGGATTTTGCGGTACCAATTCCTTTTTTTGGTGGCGGTTGGGTTACAAATTCCTTACAGGGTTCGCCTCTAAGTTCCCGCCACGTGCGCTCCCCCACCACGGTCATCTCTTTTCGAACCCATTGCAATGGTATTTCAGTAAATTGAAAGGCATTAAAAACTCCAATATTTTTCAGACGTTCTGCGTGCTTTCTACCGATGCCCCAAACATCACCTATCTCACACCATTTCAACGCTTCAATTCTTTTTTCTTTGGAATCGATTACAAAAACGTGATTGTTTTCTTCAATTTTCTTGGACATTCGGTTTGCGAGCTTTGCCAATACTTTTGTGGGCGCAATGCCTACGCCCACGGGCAATCCCGTATTTCGGAAAATAGTATCTTTTATTAAATGCCCATATTCATATAGGGAAAAGTTGTTCATCCCTGAGAGATCCACAAAGGCTTCATCAATACTGTAAATTTCAACATTCGGTGAAAATGTGCCGAGGATATTCATTACCCGTTGGGACATCTCTCCATAAAGCGTGTAATTGGAAGAGAAAAAATTCACTTTTCGGGCAACCAACTGGTCTTTAATTTTGAAAACAGGCTCAAACATGGGGATATCCGTAATTGCCTTCGCCTCTTTGTTTGCTGCAATAACACAGCCATCATTGTTGCTTAAAACCACCACAGGTTTTCCCAAAAGATCGGGACGAAAAACCTGTTCGCAGCAAGCATAAAAGCTATTGCAATCAACTAAAGCAATCATCGGGCGTAGTGGATTATATAAGTAATTATTCCCCAAACGGTGATTTCTTCCTCTGAAAAACCAAACGGAATTCGCTGAATCTTAAATTCACCTTCTTTTATAACAAGCGCCAAATCATTAAAAGTTCGAGATAGCGAGCGGTCAATAACCAATACATCCTTATCGAGAATATTATATTCCGTAAAGGCATTTCCATCAATGCGTACAAAAAAGGTGGCGTCGCGATTGATTACCAGTTCTTGATTCAAATCAATAGTGGGTTCCAGATAATGCGTGGCAGGGCTGGAAAAACCAGTCTGTTTTGAGACGCCCGGTTCATGCCGGCTTTTTACTTTTGTGAGTTTGCCCGAAGTGAATATTTCCATATTTCAAAAATAGGAATATTTCCTATTTTATGGAATATTTCCAATTAATTTTATTTACAATTACTATTTTTCAAGTTAGTCATTCCCTGAAAATTTCTTAGGTTTGGCTTAAGACTAAAATTATGGAAAGCATCAGCGTTTTTGATATGTTGAAAATTGGGGTTGGCCCGTCCAGCTCCCACACTCTGGGGCCGTGGCGCGCCGCATTGCGATGGATTGGCGAATTGAAGGAGAAAAATAATTTTGATAATGTAGCCGAAATTTCAGTGGACCTTTATGGCTCCCTTTCGCTTACAGGAAAAGGTCACGCAACGGATATTGCCGTAATGATGGGCCTTTCGGGTTTTGACCCCGTAACTTTCCCCATTGAAAATATAGATAAGGAAATTGATTTTATTACTTCGGAAAATAAATTGAAATTGAATGGCGAGCTTGAAGTTCCTTTTGTGCCGAAGGAAAACATAAAATTCAACCGTAAATTTCTGGAATTTCACCCTAACGGAATGACATTCCGGGCAACGCTGAAAGATGGATCAAAAAAATCTTCTTCGTTTTATTCCATTGGCGGCGGATTCACCGTAAAGAAAGAGCGCAAGCGAAAAAAAGCGAAATTGGCAAAATTTGCACAATTCCCATTTCCCGTTGAAAAAGGCACCGAGCTCCTCGCCTATTGCAAAGCCGAGGGAAAATCAATTTCTGAAATAGTGCTGGAAAATGAAAAATCGCTGCGAACCGAAACTGAAATCAATGACGGACTGAAGAAAATTTGGGATGTAATGCTGGATTCCATGTTTGTGGGCTGCCACACCGAGGGCATTCTCCCCGGTGGATTAAAAGTACAGCGACGCGCCTTCAACACACATAAAAATCTAATAGGTGAGGCAAAATATTCCAATGCTGAGGAGTGGATTGAAGCCATAAGAGGCACGGAAGTAAAATTCAGACAAATTTTGAAATGGGTCTCCTGTTTCGCACTGGCCGTAAATGAAGTCAATGCTTCGTTGGGCCGTGTGGTTACCGCGCCTACAAACGGAAGCGCAGGCGTAATCCCCGCCGTTTTGATGTATTATTTGGTTATTGAAAACCACGACGCCAATTTTGAGGATATCCGGAAATTTCTTTTGGTTTCGGGGGAAATTGGCAGTATTTTCAAAAAAGGCTCAACCATTTCAGCGGCCATGGGCGGTTGCCAGGCAGAAATTGGCGTTTCATCTTCTATGGCGGCCGGCGCACTTTGTGAGTTAATGGGCGGCACTCCAGAGCAATGCTTGATGGCCAGCGAAATTGCCATGGAACATCATTTAGGGATGACCTGCGATCCAATAGCGGGTTTGGTACAAATTCCCTGCATTGAGCGCAATGCCATGGGCGCGATAAAGGCAATAAATGCCTGTGAAATGGCATTGGACAGTGACCCGAGCAAAGCCAAAGTTCCACTTGACAGTGTAATTGAAACGATGTGGGAAACCGCGAAGGATATGAACAATAAATACAAGGAGACCAGCGAGGGCGGGCTTGCGGTAAAAGTCTATCTCAGCGATTGTTAATTTCGAAAATCGGAATTAATTGCAGTCTTCCTTTCGTCGGGAATCTATCAAATGGACAATTTTCCAGCCATCGTTAAATTTTGCCAGTGTAAAACTATTGGCACCGCAATGCAAAAAAGTTCCATTTAGCCAAAATTCATAGGGCGTCCACACGTGCGCTAGATTGCCATCAATTTCAATTTTATAGCTCAATAAACGCTCGTCCCAAATAGCATTCTCTGGCCTCTTAGCAATTGCTAAAATAAAATCTTCGGTGTTTTCAGTAGTAACTTTTGCCATTCCACTTTTATCCAAAAAGGCAGTTTGCATTATCATTTTTTCAGCCATAACTGATTGCATTTTAAGCGTATCACCTTCGTGAAAACCTTCAAAAAATCTATCAATTATTCCTTTAGCTTCCATTTCAGAAAAACTTTCTTGGGAAAAAATATTCGTCACAGTAGTAAAGCAAAGGATTATAGCGAGTAACTTCATCTTTAAATATTAAATATTGATTTTCAAAATTAGTACTTTTACCCACCAATCTGTTACAACCATGAGCACTGCAAAAAAAGAATACAAGCGCATAACTACCAAAACTTTGGTAGATATGAAGAAAAAAGGGGAAAAAATCTCCATGCTTACAGCCTATGATTACACCATGGCCAAAATTGTAGATAGTGCCGGAATTGATGTTATTCTTGTGGGCGACTCTGCCAGTAACGTGATGGCTGGGCACGAAACAACGTTACCCATAACGCTGGACCAAATGATTTACCATGCAGCCTCGGTGGTTCGCGCCATTGAACGCAGTCTGGTAGTGGTAGATTTACCTTTCGGAAGCTACCAAAGTGACCCGAAAGAGGCACTTCGCTCTGCCATAAGAATTATGAAGGAGAGCGGCGGCCACGCCGTAAAACTTGAGGGCGGAAAGGAAATAAAAGAATCCATTAAACGAATTTTGAATGCAGGAATCCCCGTGATGGGACATTTGGGACTTACGCCCCAGTCCATTTATAAATTTGGCACCTATACCGTTCGTGCCAAAGAGGAGGAGGAAGCTGAAAAATTGATACAGGATGCCATGTTGTTAGAAAAGGCGGGATGCTTTGCCGTTGTCCTAGAAAAAGTACCTGCCAAACTTGCCCAGGAAATTGCCGAAAAAATTTCAATTCCCGTAATCGGGATTGGCGCCGGAAACGGAGTTGATGGCCAAGTGTTGGTAGTGCATGATATGATTGGGATGACACACGAATTTAATCCGCGTTTTCTTCGTCGTTATTTGGATCTTTATACCGATATGAAAAATGCTTTCGCAAAATACAGTGCCGATGTGAAAAGTGGCGATTTCCCGAATGATAATGAGCAATACTAAATAGATATTTAGATTCAGGGATTTTTAGACTAATCCAAGAATAAAAAAATTAAAAAATCCAATAATCCAGCAATCGAAATATCCAACAATCTATCATACATAGCACTAAGGATAATCTTCAAGTTTTATTTGAGGATAATCATTTAATTATCGTGAACAAGCGGCCCGGGGATATTGTGCAGGGCGATAAAACAGGTGACAACCCACTCTCTGAAGTAGTAAAACAATACATTGCCGAAAAGTATGACAAGCCCGGCGCGGTATTTCTGGGAGTTGTCCATAGACTTGACAGACCGACCAGCGGCATTGTGCTTTTTGCCCGTACTTCAAAAGCACTTTCACGGCTCAATAAAATGTTTGCTGAAAGGGAAACCGAAAAAACATATTGGGCCATTGTGAAGGAAATGCCTCCAAAAACGGAGGATAATCTGATTCATTATTTGGCAAGAAATACCAAGCAGAATAAAAGTTACGCACACGATAAGCAAATACCTGATTCCAAAAAAGGAATTCTTCATTATAAACTTTTGAAAAGTTTGGACAATTATTTCCTTTTGGAAATAAAATTGGAGACTGGCCGGCACCATCAAATCCGTTCACAGTTAGCTGCAATTGGTTGTCCCATTAAAGGAGACCTAAAATACGGCTTTGACCGAAGCAATAAGGATGGGAGCATTCATTTGCACGCCAGAAAATTGAAATTTGTACATCCCGTGCAAAGAGAAGAAATTATTATTGAAGCTCTTCCGCCAAAGGACCCAATTTGGGATGCTTGCCTTTAAATTTGAAACAGTTTATTTTTAAGTGCAAAAAGCACCATCCCGACCCGGGTTTTTACTTTGGCTTTGTTGTAAACATCATGACGGTAGTTTTCAACCGTTTTTGGACTTAATTTCATTTTGTCGGCAATCTCCTTAAAGGTCATTTCACTACAGACAAGCTGTATAAAATGCAATTCCTGATCCCGGAAAACGGGACCTTCTTCTTCGCTTGGCAAAATATTGTTAACCAATGTTTCACTTACTTGCTGGGTGTGGTAAATACCGTTTTCCATAATTTCAAATAATGCCTCGTTCAAAATTTCTGGATGGATATCCTTCAGCAAATAGCCCTTTGCGCCGCGACGCAGCATTTTAATAATGGAATATTCATCGTCTTCCATGGTAAGAGCGAGAATTTTTATGTTGGGACGATATTTGGTCAACCATTCTGCGGTTTCAAATCCATTCATTTCGGGCATTTTGATATCCAATAAAATAATATGCGGATCTTCGTTGAGAATCAATTTTTCTTTCAGGTCCATTCCGTTTTTTGCGTGGAATGTCACTATGAATCCGGGAAAACTATTGATTAATTTTTCTAAGGAACCTGCAAATAGCAAATGGTCATCTACGATTGCAACTGATTTTGTGTGAGGGTCATCAAGCATTGTAAGGATATTTCAAGAAAAGTGCTGTGCCTTCACCGCTGGCAGAGGTAATAGAGAATGTGGCGTTGAGCAATTCTGCCCTGCTCCTCATAGTTTCCATTCCGCTACTATTTGTTTTTTGTGAAGCATCAAAGCCTACGCCATCGTCATTTACTGTTATTTCGAGGCTCTCTTCTTTATAATCTAAATGTACAAATAATTTATTGGCTTTGGCGTGCTTAATGACATTTGAAAGAAATTCCTGTAAAATCCGGAAAATTATAATTTCATTGCTACTTTTTATTGGTATTATTTCTCCCGTTATTTTGTGCGAAGCATCCAAATAGTTCAACTTATTGAACCGATCCAATTCTACTTTTAGGGATTCCACCAAACCATTCTTGAGAACAACGTCATTATTCAACACCTTAGAAAGGGACCGAATTTCCTGTACGGTGTCTGCTATTACTCTTTTGGTTTCCAGCAATTGTGATTTTTGTTCTTCCGAAGTTGTACCTATAAGCATATTAAGTTGAATACTGGCGACGGAAAGCAACTGCCCAACATTGTCGTGGAGTTCCCAAGCTATGTTTTTGAGCGTTTGTTCCTGAATTTCTATTTGCGAATTGGATAGTTCTTTCTCAAAGCGTTTTTCGGCTTCAAAACGATCTATAAGAAATTTGTTCTTTCTACGCTGAAAGGCAATAACAAATATCACGGCAAACAAGCTTAAAAATAGCAATACCGCAATAAAGTATACTATTAAAAGCTTTTCCTGAGGTAATAAGGGTCCTTTGTCCGCGAGCATATTAAAAATCCTATAATATAAATTGAGTATAAAAAATAATTTGAACCAAATACAATGATCTTATATAATATCACAAAATCTGGATCCCGTGACATACTGTAATATGAACTATAAAGAAACATAGGAGTTGTACAAAAATGAAATATAAGTGCCCCAACAGAAATGTAAAAGGGTAAATTTCTGTATATCTGCAAAATTTGATCGCTTTTCAAAAGTTCTAAATAATATAGACATATACTCAAAAAGACAATCAAAGACCCTACTATCATTGTAATTGGCTGGAAACCTGTGTAGAAACCGTCAGTAAATACCATCTCAGCAATACCGACAACAAGAAATATTGGAATGAGAATTTTGAGCAATAAAATGTTTTTACTGGAAAATAGATGCGATTTAAAGTAAAGCGCATAGAAAGTATAACTTATTACTCCATAAATATTGAAAAGCCAATAGTTTTTTTCAAATACCGTGTCCTTCCAAAATGATAGATAACCGTAATCAAACAACATCACGTATAATCCAGAGATTTCAACGAATGCAGTAAGCCCCAAAAAGCATACTAAATAAAATGTTTGTCTAGATTTTTGCTTACGGTAGTAATACAATCCAAATAAAAAGGCCAATACTTCTAAAGACAATGCAATAATTGCTATAAGCATCCCTAGTAATTTTTAGGCGGCCATCCACCAATTACTGTATTCATAGGGTCAATCTTGTAATTGTTGTCAGCATTTTCATCAGTTCCTTTGGTTGGAGCCAAAAATACGGTGGCTTTATTGTTTTCTTCACTATTGTAAGCTGCGAAGTAAATACGCACGCCAGGATTATCAATTTCCTGCTCTTCAGATTCACTTTTAACGTAGTCTAAAAACTCCTGAAGTTCTTCTACACTAAATAGAAATTCACGTGTGTCAGCACCACCAAGACCTTGTTCTATATATATTGCTCTTGTCGCTAGCCAATTATCTTGAAGTTGGGTCGCTTCTTCAACTGAAATACATTTTAATGGTTTAGTCATAATTACATAATTTATTATAGTTAGATATTTAACGAAATTAATAAAAACAATCTATTCTTTAATTAGATGAAATAGAAACGGTTGTCATTAATGACAACCGTTTCTCTATAAATCAATATGTTATACTCTATTTCCCTAATCCTTATGCATAAAGGCCTGTTTTGCCAATAATTCGGATTCACTTTCTACGTTATCCTCATCGGGCACACAACAATCAACCGGGCAAACTGCCGCACATTGTGGCTCTTCGTGGAAACCTTTGCATTCCGTACACTTATCAGGAACTATATAATAAATTTCATCGCTCACGGGCTCATTGGCCTCATTTGCATCTACCGCTTTTCCGTTTGGCAAAACCACATTCCCGTCGAGGTCTGTTCCATCTGCATACCGCCAATCGTCCGCTCCCTCATAAATTGCGGTATTTGGGCATTCAGGCTCACAAGCTCCGCAGTTTATACATTCATCTGTTATAATAATTGCCATAGTTAATCTTTTTCTAACTTTGTCGCAAATTTAATGCCTATTAGGGGCAACTCCAAACTAAGTATGGATTTAAAAGAAAGAATTAACGCTTTCGCGGAATTGGGAAATTTCCTGTCAAAAATTGAATCAAAAAATGAATTTGAATCAATTTTAGCTTCAGCCGAAGCACAAAATGGATGGTTTACTCCTGAAAATATAAAATTCTCGTTTCAAAGCTGGGCAAATGCTTTAACCGAAAAAAATCTCCAAGATTGGACTTCAAACTATAATATTGAAGAAAAAAACCCAAAGACCGTCGCTGTGATAATGGCCGGAAACATTCCATTGGTAGGATTTCACGATTTTCTTTCGGTATTGATTACGGGAAACAATGTTTTGGCGAAACTTTCTTCAAATGATAAAATTTTGCTTCCATTGCTTGCAAAGGAATTGATTTCAATTGAGCCAAACTTCAAAAATAAAATTGAATTTACCGATGGAAAACTGAATGATTTTGACGCCGTAATCGCGACCGGAAGTAATAACACCTCAAAATATTTTGAATATTATTTTGGGAAATATCCGCACATAATACGCAAAAACAGAAATTCCGTTGCAATTTTAAGTGGCAATGAAACCAAAGAAGAACTGGAATTGCTGGCCGATGATATTTTTCAATATTTTGGGCTGGGCTGCAGAAATGTTTCCAAAATTTATGTTCCTGAAAATTATGATTTCAAACTATTTTTTGAGGCCATGTTTTCGTGGAAAGAAATAATAAACAATCATAAATACATCAATAATTACGATTACAATAAAGCTGTTTATTTAATGGACAGTTTGCCGCTTTTGGACAACGAATTTATGTTGCTAAAAAAAGACAGCGGCTTCTCCTCTCCTATTTCAGTGGTTTTTTATGACGAATATGCTGCAATCGAAACTCTTAAAGATGAATTGGAAAGCCAAAGCGAAAATGTGCAATGTATTGTTTCAAATTTGGAAATTGATGGAAAAGTTAATTTCGGCGAGGCACAAAAACCAAAACTTTGGGAATATGCGGATGGTGTAGATACCATTGATTTTCTGTTGAAACTAAACTGATATTTTATTTGAATTTTCGGTTTCAGTTCCCTTCATAATTTACATCTTTGTAATACAAAAATCTCCGAAAATGAAAAAACACAATTTCAGCGCAGGCCCATGTATTTTACCACAATCCGTTTTGGAAAAATCTGCAGAGGCGGTTCTCAATTTTAACGGCCTCAATCTTTCATTGATCGAGATAAGCCACCGCAGCAAAGATTTTGTAGCGGTGATGGAAAGTGCCCGTGAGCTCGCCTTAGAGCATTTGAACCTTCAGAATAAAGGATACAAAGCATTGTTTTTACAAGGAGGTGCAAGCTTGGAATTTTTGATGGTAGCCTACAACCTGTTGGAAAAAAAAGCTGCCTATCTGAATACGGGTACTTGGAGCGATAAAGCTATAAAAGAGGCGAAATTGCTGGGAGAAGTTGCGGAAGTGGCCAGTTCAAAAGAATCCAATTTTAATTTCATTCCGAAGAATTATTCCATACCCAATGATGCAGATTATTTTCACTGCACCAGTAACAATACAATTTTTGGAACCCAAATGCAGAGTTTTCCTGAAACCCAGATACCGCTGGTTTGTGATATGAGTAGCGATATTTTTTCGCGGCGATTGGATTTTTCAAAATTTGATTTAATTTACGCTGGGGCGCAGAAAAATATGGGGCCAGCAGGAACAACACTTGTTGTGATACGAGAAGAAATATTGGGAAAAGTTTCCCGCGCCATTCCTTCCATGCTCAATTATAAAGTGCATATCGATAAGGATAGTATGTTCAATACTCCGGCAGTTTTTCCAGTTTATGTCTCTATGCTTACATTACAATGGCTAAAGGATTTGGGCGGAATTGAAGCCATCGAGAAAGTAAATAACCAAAAAGCGGAATTACTTTATTCTGAAATTGACCGAAATCCTCTGTTTGAAGGTTTTGTGGCAAATAAAGAAGACCGCTCAAAAATGAATGCGACTTTCAATCTTGTTGACGACCAGTTAAAAACAAATTTTGATACGATCGTAAAAGAAGCTGGCATCAACGGACTAAACGGCCACCGAAGCGTTGGCGGGTACCGCGCCTCTATGTACAATGCATTGCCAATGGAAAGCGTGCAGGTTTTGGTGGATGTGATGCAGAATCTCGAAAAAGGCGCTTAAAAAAATTTTTATTTAAATTTAGAATGCTTCAGATGAAAATATTAGCAAACGACGGAATATCAAAAAGTGGAATTGAAGCTTTGGAAAAAGCCGGAATGGAAGTTTTAACGGTGCATGTGGCGCAGGAACAACTTCAGAAATATATCAATGAAAATAATATAAATGTGCTTTTGGTGCGCAGTGCCACAAAAGTGAGAAAAGATATTATCGACAATTGCCCTTCCTTGAAAATAATAGGCCGAGGCGGAGTGGGAATGGACAATATTGATGTGGAATATGCTAGAAATAATGGCATTGCGGTAATAAATACGCCAGCGGCATCCTCTGCTTCTGTTGCGGAACTGGTGTTTGCTCATTTATTTGGTGGCGTTCGTTTTCTTTACGATTCCAATAGAAATATGCCATTGGACGGAGACACCAAGTTTGGTAATCTGAAAAAGAGTTACGCCAGCGGAAGGGAACTTCGCGGAAAGACTTTGGGAATTGTCGGTTTTGGAAGAATAGGTCGGGAAGTGGCGAAAATCGCTTTGGGCTGCGGTATGAAAGTAATTGCAAGCGATAGTGAAGTTGGCGAGGCAGCTATTACGCTCGATTTTTATGACGGCCAGAAAATCACGCTTCCAATAAAAACGGAACCTGTTTCGGAATTAATCAAGCACAGCCATTTTATTTCACTCCACGTTCCCGCCCAAAAAAACTATTTAATTGGTAAGGAAGAAATTGCGCAAATGAAGCAAGGCGTTGCCATTATCAATGCCGCCAGAGGTGGCGTAATCGATGAAAAGGCTTTGCTGGAAGGTCTGGAAAGTGGAAAAATTTCCTTTGCGGCGCTCGATACTTTTGAGAATGAACCAGAACCATCCATTAAAGTATTGATGAATGACCGAATTTCCCTGAGTCCACACATTGGCGCCGCCACTCTCGAAGCACAGGATAGGATTGGAACCGAGCTTGCGGAACAGATTATAGCAATTGCATCTAAAATTTAATCAGAAAACATTCTTTTTCGAATTTAAAAAGAATTTTAAAAACGCGTTAAAATACCCACGTTTGCTACTACAATAGGTACATTTGTGAAGTTTGATATGAAAACTTTCTTACTCATAATCGGTTTTTCAATAGCCATTTACAGTTGTGGCTCTGGCGATGCTGCGTTCAAAAATTCTTCTGATAGAACTGCAGCAAATGATACTATTCGCATTGCAAATGATAGTTTGGAGTATGAAATCATCATTATTGAACCTGGTTTCCAGGCTTGGCTCGCTAGCCAGCCCCCGCGCGGATTTTACGGCCAGCCTTATCTTGAAGTTCGAAATAGATTGATAGTTAACGAATACAACAATCGCGTGCGACAAATCAATAGATATCCGCGCGACTTATATGTTCAGGAAATCAATTATGACACAACCATAGATTATGGCTACGAGGTAAATTATCTACTTTATAATTACTTTTTATTTTTTCAGCGGCGTTACAATCAGAAATTCATAGGCATCAGAAATTGAAAAAACTCAAACAACGCTGGAATGTGTCTTCCAACTGGCAATTTTTCGTAATTCTATTGGTATTTGCCGTTACGGGAAGTTCTTCGGCAAAACTCGCTGAACCGCTCACGGAAGCGTTCGCAATTAAAAAAGAAATGGGATGGTACATCTATTGGCCTTTCCGGATTTTAGTCATTCTTCCCATTTATCAAATATTATTGGTGTTTTTTGGATGGCTCTTTGGTGAATTCAACTTTTTTTGGAATTTTGAAAAAATGATGCTCCGCAGAATGGGCCTTGGGTTTTTATTCAAATAAAATTTTACAATACAAAAAAATCCCATTTCTGGGATTTAGTTTTATTATTCATTAACCTTGATTTTAATTGCCTTCGGCTCAGGTTGTTTTCTCCAAACATAAGTGTATAGCCACATTAATGTAAACGTAGGAATCACGTCTGTAAAAGGCAAAATCTCTTCCAAAAATACAAGAACCGATGCTATTTTCCCCTTGTAACCATCATACATTTTGCTCATTTCCTTGGCTGCAATTGGCGCCCAGATAATATCGAGAAAAGGACCGATGAAGGGAATTACCATAGTAACCATACCAATGGCATCGTAAATAATACCGCGTGTAAGTAGTTTATATTTATAATCTTTCATAATTCTTTTTTCTTTAGAACTACAATAAACCTGCCAAAGTTTGAAACAATATTTTATTTCAAATTGTATGGTTCCTCATTAAATAGTACTTTCACACCATTAATTATAAAATATGATTGAAGCGATAAATATCCATAAATATTATGACCACCTTCACGTATTGAAAGGTGTAGATCTTCATATAAAAAAGTGTGAAATTGTTTCAATCGTTGGGGCTTCGGGAGCAGGTAAGACCACGCTTTTGCAAATTTTGGGGACACTGGATACTATTCATGACACTAAAAGTTCGCTTAAAATAAATAGCATCGATGTAGGATCGCTCTCCGGAAAAAAATTGGCGCAATTCAGGAATGAAAATTTGGGTTTTATTTTTCAATTCCATCAGCTTTTACCCGAATTTACTGCGATTGAAAATGTTTGCATCCCTGCCTTCATAAAAAATACGCCTAAACCGGAGGCAATAAAACGCGCGAAGGAATTGCTTTCATTCCTTGGGCTATCACACCGTGAAGACCATAAACCGAATGAACTTTCTGGCGGTGAGCAACAACGCGTGGCCGTTGCGCGGGCGCTCATCAATAACCCATCCATAATCCTAGCTGATGAGCCAAGTGGAAATCTGGATACGGAAAGTGCTGAAAATCTTCATAATTTATTTTTTACGCTTCGTGATCAATTCGGCCAGACCTTCGTAATTGTAACACACAATGAAGAGCTTGCCAATATGGCCGACCGAAAACTGGTGATGCAGGACGGAAAAATTATTCAATGAAACAAAACGAGCTGAAGGATTTCCTCGACGAAAAGGTTACTGTTTACAATCATCCCAGTTTTATTGAGTCGGACCCCATTCAAATTCCACATCTTTTTACGAAAAAGGAAGATATTGAAATTTCTGCCTTTCTGGTTGCAACTATTGCGTGGGGAAATAGAAAAAGCATCATAAATAATGGGAAACGCCTCGTTGAAATTATGGGCAATTCGCCCTACGATTTCGTGATGGATTTTTCTGAAGAAAATTTTTCGAATGTAGAGCCTTTCGTCCACAGAACTTTTAACCATATAGATTTGGCGTATTTTTTTAAATCTTTAAATAACATTTATATTAATCACGGCGGTTTGGAATATGTTTTTTCAAAATACGCCGAAAAAAATTCGTTGCAGCCCGCAATCCATCATTTCAAAAAAGTCTTTTTTAGTCTTCCCCATCTTCCCCGCACGCAAAAACACATAAGCGATCCGCTAAAAAACTCAGCAGCTAAACGCATCAATATGTTTTTACGGTGGATGGTAAGAAATGACAATGCTGGCGTGGATTTCGGCATTTGGGAGAGCCTTTCCCCTTCCCAACTTTCTTGTCCGCTTGATGTCCATAGTGGCAACGTCGCTCGTCAATTAAATTTATTGAAGCGAAAACAAAACGACTCGAAAGCTTTGGAGGAATTGGATGACGCCTTGCGAAAATTGGATAAGCACGATCCTGTGAAATATGATTTTGCTCTTTTTGGATTGGGAGCCTTTGAAAAATTTACCGAAAACAAAAAAAATTAAATTCCTATTAACATTTGTTTAACTTTACTTGGAATGTCGAAAATTTAGTTACTTTTGGTACTTATTTAAAGTACGAGGAATTTCAGACTTGATAGAACCCGCAACACCTAAAGACGAACAACTTCGGTTGGCCGCAGTAAAATCTTACAACCTTTTGGACACTTTGCCCGAAAAGGATTTTGACAACATTACGGCTCTTACCGCAAGTATTTGTGACGTCCCCATATCACTTGTAACCCTTTTGGACTCTGACCGCAATTTTTTGAAATCGCATTACGGTTTGGATTTTGACGAATCTCCGCGCGATATTTCCTTTTGTGGCCACGCAATATTAAATGAGGAAAATTTATTTATCGTTGAAGACGCGCGCAAGGACATTCGGTTTAAGGACAATCCACTTGTGCTGGAAAAAAATGCAGTCTTCTATGCAGGTGTAAAGCTTGTAAGCCCTGATGGATTCACGCTTGGCACCCTTTGCATTTTTGACACCAAACCTCGTACACTTTCAAAAAGCCAAAAAGATGCACTAAAAGCATTGGCATATCAAGTAGTTCGGTTGTTTGAAGCGCGCAAAAAGAATGAGGCATTATTGGTTCTTCAAGAGGAATTAAAAGCCAGAAATGATGAGTTGAAAAACTTTGCCGGACTGGTAAGCCACGATATGAAAATGCCGCTGGCAAATATGATTATCACCTCCGATATTTTGAGATCGAAATATGGAAAATTTCTTGACGATCAAGGTCGGGAATATTTGGATTACATTAAACAATCTTCTTTCACACTAAGCGAATATATTTCTGGGCTACTGGAACACTATGAAAGTGATAACATAGTGAAACGTGAAGCCGAAAGGTTTGATAGCAATGCACTCTTCGAGGAAATTATTGAGTTATTGAATATTGATGGAGAGTGTGAAATAAACCTTCCGGAAAAAAACATTGAACTCCTAGGTAATAGAGTTGCTTTAGAACAAATTTTTATCAACCTCTTGACCAACAGTCTAAAGTACAACGATAAAGACAAGATAATTATTGATATTTCTTGCTGGAAAGAATCTAAAGAATATCATTTTCAAATTGCAGATAACGGAATAGGAATACCAAAGAATAAAATTTCTGACATTTTTGAAATTTTCAAAACTGCAGCCGAAAATGATCGATTCGGTAAAAAAGGTAATGGTATTGGGCTCTCAACCGTTAAAAAATTAGTTGAAAGACTTGGCGGGACTATTTCAGTAGCTTCAAAATTAGGTAGAGGCACCACCTTCCACTTCACCATAAAACGCAGCGATATATAATTGTTATAATATCCTGTTAAGAAATTTTCAGATTGACTCATATAAAACTATATTTACCGCAATCCAAAAAAAGGATAGCTATAAAATTATATGATTGCCCCAGAAATCCCCGAAAATGAGTCTGAAAGATTAGCAGAGCTGAAAAAATACAATCTACTCGATACACTTTCTGAAGATGATTTTGATAACATTACCAAACTGATTGCCACAATCTGCGAGGTCCCTATCTCACTCATAACGCTTTTAGATAAAGATCGAAATTTTTTCAAATCGCATTATGGATTGGATTTTAATCAATCGCCACGAGAGCTTTCATTTTGCGGACACGCCATAAATAGTGATGCTGAAATCTTCGTCATCGAGGACGCCAGAAAAGATGGTAGATTTCACGACAATCCATTGGTTTGGGATATTGATGCCATATTTTATGCGGGAGTCCCGCTTATTAATTCAAGTGGATTTGTGCTGGGCACATTGTGTGTATTTGACCACGCGCCCAGAAAGTTGAACGATGTCCAGATATCTGCTTTAAAAGCTCTAGCAAAACAAGTGACCAATCTTTTTGAGCTTCGGAAGAAAAACTCGTTGTTGATGGAATTTCAAACGGAATTGCAAAACAGAAACGAGCGTTTAATAAAATTTGCCCATTTGGTATCCCACGATTTAAAATCTCCCTTGGCAAACATCACTTCACTCACCCAACTGCTGCGGGAAGAAAATGAAAATTTAACGGATGAATCGCAGGAATACCTGACCTATATTGAAGAATCTTCCTCTACCCTTAAAAATTACATCAATGGTATTTTGAAATTTTATAAATCTGATGAGCTTTTGGGCGCGTCAAAAGAAGATATCTATTTAAAAGATTTTTTTGAGGAACTAAAGGAAATTCTTATAGTAGATGATATTGAATTCATTTATCCAACGGAAGGAATCCTGAAAAAAGTGAACAAATCTGCCTTGATGCAGATTTTTATTAATTTGATTGATAATTCCCTGAAATACAATATGAATCAAAAAAGACTTGTCGCCGTAACGTACATCAGTGAACCGGAATATCATAAATTTTCCATCAGGGATAATGGAATGGGAATCGATATGGGCGTGCAGGAAGAAATTTTTAGTCTTTTTAAAACAACTGGCGTTAAGGATAGAAATGGAAATGAAGGGACGGGAATTGGCCTAGCAACCGTAAAAAGTTTGGTTTCAAAATTGCAAGGTCAAATATCTCTGGAATCTGAGCCTGGAAAGGGCAGTATTTTCACCTTTACCGTGCATAAGTAAGGCGAATTAAGTTCCATTTTTTATCTTTGAGCAATATTTACAGGAATGCAGTTTAAACACCCAGAAATTCTCTACGCCCTCTTTTTACTGCTCATCCCAATATTCATTCATCTTTTTCAGCTTCGCAGATTTCAGAAAGTGGAATTCACGAACGTTGCTTTTCTGAAAAAAGTAACAATCCAAACACGGAAAAGTTCACAACTCAAAAAATGGTTAACCTTATTGGCAAGAATGCTTGCACTTGCCTGCGTTATTATTGCCTTTGCACAACCGTTTTCTGCTTCCAAAACTGCTTTGAGTACTAATAAAGAGACCGTTATCTATATTGATAATTCTTTTAGTATGCAGGCGAAAGGTAGCGATGGCCCTATGTTGCAAAGGGCTGCGCAAAACCTGTTTGAAAATATTACAGCAGAAAAATTAAGTTGGTTCTCCAATAATTCTGAAAGAAAAAATGTTTCGGTACAGGATTTTAAAAACGAAATTCTAGGCTTGGAGTATTCACAAAATCAATTGACACCGTCCCAAATTCTATTGAAAGCAGATCAATTTTTTTCAAAAGAAAATGATGTTCAAAGGCAGCTGCTGCTTATTTCTGATTTTCAGGTAAAGGAAACTTTTCCGGAAATACCGGAAAATATGAATGTAAATGTGGTGCAACTGAAACCTGTGAATCCTTCAAACATAGCGATAGATAGCGTTTATATTGCTTCAAAAAATTCTGCCAACGTTCAATTAACCGTGAGAATTTCAGCGAATGGGGAGGATTTAAAACAAACCCCCATTTCCTTATTCAATGGCGAAAAACTAGTGGCTAAAACTGCAGTAGACTTTTCAGAAAAAAATAGCAACACAATAGATTTTGAGATTGAAAATACCGAAGGTTTTAACGGAAGAATTGAATTGACGGAACCCAACATTCCTTTTGATAACACCTTGTTTTTCAATATAAATAAGCCGAAAAAAATCAAAGTATTGGCTATCAATGAAGCTGATGGCAATTATCTCCAGCGCCTTTTTAATACCGAGGAATTTGATTTTGTGCAACAGCCATTCCGCAATCTCAATTACAATGAAATTCCCGACCAAAATTTCATCATTTTAAATGAATTAACAGAGATTCCCGCCCCTTTAGCAACTGCGTTGAAAGCTTTTAGTGAAGGTGGTGGCAGCGTTTTGATAATTCCATCTGGGCAGGCAGAAGTGGGTAATTATAATTCCGTTTTATCCTTATTAGATTTGGGAACATTGGAGAATTTACTTCCACAGGAAAAAAGAATCACGAAAATTATGTTTTCGCACCCACTTTTTGAAAATGTATTTGAAAAACAAGTAGTTAACTTTCAGTACCCCACGGTCAATTCCTTTTACAATGTTGCTTCAAATGCTTCCGCGGCACTCACCTATGAAGATGGAAAACCGTTTTTGCTCCAAAGTGGAAAAAATTATTTTTTCACTTCACCCATAAATACCGAAAATTCCAATTTTCAGAATTCACCTTTAGTTGTACCGACTATTTACAATATGAGCCAATTAAGTCTCGCTTTACCGGATTTATATTATGAAATTGGCTCACAAAATACTTTTGCGGTTCCCGTAAAATTAGGTTCCGATGAAATTTTAACTCTTAAAACTGAAACAGAAAATTTCATTCCACTTCAGCAGACAAAAGCAAACCAAGTTTTGATTACAACGACGGATGAGCCCAATGCTGCCGGCATCTATGAAATTTTCAGTAAGGAAGAATTCTTGGAAAATGTGAGCTATAATTATGACCGTTCAGAAAGCAATCTCAACTATTTAAACGCTGAGGATTGGCAAGGAGCGAAAACTTTCAGCTCAGTGGAATCGCTTTTTGAAAACATTGCAGAGCAAAATTCCATCAACAGTTTTTGGAAATGGTTTGCTATTTTTGCATTGCTGTTCCTGATACTTGAAATGCTTATTTTAAAATTCCACAAATGAACATACTCTTAAAATCGGCTGTTATTGTTGAACCTTCAAGTAAACATCATTTAAAAAAACGCGACATTTTAATTGAAAAAGGCAAAATTTCAAAAATTGCCGCAAGTATTTCATCGAAAAAGAATATCAAGGAAATTTCATTGGAAAATCTCCACGTTTCCCGCGGCTGGTTTGACAGTAGCGTATCTTTCGGCGAACCAGGATTTGAGGAAAGGGAAACAATTGAAAACGGTTTAAATACCGCCGCCATCAGCGGTTTTACTGCAGTTGCGGTAAATGCGAATACTTTTCCAGTAACCGATGCGAAAGCGCAAATAAAATTTATTAAAACGAAGGCCGAGGGCCACGCAGTAAAATTGTACCCTATTGGCGCACTAACTTTGGGCAGCAAAAGCATAGATCTGGCTGAACTTTTTGATATGACGAATGAAGGCGCCATTTCATTTTACGATTATAAAATTCCAATCGAGAATGCAAATCTGCTGAAAATAGCGCTTCAATATTCGCAGAATTTTGATGGACTGGTGCAATCTTTTCCTTTTGAAAAATCCGTAGCGAAAAACGGTGTCGCAAATGAAGAAGTGAACAGTACAAAACTCGGTTTAAAAGGTATACCCAATCTTTCGGAAGAGCTGCAGATTATCCGCGATCTCTATATTTTGGAGTACACCGGCGGAAAACTTCATATTCCAACCATTTCTACTAAAAAATCGGTATCCTTAATAAAAGAGGCAAAGAAAAATGGGCTGAATGTAAGCTGTAGCGTTTCGATTTTTAATTTGTTTTTAACCGATGAACTTTTGGAAGAGTTCAATACGAATTACAAATTATTGCCACCCTTACGAACCTCGGAAGACGCAAAAGCACTTTTGAAAGGACTGAAAGATGGCACGATCGATGGCGTAACCAGCGATCACAATCCTATAGATACGGAACATAAAAAAACCGAATTTGAGCACGCGAAGTTTGGAAGTATTGGTCTTGAGGCTTGTTTCGGCGTATTGAACAAATTGATTGGTTTTGAAAAATCCATCGAAGCATTGACTGGTTTAAGGGAAGTTTTTAAAATCGATTCGACAAAATTTGAGGAAGGCTCTAAAGCAGAGTTAACGCTTTTCAATCCAGATACGGAGTGGGTTTTTAGTGAAGCAGATATCTATTCCACTTCAAAAAATTCGGCTTTCCTAGACCAAAAATTAAAGGGAAAGCCCTACGGAATTTTGGCAAACAACAAATTAATTCTTAACAAGTGATGCAAAATGCACCCGCTGGAAAGAGAGAAGCCGTAATAGCCTATGCTCCGTTTGTAGGTTTTTTTATTGCGTTTTTTATGAATTCTGAAAAAAAGCATCCATTCGCCACTTGGCATATTAAAAATATGTTTGGAATTTTTTTGATGTTTATGGTTTCCGTGGTTATTCAGTCCCAAATTAACTATTTAATTGGCGACATACTTTGGACTGTTGTTTTGTTGATTTGGCTTTTCTGCTGGTTAATGGCAATTTTGAATAAACGCGGCGGAATACCATTGCTTAGCGAAAAGTTTCAGGAATGGTTTACTTTTTTAAATTGAAAATTTTACACGATTCCTCAAGACTTTTCTATTTTTGCAACCTATGGAAAAAAAGGATTTACGTTTAGAACACAATTTTAAGCCAGCGAAAAATACTTCAGAAAAAGCACCGGCTATTATTATGCTTCACGGTTTTGGGAGCGATGAAAACGATCTTTTTGCTTTTGCAACGGAGCTCCCGGAAAAATATGCCGTCATTTCCTTTCGCGCCCCCATTCGATTGGAACCTTACGGAAATGCATGGTACAATATTTACTTTGATAGTGCGGATGGCAAATTTAGCGATGATAAACAAGCAATTGCTTCCCGTGATTTAATTGCACAGTGCATTGATGAAGCCGTAGAAAAATATAATCTTGATCCAAACAATATAACATTGGCTGGTTTTAGCCAAGGAACTATTTTAAGTTTTGCGGTTGCGTTGAGCTATCCAGAAAAGGTAAAAAACGTGCTTGGACTCAGCGGTTATGTAAATACTGAAATTTTAAAGGAAGGATTTGCTGATAATGACTTTAGCAACCTTAAAATTTACACTTCCCACGGCTCAGTAGATCAAGTAATTCCTGTAGACTGGGCAAGAAAAACCAAACCATTTCTGGAAAATCTAAACATCGACTTCCAATATTCTGAATTTCCCGTTGGCCACGGCGTTTCTCCCCAAAATTTTTCAGAAATGAAACAGTGGCTTGAAAAAAACGGATAATTAATTCTTTGGATAAATTAATGAAGAAATCACATTCAGCGTAATTTCATTTTGGGAATTTAGGCTGTAATCCAATATCATTTCTCCCCAATAAACTCCATCGGTAAAATCGGCAATAATCCATTTATGGTTCAAAAACTGGATTCTATTTATTTTCATTTCGCCATTCATCCCCTCAAACGGAATTAAGGGATTGCTACCCTCAAGCACATTTTGATCATAAATTTTATTGGCTACCAAATCTTGAACGGTATTTGCATCATTCCCAAAACTTCCAAAATAATTTTGAGCGTTTTCATTACCACTTAATGTGAAATAGTTCAGATCTGAAATACTATTTTTATGGGATTTAAGCGAATCTTCACGCGCCTGAATTTTCGCTTCCAAATTTGAAATTTGAGCCTCTTGCGATTTAAAAATCGTCTTTTCATTCATATATTGATAAATTATGAACAGAACAGCAAACAAAAATAAATACAGGAAAATTTTATTCTTCATAGATTAATTTTAAGCGTATCGTAAGCTAAATGGACATTTTCCGGTAGCCGTTTTTCCACTTCATCATGGAAACCCATTAAATGGCTAATGTGAGTGAGATAAGTTTTATTTGGCATTACTTTATTAATGAAATCAAGTGCTTCGGCAAGATTGAAATGTGAATAGTGAGGTTCTTCCCGAAGCGCATTTACCACCAAAATGCGTGTTCCCCTAATTTTTTCGATTTCGTCTTCAGCAATTGTTTTCACATCTGTTAAATATGTAAATCCATCAATCCGAAAGCCCAGAACGGGAAGGCTATCGTGAAATGCCTCAATTGGAATCACTGTTTTGCCACCAATCTCGAAATTTTTATTTTTATCAATTTCAATTTCTGAAATACTTGGTGCGCCGGGATATTTGTTCTCTTTGGCAAAAATATAACCGAATCGCTCGTGCAAAGATTTAAAAACTCGCCGATGGGCGTAAAATGGCGTATCACCTTGTCTAAAATTATAAGGTCGAATGTCATCAATACCCGCAGTATGGTCACTGTGTTCGTGGGTTAATAGGATTCCATCAATTTTTGAAACATTTTCGCGCAGCATTTGTTGGCGAAAATCTGGCCCGCAATCTATAACAAATTGATAATCATCCCAAGTCAATAGTACCGATACGCGAAGTCGTTTGTCTTTCGGGTTTTTACTTTGGCATACGGGATGATCACTGCCGATTACCGGGATGCCCTGCGATGTGCCCGTACCAAGAAAAGTAACGGTGAATTGTGATTTCATTAGGGCAAAAATAACAGTAATTTTTTTGTTTACCTATTGTATTTGCTACCTTTGTTATCGAAGCAAAAACGAGAGATTGCCATGCCAGAAACCATTCTTGGAGATAAGGAATTTGAAGATATTCCGTCAATAAAAAGTAAAGCGCTACGCATTAACTTGAACGAAAATATTTATGGCACGTTTGCCGAAATTGGAGCCGGTCAAGAAACAGTGCGTAATTTTTTTAGGGCTGGCGGCGCTTCGGGAACCATAGCCAAAACCATGTCTGCATACGATAAGGATTTTAGTGATGCCATCTACGGTATTGAGGAAGACGGCAGATATGTAACTGAGGCGCGACTCATAAAAATGCTTTCCCACGAAATCAATTTAATTGAAGAGCGTATCATCCGCGAGAAACACCCCAATAAATTGTTTTTCGCTTATGCAAATACCGTAGCCACTATTGATTTTGCGAAGCAGTATAAAGGCCACGGATGGTTGGGAATCAGATATCAAGTAGACCCAAAAGAAGCCTATAACGAAATTACACTACACGTACGTTTTCACGAAAATGACGCCCAGCTTCAACAGATTACATTGGGGATTCTTGGTGTAAATCTTATCTACGGTGCCTATTATAAATACGATACTCCTCGAAAATTATTACGATATCTATACGATCACATCGATAAAGATAAAATTGAAATAGATACTATAAATTTTTCTGGCCCACGATTTCAAGATGTTGATAATAGGTTGATGAGCTTGCAGCTTATCAAGAATGGCATGACAGATGCCGTCATGTTTGGTCCAGATGGACATAACATTTTACCGGCCAGGATTCTTTATAAGAAAAATATTCTTGCGCTCCGCGGAAGTTTTAGACCCGTTACCAAGGTAAATATTGATATGTTTGAGCGTAGCTATGAAATGTTTTTAAATGAAAGCAGGGTTGAAGAAGAAAGAACCGAAGTGATTTTTGAAATTACGCTCTCCAACTTACGGGCAGAGGGAGAAATTGATGAGGAAGATTTTATGGACCGGGCAAAATTGCTTTGTTCCTTGGGACATACGGTTATGATATCCAATTTTCAGGAATACTATAAACTCGTTGAATATTTTTCGCGCTACACAAAAATGCGAATTGGATTGGCCATGGGCGTCAATAATCTGGTGGATGTTTTTGATGAAAAATATTACCGTCATTTAAGTGGCGGAATCTTGGAAGCTTTCGGAAAATTATTCTTCAAAGATTTGAAGGTATATTTATACCCCATGAAAGATCCGGAAACGGGCGAATACACGAATAGCGAAAATTTGAAAGTTCACCCACGTATGAAAGAACTTTATAAATTCTTCAAATATAACGGCAAAGTTGAGGATATTAAAAACTACAACCCTGACATTATGGAAATTTTCTCACGGGAAGTGCTTTCAAAAATTGAAAACGGCGAAGAAGGTTGGGAAACGATGTTGCCTCCCGGTGTTGCAGAAATTATTAAAGCGAAAAGATTATTCAACTACAAACCCGCAAAGGAAAAAATTGATAGTTAGTCCAAAATCTGGGCAGCGTGATCCTTCGTTTTTACTTTATCAATAACTTTTGTTATAATTCCTTTCTCATCAATTACGAATGTAATTCGGTGAATTCCATCGTATTCTTTACCCATAAATTTTTTCGGCCCCCAAACACCAAAACCATTGATAACTTCCTTGTTTTCATCTGCTAACAACGGAAATGGAAAATCATATTTTTCTTGAAAATTCTTTTGTTTTTTTTGTGAATCTGCACTTACTCCGAGTAAATTATAACCTTGCTCTTGTAATTCATTGTAATTGTCCCTTAAGTTGCAGGCTTCCGCTGTACAGCCGGGAGTATTTGCTTTGGGATAGAAAAAAACAACCCATTTTTTATTTTTAAAATCCGTTGAGGAAACCATATCACCATTTTGATCAGCGACTTTGAATTGTGGAGCATTATCCCCTACTTTCAATGTTTTCATAATAGTTACTTTTGCAATAAAATTAATTAAAATGACGAAGCAAGAAAAGGTAGATTTTGTTATTGATACGTTAAATGAAATTTATCCTACGGTCCCAATACCATTAGAACATAAAGATCCATACACATTATTGATAGCCGTACTTTTATCAGCCCAAAGCACCGATGTACGTGTAAATCAAATCACACCCATTCTTTTTGAAATTGCGGATAACCCGTACGACATGGTTAAACTTTCAGTTGAAGAAATAAGGGAAATTATAAAACCAGTAGGACTTTCTCCTATGAAATCAAAAGGGATTCACGGGCTTTCGGAAATTCTTATAAAAAAATATAACGGCTTCGTTCCCTCAGATTTTCAAGCTTTGGAATCACTTCCCGCTGTGGGACACAAAACTGCGAGCGTTGTTATGAGCCAAGCTTTTAATGTACCTGCATTTCCAGTAGATACGCACATTCATAGATTGATGTGGCGATGGGGGTTTACCAATGGTAAAAATGCGGTGCAAACCGAAAAGGATGCCAAAAGATTATTTCCGGAAGATTGCTGGAACAAATTGCACCTTCAAATAATTTGGTACGGAAGGCACTACTCCCCAGCCCGCGGCTGGAACCTCGATAATGATATTATCACAAAAACAATTGGCCGAAAATCGGTTATCAAAGAATATTATAAGACAAAGAAATAGCAATTTCTGACTTCAGAAAAGAAAAAAAACCCCGAAAAGCTAATTCCAGGGTTTTTCCAAAGTTTAGTTTAGAAGTGCTTCAAACTTCAATTTATGGTAATCTATAACACTTAAAGCCGCTGAATAATCCAGAAGAAATTTTATAGTTTCTTCTTTTGGAGCCATATTTTTATTCACGTCGTCCACCCGTGAGGTTTTAGAGTACATTTTTTGCATAGATCGTTGTTTTAAGGTGATTATTTTTTAATAACGATGCAAAAAAATGTTTATTGTATCAATTTGTCAATATAATATTATGTTTCTCAATTACTTTGCGCAAGTTGATTAACGCATACCGCATCCTTCCCAGTGCGGTGTTGATGCTAACACCTGTTTGTTCGCTTATTTCTTTGAAGCTCATATCTTTATAAATCCTCATAATAAGCACTTCTTTTTGGTCTTCAGGCAATTCCTGAATCAACCTACGCACATCATCTTCTACTTGACCTTTGATGATTTGTTTTTCAATATTCAAAGAGCTATCGCTCAAAACCGAAAATATATTGAAATCATCATTGTTTTCAAATTTGGGCATTCTATTATTTTTTCTGAAATAATCAATTACCAGATTGTGCGCTATACGCATCACCCAAGGTAAAAATTTTCCCTCTTCGTTGTAGGCACCACGCTTTAAAGTTCGGATAACCTTAATGAACGTGTCCTGGAAAATATCCTCGGCGACGTCTCTGTCAAAAACTTTGGAATAAATAAAACTGTAGATTCTTTGTTTGTGTCGAGTTATCAACTCAGAAAGTGCAGATTCATTACCATTCATATAGGCGCTTACCAACAGCGCATCAGAGCTTGTGCTTTGCTTCATATCAATACCTTTTTTTAATAAATAAACAACTATGTTTTTGGTTGCTTAGTAAAATGTTTATTTCTTAAAAGTAATGATATGCTATAGGCAATAATTTTTAGATTCTGCGTTAAGAGCCGTAAATATAAAAAGAAAGATTTCACAAAACCAAACAAAAGGTTAAAATTTTCAGAAATTAATTATAATCTCTACAACTGTGAATAGCTGAAATCGTTATAGTATCTTTGCGAAAAAGCTTAAAAAGAAAGAGAAACAAGTGGATATAACAACGTTAGACACCAAGAAAAATATCCTGATTCAGGGCGCAAAACTTCACAATTTAAAGAATATTTCAGTAGCCATTCCACGGAATAAACTTGTTGTAATTACGGGACTTTCGGGCAGTGGCAAATCTAGTTTGGCATTTGATACGCTCTATGCCGAGGGGCAAAGACGTTATGTTGAAAGCCTTTCCAGCTATGCGCGACAATTTTTGGGAAGGCTAGATAAGCCTAAGGTTGATTCTATAAAAGGTATTGCCCCAGCCATCGCAATTGAACAAAAAGTAAATGCCACAAATCCACGGTCAACAGTAGGTACATCTACTGAAATTTATGATTATTTAAAGCTGCTGTACACAAGAATTGGCAAAACAATATCTCCTGTTTCTGGAAAGGAGGTTAAAAAGGATACAACAACCGACGTTATCAATTTTGTAAAAGAATTTGATGAAGGCGAAAAACTACTACTCCTCGCTCCAATCCATTTAGAAGAAGGGCGCACGATGCAGAATAAAATCCAAGCCTTGGCACAGCAAGGTTTTTCAAGGGTGAAAATTGCTGATGAAGTTGTCAGGATTGATGAATTAAAAGGAAAATCATTTCCGAAGAAAATAGATTTGGTTATCGATAGAATTATAACCAAAGATGAGGATGATTTTTATAACAGGCTTGCAGATGCAGTAGAAATGGCATTTTTTGAAGGAAAGGGCGAACTGTACATAGAAGCACTTTCTTCCAAAAAAATCACAGAATTCAACAACCGTTTTGAAGCAGATGGAATTGTTTTTATGGAACCGAACGTCCACTTATTCAGCTTTAACAATCCATACGGCGCTTGCCCCGTTTGTGAGGGATATGGTGATGTTATTGGTATTGATGAAGATTTGGTAGTTCCCAATACCGCCCTTTCCGTCTATGATAATGCTATTTTTCCGTGGCGCGGTGAAAGCATGGGATGGTATCGTGACCAACTGGTTAACAACGCCTATAAATTTGATTTCCCCATCCATAAACCGTGGTTTCAATTGACCGATGCGCAAAAACAATTGGTTTGGGACGGGAACAAACATTTTGAAGGCCTTAATTCATTTTTTTCGTTTTTAGAATCAAAAAGTTATAAAATCCAGAATAGAGTAATGCTTTCCCGCTATCGCGGAAAGACAAGATGCTCCGTCTGCAAGGGAAAACGCCTTCGCCCAGAAGCAGGTTACGTGAAAATCAATGGAAAGGCTATTCAGGAATTGGTAGAATTGCCGCTGAACAAAGCTGCAGATTTCTTCAAAGATTTAAAACTTTCCGAATACGACGAGAATGTTTCGAAAAGACTTCTCTTGGAAATTAATAACCGACTGAAATTTTTGATGGATGTTGGCCTTTCATATTTAACGCTCAACAGAAAATCCAATACGCTTTCAGGAGGTGAATCGCAACGGATAAATTTAGCAACTTCATTAGGTAGTAGTCTCGTCGGTTCTATGTATATACTTGATGAACCTAGTATTGGACTGCATCCCAAAGATACGGATCGTTTAATTGGCGTGCTTAAATCATTACGGGATTTGGGAAATACCGTAATTGTTGTAGAACATGATGAGGATATCATGAAAGCTGCGGATGAAATAATTGACATTGGACCACAGGCTGGAACATACGGAGGTGAAGTGGTTGCAACCGGAAGTTATGCTGAAATTTTAAAATCAAATTCGCTCACTGCCCAGTATCTGAACGGAAAGTTGGAAATTGAAGTACCCAAAAAACGCAGAAATAGCAAAAATTTCATTGAAATAACTGGCGCCCGACATAATAATTTAAAAAATATAGACGCTTCATTTCCTCTTGGCGCATTTACTGCCGTTACAGGTGTCTCCGGAAGTGGGAAAAGTACGCTAGTCAAAAAAATTCTCTATCCGGCGATGCTTCGGGAAATTGGAGGTTATGGCGAGAAACCGGGACAATTCAGTGAAATAAAAGGAAATTTCAAGGAAATAAAGAGTGTAGAATATATAGACCAAAACCCGATAGGTCGTTCCAGCCGCTCAAATCCCGTTACATACATTAAAGCCTATGATGATATCAGAAATTTATACGCTTCACAAAAGCTATCGGATATCCGCGGTTATAAGGCAAAACATTTTTCGTTCAATGTAGATGGCGGCCGTTGTGAAACCTGTAAAGGTGAAGGTGAAGTTACCATTGAAATGCAATTTATGGCTGATGTTCATCTGGAATGTGAAACGTGTCACGGTAAACGTTTCAAAAAGGAAGTTTTGGAAGTTACTTTCCAAGATAAAAATATAGATGATATTTTGACAATGACGGTTGATGATGCCGTATCATTTTTTGGCGAACACAATGAAACAAAAATCGTGAACAAGCTTCAACCCTTGCAGGATGTAGGTTTAGGCTACGTGCAGTTGGGCCAAAGTTCTTCCACACTGTCCGGAGGGGAGGCGCAGCGAATTAAGCTTGCTTCATTTTTGGTGAAAGGAAATTCAAAAGATAAAGCTCTATTTATTTTTGATGAGCCTACTACAGGTCTTCATTTTCATGACATCAGAAAACTACTGGCTTCATTTTATGCGTTATTGGAAAACGGGCATACCTTAATCGTGGTGGAACATAATTTAGATTTAATTAAATGTGCAGATTATATAATAGATCTAGGACAGGAAGGTGGTGAAAACGGCGGTGAAATAATTTCTCAAGGTACTCCCGAAGAAGTATTAAAGAACAAGCAATCATTTACCGCGGAATATTTGAAGGAGAAAATTTAGTATATTTAATATCATATCATAAACATTTCATTATGAAAAAATTACTACTTGTTTTTTCTTTGCTTTCTTTCAGCAATTCTTTTTCACAAACTTATCTTCCCATGCTCGAACTTGGGAATGTCTGGAATACTGTAACCTATAATTATCCTGATCCAGTTTCAATAAGCAATCAAACTTATGAGATTACCGGACAACAAACAATAGGAAGCTTTACTTACTACACTGTAGATTTTTCCATTTTTAACTGGTTATTAAGAGAGGATAATGGCAAAGTATATTGTTATAATGATAGTGAAGGTATTGATGAATTACTATTTGATTTTACTTTAGAAGTTGGAGATGAAATTTTCCTTGACTCTAGTAATCAAGCATACTGTTATACAATTGGCGGCGTCTATATTGATGGCGAACCAATTACCGTTTCAAGCACAAGCATACAATTTATTGCAGGAACAAATAGAAAGGTTATTGAATTTCAATATCAGGGTACTCAAGTAGAAACCTGGATTGAAGGGATTGGTTCTTTAAATGGCATCTATCCTTATGCATTTACTAATTTTGATTCCGGTGCTTATTTATCCTGCTTTACAAATAATGGAAATACACATTACTTCAATGGATTTACATCGTGTGCTATTTTAGGTATGAATGACATCGAGATAGATAAAATTAAGCTTTATCCCAATCCCGTGAGTGCCAATGCCCTATTATCGATTCCAGCTCATATTGATATTCAAAATATTAAAATTTTTGATGTTTTTGGAAGGCTGGTTAAAGATGAAAGGGTTGATAACAAATCTATAAGCATTGATGGGTCAGTTTATAAGTCTGGTATCTATGTTTACCAATTATTCTCAAGAAGTAAATTAGTCAAAACAGATAAATTCGTTGTTTTGTAAAACGCAAAAACTTGGCACGATACTTGAAAATATATGGTCAATAAGACTTAATAGTTTTTTGGTTGGTTAGTTTTTAAAATCCGTTGAAATGGTAAAACATTTTCAGCGGATTTTTTATTTCATATAAATTAAAAATTCAAACAAAAAAAATTTATACTGATTAATTATCTAAATATCAGTTTATTATAATGGTTTTAAAATTTTGGCACGATGGTTGGTACTTACGATGTATAAATAACCAACTAGCAAAATTGAACCATTTAAATTTTGAACTTATGAAAAATCTAGCATTAATTTTCGGTATTCTTTTAATGGGAGTTTCAGCGAAAGCCGATACTTTTGAAAATGAAGAAACTTTGAGACGCAATTACGATGGAAATGCATACACCTTTATTGAAGGTAATGTTGAATTCTCTGTATTTCCGGATGGGCAATTTGACTTTGTATACGTGGGTCCACAAACCGGATCACAAGTAACCATTAGTACTCCTAATGTAAATGTAAGTTTTAATTCTGGTTACAATTACGAGGCATACGTTCAATATGATGATTACGGTGCGGTAATTCAAGTTGAGAATATTCCAATATACTATGATGCTTATGGGCGCATAACACAAGCCGGAAGTGTGGATATTCAGTATAACGACCGTAGAATTGTGCGTATAGGTGGATTGCACGTAGTCTATAATAATTTCGGATATTTCTCACATTGCACGGGGACAATTAATGTTTTTAATCCCTTTTATGTTTATCGTCCTTGGCATGTGTACTATGCACCGCCCATTTATGCGCACTGCATAGTTTACGATCGTCCATATAGAAGATATTACAATCCAATACGTTACAGCTATCACGATCATGTTATTTATTATAAAAACCGAAATCGAGTAGCCTATACTAATGGAAGAAGGGATTTCTATCGCCCTGGAAGTAGGGTTTACGATAAAAGCGGAAGATCTTCTATTAATAGAGACTACAACCCAAATAGAAGGAATACGATGATTGCTTCCAGGGACAATCGCAGCAATAATTCTGTGAGGGATAATTCAACTCCTGTGAGAAGCAACGCTGCAACTACAAGAAACGTAACTCGAAATAGCAGTACAAATAGTAAAGGCGCCGTAGTTAGAAGTAATAATTCCAATAACAGAAATATAAATCGAAATGTCACAGATACCAAAACTACACGAACTACAACGCGTGCAACTCAAAATACTACTCGTAAAGTAGCTAGTAATCCGGCAACTACGAGAAAAACAAACACGAGAAATTCCGTAAGCAGTAATTCAAGAAGTAAAACGGTAAGAAATTCTGGAGATACCGTTACAAGAAATACAAACTCGCGCGCTCCCCAACGTGAAACCGTACGTAGTAATTCTTCTAACAGAAATAAAAGTGCAAGTTCACAGCGAAATAGTGGAAATTCCTCTAGAGGAAATTCTTCTCGAGGAAGAGGTTAAAAATTTTGGTTGGTTGGTTGAACCTCTGCGAGGCCTCGTGCTGAGTGGAGGTTTTTTATTTCTGAATTAAACCAATTAAAGCTGAAGCCATTTTTGAAGTCAGTTCCCTCCTACTATATTTTTCAATATTTTTTGAATTGACTTCCAATTTATCTTCCTTATAGGAAGCATATAACTCCAGAATTTTTTCTTTCAGCCTATTTTTTTCCTGATAATTAAAATTGAAACCGGCATTAGTCTCTTCCAAAATTTGTGCGACATCCCAATTTTTGGGTCCAAATGCCAATATTGGTCGCTTCGCAGCTAAATATTCAAATAACTTTCCGGGTATAATGGCTCGCGTTTCCGGTCTGTCTATCTCCACCAAAAGTAGAATCTGTGATTTTTTCTGAAGTTGCAGTGCTTCGGAATGGGAGATATATCCTCTAAAAACGGCGTTTTCAAAAAGCCCAAATTTTTCCAGACTTTCAGCTATTTCATCGCTAACAGTCCCGGCAAAAATCAATTGTAAATCTTTTTTGAAATCATTTTTTTCCGAAGAAATTTCCGCTAAAACTTCCCATAAAATTTCAGCATTCCGTTCACTCAAAAGAGAACCAATGTGCGCAATCGAAAATTTGGAATCCAGTTTTTCATCGAATTTTTCATAACCATCAAAACCATTTGTTATGACTTCAATAGGTTTGCTCGTTATTGTTTCAAATTCTGCTTTGGTGGTGGGACTCGTTACTGTAATTAAATCAGCAGATTTTAAAACTTTAGCTTCCAATTCTTTATGCTTTTTTTCGGAAGAAATGTTTAAACGCAGCGATTTGTGATAATGGATGGTCGTCCACGGATCCCGAAAATCAGCTACCCACTTTAAATTCAGTTTTTGCTGAAGTTGTATGCCTATTAAATGAAGACTGTGCGGCGGACCCGTTGTAATTAAAACGTCAATGGGATTTTTTGCGATATATTCCGAAAGAAATTCAACTGAGGGCTTTACCCAACCCACACGTGCATCGGGAATGAAAAAATTTCCACGTACGTAAAGCATTAATTTTTCAAGCATCGAAGGATTTTTTTTCGAAATAATCCCGCTACTGATTTGCTTCGTTTTCTTTTTAGAAAAAAATTTCGCGAAGCGGTAAGGTTCTTTTATAGGTTGTTTAATTATTTCCACATCGGGAGGAATTTCATTTAAAAAATTCGCGTCAAGAAGAGGATAATTGGGATTTTCTGGAGCGTAAACAATGGGTTCAATACCGAATTCCCTAAAATACTTTACAAACTTTAACCAGCGCTGTACTCCCGGACCGCCGGCAGGTGGCCAATAATAAGTTACTATTAGCGCTCGCTTCATCTATTCCGGGTTCTTTTCTTTTTTGTATGAGAAATAGATTCCGCTCAGCAATATCAAAACAAATAATAGCGTACTGACCAAAGAAATAGTACTCCCGGTTTGAATGACCTCGGGCTCAAATTTAAATTCAATTTTATTATTTCCCGGCGGAATAACCATGGCACGTAACACATAATTCGCTCTAAAATAATCAGCAGGTTTTCCGTTTATATAAGCATTCCAGCCCTTTGGATAGTAGACTTCAGAAAAAACGGCAAGTTGATCTGTTTTTGTTGCGGCTTCATAAGTTAAATGGTTCGGTTTGTAATTGACCAATTCAATTGTTGCAGTGCTATCCCTTTCAATATTTTTATTCGGAATTCTGTCTAAAAAATTCCTATTTATAACGGCCGTTTGTTTGGTATTCAAACTATCCAATCGTTTTATTTCCTCATCAGCATTTTCAGCCGGAAGCACGTTTTCTACAAACCAAGCATCTCCATTGGCGTATGGATTTCGCTGGGCCACCGTCCCGCCATTTTTTGCTTGGGTTATGATATAGCGAACATTCATCATATTCAAAATACCAATGTCGCCCTTGCTGATATAGAAATCAAATAAATCTGCCATCCGCCCGGGTTTGGCAGCGTGATAGCCACCTAAAGCCTTATGGTAAAAACTGGCACGACCGCTGTTGAAAGCATTTACCGTGGCATCGTAAACACGATAGTGTCCATCGTCCTCAAGGATTTGAATATCAGCCCCATTCTGTGGAAATGGATCGTCCATTACCCTTGCCTGCACAAAGTTTTCGTCGTTTACATAACGTCTATCAACACCAACCAAATCAACCAAAATCAAAATGGAAAGTGCAATTATTGCAAAGGATTGTTTTATTTTTCCTTTCAGAAAAAACCATAAAACTGACGCAGTGAGTAATACGAAAATTAATGAACGAATAGCATCTGATGTGAACAGCGACATCCTATCCTCACGAATGGCTTCCACAACGGGAAGTCCTAATTGCTCGCGGAAAAAACTGTCGTACGGACTCGCAAATTCAAAAGCAGATTTGAAAACCAACAATAAAATTGAAATTCCGCCAACAATTGCTGTTGTAAAAAGTAATGACTTTTTTCGTTCTTCTTCTCTTTCAAACTGATTAAAAAACTGATGCAGGCCGACAACTGCTAGGACGGGCAAGACTAGTTCAATAATTACTTGAATGGAAGACACTGCACGGAATTTATTGTAAAGTGGAAAATATTCAACAAAAAATTGGGTGAGCGGTTCAAAATTCCGACCCCAAGAAAGCAACAAACTCAATACCGCTGCAGATACTGCCCACCATTTCAACCTTCCCCTTATTAAAAAAAGTGCCAAGACAGCCAAGAAAATTATAATTGCCCCTATATAGGCGGGAGCCGCGACTATGGTTTGGTCGCCCCAATACATAGGTACTTGGCTTAATACTTGGTTTGCTTCTTCCATAGAAGCACCCATTCGCATCAATTCCTGTGCAGTCTGGGAGTCATCCGGCAAGGCTTCGTTAGAACTTCCGCCCATAAATCTGGGAATAAAAAGATTGAGACTTTCAAGCTTTCCGTAGCTATATTCGGTTATGTAGTCGTAATCAAGACCGGATTTATTATCTTTTGGCGTGCCGTCTGCGTTGATGGTAAGCTCCGTTCTTCCACGGGTTGATGTATCTGCATATTCCTTAGTTGCCAGAATATTTGTTGCATTGAGACCTACGGCTATCAACACGCCACCGGCCATTATTGCAACCGATTTAAAATAATGAGGCAACATTTTCTTTATGATGGCATCAATTAAATAAACAATTCCTATAATCAAAACCAATAACATCAAATAGTACGTCATTTGGAAGTGATTGGCAACCAATTCCAAAGCCATGGAAACCGTGAGCAATAGAAATCCCCAAATGTATTGTCGTTTGAAGGTGAGAAATATTCCGCTTAAAACCAATGGCATATATGCTATGGCGTGGGCTTTTGCATTATGCCCAACTCCCAGAATTATGATTAAATAGGTGGAAAAACCAAAAGCCAAAGCACCCAAAAATGCAAGTTTGTAATCTACTTTCAGAACAAGAAAAAGAATATACATTCCCACAAAATATAGAAAAAGGTAATCTGCCGGGCGCGGCAAAAATCGAATGGCGAGATCGAGCTGTTTTATATAATTATGGGGATATTTCGCACCCAGCTGGTAGGTGGGCATTCCGCCAAATGCTGCGTCCGTCCAATAGGTTTCTTCGCCAGTATTTTTACGAAAATCGTTTTGTTGTTTTGCCATTCCGGTGTACTGGACGATATCACTCTGGAAAATCTTTTTGCCCTGTAAAACCGGACTAAAATAAGCTAAAGCCGCAATGGTGAAGAGTATTAAAACAAGTACGTGGGGAAAGATTTTTTTGAAATTGGCCTGCATAAATGTCCATCTAAATTATGAAGTGGGGAAATTAACAAAAATTACTTAGAATATCTTTGATAGCTCACTAAAGCGGAAAGAGTTTTTCAAAAGGAAAGAAAATTAATAATATCAGAAAAAAGAGAATAATTACTATTCGCCTTAGAATTAACGACAAAATGAAGAAACAAACTAGAAACTATATTATTCTACTTCTTCAAAATCAACATATTCACCAACATTTTGATTGGACCTTTTGTTTACGGATGGCATCTTATCAATAGTTATATTACCTTCTTTTTGAGATTTTTGTTCTTGGAAAGGATTGTTGCCGAATGCCTTTTCAAATTGTTGTCCCGCTTTTTTAGAAATATATTTCATTAAATATGGTGTGGCTAGCCTAATCAAGAATTTCAGGCCAAAATACACCAAGAGAATTATTAAAATGGTTTTGAGAAATGTAATCATAATTCAGAAAAATCTTTCCAAAAATAAGTATTGACGCACAAAAACACGAAAGTGTTCTATTAAATAAATGATAAAAATCTTATATCTTTGGGCTAAACCCAGAATCCATGCGCACCAAGCCAATTCTCCTTTTATTAGCACTATTTTTTCCACTGCTGCACGCGGCAGCTCAATATACAGATATGATTAATACAAACCGTCCGGGAGGTTCGCAAGGAGCTTTTTCGGTGGGCAACAATGTGCTTCAAGTGGAAACTGGTTTTAGCTATGGAAAGGAAAAGCACAACCTGCTGGAAACCGAAACTAGCGCTTACGCAATTGATTACTCCGTGCGCTATGGTTTTTGGAAAGAACAATTGGAGGTAAGCATTATGGGCGAATTTCAGGGAAGTACGATTACTGACAATCGCGCCGCAGTACCTTTTGACTACAAGCTATCAAATTTTAGAAGCAATACCGTGGGCGCTAAATATTTGTTTTATGATCCTTACAGAAAAAGAGATTTGGAAGGCCCGAATCTTTATAGCTGGAAAGCGAATAATAGGATTCAATGGGAAGATTTGATTCCCGCGCTGTCCCTTTACGCTGGGGCCAACTTTGATTTTGCGGATAATCCCTACACCCCTGAAGCCGAAAGTTCGGTAAGCCCGAAGCTGGTACTATCCACACAAAACAATTTTGTAGGCGGTTTCGTTCTGGTTACAAATATTATTGCCGATAGGATTTCAACAGAATTTCCTACTTACGGGTACATAATAACGCTTACGCACGCTACCAACGATTATTTTTCGGTATTCCTTGAAAACCAAGGATTTAAAAGTGATTTTTATAGCGATCAATTACTGCGCGGCGGTGCTGCGGCACTCATAAATGAAGATTTACAGGTCGATCTTTCCCTTACCGTGAATTTTAAGGATACACCATCTAGATTTTACGCACGGGCAGGTGTTGCCTATCGCTTCGATATGCACAACAAAGATGAATATTTGGAAGACGAAGCCAATAAAGAATCCAAGGAAGCGGATAAAAAACAAGAACGGCAAGACTCCCTCGAGCTTGAGGATGAGGGTGAGGGTGAATAAATAGTATTTTTAGCGTATGATTACAATTAAGGAAGCTACTTCAAAAAGTGATTTAAAAGCGTTTGTCACATTTCCATTTTCACTTTATAAAGACCATAAATATTGGGTTCCGCCCTTAATAAAAGATGAATTGGAAACCCTTGATAGGTCAAAAAATCCAGTATTCAAAAATGCGGATGCTTGGTATTATTTAGCGTATAAAAATGACAAGATTGTTGGCAGGATTGCCGTGATTTTGAATCATTTGGAAATAAATGAGCAACAAAAGAAAAAGATCCGTTTTGGCTGGCTGGATATGGTGGATGATATTGAAGTGACCAAAGCATTGCTGGAAAAAGCCTATCAAAAAGGGCGGGAACATAATTTAGAATACGCTGAAGGTCCAGTAGGTTTCAGCAATATGGAAAAAGCTGGTATTTTAACAATGGGCTACGAAGAAATGAATACAATGATTACGTGGTACCATCACCCCTACTATGCAAGCCATTTAGAACAATTGGGATATGAAAAACAAGCAACTTGGGTTGAGTACACTTTAAAAATTCCCGAAACTATTTTTGAAAAAGTCGCAAAATTTTCAAAAATAGTACGTGAGCGCTACAAACTTTCGGTGATTCGTTTTAAGGATAAAAAGGAAATTCTGCCTTACGTGGACGAGATGTTTGGTTTACTGAACAAAACGTATAACACGCTGCAAACCTTTGTCCCGATTCAGCAGTACCAAATTGATTATTACAAGAAGAAATATTTCAGTTTTATTCACCCAGATTACATTTGCTGTATAAAAGATGAAACAGGAAAACTGATTGCATTTTCCATTGTAATGCCCTCTTTTTCAAAAGCATTAAAAAAAGCAAATGGCAAGCTCTTCCCAATTGGCTGGAATTATATTCTCCAAGCCCAAAAAAAGAATGATACCGCAGCCTTTTATTTAATAGGAATTGATCCGGAATATCAAGGTAAGGGCGTTACCGCAATTATTTTTGAAGAAATGCAATATCTTTTTAATTCAAAAGGAATACATACCGTTGAAACAAATCCAGAATTAAAGGAAAACACTGCCGTACAATTGCTTTGGAAGGATTACAATCCCGTGCAACATAAAGAACGGAGTACGTTCAGAAAATCGATTTAATCAAAAAATCCACCCAAAAGGTGGATTTTTTGATTTATAAAGTTTTCAATTTTATATTTTTTCTCCCATTGCTTCAGCAACCGCTGCGGAAAGACGCTTATACGTTCCGTTTTCCAATCGTTCGCGGATTGATGAAAAAGCATCAAGGGTTTCCTCTATATCTTCCATGGTGTGCGATGCCGTAGGAATCATTCGCAATAAAATCAGCCCTTTAGGGATAACTGGATAAACCACAATGGAACAGAATATACCGTAATTCTCACGTAGATCCTTTACAAGTGCCATTGCTTCAGGAATACTTCCTTTTAAATAAACTGGAGTTACACAACTTTGAGTAGTACCAATATCGAAACCTCGTTTTTTCAATCCGTTTTGGAGTGCATTCACGTTTTCCCAAAGCTTATTTTTTAACTCAGGCATAGTCCTGAGCATATCCAAACGCTTCAAGGCTCCTTCCACTAAAACCATCTGCAGGGATTTTGCAAACATTTGTGAACGAAGATTGTATTTCAAATAATTCATGATTTCTTCATCACCAGCAATAAATGCCCCTGTGCTCGCCATTGATTTTGCGAAAGTGGCAAAGTAAACATCTATACCGTCCTGTACGCCCTGCTCCTCACCTGCTCCCGCTCCAGTTTTTCCAAGGGTCCCAAAACCGTGCGCATCATCAACAAAAAAGCGGAAATTATATTTTTTCTTAAGCTCGATAATTTCTTTCAATTTTCCCTGCTCGCCGCGCATCCCGAATACGCCTTCAGATATAAGAAGAATACCACCGCCGGTTTTTTCTGCAACTTTTTCGGCACGCTTTAAATTCTTCTCGATGCTTTCCATATCGTTATGCTTGTAGGTAAAACGCTGTCCCAAATGAAGACGGACCCCATCAATAATACAAGCATGCGCATCAACATCATAAACAATTACATCGTCCTTGGAAACCAAGGCATCAATGGTTGAGACCATCCCTTGGTAGCCAAAATTCAACAAATAGGCGGCTTCCTTATTTACAAATGCGGCAAGCTCACGCTGCAATTGCTCATGCAAGTCTGTATGCCCGCTCATCATCCTAGCGCCCATCGGGTATGCCGAGCCATATTTTGCAGCGGCCTCGGCATCTACTTTCCTAACTTCTGGGTGATTGGCGAGACCCAAATAATCATTGATGCTCCAAGTGATTACTTCTTTCCCCTTAAATTTCATTCGGTTTGAAATAGGCCCTTCCAGTTTTGGAAAAACAAAGTAACCTTCCGCCTGTTCGGCCCATTTTCCTAAGGGGCCTTTATCTTTATAGATTTTATCGAATAAATCTTTCATCAATAATGGGTTGTTAAAATAGTTCGGCAAAATTAAATAAATAAATCAGCATAACAAGAATTAACAAATGATTTTAGAAAGAGCTTCCAAACGGAATTTATCATAAAACAAAAAGACCGATTAAATCTATTAATCGGTCCTTGAAATTATTTTAAATAGTATTATTTTTTCTATTTGATGAATTCAATTTTGTGTATTTCAGCAGTTTCAGAATCGAAGAAACCTTGTTGGTTCATCCAGTTATCGTTATATATTTTGCTCATATACCTAGAACCGTGGTCAGGAAATATTACCACAATGTTACTGGTTTCATTAAATTCGCCATCTTCTTCAAGTTGTTTTAGGCCTTGCATCGCCGCGCCGCTAGTGTAACCCACAAAAAGCCCTTCGGTTTTGGCTAGTTCGCGCGCTGTGTGCGCACTACTTTCATCCGTCACTTTTTCGAATTTATCAATAATGTTGAAATCTGTTGCGGTAGGAATCAAGTTTTTACCCAAACCTTCAATTCGGTATGGATAGATTTCATTTGCATCAAATTCTTTGGTTTGATGATATTTTTGAAGTACCGAGCCATAAGCATCAATACCAATAATTTTAATATTCGGATTTTTTTCTTTCAGAAATCTCGCCGTACCGGAAATTGTTCCGCCCGTTCCACTGCAAGCAACCAAATGTGTGATTTTTCCCGCCGTTTGTTCCCAAATTTCAGGGCCTGTGGTTTGATAATGGGCGTCTATGTTCAACTCATTGAAATATTGGTTTATGTATACCGAGCCTTTAATTTCATTGTGAAGCCTTTTTGCCACTTCGTAATAGGAACGTGGATCATCAGCACTAACGTGGGCTGGACAGACATATACCTTGGCCCCCATTGTTTTCAGCATATCAATTTTATCTGCTGAAGATTTTGAACTCACGGCTAGAATGCACTCATACCCTTTTATAATACTTACCATAGCAATACTAAAACCAGTGTTGCCACTAGTGGTTTCAATGATAGTATCTCCCGGTTTAAGAATACCTCTTTTTTCAGCCTGTTCTATAATGTAAAGTGCGATGCGGTCCTTGGTGGAGTGTCCTGGATTGAACGCTTCAACTTTTGCGAAATAATTACCTTTCATCTTTGAGGTAATCTTGTTAAGCTTTATTAACGGTGTGTTGCCTATAAGCGACAATACATTATCATGAGCTTTTATTTCATCTTTCATAAAAAGGAAGTTCGTTACAAAAAATATTCAGCAAAGCTGAAATTTTAAACCATACAAAGGTAAGGAAATATTTTAATTAGTTCTTAATTCTTTCTAAATGCAGCAAAAAGGCATAGTCCATAGCAACTTCCTTTAATGCCTCAAACCTACCGGAAGCCCCACCGTGTCCAGCATCCATATTTGTATGAAGCAACAACATATTGTCATTTGTCTTTAATTCCCTCATTTTCGCCACCCATTTTGCAGGTTCCCAATATTGAACTTGGCTGTCGTGCAGGCCTGTTGTAACAAGCATATTGGGATAATTTTTTGCTTCCACATTATCGTATGGAGAATAACTCTTCATATAATTATAATATTCAGGGTCATTGGGATTTCCCCATTCGTCATATTCACCAGTAGTCAATGGTATGGAATCGTCCAGCATTGTGGTTACCACATCAACAAAGGGTACGGAAGCAATAATTCCATTGTACAGTTCCGGAGCCATATTTGCAATGGCACCCATCAACAGCCCGCCCGCAGATCCTCCCGAGGCATATAAATGCTCTGGAGATGTGTAGCCTTCAGCAATCAAATGTTTTGAGGCATCTATAAAATCCGTAAACGTATTTTTCTTTTTTAATAATTTTCCATCCTCATACCATTGTCTACCTAAATATTCGCCACCGCGAACGTGGGCAATTGCGAAGATAAATCCGCGATCAAGCAAACTCAAGCGAACACTTGAAAAATAGGGATCAATGGTTGAACCGTATGAGCCATATCCATAAATAAGCAGCGGGTTACTGCCGTCTTTTTGGATACCTTTCTTATAGATTATAGACATTGGAATTTTGGTGCCGTCTGCCGCAGTTGCCCAAAGACGTTCGGTTTCATAGTTATTTTTATCGAATTTTCCACCTAATACTTCAGTCTCCTTTAAAACCGTTTTTTCTTTGGTTTCCATATTGAAATCAATTACCGAAGCGGGTGTATTCAGCGAATTGTAGCCATACCGAAGGATTTTGGTATCAAATTCAGGATTTTGGGTGGTGAATGCTGTATAAGTTTCATTATCAAAAGGAAGGTAGTAGTCAACATTGCCCTTCCATTTTTTTATTCGTATTTGCGTAAGGCCATTCCTGCGCTCGCTTATGACCAAATAATCCTTGAAAATGTCAATATCTTCCAAAAGCACATCGGTGCGGTGCGGAATCATATCTACCCAATTTTCCTTCAAGGTTTTTTCTTCTGAAGTTTTCATCAATTTGAAATTGAGGGCTTTATCCTTATTGGTAAGCACATACCAATTGTCACCATAGTGCGAGATACTATATTCCAGACCACGTTCCCGCGGCTGGAAAACTTTGAATTCCTTCAAAGGGGTATCGGCATTTAAAATTCGATACTCAGAAGTGAGCGTACTGTAAGAACCGATTACGATGTATTTTTTTGACTTCGTTTTGTAAACGTATGTGCCAAAAGTTTCATCCTTTTCAGTGTAAACAAGCTCATCGGTTATTGGGTCCGTGCCTAGCGTGTGGCGATAAATACGATCTGCGCGCAGCGTCTTTTCATCTTTTCGCGTGTAAAAAAGTGTTTTGTTATCGCTTCCCCAGGTTGCGCTGCCCGTTGTCAACGGGATTCTTTCGGCATAAATTTCACCTGTTTTTAGGTTTTTAATATATATATCATATTTTCTTCGGCTCAAGGTATCCACACCAAAAGAAACCAAATTATTATCCTCGGAAACATTGAGCCCCGTTAGATTATAGTATGAATGCCCCTTTGCCATTTCATTCACATCAAATAGAATTTCTTCCTTTGCTGAAAGCGAGCCTTTTTTTCGAGTGTAAATTGGGTAATCCTTTCCGGTTTCGTATCGCGTTATGTAGTAATATCCGTTCAGTTTATAGGGAACAGATTCATCATCCTCCTTTATCCGCGCCTTCATTTCTTCAAATAGATCTTGCTTAAATTGCTTCGTGTCCGCCGTCATTTGCTCGTAATACGCATTTTCCGCATTCAAATAATCAATAACCTCGCTATCTTCTGGGTTGTTCAGCCAATAATAATTATCGGCACGCATATCACCATGCTTTTCAAGGTTTTTCAAAAGTTTTTTTGCTTTGGGTGGCGTGATTTTCATAGTAGTTTTTGAAATTTCCTGGGCTTGTATTGATACGGCAAAAATAAGGGAAGCAATTGAAAACAAGGTGTAATTTTTCATCTATAGAATGTTATAATGATTCACGGATCAAAAAGCATAATGATTATTTATTCAAAATATTGCCAAGATTGAATCCGATAGCTTGATTAGTAGCCGTGCAAATTAGTAAATTTGCACCAAACTAAAACGAAAAAATATGTTTGGAGATTTAATGGGAATGATGGGTAAACTAAAAGAAACCCAGCAAAAAGTTGAAGCCACTAAAAAAAGAATGGATACCGTCCTGATTGACGAAGCCAGCAACGATGGGCTCTTGAAAATTACGCTCACGGCCAATAGAAAAATAAAGACAATTGAAATTGATGATAGTTTGCTTGAAGATAAAGAGCAACTGGAAGATTATCTTATTTTAACACTGAACAAAGCTATTGAAAAAGCAACAAATGTCCACGAAACCGAAGTAGCCGCAGTCGCAAAGGATGGAATGCCCGACATTCCCGGTTTGGATATGTTCAAATAATTTTCTGAAAATTTAAATACGAATTCACGGATAATTTGATACAAATTTTCGTGGATTCGTGCTTTTAAAATCTAATTATAGTTTTTCAGAACTTCCAAAAATCTCTCGTGCATTTCTTGGGTATAATCAAGATGTGTGACGATGCGCAGTTTTCCCTGCCCCATATTACTGATACGGATATTTTTTTGGGCTAGATCTTCCATAAATTTTTCATCTGAAATTCCAACAGCCAAATAGAAAATAACAATATTTGTTTCCGTTGGCTCTACTTTTTTAACGTATTCCAATTGCGCCAAAACTTCAGCAATTTCGGAAGCTCTTTTATGATCTTCTGCTAGTCTTTCCACATTATTTTCCAAAGCAAATAGTCCCGCAGCGGCCATAAATCCTATCTGCCGCATTCCACCGCCCAATACCTTCCGCACGCGCATCGCTTTTTTCATAATTTCACTTTTTCCCGCCAAAACTGTTCCCATTGGCGTTCCCAAGCCTTTGCTTAGGCAGATGGAAATAGTATCGAAAACCCGGCCGTAATCCTTTGGGCTATCTTTTTTGGCGACCAGTGCATTCATCAACCTCGCGCCGTCCAAATGCAGTCCAAGTCCGTGGGCATCACAAACGCTTCGTATTTTTTCAATTTCTGAAAAATCATAGCATGCTCCGCCCCCTTTATTGGTGGTGTTTTCCAAGCAAACAAGCGTTGTAAGCGGACTGTGGTAAAAATCTGGAGGGTTAATATTTTCCTCAACCTGCGCAGCGGTAATCATGCCGCGGTCGCCGTCAACCAACTTGCAGGAAACCCCACTATTAAAGGAAACGCCGCCGCCTTCATAATTGTAGACGTGCGCCCATTTATCGGCAATCAATTGCTCTCCGGGCTGGGTATGCATTTTTATTGCGGCTTGGTTTGCCATACTTCCCGTAGGGAAAAACAATGCGGAATCCATCCCAAAAAATTCCGCGACCCGTGCTTCCAGTCTATTTGCGGTTGGATCTTCTTTATAAACATCGTCACCCACTTCGGCGTTTATAATGGCTCGCATCATTTCTTCGCTTGGGCGGGTTACGGTATCGCTTCTTAAATCAATTTTCATTTTCTATTTTTTATTTCTGAAAAATTTCCCTTCACTTTCCAATGTTTCTATAATTTCCGAAATATTTCGATCAAGTTTCACAAGCGGTAGCGCATTGTTATACTCTGAATTTACATTTTCATACGTTGAATTATTGCCAAGATCATATTCCTTGAAAGATTTTTCAAAATCGCTATTTCCTAAATGGAATTTAAATTCTTTCCGGCAATCCTGAACCTGCATGTTTCCTGTAGGCTTCGCTTCCTGATTTTTGGGTTTATACGGTTTAACTTCTTCATTTTCAAGTTTGCTTTTCATTTCAAGTGCCTTGTCAAAAAATTTTGTGTCTGAAACGGATAAAACTTCAAAACTGCCACAATTATCAATTTTTTCAACTTGAAGTTTTTCATTTTCTTTCCAAAAAACATAAACCGAATAATACGTGGACGCGGAAGAACACATTTTCCCATCAGGCATTTTGAACATTTGGATATTGCCTTCACAAAAATCCTTTCTAATGATGTAATCTGAAATATTGCCCATTTTAAACTGGGCCACACGCTGTGCGATTTGTTCATCCACATAGGCTTCATCGTTTTGCGAAATGGCAAAAAACGAATAGAGCATCAATAAGAGAAGAAATGTTTTTTTCATAAAAAAAAAGATTTTGATTGGTTTCTAAAATCGGGAAGGGTTAAAATTAAACGAAAAATGCATTCTTCTCACGAAGTTAATGGTATTTTTGCGCCTAAACCCATTTTGAAGCAAGGCGTTCAATTTTTAACCAGCTTCAAATTTTAAAATTTCCGCATTTGCGGATATAAATTATGACCACAACAGACCAAATTAAAGACCTTAAAAGCCGGGTTGCGGCCTTGAGGCAATATCTTTGACATTGCTGCAAAGCGTGTTGAAATAACAAACGAAGAGGAAAAAACATTTGATCCCAATTTCTGGAATAACCCGCGCGAAGCCGAAGTTTTTATGAAAGAACTTCGTACCAAAAAAAAGTGGGTAACCGATTTCGAAAATTCTGAAAACTATACTGAAGAGGCTGAAATCCTGCTTGACTTTTACAAAGAGGGTGAAGGCACTCCCGAGCAAGTGGAAGCCGCTTTTGAAAAAGCGGAAACTGCTGTGGAAGCATTGGAGTTTCGAAACATGCTGGGCGAGGAAGGTGATGATATGAGTGCCGTCCTACAGATTACTGCGGGAGCCGGTGGAACTGAGAGTTGCGATTGGGCGCAAATGCTGATGCGAATGTACTTAATGTGGGCCGAAAAAAATGGTTTTAAGGTGAAGGAGCTCAACTTTCAACCCGGTGACGTTGCCGGCGTTAAAACTGTGACGCTGGAAATTGAGGGCGAATACGCTTTTGGCTGGTTAAAAAGCGAAAACGGCGTGCATCGTCTCGTGCGTATTTCTCCATTTGATAGCAACGCAAAGCGGCACACCAGTTTTGCCAGCGTTTACGTGTATCCGCTCGTGGACGACACTATAGAGATTGAAATTAATCCCGCAGATATTTCTTGGGATTTTGCCCGAAGCAGCGGTGCCGGGGGACAGAACGTGAATAAAGTTGAAACAAAGGCGATATTGACCCACCACCCTACCGGAATTGTAATCCATAATAGCGAAACCCGAAGCCAACTGGACAATCGTGAAAAAGCGATGCAGATGTTGAAATCACAGCTATATGAAATTGAATTAAGAAAACAGTTGGCGCAACGCGCTGAAATTGAGGACAGCAAACTTGCTATTGAATGGGGTTCGCAAATACGTAATTATGTGCTACATCCGTACAAACTTGTAAAGGATGTTCGCACCGGACACGAAACAGGAAATACGGACGCGATGCTGGATGGCCAAATTGATGGCTTTCTAAAAGCCTATTTAATGATGACCGGACAGAAGGAAAAGAGTGATGAATTGTAAATTGCTCATCCTAATTTTTGAAAATTATCAATGAAAGCCGCTTCCGTTAAAGAAATAAAAACCGAACTAAATCATCGTTCAACACAGGAGTTGCTGGAGCTTTGCCTTCGACTTTCAAAATTTAAGAAGGAAAATAAAGAGTTATTGACGTATCTTCTTTTTGAAGTCGAAAATGAGGAAGGTTATGTGCTTTCCATAAAAAAACTGATGGACGAACAGTTTTCAGCCATAAATTCCAAATCGTTTTTTTATGTGAAGAAAAGCGTGCGCAAAATACTTCGGGAGGTGAAAAAATACATTCGCTATTCAACAAAAAAAGAAACCGAAATTGAGTTATTGCTTTATTTTTGTGAAAAGCTTGAAGCGTTTCGCCCATCTATAAAACGAAATCAGTTGCTCAAAAATCTTTACAACAGGCAATTGGATTTTATAAAAAAAAAAATACCAACGGTCCACGAAGATTTGCAATACGATTTCAACAAAGAACTGGAATTGCTTCCGTATTTATAAATTTAAAATAATAAGAATTGATAACTTTCTACCACAATTCACGCTGCAGTAAATCCCGCGAAGCCCTAAAACTACTGGAAGAAAAGGGTGAAACAATAGAAATTGTAAAATATCTTCAAAAACCCCTAACACACGCTGAACTAAAGCAAATAATAGAACTTTTGGGTATTGAACCCATTAATCTGGTTCGCACGCAGGAAAAAGATTGGAAGGTAAACTACTCGGGCCAAAATTTAAGTGATTCGCAAATCATAGATGCAATGATTGAACACCCTAGAATGATGGAGCGCCCGATTGCGGTAAAAGGTACCAAAGCCGTAATCGGCAGGCCGCCCGAGAAGGTGCTTGATATTTTATAATTCAACCTTTTTTATTTAACAGAAAATTAGCAGAAGCCCGTTAAACCAAGGCTATTTTCGTGTGTCAAATTTGCTAAAAACTACTATGAAGTATTATTTATTGGCCCTATGCCTACTTGTATCTTCCCTAATTTCTGCCCAACAATCTGATAGAGAGATTACTGTAAAAGGAAAAATTATTGAACAGGGAACTGATTTTCCACTTGAATATGCAACAGTTTCATTTATAGATCAGCAGGGAAAAACCGTTACAGGTGGCATCACAGATCTCGATGGAAATTATTCCATTGATGTGGCTCCCGGCCGATATACTGTGCAATTTGAATTTATTTCATATAAAACCAAGCAACTTACCAATCAGAATCTTACAAAAAACACCACGCTGCCCACAATGACGTTAGCGCTGGATGCCTCAAGCTTGGATGAAGTAGTGGTGCGCGCAGAGACTACAGAGGTTCAGATAAGGCTCGACAAAAAAGTATATAATATAGGCAAGGATTTAACAGTTGGTGGGGCTACCGTGAGTGACGCCTTGAATAATGTTCCATCAGTAACGGTAGATGTGGATGGAGCCATTGCGCTTCGCGGAAATGATAACGTGCGCATTCTCATCAACGGAAAACCTTCTGCCATCGCAGGTTTCGGCTCTACCGATGCGCTTCGGCAACTTCCGGCGGATGCTATTGAACGTGTTGAAGTAATCACTTCTCCATCAGCAAGATATGATGCGGAAGGTACCGCCGGTATTTTAAATATTATTCTGAAGAAAGAAAAAACGCTGGGGTTAAACGGCTCCATAACTACGAGTATTGGTGTTCCCACAAACAGCACCGCTACGGCAAACATCAATTTACGGACTGATAAATTTAATATTTTCAATACCACGGGAATTCGCTACAGAGATGCACCCGGAAATGCATTTTTCGACAACACCTATTTTCCTTACGATAGAATTAATCCTGAAACTGGCGAGACCACAACCATCCAGCCAGAATTTGGGCGTGTCGTGGAAGACCGAAGATATGATCGATTGGATCAAGGCTTCAATACAAACTTGGGCATCGAATATTTCTTGACCGAAAAGTCTTCGCTTACCGCAAGTGCATTTTTACGTCTGGGCGATGATACGGATGTAACCACAAATAACACCTCAAATTTTCAAAATGGTAGCGTTGCGGAACAGATTACCCGAACAGAAACTGAAAGCGAGGATGATACCAGTTATCAATTTTCATTGAATTATGTGAATAATCTAGATGATAATGGCCAAAAGTTAACAGCAGATTTCCAACTTGCAAGGGACCGGGAAACCCAACTTTCATTTATTGATGAGCGCACCACTTTTCCCGCTACTGTTGTGTTGCCCGCAGAGGATATTCGGAATAAGGAAAACCAGAAAGAATACTTGGCGCAGGCAGATTATATATTGCCAATTGGCGAAGAAGCCCAATTTGAAGCAGGTTATAGAGGTAATTTTGAAAGTACAGAAACCGATTATCTCCTGCTTGAGGAAGACGGTGTCTCTGGAAACTTTATAAGAAATGATAGTCTTTCAAATATATTCACATATGATGAAAATGTGCATGCATTCTATTCGCAATATGGGAACAAACTAGGAAAGTTTTCGTTTTTATTGGGTCTTCGGCTAGAGCATACACAACTGAAAGGGCAAGTTGAAGCAGCAGATATTGCCGCAAACAATGGCTTTGATTTGGATTTTGACAGAAAATACACTGGGCTATTCCCTACCGTAAATTTAACGTATGAATTAAAGGAAAACGAAAACATCACCTTAGGTTACAACCGAAGGATTAACAGACCCCGAAATTGGTTTATCAATCCGTTTCCTTCCCGTTCCAGCGAGGCGAATGTTTTTCAAGGAAATCCAGAACTGGATCCAGCCTACTCAAACGCTTTTGACCTCGGGTATTTACGCCGATGGAAAAAACTCACATTTACTTCGTCCGTTTATTATCAGCATGAGACTGATGCTTTCGAGCGCGTTCAGGAAAGTACCGGACAGATTACCAGTAACGGGGTGCCGATTATTAGAACAATTCCCATAAATCTTTCAACGAATGATCGTTATGGTTTTGAACTGGGAATACTTTACAATCCCGCAAAATGGCTTCAACTCAATGGAAGTTTCAATTATTTTTTCTTTAAAACGGAAGGTTTCTTCAACAATATAGATTATGGAGCAGAAAATACGAGCTACTTCTCAAGATTGAGCTCCAAAATCAAATTGCCGTGGGAAATTGATTGGCAGACCAATGGTTTTTACCGTGGTCCATCAAACAATGCCCAGACTGAAAATGAGGCAATTCTTTCCGTGGATATGGCAATGAGCAAAGACATTATTGATGGAGACGCAACATTGGCACTTAATGTAAGCGACTTATTCAACAGCCGCATACGCAGATCGTTCACCAACGCTGAAACATTTACGAGCGATAATGAATTTCAATGGAGACAACGATTGGTTTCGTTGACCTTCACCTATCGATTCAACCAGCAAAAACAACGTCAACAACGCGGAAATAGAGATGGTGGAGAAGATGATGGCGAGTTTGAGGGATAGTAAAATTTTAGCTTTAAATTTTTAGTTGAAAGCAGTCAAAATAAAGTACCCGTAAACTATTCCTTTTTACTACTTTCGGAAAAATTTCACAAGACTTAATATTTACACAAAATAAAAAAGGAAGCCAAATAGCTTCCTTTTTTGATTAATATATTCAACAGAATTATTTTTTAGCTTCCAGAGCTCTCTTCTTCTCTTCGCGCTTCAATTTATATTTCTCCATCAAAGACCCACCAATCCAGTAAGGAATTATACTCACAAGAAAAATCATTAACCAGAAACCAAGGGTGATGATCACCAAAAATGCAAGAAATCCTAAATACTGTTCAAATGTAAACATAGCGTAACTGGTTTTTAATTGATGCCACAAATATAAATGGATTTTTTCAAAAAACACTATAGGAATTTCCTATTTATTCACAACAAATAAACAACTGCGCGGGTTGAACAACTTTTGGCTTTTCGTTACCTTTGCCATCAATCCTTTCAAAATTATTTTAATATGAAATATAGAATAGAAAAAGACACCATGGGCGAGGTTCAAGTCCCGGCCGATAAACTTTGGGGGGCACAGACGGAGCGTTCCAGAAACAATTTCAAAATAGGAAGCCCAGCATCTATGCCTTTAGAAATTATTTACGGTTTTGCCTATTTGAAAAAGGCTGCCGCTTATACCAACTGCGATCTCGGCGTTCTTTCAGAAGAAAAACGGGATGCCATTGCAGCTGTTTGTGATGAGATTTTGGATGGAAAGCACGATGACCAATTTCCGCTTGTAATCTGGCAAACCGGAAGTGGCACGCAAAGTAATATGAATGTAAACGAAGTGATTGCAAACCGCGCCCACCAACTGGCAGGAAAAACCATTGGCGAAGGTGATAAAACACTTCAACCGAATGACGATGTAAACAAAAGTCAATCTTCAAACGATACGTTCCCAACGGGAATGCACATAGCGGCTTATAAAAAATTGATTGAGGTTACCATCCCGGGAGTTGAAAAACTTCAAAAAACCCTTTCAGACAAAGCAGAAGAATTTAAAAATGTGGTAAAAATTGGCCGTACGCATTTTATGGATGCCACGCCACTAACCCTTGGGCAGGAATTTAGCGGTTACGCCACGCAACTTGAGTTTGGAATCAAAGCGTTAAAAAATACACTTCCACATTTATCTGAACTTGCATTGGGCGGAACTGCGGTAGGTACAGGACTTAACACACCTAAGGGTTATGATATAAAAGTAGCAGAATATATAGCGAAATTTTCTGGTCTGCCTTTTATAACAGCTGCTAACAAGTTTGAAGCGCTTGCGGCACACGATGCGTTTGTGGAATCCCACGGCGCATTGAAGCAACTTGCGGTTTCATTGAATAAAATTGCAAATGATGTACGAATGCTCGCCAGTGGTCCCCGAAGTGGAATTGGAGAAATAATAATACCCGCTAATGAACCTGGCTCATCAATTATGCCCGGTAAAGTGAACCCAACGCAATGCGAAGCGCTCACGATGGTTTGCGCACAGGTGATTGGCAACGATATGGCAATTGCTGTGGGCGGAATGCAGGGACAATTTGAATTGAATGTCTTTAAACCCGTAATGGCTGCAAATTTCCTACAGTCTGCCCAACTTATTGGTGATGCCTGCATTTCTTTCGAGGAACATTGCGCAGCAGGCATAGAGGCAAATCACGACGTTATCAAAAAGCAATTAAACAACAGTCTGATGCTTGTTACTGCCCTCAATACAAAAATTGGCTACTATAAAGCTGCTGAAATAGCAAATACAGCCCATAAAAATGGAACTACATTAAAAGAAGAAGCGGTGAACTTGGGCTACGTAACCGCTGAAGAATTTGATGAATGGGTAAAACCTGAAGATATGATTTAAAGGATTATCGATTTACGAATTTCGATTGATGATTTCCTTAACCACGAATTCACGAATATCCTACAAGGTTTTAAAACCTTGTAGGTGTTTATCTTTGAATTCGTGGTTTTTTTAGTTTCACTTTTGAAGTTTTGGCTCCTTTTTCCCATAATATTTTCGGTAACTGAAAAAGGATATAACGCTTAAAACAATTGCAAAAGCAACAATATACCAAACAAAAGTCGGGGTAACTGGCGCATTACCACTGGCGTAGGAGTGTAATCCACTCAAGTAAAAGTTTACTCCAAAATAGGTCATCATTATTGATGCGTACGAAAACATGGATAGTACATTAAAAATCCAACGGCCTCGCAATCCGGGAACCAATCTTGCGTGGATGACAAAAGCATAAATCATAATACTTATAAGCGCCCAAGTTTCTTTCGGGTCCCAACCCCAGTAGCGTCCCCAACTTTCGTTTGCCCATTGGCCTCCTAAAAAGTTTCCAATAGTCAGCATCACCAAGCCTACGGTAAGCGCCATTTCAGTAATTACGGAAAGTTCACTTATGTTAATTTCCATTCTTTTAAAATTGTTTTGGGTTGTAAAAATCATCAACAAAAGAGAAGTTGCCGCCAAGATAAGCCCCAAAGTAAATGGACCATAACTTGCCACAATTACCGCTACGTGAATCATCAACCAGTAACTGTCCAAAACGGGTTGCAGATTTGCAATCGCGGGATCCAACCAATTTTCGTGGGCAACCCACAAAATTATGGAGGCCACAAATGCCGTGGATGCAACGGTAAGATCACTTTTACGCCCAAAAGCGAGGCCGAAGAAAACCGTAGCCCAACCTACGTACACTACAGATTCATAAGCATCGCTCCAAGGTGCGTGCCCGCTTATATACCACCGAAGTGCGAGACCCAGCGTCATTAAAACAAAAAATGCCCAAATAATTATTTTGCAACTTTTGATTAAAATTCGAAGGGATTTACGATTTCTAAAAAGTTGAAAAATGATAAGAACAAACATCAATACGCCAAAAACTGCAAAATATTTATAAAGTCTATTGAAAATATCTGCTTTGTTGTAAATAGTTTCGGCTTTTAATTTGGTTTCTGAAGGCATTACATCGCTACCGTACTTTTTTTGAAAATTGGTAATGCTTTCCAAAAGTTCATCCGCTTTGGAATAATCGCCACTGCTTCTTGCTTGTTTCAGACTTTCAAAGTAAAGGGGAAGAATATTCTTGGAATAAAGCGAATCCATACCTTTTAAATTGGCGCTGGCCAATTCAGGATATGCTACCCATTTGTTATTTTCATCATTAGGAATGGGAAAAATTTTCAGAATACTTCCACTGAGCGCCGCATTCAGCAATGAAAAATTTTCGTGCGCCTTTATAAAATCCTTTTGAAATTGATTGGGCGTATTGGTTCTGGTAGCTGCGGCCAGATACGGTTCGAGTTTGTAGTTTCCCTTTTCATCAAAAAAATCCAATAGGGCAATATCATCCTGCTCTTTTGGAATGCCAGCAATCTGCCGGATACTGTCATTCTGCCATTTTAACGCAATCAATGGAACTTCAACCCACAATCGTGGAAATTCAGTCATGGAGATAAAAACCTGGTTGGCATCCAAACCTTCGTAGCTATCGCTTCGGCTTATTTTTCTTAATAATTCGCTGGCAAAGGTGTTTACTGGTTTCATTCGCCCATTATCCTGTATAATAAGATGGCCAAATTTAGCCGCGTGTTCCTTGCTCACCACATTTGCCTTGATAAGCGAATCTATTTGCTGTTTCGTTGCAGATGTATGGGTTGATGATGGCGAATGTTGTGCGAATCCACTAAAACCAAATAGTACCAAAGCAACTGTAAGCATTTTCGCCTTTTTCTTTTTGATTTTTTCCAGCATTTCTTCCAGTTTCCCAAAGCGGCTGTGCTTGCTGAAGAGAATTGCCATCAATCCAAAATAGAGTAAAAAATAACCCAAATAGGTTATCCAAGTTCCTGCGCGGTCGTGGTTTACTGATAAAATAGTACCCTGCTCGTCTGGATCAAAACCAGCCTGAAAAAAACGAAACCCTTGGTGGTCCAATACATTATTCATAAAAATTTCAGCATCAAAATGCTCATTTTCAGAATCGTTTACGGTTACTTTACTTTTAAAGGAAGCATAGCCTTTTTCAGTCCCAGGATATTTTGTTGCGATAAAATCATTCAAGGTAAGGCTGAACGGAAGTTCAATTTTTTCGGAACCATAGCTTAAATACACCTTCAATCCAGCAATTTCCACCTCTGTAGGGTCTGGAAATGTTCCTTTTCCACCTATAAGTTCCACGGTTTTGGTTTCATCTTTTGAAGAAACTTCCAGCGTAAGGGCATTTTGGTTTGCAGCTTCGCCCTCTTCAATTTTAACGGGACCAAATTTCCCCTTTACAACTGGTTCAGGAATTACAAAGGCAATACCAGCCAACTGATATTGCGAACGCAGCATCAAGGTTTGCAAACTATCGCGGTAAAAAGGTTTCCTGAATTGCTGTGCGAGTTCCTGCACATTTTCCATATCCAGATTATTCTGGTCTACCCCCGCATTCCTAAGCTCGCTCATATTCATAAAACTGCCTTCAAAGGGTGCGGTAATGGTGTAATCTCCATCTTCCGTATAGGTAATATTTATAGCACCCTCAGTAGGTTTATTCACGGCAAACAGGATGTTGTGCACATTGCTTATTTCACCCAACTTTATCCAGTGCTCGTGGCGTTCTCCCCCACCCGACTCTACAATTTTCAAATATTCCTCGCCATCTTCAGTCTCAATAAGACCCTCTTTGGCACCTTTCATAAAATCCTTGTACTTGATGGTAACGGGCTGACCGTTATAATCGGTTTCAATGGAAAAATCATTGTCCAAACGTTCTGACAGTCTCAATTTTTTTGGTTTCAACTTACGCCTTTGCGCAACGCCTTCAATTTCAAAATCGCCATCAATAAATGTGGTCAAATATGTTTGTTCAGATAAAATTGAATTCTCCGTTTTGCCTTCCCGAATGTGCATAACGCCTTCATAACCAATGTATCGCGTAACAAATGCGCCAATTATTATGAAAATAAAAGCCAAGTGAAGCAATAGCGAAGCCCACATTTTGCGCTTGTGAAGGTTGTAGCGAAAAATATTTCCAATGAAATTGACAACAAAAAGCCCCATAATTGCCTCAAACCACCACGCATTGTAAATAAGTTCGCGGGTGTAATCTGTTGGCGGTGTTTCAGCAGAGGCGTCAAGAAAGGTTCCAGCGGCCATTGCGGCGGCAAAAACTAGAAATAAAACGGCGGTTAAACGAGTGGAGAAAAGAACTGCGGCAAGCTTTTTTTGCATTACAGGGAATTTTGGCGCAAATTTAGGCATTTTAATGCGTTTTTTATTCATAAACTCTTGCGTAATTTAGCCAGATGATTGAAGTTGTTTTTTTAGGTTTTGGAAACGTAAACCAACATTTGTGCAAGGCTTTTCTGCAATGCGAAAATGTTACGGTGAAACAAATATTCAATCGGAATTTTATAAAATCTGAACCTCCCTTTGAAAATATTCCGTTTGTGGAGAAAATGACAACAATTGAAACGGCAGATGTTTACATTATTGGAATCCCGGATGATGCCATTGCCGATTTTTCCGAAAAACTGCCATTTCAAAATAAATTGGTGGTTCACACCTCCGGTGGTGTACATATAAACACAATTTCAGAAAAAAATAGGCGCGGTGTTTTCTATCCATTGCAAACATTCTCAAAGCAACGGCAAATGGATTTTAAAACTGTTCCCATTTGCTTGGAGGCCGAAAAGGATTCAGACCTAAAATTGCTTCAACAATTGGCAGGTTATATCTCCAATACAGTTGTTGAAATTTCTTCTGAAAAAAGAGCAAAACTGCATCTCGCGGCAGTTTTCGTAAATAATTTTACCAATTATCTCTACCGAATTGGCAATGAAATTTTAGCCGAAGAAAATTTGCCCTTCAATTTGCTGAAACCCTTAATTTTAGAGACTTCTGAAAAAATTCAAAATTTAGACCCGAGGGAAGCGCAGACCGGTCCCGCAGCCAGAAACGATTTAAAAACCATTGAAAAACATCTACATTTGCTCACGAACGGAGAACATAAAAAACTCTACGAACTCTTTACAAACCAACTAAAATCAAACGATGGAAAAAAGCTATAAAGAATATTTAAAGCACATTACAACCTTTATTTTTGATGTTGACGGAGTGCTGACGGATGGAAATATGTTGGTAAATACCGAAGGTGAAATGTTCCGCTCCATGAACGTAAAGGACGGGTACGCCATGAAACTTGCCATTGAAAAAGGCTATAAAATCTGCATAATTTCTGGCGGTACCAATGAAGGCGTTCGCGTAAGACTGCAAAATTTGGGTGTTGGGGATATCTATCTTGGTTCCCACAAAAAGATTGAGAAATATCACGAAATCCTAAAAAAACATAACATAAACGCCGCCGAAATACTCTACATGGGCGATGATATGCCAGATATTCCCGTGATGCAGGAAATAGGCCTGCCCACTTGCCCGCAGGATGCCGTGCCACAAGTAAAAGCGGTTTCAAAGTATGTTTCCCACAAAAAAGGCGGGCGCGGTTGCGTGCGCGATGTTATAGAACAAGTGCTGAAAGTTCAGGGAAAATGGGATATTACTGGCGGTCCTTCATCAAAATTGGATTAAAAAACCACGTGAATTACCTTAAATTAATCCGGTACCAGAATTTACTGCTTATAGCTTTGGTTCAAATTTTCATTAAGTATGGACTTTTCAATCCTTTTGGTGCGCATACAATTTTAAATGACTTTGGATTTATACTACTATTGGTTGCAACTCTCTGTATTGCCGCCGGCGGAAATATTATAAATGATATATATGATGTTGCGATTGATAGAATCAATAAGCCGGAAAAGCTGCTGATAGGAAAGAAAATTTCAGAAAAAAGCGCGTTTCGTTTCTATATCCTGCTTAATATGCTGGGTGTTGGCATTGGTTTCTATCTCTCAAATGCAATTGGTCGGCCAGCATTCTCAGCGATGTTTATCATTTTTTCGGCTTTGCTTTATTTGTACGCTTCCTATTTAAAAGGAATTCTTCTGATTGATAATATTCTTATTTCGGCACTGGTGGCAATGAGCTTGCTTATAGTTCCCGTTTTTGATATTCTTCCCGTGATAAATGCCGGAAACCGGCCATTGCAAATTGGAATTTTTAAAATTGTTTGGCATTACACACTCTTTGCATTTTTAATCAATTTTATTCGGGAAATAGTAAAGGATATTCAGGACATCAATGGAGATAAAAATGGGAATCTAAATACGTTGCCCATTGCCATTGGCAGAAAGCGTACCAACGGTATCGTCTTTATTCTCGGGGTATTGGCAATATTCGGCAGTGTGTTTTATACGTACAATTTTTTATACAACCATACTTTTTTAATGCTCTATTTTTTATTTTTTGTAATTGCGCCCCTGCTCTATTTTTGTTATGCGGTATGGGATGCGAAAACAAAAAAAAACTATGCATTGCTTTCAAATTTGCTCAAAATCATTATGTTATTGGGAATGTGCTCCATTCCATTATTCCAATTTATGTTGAATTAAAAAGGAAAAATTAAAATCAGAAACAAACGTATGCTTCGCGAAAAACTTAAAGATTACAATATCATCCTCGCTTCGGGTTCGCCCCGCAGACAGGCATTTTTTAAGGAGTTGGACATTGACTTCGCAATCAATGTGAAGGAAGTAAACGAGGTTTTTTCGGAACAATTGAAACGCACACAAATAACGGATTATCTCTCCCAGCTTAAAGCTTCGGCCTTTTCAAATTTGAATGAAAATGATATTTTGATTACAAGTGATACCATTGTTTGGCATAATCAAAAAGCACTCGGAAAGCCAAAAAATGCTGAGGAAGCTAAAGAAATGCTTCAAAATTTGAGCGGGCAAATGCACGAAGTTATAACCTCAGTTTGTTTTACTTCAAAGAATTTCCAAAAAACCGTGCACGATGTAACCCAAGTTTGGTTCAAAAAATTGACCGATGCAGAAATTGACTATTATATAAACAATTACAAACCCTTTGACAAAGCCGGCAGCTATGGCATTCAGGAATGGATTGGGTACATAGGAATCGAAAAAATTGAAGGGTGTTATTTTAATGTGATGGGGCTGCCCACCCGACTTGTTTACAAAACGTTAACCGAAATTGCCAAGCGTTGATTTTTTGGTACTTTTACGCTTAATTCTTCAAAAAATGAGTTTTCATTCTTTATTCTTTTCGTTTTTTATTTCTATATTTTTTATAGGCTGCAATTCTTCGGAAGAAAAAAAGTTGGATTCAAAAAACACCGATAATTATTCTTCGGAAAACAGTAAACCGCGCACAATTTCAAAAGAATTTAAAGAATATTGGTACAGCGGAAAGGCTGAAATAACTTCATATAATTTAACGCAGGAACGCTATGGTGAACTTCGCGAAGGGACTGCGGTCACCATATTTGTAACGGAAGATTTTCTACCGGAAGCGCAAGTAAAGGCAGATAATGCTACGGAAAATACTATTTCGGTCCTAAAACTGAACAGCACCAAAAAATTTATTACGGGTATTTACCCGTATTCAATTATGACTAGCACATTCAATCCCATAGCAACTGCAAACCACGCTTTAAAGGTGAGCAATTCGGTTCAGGAATGGTGCGGCCACGTGTATATGCAGCTCAATAACAGGGCAAATTTTGAGGTAATGTCCCATTCCTACTTTGCCAAGGAGGCAGATGAAAATTTTAAGCTGAAGAAAACCTGGCTGGAAAACGAAATCTGGAACTTGGTACGCATCAACCCCGCGGAATTGCCCACCGGCGATGTGATGGTAATTCCCTCTTTTGAATATTTGCGCCTGCACCATAAAGATATTTCAGAGCACAATGCTTTTGCAAGCGTAAAACAAGGCGATTCCTTGACCTCATACACCCTAAATTATCCAGATCTGCAACGGCAGTTGACACTATTTTTCAGAAATGTCTTTCCATATGAAATAGAAAAGTGGGAAGAAGTGAATGCCGCACACCCCAGCGACACCACAAGATTAATCACCACCGCAACTAAAATAAAGCGGATGCGAACGGATTACTGGAATAAAAACAAAAGCGAACATACAACCCTGCGGGATACCCTTGGATTAAAATAAAGTCATAAATGGAATTTCACATTAGTCAGCATTACGTGCAACTCATAGAATCTGTAGTACTCCTAATTATTTTGCTCATTTTAAGATTAATATTGAACAAAGGAGTAAAAAGTTATGCCAAAAAAATTGAAAGATTGGAGCACCGTACAGGTCTTATCCTGAAACACGTGGATTTTGCAACCATTTTTCTCATCATTTTTGGGCTCATACTTATTTGGGGTGTGGAATTTAAGGATCTGGGCGTGGTTATGTCTTCCGTTTTTGCGGTTATCGGCATCGGCTTTTTTGCGCAGTGGTCTATTTTGAGCAATGTGACCAGTGGGGTGATTATGTTTTTTACGTTTCCCTACAAAATTGGCGATTATATAAAAATCCACGATAAGGAAGCTCCCTGTGAAGGTATTATTGAAGATATTAAAACCTTCCACATAATTCTGCATACCCAAAACAATGAAATTGTTACCTACCCAAACAGTATGATGCTCCAAAAAGGGGTAAGCATTGTTAAGGCGGAAGATTTTTATGAGCACCAAGAAACGGATAAAAATCTGGAAAAGCTTCCCGAAGATTAAGATTATAAATGGGTATCTTTGGATTGATTTCAATAATTCAGAAATTTTTTATGCAAAAATTATTTTTTACGAAGTTTTTACTCCTCTTTATAGCCACCTTCGCAAGCGCACAAACTCCCAAAAAACCCACTTCATCAGAAATTTTCCATTCCCTTCAAAAGTTGAATTTCATTGGTTCGGCCTTGTATATCGCAGCCCATCCAGATGATGAAAACACGCGATTGATCAGTTATTTGGTCAATGATGTTCACGCAAATACCGCTTACCTTTCATTAACGCGTGGCGATGGCGGACAAAATCTAATAGCCCCGGAAATCCGTGAATTATTGGGCGTGATTAGAACCCAAGAACTGCTTGCCGCACGAAAGATTGATGGCGGAAAACAATTTTTTACACGGGCAAATGATTTTGGTTACAGCAAAAATCCCGATGAAACATTGGAGTTTTGGGACAGGGATCAAGTTTTGGGCGATGTGGTGCGCACCATTCGCGAATTTAAGCCAGATGTAATAATCAATAGGTTTGATCACCGCAGCCCTGGCAGTACACACGGTCATCATACCCTTTCCGCGATGTTGAGCGTTGATGCTTTTGATGATGTTGGCAACCAAAATAAATTTCCAAAAAGCGCACAGGAATTTGGCGTATGGCAACCCGAGCGTTTGTTTTTCAATACGTCGTGGTGGTTCTATGGAAGCCAAGAAAAATTTGAAAAGGCTGATAAATCAAAAATGGTGGCGGTGGAAACGGGCAACTTTTTCCCAAGTTTGGGACTTTCCAATGGCGAAATCGCTTCCTTGAGCCGCAGTATGCACAAGTCGCAGGGCTTTGGTAGCACGGGTTCCCGAGGTAGCGAAACTGAATATTTGGAACTTTTAAAAGGCTCGATGCCTGCAAAAAGCGATCTTTTTGATGGTATAAATACCACGTGGTCCCGCTTGGAGGGCGGTGCCCAGATTGGTTCGATTTTGAATCCTTTGGAAGAAAACTTCAATTACAAAGATCCTTCAGCTATGCTTCCGCAGTTGTTGAGCGCATATTCGTTGGTTTTAAATTTAAAGGACGAACACTGGCGAAAGATAAAATTGGAGCAGCTTAAAAAGCTGATTTTGGATTGCGGCGGAATTTTTCTGGAAGCCGTTTCTGAAAAAAATTCGGTAAATCCCGATGAAGACTTTAGGATTACGGTGGAAGCTATCAACCGCGGCAACAATAATGTTCTTCTAAAAAGCATAAAAAATTCAGATGGAAAAATTCTTTGGAACGAATCTGTTTCCCTTCCATTTAATTTCGATAAAAAAATTGAAATAAAACTGAATTCCGGCAGCAACAATCCGCGCTATTCCTCGCCTTATTGGCTCAACGAAACGGGAACGGTGGGAATGTATGAAGCACCGGAAAAATTTATTGGGCTTCCCGAAACTCCATCTTTGGAACAAATAATTATTGAATTGCAATTTGGTGAAACCAGTTTGTCTTTTAAAAGGGAAATTGTCTATAAATTCAACGATCCCGTGATGGGAGAGGTTTATCGCCCGCTTGAAGTCTTGCCCCAAGTAACCTCATCACTGCCGGAGAAAGTGATCATTTTTGCAAATGAAGATTCTAAAGAAATTCCGGTACTAGTACGTGCGGGAAAAGACAGTATTGCGGGTACTGTTGTCCTTCAAACCCAAAATGGTTGGGGGGTAGAGCCACAACAGCAGACTTTCAGTTTGTCCCGAATGGATGAAACCAAAACTTTCTATTTCAAAATAACGCCCCCTAAAAATCAAAGTGAAGCTTCATTGAAATCTATTTTGAAAATTGGTAATCAGACTTTTGAAAAGGAATTGGTTAGTATCAATTACGACCACCTGCCCTATCAAAGCGTCCTTTTACCTTCCGAAGCAAAAATTGTGAAGTTGGATATTCAAAAAAAAGGTGAAAACATAGGATACATAGCCGGCGCCGGCGATGCAATTCCTGAAAATTTGCGGCAAATTGGCTATTCGGTCACGACCATAAACCCCTCATCCATCACCGCTGAGAGCCTGAAAAATTTTGATGCCATTGTAGTGGGAATTCGCGCTTATAACACCGTCCCAGAACTTGCTTTTGCGCAACCCATTCTTCACAAATATGTAGAAAATGGCGGAACTATGATAGTGCAATACAATACAAATCACAGTCTGGTTACCGAAAATTTTTCTCCGTATCCATTAAAACTTTCACGCGATAGGGTTACGGATGAATTCAGTAAGGTAAAAATTCTTGATAAAAGCAATGCGCTAATGACTTTTCCGAATAAAATTACCGAAAAGGATTTTGAGGGATGGGTGCAGGAACGCGGTCTATATTTTCCAAACGGATGGGCGAAGGAATTTACGCCGGTGCTTGCAATGAAAGACAAAAATGAAACAGAAAGTGAGGGTGCCCTACTTATTGCCACCTATGGCAAAGGCCACTATATTTATACAGGTCTCAGTTTTTTTAGGGAATTGCCTGCCGGTGTTCCCGGTGCATATAGACTTTTTGCCAATATGCTTTCGATAGGAAAAAAATAAATTTTTTAAAGGTGGAAAAACATCCAAAAAAATATGTCTGGAAATGGAAGTACACGCTGGTGCTTCTAATGAATACTCTATATATATATCTTTTTTATCTGTTAATGCAAAACTTCAGCTAAATGCAACAGATTGATTGGATTGTTTTAATTGGGACCCTACTTTTTATAGTATGCTACGGCCTTTACAAATCCCGTAGCCACAAAGATGTTGATGATTATTTGAAAGGTGGAAACAGCGCGCGCTGGTGGACAATTGGCCTAAGTGTTATGGCAACTCAAGCAAGCGCGATAACCTTTCTCTCAACTCCTGGACAAGCATTCCACGATGGTTTGGGCTTTGTGCAATTTTACATAGGCCTTCCCATTGCTATGGTGATTATTTGTTTGGCCTTTATCCCCATTTATCACAGGTTGAAAGTCTTTACGGCTTATGAATATTTGGAAAGCCGTTTTGATAAAAAAACACGCACGTTAACGGCAATCCTATTTCTAATCCAGCGCGGCTTGGCCTGCGGCATAACCATTTTTGCACCGTCCATCATTCTCTCAGCGGTACTCGGGTGGAATTTGTTGTATTTGAATATCATCATCGGCGTGCTTGTAATTCTATATACGGTAAGCGGCGGGACAAAGGCAGTGAGTGTTACGCAAAAACAGCAGATGGGCGTTATTTTTCTGGGAATGCTGATTGCATTTTTGCTCATTCTAAATTATTTGCCTTTGGACGTATCCTTTACAAAAGCCTTGGAAATTGCCGGAGCCAACGGAAAAATGAAAATTCTTGATTTTTCATTCGATTTTGAAAATAGATACACGGTCTGGAGCGGACTGATTGGCGGAACATTTTTGGCGCTTTCCTATTTTGGGACAGACCAAAGCCAAGTACAAAGATATCTGTCTGGCAGCAACGTCAAGCAAAGCCAAATGGGTTTGATTATGAACGGTTTGCTCAAAGTTCCTATGCAATTTTTCATCTTGATGGTGGGAACTATGGTTTTTGTTTTTTACCAATTCAATTATTCACCATTGCACTTTAATCCCGCTGCGGTAAAGGATGTCATGAAATCTGAATATGCCGAAGATTACAAAGCTTTGGAAACAGAGAAAAAATCCCTTCATCAAGAAATTAAGGCGAAACAGATTGCCTATTCCAAAGCTGAGTCACTTTCCCAGCAACAGGGTTTGATGCAGGAAATAAAATTGCTCAACAATACCGAAAAGGATTTGCGTGAACAATCCAAGGCGGTAATTGAAAAAGCCAACCCAAATGCGGAGACCAATGATAAGGATTATGTATTTATCCATTTTATCCTGAATAATCTGCCAAATGGGCTCATAGGTTTGTTGCTTGCGGTAATTTTGTGCGCGGCCATGTCCTCCACTGCGTCTGAGCTGAATGCCCTAGGCTCTACCACTACCATAGACCTTTACAAAAGAAACAGACCCGGCAAAGCCGATAAACATTATTTGAACGCCTCGCGCGGATTCACATTTTTATGGGGAATCATGGCCATTGTGGTCGCCTGTACGGCTAATTTATTCGATAATTTAATCCAATTGGTAAACATTATCGGTTCCATTTTTTATGGAAATGTGCTGGGAATTTTCCTATTGGCATTTTTCATAAAATACGTAAAAAGTTTCGCGGTATTTATTGCTGCCATTATTACGCAACTGCTCATTTTTGCCCTCTTTTATTTCGCCATAAAACATTACGGAGGTATTGACAAGGTTCCATATTTGTGGCTCAATTTAATAGGAAGTATACTGGTGATAGCTATTGCACTGCTTCTTCAGGTTGTAATGGGCAAAAATGATGAGGAAAAATTGATTTCTTCAGAAGTTTGAAGAAAGCGGAAATCTTGAACAACCTATAGTTCTGTTCAAAAATATTTAAAATGAATTTAAAAAAAATAGCATACTCCATACTCGATTTGGCCATTGTTTCAGAAGGAAATTCCATTCAACAAACCTTGCACAATTCGCTTGCATTGGCACAGCAGGCTGAAAAATATAGTTACAAACGGTATTGGTTTGCTGAACACCATAACTCAGAGCACATTGGCAGCAGTGCCACTTCACTGCTCATCGGTTATGTTGCTGAAAATACGGAGAAAATTCGCGTGGGTTCTGGCGGTATTATGCTCCCCAACCATTCGCCATTGATCATTGCGGAACAGTTTGGAACCTTGGCACATTTATACCCCAACCGTATCGATCTTGGTTTGGGACGCGCACCCGGCACCGATCCCCAAACGGCGCAGGCCATTCGGTCAGATTTTATGCAGGCCGCACATTCCTTTCCAAATGAAGTGGGAAAAATCCAAAATTATTTTTCAGAAAAAAATTCAAGTTCCAAAGTACGCGCTGCCATAGCCGAAGGCGTGGATGTGCCTTTGTATATTTTGGGATCAAGCACGGATAGTGCACATTTGGCTGCCGAAAAAGGTTTGCCATATGCTTTTGCGAGCCATTTTGCCTCTGCACATTTATTGAATGCCCTAAAAATTTATAGGTCAGAATTTCAGCCTTCAGAATTTTTGAAGACGCCCTACACCATTGCAGGGATAAATGTAATCGTAGCCGATACCGACGAAGAGGCAAAACGAATATTTACTACCATAATACGTATGTTTTTGGGCGTGCTCACGGGCGCAAGGGCCGCATTGCAACCGCCCTCTGATTTTACTGAAGAAATGCAAGAGTTATTGAACCATCCCGCCTTGCATCAAATGCTGAAATATTCTTTTGTGGGAAGCAAGGAAACAGTCAAAAAACAAATAGAGACTTTCCTTACCGAAACTAACGTAGATGAAGTAATCGTTGCCTCAAGCTTTTACAATAATGAAGACAGGATAAAATCAGCACAGCTTTTTGCGGAGATTATGAATGAAATAAATAATTGATTCCTATTTTTTGAATAACAATTTTGAAATCCTATTATTCCCCGAAGCAAACGCAACGCTGTCGTTCACAAATTCAATGGCAAAAAAACCTTCTTTTGAAATCTCATTCCAACTTTTCCCACCATCACCACTAACTGAAATTCCTGGAGAGCCTATGGCTACAATCCCTTGGCCTTCAGTTTCCGGCACATATTTTACAGAGGAGCGGTACCCTGGTTCCTTTCCATTGGCAATAAGTTTCCAGGTTTTGCCACCGTCCTTTGTTACGGCCTTGTTTCCTTCGTTCAATTTCTTATTTTCCCAATCCCCGCCAAAAATGATTCCCGTCTTGGCATCATAAAAATCGATGCTGTAAATTCCCGTCATCGCCTTCCCTTGAATAATTGGAGTTTCAAAAATCTCCCAATTCTCACCCTTGTTGGCAGAATGAAGCACGCGCGCCCGCTTGCCGCCCGTGGCAATCCATACCTGATTATCATAAACCGCGATGTTGGAATTGCTTGCCGCAAAAGCCGCCTCGCCTTTTTCAGCCGAAGGAAGGTTTGAACAATCCAATTTATTCCAATGGTTTCCGCCATCACGCGTGATTATTATGGACAAGCAACCATTTATGGGATCGCCAACGGCAATTCCTTCCTTTTCGTTCCAAAATTTCATGGAATCATAAAAAACATTTTCACCTTTTTCAGTGTAAACTTCCTCAATATTTGTAGCCTTTGCACCATCTACTCCAATTTTATAAAGAACGGCGGGATTTGCAATACTCAATACAAAAATGGCCTCTTTCGTTGAAGCTATGGAACGAAAATGTAGCAGAGAATCACCGTATTTTATGTTGGCGAGCCGCGGCGTATCGCCATCAATTACCCCAACCCTGCCCTTGTCTGCCGCAAACCACACCATATTTTCATTAATGGGCTCAATGGCACGAATGCTAAGGCTATCAATAAATACCGGGCTAATTTCAACCGAAGAAAAAGTGTAATCAGGCTTTGTTTCACAAGAAAAAAGGGAGAAAACAAAAAGAAGGCTTACCAAATAACGCATCAAGAATATTTTTGGGCAAAAGTAATCATTCTAAAGATTTTCAGTTTCGATTTCGATTTCAAATTCAGCTTCGATTTCAATTTCGATTTCGATTTCACTTTCGATTTAAAAAGATACCTTTGCGTCCGCAAATTCATCAAGGGAAAAAACCTAGTATAGAATTTGTGCAAAAAGAAGAAAAATGAAATTACACCGTAACCTTGTATTTGCAACCATAGACTCGCTACACCTCATTTTCAACGAAAACAAGCAGGCAGATAAAGTTCTCAAAAATACCTTGAAGCGCGATAAACGTTGGGGCGCACGCGATAGGGCCTTCATCGCGGAAACTACGTATGATATCGTGCGCTGGAAAAGACTATATGCGGAGATTGCTGAAGTGCGCAAGCCTTTTGACAGGCCAAATCTTTTTCGACTTTTTGCCGTTTGGGCCACGTTGAACGGAATTAAAATTCCAGAATGGAAGCAATTTGAGGACACCCCAACACGCAGAATCAAAGGTCGATTTGATGAGCTATCAAAAATAAGAAAGTATCGCGAGTCCATCCCAGACTGGCTGGATGAGCTGGGCCAAAAGGAACTGGGCAAAAAATGGGACAGGGAAATTTCAGCCTTAAATGAATTGGCAGATGTGGTCCTGCGCGTAAATACCCTTAAAACCACGGTCGAAAATTTACAGAACGAGCTTTCAGATTTGGATATTGAAACCGAAACGCTCAAAGGATATCCTAACGCACTGAAGCTCAAGGAACGCACAAATGTGTTTACTACAGATGCTTTTAAAAACGGCCTTTTTGAAGTTCAGGATGCATCTTCCCAAAAAGTCGCTGAAATCTTGAACCCACAGCCCGGAGAGCGTATTGTGGATGCCTGCGCCGGTGCCGGAGGAAAAAGCCTTCACATTGCTACCTTAATGCAGAATAAAGGCCAACTAATTGCGATGGACATCTATGAAAATAAGTTGAATGAGTTGAAAAGAAGGGCACGCAGAAATGATATTTTCAACATTGAAACACGTGTGATCGAATCCACTAAAGTGATTAAGAAATTAGCGGATAAAGCCGACAAAGTTTTGATTGATGCGCCTTGTAGCGGTTTGGGGGTTTTAAGGCGAAATCCAGATTCCAAATGGAAACTGCAACCCGAATTCTTGGATTCCATTCGCGCCACCCAAAAGGAACTGTTGGATAGTTACTCTAGAATGGTTAAGCCGGGAGGCCAATTGTTATACGCAACCTGCTCAATACTCCCCTCAGAAAATGAGGTGCAGATAAAGGAATTTTTAGGCAGGGAAGCCGGTAAAAATTTTACCTTGATTCACGACGAAAAAATAATGCCAAGCCAAAGCGGTTTTGACGGATTTTATATTTCTTTGCTTCAGAAAAAAGAATAAGAATTAATACTATGGATTCTATGGGAAAATAAATAATAAAGCAACAAGAGAAACAATAGCATCAAAAATAACAATAGAAACTATAGTGACACCAAAAACAGCATCAATAGCATCAATAGCATCAATAGCATCAATAAAATCAATAGCACCATTTAAATAAGAACAATGAAACAATTAGTTACCCTCGTAATTTTACTTTCCGCGCAGCTCATTCTTGCGCAACAACCTTATTACAACAATGTGGATATTACCCTTACGGGCCAGGATCTTTATTTTGAGCTTCAGCAAAAAATCAACGTGGCAAGCTCGAGTTTCACTTATGGAGATACGCGCGACACGATGAAGATTACGGACGAAGATCCAGACAACAATAACAATGTATTATTGCTGTATGGTTATAACGATACAGATGGGAATTGTACTACAGACCGCAGCCGTGATAAGGACGATTTTGGCGGTAGTACTTGCGAATACAATCGCGAGCATACCTTTGCACGTTCCAATGCAAATCCTACAATGGGCGATGTTAATAATGGCTCGACGGGGATTAATGCAGACCCGCACAACATTCGTCCATCAGACCAGCAATTCAATAACAATCGCGATAGTAAAAAGTTTGCAGCAGGCTCCGGCAATGCTGGGAACGTGGGAAGTGGAAACTGGTATCCCGGTGATGAGTGGAAAGGCGATGTAGCGCGAATGATGATGTATATGTACACCCGCTACGGCAATCGCTGTTTGCCAAGCCTCAATGGTTCCGGCGCCCTCCAAGGAGATACAGATATGTTGCAAATTTATTTGCAATGGAATGCCGAGGATCCCGTAACCGAGTTTGAGGACCAACGCAATGCATATTTACAACCCGTATATGGCAACAGAAATCCATTTATCGATCAGCCGTATTTGGCAACGCTAATATGGGGCGGACCCATGGCAGAGGATCGTTGGGGCGTTCTGGGAACACAGGATTTTACGGCTGAAACTGTTTCTGTTTATCCAAATCCCGCTTCAGAAGTGGTTTGGGTACAGGACAATACCTCTGCTCCCATAGAAAGTTATGTAGTTTATGATATTGCGGGAAGAGAAATAAAATCGGCAATTTTTACTGCTTCTGAAAAGAAAGTGGACGTTTCTTCATTGGAGAGTGGTGTTTATCTTTTAAAACTGAATGCTACTGAAAAGAGTGTTGTTAAAAGAATTATTGTACAATAGACTAAATATTATAGCTAACGAAAAAGTGGACTTGATAGTCCACTTTTTTTTGTGTAATTATATAAATATTGCCAATTAATAGCGTCGTTAGTTTTATTTATAATCAAATATAATTTTTAAAGCTACTCAATCACCAACTTGAATGTCTCCACATTTGCAGCATTTTCAAAAGTTGCAATATAGAGTCCACTTGGGAGATTCAATGTAAAAGTTCCGTTCTCAATTCTTTCTGATTTCAGAATAACTTTACCCGAAATATCCGTAACCGTAAGTTTGGTATCTTCGGAAATTCCAGCTACGTTGAATGTTCCGCTGGAAGGGTTTGGATATACATTTATTTCTGAAAGCGTTTCGCTACCAATGCCTAATCCCGGATTGTAAATTTCGCCCATCATATTTCCATAAATATATTCTACCAAATCTGGCCTATCAATAAACGGGTTTCGGTTAAATTGCCACGTATAGATTACATTGTTTCGGTGCATCTCAAAATCATCCGGCGGATCATTTCTGTGCCAATCCAATAAGGTTTCAAGATCGCCCAACTGCCCGACCGTAGTATTTGCTGGATCACCGTTTACAAGTTCCAAATTATTGAATCGTACCGCCATATACATAACCGCACGTGCGGCATCACCCTTCCAGCTGCCCAGATTTCCTGCAGGACCGTCATATTCGCCGTAATCACTATTATTTCTAGAGCTATTTTCCGGACCATCCGCAGCGCGGAGACCGTGCACTTCAGAAATCCCGTGACGCAACGAATCTGCAGAACTCACTAAAAATAGGTCCCTGCCATCTGCCACCTCATCGTATTCAATGGTATAAAAACCTCCGCGGGATTGTGGATAGGTATGCTCGCGGTTCCAAAGCCCAACGTTGCTGCCTCCCGTATTTTGATAAAGGTATTTTGCCCTCGCCTGTTCGGTATAAAAAAGCCAAACCTCATTGCTATTTTCCGGGTTTTGGTCTGCTTCCTTTAAAATATCAACTACATCGGCATACGTCTGGGCGCGCACCACTGCGGGATCTGAAATAATATCCTGCATCGCCAGCCTCAAATCTTCCCCGCCAAGGCCTGTAAGACTACTGTAATAGCCTGATGGCTGCGTGGAAGCTACCATTCCATACGTGGGATTTAATGGCGTTCCATAATCTGCTTGGGTAAAATCCTGATCAATTACCAAAATCTGTACATTGTCCCTTATTCTATTGAATCCCTGCGGAATAAATCCCAAATCAATTTCCAAGAATTCATCGCCATCATTGATTCCATCTGCCACCAGTTGTATCTGTACTACTTCAGAATTTGTACCTGCCGAAATGGTAAATGAAGTGTTCCCGGTAAAATCTGCCGTAGTAAAGGTTTCGTTATCGAGCGTAAAATCAAGGTTTAAGTCGTTGGTAACATTAAATTCGGTGGTAAAAGTTATGGTCATTACCTCCCCTTCTTCATATTCGTCCTGGTCTGTGGTAAATGAAATTCCGTTCAAATCAACCCCGCTACCATCGTTTGTCTCGCCCGGCGTAGGTGTAGTAACGGTGTAAGTACCATCATTATTTCTTTGGATGGATTCCGTGGTTGCGTTTCCATTTTCATCTTCGTTTATCTGTTCGGTAACGCCCAGCAACGCCATAAGGGCAGTATCGTCCGGGTCACTGGTATCGTAAACCAGCGCGTCAATTAAATTGGTAGTTGTTGCGGGTGTAAATTCAGGGAAATCCGTAGCATCGCCCAAGTAGATTGCCACTGCATCTGCCCCATTTTGAATAACGAGCGGCGGTATTAAAAGTTCCGGGATTGGGGATACTCCCGTGCTGCCAATTACCAAAATTCCATTAATGTCGGTTTGGTACCCATCGAGATCCACCGCAAAATAACTGCTGTCATTTCCGCTTGTAGAACCATTAAATAGTACTACCACGTAGCCATCCAACGGAAAATTGGGCGTGTCACTTTTCAGTTCAATAAATTCCTGAAAATCCTGACCGGGTGTATCACTATCAAGTTCGTTGATAACCAATTGCGAATAGCTTGCCAAGGAAAGTAAACAAGCTAAAAAGGAAGTAAATATCAATTTCATTCTAAAATTTTTTCTGAAGCAAAACACTTCTTTTTCTGCAAAACTATCATTTAATGTGAAATATTCTCACACATATTTTAAAACATAATGAAGAATTAATACCAGACCCAAACGCATAATCAAAAACTTTACAGAAGCGCCTTTAAAATCACTTCATCTTTATTTGAATTAAATTACCTTTGCAACACATTAATTTCAAACAGAAAATTAAAGATGGTTCACTTTTTTGGAGACGTAAAAAATACCGTTTTTGCAGTCCAGACCCAAGGTAATATTTCAGAGGAAAACATTAAAAAACTGTCGTGGCTTTTCGGCAACCAACCCAAAATAGAAAAATCCGCCCTATCTCCCGATGCGGCGGATTTTTTTATAGGTCCACGTGCGGCAATGATAACTCCATGGAGTACCAATGCTGTTGAAATTACCCAAAATATGGGCATTGAAGGCATTATACGCATTGAGGAATTTCATAATACTTCAATTGAAAAAGGGACTTTTGACCCCATGCTTTCACAGAAATACAAAGATTTGAACCAAGAAATTTTTGATATCCACATACAGCCAGAAGGTATTTTGGAAATTGAAAATATTTCAGAATACAATCAAAAGGAAGGCTTGGCGCTTAATGCCGAAGAAGTGGAGTACCTTGAAAATCTTTCAAAAAAATTGGGCAGAAAACTTACCGATAGCGAAGTTTTTGGTTTCAGCCAAGTGAACAGCGAACATTGCAGGCATAAAATCTTCAACGGAACTTTTGAAATTGATGGGAAGGAAATGCCAACCTCCCTTTTCAAACTCATCAAAAAAACTTCAGAAACCAACCCGAACGATATCGTTTCGGCATACAAGGACAATGTTGCTTTTATAAAAGGCCCAAAAGTGAAGCAATGGGCGCCAAAGAGTACCGACAAACCCGACTGGTACGCCGAAACCGATTTTGAAAGTGTTATTTCGCTTAAAGCTGAAACGCACAATTTCCCAACTACTGTGGAGCCATTCAATGGTGCGGCGACCGGAAGCGGCGGAGAAATCCGCGACCGACTGGCAGGTGGAAAAGGTAGCCTGCCCTTGGCGGGAACCGCGGTGTATATGACTTCGTATTCTAGATTGAACAACGAAAGACCTTGGGAAAAAAGTATGAAAGAACGCGATTGGTTGTACCAAACGCCACTTGATATTTTGATAAAAGCCAGCAACGGCGCTTCCGATTTTGGGAATAAATTCGGGCAGCCGCTTATTGCCGGTTCAGTTTTAACTTTTGAACACGAAGAAGCCCCCTCCGGCTCCCCCAAAAGGGAAGGGCTTGATGCTCGCAAACTGGGTTATGATAAGGTTATCATGCTTGCGGGTGGCATTGGGTATGGAAAAGCAGACCAAGCCATTAAGGGGAAGCCACAGGAAGGAAATAAAATTGTTGTTTTGGGTGGCGAAAACTATAGAATTGGAATGGGCGGTGCCGCGGTTTCTTCCGCAGATACTGGCGAATTTCACAGCGGAATTGAGTTGAACGCAATACAACGCAGCAACCCAGAAATGCAAAAACGTGCCGCCAACGCCATAAGAGCAATGGTGGAAAGCGACGAAAACCCGATTATATCCATCCACGACCACGGCGCGGGCGGCCATTTAAATTGCTTGAGCGAACTCGTGGAAGACACGGGCGGAAAAATTGAGTTGGACAAACTTCCCGTGGGCGACCCTACCCTTTCCGCGAAGGAGATTATGGGCAACGAAAGCCAAGAGCGGATGGGTTTGATCATTGGTGAAGAGAATTTGGAAAAACTAAAGAAAATCACAGACCGCGAACGCTCCCCTATGTATGAAGTGGGACATGTAACAGCAGACAAACGCTTCTGTTTTGAAAATAAGAAAGGCGAGAAACCCATGGATTTTGCGTTGGAGGATATGTTTGGCAGTTCCCCCAAAACCCTAATGAAGGATAAAACCATAAACCGCAACTACAAAAATCCGGATTATGAGTTTTCAAAAATAAAAGAATACGTTGCGCAAGTGCTTCAATTGGAAGCCGTGGCCTGTAAAGATTGGCTTACCAACAAAGTAGATCGTTGCGTAACCGGACGTGTTGCAAAACAGCAAACCGCCGGGCCGCTGCAACTTCCGCTGAATAATTGCGGCGTGATGGCGTTGGATTTCAACGGAAAAGAAGGTATTGCCACAAGCATTGGCCATTCGCCCTTGACCGCTCTGATTAACCCCGAAGCTGGCTCTCGAAACGCAATCACCGAAGCGCTGACCAACATTGTTTGGGCACCGCTAAAAGACGGATTGAAAAGCGTTTCCCTTTCCGCAAACTGGATGTGGCCCGCAAACAACGAGGGAGAGGATGCACGTTTATACCAAGCGGTAAAAGCCGTTTCTGAATTTGCAATCGATTTGGGAATCAATGTCCCCACGGGGAAGGATTCCCTTTCCATGAAACAGAAATACAAGGACGGTGAGGTGATTTCTCCTGGAACAGTGATTATTTCCGCGGCAGCAAATTGTAACGCTATTCAAAAAGTGGTGGAGCCTGTTTTGCAGAGATCCCAAGGCATTGGGAGGGGAAGTATTTATTACATCAATATTTCGCAGGACGACTTCAAGTTGGGAGGCTCATCCTTCGGGCAGATTTTAAATTCTGTAGGAAACGATGCGCCTACGGTCAAAAGCGCCGAATATGTGAAGAATGTTTTCAACACGCTGCAGCAATTAATTCGTGATGAAAAAATCCTTGCCGGACACGATGTGGCCTCGGGCGGATTGATTACCACCTTGCTGGAAATGTGCTTTGCCGATATAAACTTGGGAGCAGATTTAGATCTTTCAACTTTGGGTGAAAACGATTTGGTGAAACTCCTTTTTGCCGAAAATTGTGGTGTGGTTATTCAAGCTTCGGATGATGCTTCGGTTGAAAAACTTTTTACTTCAAATAAAATAGATTTCAAAAAGATAGGAACCGTTTCAGAAAACAATTCGCTTTCAATAAAAAATAACGATAAAGAATTAGAGTTCAGTATTTCTGAAATGCGCGATGTTTGGTATAAAACTTCGTATTTATTGGATAAAAACCAAGGCGGCGAAACACTGGCAAAACAGCGCTTCGACAATTACAAGAACCAACCTCTTAAATTTGAGTTTCCCGCCTCTCCTAACCCCTCCAAAGGAGGAGAATTTCTATTGCCCAAACTTCCTCAAAATGGAGGCCGTCCAAAAGCCGCTGTTATCCGCGAAAAAGGGAGCAACAGCGAACGCGAAATGGCGTATATGATGCACCTCGCGGGCTTTGATGTAAAGGATGTGCACATGACCGATCTCGTTGAAGGCCGCGAAACGCTGGAAGATATTAAATTTATAGTAGCAGTAGGCGGTTTCAGCAATAGTGACGTTCTGGGCAGTGCCAAAGGTTGGGCCGGGTCGTTTTTATACAATGAAAAGGCGAAAAAGGCCTTGGAAAATTTCTTTGCGAAAAAAGATACCCTTTCCCTTGGCGTTTGTAACGGTTGCCAGCTTTTTGTGGAATTGGGACTTTTAAATCCAGAGGATAAAGAAAAACCGAAAATGCTCCACAACGCAACGGGCAAATTTGAATGCGTGTTTACTTCGGTGAAAATTCAGGAGAATAATAGCGTGATGCTATCCTCTTTCGCTGGAAGTACGTTGGGAATTTGGGCAGCACACGGCGAGGGTAAATTCAGTTTTCCAAAAGAAGAGGGCCACTATAACATTGTAGGTAAATATGGCTACGACGTCTTACCAGCAAACCCAAATGGCAGCAATTTCAACACCGCAATGATGACTGATAAAACCGGAAGGCACTTGGTAATGATGCCCCATTTGGAGCGATCCATTTTCCCTTGGAATTGGGCGCATTACCCAAAAGACAGAAAAAATGATGAAGTCTCTCCTTGGGTGCAGGCGCTGGTAAATGCGCGGGAGTGGATTGAAAAAGCCTAATAGATTTTTTTGGATTATTGGATGGTTGGATATATAGTAACGTCATTGCGAAGGAGCGACTTTAGGAGCGACTGAAGCAATCTGCCGAAGTGCAGTCCCAATCATGATAACAAGTAGCCTCATGAGATTGCCACAGCCTATCGGCCTCGCAATGACCTCCCTGAAAAATATTATAAATGCAATAAAAGCCAAAGGCCAAAGGCCAAAAGCCAAAAACAGACAACCGAGAACAATAAACAGCCAAAAGCCAACAACTGAGAACCGAGAACTGAGAACTACTAATTGCTAATTGTTAATTGCTGATCAAACATCATTTCCCTATCTTAGCCGTACTTTCCCTCCACAGAAAAATCCCTATGCCGACTGTATGCCGATGATATGCCGATAGTATGCCGACCCTATACCGATGATACTCCCTAGATACCTTATGGATGCTCCCTGATTACTTCAACTATAACACTACCTTATTATCACCCTTCTATGGTCAAGCAACAAAAACCTCACCATCACTTTTTAATACACACCTATAGATGCTGCAAAAATTGCAAACATCCTTAATCCAAAATTCTAAAAGCAAAATCAAGTCTTCACATTTGAATTAAAAATTTTCAACTTTAAACATTGAACCTGAACACTGAACACTAAACCCTGAACCCTAAACCCTAAACCCTGAACCCTGAACCCTGAACCTTGAAATTTAAGCCTCAAGAAATAACCAAGTCCTACATCTTACATCATACTTTTTAAGTCTTACGTCTTAGATCTCACATCTCAGATCTCACATCTCAGATCTCACATCTCAGATCTCACATCTTAAGTCTTACGTCTAGTCTCTGCTCTCTAGTCTCTAGTCTAGAGTCTAAAATCTAATCCCCCATTAATAGATAACTTGAAAAAAATCCCTATTTTCACTTTATCAATAAAAATTCCATGAAAGAACCAAAAAGACTCTTCGACTTTCCCTACTACCAATTGGAAAAATATCCACAGCAAAAAGCACTGGTAACCAAATTTAACGGAACCTGGGAAGCCACATCCACTCAGGAATATATAGACAAAGCAAACGCCTTAAGCCGCGCGCTTATAAAAATGGGCGTAAAACCGAACGATAAAATCGCCATTATCTCCATGACCAACCGCACGGAATGGAATATTTGCGACATCGGCATTATGCAGACCGGAGCGCAGGACGTACCTATCTATCCCACGATTTCAGAAGAGGAATATGAGTACGTTCTCAATCATAGTGAATCCATATATTGTTTCGCTTCCTGCAAGGAGGTGTATGATAAGGTGCAAAAAATCAGAAACAATGTGCCTTCCCTAAAGGAAGTGTACACCTTTGATGAAATTAAAGGGGCGAAAAACTGGAAGGAAATTCTTGAAGATGGAAAGGATGATAGCAACCAAAATGAAGTCGAAAGCAGAAAAGATGCCATTACCGAAGATGATCTGGCAACATTAATATATACTTCCGGAACTACGGGCAAGCCTAAGGGCGTAATGCTTTCACATAAAAATATAGCCTCAAATAGTATTTTTAGTGCAGACCGACTGCCCATAGAATTGGGAAAATCCAAAGCGCTCAGCTTCCTTCCCGTTTGCCATATTTACGAACGGATGATTCTTTATATGTACCAATACTGCGGGGTCGAAATAAACTTCGCTGAATCCCTGGAGACCATTAGCGATAATTTAAAGGAAGTAAAACCAGATGTAATGACCGCCGTGCCGCGTCTTCTGGAAAAGGTGTATGATAAAATTTATGGGAAGGGTGCCGAACTTACGGGAATTAAGAAAAAACTATTTTTTTGGGCCATTGACCTCGGTTTGAAATATGAGCCGTACGGACAAAACGGTTGGTGGTACGAAACCAAACTGAAACTAGCCAATAAATTGATTTTCAGCAAGTGGCGCGAAGCCTTGGGTGGCAATCTTAAAGCCATTGCTTCCGGAAGTGCAGCCCTGCAACCTCGGTTGGCACGGGTATTTAACGCTGCGCAGATTCCCGTAATGGAAGGCTACGGTCTTACCGAAACCTCCCCAGTCGTTTCGGTAAACGATATGCGCGACCATGGATTTAAAATCGGTACCGTGGGAAAACCGCTAAAGGAAACTGAAGTGAAGATTGCCGAGGATGGTGAAATCCTAATCAAAGGCCCACAAGTAATGTGTGGTTATTACAAAAACCAAGAGCAAACGGATGAAGTCCTCAAAAACGGCTATTTCCATACGGGTGATATTGGCGAAATAGATAAAGATGGTTTCCTAAAAATTACGGACCGCAAGAAGGAGATGTTTAAAACCAGCGGCGGTAAATACGTTGCGCCGCAAGTACTCGAAAACGCAATGAAGCAATCCCGATTTATCGATCAGATTATGGTGGTAGGTGAAGGCGAGAAAATGCCAGCAGCGCTTATCCAACCAGATTTTGAATTTTTAAAGGAATGGGGAAATAAAAAAGGCAAGAACATTCCATCAGATCCTACGGAAATGGTAAAAAATGAAGCCGTAATAAAACGAATCCAAAAGGAAATTGATTTCTATAACGAACGTTTCGGCAAATGGGAAAAGGTAAAGAAATTTGAGCTAACCCCAGAAGTATGGAGCATCGAAGGTGGCCACCTCACCCCCACTATGAAGATGAAACGTAAAGTAATTAAAGAGAAGTTCAAAAATCTGTATGATAAGATTTATGAGCATAGCGGGGACTAATGAACTGGCTCCTACTAATCATCGCAGGTCTTTTTGAAGTAGCTTTCGCTTTCTGCCTTGGAAAAGTCAAGGAAACCTCCGGACTAATCACCAAATTGTGGTTCGGGGGTTTTATGCTTTGCCTCTTTGTAAGTATGTTTCTTCTCATCAAAGCATCCAAATCCTTACCCATTGGCACAGCTTACGCCGTCTGGACAGGAATCGGCGCTGTGGGAACTGTTCTTATAGGGATATTCTATTTCAATGAACCCGCCACCTTTTGGCGTATTTTCTTCATCTCAACATTAATAATTTCAATTATCGGACTAAAATTTGTTGCCAATTAAAGTTCTAATTACTCTTAAGTAATTTCTATATTCTCTGCTCTCTTGTCTCTGTTCTCATTTCTTTTGTCTTTTGTCTAACGTCTCACATCTAAATTCTAAATTCTAACATCTTTTTCCTATGCGTGCATAATAAATTTTTGTATCTTTGGTTTTCACATTTTTGATAATCAGTTGATGAAGGAAAAAACCATAGACTATATTCTCCGTTCCACTTGGATGAACGTTACCAGAATGTACAATGAGGAAGCTGGGAAAAAGGGAAGTACTATGGCCACTGGTTTTGCACTTATAAGCATAGACCCAGAAGAGGGAACGCCATCCACGGCGCTCGGCCCAAAAATGGGAATGGAGGCAACCAGCCTCTCGCGCACATTGAAATCTATGGAGGAAAGAGGGTTGATTGTACGGAAACCAAATCCGGACGACGGCCGCGGGGTGTTAATCCACTTAACACACTTTGGCAAGGAAATGCGGGAATTCTCCAAAGGTGTAGTCCTGGGTTTTGATGAGGCCGTACAGAAAAACGTTTCCGCCGAAGATCTTCAGACTTTCAAAAAAGTAGCCAGTACTATTAATGAATTGGTAAGTTCAAAGAAAATATACGAAACAAAATAAATACAGAATTCAGAGCTTTTAACTCTGAACTCTTAACTTACAACTCAAAAAAATGTCAAAAAGAAGAATTAACAAAGTAGCGGTCATCGGCTCCGGAATTATGGGAAGCGGCATTGCCTGCCATTTCGCAAATATTGGTGTGGAAGTTTTGTTGCTGGACATCGTTCCGCGCGAACTTACTGATGACGAAAAGAAAAAAGGACTTACGCTCCAAGATAAGGTTGTTAGAAATAGAATCGTGAACGGCGATCTGCAAAAGGCCATAAAAAGCAATCCCGCCCCACTCTACCACAAAGATTTCGCAAAGCGGATTTCCACAGGAAACCTTGAGGATGATATTGCAAAAGTAAATACGGCAGACTGGATTATTGAAGTGGTTGTGGAGCGTCTCGACATCAAAAAACAGGTTTTTGAAAATCTGGACAAGCATAGAAAACCCGGTACGCTTATTACTTCAAACACCTCGGGTATTCCCATTAAATTTATGAGCGAAGGCCGAAGTGAGGATTTCCAAAAGCATTTCTGCGGTACCCATTTTTTCAACCCACCGCGCTACCTCCAACTTTTTGAAATTATTCCCGGGCCAAAAACTTCCAAGGAAGTACTTGATTTCTTAAACGGTTACGGCGAAAAATTCCTCGGGAAAACTTCAGTTGTCGCAAAAGACACACCGGCATTCATTGGAAATAGGATTGGGATTTTCGGCATTCAAAGCCTTTTCCATCAAGTGAAGGATATGGGTCTTACCATTGAGGAAGTAGATAAATTGACCGGTCCGGTAATAGGCAGGCCAAAATCCGCAACCTTTAGAACAGTTGATGTGGTAGGGCTGGATACGTTGGTGCACGTTGCCAACGGAATCTATGAAAACGTGCCCGATGATGAAGAGCACGGCATTTTCCAGCTCCCCGGATTCATCGATACCATGATGGAAAAGAAATGGTTGGGAAGCAAAAGCGGTCAAGGTTTTTATAAAAAAGTAAAAAATGACGACGGCAGCAGTGAGATCCTCTCCTTGGATCTGGAAACCATGGAATACAGAAAAAGCAAAAAGGCTTCTTTTGATACGTTGGAGAAAACAAAGTCGGTGGATAAAGTTACCGAACGTTTCCCAATTCTTATTGAAGGCGAAGACCAAGCTGGCGAATTCTACCGAAAGAATTTTGGGGCAATGTTCGCCTACGTTTCCAAAAGAATTCCAGAAATAACCGATGAACTTTACAAAATTGACGATGCCATGAAAGCTGGCTTCGGTTGGGAACAAGGACCCTTTGAAATCTGGGATGCTGTTGGCGTTAAAAAGGGAATTGAGCTTATAAAGGATTTAGGCAAAGAGCCCGCACCTTGGGTAAATGAAATGCTGGAAAATGGTGTGGACAGTTTTTACGATGTGCGTGAGGGCAATACCTATTATTACAGCATTCCAGAAAAGACCCATAAAAAAATTCCCGGCCAGGATGCCTTTATTATTTTGGACAACATCCGTAAATCTAAGGAGGTTTGGAGCAATAAAGATGTGGTGGTCGAAGATTTGGGCGATGGAATTCTTAACGTTGAATTCCGAAGCAAAATGAACAGCATTGGCGGCGATGTGTTGGCTGGCGTTAACAAGGCTATTGACATTGCCGAAGCCAGTTACGATGGTCTCGTTATTGCAAACAACGGCAAGAATTTTTCCGTAGGTGCCAATATTGGAATGATTTTTATGATGGCCGTAGAGCAGGAATACGATGAAATGAACGCTGCCATCAAATATTTCCAGGATACCAGCATGCGTTTGCGATACTCTTCCATTCCCGTGGTAGTTGCTCCGCACGCTATGACGCTTGGCGGCGGTTGCGAATTTACCTTGCACGCAGATCGCGTAGTAGCCGCTGCGGAAAGCTATATTGGTTTGGTGGAATTTGGTGTTGGGGTAATTCCCGGTGGCGGTGGCTCCAAGGAAATGACGCTCCGTGCAAGCGATTCCTTCAAAAAAGATGATGTGGAGCTCAACAGACTCCAGGAATATTTCCTCACAATTGGGATGGCAAAAGTTTCAACTTCAGCTTACGAAGCGTATGACACGGGTATTCTTCAAAAAGGAAAAGATATCGTAGTTGTAAACCCAAAACGCCAAATCGCAGCCGCCAAGGAAGTTGCCCGGTTTATGGCAGACCAAGGCTATACGAAACCCATTCAAAGAACAGATATTAAAGTGCTTGGAAAACAGGCCTTGGGGATGTTCTTAGTGGGTACAGACCAAATGCTCGCAGGAAATTACATCAGCGAACACGATAAGAAAATAGCCAACAAACTAGCGTACGTTATGGCGGGTGGCGATTTAAGTGAAGCCACGCAAGTAAGCGAACAATATTTGCTCGACCTTGAAAGAGAAGCATTTTTAAGCCTAACCGGAGAACGGAAAACACTGGAAAGACTTCAGCATATGATACAGAAAGGGAAACCGCTTAGAAATTAAAAGCCCCTCCCAACCTCCCCAAAGGGGAGGAGAAATAATGAAAACGAATGTATAATTAAAAATACCCCGTAATAATTTCTCCCCCTTGGGGGAGTTAGAGGGGGCAGATTATGAGAACAGCATACATAGTAAAAGCATACCGAACCGCAGTTGGCAAAGCGCCTCGCGGGGTTTTTCGCTTTAAGCGTCCAGACGAACTGGCGGCGGAAACCATTAAATACATTATGAATGAATTGCCACAACTCGACAAAAAGCGAATTGATGACGTAATCGTAGGTAACGCAATGCCCGAGGCTGAACAAGGCTTGAATATGGGTAGGCTGATTTCGTTGATGGGTCTTGACATTGTTGATATTCCCGGAATGACGGTAAATCGTTATTGTGCTTCGGGATTGGAAACCATTTCCATTGCAGCCGCAAAGATTCAAAGTGGTATGGCAGATTGCATTATTGCGGGCGGTGCGGAGAGTATGAGCTACATCCCGATGGGCGGTTACAAACCCGTTCCCGACTATAAGTTGGCGAAGGAAGGACACGAGGATTACTATTGGAATATGGGATTGACTGCCGAAGCGGTTGCCAAAAAATACAACGTTTCCCGCGAGGACCAAGACGAATTTGCTTACACCAGCCAAATGCGTGCGTTAAAGGCGCAGGATGAAAACCGTTTTCAGGAGCAAATTGTTCCTATTGAAGTGGAAGAAACATTTGTTAACGATTCCGGTAAAAAGGAAACCAGAAAGTACACGGTAAACCAAGATGAAGGCCCGCGTAAGGGGACTAATGTGGAAGCGCTATCAAAACTGCGTCCCGTTTTCGCCGAAGGCGGCAGTGTGACCGCTGGAAATTCTTCACAAATGAGTGATGGTGCTGCCTTCGCTGTAGTTATGAGTGAGGAAATGGTAAAGGAACTAAATCTTGAACCCATCGCCAGATTGGTAAGTTTTGCCGCCGTTGGCGTAGAACCCGCCATAATGGGTATAGGTCCGGTGTATGCTATTCCAAAAGCCCTGAAGCAAGCTGGATTAAATCAAAATCAGATAGAATTAATTGAATTGAACGAAGCATTTGCCTCCCAATCACTTGCCGTTATTCGCGAACTTGGATTAGATAAGGAAAAAGTAAATGTAAACGGTGGCGCAATCGCTTTGGGGCACCCACTTGGATGTACAGGCGCAAAACTCTCCGTCCAACTTTTTGATGAAATGCGAAAACGAAATCTACAGGGCAACTACGGAATGGTTACGATGTGCGTGGGTACTGGGCAGGGTGCGGCTGGTATCTATGAGCTATTATAAATTCTGAATTCTAAATTTTGAATGAATGGAGCCGAAGAAGGAAAATATTATAATAGACAAAACCTTTAAGTTTTCGCTCGATATAATTTCTTTATATAAAAAACTTCAAAAAGAAAAGGAATTCATTCTTTCAAAACAGCTATTACGTTCGGCGACCAGTATAGGCGCTAATGTTGAAGAGGCGTCGGCAGCCCAATCGAAAAAGGATTTTATAAATAAAGTGTCCATCGCTTCAAAGGAAGCACGCGAAACAAGATATTGGCTTAAACTTTTGGACAAGTCTGATTTGACACAACTCAATATTTCTCCTTTTTTGATGGAAATAGAACATATAATAAACATTTTGACCAAAATAATAATTACAGCTCAAGACAATTTGAAGAAAAAATAACATCTAAATTTTCATTTAAAATTTAGAATTCAACATACAAAATAAGAAATATGGAGACACAAGTAAATAAGTCCGAACTATTAAGAGGCGGCCAATTCTTAGTAAAAGAAACAAATGCCGAAGACATCTTCACCCCAGAGGATTTTTCCGAAGAACAAAAAATGATGCGCGATTCCGTCAAGGAATTTGTGGAACGTGAAATTTGGCCGAACAAAGAGCGGTTCGAGCACAAGGATTATGCACTCACGGAAGAAATTATGCGCAAAGCCGGCGAACTTGGCTTGCTTGGCGTTGCCGTTCCTGAGGAATACGGCGGGCTGGGGATGGGTTTCGTAACCACCATGTTGGTTTGCGACTATATTTCTGGCGCTACGGGCTCCATCGCTACGGCTTTCGGTGCGCACACGGGGATTGGGACGATGCCAATTACGTTATACGGTACCGAGGAGCAAATCAAAAAATACGTTCCTAAACTTGCAACCGGTGAATGGTTTGGCGCGTATGCCTTGACCGAGCCAGGGGCGGGAAGTGATGCCAATAGCGGAAAAACAAAAGCGGTCCTTTCCGAAGATGGAAAGTACTATTCCATTACCGGACAGAAAATGTGGATTTCGAACGCTGGTTTTTGCAACACTTTTATTGTTTTCGCACGCATTGAAGACGACAAAAATATCACCGGATTTATAGTTGAAAATGATCCTTCAAATGGAATTTCATTAGGTGAGGAAGAGAAGAAGCTCGGAATTCACTCCTCCTCTACCCGACAGGTTTTCTTTAACGAAACAAAAGTACCGGTGGAAAATATGTTGGCTGGGCGCGGCGATGGATTTAAAATTGCAATGAACGCATTGAATGTTGGACGAATTAAGCTCGCCGCCGCAAGTCTGGATGCACAACGCCGTGTGATTACAGAGGCGGTGAAATATGCAAACGACCGCATTCAGTTTAAAGTGCCTATTTCTTCCTTCGGCGCCATTAAATTGAAATTGGCCGAAATGGCAACCAATGCCTACGTGAGTGAAAGTGCTACATACCGTGCCGGAAAAAATATTGAAGACAGAATTTCGATGCGCGTGGAACAAGGCAATAGCCATCAAGAAGCGGAGCTTAAAGGCGTTGAGGAATACGCAATTGAGTGTTCCATTTTAAAAGTGGCAGTTTCCGAAGACATCCAGAATTGTGCCGATGAGGGAATCCAGATTTTTGGGGGAATGGGCTTTAGCGCCGATACACCAATGGAATCTGCTTGGCGCGATGCGCGAATTGCCCGTATTTACGAGGGTACAAACGAAATCAATAGAATGCTCGCCGTGGGAATGCTTGTAAAAAAAGCAATGAAAGGCCACGTGGATTTGTTGAATCCTGCACAAGCAGTAGCTTCAGAATTAATGGGCATTCCTTCTTTTGAAACTCCCGATTATTCTGAATTGCTTTCCGAGGAAAAAGCGATGATCGGCAAATTGAAAAAAGTATTTTTAATGGTTGCCGGAAGCGCTGTTCAAAAGTATGGAACGGCACTGGAAGAACATCAGCAAACATTGATGGCCGCAGCCGATATTCTTATTGAAATATACATGGCGGAAAGTGGGGTTCTGCGTGCATATAAAAATGCGAAACGTTTTGGTAAGGATTCACAAAAACAACAGATTGCAATGGCGCAATTGTATCTGTACCACGCGGTTGATATTATTACCATAAAAGCAAAAGAAGCCATTCTTTCCTTTGCCGAAGGCGATGAACAGCGAATGATGTTGATGGGATTGAAGCGATTTACCAAATACCAAAATACCCCAAACATTGGTGAATTGCGAAGAACAATCGCTGAAAAAGTGATTGCGGAAAATAAATATCCTTTTTAATAATCCTGTAAGGTTTCCAAAACCTTGTAGGTATAACCACGAAAACACAAATTCTATGATATTTGCGTTTTCGTGGTTTCCCATTTTATGGCGCAGTGTTTGTTATTTTATATGAAAATTATGTTACAATGAAAAAGCTCCTGTTTCTTTCCCTACTTTTTATCAATTATTTCAACTTCGCACAAGAAAATTCAGCCATATACGTTTGTGATTTTTCCATGGCTTATGAAGGGTTGGAATTATTGAATGTACAGAAAATTTCAACTAATGACGGTTATAACAATCAGCCTTCTTTCGCTTCAAATGAAGCATTGCTATACGCGGGAAATAACAATGGCCAAACAGATATCGCTGAATATGATTTGATTTCAAAAACTTCAAAATGGAAAAATAAAATAACACAAGGCAGCGAATATTCCCCACAAAAATTCCCTTCAAATAATGATTTAGCTGCAGTAAGATTAGATAAGGATGGCTTGCAGCGACTTTACAAATACAATTCTGAAATGGGAAATTCTTCAGATTTAATCGAAAATATCCAAGTTGCGTATTTTGCATTTTACAATGATAAAACCATTCTTTCTACAGTTTTGAATGGTGAAAAAATGGATTTGGCACTTATTGATTTGCAAAAAAATACGACAGATACATTATTCCGAAATGCCGGAAGGTCGCTTCAAAAAATTCCAAAGACCCAATCCATGAGTTATTCGTTAATAAATGATGCAGGCAATCTAGACATGTATATGCTGGATATGAATTCTTTTGAAAGTTTTTTTATTACTGAATTGCCAATTGGAATTCAGGATTATGTCTGGATTAACGACACCCAAGTGATTGTTGCGAGTGGCAACAAACTTTATCTATATGACACTTTAGGTGAACCAGATTGGGTACAGGTAGCTTCCCTTGAAGAATACGGACTCAAAGATATTACGCGGCTCGCCATAAGCCCTGACACAAAAAAACTTGCTTTGGTAGCGAACAAGTAAATTTAGGTAAACCCTTCTGCAAGATTTCTCCTGCAAGGTTTCCAAAATCTCGTAGGTATTTGCAAAGTATCTAATAACTCCTTCAAGCTTTCCGTAACCTTGTAGGTCTTTCCCATCATTTTTGGTACATTTAAGAAAAATATATTCCAATGAAAAAATTGCTTCTCTTCTTCTTCTTCTGCACCATTTCTGCCCTCTCATTTTCCCAAACAGACCCTCGAATATATGATATCATTAAATCTGTGTCTGCTGAAAGAATTAAGACAGATATAACCACGCTCGCCAATTTCGGAACGCGAAATACCTTCAGCGATACCGTGAGCAGTACGCGCGGCATTGGCGCTGCCCGCAGATGGATTAAATCTGAATTTGAAAAAGTTTCAAAGGAATGCAACAATTGTCTAAACGTTTTTTATCAGAAGGATTTCGTCAAGGCCGAAGGCAATGACCGTGTACCAAAAGATACTTGGATTGTAAATGTGGCCGCGGTTCAGAAAGGCTCAAAATATCCCAATAGATATATCATAATGAGCGGCGATATAGACTCACGAAATAGCGATAGTAGCGATTTTACCAAAGATGCGCCCGGTGCCAATGATAATGCCAGTGGAATGGCTGGAACTATAGAGGCTGCGCGGGTCCTTTCAAAATATAAATTCGAGAGCAGCATAGTTTATTTAGGTTTGAGCGGCGAGGAACAGGGTCTTTTTGGTGGAAAAGGTTTTGCGGATTTTGCAAAGGAACAAGGTTGGGAAATTATTGGTGTTTTCAATAATGATATGATTGGTAATATTGAAGGTGTTGACGGTGTAATTAGCAATCGCGATTTTCGAATATTTTCTGAACCTGTTCCGCCAACTGAAACTGAAAAAGAAAGACAAATGCGAAGATTTTACGGTGGCGAAGTGGATGGCATTTCGCGCCAACTTGCCCGTTACGTTTTTAAAACAACAAAGACTTACATGCCAGAAATGAACCCGATGCTCATCTACCGGTTGGATCGCTTTGGTCGCGGAGGGCACCATCGCCCCTTCAACGATTTGGGTTGGGCGGGAATACGAATTATGGAAGCGCACGAAAATTACAACCAGCAACATCAGGACATTCGCACCGAAAACGGGATTGAATATGGGGATAAATTGAAATTCGTAAACTTTGATTATGCGGCAAAACTAACTGCCGTGAACGCAATAAATATGGCATGTTTGGCGTGGGCTCCTGCTGAGCCAAAAAATGTTGCAATTGGCGGCGTGGTGGAAGCTTCCGCAAGATTGAAATGGGACAAGGTTGCCGGCGCAAAGGGATATACAATTTATTGGCGTGATACCACTTCCCCAACTTGGGAGTATAGCAGATATGTGGGCGATGTCTCAGAATTTACTTTGGAAGGGATTGTAATTGACAATTATTTTTTCGGAGTGGCCGCGGTAGGTGAGAATGGTCACGAAAGTGTGTTTGTTTTTCCGAATTCGGTTTTTAGATAGAGATTTCTGAATAAATAAATTACAAATCTCAAAAAATCAAATCCCAAAAATGAAAAAACCTTATGATTTGGAAAGCAGAACTTTTCAATTTGCAAATTCTGTCCGACTATTAGCATATACTTTTCAGAAAAGCATTGCAAATATTGAAGATTTGAAACAATTAGTTCGTTCTTCGGGTTCTGTAGCAGCTAATTATATAGAATCCAATGAGCATATAAGTGATAAAGATTTTGACTTTAGAATTAAGATTTGCAGAAAGGAAGCCAAGGAATCATTACTTTGGTTAAAACTTTTGCAGAATGATTTTAATAAAGCTCACCAAAGAGAATTGCTTGAGTTGATAAAGGAAGCCGATGAACTCAGAAAAATCTTCTCAGCAATTGTAGAAAAAAGAAAAAGGAGATAATGCAATAAGCTTTAATTTCTACTTTCTGAATTGATTTTTAAAATTGGGATTTTGTGATTTGAAATTTGGGATTTAGACTGTGTGATTTGGGATTTGTGATTTGTGATTTGTGATTTGTGATTTGAATTTTGTGATTTGTGATTTATGATTTGTGATTTGTGATTTGTGATTTGTGATTTGTGATTTAAAAAATAAACTATGATTAAACAGCTTCTAATTATTTCTCTGTTTTTTGCATCAACCAGCATTCTAATTTCCCAGGAGAAATTTACTCGCGCCGATACCCTTCGCGGTAGCATAACCCCGGAAAGAGCGTGGTGGAACGTTTTGCATTATAATCTTTCTGTGGAAATAAATCCTTCAGAGAAAAATATCTCAGGAAGCAATATTATTTCTTATGAAGTTTTACAGCCGAATAATGTAATGCAGATTGACCTTCAAAAGCCGATGCAGATTGATAAAGTGCTACAGGATGGAAAAGAAATTCAATTCACTTCCGAAGGAAATGCACATTTACTAAAACTTCAAAAAAATCAGAAAGAGGGAAAAAAACTTGAAATAACCATCTTCTTCTCTGGTACCCCGAAAGAGGCAATCCGCCCACCCTGGGATGGCGGATTTACTTGGAAAAAAGATAGCAACGGGAAACATTTTATAGCAACTTCAAATCAGGGAATCGGTGCGAGTATTTGGTGGCCATTAAAAGACCATCCCGCAGATGAACCAGATAACGGTGTAAAAATTTCAGTAACAACGCCGAAGGATTTGATGGACGTGAGCAACGGAAAATTACTGAAAACTATTGAAAATAAGGATTCAAAAACTTGGATTTGGGAAGTAAAAAATCCTATAAATACTTACGGCGTAAACTTAAATATTGGGGATTATGTTCACTTTGGCGAAAAATACAAAGGTGAAAATGGAACACTTGATATGGATTATTATGCGCTTCGGGAAAATGAGGAAAAGGCAAAAGAACAATTCAAACAAGCTCCAAAAATGATGGAAGCTTTCGAGCATTGGTTTGGCCCGTATCCATTTTATGAAGATGGCTACAAACTCGTAGAAGTACCGTATTTGGGAATGGAGCACCAAAGCAGCGTAACGTATGGGAACAGATACGGGAATGGGTATTTGGGCAGCGATCTTTCAGGCTCCGGATGGGGATTAAAATTTGATTTCATAATAATCCACGAAAGCGGCCACGAATGGTTTGCGAACAATATAACCAATAATGATGTGGCAGATATGTGGATTCATGAGGGATTTACAAATTATTCGGAAAGTTTGTATCTGGATTACTTTTTCGGAAAAAAAGCGGCATCAGAATATATTATTGGCCTTCGGAATAATATTCAAAACGATAGGCCAATTATAGGCATTTATAATGTAAATCGCGAGGGCAGCAGTGATATGTATTATAAGGGTGCCAATATTCTGCACACATTACGGCAACTGATTGATGATGACGAAAAATGGAGGGCAATTCTGCGTGGGCTAAACAAGGAATTTTACCATCAGACTATAAGCAGCAAGCAACTTGAGGAATATATTTCAAAAGAAAGCAACATAGACCTCACGGAATTTTGGCAACAATATTTAAGAACGATAAAAGTGCCAAAAATAGAATATATGTTTGAGGATAATTCGGTTAAATTTCGATATACCAACATCGTTAATGGCTTTGATATGCCCGTGATAGCCATCATTGATGGAAGCGAAGAATGGATTTACCCAAAAGCCGAATGGACCGAAAAGCAATTGAGCAACCCTATATCTTCACTTAAGATTAAAGCTGATTTCTATGTGAATTCTGAAGAAGTAAAATAATGGATTCCAAAATGGAACTTTACTTTAAAACTGATGCGGAATGGAGGGAATGGCTCCACGAAAATCATCAAACGCATACCGAAGGTGTCTATTTGATCTTGTACAAATTAGAAACCAATATTCCAACTATGCGTTGGGAAGAAGCAGTAAAGGTAGCCCTGTGCTACGGTTGGATTGACAGCACATCAAAAAGTATGGGCGAGGGAAAACGCCGGCAATATTTTTGCCCACGCCGACCCAAAAGTGTGTGGAGTGCGGTTAACAAAAATCATTTAAAAGAATTGCAAAAGCAAGGACTTATTCACAAAAGCGGAAAGCAGGCCATAGCAATAGCGAAGAAAAACGGAAGTTGGAGCGCGCTGGATGATGTTGAAAATTTAATTATTCCAGAAGATTTGAAGAAAGCATTTGGTGAAAACCCTATTGCCTTTGAAAACTATAAAACTTTTAATAGGGGTGCGCAGAAGAGCTATCTCTATTGGCTAAATCAAGCAAAACGGACCGAAACACGAATGAAACGAATTTTAGAAATAATAGATAATTGTGAGAAAAATATAAAATATAGAACCTAAAGTGATAAGAGCGCATTGGCAATTTTATAAAACAATTTTTCCATATATAATGGCATTTACCGCAGTTTGCGCTTCTTTTTCAAACATAATCTGGGCAATGCTTGTTTTTGTTTTCTTGGGCATTTTCATAGGATTTTGGAGCTTTCAAATTTTACATAAATCGAAATGGTATTTTTATCATAATCTGGGTTTGACGAAACTTAAACTCTTTAAAACCTCATTCTTTATAAACCTTTTAGTGGCCATTCCATTGGCTTTTGTTGCCACTGTTCTTTATATTTTATTCTAGATGGAACTCGCTATTTCCAACGCCACAAAATTCTTTGGAAAAAAATCTATTTTCAAAGATGTCTCACTAACGCTGAAAACCGGTGAAATTGTTGCAATCTTTGGAAGAAATGGCTGCGGTAAATCCACGTTGTTGAAAATGATCTTCGGGAAAATGAAGGGAAATTCCATTAATATTTTATATAATAATGAAGTTATAAAACCTTCAGAAATAATAAAAGAACAGATAGTCTCATACCTACCACAAGAATCCTTTTTGCCTAAAAATTTAAAAGTTCGGGATATAATTCCTATCTATTTTTCGGAAGAAAAAAAACAGGACCGAATATTTTATGATCCTTTTATTGCAAAGATTAGCAATACAGTAACGGGAAAACTTTCGTTGGGCGAGCTTCGCTATTTTGAAGTATTATTGATAGCTCAAATGGATCATCAATTTATGATGCTGGACGAACCCTTCTCAATGCTGGAACCAATTTATAAAGATAAAGTAAAAGAACTTTTAATTTCTTTATTGGATTTTAAAGGTATTATAATTACAGATCATTACTACAATGATGTCTTCGAAATTTCAACCAATAATAAACTTATGCATGATGGAAAATTATACAACATAGATACTGTTAACGATTTAAAAGATTTCGGGTATCTACGAAAATAAAGGGCATAAAAAAACCCCAGAAAAATCTGGGGTTTCAAAAAATAAGATTTTTAGATTATTTTTTTGGCATAAGAACTTTGTCGATACCGTGGATAACACCATTTGATGCGTCCATGTTAGCGTCAACAACAGTGCTCATACTACCTGTAGCATCTTTAATCATAACTTTACCATCTTTCTCAGAAAGAGTTAAAGTTTGGTTGTCTAAAGTAGTAACCTCGTAATTGTTATTGTTTTCTTTGATTTTGTTCTGAACATCAGCAGCGTTCCACTTACCAGCTACTACGTGATATTTCAACAATGCTTGAAGTTGAGCTTTGTTCTCTGGCTTCATTAGGTTATCCAATGTTGCTTTAGGTACTTTGCTGAAAGCTTCGTTTGTTGGAGCGAATACTGTGTACTCACCTTCACCTTTGAAAGTGTCAGCAAGTTCAGCAGCTTGCAATGCAGCAACCAGAGTAGAATACTTCTCGTTGTTCATAGCTTTAGCTGCAATGGAATTAGCTTCCATATCTGCCATTTTCATTTTGTTTTCTTCTTCCAATCTCATCATGGAATCCTGCTCACGTTGCATGCGCATTTCTTCAGCTTGAGCTTGTGCTTCAGCTTCTTTCTTTTTTGAGTCCTCACAGCTAGCAAATAACATAGCTACAACTGCCATAGACATTACGATTGTTTTTAGTTTCATAATTTTATAAGTTGATGTTTTGTTTGCCCCAAAGATATACAGAAGTCAGCCAAAGTTTTTGCCAAATCCTATTAATTTTAAGTTAAAAATTTGAAATTTTTTAGCGAATCCAACTTTCAGATTTTCAATATTTTGGCTTAAAAAATAATTCAATTTAGTTCATAAAAATTATAAATCATTGATATAGCTACCATAAACATCCTTAAATCTGACGCCAGAACTAAGATTATACTTGCTCAATTTTTTCAGTTCAACGAGCGCCCAAAGGATAAATTCCTTTAAAAAATAAACATCCTTTTTAGGAAAATCTGAAGCGTATTTTTTGATCAAACGATCCAACGGCTCAATTTTGTTTAACTCTTTTTCATATTCTGTATTTGTCAAAGAATCCAACAATTCAAAATTGCTTTCTTCGAAAAACCAAGCAACCACCTCAGCATAGGGATCGGCATCCGTCTGTTTTTTCAATTTTTCAACTTTTGGGAAATAACTTTCAAATTGGGTTTTTACTGCGCTGGCTATTAGTTGTTGCGCAACTTGGGATGCCCCCTCCTGCTCACCTTCATAAACAAGTTCCACCTTTCCCGTAATTGCGGGAATAATCCCCATAAAATCACCCATACGGATTGTGGTTTTCTCATCGCCCGTATTTAGGGACCTTCTTTCAGCCGTGCTCAATAAATTTTCATAGGCCGTGATGCTAAGTCGAGCACTAACGCCACTTTTGTTATCAATATATTCGCTTTCTCTGGCTTCGAAACTTATTTGTTCCAAAATATCTTTCGCTAGCTCCGGAACATAAATATTGGGTTTTGTTTCTGAAGTTTTTGCTGTTTCCTGTTGCGTGATGGTTCTAGCAATGTCAATACTTTCCGGATAATGTGTAAGAATTTGGGACCCAATTCTATCTTTCAATGGTGTCACAATACTTCCGCGATTGGTATAGTCTTCGGGGTTTGCAGTGAAAACGAATTGAATATCCAAAGGCAATCGAAGCGCAAATCCACGAATCTGAATATCCCCTTCCTGCAATATATTGAAGAGTGCCACTTGAATCCGCGCCTGCAAATCCGGCAACTCATTGATTACAAAAATACACCTGTTGCTTCGCGGGATCATTCCAAAATGGATTACGCGATCATCAGCATACGTCAATTTCAAATTTGCAGCTTTAATGGGATCTACATCTCCAATTAAATCGGCTACGGTAACATCCGGCGTTGCTAGTTTTTCATAGAATCTTTCATCGCGGTGCATCCATTTTATGGGCAAGTCATCTCCTTTTTCTTCCAGCAGATTTTTTGCAAATCGGGAAATGGGTTTGAAGGGGTCATCATTAATTTCACTTCCTTCAACCACCGGAATATACTCATCTAGCAAGCTAACCATTTGCCGGGCCAACCTCGTTTTTGCCTGCCCGCGCAATCCCAATAAATTGATATTATGTTTTGAAAGAATTGCCCTTTCCAATTCTGGGATTACCGTATATTCATATCCGTGAATTCCTTCAAATACGGTTTCTTTCTTCATTAATTTCTGAAGTAAATTTCGGCGAAGTTCTTCCTTTACACTTTTATATTCATATCCTTCTTTTTTTAACTGTCCGAAGGTTTTGATGTGTTCTAAATTCATTTTATTCTTCTTATTTATTTTTGAAATATTATCGAATTCTTTTTTTTCTGTTTGCCTCGTAATCGGTAAAAATCATTTCGCCTAAACCTTGAAGCCCCGTATAAAATGCTTTACCCTGATTGGCTGCCGTGAAATTATCCACAAACTGCATTAAATAAGGATCCTGCGCAATCATAAACGTAACTATGGGAATGTGAAGTTTCCTGGCCTGGGCCGCCATCCCATAACATTTATTTACAATGTTGGAATCGAGGCCCATGCTATTTTTGTAAAATCTTCCATCCGGTAGACGCATACAGCTAGGCTTTCCATCAGTAATCATAAAAATTTGCTTGTTCGTGTTTCTCTTTCTGCGGAGAAGGTCCATTGCCAATTGCAAGCCAGCGACGGTATTTGTATGATAGGGACCTACATTTAAATAAGGTAGATCCTTTATTTTAATGGGCCAGGCATCATCCCCAAAAACCAAAATATCTAAAGTATCTTTCGGGTATCTTGTGGTAATAAATTCTGAAAGAGCCATTGCCACTTTCTTTGCCGGAGTAATCCTGTCTTCACCATAAAGGATCATACTATGGCTTATATCAATCATAAGGACCGTACTCATTTGGCTTTTGTACATAGTCTCTTCAACCACCAAATCGTTCTCTGCGAGGGAAAAACCGCCAATCCCATGATTTACCTGAGCGTTCTTTATACTTTCTGTCATCGAAATTTGGTCGAGTGCATCGCCAAATCTGTAATCACGGAATTCCCCCGCTTTTTCATCTCCAGTGCCAGTAAATTTTGTGCGGTGATTTCCCACACCACTTCGCTTGAGCTTCCCAAAAATTTGTTCCAAAGCACGTTTTCTAAGAGCACGCTCCGTTTTTTCGGTTATGGCAAGACCGCCTTTTCCATCAGGCAAAATTTCTTCTCGAATGTAGCCGCGCTCTTTTAATTCTTCAATAAAATCATCGATGGTATAATCATCCGTAGTCAATTGGTATTCTTCATCCAGTTGCTCCAACCAATTTATGGCTTCATCAAAATCACCAGAAGTATGGGTGATTAATTCTTGAAAAATCTCAAACAACTTTTCAAAAGGAGATTGTTCTTCCGCTTGGTGCTTCGTAAAAACGAATCCACCTCTTCTTTTCTTATTTTCCATTTCTTAAAAATAAAACAAAGTTGTATCAGAAAAAAAATGGAAACGTTAAACTACTACCAAAAATCAGCGGCTTCAGCATTTCCGAAATGACCATTTAATAAAGCCAAGTTGGCAATAATTAACAATTTAGTTAACAGTAATTTAGGCAGCACATCCATTTTCAGAAAAAATTCTTTCCCTAATTTTAAAATTCAAATTAATTCTAACCTCAAAATTTTTTGATTATGGCTGAAATAAAAATTGAAAAGAAAAAACCGGTATGGCCTTGGATTCTCTTAGTCCTATTAATACTCGTTGGTGTTTATTTTTTCTGGAACTATCAGGACACCATGGACGATAGGGAACAAAATGAAGTTGAAAACAACAGTATTGAACAAATGGATGAGAATTATGATACCCCAGTAGAAGATTCAACTACCCAATATTAACCAACAAAATTTAAGCTATGAAAACCGAAGAAAAACATTTATATAATTTAAACGAGCTTTCAGATTACAAAGTGGCCAGCGATGATCCGGATGTACGCGGTTGGGATGTGCGCGATGCAGACAACCGCGTTGTGGGAAAAGTAGAAAACTTGCTTGTAAACAAAGAAATGAAACGCGTGGTTTATCTTGATGTACACGTGGATAAAACTATAATTGATGCCAAACACGACCCCTATGGCAGACCAAACAATGTGGACATTAGAGAATTTGTAAACAAGGATGGTGAAAACCACGTGATTGTACCTATTGGCATGGTCAATTTGGACACAAAAAATAATACGGTAATAACTAATGGAATTGACCACAGAACTTTTGCCGAAACTAAAAGATATCAGCAAGGCCAATCGTTAAACAGGGAATATGAGTCTGTAATTTTAAAATCCTTCAACAGAAATATTCCGCAGGATCACGTTTACGAGGATGGAAAATTTTATGAGCGGGATGAATTTGACCGCGCTCGCTATAACCGCAGAGATTAAATTTTTTAAAGGCTGTCTTATCTAATTTGGATTTTAAAATTTAAATTAGAAGATAGCCTTTTCAATAATACCCATCTTTTTTGAATGCTCAATGGCTTTTTCGCTGTTTTTGAAATAGCACGTGGATACGTTCAGCGATTCTATATTTTCTAGAATTTTGACAGTTTCCCTTTTTCGATGCCGCGATGTCTGCCTAATGTAGATTGCACGAATATTTTCTGGAAAAATCTTCACAATACGCTCGTATAAAAAAGGATCGCGTTGCGAATCGTCACCCAAAAGTACGTATTGCAATTTTGGATAGAACATAATAATATCCTTGATTTTTTCAAATTTATGATCGTGGCTTCCGCGGCCGGTAAATAAAAAATCTGAAATCCCCGTTTTGATCTTTTTCAATTTTATGACCGCTTTTGGCAACTCGTGCATTCGTGTAATGGAATCAATAAACTCGTACAGATTCCATTCACTGCTGGATACGAAGAAAAAGGAGTTGAAAATTTCTGCATTCTCTTGGCCCGCGTGGCTTAAGGCTTGGTAATGTCTGGCTACATCCGTGAAAATTTTTCTTTTGTTAATATTCCGAAGAAGCAGCACATACAGTTTTCTGAAAAAGCTTCGGCTATGTGAAACCAAAAAAGTATCGTCAATATCTGAAATCACGCCCACTTTGCTTTCAAAAGGTTTAAGCAATTCCGAAGTTTCCACAATACCGAATTCTGCAATTTTGCAACTTACCTCGTACGTATGCCAGCCACTTTCCAAATTTTCAGTAAACGGAAGCGTGAACCGAAAGTAACCATCTTTCAAGGTTTTTGTGGTTACCTCAATATTTCGGAATTTCAGTCGTACCTCCACATTTTCCAAAGGCTTTATTCGGAACATATGAATTATGGAAACCGCATGCCGAATCCCTTTTCGGTCCAATCTATATTTATCCGGTGCCCAAGACCTGAAAACGTGGCCAAAAACCACCAATTGTTCGTCATTTACATAGCCACGGTACAGTTTTAAATCAAGCTTCACTTATTGAGAATTTGTTAACGGTTTAGCATTTCCAAAATAATTAATTTTAAAATCAATATCTACTAATGAAATCAAAAAGTTATATCCTGCTTATAGTCAACCCAATAGCCGGAGATTCTGAAAAAGACCATATTATTGAAGGCGTAGATTATGAAGCCGCGCAACGTGGATATTCCCTTAAAATTTTTGAAACCACAGGCGGGGACGATGTTTCGCAGATACAAGATATTTTGAAAGAATACCATCCTGAACGTGTTTTGGTCGCAGGTGGAGACGGAACCATATCTCTGGTTGCGCAATGTTTACGGAATTCGAATATAGTTATGGGAATAATTCCGGCTGGTTCCGCGAATGGAATGGCCGTCAATTTTGAAATTCCAGAAACCGTGGAAGAACAGATTGAAGTCGCCTTTTCAGATTGTTTGTTGAAGGTAGACACGCTAATTATCAATGATAAAATCTGTTTGCATATTGCGGACTTAGGTATGAATGCAGAATTGGTGAAAAACTATGAAAGTTCCAACATTCGTGGCAAACTTGGTTATTTTCTTCAATCAATTCCTACCATCATTAATTCTGGAGGGCCATATGATTTCTCTATTCAAACCGAAAATGAAACTTTCGAAAAATCGGGGATTTTATTGGCTATTGCCAACGCGAATAAATTTGGTACCGGCGCCAATATAAATCCGAAGGGAAAAATAAATGACGGTATTTTTGAAATCCTCATTTTTAAAAATCTGGATTTTATTGAAATTTTAAAAACATTGCAGGACAATCCTGAAATGTCATCAGAATTCGTGGATATCATTTCAACAAAAAAGGCCATAATTTCCACAAAAAAGAAAGTATCATTTCAAATAGATGGTGAATTTTTAGGAGAAGTAAGCGAAATTACTGCCGCAGTGAAACCCAAAAGTTTATTGATGGCCGTCCCACAGGAATACTGCGAGATGCATAATTACACAAAAGATAATCAATGAATTTAAACAAAGTCTCATTCCAAAACAAAAATGATGAAAATTTGGCTGGCCGCCTGGAATTACCTTTAGACAGGCATCCGCATAACTTTGTGATTTTTGCACATTGTTTTACCTGCAACAAAAATCTTATAGCAGTAAAAAATATAAGTCGGGCCCTCGCCGCGGAAGGATTTGGAGTTTTACGTTTTGATTTTACTGGTCTGGGGGAAAGTGAAGGAGATTTTGAAAACACAAATTTTTCAGGAAATGTGGATGATCTTATCGCGGCAGCCGCGTTTTTGGAAAAAGAATTTAGCGCTCCCACCCTTTTGATTGGGCATTCACTTGGAGGTGCTGCCGCAATTTTTGCCGCTTCAAAGTTACCTTCCATCAAAGCGGTTGCGGTCATTAATACACCCAGTGATCCTTCACATGTAACCAATATGTTGCGAAGTAATCGAGAGGAAATCACACAAAATGGAAAGGCATTAGTGAACCTTGGCGGAAGGGAATTCACAATCAAAAAGCAATTTCTGGAAGATATTGAATCCAAATCACTGTTAAATGTTGTTCGCGACTTCAAAAAGGCACTTTTGATTCTGCATTCTCCGCAAGATACCACGGTAGGAATTCATCACGCGGAAGAAATTTATAAAAACGCGCACCACCCGAAAAGTTTTATTTCCCTCAATGGCGTTGACCATTTAATTTCAAATAAAGAAGACTCTAAATATATAGGAAGCGTAATTGCTGGGTGGGCTACGCATTATGTCGAAATAAATGAAGAGGTAAATCTTTCCACCAAACGAAGCGTAGCCGCGAGTCTTGATGCGGAAGATGGCTATAGTACCAACTTAAAATTGGGAAATCATTATTTGGTTGCAGATGAACCTGAGACATTCGGAGGAAATAATTTTGGGCCTTCTCCTTATGAATTTTTATCGGCGGGACTGGCGTCCTGCACCGTTATGACCATCCAAATGTATGCGAAAAGAAAAAAATGGGATTTAAAAAATGTGGAAGTCCACGTAAATTATAATAAAGATCACGCACTGGACTGCGAAAATTGTGAAGATTCCGCCTCCAAAATTGATACTTTTTTACGTGAGATTTATTTTGAAGGAAATTTGGATGAAAAACAGAAAAAGCGGTTATTGGAAATTGCGGACAAATGCCCAGTACACCGTACTTTAATCACTAAAACACAAGTTGTGACAAGTCTTTTGGAGCGTTAGATTTACATCACCCCCGCCTAAGCAAAGAATTTCCCACTGCACAATGCAAACACCGATTTTTATCGCAATAAAAATGTTTCATTTGCAAAAGTCCTTGCGATTGTTGTGCACTCCGCGCGATTGGTTTCAATGAATTGAACTTTTTTATGATCTTATTATCTTCGGAAGCTATTTCCGTGGAAAGCGCAATTATTTCTTCTGTAACATCTGTCCCCATTTTTTCAGCATAGCAGAATTTCAATGGGATAATGGTATTGATAACCAACAAATCAACAAAACTTTTGGAGAACCACTTTTTACGGCTCATTGTGGAAAGTCCAAAATTAAAATGCGTATCCCAATATTCATTTGCGGCTACTTTAAAAATATCATAAAATTCTTCCAGTTTTTTCACTTCAATAATTTCCTGAAAAAGATTTTGTCGTTCAGCATACAACACGGCTAATTGCGATAGCCTTAATGTGGGGAAATTGGGCGGTCTAAGTCTAAAAAAAATAGGTTTTATAACGTGGGCATTATCCAAATTATACTTACGCTTTTGGTAATCGTACCGCTTTTTTTGCGATGAAAAATACCAATCTTCCAAGTCTTTTTCAAAAAGTCCCGCCTGACCCATAAGTAATGCCTCAAGTTCTAACGTATCCTGCATACATTTTTTTACAATTGAAAAATCCAGTGATTTTGCGATGCTGAGAAACGATGTTCCGTTTACCTTGAGCCCAAAATTTCTACAAAGCATTCTAAAAAGCAGGGATTCCCAGTGATTCTGTGATTCTTTCAATTCCTGCAGAATAAATCCTTGCTTTTCCTGAAGTCTTTCAAAATACAGTCGCTCCAACCAATTTTCAATCAAAAAGGTATCAATTCCCGGAAAATCATTTTCGCAGTTCATCCACAAATTTCCCTTCGCAAAAAGTTTCGAATACATTTGCAGCGTATGCGGTTGCAAATAATTTTTCAATATAAATGTGGGAATTACGGACCCATCTTTCCTATAAATCTCCGCATCGTGCTGCCAGACTACATGAAGAATGACATTTTCGTAGGCAGAATCAATTTCGTGCTTGTGCGCATACCAATCTGAAGATTTTAGGTGAATTTCAACATTTCCAGCCCAATGCTGTGCGCCAAGTACAATCTGGGCATTGACAAAATCGGGGCCCGCATTGCTGTTGTGGCTTCCCGGATGAATAATTTGTAGAATTTCCTTATCAGCCGTCGTTAATCCCGATGCACCGAATACTTGAAATTTCCACACATAATGTAGAAAATCTTCTTTCATATCGAATGTATAACAGGGGAGTTATCCGTGGGGAATGAGCAAAGGTAGTTAAAACTATTCTTTTTCTATAGATTTAGCTTCATTTTTATCAACTTCATTTTTTTTCGCTTGTTTTTCTACCTTATCCGTAATTGAATTTGCAAAAAGAACACGATTCCATTTATACAGTCGGCGATAGAGCAATACATACCTAAAAATGCCTACGGCGAGAAATATGACGCACACGACAAGTGCTACGTAACCCAACCAATTGATTCTCTCAAAATCCTTTAATTGAAGAAGACCAATACCGCCCAATAGCAAATAAAGTGATGACCGAATGTACGAAAGCAACGTGCGCTCGTTGGCAAGCTTGGTACGCTCCAGTGCCAAGATTTCATTCGTATTTGCCGGCACCGGCTTGGTGCGCAAAAACCGAAATAATTTCTTTGCATCCTTTTGCATCATTGTTGTGTTTGGATTTTTGGCTATTGGCTTTTTGCTTTTGGCTATTGAGTTTTGGCTTTTGGTTAAATCAATAATTTTAATTTACAGCGCCCTAATAATATCGTGTTTCGTAATAATATGATATTTATCCTCGCCCAAATTTACCAAAACCGCATTGTTATCCTTATGTATCAATTTTGAAATTTCTTCAATGGGCGTACTTTTTTTTACGATTGGAAATGGCTTGTGCATCACATCTTTTATGGAAAGCTCCGCAATATTTTTATTTTCCAAATATTTTCTGAGCAATCCCGTTTCGTCCAGTGACCCCACAAACCCCGAAGTATCTTCCACAGGAATTTGGGAAATGTGATACTTTTTCATACGCTCGATGGCGTGGCCCACCAACTCTTCAGTTTTAACGGTAATGAGCGGTTTATCAGCGTGATCCTGAATTAAATCTGAAGCATTTTTCGCTTCATCTTCCACAAAACCACGTTCGCGCATCCATTCGTCATTATACATTTTACCCACATAACGGCTTCCGTGATCGTGAAAAAGCACAACGACCACATCATCTTTTTTGAATTTATCTTTTAATTGAAGTAGGCCCTTTATGGCCGCTCCAGCAGAATTACCCAAAAAGAAACCTTCCATTTTTGCAAGTTTCTGGGTATAGATTGCAGCATCTTTATCCGTTACTTTTACGAACCCATCAATCACACTGAAATCAACGTTTTTGGGAAGGATATCCTCCCCGATTCCTTCGGTGATGTATGGATAGATTTCATTTTCGTCAAAAATTCCTGTTTCGTGATATTTTTTGAAAACGCTTCCGTAGGTATCCACACCCCAAACTTTTACGTCCGGGTTTTTTTCCTTTAAATATTTCCCAACGCCGCTTATGGTTCCTCCTGTACCCACGCCTACCACAAAATGCGTGACTTTACCATCGGTCTGTTTCCAGATTTCTGGACCCGTGCTTTCGTAATGGGCTTTGGTATTGCTGAGATTATCATATTGATTTACATACCAACTATTGGGTGTCTCCTCAGCCAGCCTTTTTGAAGTGGAATAATAACTACGCGGGTCCTCGGGGGCAACGTTCGTGGGACAAACCACAACCTTGCTTCCCACGGCTTTTAGAATATCAATCTTTTCCTTGCTCTGTTTATCACTGATTACGCACACCATTTTATACCCTTTCACAATTGCGGCAAGTGCAAGGCCCATTCCCGTATTTCCAGAAGTTCCCTCGATGATGGTCCCGCCGGGTTTCAGCCTGCCATCAGCCTCGGCGTCCTCAATCATTTTTACGGCCATTCTATCTTTTACTGAATTTCCAGGATTGAAAGTTTCATATTTAGCGAGCACCAAAGCAGGGATATCTCCAATTATTTTATTGATTTTCACCATGGGTGTGTTACCAATGGTACCTAGTATATTTTCTGCGTATTCCATAACAAATTTTAGATGGGCAAAGGTAGCATTCTTAATTTTGAATTCAGAATTATGAATTATGAATTCTTTAAGCCAAATTCAAAAGATTGCTTCGCTTTTTTTTACAATTTACTCAAACCGAATTGCCTTGACTGGAGAAATATTTATATATTGAATAAAATTAATCGAAATCCCAATCTTTTATAAGATTTATGTTTTCGTTATATTGAAAAACATCAACAGGGTAATATTTTAAAGAATCTCTCCGAAGAAATTTTGAATACACAGGTTTTAATTTCGAGGTCTTTATTTCAAAATTAAATCTCTTTGCATCTGTTTTATGTAGTATATCATTGACCAATTCAGAACAGTACAGGTTAAACGGACCGTTATCTAATAAAAAGCCCGGTCAAAGATTACAATTTTTGATTCCAGTTTGTTTAGTTCATTTTTAATTAGTTTCCTTTGGGATTTGCTGATATTTTTTATCTCCCATACACTTGCATTTAAGATTTTCATCTCATCAGTGTTCAAAAATTTGTTAAATGTTTCCATTTTTAAAGCAGAGATATTTGACGGTGAATTCAAAACGTGATAAATTTTCCAACTATTATCAAATACTGCAATGCCCACATGTGAGGGTTTAGGATTTTTTAAATTAAATTCTTTAGAAAGAAAACCCTCTTTAGTGGCTGTACCTCGAAAAACGAGATATATATTTTCATTTTTTAAAATATCTTCATAAGAGTGCTTACCCTTACATGAAAAAAGGGCTGTGCTTATGCACAACCCCAATGCAAAAATATTTCGAAAGCCCATATTTATAGTTTTACCCATGCGCTTAAGCGATACGCATATAAATCAGATAATTTATATTCTGGTGTATCATCATCAAAAGTTGTGGCAAAATCACCCTGTGAGATAAAACCCAATGACATGCTGAAATACTCATTTAGCTGGTGCTTGATCCCAACACCAGCATGTAAACCAAAATTGAATCCCAATCCTTTTTCCCTATCTTCAAAATTTTCGGAAATTATTTCAACTTTAGAAGTATAAAGATAACCTCCATAAACACCTACTTCTGCAAATGCCGAGGTTTTTTCTGAAAATAAATATCCAAGTTTAAAATTTATGGGAATTTTAATATAATTATTTTTAAGAAAAATTTGTTGATTTTGATTTTGAAAGTCAGTCCAAGATCTCAAATGTTCTATTCCCGTAAGCAATGAAAAATTTTCATTTAAAATAAACTCTCTTCCTACAGTTCCTCCAGCAACATTTCCATTTACTTTAAAAGAATCCTCTGCTTCAATGGTCACAGTTCCGAAATAACTATTAACAAACCATTCCCCATTTTTATCAAGATTTGAGGGTTGTTCTTGTGCATAAAATATGCTTGTTATTAGACCGCAAAATATAAATATGTATAATTTCATGATTCTTTTATTTATTATTACTTACCCCCGCCAATTCCACAGCCTAATCCCCAACCTATTAATCCAGCACCAAGTGCGCAAAGTAAACAAACTGTAGCACCCAACAAAACTCCAACCACAAACCCAGCACTTCCGCCACCAGTGCAACTTCTAGCTTGATTGAGCTCTACAAAACCCGCATCTATTCCATGGGTATTATTGGAATTATTATAACTTCTTCCTTGATTAAGCTCCGCTTGAAGTATAGTATTTGCCATATTTAATAGATCTTTTTCATCTTGATCTAAGAGAAGGTAATTAGGATTATTAAATAGATCGTTTAATTGGTTGGCCAGTCGCTATAGTTTCTATAGATGTTACAGTAAACTCCTCTAAATCATAATCATCGAGTACAGCCCGAACACCTTGTTCATTCACTATACCCATTTTCTCTATGACATTATTGACAAATTCCGAAGAAAGTTCTCCTTGTCCATATCCAAGCAGAACGGTAAAATAATCAACGGCAGCTTGATCAAACTCTTCAGGTAAAGAATTATTTGGATCATTAAAATGACTTTGTAAAATATCAATACTCGCAATATACTCTTCAGCCAGTAATGTATAATCATTATTCTTAGATTCTTGATTATAATCTAAATGCGAAGCCTCGACTGAATAGTCCTTAATGTTTTCTAAAGAATTTTCTTTTTCTGGAGCACACGAAATAAAAGTGTAGAAGAAAGTTAGGAAAGTAAAAAAATAAGATAAAAATATTTTCATGATAAAAATTTTAAGGTTAAAATTTATTAGTTAAATGTAAATCAACAACTTTAAAGTTTATAAAGAAAAAAAAAAAACGAACAAAAAAATTTTATGAGTAAAAATTTGATTTTAACAGGAAGCTATGTATTGGAAACTTAAAAAAGCTATAAAAGATTTTAAAACCTTTATAGGACTTGCTAAGTTACTCAAACCGAATAGCCTTCACCGGAGAAATTTTTGAAATAATAAACGAAGGGATTAAAAGCATTAAAAGACAAAGCAAAAAAGTTCCAAAATTCAAAAGTAAAATGTAATCCCAACTCAAGTAAACCGGGGCTTCATTAACATAATATGTATCTGGGTTCAGCGGGAAAAACTTGCCATATTTTTGAATTAGCAATAACCCAATGCCAATCAAATTTCCCCAAAAGAGGCCAACGCCAATTAAATACATTGCGTTATAAAGAAACACTTTTCGCACGCTCCAGTCGCTGCTGCCCAGCGCCTTCAAGATTCCAATCATTTGGGTACGTTCCAAAATCAAAACCAAAAGTGCAGTAATCATATTGATGCCTGCGACCAAAATCATAATACCAATAATCATTACAATATTAAAATCAAACAGATCCAGCCATTCAAAAATAGAAGCATACTTGTCGCGGATGGTCTGTGTATCAAGCGTACTTTCCGTTTCGTTATAAACGGCATTTCCTATTGGAATTATTTGATCAAAATCATTTACAAAAACTTCAAAAGCACCAATTTGGTCATCCTCCCATTTATTCAAACGCTGGATGTGGCGAATGTCTGTAATAATGAATTGTTCATCAAACTGTTGAAAGCCGCTATTGTAAATTCCAACGATAACAAATCCGCGGCTTCTGGGCGTTTTTGAAACCTCATCATTTAAGAAAAAAGTGGTCACTTTATCACCCAATTTCAATTGAAGCCTATTCGCCAAATATTCTGAAATCAAAATGTCTTCATTCAAATCGCCACTAAAATCAGGTAATTTTCCTTCCACCAAAAAATCCTTAAAAGCGCTCCAATCGTAATCATCTCCCACACCTTTCACCACCACACCTTCAAAATCGGTTTCGGTACGGATTACGCCACCTTTTGAAGCAGTAACCTGAACGTGTTTTATTCCATCAACATTTTTGAAATTAGGATAAAATGGTTGGTTTTTTGAAATGGGATTTTGCGAATCGTTTGAAAAATTAGTGTCAAAATTCGTAATAATGATATCGCCGTTGAATGCTGAAACTTTTTCGCGGATTTTCTTTTGAAGCCCAACGCCCGTAGCAATGGAAATAAGCATCATAATAATTCCAATGGCAATTGCGGTGATCGCAATTTTTATAATCGGTGCCGAAATACTACTTTTATAGTCCTTGGAAGCAATGATGCGCCGGGCGATGAAAAATTCGAAATTCACGGAAAAATTATGGGATTAACAATTGTCAAAAATACGGTTTTAATAGTAGTCTCACTATTTTTTTCCTGCGGAAGCCAGACCACTGAAAAAAACAAATTGGTGTCTGATGTGCTTCAGGAAGAACCCAACCCAGACAATCCCATGAAATTACCTTTTACCGAGGAAAAAGATCGAGAAGATTCAAAGAAAGCAATTGTTAAAACGGGCGAACTCAGCATCGTGGATAAAATTATAACCGGTGCCGCACAGCCGCAATTGTACATACCTATGCTGGCCGAAAAAAATGTAGGTGTTGTTGCTAATCAGACTTCGGTAATTATTGATGAAGTGACCTCAGCAGATGACAACACAAAGAAAATCACGACGCATTTGGTTGATTTTTTGGTCGACAACAGTATAAAAGTGAGTAAAGTTTTTGCCCCGGAGCACGGTTTTCGCGGAACGGCAGATGCTGGCGAACACGTGAAAGATGGCATCGACAAAAAAACGGGCGTACCACTAATTTCACTTTATGGGAATAATAAAAAACCCACTCCCCAACAATTGGAAGGAATCGATGTCGTGGTTTTCGACATTCAGGATGTTGGCGCACGTTTTTACACCTATATTTCCACGCTCCATTACGTAATGGAAGCTTGTGCTGAAGCTGGAATTCCGGTAATCATTTTTGACAGGCCAAACCCGAATGGACATTACATTGACGGCCCTATTTTAGAAAAGGAAAATGAAAGTTTTGTGGGAATGCACCCAATTCCTGTTGTTCACGGGATGACAATTGGCGAATACGCGCAAATGATTAACGGAGAAGGTTGGTTAAAAAATAAGGCTAAATGTAAACTATCGGTTATAAAAATGGAGAATTACACGCATCAAACTTCTTATTCGCTGCCCATAAAACCCTCTCCCAACCTACCGAATGACCAAGCAATAAATCTGTATCCGAGCCTGTGTTTTTTTGAAGGTACATTCATCAATGCGGGTCGAGGAACCGATATGCAATTCCAGATTTTTGGCGCCCCAAGTTTGCCCACCTCAAAATATACCTTTGAATATACACCGAAATCCAATGAGGGTGCAAAAGATCCAAAATTCAAAGGACAACTTTGTAATGGAAAAGATCTTCGGAAAGAACCGAAATTGAGCAAAATAAATTTGGAATGGCTCATTGACGCCTACAATGCCAATGGAAAAAAGAAGGAATTTTTCAATTCTTTTTTTGTGAAACTTGCCGGAACGGATAAACTTCAAAAGCAGATTGAAAGTGGAATGTCTGCTGAGGAAATAAGAAATTCCTGGAAAGAAGGGCTTGCGGGTTTTATGAAGATTCGGCAAAAGTATTTGCTATATCAATAGGCCCACCCCGACCCTCCCAAAGGGAGGGAGTGATTTCTTTTTTGATTTTTGTTTTTGGAATTTATTTGGAATTTGGTACTTGTTATTTGGAATTTACCCTTCGTTTCATTTCCTCCACAATATTAAAAGCCGCGGGGCAAATGGCGACATTTTTCATTGTAAGGTTTGAAATCTGCTGGAATTTTTTTCGTTCTGTATGCGGAAATTCGCGGCACGCTTTCGGCCGGACATCATAAATGCTACAATAATTATCGGCTCCCAAAAAATTACAGGGAACGCTTTGAAGCACATAATCTTTGTCTTCATCAATCCGCAAATAAGTTGAAATAAACTGTTGCGGCTTCATCCGAAAATGTTTTGAAATACGCTCAATATCTTTGTCCGTGAAAAGCGGGCCGGTAGTTTTGCAACAGTTGGCGCAATCCAAGCAATCCGTTTTTTGAAATTCCTCTTCGTGCAATTCCTGCATCAACGTATCGAGGTGCTTCGGTGGTTTTTTCTTTAGTTTCGTAAAAAATCTTTTGTTTTCGGCTTCGGCCTCTCTTGCTTTCTGCGGAAGCTGTTTTAGAATTTGTTCCATCTAGTTAGCTTCAAAAACGACTTCGCCATTTATGATGGTCGCCACTACTTTTGTATTGGGAATTTCATTTTCATCCACTTTCATAATATCCTTGTCAAGAATAGTGAAATCCGCAAATTTTCCTACTTCAATACTTCCCTTTTCCTTTTCTTCAAAATTGGCATAAGCGGCCCAAATAGTCATTCCGCGCAGCGCGTCCTCCCTTGATAATGCATCTTTCATTTGAAAACCATTTTCAGGGTAATTATTCAAATCCTTGCGCGCCACAGCTGCATAAAATGTGTACATTGGGTTCACATTTTCAACAGGAAAATCGGTACCCAAAGCAATTCTACCAGCTTTTTCGAGCATCATTTTATATGCGTAAGCATACTTTATGCGCTCCGCTCCCACTCTGTCCTGCGCCCAATACATATCGCTTGTTGCGTGCGTGGGTTGCACGGATGGGATTATGTTTTCTCCAAAATACGCAAAATCTTCTTCCGAAAGAATTTGCGCGTGCTCTACTCTCCATCGCTTACCCGCTTTACCTTTCAATGCTTTTTTGTAAGCCCGCAATACTGCAATATTTGCCGAATCGCCAATGGCGTGCGTATTCATTTGAAATTCTGAATTTGCAATTTTTTCAGCTAAATAATCTAAACTATCGGCCGGTGTAATCATTGCCCCAAAATGACCGTGCATATCTGAATATTCCTCACGCATCGCGGCGCCGCGCGAACCCAAAGCGCCGTCCGCATAGATTTTAAATGAACGAACGTTCAATCTATCCGTTTTATAGATTCCATTCGCTAAATAAAAACCAACATTTTCTGGGCTGTTGCTAACCATTGCATACATTCTCAATTTAAATTTTTCCTGTTTTTGAAGGGTATCTATTAATTCAATAATATCCCGATTCAGTCCAGCGTCATCAACCGTTGTAAGTCCATATTTTAAGCAAATTTTTTCGGCTTCCAAAAGTGCCTCGGTGGAAACTTGCGCGGTAACCTTGGGAAACGTTTTTTCGATTAAATCCATTGGGCTGTCAATCAATATTCCGTTTGGCTCTCCTATTTCCAGAACAATTTCACCCCCAGAGATTTTTGTTTTCGAATTAATTCCGGCGAGTTCCAGCGCCTTGGAATTTACCAAATATGCGTGGCCATCAATACGCTGCAAAGCTACGGGCGTATCTGGAAAGAGAGAATCGAGTTCCTTTTTTGTGGGAAAACTTTTGTCTTCCCAATCATTTTGATCCCACCCACGGCCGATGATATAATCAACATTTTTCTCTTCTTGAAAGGCTACCACCTTGCCCAAAATTTCATCAAAACTTTTGGTACCCACCAAATCAACATTTTGCAATGACAATCCAAGTCCGTACAGATGCGCATGTGCATCTATCAATCCCGGGACTACCGTATTCCCTTTAGCATCGTAGGTTTTTTCGATTTTATATTTTAGCTCAAGTTCGGGTTTTAGACCAATTTCTAGAATTTTTCCGTCTTTTACCACCAATGCATTTGCAATGCTGAAATCCTTATCTACGGTATAAATAGTTGCATTTTTTATGAGTAAATCTGCGGGAATTTTATCGGGTGCGCAGGAAAACAGGGTGATTGCTATAAAGAGTGATAGTATCTTTTTCATTCTGAATTTATTGAGGTGCAAAAATAGATAATGTCTAGGAGTGCAAAAAATATATATGCAGAATAAAAATAGACTTTGAAGATATACTAAAAAGATATACTTTTGGTAAAAATAAAAAATGAAAAAGGTATCACTAAAAATTGACGACTCTATTTTCGGAGAAACAGAAAAAATTCTGGAAAATCTAAAAAAACCCCGCAACCGTTATATTAATGAGGCCATTGATTTTTACAATAATTTCCATAGAAGAAAATTGCTTGAAGATCAACTTAAAAAAGAATCAAAGCTGGTCTCTGCAAATTCAATGGAAATAATGGCAGAATTTGAAATTTTTGAAAATGAAAATTAAGCAATTTGAAATTTGGATTACTGATTTAAATCCGCAAATTGGTACAGAACCTGGAAAAACCCGACCCGTTTTAGTTATACAAAATAATATGCTTAACGATGTACCACATACATCAACCATTATCTGCCCAATAACAACCCAAGTTTTTAAAAAATCTGAGATTTTAAGGGTAAACCTACCTGCCGGAACTGCAAACTTAAAACAGGAAAGTGCAATTTTAATAGATCAAATAAGGGCTATTGATAATAAAAGACTGGTTCAAAAAATAGCTGCTTTACCATTAGAGTTTCAGAAAAAAATAAAGGATAATATTAAAATTGTACTTGATTTATGATATTAATCTACCAATCAAACTTATAAGTAGCCCCAGCCAAGCCTTGAATGCCCTGAACTGGGTAATTGAGCCATTTCTCATAATTATCGCTCAAAAGATTACTCCCCTTCACGAAAATAGACAGCCGCTCCGTAAAACGGTAACCAAAATGTACATTTGCATCAAGGTATGCATCCAGCGTCACCTCAAAGTTTGTCCCAGACAAAACCGGATCATTACTAAAAACCAAATCATTTCTTTCACCCACAAAAAACAGCGACGCACCGCCATAAAGCTGTTCGGTGATGTTGAAATTTGAAAAAACGGACGCCTTTAAATCCGGCAAATTCCACGCTTGGGCCTGTAAATCTGTACTGTAATTGAAATAATTTGCATTGATGCCCAATGAAAATTTATCCGAAACCGCAACTTGCAATTCTCCAAAAACAGATAGCGTGTTAACATCATCATACACCACATTGAATGAATTTCCGTTTTCATACCCTTTAAAATCAGGCAAAATAACCTTTAATGGGTTGGCTTGAAAAAGTACCCTATTTTCATCCTTTCCATATGCCGCGCGCAGATTATACCCCACAGAATTTGAAAGTTTTCCTTTAATTCCGCCAAAACCTTCATAGAGATTTTTGGTAGGCGCAATTGCCAAAGTGGGCGATACAAAAGGGTTTTCCTCTTTAAAATTATAAAAGGTATTCTGCTGAAGTCCACCTTCGGCACCGGCATAAACTATCAAAATTTCATCTACTAATCTATAGGAAGCGTTAATATTTGGGTACAGTGAAAAATCAGTCTCACTATTTTCTGAATCCAAGCTCACAAACCCCGAAACACCCAATGAAAAGGTCAAATCATTATTCACAAAAATCACCGAAGGCGAAATGCCCACGTTCAAAAATGAATAGTTTATTTCTGAAGTATTTTCATAATTTCTTTCAAAACTTCCACTTAAATAATCAATATCGCCATCAATTTTCAGCGTTAAAGTTTCCAAAGGAAATGAAAGCTCGGGTTTCAAAATAGCATTGAATTCTGAAGAAGAAAACGAATCCCCGAGATAACGAATATTCACCGAAGCCTTTTCAAAGAAAGAGTCATCAATGGCGATGCTTCCACCAGCGTGGCCGCTTAAATAGGTTTGCTGCGGATCGATTCCTGCTACCATTTCATCAGTAAAATTTAGATAATCTTCCGGCAATCCATACCAATTAAAAACCTGGTGCTCTACGCCCGCATCCAGCTTGTAGGTTGCATCTTTTTGCCTACTGGTGTAATTTCCGTCAAGGCTGGTGTCGTAATATTTATTGTCCAAACGCACCCCATCAATATCTCCTTGCGAAGAATTGTGCCTGAAGAAAAAACCTGCATTGTCTGTTCGGCTAATCTCAAAATTGCTGTAGAGTTCGCCTAAAACACTGGTGTAATTTCCGAAACCGAGCGTGGCGTAATTATCGTATAATTTTATGGGCTTTGCCTTTTCCACGTTGGTTGCCGTTCCTTTTGCCGGCGTAAAAGTGGAAGCCACCGGAACGGAAAATATACTGTATTTCACCTCCTTTTTTTGCGTGGTAATGCTGTCATTCAAGTTTGGTGTTTCCTTTACCTTAAAAGCATCCGAAATTGTGGGTGTGTAAGGTTTAACAATGTTTACCACTTCGGTTCCCAACTCTTTCTCTTGCGAAAACAATGAGAAATTGAACATTGAAATCGCTATTATTGAAATGAAAACTATGCGTTTATTTGACATTTTATCAATTGATTTTTCTTTTTTTTTAGATTTATTAAACCTTCAAGGTTTTGAAAACCTTGAAGGTGAATACAGATGGATTAATTTCCAGTTTCTACGGAAGCGTTCGTTTTTGCCTCGGTAGTTTTAATTTTTGACAGTTCGGTTTTGGCTTCATCTACCACTTCCGGATAATCGGTGAAATTGGTGGTCACACTTTCCAAAATATAGGTTGCTTGGTAGGCATCCTTCAGTGCATAAAAATTTTTTGCCATTAACACCAAACCTTTGGCCCCATAATATTTATAGCCCGAAAAATCCTTCGCCAATTTCTGTACAGACGCATTTGAAGCCTCAAAATTACCTTCCTTATTTTTGAAATATGCATCGTAATAAAGCGCTTCAGCCGCAAGTTGCCCTGTAGCGATTTTTCCAACTTCAGCGTATGCGGTTTTTGCTTTTGCCTCATTATTAGTTTTCATTGCAGAGCGAGCAATAATTACCTGCGCATCACTTTTTATGGAATTATCAATTTTTGAATTTTGAAGTACTTTTTCAGCGTAATTTACGGCTTTCGCATATTGCTTTAATTCATACGAAGCCTTCATACTATTGGTCTGCGCAAAAATGATGTTCTGTGGAAAATCTGCTTCAGCTTCCAGCCGCGTTAAATAATCCAGCGCATTTTGGTAATCCTTTTTGCCCAAATACAATTCTGAAATTCGCGCAAGGGCCTGTTCGGTAAATTCACTTCGCTCGCGTTTCACCACATATTCAAAATGCGGAATGGCTTGGTCATTTTTACCATTGCTGAAATAAATTTGACCCAAATAAAAATGTGCCTGCAACGCGTGCTGGCCGTTCGGGAATTGATTCAAATAATCCTCAAAACGGCTTTGGGCCAGACTTTGCTTGTTTTCCAAATACGGCTGCTCGGCGGCTTGATAGGTATCATCATCCAATTCTGTATCGCCAATTTCCACATAGTCCAGCGTTTTCACCCAAGTGGCGTACTCATTAACCTGGCCTTGGTCAATATAAATTATTTTCGCTGAAGCCACAGCCTGCATTGCTTCCGGCGTATTTGGAAAATCTTTTGCCACTTTTTTGAAAATTCCCAAAGCTTCGCTGCTTTTGCCGGTATTGTCATAAATCAACGCTTTTTTCAGCAACGCTTTTGAAACAAAACTGCTGTTTGGGATGTCTCGAATCAATTGATCGTAAGCTCCAATTGCCTCGCTATTTTTATTTTGAGCGACGTATGTATTTCCCAATTCATAAAGCGCATCGTCGCGATACACGGATTTTGGATATTTTTTTGAAAAGGCAATCAACTCCTCTATTTTCTTTTCGCTTCGGTCCACAAAGCCGTAACTAATTGCTTTTTGGAACTGTGCATAATCGTTTTCACCATCCAATTCAATGGCTGAATTGTAGTTTTCCATCGCCGGCCAATACTGGCTCGTTACAAAATAACTGTCTGCCAAGCGCAGGTATGCATCCTTTTTTCTGGCATTTTCTGCGGAAGAGGAATTTGCGTAGCTTTTAAAATTTGAAATAGCTTCCTCGTAATTTTTAAGTTTGAATTGGTTGTACGCAAGATTGTATTTCAAGTTTGCCAATTCTGAAGTATTCTGCGCTCCGGGCAATTGCTGAAATTGCTTGTAACCAATCAAAGATTTTTCAAAATTTGAGAGTTGGTAGTCGCTTTCCGCCTTCCAATATGTAGCGCGTGCGGTAAAATTAGGGTCACGCGGTTCTTTTAGACTTTTATCAAAAAATGAAATGGCTTCAGTGTAGTTTTTTTCATTGTAGAGTTCGATACCGCGGTAAAAGGCAACCTTTTGGTACGCCAATTTATTTTCAAAATTTTTGTTGTTTTCAAGCAAATCCATCGCTTCCTTATAATTTTTTGAAGTGATGTAACTGTCAATCAACAAATCTTTCAGCGCTTCATTATTGGCGTTATTTGGGTATTTCTGAATAAAGGAAAGCAAAACCTGCGGCGTACTTTGGTAACTGTTGCCAATTTCATAACTCAACTTGGCATAATTTAAAAATGCATCTTCTTGAATTTCTGCACTGAAATCCATTTCTGAAGCATTTTTAAACGCATTCAGCGCCTCCTGTTTTTTATTCAGTTTCAAATAGCTTTCGGCCAAATGATAATAGGCATTTTGTGCGACGGCATTTTTACCGTCCACAATTTTGTTGAATTCGCCAATAGCATTCTCGTAATCGCCCTGTTTGTAATACGCATACCCAAGCTGGTAATAATCTGTATTGTTCCACTTGCCGCGCATTCCTTTGTATTCCTTTAAATACGGAACGGCTTCGGCGTAATTTCCAAGATTGAAATAACTTTCACCAATAATCTTTGAAAGTTGGCTTTTTTCCTGCGGGTTTGAACGGTCAAATTGCTCTTTGCCCATATCAATTGCCTTTTGGAAATTTCCGAGCTTAAAATTCATATCGGCTTGGTAGTAGCTCAAATCTTCAGAATAGCGCTCCTCGCCCTTTACCTCCTCAAAATTTTTATTCGCTTCTTCGTAATCGTCTCCTTCATACGCAATAAAACCCAGATAATACTTAGCCTGCGAGCCGTATTTCTGCGAAGTGGAAACCTTGTTGAAATATTTTTTTGCCTCTTCAAAACGGTTCGCCTTAAAATAAACGTATCCCATATTGAAGTTATACTTTTCCTGCTCGCTTCGGCTCAAATTACTGGCATCCACCTTATCGTACCATTTCTGTGCGTAGCTGTATTTTCCATTTTCAAAATAGTAACTGGCCACATCTATATATGCAGAATTACGCTTGATGCTGGTGGGGTATTCTTCCACAAAATCCTCCATCAATTGATCCGCATTTTGCTGATTAAGGCGCACGGCCGCATTGGCAATATAGTATGCACAATCGCTCTGTACGGTTTCATTGTTGCTTTGTTCCTTTATTTTTGAAAAAAGGCTTTGGGCGGCAAGAAATTGACCGTTGTTATACAGCTCCAGCGCTTGGTTGAATTCAGCGTAATCATTTGTGAATGCCGCGGTCTGCTGCGAAAATGAAGAAAATGAGAGCAATAGAAAAAGCGAAAAGAAGAGAAAATTCTTATTCATTAGTTACAGTTTTTTAAGGCGTAAAGGTATTTAATCTAAAAGGTAGCTTTTTGCGATACTGTAAACTTTTTTAACTGTTTTATTAACGGGTTTTTGCTGAATTTTCCTGCTATGATAACGCTTCAAAGTTATAATAAGTATTTTTTGAAATATAGAAATTGAGCGAAAAATAAATGCGTAAAAAAAATGATGTACTTTTAAAAAAAGTTTTAAAATCCAAATCCCTTACTATGAAGCAATTAATCTTTGTGGCGGCAATTTTAATATCATTTTGCGCCCATTCGCAGCGCAATCCATTTACGAATCTTACGGAAAAAGATGGGAAGATTGGGATTGGAACCAATTCTCCAGACGAACTTTTGACGGTAAAAGGAAAAATCCACACCCAAGAAGTTAGGGTGGATCTCGATGGCGCGGTGGCACCGGATTATGTTTTTGAAACTTATTTTAAGGGAGCTTCTGATAATATGCCCCATTATGAGTTGATTTCTCTGAAGGAATTGGAAGCTTTTCTAAACGAAAATAATCACTTGCCCGAAATACCGTCAGCAAAGGAATTTTCAGAAAATGGAATGGAATTGAAGGAAATGAACCTTTTATTATTGAAAAAAGTAGAAGAACTCACCATTTACACACTTCAGCAACAAAAGGAGATTGATGCACTGCGGGAGATTGTTCAGAAAAAAGGAAATGATTGATATTTAAATTTTTCAGAAGTAAATGATTGATATCATCATTCCGTGTTATAATGAAGCTGCACGTTTCAACAAAAAGCTATTTTTTTCATATTTGGAAAATTTGGAACAAGTGCATATCATTTTTGTGAATGATGGCAGTACCGATGGAACAAGGGAAATGCTCAATCAAATAAAAACCGAAAGTATTTCAATAAATGAAAAAACGCCAATTACCATATTGAATCTGGATAAAAATATGGGCAAAGCCGAAGCAATTCGGGAAGGTGTTCTTTTTTCAATGCAAAATCCAAAAACTGAAAACATTGCCTATTTTGACGCAGATTTTTCTACGCCTCTCACGGAAATTACGAATCTATACCGTGCGATGAAGGAGGATACTAAAAGAGAAATGATTCTTGGCTCAAGAATAAAGAAAGCGGGTTCTACCATTGAAAGAAGCCAGATGCGCCATTATTCCGGGCGCATCATGGCCACAATCGTCAATAACACCATTTTAAAAATACCGATATATGATACACAGTGTGGCGCAAAATTAATCACAAAACGTTGCGCCGAAATCATTTTCAGTGAACCCTTCGTAAGCCGATGGCTTTTTGATATTGAATTAATAAGCCGACTGCAAGTGCGCTATTCAAAAAAAAGTCTCAAGGAAATAATGTATGAACAGCCCTTAAAAACCTGGGTAGAAATGGGCGACTCAAAAATTCGTTTCAAGGATTTGCTTAGAATTCCGTATCAATTATTTCTTATCTATAAAAAGCAAACAAACGATGAAAAGAATTTGGGAAAAGGCTAAAAAAAATCCCTATACATTTTTATTCATTACTGGAATCGCTGCTCGATTGGCAATTTATCTTGCATACGGCGGGCACGTAAGTATGTTTAATGATTCTGAAAATTACACGGACGTTGCAGAAATGATCAAAAATTGGGATTTCAGCAGTTATAATGGCAACAGGACTCCCGGATATCCCTTTCTCATTTTTTTGGCGAATATTTCTGGTTCGCTGGTTACCATTTATCAAAGTATTCTAGGTATTCTTACTTCACTGATGCTTTACAGTATTTTTTACAACCAAAGCAAAAATGTGGGCATTTCACTAATTGCCGGTCTTGTGCCTTCTATCTTTTTACATCTACTATTCTATGAACGAGCCATTCTAACTGAGAATTTGACACTTTTTTGCTTTACGGCGTGCATTTGGTTTATGATAAAAAAAGATTTTTTCAATCGGCCACAAAAACTGTTTGCTGTTTTTTTGATTGGAATACTTTCAATGGTTACCGTTACGGTAAGGCCCATGTTTTTAATTCTGCCATTATTTATTACCATCTATTACATTCTTCTTAATTATAAGGAAGGGATATTCCACAACGCCATACGTGTATTTCTTTTTTGCACTCCATTTTTAATATTCTATACATTCTGGACCTCCTTTAACGAAAGCCATACGGGATATAAATCTATTACTTCATTTTCAGGAGGAAATTTGGCTCAAAACACTGTTTTCTACGTAGAAAAAGCTGATGATAAATATGCTGAAATACGGGATATTCACGTGAGAAAAAGAGATTCATTAATTGCGCACAATCACGATCCGGCCATGGCAATTTGGTTTGTTTTTACTGAAATGAAAAAGAAGGATTCCCTTACTGTCGCTGAATTTTCACAGCGATTAAATCCAATGAACCGGGATTTAATTATGGAAAACAAACTTGATTATTTGAAACAAGTTTCAACATCTTGGGCGGACTTTTGGGGAACGAGCATATTGTGGAACTACAACAGTTTCAAAATTTTTGAAGCACGGAAAATACTGCTTGTACTTTGGAAATATATAACCTTTCCTGTAATAATTATTCTGAAAATCCTGTTCTTATTGATTTGTGGGTACCACATCTTCATAAGAATAATGAAACGAAGATGGCTTTTTAACTTTGAATTATTCTGTGTTTTACTAATTTTGGGCGCTTCAATTGGCCAAGCTTTGGTTACCTTTGGCTCGAATGCAAGATTTTCGATGCCATTTTTTCCATTGATGGTAATTGTGGTCTTACAGTTTTATCTAAATTTCAATAAAAAAATATGTCACAACCAGTATTAGCATTATCAAACGCATCCATTTTTCAAGGCGAAAATATGGTTCTTTCAGATGTCTCTGTATCGGTTGAAAAAGGCGAATTTGTTTATTTAATCGGGAAAACCGGAACCGGGAAAAGTAGTTTTATGAAAACGCTTTACGGAGATCTTCCGCTTCAAGAGGGTGAGGGAAATATTGTTGGATATGATTTAGCCACATTAAAGGAAAAAGACATTCCTTTCCTGAGAAGAAAATTAGGCGTTGTATTCCAGGATTTCAAGCTGCTTAATGATAGAACCGTTCATAATAATTTGGTTTTCGTACTCACTGCAACTGGGTGGAAAGACAAATCTGCGATGGAAAGCAAGATAAACCAAGTTTTGGACAAAGTTGGGATGAAAACTAAAGCCTTTAAATATCCCTATCAACTTTCCGGTGGTGAACAGCAGCGTGTTGCTATTGCAAGGGCACTTTTAAATGATCCGGAATTGATTCTGGCAGATGAACCTACCGGAAACCTTGACCCTCAAACCAGCGTGGAAGTTATGGAAGTTTTAAAGGAAATAAACCAAAATGGAAATACCATTTTAATGGCGACGCACGATTATGCATTATTGCTGAAATATCCTTCAAAAACGCTGAAATGCGACGAAAACCAAATTTTTGAGGTAGTTCAAAAAACGGTTTAAATGGTGGTTGATGGTTGATGGTTGATGGTTGATGGTTGATGGTTGATGGTTGATGGTTGATGGTTGATGATAAATTATGGAAATCTCACTTATTTTCATTACTTCTAAAGATTAGCTTTTAAAAAATCAATCATCTAAAATGCTCGGATCGCGCAATTGAAGTTCACATTCTCTTTCTAAATTTGGGTTGATTTTCAATTGGATTTTTCCAGTTTCACTTGGTTTCAAAATTGTGTTCGCAGCAATTACAATTCTCTTTTTTGAAGTAAGATTCAATGTTGCATTCTCAGTAAATTCTTGGTTTTTAATAAGAACTTCAGAATGAGATGTCAATTTAAAATCCCATCGGCTGAATTTTTGATTTTCGATAGTAACCACCTCATTTTCAGCAAACATATCAAAAACCATTTCCACTGCCCTTCCTGTGTTCAAAATGCCTGCGCCATATTTTCCCGCATAGGGTTTATTGGCTTCAATATGGTCAATGTTCAAGGAGGTCATTTTCAAAATGCTTTCTACCTCATCTACGGGCAAACAAGGGTATAATGAAAACATCAGTCCCACGGTGCCAGTAACCAATGGTGTAGCATTACTGGTATGCTCATTCGTATCATAGACAAGATCTGATTTTTCCAAATAATTTCCATAAAGAAAAGTCCCAGTTGAAGGCGCCAGGATATCCACTTCGCGGTTCAGAGAAGTTACAGATACCGGATAAATATATGGTTTCGAGATATCATTATCCTTAAATCCCATAGTTCTTCCAACATAGCCCAGTATATTTTCAGCATATCTAAAACCTTTTTCACTTTTAACAACATTTTCTTCTACTGTTTTGTACTTATACATAGCCGAGGAAACCGAAATAACATTATCGTACGATGCTAGGTAATATAATCGCTCCCCATTCTTGCTTTCTTGCCAATTTTTATTTCCTGCTGCCACTACGAGGATTGTTCCGTTTTCAAACATTTTATTCACTGCTTCCTGCGCAGAATCAAACCGAGTAGTACTATACCAACTACAATTAATAACCTTCACACCTAAATTTGAAAGTTCAAGCAGTTGATCCAAATTTTTAAAATCGCCATAAGTTGTACTGTAAATTCCACAATTATAACAAACTCCAGGAACTCCGAAGGCATTATTTCCAGTGGCAGCCGCTAGAGAAGCCACGCCTTTTCCATGTCCGCCTTCTATAGATTTTCTTATGATTTTTGTTTTTCCAGCAAAATCGGTATCCGTGGTATCGAGTCCGGTATCTGAAATTCCAATAATAATGTTCGGATTTCCTACCGTATAATACCACGCCTTAGGGACTTCGAGAAAATCGAGATAATCCAGATGTGCCTGTAAACCTATATTTGAACCGATCGTACTCGTGAGACCATAATCGTTGGGTTCAAAAATTTTTCGTTGCTCTTTTGGAATAATCTGTCCAGAAATGAAAATATTTCGGGATTTTTGAAGTAATTCTTCTAAAAGAAATTCCTTGTCTGCTATTACAAAAAAAGTTTTATTAAGATTTTCCTTTTTAGCATTTTTCAGCGTTTTCTTGAAAGTTCTGATTTTATATTTCGAGAAAATTTGTTTCAATTCAGGATTATTTCCCGCATACTGAAGATTTCCCTCTGCTGGCATAAAAATGGGATTTACGGTGGAATCTTTCGCAACCAAATAAAACCAAGTCTCGTTTTGTGTGAATGCGTTTGTGCAGAAGAAAATAAAAATGATTAATATAATTTGTTTCATTTTGCTCTATAATATTCCACAATTTAAGTAATATCGAAAAACAAAGCACTTTTTAGTATAATAAATAAAGTGTTACTATTCTGTAAATTGTAAATTAGCCACCAATCTCTAGCAATGCTTTCCATCCTCATACCCACATACAATTATCAGGTTTCGGAACTTGTGAAAACGCTTCAGAAACAGGCCAGCAATCTTAGGCTTCCCTTTGAAATTGTTGTGTGTGACGATGCTTCTTCAGATTTTGGAATGCTTTCAGAAAACAAACAAATTGGAAATTGGACAAATTGCCATTTCATTGAGAACGAAAAAAATCTGGGAAGAACTGCCACGAGGCAAAGGTTGGCTGAAATGGCGAAATTTGAAAATCTGCTTTTTTTGGATGCCGATGTACTTCCGAAGCATTCAAATTTTATTGAAATTTATATCAATGAACTGAACAAAACAGCTGCTGGTGTTATTTTCGGCGGTATTGATTATGATGAAAAAAAACCAGAGAAGAAAAAATTGCTGCGTTGGAAATATGGTTCACACCGCGAGCGTTTATCAGTTGAAATCCGCAAAAAAAATCCATTTTTGACGATTAATTCGGGTGCGTTTTTAATAAACAGAATGCTGTTTTTAAAAATTAATTCTAAAATGGACATCAACTACTATGGGATGGACATACTATTTACCCAATTATTGAAACAGGAATCCCCAAAGGTTGCTCACATCGAAAATCCGGTGATCCATTTGGGGCTTGAAGACAACTCGGCATTTTTAAAAAAATCGCTAAATGCTGTTAAAACGATCGTTTTTCTGGAAAGTGAAAAAAAGATTTCAAACGATTTAAGCTCTTTGCAAAAAAGTTATTTAAAATTGGAAAGACTCCATTTAACAAAAATTTTCAGCTTTTTTGTTTCGAGAATCAAAACTATGATGGAGCATAACTTTTTAACTGAAAACCCCAACCTTTTTTGGTTCGATCTTTACAGACTGAATTATTATATTCAATTAAAAGAAAAAGTAGATGCCTAAATTTTCGGTCATAATTCCATTATATAATAAAGAAAAAGAATTCCCTTCATCGCTACAGAGCGTGTTGGCACAGAATTTTATTGATTTTGAAATAATTATTGTGAATGACGGCTCAACAGATAATAGCCTAGCGATTGCGGAAAAAGAAGCTTTAAAAAATCAAAGAATTAAAGTTTTCAGTAAAAAAAATGAAGGGCTCGCCGCGACGCGGAATTTCGGGGTAAATAAGGCTATTGCTGAAAATGTTGTATTTATAGATGCGGATGATTTTTGGTATCCATTTCATCTGGAAAATTTAGCTGCAATTCTAAAAAAATTTCCAGAGGCTCCATGGTTCGCAGCAGCTTATGAAAAAAATTACAATGAAAAACTGACCCGAAAAATGATAGCACCACTCAATGAGAAAAACGAAAATTTTATTGGGAAGGTAAATTTTTTTGAAACCAGTCTGATAGATTCGTTAGTGCATCCATCCAGTTTTGGCATGAAACGAGATTTCTTTTTGAATCTTGGCGGACACAATACGAATATAACTTTTTCAGAAGATACTGACCTTTGGATACGTGCGGCACTTCAAACGCAAGTGGCATTCTCAAATAAAATTTCGGCAGTAATTAACCTCAATTCAAGTAATAGGCTGAACCATTCTGCTATGAGAACGCGTAAGTATCCAAATTTTGATACATATGAAGCGGAAGCCAAAAATAATAAAGCTTTAAAAAAATATTTGGATGTGCATTACTTTTCCATCGCACTCAATTACAAACTTGCCGGCGATACGAAAAATTTTAAAAAGTATAGCGATAAAATTGTAAAGGAAAATTTAAATACCAAGCAAAAAATAATTCTTAAAACTCCTGCCAATATATTATCAGCTTCAAAATCAATCAAGAATTTTCTTCAAAAATCCGGGATTTATTTCAGCGTTTACAAATAAAGATTTATAAATTCTTCATATTCGCGTATGTAATCTTCTTCCAGAAAAGTCCCCGAAGAAAAAACAAGGCAGATGGCTCCCGATGAAAAATTACCCAATTCACGCCAAATCCCTGTTGGCAACAATAATCCTTTATTGGGTTTGTTCAAGGTTATGGTCTTTTTGTTCTTACCATCATCCAAAATCACTTCAAAACTGCCACTAACGGCAATCAAAAATTCCTGCTGCTCCTTGTGGGCGTGGCCTCCCCTGTGCGCATCACTGGGAACATCGTATAAAAAATAAACGCGCTTAAAGGGAAATGGTAACGTATTGCCTTCAATTACGGCAAGATTTCCTCTGCTATCCGTGATTTTTGGAACATCGAGCATGACACAATCCTCAATCCTATTTTTCATTTGATGTTTTTTTGTAGTCTGAAATACTTTTAAAACCAATCTTTATTTTCCGTGGAATTTCAGAAAAGGGAACATATTTTTTTCTTACAATGAATGATACAAATTTGAATACCCAAAGGTAACTTAAATTGCCATAAGCATAGGTTTTAATAGCTGCTTTTGCATACAATAACCTATCTGTTGCCACATCGTCACTTGACGATAATGGAGGATGGATGGTAATAAAATCTGGAATAAAATAAAGCAGTAAATTTTTCTTTTTAGCATCATTCAAAAAAACAAAATTCTCAGCATCCTCAAATTGGGCGCCAAGTCCAAATCGCTCATCAAATAATAATTTCAATTTTTTTAATTCTTCCACAAGAAAGGAAATTTCAATTGAAAGCGTTTTTTGAGAAATATACTTATTGTGCGGCATTGCGTGCTTTGGATAATCCCAATAGGGTTCATTCTTGGTGGTTAACGTTTGGAAAGTTATGATTTCTGCATTGTGTTTATTATAGGCATCAATAATCTTTTCTGAAAAACCATCTATAAACACAACGTCATCATCAACATTAAGGCATATTAGGCCTTCGGCATTTTTAATGGCAAGATTTCTACTTTTTGAAAGACCCCTTTCTAAAGAATTAATTACCCGAATGTTTGGATGGGAAGATTTTAAAGATTCATCTTCATTCGTTTGATTTACAATCAGAATTTTAAAATCCGAGATTTTTGTCTTTGAAAACATATTATCTAAAAAATCCAAGGATGTTCGGTGCATTGTAGCAACCAAAATCTCCAAATCTGAGGTTTTATAAGTATCTTCGGCCATTAAATGGATTTTCAGCAAAAGTATTAATGCAGAACGAATAATTTGTAATTAATAATTATTAATTACAGAATGCCGTTTTGAAGATTTGATTTTGAAATTGATTTTTATAACGATCAATAATTGATGAAAATATTACTGATTGGGGAATATAGCCGGCTCCACAATTCGTTGAAAAAAGGACTTAATTTATTGGGCCACCAAGTTACGCTTGTGGGTACTGGAGATATGTTCAAAAAATTTCCGGTAGATGAAAGCATCCAAACAAAATGGCTAACGGACAAACCAATTCCGCTATTATTCCGAAAAATCCTTTTGAGAATTCTGAAAAAAGATCCAGCGCAATGGGAAATTGGATATCGATTCAAGAAAATACTCCCAAAATTGAAAAATTATGATGTTGTCCAGTTAATTAATTCCCACAGCATTGGCACGTATCCCAATTTCGAGATAAAACTTCTGAAAAAAATTTTTGAACAAAATGGGAAAGTTTTTTTGATGGGTTGCGGTGACGATTATCCGGTGGTCAAGGCATATTTGGAAGGTAAAATGCGATACCACATGCTCACGCCCTATTTGGAAAGCGGCTCAAAATTGAAGTCGGATTATGCTTTAAAATATTTGACGCCACCGTATAAAAAACTTTTTGATTTTGTCTATAAAAATGCCGAGGCCGTAATACCCAGTGATATGGATTATAAAATTCCGTGGGAAGGGTGGGATAAAGTGGCTGAAATGATTCCGAACCCGATTATTATTTCCAAAGAATATTCGCCCATAAAAATTGAGGGTCGGAAAATCAGGATACTTTTCGGTGTAAATACAATGAATTACACCAAAAAAGGATACCGATTTTTTGATGAGGCACTAATTAGAATTGAAAAAAAATTTCCGCATTTGGTTGAAATAAGACGTACTGAAAATTTGCCCTTTCATATTTACGTGAAGGAGTTGGAACTTTGCGACATTTTATTGGACAACGTTTATGCCTATGATCAAGGTTACAATGCACTGGAAGCAATGGCTCGCGGAAAGATAGTTTTTACCGGGGCTGAAACTGAATTTGAGCAACACTATAATCTAAAAGAAAAAGTAGCCATAAATGCGCTGCCGGATGCAGAAAGTATTTTTTTGGAGCTGGAGGAACTCATTTTAAATCCCGAAAGAATTGAGAATATCGGGCAGAAAGCTCGGGAGTTTATCGAGCGGGAGCATGAATGTGAAGTTGTGGCAAAGAAGTATCTTTCATTATGGCAACAAACCTTGTAATTTAAATTGTTTTTATGATACTAGCAGGAATTCCAGCAATAATTGAATTTTCGGGAAAACTTTTTGTCACAACTGAACCAGCCGCAATCACACAATTAGCTCCTATATTTACGCCTTTGAGAATTGTGACATTATTACCAATAAAAACATTATTTCCGATAATAACCGTTTGCGGATTGGGATCTGTTTCAATTCGCTTTTTAATTTCTAGGTTATGGAAAAAACTGTCTGATATATTACAATTATAGCCAATCAAAACATTATTGCCAATACTGATACTCTTTTCAGAAATGGCTGAAAAATTATTATTTATAAAAATATTGTTCCCAAAAATAATATTTGAATTTTCCGTGCGCGCTTCAATATATGCATAAGAATTGTAAAACATTGGTGAATTTACCACCCCAAAGTGTACATTTTCACCAAAGCATATTGAACCCCTTCCGTTACAAATGATTGGCTGATGCTTTTTTGCGCTTCCAGAAATATTTTTGTTGTTTGACAAAAATGCATATTTCGCTTTACTACAGGCCAAAAGAAGTTTTATGAAATATTTCTTAATCATATATTAATTTAAAAAACTAAACAGCTTTCCCATCTTTCGATTTCTGAAAATATCTATAAACCAAAAATAAAACAATAAATATCACAATAACATAACGGATGAAATTGGCTACAACAACTCCTTCAATTCCATAAATGTCAACAAAATAGCGAGCCAAACCAAAATAAATTATAAGAGATATTACTTCGGAAAAAATAAAATTTAGCACCAGTTTTTTTGCTATAAATTGATATCCCAAAATTATTGTAATCAATCTTAAAAAATCTGCCGCCAATTGCCATTTAAACAGCGGCGCCATCTCATTAAAACCAGGATATACGATCTGAATAACATAATCCCTTAAAAAATAAATAAGCAGCATTCCAATTCCAAATAGCGGCAAAAGTGTTTTAAAAATTACCATCAATTCTTTCGTGAAATCTTTCTTTGAATGTATTGCGGCATATTTAGGCAATACATAAAGTGTGAAAATGGCACTCGAAAAGACCATATAATTTTTTGAAATATTGGTCATCGCCGTCCAGATTCCTGCATCAGCTTCGGTAATTCGTTTGATTATCATTGCCCTTATTTCTATAGAAACGTAGTTTAAGAGCACGGTTGAGAAAAAAGACATAATGGAAAACGAAAGCAACATTTTCAACATTGGCGTTTTCCAATTCAAGTTTTTAAACGCTACATATTCCTTCAAAACTTTAAAAAATACAAAAAGCAAGGTAGCCAATTGTATAATTGGAGTAACTGCTATTGCTACCAAAACCCCATCAATATTGAAATTAAAAAGAAAAAATACCGTTAGCACAGCCGTTGCTATGTAGCCGAAAAGTTCAATTTTCGCAAACTTTTTATATTGCGAAAGTCCATTTACAACACCACTAAAAATTCTATTTAAACTGATAAAAGGGACGACAACCGCTGTTAGTTTTATTAAATAACTGAAATCTGCAGTTGTAAAAAGATAAACGCTAATAGATTCCGAAAAAATAAAAAGTACAATTGAAGTACTTATAATACCAATTAAAGAAAGAACAAAAACTGTACTGAATAATTTCTGAAGCTTCTCTTTATTCTCCTTATGTTCCGCAACATATTTAACCACTCCGTTGAACATTCCCAAAGAGGAAAATGAAGTAAGTAATTCTGAAAGATTGCGAAGTTGACCAATTTTTGAAACACCAGTTTCTCCCAAATATTGGGCAATAAGTCTTTGTATAAAAAGTGAAATAACAAACCGGACTCCAATAACTCCAGCATTCAGCGAAGTCATCTTCAAAAGCAAATTGCCGCGTATGAATTGGGGGATTTTCAATCAATAGTGGTTTAAAACGTCAATAACCGTATCCACATCCGCTTCCGAAAGCACTGGGCTTATGGGAATACTTACTACCTGCTCGTGGATTTTCTCAGTAACCGGAAAACTCAATTCTGAATATTCTGATAACGCTTTTTGCTTATGCGGAGGAATGGGATAATGAATCAAAAAGCCAATCTTATTTTCACTTAAATATTCTAAAAAAACATCCCTTTTTTTAACACGCACCACAAAAAGATGAAATATATGATTATCACTTCCATCCCACTCCGGAAGCGTAATTTTTCTATTTTTTATTTCAGAAATATACTTTTTTGCAATCTCCCTTCTTCGGTTGTTGTCCACATCCAGTGCTGGTAATTTCACATTTAAAAATGCCGCCTGTACCTCATCCAATCGGGAGTTTATTCCCAAAAATTCATTTACATATTTTGACGAAGAACCATAATTTCTCAGTTTTTTTATGACCGACGCCAACTCTTCATCATTTGTGGTGATCGCGCCGCCATCGCCCAAAGCACCTAAATTTTTGCTCGGGTAAAAGCTGAAACCTGCCGCATCGCCCACATTTCCGGCCAGTTTTCCATCATTATTTTTTGAGCCGTGCGCTTGGGCCGCATCTTCAATTACCAACAGATTGTGGCCGTTTGCAATTTCCAAAATTTCATCCATCGGCGCCAACTGTCCGTAAAGGTGGACGGGCATTATTGCTTTCGCTTTTTTGGTAATCGATTTTTTGAGCGAAGAAATGTCAAAATTATAATTTGAGGCATCGCTTTCAACCAAAACCGGTATCATTCCAGCTTGTTTTATGGCGATGATCGTTGCAATGTATGTATTTGATGCCACCAAAACCTCATCGCCTTCGCTTACTTTTCCGAGGATTTTATAGCCTTCCAAAATCAATCGCAAAGCATCAAGTCCGTTGGAAACACCAACGCAATAGTTGGTTCCGCAATAGTTGGCAAAATTTTCCTCAAATACTTTAACTTGGTTTCCCAAAATATAATAACCGGAATCCAGAAACTGTTGAAAACTTTTTTGGAAACCGCTTTCAAAACGGGCATTTATGGCGTGAAGGTCTAAAAATGGAATCATATAAAAATGGATTCTAATTTTTTATAATGTGATGTTTCAACTTCAAAAAATTGTTGTGAAATACTGCGCGCACCGAAACATTCCTTCCAGTATTGAAGGCCTTCGTTCACATTTTTTCCCGCATTTTCATTGGAAGTTCCAAAGTCAAAATATTTTTTTTCCTTAAATCTTTCCTTTATTAAATATTCAAAAAGAAAATCCAACGTGCCCAACTGTTGCTTGGTTTCATTCGCCGAAATATACTGCACGTGCGCTACATTTTCAGTATCAAAAATGGTAGCGCCGCCCACTATTTCAGTATTTTTATACACATTGAATTGTAAAATATTCTTCGGAAAATCCTTCGCCAATTGCACAATTTCGCCCAAAGAATGCACTGGGAGCGCATCGTGTTTTTCAGCTAAATTCGGGATAAGGATTTCTTTCCAAAATGGTTCAAAATCGTTGCCCTCCTCAATTTTCAGATTATTTTTAATTCCTTTTTTTACGCCTTCCATTCTATTTGAAGCAATTTTGGGAGCGTTTTTTTGATCTATCACACTTAAAACATCGGTACGTATCAATTTCGCATCGGCAATAAATAGCAGATAATCCATTTCATCTGCCGGCATCGTATTGTAAATTTTTGGCAGTAATTTTAATTGCAACAGTTCAATTTTTTCTGAGGAAAGAAATTTCAGCACACTTGTAAATATTCCCGAAGCTTCCTTCAGTTTCGTTTTTTTGCCCAAAATAAGTCCGCCGTAGGTAAGACCTTGGTGTGAAAAAAGTTTATTTTCAACACCATTCGCTGGTAAAACCGCAACTGGTTTTTCATTTTTAAAAACCATCAACGAAAAATCATCAAACCTATCGGCGTGATAGTCCATAAAATTTCGCTGAAATAAAAAAGTGCTGTTTTTTGTCGAAGCCACAAAGGCATCCCAAAAATTTTTATCTTTCGGCGAATATTTTTTTACTGAAAAAGTATTGGTATCCAACTGATTTGCTTTTAAAAAAAGGCTTTCGGAATAAAAATGTAAAGCTAAAATTTATTTTTAGTTTTACAGTCCCGTACCTAATTTATTAAAACCGCCAATTTGCAGAAATATTCTTTACAAAACCTGAAATTTTCGAAATGGGATATTTTGATTTTCCTTCTTTACGCGGCGGTATTTGGATATTTCGTTTTTCAGCCTGCAATAATTTCGCCGGACACCCATAGTTATTGGCATTTGGATATTGTTCGTTATCCCGTTTACGTGCTTTTTTTAAGAGGATTTGAATTTATATTTGGTGAAAATTATGAACCTTTTGCGGTTGCGTTTCAACTGGTTTTCACATTGATTTCCGTTCAAATTTTCAGCAGCAATTTTTCGCGGTTGCTGAAACTTCATTTCGTGTTGCAATTGCTATTGGTTGGTATTTTGCTGTTTCCCATTTTTCCACCGCTACTTACGGCAAATAATCTTTGCTCCGAAGGACTTTCATATCCACTGTATTTATTGATGGTTTCCTTCGCCGTGGATTTTCTTTTCAAAAATGAAAAACGAAAAATTTATTTCTTTGCCATTGCTTTTATTGCGCTCGCACTCACCCGCGGGCAGTTTGCCATTATTGCCGTTATCGTTGCTTTTCTTTTTATTTTGAAGCATAAAAAATTTATTTTCCGAAAAGTGAATCTCAAGTTTTTGCTGTTACTCCTTTTGCTTCCGTTTATTTCAAATATGCTGGACAGCACTTATAGAAAATTGGTCCACAACCATTTTATTACCGCGCCCTACAGTTTTGTGAACGCGGTTACATTGCCACTTTTTATTTCAGAAGAAAAGGATTCCCTGCTATTTGAAAACGAGGACCAAAAGATAATTTTTCAAAAAACATATCATCGCATTGATAGTTTGGGGCTTTTAAGTTCGAAGGTTGAAGGCGATTACAAAGCGAAGTATCAGGTTTTCCACGATAATTTCCCGTACATCTGCAACCAAAGTTTTCATGACATTGGCCGAAAACATTTTAGGGATAAAAATGATCCATTCCAAAGTTCAATCGATACTGAAATTGCCGCAAAAGCGATGTTTTTTCCACTGGTAAAAACACATTTGAAAGATTATATTTCGCTTTATTACACAAGTGTGATGCACGGTTTTTATTCATTTTTTATTTTTCTTTTCTTCGTTTTGGTGTGCATTTTTAGCGGAATCAAACTTTTGAAAAAATTCACTCTCGAATACGGAATTATTTTTTTCGGAAGCTTATTGATTCTTTCAAATGCACTAATTGTCGCAGTTGCCGTGCACACCATTATGCGATATGTGTTCTATAATTTTGCGTTGGCGTTTATTATTTTAATTTTACTGCTGAAAAAAGCAACCTTCGCCAAATGAAAACCGAGCTAAGTGTAGTAATGCCGTGCCTTAACGAAGCTGAAACCCTTGCGGTCTGTATTGAAAAAGCGCACCATTTTTTTGAGCGCGAAAACATTGCCGGCGAGGTAATTATTGCGGACAATGGCAGTACGGATGGCTCACAACAGATTGCGAAAAACCTGAATGCAACCGTAATTAACGTTCCGCAAAAAGGCTACGGAAGTGCCCTGCGCGGCGGTATTGAAGCCGCAAATGGACTTTACGTGATTATGGGTGATGCAGATGATAGCTACGATTTTAGCAATTTGATGCCCTATGTTTTAAAACTTCGCGAAGGTTTTGATTTGGTAATGGGAAACCGTTTCAAAGGCGGAATTGAGAAAGGAGCTATGCCGTTTCTCCATAAATATTTGGGCAATCCCGTGCTTTCTTTTATTGGAAGATTGTTTTTTAAATCAAAAATTGGGGATTTCCATTGCGGGCTTCGCGGATTTTCAAAAGAGGCTTATCACAGAATGGAACTGAAAACCACGGGGATGGAATTTGCCAGTGAAATGATAGTAAAAGCGAGCCTAAAAAATATGAAAATCGCTGAAGTACCCACCGTGCTTTCCAAAGATGGACGTTCGCGGCCACCGCATTTAAATACGTGGCGCGACGGCTGGAGGCACTTGCGATTTTTGGTACTTTACAGCCCAAAATGGCTTTTCTTGCTACCTGGAATTTTAATGATGATTTTGGGGATTTTCGCCTCGGCTGCTTTGATAGCTGGCCCCGTCACAATCGGGAACGTGAATTTTGACGTGCACACCCTTCTTTTTACTTCCGGAATGTTATTGATAGGTTTTCAGTTTGTGCTGTTTTACGGCCTCACAAAAGTTTTCACGGTTGAAAATGATTTGCTACCAAAATCAAACAAATACGACCGATTTTTTAAATTGATTACCCTTGAAAAAGGATTGGTTGCGGGAATTTTATTGGTGATATTTGGAGTCATTTTAAGCATAACTGCTTATACAGACTGGCAACAATTAAGCTTTGGAAACATTAATTCCACCGAAATTTTAAGAATTGTAATTCCCGCAGTAACGCTGATGTTACTTGGTATTCAGGTTATTCTGTTCAGTCTGTTTTTTAGTATATTGGGGTTGAAAAAGTAATTTATTCTTCACTTAATTTTACGCTCTTAAAAGAAATGTTGTTATTCCCATCAATCAATTCGTAAACACCTTTCGGCGCACCTTTTGTGATTAAACCGTAACTAATATCTGGCTGCAAATTGTCAAGATATTTTTCATTTTCACTTAAATAACTGAACAAAACCCGAAAGACATTCACCGAAGTTTTCATTTCAGAATCAAAAGCTGGAGCTGTAGCATTGGGCCAATGTATAGAAAGTATGCTGCTGAAAATTGAACGAACCTTATCCGGGTCTTCCATTTTCTCATTCCCTTGTTGAAGTTTTTCCATACCCACATACCCACCGTGATCTGCCATAATCATTATAAGTGCATTTGGATCTTTTTCTAAAATTACCTCAATTAATTCGGTTAAATTGTTGTTCGCTTTTTCAAGATTTTCGAGATAAATCTTACGTTTTTTTTCAACTATATTTTTACCGCCGGAAGAACCATCAATATGTTTTGGATTAAAAATTTCAATAAAGAAAAATTTTGGTTGTGCTTCATCTTCATTCAAACTATTTTTGAAATCGGGTAAAATCTCCTTTTTAATCTCCATTCCCGTTCCCAAAAAGGGCACTTCAGAATATTCAAAATTAGAATAATCGTAACCTATTTTTGGTCTATTCATCAACAAATACGGATATTCTGAAAAGAAATGGGTTTTGTAGCCATTACTTTTGAAAATATTTAAAACAGCATTTTCGCTGATGATGATATTCCGGGCGCGCGTAACTTCATTTGAACCCGAGCTGCTGGAATAGAAATGATGCTTCATCGTAAAAGTGGAACTATTTGAAGCTAACGTGGCATCATAATTACTTCGAAAATCACTGTAATTTTTGAAATTTCGGCCAGTTAAAAAGTCCTCAAAATCTGTATTTGAATAGTTGTAATAGCCTTTTTTCAATTCTGAAAAATTCACATAACCATCCGGCTGGATGTAATAAATATTCGGTTTCTTTTTGAAAATAGCGGCTTCAATAGTATCTGGTTGGCGCGTCCAATTATTTGAGTATGAAAGGTTTTCATATACAACCGGAATTAACGTGAAAAGACTAATTACAGCTAGTATAAGCTGTAGCAAAATCACTTTTTTGAAATGTTTGGATAGAACGTAACCAAGAACCAACGAAATCAGGAAAATTCCCGCTGTAATTTTCATTTGAATTCCTGGATATAAAACCATTTTCAGAAAAAAGAGAAACAAAAAGATATTTAAGGAAGGCAAGATAATTTTTGACCAATCGGCTTTTATTTTTGTTGAAAGCCAATAAAAAATGACGGATAAAAAGAGTGGAATTGCAAGAAAAATCAAGGAAAAATACCCGAGATGTGCCCAAGAGTCTATAAGCGAAAAATTACGCGAATAATAAAAAGACATTGGGTAAAGCCCGGCTGCAAGTCCCGCCAAAATGGGAAATTCTTTTTCACCTTTTAGAAATTTTTCAGCGATATTTTGCCCTTTTTTCTGCGCCATTTATTTTCTTTTATACAAATAAAGAATCCGCTTTGTGCCCATCACGGCCTCCTTTTTTTCAAGATCAAAATATGTTGAATACCCCTTTTCAAATTCAATTTCATTGTAAAAATCGAAATGGTTTATAAACTCGCGTTTTCGCACTAATAGCGACTCTACCCAAGAGTCATCGCGGGTTGGTAATTCAATAATCAGATTTTTTGAAAATGATGCAAAAAATGCTGCAGATTTTTCAAAAGGGACATTGCCCGAAAGTGTGATGTGGTGAATGAGCGCAAGTGCCATCGTTACGTCCGGTGAATATTCCTTCAATCTTTCAATGAGCGAATTGCGCTCGGTATTATTGAATCCTACACTCGGTGCCGGCTGCAGCACGTCACATACAAAGGGCAACATGTTTTCTTCCTTATTCTGTTGAACTTGCCTATAATTATGGTCCACAGCGTTACTGTCAATATCGGTAACCATTATATGCGGGACGCTATCTATTACCGTTCTTCCAAAAGTGCCATCATTTCCCCCAACATCTATTAATTTCTGTGGATTGAGAGGTTTTATCCACTTTTTTATGAGTTCTTTTTTAGCTTCAAAAGCGGTTTCATTGTAATTGGTTTTGTTGTAATAATCGCCCCATTCGCTGGTTTCCTTCAATTTTAAATCTTTGATATATTCAAATAGACTTTGAAGTATATTTTCTTGGGCTTTTTTGGAAAGTGTAGCGATCTTAGTCTCAGCTTTATAATCCTCACTATGCTTGCTTTCCATCTTAGCTAGCAAGTGAATATTGGGATATAATGTGGAACTGAGTTTAGTGCGCGTTGGCAACAATGAGGAAATCAATTTAACGGGAATCCCGTCGATATACGTTTGCATCATTTTAAAAATTTCCGTCCCGTGATATTTTGCCAAAACAAGCGGCCCAAAAAAGTGGGTGATAAACTGCTTATACGCCCGCCAAGGAGTTCCTTCCTCATAAAAATCAAAAGAAAGCGTATCGATGAAAATGGGTTTTCCTTTATGGAACGTAACATTGTATGCCGATGCGTCCTTCAAAATAAAGCCTTTTGAAAGCGCATATTTCTGAATTTTCAGCGTATGAAGCGCAGCGTGTCTATATTGCTCAAAACTCCACTCGTATGGATTTGTGATGAACGGAATTTTTTCTGGGGTAATAACAATTTCTTCTGGAGAATTTGAAGTTTCCTCGTGCGGAATCAACAAACCATTTTGAATGAGATTTTGGAAGAATCCACTCTCGGTCAATTTTTTGTACTGTGGAAAATAAACTGGTTTTATGGCCCTTCTCAAGGTGCCATTATCGTGAAAAATGTAGCCGGAAGGATCTCTAAAGGAAGCTTCGTGAGCGTTAGTTTTTTTTGTCATCGGTGTCTTGCTCTTCAATATCAATTGAATCGTAAGTATCTTCTTTCTCTTTTGTCAACCCAAAAAAAGATTTCACCTTATACATTACCCCTTTTGAAAAAAGCAGCACTCCCGCAGCACCCGCAACTACAGCTTGCACTATCATTGCACCCAATCCTGGATCAAAATACAAAAAATTCATATTGAATTTATTTACAGAAAGGCAGTGCTTTCTTTACAATTAGACAACAAATAAACTAAAAATATGGCAGAATATTTTAAAAAATCCCTTTTGGTTTCGCAGTTTAACAACGTTGTCCAAAAGGGATTTTACTATTTTATAAAATAAATTTTAAAGTTTAAAGCGTTTTCTATCGGTTTCCTTGAGAAGAATTTTACGAAGTCTCAAGTGGTTTGGCGTAACCTCAACATATTCATCTTTCTGGATGTATTCCAACGCTTCTTCCAAAGAAAATTTTATTGCTGGAATAATGCGTGCTTTATCATCAGCGCCCGAAGAACGTACGTTTGAAAGCTTTTTGGTTTTTGTGATATTCACCGTCATATCATCTTGGCGAGAATTTTCACCAATTACTTGGCCTTCATAAATATCCTCTCCCGGATCTACGAAGAAGCGCCCTCTATCCTGCAATTTATCTATAGAATAAGGAATTGCGCTACCATTTTCCATAGAAACCAAACTTCCGTTTTGTCTTTCTGGAATTCCACCTTTTAGGGGTTGATATTCAAGAAAACGGTGCGTCATAATAGCCTCTCCAGCAGTTGCAGTAAGCAGTTGGTTACGCATACCAATAATACCACGGGATGGAATGATGAATTTGCAAACCATTCTATCGCCTTTTCCTTCCATACTTATCATTTCACCTTTACGGATGGTTACCATATTGATGGCAGTACCGCTAACGTTTTCCGGCAAATCGATAGTCATTTCTTCAACGGGTTCACATTTTACACCATCAATTTCTTTGATAATAACTTGTGGCTGCCCAATTTGAATCTCATAACCTTCACGGCGCATAGTTTCAATTAAAACTGAAAGGTGCAAAACCCCACGGCCAAAAACCATAAATTTATCGGCGCTATCCGTAGGTTGCATACGCAGCGCAAGATTTTTCTCAAGTTCCTTTTCAAGACGCTCTTTAATGTGGCGTGATGTTACAAATTTTCCATCCTTCCCGAAGAATGGGGAATCGTTGATTGTAAACATCATACTCATAGTAGGTTCATCGATTGCGATGGTTTTCAAAGCCTCAGGATTTTCAAAATCTGCAACAGTATCTCCAATTTCAAATCCTTCGAGCCCTACAAGCGCACAAATATCTCCAGCCTGTACTTCGTTTACTTTTTTACGGCCAAGCCCTTCAAAAGTGTGGACTTCCTTGATTTTTGATTTCACCTTAGTTCCATCGCGTTTTACGAGCATAACCTGCATACCTTCTTTTAAGGTGCCTCTTTGCAAGCGGCCGATGGCAATTCTTCCCGTAAATGAAGAGAAGTCGAGTGAGGTAATTAGCATCTGCACCGTACCTTCCTCCACTTTTGGAGAAGGAATATGTTCAAGAACCATATCCAGTAACGGTTCAATAGTTTCTGTTTTCTTCTTCCAGTCATCGCTCATCCAGTTCTGTTTTGCAGAACCATAGACTGTTGGGAAGTCCAACTGCCATTCTTCAGCACCCAATTCAAACATTAAATCAAAAACAGCTTCGTGCACCTCATCTGGCGTACAGTTTTCCTTATCAACTTTATTTACAACCACGCAAGGTTTCAGACCGAGTGAGATTGCTTTCTGGAGTACAAATCGCGTCTGTGGCATAGGTCCTTCAAAGGCATCAACCAATAGCAACACACCATCTGCCATGTTTAAAACCCGTTCCACTTCTCCTCCAAAATCCGCGTGACCAGGGGTATCTATTATATTGATTTTAGTATCCTTATAAACAACCGAAACGTTTTTTGAGGTAATGGTAATTCCTCTTTCACGTTCCAAATCATTGTTGTCCAAAATTAATTCACCTGTATTTTCGTTTTCACGGAAAAGGCTGCAGTGGTGCATAATCTTATCGACCAAAGTAGTTTTACCGTGGTCAACGTGGGCTATAATGGCAATATTTTTAATTTTCATAGAAAGACTCCTTTTTTAAGAGGGTGCAAAAGTAGTGTTTCTTAGTTGATTACACGCAGATAGTGAAAATATATTTTTGAGAAAAAATTGAGTTATTCCACCCATAGATTTTGCCCAAAAGGAAGAAGGTAAAATACATATCTTTACATCTCTAAATTTGAATTATGGAATTGAGCAAAATCCCAAAAATAAAGCATACGAATTCTGATAATTTTTTTCTTCTGGCTGGACCATGCGCCATAGAAGGAGAAGAAATGGCATTGCGAATAGCAGAAAAAATTGTTGCCATAACGGAAAAACTTAAAATTCCATATATTTTTAAAGGAAGTTTCAAGAAAGCAAACCGAAGCAGACTAGACAGTTTTACCGGTATAGGCGACGAAAAGGCGCTGAAAATTCTTCGAAAAGTTTCAGAAACTTTTGACGTTCCCACGGTTACTGATATTCATGAAATAAGTGATGCCTCAATGGCAGCCGAATATGTAGATGTTTTACAAATCCCAGCATTTTTGGTTCGACAGACAGATTTGGTGGTGGCAGCTGCGGAAACGGGCAAAGTGGTAAATCTGAAAAAAGGTCAATTTATGAGCCCAGAAAGTATGAAGCATGCAGTTACAAAGGTTACCGATTGCAACAATCAACAAGTAATTATTACAGATCGCGGGACTATGTTTGGCTACCAGGATATGATCGTGGATTATCGCGGAATCCCTACTATGAAACAATATGCACCAGTGGTGCTTGATGTAACCCACAGTTTACAACAACCAAACCAGAGTGCAGGTGTTACCGGAGGTAGACCAGAAATGATTTCGACCATTGCCCGTGCGGGAATTGCAACTGGAACTGATGGTATTTTTATAGAAACCCATTTTGATCCCGCAAACGCGAAAAGCGATGGAGCTAACATGTTGGATCTTTCGCATCTGGAAAAATTGTTGACGGATTTGGTAGCTATTAAAAAGACCATCAATAGTCTATAAAAAATAGCAGGTATAAAAAAGGACCAATCATTTGGATTGGTCCATTTGCATCCCATACTTACTATAACTCCCCAATTACAGCTGTATTTTCAGCTTTGGCTAAAAAATGTAAACACTTCTGCATTTACAAAAAAAAAGGCGAACCTGTAGTTTCTCAAAAAAAAGCTGTTCAAATTTGAACAGCTAGGCAAACACAAAATCGACCCCCTATCGATTTTAATTTTTTTTAAAAAAGGCCGGCAGGATTGCGCGACCTTTTTTATTGAATAAATTACTTTTCCCCCATTAATTTATTACTGCAAAGATGGTAGGAAAAAGATATATGGGTCAAGGGGGTTTTTCCCCTTTTTTAGGGGGGAAAAACCCCTTTTTCAATAAATTTTAATTATATATTAAACATTCTCATAGCTAAAATCTATTTTGCAGTTTCGGATAAATTAATTTACTTTGCTTTTCAAAGTACTTTAACATGGATAGCACAGATTATTTGAAGGACATAAATGAGATAAAAAATTTGATGAATAAATCATCTCGATTTATTTCACTTAGTGGACTCTCGGGTATTTTTGCAGGTATTTACGCTATTGCCGGAGCGGCCATCGCATATTTTTTTCTCTTTCCGAAAGACGGAGAAGTTCTGTTTCTATATGGGAGAAATTTTATGCTTTTGGTGGCATTGCTCTTTTCAGTAGCGTTTTTCAGTGTTTTAACAGCCTATTTCTTAACTACCCGAAAGGCCAAAAGAAACAACGAAAAAATATGGGATCAAACCACGAGACGTTTATTGATCAATTTTTTGATACCACTGGTTACAGGTGGATTATACATACTTATAAAACTCAATAGCCAACATTATGGTCTTTCAGCATCGTTAATGCTTATTTTTTATGGCCTGGCTCTGGTTAATGCATCCAAATATACTATTGGCAATGTGAAGTATCTTGGCTATGCACAGATTATCTTGGGATTGATTTGCGCCATCTTTCCTGGGTACGGACTGGTTTTTTGGGTTTTGGGATTTGGGGTGCTCCACATTATTTACGGTAGTATAATGCACTATAATGAACAGAAATAATTATGGGTATTATAGACAACATCAATAAACTTTTTGATCATCGAATTCGCTTGGGAATCATGAGCATTCTAGTGGTCAATGAAGATGCGGACTTCAACAGATTGAAGGAATTACTTGATGTTACTGATGGAAATTTGGCCAGCCACATAAAAGCACTGGAGCAGGCGGAATACATAAAAGTTGAAAAAACCTTTGTAGGAAGAAAGCCGAATACCAGCTATTCCGCATCGAAATTGGGTACTTCAGAATTTAAGAAACATATTGATGCACTCGAGAAATTAATTCAAAAACCAATATAACTAAAAACAATTTTTTTTATCAATTAACTTTGAAATACAAAGTACTTTAAAAACTAAATTATGGAAAATTCAAAAAACAAATTCAGCAATTGGCTAAAAAACTCCATTACCGCAAGAATGATGGTTGTTGGTTTCTTACTTTTAATTTTATTGATTCCGTTGGAATTTGTAAAAGAATTAATCAGGGAACGCGCGGTGAGGCAAGCAGAAGTAGTATCAGAAATAAATGGAAAATGGGGCAACAATGTGTTGATTTCAGGTCCAATTATAAAGATTCCATATAAGGTTTTGAAAGAAGAAACCAATTTTAATGAAAAAGATAAAACGTATTATCCAACAACTTCAGAAATTATAAAATATGCATACTTCTTTCCAGATAGCTTAAAAATTGATTCAGATGTTGATGCCAACACCCGTGAGCGCAGCATATATGAATCGGTAGTTTTTACGGCATCCATTGCTATGAAAGGGACATTCCCCAAAATAGATTTTTCGGCATTGGATATTCTTCCAGAAAATATAGTTTGGGAAAAGGCGACCGTACTAATTAAAACTTCAAATTTACGAGGCATAAAAACCACTCCCTCTGTACGTATCAATTCATTGGATTTAGCAATGACACCACAATATTCTCGTGATTTTTTGAATACCATTCAGAGTGGATTCATAGAAAATGCGCAGGAATTATTTTTGAATGAAAATAAATTTTCATTCAACTTAAAAATAAATGGCAGTGAAAGCTTAAGATTTTTGCCAATAGGTAAAGAAACTGACGTCTCCATGAGATCTAATTGGAACTCGCCCAGCTTTGATGGTAATTTTTTACCGGAAGATACCGATAATACTATTAAAAAGGAAGGATTTACAGCCCAGTGGCGTATCCTTCAAATAAATAGACAATTTGAACAGCAATTTTCAGAAAAATTACCTGATTTAAAGGAATTCTCTTTCGGCACCAAATTTATTGTCCCAGTGGATGATTACCAAAAAAGCGAACGCACGGCAAAATACGGATTTATGGTTATAGGATTGACGCTATTGGTTTTTCTACTTATACAATTGGTCAGCCATATTTACATACACCCATTTCAATATGTAATGATAGGTCTTGCCTTGGTTATGTTCTATACGTTGCTCATCTCTATTTCTGAACACAGTGATTTCTTTATGGCATATATGGTTGCGGCCGCGGCTGTGCTTGCATTGATCACTATCTATTCAAGAGCTATACTTAATGGGTGGAAATTCCCCATGTTAATTTGCGCCTCACTTGCCTCACTTTATGGTTTTATCTACGTGATTATTCAATTAGAAAACTATGCGCTGTTGGTTGGAAGTATTGGTCTTTTTGTAATATTGGGCATTATCATGTTTGCTTCCCGAAAAATTGATTGGAATAATGGATAAGAAATCAATTAATATAGAGAGAAGGGAAAAAACTCCCTTCTCTTTTTTAAAATCAGCAAATTTGAGACATCATAAATTGAATTATTTTCTAATTTTTTTAGCGCTATTTGGTATCGAAATACTTATTGCCACCCTTCCCTCCCATTCATTTGTCCGTGGATTTATTGGCGATGCATTGGTTGTTGTGCTGTTGTTCTATTTTTGCAAAATATTCATAAACGTTGAATATTTCAAATTGGCCATTGCCGTTTTAGGCTTTGCTTTTTTGGTTGAAATTTTACAATTTTTTGAAATAACGGAAAAATTTCAAATAGAATCAAAATTGCTTTTAATAATCATTGGCTCCGTATTTGATCCGTGGGACTTTTTGGCCTATTTTATTGGGTTTCTATTTATTTTATTTCTTTCAAAAACGGCAACTAAAATCTAGGGATTGTACAATTGATATACATATTAACACAATCAAAATTTTGGGTTTTTGATAATTAGTTTATTTTGCGGAAAAATTTGAAATAAATAAAACGAACGAAGAAAGACAACCCATCGTCCTCGTAAAAAATTAATACATATTTCTTAAATAAATTTTTCCAATGCAAATTTCAAGTAAATATCTTCTTATTTCGTTTTTATTAGTCTTTAACTTGGCAACCGCCCAAAAGCACAAACCAATAGAATTTACGGAGCCTTTGGCCTCAGAAATTTCAATGAAAATGTACCCACAGGATCCGGAAGCGGCAGGGGTTGTAATTTTCAAAAAGGGCAATTATTTCGTTGATGTTATTGACAATTACGTAAGGGTTGTAAAAGAAGTCCACGTTAAAACCAAAGTTTTCAATGCAAAGGAATTTAAACAAGCAACCATTAATATTCCCTATTACAGAGAACGCAACGTGCGTGAAAACATCACAAGATTCAAGGCAGTAACCTACAATGGCAAGACTGAAACCTACGTGGGAAACAATGCCTTTTTTGAAACGGATATAAATAATAATTGGGCCTATAAAACCTTTACATTCCCAAACGTACAGGATGGAAGCATTTTGGAATATACCTATAGAATCGAGTCTCCCTATTTTACCAATTTCGGCGAATGGGATTTTCAGGGACCGCTGCCCATTATTTATTCAGAATTCCACGCAGAAATTCCTGGTAATTTTCAATATAACAGAACACTTAGAGGCTCAATTCCTTTGGATGTTAATGATGCAACCATAAAAAAGGCTTGTTTTACCTTGCCAGGTTTTGCGGTTCCTGGTGATTGTGAATCAGTAACATATGCCATGAAAAATGTTCCAGCCTTCAAGGAAGAAAAATATATGCTGTCCAAGGATAATTATCTTTCAAATATAAGTTATGAATTGGTGCAATTTACTAATCTAAGCGGCGAGAGAAATAATTTTACCCGTAATTGGGATGAAATCGACACGAAATTTAAATACGATAACAATCTTGGCCGTCAACTAAACTATGATAGTTATTTTAAAAGCAAATTACCATCAAACCTACTTGCCGCGAGTACAGATCTAGAAAAAGCAAAGAACATCTACTACCATATTCAGCAACAAATGAATTGGAACGAAAAAGATGGTATCTCAATAGATACTGATGTAAAGAATGCTTATGAGAAAGGTTCTGGCAACAACTCTGAAATCAATTTCGCCTTATTGAATGCTTTGGAAGCCGCCAATCTCGAGGCATATGTGGTCCTTATCACTACACGTGATAGAGCAAAACCAACACAATTATATCCAGTGATAACCGATTTCAATTACGCAATTGTAATGCTTACTTTAGAAAATGAGAAATATTTTCTGGATGCTACCGAAAAGAATACGCCTTTTGGAGTTTTGCCCGTGAGAACGCTCAATGGTGAAGGTAGGGTGCTGGATTTCAAAAAAGGAAGTTACTGGGAAAAGATTGAACCCATCAATCGAAATGTGCACTACACGAACGTACAACTAACTGCCAATGAAGAGGGCGTTTTCAGTGGAAAAGTAAGTGAGATTTCAACTGGCTATATTTCGGTGGAAAAAAGGGATGAGTACAATAATTTCACTCCGCAAGAAATTCTAAAAAAGAAACAGAGCAAAAATGAGTCGTTGGATATTTCAAATCTAGAAATTGAAAACGATAAGGATTTGGAACAACCCTACAAAGAAACCTACGATATTGAATTGCACGACCAGACAGCCGGCGATAGATTTTTTCTTTTTCCATTTATTTCCGAAAATTATTTTGAACAAAATCCTTTTACGGCAGAAATACGGAAATATCCAATAGATTTCGCATTCCCAATATCCAATACCTATTTGGTTTCCATAGATTTGAATGACCAATACGAATTGGTAAAAAAACCGGCGAATAAAGTAATGAAATTACCTGAGAATGATGGGGAGCTTACCGTAGCATATGATGCCGCTGGCAACAAGATAACTATTAGGTTAAACCTGAAACTGAACAATCATAGTTTTAGACCAGAGGCCTATAAAAGTTTGCAGGAATTTTTTACCCAACTTATTAAACTGGAAAAAGAAGAACCGCTGGAGCTTAAAAGAATTTAATCAACCGTTTACATACGATTGCAAATACGAAAATCGATCGGTCAATTTTCCATCCGCCGTGGTCATTTGCGCACGTTTTAAAATGCCATCTTCATCAAAATTGAAAAAGGCCGGGATTACGTGCTCCAGAAACATATCGCCAAAACCTTCGCTGGCGTCCTTTGGCAATTCGCACGGCAAATTATCCACAGCCATGACGGTAATTGCGTTTGGGGCATCAAATTCAGTTTCGGTTTCCGTCTGTGGATTATAGCCGTAAAACGGATTTGCAATAGTAGATGCCCGCAGGGTGCTGGCAATGGGCCCATCAACATCGCAGGAAATGTCGGCCACTAAATTTATTTTAAAATCTGGATGCTTGGCATCTTCGCGTGTAAACAAATACGGTGCGCCATCTCCATAAAAATGCCCGGTAATAAACATATCGCTCACCTTGGCATATTTCATAAAATCGCTTTCATAATTGGAAGGGTCATTATAAAATTCCTCTTTATTGAAGGGGCTTCCGTCCTTTGTTTTGTTGTATTCCGTAACGTCAATCATACAATAAACCGCTTCATCAAATTCCTTTGAAAGATAATCCAAATCCGAAACTTCGCGAATTTTTAGATGATCCAGAATTTCCTTTGCACCACGAGCTACCTTTCCCGTGCCGGAAAGAATAATTTTCAACGTTGGCAGCGAAATTTTATCGAGTTCGGCTTTCACGGCTTTTAAATCGGGAAGGCTTTCCACTTTTGGCAAATTGAAAATTCCATCGCGAATTCCCAGCGCTCTAAAACCATTGTACGCCCCCACCAAGCCTGCGTAATAGCCAAAACCTATCAATCTATTTTTATGTTCGCCAACAATGGTTTCGTGATCAAACAGCTCAATTTTTTTCTGAAGAATTGCCTGTAGCAGTTTTCTATTATACGGTTGCTTTTTGATTGTATGGCTGAAAAAAAAATATTTTTTATTGGGAATAAGCGCCTCAACGGGAACTTCCTTTACACCCAGCATAACGTCTGCTTTTGAAACGTCCTCCAAAACCTCAAAACCCGCATCGCTATACGCGCTGTCAGGAAATATCCGGACATCTGAGGTCTCCACAATTATGCGCGCATCTGGAAATTTTTTTATGACTTCCTGACATTTTTTCGGTGAAAAAACCACGCGTCTATCGGGTGGGTTTTTGCGTTCCTTGATAATGGCGAAGGTAATGGGCATGTGGTATGTTTTTTGTTCCAAATGGAATTGGAATTATTGCGGTGGCAAAGATAGGGTTTTTCATGTATCTTTGCCGCCCGCGTTAGGGATTGAGGCGGCATCCTTTTTATTTTTTATAAAAAGATATAGCCGAAAGCCCGACCCGCCCCAAGCGGGTAACGCCCAAAAGAACAATTGCTAATTAATAATTGCTAATTGTTCATTGTTCATTGTTCATTGAAAAAGGGGCCGACTGGTTTTGACAGCGGGTCTAATTGTATTGTAAGCATGCCGAGCGCTGGGATACAGCTCGTAAATCTCATATTTCACACTTTTTAAACGGCGAGAATAACTACGCCCTAGCTGCATAACCCGAATTATAGTACGGTATGCCTCGGCCCACAAGGTGGGCAAGCAGGAAGTCGCTCGAAGGCCTTGGTTTACGGCGTTCGATATAGCGGCTTCGTAAAAGTAAACCTAATCTGCGCAGGGCTTTGATGCGCGGGTGAAACCTGAGCGAAGCTAAGGGGTGCGTTGGTAGTCTTTGACCGGCAAACCCTCGAAAAACCAAATGAAGACTAAGCATGTAGAAAGCAGTATGGTTGCGCGTTTGGACGAGGGTTCGAATCCCTCCGGCTCCACAAAAAATCCGCGAAGCGTTTTGTTTAGCGGATTTTTTTTATTTTATACATTCCTTTTCCACATAGGATTCGCTTTTAAAACTTTTTTATAAATGGCGCAATTTTCTTCGTGCGCGCCGGGAAGATACCCGATGCTCATTAAAAATTCGCCCACAATCTCACCGCCCGTAAATTTGAAGGTTTTTTTAAAAAGCTTTACCCATTCTTCCTTTGATTTGGGATGATTGTGCTCCAACCAATTCTCAAAGGAACCGAACTCTTTCTGCAATTCTAAAACCGTTTTTGCATTTTCAATGGCGGCATTTACTTTTAGCTTGTTTCTTATAATTCCGGCATCGTTCAATAGGCGGTTTCTATCTTCTTGGGTATAATGCGCAATTTTTTGAATGCTGAAATCATCGTAGGCTTTGCGGAATGATGATTCCTTTTTTAGAATGGTTTCCCAACTTAAACCAGCTTGGTTAATTTCCATAATCAATCGCCCAAAAAGTTCATCGTCATTATGGATGGGAAATCCATAAAAATTATCGTGATAATTTTTGTGGAGTGCCCGCCGCTCCTCGGGCTGCATGCTTTCTATCGCTTTACAATAACTCATAATATCATTTTTACATTACGAAAGTAAGGATTGGATAATTTTCAAATCAAAAAAATCATATTTTAAATCGAAATTACAAGAAACAGATCTTAACATCTATTGTATTTACTCTACATAATAACAATGTTCAAAACTTTAACGTGATAAATAACAAGCAATTGAGAATTTATGGTAAATTTATCTCTCTGAGATTTTTAGACCCCAAATCAAGAAATCTGAACCTACGCAATAATCAATCCAACCGATTATGCGAAAAGTTTTATACAATTTCAATGAATTCCTCTATTCTCCAGAGGTAATTTGGGTTTTCTTCATCTTTACCGCCGCTGTGGCGTTTGCATTAACGGTAATTTCAGTTTTGTTTTATACCAATGCCATTAGTTAGTTTTTTTCTTAAAACCATTTATATCAATCTTTCTTGGTTTTTTTTTTAAACTATTTGATGATGTTTGGTTCGCCATTGCTTAATTTCTTTTTACATCTTTCAACAACCATTTGTCAAGATTTCGTTCTTTATCCGCGGCGTGCAGCACAATCATATCTCCCGTAGCTTCAAAAATAACGGCTCGCACTTCATCTAAATCTATCACATTTGCTTCCCGAAGTTTTGACCTTAAATCGCCTTCGGTAACCCGTGCTTTTTTCAGATTTTCCGTTAATATTTTATTTCCATCCATTAATAACAGCGGTGAATTATCAATAGCTTTTTTGAAAAATTCAAACCTTCTGAAATAGGCCGCCATCATCTGCAAGGAATAGATTATCAATAACCCGAAAGCCCCTTCGGTAACTGAAAGGCTTTGCGTCATAATTACCGAAGCAATTACGGAACCAATGGCTACAGTCATCGCAAAATCAAAACTGCTCATTTTTGAAAAACTCCTTTTCCCAAAAATCCGCGTCAATATTATAACCGAAATGTAAATGAAAAAACAGCTTAGCGCTATTAGCAAAAGGCTTGTAGGAGAGGTCGAGAATAATTTTTCCATTGTGTAATTTACTAAAATTCACGTAAAACTAGTATCTTAAGATTTAGAATGAAGAATATATGAGCAGAGGTTTTGTAAAGGAAGGCGACCAAGAGGAGACACCCATCATTCCCCCCAGGGCTGCGTTGCCCAATAATGCAGTAAATTATGTTACTCCAAAGGGACTTGAGTTGCTAAAACTGGAACGCGAGCAATTGGAAATGCAGCGCGATGGCCTTGAAAGCATAAATGAGCAACAGCGCCGGGTGGATCTGGGCGTATTACAGGGCAAAATGGATTTGCTAAATGAAAGGATACGAACGGCGCGTGTTTTACAACTAAAAGAGCAACCCCAGGATGAGGTGCGTTTTGGGGCGACTGTTTCCTATAGAATATTGCCGAGTAATAACGTTCAGCAATTTCAGATTGTGGGCGTGGATGAAGCTGATATACGAAAAAAGAAAATAGCTTTTGTGGCACCCATCGCCGTAGCATTGACGGGACATAAAACTGGCGAAAAATTTTTATTTCAGCTAGGCTCAGAAACCAAGGAAATAGAAGTATTGAAAATTGAGTATTAAAAAATCCGTTCAGAAAATTAGCAAATCCAATTTTTTCCGAACGGATTCATTTTTTTATTTAAGCGCATTTTTCAGTACCGCCGCAGCCTGTAAAACAGCCATTTTGGTTGCGGGAACGTGGGCAATGGGGTTCAAGAGACCATAATCGTGAATCATTCCCTCATACCTCGTCAAAGTAACTTTTACGCCAGCTTCATCCAGTTTTCGGGCGTATGCTTCCCCTTCGTCACGCAATACATCATTTTCAGCAGTCTGTATCAATGCTGGTGGTAAATTTTTTAATTGCTCGATACTGGCCTGCAATGGTGAAGCGTAAATTTCTTTTCTTTTTTTAACATCGGGTAAGTAATTATCCCAAAACCATTTCATCATATTTTTAGTCAAGAATCGGTCTTCGGCATATAAATTATAGGATTCCGTATCAAAGTTTGCATCGGTCACAGGCCATAACAGCACCTGTAATTTAATTTTTGGCCCTTTCTTCTCTTTAGCCATTAAACTTATAACGGCACTCATATTTCCGCCAACACTATTTCCAACAACCGCCAGGTTTTTTCCATCCACGCCAATTTCCTTTCCATTTTCAGCAACCCATTGCGTTGCAGCATAAATTTCATTGATTGCTGTAGGATACTGTGCCTCGGGTGAGCGTGTAAAATCTGGAAATACGGCAACAGCGCCGCTTTCAACCACAAGGTCTCGCACCAATCTGCGATGTGTGGGATAATCGCCCAACACCCAACCGCCGCCGTGGATAAAGATGAAAACGGGGGCTTCATCCTTTACACCTTTGGGTTTGGTAATGTGAATTTTTACGTTGAGTCCATTTTGGCTAATGGTTTTTTCATTTTCTGAAATTCCGGAATAGTCCACATCAACAGAATTTTGGGCATCCTCCAAAACCTTTCTCGCTTCTTTCGGCTCCATTTGTTCCATTGGTTTGGCATCGCCAGAATTCAGATCTTTCAGAAATTCACGTACTTTTTCGAAGATTTTCGGATCTTTTTCTGCTTCGTAGGGTCTTTTTTCACTTGACATAATTTCTTTTTTGCAGTGAAATTAATGGATAAATCACTCAAAGCAATTTCGCTTAACAATCAATTATGAAAGATGATAACGGTAGACAAAATTCTGAAAGCGTATATTTGTGGAAAGTTAACTAACTCGAGAACTCTTACAGAAGCCTAACTTCCAAAGTTTTATGAATAACATTAAAAAATAAAATCATCATGAAAATATTTAAAACGCTCTTCATTTTAGTATCCTTTCCACTTTTCGCGCAACAGGGAGGTATGTGGATTCCTTCACTCTTAGAAGGAATGAACGTTACCGAAATGACCAACCTGGGGATGAAAATGACGGCTAAGGATATTTATGACGTCAATAATGCCAGTTTGAAAGATGCCATTCCGCATTTTAATGGCGGATGTACATCAGAAGTTATATCGCCCAACGGTCTTCTGTTGACCAACCACCACTGCGGTTACGGGCAGATACAAAGCCATTCCACGCTTGAGCACGACTATCTTGAAAATGGTTTTTGGGCAAAAAATATGAAGGATGAGCTCCCCAATCCAGGGACTACTGCAACATTTATTATTAAAATTGAAGATGTAACTTCAAAGATTTTGGCAAATGTAGATCAATCACTTTCGGAAGCTGAAAAGCAGAAAAAAATTGAAGAAAATATGGCTGAGGTTGTAAAAAATTCTCCCAAAGAAACCTGGCAAGAAAACCGTGTGCGTACCTTTTATGAGGGCAATCAATACATGCTGTTTGTTGTAGAGACTTATAAGGATGTTCGCTTGGTTGGTGCTCCGCCCTCATCCATCGGAAAATTTGGGAGCGATACAGATAACTGGGTGTGGCCTAGGCATACCGGAGATTTTTCAATGTTCCGTATTTATGCCGATAAGAACAATCGCCCTGCAGAATATTCTGAAGAAAATGTACCCTACAAACCAAAACATTATTTGCCCATTTCGCTGGACGGCGTAGCGGAGGATGATTTCACACTGGTTTTTGGATTTCCCGGAACTACTGATGAATACTTGCCTTCGGTAGCCATTGAGCAAGTTATAAATACTATCAATCCCGCACGAATAGCCATTCGGGATGCAGCGTTGGCAATTCAGGATAAATATATGCGTGCAGATCCGCAGATTAAAATTCAGTATGCTTCAAAGTATGCGCGCATCGCCAATTACTGGAAAAAATGGCGAGGAGAAACGCTTGGCTTGAAAAAATCTGACGCTGCGGGAATCAAAAAGCGGCAGGAAAACAAGCTTACATCAGAAATAAACAAGAAAGGGAAACAACAGGAATATGCCAATATTTTGCCACAATTTGAAAAATTTTATTCTGAAATAGAGCCCTATGCCCTAGCCCGGGAATATTTTTTGGAAACGGTTTTAAGAAATGTGGAATTGCTTCGGACTGCCTATCAAACCTATCAATTAAAACAGATATTTGAGAATAGAGGGGAGCAATCTTTTAATGACCGCAGGGATAATCTTTTGGCTTCGCTGGAAAATCAGTACAAAGATTTTAACAAGCAAGTGGATTCTGAAGTTTTTGAAGCGCTAATCGCACTTTATGCGAAAAATGTACCGCAACAGTTTCTTCCCAATTCATTCAAAAATCTCAATGCGGAATCCACGGCTTCAAACATTTATGAAAATTCTGCCTTTGTGAAATATAATTCAGTAAAAAATCTGTTGACTGGGAATGCAGAAGAAGTGATCTCGAAATTGGAAAAGGATCCCGGATTTATATTGGTAAAAGAAATGGCGGATAGTTATTTTGAAAAAGTTGATCCTAAGTACGATGAACTGAATACCAATATTTCTGCATTGCAACGTAATTATATGAAAGCATTATTGGAACTTAGCCCAAAAGATGCCCGTATTTTCCCAAATGCCAATAGCACATTACGCGTAACCTACGGAAAGGTTAATGGATATTCTCCCGCAGATGCGGTCTATTACGAACCCGTTACACATTTGGAAGGTGTTATGGAAAAATACGTTCCGGGAGATTATGAGTTTGACGTGCCCAAAAAACTTATTGAGCTGTACAACACCAAAGATTATGGTCCTTATGGCGAAAATGGTAAAATGCCTGTTAATTTTATAGGAACAAATCACACCACGGGTGGCAATTCCGGCAGTCCAGCTATTGATGCAAATGGAAATTTGATTGGATTAAATTTTGACCGTGTTTGGGAAGGGACTATGAGCGATTATTACTATGATCCAGCCTTATCACGCAATATTATGGTAGATATCCGTTACGTTCTTTTTATTGTTGACAAATACGCAGATGCAAAAAATTTAATCAACGAAATGACACTAGTCCATCCTAAAAAAGACAAAAGGAAAATAAAGAAGTAATTCTTTAGGCTTAAAAATAGCGTTTTTATTTCTTAATATTTTGTGGAGTCAACTGGCCCTAAAGCATATTTTATTTTTAGGCATAGCACATCGAAAGAAAATAAAATGATGTTGCAACGCAGGTTAACCCCTTTATAACTAATGAAACGTTTTTTTCTAATTGAGAACTCATACAAGTTGTTCCCTATCTAAAATTTTCATCAGAAACAACGTTATTTATATTCAATTTCAAATCGCAGTAAGTCCATTGACTACCTTAATGAAAAACAATTAATTACTTAAGATTTTTTTTAATAAAACAAAAACCCACCGGCAATACCGGTGGGTTTTCTTTTTTGGCTGGTTACTTTAAACGATCAACACTTATACAAGCTATTTAGTAAATAACTTCCGCTAAAGTATAATTTTTCGTGTTTTCAAACAAAATATATACATTAAAATAAAATATTTAATTTCAAAAAAACCTCCGATACTGCTCTACCCTAAAATCAATAGTTGTCATTTCGGGATTTAAATCTTTCATATTTTTATAGGATTGGAGACTCCCTACAGCCCTATTTGCTGCACCTGAGGGTGCAATGAGTGAAACGGTTTTTATAATTCTACCAGATTCCGGAAGCTTGAAACTATGGATACGCGGTACTTCGTTTGAAACCGATTTCAAAGAAATTCCATAGTGTTTCAAATTTTTTCTGAAAAAATATTCCGGGCCATTTTTACTGTTTCCTCCGGTAAAAAGTAGCGTGTTGATTTTAGGATTTTCCTGAAGCACACGAACCAAATCCCTAAGTTCAACCTCCAGCATCCCAACATCTGAAGCATCAACTTTTGCACGCTTCGCCGAAGATACCATATCGCAAATGCCAATGTTTCTGCTTTTCAAAAACTTTTCGCGCTGTTCAATTGCTTCGGTAGTGGTTTCAAACTTTAAATTCAATCCAAAAATTTTATCTAAAATCAACCAAAGTTGCCCATCCCTGCTACCGTAACAAAAATCAACATCGCCTTCCCTAAGTTCTCCAGTAGTAAATCTGGGTGGTGGCAGCGTGCCTACAATTAATTTTGTAGCATTTTCAGGGATGAAGGGTGGATATGGATGAATATGATGAAACAAAATAGACTAATAGACTATTAGGTTATTGGATTTTTGATTTTAAGAATTTGGATTTATCTCACAAAAACCGGCTCGCCTTCTTTTTCAGTATATTTATCACTGTACTTATAATCATCGTAATCGAAACCTTTTAAGTCCTCCAGCGTTTTCACATTTTTGTCTATTGCGAAGCGCGCCATACTACCACGCGCCTTTTTTGCGAAAAACGAAATTACCTTCAATTTCCCATTTTTGAAATCCTTGAAAACTGGAGAAATTACTGGCACTTTCAACTTTTTCCCATCAATGGCGCTGAAGTATTCCACGCTTGCAAGATTCAGAAAAAGTTCGTTATTTTCCAGTTCATCATTTAGGGTTTCGGTTATGGTTTTTTTCCAAAAGGCATACAAATCCTTTTTTCGATTTATGGGAAGCTTTGTGCCCATTTCCAAACGGTATGGCTGTATTAAATCCAGCGGCCGCAGCAACCCATACATTCCGGAAAGGATGCGTAATGAGTCCTGCAGAAGATCGATCTTTTCAGAAGAAATTGTATAGGCATCAAGCCCCGAATACACATCGCCAGCAAACGCATACACCGCGGGCCGTGCATTGTTTTTAGTAAACGGGGTGTTGAATTCCTTATAACGCTGATAGTTTAACTCTGCCAATTTATCGCTGATGTCCATCAGTTCTGAAATGGATTTTTTGCTTTTTCGTTCCAGCTTATTGTTTATCTGCTCGGCTTCTTCCAGAAATTTTGGCTGTGTTGCGCGGGTTGTAGGAAGTTTTGTGTCGAAATCCAGCGTCTTTGCCGGGGAAACTACTATTTTCATTGCAATGGGTTTGCTTCAAAAATAATAATAATTATTTGAGCGAAATTTCAATAAGAAAAGTATTTATCACTGAATCTCAAACTGGCCAATATTCAAAGTATCATACACACGTTGAATCCCTTTTTTGGAATCTGAAAGCACAATGAGCACATCATCCGCTTCAATAATGGTGGCACCGTTTGGGGTTATGTATTTTTCATCTCGCTTTATCATCGCTATAATGGCATTCTTCGGAAATTGAAGCTGTACGATTTTTTTTCCCACTATAGCATTTGAATTTGCAATGCCTATTTCCCTCATTTCAGTTTTTGGGTGTTCCGAAAGAAATTCGTCCGTTGGGCTTTTCGGCTTTACTTTTTCCGGAAGGCCCACGTGTAGCCATTTTGCGACAATGGAAAGCGTCGTTCCCTGAATTAAAATAGACGTGAGCGATATAAAAAATACAATATTGAAAATCATATTCGCCTTTTCAATTCCAGCCAAAAGTGGATAGGTTGCGAATACAATGGGCACCGCGCCACGAAGCCCTACCCACGAAATATAAAACCGCCTGCGCAATTTCATTTTAAAAAAAATCAAACTGATAAAAACACTTACGGGCCGCGCCACAAACATCAAAAACAATGAAATGACGAGACCAATACCTATAACGGGAATCATTTGCGTAGGAAATACCAACAGGCCCAACGTTAGGAAAAGCACAATCTGCATAAGCCAGGCAAGCCCATCGTACATTTTCAGAATGGTTTTTTTATGGATTAAATATTGATTTCCCAAATAGACGGCGCAGATATAGATTGCCAAAAATCCATTTCCGCCCACAAAATCAGTTGCCGAGAAGGTGATGAACATAAGTGCAATGACCAGCACCGGATAAAGTCCTTCAAAATCGAGTTTTATTCTGTTGATTACAATTTTGCTCAGTTTTCCAAAGCCGAAACCCGCAATTCCGCCGATTATCATCTGTTTCAGAAATAAAGGAATCATCGATGCCAACCCTTGATCCTGATTTACCACCAAGCCCAGAAATGCAATAGTTAGCACGTATGCCATCGGGTCGTTACTTCCGCTCTCCATTTCAAGCGTTGGGCGTAAATTTGTTTTCAGCGCCAAATTTTTAGACCGAAGAATGGAAAAAACCGCAGCCGCATCTGTGGAAGAAACAATGCTTCCCAATAGCAAACTTTCGTAAATAGTAAAATCCGTAATGTAATAAACAAATATTCCAAGCGTAATAGCAGTAAGCAAAACGCCCAATGTTGAAAGCGCCAATCCTTCTTTCATAATAGGTTTTACAGCTTTCCAGTCCGTATCCAGTCCGCCCGAAAACAATATGAAATTCAGTGATATTATACCTATTAATTGCGCAATCTGCGGATCGTCAAAACTGATACCGCCAATGCCGTCCTCCCCGGCCAGCATCCCAATTCCCAAGAATAGAACCAGGGTTGGCACGCCAAATTTATAGGTAGTCTTCCCCGCAAAAATGCTTATTAGTAGCAGCAAGGAGCCAACAAGCAATATATTTTCAATGGTTAAATTCAAGCCGTTTTTCTTAGAAATTTCTGCTTCGGCAAAACTACGAATAACCTTCATAAAACTTCATTGGTTCAAGAATAGGTATTGATGATTTCATTTCACATTTAACAAATAAACCTATTTTTGCAACAAACCCGTAAGCCAAATGGCGAAAGAAAAAATAGAACTGCGCACGGTCAACGTTACGCGCTACATTACCCCGCTTCGGGAAGGCGGTTCACTTCCCGCATTGGCCGAAGCGGATGACGACTTTAAATACGTCCTCAAATTTCGCGGCGCGGGGCACGGCGTAAAAGCGTTGATTGCTGAATTGCTTGGCGGCGAAATTGCGCGGATTTTAGGGCTGAAAGTACCCGAAATGGTTTTTGCGAATTTGGACGAAGCCTTTGGCAGAAGCGAGGCAGATGAAGAAATTCAAGATTTGCTGAAGGGAAGTCGCGGCCTCAATCTTGCACTTCATTTTCTCTCCGGCGCCATCACTTTTGACCCTGTGGTTACACGACCCGATTCGGTTTTGGCTTCAAAAATTGTGTGGCTGGACGCTTTTACAACCAATATTGACCGAACGGTAAAAAATACGAATATGCTTATTTGGCACAAGGAATTATGGCTTATCGATCACGGCGCAACGTTTTATTTCCACCATTCTTGGGAAAAGTGGGAACAGCAGGCGCAGAGTACTTTTCCATATATAAAAGACCACGTGCTGTTGCCATTTGCTTCAAAAGTTGGGGAGATTCAAGAGGAAATGCTTTCGCTTTTAACTGATGAAGTTTTAGCTGAAATTACCAACTTAATTCCCAAAGATTGGCTTTTGTGGGAAGGGGCGGAATTATCGCCGGAAGCCATTCGTCAAGTATATTTTCAGTTTTTGCTGCAGCGAAAAAAACATTCCATCAATTTTGTAAAACAGATACAGCATGCAAGGGAAGCAATTTTATGAATATGCCGTAATTAGGCTCGTGCCGAAGGTGGAGCGGGAAGAATTCTTGAATGTGGGCGTTTTGCTTTTCAGCAAGCAGGCAAAATTCCTGAAAGTGCTTTGCAGGATTGAAAAGCAAAAATTTGAAATATTCACTTGCGAATTGGAATTTGAAGACATCGAAAAAAATTTGCAAGCCATTGAAAAAATTGTTTCTGGTGACAAAAACGGCGGACCAATTGCCCAGTGGGAGCTTGCGGATAGATTTCGCTGGCTTACCGCACAGCGCAGTTCATCCATACAGACATCCCGTCCGCACAACGGTTTCAGTGAAAATCTGGACGCTACTTTGAAAAGGCTTTTTGAGGAATTGGTTTTGTAAATCTTATACACTTCAAATTAAGCCTTCAAATCAATCTCCTTTAAATTCTCAATTCTATTGCGTTGAAGGAAATCGTCTATGGTTTCAAAATGCTCTATCACGCGTTTGTCCTTGAATTCAAAAACCTTCTCTGAAAGCCCTTGCAGGAAATCGCGGTCGTGGGAAACCAAAATCAAGGTGCCGTCAAATTGAAGCAATGCTTCCTTTAAAACATCTTTCGACTTTAAATCCAAATGGTTTGTAGGCTCATCGAGAATGAGAACGTTTACGGGCTCCAACAATAATTTCACCATTGCCAAGCGCGTTCTTTCGCCTCCGGAAAGTAACCCAACCTTTTTATCAATATCATCACCGCTGAACATAAAACGGCCTAGAATATTCTTAATTTGCGTACGCACATCGCCTTTGGCAACCTCATCTACCGTTTGGAAAACCGTGAGTTCTTTATCCAAAAGCGCAGCTTGGTTTTGGGCGAAGTAACCCACTTTGGCATTGTGGCCTAAAGTGCATTTTCCCTCAAAATCAATTTCACCCATAATGGCCTTGATCATGGTGGATTTTCCCTCTCCGTTTCTTCCCACAAAACTTACTTTTTGGCCGCGGGAAATACTCATATTGGCGTCCTTGAAAACTACATGGTCGCCATACATTTTACTCAAACCTTCAGCCACAACTGGATAATCACCACTGCGTTGGGCGGGCGGAAAGCGAAGTGCCAATGCGGAGGTATCTATTTCATCAATTTCAACGAGTTGTAATTTTTCAAGCATTTTCTCGCGGGAATTTACCTGATTGGTTTTGGAATAGGTGCCTTTGAAACGCTCAATAAATTGTTGGGTTTCGGCGATGAATTTTTGTTGCTCCTCATACGCTTTTAACTGGTGCGCCCTTCTATCTGCCCGCAGGGTTAGGTAATGGCTGTAATTTGCCTTGTAGTCATAAATTCTTCCCATCGTAACTTCAATGGTGCGGTTGGTAATGTTGTCGATAAATGTTTTATCGTGCGAGATTACGATTACTGCTTTGGCTTTGTTCAGCAGAAAGTCTTCTAACCAAATTACAGATTCGATATCAACGTGGTTTGTGGGCTCGTCCAGCAAAATCAAATCCGGTTTTTGAAGTAGCAGTTTTGCCAATTCAATGCGCATACGCCACCCTCCGCTAAATTCTGATGTTTGCCTGTGTAGATCGCTTCGCTTGAAACCGAGACCGCGCAGTGCTTTTTCCACTTCGGCTTCATAATTAATTTCTTCCAAAGCATAATATTTTTCGCCTAGCTCGGCTACTTTGGTAATGATGTCCATATAGGCATCGCTTTCATAATCTGAACGGGTTTCCAGTTCCTTGTTCAAGCGCTCCATTTCATTTTTCATTTCAAAAATTTGCTTGAAGGCTTTTGAGGCTTCCTCAAAAACAGTCACCGTGTCATCCGTTAACAAATGCTGTGGAAGATAGGCAATAACCGCATCTTTGGGGGCGCGCACATTGCCGCGCGTGGGTTTTTGAACGCCCGCAATAATCTTCATCATCGTGCTTTTTCCGGCGCCGTTCTTTCCCATAAGGGCAATTTTGTCGTTCTCATTCACCACAAAGGAAACGTCACTAAAAAGCGTATCGCCACTAAATTCTACCGCCAGGTTGTCTATTGAAATCATTCTGAAATTTTTGAGTTTGCAAAACTATACAATTATCAATTAGCAATTAACAATGAACAGTTAGCAATTAGTAATTAATGATGAATTTTGAATGTTGAATTTTGAATACTGAATAAAAATTGATTTTGCCTTGATAGCTTGTGATTTAATGTTCCATTTTAATTGTAGCCGTAATCGCACGGAATGGGATTTGATTTCCTATAATTTTTTTTTAGCTTTATTGGCATTGAACTTATCCCCAAATCTTCTTGTAACCTATGTGATCCCCCAACCCGTCACATACAATGAAAATTCACTTTTTAACGCAACACGTTGCCCATCTGGAAGGTAAATTGTACAGTGGCAACTTAAGCGAAGTCCAGCAAAGGATTGAAAGTGCGCTGGACAAGACCCAATATCTGGTGATTGATCTGGACCCGTTGTACAGTTTTGATATTTCCTGCGCGTGTATGCTCTATATGATTTCCAAAAAGGCCGCTGAAAACAACAAGGTGCTCATCCTTCTTTGCACGGAGAACAGGATTGTTACCCGCATTCTTTCCAAACTTGGCATTTCCTATTTTAATTCGGTTCCTGAGATTGATTTTACGGAGCCTGTTGTTTTTTATAAATCAGATAAATAAAATTTATTCATCTACATTTCTTATAAATTTATGAGTTTGCTTAAAATACTTCTTCCGAAGCCAAAAAGACACCCTAACCAATAAAATTAATGCGGGAACCTCAACCAACGGCCCAATGACACCGGCAAATGCCTGACCGGAATTTAGCCCGAACACAGCGATGGCAACGGCAATGGCAAGTTCAAAATTATTGCCTGACGCGGTGAATGCTACGGATGTTGTTTTATCATATGCTGCGCCGCTTGCCTTGGTGACAAAAAACCCAATTACAAACATTACCAAAAAATAAAGCAGCAGCGGGATTGCAATGATTACCACATCCATGGGTATGGTTACAATCAATTCGCCTTTGAGGGAAAACATTACCACAATGGTCAATAACAATGCGATCAACGTAATTGGCGAAATCGCCGGAATGAATTTCTGGTTGTACCACGTCTCGCCTTTCAGGTTTACCAAAATAAGTCGGCTTAAAATCCCCATTAAAAATGGAATTCCCAAATAGATTGCAACGCTTTCCGCGATGGTTGCTATTGAGATATCTACAATGGCACCTTCAAAACCGAAATATGGTGGCAATACGGTTATAAAAATCCAAGCGTAAAAACTATACGCAAAAACTTGAAAAATACTGTTTAGCGCTACCAAACCCGCACCGTATTCGCGGCTTCCCTCGGCAAGATCATTCCATACCAAAACCATTGCGATGCACCGTGCAAGGCCAATCAATATAAGGCCTACCATATATTCGGGATAGTCGCGGAGAAATAGGATTGCCAGAAAGAACATTAAAACAGGGCCTATAATCCAATTCAAAATAAGGGAAATGGAAAGGATTTTTGTGTTCCGGAAAACCTTTGGCAAAAGTGAATAATTCACCTTAGCCAACGGTGGGTACATCATCAATATTAAACCAATGGCGATTGGAATATTTGTGGAACCGCTGCTAAAAGCGGTTATGAACTGCGAAAAGGTAGGGAAAAAATACCCAATGGCAACCCCTAAGGCCATAGCTGCAAATATCCACAAGGTTAAATAGCGATCCAGAAAACTTAGTCTTTTTGAAGCCATAGTTTATGAATTGATTTGTGAGAAAACGTAATATAATTCGGTTGCAATCTGTAGGCTAGTTTGTTTGTATTTTTCAGTTTGCAGTGGTGTTCCGTCAAATTGTTTTGGGTCTTCGTATGTGATTGGTATTCGTTTCTCAGCACCCGCAATAAATGGGCAACCGCCGTCCGCTTGGGAGCAGGTCATTATGGCCGCGAATGCTGATTTTGGATTAAAATCGTCATCCAATGTTTTAGAAAAACCAATTATAGGATGTTCATTTTCAGAATATTTGATGGCGTACACAGGATTATTTCCTTCTGAAATTGATTTTATTTTGAAACCGGAACTCAGCAAAGTTTCCACAACCAAAGAAAATAGCGCCGTTCTTTCCGTTCCGCCCGAATAGCATTGCACATTATTAATTTTGAAATAATACGCCAACGCTTGCGCCCAAATTTGCGAGAGATGGCTTCTTCGGGAATTGTGTGTGCAAATAAAATTCAATCTGATTTTCCCTGAATTTGAAACTTTTGTTTTGATGAAATCTATTAAAGGTTGTAAAGAATCTTTTCTTTCATTAGAAATAGTTTCAGTATTTATGGTTTTCAGAACGTTTTCTATTTCTGGAAAAAGGATTGGTCTTTTGGTTGTCATTTTAGTAAAATATTTAACAGCAATTCTCTTTTGAAACAATATCCTGATCTAAAAATTGAGCCATCGTTTTTTTCATTTTCTCCCAATTTTTGGCGTCGATACAATAACAAACACTTGTTCCCTCTACACTTCCTTTTATAAGCCCAAGTTGTTTTAATTCCCTTAAATGCTGGGAGATGGTAGGCTGTGCAAGGCCTATTTCGTTTACCAATTCGCCACAAATACAGGAATCGATTTTAAATAAATGCTGTAAGATGGCGACGCGCGCCGGGTGGGCAAACGCCTTTGCAAAGGCAGCAATTGTATTTTGATCTTCGGTGAATATTTCGGTCTTTGAAATTCCCATGCTTAATTGTTTTATTGCAATATTACGATTAATATAGTTTAGAGTGAAATAAATTTCATTTTTAATTATAAAAAAAGGTTGGTCTTTTGAACCAACCTTTTCCGAAATAAAAAAATAACTTGTTAAAATTTAATTTAAAAATGCGCCGTAACGGCCAAAATAAAATTGCGGCCAGCACCTGAAATACCAGAGGTATATGGACGGTAACGCTGGTCCGTCAAATTTTCGATTCCTCCACTTACATCAAATGTTTCGGTTAATTTATAGAGCGCTTTGAAATTGAGCGTGTACCACGATGGCGCATATGGATTTCCGTTTTCATCCAGAGCATAAATTTCCGTCTTTTCCTTTTCTTCCTCGGGCAAATCTTCAAAATCACGTTTGGCTTGATAGGCTAAATTCAATTCCATATTCAGGTTATTCGCCTTATAATTCAATCTTGAAATACCGAAAAATGGGGCAGCGTGCCTTGAAGTACTTGTGGTTCCATTGTCAAGTTCTTCCTCCCCTTTTTGAAAATTCACATCGGTTGAAAATCCAAAACCTTGTGGCAATTTTACCTCAACGCCAGCCTGAATACCATACACGTGCGCTACTGCCGCATTTTGTATGGCCTGGACTTGGCTCAATTCACCCTGGTACGGAATGCTATCCAAGCCATTCAATTGAAAATTGCGGCGCACCAAAGCATCTTCCAAATGGGTGTAATATCCAGTAATATCCACTTTTACCAAATCGCCAAAAACCTTTGCCGCGCCCAAATCTGCATTGTAGGCATATTCCGGTTTAAGGTCGGGGTTTGGTACTGTTACGCTGCCCGGCTCGCTGTCGAAAACTTTCCCAACATCATCCACATTTGGCGAACGGAACGCGGTGCCCAAATTGCCACTCAAAACCCAAGTTTCATCGGGGCGATACACGCCACCAAGGCTTCCGGTAAGCGCGCCGTTGCTCAAATTTGCTTCGGTAAACGGAAATGGATAAAATGTAGTATCAAATTCTGAATCGAGCAAAACGTGATTGTAACGCGCACCGGCACTCAAAGTAAACTTTTCAGATATCTTAAATTCATCGGTTACATATGCAGCCATTGATTGCCAAGTTGATTGCGGATAGCGTGAAGGGCCCATTTCAGAAATATTTGTTGAAATATCAGTCAATTTTCCAAAGGAATCAACGTCATTCAGTACATATTCAACACCATAAAACAAAGTGTTATTTGCGTGCGTTGCTTTTACAAAATCAAGATTGATGGAATAGGCGCTCACCTCTTCACTTTGGGTATTCCGCTCATTATTATTTAGCGAACGGTCTATCCGGCTTTCCTCAAACCATTGGTGTGCCAAGCGAAGGCTCATTTGGTCAAATACCGAATTATTTGCATTAAAGCTCACATTCAAATTATTCATCATCCATATTTGAGGTCCGTAATCCCATTCCGCATAACGCGCGGTACCGTTACGAACGCGGTTGTGCCTATCATACCTTCCATACGGCGAAGTTTCAGAGAAGTGAAAACCATATTGAAAATCCCAGCGCTCATTCGGTTTAAATCTGATTTTTTGCATCATATTTATCTGTGAATACGCTGAAGGAATCTGCAACAGTTTATCATCCTGAGTAATTACCACGTCCATACTATCTTGCCGCTGCACGTAATAATCTTTGATATAATCTTCCGGACCGTGGCTTCCCTGCCGCAGATTATCATAATCCCAAGAAGTGACGCTGGTTACGAGAGCCCATTTTTTGAAACCGAGATTTACATCAAAATGCCCTGTCTTTTCATTGTTAGCTGAAGAATAGCGCGCGCCTGCTTTACCGGTAATCAACGGTTGGTCCGTTAGCGAAAGTTGCGGCGTCAAGGTTTGAAAACTCATAACCCCACCAATGGCATCACTACCATAAATGACGGATCCGGGACCAAAAAGTATTTCGGTATTTTCAACGGCAAATGGATCAATATTGATTACATTCTGAAGATTTCCGGAACGGAAAATAGCGGTATTCATGCGCACACCATCAACGGAATACAGCAAACGGCTCGTGGCAAAACCACGAATCATAGGGCTTCCACCGCCCTGCTGACTTTTCTGGATAAACACTTTTCCGGATATTCCCAATAAGTCAGCTGCCGTTTGTGGGTTTTGCAGTGCCACTTCCTCAGCAGAAATATTGATAATTTTTGAAGGAATATCATCCGTGGATTGGCGCCAACGGGTTGCGGAAATTACAACTTCATCTAGATTCAAATTTGAAGTTTCCATTTCAAGTATAAACAAAGTTGCCTCAAGTTCGGCATAACTTCGCGTGAGGGTTTTATAGCCCAAGGAACGAATCTCAATTCGCTCCACCCCTTTAAATGCAGCGATATTTGCCTGTCCTTCAGCATTTGTTGTTGCAAACACACTTGGGCTGGCACTGCTAAGGGTCACCAACTCAATAGGTTGTTGGGTTTGATTGTTTTTGATGGTTATTGTTTGCGAAATCGCCGTGCCTACGGCGCCCAACAATAACCACAATAATATTAATTTTCGCATTGCGGTTTGTTTTTAGTTTATGGTGCTTCAAATGAAGCATACTGGTTTTAGCCACCAAAAAGGCAGCTTCTTTTAAAAATAACAAGTGATTTTTAAAACCGTCTTGGCGGTGGTGTAGGCGGTGAATGTATAATTGAACGGAAAGTTTGTGGATGCAAGAGCACTTTATGAAAAATTATTTCAGAAGCATAAACTTTAGGCTGCCAAGCAACAGTTTCATTAAAAAAGAATGAATTCAGAAAAGAATACAAATTGATTTGGGCATCGGTGTTTTTTTTATCCAAATTCCACGCGTCTGCAACCAGATTTTTCAATTTTTTATTAAGGGCCGTTTCGTCGTGGTCCCACCAGCAACGGTAAAAAATGGAATCTCCCACAGTTTTTTTTGAAACAACATCATACATCTGCCCTTCAAATTCAAACTCTTTTGAATGTTCCCAGCGAAGTTGAGTTTTGGATTCTTCTTTTGAAAATTTCAAAAGCACCAGTTCTTCTTCGGCTATCCCGGCAATTATTCTTCTTTTGATCTCGCGCTTTAGGGATTTTTTTTCAAATTGAAGGTAGCCATAAATAGTAACTGCCGGCGCAATTAATATGAATAAAAATGTTATGGCTATAAGCTGTTTCTTCAATTTTTTTCAGAATAAGAAATTCAAATGTCGGAAAATTGGGGGAGTAATTTGTTGGTTGCAACTATAAGTTTTACCTCGAGAAACTAATTCTCATATGTTATTTCATATACTTCTGTGACCAAACCATATAGAATACTAAGAAAAATTATTGAATTATGGAAAATAAAAAGCCACCCCTGTGCGGAGTGGCTTTTTTTAAATAAACAATTCTGAAAATTATTCTACGATCAGCTGCTTAACCGCGCTTCCATTAAGTGTAGTAATTTTTACTAAATAAGCTCCTTTTGAAAGAGTATTCACTTGAAAAGTATTCGTTTCTGAAACCAATACTTGTTGACCCAAAACGTTGTAAACTGTAATATTTTCAACATCTGTGTTTACAGTTACCCTATTTTTCGCGGGGTTTGGAAACAATGAAACTTGAGCAAGATCTATATCATTTACACCCAAGAAAGGTTCAACAAGAAGATCAAAAGAACAACCAGCTGTATTTCCAGCATCATCGCTAGCTTCGATAATTACTGTGGTAGTGCCTTCGGCCACCATAGTTCCAGCAACGGGAGATTGCGTTGTTGTAAATTCAGTTGCGCAATTATCCTCAATAGTTACCAAACCATCACCAATGTAATCTGGGATTTCATACATTCCATTCTCATCTGCAGAAACTGTTTGCAATCCTGGACAAGTTACAACTGGTGCTTCTACGTCTTCTACAGTCACGGTAAAACTGCAAGTGCTCACATTTCCTGCAGCATCTGTGGCTGTAAATGTAACGGTTGTTTCTCCCACTGGAAATTCGTCACCACTTTCAGGCCCACCAGTTTGAGTCACTATTGGATTTGGATCTACGTCATCAGTTGCGGTGGCAGCGTCAAAAGTCACCACAGCTCCACAAATCCCCAAATCATTATCTTGCGTGATATTTGTTGGGCACGTAATGACTGGCGGTGTAATGTCATTTGGAGCTGTTCCGTTAATGTTAAACGAATCAATTGCGAAATCCTCATCACCAGAGTCTACAGAAACTGTAACGCGTAAATCTAATAATAATCCCGTACCAACAATTGTTTTAGTAAATACCTGCGAAGCATCTGTTAATAGATTGCCATCACCAAGCCCGTCAAAATCTGTATCCTCACGGAAATTTCCGTTTGCATTTCCACCGCCTCCAGTAAAATCTGCTCCGGCGAAGGCAATCAAGTTTTGGTATCCACCTCCGTCTATCTGATATTCTACAATAATGAAATCATTATCGTCTATGTCACCCGGAGTATCAAAAAATTCAGCAAACTCTCCACTGAACGTTAAATCTGACAGTTCATCAATATCAAGTCCTGTCCAATCGATTATAATCGGGAGAGAAGCGCCTTCACCATCCAGATCCATTCCGGTTAAAAATCCGCCTGTGAAGCCTGTGTATGCTTTTAGCTGTGTAGGCGTGGGCTCTCCATTAAAATCATTTACGCCGGCCAGACCGAAATAATCTCCGGTCCCATCAGAGAAAAATGGTGTTGATGTAGTAAAACCGCTGTTATCGTCAAAGGTTTCATTTAGCACTTGGCCGAAAGAAACTAATGATAAAAGCATTGCAATAAATAATGAGTAAAATTTCTTCATGTTTCTGTTTAATATTGTTAAAAAAAAATCGCGCAAATATAGTAAACCATACTTGGGTTTAAAAAGTTAAATTAATAGAATTTAAAAAGTTGTGTTTTTAAGCTTAAAGCGTAAGATTTCCCGCCAATTCCTTTAATGTAATTTCTGAAAGTTTAGCTTCATATGCAGCATTACTGGAGCGCAATACGGCGTTGATGTAGTTGAGTTGCGCGGTTCTGAATTCAATGGTAGGGATTGTTCCTATTTTATATTTGGCCATGGTAATGTCCAGATTTTCCTTTGCAATATCTTCATTTTTTTCTTCCAAATCCATCAAAAGTAAATTGGTACTATATGTTTGGTAGGCAGTGGACAATTGGGATAGCAACGTTTGGGTTTGTTGTTCAATCACGAGTTCCGAATTTTCAATTTGGATGCGTGCTATTTTCTCATTTCGATTTTGGTTGAAGCCATCAAAAATATTGAGCGTTGCGCTAAACCCATAATTGAAACCCTGTACATTGTTGCTCGTGGTAAAACCAAGACTGTTTTCCGAATCACTGAGAATATAACCTGTTTGGGCACTTATTATTGGAAACCGGGCCGCCCTCACTTGTTTAAATTGAAGTTCAGCAATTCGTTTATTGATTATTTGCACCTGCAGTTGCGGATTCTGTTCTTGGGCCAATTCTTCCAATTTCGGAAGAAATAAATCCGCATCCACCACGACAATATCCACTACTTTGAATTCTTCTTTGACATCTCTCCCCAAAATTTCATTGAGGCGGGTTTTTGTATTTTCGTATAACTCCTGTTGACGTAAGTACAGCGTCTGGTCTGTGTTTTCATCAACTTGTGCATTCAACAGCTCGAGTTTTGAGGCTTTTCCAATTTCAAAACGATTGTTGGCAAGATCCACACGTTGGCGCGAAATTACCAATGTGCTATCCAATGCAGTAAGCTGTTGCTGTTGCTGAACGAGATCATAATAGGTAGTCATCACATCGCTTACCGTAACCAAAATAGCCTGTTTTAGTTCGGCTTCGCCTAGATTCTTTATTTCCTTTAGTTGATCATAACGCGCGAACATCCGCAGCCCATCAAAAATAGTCCAATCCAGTTCTACGCCATAACTTAGACTGTTGTTTTTCGCATTATTCCTTGAAATTTCAGTACCATCAGACCGTACTTGTGTTATATCCTGCTGGCTTCGGTTGTTGTCCACAACGGCATTTACCTGCGGAAGCATTCCCGCCAATCCCGGCGAAACCGCAGTTTCATCGATTTCAAGTTCATTCGCTACAATTTTTATTTGAAAATTATTTTCCAAAGCTATTGCCACCGCCTCTTCAGCAGTAAGCAATTCCTGAGCTAGCCCAGAATGGGAAACTATTAAAAAAAGAAATACCAATAAAAAATTATACGCTTTGCTGAACTTCATATTTTTCTAAATCATCAAATTCCGGGCGGTGCACTTTCTCCCTCGACCACATATAATAGAGCGCCGGAATAACGAAAAGTGTTAATATTAGTGAAAACATAGTGCCACCAATAATTACAACCCCCATCCCGATTCTACTTGTGGAAGCCGCACCCAATGAAAGGGCAATGGGCAGCGCACCAAGGGCAATAGTAAGGCTCGTCATTAAAATGGGTCGCAATCTGGATTCTGCTGCTTCCATAATGGCCTTACCTTTTGGCATACCTTCTTCCCGCAATTGGTTCGCAAATTCCACAATTAAAATTCCGTTTTTGGTTACCAAACCAATTAACATAATAGTCCCAATCTGGCTGAAAATATTCCACGTTTGTCCAAACAACCAAAGTGAAAATACCGCTCCCGCAACCGCCATTGGCACGGTCAAAATTATTATCAAAGGGTCGATAAAGCTTTCAAATTGTGCCGCGAGTATTAAAAATATCAATACCAAGGCAAGCCCAAATGCGAACAGTGTATTGCTGCTACTTTCAACAAAATCACGCGATTCTCCTCCCAGATCAGTTGTAAATGAATCATCCAGCACAGTTTCTTTTATATTTTCCATGGCATCTATCCCATCGCTTATACTCTGGCCGGGCGCAAGTGCCGCAGAAACGGTGGCGCTCATATAGCGGTTGTGATGATACAATTGAGGCGGGCTACTGTGTTCTTCAGTAGTTACCAAATTGTCCATTTGGATTAGATCGCCAGCTTCATTTTTAACAAACATCGACGTTAGGTCCATAGGCGCGTCCCTATCTTTTTTGTCAAATTGCCCCATTACTTGATATTGCTTACCATTCATTAAGAAATATCCAAAACGCTGTCCACTCAAAGAAAGCTGAAGCGTTTGCGCCACATCTAAAACCGATACTCCCAGACTTTGTGCCTTTTCACGATCTATGGTAACGTAAATTTCCGGTTTGTTGAATTTTAGATCTACATCGCTATTTGAAAAAGTGGGATTATTTTCCACAGCTTCCATAAACGCAGGAATTTTCTCTTCTAACTTTTCAAAATTTTGAGCCTGGATTATATATTGAATTGGCATTCCGCCACGCCTATTGACCGAAATTGTTGGAGATTCTGAAACAGATACGCGGGCATTTGTGTATTGTCGTGTCCATTTTGTCAAATCATCTGCAATCTCGTGTTGCGAACGTTCCCTATCTTCCGGTTCAACCAATGAAATAATGGCGCGACCGCTGTTTACCGAACCCGAGCCCCAACCCGGCGAGGTAATAATCAAATTCACCTTTTTTTCTGGGATGGAATCGTTTATGAGGTTGGTCAATTCGTTCATAAAACGGTCCATATAATCATAAGAAGCTCCTTCGGGCGCGGTTACGCTGGCGCGAATATAGCTTCGGTCATCGTAAGGAGCTGTTTCTTTTTTCAGAAGACTATAAAACAAGCCTATCATTCCCAAGCAAACGAGCAAAATGGGGAAACTCAGCCATTTTCTTCCCATAAATTTTTTAAGGGAATCTGCATAGCTGGTATTCATTTTTTGAAAATACTTTTCAGTAACTACATAGAATTTGGATTGTTTTTGCTTTCCGGGCTTCATTAAATAAGCATTGAGCATGGGCGTTAACGTAAGCGACACAAATGCCGAGACAAGTACCGCCGCCCCAAGAACTACACCGAATTCACGAAAAAGTCTGCCCACAAATCCTTCCAGAAAAATAACCGGAAGAAACACAGCCGCAAGGGTTATTGAGATGGAAATTACGGCGAAGAATATTTCATTGGAACCTTTTATGGCAGCTTCAATTGGGGTCATCCCCTCCTCCACTTTTTTGTAGATATTTTCGGTCACCACAATACCATCGTCCACCACAAGCCCGGTTGCAAGTACAATTGCCAGAAGTGTAAGCACATTTATACTGAAGCCGAATAGCCACATAATGAAGAAAGTGGCGATGAGCGAAACAGGAATATCAATCAACGGCCGAAGTGCCATCGACCAATTTCTGAAGAAAAAGAATATTACGAGGATCACCAAAACGATTGCAATACCTAAAGTTTCAACAACTTCAACAATGGCACGCTTCACAAAAACGGTATTATCCCGAGCGATATTGAGTTTAAAATCTGCGGGCAAGTCCTTTTTTAATTTTTCATATTCAATATAAAAAGCATCGGCAATATCCACATAATTGGTTCCCGGCTGCGGAATAATTGCCAGCGCGACCATAGGCTGTCCGCTATCACTGAGCTTTGTTTCCATATTTTCGGCCTCCAGCACAGCTTTTCCGATGTCGCTCATCCGCACTACTTTTTCGGCATCCGCAAAAATGATGATGTTGTTGAATTCTTCTTCCGTAGAAAGATTTCCAATTGTTTTTACTGTGAGTTCGGTATTGGCACCCGTCAATTTTCCCGAAGGAAGCTCTACATTTTGCGCCAGCAATGCAGCGCGGACCTCAGCAACTGTAATTCCGTAGGATGCCAGTTTTATTGGGTCTATCCAAAGGCGCATTGCATATTTTCGCTGTCCCCAAATCTGCACACTACTTACCCCGGGAATGGTCTGCAAACGCGGCGCAATCACATTATCCGCATAATCTGAAAGTTCCAAAACATTTTTGTTGTCGCTTTGCACGGTCATGGAAATGATGGCATCGCTATCTGCATCTGCTTTTGAAACTACTGGCGGGGCATCAATATCTTCCGGGAGGCTTCGAACGGCTTGCGAAACTTTGTCTCGCACATCATTTGCGGCACTTTCCAAATCCTTATCAAGATTGAATTCAATATTGATACGGCTTGAGCCTTGGTTGCTGGAAGAAGTTATATTTCTGATTCCATCAATGGAATTGATTGATTTTTCCAGCGGTTCTGTAATCTGCGATTCAATAATATCGCTGTTGGCTCCGGAATAATTGGTCCTCACGGAAATTTGTGCGGGATCAATCGAAGGAAATTCACGAACACCAAGATAGGTATAACCAATGATGCCGAAGAGGACAATGGCCACGTTCATTACGATGGTAAGAACCGGGCGCTTAATACTTAAGGTAGATAAATTCATCAGCTGCCCGTTTGTGCTTTATTGTTTTTAAAATCCACTTTCACATTTGTGCCATCCTTTAAGGACATTACCCCGGACGTCAAAATGGTGTCACCCGCCTTCAATCCAGAAATTACCCGAACGGAACTATCGGTCCGTGAACCGGTTTCCACTTCAATTTGTTTGGCTTTTCCACCTTTTGAAACAAAAATCATTTTACCGTTTTGAATGGGAATCAACGATTCCGTAGGTACCAGCAGCGCATCGTCCACCGTCTCCAGCGGAAGGATTACATTCGCGAAGGTTCCAGGATATAGTTTACCATCAGGGTTTTCAGCAATGGCGCGCATTTTTAAGGTTCGCGTATTTAAATCTACCATAGGTTCAATGGCGTAAATGGTTGCTTTATATTCTTCTTTTGAACCCGCCACGGTAAAGGTCAATTCACTATTTAGCTTCATTCTGCTAGCATATTTTTCGGGAATGGAAAAAGTGATTTTCAGCTGCTTCGTATTTACCAAAGTTGCGATGGGCGTGGTAGGCGTAACGTAGGTTCCTTCTGAAATATACCGAAGCCCAATAGTACCCGAGAACGGCGCGCGAATCGTAGCCTTGCCCAATTGCGCATTTATAAGTTGTGATTCTGCCTGGGCGCTTTTAAAATCTGCGCTGGCAATGTCGTATTCCTCTTGGCTTATGGCCTGTTTTTCGAGCAATAATTTGGCACGTCTTTCATTTTCTGAAGCTAGCTGTTGCGCCGTCCTAACCTGAGAAAGTTGGGCACGCATTTCCATGTCATTCACCTTAAGTAAAACTTGTCCTTTGGATACCTGGGTGCCTTCTTCAAAATTAATTTTTTCAATCACACCCATTATCTCACTTCTTATCTCTACCTGTTCGTTGGCTTCCAGTGTACCAGAAAGTGAAAGATTATCAGCAAATTTTTCGGGTGTCAAAACCATACCGCTCACTGTGGTTTTGGATGGGCCACCCTGCTTTTTGCCAGCATTTTCAGCTTCGTTATTCGCAATAATCCTGTAACCAACAAATCCAGCAATCCCAATAATCAATAGGGTGTAAACTATATATTTAATTTTCATATAAACAGCACTGTAAAAGGCGGTATGCCCTAAGAAAATAGAAATTTTACAAATCTAATTTTTATGCACCATTTCAATAAAAAAATGGCCTTTTTTTAACAAAACAAATTCCGCCCTGCGGAATAAACGCGAGTTTAAGACTGAAAAAACCCGAAAAGGTTTAATCAAGCAGTCGAAAATGAATAATTAATTTGAAATTTTGAATATTATGCAGTTTTCTTTTTGAAGATTTTTTTAAAGCCCAAAACAAATAAAAGGCTAATGAAACCCACTACAAGTCCTACAAGAAATTCCAAGACAAACGAAGGCAATGATGGCATAAAATGATGGAAAAAATTAATGTTATGGACGAAAATTCCACCGGCCACGAAAATAAGGGCAATAGTACCGATGACGCTGAGTGATTTTATGACTTTTGGCAACGCATTCACCAAAAATTGCCCGAAGGTTTTGGCAAAACTTTTTTCCCTTTTGCTGCTTTTAATCAATTTATACCCCATCTCATCCATACGCACAATCAACGCCACGATGCCGTAAACACCTACGGTTGCTATGATTGCAATTATGGAGACCACAATAATTTGTGTGGTAAGCGTTTCCCCCACAACGGTACCAAGGGCGATGATTACAATTTCCACGGAAAGAATGAAATCTGTAAGTATGGCTGCTTTTATGCGCTCTTTTTCAATTGCCCGCAATTCAGCTTCGGTCATTTCGGTGTGAACTACCTCCTCTTTTTCATGTACGTGCGGGAAGAAAAATTCGTAAATTTTCTCGGCGCCTTCATAGCCCAAATAGATTCCTCCCAGCAATAAAATGATGGTCACGGCCCAAGGCAGGAATGCGCTGAGCAAGAAAGCCAAAGGCAAAATAATGAGCTTATTAATAAATGAACCTTTTGAAATAGCCCATAACACCGGCAATTCCCTATCTGAAATAAAACCCGAAGCCTTCTCGGCATTTACCGCAAGATCGTCGCCCAAGATCCCGGCGGTTTTTTTTGCGGCAACTTTGCTCATAACGGACACATCGTCCATAAGTGCGGCAATATCATCCAAAAGTGCGAAAAATCCTGAGGCCATAAATTCAGTTTTAAATTTTTGTAAAAGTAACAGAAAGATTATTCGTTTGTAGTTATAATTCTGAAAATTCAAAAAGACATGATTTTTCAGAAGAAAATGAAGATTTTACTTTTTTGATTTCAACCTATTGAAATCAAAAAAGTGCGGCAACAACTGGAGAAACTATGCTTGGGTTTTTATCCACCTAGCTAATTCATTCGACTTTTGTGTACCTATAAGCAAGCGTTTTCCACTGGTTAATTCTAAAGCTAAGCCTTTGTTTCCCTTCACATTATACACCGTACCATATCTTGTCCAAATCCGTATGCCCCAACCACCTACAAAGCCGTAATTTACAACTTCAGCATGCTTAACATTGTCCCATTTTATTGATTTATTGATGAATGGAAAAAATCTCATATGGATTTTTTGCTTGTTTATGGAGGTTTGAAGTTTCATTATTTTGAACAATCCTATAACTAATAAAATAATGACTAAACTGGAAATCAATGCAACGCCATCTGGATTTTCTTCGATATTTCCACCTACGGAATAATGTTGGTACACGCCAACTGCCAAACTGATGCCAATCACCACCAAAAGCAGCCAAAGCCACCATTGCGTGAATTTTTGAACTTCCGTGAATTCTGTATCCATTGTTGACATTTCTTAAATTTTATTTTAGTTGGAAATGAATATGGTCATCGTGGCGGACGGCCCTACATCCGTGAAAACGTATTTTTTCATTTTCTAAATTTAGTCTTTTTTTCAAATGTGGTTCAATAAATAATTTTTCAGTACTGGTTTTACGTAAAATTATATTTATTAAGTCGTGTGAAAAAATGAAAACAGTTTGCAATATGTGTTAGTTTATATAATCAAAGATTTCACATTCTTTTCATAACCCCAATCCCGAAGGCAATCGATTTTAGATTATAATCAGATTCTTTGTAAAGTTTGGAAATGCTATTGTTGTAATCCATATTAAATAACAGTGCTACCTCCTGTGTTAAATTGTACTCCACCCCTCCTCCTATTCTGAATCCTACAACATAGGAATTAACAAGTACATCTTTGTTCAATAGAAAAAGGTTTGTAAGACCCAACTTTCCAAATAACCGAACTTTATTTGGAAGAAAATAATATTTGGCCGTAAGTGGCATTTCGATAAATGAGAGTTTAATTTCTTGTGGACTTGGCGGAACTGTGAAATCGCAAACTTCGCAATAATATGTTCCTGTAAAATCCTTGTTGCTATAACGAATTGCGCTATTTAGTGAGAAATTCTCCTTCAAAAAATATTCAAAATCTATCCCCAACCGGTAATTGGTTTTATTGTAATCTACTGAAAACCCTTTAAATTCATCAAAAACAATTGTTTCTGAACTCAAATTTTTTTCAAGACTTGTAGCGAAACCAATTCTGAATTTATTGTTTGTATCCTAGGCTTGTATGCCAACTGTGCATAAAAGCGCAATCATAAGTACGAATAGTGTTTAGGTAGTTTTCATATAGTTGAATTAAGTTTTTATATTTTCTATTGTGATGGTTTGGATTATTTCCGTAATTTTTTAAATAGCACATAAGTAAATTATTGCCATTAGTTATTTTTCAGGTTGTTTAAAATATCAATTTCACTTGGTTTTAAGTATTTAATGGGCAAATAAAATTGTTGTTTTGATATAGTTTTAAGCGCAAAATAGGCTTTTCTCTTTTTAACCGTTTTTAAATCTGAAAAATCTAATCCCGATTTACTTTTATCTGATTTGATGATAATTTTTTCATTTTCGATACGATAGTCAAGATCAAAGTTTCTGAACCAAGCTTTTCGGGTCAAAATCAAAATTAGTGGTTTGAGCAAATAGTAAATTCCGAAAAAAATCATAAAGCCACCGTAGCTAATTCCGAACCTCGTCTTTGCGATAAAATATAGATAGAATCCAATCATTAAAATTAGCGGCCCGCCAATGATTCTTAAGACTGAAAAATAAATTCCGTAACCAAAATAATATTCATATAGGAAAATCTTTATTCTATCGAATTGCGTTATTTTCTCTTTATTCACTATTTATTAAAATGTCTAGTCCTGAAATATGGCTACAGGTTAAAAATTGATTTACGCTGTTTTTAAATATACCATATTAGGTGTTTTATAGTCTAAAGATAAATGTAATCTTATTTCGTTGTATAAATTAATTGCATTATTTGTTGCTCTTTTTGCGTGTTGTAGGCTATCAAAGGTTTGGTCGAGATAAAATTCGTCTTTTAAGATGCCATTTACACGTTCTGCTACAGCATTTTCGTAGCAATGGTTTTCTTCTGTCATACTGATTCCAATGTCATTCCTCTTTAAGATTTGAGTGTAAACATTGCTACAGTATTGTATACCTCTGTCGGAATGGTGTATAAGTCCAGTAGTGTCTTTAGCTTGATACAGAGCCTTGTTTAAAGCTCTTTCACAACCTTTAAGCTCTAAACTGTCACTAATGTCATAACCAACTATTTTACGGCTGTACATATCTGTAATGAGCGCCAGGTAACAAAATCCCTTTATAGTTCTAATGTAAGTTATATCGCTTACCCAAACTTGGTTTGGTCTAGTGACGTCAATATCTTTAATGATGTTCTTGTACTTGTAGAACCTGTGCAATGAGTTTGTTGTTCTTGAGCTGTATTTCTTTCTAAGTATGAGCATATTGTGTTTTCTAAGGATGTTAAATAAGGTGTCTCTACCAATTTTTAAGTTGGATTCAATAAACACTTGTTCTAATGATCTGGTGAGTTTTCTAACGCCTACTCTGGGAAGGGATTTGCGTCTTTGTTGGACAATTTCAACCACTTTTTTTTCGATATCCAACCGTTTATCTTCTCTACGTTTGTATTTGTAAAAAGCATCACGTTTTAGTCCGAAGCAAGCTGTTATAGAAGTCAAAGAAGCAAATCCCTTAGCTTTTTCCTTGGCCTTTATTAGGGCTTGATATTTAGCTTTTTTTTTAATTCAAGCACAGATTTATAGCCTAGTTGTTCAGCTGCTACTTCTAGGTAGGATTCATCTACGAGAGCCTCCATATCTTTTTTAAGCAGGAGTTTTTTGAGCTGCTCAATCTCTTTTTGAAGCTCTTTAATACGGGTTATTTCGTCTTTGGTTTTCACAGTCACACGAGTGTTCATAAGGTCTTTACGGTTGTACTTCCTGATCCACTCATTGATGGTTGTAGGGTTAATTCCATAAGCCTTACCGAGTTGATACTTGTTTAGTTTTCCGGTAGTAAGTTCGTCTAAAATTTTCAGTTTAAAAGGCTCTGAATACCGTCTGATTACTTTGTCATTTTTGTACATAATGTTTAAAATTATGTAGCCTTTATTCAGGACGGGTCAAAATTATGCACAACGGTCTCGGCTATGAGTAGTTGCGTGGGTTAACACTTAATTTTGCAAGTACACACCAATCTGAAAATCCATGAGGATTTTCAGAAGTAGGCGAGAACAAGCAATTACTTATAGCCAGCTTAAGTTTGATTTTTCTTAAATCAGTTAACTTTAGTAATTAATCAGAAAGAACAAAAGAGCGGAGTAAGGTTACTATAGCCAGTGGAAGTTTTCATTCCGTCAACATTGATAATCCCCGCTCTTTT
>NZ_JAHCTB010000004.1 GCF_018476645.1 Aequorivita echinoideorum | reverse complement strand
TCGTTTCCCCTATGTCAAGATATTTGTCCGCCGATGGCGGACAGTTTATAAGTTCAGTGGTCTGTGTTTATGAGAATAGCTCTTAAACCTGTAAGATCCAAACTTTTAAACTTAAAACTAAGGTGGTTATAGCGACGGGGCTCACCTCTTACCTTTCCGAACAGAGAAGTTAAGCCCGTTTGCGCCGATGGTACTGCATCCCGTGGGAGAGTAGGTCGCCGCCTTCCTTTAGAGTCCCCTCCAAGAAACGGAGGGGACTTTTTTTATGCAACAGATCGAGAAAGATTAACTGAAATTCTAAAAAAAGAAGCGTTAATCGGTCTCTTGATGCTCATTAATTTGTTTGTCTTGCAATAGAAAAATCAAACTTTGATAAAAAAATGCACTTATCTGTTATCGATCTTCTATCAGAAGTATTTTCGAAAGATATTTTGTTTCAAATTAAAGAGTTTAAAATTTAAATTTCTGTAAGCTCAGAATAAGACGCATCAAATATTAATGTTATACTAAACACGTTGAAAGATTCACTTTAAAAAATTCACATTGGAGATTTGATACATCAAACATACAATAGCAATATACATTACTTTTTTTATAATTTCAATTAAAGGAAATATGCTAGTAGCACCCCAACTAAAACAGCGCTCATTTTATTCAAATTGAATTTGTGGTTTTTAGAGCTTTCAAATAGTATAGTTGTGGATACGTGAAAGAAGATACCGATTACAATTGCGTTGATTTCCGTTTCAAATTTTTCAATAATTGAATAGTTATTTGAGATAAAATTTCCCAAAGGTGTCATTAATGCAAAGAATATAAGAAATATAAATGTCGTTGATTTTTTATAGCCTGTTGTAATAAAAAAGAAAGATAAAATTATAGCAACAGGAATTTTATGTACTATTACTCCAAGTAAAAGGTTATTTTCTTCCGAAATGGGAAAGCCTTCCAAAAATGCGTGAATACAGAGACTAATGAATAACAGCCACGGAAATTGTTTTGCTTCAGAATGTAAATGAATGTGGCCGTGTTCTGCCCCTTTCGAGAAAAATTCCAACGAAATTTGTAGTAAAATTCCTATCATTATGAAAACTCCTATTGATTTGGACGGCGATTCAAATACTTCAGGTAAGAGCTCGAACACTGTAATTGAAAGTAAAAATGCTCCGCTGAATGCTAAAAAAACCTCCATATTCCGCAGCTCTTTTCGCTTCAAAAAATTGGCAATTAAATATCCAACGGCTACAGCCAGAAATAAAAGGAGATAATTCATCTAAATTCAAGATAATTTCAGAAAGCTTTCAAAACACATCAGTCAAATAAGGCAATTGATATTTCTTTTTAACTAAGACAATGCGCACCGCTAAATTACTGTATTTTTGCAGGAAATCTACATTTTGTATGGAAGTAAAGAATTTTAAAATGGTAGCAAAGACGCTCTTTGGGCTAGAAGAACTTCTTGCTCAAGAACTTCGACATCTGGGAGCTTCAAATATTGAAATTGGTACCCGAAATGTTTCTTTTGAAGGCGATACCGGCTTTATGTACAAAGCCAATTTGTGTTGCCGGACGGCTATCAAGATTTTAAAACCTATTCACGCATTTAATATTTTTACGGAAGAAGATCTTTATAAAAAAATTTACGAAATGCCTTGGGAAAATTATATGAGTGTTTCTGGTACACTCGCCGTAAATGCCACTGTTTTTTCAGATGTTTTTACGCATTCCCAGTACATCGCCCTTAAAACTAAGGATGCTATTGTTGATAGATTTCGCGATAGGGAAGGTTCTCGTCCGGATGTGGATCTGGACCATCCCACACTTCGCATAAATATTCATATAGATAGAAATATTTGCACGGTTTCGCTAGATAGTTCTGGGGAATCATTACATAAACGAGGTTATAAAATTGAATCTACCCTAGCGCCCATAAATGAGGTGCTTGCTGCTGGGTTAATTATGCTGGCGGGCTGGAACGGCCAATGTGATTTTCTGGATCCTATGTGCGGTGGGGGGACTATTTTGACTGAGGCTGCGATGATTGCCTGTAATATCCCGCCCAACTTAAACAGGGACGAATTTGGTTTTGAAACCTGGCCAGATTTTGATGTGGATCTATTCGAAAAAATTGAATCATCTGCATTGAAAAAAATTCGTGAATTTCCGCATAAAATATGGGGATATGATACGGATGCGGTCGCGATTCGAAAAGCGAAGGAAAATATTAAAAGCGCAAATCTCCAAGATTTTATTGAAGTAAAGCATCAAGATTTTTTTGAAAGCGAAAAAATGACTGAAAAACCGTTATATATGGTTTTCAACCCGCCTTACGATGAGCGCATATCCATAAATGATATTGAAACGTTTTATAGTTCTATCGGGAATACGTTAAAACGCAGTTATCCCGGAACGCAAGCGTGGATGATTACTTCAAATTTTGAAGCGCTGAAATATGTAGGCTTGAGACCTTCAAAGAAAATCAAGTTATTTAATGGGAAACTAGAGGCAAAATTAGTGCGATATGAAATATATGAGGGCAGTAGAAAAGCCAGCAAGCAATAAAATTACATCTTAATTTTCAGCTTCAACTTCGTTCATTTCTGTCTTTTGAAAGATGGGAATTAAATATGAAATAGTGTAGCCATAGCCCACGCCAAATTCACTATAATCATACGTCCTGTTAAATCCAGGGATATAAAGATTGTTGAAATTATCTGGTCTATCTTCAGCAAACTTATGCTTCAGTTGCAAATTAATAGATAGATATAGATTGCTAAAGAGCTCTGTTTTTATGCTTACAATCAATTCTGCCCAATGAGCGGTCAAGCCAGTGAATTCTTGCGGTTCGTTGATTCTTTCGGTTGGGAAAACGGGATTCGTCGTGTAGATTCCGTAGCTGTTTAATTCATTTGTGAATGTTGAAAATCCATAGCGTAAACCCAAATTAATAGCATTCGACATTCCGAGCCAATTTTCGTAAGCGTTGTAATCAAACCCCAATTTTGCATAGCTTCCACTAAAGCGGGAATCAATATTGGGCTCAATCCAGTCTTTACTTTCGTTTCCTAATTCGGCGGCAGCATAAAACTTTTTGCTCAAACGAAAATCTGCAACTAGTTCAAAACCGGAATAGCCATCTTCAACCAGCGAACGTATGGGTTTCGCTAAATCAACACCTACGCGCAAGCCGTATTTTTCAATTTTTGGAACCGTATCATTACCAACCGAATCGTCACTTTGGGCGGCACAAAGGTGTGAAATGAGAAACAGGCTAATGAAGAATAGTAACGTGCGCTTCATTTTGTTCATTTACAGTTTGAAGGTTAACAACTATATTTTGAATCCAATTGCTCCCGTCATTTTCAAGTTGTTCCGTGAGATTGGTGAATTGCGTGCTGAAACCACAAGCTCTATTTACATATAAATTTTGCCTTTCATATAGAAACTGTACCGTGTCAATATTTAGTGTATCCAGTGTATTGGCTTCATTCAGTTGAGTTAAAATAAAACGATATTGGGTAGTATTTGAACTCGTATTCAAGGGAATGGCAATAGAATCCGTATTCGTTCTCCCTACAACTTGAATGGCGTTCATATCATTTGTAACCACGCTTAAACCTGTAACTTCTTTCCGGGCATCCTGGTCTAGGAAATTGTTGAAAGTAATGATTAACAAAGGTGTGGTGACAAGACCTTGCGGACAGATATCGTCCCGGGTACAGCCTTTAAAAACTAAGGCAATTATTAGTAGTGAAAGTATTCTTTTCAGCATTATTTTTATTTCAGATTATTTTTCTGAATGCATTAGCGTTTTTCCAAAAGTACAACATTTTCAACGTGATGGGTCTGCGGAAACATATCAACAGGTTGCACTTTGGTAACCTTATAAAGTGAATCCAATAGTGCGAGATCGCGCGCTTGAGTGGCACTGTTGCAACTAACATAAACAATTTTTTCCGCCGAAAGTTGAAGCAGTTGGGCAACTACATCTGCGTGCATTCCATCACGGGGTGGGTCTGTTATAACCACGTTCGGCCTGCCGTGGGTTTCTATAAATTCCGTATTGAAAACTTTTTTCATATCACCCACGTAGAATGATACGTTATCAATATTATTAAGTGTCGCATTTTCTTTCGCGGCTTTAATAGCATCTGGCACGGCTTCAATACCAACAACTTTTTTCGCTTTTTTTGAAACAAATTGAGCAATGGTTCCCGTTCCGGTGTAAAGATCATAAACCAATTCATTACCAGTAAGCCCAGCAAAATCCCGTGTTATTTTATATAACTCATAAGCCTGCTCGCTGTTTGTTTGATAAAATGATTTGGCATTTATTTTAAATTTAAGTCCTTCCATTTCCTCAAAAATATGATCGCGACCAGAAAATAAATTAATTTCCTGATCATAAAGCGTATCATTTCCTTTTGAATTGATAACGTAAAGCAATGAGTTAATCTGGGGAAATTCAGCAGCAATTGCTTCCAAAAGTGAAATTCTATTTTCTTTATCTTCGTGAAAGAATTGAAGCAACACCATTATTTCACCCGTTGAAGTAGTTCGAATCATCAACGTGCGTAAAAATCCCTCTTGATTTCGAGTGTTGAAAAATGATAGATTCAATTCTTGGGCCTTTTCTTTTACAAAATCGCGAACGGCGTTGCTGGGATCTGCTTGCAGGTAACAAATTTCAAGGTCCAAGATTTTATCCCACATCCCGGGAATATGAAAACCGAGTGCATTTTTATTTTCAATCGTGTCGCCACTTTTTATTTGGTCGAGCGTCAACCATTTATTATCGCTAAAGGAAAACTCCATTTTATTGCGATAAAAATATTGCTTTTTAGAACCTAAAATTGGCTGAAATGGCGGAAGTTCAATTTTGCCAATGCGTTGTAGATTTTGCTCCACTTCCTTCTGTTTGTAAAAAAGCTGGTACTCGTACCCCATATTTTGCCATTTGCAACCGCCACAGGTCCCAAAATGGGGACACACGGGTTTTGTCCTTTTTTCAGAAAACTGGGTTATCTCAATTGCAGAGCCTTCATAATATGCTTTCCTTTTTTTGTGCGTCTGCACGGTAGCAATGTCGCCGGGAACCGCATTATCAATAAAAACAACTTTTCCGTCAGGAGCTTTGGCTATGGCTTTACCCTTTGCGCCGGCATCAATAATATGTAGATTTTCAAAAACCAATTTGTTATTTCTTCTCGCCATAGCCGCAAAAATAGTATAATTGAGACTTTTAAAACCCTTTAAACCTTCAAAAAAACTGCGAATAATTTAGTAATTTGCGCATCAAGGATGATTTCTCTCCGCAAAGCAGGAATCACTTAAAATTTACTTCAAATTATTACAATTTTATGTCAGTTATTGAACAAAAAGCTTCACAAAAAGCTATTGATTTAGAGAATAAATATGGTGCGCACAATTACCATCCGCTCCCAGTGGTACTTAATAGAGGAGAAGGAGTGTATGTTTGGGATGTTGACGGAAAAAAATATTATGATTTTCTCTCTGCATATTCTGCTGTGAACCAAGGGCACTGCCACCCAAAAATCGTTGGCGCGATGAACGAGCAAGCGCAAACGTTAACATTAACCTCGCGAGCCTTTTATAATGATATGCTCGGGAAATATGAAAAATTTGCGTGTGAATTTTTCAATTTTGATAAACTATTACCAATGAATACGGGTGCCGAAGCTGTTGAAACTGCTTTGAAAATAACCCGAAAATGGGCTTACGAAAAGAAAGGAATTGCTGAAAATGATGCAGAAATTGTTGTTTGTGAAAATAATTTTCACGGAAGAACAACGACAATTATTTCATTTTCAAACGATGAAACTGCTCGGAAAAACTTTGGCCCATACACAAAAGGCTTTATAAAAATTGCTTACGATGATCTTGAAGCTTTGGAAGCGCAATTAAAAAGCAATAAAAACATTGCTGGATTTTTGGTAGAACCTATACAAGGTGAAGCCGGAGTTTATGTACCGTCTGAAGGTTATTTAAGCAAAGCCAAAGCATTGTGTGAAAAATATAATGTGCTTTTTATTGCAGATGAAGTACAGACTGGAATTGCTCGAACAGGAAAACTCTTGGCTGTCGATCACGAAAATGTAAAGCCAGATATTTTGATTCTCGGAAAAGCTTTAAGTGGTGGTGCTTACCCAGTATCGGCAGTTTTGGCAGATGATGCTGTTATGGGTGTAATCAAGCCAGGAACGCACGGCTCAACTTTCGGTGGAAACCCGGTAGCTGCCGCGGTTGCAATTGCAGCATTAAGTGTGGTAAAAGAAGAAAACCTTGCCGAAAATGCTGAGAAATTGGGCAGTTTATTTAGAAGTGAATTGAATAAATATATTGAAAATTCTACCATCGTTAAATTAGTGAGAGGTAAAGGCTTGTTGAATGCCATTGTAATAAATGATTCCGAAGAAAGTGATACAGCTTGGAATATTTGTCTAAAACTGAGAGATAATGGATTGCTTGCTAAACCCACCCACGGAAATATTATTCGCTTTGCGCCGCCTCTTGTTATGGATAAGGAACAATTATTGGGTTGCGTTTCAATAATTGTTAAAACGCTGAAAGATTTTGAGGTGTAATTTCCTAGAAAAGACTACTAAAAAAAAGGCGCAATTATTAATTGCGCCTTTTTTTATTTATCAATAATATTGTTATCTATTATAAACTATCGCTTTATAATCGATATTGATATCATCATTTGTTACCAATTTTACCAAATAAACACCATCGCTAAGATTGCTGGTATTGAAAGTGAAATTTCGGCTGGTTCCAATATTTGATTGTGAAAGAACCAATTTTCCGCTCATATCATAAACACCAGCTGATTTAATATTGTAACCTGCTGGGTTTTTAACTTCCAATTGACCGGCCGGATTGTTTTGGAAAAATTTTACATTATCCAAAGTAGTTTTTGTGGCAATTGTGCTTGGTAGTGCAGCTTTGTGTTCATTTGGACTTCGGAAGACTATGTAAAAACGATCTTTATATTCTCCGGCTGGAAGGAAAAATCCTGATGTTGCCTCAGCCGTAAGTGGTTGAAAAGTGTATTCTTGGCTATCAAACAAATACGCCTTTTGATAGGGTTTATTGATTTGCTCAACAGCTCTAATCTCAACCTTCATCGGTTCAACCAATTTGAAAGTTATAGGAATCTGCTTCCCTAGATTATATTGAACCGCATTTATTACAAATGGTTTAAGGTCTGTATCAGTTGTAACAGAAACTGGAAAGTAAGCATCAGAGCCGGTATTCATAATATTCATCGGGTGCATACCGTCAAGACCTCTATCGTATCCATCCGTTGCTTGATCAGAAAAAACCAAAAGCATATCCCTGGTAATTGCTCCATCAAAAGTCACGTATAAACGGGTTTGCGGTATGCGAGTATCAACTGGTGGAACGGCTAAGCCTGAAGATGGATCAGCAACTAAAGCCCAGTCTTCTTCATTTTCTTCTGAAGTAGAAGTGTTTGTTCTGTGAAAAACTGATTCATTTGCTTGCCCTTCTTTGATAAATCTTCTGTGCGAGTTTTTAATATTAATTGATCCAGATCCATCCGTAGGTGCATCAGATCTTCCAACAAACATAATCCCTTGACCTACAGGCGCAAATCGATGCTCCGTATCGACTAAAGTGGATGTGTTTCCAGTGCTGGTTGAACCTCCGTTAGCATTCCAAATATAAAAAGTAGCACGAGTGTAGGTTCCTTCTTGAAATCCGTCCGGATCTGATGGCCCTGGAACGTAAGTTCCATATCCGTATGGCTTTTGGCTATAAAAATGAGAGTTTACTGTGCGATCTTCATCATAGAAAAAGAACGATCCCAATTCTGTATTATCTGAATCCCAAAAAACCCTGTTCAAATCCAACGCAGATGGATACGGATTACCACTTAAGGTCATTTGAAGTTTCCCCGCAACCTCTCCAGAAATTGGTATAGCCATAGTTCCGTTGTTAGGACGTCCAGCAAACTCATACGTTTGGGCATGGTTTCCAGCTGTAGCTCCAGCACCTCCATTGTTCAATCCTTTCATGGTAAATCCAAATCCGGCAGGAACTTGGGTGGCGTATATTCTTTCATAATCTGCTTCTGCCTCCGTGCCAGGGTTTACGTGTGAGTACAACCATCGCTTTGAGATTGTCACCACGGGACTATTATATCCCTCAAAATTATTTGTTGTAGCTGATGCAGAAAAATCTGTCAACGACGTACCTGTAATATTTTTGATTATACCGATCCCGAAGTTTTTATTTCCAGATCCCGCAATATTTGGAGCGCCGACGGGGGAACACCAGTATCTATAATCATAGGCATCATCTCCGGGAGCTGTTTGCCTAACGGCTAAAGAACCATTCCCATCATTTAAAGCTGCATCGTTTCCTTGAATAAGTTGACCATTATCACGTAAATAAATGGAAGCATTAGTAGCTAATCCCGGATTGTTTTTCAAAAGATTCACATCTTCTTTCACAAACAAAACTTGATCCTTTACATAGATATAAGAATTGGTTGATGCATTTACAGGTTTTACCGTAAGCTGCGCGAAAGTATAAAAAGATGAAAATAGGAGAAAAGATGAAAGTAGTAGGTTTTTCATATTTTTGGGGTTTAAAAGAATTGCCCTTTGGGAAGACAAGCCTTTATTAATCAATGCAAATTTATAAAGATTTTTCATAAGTCAAACATATATTTTGAATTTACGTAAAAATTTCGTTTTTAGGTTTTTACATCCGTTAAAATATAATTTAATTTAAAACATGAAAATAGGGGACAAAGTTTCGGTATTGGATGATGATATTTCTGGCATCGTTATTAATATCAAAGGTTCGCAAATCACAATTGAAACCAAAGATGGTTTCGAAATAATCTTTGAAGCGGATGAACTTATTGTTCTCGATGGTTCCCTTTCAAAAAAGGAACTGGCACAAATGGATATTGATGACATTTTATCTGAAAAAAGCCAGCCAAGACGAAACAAAACACAGCGCCTTAAGCCAAAAGAAAGAAATCTTCCGCCAATGGAAGTAGATCTCCACATACACCATTTGGTTGAAAAAACTCGCGGACTTAGTAATTACGATATGCTGAATATTCAAATGGAAACTGCCCAACGACAGCTGGATTTTGCTATTTCAAAACGAATTCAAAAAATCGTTTTTATTCACGGAGTGGGTGAGGGCGTTCTAAAAACAGAGTTGGAATTTCTGTTCAACAGATATGAAAACTTAAAATTTTACGATGCAGATTATCAGAAATATGGCAAAGGTGCTACCGAGGTCTATATTTTTCAAAATGCCGCTCAATAATTAAAATGTGGGCGTGATGTTCACATCTGGAAAAGCGATATTTTCGATAGTCCCCAATTCTAAGGTTTCTATCGTTAAACTTTCTTCACCATTCACCAAAACCAAATTTTTAAGAGTTACTCTAATGGTCTTCCTAACAGTGTAAGTATGTTCAATATATTGCGTGGTATCCACGGATCCTGATCTGTCTTCGCGTAAATAATTAGGAATTTCACTGCCATTTTCAATATCATTTCTGGGGTTCAAGTCTGCGCTTATCGGTTCTTCATTTATTGTTAATACTTCATCACCATCGTCATCCATGTCCAGATAATCTGGGGTGCCATCCGCATCAGTATCCAATGGATTTGTATTCGGGTCGTCATCGGTATCATCTTCATTGTTTAGCTCAAATGCTGTGGGAACGTTATCGCCGTCATCGTCAAAATCGTAATAGTTTGGTATGCCATCTCCATCCGTATCCAAGGTTTCCGGCATTTCGAATTCGGCAGGAATTCCATCATTATCGTCGTATTCAAAAGTGACAGTTATTTCCACGCTTCCAGAAATACTTCGGTAATCGGTTAAAATACCCGGACTGGTTGGTGGCACGCTGCTACAGAAATAATCATTTGCAATTGTCGCGTTGTAAGTTCTGTAATTCACAAAATTGGTTGCCCCGTCGAGGTTAAAAATTTGTATTTCGTCCTGCGTATTGAAAATGCTGTCAGTGGCTCCCAATTTCAACGAAATGCTCTCCTGTAAATCGTCATTTATTTTGAAAAAAACATAATTTCCCACCTCGCCGCATATTTCAAGATTTTCATCAGAAAAATCAAAAGACGTAACTATAATGTCTCCGTCGTCGCAACTTTGAACGAGAAAAGCGGCAAATATAAGAGCAAGAAATTGTTTCATTTTATTCAATTAAATTTAAGATGCGCTACAAAGTAACGTATTTCTTTTTAACTGAAAATGTCACAAAACCTATTTAATATGTATTTTTGCCGTCATCGGAATTTTTTTCACACAAGTAATTTTTTTGGAATAAAATAGTTTAAAGGCATGAAAAAAGTATATTTTGATAGCGCGGCTACAACCCAATTACGAAGCGAAGTTATTACTTGTATTACTGAAGTTTTAAAAACCGAATACGGAAATCCATCCTCCACACACTCGTACGGCAGATCTTCAAAATCCTTATTGGAAAATGCCAGAAAAGAGATAGCAGGTTTTTTCAACGTTTCTGCGCCCGAAATAATTTTCACTTCCGGAGGTACCGAAGCGGACAATCTTATTCTGAAAAGTTGTGTGAACGATCTGGGCGTGAAAAGAATTATCTCCAGCAAAATCGAGCATCACGCCATTTTACATACGTGCGAAGATTTAGAAATGAACCCCGGTGTAAAAGTGGATTATGTGAAACTTGATGAATGTGGGCAAGTGGATTATGAAAATTTGGAAGAACTGCTGAAAAATTCTACTGAAAAGACACTGGTGAGCTTAATGCACATCAATAATGAAGTAGGCAATATGCTGGATTTAAAGCGCACCGCACTTCTTTGCAAAAAATATGATGCACTTTTTCATAGCGATACGGTACAATCCGTTGGGCATTTTGAATTGGATTTTTCTGAAATTCCCATTGATTTTGCAGTAGGCGCGGCACATAAGTTCCACGGTCCCAAAGGCGCTGGATTTGCCTTTATAAGAAAGAATTCAGGTTTAAAGCCTTTGATTCATGGAGGTTCCCAAGAACGGGGAATGCGTGCAGGGACCGAAGCTGTGTATGCTATCGCGGGTATGGCGGAAGCATTAAAACTTTCGTATAAGAATTTGGAAAAAGAGCGTGCGTATGTTGCAGAATTGAAAGACTATTTCAAACAACAGCTTGTTAAAAATATTCCCAACGTAAAGTTTAATGGCGGATGCGACAATAATGAGCGCAGTACTTATACACTTCTTAATGTTTGTCTGCCAATTTCACCCGAAAAAGCTTTAATGCTTCTTTTTCAACTTGATTTAAATGGAATTGCTTGTTCAAAAGGAAGTGCCTGCCAGAGTGGAAGTGAAGGCGGATCACATGTTTTGAAAGCATTTTTATCTGAAGAGGATTTAAAAAAACCGTCCATTCGTTTTTCATTCTCCAGTTTCAATACCAAAGAAGAAGTGGATTATGTGGTTGAAACGCTGAAAAATTTTATCGAAAACTAATTTTTTCTTCTCAATTTTTCCATTAAAACCTCATTGTCGTACGGAGGTTGAAAACCCTTGGCGTCAAAAAATTTGGAATGGAATATTGTACTTTGGTATAAACATCTCTTACAAAAGTGCTGGTAATTGAATTCTGTACATCAAAAATATTGAATATCTCTGCACCAATTGTCAGTTCTTTAAATGGCTTTAGCCATCCGCTTTGGCGTAATTTATTTTCGTTTACAATTACATAGCTAATTCCCAAATCGGCACGTTTATAATCGGGTAGTCTTATTTGATAATCGTATGGGTCTGCATAACTTGGTGATCCACCCGGAAGCCCGGTGTTGTAAGTTAAGTTAAGGTACATTTTTAAATCAGGAATAACTTTTACGTAATCCTGAAAAAGGACGCCAAATTTCAAGCGTTGATCCGTTGGCCTAAAAATATAACCACGGTCCTCGATATTTTCTTCTGTTTTCAAATACCCAAAACTCAGCCAACTTTCAGTTCCGGGAACAAATTCCCCGGCCAAGCGAAGATCAAGTCCGTACGCATATGCCACGGCATTATTGCGTGCGCGGTAACGAATGCGAACGTTTTCAAGTGTATAAGGATTTACATCTGTTAAATCCTTAAAATATATTTCAGAATTCAATCGAAACGCCCGATCCCACATTTTAAAACTGTAATCGTTCCCGAAAACGATGTGTACAGATTGTTGCGCTTTAACCCCAGGGCGCACGGTTCCAGTAGAATCCCGTAGTTCCCTATAAAAAGGTGGTTGGTGATATAGCCCTCCGGAAAGCCTGAAAAGCATATCCATATTCCAATCTGGTTTTAAAGTTATTTGTGCCCTAGGACTGAATACCGTTTGGGTTACACTTTCAATGGCATCGCCGCTTACCGTCCAGTTGTGCGCGCGTACGCCGGCGTTCAGCCAGAGATCGCTAGTACCTATCATCGTCCTGCGGCTCCATTGTGCGTAACCGGAAACACGGTTTATTTGAACATCATTGATTGCGCGAATATTCGTATACGGAGTGATGGGTGCGTCGTAAGGCTGATACGGCTGATTGTTTCCCGGAAGTACCGGCGGACGGATTGAAAACCCTGCTGAATCAATGATTTCGTATTCCTGTACGCGATCACGAATATCTTCGCGGGTAAATTTTATACCGTATTCAATATTATTATCATCTATTGAAATATTTCCTTTGTGTTCCACATTCACAATAAGCGCATCAAGATCATTACGGGCGTGGGTCAATTGGCCTCCAATTCCTTCAGAGAATTCAACTTCGCCCAAATCCTCGCTCCCAATGCTTGTGTTGACTTGGCCTAAGCGATATTCAGCAAGAATATCGTAGTATTCCTGTTCTGTGGTTTGATAGATGGAGCCAATAAATTTTGAAGTATAATTATCAGAAACAACCCACGTAGATTTTAGTGCGCCGAAGTACGTGTTGTACCGATCCTCTTCCTGTCCTTCATAAAAAATTAAAAGTGCAACAGGGTCTGTAAGCGTTCCGAAATTTGTCTGCCGTGTAAGAGGCTGGTAATCATATTGATTGATGGAAACATTTCCCAAAAAACTCAATTCAAATTTATTGGTGAATTTATAAGTTAAATAAGTTTGCGCATCCGCAAATCTGGGGCGGAAATTTGTTTCCGTCTGTTTGGCATCCACAAATAAGCTATTATCACGGTATCGGATGCCTGTGATACCAGTAAGCCTTCCGTCTTTTGAAATTCCTTCAACCGCAGCGCTTGCCCCTAAAAAACTGAGGTCTAAACTTGCTCCAAAATCAACTGCCCTTTTATAGGTAATATCTAAAACAGAAGAAAGTTTATCGCCATATTTTGCTTGAAAACCTCCAGCTGAAAAATCCACGTTGCTTGTAAGATCGCTATTCACGAAGCTTAAACCTTCCTGTTGACCGCTACGTATCAAAAAGGGACGGTATACTTCAATTTCGTTTACATATACAAGGTTTTCGTCATAATTTCCGCCACGTACCGCGTATTGTGTGCTCAGTTCATCATTACCGTTTACCCCGGGCAGCGATTTTAATAAATTTTCTACTCCAGGATTGGAACCTACCATTTTACGAACGGTTTCAGGATCTAAGGATACTACACCTTCCACACGCTTATTTTCGCGACCAGAAATAACAACTTCCGTGATCTGCTCAATTTCCGTTTTCATGACAGGATTAAATTCATAATCCTCATTCGGGCTCAGATTAAAGCGGAGCGTCACATTTTTATGCCCCACGTGCGAGTACTTCACAATAACTTCTTGGTTTGATGGAATTTCCAAAAGATAAAATCCGTTGAAATCTGAAATAGTTCCCGTCCCGTCGTGGGTAACGTTTACGCCTGAAAGCGGAGCATTGTTTTCATCAATCACCAAACCTCTAATGGTAGCCTTTTGTGCGAAAACGGTAGTTGCGAAAAAAACGAAGAGGAAAAAAAGCGGAAGTTTTATTGTTTTCAAAAGTAATGGTTAGGAATTTTTTCTGAAAAATTTTGCTTCAAATGTAGCACTATTTCCTACATTATCTACAACGATTACTTTCAAATTGTTCTCGCTTTCCAGAATTACGTTATCGTTAAAATTATAGGTTAAAACGTCGTTTTTGTAATTATATTCCATCAAAATGAATTTTCCATTGATGGTTGCCCTGTAAGAACTTATGCCACTTAAATCATCGGTAATTTTTACTTCCAGAAAATTCTTATTGCTCATCCATTTGCCATCAGAAAAATTTACTGGCTTTATCACGGGTGGCGTAGTATCAGCGGCCACCGTAAATTTTCCAAAAGTTCTGGTCTTGCCAGTAAGTTTGTCGCCATTGCGGCTCGTGGAATTGTAATACGGAACTCCTTTATAATTAAGCCTGCCAATGTAAAGTTTATCCCTATCAACATCTTTATAATCTGAAATATCTGCTGTTATCGAAATATTTTGGTGGATGGGAACAATATCCTCATGAAAATTGAGCACATCGCCATTGGCATCAATGTTCAAATATGTATCCTCATAAAGTGCGTTTGCGGGAATGTAAATGCTGAATTTTCCTTTGGTAATTGAAGTAGCTTGATCTGAATAAATAAAATCATCTGATGTTTTCCTGATTTTCGGTTCAAGAATTTCGAGTTTTTTTCCTTCAATTGGTACGGTAATCACGATTTTGTTTCCGCTGAAATCAGAAACATCAATAGTATAAACTGATTGTCTTCCATCTTCAGCAATTATATAACCATTGTCATCTTCATTTGTAATGATGCTCAATGGATTATTTTTTTCCCTAAAAAGTTTTTGGATCATACTTTTATTGGTCTCGTAATATTCATAATCCGTATATCTATTCAAATATCGGGTTTCATCGAACGAAAATTTATTGAAGAGCACCTCAAATTTTTCCGTTCCGTTATAAACCGTTTTTATTCTGTAAGAACCATTTTTATTTGAAGCGCCATCCTGTTGATCATACGTGGTTATACCGAAACCCAGTTTGCCGAAAGCTTTTACGCTTTCCGTTTTATAGCTCCCGTCTTTTTGTTTTATTAATCTAAGTTTCTGTCTATTTTGGTTTTGGTTCACTTGTGAGTCTTCATCAATAGGATACACAAATAAATTGGTCACAATTGGTATCTGCGTATCTGGAATGGACACGCCGAAAAGTAACGGATTCATTGGTCTTTGCGCTCCATCGCGTATTTCATAGTGTAAATGGGGGCCGCCGCTGCCGCCCGTGTTTCCAGTGTAGGCAATTAAATCACCTTTTTTTACGGGTAGCAAACTTGCATCTGGAAATAGTTCAATTTCAAATGTTTCCTTTGCGTATTGCGTATCTTTCACATATTTCTCAATTTCCCCGGCAAAACTTCTTAAATGCCCATAAACTGTAGTGTATCCATTTGGGTGCAAAATGTAAAGAGCCTTTCCGTAACCATAATGTTGTACATTAATGCGGCTTACATAACCATCTGCGGGTGCATAAACCGGTAGGCCTTCGCGCTGTTCGGTCTTAATGTCTATTCCGCTGTGAAAATGATTGGCCCGCATTTCCCCAAAATTTCCCGCAAGTATAAGCTCGATGTCCAGCGGATTTGCAAAATAATCTTTAGGAATTTCACTTTGCGATTGTACGGCAGTTGCGAATAATAGAAATGGTAAAATATATTTTGTCATGGTGCAAAAATAATAACGTGCTAGTAATAAAGGGGGGAGAAACAAATTTATTGTAATTGACCCTAATAATACAAAAAATAATACAAAACAGTTTGCTTATTAATAAGTGTATGTTAACTTTGTGCAAGAAGTATTGAAGCAAGTTTTTATGAGCAATCTTTCAGAAATAGTTGATTCTCTTGAAAATAGAATTAGCAAACTGCTCAACAGGCATGAGAAATTGAAAAGGGCTAATTTGGAATTGGAAGAAGAAATAGCTATCCTGAAATTTCAACAAAATCAATTTCAAAAAGAAATTGAGGTGTGGACCGAAAAATGCAGCTCGTTAAAAACGGCAAATTCAATGCTCGGCAGCGACCAACACAAAAGAGAGACTAAACTCAAGATAAATGCTCTTATTCGGGAAATAGACCAGTGCATAGCACAACTTTCTGGATAAATTATAATAATGGCCGAACCTTTAAAAATTAAACTATCTATTGCGGACAGAGTCTACCCGCTAACTATCAACCCCGCACAGGAAGAGGGTTTGAGGCTTGCCACAAAAAAGATAGAGGAAATGATTAAAAAGTTTGAACAAAATTATGCCGTAAGGGATAAGCAGGATGTACTGGCAATGTGCGCATTACAGTTTGCGGCCCAAGTAGAGCAAAAGGAAATAGATAAATCTAATGATAGTACGGAGGTGGAAAAGAGGCTAAGCGCTTTGGACACACTTTTGCAGGAACAACTATCATAACGTTCTTTACATTAAAAAAGGTTACTGCCTACATTAATACTTATTTTTGGTAAACTCAACAGGAATTCTTTAAAAAGGGTGAGTTTAAGTTGTAAAAGCGAGCCGTCTTTGAGCGGATACTTGACCAGCTTGTTAACCCTAAACTTGTTTTTAAGGAGTTTATTCAAAATCACTATATTAATGTAGGCTTTTTTTATATATAAACTCAATGAAATAATGGATGTAGTTATACCCGTAATAGCCGTAATTGTAGGATTGGCGTTAGGATTTTTAATAGCAAAAATGTTGGAACGCAACAATGCTTCCCAGCTTATAAAAAACGCTAAAAAGAGCGCCTCAAATATTTTAAAGGAAGCAAAGTCTGAGGCGGAAGCCATAAAAAAAGATAAGATACTTCAAGCGAAGGAAAAGTTTTTGGAACTTAAAGCAGAGCACGAAAAAGTAATTTTAAGTCGTGACAAAAAGATTTCTGAAGCCGAGAAAAGAACTCGTGATAAAGAATCTCAAGTTTCCAGCGAACTTTCAAAAAACAAAAAATTGAGCGCCGAACTTGAGGAGAAGCAAACGGATTACAACGAGCGCCTTTCTTTGCTCGATAAAAGGCAAAACGAAGTAGAAAAACTTCACCGCAGCCAAATCGAGCAATTAGAAGTTATTAGCAGCCTTTCTGCCGAAGATGCCAAATCCCAGTTGATGGAAAGCCTTAAAGAGGAAGCAAAAACGCAGGCAATGGCTTATGTGCAGTCTTCTATGGAAGAAGCCAAAATGACAGCTCAGCAGGAAGCCAAAAAGATTATTATAAACGCTATTCAACGTATTGGTACGGAAGAGGCGATTGAAAATTGCGTTTCGGTATTTAATCTTGAAAGCGATGATGTAAAAGGTAGAATAATAGGTCGCGAGGGTAGAAATATTCGTGCCATCGAAGCGGCAACGGGAGTAGAAATTATTGTTGACGATACCCCGGAAGCAATCATACTTTCTTGTTTTGATTCGGTACGAAGGGAAATTGCACGTTTATCGCTTCATAAATTGGTAACCGATGGTCGCATCCACCCAGCCAGAATAGAAGAAGTTGTTCAAAAAACAACCAAGCAAATTGAAGAGGAAATCATAGAAGTAGGTAAGAGGACCGTTATTGATCTTGGAATTCACGGGCTTCATCCAGAGCTTATTAAAGCTGTGGGTAGAATGAAATATCGTTCCTCTTACGGTCAAAATTTATTGCATCATTCACGCGAAGTTGCAAGGCTTTGTGGCGTGATGGCGGCTGAACTTGGCTTAAATGCCAAACTTGCAAAAAGAGCAGGATTGCTGCACGATATTGGGAAAGTTCCTGAAACCGAAACTGAAATGCCGCACGCCCTTTTAGGAATGCAGTGGGCAGAAAAATACGGAGAGAAACCCGAAGTTTGTAACGCAATAGGGGCACACCACGACGAAATTGAAATGACCGGGTTATTGTCGCCAATTGTGCAGGTTTGTGATGCCATTAGCGGTGCTAGACCTGGTGCCAGACGTCAAGTATTGGATAGTTACATTCAGCGTCTGAAGGATTTGGAAGATATTGCCTTTGGTTTTGGAGGTGTGAATAAAGCATATGCAATTCAGGCCGGAAGAGAATTACGGGTTATGGTAGAAAGTGAAAAGGTGAGCGATGAGAAGGCAGCGCAGCTTTCATTTGAAATTTCACAAAAAATCCAAACAGATATGACTTATCCGGGGCAGGTAAAGGTCACCGTAATAAGGGAAACCCGGGCAGTAAATATTGCCAAATAAGACTAAAAAAAACCGCTTTTTCAAGCGGTTTTTTTTTATTTCTATTAATTCCTAAAGATTATTATTCATCATAAATATTTTCATACCCTTTTGAAGGTTCCTCAAAAAATTTCCCTGTAACATAGCGAAAATGCTTATCCAGCTTTTCGATTTTTTCCATATCCTTTTCAGATAATTCCAAACTGGCAGCTTGAAAATTTGATTTTATATGATCTTTTGTTGTTGATTTTGGAAGCGTAGCGCAATCCCGGTGGTTTTGCCATGCGATCAAAACCTGAGCAACAGATGCATTTTGCGAGCGAGCTAATTGCTGAAGCGTTTCATTTTCAAGTAAACTTGGCTCAGATTCTCCTTTCATGGAATCTGCACGATCGCCCGAACCCAACGGGGAATATCCCGTGACCAAAATATTTTCACCTTTGCAAAAATTTAAAAGTTCCTGTTGTTGTAAAAATGGATGCAGTTCAACTTGGTTCATTTCTGGTTTTATGGATGCCTTTGATATCAAGTCCTTCAATTTCTTAATGCTAAAATTTGAAACTCCAATGTGTCTAGTCAAACCATCAGTCTTGGCTTTTTCCATTTGTTTCCACGTATCTATTATGGGAGCTTCCTGAGGGGTTAAATAGTCATCAGGTTTTTTTGGAAAATCGACTCCATTTTTGAACGCCACCGGCCAGTGGATAAGATATAAATCCAAATAATCAAGTTGTAATTTTTTAAGCGAATCTTCCAAGGCGGGCCTAACTTGACCTTCGGCATGGCTGTCATTCCAAAGTTTTGACGTAATAAATACATCTTCCCGAAGAATTTTCCCTTCATCAAAAACTTCTTTTAAAGCTTCCCCTATCAATTTCTCATTTCCATAGGCTGCGGCAGTATCAATGTGGCGATAACCAGCCTCAAGGGCATCTTTCACCGCTTTTTTTACTGCATTTCCCGTAGATTTCCAAGTTCCCAGACCTATGGCGTGCATAGAATCGTTGTTACTGAATTTTAATGTTTTCATGTTTTTTGTTTTGTTTGGTATTGAAATTACAAACAATACTGCCGGCACTAAAGTGATGACGCTACTTTAGCGTTTTTTTAACCTGAATGGAATTGGAGTCTTATTTCAATTTTCAGAATCCTACTTTCGAGGGTGGAATTTATTTATGACTTCTGTTAAATGGCGTCTGTCCACGTGCGTGTAAATTTCAGTGGTCGTTATACTCTCGTGACCTAACATTTGCTGAATGGCCCTTAAATCAGCACCATTTTCCAATAAATGCGTTGCAAAGGAATGTCTAAATGTATGTGGGCTTATATTTTTATGAATGCCGGCAGTTTCTGTCAATCTTTTAATTATAGTGAATATCATGGCTCGTGTTAGCGCTTTTCCCCTACGGTTTAAAAAAAGAGTATCCTTCGCGAGTGGGTGTATTTGTTGGTGAACACGAATTTCATTTCTATAAATGGAGATAAACTTCTCGGTAACGGCACCAATAGGAACAAGCCGCTGTTTATCGCCTTTACCCGTTACTTTTATAAAACCTTCTTCGAAAAATAAATCTGATATTTTTAAATTGACCAGTTCCGAAACCCTAAGGCCACAGCCGTATAAAGTTTCTAAAATGGCACGGTTTCTTTCACCCTGCGGTTTTGAGAGATCTATTGAATTTATAAGAAGATTTATTTCTTCCAGCGATAGCGTATCCGGAAGCTTTCGGCCAAGATTAGGAGATTCAATCAATTCCAGCGGATTTGTTTTTCTGTAATCCTCAAAAATAAGATAGGAAAAAAATCCTTTGAGCCCCGAAATTATGCGGCTTTGTGACCGGGGATTTACCTGTTTCGCAATGTCATATATAAATTGTTGAAGCGTTTCCTCAGAAATATTTATAGGGTTGACATCAATGGAATTGGCTTCCAACCAGCTTTCCAATTTTTTTACATCCAGCGCATAATTTATAATGGTGTTATTTGAAAGTCCACGTTCCAGCCGCAAAAAATTCTCATAATCCTTAAGTGCTTGTTTCCAATCCATATAACGATATTACTGTAAATTTTAAAAGTTAACAAAAAACTAAATGCATAATTGCCCACGATCACAACATTATCTTTGCGTAATCAAAACAAAAAACTTTTACTTATGAAAAAATTTATTTTAGCGGCATTGACCGTGTTTATGGGATCAAACGTATTTGCACAGGAAATTGATTTCGGTATTAAGGCCGGGGTAAACTTCGCCAGTATTTCAGATGCGGACGATCTTTCAAATAGAACAGGTTTCCAAGCAGGTATTTTTGGCGGAATTAAATTTACCGATAATCTGGGCATACAAGCAGATTTGCTTTACTCCCAACAAGGAGCGGAATTTGATGCCGGCGATTTCGATTTAACGTATGTAAACGTTCCTGTGGTATTAAAATATTATTTGGTTCAAGGATTGAATATTCAGGCGGGGCCACAGTTTGGATTTATTGTAGATGATAATATATCAACTGTCGTTGGGGATATTGAAGAGTCTATTGAAGCAGAAAAAACCGATGTTTCTGGTATAGTTGGTGCGGGATATGATTTTCCATTCGGGATTCGCGTGGATGCCCGTTATAATTTTGGACTTACCAAAGTAGTGGAGGGGAGTGATAGCAAAAACAGCGTTGTGTCCATTGCTCTTGGATATTCTTTTTTATAAAAAACATAGATACTTCTTTAAAAAGCCACCAATTTCTCCGTGGTTTTTTTTATAAAAATGGTTGAATAAAAAAGAAATGTTCTCAGTTTAAACGTTTTTTTTTATCTTCGATTTAATTACTAACATTTAAAAACAATTTAATTATGAAAAAATTATTACTTATTGCAGCGTTTGTTGGATTCTCGACCATGGCCGTACAAGCGCAGGAAGTTCGCTTTGGGGCGAAAGCCGGGGTTAATTTTGCAAATGTAAATGGTGATGACGTTGATGACACTAATGGTCGCGCTGGTATTCACGTGGGTGGCGTAGCACGAATTGGTATTTCTGAAATGTTTTCTATCCAACCTGAATTAGTATTTTCAAGCCAAGGTTACAAATTTAATTTACCGGGTGAAGATGGTCAAATACGTTTAGGATACATCAATATACCAGTTTTAGCGGATATCACATTAGCTGATGGATTCAGTCTTCAAGGTGGTCCCCAATTTGGATTTAATATCTCAGCAGATGCAGAATTTGATGGTGATACTGAAGATATTGAAGACGCACAGACCATTGATTTTGGAGTGGGTATTGGTGCGCAGTATATCTTTCCTATGAATTTGTTTTTCCAAGCTCGTTATGTAATAGGCGTAACAAATGTTTTTGAAGAAATTGAGGGATTTCAACCTGATGCAAAAAATTCTGTATTAAGTTTATCGGTTGGGTATTTTTTCAATTAAAAAGAATATGATTATTTAAAAAGCGGAAGAGAAATCTTCCGCTTTTTTTATTTCATATCTTTACAAAATGAAATTTATAATTATAAATGGACCAAACCTGAACCTTCTCGGGAAACGGGAAAATGATATTTACGGCGATGAAACTTTCAATGATTTTTTTGAAAAATTAAAGAAGAAATTTGCCAATCAAGAAATATCCTATTTTCAATCAAATATTGAAGGCGAATTGATTGATAAAATTCAGGAAGTAGGTTACAATTATGATGGCATTATCTTGAATGCCGCAGCCTATACCCATACATCCATTGGAATTGCTGATGCAGTAAAAGCAATTACAACTCCAGTAGTGGAAGTACATATTTCCAATACTTTTTCACGTGAGGATTATAGGCACAAAAGCTATATATCGCCAAATGCGAAAGGTGTTATTGTTGGATTTGGATTACAGAGCTATGAATTGGCTTTGCAGAGCTTTTTATACATAGCGAAGAGGAATTAGTGAAGAGCGAAAAGATCCAAGAGTCAAGAAACAAGACTTAAAAAAAACCGCATATAATGCGGTTTTTTTATATCTCTTATCGCTACAAATGTATCACCTCTCCATACGCATCAGCAACTGCCTCCATTACGGCTTCGCTCATCGTTGGGTGTGGATGTATGGCTTTAAGAACTTCGTGACCCGTGGTTTCAAGTTTTCTACCTAAAACAGCTTCCGCAATCATATCGGTTACCCCGGCACCTATCATATGGCAACCCAGCCATTCGCCGTATTTCGCATCAAAAATCACTTTTACAAAACCATCTTTTTCACCTGCGGCGCTCGCTTTTCCACTCGCACTGAAAGGAAATTTACCAACCTTCAATTCATAGCCGGCATCTTTTGCCTGTTTTTCAGTCATACCCACACTCGCGATTTCCGGCGAAGCGTATGTACAACCCGGTATGTTTCCATAATCAATTGCTTCAACATGCAGTCCGGCAATTTTTTCAACACACGTAATTCCTTCAGCTGAAGCAACGTGGGCGAGGGCAGGACCGGGCACTACGTCTCCAATAGCATAGTAGCCGGGAATGTTGGTTTGGTACCAGTCATTCACCATAATTTTACCTTTATCAGTAACAATACCTACATCTTCCAAGCCAATGTTTTCAATATTTGAAGCGATTCCCACTGCGGAAAGTACGATTTCGGCTTCCAAGATTTCTTCACCTTTTGAAGTTTTTACGGTTGCTTTCACAAGTTTTCCGGAAGTATCCAATTTTTCAACAGAAGAACTTGTCATAACTTTAATACCCGCTTTTTTGAAAGACCGTTCAAATTGTTTTGACACATCCTCATCTTCCAAGGGTACAAGATTTGGTAAAAATTCTACGATGGTAACGTCGGTTCCCATTGCATTATAAAAATGAGCAAACTCAACACCAATGGCGCCGCTGCCTACAACAATCATACTTTTAGGCTGCTTTTTTAATGTCATTGCTTCACGGTAACCAATCACTTTTTTTCCATCCTGCTTAAGGTTTGGCAATTCTCGGGAGCGTGCTCCCGTTGCAATAATGATATGGTCTGCGGAAATTTCATTTCCATCAACTTCAACTTTTTTTCCGGGTTTCAGTTTTCCGAAGCCATTAATAACTTCAATTTTGTTTTTTTTCATCAAGAACTGAACTCCTTTACTCATTCCGTCAGCGACACCACGGCTGCGATCCACAACCTTTCCAAAATCCTTATCAAAATCCTTCACCGTAAGGCCATAACTGTCCGCGTGCTTCAAGTAATCAAAAACCTGTGCGCTTTTTAATAATGCTTTTGTGGGAATACAGCCCCAATTTAAGCAGACGCCGCCAAGGTTTTCTTTTTCAACAATTGCAGTTTTAAAACCTAATTGCGAAGCTCTAATTGCGGTTACATAACCGCCCGGTCCGCTTCCTAAAACTATTACATCGTATTTGCTCATTATCTATTTATTCTGAATTTTTATTGAAGCCACGAATTTACGAAATACAAAAAGAAATCCCGATAGCTATCAGGACAAATAACAATCCCGATAGTTATCGGGACCAAAATTCAAATAATTCAAAATGCAAAATGATAAAAATCAAAAAGCACCGAATTCCAAAACGGTACACTGGAATTCGGTGCTTTAAATTTTTTTGACTGAAGTTTTATTTCTTTTTAAAATCCATTGAAAGTGAATTCACACAATAACGCTGGCCGGTTTGCGTAGGACCATCTTCAAAAACGTGGCCCAAATGGCTTCCGCAGTTTGCGCATAAAATTTCTGTACGGATCATTCCGTGGGTTTTATCCTGCACATATTCAATAGCGCCATCAATTGCATCATCGAAGGAAGGCCAGCCGCAATTGCTTTTAAATTTGTTATTGCTTTCAAAAAGTGGGGTGTGGCAAGCACCGCATACGTACGTTCCGTCTTCAAAGTGAAGGTTGTATTGTCCACTGCGCGGAAATTCTGTTCCTTTTTCACGAAGAATATGGAAACGTTTCTCGCCCAATTCCTCGCGCCATTCAGATTCCGATTTTGAGACGGGATATTTATTTGGATTGCTCATTTTCAGGAATAAAATTTAGTGCAACGCCGTTTATGCAGTGTCTTTTTCCTGTAGTCTCTTTAGGCCCATCGTTAAAAACGTGACCCAAGTGTCCGCCGCAAGTTGCGCAATGTTCCTCGGTTCTAGTATAGCCCAATTTGTTATCTGATGAGTATGCAACATTTCCTTCCACGGCGCGATCAAAACTTGGCCACCCCGTACCGCTATCAAATTTATGCTCACTTTCAAAAACAGGAGTTCCGCACGCAGCGCATACATATGTTCCTTTTTTCTTGTTGTCGTTGAGATCGCTGCTAAAGGCCATCTCTGTACCTTCCTTTCGCAGTACGTTGTATTCTTCAGGAGTTAGTTCCGCCTTCCATTCGGCATCTGTTTTATTTATTTTGAATTCCTCCTTTTTCTTCTGTTGCGCGGATGAATTGCAACTGAAAAGGATGCAACCTAAAAGCATGATTAGTATGTATTTCATAATATTATTTTTGGATTCGTTCAATTTCAGAAGTATCTATTTGCCCTCGTTCCAAAATTTGTTCAATCGTGGGATTAGTAGCTGCGAACTCTGCCGGTACTACTGCAATTCGAAAGATTTGATTATTTAAATCTGAAGGATCGATATTTGTTAAATCAAAATTACCTTCGATAGTAAATTGTAAGTCTCGAAATGTATTGTTAAAATTATATTGAAAAATATCTCCAGTTCCATCTTGATAAAAAACACTTTGTGGTAATTGTGTCCAGATATCCGCCGGAGGGTTTATGGTATTATCTTGACCAGATAGGCGATATGTCAATACAACATCACTTTCGAAAACTTCAAATGGAAATGTATAGATTGGACTAAAATAGGTGTTGCTAGGATAATCTTCATAATTAAAATTAGCATTTACTTCAAAAACCTGAGCGAAAATCAATCCACCTGGTTCACCCGGAGGTCCCGGATCGCCTTCGCAGGAAGTGAAAAAAATAGTGGAGGAAAGGGCTAAGAATAAAAGTAAGTGTTTCATAATTCTAGTTTTATATTGTGTAAAGATTGTTTTTCGAAAGTGGTTTCAACTTTTGTGCCGTAAATTTAATTGGTATATGTGGGCTTCATTATTAATGAAAGATTAAAGTTTGTGCGAAAATTCCCTTTTGAAGTTTTAAAATAATTTTAATAGTAAGCTATCATTATATCTGTAATTTTAACAAATAAACAATCAATAACTATGAAACTAAAATTAGCAACTTCCATCTTCGCTGTAGCAATTTTCGCAATAGCGTGCAACACAAACCCCTTTACAGGTAAACAGACACTCGCACTCGTGCCAAATTCCCAAATATTACCGATGGCTTTTCAGCAATACGAACAATTTTTAAGTGAAAACAAAGTAGTTACAGGTACTTCCAACGCTAATATGGTAAAAAGCGTGGGGCAAAAAATCGCCGCGGCTTCCGAAAGATATTTAAATGCGAATGGATATTCTGGTTATTTGACGGATTACCGTTGGGAATATAATCTAGTTGATAGCCCAGAGGTAAATGCGTGGTGCATGCCGGGCGGAAAAATTGTAATCTACACGGGAATACTTCCCATCACAAAAGATGAGGCTGGACTAGCTGCCGTCATGGGCCATGAAGTTGCGCACGCCTTGGCAAATCATGGGCAACAACGTATGAGCGCAACCACATTGCAGGAGATTGGCGCCGCGGGATTGAACGTGGCAACGGCAAGTTCGCAATATGGCCAGATTTTCAATCAGGCTTATGGCGTTGGGACCAATATTGGCGTTATGTTGCCGTTTAGTAGAAGCAATGAAACGGAAGCCGATAAAATTGGTTTGACGCTTATGGCCATTGCAGGATACGATCCTATGGCCGCTGCAGAATTATGGAAACGAATGCAAGCGCAGGAGCAGGGAGCTCCGGCGGAATTTTTGAGTACCCACCCCTCCAGTGGAACGAGAATTCAAAACATACAGGCCTGGGCACCCGAAGCAAAAGCCGAAGCTGCTAAATTTGGAGTTACTTCATTTAAAAAATAATATCTTTAAATAAAGGTTACATAATTAAGAAATCCCGCTATAGCGGGATTTTTTTATTAGTTTAGTGAACAGAAAATTATATCGAATTTCTACACGAATGGAAAACCTAACCAAAGGAAGTAAAAAACTGCTAAATGCTTGGGCGTTTTATGATTGGGCGAATTCAGTATATAGTTTGGTCATTGCATCGGCTATTTTCCCCATATTTTACCAAGCATTATTCAATGCTTCAAATGTGGAAACTATTTCCATTTTTGGAAGAAATATGCGCAGTACGCCTTTGATCACTTTTACAACAGCGGCCGCATTTCTTTTAGTTTCATTTATATCGCCACTACTTTCCGGTATTGCGGATTATGTGGGAAACAAGAAAAATTTCATGAAATTCTTTTGCTATTTGGGAGCAATATCGTGTATGGGTCTTTATTTTTTCAGCCTAGAGCGTATATATATAAGTCTTCTGTTTTATTTTTTTGGGCTGATAGGATTTTGGGGGAGTTTGGTTTTTTACAATTCCTATCTGCCAGACGTTGCTTTTCCGGAGCAACAGGATAAAATTAGTGCCAAAGGCTATTCTTTGGGATATATAGGAAGTGTTATTTTGCTTCTTTTCAATCTGGGAATGGTAATGTTCCCTCAGTATTTTGGTTTTGGAGAGGGTGGCGCGGCAAGTCTTGAGGCAATGAAATGGTCTTTTATTTCAGTGGGCGTCTGGTGGATTGCTTTTAGTCAATATTCATTCTATTATCTTCCGAAGGGAAACAAAACTGGAAAAAAAGTAACGGGAAAGGTAATTTTAAATGGTTTCCGGGAGTTGCGCGGTGTATATAATTCGCTTTCAGAAAATAGACAATTAAAAAGATATTTGATTGCATTTTTTGTTTATAGTATGGCAGTACAGACTGTGATGCTCGTAGCCACATACTTTGGAGAACAAGAGATTTCTTGGGACGGTGACGAAGGTAAGACAATTGGGCTGATTATGAGTATTTTGATAATTCAATTGGTTGCAGTTGTTGGGGCAATATTAACTTCCCGAGCTTCAGAAAAAATAGGAAATATTCCTGTCCTTATTTTTATTAATTGTATCTGGGTAATTATTTGCGTAGTGGCATATTTCATAGAAACTCCACTTCAGTTTTACGGTACGGCAGCCGTGGTAGGTTTGGTTATGGGGGGCATTCAATCACTTTCACGTTCAACATATTCTAAATTTTTGCCACAAACAAAAGATACTACTTCATATTTCAGTTTTTATGATGTTTCAGAAAAGATAGGAATTGTAATAGGAATGCTTATCTATGGGCTCATAGACCAAAGCACGGGAAGTATGCGGAATTCAATTCTTTTTCTTGTTGTATTTTTTGTAATGGGCGTAGTTTTATTGCTAAGAGTGCCAAGAAAAAAAATCAGTTAAACAATTTTTACTTATGTTTGCGGTTATTAGAAAGGAAATTACATATTTATGAAAAAAATCTATTTTTTACATGCATTGCTTCTTGGTTTTTTGGCATTCCAATTTATTTCTTGTGAAAACGAACCTTTAGAAGGGGATTTTCCACAAGAGGATCCAAATACCAATGTTGAGAGCACTTTTATTAAGGCAAAAATAGATGGAGAGGATTTTTTCACCAACATGGGAAATGCAAATTTCAATTCAAATAATCAAATCATATTGCTCGGTGGAAAACCAAACGGACAATTAATATCAATTTCAATTTCAAATCCTTCTTTAGGAGAATTTGATCTTGCTACAGATGAAGATAATCGTAATTCAGCAAGTTATAAAGATGAAATTTTTGGATCTATTCCATTTGCAACATTAGCAAGTTATGGGGGATCAGGTCAAATAAATTTATCACTTCTTGATACGATTTCAAAAACTGTTTCTGGAACATTTAGCTATGATGCCTTCCGGATTAAATTAGATGAAAATGGGGAGCCAATGATTGATGAAAATGGTGAAAATATATACGAAGGAGTGAATGTCACAAATGGAGAGTTTTCCTTACCTATAATATAATCTTATAAATTTCGATTTATTTTCCCAGACCCCAAAACCTTAATATCCTTAAACATTGGGTTTCCGCTGTAGGTGATAGAACCAGAACCTTGCACTCTCGCCTTTAATCTCTGCTTTGCATACACTTGGGCTGCTCCCGAGCCAGAAACGAAGACGTCCGTATTGTCAGTAATTAATTTTTTTCCATTGTAGCTGCCACTTCCGGTTGTTTTAATGTCTAGATTGGTTGAATTTCCTTCCAAATCCATCGTTCCTGAGCCGTTCAACTTGGCATCTGTAGATTCTGTTTCTATAACTAAATCTATGGAGCCTGAGCCTTGAAGATTTATTTCCAAATTTTTACTTTGGATTGTTTCAGTGCCGGCAATACTTCCCGAACCGACCAATGAAATTTTAGATAATTTTTCATAGGGAACTTCAATTCTAACATTCTTCACATTTTTAAGTGAAATATTATTTTGAAACGTAATTTTTAAATTTTCATCTATTGATTCTATAGATAAAAAGTCAATGATTTTGGATTCGGCGGTAACATTAATCTTTCCTATCTGGTCTTTTATCAAGACAATTTCCATTGATCCTATTATTTCAATTGAATTATATGTTTCGGTTGTGAAAATTTTGGATATCATTTTTTCATTTCCTTCTACATTTTTTTGGGCAATAGCGTTCGTATTAAAAATTAGAATTTGGATGAACACAAAAACTTTTAAAAGATTTTTCATATATAAATAATTTAATTTGGGTTATGCATTTTGAAGTTGGTATTGTAAAGACACTATTTTTAAGATTGCGTTACACTTTTGAAGTTTTTTCTAAAAAATTGAAATTAAAAATTGTCGCATTTTAAGGTGGCATAACCTTTGAAATAAATGAATTTTAGAAACCTGAATGTTTTGTAATTTCAGTATTAAAAATACAAACTGTTGAAAACAAATACATTGTGTAAATAAATTATGTGACACAATGTCCTAGAATAATATATGGCTAATACAAAATTAACATCATTAGACAAATTGTCATTGCAAAATTTAAGTGAAGATGCAGACTTTATACCTTTAATGTCTGCGGAGGATGAAGATGCAATGCATAAAGAAAATCTTCCAGACACCTTGCCCATTTTACCTTTGCGAAATACTGTTTTATTTCCTGGAGTGGTAATCCCCATTACCGCCGGAAGGGATAAATCCATCAAACTTATCAATGAAACTTACAAGGGAAGTAAGGTAATTGGGGTTGTTTCGCAAATTGATGAAAACGAAGAAGAACCGGGTATTGATGATATAAATACTATTGGGACCGTTGCCCAGATTTTGCGCGTTTTGAAAATGCCAGATGGCAACACCACGGTAATTATTCAAGGTAAAAAACGATTTGAAGTAGCTGAAGTAATTAAAACTTCACCTTACATCACGGCAACCATTCGCGAAGTAGCGGAGGCGAGGCCGGCAAAAGAGAATGAGGAATTCAAGGCTATCATCGAATCTATTAAGGAAAAATCTTTGGAAATAATAAAAGATAGTCCAAACATTCCTTCGGAAGCCGCTTTCGCGATAAAGAATATTGAAAGTTCAAGTTTTTTGGTCAACTTCGTTTCTTCAAATTTGAGTATTTCTGTTGAAGAAAAGCAGACGTTGCTGGAAATTAATGATTTGAAAGATCGCGCGCTGGAAACGCTACGGTATATGAATATTGAAATGCAAAAATTATCCCTGCGAAACGATATTCAAAGTAAGGTGCAAAATGATATAAGCCAGCAGCAGCGCGAATATTTTCTTCATCAGCAAATGAAGACCATACAGGAAGAACTTGGCGGTTCTTCCACGGAGGAGGAAATTGAGGAAATGCGTCAACGTTCCAAGGAAAAAAAATGGAGTAAGGATGTTCAAAAACATTTCGATAAAGAGCTTGGAAAGTTGCAGCGAATGAATCCACAAGTGGCTGAATACAGTATTCAGCGCAATTATTTGGATCTTATTCTCGAACTTCCCTGGGAAAAATTCAGTAAAGATAAATTTGATTTAAAGCGGGCAAGAAAAATTTTGGACCGTGACCATTATGGCCTAGATGATGTAAAAAAACGCATCATAGAATATCTTGCCGTTTTGAAGCTTCGGAATGATATGAAATCGCCAATTCTTTGTCTTTACGGCCCTCCGGGAGTTGGTAAAACATCCTTGGGTAAATCAATTGCCGAGGCGCTTGGAAGAAAATATGTGCGAATGTCTTTAGGCGGATTACGAGATGAAGCAGAAATTCGTGGCCACAGAAAAACTTACATTGGCGCAATGCCCGGTAGAATTATCCAAAGCTTGAAAAAAGCCGGTACGAGTAACCCTGTATTTGTTTTGGATGAGATTGATAAAATTTCAGTTAGTAATCAAGGGGATCCATCTTCGGCTATGCTTGAAGTGCTCGACCCAGAACAGAATAATTCGTTTTATGATAATTTCTTGGAACTGGGCTACGATCTTTCAAAGGTGATGTTCATTGCTACTTCAAATAGTTTGAGCACCATACAGCCTGCATTGCGCGACAGGATGGAGATTATCAATGTTACCGGTTATACAATTGAAGAAAAAGTAGAGATTGCAAAGCGCCATTTGCTTCCAAAACAATTGGAGGAGCACGGTCTGGATAGCTCACATATAAAAATTGCGAAGCCACAGCTTGAAAAAATTGTAGAAGGCTATACCCGGGAGAGTGGTGTACGTTCGCTCGAGAAGCAAATAGCCAAAATGGTTCGTTATGCAGCCATGAAAATTGCAATGGATGAAGAGTACGAAGTGAAGATTACAAACGAAGCTATTGTCGAAATACTCGGCCCTCCAAAAATGGAACGCGGAAAATATGAAAATAATGATGTAGCCGGAGTAGTGACAGGTCTTGCATGGACTTCCGTGGGCGGTGACATCCTTTTTATTGAATCTGCGCTTTCGCAGGGAAAAGGAAATTTGAATATGACCGGAAACCTTGGAAAAGTGATGAAAGAATCTGCAACCATTGCTTTGGAATACATTAAATCCCACGCTAAGGAATTGGGTGTTTCCGCAGATATTTTTGAGAAATACAATGTGCATATCCACGTTCCAGAAGGTGCAACCCCAAAGGACGGTCCCAGCGCTGGGATTACAATGCTTACATCTTTGGTTTCACTTTTTACTCAGCGAAAGGTAAAGAAAAGCATCGCGATGACCGGAGAAATTACACTTCGCGGAAAAGTGTTGCCCGTGGGAGGAATTAAAGAAAAAATCCTAGCGGCAAAAAGAGCTCGCATCACCGACATCCTTCTAAGTGAAGAAAATAAGCGTGACATCGCTGAAATAAAGCAGGAATATTTGAAAGGATTGACCTTTCACTATGTGAAGGATATGAGCGAGGTACTAAATTTGGCACTCACGAAAGAAAAAGTCAAGAACGCGAAGAAATTATAGGAAATTTCATTTCAAATAGATTTCAGGTCTCGGTTACATTTCTTACCGAGGCCTGATTTTGTTTTAATCAGATTATAATTTTATTTCATGAACAATCATTTCTTTCCTTTGCAAAAATAAATTATCATTGCATTCGTTTTAAATTTCAGTTACGGTAACACACCTCTATGGCCCAAAAGGTTTGCTTTTTTTTCTTTTTGATTGTATCTACAGTTGTTACTGCACAAATTGGGGGTAGATCTACTTACCAATTCTTAAATCTTATAAACAATCCACGAATGGCGGCCTTGGGCGGAAAAGTAGTGACCAACTACGATTACGATCCCACACAGGCAATATTCAATCCAGCCAGCATCAATCCAGAGATGGATAACCAACTTTCTTTAAACTATACAAATTATATAGGCGATATAAATTATGGAACGGCAGCCTACGCCTATCTCTGGGATAGGAGAACGCAAGTAATCCATGCAGGAATTACCTATGTAAATTACGGTCAATTTGATGGTTACGATGAAGCAGGAAATCCTACTAGTAATTTCAGTGGGGGAGATGTGGCAGTCTCCGTGGGACACGCGCGAAATATACCGTTTACGGATTTTCACGTTGGCGGAAATTTAAAATTTATTTCTTCAAAGTTGGAACAGTATTCATCTTTTGGGGTGGCCGTTGATATTGCGATTATGTATGTTTATGAAGATTGGGATCTAAATATCACTGGGGTAGCCAGAAATTTGGGAACACAATTGACGCCGTATGATATTGAACTGGAACCACTTCCATTTGAACTTATCTTCGGAATTTCCCAAACGGTGAAAAACATTCCCATCCGCTGGCATTTCACTTTGGAAAATATGCAGCGCTGGAATATTGCATATTCTAACCCTAATCGTGAAGAAACAAATTTGGAAGGAGAAACTACGGAAGAAAACATTAATTTTATAGATAACGCATTTCGGCATATGATCGTGGGAGTTGAATTATTTCCCGAAAGTGGATTTAATATTCATTTGGGTTATAATTTGAGAAGAGGGGAAGAGTTGCGCATTGAAGAAAGGCGCGCTTTTGCCGGACTAAGTGCCGGTTTTGCCATAAAATTGAATAAACTAAGATTGAGTTATAGCTACGCAAAATTCAGCACTGCCGCGGCCTCCAGCTATTTTGGTCTCAATATAGATCTACAGTAAATGAAAAAAATTACCATTGCGATAGACGGATATTCATCTACCGGAAAAAGCACCGTTGCCAAACAACTTGCGGATTCCCTGGGATACGTTTATGTAGATAGCGGTGCAATGTATCGAGCGGTTACACTTTTTGCGCTTGAGAATAATATTATTTCTGAAAATTATTTCGATGAAGAAAAATTGCTGAAATCCTTACCTGAAATACATTTGGAATTCAGAAAAAAAAATCCATTGGAACGGGCCGACATTTATTTGAACGGCAAAAACGTTGAAAAGGATATCCGTACCATGCACGTTTCGGAATTTGTGAGTCCTATTGCCGCAGTGCACGAAGTCCGCGTAAAATTGGTAGCGCAGCAAAAAATGATGGGTGCCGCAAAAGGCGTGGTAATGGACGGCAGGGACATTGGCACAGTAGTATTTCCGGATGCTGAATTGAAAATTTTTATGAATGCTTCATCCCGGCAGCGGGCGCAAAGAAGATTCTTGGAATTGTATTCGCGAGGTGAGGAGGTTCAGTTTGATGATGTTTTAAAAAACATTGAAGCACGCGACCACATTGATACCACGCGCAGCGATTCTCCGCTCGTAAAGGCACAAGATGCCATTGAAGTTGATAATTCTGAAATGAATTTGGATGACCAGTTCCACACCGTACTTCAGCTTGCAAAGGACAGGATAGCCGGCAGAATTTGATTTCGTTCTAAAATCTTTTTTGAATACTCCCCCAATTTTCTGAATCTTTGCGAATTCATTAAAAATTATTTCAACTAAAATCATGGCTTCATTTTTTCAGGAATTTAAAAACTTTGCGGTTAAGGGAAATATGATCGATATGGCAGTGGGTATCGTAATAGGTACTGCCTTTAACGATGTTATCAGTGCCATCGTCAAAAAAGTTGTATTGCCCCCGCTTTCACTTTTAACGGATGGCGTAAACTTTTCAGACCGAAAGTATATTCTTCGTGAAGCTTCTGCGGGCAATGCTGAGGTTGCAGTAGGTTATGGTGAACTTTTTGAGGTAATGCTGGATTTTCTTATAATTTCATTTACCATTTTTCTAGTTGTGAAATTTATAAACAGATTTAAAAGAAAATCTGAGGATCCAAATGACAAAACCGTAGATACGCCTAAGGATATTCAGCTTTTATCGAATATTGAAAGATTAATGGAGGAGCAGAATTCGTATTTGAAATCCAAAAAATCCTAATCTACTTTTCGCGCAGTTGCTTTTCGGGTCTTTGTTTTGCCAACTTCCTTAAATTCAAAAGTATATTTGTTTTTATCGGTAGTTAATATCTTCATGTGGATGGCCTTTTTCTCAGCCATATTTTTGGGATTTAATTTCTGCACGACATATTCGCAATCATTTATCCATCTAATTGAAGACGTGTCGCTCTTTCCCTGAAAATAATCGATTTCTGTGGTGTCATTGCGCACTATTCGTGTTTTCAGCACTTCGGTACCGGAGAGCGCCTCAAATTCAAATATACCCGTTTTAAAATCCTTGCAATCCCTTTTTGGTTCGTAACAACCATAAACAAATAGCAGGAGTATGATTAGGGAAAAACGCATAAACTATTTTTGGCGAATTTCAGAAAAAAAAACCAGACGCTCAATTTTGGTAGGATTTAAAAGAACCATTTTTATAGAAAATTACAATTCGCTCAATTGAATCATCCGAATTCCTAAGAGGTGAAAACTCATTATGATTTTTAGCAGAAATTTCTGAAAACAGGTCAGGCTCCCGATTCTTATTTTTTGGGCTTTCCGTTTTTTCAGGTTTTGCTTCAACAATTTTACTTTCAGAAACTTTACTGGAAGGGAAGGTACCTTTTCCATCCATTAGCCAATAAAGATTTACCTCTGGAAATTTCTTCAAAAGATTCATTACAAATTCCAAGCTGGGTTTATTTCTGCCCGAAAGCAAATGTGAAATTGTGGACCGGTTGAAGTTCATCTCGTACGCAAATTGAGTTGCAGAAAGAGTATAAAACTCAAGAATTTTTTCCAGTCTTTTTGCGAAATCCTCACTGTTTACCATTGTAACATTTTTAAATATAAATTTCAGTTTACAAATGTAAAATTTATTTTAAAGTCTAGCAATATGTTTAAAATACCAATAAAATATATTTAAATACAACTTTATATAATATTATATAAAAAATTAATTTACAATAATTTATAGTCGTTTTTTAAAATAAATAATATTAATAAAATAATTGTCTTTAGTTCGTCATTTTTTGTTTACTTCAAACAACAAATAAGCTACCACTAATCGTTTACATTTGTAAACTAACGAATGTTTAACTTTGTAAACAATCGTATTTTATGGAATTAACATCTTGGTTTTATAACAGCATGGAGACCCAGCTAAAGGGTCGGTATATTTCTTCGGAACACATACTTCCTCTTTTTAAAATTTATTCCGAAAAGTCAAAAATCTCCACTATTGGTTCTTCTGAAATGGGGAAAGTAATTCCAATGATTACAATTGGAAATGGTAAAAAAAATGTTTTGGCGTGGTCGCAAATGCACGGCAATGAATCAACAACTACGAAGGCGCTTTTTGATTTTTTGAAATTTATCAATCAGAGGGAATTTTTGCAATCTGAAATTGAAACTTTTTTGAATGGGTATACAGTTCACATCATTCCTATGCTCAATCCAGACGGTGCCGCTGTATTTACACGCGAAAATGCCAACAATGTAGATTTAAATAGAGATGCAAAAAATTTGAGTCAAAAGGAAAGTCAATGCCTGCGACAAATTTTTGACAATTTGAAACCCGATTTGTGCTTAAATATGCACGATCAACGTTCAATATTTGGTTTCGAAAATGGTGAGCCTGCGGCTATTTCTTTTCTATCTCCGGCTTCGGATGGGCAGCGATCTATAACTGAATCGCGTAAAAAGGCAATGAAACACATTGTAAAAATGAATCGTTTCTTACAGAAAGTTATTCCCGGAAAAATAGGAAGGTTTGATGACGGGTACAATGAAAATTGCACGGGCGATTCATTTCAGAAAATGAATGTGCCAACAATACTGTTTGAAGCAGGGCATCACGATCAAGATTATTCCAGGGAAAAGTCACGAGAATATTTATTTTATTCATTGCTCGCCTTGTTCGAAATTGTAGGGGATCACAAGCAAATTGACTATTCGGCGTATTTTAAAATTCCCGAAAATCAAAAAAATTATCGGGATATTATAATAAGAAACATAGCTTATGAAGAAGGTCAGTCTAATATAGATTTAGCAATACAATATTCAGAAATTTTAAAAGATGGAACAATTCAATTTATTCCAAAGGTTGATGAGATTGGAAATTTGAACCATTTGTTCGGTCATAGAGAAAAGGATGCCAAGGATTTAGAAATAAGTGATTTTAAAAAATTGTTAAATAATAGTGAAAATTTAATAGATATTGTCAGTAAAATTTAGGGAAAGGCAATTTATTTTCAACAAATATGTTTCATATCTTGATTATTCCATTATTTTTGCAAAAAAAATAAAACATATGCCCAAATTTAAATTAGACGATACTGACCATAAAATATTAGATATGCTTATCGACAATACCCGTACGCCTTTCACGGATATTGCAAAGAAACTCGAAATCTCAGCCGGGACGGTTCATGTTCGCGTAAAAAAAATGGAAGAAGCTGGAATTATTACCGGTTCATCACTTCAAGTAGATTATGAGAAATTAGGATATTCCTTTATAGCATACGTTGGAATATTCATCTTCAAAACTTCACAAACACAATTTGTTCTTGAAAGAATAAGCGACATTCCTTATGTTACTGTTGCGAGTGTTACCACGGGCAAATTCAATATTTTCTGTAAAATTCGCGCAAAGGATACATCTCACGCAAAGGAAATAATTTATAAAATAGATGATATTGAAGGTGTTAGCCGTACCGAAACGATGATTTCCATGGAAGAAAGCATTAATGACAAAAAGCGACTGCTTCATTCCATCTTCAACGAGATCTAAATTTTATCATTTATTTGAGAAAAACCTTTGTTTTGCGGCAAAGGTTTTTTTTATCTTTAATTTCATCAGAAAAAGAAAATTTCTCAAAAGCATAAATTTCTATGAAATTTTTAAAATTATTAAAAGATACCTATATAAGCTGGGATAAAAACGATCCTTGGGTAAAAAGTGCGGTAATTGCCTATTACGCTCTTTTTTCACTTCCCTCGCTTTTAATAATTACGGTACACATGGCCGGGGTATTTTTTGGGCGCGAGGCTGTAGAAGGAAGAATTACTTCAGAAATCAGCGGATTGGTAGGCGAGGGGAGTGCAGAGTTGATCCAGGCAATGATTATCAACGCATCCTTATCTGAAAGTTCTGTTTTGTTTATAATCTTTGGGGTTGGTATGTTGATTTTCGGTGCTACTGGTGTTTTCTTTCAACTTCAAAAAGCATTGAATGATATTTGGAGCGTTCGAGCCAAAAAAAATACCTTTGTTGATACCTTAAAACGTCGAGCTACCTCATTTGGAATGGTTTTGGCCATTGGGCTTTTGCTCTTGATTTCTTTGGTAATAACTACTGCAATCAATGCTTTAAGCGAATTCATAAGCGGTTATTATTCTGAATTATCTTCACACTTGATTGAAGTTTTAAATTTTATCTTTTCCCAAATTATTATTACCGCACTTTTTGCAGCTGTATTCACGCTATTACCCGATGTAAAAATAAAATGGAAAACCAATTTAATTGGCGCATCCATGACAGCATTATTGTTTTTGGTAGGGAAATATTTAATTGGATTTTATTTTGCCAAATCAGATCCGGCAAGCGTTTACGGTGCAGCGGGGAGTGTGGTTTTATTACTTTCTTGGGTTTATTACACGTGTCTCATTTTATTTTTTGGAGCCGAATTCACAGTAAATTGGGCGCTTCATCGCAATGTTACGGTGGAACCTACAAGCAATGCAACACTTTCTTATGAAAAGGAAATCGAGGAGTTGAGGGAATACAAAAGAAAGGTAGAAGAAAGTAAAAAAAAAGCCGAATCCTTAATGAATAATTGATTTTGTTTATCATTAACAAAGATTAGCAAAACATTAATGTACACGGGTTGGGAAAACGATCATAACAGAGTAATTTTAGGCTAAATAAAAAATAAAATTATTATGGAAACCAACAAAAGAATTGCAATTTTAGCTACAAATGGCTTTGAAGAATCTGAACTTAAATCACCAAAGGAAGCGATGGAGAAAGAAGGCTTTCAAGTAGATATTGTGAGTGAAGAATCCGGTAAAATTAAGGCGTGGAAAGACGGAAACTGGAGCAACGAGTACAGTGTTGATAAAACACTTGATAGCGTAAATGCTAAACAGTATAATGCATTGGTATTACCCGGTGGCGTCATAAATCCCGATAAATTGCGAAGAAATGACAACGCCCTACAATTTGTGAAAGATTTCTTTGAACAGAAAAAACCAGTTGCAGCTATTTGCCACGGACCACAAATTTTGATTTCTGCGGAAGTGGTAAAAGGTAGAAAACTAACTTCTTTCAACTCTATAAAAACTGATTTGGTGAATGCCGGTGCAAATTGGGTTGACGAAGAAGTTGTGGTAGATGAAGGCTTTGTAACCAGTAGAAACCCCGATGATTTGCCAGCCTTCAATTCAAAGCTTATTGAAGAAATAAAAGAAGGAAAACATGAATTGCAACACGCATAGTTCTAATTTCATTGAAATAAAAAAAGAGGCCTTGATGGCCTCTTTTTTTAATGCTGAAAACTGAATATTTTATTCTTCTTCGTCCAGTTTTTTCTTGTCCGGAATTTCACTAATTGGCTCGTTGAAGTCTGCATCATCATAGTCTTCTTCATCAAAATTTGCCATAGTTGTTTCTAATCTTGAACTTACTTTTACTAAAAAAACTGTGTCTTCAGTTCGTACTTCCACGGCCTCAACCGTCTCATTTTTAGCGTTTTTAAAAGTCACTACGTGGTCATCATCATATCCGTCAGGATATTTTTCAACTAAAAGTGAAAGTATCTCTGGGGTTAACTTTCTGTAATCAACAATTATTCTCTTCATTATTAAATTAAGGCGTTTGGGTTGGTTTATAAAACTATTCAAAAATAAAAGACATAAGCCTATTTCCAAGAATTTTTTTAGAAATTTTTATAAAAATCAAATGCTTTGAAAATGGTGGAATTGGGAACAACACAGTCGGTTCTATAGTTTCCAATATCTTTCAACAAAACGAATAAAACCTTTCCATTCTGATTTTTTTTATCAAAAATCAGAAATTTCAAAATCTTGGCTATATCTTCTTCGAAAAAACTTTGCTTCGGAAAATAAGATTGGAAATGATGCGCAATTTCATTCAGTTTATCTTTTGGGAAATTTAATTCTTTATGAGAAATATACGTTGCGAGAATGATGCCAATAGCAATTGCCTCGCCGTGTAAAAGTGTTGATTTTTCGGCATTTTCCAAAAAATAAGCTTCAATGGCATGGCCTAGCGTATGTCCATAATTAAGGGTTTTTCTTTCGTTTTTTTCAAACGGATCTTTCTGGACAATTTCTTTTTTAATTCTGATGGATTCCCATATTCCATTTTCTAATGCTTCATTATTTTCAAAATTGAGCGATTGCATTTCATTCCAATATTTTTCAGAATAAATCAATCCGTGTTTCAGCATTTCAACCCAACCGGAGAGTAGCTGTTCTTTCGGGAGCGTTTTCAAAAAATCCATTTCAACTAGTACGAATAAAGGGTTGTTAATAACCCCAATTTGATTTTTCACAGGTCCCAGATCCACGCCGTTCTTTCCACCTACCGATGCATCCACCATGGCAAGGAGCGAGGTGGGAATATTTAAAAATTCTATACCGCGCTTGAAAGTGGATGCTATGAAACCGCCAATATCCGTAATCATCCCGCCGCCCAAGTTGATTATAAGCGAATTTCTATCCGCATTTTTTTCAGAAAGTTTTTCCCAAATCGTCAGGCAGCTATCAATATTCTTATATTTTTCTCCTGTGGGAATAGTAAGGACCTCGAACTGAATTTTAATCTTCAGTTTATTTTTGAAAAGAGGCGTGCACAGCATGTTCGTGTTTTCATCTGCAAGTATAAAAATCTTGGAAGGTTTTTTCTTCAGAAGAAATTTTTCCAGCGCAAGCCAACCCTCCTCATTTTTAAGAACTGTTCCTTTTTCAATATCCATTTTATTGGGACTAAATGATTGTCTATCTCGTTTTTTCAGAATTCAAAACTAAGTATATTTGTACACATTTTTAAAAAAATATATGAGCCGAAACACCTTGTTCGATAATACAAAGACCGCATTTCAATTGAAGAGTGATTCACAACTGGAACGTGCGTATTTTCTTTTCAAAATGATTTCAAAAGAATCATTGGTGAAGATTGGTACCGCTATCACAAAAGTGGCTCTAAATTTAAATCTTCCCGTGGAAGGGCTTATAAAGCGAACGGTTTTCGATCATTTTTGTGGTGGAATAAATGAGCGGGACTGTATGGATACGGTGGATAATCTGTACGATGCCAATGTTTATTCGGTATTGGATTATTCCGTGGAAGGAAAAGAGGAAGATGCCCAATTTGATGCTACTGCCGCAAAGGTTATGGAGCTTACCCAATTTTCAAAAAATAAACCGGCGATGCCATTTTCAGTTTTTAAGCCTACGGGTCTTGGGAGATTCAAGATTTGGCAAAAAATTACTGAAAAAGAAAAATTGACGCCGGAGGAGGAAAAACAATGGGAAAATATTCAAACACGGTACGATCGTGTAGCAAAAACCGCTTCTGATTGTGATATAAGCTTATTGATTGATGGGGAAGAATCCTGGATGCAGGATGCGGCAGATGACCTTTGCGAAAAGATGATGGAAAAATATAATAAGCAGAAGCCAATAATATTTAACACATTACAGTGCTACCGCTGGGATAGGCTTAATTATTTGAAAAAAGCACACCAGCGTGCAAAGGACAAGGGTTATAAACTTGGATTTAAAGTTGTGCGGGGTGCATATATGGAAAAGGAAGGTGACCGCGCCATTGAAAAGGGATATTTATCGCCAATATGCATCAGCAAAAAAGCTACGGACGATTTATTTAACACTGTTGTTGAATACATTTTAGAAAATCTGGATGATATCTCTTTATTTATTGGAACCCATAATGAATCCAGTACATATTTGGCCATGCAAATGATGGAAGAAAAAGGGATTGATGAAGAAGATAGAAGGGTTTGGTTCGGCCAACTTTACGGAATGAGCGATCATATTACGTTTAACTTGGCGAAGGAGGGATACAACGTAGCCAAGTATATTCCATTTGGTCCTGTTAAGGATGTAATGCCATACCTTATACGCAGAGCGGAAGAAAATACATCAGTGGCGGGGCAAACAAGCAGGGAACTGACTTTACTGAAAAAGGAAAGGGTCCGGAGAAATATTCTTTAGAATTACTTAGGTAGAAGTTTTGCCTTTAAAATTGTGGCTTTTTCTTCACAATTTTCGATGTAAATTTTTAAATTATTATCTGAATATTCGCCTTCTACAACATATTCTTTGCAATCTTCCGGCTTTATGTTGCTTTCCGAGAAAAGTACATCGCCATTTACCAATAATTCTGAAACAGAAGCTGTATCAATATTCTTTTTATTGAAAAAATCCATCGCTTCTTCCGAAAATGCGCGAGGTTTTAGCCGAATATTCTTAAGTGTTCTGGATTCTGGCCCATAAGCACAGGATGTCTTCTTTCCGCTTAAAATGAAAAATAAAATCCCAATTCCTAAAAAAAGCCCAACGGAAAAGTAGGCTAACCTGTAAATAAACTTCATTTGTGATTCAAAAATTAGAAAATGAACAGATTAATGTCGCTGTGTGGCATATCAAACCAATCTGCAACGGCTTTGTTCGTTAAAATTCCGCGGTAAAAGTACAAACCATTCTTCAAACCCTTATCAAATTGAATTGCATTTTCCAAGCCACCACTTTCCGCGATTTCCAAAATATAGGGAGTGAAGATATTGCTGATGGAAATGGATGCGGTTTTTGGATATCTTGCCGGAATGTTTGGCACTCCATAATGAATTACCTCATGTTTTATTATGGTAGGGTTATCGTGTGAAGTAGTTTCGGTTGTTTCAAAGCATCCACCCATATCTACACAGACATCAATAATGACGGCACCTTTTTTCATATTTTTTACCATATCTTCAGTAATGATGATGGGTGCACGGTTATGTCCACGAACAGCACCTATGGCAACATCACACCGTAAAAGCGCTTTCATCAAATTTTTGGGCTGAATGGTAGAAGTATATAAAATTCTATTTACATTGGTTTGAATACTTCGCAATTTTGTAATCGAACTGTCAAAAACTTTTACGTTTGCCCCGAGACCCAAAGCGGATCGCACGGCAAATTCACCCACCGTCCCGGCACCAATAACTACCACTTCAATGGGAGGGACGCCGCTAATGTTTCCAAAAAGAAGACCGTTTCCTTTTTTAGCATTTACCATCAATTCTGCCGCGATCAATACAGAAGCTGTACCTGCAATTTCGCTCAATGCTTTAACAGCAGGGTAGCTATGGTCTTCATCTTTAATAAATTCGAAAGCTAAGGCTGTAATCTTTCTTTTAGCTAGCGCTTCAAAATAAGATTTCTTGCGGGTTTTTAGCTGTAATGCAGAAATAAGAACCGTCTTCGGTTTAATCATTTCCAGTTCATTGAGTGTTGGTGGTTCCACCTTCAGTACCATGGGACAACCGAAAACTTTTTTTGTATCTGCAGTCATGCTAGCTCCGGCATCTGAATACTCTTTGTCCGAAAATCCAGACTCATTACCAGCTCCGTTTTCAATTAAAACTCTATGGCCATTGCTTACAATTGCATTAACGGCATCGGGTGTAAGGCAAATTCTTTTCTCTTGGCTATGGGTTTCTTTGGGTATTCCAATAAATAAATTTCCTTTTTCGCGAGCTATTTCAAGTGTTTCTTCTTGAGGTAATAATTGGGATTTGGAAAAAGGGGATTTTGGCTTGGTCATGTTTTTACAATTGGCAATATCAATTTACATAATATTTTAAAGATTGACGCCGATTTTTCTATCTAAAAAGATCTTTTATTTGTTGCCAAAAAGTTCTTTTCTGAAGTAGTTCTTCTTCAAATGTTTTTAAATTATCTTCTCTAATTTTATTGAATAAACGCGCCCTAATTAAATATACAAACGGTATGATCACCATCATAAGCGGAATTAAATATACAATTTCGACCTCGTCTTGGTTTCTACTTTGATTAATTACGCCCCAAAGCTGGAAGATGTACATTGCAAGAGGGACCAAAATAATCCAATGCCACCAATGTTTACAGGTAAAAAACCACATTAAGAGCAGTATTACAGGAATAATCTTACCGGTTAAAAACCAAGCATATTGATACAAGGAGGGATATTTTGTGGATAGGGTAAAAAAAGAAGTTTCCCAAACTTGTGAATCGATTGGGAAACTTTCATATAAATAATAAAGAAAAGGTGTGATGGCTATAATAAAAACTACTAGCCCACCTTGAATTAGGCTTTTTTTATCCTTGTCTCGGAGGAGTGACCGTCCATGGGTCGATTTGTTGGGGGGCTTGTTCATCTTGAATACTTTCTGGAGTACAAGAAACGAATAATCCGGTTGCAAAAATTGCTAGTGCGATAAAATACTTTGAGTTTTTCATTTTGTAAGTTTTTGTGAGGTTAATATGGTTCAAACTTACTATGAAAAAACTTATGATGCTTAATTATGTTAATTGTATCTTTACAAGTTTTTCCGTAATTAAATACATCAATTATTGAATTAATATCACTAAAACATTAATTTCTTAATGTTTTAAGCAATCGGTAAATGTTCATAAACTTATACTACCAGTAGATTTAGTGGTTTAACATTAGTTTTTTGTCAGTAAAATACTTTATGATAAATTTTCCATTTTCTTCTGAAAGTAATGGGAGCGAGGTATTTCCCAAAATGCTTAAAATTCAGATTCGTGTAGAAAATGGCTGCGACTAAGTTACGTATTAAATTTTAATCGATTTGGGGAGCTTAAAATAAATCTTTAAAAGACTGCCAAAAACCCTTATTAGAGCCTAGTTCCTTTTCAAAATCTTTCAGATCATCTTTTGTAAGATTATGCGAAAGTTTTGCTTTTATAAGATATACGAATGGAACTATCACCAACATTATGGGAAATAACCACCAGATTTCAACTTCATCAGTAATTCCTACGTCATCATTGAATACACTAAAAAGTTGAAATGCAAACATTCCAATGGGAATGAGAATGGTGTGGTACCACCAATGCTTACAGGTTATAAACCATATTATTAAAAGAAACAGTGGAACAAATTTACCCATCATTGTCCAAGCAGACACTTGAACTTTCTGGTACCAATTTGCGGTATATGTAAATAAAAAAGTTTCCCACGTTTTTTCTTGTGGGAAACTTGTATATGAATAAAAAATATAAGGTGATGCCGCTATAATTAGCGCAATAATACTACCCGTTACTAGGTATGATGATATCGCTTTTTTTGATTTGTTGTGGAGCTTGTTCATCCTGGATGCTTTCTGGAGTGCAAGATGCAAATGTTCCGATTGATAAAATTGCTACGATAAATAAAGATTTTACAGTTTTCATATTATATGTTTTATGTGAGGTTAATAATGCTTCAAACATAAACTGAAAAAAGAAAAATATCTTAACTTTTTTTGAGTTAACTTTATAAATTTTTTGCAAAAGAAAACCCTGCTTTATATTTTTTGCGATTTGGGGCAAACAACTTAAAGTAACTAAAAAAATGTTTATTTATCTATACAATGCTATCTCACAGGCGTTAAGTTTAAAGTTCTACTTCCGTTTTTATTCTTTTTTATAGTAATATGATTATAATCATTTGTAATTAAATCGCCAATTTTCTCTGGCCACTCAATTAATAAAATGTTATTGCTACTTAGATAATCTTCAATGCCAAAATCGTATGCTTCTTCAACGGAATTTATCCTATAAAAATCGAAATGATAAATACTCTCATTTTCGAGCTCATATTCATTCACAATTGAAAAAGTGGGACTGGAAGCGGGATATTGTAAACCGAGTTGTTTTGTTATTTCGGTTATGAGGGTTGTTTTACCCACTCCCATTTCTCCGTAAAACAGGTAGGTTTTTGAATCTGCCATTTCAATTACTTTTCTAGCAACTTCTGGCAATTCGTTATGGGTATAGGTTAATTCCATATGTTAAAGGGCGGTACGAATATAATAATTTTATCCAACAAATGCATTAAAACAGGATAAAGTGTAAATTGCTTTAATTTCTATTTTGGAATCATTACGGCAAATGGAATAATCATTTCTTCCAAAGATACACCTCCATGTTGATAGGTATTCCGGTAATAACTTACGTAATGGTTATAATTATTGGGATAGGCAAAGAAATAATCTCCTTTTGCGAATATGAATGAGCTACTCATATTTATAGTAGGCAGATGGATGGACTTGGGATCCTTAACGGCTAACACCTCTTTTTCTTCATAGGTTAAACTCTTCCCGGTTTTGTACCTTAAATTGAGGCTGGTATTTTTATCTCCAATAACTTTGGAAGGATTCTTAACATTTATGGTGCCGTGATCTGTGGTGATAATTAATTTAAATCCTAATCGGGCTGCTTGTTGAATTATTTCCAACAGGGGAGAGTTCTTAAACCAACTTTGGGTAAGGGATCTATAGGATTTATCATTGGAGGCCAATTCCTTGATCACTTCCATTTCCGTCTTGGAATGTGAAAGCATATCAACAAAATTATAGACAACTACCGTTAGGTCTTCATTTTTATGGCTTTTGAAGTTTTCAACTAACTTTTTACCCTGCTTTAAACTAGAAATTTTATGATAGCTCCAGTTAAGATCCAAGCCCAGTCTCTTCAATTGGGCTGCCAAAAAATCTTCTTCGTGCATATTTTTTCCACCTTCATCTGTATCATTCAACCAAAAGTTAGGATGCAACTTTTCCATTTCACTCGGCATTAATCCGGAGAAAATGGAATTTCGTGCGTATTGGGTCGCGGTGGGAAGAATGCTGCTGTACATTTCTTCCGATATTTTCTTATAGCTATTCGCAACAATAGGTTCAAAAGCTTTCCATTGGTCAAAACGTAAATTGTCTATAACCACCAATAGCGTGGATTGTCCTTCGGAAATTTCCGGCACCACTTTGTTTTTGAAAAGTGTGTGGGACATCGTAGGGGCATCATCTTGCTTAAACCAGTCAGGATAGTTTTTATTTATAAATTTGAAAAACTGGTTATTGGCTTCAATCTTCTGTGATTCCAAAATTTCAAACATCCCGGAATCCTCTATATCCTCAAGTTCCAATTCCCAATAGACCAATTTTTGATACAGCTCTTTCCAGCCATCAAGACTATTGATCATAGAAAGATCCATGGCAATTTTTCTGAATTCCTGCTGGTAGTTTGATGTTGTCTTTTCAGAAATTAGCCGCGAGTGGTCCAAATTCTTTTTTAAGCTCAAAAGAATTTGATTGGGATTTACGGGCTTTATGAGATAATCAGCAATCTTAGATCCAATTGCCTCTTCCATAATGTATTCCTCTTCGCTTTTGGTTATCATAACCACAGGAAGGGAAGCTTGTTGCTCCTTTATTTCGGCCAAAGTTTCCAGACCCGTAAGGCCGGGCATATTTTCATCAAGAAAAACGATATCAAAAGTTTCCTTTTTTATTTCCTCTAAAGCTTCAGAGCCACTCTGCGCGGTGGTTACTTTATAATTTTTATTTTCAAGAAATAATATGTGTGGCTTCAGTAAATCTATCTCATCATCTACCCAAAGTACTTTTATATCGCTCATATATGTATATTTGTTCGTGAAAAAATGCTGCTTCTTGCAATTTTTTTTTCAAAATTAAACCCGATTTATTTCAAAAAAATTTTGCGGCTAATAAATAAAAGTTAAAGTTTGAAAAACCCTTCCAAGCTCAAGATTATAAACGATCCTATCTACGGTTTTATTACCATTCCCGGGAAGTTGCTGTTTCAATTGATCAATGATCCATATTTTCAAAGACTGCGAAGAATTTCGCAGATGGGGCTTTCCTATTTGGTTTTTCCCGGTGCCCACCATACACGTTTCCATCACGCACTTGGTGCTATGTCTTTGATGCAGAACGCCGTGCAGACACTATGCAACAAGGGCATTAAAATTTCTGAAGAAGAAAAAGAGGCCTTGTACGTTGCCATTCTGCTCCACGATATTGGCCACGGTCCGTTTTCCCACGCTATGGAAAACAGCATTGTGGAGGGCGTTAACCACGAGCATATTTCAATCTATTTTATGGAAGCGCTCAACCGTAAATTTGAAGGAAAATTGACGTTGGCAATTTCCATTTTTAAAGATGAATATGATCGAAAATTTCTCCATCAATTGGTTTCCGGGCAATTGGACATGGACCGGTTGGATTATTTGCGCCGCGACAGTTTTTATACAGGCGTTCCCGAAGGCAATATAAACTCGCAGCGGCTTACCGCTATGCTTAATGTGAAAAACGACAATCTGGTTGTGGATTACAAGGGAATTTATTCAGTTGAAAAATTTTTGATTGCCCGACGGTTAATGTATTGGCAGGTTTACCTCCACAAAACTGGTGTTGTTGCAGAGCAGCTTTTATTGAGGCTGCTAAAACGCGCAAAGCAAATTACTCAACAGGGCATTAATTTGCCTGCAAGCTCTGCTTTATCTTTTTTTCTGAAGAATAAAATTGATGCCAGAAATTTTTCAGAGGAAGTTTTGGATACCTTCGCTAAATTGGACGATACTGATATTATTGCCGCAATGAAAGTATGGTCCGAAAACGATGATTTTGTTTTGAGAAATCTATCGTTAATGATTTTAAACCGCAATCTGCTTAAAATTAAGGTGCGATCAACCCATTTTTCCGAAGAAAAAATTTTAGCGAAAAAAGAAAATTTTATGAAGAAGTATACCCTTTCATTAGAGGAAGCATCCTTTTTTGTATTTACGGGCGCAATGGAAAATCAGGCGTACAGAACAGATAGGGACAATATAAATATGCTCACAAAATCTGGAAAAATTGTTGATGTAGCCGCGGCAAGCGACCAGTTAAATTTAGAAGCGCTAAGCAAAACCGTGATTAAATATTATCTCTGTTTTCCAAAAAACAAATACTAAATCCTTTTTTTCTATTTTTGCAGGAATGAAAACCGAGCAACAAGTTCATATTGTTCATTCAATTAAGAATACAATGCTGCTTTGTCCGAATTAAAATAACCACCACTAATGAAGTTTACAGCAGCCCAAATAGCAGGAATTTTGAACGGAACCGTTGATGGAGATGAAGGCGTTGAGGTTTCAAAACTTGCAAAAATTGAAGAAGGCAGCGAAGGTAGCTTAACATTTTTGGCAAATCCAAAATATACACATTACATATATTCCACACAGGCTTCCATAACCATTGTAAGCAAAGACTTCAACGCTGAAAACAAATTGAGTACTACGCTTATTCGCGTAGAGAATGCATACAAGGCTTTTTCACAATTATTGGAATATTACAATCAAGTGAAAATGAACAAGACCGGGATTGAAAGCCCGGTTTTTATTTCGGAAAGCGCTACGTATGGTGATAAAATCTACATAGGTGCATTTGCATATATTGGTGAAAATGTTACAATCGGCCAAAATGTAAAAATTTATCCGAATGTATATATAGGAGACAATGTGGTTATCGGGAATGATGTTACTCTTTTTACGGGTGCAAAAATATACTCAGAAACCATTATCGGCAATAACTGCGTCATCCACAGCAGCGTTGTCGTGGGCGCTGATGGATTTGGTTTCACCCCAAATGAAAAAGGGGAGTACAGTAAAGTTCCGCAGACTGGTAATGTAATTATTGAGGATTTTGTTGACATTGGTGCAGGCACCACTATAGATCGCGCCACGTTAGGCTCTACGATCATTAAAAAAGGGGTAAAGCTTGACAATCAAATTCAGATAGCACACAATGTTTCCATTGGGGAAAACACTGTGATTGCAGCCCAGACGGGCATTGCCGGTTCTTCAAAAATTGGAAAAAATTGTATGATCGGCGGCCAAGTAGGCATTGCCGGACACATTGTAATTGGCGACAACGTAAAAATTCAAGCACAGAGTGGAATAGGCCGAAGTATAAAGGATAATGAAAGCGTCCAGGGTACTCCGGCTCTAAATTATTCCGATTTCAATAAAAGTTATGTACATTTTAAAAACCTTCCCAAAATAATGGAGAGGTTTAATATTTTTGAAAAAAAACTTGAAAATGAATGAATGCATGGTAAAACAGCGCACTATAGCTAAGGAAATATCCCTTACGGGAGTTGGGCTCCATACAGGTAAGGAGGTTACCATTACCTTTAAACCAGCACCTGAAAATCACGGTTATAGTTTTATCCGTACTGATTTGGAAGGAAATCCCACCATTGAGGCAGATGCCAACTATGTGGTAAACACCCAAAGAGGAACAAACCTCGAAAAACGAGGTGTAAAGATCCAAACGTCGGAACACGTTCTGGCGGCGTTGGTAGGGCTTGAGGTTGACAATTGCATCATGGAATTAAATGCTTCCGAACCTCCCATTATGGATGGTTCCTCAAAATTCTTTGTTGAAGCTGTTGAAATGGCTGGAATTGTCGAGCAGCATGCGCCAAGGGAAGAATATGTGGTGAAGGAGGTTATTTCATATTTGGATGAAGAATCCGGCAGCGAAATTATTTTGATGCCTGCTGATGAATATCAGATAACAACAATGGTGGATTTTGGAACCAAGGTTTTGGGAACCCAAAATGCGTCACTTCAGCATATATCAGATTTCAAAAAGGAAATAGCAGACGCACGTACGTTCAGTTTTCTTCATGAAATTGAAATGCTTCTTGAAAACGGCCTTATTAAAGGTGGAGATTTAAACAATGCAATTGTTTATGTTGACAAGGAACTTTCCTCGGGCACAATGGATAAATTGCGAAAAGCCTTCGGGAAGGATACTATTTCAGTAAAACCGAACGGGATTTTAGATAATTTGACATTGCACCATCCCAACGAAGCCGCGCGTCATAAATTGCTTGATGTTGTTGGGGATTTGGCTTTGGTAGGAATGCGCATTCGCGGAAAAGTGATTGCCAATAAGCCGGGGCATTTTGTAAATACACAGTTTGCCAAAAAACTTTCAAAAATTATAAAACAGGAAAGCCGAAATAAAATACCTAAGTTTGATATCAACCAGCCACCAATCAAAGATGTAAATCAAATTATGGCCATGCTGCCACACCGGCCTCCATTTTTATTGGTTGACAAGATTATGGAGCTTTCAGACAGCCACGTAGTTGGTTTGAAAAACGTAACCATGAATGAACCATTTTTTGTTGGTCATTTTCCCGGCGCACCAGTAATGCCTGGCGTTTTAATTGTGGAGGCGATGGCACAAACTGGCGGTATTTTGGCATTGAGTACTGTGCCGGACCCTGAAAATTATCTAACATTTTTTATGAAAATAAATAATGTGAAATTTAAGCAACAAGTAAATCCGGGCGATACATTAATCTTTAAATTGGAACTGATGTCGCCCATCCGCCGTGGAATTGTACATATGAGCGGGAATGCCTATGCTAACGATAAACTTGTAACAGAAGCAGAATTGATGGCACAAATGGTCAAAACAAAAAATCTATAGATGAATCAACCACTTGCATACGTCCATCCGGGCGCCAAAATAGCCAAAAATGTTGTGATTGAACCTTTTACAACTATTCATAATAATGTTGTAATCGGTGAGGGAACCTGGATTGGTAGCAACGTAACCATAATGGAAGGGGCAAGAATCGGTAAAAATTGCAATATTTTTCCGGGTGCCGTAATTTCTGCCATTCCACAGGACTTAAAATTTAAGGATGAGGATACAACGGCTGAAATTGGTGATGGTACAACTATTCGTGAATATGTTACCATAAACCGTGGAACGGTAGATCGAGGTAAAACTGTGATCGGCAAAAACTGTTGGATTATGGCGTATTGCCACATTGCGCACGATTGTATTGTGGGAGATAACTGCATATTTTCAAACAACAGTACACTGGCCGGACACATTACCGTGGGAGACCACGTGGTATTGGCTGGAATGACGGCGGTTCACCAATTTTGCATGATTGGCAACCATGCTTTTGTAACGGGTGGGTCCCTTGTTCGGAAGGATGTGCCCCCTTATGTGAAGGCCGCTCGCGAACCTTTAAGTTATGTAGGCATCAACTCCATTGGCCTTCGGCGCCGTGGTTTTACTTCAGATAAGATTACTGAGATCCAAAATATTTTCCGCATTTTATATCAGAAAAATTATAATACCTCCCAAGCTTCGGAAATTATTGAGGCCGAAATGGAAGCAACCCCGGAACGCGATGAAATTCTTCAATTCATTAAAAATTCGAAGCGTGGAATTATGAAGGGATATTTCAATTCAAATTAAATTTCAAAAAAATATTTCAAATAAATTTAAGTCAAAACACATTATATAATGGCTACATCATCAGATATTAGAAAGGGATTGTGCATACGCTACAATAACGATATTTATAAAATAATTGAATTTTTACACGTAAAACCTGGGAAAGGTCCTGCGTTTGTTCGTACCAAATTAAAAAGCGTTACAACCGGGAAGGTAATAGACAATACCTTTTCGGCAGGTCACAAAATTGATGATGTGCGCGTGGAGACCAATAAATTTCAATACCTATACAACGAAGGTGAAATTTATCATTTTATGAATACGGATGATTACACCCAAATCCGGCTGATGAAGAATTTGCTCGATACGCCAGAGTTGATGAAGGAAGGTGAGGTTGTAACTGTATTGATTAATACCGAAGATAATTCGCCGCTTTCTGTTGAAATGCCCGCCCACGTGGTTCTTCAAGTGGTTAGCACTGAACCTGGAGTTAAGGGAAATACTGCAACCAACGCTACAAAGCCTGCAATTTTGGAAACGGGGGCAGAGGTAAATGTGCCGCTTTTCATAAATGAAGGTGATAAGATTCGAATTGATACTGAAAAAGGCCAGTACCAAGAAAGAATGAAAGACTAAATTTGAAAATATAATATAAAATTTTCCGCACGTGAAATTTCCAACTCCCCAAACACTTGAAACCATTGCATACTTAATCGGCTCAGATTATGTGGGCGATGCTAATTTTCCAGTTTTTGGTATGAATGAAATTCACGTGGTGCAACCGGGAGACATTGTTTTTGTGGATCATCCCAAATATTATGATAAGGCGTTACAGTCCCCGGCAACCATTATTCTCATAAACAGAAAAGTGGATTGCCCGGCAGGGAAGGCATTGTTAATTTCGGAAGATCCATTTCGGGATTTTAATAAATTGACACTTTATTTTAAACCTTTTCAAAGTTCAAAATCTGCCATTTCACAAACTGCAGAAATTGGCGAGGGCACCGTTATTCAACCCAATGTGTTTATTGGTAATAATGTGAAACTGGGTCGTAATTGCCTAATTCATTCCAATGTAAGCATTTATGACAACACAATTATAGGAAATAACGTTACCATCCACGCCGGTACTATACTTGGAAGCGATGCTTTTTATTATAAAAACAGGCCTGAAAAATTTGATAAATTATTGAGTGGTGGAAACGTAGTTATTGAAGATGATGTGGATCTTGGGGCTTTATGTACTATAGATAAGGGAGTTACGGCATCTACTACTATAGGGGAAGGATCAAAACTAGACAATCAAGTGCACGTGGGGCACGATACCATAATAGGGAAACGCTGCTTAATTGCATCACAAGTTGGTATTGCAGGTTGCGTTCTCATTGAGGATTTTGTCACTATTTGGGGGCAAGTGGGGATTACCAGTGGAATTACTATTGGAGAAAAAGCCGTTATTTCGGCCCAAAGTGGTGTAAGCAAGTCTTTACCCGGAAATAAAGCCTATTTTGGCACGCCTGCAGATGAATTCAGAAAAAAGTATAAGGAATTGGCTTCTATAAAATTAATTCCGGATATTATTGAAAAATTGGATAAATTACCATGAGTAGTAAAGCAAAAGATATAGTAAAGGATTTTTACAAATCTGATATTCTAAAAGACCATACAGTTTTAGAGCGATTTTTTCATCCAGAACTTGTTTTGATCTGGAACAGCGCGAATGGGCTTTCCATCATGAACTACGACGATATCGTGAAGTTTTTTGATGAGGTGCGCCGTTCCTATAATGATTTGCGTATTGAGGTAAGCCATTTATTGGCAGATGGCGACCACGTTACTATTCGATATAAATATTATATCCGAACTATGGAAAATCCAGATGAGGAATTGGGAATAGCGCATTTTATTGCAATTTGGGAAGTTAAGGATGGCAAAATTTACCGCGGCCATCAAGTGAGCCAGCCAGTAACAGCCAATGATGATACTACCGAAAGTTATCATAGGGTTAAAGTTTAAATTCCTTTAGTACCTTTTGTAAAAAAGGTATCTTTGCAGCAATAAAATTTGATCAAAATAGAGCGATTTAATTAAGAAAAAAATAAACAAACAAAAGATAATATTCAAAAATGAGCGTTTTAGTAAATAAAGATTCAAAAATAATTGTTCAGGGTTTTACGGGAAGTGAAGGTTCATTCCACGCTGGGCAAATGATAGAATACGGTACCAATGTAGTTGGCGGTGTTACTCCTGGCAAAGGCGGCCAAAAGCATTTGGACAAACCGGTCTTTAACACTGTGGAGGAGGCAGTTAAGGAAACAGGTGCAGATACCACGATTATTTTTGTTCCACCGGCATTTGCCGCAGACGCCATAATGGAAGCTGCCAACGCGGGCATTAAAGTAATTATTACAATTACCGAGGGAATTCCGGTTGCAGATATGATAAAGGCCGCAGATTACATAAAAGATAAAGATTGCCGCTTGATAGGTCCCAACTGTCCGGGCGTCATTACTCCGGGCGAAGCAAAAGTGGGAATTATGCCCGGTTTTGTATTTAAAAAAGGGAAAGTAGGGATTGTTTCAAAATCTGGAACGCTTACCTATGAAGCTGCGGATCAAGTTGTTAAACAAGGCTTGGGGATTACCACAGCCATTGGTATTGGTGGGGATCCAATTATTGGTACCACAACCAAAGAAGCTTTGGAAATGCTTATAAATGATTCTGATAGTGAAGCAGTTGTAATGATCGGTGAAATTGGAGGTCAGCTGGAAATAGATGCCGCAAAATGGTATAAAGAAAGCGGAATTAAAAAGCCTGTAATTGGTTTTATCGCCGGAGAGACCGCTCCTGCAGGTAGAACAATGGGCCACGCAGGTGCCATCATTGGCGGAAGTGAGGATACTGCTCAGGCCAAGAAAAAAGTGATGCGTGAATGTGGAATTCACGTGGTAGAATCACCAGCTGAAATTGGAAAAAAGGTAGCCGAAGTTTTGGGTAAAAAATAAATTATTCAGAATCAAAAGGGAAATCGTTTTTGGTTTCAAATATTACAAAACCCTGTTAATTCCCAGGGTTTTTTTTATGGTGAACACGCAACGTTTTGTTATATTTGAATCCCCACCGTTTCGCGGTTTTAAATCCATAAATCTTCGTTGAAACATAGTTGGGCCACTTGTTCATAAAAAAATATTATATGAAATTATTAGAAGGAAAAACAGCAATAATCACTGGCGGAAGCCGTGGAATTGGAAAAGGAATTGTTGAAGTATTTGCCAAACACGGCGCAAATGTAGCTTTTACATATAGCTCTTCAGCCGAGGCAGCAAATGCATTGGCAGATGAAATTTCAAAAAGTGGGGTAAAAGCTAAAGCATACAAAAGTGATGCTGCATCCTTTGAAGAATCCCAGACGTTGGCGGAAGAAGTTTTGAAAGATTTTGGCAGCATTGATATTCTTATCAATAATGCTGGAATAACCAAGGACAATCTACTTATGCGAATTTCTGAGGAAGATTTCGATAAGGTTATTGAGGTAAATTTGAAATCTGTCTTTAATATGACGAAAGCGGTCCAGCGCGCTATGCTGAAACAGCGCAAAGGTTCAATAATCAATATGAGCTCTGTCGTAGGGGTAAAGGGTAATGCCGGACAAACCAACTATGCGGCCTCCAAGGCAGGTATCATCGGCTTCACAAAATCGATTGCGCTGGAACTTGGTTCGCGCGATATTCGTTGCAACGCCATTGCACCCGGCTTTATTGAAACCGAGATGACCGGAAAGTTGGACGAAGCAACTGTTCAAGGTTGGAGAAATGCAATTCCATTAAAACGTGGCGGCTCTCCAGAGGATATTGCGAATGCCTGTGTCTTTCTTGCCAGCGATCTTTCAGCGTATGTCACTGGGCAGGTACTTAATGTTGATGGCGGAATGCTTACCTAATTTCAATTTACGATTTTCAGCGGCAGTCTGCAATGAATGTATTTGCTGAAAATTCCCAAACCTTAATTTTGAAACTAATTTAGTGTCCACAGAAACCATTATATATATAATTTTTGCAGGGCTTGTTTCGTTGGCGCTTGCTGGTTTTATGTATGGCTTTAGAAGCAAACAAAAAGGAACGCTGCGCTGGGTTTTTTTCGCACTTCGTTTCGTTGTACTTTTTGCTATTTTATTGCTTATTATCAATCCCAAGTTTAAAAGTGAAACTTACACTATTGAAAAGCCAAAGCTCCCTATAATTGTTGATAACTCTTATTCAATCAATGAATTATCACAATCCGAAAATGCTTTGGAATTCATCAATAGTCTGAAAGAAAATGAGGATTTGATTGAGAAATTTGATGTTTCATTTTATAGCTTCGGAAGTGATTTTGGCAATGAAGATTCACTATCTTTTGATGAAAAAAATACGAATATAAGCCGAGCCCTCTCCGAAGCCAATGAACTTTTCAGAAATCAAAATGCACCCACAATTTTAATCACCGATGGCAACCAAACGCTTGGTAGCGATTATGAATTTTCCTCGGCAACGTATGGAAATAAAATCTATCCAGTCATTCTTGGCGACTCTCTAAAATATACCGATCTCAAGATAGAACAGCTTAATACCAATCGGTATGCTTTTCTGAAAAATCAATTTCCGGTTGAGGTAATTCTCACGTATAGTGGTTTAGAGGCCATCAACTCTGAATTTATTGTAACCCAAGGTGCCGCAACGGTTTACAGAACAAGTGTCAATTTTTCAGAAAATGAAACTTCAAAAACAATCAATTTTACGCTGAATGCGAGTAGTGTAGGCCTTCAGAAATATACGGCACAAATAGTACCGCTTGCTAATGAGAAAAATAAAACCAACAACAATAAGCAATTTGCGGTTGAAGTGATAGACCAGGCAACCAATGTGCTTGTTGTGAGCAAACTTGTGCATCCAGATTTGGGTGCGCTCAAAAAAGCGATTACAAGCAACGAGCAGCGCACGTTCACGGTAAAAAATCCTTCGGAAGCTACTTCTGTACTCAATGATTATCAACTAATAATGCTTTACCAGCCTGACCGTAGCTTTGCTTCAGTATATTCGGAAATTTCTAAATTGAACAAAAATACATTGGTTTTTTCTGGCTTGCAGACCGATTGGAATTTTTTAAATAAGATCCAAAAATCTTATCTCAAAGAGGCGTCAAGCCAAAACGATGATGTTCAGGCTGTATTAAATACAAATTACGGAACTTTCGCCATTGAAGATATCGGTTTTTCCAATTATCCGCCATTGCATACAGAGTTTGGTGCGCTTTCAATTAGTGTAACGCATGAGGTAATGCTGAAACAGACGGTCAACGGAATTGAGACCGGAAACCCGCTGCTTGCTACTTTGGAAGCTAATGGAAGGCGTGATGCTATATGGGATGGTGAAGGATTTTGGCGTTGGCGAGCCCATAATTTTATGGAACAGGAAAGCTTTCAAAATTTTGATGATTTTATAGGAAATCTTGTGCAATATTTAGCTTCAAATAAGCGTAGGGGTAGGCTTGAGGTTTCCGCCGAAACGTTTTATTACAATAATACACCCATCAAAATTTCAGCTCAATATTTTGACAAAAATTATGTTTTTGATAATCGCGCATCTTTGGAAATTTCTGTAAAAAATATAGAAACAAATGTACAGACGGTCTTCCCGATGCTATTGAAAAATAACTACTTTGAAGTGGATTTGAATTCACTGCCTGCAGGTGAATACAGTTATACGGTGAATGTTCGAGGTGAGGAAATTGCGAGCAGCGGAAACTTTTCCATTTTAGATTTTAATGTTGAGCAACAATTTTTGAATGCAAACGTGGAAAAACTACAGCGCGTTGCGGCAAAAACCAACGGAAATGCGTATTTTATAAATGAGGCAAATAAACTCGTGGATACGCTTTTGGCAGACGAGTCCTTTAAAAATGTTGAAAAAGCAGAGCAGAAGGTGGTCCCGTTAATAGACTGGAAATACTTGCTCGCACTCATCGTTCTGGCACTTTCCGCGGAATGGTTTATACGAAAGTATAACGGCCTCATTTAATTTAAATTTTCAAGTATGGATAAATTACCAAAAATCACGATTCCCGTGGCCATTGGCCTTATATTTTAATAGTTGTTATCGCGATGTCGTCCGTCACTATAAAAGCGGGGCACGCCGGCGTGTTATACGAAACTTTTGGGAATGGAGTAGTAACGGATGAACCCCCACTTGGCGAAGGGTTTCACGTAATTGCGCCCTGGAATGAAGTCTTTATTTACGAAGTGCGCCAGCAAGAGTTAAGCGAAAAAATGCAGGTGCTTTCCAGCAATGGACTTGAGATAAAACTGGATGCATCCGCGTGGTTTCAGCCCATTTATGGTACTGTGGCAAAACTTCACCAAGAAAAGGGGGAAGATTATCTTCAGCGTGTCATTCAACCAGCAATACGGAGTGCCGCCAGAAGCGTTGTGGGCCGCTACACACCAGAGCAGTTATACTCAACAAAGCGGGATGCCATTCAAGAAGAGATTTATGCAGAAACCAAGAAGATTTTGGACAAACAGTATGTTCAATTAAATGAAATTTTGGTGCGTGATGTTACCCTTCCGCCAACCATAAAAGATGCAATTGAGAGAAAACTTCGACAAGAACAGGAATCCTTAGAATATGAATTCAGGCTTGAAAAAGCTGAAAAAGAGGCGGAACGCCAACGAATAGAGGCGGAAGGTAAAGCTAAGGCAAACACCATATTAAGCGCATCTTTAACAGATAAAATCCTAAAAGAAAAGGGAATTCAGGCAACTTTGGAGCTTTCAAAATCAACTAATGCCAAAACGGTAATTGTTGGTTCTGGTGAAAATGGATTGCCATTGATTTTAGGGGATAACTAATTACGGTTTTCTTTATAAATCAGTTTTTTTGAATGATTTTATAATCAGAAATCCGCAAAGTAGTGTTACGGCACATAATCCAGTTGCCAGTAAATTATTTCCATAAATAAAATTTCCGATAGAAAATAGTGCACAATAAACGCCAAACACCCCAGCAAAAAATCCGAGAATCTTCATTCCAAATCCTTTAAACTTTGATTGGTTTCCAAAAATCAAATTGTTGAAGGTTTCCAAAGTTTGCTTATTTGATGGTTTTGTGAGCAGTGTAACCATCACCCAACCAATTGTTGTGACTACCACGCCCAAAACCAATTGCCAATAACCTTCCATTTCGACAAGCGGGTTTTCCATTTTTCCATTGATGAAGAAAAATGCGGCAATCAAGAAGGAAATTACCATCGCCGCAATTTCGCTGTATGGGTTTATTCTGCTCCAAAACCAGCGAAGGATAAACAATAGACCTGTTCCGGCACCAATGGAAAGTAGCAGATCAAACCCTTCCCGTGCCTCTTCCAAAATGAGCGCGAGCAGCGCTGCCAAGACCATCATCAATACGGTTGAAATCCTTCCAACGGCTACCTGTTCTTTTCCGTTTGCTTCTTTTCTGATAAAACGTACGTAAAAATCATTTACCACATACGAGCTTCCCCAATTTAAATGCGTGGAAATGGTGCTCATAAATGCGGCAATAAGTGAGGTAATTACAATTCCTAAAAGTCCGGCGGGTAGAAAAGTAAGCATTGCAGGGTACGACAAATCATTTTTTACAAATGATGGATTTAAGTCTGGAAAGGCCGCCTGTAGACTTTCTATATTTGGAAATATAATGATAGAAGCCAAACCAATTATTATCCATGGCCACGGACGCAGTGCATAATGTGCGAAATTGAAAAATAGCGTGGCCCACGTGGCGTGTTTTTCGTCCTTTGCCGCAAGCATTCGCTGGGCGATGTAGCCACCACCTCCAGGTTCGGCCCCGGGATACCAAACACTCCACCATTGTACCGCAAGAGGGACAATAAGCAGAGGAACTAAAAGTTCAGGTTTTGAAAAATCTGGGAGCATCGCAGTTTTTGCGGCTACTGCGGGAGTTGACAATAAATTTTTAATCCCTCCAATTTCAGGCATATTCACAATATAAATGGTAGCCCAAATGCTTCCTACCATTGCGATTATAAATTGGACAAAATCGGTAAGCAGAACGCCTTTCAATCCCCCAAAAGCTGAATAAATAACAACTACCGGTGAAGCAATCAGCAAAACTTCAATGGATGATAATCCAAACATTACGTGCCCAATCTTGATGGCGGCCAAGCAAACATTTGCCATTATCACGATGTTGAAGAATATGCCTAAATAAATGGCGCGAAATCCACGAAGAAATGCGGCGCTTTTTCCGCTGTAGCGCAGTTCATAAAATTCCAGATCTGTAGTAATTCCGCTTTTTCTCCATAATTTGGCATAGAAAAAAACAGTAAGCATCCCCGTAAGCAGAAAGCTCCACCATATCCAATTTCCAAAAACACCATCCTCGCGAATAACCCCAGCTACAAAGTTGGGTGTATCCGCCGCAAACGTGGTCGCCACCATACTCACGCCTAGCAGCCACCACGGCATATTTCTGTCAGAAAGGAAAAAGGATTTTGAATCTTTGCCAGATTTTTTTGCTACGAGTAATCCTATCAAAATAAAAATGGCGAAAAAAAGGATGATGATGCCCCAGTCGAGCGGTGCTAATTGCATAATTTGATACGTTGATGGGCTAAAGTTAAATGTTTCGCTCTTTAAAGCTTTCATTTAAATTAAGATTTTATTAAAAAGTATGTCGATGGCATTTAGTTATCTTTAGAAGCAATGAGCAATTAACAATTAACAATTAGCAATTAGCAATTAACAATTAGCATTGCGCATACTATTCATAATAAACCTATAAACATACATCTATGGCTACAGCCGCCCGAATCAAGAAAAAGGCAACCAAAATTGCCCCTTCAAAAGCAAAAAACCTCACGCCCGGCACGGTTGCCTATACGGGTAAGAAGACCACGACCGTTACAACGCTGGATATTATTGATTACAGTAAGGAAAATTTTTCGCGTTTTCAGACCAACGTTGTGGAAGATGCCTTTAAGTATGAAGATGCCGATAACATAACTTGGATAAATGTAAACGGACTAAGCAACGTACAGGATATTGTAACGTTGGGAAATCATTTTGAGCTGCACCCACTTATCCAGGAAGATATTGTTACTACCAACCAACGCCCCAAGATTGACGAATATGAGGAATATCTGTTCATTGTTTTCAAAATGCTTCATTATGACGAGAATGAAAAATTGATCAACGAACACGTGAGCATGGTGGTGGGCAAGGATTATGTGGTAACATTTCAAGAGGCGGAGGGCGATGTTTTTGACGACCTGCGCGAGCGGCTGGGGCACGGAAAGGGCAGGGTGCGAGGGGCAAAATCAGATTATTTGATGTTTGCAATCCTCGATGCGGTGGTGGATAATTACTTCAGTGTCATGGAATTTATGAGCAACAAGGTGGAAGTGCTGGAGGACAAACTTTTTGATGATAAGGAGAATGAGGACTTCACGCAGGAAATTCAATATCTCAAAAAAGAAATCCTCAAAATTCGCCGTGCCGTGCTTCCGCTGCGGGAAGTAATCAACAGACTGGAAAAAATAGAGACCCCGCTCATTGAGGAGCGTACTTCAAAATATATAAATGACCTTTACGACCACATAATCCAGGTAAACGAAAGCGTGGAAATATACCGGGATATGATCTGGGGCCTGATGGATATGTATATGACCACCATAAGCAACAAAATGAACGAAGTAATGAAGGTGCTTACCATTATGGCGTCCATTTTTATACCGCTAACGTTTATGGCGGGAATCTACGGAATGAATTTTGATTACATCCCGGAGTTGCACCTCAAGTACGGCTACTTTTACCTTTGGGGCGCCATGATTTTGGTTTTCTTCGGCTTGCTTTGGTACTTCAAAAGAAAAAAATGGCTATAGCAATGCACAATTCTGAAATTAAAATTCTTCCCGAAACTTTTGAATTTCTTAAAAACTTAAAGGAGAATAATGATCGTGAGTGGATGCAATTACATAAAAAAGAATATCTTAAAAACGAAAATTCCCTTAAAAAGTTTTATACCGAAATTGAAAAAGGACTGAATGTATTTGATGAAATTTCTACAGTAAAAATCTTCAGGATTAATCGGGATATTCGTTTCAGTAAAAATAAAATGCCTTACAATTTCCACCGAAGCGTAAGCTTTAGCAGAGCTGGATTGCAACGCCGCGGTGGTTATTACCTAAGATTGGAACCTGGTAATAGCTATATGGCCGGTGGTTTTTTTGACCCCAATCCTACCGACCTTCTGCGCATTAGAAAGGAATTTGAAATGGATACATCAGAAATTCGAAAAATTTTAAATAATAGGGAATTTAAGAATGCATTTGGGGATTTTAATAAGGAATATACCGTAAAAACAGCTCCCAAAGGCTTCAGAAAGGATGATGAAAATATAGATTTGATAAGACTAAAAAGCTTTTTTGTAAGTCATAACTATACTGATGATGAAATTTTTTCTTCGGAATTCAAAAGTATGCTGCTACACCACTATAAGTTACTTCAGCCATTTTTTGATTATATGAGTGATGTGTTAACAACGGACTTAAATGGCGTCTCGCTTTTGGAATAAAACTGTTGCTTCATAAATAAATGTAAAAAGCCTTCATTGCTGAAGGCTTTTCCATGTATTTGAACGGTTGGTTAGTAAGGGTTCAAATAGATCTGTATTAGTTTAACCTGAAGGTTACCCTGCGCACCAATTGTCTCGCTGGGGCTGACCCTTTTTCTACGGTAGTGTCTTCACCGCCGCCGCGTGTGGTCAATCTGCCTTCAGCAACACCAGAGGCAACCAATATTTCCTTTACTTTATTGGCTCTTCTTTCTGATAGTTCTTGATTGTATTCAGGGTTTCCAAGCTCATCTGCATAGCCTATCAATTCAGCATTTGCGGAAGGATTGTCCTTCATATATTTAATCAAATAATTGATAGCTTCCAGTGAATAGGTCTCTGGCTTATCACTGTTGAATTGGAAATAAACGTTAACGTACCCTTTGTTCAACAATTCAGAAACATCAACTCCACCGTTTTGTCCATTTTTTTTGAATTCTTCTTTGGTAACAAATCTTTGATCCAGTGAAGATTCAATTTCGTCAGGAATTCCATTTTTATTTTTATCAACGGCAACACCTTTGCTGTCTACCGTTACACCAGACATGGTATTCGGCTCGCGATCTAGGTAATCTGGCACTCCGTCCATATCAGAATCTAAAAGGTCATTCTCAAGTTTGGTCACTCGTTCCTCAAGCGCCGCAACTCTGTCTTTCATTACATCTTCCCTTGGTGCCCAGTCTGCATGCTTTTCATTACCGCCCAAGTAGATATTAAGACCTACGGAAAAATCTACCTTAAACCCTTTAAAACCACGGCCGTCAGTAAATTGTGTACCATCCCAGGTGTAATCTTGGTTTACATTGCCTATTAAAGAAATATCTGTAAAAATGGCAACTCTTTCACCCAATTTTACTTGTGGGGTAAGTCCACCAACCACGTGAAAAATAGGATCGTTGTCATCAAGTTCAATAGGTTCTTTTGGGCTTAACAATGAATATCCAGCACCCCCGTGGAATAAAAGTCCCACACTGTTGGTCCAGTCGCTGAATCGAAGTACATTTCCTAAGTTAACAACCCCTTGAAGAGAACCTCTGTAATAATTTGATTTAAAGGGAAGGCTGTTGTCGTCATTTTCAATGGTGCTGTAACCAGCATCAACCTTAAGACCAAAACGATCATTAAGCATGTAACGCACACCAAGGCTGAATTGCCCAAAACTGGGTGTGTGCGTAAAATAACCAGGGGCAAACTGCCTGCTCGGTTTGTGAAAACCACCGCCTAATTCAATAGACCATTTGTTGTAATCAAAGTTTTCAACTTCTTCTTGCGCCGTTGCGAAAGTAGCCGTTAACAAGGCTAAAGCGAGTACTGTTTTTTTCATGTTTTTGGTTTAATTAAGCGGCGAAAATACCTACAATAAGAAACATAATGAAGGATTAATTGATAATTTAAAAATTATTTAACAGGCTAGCGTGTTAAATAATTACGGTATTTTTGGAATAAGTAACTCTTAATGAGCAACTAAGAGCGCGGTTTTTTCAAAATAAAGCATGTTATCCTTTAGGCGCTCCCGCACAAGGTCCATCATCCGCTTGTTGAGTGCGGAGGAATTCTGGACGTACAGACCATATTCTTCAATGGTAAATTGCCCAATAACCATCCCTTTAAGAGAATTTCTGAATTTCATATCCTTATGGATGGCGTTTTCAATGTAGTCCAGCTTCTTTTCAATGGAAAGATCGTAAAACACGTTTTTATGTTTGGCGATATAGTTGTTAAAAGCAGCCAGCAAAAGGTCATTTTGAAGTTTTATAACGGGCCGTAATGTTTTATTTTGAAAATATTCATCCGCAGACATCGAAGGGTTAATTTTAGCGGAAGGAATTTCGGGGCGCAAACCCAACAGTACACTATCACGTGATTCCATAATGGTTTTTTTTAAAAGTACTTATTACAAATTGTGTTTTGAAAGTTTTGGCAATTAGTTATAAACCTTGTTTTCAACAAAACCGATGATTGTTTCTATCTTTGAAATTATAGGAAACAACAAACCTGCCAAGATGTGTCCAATAAAATTCCTTAACTGAAACATAAAACGAAACGATGAAAATATTTTCCGCAGAACAATTATACGAAGCTGATAAAATAACCCTGGAAAAACAGCAAATCACGTCCGCCGAATTAATGGAGCGCGCCGGTGAACAGGTGTTTCAATGGTTACACCAGCGTCTCAATGCAGCACAGGTGCCAATCCATATTTTCTGCGGAATAGGCAACAATGGCGGCGATGGACTCGTGGTTGGCAGATTATTGATTCAGCACGGCTACAACGTGCACACCTACGTTGTTAATTGTAGTGACAAACGCTCAAAAAATTTTCTCATCAATTATGATAAAATAAAAAATGTTTCAAAAAAGTGGCCCGCTTTGATGAAGAGCGAGGCCGATTTTCCGCAGATAAATTCTGAAGATATTATTGTTGACGCCATTTTTGGAATTGGCCTTAACCGATGCCCAGATGGCTGGGTAAAAAAATTGATCCAGTATTTAAATGAAAGCAATGCGTATAAATTGGCAATCGACATTCCCAGCGGACTCTACGCAAATATGCCATTGGATAATGCCGAAGCTGTATTGAAAGCAAATTTTACCGTAACGTTTCAAACCCCGAAGATGGCATTCTTTCTTCCAGAAACGGCCAAATTTGCACCTAACTTTGATGTTATTGACATTGGCCTCGACGAAAGTTATCTTAATTCTGAAGAGCCATTGGCGCAAATTATCTCTAAGCCACAAGCCCAAAAGTTTTACAAGCCGAGGGAAAAATTCACGCATAAAAACACCTATGGACACGTCGCCATTGTAGCGGGAAGTTATGGGAAAATGGGAGCCGCCGTTTTATCCTCCACGGCTGCCTTCCGCGTAGGGGCGGGGCTGGTTACAGCTTATGTGCCTAAATGCGGCTATCAAATTCTGCAAAACAGTTTGCCGGAAGCTATGGTTGTTTCAGATAAAAATGAAACTATTTTAAGTGAAATAAAATTCGACTTTGAGCCAAATTCCATTGCCATCGGGATGGGAATCGGGAAAGATGAAATTACAGTTTCGGCATTGAAACATTTTTTATCTGAAGTTAAAGTACCTCTCATAATTGATGCCGATTCATTAAATATCCTTTCCGAAAACAAAAAACTATTAAAACATATTCCGAAGAATGCCGTACTGACCCCGCATCCTGGGGAATTGAAACGACTTATTGGCCCTTGGAAAAACGATTACGATAAATTGGAAAAAACAAAAAAATTTTCAAATAAACACAAAGTCATCGTTTTAATAAAAGGCTCTTATAGTATCACGGTTTATGGCGACAAATTATATGTGAATACGTCCGGAAATCCTGGAATGGCAACTGCTGGCAGCGGCGATGCGCTTAGCGGCGTAATTGCTGGTTTGCTATCACAGAATTACGATCCGCTTTTAGCAACTGTTTTTGGAGTCTATCTGCACGGTTTGGCGGGTGATATTGCCGCTCAGGATTTGGGGTACGAAGCACTTATGGCAGGCGATATAATTGATGCTATTTCCCAGGCATATTTGGAGCTTTTTACTAAACCTGAGGAAGAGGAAAAAGGGCAATAAAAAACCGCGAAATCAAAAGTTACATTTTCGTTTCGCGGTGTTTCTTAAAAAAATTGAAAACTACATCAAGCCGTCCAACATATTTTTCAATTGTGGGTCTGAAGGTCGCGGTGCGTCTGCTGAAACAATGATCCCTTGCGGATCGATCAAAATAAATCTGGGAATTCCCAAAATTGCGTACTCCTGCACAAATTTTGAATTCCAATTATTATCTGCCATCAACTGGATTCCGCCGAGATCATTTTCGGTAACCATTCCCCTCCATTTGTCATAATCTTTCTCCTCGTCAATGGAAAGACTTACAAACTCAATATTTTTTGATTTATATTCATTCTCCACTTCTTTTAAATAGGGAATCTCACGCAAACAAGGGCTGCACCACGTTGCCCAAACATCTATGTAAACATATTTGCCGCTTAAACTTTCAAGGGAAGTCGTTCCGCCCTTATGGTTTTCAAAATTGAAAGTGGGAGAGGGGTTGCCCTTTGTCAATTGCTTCAATTTAGTATAACGCTCTGTGATTTTGGCAAGATTTCCAGGATTGGGATTGGAGTTTTTATAAATAGTATAGGTTTCTTCCAAAGATTCATTTGGGCTTAAACCGTATTGCAGGTATGAATTCATTATTTTATCCTTCGCATATCCATCGGGCAATTCAGCATCAACTTTTTTTAGCAATGCCAAGGTTTGATTGGTTGCATTGTTTTTGGGTTCCTCGCTTATTAAGCGATTGTAATGCGTTTCCAAAAGATTTTGATATGCCACAGAATTTCTGAAAGCCAGCGTGTCTGTATAATTTATCTTTTTAAGATCATCGTAAAATTCTGAAGAAACTTTAAAGTCCGTGCTTCCGGAATAATATCTGTACGCTTCCTCATAATTTTCCACGAGGGCAGCATTGGCGTATACATTTTCTTCTTCCAATGATTTCTTAAAAGTTTCATTGTCCACTTTTTTGGCTTTGTAGATACTATCCATTTGCTGCTTATTCCTTTCAAGCTGCTTTTTGAATGCATTTTCATCCAAAGAATACAATTCCCTGAAATTTAGATTTTTTTCATTCCATAGAAATTTAGCAGCAAGATAATTGTTCTCACTTGACAGCGTTCCGCTGTAATTTAAGGTTTCGTCAAATTCATTGGCATCTACTGTCACAGTAAGCGTACCGCCTTTTTCAAGATAAACACCCGTGCGCTCGCGACCTATATATAATTCATAAAAACCATCTTTTGAAATATGAAGGGTATCGCTAAAAGTTCCATTTTCGGAAATTGGCATTCTTTTCTCAAAATCATATCCGCGCACAAAGGTGGTCTCGCCAGTGTTATTTTCAACTGTTCCGTTCAGTATGGCGTATTCCGGTTTTTCTTCGGCGCAAGCGAACAGTAGTGTTAGCACGCCAATTGCAAGTAATTTTTTCATTAAGTATCATTTAAATTCAACGGTAAAAATAAGTATTGAAAACGGATTGTATCTAAAATTCATCAAATTCTGAAGGAAAGCCTATGGGATTGTGGCAAATAAAAAATAGTATTTTTGTAAAAATTTTAAATATAGATGCAAACTACTCACTACATAAGCTCTGAAATTCTGGATTTACCTTTATTGAATGCCATATTTGAAGATGGCGCAACGCTAGAACTTTCTGAAGAAGCAAAGTTGAACATCAATAAATCGCGGGAGTTTCTCGTCAATAAAATGAAGAACAACGAAACCCCTATTTATGGAATAAATACAGGATTCGGATCGTTGTGCAACGTCAAGATTTCTTTAGAAAATCTATCGCAACTACAGGAGAATTTGGTTATGAGTCACGCTTGCGGAACTGGGGAATTTGTGCCAAAGCCTATAATTAAATTGATGCTGTTGTTAAAAATACAATCGCTGAGCTACGGCTACAGCGGCGTTCAGATTGAAACGGTAGAGCGACTAATCGATTTTTACAATAATGATATTTTACCGGTAATCTACACGCAAGGCAGTCTTGGCGCCTCGGGAGATTTGGCGCCACTCGCACATCTTTCGCTCCCGTTAATAGGAAAAGGCGAAGTTTATTACGAAAATAAAAGAGTATCTACTGAAGAAATTATGGCCAGATTCAACTGGCAGCCCATAAAACTTCAAGCAAAGGAAGGTCTCGCCCTTTTAAATGGGACCCAATTTATGAGCGCCTACGGAATTTTTTCGCTTTTAAAAAGTTACAAACTTTCCTATTTGGCAGATTTAATCAGTGCCGTTTCCATTGATGCCTTTGATTGTAATATGAGTCCATACAATGCATTGGTCCACTTGGTGAGGCCGCATCGTGGCCAAATAAAGACCGCTGCACGGATATTGGAATTTTTGCAAGATAGTGAGTTGGGTCTTTCAGAAAAGAAAAACGTACAGGATCCGTATTCGTTTCGATGCATTCCACAGGTACACGGTGCGTCAAAGGATACCTTGAGTTTTGTTCATAAAACGTTTAAGACCGAAATAAATTCGGTTACGGACAACCCAAATATTTTTGTGGAGGAAAATATGATTATCTCCGGCGGAAACTTCCATGGGCAAACGCTGGCACTGGCTTTTGATTATTTGGGAATAGCCATGGCCGAACTTGGAAATATTTCTGAAAGAAGAATTTATCAATTGGTTTCGGGATTGCGGGATTTGCCTGCATTTTTGGTGAACAATCCAGGGTTGAACAGCGGTTTTATGATTCCGCAATATACAGCCGCCAGCATAGTAAGCCAAAACAAACAACTGGCTACGCCAGCTTCCGTGGATTCCATTGTGTCCAGTAACGGGCAGGAAGACCACGTAAGTATGGGCGCCAATGGTGCCACAAAAACACTTCGCATTTTGGAAAATCTTGAAACCATTCTTGCAATAGAATTAATGAACGCCTCACAGGCAATGGCTTTTAGGGAACCCAAGAAATCTTCGCCATTGGTCGAATCTTTTTTGAAAAGCTACAGGGTAGTTGTTCCATTTGTAAAGGAAGACAGACTTTTGGCAGATGATATTCACGCATCCGTTGCATTTTTGCAAAGTTTTTCAATAGATAGCGAGATTCTTTTTGAATAATTTTTTTTTAAAATGAAGAGGAAAATCCACATTCTTGTTGCACTTTTCGTGACATTTTTTGTCCAATCACAAACGTATGTGCCTTTGCTCGACAATATTAATGAATGGCAATTAACAAATTGCTATTCTGGTTGTGTGACTGATATTTATTATACTGATGGAGATACGATTGTAGATGGGAAATCCTATAAAATTCTCGATGGATTTCATTTTATTTCAAGAAAATTTTTGCTTCGCGAAGATGTGCCCGAACGTAAAATATATTTGAATTTCATTGAATCTACGCATAGTGCGGAGACATTACTTTATGATTTTTCACTTTCAGAAGGGGATAGCATAAACATAAGAAATCCTATAAGTCCTTTTCCTACAAACGGGGGTTATTTTCTATTGGATTCAATAAGAAATGTTGTTTCAAATGGTGAAAATCACAAAAAATTCTTTTTTTCGCCCACTCCATCAAATCCATTTAGCACCGGCAACGCAATCTGGGTGGAAGGTGTAGGGTCGCTTTCCATGATCAATGCTCCAGGGGGAGAACCAAATATTAACGGTGCGGGCCACTTGAGCTGCTATTTCAAAAATGCTGAATTATATTATTCAAATTTAGATTCTATTGATGGATGTTCACCTTCAGTTTTGGATATTCAACAAAATTTGGCACCAATTGAAGCAGCGCTAATTTTTGAAAATGGAAAACCTTTTTTGGTTCATTCAGAAAATGTAAGCCGCTATCAAATTTTCGATCTCTCTGGTAAACGGATTGTTTCAGAAAATAATAATGGCTCTAAAATAATTGATTTGCAGACAGCTAAGCTTTTAAACGGAATTTACATTTTGGTAGTGGAAAATCGAAATTCACAAAAAAAGAATTTCAAACTCTTTATAAACTAACCTTTTTGGCTCTCAATTAAGGAATTGATCCAATCTTTCGCATCATCTAATGACGAAAAAGATGCCAGTGGTTTTTTTAGAAAGTATTTCTCAATTTCAAGATTTGCTAGCTTCGATTCTTCCTTGGAAACTACGGCAAACCCAATTAAATTTTCAATTTGTGAAGTCTGTATATACACCAAAGGATCCACGGAATATGAATTTTTACGATACGTAATATAACCGAAAGGCCTATTTTCAAAATATCTATCAGCAATATCTCTTAATACATCATTGTGTTTTGGCAGAACGGTAGTCCCCTCGTTCATAATTGCAATTACGAAGTTTTTGAAAACATTCAGTTCTCCAAATTCATAAAATAGTGCCTTGATCATACTCATTTTATTTTGAAGATGAATAAGTTACGAAAAATTTAGGTGAAACTTTTAGTTCAAAACAAAAAAGCACTCCAACGTAGAAGTGCTTTTTTATCAATAGAATTTATTTAATTCTACGATTCCGTAGTTTTCTTCTGTTTTTTGATTTTTATGGTGAGCTCTTCTGCTTTTTCATCAAAATCCATTGTAATTGAATCACCTTCTTCAAGGCTGTTATTGATAATTTCCTCGGCAAGGGCGTCCTCAATATATTTTTGGATTGCTCTGTTGAGAGGTCTGGCTCCATATTGCTTGTCAAAACCTTTATCGGCAATGTAATCTTTGGCTTTTTCAGTTAATTTAAGATCGTAGCCTAAATCACCAATTCTCAAGAATAATTTATCAAGTTCAATATCAATTATTTTGTGAATATCCTCTCGTTCCAAAGGATTGAAGACCATAACGTCATCAATTCTATTAAGAAATTCTGGTGCAAAAGTTTTTTTCAAGGCATTTTCAATCACACTTTTGCTGTAAGCTTCCTCTTGGCTTTTTCTTGCGGAAGTACCGAAACCTACACCTTGCCCAAAATCCTTCAATTGTCGGGCTCCAATGTTTGAAGTCATAATGATAATCGTATTCCTGAAATCAATTTTTCGGCCCAAGCTATCCGTTAAATAACCATCATCCAGCACCTGCAATAACATATTGAAAACGTCTGGGTGGGCTTTTTCTATCTCGTCCAGAAGGACAACAGCATAGGGTTTTCTACGGATTTTTTCCGTTAATTGTCCACCTTCTTCATAACCCACGTACCCCGGAGGCGCACCAATCAGACGCGATATTGCAAATTTCTCCATGTATTCGCTCATATCAATACGTATAAGGGCAGATTCAGAATCAAAAAGCTCACGGGCCAGTACTTTTGCAAGTTGCGTTTTTCCAACTCCGGTTTGTCCCAAGAAAATGAAAGAACCAATAGGTTTATTGGGATCTTTCAAGCCCGCGCGATTACGCTGTATGGCTTTTACCACTTTCGCAACTGCTTGGTCTTGCCCTATAATTTTACCTTTAATAAGATCAGGAAGTTTGGCTAATTTTTTTGTTTCCGTTTGGGCAATTCTATTAACCGGGATTCCAGTCATCATGGAAACTACTTCTGCCACATTTTCCTCAGTTACAATTTCTTTGTGAAGTTTACTATCCTCTTCCCATTTCTCTTGTTGTGTGGCAAGTTCTTTTTCTAAATTTTTCTCATCATCACGAAGTTTAGCGGCTTCTTCGTATTTCTGTTTTTTCACCACAGAATTTTTCAGTTCCCTGACCTCTTCAAGTTTGGCTTCAATTTCCAAAATTTTATCCGGAACGTGAATATTCGTAATATGAACCCTAGAGCCCGCCTCATCCAGAGCATCGATAGCTTTGTCTGGTAGAAAACGCTCAGTCATGTATCTATTGGTAAGTTTAACGCAGGCTTCAATGGCACCATCCGTATATTCTACATTGTGATGGCCTTCGTATTTGTCTTTAATATTTTTCAAAATTTCGATAGTCTCCTCGACGCTAGTTGGCTCAACCAATACTTTTTGGAAACGTCTTTCCAGCGCACCATCCTTTTCGATGTATTGTCTGTATTCATCCAGTGTTGTTGCGCCAATGCATTGAATTTCACCTCGTGCCAGCGCAGGCTTGAACATATTTGAAGCATCGAGAGATCCCGTTGCGCCACCCGCTCCCACGATTGTGTGGATTTCATCAATAAAAAGAATAATATCGTTGTTCTTTTCGAGCTCGTTCATCACGGCCTTCATACGTTCCTCAAACTGTCCGCGGTATTTAGTTCCAGCTACGAGACTTGCTAAATCAAGCGTAACCACGCGTTTATCGTACAAAATACGTGATACTTTTCTTTGAATAATACGAAGTGCAAGTCCTTCGGCGATAGCAGATTTTCCTACGCCTGGCTCACCAATCAATAAAGGATTATTCTTTTTTCTTCTGCTCAAAATTTGGGAAACCCTTTGAATTTCATCCTCACGGCCCACAACGGGGTCAAGTTTGCCCTCTTCGGCAAGTGCAGTTAAATCCCTTCCAAAATTATCCAAAACCGGGGTCTTGGATTTTTTGTTTGTTTTTGAAGCCGTTCCTGAGAACAGATTTTCCTTGCCAGCATCCTCAGCCTGAGCGTCGTCATCGTTAGGAAAAGATTCCGCGCTGGGGGAATCTACATAATCGTCATCATTTGTTATCATAAGTTTAAATTGGTCTTTGACCGCATCATAATCCACCTTCATTTTATTCAACAGTTTTGTAGTGGGATCATTTTCATTCCGCAGAATACACAGAAGTAAATGAGCCGTGTTAATGGAAGAACTCTGAAAGAGTTTTGCTTCCAAAAAAGTTGTTTTCAGCGCACGCTCTGCCTGTCTTGTAAGGTGGAGATTTTTTTTATCGTTTGTATTTGAAGTAATGCCCGGATTGGCCGGGCTCAAAATCTCCACCTTACGGCGAAGATGGTTAAGATCTATTGCCAATGCATTAAGTATAGTCACCGCTTTACCATTACCATCACGTAGCAGACCAAGCATTAAATGCTCCGTTCCAATAAAATCGTGACCTAAGCGCAGTGCTTCTTCTTTGCTATATGCTATTACATCCTTTACTCTTGGGGAAAAATTGTCATCCATTATTAAAAGTCCTCTCTTCTTAAAAATACTAATTTAGCCAAAATAAGACAAAAACTGTTCCTCTTTGGCAAGCTTTCAGTAAAAGGACAAAATAAATAACGCAATTCAAAGTAAAAGCGGTCATATTTATTAACGATTTCCAGCACTTTATTTGTTAATAAATTCGTGAATAACACCAAGGTCAAAGTGGCTCTAAACCTACAAAAACATGTATCTTGCCTCATTAGTTTAACAACGATAAATAAAGATATTTTTTATGGCTGAAGGTGAAAAATTAATTCCCATAAACATTGAAGAAGAAATGAAATCTGCCTACATCGATTATTCGATGTCGGTCATAGTGTCACGTGCCCTGCCAGATGTTCGAGACGGAATGAAACCCGTACACAGAAGGGTTTTGTTTGGAATGCACGAACTAGGAATTAGGGCTACTGGCGCACATAAAAAATCCGCTAGAATTGTGGGAGAAGTATTGGGTAAATACCACCCGCACGGAGATACTTCAGTATATGATGCCATGGTGCGTATGGCGCAAGAGTGGAGCTTACGTTATTTGCTTGTGGATGGACAGGGGAATTTTGGCTCAGTAGATGGCGATAGCCCTGCGGCAATGCGATACACAGAAGCAAGAATGCAGAAAATTTCTGAAGATATGCTCGCGGATATTGATAAGGAAACGGTAGACCACCAACTCAATTTTGACGACACATTAAAGGAACCAACCGTACTGCCCACACGCGTTCCCGGACTTTTGATCAATGGTGCTTCCGGTATCGCCGTAGGTATGGCAACAAATATGCCTCCGCACAATTTAACCGAAGTCGTGAATGGAACAATCGCCTATATTGAGGATAACGATATTGACATTGATAGTCTAATGCAGCATATAAAAGCTCCAGATTTTCCAACTGGCGGAATTATTTATGGTTATGACGGTGTTCGCGAAGCTTTTCATACCGGCCGCGGCCGTGTGGTGATGCGTGCAAAAGCGAGTTTTGAGGAAGTAAATGGAAGGGAATGTATTGTGGTTTCTGAAATTCCATATCAAGTGAATAAAGCGGAAATGATCAAAAAGACCGCTGATATGGTGAATGAAAAGAAAATTGAGGGAATTTCGAATATACGAGACGAAAGTGATAGAAAGGGAATGCGCATTGTTTATATTTTGAAGCGTGATGCAATTCCTAATATTGTTCTGAACACATTATTTAAATATACAGCGCTTCAGTCCAGCTTCAGTGTAAATAATATTGCGCTTGTAAAGGGGCGCCCTCAATTATTGAATTTGAAGGAGCTCATCCACTATTTTGTGGAGCATCGCCACGAGGTTGTAGTCAGGAGAACCGAATATCTTCTTCGAAAGGCCGAAGAACGTGCGCATATTCTGGAAGGATTAATTATAGCTTCAGATAATATAGATGAAGTAATCAGGATAATTAGGGCTTCCTCAAATGCAGATCAAGCACGTGAAAGATTGATCGAGGCCTTTAAACTTTCAGAAATTCAAGCGAAAGCTATTGTGGAAATGCGTCTGCGCCAATTAACTGGTCTGGAGCAGGACAAACTTCGCAGTGAATATGAGGAATTGATGAAAACAATCCAGGATTACAAAGATATTCTTGCAAGCAAGGATCGCAGAATGCAGATTATTAAAGAAGAGCTGGAGGAGATTAGAGATAAATATGGTGATGAGCGCCGTTCTACCATTGAATATGCAGGAGGTGACGTAAGTATTACAGATCTTATTGCAGATGAACAAGTGGTATTAACAATTTCCCACGCGGGCTACATTAAAAGAACTTCGCTATCTGAATACAAAACGCAAAATAGGGGAGGCGTGGGACAAAAAGCTTCCGCTACGCGAAATGAAGATTTCCTTGAACACCTTTTTGTGGGAACCAATCATCAATATATGTTGTTTTTCACCCAAAAGGGAAAATGTTTCTGGATGCGTGTTTTCGAAATCCCCGAAGGAACCCGCACCTCAAAAGGTAGAGCCATCCAGAATTTAATTAATATTGAACCGGACGATAAAGTGAAAGCCTTTATCTGCACGCAGGATTTAAAAGATGAGGATTACATAAATAGCCATTATGTAATTATGGCCACGAAAAAAGGACAGGTCAAAAAGACACCTCTGGAGCAATATTCAAGACCGCGGACAAATGGTATTAATGCAATTACCATTCGCGAGGACGATGAACTATTGGAAGCAAAACTCACTACGGGCGATAGCCAGGTGATGCTCGCAGTTAAATCTGGAAAGGCCATTCGTTTTGAAGAGGAAAAAACGCGACCTATGGGAAGAAATGCCTCTGGTGTTCGTGGAATTACCTTGGGAAATAAAAATGATGAAGTCGTGGGTATGATTGCCGTAAATGATAATGATTCCAATATACTCGTTGTTTCTGAAAATGGATATGGTAAAAGATCCTCAATTGATGATTACCGAATTACCAATAGAGGAGGAAAGGGAGTGAAAACTATTAATATTACAGAAAAAACTGGTAAATTAGTCTCTATCAAGAATGTAACCGACGATGATGATTTAATGATTATTAATAAATCAGGAATCGCGATCCGCATGGGTGTGTCAGATTTACGTATTATGGGTAGGGCCACCCAAGGTGTCCGCCTTATAAAAGTAAGGGAAGATGATGCCATTGCCGCAGTTGCAAAAGCCATGAGGGAAGATAATGATGTAGAAAGCCAAGCTGAAAATTTGGAAGATGGACAGATTCCCGATAGTGGCATCACTCTTGATGATAATGATGAGCAAACCGAAAACAACGAATAAATTTTAACACAATGAAAAAACAAATTTTAGTAGCTGGTTTGGTTCTTATTTCTGCATTTTCATTTGGTCAGAAAAAAGAAATCAAAAAAGCCGAAAAAGCCATTAAGTCAAATGAATTTAACGAAGCCTTAGGCTACCTTAATGATGCCGAAGGAATGTTGGCATCTGCGGACAATGAGATGAAAGCGCAATTCTACGCAGCACGCGGCGAAGCCTATATGGGCTCGGCTGGATCTGATTTCCAAAAGTTAAAGATGTCTGCCGAAGCATTTCAACAGGCATTGGAGCTAAACCCCAACATAGAAAGTCAAGTATCCGTTCCGCTTCAAAATTTGCGTGCGAAGTTGATAAATTCTGCTGTGAGCGATCAAAATTCTGAGCAGTATAAAATGGCCGCAGAGAAATTATATACCAGTTATATGATTACAAAAAAGGATACTTCAGATTTATATTTTGCCGCCAGTAATTCCGTAAATGCTAAGGATTATCCGAACGCGCTTAAATACTATCAAATGTTGGTAGATCTCGGATATACGGGAGCTACGAAAGAATTTGTTGCTACGAATAAAGAAACTGGTGAAGTAGAACCTTTCGATAATAAAAATCAACGTGACATTGCTATCAAAACTGGGGAATATATAAAGCCCGAAGAACGCGTAGCTGAGTCTAAAAGAGGTGAAGTTTTAAGAAATATGACCTTGATTTACGTTGAGCAGGGCGATTCTGATAAAGCTACAAAATTGATGAAAACGGCGCGTGCGGAGAATCCAACTGATGTTTATTTGATGCGTGCCGATGCAGATATGTCTTACAAAATGGGGGATATAGCAAAATATAACGAATTGATGAATAAGATTGTTGCCACAGATCCTGAAAATCCTGAAATCTATTTCAACCTTGGAGTAGGCAGCGCTGAATTGGGAGAGGACGAGAAAGCTATTGGTTATTACAAAAAAGCATTGGAGCTAAAACCGGAACACGAAGGTGCATTAATTAATCTAGCCGTCGTAAAATTAAAAGGTGAAGACAAGCTTGTAGAGCAAATGAATAGCCTCGGAAACTCTTCTGCTGATAATAAAAAATATGATGAGCTCAAGGAGCAACGAAAGCAATTGTATATGGAGACAATTCCATATCTTGAAAAAGCTGTAGAATTGAATCCTGAAAACAAAGGGGTGGCACGTACGCTCATGAATATTTATAGTCAAATGGGTGAGGATTCAAAAGCGAAGGCCATGAAAGCCAAGATTGAAGCAATGGGTGGATAAGAATAATGATACAGTAATAAAAAAACCTCCAAAATTTTGGAGGTTTTTTTATATTATTCTTTTAATCACCCGCAGTTTGTGGGTGTGGTTTCTAACATCATAATTAAATATTCCACTATGGTCCAGCCTATCTATACGAACTTTTCCGTGGGCGTGGATTATATAATTATCTTCCATAATAATACCAACGTGCGTAATTTTACCCTCCTCATTATCGAAAAAAGCTAAATCGCCCGGTTCGCTTTCTTCAATAAAACTTAACGCTTCTCCTTGGGTAGCCTGTTGACTTGCATCACGCAAGAGTTTGTGGCCGTTCATCTTATAGACCATCTGTGTAAAACCACTGCAATCAATGCCGAAAGGAGTTTTACCTCCCCATAAATAGGGCGCGTTCAAATATTGCAATGCTGTATTTATTAGATTTTTCTTCGGAAGCGTTTCTGAAATAAATTTTCCCTCGAAGTGATGTTCCATGAAACCTGAAATGCTCACGGTACTTCCCAAGCATATTGTCAAAGGCTGGTTTTCAGAAGAGGTTACAATATCGACAATTTCTGCGGAAAGCCTCGCGGGCAAAAGTTGAAAATGATTATAGTCCTCTTCTGAAATATTGAGATATTGTTTTGTATCCAGCCAACCTTCATAATTATCAAAAGCTAAGCGAATGCGACACCATTTTTTTCGAAGTTCCAGAATTTTAAAATGTTCGCCATACAAAACCTGGGTGACCATTTCGCTAGAGTCTGAGGGCTCTGCGCGCAGAGCAACAATGCTTAGATTGCAGATACCGTAATCCACTAAATTTGAATTGAAAGATTAAAATGTGAAGCCAAACTTATCTTTTTTCTAAGAAACGCTGTATTAAGATAAAATAGTAAAAGAGTTTTAAAGTATTAATTATTTTCTTTCAATCACCATCGCTGAGGCACCACCGCCTCCATTACAAATGGCAGCTGCGCCAATTTTCGCATTGTTTTGTTTTAGTACATTCAAAAGCGTTATCAAAATGCGCACGCCGCTACAGCCAAGTGGATGACCCAGTGAAACGGCACCACCATTTACATTTACGTTACTATCGTCCAAACCTAAAATTTTCATATTTGCCAAGCCCACTACAGAAAATGCTTCATTAAATTCAAAAAAGTCCACATCTTTCTGTTCGATTCCTGCTTTTGCCAAAGCTTTTGGAAGTGCTTTGGATGGTGCGGTAGTGAACCACTTGGGTTCTTGTGCCGCATCTGCATAACTTTTAATGTAAGCCAAAATTTCCAATCCCAATTCCTTTGCTTTTTCTTCGCTCATTAAAACCATGGCACCAGCTCCATCATTTATAGTTGAAGCATTTGCGGCGGTTACGGTTCCATCTTTGCTGAATGCTGGCCTAAGGGAGGAAATTTTATCCATTTTCACATTTTTATATTCCTCATCCTCACTTACCACCACGGGTTCACCGCGACGTTGAGGCACTTCAACAGAAATTACTTCATCCTTAAATTTTCCATCGGCCCAAGCTTTGGCGGATCGCTCATAAGATTTCACGGCAAATGCATCTTGATCCTCACGGGAAAAATCATATTCTTTTGCGCAAAGATCGGCACAAGTGCCCATAGCGTTGTGATCGTAGGCATCAACCAATCCGTCTTTTTGCATACCGTCAATTAAACTTGCGGGACCAAATTTAGTTCCAGCACGCATTTGCACATAGTGTGGAATGTTGCTCATACTTTCCATACCTCCGGCAACTACAATGTTGGCATCTCCCAGCGCAATGGCTTGCGCGGCGTTCATTACAGCTTTCATTCCTGAGGCACAAACTTTATTTACGGTAGTACAAGGAACGGTATCTGGAATACCCGCTCCCAAAGCAGCTTGCCTAGCAGGAGCTTGCCCTACACCGGCCTGTACCACATTGCCCATATATACTTCATCAATATTTTTTGGATCAAGATTGATTTTGCCCAAAGCGCCTTTTATGGCTACTGAGCCTAACTGCGTTGCGGTCAATGACGATAAACTTCCCATAAAACTTCCTATGGGTGTTCTTGCGGCGGCTACAATTACTACTTTCTTGCTCATATTTTCGCTTTTTATATTTTTGGAATAAGGATTGCGAAATTACGTATTTCTATTATAAATATCAATCTTTGCGAAGGTTGGTTTTGGGATTACTCATTCGTTATTTATACCTTTACTTTAAGTTATTTATCCATGAAAAACCTTTTTTCCCTATTCGCAAAAAACCAATCGATAATTTATAAGGTTTTTCTTTTCGTAAGTGCTACACTGCTAGTAATTTACTTATTGCCAAAGGGTGGTCAGTTCAAATACAATTTTCAAAAAGGAAAACCGTGGCAGTATGAAAATTTATATGCGCCCTTCAGTTTCACTATCAAAAAATCCACAGAAGCCATTAGGCAAGAGGAAGAAGCGATACGTGATAATGCAATTCCATATTTTGAGGTAAGCGATGAAAATATCACGCCTATTTCTGAAAATTTTGAAATATTACTAGGCCAAAATTATGTGGACAGCCTTTATGAAACTTCGCTAAAAACCACGTTGCGAATTGGGAATTCAATCATTGCCGATATTTATGAAAACGGTGTAACAGATGAAATCCACGCTTATGACGGCAACAAACTGGTTTATCTCAAAAAAGGTAATGAAATTGAGGAACGTAATTACTCCCAAATTTTCAAAACGGACGATTTAGACAAAAAAGTAAGGGCAGCTGTTGAAGCTAACAGGAGTGAGGATATACAAGTGTTGCTTTACAATTTGTTGAAAGATGTATTGCGGCCGAATGTGAAGCTAAACTCAAATCTCACAGAATCTGCCATAAATTCTGAAATAAACGCAATAAACCCCAATCGTGGTATTATCGAAAAAGGCGGAAGAATTATTGCCAAAGGTGAAGTTGTTGAGGGAGATAAATTTCAAATATTGAATTCCTTAAAGGCTGAGTACCAATCGCAAATATGGAGTAAATCCAATTATCTTTGGTTGCTAGTGGGGTATTCGCTTTTGGTGTCACTCGTGTTTTTAATGCTCTTTTTATTTCTGAAAAATTATAGACCCTATATTTATAACAATAACACAAAAGTTACTTTCATTGTCTTCAATATTCTTTTGATGGTATTTCTTACCACGCTGGTTCTAAAGATACATGCAAGTTATGTTTATGTGGTCCCCATCTGCATTTTACCACTGATTTTAAAAGCTTTCTTTGATCCCAGAGTTGGTCTCTTTGTCCACGTTCTAACGATTTTATTATTGGGTTTTATCGTTCCCAATAGTTTTGAATATATGTTTTTGCAGTTTATAGCTGGAATCGTAACAATCCTCACTATTTCTGAACTTTATAAAAGAGCAAATCTCTTCATTTCGGTGGGACAAATTACGCTTATTTACATCATCGGCTATTTTGCGTTTTTTGTAATTCAGGAAGGAAATATCCAGACAATGGAGTGGCAAAATTTTCAATACTTCATATTCTGTGGCTTGGCCACGCTTTTTGCACACCCGCTTATTTATTTTTACGAAAAGATTTTCGGATTGGTTTCAGATGTATCGCTATTGGAGTTGAGCGACACCAATTCAAAATTACTGAAAGAGCTTTCAAATAAGGCCCCGGGAACATTCCACCATTCACTTAACGTGGCAAATCTCGCTGAAGCTTCCGCAAATGAAATTGGCGCCAATAGTATGCTTGTTCGTGTGGGTGCGCTGTACCATGACATTGGTAAAATGTTGAACCCAACAATGTTTACTGAAAATCAGGCCAATTCAGTCAATTCGCACAATGAACTCGACCCAAAGGAAAGCGCGAAGATTATTATTGACCACGTCATAAAAGGGATAGAAATAGCGCGTAAAAATAATTTGCCAGACCGTGTAATCGATTTTATACGTACCCATCACGGAACAAGCTTGGTATATTATTTTTATAAAAAGGAGCGTGAAATTGAAGGAAAAGCCAATAAAGAAGATTTTTTATATCCAGGCCCCATTCCATTTTCAAAAGAAACTGCCATATTGATGATGGCCGATAGCGTGGAGGCTGCAAGCAAAAGTTTAAAAGAACCGTCTTCATCAATCATTGATAATTTTGTGGAGAAAATTATAAACAATCAGTTAGAGCAAGGACAATTTCTAAATGCGAACATAACGCTGAAGGAAATTGAGACCATCAAAAAGGTGCTGAAGAAAAAGCTTAATAACATATATCATTTAAGAGTAGAATATCCTGAATAAATATTAAGTGTGCTTTATTGCATTTCTAACGGATTGATAGTAAGCAGAGTTTGAATTTTTATAAAAAAACGTAAAATTTTTGTTGCGTCATACCATTTATAAGGTTACATTTGCAACCGCATTTTAAGATTACACGTTCATACAAAATTGGAGAGGTGCCGGAGTGGTAACGGAGCAGATTGCTAATCTGTCGACGGGCAACCGTCGCCAGGGTTCGAGTCCCTGTCTCTCCGCATTATTAAATATTCTGATTTTTGAATTATTATTGATTCAAATTTCAAAACTTTCAATGGCTGTAGCGTAGCCCGGTTATTTTGTGCTGACTTATGTTTGGAAAAAATCCGAAAAAAAATCGCAAGGAGTTGAAAGTATTTCGGGGTGTAGCGTAGCCCGGTTATCGCGCCTGCTTTGGGAGCAGGAGGCCGCAGGTTCGAATCCTGCCACCCCGACAAAACCGGACCTATTAGTTCGGTTTTTTTGTTTATGATTAGGGTCTGGTAGCTCAGTTGGATAGAGCATCTGCCTTCTAAGCAGACGGTCACAGGTTCGAATCCTGTCCAGATCACTTTAAAATCCCCGTTCAAATGGGGATTTTTTTGTTGTGGGATATTCTTGTTATGGCTAATCTAGCCTATGAAACTTTACTGCAGATTAAAAGCTTCTTTTTATTATCCATATCCGTTATAAAAAAAAGATAAATATCACCACCGTCCTTTATTTTCCATTTTTTCTGAAGGGATTCTACGCTTTCTGGGAAATTTCGTGTCGCAATATTTGCCTTTGGAAAATTGATGGCACGCTTCATCTCCATTTTGGAATAAGGCACAATTTTTTCGATTTCAAATGTTCTTCCCGGAAAATCTATCAACGTTTTGTTGGTGTAAAGATGTGTGTGTTTATGAAGTTTGTTTAGTTTAAATCGATGCGATACTAAATCAAAAGCTCCGCTTTTTAAGATAGCAGCATTGGGTTCATACAGAAATTTTTCAGGATGGCTGTAATTTGCTTCCGCCTCATCGTTATAATTGAATTCAAACTTTTCGGAATGAAGTTTTTTGAGATTGATTGTTTTTATGGTCGGATTTCCTTTGAATTCTTCTCGTAAAAGCCAAATCAATTCTTTAACCTCATTTTCAACCGCGACAATGTGAATTTCAAAGGTATATTGCAAATCCTTCAAACCTATTGCAATATCGAGCATCGGTGAAGTTTTGATCATTAAAACATTGCAATTCCTTAAAATTTCTTCAAGGTTTTCGGGAATATTTGGCTGGCAGTCTTTCAGGAAAAATACTTTTCCTTTCTCGTCGTGCCGCCGAGAAGGGTCTACATAAATTATATCAAATTCATCATTGATTGCTGCTTGCAATCCATTCTCCGCAAAACAGGAAATTGTATTTTTCTTAAAGATAAGAAAGTTATGTGCGGCAATGGCTGAAAGCTCTGTATCAATTTCAAAATGGGAAATCTCTTTGAATTTTTCTGAAAAATAAAAGCTGTCTACACCAAATCCTCCGGTAATATCCGCGATGGAATCTCCCGAAACCAAAGAGGCTTTATATTGCGCCGTAATTTCTGAGGAAGTTTGCTCAATATTTAATTTTTTTGGATAATAAATTTGAGATGTTTGGAACCACGTGGGCAATTTTTTCTCCGCCTTGCGTCTGCCTTCAATTTGTACAATTAATTCTTGAACAGTTATATTTTCGAAAGGACTTCCGGCAAAGGCAAGTGTTGCGGTAGGTTGGGAATAATTCTGAATAAAATTCTGAACTTCCTCTTTTAAAATTTCTGGGTTTATCAATTTTAAAGATTTTGGGTAAGCCTTTTCACGATTTTGTATTCAAAAAGAAATTCTTTTGAAATAACCTTCAGCGTAGTGTACGTAGGCACTGCGAGAATCATTCCGGGAATTCCGAAAACAAATCCGCCCATTAATATTACCAAGAAAATTTCTAATGGATGGGAGCGGACGCTTCTTCCAAAAATAACGGGTTGGGTAATGAAATTATCAAAAATTTGAGCAATGGCGTACCCAGAAGTCGCTACTAAAAGCGGTGGCAATAAACCTGTGGAAAAATCTGCGCCCAGATTATTGGAAACTATGACCAGCAGCATCAAAATCCAACCTATAACCGGACCCAGATAGGGAACAATATTCAAAAATGCACAAATAAGTGCGACGGCAACGGCATTATTAATGTCCAAATAAAGCAATAAAACCGAATAAAAAAGGGCGAGTATAAATATTTGTAGCAAGAGCCCAATAAAATAGCGGGAAAGCAGCTCTTTACATTTGATTAAAATACGTTTAAATTTATCTTCATCGCCACTTTTAGCAAAAACCAATACCGATGTTGCGATTAAGTTTTCATCCTTCAAGAGAAAAAAAGCGATGAATAATACCGAAAACAACCCAATAATCGCCGCGCCTATATTTCCAAAAAATATGTCAATGAAACTGGGTACAATTTCAGCATCCATATTTTGAATATACTCTGTGCGTTTAATGGCTTCTACAAGCTGAAAATGGTCAACGCCCAAATAATCGCTTGCTTGCATGTTGAGCTCGTTAAGATCGGTTTTAACTTGTTCAAAATCTATTTCTGAAATATTCCGTCCCTGCTCAATAATTATGGGAACAAAAATGGTCAACAACATCCCGAAAGAGGCGGCAATAAGCACTAGTGTCACAATTGCGGCAAACGTGTTGCCCATTTTTAATTTTCTCTTGAAGAATAAAAAGACCGGCCGGCCGACAAGCGAGAGCGCTACCGCAAGAAAAATATAAAGGATGAGTGATTTTATTTTTACCAAAAACCATAGAAACAAAAGTATGCCAACCAAGATGGCTAGGGCTCTCAATATTCCAACGGTTATGGCTTTTGCGGTAGGTTTCACAAAGTAAATATAGTATAATCCTATTAAGTTAATTCAATTTTGTGGCGAAGTTGTGCAAAGCGATCGCCGTAGCTTGGGTTACGTTGAGACTGCTATTTTCACCAAACATCGTAATGTGTATTGATTTTTTGATTCCATCTAGAGCGGCTTGTGATATTCCACTTCGCTCATTTCCAATTACAAGCGCAAGTTTTGCATTGGATTGAATCACAAAATTTTCAATGCTTTGGCTCTCGTCGGTTATTTCCAAAGCTATTAATTCAAAATTATTTGCTTCGAGGTTTTCAATTTCAGAGAGAATATTTTCCGAAATTCGGTGTTTCACTTTGCTAATAGTATTTCTCGCAGTTCTTAAAAGCCGGTTGGATGACAGATTTATTTCAGCGTTGCAAAAAATGATTTCGAGCACTCCAAAGGCCTCACAAATTCTGAAAAGCGAGCCAATATTGGCCGGGCTGTTCACGCCATCGCAAATGACAATTATTTGTTTCTGTTTTGCTTTAAATGAAGAATTTCTATGCTGAAGTTGTTCCAAAATCAGTTCTCAAAAACATATTTTATAATGTTTGCGCCCATTTGCAGTGCCTTTAAGCGCACATCTGCCGGATCGTTATGGACTTCCGGATTTTCCCAACCGTCACCCAAATCACTTTCAAAAGTGTACAGTAAAACCAATCTGTCTTCCACGAAAATTCCAAAGGCCTGTGCGCGTCCGCGATCGTGTTCGTGAATTTTTGGCAACCCGTCCGGAAACTTGTAAACATAGTTGAACAATGGATGGTTCCCCGGAAGTTCGCGCAATTCCCTATCGGGAAAAATTTTGACCAATTCCTTTCGTATGTATTCGTCCATTCCATAATTATCATCTATATGAAGAAAACCGCCACTCATTAAATATTTCCGAAGATTTTCAGCCTCTTCGGCAGAAAAGTAAACATTTCCGTGGCCCGTCATATGCACAAAAGGGTAATCAAAAAGATCTACACTTCCGGGCGTAACATTTTCCGGTTTTGTTTTTATGGCCGTGTCAATTTGCTCGTTACAGAATTTAACTAAATTGGGCAATGAAGTGGGATTTGAATACCAATCACCGCCGCCGCCGTATTGTAATAAAGCAATTTCTTGGGCTGAAGCATTTGAGATTGCAACAATAATTAGAATTAAAAGAAATTTTTTAAACATAGCTCTCAAATGTACAAATTATGATGATTTGAAATGGCTAAAACGGCGTAAATCATATCAATTTTCATTGATGAATGCAACGCTGTGGCAGGCTACAATCGCGGCGGTTTCCGTACGCAATCTGCTTTCGCCCAAACCTACCGGGATAAAATGGTTTTTCTTTGCCAATTCAATTTCTTCAGTAGAAAAATCGCCTTCGGGACCAATGAGAATCAGAATTTTTTTCTTTGGAAGTAAAACAGATTTTAATGATTTTTTTTCTGTTTCCTCGCAATGCGCAATATATTTTACGGTTTCGGAAAAATCTGCTTCTATAAAATCCCGAAATGAAACAGCTTCGTTTAAAATTGGCAGAAACGCTTTGAGGGATTGCTTTGCCGCGCTTTGGATTATTTTTTCGAAGCGCTCATTTTTTATGACTTTCCTTTCGCTGTGGTCGCAAATAATAGGTGTTATTTCTGAAATTCCGATTTCTGTGGCTTTTTCCAAAAACCATTCATAGCGATCGTTCAATTTTGTAGGAGCTACGGCCAAATGCAGTGAATAGGGCAGCGGTGCAATTTTTTCTTCGGAAAGAATTTTGGCGATGCATTGTTTGGGGTTTGTGCTTATAATCTCTGCATCAAAAAATGAACCTTCGCCATTGGTGATTTTAAATTTATCACCCGCTTTCATCCGCAAAACCTTCAGAATATGTCGGCTTTCCTCTTTGTCAAAAACCACTTCTTTTGATGCTTCGGTAATTTTCGGGTTGTAGAAAAGGTTCAAAGTATGCTGGATTTAATGGTTTATAAGTTTGGTTTACAAACATTTCTAAAACTTCATTCTGGCATTTGCTGCCACATTTTGTTCGGCAAACATTTGGTTTTTGTATTTCAATTCGCCCACGATAGCTATCATTGCTGCATTGTCTGTACAGAATTCAAATTTTGGGATGTGCGTTTTCCAGCCGTATTTTTTTTCGGCATCCTTTAATGCTGTTCGAATCCCGCTATTTGCTGAAACACCGCCTCCCATTGCAATTTCTTTAATTCCGGTTTTCTTCACGGCATTTTTCAGCTTATCCATCAAATAATCTACGATGGTGAATTGAAGGCTGGCGCATATGTCTGCCATATTTTCTTCAATAAAATCAGGATTTTGATCAACTTCCTTTTCCACAAAATATAAAACCGAAGTTTTCAATCCACTAAAACTGAAATCCAATGGGCCCACCTTCGGTTTTGGAAATTTAAACCTTTTAGGGTTGCCTTCCTTTGCGTACTTATCGATCAATGGCCCGCCAGGATAGGGAAGTCCAAGTATTTTTGCACTTTTATCAAAGGCTTCGCCCACGGCATCATCAATGGTCTGGCCTATAACTTCCATTTCAAAATAATCTGTCACTTTTACAATCTGGGTGTGGCCCCCACTGATGGTAAGCGCCAAGAATGGAAAATTGGGTGCGGTTTGTCCTTCGGCCTCAATAAAATGGGCGAGAATATGGGCTTGCATATGGTTTACATCAATAAGCGGAATGCCCAACCCAAGTGCTAAAGACTTTGAAAATGAAGTGCCTACAAGCAAGGAACCCATAAGCCCAGGTCCACGTGTAAATGCAATGGCTTGTAACTGATTTTTGTCGATATTTGCCTTGCGTAACGCTTGGTGTACCACGGGAACAATATTCTGCTGGTGCGCGCGCGAGGCAAGCTCTGGCACCACACCGCCGTATTCTTCGTGAATGTGCTGTGTTGCCACAACATTGCTGAGTATTTTGCCGTTGTTGATTACTGCCGCGGCAGTGTCATCACAGGAAGATTCTATGCCAAGTATGTAGCAATTTTTTTGTCCCAATGCAGAAAAGGTATGTTATTTGGGCGTAAAATTAAAACTTTAAAAGCGTATCAAAAAACTCTGGAAAATAATACTTCGCACCTTTGCTGCCATCGTGTTGCTGTTGTTGCTTTTAATCATTATTTTCTCCATTCCGGCGGTGCAGACCTGGGCCGCCAAAAAAGTTACCACCAATCTAAACGAAACGTACGGAACCAGTATCCAGATTGAGCGGCTTGGCCTCAATTGGAAAGGGGAAGTGGATATCAGAAAAGTGTATATTGAGGACCACAGGCAGGATACCCTTATTTATGCCAATGAGCTGCAAACCAATATACTCAGCTTTCAAAATTTAGTCAATGGCAATTTGGGCTTCGGGGATATTGCGATGGATCGCGCAAAACTCTATGTAACTACTTATGAAGGCGAGGAAGCTGACAATCTAACTATTTTTGCAAATAAATTTGATACCGGTAAACCCTCCACAAATCCTTTTTCACTTTTCAGCAATGATGTGGCAATTACCAATTCACGCGTAAAAATTGTAAATGAAAATCTGGAGAAATCTGAAGTCTTAACGCTGGAGAACGTGAATCTTCAAGCGGATAATTTCAAAATTACGGGTCCCAATATTGAAGCTGAAATAAACAGCCTGAATATGTTGACCGATTTAGGGTTTAATGTAAAAAACTTGCAATCCGATTTTTCATATACGCTGGAGGCTATTGTAATGAATGATTTAATTCTTGAAACCGATGCTTCACGAATTGCCGGAAATATAAATCTGGATATCCGGAAAGGATTTTCAGATTTTATAAATGATGTGAATATTGATGCAGATTTTCAGGAATCCCTTGTTTCCACAGATGATATAAATGGTTTTTACAACGAATTTGGTCCCGACCAAATGGTCTATTTGGATGGCGAATTTACAGGAACCATAAACACGTTTACTTTAAACGATATCACTTTAAAAACCAGTGACACACAGATTACGGGCGATTTTGAGTTTCAGAATTTGGTAAATAAAGAAGCTAGCTATTCCATTATTGCGAAAGGCCACAATTTCACAACCAATTTTTACGATTTGCGGAGGTTTATGCCGCGTATACTTGGGGATATACTCCCTGTGCAGTTAAAGGAATTGGGCACTATTACATATTCTGGAAATACGTCCATTATTGGTGAGGAATTAAATACAAAAAGCAATCTGAACAGCACCATTGGCAAAGCGAAGATTGACCTTAAAATGGGCAATATCAATAATATTGATTTTGCTTATTACAAGGGAAATGTAGTGCTTTCGGGATTTAATCTGGGGAAAATTGCCAAAACAAATTCCTTGGGCAAAATGTCTGGGAATTTGAATTTTGACGGACGCGGTTTTACTGCCGAAACGGTAAGCACCGAGATATCTGGCGCTATTTCTTCCTTTAACCTTGAAGGGTATAATTATAAAAATATTGAAGTTTCCGGTAATTTGAAGAATCCTCTTTTTAATGGGGAACTTTCCGTCAACGATCCCAATTTAAAAATGGATTTTCAAGGGTTGATCGATGCATCTTCAGATGTAAATCAATTTGATTTTGAAGCGAATGTTGAATATTCAGACTTAAACAAGCTTAACCTCATAACGCGTGATAGTATTGCTGTTTTTACCGGAAATCTGGTGGTTGATATGGCCGGAAAAACAATTGATGATGTGGTGGGTACGGTTTCATTCAACCAGACTTTTTATCAAAACGAGCGTGATTATTTCTATTTTGATGATTTCAATCTCACGTCTTCATTCAATGGTGACATACGTACCATTGAAATTAATTCGCCAGATATTATAAATGGCAATATCACCGGGCGTTTTTTAATTGCCGATATTCCCAATCTATTCCAAAATGGAATTGCAAGTATTTATGCCAATTATGTTCCTTCGGAAGTAACCACAAACCAATTTATAGATTATGAATTTGTGGTTTACAATAAGATTGTGGATGTGTTTGTGCCACAACTTCAATTGGGAGAAAATACAAAAGTGAAAGGTTCGGTTTCTTCAGATCAATCAAAATTTGAACTGGATTTCCGCTCGCCAGAGATTTTGCTTTTTAATAATTATTTAGGTAAAGTTAATGTTCAGATTGATAATGATAATCCACTGTACAATACGTATATAGATATTGATTCAGTTTATACTGGTTTTTATAATCTGAAGGAAGTAAACGTGATCAACAAAACCTTGAACGACACAATGTACGTGCGGGCAGAATTTAAAGGCGGTGAGAAAAAAGAAGATCTTTTTAATCTTTCGCTTTATCATACGATTAACCCGGAAGGTAAATCGGTTGTAGGGGTGAAGCGCTCTGAAATTACGTTCAAGGAAAATGTTTGGGCCATCAACGAGAATAATAATAGCCTGAACAAAGTGACGTTTGACGATAATTTTAAGGAAATTCGCATTGATTCCCTCATCGCAAGCCATAACAATGAAATTATCCAGATGGCAGGGATTGTACGCGATTCCACTTACAAGGATTTGAAATTGCGTTTTAGGGACGTAAACATAGGCAATATTACTCCAGATATTGATAGCCTTCGCCTGCAAGGAAACGTGAATGGGAAACTTGATTTTATTCAGCGAAATGGTGCTTATTATCCCAATTCAACTGTAAAGATTGACGATGTTATCATCAATGAAATACCCTTTGGAAATCTGAATTTAAAGATTGATGGCAATGAAAATCTTACGCAGTATAAAATTAACACTACCCTTATCAACAATAATGTAACCTCCATTAGTGCCATTGGTGAAATTGATGTATCGCCCAACAATCCCCAAATTCGCTTGAATGTGGATTTAAATGAATTCAATATGCAGGCGTTTAGTCCTTTTGGTGGCGATGTAATTACCGATATTCGTGGCTTGATAACCGGAAAGGCATTTATTTCAGGAAATTACAAGTCGCCAGATATGCAGGGGAGGTTTTCGTTGGTGGAAAGCGGACTTAAAATACCGTATTTAAATACCGATTTTGATATTGAGGACAATACGCAAGTTCTGCTATCCAATAACAAAATTGAAATCCAGCGCACCAATGTTACCGATACCAAATTCAATACGGCGGGGGTACTGTCGGGCAACGCTACACACAAAAATTTTCAGGATTGGGAACTTAATCTAACTATTGACGCGCCGGAGCGACTGCTTGTGCTGGACACTCCGCCAGAGGAAGATGCCCTCTATTACGGAACTGCTTTTATAAGTGGGGATGCCAATATTTCTGGGCCCATTGATGAGCTTACTATTGTGGTAAATGCAACGACTGAGGAAGGTACTACATTCAAAATACCCATAAGCGAAACGGAAGCCATTGGGGATGATTCCTTCATCAACTTTTTATCACCTGCCGAAAAGGATGCCCGAATTAATGGAGAGCCCATTAAAACCGAAGAAAAAAAGGCGTTGACGCTCAAGTTCGATCTCGATATAAATACCAATGCCGAAGTGGAAGTAGTGGTGGACCAAGTGAACAATTCAACTTTAAAAGGCCGTGGTGCGGGGATTCTTTATATAGAAATCAATACCAATGGGAAGTTCCAGATGTTTGGGGATTTTCAGGTTTTTGAAGGGCAGTATGATTTTAGGTACAGCGGTATAATCCAGCGGAATATTAAAGTAGTTCCAGGCGGAAACATTACCTGGGACGGCTCTCCGGAGCGTGCCAATCTTAACTTGGAAGCTTTATATGAAACTGAGGCAAATCCTTCGGTTTTACTTGATAACCCAACCATCAACCGAAAGATTCCGGTAAATGTTTACGTAGGTCTGGAAGGCGAATTGGTACAGCCTAACCTCAATTTCCGGATTGATTTCCCAAGGGTGAGCTCAACGCTTAAGAGTGAGCTTGAATATAATCTTCAAAATGAAGATCAGCGGCAAAAGCAGGCGTTGTTCCTGTTGGCCTCAAATTCATTTGTAAATGATAATTATGCCGGGACCAATGCATTTACGGGGACACTGGCAGATAGAGTATCGAGTTTGGTGAATGATCTATTTTCAGACCAAGACAGTAAATTTAGGGTGGGTCTGGATTATTCGGTGGGCAGCAGGACTCCCAATCTGGAGACCGCGGACCGGTTTGGGATTACCCTTTCCACGCAAATAAGTGAGCGCATCCTCATTAACGGGAAAGTGGGTGTGCCCGTGGGGGGTGTTAATGAAACCCAAGTGGCGGGTGATATTGAGGTGCAATGGTTGGTGAATGAGGACGGTAGCCTACGTATCAATTTCTTTAACAGGCAGGCAGATTTACAATTCATTGGCGAGGAACAGATTTTTGAGCAAGGTGCCGGAATTTCGTACTCTGTAGATTTTAATACCATACGCGAGCTGGTACGGAAACTTTTCAATAAGAAATTGACACTGGAATCTGAAGAGCCCATTGTCCCCGATGACAATAGCTACCCGGTTGATTTTAATAGTGAGGGGGTTAGGGAGGAGGATTGAGTGAGAAATAACAATTTTTATTTTTAATGATCTGTTCAAAAAATTGTTTGAGTCATTGAGTTGGGCCTATTATAAATGGATTTTCAAAGATATAGTTTGTATATCCGTATTTAATGGCAATTAAGAATGTCGAAGATACTAAATAACAAAGCAGGCATATTCCGAGAATGATAAGCTTAACTTTATCAACTGACCATAACTTATGAACTTGAGAAATTGTTTGATACGTTAAATAAAAGAAAAGTAATATTGAAGATAGGTTCGCTAAATGTGCAATTTGAGGCCCAGAGGTAAAACTTAAAACTATTGATAATAGCTATTAATATAAATAAAAGTATCGTAAAAATTATATATTCAGATAATTTTTGATCCATATTTTTATCCCTTTGATTTATGATGAGAAGTATTCTACGTTTGGGAAGAATAATTTCGAATTAAGGTGAGAACACGCAGTTTTTAATAGCTATGATTATAAACTGGCTTTTTTATATTATAATATTCCAACCAAGCCAGCGGTTTAGGTAGCCTATATTTATTGAACTCTAAATGTATTACTCTTCTTTTTTTTCTGTTTGTCGTTCTATTTGAAGCGTGTAAAGTCAATGGTTTCATTAACATTGCTCCGCCTTTTTCTATTTCGCAAATAAATTCGTTTTCTAAATTCCAATCTTTTGAATCAGCTCGAATTATTCCATTTAGATGCGATTTGGGAATTACCTTTAAAGCTCCATTATTTTTGTCCGTTTTGTCCAAATGAATTCGGATTGTTATGGTATCTTCCAAAATCTGGACTGGTGGTTGAACTCCGTATTGTCCTTTTTTAAAAGTCCAATTAACGTAATTTTCCAATTCCACTTTTTGATCAACTGTAATACTTAAATCTTGATGATAAGCAACAAACCAATTCGATTCGCTTGGTTTGTCAAAGTAAATGGCTTTTGTCAGGAAATATTCTGACTCGGTAAGGTCAGAAATTAATTCAGTCAGTTTTTTATTAAACAACAAATCACTCAATTCAGGCACATTTGTGATTAATTGTCTAATAGCAAACAAATCCTTTGTTCTCATGAAAGAATTTTCAACCTGTTCAGCATTTTCAATACAGGCTAAAATTTCACTAATTTCATTTTGTGAATACAAGTCAGTTAAAATGGAATATCCATTTTCTTCTAGTTCTATTTTGTTTATTTTGTAGTTCATTTTTCAGCTTTCACACCGCACAGATATATACCGTGATTCCTATCCAAAATTAGCACGCTACTTTTGCTTAGCTCCCAAATATAATAAAATCGATTACTTGCTCGCTATTTCATAATTGATTCTATTTTGACACAAGGCTAGATTTACTATTGCAGTTGGGTAATTCCTTTCTTGCAAATAAATTATGATCCGTGGGGTTTAGGGTTGAAGTTATAAACGGAATGGTACGAGGATTGTGGCATTATCAGTATGGTATCTATAAAGTATCATCGGCATAGAGTCGGCATACTATCGGCATACCGTCGGCATATAGTCGGTTTATAGGTAATAAATTAATGTTTACCGTACCTGAGAAGAAGTACTAATATAATAAAAACCTTGGTACTCAACGAATACGAATACGAAAGGGGTGTTCTTTCAAATTTGATATAACTATGAAATCGAAACAAACATTTTATTTATACGGATGAAAAACCATCATTTTTAAACTCCCGCCACCACCGAAATCTCCACATTTACAAATTTTGGCAGGTTTGCTACCTCTACCGTTTCGCGCGCTGGGGCAGTGGTTTCATTGAAATAAGTGGCATATACTTGATTGATAGCTGCAAAGTTGTGCATATCGCTAATAAAAATGGTGGTTTTTATCACATTTTCAAAAGTCATCCCAGCCTCTGTGAGTACCGCTTTTAGATTTTCCATCACTTGTTTGGTTTCCTTGGCAATATCATCTGTAACAAGGTCACCGGTTTTTGGGTCAATGGCAATCTGGCCAGAAGTATAAAGCATATCGCCATAGCGCACAGCTTGGTTATAGGGACCAATTGGAGCAGGAGCGTGGGGGGTGTTGATTATTTTTTTCATAGTTCTTTGTTCTCGGTTATCAGTTATCAGTTGTCGGTTCTCGGATTTTGTTGATTGTTGTGGCTACTCGTTTGTGTTTTAAACCTCTAGTTTTGGCACTATTAATTACTAATCACTAATTGCTCATTATTAATTATCAAAGATTCCTATCTGCTTCCCGGCGTTTGTCGTATTTGATGTCGCTTAACACGGACGATTTAATTCCGATATAAAAATACCACGAGGTATTGATATTGCGTCCAATGGGAGTCCAGTTAAAACTGAACTGCCAACTTTCCAAATCCCGCTGAAAGCGAAATTGCGTAAGGGTTACGCCCTTATTTTTAAAATCGTATCCCGAGGAAACCCCCACCTGCCAGCGGGGCGAAAGTTCCAGATTGGTACTGAACATAAGCGATTGGGAAGAAATGGTATTCTGCCGTTGGTTATTAGCATAACTAATAGTGTACGCCACCCGCATATCCCACGGTATGGAATAATTGTACCAATCAATATCCGTTTTGTCCACATCCTCATCCTCGTCCTCATCATAAATATTACCGTTGTAGATGTCTGAAGTCTCACCAAAGAGATCATCCGGCCGACCACCATTTCTAAAAGTTTCGTTCTCAACACGATCCAAATCCTGACCGCTGCCCTCAAAATCGCTACTGCTAAAGGAATAATTAATGCTCAGGTTTGCATCGGTGAGCCTAAAAAGACTACCTCCATTGTTGATGTTAAAAATGTCGATGCGGTTATTGTTGTTATCCAGCGCATACGGATCCAGCGTTCCGCTGAAGTTAAAGTCGAGCCTCGGGACAATGGGCACCCCTCCCGTAAAACGAACGGGACTGAAGCGAAGCGAATCCCCGGCAAGGTTATATGCCGAAGTGAAATTGAGGTTATTGAGAAGGATAATCTTCTTTGGTTCCGCGGCCATAGTATCCCTATCGCGTATCTTGGCCTCAAGTGTATTGCTGATACCGAAGCCAATGTTACTGGAATAGACACGCCCGGGCGCGCCGAAAAGAGTGTTCTCAAAACGTGAATACTGGACAATTCTATCCATATTTGCCGCTTCATCTGCAGTTTCCGGAATGGTATAATCATCGTAATACCGCTCAAAACCCGGATTGATGTTATAGCTTATGGACGGGCGAACCACGTGTCGCAACGCCTGTATTTTATTTTCCTTATTGAAATTGAAAGTTCCGTACAGTGTTGTTCCCAAACTCGTATTGAAGTTGTAAGTTCGGTAACTGTCAAAGCCTGGGATGGTATCTTCCACCACGCCACCGGCACCATCGTTAAGATCTTGGTCAAAATCCCTCCGGATGGTTTTTAATACCCATGTTTCCCTATAATTGGTACCCATAGAAGCACTTAAGTATTTTAGCACTTTGAAATTTGTGGTAATGGGGATGCTGTGCTGTGCGCCAATCTGTGCACTGTTGAACATTTCAGGCTTAAAGAAAAGGGAATCAAATGTTGTGATTCGGTTTTCTGCGGTAAGATCGTACTGAAAATTTATATTCTGAATAATTCCCTTTTTTACCCCATCCTTTGGAGCAAACGGAAATATACGCGAGACACTCAGGTTTGCGTTGGGAAGGGACATATTGATAGCCTGCGTTTGCGTATTTTGTTGATGCGTAGCGGCAAGGCTCAGGTTCACTTGCGGTTCGCCTTCAAATGTTTTTGAATATGAAACCGAAGAGCTTAAGGTATTTACCAAGCTACTGGCATTATTGGTCTGGTTAATGGATTGCGTAAAATACGTGCTGCTCCCTAAGTTAACAGAAGCCGAAAAGCGCGAACTAGGGCTGCTCTTGGCATCCTGTGTATGCGTCCAGCGGATGTTATAAATGTTGCTTTCGCTGAAATCTGGGAAACCACGTTCACTGTTTACCAAACTCTCGTACCGAATACTAACGCTTCCGCGGAATTTGTACCGCGCGGCGTAAACCGATTCTGCCCGGAGACCATAGCTTCCGTTTGTGTAATAGTCGCCCAGCAGGCTTAAATCCAAATAATCATTTATGGCAAAATAATAACCTCCATTCTGAAAAAAGAAACCACGGTTGCTGTTTTCGCCAAAGGTGGGAATTATAAATCCCGAAGAGCGATCCTCCGTCAAGGGAAAATAGGCAAACGGCAAGCCCACTGGGGTTGGTACATCTGCAATGTACATATTGGTAAGCCCAGTTACGATTTTCTTTTTCGGAACAAACTTTGCTTTTCGGGTATAGAAATAATATTCTGGATCATCAATATTTTTTGAAGTGGTAAACTTCACATTCCGGAGGTACACAACGCTGTCATTTACTTTCTTGGTAACTTCGGCAATAACGTTGAATCCATTCTGCTCTGTCCTTGAATTGAAAACCAGGGCCTTTTCGCTATCAAAATTATACCGAATGGAATCCGGTTCCACGCGGTTATTGGCCTGGACAAATACGGGGCGTTGGCTATAAAATCCCGCGCTGTCTATTCCTTTGGCATATACTTCATTCTTATTATAATCAAGAATTATGAGACCCGCATCTATACGCATATCGCCATAGATAATGTAGGCCTTGTTGTACATATATACCTTGTTTTCCTTTCGGTTTAGGTACACATAATCTTCGCCATAATATTCCACGATATCCGTAAGCATTTCCTTTGGCGGGAGGATGGTATCGGTTTTTACCGTATCTACCACGACTTCATTTAGGGGTGGGGTAAGTGAGTCAATTCCCACGTTAAGCGTGTCGTCAACGGTGGTTCGGGGGATGTTTGTCTGTGTTTTTGGCGGAATGTCCTGGGCGTGCAACATGGTACTACAGGACAGCAGCAATGTTAAGAAGATTGTTAAGTAATGCCTGTATGTGTGCAATGCTACGATGCTATTATTTTGTAGATTTGGCTCAGTATTTGAAACGGTCAAAAATAAACATATTTTTTTGCGTACGTTTTTTAAAACAGTTTTTTTAGAATTTCAAATCGGATTAATCGTTTACATAGTATGACAACGAGATTTTTAACCTTTTTCGTATTACTTTTAAGTGCCACAGTTTTTGGATTTACAGTTCAAACCAACTCACCCACAAAGCCATTTGTTGTAGTTCTGGACGCAGGACACGGCGGAAAGGACCCGGGGAATAGGGGAAATGGTTTTTACGAAAAGGATATAGTGCTGGATGTAACCTTGCAAGTAGGAAAATTACTGGAGGCGCACAAAGATATAAAGGTTGTTTACACACGCAAAACGGATGTATTTATAGACCTTTACCGTAGAGGCCCCATTGCAAATGAAGTTGACGCAGATATATTTGTTTCCATTCATTGTGATTCGCATAACTCACAGGCATCTGGCATAGGGACCTTTGTGATGGGTGTGGATAAATCTGGTAAAAACTTAGAAACTGCAAAAAAGGAGAACGAGGTTATATTCTTGGAGGATAATTATCAGGAAAAATATGCAGGTTTCAATCCAAATTCCCCTGAATCATTTATAGGTTTCACGCTTATGGTAGAAGAATATCTTGACCAAAGTATTATGTTGGCTGGACTTATTCAGAATAACATTGTAAATAATCTAAAAAGAAAGGATAGAAGTGTCCGCTCCGCGCCATTCTGGGTTTTGCACAGTTCATATATGCCAAGTGTTTTGGTGGAATTGGGTTTCTTGACAAACAACGAGGAAGGGCCTTATGTAAATTCCAAAAAAGGACGCAATGAAATGGCAAAAGAAATAGCAAATGGAATTCTTTCCTATAAAAAACAAATATCCCTGGCTACTGAAGATGCAAGAAACCCAGTAATAACCGAACAAGAAGTAGAAAAGGTTATTGAAAAAACCGAGGAGAATATTTTTAAAGGGGTTATTTTTAAAGTGCAGCTTGCCGCAAGCGGAAAAAAAATTGATACCAAGCCCAACAATTTTAAGGGATTGAAGGAAATTTCCAGACTCAAAGAGGATGGGCTTTTCAAATATTACTACGGGGAGACTTCAGACTATAACAAAATTACGCTTATGAAAACATTCGCACAGCAGAAAGGCTATGATTCAGCCTATGTTGTGGCTTTTAAGGACGGCAAAAAGGTCAATCTACCGGAAGTGTTAAAATCTAAAGCCGATTAGTACGCTTTCTTTATATTTATCACCTAAATTTGTACGTAATCTAAATTTAAGCATTTGAGACTGTCAAAAGAAGTAAAAACCGGAATTCTCGCCATTGGCGCCATATTGTTACTCATATTTGGATATAGTTATCTTAAGGGTACAAATTTGCTGGAAAAAAACAGAACCTATTTTGTGAAGTATGATAATGTGGAGGGTCTTTCCAAGTCTGCTCCCGTTACCATTAATGGTCTTTCGGTGGGTAAAATTCGGAATATAACCTTTGAAAACCAGCAGGGTGGACTTGTTGTAGAATTTACAGTGGAAGAAGATTTCGATTTTTCCCGAAGCAGTGTAGTACAAATTTACAGCACCGGACTTATTGGCGGAAAAGCCTTGGCAATCTATCCAGAGTATGATGCAAACGATATTGCCAAATCTGGCGACACCCTTCAAGGAGATGTTGAGGATGGTATGCTTACCGCGGTTACAAAAGCGCTAGGTCCACTTGAGAAAAAGGTAAATAATACGCTGGCTACCGTAGATACGCTTTTGTTGAGCTTTACAGACATTGTTGATGAGCGGACCCGCGAGAATTTAAAGGAAGCCATTTCAAATTTGAACAATACCCTTAACTCACTTTCGGGCGTATCGCAAAGCTTAAATGGAATTTTGGATAGAAACAACCAAAAGCTGGATAGAACCTTTACGAATCTTGATAAAACTGCTTCCAATTTCGCAACGCTTTCAGATTCACTTTCACAGTTGGATACGGGCAAATTGGTAACCGATATTCAAGATGTGGTTTCTAAACTGGATGGACTTGTTGATGGCTTGGAAAATGGCGAGGGTTCTATGGGAAAATTGCTGAAGGATGATAAAATGTATGAAAATTTAGAAGGAGCCTCCAGACAATTGGAACAGTTAATTCAGGATATAAAATTGAATCCAAAGCGTTATGTACATATTTCGGTTTTCGGCAGGAAGCAGAAGGAATATGTAGAACCCGAGAATCCAGACCAATAAAGCATGCAGTACATTTCCAACATTCTTTTTATTATCGCCCTGGCTGCGGGAGTGGGATACTTTACCTTCAACATCCGCAAGATTATCCGCAATATTAAATTAGGGCAAGAGGTAGATGCCTCAGACCATCAACCGGAACGTTGGTCCAATGTGGTTCGCATTGCACTTGGACAATCCAAAATGGTAGTTAGGCCCATTCCGGGATTGTTGCATTTATTCGTTTATATCGGATTTATCATTATAAATATTGAAGTACTTGAAATTATTATTGACGGTATTTTCGGCACCCATCGCATTTTTGCAAGTGTACTTCCCGCGGGACTTTATAATTTCCTGATTGCTTCTTTTGAAATTTTGGCCCTATTGGTTCTCGTGGGTGTAATTTTATTTTGGACACGAAGGAATATTCAGAAGCTAAAACGTTTTTGGGCGAATGAAATGAAAGGTTGGCCTAAAAATGATGCCAATTACATTCTGTATTTTGAAATGGTTTTGATGGTTCTGTTTTTAACAATGAACGCGGCTGACCAACAATTACAGGCCATAGGAGCGGCACATTATGTGGAGGCAGGATTTTTTCCTGTGAGTAATTTTATCGTTCCTTTTTTTGAAGGTCTTTCAGAAAGCACTTTGATAATTATTGAAAGAGCTGCGTGGTGGCTTCATATCTTGGGGATTTTGGTTTTTCTGAATTATTTATATTTCTCCAAGCACCTACATATAATTTTGGCTTTCCCCAATGTTTATTTTGGAAAAGTGGTTCCCAAGGGAAAATTCAAAAATTTGGAATCCGTTACTAATGAAGTGAAACTGATGATGGATCCCAATGCAGATCCATTTGCCGCTCCCGCAGAGGGTGCCGCCGAAACTCCAGCAAAATTTGGCGCGAGTGATGTAATGGATTTGAACCGAATCCAACTTTTAAATTCCTACACCTGTACGGAATGTGGACGTTGTACAGACGAATGCCCGGCTAATATTACAGGTAAAAAACTATCGCCCAGAAAAATTATGATGGACACCCGTGACCGTCTCGAGGAAATTGGCGAAAACATAAATAAAAACGGTGAATTTAAGCCGGATGGCAAACAATTGCTCGACGATTATATTACTAGGGAAGAGCTTTGGGCCTGTACTACTTGCAATGCTTGCGTTCAAGCTTGCCCTGTGAGCATTGATCCGTTGAGCATTATAATGGATATGCGTCAATATCTTGTTATGGAACAATCTGCAGCACCCATGGAACTTAACGTTGCTATGACGAATATTGAAAACAATGGTGCGCCCTGGCCTTACAATCAAATGGACAGGATGAACTGGACCGGTGAAAAATAAAATGATTTCAAAATTCTACGTGTATTTTGAGTTAGAAAAAATATAAAGCTATGAGCGAAACAATAAAAGTCCCAACCATGGCCGAATATATGGCGGAAGGCAAGAAGCCTGAAATCTTGTTTTGGGTAGGCTGTGCCGGGAGTTTTGACGATAGAGCAAAAAAAATCACCAAGGCTTTTGTAAAGATTCTTAACAAAGCGAATATCGATTTTGCAGTCTTGGGAACCGAAGAAAGCTGTACGGGCGATCCGGCCAAACGAGCTGGCAACGAGTTTGCCTTTCAAATGCAGGCGATGACAAATATTGAAGTTTTGAATGGTTATGAGGTAAAAAAAATTGTTACTGCCTGTCCGCATTGCTTCAACACCATTAAAAATGAATATCCCGGTCTCGGCGGAAATTATGAGGTGGTGCATCACACGCAATTCCTGAAATCCTTGTTAGAGGGGGGAAGACTACGTGTGGAAGGTGGAAAATTCAAAGGAAAGAGAATAACATTCCATGATCCTTGCTATTTGGGAAGGGCAAATGGGGAGTATGAAGCACCTAGGGATTTGCTTCAAAAACTTGAGGTAGAACTGGTTGAAATGAAACGATGCAAAACCAGAGGACTTTGTTGCGGTGCCGGCGGCGCCCAAATGTTCAAGGAGCCCGAATCCGGAAAAAAGGATGTAAATATTGAAAGAACTGAAGAGGCACTTGAAATTGAACCAAAAATTATAGCAGCCGCGTGTCCATTCTGCAATACAATGATGACAGATGGCGTTAAAGCTAAACACAAGGAAGATGAGGTTCAGGTAATGGACGTTGCCGAAATGATTGCAAATGCAGAAGATTTATAATACATGCTGACAGATTTTAAAAACCTGCCGGATGATTCAAGAATTTGGATCTATCAGGCAAACCGCAAGTTAAGTGATGATGAAGTTGCAAACATCACTCAAGAAACAGAAATATTCTTGGAAAAGTGGACAGCCCACGGTGCCGCACTGGAAGCCGGATTTGAGATAAAGTACAATCGATTTTTAATTATTGGACTTAATCAAGCTAACGCTTCTGCTTCGGGATGTAGTATTGATGCTTCGGTGCACTTCATTCAATCCCTTCAGGAAAAATTCAATGTAGATTTACTGGATAAAATGAATGTCACTTTTTATTCGGGAGATTACATTACGTATAAGCCATTGACAGATTTCAGAAAAATGGCTAAAGATCGCTCGGTCTCAAAAAATACAATTGTTTTCAACAACCTCGTAAATAGCAAAGCAGAATACCTCGAAAATTGGGAAGTACCCGCTAGCGAAAGCTGGCACAGTAGATTTTTGTCATAACATATGAGTAAACTTTTACGTATGAAGAAAAATCTGTTGGGTTGCCTATTGTTTTTGTTGAGTGTTTCTGCTTTTTCCCAAGAAACAAATCCGCTTGTTGTCCGCAAGGATTATCAAAACCAAAAAAAATGGGTGGATAGTATTTATGAAAGTCTTTCACTTGAGGAAAAAGTGGGACAGCTATTTATGGCCGATCTATTTTCAAGCGATCCGCCGGAGAAAATTGAAAAAATAAAGGGGTATATCACCAATAATTATATTGGAGGAGTGATTTTTTCAAAAGGGGGACCATTGCGGCAGGCAAAAATTAATAACGATTTTCAGGCCGCTTCAAAAGTACCTTTGATGATTGGGATGGATGCGGAATGGGGCTTGGCTATGCGGCTGGATTCCACATACGCTTTCCCATGGAATATGACTTTGGGTGCAATTAAGGATAATAAGATTGTAGAAAAAATTGGTAAGCGAATTGGGGAACAGTCCAAAAGGCTTGGAGTCCACATCAATTTTGCTCCTGTTGTGGATATTAATACAAACCCCAAAAATCCCATAATTGGCAACAGAAGTTTTGGTGAAGATCGCGAAAACGTGACTGAAAAAGCGTTGGCATTTATGAAAGGAATGCAGAGTGCCGGAGTCTTGGGCAGCGCCAAACATTTTCCAGGACATGGTGATACCGAAAGCGATAGCCACAAAACGTTGCCAACAGTTGATTTCACTAAAAGCAGACTGGATACCATTGAACTTTACCCTTATAAGAGGTTAATAAAGGGAGGTTTGAACAGCGTAATGGTTGCCCACTTAAATGTGCCTTCGCTTGAGGAACAGTTCAATTTGCCTTCTTCACTTTCCAAAAAAGTAGTGACAGATATCCTAAAAGGCGAATTGGGCTTCAATGGACTTATTTTTACGGATGCCCTCAATATGAAGGGTGCTTCCAATTTTAAATCTCCGGGAGAGATAGATCTCGCTGCATTTCTCGCAGGGAATGATGTACTTCTTATTTCAGAAAATATCCCAAAAGCAGCCCAATTGATCATCAATGCCTACCGTGAAGGCGTTATTACCGAAGCGCGCCTGTCTACTTCGGTGAAAAAAATTCTATATGCCAAGTACAAAGTGGGTCTTAACAATTACAAACCAGTAGATACAGCATTTTTGATTGATGATTTAAATACAGTTAACGATGATGCCTTATCTGAAGAAGCCTTTGATAATGCACTTACGGTAATAAAAAACGATAGGGCAATACTTCCCATAAAAGATCTTCAGAAAAAGAAGATTGCGTATATAAATTTTGGAGATGATAGCGGCGAAACTTTCTTGGCTGAATTACGAAAATATGGTGCAATCGATTGGGTAAAAGAAAATAGTCTTGACGGTTACGTACAAGCTTTAAAAGAATACAATTACGTGATAGTTGGTTTTCATAAATCGAACGAAAACCCTTGGAAACCCTTCAGTTTTTCTGAAAATGAATTGGTCTGGCTTTATGAAATTGCAAGGACAAACACGGTAATTCTTGATGTCTTTGCGCGACCATACGCGATGTTGGATTTAAAAACCACCGCAAATTTTGAAGGAGTGGTTATGTCTTACCAAAACAGTGAGATTTCACAAAAACTCTCCGCCCAACTTATTTTTGGAGCGCGTGAGGCCAAGGGTATTTTGCCGGTTTCTTTGGGTAGGGATTTTCCGTTGCATACCAGTTTTCAAACCAAATCCCTCCGGCGTTTGCAATATGGAACCCCAGAAAGCGTGGGCATGAACAGCCATAAATTGAATAAAATTGACACGCTTGCAATGATGGGCATAAAAGATGGAATGTTTCCCGGAGCGCAGATTTTGGTTGCCAGAAAAGGAAAGGTAATTTACAATAAAACTTTTGGGCATCACGAATACAAGAATTCCATTCCAGTTGCGGATACCAATGTTTACGATGTTGCCTCGCTTACCAAAATTTTAGCGAGCCTTCCGCTTGTAATGGAACTGGTAGATAAGGATCGATTGGATTTAAACACCAAACTTTCTGAAATGCTTCCGGAGTATAAAACTTCAAACAAAGCGAAAATTACTTTAAAAGATATGCTATCGCACTATGCCCGATTTCCGGCGTGGATTCCATTTTATACTAAAACCCTCGAGAAAGGTTCGCTTTCCCCCAAATATTATTCAGATATTCCCGGAAAGGATTTTAATGTACAGGTAGCTGAAAATATCTATATGCGAAGGGATTACCAAGATTCTATCTATAAAATAATTCGTGATAGCGACCTTAACTCAAAATTGGAATATAAATACAGCGATTTACCGTATTATATTTTAAAGCAATATTTTGAGCGGGAATTCCAAAAACCCATGGAAATTGTGGTTCAAGAAAACATTTACGAATCCTTGGGAGCTAATTATACCACATACCAACCTTTGGAAAAATTCTCAAAAGATAATATTCCGCCTACAGAAGTTGACAATATTTTCAGAAAGCAAAAAGTCCACGGTTACGTTCACGACCAAGGTGCCGCGATGATGGGCGGGGTAAGTGGCCACGCAGGTTTGTTCAGTAACAGCAATGATATAGCGAAGATTATGCAGATGTATCTTTGGAAAGGTTTTTACGGAGGAAAACGGTATTTTAAGCCAGAGGTAATGGATGATTTCAACAAATGTTATTTCTGTGGCAAGGGCGTTAGGCGCGGGGTTGGTTTTGATAAGCCCCAATTGGGAACCTCTGGTCCCACTTGTGGTTGCGTCTCTATGGAAAGCTTTGGTCACAGCGGTTTTACCGGTACCTTGGCTTGGGCAGACCCAGAAGAGGAAATTGTGTATGTATTTCTATCGAATAGAACATTCCCGGATGCTGAAAATCGAAAATTGATTCGAAGTGATTTACGAAGCGAAATCCAACAGGCAATTTACGATGCCATTGATTATTGATTTCAGAATTTTTGAAGAACTGAAACTTTGAACTTGAAAATTTTACAATGAAAATAGCAATAGTTTGTTACCCAACCTTCGGCGGAAGCGGGGTTGTGGCCACGGAATTAGGGATTGCACTTGCCGCAAATGGCCACGAGGTACATTTTATTACGTACAAACAGCCTGTAAAGCTTGAGCTTCTTTCGCGTAAGATTTTCTTTCACGAGGTTTCAGTTCCCACGTATCCACTTTTTCATTTTCAGCCTTATGAACTTGCGCTTTCGAGTAAGCTCGTAGATATGGTAAAACTCCACCAAATAGATGTGCTCCACGTACATTATGCCATTCCCCACGCATACGCAGGCTATATGGCCAAAAAAATGTTGGAGGAGGAAAATATTCATATACCTATGGTTACAACCCTTCACGGAACGGATATTACGCTCGTGGGCAACCATCCATTTTACAAACCGGCGGTGACGTTCAGCATTAATAAAAGTGATGTTGTAACCTCTGTTTCAACGAGTTTAAAGGAGGATACATTGCGCTTGTTTGATATTCAAAAAGAAATTCATGTAGTTCCAAATTTTATTGATATTTCCAAATACCACAAACCCTACACAGACTGTCAGCGTGAAATGATGGCCGAAAAGGAGGAGCGAATCATTACACACGTGAGCAATCTTCGGAAAGTGAAGCGCGTGACCGATGTTATTGAAATATTTGATAGAATCCAGAAGAAAATCCCTGCAAAACTAATAGTGGTGGGTGAGGGGCCAGAAAAGGAAAAATGTGAAAAACTTTGCCGGCAGAAAGGCATCCAAAACAAAGTATTGTTTATGGGAAATAGTAGTGAAGTGGATAAAATACTGTGCTTCAGCGATTTGTTTTTGCTTCCTTCAGAAAAAGAGAGTTTTGGTCTTGCTGCGTTAGAAGCTATGGCGAGCGGGGTTCCGGTGATTTCCAGTAACACGGGAGGGCTCTCTGAAGTTAACCAAGAGGGCTTCAGCGGATATTTAAGCGACATTGGAAATGTGGATGAAATGGCCGAAAACGCACTTAAAATTCTATCTGAAGATGAAACTCTGAAGAAATTCAAAAAACAAGCCGTGGAAGCTGCACGGGTCTTTGATACTAAAAAAATTGTTCCGCTGTATGAGAAATTATATTCCCAAGCAATTGATTCACTGAAGGAAAAAATTTAATATCAACCAATTAATTTTATTTAAATAAAAAAAGCCTTGCAATTCTGCAAGGCTTTTCCAATTTGAATTATATGTTTTTAAAATTGATAACGCACCCCAAGGGCAATATCTAAATCTAAATCATCATCGTATCTATCAAACCCAAATTCTGGGCGAATATCCAAAGATATCAATAGCGGGAAATCAAAATTATATTCAATACCTATATCTCCGGCTAGGAAAACGTAAGTTTCGCTGCCGTCAAAATCATTTCCGGGGAAATCAAAATCATTGTCATAGTCTACCTGCGCAATTCCCGCACCCGGACCTGCATACCAGTTAAAACCACCGTCAATGTTCCAAACCCAGTGGTAGAGGCCTGTAAGTTTGTAAGCGTCAAAATCTCTATTGCTGCGCCAGCCTAGATCAAACTCCAAGCGATTGTTATTAGAGCCTACTGCGCGCTGATAACTGATTTCAGTACCAAAACCATCACTATCACCCAATCGCAAACCGATGGCATTTTTCGCAATTTCCTGTGAAAAACCATGAGCGGTAAATCCAGCAATTGCAACTAAAGTCAAAATGAGTTTTTTCATAAAGTTTAAGTTAATTGTTAATGGCGTAAAAATATTACTATTATTGGCCGCTCAGCGTTAAAGGCATACTAACGAATGAAGTGATTTTAAAAAACTTTTGTTAAAGAAATAGATTCGGTTTTTTACATTTACATATTGCTATGGAAAAATTATTGCAACATTTTAAAGGTATTTTTGACGGGGAATTCCACTACGATACATTGCACACAGCGATGTACGCTACGGATGCATCGGTATATCAAAAAATTCCGCTTGCGGTGGCATATCCCAAAACTGAGTATGGCATTAAACAATTAATCCATTTTGCTTCAGAAAATAAAACATCACTTATTCCACGAACTGCGGGCACTTCGTTGGCTGGCCAATGTGTGGGCGAAGGTATAGTGGTGGATGTTTCAAAATATTTCACCAAAATTATTTCGCTCGATAAAAAACAAATGACCGTTACGGTGCAGCCGGGTGTAATTCGGGACGACCTCAACAGATTTTTGCGGAAATATAATCTATTTTTTGGCCCGAATACATCAACTTCAAATAGATGTATGATTGGTGGAATGGTAGGCAATAATAGCAGCGGCACCACGTCTATACAACATGGCGTAACGCGCGATAAGGTTCTAAAGTTGAAAACCTTGCTATCAAATGGTGAAGAAGTACTTTTCGAGCCACTTTCAAAAGAAGATTTTTTAAATAAAATGGAATTGAATTCTTTGGAAGGAAAAATCTATAAAAATCTTTTTGCTGAATTATCTTCTGAAGAAATTCGAAAAGAAATTTGGAAAGAATTCCCCAAACCTGAAATTCACAGGAGAAATACCGGATATGCGGTTGATGCCTTACTGGATAATTCCGTTTTTGCCGATAGTGAAATGCAGATAAATTTGTGTTCACTCCTCTGCGGAAGCGAGGGCACGCTTGCTTTTACCACCGAAATTACACTCCAACTCGATCCGTTGCCACCCAATTTTTCTGCAGTTGTTGCCGCACATTATGAAAATCTGGAAAACTGCCTAAACGATGTTATTGTGGCAATGCAGCACAATCTTCATACTTGCGAAATGATGGACGATGTGATCTTGGATTGTACCAAAAAGAACAAGACCTACGAGCCGTACCGCTTTTTTGTAGAGGGAAACCCCAAAGCCCTATTATTGCTGGAATTGAAAAGCCACAGCGAAGCGGATCTTCAAAAACAGATTGATGCGCTATTGAATTCCCTGGAAATTTCAGGCTTAAGTTACAGCAAACCTGTTCTCAGAGGAGAAGAAATTGAAATGTCGCTGGAATTGCGCAAGGCTGGGCTTGGTCTTTTAGGCAATATGGTGGGCGATAAAAAGGCAGTGGCTTGCATTGAGGATACTGCGGTTGCGCTGGACGATTTGCCCAATTACATCAAGGAATTTTCTGCATTGATGGCGCGTTTTGACCAAAAGGCGGTCTATTATGCCCACGCCGGAGCCGGAGAACTTCATTTGCGACCTATCTTAAATTTGAAGGAGAAAGAAGGTGTGGAATATTTCAGAAAAATTACCACGGAAGTTGCCAAACTTTGCAAGAAATACGGAGGATCTTTTTCTGGCGAACACGGCGACGGGATTGTGCGCGCTGAATTTATACCGATGCTCATCGGCGAAAAAAACTATTCACTTTTAAAGCGAATCAAAAACACCTTTGATCCCGAAAACATCTTTAATCCTGGGAAAATCGTGGATGCTTTTAAAATGGATCAATCCCTGCGGTACGAAGCCGGCCGAAAAGAACCGGAAATAAATACCATATTCGATTTTTCCGATTCTGAGGGGATTCTTCGCCTAGCTGAAAAATGCAATGGCAGTGGCGATTGCCGGAAACCGCCAGAAGCGCTTGGCGCGATGTGTCCAAGTTATCACGCCACGAAAAATGAAAAAGACACCACGCGCGGCAGGGCAAATGCGCTGCGCGAAGTTCTTACCAATAATGAGGAGACAAATAAATTTAATTCTCAGCAACTGAAAAATGTTTTTGATTTGTGCATTAGTTGCAAAGCCTGCGCCAGCGAATGCCCAAGCAATGTAGATATGAGTACTGCCAAAGCTGAGTTTTTATATCAATATAATAGAACTAATGGGGTTTCAATGGCTGATACAATTTTTGCAAAAAGCACAAAATTAAACAAGTATACTTCCAAATTTCCGAAGCTTACCAATGCATTTTATAGGAATTCTATTTCTTCAAAAATTATAAAAAACATAGGGAATGTACATCCCAAAAGATCGCTTCCCAAGATTTCGAGTAAGAGTTTTGATAAATTGATTCAAAATAATAATTATCAATTAGTTGAAAAAAATAAGAATCAACAAAAAGTGATGCTATTTGTTGATGAATTCAGTAATTATTTGGAAGCAGAAATTGCCGCCGATGCCTTTGTGCTTTTATCTAAATTAGGCTATAATATTGAAGTCATAACACATTTGGACAGTGGCCGAGCACTAATCTCAAAAGGTTTTTTGGAGGAAGCAAAGTGGGAAGCCGATAACAATATAGCATATTTAAAGGAGAAAATTTCAGAAAAAGTACCGCTTTTGGGCATTGAACCTTCGGCTATACTTTCGTTTCGGGATGAATATTTACGATTGGCAACCGATAGAAAATCTGCAGAAGAAATTTCAAAAAATACTTTTCTGATAGAGGAATTTCTTGCTTCGGAAATTAAAAAAGGCGTAATTACCGCGTCCCAGTTCACTTCCAAAGAAAAAACCATTAAAATCCATTCCCATTGCCATCAAAAATCATTGAGTAACCAAAAAGTGACTTTTGATATTTTGAACCTTCCCAGAAACTACACGCCCACCATCATTCCATCAGGTTGCTGCGGGATGGCGGGGAGTTTTGGGTATGAAAAGCAACATTACGAGGTAAGTATGAAAATTGGCGAACTCAAACTTTTTCCAACAATCCGAAAATCGGGTGCCACTGCCATTATCGCCGCAAATGGGACGAGCTGCAGGCACCAGATAAAAGATGGAACCGGGCGCGAAGCCTTGCATCCGGTAACTATTTTGCGAAATGCCTTACGTTAGGGTAGGACCTTAAACGTGCGCATAGCTGCAATCATATCCTTCATATCAACTTCCTCGATGGCAACTTCCTTTTCTTGGGTAACCAGCAAATGCTTGCGCTCTTGGTAGGAGTAGAGCGTCCACTGCTCATCGTGATATTCCAACGCGGTAAGATTTTCAATCCAATCGCCGCTGTTTAAATAGGTGCACGAGCCTTTGCCATTATTTACTTTGCGGATGCAAGGCTGGTGAATGTGGCCACAAACCACATAGTCAAAATCATTATCGATAGCCAAATCTGTTGCGGTTTTTTCAAAATTATCTATAAATTTTACGGCGCTTTTTACGCTGTTCTTTATTTTTTTGGATAGCGAATATTTTTCGCGTCCCATTTTTACCAAAAAATAATTGATAAGCCTGTTCAAAAGAATCAACAAATCGTAACCCCAGCCACCTAACTTTGCAATCCATTTGGCGTGCTGGATGGAGGCATCAAAAACATCACCGTGAAAAAACCACGCTTTTTTTCCATCCAAATGAAGCACAAGCTTATCTATAATCTGAAAATTGCCCATAGCCGTCCCGCTAAATTTGCGAAGGTTTTCATCGTGGTTTCCGGTTATGTAATAGACCTTTGTACCTTTTGCGGCGAGGGCGAGGATTTTTTTAATGACCAAAAAATGGGATTTTGGGAAATAGCTTTTTCTGAATTGCCAAATATCGATTATATCGCCATTCAGCACCAGATTTCTGGGTTTTACTGAATTTAAATATTTAAGGACTTCCTTTGCGTGGCAACCGTACGTTCCCAAATGTATGTCTGAAATTACAACAACTTCAACCTTTCTTCCCAAGTTTGTTCGTTTTGCTTCAAAAATCAATAAAATTGGTTTAATTGACTTTACGCCAATGTTATAGAATTTCGGAAAAAATGTTATTTCTGCAAATAATTGTTTCGGCAATATTAAGGCAGCGGTTTATTTTAAAATTTCGGCGCAATCATTTACATTTGTTGAAAACGCACTAATGGCAGGCAATTCCTTCGGAAAAATTTTTAAACTTACCACATTCGGTGAATCCCACGGGCCGGCCATTGGCGGAATACTTGAGGGCTGCCCGGCAGGATTGCAACTAGATTTTGAAGCAATAAATGCAGAAATGCAACGCCGAAAACCCGGCCAATCCAAAATTGTTACACAGCGAAAGGAAGCAGATGAAGTAACCTTTCTTTCAGGCATTTTTGAAGGAAAAACTACCGGAACGCCCATTGGCTTCACTATAGAAAATATAAACCAAAAAAGTGCCGATTATAATCATATAAAAAATATTTACCGCCCCTCACACGCCGACTTTACCTACGATAAAAAGTATGGAGTGCGTGATTATCGTGGTGGGGGACGCTCTTCCGCGCGTGAGACCGCCTGCCGTGTTGTGGGCGGCGCCATCGCAAAACAATTGTTGAAAGATGTAAAAATCACGGCCTATGTTTCAGCCGTGGGAGCTATAGAATTGAAGAAACATTTTTCTGAATTGGATTTTTCAGAAATAGAAAAAAATCCCGTTCGGTGCGCCGATGCCGAGACGGCTTCAAAAATGGAAAAATTCATCAAGGAAATACGAAAAGAGGGCGATACCGTAGGTGGAAAAATAACATGCGTAATTGAAAATGTACCGATTGGGTTGGGCGAACCCGTTTTTGACAAACTGCACGCAGCGCTGGGCATGGCGATGCTTTCCATTAATGCGGTGAAAGGTTTTGAATATGGAAGCGGTTTTGCCGGCACCAAAATGAAGGGCAGCGAGCACAACGATATTTTTAATGAAGATGGAAGCACAAAAACCAACCACAGCGGCGGAATTCAGGGCGGAATAAGTAATGGCGAAACCATATATTTTAATGTTGCCTTTAAACCCGTTGCTACAATTATGCAGAAACAAGAAACCATAGACAGTGCAGGAAAAAAAGCCGAAGCAGAAGGGAAAGGAAGACATGACCCGTGCGTAGTGCCGCGTGCCGTGCCGATTGTTGAAGCTATGGCCGCGCTGGTTTTAGCGGACTATTGGTTGATAGGTAAGGTTTCAAAATTCTAAATCACAAATTTCAAATTTAAATTCTCAAATCTCAAATCTCAATTCTCAAATCTAAAACCTAAAATCTAAAATCTAAAAATGAAAAAACTTGCACTTCACTGGAAAATAATTATCGGTTTGATTTTGGGGATTGTATGGGCCATACTTTCCAGCCAGCTGGGTTGGAGTGAGTTCACCATTAATTGGATTGCGCCCTTTGGAACCATTTTTATCAATCTGCTGAAATTGATTGCCGTTCCGCTGGTTTTGGTTTCCATTATTAGTGGCGTGGCAAATATTGGTGATCCGTCCAGCTTGGGAAGAATGGGAGGGAAGACCCTTGGCGCGTATTTGCTTACCACGCTGTTTGCGGTTGGATTGGGATTGGTCTTGGTAAATGTGATAAAACCAGGAAAACTGGTGGACGAGCAAAGCCGAATCGATAACCGGATAAGTTACGAGGTTTGGGCCGCCGCTGAGGGCTACCAAATTAAGGATGGCATTAATTATTTGCAGGAACCTGAATTTTTTGAGCGCGCACAGCGAATTACCGATCTTTCCAAAGGGGAATTGAAGGATGCCTCAGTCTCAGAGAAGATGAAGACTGCAGAACAGACCCGGGAAGCCACGCCGCTACAACCCCTTGTAGATATGGTGCCGGAGAATTTCTTCTATTCGCTTTCAGATAATGGGCTGATGTTGCAGATCATCTTTTTTGGGCTGTTTTTTGGGGTCTGCCTCTTGTTTATCCCCAATGAAAAATCACATCCTGTCACCGTTTTTATGGATAGTGTGATGGAGGTTTTTCTAAAAATGGTAGACTTGGTTATGCAGGCCGCACCCTTCTTTGTGTTCGCTCTATTGGCGGGCGTTGTTAGCAAAATGGCGGGAGACGACATTGGCAAGGTGTACGAAATTTTTAAAGGATTGAGCTGGTATTCGCTTACCGTATTTTTGGGGTTGATGCTGATGATCTTTATTATTTATCCCTTGATTTTAAAATTGTTCGTGAGAAAAATACCGTATCTGGGATTCTTTAAGGCGATGAGCCCCGCACAGACACTCGCATTTTCTACCTCGAGTAGTGCCGCCACGCTCCCGGTAACTATGGAATGTGTGGAGGAAAATCTGGGCGTGGATAAAAAGATTACCAGTTTTGTACTGCCCATAGGCGCTACCGTGAATATGGACGGAACGTGTTTATACCAGGCCGTTGCCGTGGTGTTTTTGGCACAATTGCATATGATAGATTTAACCCTGGGCCAGCAACTTACCATTGTACTTACGGCCACGCTGGCATCCATTGGTTCTGCGGCGGTACCCAGCGCGGGCTTGGTGATGCTTATTATTGTACTGGAATCTGTTGGGTTAAACCCGGCTTGGATTGCCATTATTTTTCCTGTGGATAGAATACTGGATATGTTTAGAACGGTAGTAAACGTAACGGGAGATGCCACGGTATCTACCATCATTGCCAATGGCGAAGGGATGCTACGCTATAATGAAAAGGAAGATCCCTCGGAGACTTTTGGGGTGGAGTCTTAGGGTTGTTTAATATTTATTTGTTGTGGTGCATTTGAGAAAAATACTGAATATTGAAGAAAGTAATAATTTTAGGTAGTTCAAGAAAGAATGGTGAAACAAAAAAAATCGTTAACGAACTGATACGGATATCTGGCTGGGACTTAATTGATTTGACTGATTTTAATATTTCTCATTTTGACTATGACCATTTAAACAGAAATGATGATTACATCGACTTGATAAAAAGAATTACTGACAATTACGATGTTTTGATTTTTGCAACGCCTGTTTATTGGTATTCAATGAGCGGAATTATGAAAGTGTTTTTTGATAGACTGACTGATTTACTGCGAATAGAAAAGGATATTGGACGTAAATTACGCAATAAACATATGGCTGTTATAAGTTGCTCGAATGGAGACAATTTAGAAGACAATTTTTGGCTTCCTTTTAAAAAATCAGCTGAATATTTAGGAATGAATTATATAACAAACTTGCATACTTTCCAAGATAAAATCGAAACGGAAAAAATATTTGAATTTATGCAGTATATAGAAAAAAACGCACCACAACACCGTATATAAAAATTGCTAGTTTTATCCTTAACCAATGTTAGTTGCTTTGTTTGCTAGCATCTGATTTTCCTTCGGAAAATCCTCGCACGCAAACACGCAACTTTCTATATACATAAACGTCGCCAAATCTATTAATGCTATTGAAAAAGCCTTCCACGGTATCCAGAGACCCATTATTATACTTCATTTGACGTACCTAAACACATCCCACACGTATAAATTACGTCCACTTATGTATAATTATACGTTACCCCACGTATCTGTACACGTCCCAGACCTATAAATATACGTCCACTTACGTACCTAAACACGTCCCGGACGTGTTGGAATGCTATTCTTAATACATCCATAATCCACAATTTACATGGCGAACCTACTTTTGGTATTCAAAATTAGTTGCGTGCATTGTAGGGCGTGTCAAAAAGTTCATTACTTTAGTGCACTCCCCCTTAAATAGTTAGACCCAATCTACCTACTTTCAAAACTGCTTAGCTACGATTAAAATCTATAGCTATGAAGCATATTATCCTTTCCGTAATTTTTGGTCTTACCGTATGTATCCTTTCTGCCCAAGTGGGTATAGGCACCACAAATCCCAGCGCGGCGGCGATGCTCGAGGTAAGCAGCCAGACTGATGGCAACGGTCCGTATCTGGGTTTTATGCCCCCGCGCGTTCCCAACGTTTCGGCGCGGGATGCTATCGCTGTTACCGCGGCGGATGTTGGGTTGATGGTGTTTGTAAAATCTATTGGTTGTCTTCAAATGTGGGATGGAAGCCATTGGGAAAGTGTACAATGTCTCAATTCAATTCCAATAGAACCTTGGATAAACGAATTTCATTATGACAACATTGGTACCGATAGTGGTGAATTTGTTGAAATTGCTGGTCCAGCGGGTTTGGATTTAAACGGTTATAGAATAATTTTATATAACGGTGCCGATGGAACTTCTTATGATTCTTTCCAGTTATCTGGAATTATCGACAATGAAAGCAATAGTTATGGCGCGTTGGGTTTTACAAGACCTAACATCCAGAATGGGTCGCCGGATGGAATAGCATTGGTAAAAACTTCCAATAACCAAATTCTACAATTTATAAGCTATGAAGGTGCGTTTTCAGCAAGCAATGGGCCAGCCCAGGGGGCTTCATCTATCGATATTGGATATTCGGAAAGTGACCTAACTCCTACGGGAAATTCTTTACAATTAATAGGAACAGGAAATCAATGTAGCCATTTTACGTGGTCTGCCCCCGCAACCGCATCTCCAGAAAGTTTAAATGCTGGGCAGAATATTAATTAAAGATTACAAAAACTTAGCCTTCAACTCTGCAGTGGGGATCATACAGCTTTCCTTTTTGCCAAACCATTTGAAGCGGTTTTTGGCAATGTAATCATACACCGAATTTCTGATGAATTTTGGCACCACCATAAATCCAAAGAGGAGGGGATAGGCGCCGGAAAGTTCTTTTGAAATATGAAGCGCCGCAGATGATTTTTCGTAGTATTTTTCGCCGTCAATCAAAATAATGGAATCCACCTTTTGGGTATCAATATTGAATTTTGAAATCAATTGTTGCCCAATTTCGCTTTGAAGCGCGGCGAATTTGAAGCTGTTCTTTTTATCTCGTTTAATTATGAAAGTAATAGCGCCGTTGCAAAGGTTGCAAACACCATCGAAGAGGATTATTTTGTAATTATCTTTCATTTTTCAATATCTTGACGCAAAGTCGCCAAGCGGTATTTTTGCACATTTAGGTTCATACTTTCTTCCCTTCGGGGAGATGCCGGAGGCAGAGGGGCTATACTTTCTCAAGTTCTTCCAAACTTACATTAGTAGTAAACATTCCGTAGTTTACGATTGCTTTATTTTTTTCAATGGTATCAATCGTGCCAATCGCGCGGCCATCAATCATTCGAACCCTATCTCCAATTTTTAATGCGACTTTTGGTTTTGGTGGCGGAAGTTTTTTTGCTTTCTCCTTTTCCTCTTTCTTTCGTTCGCGGATTACTTCTACCTTTTGCTCAACCTCTTTGATTACCTCTTTTTCTTTGGCTTTAACTGCCTTTTTTACTTTTGGGGCCAATTTTTTCCTTTTGCTGTTTTCAACCATCACCAGTTTCATCAGCTCATCGATCAATTGCTTTTTTTGGCGATTGTTGAAATATTTTTCTGAAAGAATATCCACCTTTTTACCCAAACTGATGAGTTTTTGGTTGGCATCAAACAATTCCTGATAGCTTTCCAGTTTTTCCTGAACGCGCGCATTCACTTCTTCCAGTTGTTTGCTCTCCATCCGTGCTTTTTGTTCTTCAGATTTTAAGGATTCTGAAGTTTTCCGAAGGTTGCTGCGCTCGCGTTGCAGGTTCGCAATGGTCTTGTCAAACCGAACCTTGCCGCGCTCTATTTTCTTTTTCGCTTTATTGATCAAACTATACGGAATCCCATTTTTCTGCGCCACCTCAAAAGTATAGCTGCTTCCGGCTTCGCCCAAATGCAGTTGGTATAACGGTTCCAAAGATTTACTGTCAAATTGCATATTCGCGTTGATGGCGTGCGGAAGCTCATTTGCCAACAGTTTTAAATTCGTGTAATGTGTTGTGATTATCCCAAAAGCTTCGCGCTCGTAAAACACTTCCAAAAATGTCTCCGCCAAAGCGCCGCCCAGTTCCGGGTCGCTTCCGGTTCCAAATTCATCTATGAGAAAAAGCGTGTTCTTGTTGCACTTTTTCAGAAATTGATTCATCTTTTTCAATCGATAACTATAGGTACTTAAATGGTTTTCGATGGATTGGTTATCACCAATATCGGTAAGAATTCTTTTGAAAAAATAAACCTCACTCTGCGGATTTACTGGGATGAGCAATCCGCTTTGAAGCATAACCTGCAGAAGCCCAACGGTTTTCAACGTAATACTTTTTCCGCCGGCGTTTGGACCGGAAATCACGATAATGCGTTTTTCGGGAACCAATTCAATGCTCTGCGGAAAAGTTTTTTCTTTTCTTTTGTTGTTCGAAACCAATAACAGCGGGTGAAATGCTTTTAGTAAGGAAATTCTTTTCTCAGAAGAAATTATCGGCAAAACTCCGTTTATATTTAGTGCATATTTGGCCTTTGCGTACAGCACATCCATCGCAATCAAATATTCCTGATAGCTGGAAATTAATTCGCTGTGCGGCCGGATAAATTCGGTCAATGCTTTTAAAATTCGCTTTATTTCCTCGTCTTCTTCGTAAATTAAATTACTAAGTTCGTTAGCATATTCCAGCGTTTCTTGTGGTTCAATGTAAACAATACTACCCGTTTTTGAACTCCCCAAAACCGCACCGCGGACTTTTTTGCGGTGCATCGCCTTTACGGCAAGTACACGCCTATTTTCCACAACCGATTCCCGAATTTCATCCAAGTAATCGCTCTGTGAATAATGTGAAAGCGCACGTGAAAATGAAGAGTTGATTTTTCCCTTCACCAAATTCAGTCGGCGACGGATGGTTCCCAATTCATTGGAAGCTTCATCTTTTATTTCGCCGTATTTGTCAATTTTTTTATTGATTTCCTCGGAAATAAGTGAAGTATAATTTACTTCTTCAGAAAATGAGTTGAGATGAAAATAAAATTCCTCGTATTTCTTAAAGAATTTTTGAAGGATGCGGGTAGTTTCGGAAATAGTAAGAATTTTTCGAAAACCCGAAATTTCTAAGGTACTGTTTTCAATTTCCAAAAGGCGAAGTTCCCTAAAAATAGGATCAAATCCGTGATTAGGGATTTTATTTTCGCCATCAAAAGAAGCCGTAAATTCCTTTACGCGTTCCAGTTCGGGCAGTATTTCATCAAACTCGTGGAATGGCTGTATGGAAAGTACATTTTCACGCCCTGGTTCGGTAACACAAAACTGCGCAACCTGCGTGAGCACCGAGGGAAATTCGAGATCTTCTAAAGTTTTGTTATCTATACGGGGCATCCGTTTATTTCAGTTAATTTTACTTTTCAGGAATACAAAAGTAAGCAATATGCAAGTAACAATTGAGCCGGGTTGGAAAGCTATTTTGAAAGATGAATTTGAAAAACCCTACTTCAAAAATTTAGTGGAATTTGTGAAATCTGAATATACATCTACCAAATGTTTTCCACCGGGAAAGCAGATATTTTCAGCATTCAACCATACTCCTTTTGAAGATGTGAAAGTTTTGATATTAGGGCAGGATCCGTACCACGGACCGGGTCAGGCCAATGGATTGTGTTTTTCTGTGGCGGATCGTGTTGCAATCCCGCCGTCTTTAAAAAATATCTTTGAGGAAATATGGACCGATTTGGGAACGCCAATCCCAAATTCCGGGAACTTGGAGCGTTGGGCAAAACAGGGTGTTTTATTGTTGAATTCTACGCTGACAGTACGCGCACATCAAGCGGGGAGCCACCACAATAAAGGTTGGGAACAATTTACCGATGCGGTTATTGAAAAATTATCTGATGAAAAAAACGGTTTGGTTTTTATGCTTTGGGGCGGCCCTGCAAAAAAGAAAGGCGCTAAAATAAATGCTTCAAAACATAAAATTCTGGAAAGCGGACATCCTTCACCACTAGCGGCAAATAGGGGGTATTGGTTTGGCAACAAACACTTCAGTAAGGCGAATGAATATTTGGAGGAAAATGGCAAGAAGCCAATTGAATGGTAAAAAAATAAAAAGAATAGAAAAATGGGGAGGGATTTTCTATTCTTCTTCCGGTACTTCGGGTTCGGTAGCATCGTTGCAGCTAAACTGCAATAACAAAAAGTTTGTTACCAACAACGCTCCCAAAACGATTAAAAATGTAGTCATAACTATTGGTTTTATGTCTATAAGATGCAAGGGTAGCGTTGAGGTTGCGTAATAATTAAGATTTTTTTTGGAAATTATATAAAATGCTGGATTCCTGTACTTTATTTTTAATTAAATCCAATTCCAGAAGCTTTTGCTGTATATTTTCCAGTTCTTTTGATGTCAATTGTCGGTCGCTCCAGTCAGTCAGGGAGAGCCACTCGCGCACATCTTCAATTTGTATCCCGTACCGCCTTGAAATCATTTCGTCAATATGTTGAATATTTTTAAAGTCTGAAGTAATCTCATTTATAATCTCCAAAATTGTTTTCACGCATTCAGATTCATTTTCCAAAATATCATTTCTTACAGCGATTACAAAACTTGGCCACGGAGTAGGGGATTCGCCCACCAAACGAAATGTTCCATTATCCACGTGGGGTTTTGTCATAAATTTTTCCCACATAAAATAATCGCCATTTCCTTTTGGCAAACCTTCTAAAGCTCCGTCCAAATCTTGTATTACCTTAAATTTAAGATCGTTTTTTAAATCCCATTCCAGATTTTCGGCATTTACAAAGGCCATTAAATGCGAACCCGAACCGTATCTGCTTATGGCTGCATCAGTCCCTTTTAAATCTGCAACCGTTTGATAATCTGAATTTGCCGCCACATGAATTCCCCACAGCAACGGCGATTTCACAAAAACTTGAACAATTTTGGATTCGTTACCGTTAATAATATCGCGAACCATTCCTTCGGTGAGGATTACGGCCATATCAATTTCCTTTTCGCGAAGGGCGCGGTTCATTTGTCCGGTTCCGCCAGCGTAATCCTTCCAGCGGAGATTAATCCCTTTTTCATTGAATTTTTTATCGCGGAGTGCGATGTACCAAGGCAAATTGAAATGTTCCGGCACCCCGCCGATGATGAAATTTTTCATTTATGAAATTATTTCCAGTGTGGATTTTATTAATGAATCAATGGTTTTTTCAGGGTTTTTGCTGAATGTGCCATTAGCTCTATTTGCCAAAATAGCATTCAGCGAAATGGCACGGTGCCCAAGCAATTTTGCCATTCCGTAAATTCCGGAGGTTTCCATTTCCAAATTTGTGATTGCTTTTCCGCGGAAGCGAAAATTCCTTATTTTTTCATTCATCGTTTCATCTTCAAGCGAAAGGCGCAGCGTTCTGCCCTGTGGCCCATAAAATCCTACATTGGTAGCGGTAATTCCCTTAATGAATTTTTCTGAAGAAAATTTTTCTAAAAGATTTTCATCTGCGGAAACAACGTACGGTTTTGATTTTTTTGGATTCCAATTACTTTGTGAAATAAATGCTTCAGAAAAAGCTTCCTCGCAAAAAGAAATATCCCCATAAAAATGAAGCAAACTGTCAAACCCAATCGCTTTTTCAGAAATCATAAAACTATCAATCTCAATCTCCGGTTGAATCGCGCCGGATGTTCCGATGCGAATAATTTCAAGGGAGGTCAATTCATTTTTAACCGTCCTGGTTTTAAAATCGATATTTTTTAGAGCATCGAGTTCATTGAAAACAATATCAATATTATCGGTGCCAATTCCTGTGGAAATTACACTTATACGTTTGCCATTTATTGTTCCCGTGTGGGTTTTGAATTCCCTTTTTTGAACTTCAAATTCAATGGTATCAAAATACTTTGAAACCGCACCAACCCGATCCGGATCGCCCACTGTTATAATTGTATCCGCAAGTTGTTCCGGCAATAAATTTAGGTGGTAAATACTGCCGTCTGGGTTTAATATTAATTCGCTGGGAGAAAGGGTTTTAGATTTCAAATTTTAAGTTTTGAAAAGGGTTTATAAGTTTATGGGTTTAAATGTTTATTTTTTTTAGACTGAAAACTGGAACTATTTTCAACCTCCAACGCGCTTCACTTTAAAACCTTTTTCCTTCAAAAAAGCCATAATTTTGTCACGATAATCCCCTTGAATTATTATCTGCTCATTTTTAAAACTACCACCAACACTTAGCAATTGCTTTATTTCCTTCGCTAAAATTTTAAAATCGGAATCTGCGCCTGCATAACCTTCAATAATGGTGATGGGCTTTCCTTTTCGTTTTTCATATTTGCAAAGAAGCGGTTCCTCCTGTAGCCAAATAGTTGGTTGTTCATTATTTTCAACTTCCGGTTCGGATTCGTGGTCGGGAAAAAGATTTTTTAGCTGGTCTTCTAAAGATTTCAAAATTTAATATGCTATGGTTAACTGCAAATTGCTATAGTGTACTGCCTATTTTTTTATAAGTCCAATCTCTACCAAACGTTGGTGTAAAAAATCGCCGGCAGTGATATCCTCATAGGCTTTTTCATGATCGGCGTCAATACATTCTTCCAGACAATTCAATTTCATATCGCCGCGTGGGTGCATAAAGAAAGGGATCGAATACCGCGGATTGCCCCATTCCTCCTTTGGTGGATTTACGACTCGGTGGATTGTGGAGCGCAGTTTGTTGTTTGTGTGCCTTTCCAGCATATCTCCCACATTTATAACCAGCTCATCTTCCTGCGGGATGGCATCAATCCATTCGCCATCTTTCCGCAATACTTGAAGTCCGCCGGTTGAAGCACCCATTAAAAGTGTAATCAAATTTATGTCTCCGTGAGCACCTGCCCGTACTGCGCCTTTTGGCTCCTCAGTAATGGGAGGGTAGTGGATAGGGCGCAAAATGCTGTTTCCGTTTGAAACCCAATAATCAAAATAATTTTCATCGAGACCTATATATAATGCCAGAGCCCGAAGCACGTAGATCCCGGTTTTCTCAAGCATTCGGTAGGCTTCCATGCCTGTATGGTTGAAATCTGGAAGTTCCTTTACTTGAACATTTTTGGGATATTTTTCTGAAAGGTTTGCATCTTCCGTAGGCTCCTGCCCAAAATGCCAAAATTCTTTTAAATCGCCTTCCTTCTTTCCTTTAGCGTGCTCTTTTCCGAACGAAACATATCCACGCTGGCCACCTAGACCTTCAATTTCATATTTTTTCTTTGTTTCCAGGGGAAGATCAAAAAAATTCTTGATTTCTTTATAAAGTTCATCAACCAATTGATCGCTAAGAAAATGGTTTTTTAGGGAAACAAAACCAATTTCCTCGTATGCTTTACCAATTTCGTTTACAAATTTTTGCTTGCGTTGTGGATCATCTGAAAGGAAATCGGCCAGATCCACACTTGGGATATTGTTCATAGCATTTTATTTTAGGCTACAAAGATACCACATAAAACCCTTTTTTCCGAAGCGAAAAATAAACTTGAAATTCTGCAAAAGGCTTGCTTTTTTTCTACTTTTGAATACCAAAATAAAACCCATGAAATCTGAAACTTCTCCACATATATATTTTCCGTACGACCGAAAAGATATTGATGATGAAACACTGAAAATGCTCTATCGCGGTATGTTGAAACCGAGAATGATTGAGGAAAAAATGCTCATTCTTTTGCGGCAGGGTAAAGTCTCAAAATGGTTCAGTGGAATAGGGCAGGAGGCAATATCAGTAGGCCTTACTGCAGTTTTGGAAAAGGATGAATACATTTTGCCCATGCATCGAAACTTAGGTGTTTTTACGATGCGTGAAATCCCACTGTATCGGCTTTTTTCTCAGTGGCAAGGGAAAGCAAACGGTTTTACCAAAGGGCGTGACCGGAGTTTTCATTTTGGAACACAGGAATTCCATATCGTAGGGATGATTTCACATTTGGGACCGCAATTTGGTGTGGCCGATGGGATTGCATTGGCCAATAAATTGAAAAAAAACAATCAAGTATGTGCTGTTTTTACTGGCGAGGGTGGAACGAGCGAGGGTGATATACACGAAGCTTTAAATGTGGCTTCGGTTTGGAAATTGCCGGTGCTTTTTTGCATTGAAAATAATGGTTACGGACTTTCAACGCCCACAAATGAGCAATATAATTGTGAAAATCTTGCGGATCGCGGAAAGGGGTATGGAATGGAATCCCACATTATTGAAGGAAATAATATTCTGGAAGTATATTCAAAAGTGAAAAATTTGGTGGCCAGTATGCGTAGCAATCCGCGTCCGGTGCTTTTGGAGTTCAAAACATTTAGAATGCGCGGTCACGAGGAGGCAAGCGGAACAAAATATGTTCCCGAGGATTTAATTGACGAGTGGGGAATGCGTGATCCGCTTTTAAATTTTGAAGATTATTTGTTAACTGAAAATATTATTACCGAAGCGGAAATTCAGCAATATAAAACCGAATTTAAAAATGAGATTGATGAAAATCTTGATATAGCCTTCAGTGAGCCAAAAATTGAAGCAAATGAAACCGAAGAATTAAATGATGTCTTTAAAAAATTTGAATATCAAGAAGTTAAAGAAAATTCAGAAAAAGAAAATATTAGGTTGATTGATGCTATTTCGCAAGGGTTGAAACAATCTATGGAGTGCCACGACAATCTTGTAATCATGGGACAAGATGTGGCGGAGTACGGGGGTGTATTTAAAATTACTGAAGGATTCGTGGCCCAATTTGGGAAAGAAAGGGTACGCAATACTCCAATCTGCGAATCGGCTATAGTTTCGGCAGCCATGGGACTTTCTATTAATGGATTTAAGGCAGTGGTTGAAATGCAATTTGCTGATTTTGTTACTTCAGGCTTCAACCCAATCATTAATTATTTGGCAAAAAGTCATTATCGCTGGAACGAAAAGGCGGACGTAGTAGTTCGAATGCCATGCGGAGCTGGAGTTGGCGCTGGCCCATTTCATAGCCAAACCAATGAGGCTTGGTTTACCCATACACCCGGTCTAAAAGTTGTTTACCCTGCATTTCCATATGATGCAAAGGGATTGCTTGCCTCAAGTATTGAGGACCCAAATCCGGTTATGTTTTTTGAGCATAAGGCTTTGTATAGAAGTATTAGGCAAGATGTTCCTACAGATTACTACACACTTCCGTTAGGAAAGGCTTCGATAATTAGGGAGGGAAAAGATGTCTCGATTATCACATACGGAGCCGGAGTGCATTGGGCTTTAGAGGCTTTGGATGAAAATAAAAGTATTTCGGCAGATTTAATTGATTTGAGAACGTTGGCCCCGCTTGATGTGGAGACAATTTACAATTCAGTTAAGAAGACTGGAAAGGTAATTATACTTCAGGAAGATTCACTTTTTGGTGGAATTGCGTCAGATATTTCTTCATTAATTATGGAGAATTGCTTTGAATATTTAGATGCCCCAGTCAGCCGGGTAGCCAGTTTGGAAACTCCAATTCCATTTGCGGCTAACCTGGAATCCCAGTATCTTCCGAAGAAAAAATTTATTGATTCCCTAAAAAAATTATTGGATTATTAAGAAATTAACATTGCTTGTTAAACTTTAGATAAAGAAAATTTTAACGTTAAAATTCTTGAGTACTTTAGTGCTATACTAATCACTAAAACTTAAAATTATGTTACGTTGGATCGTTATTTTTCTAGTAATTGCCTTAGTTGCAGCAGTATTTGGATTCGGTGGAATCGCCGAGGGAGCTGCAGATATCGCTAAAATTATATTCTACATTTTTATTGTACTTCTTGTATTATCATTACTATCTAGACTTTTTAGAAGATAAAAAATCTCAAACCTATTTTACAAACTAAATTACTATTTAATATTATGAAAAAAATCCTCATCCTGGCCCTTATTGCGGTCACAGCGTTTTCTTGCGGAGCACCGAAAACTGTGCAAGAATCCAGAAAAGTCATTAAAGGATATTGGTCACTGGACAATGTTTCTTACGGTTCTTCAGGAAAATTTAATGTTACTCTTTTCAGCGATACATCAGCAGAATGTTTTGAGGGTAGTACTTGGAGATTCATACCGAATAACAATACCGCCACATACACCATAGAAAATGGAAATTGCCCGACAGGTGAGAGAAACTTCATATTTACTATTGTGGAAATCGACCCTGCTTCTGGACTATATGATTTTATAATCAAACCAACCAATGAAAAAGGAAAATCTGCAGACAACGTTGGTTTCCGTGTTCAATTGGCTCAACTTAATGAAAATTCCATGAAATGGGAGCAAACGGTTAGTCTTGAGGGCAAACCTTTTAAAATCAATATGAATTTCTCTAAGATTCAAGAGTAAACTTTAAACTTCAAATTAAGATATATGAAAACTTTTTTAAAAAAATTGACTTTAATTTCCTTTGCAATCGCCTTGGTTATAAGCTTTGGAAGCTGTGAAGCTACAAGAAACGCTAACAATAAACAGAAAGGTGCCGTAATTGGTGCTACAGGTGGAGCTATTCTTGGTGCCATCATTGGAAACAACGTTGGTAAGGGTGGTAATGGCGAGCTTGGTGCCGTAATTGGCGGCGTAGTTGGTGGAGGAGCCGGTGTTCTAATCGGTGACAAAATGGACAAGCAAGCACAAAAAATTGAAACTGAAATTCCTGGAGCACAGGTAGAACGAGTAGATGATGGAATCGTGGTGACATTTGATGAAAATAGCGGTGTTTATTTTGATACTGCCAAGTATAATATTAATTCAGCGTCACAAGCTACACTGGATAAACTGGCGAATGTATTGAAAGAATATCCAGACACAGATGTATTAGTAGTTGGTCATACGGATAGTGTAGGTGCTGATGAAAGTAATATGACACTTTCCAAAAATAGAGCCCAGGCCGTTACTAATTATTTGGTAACAACCAAAGGCCTAAGCTCTGGTCGCTTTACAACTAACTGGTACGGTGAAAGTGCTCCAGTGGCCGACAATTCAACTGCTGAAGGTCGTGCAAAAAATCGCCGTGTAAACTTAGCCATTGTACCAAATGAAAAAATGAAACAAGAGGCACAACAGCAAGCAGGCGAATAATTAAATAATCAAGCTACTCCAAATAATAAAAATCCCGTTCCATATTGGTCGGGATTTTTTTAGCTTTATACACAAATGGAATTGAGCACAAATTATGAAATAATAATTGTTGGTGGTGGTCTTGCCGGATTGGTAGCGGCATTGCACCTTTCAAAACAAAATTGCAATGTGCTTTTATTAGAAAGACATCCATATCCGCATCACAAGGTTTGCGGAGAATATGTGAGCAACGAGGTTTTGGCATATTTATCTCAGTTGGGCATTGATCCATTTGTTGTGGGGGCAACTAAAATTTCAAATTTTGAAATGAGTGATGTCAATGGCAGACTCCTTAAATGTGAATTACCGCTCGGTGGTTTTGGCATAAGTAGGTATAGTTTTGATAATCTTATCTACCGAACTTTGAAAAATTACGGAAAAGTTGCATTTGAAACGGTTGAAAAAATTAATTTTCAAAACGATTCTTTTGAAGTTATAACACAATCAAAAAAAAAATTCATATCTAACTATGTTTTGGGGGCCTTCGGTAAGCGTTCCAATTTAGATGCATTTCTCAACCGTGATTTTTTTGAAATTCCAGCAACTTGGCTCGCGGTAAAGGGTCACTTCGATTATGATTTTCTAACTAATAGCGTAGCGTTACATAATTTTGAAGGCGGGTATTGCGGATTGAGCAGGGTTGAAGATACTATTGTAAACGCGTGTTATTTGACTACGCTGAAATCTTTCAAAAAACATGGGGATGTTTCAAATTTTCAGAAAAATTGTCTCTCAAAAAATCCCTATCTCAATCAATTCTTCAATAATGCAAAACCGATATTTGATAGACCAATGACCATTAGCCAAATTTCATTTGAATCAAAAAAACCTGTAGAAAATCATATTTTTATGGTTGGCGATAGCGCAGGGTTGATACATCCACTCTGCGGAAACGGAATGGCAATGGCAATTCACGGCGCAAAGATTTTTTCTGAATTATATTTAAAATCAAAAAAAGAGAATTGGGATAGAGCACGTTTGGAAAAACAATATGCATTATCTTGGAACCAATATTTCAAAAATAGATTGAAAACCGGACGATATATACAACGAGCTTTATTGAACCCGGTTTCGCTAAAAATTGGATTTGCGGTGGCAAAATTATTTCCGACAATGCTTACTTCAATTATCAGAAATACCCACGGAAAAAAGTCGATATGATATATTTCAGCAATAAAGAAAGATCGAAACAGCCTGAAATTATGGACGATTTTCATCTGCAAGGTAATGAGATGAAAGTATTGCTCAACGATCTGAAACGTGTAAATAGATGGTTGGGGGGAAATTCAGTAACGCTTGATGGCATTGAAATTCTTTTGAAGAATTATTCCAAAAAGGATAAAATAACAATCATAGATTTTGGTTGCGGTGATGGTGAAATGTTACGACAATGCGCAAAATTTGGTCATCATAATGGATATAATTTCAATCTCATTGGTATCGATTTTAATCCAAATATTTTGATTGAAGCGAGCAAAAAAAGTGATGGATTCCCAAATATTTCTTATCAAAAAATGGATGTTTTTTCTGCTGAGAATTTAATTCCAAATTGCGATATTGCGCTATGTACCTTATTTCTGCATCATTTCAGAAATGAAAAAATTGAATTTTTGTTGAAGAAAATTCTTAATAAAACAAGTATCGGTGTAGTAATAAATGATTTACAAAGGAGCAGAATTGCCTTTCAATTATTTAAATTAATAAGCAATCCGTTTTTAAAAACGAAAATTGCAAGACACGACGGATTGGTTTCCGTTGCTCGAGGATTTAAAAAACAAGAGTTGGCACTTATTTCAACAAAATTAGATAGTCAACATAACAGCATAAAATGGCGCTGGGCCTTTCGATATCAATGGATAATAAAAAAAACGAATCCGTAGTTTTATGAGCGTAAAAATTATAAATGTTGCCAAGCAACTACCAGATTACAGCCGTAACACTTCAGAAATAATTCCTTTTTTCGAGCAATGGATGGAAGGGCAGGAGGCTCGATTTAAGCGAAAGGCCATTAAAATTTTTGAGAGCGCCGGTGTGGACAAGCGCTATTCAATTATGGATCCCATTGAGGTTTTTACCAATACCAGTTTTGAGGAGCGCAATGCCATCTACAGTCGGGAAGTGAAGAAACTTGGACGTAAATGTTTAGAAAAAGCTCTCTCTAAAGCAAATTGGAAACCTACGGACGTTGATTTTATTATCACCGTAAGTTGCACAGGAATTATGATCCCAAGCGTGGATGCATTTTTGGTGAATGAGTTGCAAATGAAACAGGACATTATCCGGTTGCCGGTGACCGAGATGGGCTGTGCTGCAGGAATTTCAGGAATTATTTATGCCGAAAATTTTTTAAGGGCCAATCCCGGAAAACGCGCAGCTGTAATTGCACTGGAAGCGCCCACCGCAACTTTTCAGTTAACAGATTTCTCAATGGTGAATATTGTGAGCTCTGCGATTTTTGGAGATGGTGCTGCTTGTGTTCTATTATCCTCAAATGAGGAAGATAGGGGGCCTGAAATTATTGCAAATGAAATGTACCACTTTTATGACGCCACGCAAATGATGGGTTTTAATTTGGTAAATACTGGACTTCAAATGGTTTTGGACAAAGAAGTCCCGCAAAAAATTGCCGATCATTTTCCAAACATCATTCATCCTTTTTTGAAAAAAAATAATCTCAAGATTGAAGATATTGACCACCTGATTTTTCATCCGGGCGGTAGAAAAATTGTGGAAACCGTAGAAGACCTCTTTGGACAGCTAGGTAAAAATATTGATGATACTAAAGAGGTTTTGAGGCTATACGGAAATATGAGCAGCGCAACGGTGCTATATGTTTTGGAAAGATTTATGGATAAAAATCCTCCGATTGGTAGTTTAGGACTTATGCTCAGTTTTGGCCCAGGATTTTCTGCACAACGCGTGTTATTACGATTTTAATGGATAATCAAAAATTTATTTCTTCTGAAGCGTGGCAAAATCAATATGCATTGATTCTTGGCGGAAGCAGTGGGTTGGGTCTTGCATCTGCTAAAAAATTGGCGGAAAATGGAATGAATATCTGCATCGTGCATCGCGACAGAAAAAGTAATCTGCCAAATTTCGAAAAAGAAATTAAATTAATGGAAAGCTTTGGCGTTACCGTAAAAACGTTCAACAAAGATGCTTTAAAAGAAAACGTAATAGAAGAAATAATATCTGCGCTGCCGAAAAATAGCGTAAAAATTCTTTTACATAGCATCGCAAAAGGAAGTTTGAAGTCTATGTCGGGGACATCTGAAATATTGAAAATTCAGGACTTGGAAATCACAATCCACGCCATGGGAACAAGCTGGTACCAATGGACTGCTGCGCTCATTGAAAATGAAATCTTTTCAGAAAATGCACGAAATTTAGCTTTCACTAGCGAAGGAAACAATCGTGTTTGGCCAGGTTACGCTGCGGTTTCAGCGGCAAAATCCGCGCTTGAAGCCCTTATGCGAAATATGTCCATAGAATTTGCCAGCAAGGGAATAAACACCAATTGCATTCAGGCCGGAACTACTGAAACTGCGGCTTTTCGTGCAATTCCGGGAAGTGATGATCTTGCAAAAATGGCCTTGAACAGAAATCCATTTAATAGATTGACCACGCCACAGGATGTGGCAAACGCGGTTTATCTTCTTTGCAGACCTGAAGCGGACTGGATTAACGGTACTATTTTGAAAGTGGATGGAGGAGAAAGCAACTGTTGATATGCCAAATTTTGAGAATATACTTGAAAAATTGCCTTACACAGAGCCCTTTTTGTTTGTTGATTCGCTTTTGGCAATCGATGAGAATGGGGTAGAGGGTATCTATAAATTTTCGGCCGATTCCTATTTTTATAAAGGACATTTCAAAAATAACCCGATCACGCCAGGAGTTATTTTAACTGAATGTATGGCGCAGATTGGCGTTGTCTGCTTGGGAATATACTTGATGGATATTGAAGCTTCAGATAATTTAAAAATTGCGTTAAGTTCTTCTGAAATAGATTTTTACAAACCTGTGTATCCTGATGAGACCGTGCGAGTACTTTCAGAGAAGGAATATTTTAGATTTCAGAAATTGAAATGCAAGGTTAAAATGCTAAATTCAAAGAACGAGATTGTGTGTAAAGGCAGCATAAGCGGAATGATTTTAAATGAAAACAGTGGAGAATAGAGTAGTGGTAACGGGTTTGGGAATTGTTTCTCCCATTGGTGTAAATCTTACCGATTTCAATAATTCCCTTAAAGAAGGTCAATCAGGAATAACGTTTAGGCCCGAGCTCGAAAAATTGAATTTTTCCTGCCAATTAGGCGCGCTACCAGAAATTTCCGAAGAAAAAAAGCACGCCTATTTTTCTGAACTTCAGCTTAAAAATTTTAATAGCAGCGGAATATTATATGGCGTTATCGCTGGAATGGATGCGTTGGCGGATGCCAAGATTGCCATTGCAGATAATGATGGCGAACCACTTTGGGATTTGGGAATCATTTTCGGGACGGGTACCAGCGGCATTGAAAAATTCAGGGAATCCATTTATAAAATTGATGCGGGCAACGTACGCAGACTGGGGAGCACTTCTGTTTCACAGACAATGGCCAGCGGTGTGAGCGCCTATCTTGGCGGATTGATAGGTGCCGGTAATTTGGTTACGGTTAATTCTTCCGCTTGTGCTACGGGCACGGAAGCGCTTCTTTTAGGATATGAGCGCATAAAAAATGGGCATGCCAAACAAATCCTTTGCGGTAGCACGAGTGATAGCGGTCCCTACATTTGGGGCGGTTTTGACGCCATAAAAGTTTCAAATTACAAATACAACCACGCACCGGAGCAAGTTCCCGGCCCTATGAGTGAGGATGCTGGCGGATTCATACCCGGAAGTGGCGCTGGAGCCTATCTTTTGGAATCTCTTGAAAGCGCTAAAAATAGAGGTGCTAAAATATATGCCGAAATTTTGGGAGGCTCAGTAAATAGCGGTGGCCAGCGAAATGGCGGCACGATGACGGCTCCGAACGGTACGGCAATTCAAAGATGCATTGTCAATGCATTGGCCAAATCACGGGTGAAAGCGGAAGAGATTGATTATATAAATGGTCATTTAACCGCTACCATAAAAGATCCCGACGAAATTGAAAATTGGACCAAAGCATTGCGCAGGGAAGGAAATAATTTTCCCTATATAAATTCAATAAAGGGAATGGTTGGGCACTGTCTGGCCGCCAGCGGGAGTATTGAAATAGTTTCTGCGTTACTTCAATTACAGGACAATTATATTTTTCCAAATGTAAACTGTGATAAAATCCACCCGAGAATTGAAGGGTTAATTTCTTCGGAAAAAATTCCTAAACAAACTATTCAAAAAGAATTACGGACTATTATAAAGGCAAGTTTTGGATTTGGAGATGTGAATGCTTGTGCTATCTTTAAAAAAATTTAAAGCGAGATGACTACAGCGGAAATTTATCAAAAACTTGAACCTATTATAAAAACGTACTTGCCGGAAGACGTTAATGCTTCAGAAATTAAAAGAGACAGTGATCTTACCAAGCAACTCAATATCAATTCTGCACATTTGGTGGATATTGTTTTGGACATTGAAGACGCTTTTGATGTAGAATTCAAGAATGAGGATATGGAAAAGTTACGCACCGTGGACGATACGATCGCCATTATTAAGAAAAAAATTACTAAATAAATTTTTTATCCAGTTAGCGAAAGTTTTAATTCAGTTAAAGTAAGTTAAATAATTTGATGTAAGGTGTTTAAATATTATTTTGATGTGAATCCTTAAATATTTAAGACATGAAACTTATTACAATCCTCATTTTTACATTTATTTCATTTACGGCGTTTTCACAAGATCAATTTTTTCAAAATTCAGATGCGAGTGCCGCTGAAAATTCTGAAATCATCACAGAATCCTACAACGAGCAACTAGCAATGACTACGCAACAACGTTTACTATTTAAAAAGAAGGTTGAGGAATTTTTGATTCGCGCACAAAAAATTGAGAAGGAGTATACCGGAAAGGAAAAACTGGATATGCTCTTAGCGCTTCAAATGGAGGAAACAAGAGAGATGAACAACATCCTTACCCGCCCGCAAATGACGGTTTATAAAGAAATGAAAACAACGGTACAGCCAATTGATACTATAAAAAAAGAGGATTGATTAATCCTCTTTTTCAATGAAATCTTCATTATCAGTAGTTCGTTCAATGGTGGGTTCTTCATTGTAATTGGTCTTCTTCAATCCAGCGGAATCAACATCAAAAAATTCCATAATTTCTGGAGGGTTTGATATTTGTTTCGTGCGTTGGCCTCTAATGGCTATAGGTTTTGAAATCACGAAATCGTTATTCTGAATAATTTTCAACCAATCATTTGAATCAAATTCAGACGTATCTTCCGTTTTTAGGTCCAATTCACGCTTATCTACCAAATCGCCAATTTTCACACCGAGTGCATCCGCAATTTCTGCCCACTGGGTATCAGAAACTTTCGTTTTAGCAATATCAATAGCCAAATACTTTTCATCTATTCCTGTTAAGTAACTCAAGGTGTGCGTACCCACACGGGTATTGCTGCTGTAAATAAGCGTTAGCTGTTTATCATCCCTTGCTATAACTCCCATAGTGTCCATTTGTTAATTTTAAAAAAAGTGTGTGGTAAAAATATAAATTCCCCCAAATAAGTGGGGGAATTATATTTTTATATTGAAAATTATTGATGCGTCTGCATTTTTTCCTTGCGTTTTTGAAGTTGTGCACTTACTTCATTAATTGCCTTTGCCGTGGCAGCTTCAAAAGAAGCATTTGAGTTTTCAGCGAAGATGGTAGGTCCGGGCATACTTATGCGAATGCTACATATTTTTCCTTCTTCAGGATTGCTTGTGTTTTCTTTTTTGAAATAAACGTCTGCCCCAACTATAAAATCATATTTATTTTCAAGCTTGTTCAGCTTTTCGGTGATCATGGCTTCCAGTCTTGGACTGGCCGAAACTTCGTGGTACTCAAAATTAATGTTCATATATCAAGTTTTTTTTATTATCAATTTTAAAGATACAATAGCACAAAATCCAGTACAAACTTTTAATATGATTTTGTGAAACTATTGCGGCAAGTGGCCGCTGGGTTCATCAGAATCTTTAATTGTCATGGATGCAATAATTCCCGCGGAAAGGCAAACGGCAATAACGGCCAAGGAAAGCCATTCCGGCAATTCTATATGGTGTGAAAAAATCATTTTTAAACCAACAAATGCCAAAATAGCAACGAGGCTATAATTGATGTACCTAAATTTCTGGAGCATTCTGGAAATCAAAAAATACATGGATCGAAGTCCAAGAATTGCAAGTATGTTTGAACTAAAAACAATAAAAGGATCAGCCGTTATAGCGAGAATAGCGGGAATGCTATCCAGCGCAAAAAGAATATCCGTGAGTTCAATAATTATTAATGCAACGAAAAGGGGAGTGGCAGCGCGAACACCCATTTTTCGGATAAAAAACTTATCGCCTTCCATTTTAGTTGTCAATGGAAATAATTTTCTAAGGAATTTATAAACTTTGGAATGCTTGGGATCAAATTCTTCTTCCTTGTGCATGAGCATTCTGTATGCTGTGATTAACAGGAAAGCCCCGAAAACATATACGATCCAATCAAATTTATTGATGAGCGCCACACCAAACAAAATCATCAAAGCTCTAAAGATAATGGCTCCCAAAATTCCCCAGAACAAAACTTCGTGCTGGAATTTTGCCGGAATCGCGAATGAAGAGAAAATTACGGCTATCACAAAAACGTTATCGATGCTTAATGAAAGTTCAATTAAATATCCCGTAATATATTTCAGGACGGCATTATTTGGAGAGAGGTTTGTTGGATTTTCTATGAGTCCTGCGCTGAAAAGCCAATAGATAATTCCTGAAAATGCAAGCGCCACGCTTACCCAAACGGTTGTCCAAATTGCAGCCTCCTTCGTTTTTATTACGTGCGGCGTTCTATTAAACACACCAAGATCAAGCGCCAAAAATAAAATGATGAATGCTATAAATATTCCCCAGACCATATTTTAAAATTTTCAAACAAAAATAAGCGCAAATAGATTTATTGGTTACAGGAAAATGTTAATAATCATAAGAACCGTTAAAACTTTTTTAAAGAAGATTTTAGTTTAACCCAATCATAGTAAATTGAAAATTAAAAAAAATGAACGTAAAACAAGAACACTTGAAAGAAACAAACCCAGAGCACGAAATTCTTGACATTTTAAAGAATAGATGGAGCCCGCGTGCTTTTTCGGATAAAAAAATTACAGAAAAAGAAGTGAAAATTTTATTGGAAGCAGGCCGGTGGGCACCTAGCGCTTTCAATGTTCAGCCCTGGAGAATAATTTGGGGAATAAAAGGCACTGAAACGTATGACAGACTTTACAATTGTCTGGATGAATTTAATCAAAGTTGGGCAGATAATGCACAGGTTTTGATGGCAGGTGCTTTCAAAAAAACCAAGGAAGGTGACAAAGAGAATTTTCACGCCTTGCACGACCTAGGCCTTTTTATGGCAAACGTTTATACCCAAGCCCACAGTATGGGAATCGCTACGCACCAGATGGCCGGAATTGATTTCAAAAAGGCACAAAAAGAATTTAAAATTCCTGAAGATTTTCACGTTGCAACCGGTATTGCTCTCGGTTATTATGGAGGAGATGCTTCTGTATTGCCTGAGGATTTGCAGGAAAAGGAAAACAAGCAGAAACGTGAACGAAAACCACAGAGTGAATTTGCGTTTAATGGAAATTTCCAAAATAAAAATTAAGGGCTATGGAAAAAAAAGAAAAAAAATACGCAGATTTTCAGGATGATTACAAACGTTCATCCAATTTCAATAAGGTTGTAAAACCAGACGATCTCAACATTGCCGGAAACGGAAAAGTGAAATTGGACGAAGATAAAAAAGCAAAAGCGGAGGAGGATAAGAAAAAAATATCTGATGCTTTTGAAAAAATAGATTCTGAGGAAGAATAAGTTGAAGCATATTTTAATAGGAGGGAAGTTGAATAATATAAGATTCCTATTTTGATTACATATTAAGGGGTTTTATTTCTGGGTGATTAGTTTTACTTTTAAGAAATAAAACCTTTTCGTTTTGTTTAGTTCAAACGGAATAGACTTTATAAATCCTAATAAATAATTGATATTTCAGAAAATCTAAAAGTGTTAGCAATGTTGAAATTTAGCCAAGATAATCTTCCTGAATTAGATTTTAAAAAAGCCGTAAAAAAGCCTATTCCCATAAAATGCGTTCAAATAGATGATGATTTTGAGGTGGAGACTATGGAAGGTCTCATGAAAGGAAAAAAAGGAGATTGGTTAATGATAGGCATTACAGGGGAGGTGTACGCCTGTGACCGCGAAATTTTTGAAAAGACGTACATAGTAAAAGAATAAGCCATTAATTTTCTATTTATACGTCCTTATTATTTGTTTCGGGATGTTATTTTTCGAATAGAGACAAATAATTTCTTCTGAATAAAATTTTTGTACAGCAAAATTGATTAATTAAATTTCTAAGAATCAATTTTTTAAGCTAAATTCATCTTACAATTAACGCTAACGTTTTTTGAGATGGCAGCAAAAATTTTTATAAGCTATTCTAGACGGGATACGGCCTATGTTTCAACCTTGGTGGAAGCTTTGCGCAAACAGGGCTTTGAAGTTTGGTTCGATAAAAATATACGAACGGGAACCGATTGGGACGATACCATAGAGGAAGAGCTGAAAAGGGCGGATGCCGTGGTACTCATTCTCTCCAAAACATCGGTAGAATCTGAAAATGTAAAGGATGAAATTTCGTATGCCATAGGACTGGACAAACCAGTGAATCCCATAAAAATTGAAGATTGCGATGTGCCGATGCGGTTGGCGCGAAAACAGTTTGTAGATTTTACGGTTATGGGCCCCGAATTGGGTTTTGAGCGATTGGTAAAAGATTTGAGAATTAATTTGAATGAGTCCTCAGTCAATGTGGTAAAAAATACATTTCAACCGCCAAAGCAACAAATTTCGGATTCAGGCAACAGAAAAAATTCAAAATCGATTAAGCCATACATTATTGGTGGGGTTTCAGCCATTTTTCTACTTTTTGTTCTCATTTTAATTTTTACGCCGCCTGAAGAAACCACAACTGATGAGGAACCGATAGAAGTTTCAACTGAGGAAAATGATTGGAAAACAGTTTATGATAAGCATAATTTGGATAATTATATTTCATATTTATATAAATATGGAAAAACAGCAAAATATTATGAAGCTGCATATACTGAAATTAATGGATTGATGGGAAATGAGGGAACTGTTTGGTATGGAACCAAGGGCGGGGAAATGCATTGCGCAAAATATTTGTTTTACGCCGGGGATGCCAATTCGCCGCCACAAATTGAAGATATTATTACACCTATTTACAGAGCGGAATTGTTTGAAGGGAAAAATTATGCTCAAAATGGACGGTACGTGCAGCCTGGGCAAAAATTGCTTGTTCAGGAAGTTTGGGTAGATATGAACAATAACATTTGGGCGGGAGTAAGGTTTAAATAGTCCTAAACAATACAAAGAAAATTTGAGGAGAAGAGCATACGATAAAAAAGATTAAATTTTCAAATATTCTATTTTACATAATATAAATTATAGTTCAAATGATTTTTGAAGATTTTATTATTCCTTTTTGATTGCTTTTATTTTCGATTCTATCAAATCCTTTTATAACAGTCAATCAAAAATGGCAGATTGTTCATATACTGAACTATGTGGAGTTCATTTGCAAAGCAGCGATAATTCCGAGTATCTATCATACCATTTATGAACGTGATTGATATATAATCCATATCAAACATAAATGTTCCAAAATTGGTCTGCATATTATTTCTAATAACCTGAAAAGAAAAATTATTATTGAAAATAATAACCTCATTTGGCGTTACGGGAACATTCTGCAGATTTTGTACGGTGCGTATCCGCTGCCATCGGCCATATAAAAAATTGGGTGTATGATATTGGTTTGCTAATCGTTTTTGAATTTGAACATCATCGGAATACGTAGCAATATTCTTTAAAATATCATTCAAAATTCTATCCTGGATTTCTGGAGCTCTTTCCTTTGTGCTGGGTAAAAGTGCATTCAATTTATCAAAAATTATCCGCGTGGTATCGCTGCGATTTTGAAAATCTGAAATCAAGATTTTTATATCCTCTATTTCTACATCCTTTGCTGCCATCAATTTTTCAATGCGAAATAACAAAGACGCCTGCTCAGCTTCAGATATGGAATTTTCTTTTCTAATTTGTGAGTGAATTAAACTTAATTCAGAAAAGGGAATCTCAGGTTCCCTTGCGTCAAGATTTAACACCACGTTGAAGTCTCCCCGATCCTCAATTCCCTTGAGGATACGTGCCAAAACATTTTTCCTGGCTTTATCGTCCGGTTTATAAGAAGTAATATTTTTCCCTTTTAAAAAATCTGGAATAAAGGCTTCCTTTAAATCGTCAACCTTTAGAATAACCATATATTGCCCCAGATTTTGTGCATATTGTAATTCTGCCAAACACGCCTTGGAGTTATTGCTGTCATTGCTAAGCACAAAAATGAAAACATCGCAATTGCGTATTTGGGAGAGAATTTCCTTCCACCACTCCGCTCCTGCCACAATTTTTGAGTCAAACCAGCATGTATGGTAAATGCTCAAAAAATCAACGAGGTCCACGACTTCCTCTGTTTGCTTTCGCGAATAGCTGAAAAACAGGTTCATAACTGTTTTGTTTTTGGTTGGAATAAATGGCGGGGATAAATTCCTTTAAAGGAATTATAAATATAGAAAGAATCTGTTCAAAAGACAATTAATGAATTTTCAGGAATATATCGGGTCTTTTGAAAATTTGAAAGTAAAAAGGTTTAACTAGAAACAATGATTATTTCTACGTAGTAGGAATACACAAATCAAACTACAATTTAGAGATTCCAATATTAAAAAATTTACCACTAATGGTTCCGGTACCATCAAGAGTGTATTTTATTTCAACAATATCATTTGCCTGAAGAAGAACAGGCGAATTTCCACTGGTACCCCAAAAATCTGAGGCGCTCAAGTTTACGTTACCCGTTGTTAAAAACGAAGCTAAAGCTCCGTTCACATATAACATCACACGGTATTTTTTTGGTCCAGCAGGTAGGTTTGTTGTGGACATGCCAGCCGTGACCAAATAAAGTCCATCGCGTAATATGCGTATGGTCGCATCCTGCGGAGTTGCACTAGTTCCCAAAACCTCATAATAACCCGGTGAATTTTGAATAACGTTGGCGCTGTTTAAAGGTATTGGCAACGGGGTCGTTGTCTGCGCAAATGATTGGTTCTCCTTATTTAAAATGATAGATGGAGTATCGTTATACGTATAAGGAGACCAAATACCATCAATGCGAATATACCATTTGTTTTCCGTTGTGTTATACAGAATTGCACCATCAAGAACATCGGTTATTGCCATCATTTGAGCATTGGTTACACGTGGCATTACCAGTGCACCCGTGGTACTTTCTATTTGGAGCGCACTACCGTCCGCAAGATCTGTGGTATTTATTCCCACTTGGGCATAATTTGGAAATGCAAATAACAAAATCAATAAGGCTATAAAAAGTTGTATGCAATTTTTCATGACCTTAAATTTTTACGATACCTATTTTGAAAAACCTTGCATCCAATGGCACACCACCATTATTCATTACGTATTGTAGGCTAATTGTCTGATTGGCTTCAAAAGGTAACATCATTACACCGCTTGTTCCAAATTCATCATCAGTTTGCATCACCACATTTCCGCGCACCAAATATCCAATTAACGTACTTCCCCGGTAAACTCCTATAATATATTTATGGCTTCCTGCCGGTAGCTCATTGACCGAAAATCCGGCAGTTATAAGATAGTTTCCTTTACGGTTGATGCGTATTGTTCCATTTCCGGTTACTGTAAAGAAAGTTGGCTCATTTGAAACTACCTCACTCTGTCCCAATGGAAATTTGTAGTAGGTATTCGTTGAAGTCTGTACCAGATTATTGTCGTTGTTTGCACCCCAATCTTTGCTCATTACAATAGATGGGAGATCTGGACGGGTAATATTATTCCAAGTGCCAGAGGAAAACATAAATAATGCTGAAAATGTACTGTTGTAAACTATAGAACCTTCTAGTGGATTGATTATGGCATTCATCTGTGTATTGTCCATTCGTGGTGGCACCAATGCGCCATTGGTACTATCAATCTGTAAAGCGCTTCCGGGAGCTGGATTGGTTGTGCCTATTCCCACTTGGGCAGTGGCAGAAACAAAAACGAATAGTATAAGTGCCACAAAAGTGAACACTCCCTTTCCAGGGAACGAGTAGGTGATTTTTTTCATTTGGGGTGAAATAAAAATTCGAAGCAAATGTAAAATTTTTTTCGATAAAAAAAAGTTTTTATTGAAGATAATCGATTGTTATGGTGCTTTTAACGGTAATTTATATGAATAATTCAATTATGTGTAAGAATTGTATTACGAAACGAAATTTGAAACTGAAAGGTCTGAAATTTGTCTGAAAAGCTTTCTTGAAAAAAGAAATGATTCTATTTTTCGGAAAATCGTTTCACCACGATAGAAGATCGTGTGGTTGTAATGAAATAAACGCCTGTTAATAAAATAGCCGCTGCAATAAGGGACTGTATTGTTATTTCTTCATCCAGAAAATACCAGCCTAAAAGCAGTGCTATAATTGGATTCACATAGGTAGATGTAGCAACTTTATCTGGAGAAACCACTTTTAGTAAATAATTGAATGAGGTAAAAGCGATTATACTCCCAAATAAAATCAACAAAATCATCGAAACTTGAACCCCGCTCTCCCACTCTTTCGGTGCAATCCATTTTTCGCCAAAAGCGAAACTGGCTATAGCGAGTGTTATTCCAGCCGTAAACATTTGGTATCCCGTATTTACGAAAAAGTTTTTAGGTAAGTCAGCCTTCCCCACAAATATGCTCCCAAAGGCCCAACTAAGCATGCAGGCAAATATCATAAGCATTCCTATAAGCGATCCTTCTTTTGCGATAATCTCCTTCTGCCCTACCAATAAAAATATTCCAACAATTCCCAATCCAACACCTACAAGAGACATGGGTTTAATTTTTTTTCCTTGAAGAAAATACATCAATATGAGTACTACCAGAGGCTGTGCCGAAATTTCCAACGCAGTAAATCCACTGTCCACAAATTTTAACGCCCAAACTACAAGTCCGTTTCCAAATGACAGGAATAAAAATCCCACGATTACGGTGTTCAAAAATTGTCTTTTCGTTATCCGTAAACTTTTCCCCATAAGTATAGAAATAAGAAAAATAAGAATTCCCGCACAACTAAATCGTACCGAAGCAAGCATAAAAGGGTCAAGTTGGGCTACCGCAATTTTGTTCAGCAAATAAGTAGAGCCCCAGATTACATAAATAGCGAAAAATGCCAGAATTACAAGTGTTGTATTTTTGGGGACGCTCATATATTATAAATTAGGGCGTGAAGGTATTGCTTTAATAAATCTGCCGGAAGAATTTTTCCGGCAGATTTTCATTATTATTCAACTTTGGGATAATCTGTATAACCCTTTTTTCCGGTAGTATAAAAAGTGTCCTCGTCCCACTCTGCCATTGGTTTATTTTTGTCAAACCGCTCTACCAAGTCTGGATTTGAAATGTAAGGTTTCCCAAAAGCTACCAAATCCGCCAGTCCATTTTCCAAAATTGCATTACCCTTTTTTTGGTCAAAATTAGTATTTATCATTAGGGTGCCATTATAAATGGGTCTGTAATGTTCGGCAATATTTGAAACTGCAAATTCAACATTTGATACATCCGTAAAAGGTTCGCTTAAATGAATGTAAGCCAAATTGTAGTTATTTAATTTTGAAATGATATAATCAAAAGTAGGTATAGTTTCCGCATCCATCTTCATTCCGAAGGTTCCATGCAGTGATGGATTAAAGCGTGCACCTATTTTATTTTCAGGCACAACTTGCTTAATGGCGTCAAGCACTTCAAAAAAGAATCGAGCCCTATTTTCAATACTTCCGCCGTAGCCATCACTTCTTTTATTTGAAGTGCCATTGAAAAATTGATGGAAAAGATACCCGTTTGATGAATGGATTTCAACGCCATCAAACCCCGCCTTCATCGCATTTTCCGCAGCATTTTTGAAATCTGATATTGTTTTTTTAATATCCTCAATCGTCATTTCCTTTGGAGTGACCGTTTCCTTAAAACCTTCGGGCGTGTACGATTTTGAATTTGGATTAATGGCAGATGGCGCCAATGGCAAATTGCCATCGTGAAAATCGGGATGCGACATTCTTCCTACGTGCCATAGCTGAATAAAAATTTTTCCTCCCGAATTATGAACACTTTGGGTCACTTTTTTCCATCCTTCCACCTGTGCCTCACTATATATTCCGGGGGTGTTCACGTAACCCACCGCATCTTTTGAAACTTGGGAACCCTCAGTAATTATAAGTCCAGCGGAAGCACGCTGTGCATAATAAATATCGTGAAGTCCTTCTTGGGGGGCATTTTCTGGGTTATCGGCACGACTTCGCGTCATAGGTGCCATAACTACTCGGTTTTTTAGGCTTAAACCGTTTTTGGAATAAGGTTGTAATAGGGGTTGCTCATTTTCCATAATTTTTTTTTGAAATGTAAAATTACGTGTTCATCACGTTTAGACCATTGATATATGATAAGAATAGTTTATGCGTGTATTTATGATGCGGATACTACTTGCCCCTTTTGCGTTTGTTGTAGTTTTTGTCCCCTCTGGTTTTGGGTTTTTTGTACTTCTGTTTAATTATCCTTTTGTATGAACCGCCAAGATTCTCCTTTTTGTTTTTTTCCTTTTTTTCGTGAAAAGCTTCCCCGGCATCCTCATCACGCGCATTTGGGTTATTTGTTTCTACGATTTGAGGCTGTTCTTCCGCAGAAAGCTTTTTTGAAATTTCCACTTCCGCAGGAAATGGAACTTCTTCAATTTGCTGGCCCATCAATCTTTCGATGCGTTCTTTTGATTCCATTTCTTTTTCGGAATAAAACAAAATAGCAGTCCCCTCCTGTGCTGCCCTACCCGTTCGGCCAATACGGTGCATGTAGTTTTCGGGAAATGCAGGTACGTCAAAATTGATAACGTGCGTAATGGCATCCAGATCCAGTCCTCGGGACATAACATCTGTAGTAACAAGCACGCGCGTTTTTTGGGCATTGAAATTTTCAATGGAACGGATACGGTAATTCTGTGTTTTGTTTGAATGGATAACGGCAATTTCATTTCCGAAGATATCATCCAAAATTTCAAAAACCAAATCGGCACTTTTCTTATTTGGCACAAAAACAAGCACTTTTAAAAATTCTTGTTCCTTCTGAAGTAAATGGATAAGCAGGTTTACTTTGGTATAAAAGTTTGGAACTTTGTAGGCCGATTGTGAAATATTTTCCAGAGGCGTACCACTTACGGCAACCGATACCGTTGTGGGAGTGATAAAAAAATCGTGAATGAACGTATTTACCTCTTCGGTCATCGTGGCAGAAAACATAATATTCTGCCGTTTTTTGGGAAGTAGTTCTAAAATATTGGTAAGCTGAAAACGAAATCCCAAGTCCAGCATAACGTCCACTTCATCGATTATCATTTTTTTAACCGATTTAAGTTGAAGCGCGCGGCTCACCACAAGATCATACAATCTGCCGGGCGTTGCAACGATAATATCCGCACCTTTGGCCACTGCTTCTTTTTGCCTATTGATATTGGTGCCACCATATACGCCAATAGTGCGTACCGTCATATATTTTGAAAATTTCTCAATTTCCTCCACCACTTGCAGTACAAGCTCACGCGTGGGCACGAGAACCAAAACACGCGGATGGATTTCTTTTGAAAAGGGCAAATTTTGAAGCACGGGAAGCATATAAGCTAATGTTTTTCCCGTTCCGGTCTGCGCTATTCCCACCACATCAGCTCCAGACATAAGTACCGAAAAAGATTGCTCCTGAATGGGTGTTGGCCGTTCAAAACCCAAATCGGTTACTGCATTGTAAAGTTGCTTGCTTATATTGAATTCGCTAAAAGATTCCATCGCTGTTTATTTGCCGTAAAAGTAAGGTTTTAAAAACAAGCAAAAGCGAAGTTTCTGCTTCGGGAAAACAATTGAAATCAAAAACCGGGTTTATTCAGAAAATATAAAAAACGTTATGGATTCATTTTTTGAAGTGCTTTATTTACGTAATCCACACCGAAGTTTGCGTCAAGATTCATGGATTCTTCCCGTCCAAGGGTGTAATAAATATGGTTGGTGCCAGCTTTTGAAAAACAGACAATTAAATCTGCCAACACATTATACGCTCCCTTCGTTTTCTTTGCGGTACTTGTCAACTCGCTATAGCTTCGCGAAGCAAATTTTGAACAATCAACTGCTTCATCCTTATGGTTTATGTAGCTTTTTGCGGCAATAACCTGGCACCCTGCCGAAAAATTTGAAGTACCAATACCAGACCAGTGTATATTTATGCTTTTATTCACTTGAATACTATTGGGTTTATTAAGGTCTGCTGGGGTCATTGCGTTGTCGTTGTTCCAGTCACGAAGCACCATCACGCCATTGTAATCATAAGGTTTTAGGGCTCGGTATATTTTATTTTCATCTGAAATTTTATGCCAACCAAATCGATATTTATGCTGTCCTTCCACTAAAAATGGTTCGTCCTTTCTGCCCGCCATACTGGAACTAGGATCAGTTGATCCCCAAAATTTAAACACCATTCCATTAATTAACAGGATAAATAGATCATCATTTTGCCGTGTGTTCACACTTACATCCTGTTTTCGGCGAATACCAATTAAATGTATTTCATTAGAATCAAAATTCCAATCAGAGACTTTTAAAGTAGCATAAGTTTTGGAAAGTGAATTTACATGCTTCATTACAGGGCCCGGATTATTTTTGTAATATTCTTTCGATTTTTTGAGCAAGTTCATCCAATTTCTATATTCTTCAGAAGGATTGGCAGCACTGGCCTTTCCCCAATCTGAAATTAGCCCCGAAGCCTTCCAGCGGTTAACATGTTTCATCGTCATGTTGCCTACAACTCCATCCGGAACCATTATTTTATCACCGTGTGGATCCACGGTCCGCACATATTCCTGAAACAATCTGGCAGCGGCCTGTGTAACATAATCAAAGACTCCATCTACGACGCCCCTTGGCATAAATCCTGCTTTGAATAAAAATGTTTGAAGCTCAGCTACTTTCCTTTCATTTTCCTGTCTGAAAGATCGCCATGTAGTTCTATCATCATCGCGAAATGAAACCTTATTCACTAAAATCCCATCCTTGTGATAAGAAGCTAAAAATTGTTTTCGGTCTGCGGGATAGCTGCCAGCATCGCAGCTTCCCAAATAAATTGTTCCCATATTTAATTTTTTAGTTAGTTAAAAAAGAAATGCAGCAAACCAAAACCTTTAATTGAACACGGTAAAAAATAAATTAAAGAGTTTAGGTTCTGTAAGAGAGGAGATTAGGAATAAATATAGTGATTTTTTCAAGTAAAAATCAAAGAATTTTTAAAAAGGAAGTTTATTTGGATTTTTCTCATTCGTTCTAAATGAAACATTTTCTGAAAACTTATCTAGCAACAATTGCAGCTTAGGCTTTATATATTTTTGGCAAAATGGACGATTTACATCAGAATAATAATAGTTGAGAAGTTCCTCACGGGAAGATTGAAACTGGTGAAAAGGTAAGATTTGTGTAATTAGCGTGTCATCAAAGCTATTTTGAAGTTTTTTCAGAATAGAAATACATTCAGTCTTCTGAACTTCAGAAAAATAATAGATGGCAGACCGATATTTTTTGCGCATCCTGTGATTTACTGTGCTCTTATGGGTATGTAAATGGATTTCAATAAGAGTTTCCAAAGAAATTTCTTTACTCTTGAAAGAAATTAAAATCGCTTCGGAAAAGTTTTCATTTTCGCCCGTAGAAGCCACAAAGCCCTGTGAAACGCTTTGTACGCCAATCAATGATTGAAAAACAGCTTCGGTACACCAATGGCAACCACCGCCCAGCGCTATTTGGGATAAAATTGGATGTTCTTCGTCAATCAATCGTCCTTTTTCACTTTTGAAATCTGCCCTTGGTAGGTAATGCTGGTTCGGTTTCTACTATTGATAGTTAGCATTGCATTGCCATTTCTTGAAACTGAAAGTGAAATAGTGAAAATTTCATCATTTGCTTCCACTTTAGCAATAAGCTCATAACCTTTGCTGGTTTTTTCAAGATTATATTCTGATGGAGCACCAGTGAATACCACGCCTCTGTCATTGGAGAACCCACCGCCGGCCCACCCCCTACCATAGTAAGGCATATTGCTCACAATCAATTCTTCAGAAAAAACTATTGAATTAATATTTGAACCCAGATCTACCGGAGCCCAACCCATGGGAAGTGCTGTGAAACCAATAAATTGAAATTTATCTGAATTGATTACGGATTCTATATTATTTTGTACACTCAGATTTTTTTCGGAATCACTTTCTTGCGACCACATATTTCCAAATGTCAAAATGCAGCTGATAATAAAAAGATATTTTTTCATAATTTTTTTGGAATTTAAATACATTTATTATGCCAAGCAGACTACATAACTTTAGAGGCTAAATACCTTTGGACCGCATAGACATCAATACTTTTATTGAATTTTTTACTTACAGTTGGAGTGTCCTCGCTAGAAATCCAAATTTTCAATTCTGCGTCCAGATCAAATGTTCCTGCCGTTTCAAGGGAAAATCTTGAAATATTCTTGTAGGGCATACTTTTATACTCCACCTTGCTCCCCGTTAATCCTTGAACATCAACTAAAATAAGTCTTTTGTTGGTAAACATAAATACATCGCGAAGCAAGGTAAATCCCAGCTCTACCGTCTCGTCTTTAACTAGAAGGCGCGCGTATTTTTCGTTTAACTTTTCCGGAGCCACCTCGCTGGCATTGCCCAATATTTTTCCTAAAATGCTCATTTTTTTGTCTCTTTATATTTTTTAAATATAATACTATAAAGATTTGCACCACAATAAATATGAGGATTGTAGAAAACTTTGTTATAAACAAATATGGGAATAGACGAGCTACAATCGAAATAAATGAATTTATAGTTTTATTTATTTCGATTGTAACAACACTAAAATAGTTGCGTCCTATAAAACATATTGAATTAGCCAATGAGTTTAGTAATAAAAATCAGAAACATTACTCGCGATTTTCCTCTGGGAAATGAAATAGTTAAAGTTTTAAAAGGAATTGACCTCGATATAGAGCGCGGCGAATACGTTGCGCTCATGGGGCCATCCGGTTCCGGGAAATCTACTCTCATGAATCTTTTGGGATGTCTTGACACGCCTACATCCGGCAGTTACGAACTTAACGGAAAAGATGTAAGCAACATGACGGATGACGAGCTTGCGGACATCAGAAACAAAGAAATTGGCTTCGTGTTTCAAACTTTTAACCTTCTCCCCCGTACTACCGCCTTGGAAAATGTTGCGCTGCCCATGATTTACGCGGGTGCTTCAAAAGCGGAAAGAACGGAGCGCGCCAAAGAAGTTTTAACAAATGTGGGACTTGCCGATAGAATGGACCACAAGCCAAATCAACTTTCTGGCGGACAGCGGCAACGTGTGGCGGTTGGCAGAGCTTTGGTCAACAAACCGTCCATCATTTTAGCCGATGAACCTACGGGAAATCTGGATTCAAAAACTTCAGTGGAAATTATGAAGCTTTTTGATGAAATTCACCACGCGGGAAATACCGTAATCCTTGTCACGCACGAAGAAGAAATCGCCGAACACGCCCATAGGATTATAAGGCTTCGGGATGGTGTGGTTGAAAGTGACACAAAAAAAGAAGTGGGCAGTGGACACGCACAGTGAGCAGTGAATCAATTTCAATAATTCGTAAATCCTAACTTCCAGTTTTTAGTTTTCATTTCATGGGTTTACCTTTTACATTTCTCTGTTCTATCTTTGGAAAAAAAATTTCATCCATTTAAACTACATAATGTTTTTATTAGGTATCGCAATCGTTTTATTCGCAATTTTTCTTTGGAACAGGCGCAATGCAGCCAACCAGCGCCAGCGCCGCAATCGAAATTTTCGAAGCAGCTATTATGAGCGTAAAAAAGAACGAGAGAGAGAAAAACCCTAAAAAGTTTACAGGGGCAGTGTTCAGTTTCAGTGTAGTGTAGCGGTACGAATGTAGACAATTCATGGTGTTTCTTTTCGTTATTTGTAAATTTGCGTTACCATAATTCCTAAAAATTTTAAAAACAATGAAAATATATACCAAAACCGGCGACGCTGGCACTACGGCCCTCTTTGGCGGAACTCGCGTTCCAAAACACAGCATCCGTATTGAAAGTTATGGAACCGTGGATGAATTAAATTCATATTTGGGATTGATCCGCAGTCAACAAATTGACGCTCGCAGTAAGGAAATATTGGTTCATATACAGGATCGCCTTTTTACACTTGGAGCCATTTTGGCAACAGATCCGGCAAAGGCCGTTCTCAAAAACGGAAAAGAGCGCTTAAACATCCCGAAGATTACGGAGGATGATATTACATTACTGGAGACAGAAATGGACAAGATGAATGATGCATTACCAGAAATGACACATTTTATTTTGCCCGGCGGTAATACGGTGGTGTCATATTGTCACGTAGCACGCTGTATCTGCCGTCGCTCAGAACGCTGGACTTCACGGTTAAATGAAGAACAGCCCGTTGAAAGCACTGTTTTAAAATATTTGAATAGATTGTCTGATTACCTATTTGTGCTGGCACGGAAATTGTCAAAAGACCAGCAAGCTGAGGAAATACAATGGATTCCGCAAAAGCTTTAGCTAACGGCTTAACTGCCTTTAATCAATTGAAATTTTCTTTGCATAAAGAATTTAGAAAATGGTTTTTTAAGGTTAGTATTTAAACCAATGAACGTTCTTTAAAATATAGCAGAAATAATTACGATTTTTCTTGACTTTTTAATCTAAAAAATTACTTTTGCAGAAAATTAAAACCTAAGTGTTATGTACTGGACATTAGAATTGGCATCCTACTTAAGTGATGCGCCCTGGCCGGCTTCAAAAGATGAGTTGATAGATTACGCGATCAGGACCGGTGCCCCGCTAGAAGTAGTGGAAAACCTTCAGGCAATTGAGGATGAAGGAGACTCTTATGACTCTATTGAGGAAATTTGGGCAGACTATCCAACAGATGATGACTATCTGTGGAATGAGGACGAATATTAATCCCAATTAATTGGGTATCAGAATAAATCAAAATTAAAAGTCTCTTTGGGAGACTTTTTTTTATTTAAAAAGTATAATTTACCATATATGTAAATTTTCAACTTAAAATGAAGATTTCATAATTTACGAATAATAGCCTAGAATCGTATTTTTGTAATCAGGCATTTTGCAAAGTTTATAATCAATGTTGCTTAGCGGCATTCAAAAAATAATTAGGGCTGTTTTAGAGAACGCTCTTAACAAAGTAAACAATCATGGGAATATTAGATAACGTATTAAAAATTTTCGTAGGAGATAAATCAAAAAAGGATATCAGCCAGATCCAGCCTCTTGTAAATGAAATAAAAAAACACGAAGAGGCGCTCCAAAAGCTTTCCCACGATGAACTTCGTGCCAAGTCAGATTTTTTCAGAAAAGAAATAAAAGACGCCCAAAAAGATATTCAGGACCAGATTGATAGTCTTGAGAAGCAATCACACGAAGAGCAGGACATCAATAAAAAAGAAGAATTTTACAACCAGATCGATAAGCTAAAAGACGATAGGTACGAGGTTGAAAAAGCTACACTTACAAAAATTCTTCCCGAAGCCTTCGCCGTAATGAAGGAAACCGCAAAACGCTTCAAGGAAAATGAAACCCTTACCGTTACCGCAAATCCGTACGACCGTGAAATTTCCGCAGAAAAGGAATACGTTGCGCTTGAAGGGGAAAAAGCAATTTGGCAAAACTCTTGGGATGCCGCCGGAAAAGAAGTAACGTGGGATATGCTCCATTATGATGTTCAGCTGATTGGTGGTGTCGCCCTTCACGAAGGGAAAGTTGCCGAAATGCAAACTGGGGAAGGTAAAACCCTAGTTGCCACCTTGCCTATGTACCTCAACGCCCTTGCCGGAAACGGCGTGCACCTTGTAACGGTGAATGATTATTTGGCAAAGCGTGATAGCGCTTGGATGGCGCCTTTGTTCGAGTTCCACGGAATGCGCGTAGATTGTATTGACAATCACCGTCCCAATTCTGCGGCCCGTAGAAAGGCATATATGGCAGATATTACCTATGGAACCAATAATGAGTTTGGTTTTGATTATCTGCGCGATAACATGGCACATTCCCCAGACGATCTTGTACAGCGCCCGCACCATTACGCCATTGTGGATGAGGTGGATTCGGTATTGATTGATGATGCGCGTACGCCCTTGATCATCTCTGGTCCGGTGCCTGAAGGTGACCGCCACGAATTCAATGAATTGAAGCCGAAAATCCACGACATTGTTGAAGTGCAGCGGAGATATTTAACAGGTGTTCTTTCTGAAGCGAAAAAACTTATCAAGGATGGTGATCAAAAAGAAGGCGGATTCCAATTGCTTCGTGTATATCGCGGACTTCCAAAGAATAAAGCACTTATAAAATTTCTTTCCGAAGAAGGCGTTCGCCAAATTCTTCAGAAAACGGAAAACCATTATATGAGCGACAACAACCGCGAAATGCCGAAGGTTGACGCCGAGCTTTATTTTGTTATCGATGAAAAAAACAATCAGATAGAACTTACCGATAAAGGGGTGAATTACCTTTCCGGTGAAAATGACCCAGATTTCTTCGTAATGCCAGAAATAGGAACAGCTATTGCGCAGATTGAAGGTAAAGGGCTTTCCAAAGAAGAAGAAATCGCCAAAAAAGAAGAGCTTTTCCGTGATTTCGCCATTAAAAGTGAGCGAATTCATACGATGAATCAATTGCTGAAAGCATATACTTTATTTGAAAAAGACACGCAGTATGTGGTCATGGAAAATAAAGTAATGATTGTGGATGAGCAGACTGGGCGTATCATGGACGGCCGCCGTTACAGCGATGGGCTTCACCAAGCAATTGAGGCCAAGGAAAATGTGAAAATTGAAGCTGCCACACAAACATTCGCTACCGTTACACTTCAAAATTACTTTAGAATGTACCGCAAACTTTCGGGGATGACGGGTACAGCAGTCACTGAGGCAGGGGAACTTTGGGAAATCTACAAGCTGGATGTTGTTGAAATACCAACCAACAGACCCATTGCGCGCCACGACCGCGAGGACAAAATCTACAAAACAAAAAGAGAAAAGTACAACGCCGTTGCGGAAGAAGTTGTCGCACTCTCGCATGCAGGAAGACCAGTGCTTATTGGTACCACTTCCGTTGAAATTTCAGAGTTATTGAGCCGGATGTTGAGTATCAAAAACATTCCGCATAATGTATTGAACGCAAAATTGCACAAACGCGAGGCAGATATTGTTGCCGAAGCCGGAAAAAGCGGAATTGTGACCATTGCTACCAATATGGCGGGCCGTGGTACGGATATTAAGTTGAGCAAGGAAGTAAAAGATGCGGGAGGACTTGCCATTGTGGGTACGGAGCGTCACGACAGCCGCCGCGTGGACAGACAGTTACGCGGTCGTAGCGGCCGACAGGGAGATCCGGGAAGCTCACAGTTTTATGTGTCTTTGGAAGATAACTTGATGCGCCTCTTCGGGAGTGAGCGTATTGCCAAAATGATGGACCGTATGGGCCTGAAGGAAGGCGAAGTTATTCAGCATAGTATGATTTCAAAATCCATTGAGCGCGCGCAGAAAAAAGTGGAGGAAAACAACTTTGGTATCCGTAAAAGATTGCTTGAATATGATGATGTAATGAATGCGCAACGCGAGGTGGTTTACAAACGCAGATACCACGCATTATTTGGTGCAAGGCTTCGTGTGGACATTGCAAACATGATTTATGACACTGCTGAAGTGGTTGCAGAAAGCAATAAAATGGCGCAGGATTACAAAAATTTTGAATTTGAATTGATCCGTTTTTTCTCGATGAGCTCCCCTATTTCAGAAAATGAATTTTCAAAAATGGATGCCCGCGAGATTGCCGGAAAAATATACAAAGCCGCCTACGAGCACTACCAAAACAAAATGGCCCGTAATGCTGAAATGGCCTTCCCGGTAATCAAGAATGTTTACGAAACTCAGAAAGATAGATACAAGCGAATTCTGGTACCATTCACTGATGGCGTAAAAACATTGAACGTAGCTACGGACTTGGAAAAAGCTTATGAAACCGAAGGGAAACAATTGGTAAACGATTTTGAAAAAAATATAACCCTCGCCATTATTGACGATGCCTGGAAAACGCATTTGCGAAAAATGGACGAGTTGAAACAATCGGTTCAGCTTGCCGTACATGAGCAGAAAGATCCATTGCTTATTTATAAGTTTGAAGCGTTTGAGCTTTTTAAAGCGATGATTGAGAAAGTAAATAAAGATGTAATTTCATTCTTATTTAAAGGAGAGCTTCCGCAGGAAAACCAACAGGCTTTCCAAGAAGCGCGGGAAGTGAAACAGAAAGAAAAACTGAGCGAGCAAAAAGAGGAAATACCCAATATGGATGAGCGCAGCGCGCAGGCTAGAGCGGCCGGGAATACACAACCGCAGCGCCAGCAGGTTACGGAAACCATTACCCGCGAGCGCCCTAAGATTAACCGTAACGAAAAGGTGACCATCAAAAATGTGATGAGCGGTGAAAATAAGGAAATGAAATTTAAGCAAGCCATTCCACTTTTGGATAAGGGAGATTGGGTTTTGGTTGATGAGTAGTTAGTAGTTGAATATGTTATTGATTTAAAAAATCCTTTCACAAATTAGTGAAGGGATTTTTTTTTGAATTGTGAGTTGTACCTTTTGAAATGGAAGTTGGAGTGTATGGAATAGAAATTGGAGCATTCGAAATGCGAATTGGAGCTTCCGAATTGGGAATTGGAGCGTCGATATTGTGAATTGGAACTTCCGAATTGGGAGTTGGAGCGTCGGTATTGTGAATTGGAACTTCCGAAATGAAAGTTGGAGCATTCGAATTGGGAGTTGGAGCATCCTAAATGGCTTCAGAAATAAGATTTTTATGAAGTGTACTCCTTTTTTTCATAATTTAGTTTCACTATTCAACCCTTAAAACCAAATGATTATGAAAAAATTTTTTATTACCTGCACCGCAATTGCCCTTTGTTTTGTTTCCTGTAATAATGAAAACAAAAAGGCAACGGAAAACGAAAGCGACGTAGTTGTTGCAGACACTACCGCCACCGAAGCGCCAGAGATGGCGGAAGAACCTATGGATTCAATTGCCATGCAGAAAGCGTGGGAAAATTATATGACACCCGGCGAACCGCACCAATGGCTGGCAAAAGAGGAAGGCACTTGGAATGCTGAAATGACTTTTTGGATGGGCCCAGATGCGCCACCGGAAAAAGCGAACAGCACGGCAAACATAAAAATGATCTTGGGTGGTCGCTATCAAGAAGCCGTCTACACTGGAGAAATGATGGGTATGCCTTTTGAAGGAAGATCAACGATAGGGTATGACAACGCGGCAAAAAAATGGACTTCAACCTGGATTGATAATATGGGCACAGGTATTATGATTATGAACGGAACGAGTGAGGATGGAGGAAAGACATCGAATTTTGAAGGTACATTCGTTGATCCTATGACCGGAAAGGAGAAGAAGATGCGCGAAACCTACACTGTAGTGGACGAAAACACCCGCAAGATGGAAATGTTTAATCAAGCTCCCAACGGCAGTGAATATAAAAGTATGGAAATTCTATTGACCAGAAAGTGATTGGTGATTGCTGATTGGCGATTAGTAATTAGTAAAATTGAAAAAATACCCTGACCTTTTTGGTTGGGGTTTTTTATTGAAGTGAAACATTACTGTAGGTAGCGTTAAGGGTAAGTGTTTTATTTGAACCGTTTGAAAGATTATAGCCCTTTACCAAGGCGCGATCAGACGATTTCGTTTCTTTCAATTGAAGCGTTTTTGGATATTTCAATGTGGATTTTTTTCCATTGAAATAAAATGAAAATGCCACCGCCGGAATTTTGATTATCGCATCTGTGTTTTCCAATTGGATGTCCAACGTTTCAAAATTGTCTGAAATTCTATCTATTTTCAAATCGCCAAAAGAACCCGAAAGCAATGCTTCCTTGCCTACTGTTCCAATTTTCACATCACTGGAATTGGCGTGCATATTTATTTTTTCAGCAGTTAAAATAGTGCAATCATCAACGTATTTTACATTCAATGTTCCCTTTTTCCAGTTATTTACGGCTACAGGCGCATACGAAGCATTGATGAGGGTCTGCCCCCCATCAATACTATTTGCAGTAAATGCAGAATAATTAAGCGTTGCCCGAACATTATTGGCGTCTGCCATTTTAAGTTCGCCGTGCCGAACGTTTATAGCGGTTTTTGAATTTTTCGGAAGACGTATTATAATCGTTTTATTTGATTTTCCTTCTGTTGAATTATAGGTTTTACTTCCGTTCATAATTACCGTTTTTCCATTTGGGCTGGTGATTACTTTTTTACTGTAATTATCTCCTTCGCCATCAAATTGTTTCGAAAAATTTTCTGCCCAAGCTTCCATCTGCTTTCCGTATTGTTCGCCCCACGCTTCCATTTTTTTACCGTAGGCCTCACCCCACGCCTCCATTTTTTTTCCGTAGGCCTCGCCAATACTATCGGCCTTTTTTTCGTCAAAGGATGTTTCGAAATTTTTGCCCCACGCCTCCATTTTCTTTTCGAAGTTTTTTCCGAATTTCTTATCCATTTGCGCTTCAAATTTTTTCATATATCCTTCTTCATCCTTTTGGAATTCTTCATAATCAAACTGAATATTTCCAACATTTTGCATAACCTCTGGCGGCAATGGCGGCACTTGAAAATTATTGAGCATAGGCATGACCATATTTTCCATCAATGGGCCTATAAAATCCATAGGTGGCATGGGCGGCATCGGGCTTGCGGCATACAAATCATTTCCGGCGTTGGAATTTATCGTGATTTTTTTACTGTTGCCCGTAATATCCAGATTCCAGTTTTTCATTAAGCGCTGCTTTTCCTCTTCTGAAAGTTTACTTCCTTCAATAAAAGCTTCCACTTCAACCCTATCCTTGTTCCAGGTTTCAAAAATTACATTCGTATATGAAGTATTTACCTCTACCTCAACATTCTCGGAAACGTTGAAGCTCTCCACATAATTTTTCTGGGCAAAGCCAAGGGTTGAATACGCCAATAACAGGCCTATTACGGCGTTACGATTGAATAGTCTCGAATTGTTCATTGTTTTGATTTTTTAGTTCTTTTAATTTGTTTTTCAATTTGAACAGCAAATCCAAACGAAGTTTCAAATTATCGATCAATGCAGTTACGGTAGATTCCGTTGGGCCCACTCTGGTGAGTTCCGTATTTAGGGCCGTATATTCTTTGTCCAGTTCGGCTAGGCGCTGCATATAGCCATCTACCAAATCTTTATTTTCCTTGGTAATTTTAAGTGAAGCCAACTGAACATTGATGCCGGTTTTGTAATATTCTTCCACTTTTTTCAAATCGGGTGAAATATCTGCGAGCGTCATCTGTGGCTTTTCGGCCACCTTTGGACTTTGTGGGTCTGTATTCACAATTTCTTCCGTTGAAATATTTTGTGATTTTGGAGACACCAATTCTTGATATCCAAAAAATCCCACGGCCAAAAGAATGATGGCAACTGAAGCAACTTTCAGCCAAGAAAAAGTGCTTTTCTTACTTTCCATTTTTTCTTTGGGAAAAGAAGCCTCGAGTTTTTGCAGAAACCGCGCTTCGTGCCCAACAGAAAGCTTTTTAGCTTCCGGCTTGTGGTTTTTCAATAATTCCCTAATATCCTGTGCCATAGCGCAAGTGTTTTAATTTTTCCTTCAATTTCAATTTTCCGCGGTGTACGTATGTTCGCGATGCATTTTCAGAAACATTCATTATTTCTGAAATCTCTTGATGGTCATACCCTTCCAATAAGAAAAGTTTTGTGGCAATTCGGTAATTTTCAGGTAATTCCTCAATGGCTTTTAAAACCTCAGATACCGTTGTTTCATCTTCCACAGACCAGTCATTGTCCACTTCGGTAAGCGTGAATACTTCCTCATTCAATGACTGGAGTTCCATCTTCCGTGCTTTAATTACATCCAGGCACGTATTGATAACTATTCTTTTTAACCAAGCCCCAAAGGTGACGTCCCCTTTAAATTGGCTCAGTTTTTGAAAAGCCTTTACAAAGGCTTCCTGCATTGCGTCTTCCGCCGCCGCGGTATCCTTTAAATACCGTTGGGCGATAATGAACATGCCGTTGCAATATTGACCATAAAGCGCCATTTGTGCTTTGCGGTTTTGTTGCTTACATTGCTCAACAAGTAATAATTCAGAAGACAATCTTGATGGTTTTTGGTTGCTGTTCTCTTAAATGACGAAACAAAAATGTAGATGTTGCAAATATGTTGAAAATTTTGGGAAACATTTGAGAATTAGAATTTTCAATACACCATATTTATAGTAATTTTGATTAAATTGTACAATATGAAAAAGAAATACGCAGATTTTGATAAATTGAACCGCCTCCTCGTGGCGTGTTTTGAAGCAGAAAAGCTCTATTACAATGCCGCGCTTGATGCACAAACTACAGATTTAAAACGCTTCCTCAATTATATGGCGGTGGAGCGAAACAGAATGAGCCACGACATTTCCAACGAACTTCACTCAAGGGACATCGAGCCACTAAAACAAGATTCTACAAAAGGAAATCTGGATAGAACCTGGCAAGAAGTGAAGGAAGCACTTGAGCATTTTGATGCTCAGGCAATCATCAATTCCTGTGTGAGCCGTGATCGCAATAATATTAAAAGATATGAGGAATTGCTGGAGCGCAAGGAGTTGCCAGATGGTATATTGGAAATTTTGGAAAAGCATAAGTACCAATTAGAGTGGTACATCAAGCAAGCCCAACAGCAGCCTAAAAAAAGTCCGTTCAAGGATGAAACGCCAAAAAATGATGGAAAGGATGATGGCAAGGACGGCGATGGCGGAAAAATTATAAACTTAAAAGCTATGTAAAGAAAAACCCCGAAATTGGATTCGGGGTTTTTCATTTGCTACTATAGCCAATGGTTTTTATTTTTATTCTTCTTCTTCGTCTACAAGAAGATTTAACGTGACAGTAATATTATCCCTAGTTGCTCTAGAGTATGGGCAAACTTCGTGGGCTTTATTTATTAAATCTTCGCCAGTTTCAATATCTACTCCGGGCAAATAGCAATCCAACGTTGCACGTAACTGGAGTTCATCCTCTTTTGTTTTTCCAATTTCAATAGTTGCCGTAACACTGAAATCGTCTCCTAGCTTGACTTTCTTTTTATCGGCAATCATGTGCAGTGCACTGCCAAAGCAGGCCGCATATGCGCTTCCAAAAAGTTGTTCGGGATCTGTGCCGCTTCCGCCATCTCCGCCCAAACCTTTTGGTACTGAAAGTTCCAAGTCAATTTTTCCATCATCTGTGGAAACATGTCCTTCCCTACCGCCCACGGCTGTAGCTTTGGCTTCATATAATTTTTTCATTTTCTTGTTATTTTTTAATTTTAGTGAAATTCAATATACTACCGATAAGCGGCTTTTTAAAAAACATATTCATAAAATTGTCATAAATTCACTTCGTGACCAAAAAGAAAAAAAATAGGAGTTTCCTTCAAGAAAAGGAAGGCATAAATCCACCCGAGACTTTAAATAAAAATGCAGCGGCTGCGCTTCGGGCAAACAGAAAGAAATTACCGTCCACCGAAAAATTGATAGCCGGAATATTAAACCACGATGAAATTTCACTCAGCCGCGCCATTACTATTATTGAAAGTACTGCCGCAAAACATCAAAACCAGGCAAAACAAATCATTGAGTCATGCCTTCCGCATGCAAACAAATCTGTTCGCATAGGAATAACGGGGGTTCCCGGGGTGGGAAAGAGTACTTTTATTGAAAGTTTCGGAAAGCAGTTAATTTCAAAAGGAAAAAGAATTGCCGTGCTCGCGGTTGATCCCAGCAGCAGTTTGAGCAAGGGCAGCATTTTGGGCGATAAAACCCGAATGGAAGAATTGGTAAAGGAAAAAAATGCATTTATTCGGCCATCTGCCAGTGGTGAAACACTGGGAGGCGTTGCTAGAAAAACGCGCGAAACCATTATTTTATGTGAGGCTGCCGGATTTGACGTTATTATTATTGAAACGGTGGGCGTGGGACAAAGTGAAACCGCCGTACATTCCATGACAGATTTTTTTCTGCTTCTAAAACTCGCCGGCGCGGGGGATGAATTGCAGGGAATAAAACGTGGAATTATGGAAATGGCAGATACCATAGTTATAAACAAGGCAGATGGCGAAAATCTAAAAGCCGCAAAATTGGCAAAAACAGAATTTAATCGTGCGCTCCACCTCTACCCTTCCAAAGAAAACGATTGGACAACAAAAACACTTCTCGCAAGTGCCCTAAAAAACGAAGGAATTGTAGAGATTTGGGATACCATCGCCAACTATTTTGAGCTTACAAAAAAAAATGGATTCTTTGAGAAAAAAAGAAAGGAGCAGGATAAATTCTGGTTGATGCAAACCATTGAAGGAAGACTGAAAAGTGATTTTTATTCAAACGCTTCCGTCAAAAAGGAAATGGAAATACAATTGAAATTGCTTCACGAAAATAAAACCACTCCATTTGAAGCCGCGGAAAAACTATTGAAGCTGAAATAACCTCACATAAAATTTTCCTTGAACCACAAAACCTGTGCTTCTAAACCTTCCATTAAGGTTGTTTTAGGATTATAATTCAATAATTTTCTTGCTTTGTCAATATTCGCTTTGGTTCGCGATTGATCGCCAGCACGTGGCGGTTTGTTTTCGGTTTTAATTTTTTTCTGAAGAATTTCCTCAACAGCGGCAATTCCCTGTGCCGTGGTATTTTCTACTTCCGTTCCAAGATTGAAAATCTCACCGTTGCACAAATCTTCTTTGCCAATAACACTTACAATTCCATCCACAATATCCTGCACGTACGTAAAACTGCGCAGGTGTTTTTCGCTGCCATCAAAGAGCGGAAATGGCTTGTCATTCAAGGCGCAATCAATCAAACTTGTGTATAATTTATCCGGTCTTTCACGCGGACCATACACCGAATACAGCCTAAGAGATGTTGCTTTTATTTTATTCTCGCGGCTTTTTGCAAGTACCAACTGCTCTGCCGCCAATTTTGTAACACCGTACCAAGATGCTGGTTTCGGCGGAACGTCTTCAGGAAAAGTTGCCTCCAAACCGTAAATGGAAGAAGTGGCAATATTCACGAAAAAGGGTTTATTTGAACAACCTTCGGCATATTCAATCAAATGCTGCGTGGCTAAAATATTATTGCTGAAATAATCCTCAAAAGTAGAATTTGCTGAAATCCCCGGATGTGCCGCAAAATGAAAAATAATATCGAAGTCGCTTTGTAGTTTTTCTTTAAGATTTGCGGTGCGCAGGTCCATTTCCATCACGGTTATGCCCGCATCGGTTAATGCTTCTGCATTCAATTTTTTCAATGAAATATCATAATATTCAGAAAAATTATCGACGCCAATTACTTGATGGCCCATAGCGCAAAGTCTTTCCGCAGTATGCGAACCTATAAATCCAGCCGCTCCGGTGAGGAGTATTTTCATATAAAATTTATTTCAGAAATTTCTGTTTCCCACTTAATAGCTCGGCAAAATAAAACCTTTTTACGCAAAACACTGGCAATATTGGATATTACTTTAGCCAATAAAGTAGAAACACCGCAACTAATGCAGTCGTAACCTAAAAAAAATTACTTTTGCAAAAACCTTCTCAAAAAAATTAATGTTCGAATTTACCATCATCGTACCTGTATATAATGAAGAGGAAAACCTGGATCGGGTTGAAAAGGAACTGCTGGCTTATACTAAAATTGCTTCAAAAAAAACATCAATTCTATTCGTGAACGATGGCTCAAAGGATAACAGCCAAAGCTTGATTGAAGCCATATGCAATAGAAACGATGCTTTCCATTATATAAATTTTAAGGAAAATCGTGGTCTCAGTGCGGCCATAAAAGCTGGTTTTGACCACGTGGAAGCACCGCTAACGGGTTATATTGATAGCGATTTGCAAACTGTGCCGGAGGATTTCAATCTTTTGTTGCAGCACATTGGGGAATATGACCTTGTAACAGGCGTGCGCGCAAATAGGAAGGACAAATTTGTGAAAAATATGTCTTCTAAAATTGCAAACGGAATTCGGCGCGCATTTACCCACGATGGCATGGACGACACCGGTTGCCCATTAAAAGTAATTAAAACAGATTTTGCTAAACGAATCCCCATGTTTAAAGGACTTCACAGGTTTTTACCGGCGATGATTCTTTTACAAAATGGAAAAATACTTCAAGTGCCCATCAAACATTTCCCCAGAATTGCAGGAACCGCCAAGTTTGGCCTTTGGAACAGACTTTTAGGGCCGTTGATGGATTGCTTCGCATATTTGTGGATGAAAAAAAAATACATCAATTACGAGATTAAAAGCAAAGGATGAGCAGCAATTGGATTGTTTATACAGTCGGATTTTTGGCGCAAATCCTATTTAGCGGACGGTTAATATTGCAGTGGATTCTTTCCGAAAAAAACAAACGTGTAATCACGCCATCCATCTTTTGGAAACTCAGCCTTCTTGCATCGTTTTTACTTTTTTTGTACGGCCATTTGCGCAATGACTTCGCTATAATGCTGGGACAAGCGCTAACTTATTATATCTATATTAGGAATTTGCAATTGCAGGGAGAATGGCAAAAATCTCCAAAATGGTTTCAACTATTTCTGTTCGCGTTTCCCATTTTCGTTGTACTATATGCTTACAATAATGGCCAATACGATATTGAAAAACTCTTCCGTAACGAAGCAATTCCGCTTTGGCTTTTACTTCTGGGCATAATTTCACAGGTAATTTTTACCCTTCGTTTTATATACCAATGGATTTATTCTGAAAAAACAAAGACTTCACAATTGCCCGTTGGCTTCTGGAGAATGAGTGTTTTGGGGGCATCCCTAATTTTGGCGTACGCCATTTTCAGAAAAGATCCCGTTCTCTTTGTGGGGCACATTGCAGGACTTATAATTTACGTTCGAAATATTTTCATTTGGAAAAAACAGGGTCAATATGAAAATTGAAAAAAATTACATTTGGTTATTGTTAATAACGTGTGCCGCGATATTTTTCGTCAATTTAAATTCGCTGCCAGTAAATATCATGGAAGCCCGAAATTTTATTACCGCGCGGGAAATGTTAACGGACGGGAACTGGATTTTAACTACAATCAACGGCGAGCCTCGCTATCAAAAACCGCCTTTGCCCACTTGGCTAACTGCATTTTCAGGTGCAATTTTCGGAATAAAGAATGTATGGGCGCTTAGGCTTCCGGCGGCAATTATTTCGATGGTTTTGGTTTTGTTTTCATACAAATTTGCCAAAAAACTTACCTCAGAAAAAAAATATGCTTTCATCAGTTCATTAGTCTTAGCAACTTCCTTTTACATAGTGGCCTCTGCGCGTGATGGACAGTGGGATATTTACACGCACGGGTTTATGATGCTCTGTATTTTTCTGTTATTTAAATTTTTCACTGAAGAAAATGACAAATTTAAAAATGCACTATTTGCGGGGATTTTCTTCGGATTTTCATTTTTGAGCAAAGGCCCCGTTTCATTGTATGCCCTACTGCTACCCTTTTTAATTTCATTCGGAATTGTTTACAGATTCAAAAATTTTAAGTCTCGATGGTTGCCACTTTTGGCATTTTTGGCCGTGGCGTTCGTCATTTCCGGTTGGTGGCATTGGTACACGATGAAATTTGATCCCGCGGCTGCGGAAATCACGAAAAACGAAACCACAAATTGGATCAATTACGAAACAAAACCTTTTTACTATTACTGGAGTTTCTTCACGCAAAGCGGCGTCTGGACTATTCCCGCGTTTATTGGGCTACTTTACCCCTATTTGAAAAATCGTGTTTTCAACAAAAAAGCATACTTATTTTCATTTCTTTGGACGCTGCTTTCGGTAATTTTACTTTCATTGATTCCCGAAAAAAAATCGCGTTACCTTTTGCCCGTTTTAATCCCTATGGCGCTGAACACAGGGTTTTATATCGAATATCTTTTCAGAAGATTTAAAGATTTAAGAGATAAAAAAGAAACCATTCCGGTTTATTTCAATTTTGGGCTTATTGCTAGCATCGGAATTATTTTTCCAGTTGGAGGCTATTTTTTTCTGAAAAATGGAATTTCTGGATATTGGCTTTGGTTTGTTATTCTTTCCTTCTGTCTTTTTGCTATTGGATTTTTAATGTTTCGAAATCTCTATAAAAGGAACATTGATCGCGTTTTTTATTTGACGATTGTCTTTATTATTTCCATAATATGGTTTGGTCTTCCGCTAAGCAATGCAATTACTATAAATGCGGAGTACAAATCTTTTTCAGAATTAAAAAAATGGCAGGAAACAACTGATATTGAAGTTTACGAGCTTACCGACTTTACGCCAGAACTGGTTTGGGATTACGGTGAAAAAATTGAAATCCTTAGAAAAAATAATGAAATAGAAATTCCAGAAGAAAATAAATTTGGTGTATTGGTTTCTGAAGAAAATCTGGAACTTTTCAAGCAGACCTTCCCAACATTTAGAAGAGAGCGACAGGCTCGCTATGATATGAACCCAAAAGGAAAAGACAGCCGAACGCATAAGGAGCGACTTTACCGGGACTTATTTATAGTAACCAAAAATTAGGTTATTGATTGAAGCGGCGCTGCCCCCATTTCTGTAATCTAAAGAAAAGCCAGCCCAAAAAACCTCCGAAAATCATTCCGCTGAAGACATCCAGCGGATAATGAACGCCTAAATATATACGGCTATATCCTGTTAAAATCGCCCAAATAATTAAAAAGTAAGGAAGATATTTATACCATTTCTGCAAGGTTAGACTCAAGAAAATCGCAGCCGCCATTGAACTTGCCGCATGTGCAGAAAAATAACCGAACCTACCGCAACCATCTGCCACAAACCGCATAGATTCTTTTAAAATTTCTACTTGGCAAGGCCTTGGGCGTTTAACGCCATATTTAAATAAATTAGCAATTTGGTCGGTAGCCGTAATCATCAATGCCACACAAATCAAGATTATGAGTGTTCCTTTCCAGCCATAATTTTTGAAAACCAAATAAAGCAGAATGGCATAAATGGGTATAGAAGACCATTTTTCAGTAACGAAACGCCAAAATCCATCCCACGAAGAATTGCCAAGATTATTCAGAAAGAGGAATAACTGTGTGTCGTATTTTAATAATTCTTCAAGCATGGAAAGGATTTAAACAATTCAATATTTATTGAATTAATCTTCATCGTAACGGGCAATTTCCCGATCGTAAAATTCCGTGGCTTGTTGGATTAAATTTTCGGCCTCTGCCTCCAATTCTTTTTGGTCTTCGGCATCAAAATCCTCCAGCCATTCAACCTCATCATCCTCAAGATTGATAATAAAGCGAGGAAACTCCGTGTGTATCACGAAAATTGCATTAGGATAATCGCTGTTATCGCCTAATAAATATTTTGGAAAGTCCATTTTTTGATATATTTCGTGTTTAATTTTTCTGAAAAAATTTTATTTATACAGCATTGATTTCTAATTCTCTCCGAATTAATTTCTTCGAAAGATAGTTAAATCTCACAAAAAGCATAGCTCCAGAGGCCGTTAAACCAGCCAACAGTCCGTACCATAATCCTTCGCTTCCCAGATTTGTGGCAATTGCCAAGTAATACATTATGGGAAAACCAATTGCCCAATATGCAACAAAGGTAATAATGGTTGGAATTTTTACGTCTTGTAAGCCACGCAGCGCGCCCAAAGCCACAACTTGCAGCGCGTCTGATATTTGAAAAACCGCCGCAATAATTAGCAACCGCGAAGCTATTGATACTACTTCATAATTATCGGCAAAAAGATTTGGGTCATCGTAATCCAAATAGAGTTTTGGAAGTGCGGTATTAAAAACCATAAAAAACAGGGCGAAAATAACCGCCAAAATGGTGGTGAGCAAAACAATGGAAAATGCTATTCGCCTTAAATCCACATAATTTTTTAAGCCTTTTTGGTTTCCCACGCGTATCATTGCGGCTACGCTAAAACCCATTGCAACCATAAATGTCATGGATGCCAGATTGAGCGCGATTTGATTGGCCGCTTGTGGATTTTTTCCCAAAACTCCAGATAGCCAAATGGCACAAGTGAAAATGGCAACCTCAAAAAACATTTGCATGGCAGAAGGAAAGCCCAAATTGATCAATTTTTTAAGCATTGGTTTTGCCAAATTGAAAATTTTTATTTGGGTTACAAAATATTTCGATTTTTCATTTTTCGCCAAAAGAAACCAGAGATAACCAACTAAAATTACACGTGATGCCAAGGTCCCTATTGCGGCACCCACGATACCCAGTTCGGGAAAGCCAAATTTTCCGAAGATGAAAAGATAATTCAAAATTACGTTTACAATATTCGCAGCGAAGGTTGCGTACATTGGGTACTTGGTCATGGAAAGACCATCACTAAATTGCTTAAAACCCTGAAAAACAACCAAAGGCAAGAGCGAGATGGCAACCAAATTCAAATAAGGCATGGCTAAATCCACTACTTCCGGCGGCTGACCCATAACATACATTAAAGGCTTTGCCGCGAAAACAATCAATACCAATGCGATTCCCAAAACCGTGCAAAGAAAAAGACCATGCTTGAATGCAGATTTTCCAGCTTCAAAGTTATTTTCTCCATCCGCTTCTGCGACTAGAGGTGTTATGGCTGTGGAAAAGCCTATTCCCAGTGACATAGCGATGAACATAAAACTATTTCCCAGCGACACCGCGGCAAGTTCCGCAGTTCCCATTTGACCCACCATCACATTGTCCACGAAAGCCACGAGCGTATGCCCGAGCATACCCAAAATCACTGGGGCAGCCAATTTTGTGTTGTATTTGAACTCTTGGGTGTAGTCTGAAAGTGCCAATTTTTAAAATTTGGGCAAAGATAGGATTTGCATTTTCTTAAAAATCCCCAAACCGAAAATATTAATATCCAGTTATATTTCAATTATTGTCCTTCGCCAAAATGAAAAGCATAAGATTTCCACCCTGTAAACTTCAAAGTAAATACTATCTTTGCCCCTCTTTAAGATTTTCAAAAATGAACATTTCCTATAATTGGCTCAAACAATTCATAAATCTACCGTGGGATGCAGAAAAAACAGGTGAATTATTAACCGATCTCGGCCTTGAAGTAGAAGGGATTGAAGATTTTTCATCAGTAAAAGGAGGTTTGGAAGGGGTTGTAGTTGGTCATGTACTCGAATGCATTCCACACCCAAACGCGGATCGTCTAAAAATCACAAAAGTTGATGTGGGTACCGGTACAAATCTGCAAATAGTATGTGGGGCACCGAATGTGGCGGCCGGGCAAAAAGTTCCCGTGGCAACCATAGGCACCACACTTTTTGATAACGACGGAAAACCCTGGCAAATAAATAAAGGAAAAATTAGAGGCGAATCCAGCGAAGGGATGATTTGTGCGGAAGATGAACTGGGCCTTGGAAAATCGCACGACGGCATTCTTATTTTAGATTCAAAATTAAAACCCGGAACTCCAGTAGCCAAGATTTTTGAAATTGAAAACGATAAAATTTTTGAAATAGGATTAACCCCAAATCGCGCAGATGCAATGAGCCATTGGGGTGTAGCGCGTGATCTTAAAGCAGGATTTTTGCATCGGGGCATTTCAGCTAAAATTAATACGCCCTCTACGAGCAATTTCGGCGTGGAGAGCCGCACCTTGAAAATTGCCGTGAAGATTAAGGACAATTCACTTGCGCCTCGCTATTGTGGCGTTACAATTAGCGGCCTAAAAGTAGGACCATCTCCCAATTGGCTTCAAAATAGATTGCGTGCCATTGGCGTATCACCAATCAACAATGTGGTAGATGCCACAAATTATGTGCTGCACGAACTCGGCCAACCCTTACACGCATTTGATGCTGAAAAAATTTCAGGGAAAGAAATTAATGTGAAGACCTTGCCTGCGGGCACAAAGTTCACAACATTGGATGGTGTTGAACGTGAATTGCACGAAGAAGACCTTATGATTTGTGATGCTGAAAAACCGATGTGCATTGCGGGCGTTTTTGGGGGAATTCAAAGTGGCGTAACCGAAAACACAACAAGTATTTTTCTGGAAAGCGCGTATTTCAATCCGGTAAGTATTCGTAAGACTGCTAAAAGACACGGCCTAAGCACGGACGCATCTTTCAGATTTGAGCGAGGGATTGATCCCAATATAACGGACTATGCCCTTCGCCATGCGGCAATATTGATTGTACAACTTGCGGAAGGCCACATAACGAGTGATTTGGTAGATATTTATCCGAAGAAAATTGAAGACCATCAAGTCTTTCTGAATTTCGAAAAAGCAAGCAAGCTGATTGGAGAAAATATTCCTAAGGAAACCATAAAAGATATACTTACCTCGCTGGAAATGAAAATTAACAACGTTACGGAAACAGGCATAGGTATGACTATTCCCGCTTACCGAAATGACGTGACACGGGACGTTGATGTTATCGAGGAAATTTTGCGCGTTTACGGTTATAACAACGTTAAGTTTACACAAAAACTGAATGCCTCCATCAGCAATATAAAAATGGGGGAAGACTACCAAGTACAAAGTAAAATAGCGGCACAGCTTACCGCACTGGGTTTTAACGAAATGATGAGCAATTCGCTTACCACACCAAAATATCTTTCATTGAGTGATGCGCTCAAGGAAGACTATAGCGTAAAAATGCTCAATCCGCTGAGTCAGGATCTTTCCGTAATGCGGCAAGCGATGTTATTCAGCGGCCTGGAAGCCATTGCTTACAATAGCAATAGAAAAAACAGCAATTTGCGTCTTTTTGAATTTGGAAAAACCTATCATAATTTCCCTGGAAACAGAACTGAAATCAAACATTTGGCGCTATTCATTTCAGGATCAAAATCTGAAGGAAATTGGGCCGTAAGTGAAGAGAAAACTGATTTTTTCTTCGGAAAGGGAAGTGTTTCCGCGATCTTGGAACGCTTGGGATTAAGTGATTATTCTGAAGATTCCTCGGAAAGTGACTTTTTTTCCGAAGCGCTTTCATTTAAAAGAAAAAAAGCAACTCTTGTAGATTTCGGAATCGTAAAAAAGAAAATCACAGCAGCATTTGATATTGAAGCTGAGGTATTTTTCGCGGATTTCCATTGGGATGAAATCTTGAAACAAATTTCCACGAAAGATTTAAAATTTAAACCAATTGCGAAATATCAAGCTGCGCAGCGTGATTTTGCTTTGCTTTTGGATAATTCTGTAAAATTTTCAGATTTAAAAAATGCCGCCACACAAACCGAGCGAAAACTTTTGAAAAATGTTTCCCTTTTTGATGTTTATCAAGGCGAAAATCTTCCACAAGGAAAAAAATCCTACGCGCTTAGTTTTACAATTCAAGACGAGAAAAAAACGCTTACCGATAAACAGATTGATAAAATCATGAACAAATTGCAGCAAAAATTTGAAAAGGATTTTGGTGCCGTTTTGCGCTAATTGTTTTTTCAGAAAATAAAAAAAGCGGCTCAAAAAGAGCCGCTTTTTTAGATTTGGGGAGTATAGAATAGTAGGTAATTACATTTTTGGTAGCGCCACGCTGTCCACAACGTGAATTACACCGTTAGATTGATTCACGTCTGCAATAGTGACCATTGAAATTCCGCCGTTTTCATCTTGAAGCACAACATTTTTTCCCTTCATCATAGCTTTGATTGTACCTCCGCTAACTGTTTTATAAGTCGCGGTTCCGTTTCCTTTTTTGATGTCGTTCATAATATCCATTGCACTATGTTTTCCGGAAATCACATGGTAGGTTAAAACATTCTGTAATTTTTCTTTATTTTCTGGCTTCAGTAAATTTTCAACTGTACCTGTGGGGAGTTTACTGAAAGCGGCATTTGTTGGGGCAAAAACGGTAAACGGGCCATCACTTTGAAGTGTTTTCACTAAATCTGCAGCTTTAACCGCTGCAACGAGTGTGGTGTGATCTTTAGAATTGATTGCATTTTCAACAATATTCTTGCTGGGATACATTGCGGCTCCGCCAACCATTACTGTTTTTTCGCTGTTTTTTTGATCCATCATTTTTTTCTCCTGTGCAAAAGCTCCTGAGGAAATTATAAATGAAAAGACCATAACCGCGAGTGTGTAAAAGTTTAATTTTTTCATGTGGTAATTTTTAAGATTCATAAAATGTTATTTGCATTATAAACGAAAGTTCGAAAATGGCGGTTTCGCAATCTTCGAACTTTAATACTTTTTTAACAATTTTATAAAACCTAAATATGACTTTATTTTGGAGGCAGCACAACACCGTCAACAATATGGAAAAATCCATTTTTATGGTAAAAGTTTACGCCTGATAGTAGTGCTGTTCTATTCTCTTCATCAATCAAATATAGTTTTCCACCTACTTCCTTAATTCCTATCCTACTACCATTCAAATTTGAGAAATATGCAAGCCCACCATTTTTTTCAACAGCATCTTTTATCGCATAACTATCCATCCTGCCTGGGATGGTCTGGAATTTCACCATAGACGCCATCAAAATCGGATTTTCAGAAATTGAATCGCGTGTTTTTTCGGGAAGATTTGCAAAGGCACTATCTTTTGTGATGAAGATTGTTACCATTTCTTCCTTTTCCAGTGCAGCTTGCAGTGCAGCGTTATCCTTCATTGCTTTTGCAAGAATGGTGAGTTCTGGCGCTTCGGAAATATTTTCAGCAATAGTTTTATCGGAAGTGAAAATATTTTCATTCCATTGGTCCGTCACCGTTTGCATATCGGTTGTTTTATATTTTTGCGCAGTAACAGAAAGGGTTACCAATGTAATAACGACAAAGGACAAAATATTTTTTGAAAGCATATTTTTTAATTTTTAAAGCAATAAAGATAACAAATATGTTGCCGTTTTCTTTCATGAGGCCATATTCTTAGTATATTTCAAAACAAACGTTAAATAGTTGGATGGCAAAATAGTACTCATTACATTTAATTTTAAATTTTCCAAAATATGTTTTCACCCACAGACCTTGAAAAACAACTGCTAAAATATCGCACCAAACGTATTGATGAAGCAGCAATTTTAAACGAAGTTGAGCGTATTTTTTCTGAAAACGAAACAGAACGCACAACCATATTGACAACGCTTACCGATGGAAAATCCGGTGGAGAAAATGATTTTAATTTCAATCTGCTTCAGTCCTCCCAAATTTTTCACATAAACGATATTAAAAATTTATGTGTGAATTACCGGTTGCGGTTTTTGGATTCAAAATATTTTAAGGGCGAATTTCCCGAAGAAGCCATTTCAGAAATAAGAATGTTGGAAAAACAGCACGGGACAACACTCAAAAATTTCAAGATTGTTGCGCCGGCCAAACTTTTGAAATTAGAAAATGCAGACGATCCTTTGCTTTTTGCTCCTATGGGGAATGATTATTTTTATTTAATCCACAAATGGGGAAATGATCTGCACCCTCTGCGCAAATGGCAAATGTGGCCTTACAAAAGTTTCGAAAATTTAATATTTACGGTTTTTGTGATAAGCATCATCCTTACGGCGCTCACTCCTACCCATTTGCTCTCAACAACCTACGGAATGCAAGAACAGGTTCTCCTGTTTCTTTTCATATTTAAAGGTGTTGCGGGTATTGTATTATATTACGGATTTGCTAAAGGAAAAAATTTCAACGGTGCCATTTGGGACAGTAAATACTACAATGCTTAGTTTCAAAAATAATTATCAAAAAAACCAATAACCTTAAAAATAGAAAAATGTCAGAAAATCACGAAGAAACAGTTAGAATATATACTGGACCTATCCTTGTAGCTGAAGGGTTGGTAGGTAGACTAAAGGAACATGGGATTGTTCCCATAGCGAGAGACGATCAACAAAATGGTGTAATGTTTGGCTCGGGAAATAATTATTCAGACCAAATCCGAATTTTTGTAAGACAGGATGAACTTACAAAAGCACAACCCATTGTCGATGAATTTTTAGTCGAAATCGGCGAATAAAAGATATCATTTTAATAAAAAAGGCGACCAATTTTTGGTCGCCTTTTTTATGCTTCAACAGCGTACATTTTGCTTCGCTGTTCTTTTATCTTGTCATCTGCCATATATTCCTCAAAAGTCATATATCTGTCAATCACCCCATTTGGCGTAAGTTCCAGCACCCTGTTACCAACGGTCTGGGCAAATTCGTGATCGTGCGTGGTAAATAATATGGTCCCCTTGAAATTTTTGAGCGAATTATTGAAAGCTGTAATGGATTCCAAATCCAAATGATTGGTTGGCTCGTCCAGCATCAACACATTGGCCCGCAACATCATCATACGGCTTAGCATACAGCGTACCTTTTCACCTCCCGAAAGTACATTGCTTTTTTTCAAAGCTTCTTCGCCGCTGAAAAGCATTTTTCCAAGAAATCCGCGAAGGAAAACCTCTTCCCGCTCCTCTTCTGTCTTTGCATATTGGCGTAACCAATCAACCAGTGAGAGATTATTCTGAAAAAAAGTTTCGTTATCAAGCGGCAAATAACTTTGGTTGGTGGTTATTCCCCATTGAAACGAACCACTATCGGGTTTTGCATTGCCATTCAAAATTTCATAAAAAGCAGTGGCGGCACGGGAATCCTTTGAATAAACAACAATTTTATCCCCTTTTGCAAGATTGATATTTACATTTCTGAAAAGTACTTCGCCATCGATTGAAGCCGATAGATTTTCAACATTCAAAATTTGGTCGCCCGCTTCCCGTTCCCGTTCAAAAATAATAGCGGGATAGCGACGGCTGGATGGCTTTATTTCTTCAACATTTAACTTTTCAAGCATTTTTTTACGCGAAGTAGCCTGTTTGGATTTTGCCACGTTCGCACTGAAGCGCATGATAAATTCCTGAAGTTCCTTTCGTTTTTCATCAGCCTTTTTATTCTGTTGCGCACGTTGGCGGGCCGCCAGTTGGCTACTTTCATACCAAAACGTGTAATTACCGCTATAATGTGTTATTTTTCCGAAATCGATATCACTAATGTGTGTACAAACCGAATCGAGGAAGTGACGGTCGTGGGAGACCACAATCACACAATTATCATAATTGGCAAGAAAATTTTCCAGCCAATTAATTGTTTCATAATCAAGATCATTGGTAGGCTCATCCATGATAAGTACATCGGGATTTCCGAAAAGCGCTTGTGCCAAAAGAACACGTACTTTTTGTTTTCCGTCCAGATCTTTCATCAATGTGAAATGCAGACTTTCATCAATACCGAGATTTGAGAGCATTGCGGCGGCATCACTTTCCGCATTCCAACCATTCATTTCTTCAAAGGTAACTTGCAGCTCGCCTATTTTCTCGGCGTTTGCATCGGTATAATCCTCGTATAGTTTATCTATTTGGGACTTTATACTGTACAATTCCTTATTGCCGCGCACCACTGTTTCAAGTACCATAAAATCATCATACGCGTTGTGGTTCTGTTCCAAAACGGACATTCGCTTGCCAGGCTCCATATGTACACGGCCAGAAGTAGGCTCCTGTTTGCCGGAAATAATTTTTAAGAAAGTAGACTTGCCCGCGCCGTTGGCACCAATAATTCCGTAAATATTACCGGTTACAAACTGCGTGCTCACCTCATCAAACAAAACTCTTTTACCAAATTGCACGGAAAGATTTGAAACTGAAAGCATAACTGATTTTTATAAATTTGCGCAAAAGTAGCCATTTCAGTGTTACCAAAGAAAGATTAACGTTTTAAAAATCCTTTTAACGCCCAATTAACACAATGCCTACGGGCACTCGCATACATTTGTTTTAGAATCTAAAAAACAAGTGGGGCCATACAGAATTTTACTCATCTTTATTCTTTCGATTCTTTTTTTTTCCTGTGATTTCGGGGAGAAAAATGAAGTTGCAACCACTTGGATTTCAGGCCAAGTCATTAATCCAAAGTTTGATTACGTTATTTTTGGAAAAGGCGACCAGAATGCAGATACCGTAAAATTAGACTCCAATAATTTCTTCATCTACAAATCTGAAAAAATTCAAACCGGATTATATTCATTCCGGCACGGTGAAAGTCAGGTATTTTTTATTGAGCCGGGCGATAGTCTTTTAATACACGTAAATACGATTGAATTTGATGAATCATTATCGTATTCAGGAAAAGGCGGTGAGCAAAATAATTTTCTTATCAATCTTTTTCTGAAAAATGAAAAGGAAAATGAAGCTCTTCAGGAATGGTACAAATTAAGTCCGGAAAACTTTTCAAACAAGGTAGATTCGCTAAGAAATGATAAATTTTCACAATTGGAAAATTTCATAGACCGAAATGATGGTATAAATCCAGAATTTGAAAAAATTGCGAAGGCAGGAATCCGTTATAACAACTATCTTCGAAAAGAGCTCTATATTTCGGCAAACCTTAGAAACGTCAAACAATTTCCACAGTCTTTTTTTAATTACCGAAAAGATATTGATTTCCAACAAAATGGGCTTCGGTTTTATTATCCGTATTATCGTTTCCTAAACCGATATTTTGAAAATTTGGTAATGGAAAAATATGGTAACATTACTGAAATAGACCGAACTTCCTATGATTATAATTTCAGAAAACTGAATATGATTGATAGTCTTGTTTTTTCTGATACTTTAAAAAATTCATTGTTGCGTGGCACGATGGTCCGGTATTTAATTCGCGGAAGAAGTGCCATTGAAGAGCAGAAAATGGTGGCGCTTTATAAAAAACTGAGTACGGATAAGGAAGATGTGGCGGAAATTGATGAACTGGCATCAGCGACCATTAAATTGGCTCCTGGAAATAGTATTCCTGATATACCTTTGGTGAATACCGAAAATGTGGTAGCAACTATTTCTGAAATTATTGAAAAACCTACCGTACTTTATTTTTGGTCCGCAAGCTCCGTTAAACATTTTAGGGACATCCATACTCGCAGTGCAGAACTGAAATCAAAATTTCCGGAGTACGATTTTATAGGAATAAACACCGATTCCCACTTTAAGCGATGGCGGGAAACGATTCAAAAAACAGGTTATGATGTTTCCGAGGAATTTCAACTGGAAAACTTGACCGATAGTAGAAACAAATTGGTATTGAATTCCATCAACAAGGTAATTATTGTTGATAAAAACGGAATTATCCTTGAAGGCAACACCAATATGTTCAATTCAAATTTTGAAGAGTTATTATTAGGCTATCTCAACAGATAAAATTTCTATACCTAAATTTCTTTTAGTATTCCAAAAAAAATTTAATTTCCCTTTTTATAATCTTCCAAAAATTGCTTCAAACCGCTATCGGTCAATGGATGTTTCAATAAACCTTCAATGGACGATAACGGCCCGGTCATAACATCTGCTCCTATTTTCGCGCAATGTATTACGTGCATGGTATGGCGCACGGATGCTGCAAGAATCTGGGTATCAAAATCGTAATTGTCGTAAATTAAGCGAATATCTGATATAAGCTCAAGCCCATCTGTTGAAATATCGTCAAGTCTCCCTATAAATGGAGAAACATATGTAGCACCGGCCTTTGCCGCCAAAAGTGCCTGTCCCGCAGAAAATACCAAAGTACAATTTGTGCGGATACCGCGATCACTGAAATATTTTATGGCCTTTACACCTTCCTTAATCATCGGTACTTTCACCACAATCTGATTATGAAGTTCTGAAAGCTCTTCGCCCTCCTTAACCATTCCTTCAAAATCTGTTGCGATAACCTCAGCGGAAACATCGCCATCAACGATATTGCAGATGTCCACGTAATGCTTGAGAATATTATTTTTTCCCTTAATCCCTTCCTTCGCCATTAATGATGGATTGGTGGTTACACCGTCAAGTACGCCAAGGTCTTGGGCTTCTTTTATTTGGTCGAGGTTTGCGGTATCAATAAAGAATTTCATAGCAGTTTTTTCAGGTTATAATGCAAAAGTAGAAAGATTTAATAGATTGTTTTATCCGAAGGCTGATTTTTGGCTTGAAATATAATTCAATTACTTTAATCCATAATGCTTCAAAAGCATACGTTCATACACTTTATCGGGCAAAATTCGTTTTAGGACGATTGAAAACTTTTGCATAGGCGCACCCACTTTGTAATGAATTTTCGGATTTTCGTTTTCAATGATTTGATGCACTACTTTGGCCATTTTTGAAGGATCTTCGCCGTGATCCACGTGTTCATTCATCATTTTTAACGTACTGCTATACGCCTCTTTGTATGGCGAATTTTCCAGGACTGGCGCGTGGTAGCGGCCCGCAGCGATATTTGTGGCGAAATCTCCCGGCGCTACATTTGTCATTTTTATACCGAATTGCAATGTTTCCATTCGCATTGCTTCAATGGTGATTTCGAGTGCAGATTTGGTGGCCGAATAAATTCCGCGATAGGGTAAGCCCATATATCCCGCAATGGATGTGATATTTATAATATGCCCTCGCTTCTGGGAGCGCATATATGGAAGTACGGTTTTAATTACATTAATGGGCCCGTATAGGTTGGTATCAAAGGCTTTTTTCATTTCCTCGGTTGGGGTTTCTTCGATTGGTCCCGTAATCCCAACACCAGCATTATTTATAAGAACATCTATTTTCCCCGTGGCTTCAATTAATTCTGAAATTGCAGATTCAATAGATTCTAAGTTACAAACATCCATTTTCAACAATGGAAAAAGTGAATTTTGAATAGTATCAGGATTGCGGCTGGTACCGTAAACAGTGTAATTTCGGGAAGAAAGATAATCGCCGATGGCCTTCCCAATCCCCGAAGAACCGCCAGTAATCAATACAACTTTACTCATAAATGCAGGTTGAATGGCAAAGATGCGGTTACGCCAGTTCTTTTCCAAATAGTTTTAAGGAAAAAGCAATGGGAAAAAAGCTCAGCGATCATTAATTTTTTCTTAGAAAAAGTACGGAGGGATAAAAACACCAAAGAAACGAGCCGTGTATAGCTTTTATTCCTTAAGCAAAATTAGATTTTTATAGGAAAGTTTATTGCACAAAAAATGGCAAGCTACCTACATCACACCGCTACGACCGTTTACCCTTGCTGCGTTCCCGCCCTGGGGGATTCAACAGGAGCTGGTTGTGTAGGACTTGCCGCTGCAAAGATACAGGTTTTTACAGTTTTTACAAGTGTTTTCACATTTCAATTTTAATAAATACCTTGCGAAAAATTTAAACATGATTATGAAAATTCATAACCTTTTAATTGCCACTGTTTTAATACTGGCTACAGCAAGTTGCGGTGATACCGAAGAAGAAAAAGATTTATTTTCAATAGAAATTAAAAACCCGAAGAAAACTTATACTGCAAAAGATAAAATATCTTTTGAATTGGTGAATAAAAAAAATATTGAAATAGATTCAGTAGTTTATTTTTTAAATAAAGATCGAATTGATGCAACTTCAAATAGTATTTCGCTCGAAGGAAAAAAATTAGGGGAACGCAATTTTACCGCAAAAATTTATGGTGACGGCAAAGAATATTCCGCATCAACCAATATTACAATCCTTGCTTCTGAAAAACCGAAACTGTATACCTATAAAATTTTGGAGGAATATCCGCACGATATCAAAGCGTACACGCAAGGTCTGGAATTTGAAAGCGATACTTTGTACGAAAGTACGGGGCTGAAAACAGTTTCCTCACTTCGAAAAACGAATTATAAAACTGGTGAAGTTCTCAAAAAAGTTGATCTTCCAGATGCCTATTTTGGTGAAGGAATTACCATTCTCAACAATAAGATTTATCAATTGACTTGGCAGGAAAACACAGGCTTTATCTACAATTTGGAAACTTTTGAGCAAGTGGGAACCTTTGTATATAACGAGAGCCGCGAAGGTTGGGGCCTTTGCCACGACGATGACAATAATATTTATAAAAGCGACGGAACCGATAAAATCTGGACGTTAAATTCAAATACCCTTGCGGAAAAGGATTTTATTGAAATTTTTACCAATACCAGTAAAATTAAAAGTGTGAACGAGCTGGAATGGGTGGACGGAAAAATTTATGCAAATGTGTACGAGCAAGGTTCCATTGCAATTATAGACCCAAAAACTGGCGCCGTGGAGGGCGTCATTGATTTAACCGATTTGAAGGATAAAGTTACCCAGCATCCCCAATTAAATGTTCTGAATGGTATTGCATACAACGGCGAGCCCAATATCCTTTACATCACCGGGAAAAATTGGGACAAGCTCTTTAAAATACAGATAATGACGAAGTAGGTAAAACTTCAAAATTCATATTTAAAAACATTTCCCTCAGTCAAAAGACCGCTTTGCTCAAAGGCGGTTTTTTTGTGGACTGTAATTTGGTTGCTTTGGTGTACTAAATAATCTAAAGCCATGAAAAAATCAATTGTAATTAGTATCCCGGAGCCCTGCCACGAAGATTGGGCAGAAATGACCCCAACCGAAAAAGGAAAGTTTTGTGCCGTTTGTACCAAAGAAGTTTTTGACTTCACCAAAAAAACGGATGAAGAGCTGATAAAAATTCTTTCCGAAAATAAAAATGCCTGTGGCAGATTGACAAAAAATCAATTGAACCGTGAAATGAAACTTGAACGAAAAAGTGGTATAAGCCTCGCGCCATTCGCAGCTTCACTTCTACTTCCGTTGACGTTACTTTCAAATAATCCCTCCTCAAAAACAAAAATTTCTTCAGAAAAACCCAAAATCTCAATTGGAATTGGGCGCTTCAGTTCTCCCACAACCGAAAGAATACAAATAATTACCGTTGGCAGAATTACAGATGAAAATGGCGATCCATTGAAAAACGTTGAAATAAAATCCCACGAAACCAACACCCGCAAATGGACCAATAAAAATGGCGAATACCGCATTGTAACGCTTAACAATGAAATTTTGACCTTCACTAAAGATAAGTACGATTCGCAGACCGCGCGCTTAAGAAATAAATCTGAAAAAATAAATGTTGTGATGACTTCAGATACTGAAACCACGCGTACACATACCGTGATTGTAGGAAAAATAAGGAGTAATGCACCTGTAAACGAAAATGATTCGCATTCAATTACTATAAAAGGAACTGTAAATGACGATACCGGATTGCCACTTCCGGGCGCGAATGTTGTTATAAAAGGTACTTCTGTAGGCACTCAAACAGATTTTGATGGCAATTATTCCATTGAAGCTGAGCCTGGAACTATCTTGGTTTTCAGTTATGTGGGTTTTGAGTCTAAGGAAATTGTCTGCTCTTCAGAAAACAAACAGATTGATGTCAAATTAGAATACGGTGGATTTTTGGGAGAAGTTGTTGTTACGGGAGGAATCTCATTTGAAGAGGAAACTCCGAAGAAAGACCCCAATTGGTACGAAAAAGCAAAGCAAGCCTATAAAAATACCCAAGAATTCAGAAGAATAAAACACGAACGCAAAAAAGCGGAACGAAAGGCAAAACGCAGCAAAAAACAATAAAAATCCAATAGTTATCCATAACTATTATATTTCAAAGCCATTTGAAATGGGATACTGAAAACTTCCAAGCGCGACAATAATATGCTTCAATAAAAGTTATATTTTTACCAAAAATTTTTTGAATGAAGTATTTGTACGGATTTGCGGTTATATGTTCATTATTGCTATGGAGCTCGTGCCGAAATGATTTTGAGAGCGTGCCCAGCACCGGCAACCTTGAATTCTCAAGGGATACAATTTATCTTGATACCATTTTTTCCACTATTGGCTCGAGCACTTATAATTTAAAAGTTTATAACCGAAGCGACGAGGACGTTACCATCCCCTCCGTACGCTTGGGCCAAGGCGAATCCTCTAATTATAGATTGAACGTGGACGGTCTTCCGGGAAAGGTTTTCGAAAATATCCAGGTTCTTGCCAAGGACAGTATTTTCATATTCGTTGAAACCACAATTGATATCAACAACTTGCCCGCGGGCGGAAATAATTTTCTTTACACAGATCAAATTTTGTTTGACACTGGCGGAAACGAGCAAAAAGTGGAACTGGTAACACTTGTACAGGATGCCGTTTTTCTATTTCCCGCACAGATAGGTGGCGGAATGGTGGAGACACTAACGCTGGGTGAGGGAGAAAACGCGACACAAATTGAAGGCTTTTTCCTCGAGGATGATGAGCTCACTTTTACAAATGAAAAACCCTATGTTATTTATGGATACGCGGCCGTTCCCGGCAATAGAACTCTCAACATTGAACCCGGTGCCCGCATCCACTTTCACGCAAATAGCGGTATTCTGGTAGCACAAAATGGTTCCATAAAATCAATAGGCGCGGCAAGTAACGACGCTGAAGCTATGGAAAATGAAATCATTTTTGAAGGTGATAGACTGGAACCAGCCTTCGCCGATATTCCCGGGCAGTGGGGCACAATCTGGCTCACCTCCGGCAGTGTGGACAATCAGTTTGAGTACACAACCATAAAAAATAGCACCGTTGGGGTTTTGGTGGACAACAGTTCTGCAGATTTCAGCAATGTTCAAATTTATAACAACGCGAATGTGGGTGTTTTGGCGCGTACGGGCGACGTTGTGGGAGAAAATATGGTTATCAATAATAGTGGCCAATCTTCATTGGCAATTCAATTGGGCGGAAGCTACGATTTTAGGCACTGCACATTTGTAAATTATTGGACCAATGGTTTCCGAAGTTTTCCTTCCGTGAGTATTGATAACATTCTTGAAACCGAAGAAGTTCTGTTTGTTGCAGATTTGGTACAGGCAAATTTCACTAATTGCATTATCTACGGAAATGAACGCCGCGAGATTTCGCTTTTCCGAAGCAATGACGCGGACTTCAACTTTAATTTTTCAAACAGTTTGATTCGTTTCGAAGATACCAATAACGAATTTGACGGGAATCCATTATACGATTTTTCGAATCCTTCGTTGTATTCCAATATTATTTTCAATGAAGATCCCGCGTTCCAAAATACCAATTTGAATAATTTTAACATTGAAAATGGAACTTCAGGCGCCGAAAACATTGGACTCAGCAACGTACAACCGTTAGTGGATTTAAATGGAACTGCCAGAAGCACACCGCCGGATGCCGGAGCTTATGAAAGCACAACTTTTCCCGAATTATAAATTCGAGGATTTATTCCGAAGCAATTTTAGTTGAAGATTCGCATTCTGGCTTTCTACAGGTTCCAAAACTAACGTATCGCCGCGGAAATGGAATTTTCTTTCGGCCGTATCGCCAAATTCTTTTGGGTTGGAATGTGAAAGTTTGAAATGGGAAACGATACTATCTGAAACTGAATAGTTTCCCATATAATAGTATGATTTTGTTAGATGTTTCAAAGATTCCAGTGGAATGGCATCACTGAAATTGGCAAACTCCAAAGCGGTATTCTCATAACCTTTCTCATAAAGATGCAGCGCTACGTGGCCGCTTCCATCATACAAAAGATAGCCATCCATTCCGCCGCGATAGTGTTTCCAAATATTTGTTGCGGTATCGCGCACCTTCATACTTTCAAGTTTCCACATGCCAGTAATATCCTTTTTCGTTATTTTTTCCCTCGAAACAGTTCGTGTTTCCTCACGGCAACCGATCAAACTTCCGCAGAAAATAATGAGAAGGAAAATTATTTTAACGCGATCAAACATTCTTGAAATTATTTAATATTCTGTTTTTTCTTCTTTCTTGGCCCATTGCTCAAAAACCTTAACCCCCTCTGCCCTTTCCATATTAATGAATTTAATCCGCCTGTTTTCGATGTCCTTTTCAATTTCTTCATAAATAAAATGATCATCAAACCCTATTGCGGCGGCATCTTCCTTGGTACAGGCATAAAAGACAGCTTTAGGCCGCGCCCAATAAATTGCACCAAGACACATAGGGCAAGGCTCGCAGGAAGTATACACTATGCAATCTTCCAACTGAAAGGATTTCAGTTTATCGCAGGCCTTTCTAATCGCAACTACTTCTGCGTGTGCGGTGGGGTCATTTGACGAGGTTACTTGATTGAATCCTTCTGCTATGATTTTATCATTTTTCACAATTACAGCTCCAAACGGTCCGCCAGCATTACTTTTCATGCCTTCTTCCGCTAATTGAATAGCTCGTTTTATAAAATAGGAATCTCTTTCGGAAATCATTTTTCGAATATATTTTATATGAATTTTTTAAGTTGAAAAAAGCAAAAGTTCTTCGACATACTCAAAATTATAGGTGCCAATTTCAGCAAGGCCAATTTTTTTCAGCAGTTTAACTGAAGTAATATTTTCAGGCAGTGTAATACCGACAATTTTTTCAATTTTCAATTCTTCTGAAGCGTATTTCATTATGGCTTTAGCCGCTTCCAGTGCATAACCTTGTCCTACAAATTCTGGCAAAAAAGCAAAACCTATGTCAGGAAAATCCAAATTATCCCGCTTATAAAGTCCGCAAGAACCAATTGCCGTGCTGGAATCCTTCAGCAAGACCTTGTAGGGACCAAAACCTTGGGAAGAATAAATGCTCAAATAATGTCTTTCCAAATAGGCTTCGGCATCTGCGATGGAATTGATATTTCGATTGCCAATATTCTTTAGCCAGCCTTCGCTATTCATTAATTCGTAGATAAATGGAGCATCAAGCAATGTATATTTACGAATTTGAAGTCTTTCGGTATAGATCATAAATTAGCCTTTAAAGAGAGGCCGACCGTTCATCATTTCATTCACTTTTTCGGCTACGTCTTCAAGTACACTTTCGTCTTTGAAATTTTGAACCACCTCATCAATCAAATCTACAATTTGTTCCATATCTTTTTCAACCAAACCTCGGGTAGTGACGGCAGCTGTACCTATTCTTATTCCGCTGGTAATAAATGGTGATTTATCATCAAAAGGAACCATATTTTTATTTACTGTAATTTCAGCTTCATTTAATGCTTCTTCGGCCTCTTTTCCAGAAATATCCTTGTTCCGAAGATCGATAAGCATCATATGGTTATCTGTTCCGCCAGAAATGACCTTATAATTTTTTTCAACAAAACGCTTCGCCATTACCTCAGCATTTTTCTTTACCTGTACGGCATAATGCAAAAATCCGTCGGTCAATGCTTCACCAAATGCAACAGCTTTTGCAGCGATGATATGCTCGAGTGGTCCGCCTTGATTTCCGGGAAAAATGGCACTGTCTAAAAGTGTACTCATTTTTTTGAGATTTCCATTTTTAAGTTTTTGCCCAAAAGGATTGTCAAAATCTTTTCCCATCAAAATCATACCTCCGCGTGGTCCGCGCAATGTTTTATGCGTAGTTGTAGTAACCACGTGGCAATGCGGAAGCGGATCGCCAATAATCCCCTTGGCTATTAATCCAGCAGGGTGGGCTATGTCTGCCATGAGTAGGGCACCAACCTTGTCTGCAATCTCGCGGAAGCGTTTGTAATCAATTTCGCGTGAGTACGCCGACGCCCCAGCGATTATCATTTTTGGTTTTTCTTTTGTGGCAAGGGTTTCCAATTTATCGTAATCTATTCTTCCGGTTTTTTCGTCAACGCCGTAAAATATAGGTTCATAGAGTTTTCCGGAAAAATTTACGGGAGAACCGTGGGTAAGGTGGCCTCCGTGGGAAAGATCGAAACCTAAAAATTTGTCGCCCGGCTTTAAACACGCGGCAAAAACAGCCGTATTTGCTTGGGAGCCACTATGCGGTTGCACATTGGCATATTCAGCCCCAAAAAGCGTTTTTGCCCTATCAATCGCAATTTGTTCCACTTCATCCACTACTTCGCATCCACCGTAATAACGCTTACCGGGATAGCCTTCCGCATATTTATTGGTTAAAACCGAACCTGCCGCCTCCAGCACTTGTTCGCTTACAAAATTTTCTGAAGCTATTAATTCCAAGCCGTTTAATTGGCGTTCTTTTTCTTCTTGAATAAGGTCAAAAATCTGTTGGTCACGATTCATATTCTATATTTCTTTTTAAGTTTTATATCTTGATTTTTGTTGAAATTATTTCGAAGTAAAACCAAGATTATAACACTGCATTTTTTTTGAAAGTTAATTAATTCCAAAAATACTAAAAGCATTCGTTTAGTATTATGAAATCTATATATTTGAAACATATTTTACTAACAAAAATTTCAGGCTCAAGTAAAAACTTCGCTAATTACATTATTAATAATCAATAGATTAAAAAAAATTAGTTAGATTTATTTATCTGAATTAAAGCTACTTAACAATGATTACCGCCAACGACCCTAAGCGCAAAACCTGGTTAGACACAAAACCGGATACCGACTTTCCCATACAGAACATCCCCTTCGGCGTATTTTTAACGCGCGATGATATTATAACCATTGGAACCCGAATTGGAGATTATGCCATCGATCTGGGCGCGCTTCACCAATTGGGATATTTTAATGGAATAGAACTTACCGATGATATTTTTCTTCAAGATACCTTGAATGACTTTATAAGTGACGGAAGAAAAACGTGGCGACTGGTGCGAAACCGAATCGCAGATATTTTTGATAAAGAAAACCCGAAGCTCCGTGATAATGAGGAGCACAGAAAACACATTCTATTTACGATGGAAGAGGTTGAAATGCAACTTCCCGTGCAAGTAGGTGATTATACAGATTTTTATTCAAGCAAGGAACACGCTACAAACGTGGGTACTATGTTTCGTGGGAAGGACAACGCGCTTATGCCGAACTGGCTCCATATTCCTGTGGGATATCACGGTAGGAGCTCATCCATTATCCCTAGCGATATAAATGTGCGCAGGCCGTGGGGGCAAACAATGCCCGATGGCGCCACCGAGCCCGTTTTTGGTCCGTCAAAATTAGTAGATTTTGAGCTGGAAATGGCTTTTATAACTACAGATGCCAATGCACTTGGCGAACCCATTCCCGTAAACGAGGCCGAGGAATATATTTTTGGTTTGGTGCTGTTCAATGACTGGAGCGCACGCGATATTCAAAAATGGGAATATGTGCCACTTGGGCCATTTTTGGCCAAGAATTTTGCTTCATCCATTTCCCCTTGGATTGTAACGTTGGATGCGCTACAACCCTTTAAAGTTGAGGGTCCTAAACCGGAAATGGAGCAACTCCCCTACCTTCAGTATAAAGGGAAAAAGAGCTATAATATAGAATTAGAAGTCTATATATGTCCGGAAAATGGAGAGGAAAATAAGATTACTTCGTCAAATTTCAAATATATGTATTGGAATATGGCGCAGCAATTGGCCCACCACACCATTAACGGTTGCAATGTAAACAGCGGCGATATGATGGGTAGCGGAACCATCTCGGGCCCAACTCCAGATTCTTACGGCTCTATGCTCGAGCTCACGTGGCGCGGTGAAAAACCCATCAAACTATCTGATGGAAGTGAGCGTAAATTCATAAACGATAACGATACCGTAATTTTGAGAGGACATTGTTCCAACGAGCATGTGCGTATAGGCTTCGGCGAATGTCGCACGAGACTGTTACCTGCAAACAAGCAGTAAGTTCTCTGTTTTTAAAATAATAAAACCAAGAATTCACGAAATAAATAAATCGTGGGTTCGTGGTTTTTTTTGGGTATCCCAAAGAATTTATGCCACTATTTTTTTAAGGTGTTCCGCATCAATGGAGTGGTGTGAATCGTGGTGGATTACCGTACCATTTTTAATTACGATCATTTGTGGACTTTCGTGACGTACGCCAAATCGATTGGCAATTTCATTTGAAATATCCCTATTTTCTAGAAGATCAAGAAAATACAATTTAATTTGGTCTTCATTCAAGTTATAATTTCGCTCAAACATTTTTAGGACTGCCCGGCTTATGCCACATCGGGTGGAATGCTTAAAAATGGCCACTGGCTTTTGTTGTGACTCTTCTACTAAAGTTTCCAGTTGTTCCAATTGGTTTAAAATGTGCCAAGGAACTTCCACAATTTCTTCCTTTACAATATCGCGTTGCGTTTTAAATTTATCAAAAAATCCCATAGTTGTTTCTCTTTTTGCAAAACTAAGATATATGACTGATTATTGCCGAAACTTCGCTGTTAAAACCGTCATAATGTCTGTATAAATGCAGGTTTTAGCGGACATTTTGTCTTAAATTTAGTGTGGCTTTATAATTGATTCCTGCTCGTGCGAAGAATAATTCTTCAGATAAAAATTAAGTAAAAACCAAGTTTTTCAAAATACTATATATATGAACTTCAATAATTTCACAATAAAAAGTCAAGAGGCCATTCAGCAAGCACAACAAATTGCTCAAGGCCTTGGACACCAACAAATAGAGAACGAACATTTACTGAAAGCTATTTTTGAAGTAGATGAAAATGTTCTCCACTTTATTCTCAAAAAATTAAATGTGAATCTTACCACACTGCAACAAATTCTAACCAAGCAGTTGGAAAGTTTTCCCAAAGTTTCTGGGGGTAATATTATGCTTTCAAGGGAAGCGAACAAAACGGTTTTGGAAGCTACAAACATAGCGAAGAAAATGGGCGACAAATATGTTTCCATTGAGCATTTACTTTTGGCGATTCTCAATTCCAAAAGTGGGATTGCCCAGAGCTTAAAGGATCAAGGCGTTACCGAAAAAACAATGAATGCGGCCATTGATGAGCTTCGCGGCGGCGAAAAAGTAACATCGCAAAGCGCCGAGGAAACTTACAATTCCTTAAATAAATATGCCAAAAACTTGAATCAGTTGGCGCGCGATAGCAAGCTTGATCCAGTAATTGGGCGTGATGAGGAAATTCGTCGAATTCTTCAAATACTTTCCCGACGCACCAAAAACAACCCTATGCTCGTGGGCGAACCGGGAACCGGAAAAACCGCAATTGCAGAAGGTCTTGCCCACAGAATTGTAGACGGCGATGTTCCCGAAAATTTAAAGTCGAAAGAAATTTATTCCTTGGATATGGGCGCGCTTATAGCCGGCGCCAAATATAAAGGGGAATTTGAGGAACGCTTAAAGGCCGTGATCAAGGAAGTAACTTCAAGCGAGGGTGATATTGTCCTTTTTATTGATGAGATTCACACCCTTGTGGGTGCCGGTGGCGGACAGGGGGCTATGGATGCGGCCAATATCCTGAAGCCCGCACTTGCCCGTGGGGAACTTCGTGCAATTGGTGCCACAACGCTGGACGAATACCAAAAATACTTTGAAAAAGACAAAGCGCTGGAACGCCGTTTCCAAAAGGTAATGGTTGATGAGCCCGATACGGAGAGTGCTATTTCCATTTTGAGAGGAATCAAGGAAAAGTATGAGACGCACCACAAAGTGCGCATTAAGGACGAAGCAATCATTGCTGCGGTAGAACTGTCTGAAAGGTATATTACCAATCGTTTTCTTCCGGATAAGGCTATTGACCTTATGGATGAAGCCGCCAGTAAACTTCGGATGGAAATTAATTCAAAACCCGAGGAATTGGATGTTTTGGATAGAAAAATTATGCAGCTTGAAATTGAAATTGAAGCCATAAAACGTGAAAAAGATGAAACCAAATTGAAATCCCTTCACGCAGATTTGGCCAATTTAAAGGAAGAGCGCAATGAACTTAATGCAAAATGGCAGAGTGAAAAAGAAGTTGTGGACAATGTTCAAAATCTGAAAACCCAGATTGAGGAATTTAAGCTGGAAGCAGAACGTGCTGAGCGCGAGGGTGATTTTGGGAAAGTTGCGGAACTTCGTTACGGAAAAATTAAGGAAGCACAAGAAAACCTAAATAAATTGGAAAACCAATTGGCTGAAAATCAAGAAGGTTCTTCCATGATTAAAGAAGAAGTAAACCGAGAGGACATTGCAGAAGTGGTGGCAAAATGGACCGGGATTCCGGTGACTAAAATGCTTCAAAGCGATAGGGAAAAACTATTGACGCTTGAGGACCATTTGCATAAACGTGTAGTGGGTCAAAATGAAGCCATTCAAGCTGTAAGTGATGCCATTCGCCGAAGCCGCGCGGGATTGCAGGATGAGAAAAAACCGATTGGTAGCTTCCTTTTCCTTGGTACAACAGGAGTAGGTAAAACCGAGCTTGCGAAAGCCCTAGCGGAATATCTCTTTGACGATGAAAACGCCATGACCCGTATTGATATGAGCGAGTACCAAGAACGGCACAGCGTAAGCCGTTTGGTGGGTGCACCTCCAGGATATGTAGGGTATGATGAAGGAGGGCAGCTTACCGAGGCCGTTCGCCGCAAGCCTTACAGCGTGGTGCTACTGGATGAAATCGAAAAAGCGCACCCAGATACTTTTAATATTTTATTGCAGGTCTTGGACGAAGGTAGGTTAACGGACAACAAAGGCCGTCTGGCGGATTTCAAAAACACGATTATTATTATGACCAGCAATATGGGCAGCCATATAATCCAAGAGCGTTTCGAAGCCGTGAAGGATCCGGACACTGCGATGGAAGGCGCCAAAGTTGAAGTACTCGCGCTTTTAAAACAAACGGTGCGTCCAGAATTTTTGAACAGGATAGACGATATTATTATGTTCACCCCGCTTTCAAAATCTGATATTAACAAGATTGTGGAATTGCAGCTGAAAGGTGTCTCAAAAATGCTTTTAAAGCAAAACATCGTGCTGGATGCCACGCCAGAGGCCATCGCCTATCTTTCACAAAAAGGATTTGATCCGCAGTTTGGCGCCAGACCTGTAAAGAGGATTATTCAGCGAGAGGTTTTAAACGAGCTTTCCAAAGAGATTCTTTCAGCAAGAATTACTACGGACAGTATTATTCTGCTGGATAGTTTTGATGATGGGCTGGTTTTTAGAAATCAGGAGAACTTGGTTGATGGTTGATGGTTGATGGTTGATTGTTGATGGTTGATGGTTGATGGTTGATGGTTGATGGTTGATGGTTGATGGTTGATGGTTGATGGTTGATGGTTGATGGTTGATGGTTGATGGTTGATGGAAAATAGAAAACCCCTTGCTTTTGCTTGGGGTTTTAAAATTTTATTATGCTTTTTATTTAAAATTGTATCACATAACAGCCATCTCCAGTTTTATATTTGAATTTTTAGTATAAATGTAAAAGAAAGTAATTTAAGTATATACATTTAGCCTGATCTTTTATTGTTATAGCCTTGCCCTATTTAGGTAGTTATTTATATTTTAAGTCCAATACCAATTTTCAGTAAGTTGACATTTGTGTTGAATTTTTCATTTGGGCCATCTTTTATATTCAGTTTGGTGAAATCATATTGAACTTGCACAAAAATCTTGTTACTAATGTCATAGGCAACGCCTAAATTTAGTCCAAATCCACTCAAATTTTCAGATATACCAGAAACATCTATTCCGTTATTTGAACCTGACAATTGATAGTTCATAAATGTATATCCTAAACCTAAAAAAGGATGTAATTTTTCGATTGATTCAAGATTTAGTTCTCCGAATACTTTAGGTTGAATAATATACGTAGTCACCAAAAAATCTTGTGGAGAATTATTTTGATTTGAATTATCTATTAGAACCCCACCATTTAGACTAACTCCAATCTTTATCGGGTTTAATTCCACAAATCTATACTTTAACCCAATATCAACTATACCATATGCATCTTGTAGAAAATTGTTGTCAATTGTAATGGGGTAATTAGCCTCAATACTGAATTTTGAATCTTGAGAATACGTATTAATTGTAAAAATCAATAATAATGTCAGTAATAAATTTTGTTTCATAGTTGTGTATTTAATTAATTATAAAGGTTTGTGTCTATTTTTGTCGCTTTCGAAACGCCATCTTGTTCTCAGAAATCAAAATTATCTGCGGAGCGAAAAAAGTGCCGTAGACCGCTCGCCCACCATAATCTTTATGCATTATTAAAAAGCATTTTTATATTGTTATAATTTCTATATCCTTTACTTCGATAAATTCTTCTATTGATGCTCCAATTTCTGGATCAATTGGGTCACACAGTCCATGAATTCGAACCTTATTATTTGCACCAAATTCAGATTTCGGTAATCCGTCACTAAAATTCAACTCAGGTATTTCAATAATAATTTCTGTTTCTGTTTCAGAAATTATTCCTGTGAAGGACTTTTTGAATGGTTTTTTTTTAGTGATTCTGAATTTTGTCGTTGATGTGTCATTTAAAAATTCATTTGATCTTTTAGTCCAGCTACCATTATGAATTCCTTTCTCACTATTTATTAAAGAAAATGATATTTGTAAATTCTTATAATTGTCGTATAGTCGGATTTCTTTTTCATCTTTTTGAGGCGCGATAAAAATGGTCAATTCAAATTCATCCCCAACATTATATGATTCCTTATCGGTATTGAAATATCGCTGTGTTTCATAAAAGTTCTCTGATGTGCAACTACAAAGAATAAATGATATAAATGACAATAGAATTGTTTTTTTCATTTGCAGTTTTTTAAATTAATTACAATGGGCGTGACTACATTTTCGGTACCTGAAATATTTGTGGATATTGTGCTATGCACAAATACTCACTAAATTTTTAATTTTCCCCCAAATATAATTATTCCTCACTTCCCCACCACCTGCATAAGGGTTTCCACCTTACTTTTCAACAATGCGTTCTCCGCCTCCAATGCCGCAATCCGTTCGGCCTGAACATTGTTTTGGGGCACATTGGTAGCGTATTCTTTTGGCATTTGGGCTGCGATGTCCGCAAAAAAATTATGTTCCAGCGCTATGGCTACATCCCACAATACCCGCACATGTAGGCTACTTCTTTGATCGTATTTTGCTACCGTTACCCTGTGCAGATTCAGTTTTCTGGCCAGTGCGGCCCTATTGATCTTGTGTTTTTTGTAGTGCATTTGCAACATTGATCCTACATCTGGGGCTTTTGTTTTTATTGAGGTCACCATTTTTTAAAAATTTTCAGTTTTAACATCACAAATGTAAGCAAAAAAGATACAGCGGTAAGTAAAATGGATACAGATGTAAGTAAAATGGATACAGCGGTAAGTAAAAAAGATACAGCTGTAAGTAAAAAGGTTACAGCGGTAAGTAAAATGGATACAGCTGTAAGTAAAAAAGTTACAGCAGTAAGTAAAATGGTTACAGCGGTATGTAAAAAGGTTACATAAAATATCTAAATATCAAGAGAAGCAATTTATTTTATGGTATTATATCCAGGGTCCTACCTCCTTGATTCTCAAAACGCCACCGCAGTTCTTCTACTGCCGTCCGCGCATTGGGAATTCCCACCTTGGCGCCCACTTTATACAGTTTATATTGAGTTGAAGCCATACCAAAAGATTCGTGATCTACTATTCTCGCCACATCCGCAAGGATATTCTCAATATTTTTAACGCGTTCACGAACACTTTTTATTTGTTTCCCCAATAGGAAATCTGTTTCCATAGCATCACTTTTTAAATCGGCAGGCAGCAGATTCTCACCAAGATTTTTCTGAACCCTTATTGCATCTTCCACAAATGCATGGTTGCGGACGTCTAGACTACGGTATTGCTTTCGTTCTTCGGGAGTTAGTGTTCCCAGTGGCAATAGCGCTTTAATTTCTTCAAGTTTTTGAAAGATTGTACTCATTCTGGTTTCATCCAGCGTCTCGTGAATTAGATTATAACTGAGGTTTGCCATGGTATATATTTTTAGATTATAAACTCTTCGACAGAATTAAATTTAAAAAAAATAAGAATCGAGAAACATTCATAGTATCCACAAAAAAAAGATCCGTCAAGATTTCAACTTGTGAAATTTTGACGGATCCGGCTTCAAATTAAGCGGTAATTAAAGTTTAGGGAAAATTACCACTTGTCAATCTGGCTCTTTAACTCTTCTTTGGTTTTACCAGTTTTTTCCTGAAGGCGCCCAAGTAATTCATCAGATTTTCCTTCAGCATATTTTAAATCATCATCGGTCAGGTTTCCGTAAGCTTGTTTCATCTTACCTTTTACTTGGTTCCATTTGCCTTTAAATTGATCTTCGTTCATAGCTTTTTGTTTTAAATTATTTTTAATGTTTACTTTAGTAAAGATAAGGCAATCTGTACCGCAGAAGTGGTAATTAAATATTAAAGAATGTATTTATTTAGTTATAAAATTGCCAAACTCTCTTAAATAGTGTTACATAAAAATTTTATCATGAAAAATCTGCTGTTATTGTTACTCATATTTTCAATTTCCAGTAATAATTCTGAAACAAAGACTTCTGAAATCAATAAATCCGAAGAATCCACGCAGCCAGAAACTTCCACCTATTATTTAATGAGACACGCCGAAAAAGTACGTACAAACGCTTACGATGAAGATCCCAATCTAAGCATTGAAGGTTTGCAACGCTCCAAGCGCTGGGCAACGCATTTTGAAACCATACCACTGGATGCCGTTTATGCCACCAAATATATTCGTACCAAACAGACCGTGTCCACCATTGCGCAACAGAAGCAAATTACCATACAGACTTATGTGCCGGAAAGACTTTTTTCTGAAAAATTTCTGGCCAACACCCGCGGGAAGAACATCTTGATCGTGGGCCACAGCAATACCATCCCGCAATTGGCCAACCAATTGATTGGTGAGGAAAAATATGAAAATATGGATGATTCAGATAATTCAACCCTGTTTATAGTAACCATTAACGGCAATGATAGAAATGTTGAAATCCTCACGGTGGAATAATTCTGTATTCATCAATCATTGTTCATTAATCATTCTACCTTTGCAGCTATGGCAATTCAGAAAAATATAAAGATTAAAAATCGCAAAGCGAAATTTGAATATGAAATCCTCGATACCTACACCGCTGGCATCGTTCTGCGTGGTACAGAGATAAAGGCAATTCGGGAAGGAAAAGCCTCCATTGCCGAAAGTTTTTGCGAATTCAGCAATGGCGAGCTGTTTGCCATTAATATGACCGTGCAGGAATATAGCCACGCCACGCATTACAGCCACGCCCCAAAAAGTGAGCGAAAACTTTTGCTGAACAGAAGCGAATTAAAAAAACTGGAAAAAGAAGTGAAAAACTCTGGGCTTACCATCATTCCACTGGTGTTGTTTACCAATGATCGAGGCCTTGCAAAGCTGGATATAGCACTTTGCCGCGGTAAAAAAGAATATGACAAGCGCGAAACTATAAAGGATCGCGACAATAAAAAACAGCTTAGTAGGATTAAAAAAGCCTTCAACAATTAGAATTTTCCAGATGCGCTTTACCTTTAGCCTGCTCTTCGTTTTTATTTCTGCCTCCATTACGGCGCAAATAGTTGGCAAGGTTACGGATGCCAAGGGCAATCCGCTGCCGTACGTAAATATTTATCTTCAAAATAGCTACATCGGTACTACCACGAATGATGATGGCAATTATATTTTGAATGCTTCCGAAGAGAAAAAATACGAAGTCGTCTTCCAATTTTTAGGCTATAAATCCACTACAAAGAGTATTGAACCTCAATCTTTTCCGTTTATATTGAATGTTTCACTAACTGAAGAATCCACCAGCCTAGAAGAAGTGGTAGTAACTACTGGCGAAGACCCAGCATATCGCATCATCCGCGAAACCATTGCACAGCGAAAGGAAAATCTGGAAAGGCTCAGCGCATTTACGGCAGATTTCTACTCCCGGGGTCTGTGGCGCGTGAAGGATTTGCCAGAAAAAATATTGGGGCAGGAAATTGGGGATTTTGATGGTGCACTGGATTCAACCCGGACGGGAATTGTTTATCTCTCTGAAACAATTTCAGAAATAGCTTATCAAAAACCAGATAATTTCACCGAAAAGATTATCGCAAGCAAAGTAAGTGGAAACGATAACGGCTTCAGTTTTAACAGTGCCCAAAGTGCCGAATTTTCATTCTATGAAAATACCGTTGAAATAAATGCGGCACTCGTTTCGCCTATCGCAAACAACGCTCTCTATTATTACAATTACAGGTTGGACGGGATTTTTTATGAAGGAAACAAACTCATAAATAAAATTGAAGTTATCCCGAAACGCCCCAACGATCGCGTCTGGAAAGGTTTTATATACATTGTGGAAGAGGATTGGCAGCTATACGGTATTGAACTCACCACTACCGGTGCGGCGATACAAATTCCATTTGTGAGTGCTTTAATGATTAAGCAGAATTACAAATATGACGGTGCAAATGATTTTTGGGTGAAAATTTCACAAACTATTGATTTTGGTTTTGGTTTGATGGCGATGGAAGGCGATGCGCGGTTTATTGCCGTCTATAGCAACTATAATTTTGCCCCCAATTTCAACAGAAAAAGTTTTACGAACGAAGTGATATCCTTCGCTTCCGAAGCGAACAAAAAAGACAGTATTTTTTGGAAAGGCATTCGGCCTGTGCCCTTAACCAATGAAGAATTGAAGGATTATGTGAAAAAAGACAGCATCCAGATTCTGCGGAGTTCCAAAACGTACTTAGATTCCCTCGATGCCAAATCAAATAAATTTGGCATTTTGGATCCCCTTACCGGGTATACTTACAAGAATAGTTTTGAAAAATGGCGCGTGAGTTATGAAGGGCCTATTTCAAAAATAAACTTTAATACTGTTCAAGGCTGGAATGCTTCGGCTGGGCTTAATTTTTTAAAGTGGTATGATGATAACCAGACCAACACACTTTACACGGCCTTAAATGCCAACTATGGAATTTCCGAAGGTAGATTACGATTTTCCGGGGTTTTGGTCCGCAATTTCAATTGGACAAATAAATCAAGGATAAGCATTACAGGGGGTAGCCAAGTAGCGCAGTTCAATGCACTTGAACCTATTTCGCCTTTAATAAATACGGTTTCTACATTATTTTTTGAAAGAAATTATATGAAACTCTACGAGTTGAATTACGGCAGGGTTGGTTATAGCCGTGAAATTTTCAATGGCCTGCACCTTTACGGCCGCGTAGGGTTTGAAAATAGACAGCCGCTTTTTAACACTTCAGATTATGTAACCATCCCAAATGCAGATGTAAGCTATACCAGCAATAATCCTCTGGCGCCTAATGATTTTAGCAATCCCGTAATTACGGAACATAATATCCTAAAATCCTACCTACGTGCCCGAATTAATTTTGCACAGAAATACGCATCGAATCCTGATATGAAATTCACTGTTGAGGATTCAAAATACCCAGAACTTAACATAATTGTTGAAAACGGCGCGGCATCCTCAAATAGTGATTATAATTATACCCAATTTCAAGCGAGCCTGAACCAATCAATAACTTTGGGAAATAAGGGTGAATTTGTATACAACTTAAAAGGCGGGACATTTTTAAATGCCGAAACTATTTCGTTCATCGATTATAAACATTTCAACGGAAATCAGACCCGTGTGGGCACTTCGCCAAATTATACGAATGTGTTCAATTTGCTTCCTTATTATCAATTGAGCACCAATAAAAGTTATTTTGAAGGGCATTTGGAACACGATTTCAGGGGATTTATTCTGGGAAAAATCCCCGGAATCAATCAACTTAATTGGAATCTAGTTGCGGGCGCACATTTTTTGAGCACCGAAAACCGAAAGCCGTATTCTGAAGTTTCGTTAGGCTTGGATAATCTTGGAATTGGGAAATTCCGTTTCCTCCGTTTGGATTACGTTCGCAGTTTTTTTGAAGGCGGAAATGAAGGTGCCTTTATTTTTGGACTTAAATTCTTAAATATTATCGATAGGTAATTAATTTTTGTCTTCCAGCAAAGGCACAAACTTGAATTCACCGTATTCCTTTTTTTCAAATTCAGTTTCGGATTTTCTGTGGAAAACTGTCATAACCTGCACATTTTCCCCAACTGGAATTACGAGCTTCCCTCCTATTTTTAATTGGGCCAGCAACGGCTGGGGTACAAAAGGCGCACCAGCAGTAACAATAATTCCATTAAATGGCGCTTCATCCTCAAGACCTATATAGCCATCACCAAAAATCATCCGTTTGGGCTTGTACCCTAATTTTGGGAGAAAAAGTCGTGTTTTTTTAAAAAGTTCATTTTGGCGTTCAATGGTATAGAGTAATGCATTCATCTCTAGCAATACCGCGGCCTGGTAGCCGCTGCCCGTCCCTATTTCCAAAATTTTATCGCCTTTTTTTACTTCCAAGAGCTCGGTTTGTCTGGCAACAGTGTACGGCTGGGAAATAGTTTGCTCCGCCGCGATGGGAAAAGCTTTGTCCACGTACGCGTGATCCACGAAACCGGAATCCATAAAAAGATGCCTCGGAATTTTACCGATGGCCTGCAAAACATTTCTATCGGTAATCCCTTTGGTTTTCAAGGTTTCAACCAATTTCTTTCGCATTCCTTGATGGGTAAAAGTGTCTTTCAAATTTAATTTTTCAGTTTATATATTTTCGGTTTTACAAAGTAACCAATTCTAAAGAATATGTTACAACAATCAATTCTTCAAATTTGAACTATTTCAGAAAAAAAAACTACTTCCGAAGTTTCGGAATATAAATATGCAAAAGTGCCAAAAATGAGAATTTCATAAACTTGCAAACCCGCCGCTCTTCTTCCCAAAAACCATTATCTTTGAAAAAAACACGTACACAATGCTAAAAGCAGGCGTTCTGGGTGCTGGGCACTTAGGAAAAATTCATTTAAAACTGCTCAAACAATCTGAAAAATATGACTTGGTTGGGTTCTATGATGCTAATCAACAAGCATCCCTTGAAATAGAAAAGGAATTTGGCTATAAAAGTTTTCCCTCGATGGAAGCGCTTATTGACGCCTGCGAAATGGTGGTTGTGGTAACGCCCACCAGCACGCATTTTGCCTGTGCCGAAAAAGTAATAAAAGCGGGTAAACATATCTTTATAGAAAAACCCATTACCCAAACCGTGACCGAGGCCGAGCAAATTCGGGATCTCGCCAAAAAGCACAAAGTGCGCGGTCAAGTGGGACAGGTAGAACGTTTTAATCCCGCGTTTACGGCAATCAAGGATAAAATTACCAACCCCATGTTTATAGAAACGCATCGCCTGGCGGAATTCAACCCGCGCGGGACGGACGTTTCGGTGGTTCTGGATTTAATGATCCACGATATTGATGCCATTTTGAGCGTGGTAAAAAGTGATGTGAAGAACGTGAGCGCCAGTGGCGTAAGCGTTTTGAGCGAAACACCGGATATTGCCAATGCGCGTATTGAGTTTGAAAATGGTTGCGTGGCAAACCTCACCGCGAGCCGGATTTCGTTGAAAAAAATGCGAAAGGCTCGGTTTTTTCAGCGCGATGCCTACATTTCAGTAGATTTTCTTGAGAAAAAATGTGAAGTTGTAAAGATGAAGGATGCACCAAAGGATGCCGATGATTTTGCGATGGTACTCACCAATGCGGAAGGAGTAAAAAAGCAAATTTATTTTGAAAATCCGAAGGTGGAAAACAATAATGCCATCCTAGATGAGCTCGAAAGCTTTGCCGAAGCCATAAAAGCAGACCGTGTTCCCGAGGTTTCACTGGGCCAGGGAACGGAAGCGCTTCGCGTGGCAATGATGATTATTGAAAATTTCAGAAAAATTTGAAGCAACTTAATTCCAAATATTAAAATCACATTCCGAAGAATTTCGGTTTTAAATTATATAGCCATTTATGAAAAATATTGCAGTAATAGGCGCAGGAACCATGGGCAACGGGATTGCCCACACGTTTGCGCAGTTCAATTTTAAGGTAAATTTAATTGACATCCAGCAGGCTTCGCTGGACAAAGGTTTAGCGACCATCACAAAAAATCTGGACAGAATGGTTTTAAAGGAAACAATTTCTGAAACCGATAAAACCAATACGCTGAAGAATATTACCACTTTTACAAATCTTGAGGAAGGTGTAAAATCGGTAGATTTGGTTGTAGAGGCGGCCACTGAAAATCTGGATCTCAAACTTAAAATCTTTCGGGATTTGGATAAATTCTGTTCAAAGGATGCAATTTTAGCGAGCAATACTTCTTCCATTTCTATCACCCAAATTGCCGCAGCTACTTCGCGACCGCAACAGGTTATCGGCATGCATTTTATGAATCCCGTTCCTATTATGAAATTGGTAGAAATAATAAAAGGCTACAGCACAAGTGACGCAACGTACAGTACGGTGGAATCACTTTCAAAAGAGTTGAAAAAAGTTCCCGTAGAGGTCAACGATTACCCTGGATTTGTGGCGAACAGAATTTTAATGCCAATGATCAATGAAGCGATTGAAACATTATACAACGGCGTGGCCGGCGTAAAGGAAATTGATACGGTAATGATGCTGGGAATGGCGCACCCCATGGGACCGCTGGCCCTTGCTGATTTTATTGGGCTGGATGTTTGTCTTTCCATTTTAAAGGTTATGTATGATGGTTTTAAAAACCCGAAATACGCGCCTTGTCCCCTTTTGGTGAATATGGTAATGGCCGGAAAGCTTGGCGCAAAAAGCGGAGAAGGTTTTTACGATTACAGTGAAAACAGGAAGGCTGAAGTGGTTTCGAAAATGTTTCTGAAATAATTTACGCAACGGTAACCTGTGTTCAGTGTTCAGTTTTCAGCATTCAGAAAAAAAACAATGAAGTTTCAAGAACTATTTGCTTATCAGAAATCAGTTGATCTTTCTATGGAAATTTTTTCAATATCAAAATCATTTCCAACGGAAGAAAAATATTCATTGACAGATCAAATAAGAAGGTCTTCAAGGAGTGTTTCAGCAAATATTGCAGAAGCATACCGAAAAAGACTTTATCTAAAAAATTTTATTAGTAAACTTACCGATAGCGATGCAGAAAATTCAGAAACACAGGTATGGCTTGAGTATAGTTTAAAATGCAACTATATAAATGATTCGGAATATAAAAAGTTATTTGATTCCAGTATAGAAGTTGGAAAACTTATAAATTACATGATAAGAAATCCTGAAAAATTTGGAGTAAAAATTTCATAAACCAATACAAAGTGATCAACTCAATACTGAACACCGGACACTGAATACTATAAGAAATGGCCAAAATCCTCCCATTTAAAGCAGTTAGACCCACTCGGGACAAGGTAAGTTTACTTGCGGCGCGTTCTTACGATAGCTATACGCCTGCCCAAGTAGAATCTAGATTGAGGGACAATCCGTTTTCATTTTTGCACATTGTAAATCCGGGCTACAAATACCAAAAGGAGATTTCCGGTGAATTGCGCTATTCCTTGGTAAGAAATAGATATCAGGAATTTAAGGAAGAGGGCATTTTTATGCAGGAGGAAAATCAATCATTTTACATTTATAAAATCGTAAACAGGGATGGTCTGGAATTTAATGGAATTGTGGCGGCGGCAAGTGTGGCGGATTATGAAAACGACATTATCAAAAAGCACGAGGACACGCTGGAATTTAGGGAAGTAGTTTTCAAGGAATACCTAAAAACCGTGGGGTTCAACGCGGAAGCGGTCCTTTTAACCTATCCGGACAATAAGGAATTGGAAGTCATTATCGATTTTGTGATGCAAAGCCGGCCGGAATATGAATTCACCACAACCTACCGGGACACGCATTATTTATGGAACGTTGATGATGAAACCATTCTCAAAAAAATCCAGAATATATTTTCGGAAATGCCCGCGCTTTACATCGCGGACGGTCATCATCGCTCCGCTTCCTCGTATTTGCTCGCAAAGGATTTGGAAAATGATAACCCCAATCACAATGGTTCAGAATTATATAATTATTTTATGAGCTATTTAATTCCCGAAAGCGATTTAAAAATCTACGAATTCAATCGGTTGGTCAAAGATTTGAACGGCTTGCAGAAAGACGAATTTTTAATACGGCTCGATGCATATTTCCGAATTGAAAACCGTGGGATGGAATATTACAAGCCTTCCAAGAAGCACCATTTCAGTATGTATCTGGACGGCGAATTTTACTCGCTTTACCTTCGGAAAAACAATTATGAAATCAAAAATGCATTGGACGCGCTGGATACCCAAATTTTATTTGAAACCGTATTGAAACCAATTTTGGGGATTGAAGATTTGAGAAATGATCAGCGCATTGAATATGCCCACGGCAAAAAGGACTTGGCATATGTGAAAACGGCGGTGGACTCTGGGAATTTTGCCGTGGGTTTTGGGCTCCTTCCCGTAACAACGGAGGAGTTAAAAAAAATTGCCGATGAAGGTTTAAGGATGCCACCAAAAAGCACGTACATAGAACCAAAATTGCGCAGTGGCGTAACGGTTTATGAGTTTTAAAGATTTCTTCATCTAAAGAAATTTGAATTAAGCTACAAAATGAATATTTCAGAAAATATAAAAGAATTTTATTCGGAATTGCCACAAAACGTGACCCTCGTAGCGGTTTCAAAAACAAAACCTGTATCAGATTTGATGGAAGCGTACAACGCAGGACAACGAATTTTTGGGGAGAATAAAATCCAGGAAATGGCGGGCAAGTGGCAGGAAATGCCGAAAGATATACAGTGGCATATGATTGGTCACGTGCAACGAAACAAGGTAAAATATATGGCACCATTCGTGAGTTTGGTGCACGCCGTGGATAGCCTTAAACTTTTGAAGGAAATAAATAAGGAAGCGAAAAAAAACGACCGTACCATTAATTGTCTGCTTCAGATAAAAATTGCCGAAGAGGACAGTAAATTTGGAATGGATGAAGCCGATGCCGCGGATTTGCTTGCTTCAGAGGAAATAAAAAAATTTCAGAATATTAAAATAGTGGGGTTGATGGGAATGGCGACATTTACAGATGATGAAGAACAAGTGAAGTCTGAGTTTCAGCATTTGAAACAGATTTATGATAAGTTCAAAACAAAAAACCCCGATCTAAACATTTTAAGTATGGGCATGAGCGGCGACTACAAAATAGCCATTGAAAACGGAAGCAACATGGTGCGAGTGGGCAGCGCTATTTTTGGGGAACGCAATTATAATGAGTAGTGAGTAGTGAGTAGTGAGTAGTTAGTAGTGAGTAGTTAGTAGTTAGTTGTTAGTAGTGAAAATAGCTTAATTCTAAATATTTAATCTTTTACTCTATTACTCTTTTACTCTTTTAGTCATTTAATCATTTAGTCTTTTAATCTCTTAACCTTTTAATCTTTTCAAAAATAATTTTCAGTGTACGCAATTTTAGATATAGAGACAACGGGCGGCAAATACAATGAGGAAGGAATCACGGAAATTGCGATATATAAATTTGACGGCCACACGGTTGTTGATCAATTTTCTAGCCTAATAAATCCCGAAAAACCTATTCAGCCGTTTGTTGTAAACCTTACGGGCATCAATAATGAGATGCTTCGGCACGCGCCAAAATTTTACGAGGTAGCCAAACGCATTATCGAAATTACGGAAGGTTGCATTCTCGTGGCGCACAATGCCCTTTTTGACCAAAGAATTTTGGCTACGGAATTTGACCGCTTGGGATATAATTTTGAGCGCGAATCCCTCTGCACGGTGGAATTATCGCAAAAATTATTGCCCGATATGCCATCGTACAGTTTGGGTAAATTGGTACGATCACTCGGCATTCCACTAAGTGATAGGCACAGGGCGCAGGGCGATGCCAAAGCCACGGTGGCTCTTTTTAAATTGTTGTTGGCGAAGGACACTTCAAAAGAAATAATAACGGAAACCATTCAAAAGCACTCCAAAGGAAAGGAAAAGTTACAGCCGAAACTGCTAGATATTGTTGAAAAGTTACCGTCGGAAATTGGGGTTTATTATATGCACAATGAAGCCGGGAAAATCATTTACATCGGTAGAAGTAAAAACATCAAAAAACGAGTGCTTCAGCATTTTACGAACGATAATAAAAAATCGAGACAGCTTCAAGCGCAGGTAAAAACCGTAACTTTCGAAAAAACTGGAAATGAACTCATTGCGCACCTAAAAGAAAATATTGAGCTAAAACGCAACAAGCCAAAATTCAGCAGTAGAGGAAGGAAAAATTTGTTTACACATCAATTGACTTCCGTTATTGACCAAAATGGATACATAAACCTTCAGATTGAACCAGCGGATGGCCGTAAAAAAGCGATAACTACCTTCAGTAATTACCAACAGGCAAAGACATCGCTATTCAAAATTACGAGTGAGAACCAGTTGTGCCAAAAGTTGAATGGGCTGGATAAAACTACGAAGGGCTGTTTTTTGTATGGAATTAAAGAATGCTATGGAGCGTGCCTTCAAGAAGAATCGCCTGAGTATTATAACAGCCGCGTAGAAAGATTTTTGGAACAGAACAGTTTTCAAAAACAGAGCGTAGCACTTATAGACAGAGGCCGGGAAGTGGATGAACGTTCTGTAATTTTAATAGAAAATGGTGAATTTATTGGGTATGGCTTTTACAGCTTAAATTATCAAATCAATAATCCAGAAATTTTAAAATCTATCATTACACCAATGGAAAATAATAGGGATACGCAGCACATTATTCAAAGTTATCTAAGAAAAAACAAGGTATTGAAGATTCTAAAACTAAGTCCAAAACCCGCTAATTAAGTAAAGTTGCTTATTTTAGCCCTTCAAAATCCCATTATTTGAAACCATACAAAAAAGATTCTTGGCGCTATAAACTTCATGAGATAATTTATGAAGCAGATACTCCCATGGGAAGACTTTTTGATATCGTTCTTCTTGCATTGATTCTGGTAAGCGTTGTCATTGTAATGCTTGAAAGCGTACAGAGCATTGATATTCAATACCATAGGTTGTTTTATATTATTGAATGGGTAATCACTATTTTTTTCAGCATTGAATATATAGCACGTGTACTTACGGTAAGAAAACCTTCAGCCTATATTTTCAGTTTTTATGGAATAATCGATTTGCTCTCTACCATCCCACTCTATCTATCATTCATTTTTGTAGGAAGTAACTACTTATTGACCGTACGTGCATTGCGGCTGTTACGCGTTTTTCGAATATTAAAAATTACGAGATACATTGGCGAGGGAAATAAATTAAGAAAAGCATTGATAGACAGCCGGGCAAAAATTTCAATATTCATTTTTGCCGTATTGATTGTGGCTATTATCGCCGGTACGCTTATGTATTTAATTGAAGGTGAGCAGAGTGGTTTTAAAAGCATTCCTGTAAGTGTATATTGGTGCATTGTTACGCTCACGACCGTTGGTTTTGGCGATATAGCCCCGGTAACGCCAGCGGGCCAATTTTTGGCAACGCTTATTATGATTTTGGGTTATGGTGTAATTGCAGTACCCACAGGTATTGTGAGCGCGCAGTACGCGGCAAAAGGAATGAATGAAAATGAAGATTATGTGCACGTAAACACACAGTCTTGCCGCCATTGTAATGCAAAGCGTCATCGCGATGACGCTAAATACTGCCATAAATGTGGTTATCCACTACATACCGAAGACCTCGACTTTAAGTCAAAACATAAAAAATGAGTGCCAGCAAGCCATTGCTCATATGCGTTGTAGGTCCTACGGCCATTGGCAAGACAAGGTTGGCAATCCAGATTGCGAAAGTTTTTTCTACTGAAATAATATCGGCAGACTCCAGGCAATTTTTCAAGGAAATGAAAATAGGAACGGCTGTTCCTTCAAATGAAGAATTGGCAGAAATACCACATCATTTCATACAGAATAAATCAATTTTTAATGATTACAGCGTTGGTGATTTTGAAATAGAAGCACTCGCCCTTTTGAAGAATCTTTTCAAAGAAAAAAATATTGTGGTAATGGTTGGCGGCTCCGGCCTTTATGTGGATGCGGTTATAAAGGGATTGGACCGTTTCCCACACGTTCCAAATGAAATTCGGCAAAAATTAAATTCTGAATTGGAAACAGCGGGTATTGAATACCTGCAAAATGAATTGAAAAGTGTCGATCCCATCTATTTTGAAAAAGTAGATATTCAGAATCCACACCGGCTCATCCGTGCTTTGGAAATTTTTAGGGCGAGTGGAAAAACATATTCTTCATTTTTAAAAGAAAAACCAAAGCAACGATTTTTTGACACCCAATTTATCGGTTTAACGGCAGCGCGTGAAATTATTTATGATAGAATAAATAAGCGGGTAGATTTAATGATGGCCGAAGGTTTATTTGAAGAGGCCAAAAATCTATACGAATACCGAAAAATAAACGCTCTCCAAACGGTTGGCTACCGTGAGATTTTTAATTTTCTGGATGGAAAATTCAGTAAAGAGGAGGCAATTTCAGAAATAAAGAAAAATACGCGACGGTTTGCAAAGCGGCAGCTTACGTGGTTCAAAAAAAATACCGAGATAGATTGGTTTGACTATCAAACGGATGCTTCGGAAATAATTGAATTTATAAAAGAAAAAAACGCCTTGAATTGAGGCGTTTTTTTACACTTATCTTATTTAAAAATTAGTTGTCAACTTCATCTTTTACAACCAACCGGAATCCTTCACCGTGAATGTTTATGATTTCGACACCGTCATCTTTACTTAAATATTTGCGCAATTTAGCGATGTAAACGTCCATACTTCTTGAAGTGAAGTAATTATCATCCCTCCATATTTTTGTAAGTGCCAATTCGCGCGGCATCAAATCATTTTTATGAAGCGCTAACAAACGCAGCAACTCATTTTCCTTTGGTGATAGTTTGATAGGATCCTCTTTCATATACGTTAAAAACCGCAATTTTGAATTAAGAAAGAAATTACCTATTTCAAACTCAAATTGTTTGCTGTCTGCAATGCTATCTGTTGCCTTGCGCTGGATGATTGCTTTTATTTTCATCAAGAGAACCTCACTGTCAAAAGGTTTGTTCAGATAATCGTCTGCCCCTACTTTATAACCTTTCAAAACGTCCTCTTTCATCGCTTTTGCGGTAAGAAATATAATCGGCACATCCTCATTCTTTTCACGAATTTCCTTAGCAAGCGTGAAACCATCCTTATACGGCATCATCACGTCGAGGATGCAAAGATCAAAATCGTCTTTTTTAAATTTTTCAAAACCTTCCATTCCATTTTTGGCGTGGGTAACGTTATAATCGTTCATGGCAAGGTAATCTTTCAGTACTGTCCCGAAGTTGGGATCGTCTTCAACTAGAAGGATTTTTTTGTTTTCAGTTTCCATAATTTTAAGATATTAAGTGTAGTTTTAGTATAAATGTGCTGCCTTTTCCTTTTTCGCTTTCCACGTAAATCTCCGCATCATGATCGTCAAGAATGCGTTTTACATAGGCAAGACCAAGGCCATGGCCTTTTACGTTGTGAATATCACCGGTATGCTCCCGGTAAAATTTTTCGAATATTTTTTTCTGAACCTGCTTGGTCATTCCCATTCCTTGATCGCGAATTTTTAGGATGATGCTATTTTTTACGTTTTCGGAATAAATATCAATTTTCGGTTCGTCCTCGGAATATTTAATGGCATTGTCCAGAATATTTACGATAACATTTCCCAAGTGGGAATCGTTTGCCAATACGGTAGATTTCAATGCGCCATAATGCGTTTTTATGTACCCGCCTCGATCCTCGACGATAAGACTTACGTGAGAAATGGAATCCTCAACCACATTTTGAAGATTTACGCGTTCCTTTGGAAGATCCAGTTCATTTTTTTCCAATTTTGAAATTCGTAATACGTTTTCAACTTGGGCGTGCATTCTTTTGTTTTCATCACGAATCATCCCTAAATATCTGTCCAAAAATTCACGATTATCCTTCACCTTAGGATTTTTCAAAGAATCCAGAGCCAAATTAATAGTGGCGATGGGAGTTTTAAATTCGTGCGTCATATTATTTATGAAATCCGTTTTAATCTGCGAAATCTGGCGCTGTTTATAAATTTGTGAAATGGCGCTAGCGTACGCCAAAATAATAACTGATGTGAAAATAAGGGAGAGAATGGCCATACCCAAAATGCTGTTCCATACCAATTTATTTTTTTCTGAAAAGCTCACGTATAATTCAAATCCAGTTTTTAAATCCTCATTCACAAAAAGTGGAACCACATATACGCTTTCTTCATCATTCACAAAATTATCTGAATGCACGTTGGTTTCAATATTATTACTGTAAACAGCATATTCAAACGGAATGTCTAGCCCGCGCTCGCTCAGCTCCCGTACCATTAGGTTTTCAATTTCTTCTTTGGAAACCCGTTTATAAATGGGTGTCATGGATGAAATATTCCGAATGAAATCCTCAAATTGGTTGCGTTCGTAATCTTTCAATCGCGAAAAGGATTCGGTACGGATATCGGTTTTGGCTATCCCGTCAATTCCCTGCGTTATAGTGGTCTTGGTTTTTCTGCTGGTTAATTTTTTGAATTGAATACTGTCAATATCCGTATCAAAACCTGAGGACAATTTATAATCCTGTTCCAGAATACCATCCGTAAAAATGTAAGTTTCGTTGCTGTTGTTATTTTTTATTTTGTAGGCCAATTCAGTAAAAACGGCATCATCCGGGACTTCGATACTATCTACATATTTACTGTAAACGTCATAATATTCCTTAACTTCCCGTAGCTGAATTTCCTGCGCAACGTCCAGTAGAATTTGGCGTGCATTTATGGCGAATTGTTCCTCTTTGGTTTGATATGCGTTTGTAATCCAATATCCTTGCACAAATACTATCCCTAACAAAGAGAGGCTCATGAGCGCTATGAGCAATACGAATAGCTTTTTGTTCATTCCCCAAAAGTAAGATTTTAACATTTAGCCCTTAGCCCCTTTAACCAAATGTTAACAATGAAAAATTTTGGGAATTTTAGATCATTTCTAGCAAGGATTTATGAATATATTTTACCGCATTTCTCGTTGATTCCAAATCTATGTTTATAATGGTAAAATCCGCGAATTTTTCCTTTCTTTCATCGCTCCATTGATTTTCCATTCGTTTTAAAATATCTGATTCGGTTGTTTCATCACGGGCTAAAATTCTTTCAATTCTAGTTTTTTTTGGTGCTGTGACCAGTATGTTGTAATCACACTCCTTATATCCGCCATTTTCAAATAAAATTGCGGCTTCTTTTATAACATATGTCGCATTTTGTTTTGAGGTCCATTCCTTAAAATGTTCAGCAATTCTTGGGTGAATTATGGAATTGAGCTTTTCCAACAATCCAGTATTGTTGAATACCTTATCTGCAATAAATTTTCTGTCAAGAATTGAATTTTGATATGCAGCTTCTCCGAAAATTTCAATTATTTCCTCGCGGATAATCGGTAACGTGTTTGAAAGATTTCTAGCTTCAATGTCTGCTATGTAAATGGGAACGCCCTCTTCGGCAAACATGTTGGCGACCGTAGTTTTTCCACTACCTATTCCTCCGGTAAGCCCTACAATTTTCATATAAAAATTTTTTCGAAATAAATTGATTTATTTGAAAACTAAAAAGTCAATTTTCTTTGGTGAAAATTCAACATTTCTTGCGCCCATCGGTTTTTTTTCCAAAATGGGAATCATAAAATTCTCGTCCTCGTTTCTTTTTGAAAAATCACAAACAACCCGAAAATTTTCCTTTGAAATCGTTGAAAAATCGTTCACGGAACTTTCATAGCTGATTGTGATTGACTTTTGAATTAACTTAATATTTAAATTGGGCGGGAGATTAATCACTTCAACAGGCAACATTATTTTCCCCTGTGAAAACTCAGCAACTTCTAATTTAATGGCTACCTCTTTTGGCGAAAAAGAAACTACGTCTGCTCCCGGATTTGCAATCTTTACGTTATCTGAAATTATGTTATCAACGTTCTTTGCCGTAAAGAGTTCGGTTTCCACAAATTCAATATTTTTTAAACTTCCCGCGGGACCAGATATTTTCACGGAATCTGGTTCCACGATAATGGAATCTGTAGCTTTAAAGCCATTTTTGAAAACAATCTGAGTATTGGCTATAATTTTTACATTTTTAAGAACAATGGGGTCCAAATGAACTATGAGCTGATCAACCGATAAATTCTTCACAGCTAAATTTCGATTGAATTTGGACTTTACAATTCGTGCAAGTTCATTATCGGAAATAATAAAATTTTCATTTTCTTTCGAATAATATTCACTTACCTGAATATCGATAGTTGGTCTTTTAAATTTATAGAACAAAATTTCAAAACCATTTGCCGTAAGGTCAAACGTTAAACTGCTTGGATTGTCTTCAGCCAGTACAGCGGTTTCAGGAATATTTTCATACTTGATTTTGGCTACCATGGTTGTGGTGAATTCTCTGCTGAATTTGGTCAAAAACCAAAATATTACTGCGAGAAACAGAAAAAAAAGAAAAAGCCGGACTTTTGAACTTTTGATGTTTGAAAAAAAATCTTTGAACATATTTAGATAATTTCCTTCAGCTTAAAATTACTTAAAAAATAAGGAGGGAAATTGTTTCTGTGGATCTTTCTTTAAGAATTTGATGTAATATGTTGATTTTAAGAATGCCATTCCATAGCCGAAAAATTGAATGTAAACCGCAATTATGGATAGAAATCCTATGTATGGGTTTCGATTTGAAATGGACGAGCCAAGAAAGATGAGCAGCGAATAGACGGCCAGCGGAAATAAAAAAATAGGCTGCCAAAATGCGAAAAATATAGAAAGTACTACGAAAAAAACGAACAGTGTGGGAAACCAAAAAGTAATTTTTTCAGAATGTGGATGCCAACTGTTCAAGATTGGGCGAACGGTACCGAATTTTTTTACCTGTGAATAAAATTTCGACCAAGAAATTCGACGTTTGTGATAAACAAAAGCACCAGGAATAAATGTGGATTGAAATCCAGCTTTATGTATGCGATGTGAGAGATCTGGGTCTTCACCGGGGTGTATTTTAGCAAAGCCACCCGTTTTTTCAAAAGCTTTTTTGGATATACCCATATTGAAGCTTCGGGGCTCAAAACTGCTTACACTGTTTTTACTTCCGCGAATACCACCCGTTGTTATAAAAGATGTCATCGTAAAATTTATTGCTTTCTGCAAAGGTGTAAAATCTTTATGCGCACCATCAGCTCCCCCAAAACAATGGTAAAAATTTTTGGTGAGAAATTCGTCTACAGTTTTAAGATAATGAGAAGGCAGGATACAATCTGAGTCCAAAATTATAAAATAGTTTCCCCTAGCTTTTGCCATACCGAAATTCCTAGAATCACCGGGCCCAGAATTTTTTTTTGAATAATATGAAATAGTAAGTTCATCCTGAAATTGGGACACTACTACTTCTGATGATTCCGTGGAACCGTCCTCAATGATTACAATTTCGAAGTCTCTTGAAAAATCTAGAGCAACGAAACTTTCAAGCAATTCCCTAACCTCCTGTGGGCGGTTAAAAACAGGAATAATGAATGAATATAAATTTTGCATTGCCCAAAAATAGTTAAAAAAAAACCACCCGTTTTATTGACGGGTGGTAAATAAACATATAAAACTATGTTTAGTTTTTCAATACTCTAAAAGTTCCAGTTTGACCATCAACTGTAACTTTCATAATATATGTTCCACTCTGTAATCCAGATAAATTAATGTCTGAAGTGGTAGCTCCAATATTTAAATCCATAACTTTTTGACCTAAAATGCTGAACATTGAAACAGCTTCAATATTATTCACAGATTTTAAAGAAAGAATATTTGAAGTTGGATTTGGAAAATAAGCAAAACCAGCAAGTGCGTTGTCAGATATGCCTAGTACATCACAAGTAACATCTGCTTCCCATCCTGCAGTCGTAACAGTATTATCGCTCATAAAAACAAAAGTTAATGCTCCACTAGAATCTGAAGATGTGAAAGGGCCAGGTATACTAGTTCCGTAATATCCACCTGCAGGAAATCCACTCTGCGTTGCTGGATTTCCACTTGAGATTAGAGGAAATGTAGCATCTGGACCATCATAAACATATAATGCATCCCAAGTATCTTCAACATTAAATGCTGTAAATGTAACAGTAACAGCATCACCAGGATTATCTGGAACAATCGTAGTTGTAACCATTTCATCATTTTGATAATTTGCTCCTGGCCCGCCAGTATCAAAGAATTTACCGTCACAAGCTGGTGGCGTAACCAATGTTGCGAATTCTACAGGTCCCGCAAATCTACTTAATCCATCACCATCGCAATCCGCAACAACGTAAAAATCATATAAAGTAGCATTTGTTAATCCAGATGCGGTGGCAGTAATAGTACCAGCAGGAGTTGTACCAGTATCTACAGGCGATCCCGTTATTGGATTTTCACCTTGATTCATCACATACCAAATATATCCATTAGTAGCATTGGGTTCAGCATCCCAAGATAAATCGACTGTGTTTTCAGTAATATTTGATACAGCAAGATTTGTTGGTTCCAAACACGTAGGCATCGGAAGTGTTTCTCCAATGGATACCCATCCAACTTGAGTAGTAGCTTCATCTGTAACAATTGGCCCAATCAATGTAGACATACCAGTTGTTGTATTAACTGATCGCCATTCTGCTTGGAAAGTTGTAGCATTGAAAGCTGCCATATAGACTGTATCAGTAAGTGCATCATAACACATTCCTTGCCCAAAACTTGCATCAAATCCTATTAGACCAACAGCAGTGGTTGCTCCATTGGTCAAATCCACAGTATATAAAGTATCATTTCCAATATCGTAAGTATATCCAACTCCAGATCCATTAATTGCTAGAGCTATTGGTACTTGAGTTACACCATCAAAACCTAAAGGCCCTACCAATGTTGCTGAAATAGCCGTTGTGTCTATTGTATATAATTCTGTTCCCGTGATTGCATATAGAATACCAGAGTTTTGATCATATTCCATTCCCAACCAGCTACCTGGGATATTCCCAATAAAAGTGTAGAATCCTGTACTGATATCAAAACTATATAAATCCCCACCATTATCTAGAGAGTAACCAGTTGTTGGATTGTTGGGATCAATAGCTCCAGCATTCTCAAAATTAACAGTTACAGGTGAAGTGGCAAAAACTTCAGTATTTAAAGGGTCAGCAACATTAAAACCTATAACATCTTGATTGCTATTGTTAATTCCATAAGCCGTATCAAGGACATTTCCTCCTCCACCAGCAGAAACATTAACACTATAATCCTCAGCTTGGCCAAAACCAGTAGCAAGACAGGGATCTAAGTAGTTTGTAGTACCAAACTGTTTTTTAACCCGCATTCTTGTAATGCCCAAAGATGCAGTTGGAGGAACTATTATCGTTCCTATAGATTGTTGACCATCGGTCCCTGTAGAATTAACAAGTAAGTTGGTAATTTCATAAACTTCACCAGCATCATTCAATACATCATTTTGATTCCAGTCAATAAACACAACAAAACGATTCGTAAAATTTCCATCAGTATTACCTTCAAGAGCAATGGTATAGCTCATGCCTAACTCCATATTTCCAGTTATAGAAGTAAAATCTTCGTGATCCGGCGTACCATTCACAGCTGCACCTGTTACATTATTTATATTTGCAACATTTACGAGTGTTATAGGCTCTACAGCATTTGTAAAGTCTAAAGGTCCACAATATGGCGGAATAGGCCTATCAGCAATTTCATTTTTTAAATAGTTCCTTAAAGTTTTTTGTTCTTCTGCGGTAAAGTATTCTGATACTGACCCGCTTTTCGTGCCAATAGTCCTATATTTAACCAGTAATTCTTCTAAAGAGAGAATTTTTTTTGGCTGTTGTACAGAAGATGACTGTACATTGTTTTGTAAGTTAGTTTGGGAATTTACATTAATACATAATAATCCTAAACATAAACCAAATAAAATAGTTTTTTTCATGTTTTCAAGTAATTAGTTAATAATTGTTTAAATGTATTTAAAATTTAAGTTAAATACAAAAAAAATGAATTTATTTTTATCAACCATTAAAATGAAAAAGTCCCACCATTTTGGGGGACTTTTCTTTTTCATGATATGAGAATTTATTTGTTACCTACAAAAGCTTCCATCACACCATCGCTCACGCCCATATTTGAGAATCCTCCGTCGTTATACAGATTCTGAAGGGTAACTCGTTTTGTAAGGTCGCTGAACATGGCCACGGTATAATTGGCGCAGTCCAGGGCGGTAGCATTGCCCAATGGCGACATTTTTTCGGCATAACTTATAAATCCATCAAAACCTTTTACACCTTGTCCAGCAGTGGTAGGCGTTGGCGACTGGGAAATGGTATTAACCCGCACTTTTTTATCCCTTCCGAAAAAGTACCCAAAACTGCGTGCTATACTTTCCAAATATGCTTTATTATCTGCCATATCATTATAATCTGGGAACACACGCTGCGATGCCATGTAGGTAAGGGCAATTATGCTTCCCCACTCGTTCATAGCATCTTTTTGATATAATACTTGCATAGTTTTATGGAAGGAACCCGCAGAAACATCCCATCCCTTGTGCGTCCAATCATAGTTTTGGTTTGTATAGTGATTGCCTTTGCGCACATTAATGGACATGCCTATCGAGTGCAGCACAAAATCAATCTTGCCGCCCAAAATTTCCATTGCTTTTTCAACCAAATTCTCAAGATCCTCGATACTTGTTGCATCTGCAGGAACTATTTCAGATTCTGTTTGTTGCGCCAAGTCTTTTATCTGTCCCATTCTCATTGCTATGGGTGCGTTTGTGAGAACAAATTTTCCGCCCTCTTCGTGGACTCTTTCAGCGGTTTTCCAAGCAATTGAATTGGCATCCAACGCGCCGAAAATAATTCCCCTTTTTCCTTTCAATAAATTATAAGACATATTCTTAATGGTTTGTAGTTTTTCTGTTATAACTGATTTTTTAAAATAAATGATTCTTAAAATTCCGAATAAGTAAAGATACATTTTAATTCAGTAATTCTTTTGCATTCGCTATTGCCGCTTCCGTAACGGTTGCTCCACCCAGCATTTGTGCTATTTCATTTATGCGTTCAGATTCGCTAAGCATTTTTAGCCTTGTGGTGGTTACATCATTTTCCTCACTTTTGTAAACCTTAATATGATACTCGCCTTTCGCCGCAATTTGGGGTAAATGCGTGATGCTCAAAAGTTGCACCCCGCCACTCATCCGTAACATTATATCTGCCATTTTATTTGCCACTTCCCCAGAAACACCGGTATCTATTTCATCAAAAACTATAGTGGGAAGTTTTTTGTATTTCGCCAAAACGGCCTTTATAACCAGCATAATTCGGCTCATTTCACCACCGGATGCTACTTTTTTCAAAGTGCCGTAGGCCAATCCTTTATTTGCTGTGAATAAAAGCTGAAGGGAATCCGTACCGTTATTTTTAAATTCTAATGAATTTTCCAGTTCAAACTGAAAGCGCGCATTGGGCAACCCAAGTGGTGCGAGCATTTCTTCCATTTCCCGTTTTAATTTTGGAATAGCTTCTGTTCTCTTGTTATGAAGTGCTTCGGAAGTTTTCAATGCGGCTTCACGAATTGTTACACTCTCTTTTTCCAAAGAATTAATTCTATCATCAAGCCCAAGCGTAGTATTTACTTTTTCTTCCAAAGAATTCTGAATTTCAACCAATTCCTCAACAGAAGTTACTCCATGCTTCTGTTGAAGTTTATAGAGTTGCTGCAACTTTTCATTGGTTTGGAAAAGCAGTTCGGGGTCTGCCTCAATATTTTCTGCGCTGTTCAATACCTCATTGCTCAAATCTTCAAGTTCAATGATGAGACTATTCAACCGTTGCCAAAATTCATCAAACGTTTTTGAAAATTCCTTTATTCTTCCCAATACTATCCGCGCTTCTTTCGCTGTTTCCAATGAACCTATTTGGTCTTCTTCAAAAAGTTTTGAAACCTGCTGAAGCGAATCCTGTATGGCCTCCGCATTGTTCAAAGTCTCGCATTTTTCCTCCAAATCCTGCTGATTTGTATTTTTTAATCCCACAAGTTGAAGTTCATTGTACAAAAAAGTATTGTAATCCAGTTCTTTGGCAGCATTTTCACGCTCTTTGTGTAATTTTTTTAGTTCTTCTGAAATTTTCTTGTATTCAGAAAATTGCTGTTGATACTTTTTAAGAAAAATCTCATTTCCGGCAAAGGCATCGATTATTTCCATCTGAAAATTTTCAGAAATAATTTCCAATGTATCGTGCTGGCTATGCACATCAACCAAAAAAGGTGCTAAAGCTTGAAGCTGGTTCAGTGTAACTGGAGTATCATTTACGAAAGCTCGGGATTTTCCACTTGGCAAAATCTCACGGCGAAGTATGGTCTGGGGTTCATAATCCAATTCATTTTCCTCGAAAATTTTCTCGAGACCATAATTATTTATGGAAAAGTAGCCTTCCACAACACATTTTTTTGAAGCATCTTTCACGCTGCTAATGTCCGCACGTTTTCCCAAAAGAAGCGCCAATGCACCCAAAAGTATGGATTTACCAGCACCGGTTTCGCCCGTAATTATAGTAAGACCTGCGTTAAGGTCAACTCGAATATCTTCAATGAGCGCGTAATTTTTTATGGCAAGTGTAGTAATCACCCAATCTTTTTTTGAATTCTAAAAATAATGAAAAGATGCGAAAAACGGCATATTGCAACAATAAGTTGCAATTAATTTATAAGATATAAAAAAGGGAATTTTAAAATTTAATCTCGCTCCAGTTACTTCGTTTTGTGGGCGCCATTCTGTTCAAGTTTTCAACCAGTTGGGCAATTTCAACTTGGGGTCCACCACTGAAGATGGCCTGGATTTCATCAACCTTGGCATCAAAAAATGTTCTTAATAAATAACTGTTAGGTCGTCTATCGTTAATACTCTTCAATTTGTTGATGGCATCCGCAACACCTTGTTTTCCAATTTTTGGGTCACTCGCCATTTGGTCCATTCCCTCGCGGTGATATAAATACATGGCATCGTGAAATTCCTTATAAACATTGGAAAGCAGCGCATCGTTATATTGGTATCTTGATTGATTGCCATCTGTGGGTTTCCAGCCCACAAAATTGCTTCCGGCCGCAGTATTCGTAATTTGCTTCGCAATTTGAAAATAATCCTCTCCCCCATAAGATGAATACGTGTCAGCGTCTAGACCAATAATCGTATAAACGTGGAAAGCTATAATAGAAATGAGATTTGACTGAAATGTGTTGATGTTGAAGTTTAATGGCTCAAATTCCTTATAGGTGAAATTCACCTGTTTATCAAAATAATTATAAACCGGGCTATCATAGGTAGAATCAAAAACCGGTCTGGAAGACTGGATTTGAAGCGTACCGCCAAAGGATGTTCCATCATATTGCGTAAGTATGAAGGTGAAATTGCAGTCTATTCGCTCTTGGTTTTTATATTCGCGGGAAGTCCATTTTGTATTGTTCAAAAATTCTGTAAGCTGGCCCTGCAAGGTCCGGAAAACCTGCTGATTGGGTTGCCCGGTCTGCTCGGCGTCAATGGTCACGGAGCAGTTGAGTTCTTGAGCGGTTGCCGCAAAAACAGTAGAAAAAAATAAGAGGAAAAGTATAAATTTACGCATGTGTTTGTTCTATAATATAATGTAAAATATCCTGTGCTACTTCGGTTTTAGACTTAACAGAAAAAGGCATCGTTTTATTGTCCTTGGAAATTAAAGTAATTTTATTGGTGTCACTTTGAAATCCTGCACCTTTGTCCCGAAGCGAATTTAAAACAATTAAATCTAAATTCTTTTTTTTCAATTTTGATTTTGCGTTCTCAATTTCGTTTTGGGTTTCAAGGGCAAAACCTACCAAAAACTGATGTTTTTTAATTGTCCCTAGCGAAGCAAGAATATCTTTCGTTTTAATTAATTGAAGCTGAAATTCATTTTCCGCTTTTTTGATTTTTTCCGAAGCAATAGCAGCGGGACGATAATCTGCCACGGCCGCGCTTAAAATCGCAATATCACACGTATCAAAAATTTGATGTGCGGCGTTGTACATTTCTTCAGCAGAAGTGACCCGAATCAATTTTACGGCGTTGTTTTTTATTTCCAAATGCACGGGACCAGAAATTAATGTAACCTCAGCGCCTAATTTTGCAGCTTCTTCGGCTAGGGCAAATCCCATTTTTCCGCTGGAATGGTTTCCTATAAAGCGAACCGGATCAATTGCTTCAAAGGTAGGACCTGCCGTAATCAGAATTTTTTTTCCATTCAGTGGCATTTTTTTCAGAATATCTTTTTCAAGAAATGAAACAATTGCCTCAGGCTCGGCCATCCTGCCCTCTCCCACCAATCCGCTGGCAAGTTCACCAAAAGCTGCCGGAATTTGGATATTTCCGAAATCTTTTAATTTTTGAAATGAATTTTCTGTAGATGGATGTTTGTACATATCCAAATCCATTGCCGGCGCAAAATATACGGGGCATTTGGCGGAAAGATAAACGGCAAGCAAAAGATTGTCAACCGTTCCACTCACCATTTTTGAAAGCGTGTTGGCCGTGGCGGGGGCGATTATGAAAAAATCTGCCCAAAGCGCAAGCTCAACGTGATTATTCCAAACGGCATCCCGATGATTATCGTCATCACCTTCATTTGTGAAAGAGGAAAAAACCTCATTTTTGGATAAGGTGGAAAGCGTAAGTGGCGTTACAAATTCTTTAGCGGCGGGCGTCATAACCACCTTCACGTTTGCGCCTTTTTTGATTAGTAACCTAACCAAAAAAGCTGTTTTGTACGCGGCAATCCCGCCAGTTACTCCAAGCAAGATATTTTTCCCGTGCAAAACAGCCATTGTATTTTTCAAATTTCAGGATCTACTTTTAAAACCCTGGATTGAACATTATTCTACCACTTCGTCTTTGGTATTTCGGTAATAGATTTTATTATCCATCCATTCCTGAACCGCCAATGCGTGTGGCTTCGGAAGTTTTTCGTAGAATTTGGAAACCTCAATCTGCTCTTTGTTTTCGAATATTTCTTCTAGACTATCATTGTAAGTAGCAAATTCATCCAATTTCTCAAGAAGTTCTTTTTTGATGTCGCCATTAATCTGCGTAGCTCTTTTCGAAATAATTGAAATAGCCTCGTAAATATTGTTAGTGGGCGCGTCAATTCTATTTTTGTCCAGCGTGACAGTATTGATTGGTGCTTCTGAATTTTTAATATCCATAATTAGTATTTAAGTAGTGGGTTCTGTTTCTGTAGTTACGGTTCTTGCATTGATATCCTGCATAATTTTTTCAGCCTCTGCCGCAAATTCCGTGTCCTTATAATATTTTGTAAAATTATTGTAGTATCCTTTCGCCGTTAGCAAACGCTCCTGCACCAAACTTGGTATACTCACAATTGCCAATTCGTAAGCGGATTCAAATCTTCTGAAAAATGCCTCGGCCCTAAATTCGGAACCTGGATTGTCCAGAATAAAGTTGTCAAATGCTTCAATTGCAGCTTTGTAATCCTCAACCCGCAAGTACTGTTTTGCCACTTCAAATTGCTTCTTTTCAAGTTTGTACCGAAGTTCAGCAACCAGCTCATTTGCATGTGGACGTTTGGCAGAATTGGGATATTGGTTTATAAATTCCTGAAGTTTTTCCAGGCCCTTATCGGTTTCTTTTTGATCTAATGAATATCTTGGCGAAAGTTCATAAAAGCTTTTGGCAGACTTAAACGCAGCCACTTCCGCACTATCACTCTGCGGATATGCTTGTGTGAAACGCTCAAACTGGTAACCAGCAAGGTAAAAATCCTCCAGTTCGTAATAGGTGTTTGCGTAAATGAACATCAAGCGTTCCGCTTGAGGTTTTCCGCGGTAGGCTGGAACAATTTGTTCCATTAACTTTAAACTTTTCTTGTATTTGCCCAATCTGTAAAGTGAATCTGCCATTGCATATTTTTTGGCAACGTCATCTTTTCTAAGAACACGCTGGTATTCGCTGCAAGAGGCGAAAACAAATAGAAGGCAGATTGCTACGAAAAAAGGTACTTTCATGGGTTTCAAAAACATCGGGCAAAAATAAGGAATTTAACGTGATTACAAAAACTTATTATTTACCGAAATTATTGTGCCTGAATTCAATAAATATCGAGAATTGAAAGAACTCCATTTCTACTGAAAAGAGGATTTTAAAATGATGAAATAAACGCATCGATTTTAGAGCGCAATCCGTCGCTTACGCCTACCAAAGGCAGACGCACGGTGTCCCCGCAAATATCCAATTTCTTGAAAACCGTCTTTATCCCGGCGGGATTTCCTTCCGCAAAAATATAATCGATGGCCGGAGCTATTTTATAGTGAATTTCGTAGGCTTCATCCACTTTTCTTTCCAAACCTAATTTCACCATTTTTGAAAATTCTTTTGGAAAACCCTCACCAATTACCGAGATTACTCCCGCCCCACCGGCCAAAATCATAGGCAGCGTAATCATATCATCGCCAGAAATCACGAGAAAATCCTTTGGGCAGCCAGAAATTAATTTCACTGCTTGTACTATATCCCCTGCTGCTTCCTTGATGCCGACAATTTTTTCAAAATCATTAGCCAAGCGAATTACCGTTTCCGGAAGCATATTTGATGCCGTCCTGCCCGGTACATTGTAAAGAATGATAGGCAGTGATGCAGCCTTCGCTATAGCCGCAAAATGCTGATAAATTCCTTCCTGTGTGGGTTTATTATAAAATGGCGAAACCGAAAGAATTGCCGTAAAGGGAGAAAGGTCGCGCGTTTCCATTTCAGAAATCACCTCTTGGGTATTGTTGCCGCCAATGCCCAAAACCAATGGCAATCTTCCATTATTGGCAGAAACTATTGTGTCGATAACCAATTGTTTTTCCTCTTTTGAAAGTGTGGCGCTTTCAGCAGTTGTCCCCAAAACAACTAAATAATCTATTCCATTTTCAATATTGAAATTGACTACTTTTTTAAGGCCTTCAACATCAACCGAAAAATCACTTTTAAAAGGTGTAATTAAAGCCACTCCTGTGCCAATCAGTTCTTTCATAATTATATTTTGTTCAGAATTTTTAAATATTTTTCTATTTCGTTTTTTGTGATTTCCAGATTCGATGGTTGCACATTAATCAGTAAATCGTACAATCGCGCATCGGCATCTTTAAAACCAATTTTGAACTTTGCCTTGCTTTTTGAAACCATAGCATCCAAAAATGTATGTTTTCCTTTGTAAAGACCTACCAAAACATCAAATGGAAAATCCAAAAATTCCGAAGCATTTTGGTTATCAATTTCTCCGCGCAGCGTAAATTCCTTATTGCTTATTTGGTTATTTCGAAGGGTTGGGATGCGCCGCTTTGTTTCAATAAAAGTGAAAATCTTCACATCTTTTTCCTTCAATCCCAGCTCTTTGCTAAACTCATAAAACGGCTGCAAATTCTTCTGAAGATTTTCATCAACCAAAAAACCCAAATAAACGAGTGGCTCATTTCGCTGTGAAATATCCCGCTTTTGCAAATTCCTTTCGATGGATTTTTTTAAAGAAAATCGTCTTATATTATCAAGCACTCCAGCAACTTATTAGCCTGCAAAAATAACGCTTCCTGCAAGGTTTTCAAAATGCACTTCAAGGTTTTCAAAACCTTGAAGTTTTACGTTATGAAATCATTTTTAAGAAATCATCTTCCGAAATTATGGAAACGCCCAGACTTTCAGCTTTTGTTTTTTTGCTCGGACCCATATTGTCGCCCGCAACCACACAATTAGTTTTTGATGAAATGGAACCGGAAACCTTGCCACCGTTGTCCTCAATGAGTTTTTTAAGCTCATCCCGAGTAACTTTCGTGAAGACGCCCGAGACCACAAAGGTTTTATCTTTCAGAATATCGGTTTGATTGGCAAGTTTTTCTGCGGAAATTTCAAGCTGTACGCCATATAATTTCAATCTTTCAATAGTTGCAATATTTTCTTCGGAAGCGAAAAAGGACACCACGCTTTGTGCAATGCGCTCGCCAATTTCATCCACGGCAATTAGTTTTTCTTCGGAAGTATTTTTTAAAGCATCAATACTTTTGAAATGTTTTGCCAATTTCTTCGCAACCGTCTCCCCCACATAGCGGATTCCCAAAGCAAATAAAACCCTCTCAAACGGAATCATTTTTGAATCTTCAATTCCCTTAATCAAATTTTCGGCACTTTTCTCGGCCATTCGCTCCAAAGGGATAATTTGTTCTTTTTTAAGCAGATACAAATCCGCATAGTTGTTTATCAATCCATTGTTCACCAGAAGCGCGACGGTTTCTCCGCCAAGCCCTTCAATATCCATTGCTTTTCGGGAAATGTAATGCTGGATGCGACCGATAATTTGAGGCGGGCAACCCTCTGTGTTTGGACAATAATGCAAAGCTTCGCCTTCATTCCGAATAAGTTGTGTGCCACATTCAGGGCATTCAGAAATATACTCCGTAGGATTGGAATTTGGGTCGCGATGTGTAAAGTCCACCCCAATAATTTTCGGAATAATCTCGCCGCCTTTTTCAACAAAGACCGTATCACCCTCGCGGATGTCAAGTTTTTCAATTTGGTCCGCGTTGTGCAGGGAAGCACGTTTTACGATGGTTCCCGCCAGTTCAACAGGCTCGAGATTGGCAACGGGAGTAATCGCACCCGTACGACCCACTTGGTAGGTTATCTTTTTCAAAACGGTTGAAACCTGCTCTGCCTTGAATTTATAGGCCATCGCCCAGCGCGGGGATTTGGCCGTGTAACCTAATTCCTCCTGCTGTTGAAGGTTGTTCACTTTCACTACTACGCCGTCAGTTTCGTAGGGTAGTTCGTGGCGGTGCACGTCCCAATAATTCACAAATTCTAAAACCTCATCTAGATTTTTGGCAAGTTTGGCTGCTTCGGGAACTTTAAAGCCCCACTCCCTTGCTTTTTGCAGACTTTCAAATTGTGTTTTTATGGGAAGCCGTTCGCCCTTGAGACTGTACAAGAGACATTCCAAAGGTCTTTTTGCAACTTCGGAGCTGTCCTGTAATTTCAAACTGCCGGAAGCAGTATTCCGTGGGTTTCGGTAAGGTTCTTCCCCTGCCTCTACTCTTTCCGCATTCATTTTTGTGAAACCTTCAAACGGCAATACAATTTCGCCGCGGATTTCAAATAAATCTGGATAATCGCCTTTCAACTTTAATGGAACAGAGCGGATTGTTTTCACATTTGCGGTAACATCATCCCCTTGAAATCCATCACCACGCGTCACGGCTTTTTTCAGCAGTCCGTTTTCATAGGTAAGGCTTATGGAAGCACCGTCATATTTTAGCTCGCAGGTGAATTCTACTTTTCCGTCCACGGTTTTTTCGATTCTTTTTTCCCAATCTTCCAAATCTTCTTTTGAATAGCTATTGTCCAGCGAATACATCCTGTAGCTATGCTGAACGGTTTCAAAATTTTTGGTGATTTCGCCCCCCACGCGCAAGGTGGGTGAATTGGCATCGTAAAATTCTGGATGTGCATTTTCAAGTTCCTGCAATTTCTTCAGCATTTGGTCGAATTCCAAGTCTGAAATGGTTGGGTTGTCCAGTACGTAATAATTATAATTGTGCTCGCGAAGCTGGTTGCGAAGGGCGGTTATTTGCTGTTCGATGTTCATAAAACAAATATAAAATATATACCTACAAGGTTTCGGAAACCTTGCAGGAAGTTTTGGAAAACTTGCAGGATGATTTTAAGTTCTTTCCACATTCAACCATTTCGGTTTTGGCGGCGGATTGAAGTTTTCCATTTTCTGAAGCAATTCCCCAATTTCTGAAGAAACCAGCACGAGCGCGCGATTTTCTTCGGAAAGAAATTTTCTTTCAACCATAGTATCGAGCATTTCGATTAGGGGTGAATAAAAATTGTTTGTATTGAGTAGACCTACAGGTTTGCTGTGCAGGCCCAACTGCAACCAAGTGAGTATCTCAAAAAGTTCTTCCAAAGTACCCATACCGCCCGGTAAAGCGATAAATCCATTGCTAGCTTCCTGCATTTTCAGTTTACGTTCATGCATGTTCTGGGTGGTGACAAGTTGGGTTAGCCCCAAATGCACCACTTCCTTTGTCTTTAAAAAATTTGGAATGATACCGATAACTTTACCGTTGTGGTCCAGAACGCTTTTTGCAAGCGTACCCATAACGCCAATTTTAGCAGCGCCATACACCAAGGTTATTTTTTTCTCCGCTAGAATTTTGCCGAGCTGGATGGCGGCTTCCGTAATTGCGGGATCGTTGCCGTCACTGCTTCCGCAGAAGACACATATTTTTTCTAGTTTTTCTATCATAATTTGCAGGCGAGCATTCGGTTTTTTCCAAATATATCTTTTTTAATTTTTATATCGATAAAACCCAAATCCGTTATTAGCCCGCACATTTCCTCAGCTAAAAATTCATTTATTTCAAAGAAAAGTTTGCCGTTGGTTTTAAGATGTTTTTTTGAAATTGTTGCTATTGCGCGATAAAAAATAAGCGGGTCTTCATTTGAAACAAACAGTGCACCGCCCGGTTCGTACCTTAAAACATTGGGTTGCATTTGGGTTTTTTCCTTATTGCGAACGTAAGGCGGATTGGAGACGATAACATCATATTTAGCTGGAAGCGTGTGCGTTTTTAAAATATCAGCTTCAAAAAAATTGATTTCAACATTATTGATTTCAGCATTCATCCCCGCCATTTTTAAAGCTTCTTTTGAAATATCCATTGCAGAAACTTTTACATTTTGAAGATTCTTTGCAAGCGAAATTGCAATACAGCCGCTGCCCGTTCCTATATCAAGCAATTGTTGATTGCTGATTGTTGATTGTTGATTGTTGAATTGATTTAAAATCCACTCGACCAGCTCCTCGGTTTCGGGACGAGGGATTAAGGTATGCTTGTTCAAATTGAAGGGAAGTCCGTAAAATTCGGTTTCGCCTACTATGTATTGTATAGGTTCGTGGTTTTTCAGCCGAAGCATTGCCAAATTGAATTTTTGAAAATCCTCAGCATTAATTTCCTTTTCAGGATTTAAGGCGATTTCGATTCGGGAGAGATTCAGATATTTTTCAGAAAGAATATTAAAAAAAGATTGTACTTCTTCCGAAGGATATATTTCTGAAAGAGCTTTTTTAAAATGGTTTTTAAGAGCTGATAAATTCAAGTTTTTGATGCTATGGATGCTGTTGTTACTATTGATGCTGTGGATGCTGTGGATGCTATTATCTTAACTTGAGGTTTAAAATTTGGAATTTGGGGGATTTAAAGATCCCTGATCATATGCACGGGGCAGGAATAATGGCCGGTATCGCCCAGTGCGCAATCAATATATTCAAAGCCTGCTTGTTTATACAGTTTTTGGGCGTGCGTCATGTATTCCATGGTTTCCAAATATATTTTTTCAAAATTAAATTCGCGTGCCTTTCCAATACAGAATTCCATCATCTGTGCGCCTATGCCCTTCCCTCTGGCTTCAGGCAAAAAATACATTTTCTGGAGTTCGCATACATTCCCTTCATAATTATCCAATTTTGCTACGCCAGCACCGCCAATTATCCTTCCGTTTTCCTCAACAACAAAATAAACGGAATTCGGTTTTTGGTATGTTTCAAACATTGTGTCCAAAGATTTATCCGCATAGGCAGTGCCTACTTTCGGGACGTTGAAATCCTCTAAAACTGTACGAATTACTTTTGCAATTTGTGCATTGTCCTTCTCTTCAATTAGCCTAATTATTGGGGTGTCCATTTTCCTAAAACCTTGTATTTTTACGCTGTGAAGATACACGAAAAATATATGGCGCGCTGTATTCAATTGGCCAAAAATGGGCTTGGAACCACCTATCCTAACCCATTGGTGGGCAGTGTAATTATAAATCAAAATAAAATCATCGGCGAGGGCTGGCACTTTAAATCCGGCTTGCCACACGCCGAAGTCAATGCTATTGCGAGCGTAAAAGATCCCGGCCTTTTGAAGCAAGCAACCATATATGTGAGCTTGGAACCGTGCAGTCATTTTGGAAAAACGCCGCCCTGCGCCGATTTGATTATTGAAAAAGGGATCCGGAACGTGGTAATAGGCAGTACAGATCCAAATCCGCAGGTAGCAGGTCGCGGTATCAAAAAATTGATTGATGCAGGTTGCGAAGTGATTGTGGGCGTCTTGGAAAAGGAATGCAATGAGTTGAATAAGCGATTTTTCACATTCCATCAACAAAAAAGACCGTATATTTTTCTGAAATGGGCAGAAACAGCGGACGGTTTTATCGCTCCCAAAAATGAAAATCGAAAAGAAAAAAAACCGGTTTGGATTACAAATGAATTTTCACGACAGCTTGCCCATAAATTACGAAGCGAGGAAATGTCCATTCTCGTGGGCACAAGCACGGTTATGCAGGACAATCCTTCGTTGACGGTGCGGCATTGGCAAGGTGAAAATCCTGTGCGGATTATAATAGATAAAAATTTGAAAATTCCCGAAAATTATTCGGTTTTGGATGGAAGTGTGCAAACACTTGTTTTTTCTGAAAACAATCACCCTAAAAAAGAAAATATTGAATTTATAGAAATCGATTTTTCAGAAAATATAGCAAAGCAAATCTGTAATGTTTTGCATAAGCGAAAAATTCAATCGCTTATTGTTGAAGGTGGAGCAAAAATCCTTCAAACTTTTATTGATGCAGGTTTATGGGATGAAGCGCTGATTTTTAAAAGCAACATATCCTTTTCAGAAGGGGTTACGGCCCCAACTTTCTCGGGATATTTGGTTTCAGAAAAAATCATTAAGGATGATAGATTGCAAACCTTCAAAAAAGAAAAATTTTGACGGCATTACTTTTTAGCATTCTGGCTTCAACGGTCATTTTCGTGGTTTTCAAATTGTACCCAAAATTCAATATCAATACCCTGCAAGCTATTGTTATAAATTATGTAGTGGCTTGCTGCTGTGGACTTTATTTTCAACAAACAGATTTCAGAGTTGTTGAAATCCCACAAAATATTTGGTTTCCGTACACACTCATTTTAGGCGTACTTTTTATTACCGTTTTTTTGTTGATGGCAATTACTACGCAGCGTAGCGGACTTTCGGTTGTCTCGGTTGCAACAAAAATGAGTGTTGTAATTCCTATAATCTTTGGATTGATATATTATAAAGAACACTTGGGGATTCTAAAATTCTTAGGGATTTTGCTTGCATTAATTGCCGTTTATCTGGCTTCCATCAAAAAACAGGAGGGATTGAAAATAAAACCCAAGAATTTAATTTTTCCGGTTTTGGTGTTTTTGGGCAGCGGAATTATTGATACGACCATAAAATTTTTGGAAGGAGAATTTGTGGCGAAGGACGACACCCCGCTGTTTTCGGCAACCATATTCTTCGCCGCGGCGATTATTGGAATTGTCACTTTGATTTTTAAAGCTTTTCGGGGAAAATTCCAATTTGAATTCAAAAACGTAGTGGGCGGGATTTTTTTGGGAATTCCCAATTATTTTTCAATCTATTTTCTGGTGCAAGCCTTGCGCAGCAACATTTTTGAAAGCTCCGGCGTGTTTACTATCAACAACGTAGCAATTGTGTTGACCTCAACATTTTTGGGAATTCTACTTTTTAGGGAAAAATTATTGCCTAAGAATTGGTTGGGAATCGTGCTCGCAGTAATTGGTATTGTATTGATAGCTTCGGAAAAATACTAAGGAATAAAATTTAATCTGAAATTTAAAAGTAAATTTTGACAACAAAAAGGGATACGTACAAAACGATTTTAAAACCTTCAAAAGAAACGCTTTTTAAAGAAAAAGGAAGCAAGTTTTTTGGGTATGCGTTCCCTATTTTTTCTGAAGAGGATGTAAAGCATTGTATTGAAAAACTTCAAAAGAAACACCACACCGCGCGCCACTTTTGTTATGCTTGGCAATTGGGAAAAAAATACGAAAACTACAGGGCGAATGATGACGGTGAGCCATCCAATAGCGCTGGAATGCCAATTTATGGGCAATTGCAATCTTTTGATGTTACAAATATTTTGGTGGTGGTTGTTCGTTATTTTGGAGGTACAAAACTAGGTGTGGGCGGATTGATACAGGCTTATAAAACCTCAGCACAATTGACGCTGGAAATTTCAAAAATTGTTGAAAAGACCATTGATGAACATTTTATTTTGAAATTTGAATACCCAGAAATGAATACCGTAATGCGCATTATTAAGGAAGAGAATATTTCCATGGAATCCCAAACCATGCTGCTGGATTGCGAGATGGAAATCTCCGTAAGGCAAAAGGAGGCCGAAAAGGTTTTTCAAATTTTTGATGGAACCTATAAAGTTTCCATAAAAAAGAAAGAGGAATAGTTTTGCCTTATTTCTCTTTTAATTTTTCCATCAAATAGTCCGGGGCGCGCATCAATTTTTTGGTGGTGCTGTTCACGAATACCAAAACCGTTTCGGCAGTGATTAAAAGTTGGCCAGCTTCATTAAAGATTTCGTAATAGAATTCAATTTTTGCGGTGGGCATTTGCTTCAATGTTGTTTTCACCGTTAAAACATCATCATAGTAGGCGGGCTGTTTATAATCTATAGTAAGGTGTACAACGGGAAGATGGACGTTATTTGCCTCCATCCATTTATAGGAAAAGCCCAATTCACGAAGCCATTCGGTCCTTCCCTGTTCTAAATATTGGGCGTAATTTCCATAATACACAACGCCCATTTGATCTGTTTCGCCATAGCGAACCCTTATATTTGTAGCTGTATTCTTCACGATTTTTAGGTTATAAGAAATTCTTTTTTTGTAGTTTTAGCAAAAGGGAAGTATGCGGAAAAAAAAGTAAAAATTCAACCCAACTCCAGTTTTTTTTTAAACTTTTTTGTTCACATATTTGCACTGTTAGAAGATATCGCGGAAATACTCTTTTCCCTATTTTTTGGCCGCCCTTTTTTTAAAAAAACAAAACTCAATAACTTACTATGAGCAAAACTGCGGAATCGGTTTGGAACAATTGTTTGGCCTTCATTGAAGATAATATTACCTCACAGGCTTACAAGACTTGGTTCGAACCAATTAACGCCGTAAAGCTTACAGATACTGCGCTTAGCATACAAGTGCCGAGTAAGTTTTTTTACGAATGGCTTGAGGAGCACTATGTAAAAATACTGAAAGTAGCGCTTACCAAGGAGTTGGGCCCCACGGCAAAACTTGTTTACATAATTAGGATGGAAAATACCTACGGAAACAAGCAGCCATTTACTGAAAAAATACCGAGTGCAAACCGAAGCAACCTGCAATCCCAAGAAGTGGATGTGCCGCTGAAAAATAAAAGTCCGGAACTTAAAAATCCATTTGTTATTCCGGGAATACGGAATGTAAAAATAGAATCGCAGCTCAACCCAAATTACAATTTTGATAGTTTTCTGGAAGGCGAATCCAATAGATTAGCCCGCAGTGCAGGTTTAGCAGTTGCCAACAAACCCGGCGGAACTTCATTTAATCCATTATTGGTTTTTGGGGGCGTTGGTTTGGGGAAGACCCATTTGGCACACGCCATTGGTGTTGACATCAAGGACAAATATCCCGAAAAAACCGTTCTTTATATTTCTGCTGAAAAATTTACGCAACAGTACATAGAATCCGTAAAAAAGAACAATCGAAATGATTTCATTCATTTCTATCAAATAATTGATGTGTTGATTGTTGATGATATTCAATTGCTTTCTGGAAAAGCTGGAACGCAGGATGTTTTCTTTCACATTTTCAACCATCTGCACCAAAACGGGAAACAGGTTATTTTGACCAGCGACAAGGCGCCCGTGGATATGATAGATATTGAGCAACGTTTACTATCGCGTTTTAAATGGGGACTTTCCGCAGAATTGAACCATCCAGATTATGATACGCGCGTTGCAATCATTAAAAACAAACTATATAGAGACGGTGTGGAAATGCCCGAGGATATTGTAGAGTTTTTGGCGAATAACATTAAAACAAACATCCGCGAACTGGAAGGCGCCATTATTTCATTGATTGCCCATTCCTCTTTCAATAAGCGCGAAATCACTATAGACCTCGCCCGTAGAATTGTTGATAACTATGTGAAGCACACCAAACGTGAGGTTTCCATAGATTATATACAGAAAGTGGTGAGTGATTATTTTCAAATGGATGTGAATACGTTGCAATCCAAAACAAGAAAAAGACATATTGTACAGGCCAGACAGCTCGCTATGTTCTTCGCGAAAAAATTCACCAAAGCATCGCTCGCTTCCATTGGTTCCCAAATAGGCCAACGCGACCATGCTACTGTGCTTCATGCTTGCAAAACCGTTGATAATCTATCAACTACGGACAAACAATTTCGAAAATACGTAGATGATTTGACCAAAAAACTTACGCTGTAAATAGCACAATTAAAAATTTCTATTGCATTCTAAAGTCAAGCTTCTTTGTTTTTTAAGAAATTCTTTTCATAAATAATCTATATCCATTTTGGAAAAAGTAAAAGTTTTAATGGTATGCCTAGGTAATATTTGCCGATCGCCATTGGCGGAAGGTATCCTTAAATCCAAAGTAGATACTACTAAAGTCTATGTAGATTCCGCTGGTACGGGCCACTGGCACGTGGGAGATTTACCGGATAAACGAAGTATTGCAATAGGGCAAAAAAACAAGATTGATATTACCTCCCAACGCGGAAGGCAATTCAGTAAAAAAGATTTTGATGAATTTGACCATATATATGTAATGGACAATTCAAACAAAAAAAATGTTTTGGCCCTCGCGGAAGATGATCATCAGAGAGATAAGGTGAAACTAATTTTGGATGAAATTTTTCCAGGTGAGAATGTGGATGTCCCCGATCCCTACTTAGGCGGAAATGAGGGATTTGAAAACATTTACAAAATGCTGGACGAAGCATGTATAAAGATCGCAAAAAAACTTTCCCACTAATAATCCACTCTTTTTGTGTACATTAGTAATTCACTAAAAAAAATTGAGCTATGAAAAAATTAATACTTTTCTTCCCGTTACTATTTTGTGCGATAGGTTTTTCACAAGATGTTGATATTGAACTTTTCAAAAATGGTTTTTCTTCGCCGCTGCACATTCAGAATGCTGGCGATGAGCGTTTATTTGTAGTGGAGCAAGGCGGAAGAATAAAAATCATCCAAGCAGACGGTTCCATAAATGCTACACCCTTTCTCAATATCTCTTCATCCATTTCGAGCGGTGGCGAGCAAGGCTTATTAGGTCTCGCGTTTCACCCCGATTATGCCAATAACGGCTTCTTTTATGTGAATTATACCAAACCAAATGGCGACACACAGATTTCACGATTTTCAGTGGACAGCGGCAATCCCGATCTTGCTGATGCTGGCTCAGAACTGCCCCTTTTGGATTATGCGCAGCCCTTCACAAACCACAACGGTGGAAATCTTGCTTTTGGCCCGGATGGGTTTTTGTATATTTCTTCCGGGGATGGCGGTAGCGGCGGTGATCCCGGTAATCGTGCACAAAATATTGAACTTCTATTGGGAAAATTATTGCGGATTGACGTAGATAATCCTTCCGGAGGAAATAATTACGGAATCCCTGCCGATAATCCTTTTGCCAGTAATCCTTCGGCAGCACAGGAAATTTGGGCCTATGGACTTCGCAACCCGTGGCGGTTTTCATTTGATTTCACGGCAAATAATATCTGGATTGGTGATGTAGGTCAAGGTGAAGTGGAAGAATTGGATAGAGCCAGTGTAACCGAAGCTGGGTTGAATTACGGCTGGCGCTGCTATGAAGGTTCACAAACTTTCAATACAGCAAATTGCCCACCTGCCAGTGACCTTACTTTTCCTTTCGGCGAATACTCCTCTGGCTCAGGCTCTGGAAATTGCTCAGTAACTGGCGGTTACGTTTATCGCGGTTCTGTATATTCTGATATACAGGGACTTTATTTTTATGCAGATTATTGCAGCGGTTTAATTGGCACCATTGACGATGCAGGAAACATGCAAGAATACGGCAATTTTAACGGAAACTGGGTTTCATTCGGCGAAGATGTAAACAAAGAACTGTATATTGTTGATATAAGCAGCGGCAGTATATATAAAGTATTGGGGGGAACATTGGCAACGGAAGATTTTAATTTAGCTGATGTGCAAATCTTTCCAAATCCTACCAAAGATAATTTCACGATTTCAATGAAGAACGAAAAAATCTCAAGTATTGAAATTGTGGATTTAAAGGGAAGTGTTCTTATATCTGAAAAAAATCTTTCAGTTTCCGATGTAAATATTTCAGCTTCAAATTTGAACAGTGGAATTTATGTTGCTAAAATTGAATCGGAAAATGGCGCTACTGCTATTAAAAAACTGGTAATAAATTAAATGAAACAAAAAGGAAGCGTTTATTTAATTCCGTGCCCTATGGGTGACGTTTCACCAATGACTATTCTGCCTTTATCTGTTCAAACTGCAGTATCACAAATTGATCATTATATTGTTGAGCACGAAAAAAACGCGCGCCGATTCATTAAAAGTATTTTACCTGAAAAAAAGCAATCTGCTCTAAAAATTCAGGAAATAAATAAGTACACGGTAGAAGAAGAAATTCCAGCCATGTTAAATCCTTGTTTGGAAGGTTTTGACGTAGGCGTAATTAGCGATGCCGGTTGTCCAGGAATTGCTGATCCGGGCGCACAAGTAGTCCATTTTGCACATTTACAGGATATAAAGGTGATTCCATTAGTTGGTCCTTCCTCAATTTTGATGGCTATGATGGCGAGCGGTTTTAACGGTCAAAATTTTGCTTTCAATGGCTATTTGCCCATTGATAAACACGAAAGAAAAGCGGAAATAAAAAGGCTTGAAAAACTTTCAAAAGAAAAGGATCAATCCCAACTTTTTATTGAAACACCATACCGAAACAACCAAATGCTGTCCAGCCTAATTGAAAATCTGCATCCACAAACTAAAATTTGCGTGGCCTGCGATATTACGCTTCCTTCAGAATATATAAAAACCGCTTCGGCAGAACTTTGGAAAAAAATAAAGGTGGACCTTCACAAAAGGCCCACCTTATTTATAATCCATCAACTTTAGGCAAATTACATTACCATAGGTCTTCGATTGGGAACGATATGTGAAGTATCATAACCCGAAAATTTCTTCAAATAATAACGGATTGAAGCTCCGTTGGCATCTTCAAAGCGATCCTCGCCTGCGGTTCTAAGGAATTTTTTCACATTGCCAGCCCCCGCAAGATGTGCCGCGGCAAGTATTCCAGATTCGGTCACCTTTATTCCCGCAATTTTTTTACCGGAATATCTTTTAATATCCTTCCGCAATACCCACTTATTCAACGATGTATAAGCCAAAAATGCTGCTTCCTGTTGGCGGGTATCATAGAGGAAATTATCAGAATTCTTGATGCCTAAAATTCGCAAAGTGGCAGCTGAAAATTGATATTTCCCCATATATCCAAACGGATTTGTGATGTGGTAATTGCCACGGGATTCTTTAAAGCCAAGCGCTTCTTTAAAACCTACATAGGTTTTCCCCAAAAACAAGTAGTATTTGGGTGCAACAGGAGCAGCAAATTCTGAAATTTCTGCCTCTGTGGGAACATTGTAGTTTAACTCTAACCCTTCAGTACTGTAAGCTGAAAAATCAAAGCTATCTCTTGAAATAAAACCTGTCCCTACAAGTAGTGTAACAACAAGCAAAACTGCAATTAGATAAATATTCTTTTTCATTCTTGTTTAAAAATCAGAAGTAAAATGCACCTCTGTGTTTAAGCGCGCAAATATACAACATATTTTAAAAATCTGATTATAAAGCCGTTAAATATATGTGAAAAGAAATATATACGTTACAAACCCTATCTATTCAGACCTTGATTATTCAACCAACGAACGTATTCCACTTTATTTATATTGTGCTGCGCAAGTGTTTTCGCAAATTTATGATAGCCAAAATTAGAAACATCAGCGACAAAAAAGTAATAGTCGTGATTTTCAGGAGTAAGGATTGCATCAATCGAAGAAATATCGGGCATTGTAATGGGTCCTGGTGGTATTCCTGAGTATTTATATGTATTGTAAGGCGAATCCAGTTCCAAATCCTTATAAAGAACCCGTTTAACCACTTGGCTATAATCACCACTTTCCTTTTTCATTGCGTAAATTACGGTGGGGTCTGCCTGTAAGAGCATTCCTTTTTTTAACCTATTGATGTAAACACCTGCCACGCGTGGACGCTCATCAACTTTTGCGGTTTCCTTTTGCACGATTGCGGCAAGCGAAATTACTTGTTGCTTGGTTAAATTCAATTTCTTTGCCTTTTCAGTTCTTGTTTCGTTCCAGAATCGCTCGTATTCCAATTTCATTTTATCGCGAAAAGTTTCAGCAGAACTGTTCCAGTAAAATTCATAGGTATTTGGAATGTAAAGGGAAAGTGCCGTATTCTCATCCAGATTATTTTCCTGTAAGAATTTTGAATCACGCATTGCGGTTATCAGCGAAAGACTATCCGCCTCAATACGCTGTGAAATATGCCCTGCGAGATCCTCCAATCGTTCTTGGTTATTGAATTTCACATTAATGGGAATATTCCTGCTTCGCAACGTGTTTATAATATCATTGTTCGTCATTCCACGCGTAATGATGAAATGGCCCGGCTTAATATTTCCTATATATTGCTTTTGTTTTGCCACGGCGTAAAATGATCCCGTATCCCGCAGCAATGGTTCAAGTTCATCGATTACATCTTCAATTGTGGCATTTGAAGGAATATAAACGTGCGCTTCCTTATTATTGAATGCCGTATTTCCTGAAAACGCCACACTGTAAACATACCACGCAAATGCACCCATAGCGACGGCACCCATTAAAACTACTATTACTAGAATCTTTTTAATATACATAGCGGCTTAAAAATTGGAAATTAGTGATTTAATAATTGGTACAAATATTCATTTTTAAATTTCCCGTTTGAAAAGATCCAATCTTTTTTTTCTCCCGTCCTTTTGAAACCGCATTTTTCAAATAGCCGAATACTGCCTAGATTATCCTCCGTTATTCCCGCAAAAATTTGATGTGCGTCCAAATGGGAAAAAACATATTCTGAAATAAGATGTATCGCTTCAGCAGCAAAACCCCTTTGTTTATCTTCTTCAGAAAAAATAACGATTCCCAACCCAACCCTTTTATGTTTTGGATCAAAATCGTATAAATCCACAAAACCGATGGATAAATTTGTTTCCTTTTCACAAATTACCAAGCGTAATTGCTTTACATCATAAATATCACGGTGAGCATTTTCAAGATATTGTTTTAAAACGAATTTGGAATACGGGGTTGTGGTATTGCTCACTTCCCAAAGAGTCTCATCATTTTCCAATTCATACAGAAAATCAAGATCTGAAACTTCTAATGCCCTTAAGAATATTTTTGTTCCCCTGAGTGTCATATTTTCCAAACTCCTTTGAAAACTTGTTTTGCCGGACCTTCCAAGAAAATGTTTCGGTAGCCATTTTCACTTTTGTCGAAATTCACCTTTAAATTTCCACCCGGAGTTTTCACTGAAATTTTATTTTCAGAAGTATATCCATTTTCAAACATCGCTATGGCAACCGCCGTGACTCCCGTACCGCAAGAAAGCGTTTCGTTTTCGACGCCACGCTCATAGGTACGCACAACGAAAAGATCACTTCCCTCCTGCTCCACAAAATTTACGTTTGAACCTTCACTACCGTAACTATTACGAATTCTTTTTCCTTCAGAAAAAACATTGTATTCTAAAAGATTGTGAACCATCTGCACGTGATGAGGCGACCCGGTATTCAAAAATGTGAATTTTTCTGATACATCAACCCTTTCAACATCATTCATTTTTAGCGAGACCCAATCTTCCGTGATGGTTGCATCGTGCAAACCGTCTATAGCTTCAAAGGTTGTTCGGTTTGAAATGATATTTAAAAATTTTGCGAAATGCACTATACATCTGCCTCCATTACCGCACATGGAACTTGTTTTTCCATCAGAATTATAATAGACCATTTTGAAATCATTTACTTGGTGATTTTCCAAAAGTATAAGACCATCCGCACCTATACCGAATTTTCTATCACACATTTGTAAGACCAATTCGGTATTATATTTTGGGAAGAATAGACTTCTATTATCAATAATCACAAAATCATTTCCGGTACCTTGATATTTATAAAATGTGATTTCCATTGCCGCAAAGATATAAAAAGCACTTTCGGGAATAGAATTATTTACCGCGTTAAATGGAAGTTAAAAGCTGGATTTTGGCATACTATTTTCTAGTTACAGTAGTTAATTTTGTTGAGCTGTTTTAAAAAAAGAATTCTTCAAAATTTGGAATTCATTCCCCAACTTTCTGTTGGAATGGATTCAAGTTAATAATAAAATGTAAGTGTGTTGCTATAACCTTTGCATATTAAAACCTTTTATAACTTAAAATTTTTCGTAAAATGAAACAGACAATTCGTTTATTTTTAGTCGCGCTTGTAGCCGGTGCGGCGACTTTAGGTGGCTACAAATTGCTGGAGAAAGACGAAACAATTTCTTTTGCGCCCCAAAATTCAAATTCTTCAAATTTCATTCCCACAAATTATACAGGAATGGAAAATGCGATGGAAACCGATTTCACACAAGCGGCTGACAAAAGTGTGCACGCCGTGGTCCACGTAAAAAACACAACGGTAAGCACGAGACCCACCAATATCTTTGAATATTTCCAAGGTGGCGGTCAGCCCAGGGAAATGGTAGGTAGCGGTAGTGGCGTAATCATTTCGCCAGACGGTTACATTGTAACAAACAATCACGTTATTGCCAATGCCACAAACCTGGAAGTTACCTTAAACAATAATAGAACCTACACCGCAAAATTGATAGGTACGGACCCAATGACTGATATCGCCCTGATAAAAATCGATGGCAGCGATGAATTTCCATACATTCCTTTTGGGGATTCAAATAATATCAAATTGGGCGAATGGGTTCTGGCCGTTGGTAATCCATTCAATTTAACGTCTACCGTAACGGCGGGAATTATTAGCGCGAAGGCGCGTGATCTCAACCAATTTGATGGCAATCCGCAATCCTTTATTCAAACAGATGCTGCTGTAAACCGTGGAAATAGTGGCGGCGCGCTTGTAAATACACGCGGTGAATTGATAGGGATAAACACTGCAATCACATCAGAAACGGGTAGTTATGTGGGTTATTCCTTTGCTGTACCTTCCAATAATGCAAGAAAAGTTATTGAGGATATTATGGAATACGGTAACGTACAACGTGGAATTTTAGGTATTCAAGTTGGCAATCTCAATTCAGATTTTGTTGAAAAATACGGCTTGAGCACTGCAGAGGGAGTTTTCGTAGGCGGTATTGAAAAAGGAAGCGGTGCGGACAAAGCGGGTATAAAACAAGGTGACATTATTAAACAATTGGATGGATATCGCGTAACAAAATTTGCCGATCTTTCCGGTTATCTGGGTTCCAAAAGACCGAATGATGTAGTTGAAGTTACTGTTTTAAGAGATGGAAATGAAAAAGTAATTCCCGTTACACTTGTGAAATTGGAAACGTTCTCAATAGACGACCTTGGCCTCGAGGTGAAAAATACCACTTCGGCAGAACTAAAAAACAGAGGGCTGAAAAATGGCGTAACCGTAACACGCGCGCTCACGCCAGACATTGCACAATATAAACTTGAAGGTATTATCATTACCCAAATAAATGACAATGCTGTTAACGATATTGATGATGTAAAGAAAATTATGAGCCAGCGCGATCCCCGAACACCCATAAAAATGACTTTTATGGATAGTAAAGGAAATATGAATTCCTTTATTTTTAGATAGAATCTCATACAATTAGATTAAAGCTGACAAGATGTACACATTTTGGCAGCTTTTTTATTTTGAAATATTATAAGCTGAAAACGTTTGAAATGAGTATTTTTGCACCAATTTTAAACCCTCTTAAAAATCCTTCCTTATGAGTTTTGATGACGTTTACGAAAAAGAACTTTCTTTTCAAACAGACCGCCGAAAAGCTTCCGTAGAATTTATTAAAATCGTGAGCGACCTATGGTATGATAAATCCATAGAACTGGTACTATTCCGCAACCAGCTTATTGATAGAAACGTAAGCGAAATTTTGAACCTGCATGAATATGCTGGGGAATTTGTTCAAAAGCCAATCTCAATTTTTGATTCCGTTGAAATTGCCCAAGCCATAAAAACCCTGGATTTGCCTCCTGCAAAATTGGATATTGGTAAACTTACATACGAGTTCCATTTAGAAGACGATAAATACTCAAATGCCTTGGCTTTTGTTTCAGATAAATTGAAAAATGCCAAGGAAACCAAAAACATTGTTCCAAAAGATGTGGTACTATATGGCTTTGGAAGAATAGGAAGAATTTTGGCCCGCGAGCTTATGACACGTACTGGCAAAGGAAACCAATTGCGACTTCGTGCCATTGTGGTACGTGGAAAAATGGATCAAACCGTTTTGGATAAACGCGCATCATTACTTCAGTATGATTCCATTCACGGAGATTTTCCCGGAACAGTCCGCACAGACCTTGAAAATAATGCGTTGATAATCAATGGAACAACCGTTCACTTAATTTCGGCCAACAATCCAGAGGAAATCGACTATACGCAGTACGGAATTGAGGATGCCTTGGTTATTGACAACACGGGTGCTTTTCGCGACGATAAGGAACTCAGCAGACATTTGAAATCCAAGGGTGCTGCAAAAGTGTTATTGACCGCACCCGGCAAAGGTGTGCCAAACATCGTTCACGGTGTAAACCATACCGATTATGACCCAGAAAAAATAGATATTTTTTCCGCGGCCAGCTGTACCACCAATGCAATAACACCCATTTTGAAAGCGGTAGAAGATTCCTTCGGAGTAGTACGTGGGCATTTGGAAACGATCCACGCATATACAAATGACCAGAACTTGGTGGACAACATGCACAGCAAATACCGTCGTGGTCGGGCAGCTGCACTTAATATGGTTATTACCGAGACCGGTGCAGGAAGCGCAGTGGCAAAAGCATTGCCATCGCTTGCCGGAAAACTTACCAGCAACGCCATCCGTGTCCCAGTACCTAATGGATCCTTGGTAGTTTTAAATCTGGAAGTCCAAGGCACCACATCTGTGGACAGCATAAACGCTACGATGAAGAAATACGCCCTCGAAGGAGATTTGGTAGAACAAATAAAATACTCCCTTAGCAATGAATTGGTATCTAGCGATATTGTAGGGTCTTCAGCTCCTGCAATATATGACAGCAACGCAACTATCGTAACGGAGGATGGCAAAAACGTGGTACTGTATGTTTGGTATGACAATGAGTACGGCTACAGCCACCAGGTTATGCGCTTGGCAAAATACATTGCAAAGGTTCGCAGGTTTACTTATTATTAATCATAATAAAAAATTTGCTCCCGCTGTGATTCAGCGGGAGTTTTATTATTTATCAACCTCGTTAAAAGTCTAAAATTGGTTCTATATGCAATAAAATTTTTATTTGTTGATTTTGAATTAATTGACGGTTTAAAAAATTATTCAAATTTCATATCAATATCCTGTAGATGTCTTTTTTAAAGTTTCTCAAAAAAATAGTTGTTTCAGAAAAGGCAAAATATCTTTTTCCAATTTATCTTTATTTAATAATAGAATATTTTCTAACCCTAGATATTCCTTTTTTTTGGGATGCCTTATCTAAATTTTGGCGCGCGAATTGGATTTTTGAAAACAATTTTAGCAGTTTCATTGTTCCTAGCACTATGAACTCTGGCCATCCGCCACTATGGATTACGAGTTTGGCGCTAATCTGGAAAATATTCGGTAGATCCCTTTGGGTATCAAGGCTATTGTTACTTCTCGTTACTATGGGGGTATTTTACCAACTCTTCATTTTGGCAAAATCCTTATTCGCGAAAAATGTTTCGATGTTACTTTTCTTTTTTATTTGCTTAGAGCCCACGTTACTGGCCCAGACCACAAGTTTGAACAATGATATGTTACTTCTATTTTTCACTTTATTGGGCTGTAATGCTATTCTGAAAAATAAATCACTATTGCTTGCCATAGCATTGGCGGGTGCGTTATTGACAAATTTGCGGGGCGTTTATATATTTTTTGCCTTAGGTATCTGCCACTGGGTATTATATAGAAATCATTATATAAAAAGTTCGAAAACACAACTTTTTGCATATGTAAGCGGCTTAATAACGTTTCTACTTTTTGCTATTTATCAATATCACGAAATAGGATGGGCAATTATTACAAAACAAACAAATTTCGCAAAGCACAGAGAAGTGGCAACGTTTCAATCTATAGCAAAAAATGTGCTTGTTTATATAAAATTCTATCTTGACTTTGGTAGGGTCTTTATCATTGTGCCTTTATCAATTTTACTGTTGAAATATCGAAAACAAGCTATAAGATTTAATGGCGAGACACATAAAACATTTTTAATGTTAATAGTTTTTGTAATTGTTTTTTTCTTTGGAATTGTGCCGTTCAGCAATCCAGCGGGTCCTCGGTATTTAATGATCGCCTATATTTTAGCAATGATCTTATTTGTAAATTTATTTTACGATGAAAAAAACCAAATCAATATTAAAAAATGGCTTATTCCCGTGGTATCAATTGGTTTGATTTCTGGGCATTTCTGGATTTATCCTCCTAAAATTGCGCAGGCGTGGGATAGTTCATTTGCCCATTTAAACTATTTTTCTATTGAAAAGAAGATGCTAAAATATATTGATAACCATAATATCCCAAAAGGTCAAATTGGCACTTATGTGAGAATTAACACCACAGAGAATACCGCTCTTGAAAATAGTGCCAATTTCAGCTATTTTCCTTATCCCGATATAAATAAGGATAAATACATTATAATGAGCAACATAGAAAATACGATGACCGATGAAACCTTGGACATTATTTTTAAAACTTGGTCTCTAAAACAAGAGTATTCACAATTAGGAGTTTTTATCGCTTTATATGAAAATCCCAACCTTTGACATTTTTTTCATAAAATGATATTGAATGAAATAAGCAAAGTTTAAAATGTTAACAATTCACATCAATTTCTTGTTGATTACTTTCCCAAGTATCGGTTTCACAAGTGCTCCCGTATATTTATATTAGCAACCCTACACCAAATCTTTATGGCCGAAACGCAATATACCGAAGAAAATATACGCTCGCTCGATTGGAAGGAACACATCCGAATGCGTCCGGGAATGTACATCGGGAAACTCGGCGATGGTTCCTCGCCGGACGATGGAATTTATATCCTTTTAAAGGAAGTTATCGACAATTGCATCGACGAATTTGTAATGGGCGCAGGAAAAACCATAGAGGTGCGCATCAAGGACAAAGAAGTAAAAGTTCGCGATTACGGCCGCGGAATTCCATTGGGAAAAGTGATAGATGTAGTTTCAAAAATGAACACTGGCGGAAAGTACGATAGCCGTGCGTTCAAAAAATCTGTTGGTCTTAATGGTGTGGGAACCAAAGCTGTGAATGCGCTTTCGGTATTTTTTAAAGTGGAGTCCGTTCGCGACAACCAATTGAAAGCGGCGGAATTTTCCTTGGGTGAATTGACAAATGAAGCACCAGTTGAGGAAACGACCAAGCGAAAGGGAACTAAAGTAGTTTTTATTCCGGATGAAAGCATTTTCAAAAACTTCAAATTCAGAAATGAATATGTGGAGAAAATGCTGAAAAATTACGTTTACCTCAATCCGGGGCTTACGATAGATTTCAACGGTGAAAAATTCCATTCCGAAAACGGATTGAAGGATCTTTTGAGCGAAAATATTTCCGAAGAGGATAGTGCTTACCCAATAATCCATTTGAAAGGTGATGACATCGAGATTGCGATGACGCACAGTAAAACGCAATATAGCGAAGAATATCATAGTTTCGTAAACGGTCAGAACACCACTCAGGGCGGAACGCATTTGGCTGCTTTTCGGGAAGCATTGGTGAAAACAATCCGCGAATTCTTCAATAAAAATTACGATGCCAGCGATGTGCGAAAGTCCATTGTTGCCGCCATAAGCATCAAGGTGATGGAACCGGTTTTTGAAAGCCAGACCAAAACAAAGCTTGGCTCAACCGATATGGGCGGCGATCTGCCAACCGTGCGCACGTTCATAAATGATTTCGTAAAAACCCAGCTGGATAATTTTCTGCATAAAAATCCTGAGACAGCGGATGCCATTCAAAGGAAAATAGTCCAAGCTGAACGGGAAAGGAAGGAACTGAGCGGGATTCGAAAACTTGCGAAGGACCGCGCAAAGAAAGCCAACCTTCACAATAAAAAACTGCGCGATTGCCGTGTGCATTTGCAGGACATTAAAAACGAACGCAATCTGGAATCTACGTTGTTTATTACCGAGGGAGATTCCGCGAGCGGAAGCATCACCAAAAGTCGGGACGTAAATACGCAGGCCGTTTTTTCACTGCGTGGAAAACCGTTGAACACCTACGGAATGACTAAAAAAATCGTTTACGAAAACGAGGAATTCAATCTTTTACAAGCGGCATTGAACATAGAGGATTCCATGGAAGATTTGCGCTACAATAATATCGTTATCGCCACCGATGCCGATGTGGATGGTATGCACATCCGTTTACTTTTAATTACATTTTTCCTGCAGTTTTTTCCTGAATTGATAAAGGAAGGTCATTTATACATTCTGCAAACGCCGTTGTTTCGAGTTCGAAATAAAAAGGAAACCATTTATTGCTATTCCGAAGAGGAGCGAATAAACGCCGTAGAAAAGCTAAAACCAAAGCCAGAGATCACACGTTTTAAAGGCTTGGGTGAAATCTCGCCAGATGAGTTTGTGCATTTTATAGGCAACGACATCCGTCTCGATCCCGTGATGCTCGACAAAACGATGAGCATTGAGGAATTGCTTTCGTTTTATATGGGAAAAAACACGCCCGATAGGCAGGAGTTTATTATTGATAATTTGAAGGTGGAGTTGGATAGGGTTGAGGAGTGAAAGTGTTCAGTTTCCAATGGCAGTTGGTATTTAGTTTAGGAAGATATTTAAATTATGAGAAATAAAATTATAATAATTTTAAGTTTTATTATAATGTTTTCTTGTGGTAACGATGATTGTGAGAATATTTTCCCACTGATACCACAAATAAGCATTTCAATTGAAGATATAGACGGTAATTCATTACTTGGAGAAGAAAATATTTATAAACCTTCAGAAATTACGCTTACACGTGGAAACCAAAATATTCAGCTGATTTTCGAAGAAACTGAAGGGAAGATTATACTTTATTTGGATTATACAGATATGGAATCTGGTCAAGATTATTTACTGAAACTAAATGATGTAGAAACAGATATTTTAAATCTCACAATATGTGTTAATAAGGGTGAATGTTCTGATACCTTAGTTGTTGAGAAATTTTTATTGAATGGTGAAGAAATTATTAAAAATGCTGAATCTTTTCGTTATATCATTCAAAAATAAAATATCGAATTATTCGAATTTGAAACTTGAAACTATAAACTTAAAATATGAATTCCCAACTCACGAATATATTAAAGATGTAAAATGCCCGGTAATCATATTTCACGGGAAGAAGGACAAGGTGGTCAACTACGAAAATAGCGTGAAACTGAATGAGATCCTTCCAAAAGAACAAGTCAATTTTGTAACGGTGCCTATGGGTGGGCATAATCTTGAAAATACACCAATTTACAAGAGAGAGATGATAAAATTACTCAAATAAAAAAGAGTCTGTTTCAGATTATTGAAACAGACTCTTTAAAAAATTAGCTAATACAGATTAATCCCTGTTTGAGCTAAGTTTAGACATTCCTTCAGGTCTTCTTTCAAGCATTGCCCTTTTTTCTTCCATTTGCCTTTGTAGTTCGGCCTTTTTCTCAGCGCGAATTCTTTCAGCCTCCATTTCATTTTTTTCTTTTTGGGCTTTTATGGCCATTTCAAGTTCGGCTTGTTGTCTCTGCTTAATAGCCATTAGCTTTTCTTCATTGGCAGCATTGATATTTACATCGTCCACGACAACATCTTGATTTTGACCCTTTACTGTAGCTTCGCGAAATTCTTGATTTGTTTCATTATTACCTTCTACAATTACGGCACCGGCTTCAGTATTAGTGTCTTTTATTTCTTTAACTTTCACTTCACTACCTTCTTTGGTAACAACCCTCTTTACGGTAGATTCCTGTTTAACGGTTTTGTTTACTTGTGCTTGCACTCCAGCAACAGTACATGTTGCTACTGCAAGACTCATCAATATTTTTTTCATAACTATTGGTTATTAATGTTTTGTGAAGTAAAACTACTAGGATAATAGTTAAGTTCTTGCAAAATTTTATCTAAATAAAACCTAAACTTTTTAAAGAAAGGATGGCGGGAGTTCAGCAAAAGTTTAGTTTGAAGATGTATATTTGCACCCTCAAAAATTAATGTAATGAAAGCAGGAATTGTAGGATTGCCAAATGTTGGAAAGTCAACATTGTTTAATTGTCTCTCAAATGCGAAAGCACAAAGTGCCAATTTCCCATTTTGTACCATAGAACCAAATGTTGGGGTTGTCAACGTTCCGGATAAACGTTTATTGAAATTGGAAGAACTGGTAAAACCCGAACGCGTTATGCCAGCTACTGTTGAGATTGTTGATATCGCTGGATTGGTAAAAGGCGCGAGCAAAGGGGAAGGTTTAGGCAATCAATTTTTGAGTAATATTCGTGAAACCGATGCAATTCTACATGTGTTACGGTGTTTTGACAATGATAATATCGTGCACGTGGATGGTAGTGTTAATCCCATTCGAGATAAAGAGACTATAGATATTGAACTTCAATTGAAGGACTTGGAAACGGTGGACAAAAAACTTGAAAAAGTGAAACGCGCTGCTAGAACTGGCAATAAAGAAGCTCAAAAAGAAGAGGCCGCGCTACTCAAAGTGAAAGCTGGCCTTGAAGCAGGAATTTCAGTTCGAGCTATTGAATTATCTGAAGCCGAACGCGAGGAGTTTATTATCAACTCTCAATTTATTACCGATAAACCCGTTCTCTATGTTTGCAATGTTGATGAGGGTTCTGCCGCAAGCGGAAATGAATATGTTGAAAAAGTGAAGGAAGCGGTAAAAAATGAAAATGCCGAAGTTTTAGTTTTAGCCGTGGGAACTGAAGCTGATATTACAGAATTGGAAACTTTTGAAGAAAGACAAATGTTTCTTGAGGATTTAGGTTTGGACGAGGCAGGTTCTGCCAAATTGATCCGAAGCGCATACAGGCTTCTGGATCTACAAACTTACTTCACTGCAGGCGTTAAGGAAGTCAGGGCGTGGACCATTCCCATTGGTGCAACGGCTCCGCAAGCGGCTGGTGTAATCCACACAGATTTTGAAAAAGGATTTATACGGGCAGAAGTAATAAAATATGATGACTATGTAAATTACGGTAGTGAAAATAAAGTCAAGGAAGCCGGAAAAATGGGCGTGGAAGGAAAAGAATATGTTGTTAACGATGGAGACATAATGCATTTCAGATTTAATGTGTAAAAAAAATCCCGCCATCTGCGGGATTTTTTTTATTCTAAAATCGATAGCTCAACGCCATTCCTCTATAGGGGTCGCCCAAAAATGTGGTTCCGCTACTAGGGTAAATATCAATATTATCGTTTTTCTTTTTGTGCATCTCAGGTATCAAAATTCCAGTAACGCCTCCCAAAGCATAACCTAAAAGTACATCGGTTAAAAAGTGTTGACCAGCTTCCATTCTAAAGACCCCAACAGCCGCCGGTAAAGCAGCAGCCCCTGCCCATACAAATACTTTCCCATTCGCATCCGGATTATAATCACTGTAAACCTTTGCCGCGAAAAAAGTTGCTGTAGCAGTAGCAGCAACGTGACCAGAGTAAAATGAACGTTGGCCATTGTTTTTAAATCTTCTATCTTCTGAAGTATCTCCACTATTGTCATATACGTATGGGCGACTTCGGTTTACCAAACCTGCTGTTATGGTGTAAATGGAAGCCGTGGTTGCCAAACTTTGAATATACATACCAATATATTGTCCCGTATGGTCATTTATTTCATCGTCAAAGAGCAATGCGAAAGGAGCAGCAAAGGAAATTGCAAAAGGGATATCGCTGATGCTGTTCGCATTTTCAGAGTGTTTTCCGGCTACCCACCTATCAAGAAAATTGATGTTGTCAATTTTTTCTTGGAGACTTGCTTCATTTAAAAATGCAGCTCTTTCACTTTCTGGTAGATCGTCTTTATCCTGAATTAGTGTCAAACCAAAATAACTCGCACCCAGTGCCGCACCAGTCCAAATTCCATCACGTACCCATTTCCATTCATACGGAGAATTGCTGCCTTCAATTGTATACGCATCATTTTCATTTTTGAAATTCGCATTTAATGAATTAATTGTTGCTGCATTCACAGAAGTATTTGCGGATGTATTAACCAAAGAAGTCTGATTTGAAAGCGAAGGCGATAGGCCTTTCGATTTTAGTATAGTATCCTTTAAAGTGGGATTTGCGGTGTTGAAATAGTATTGGGATCTAATTGAATCCTGTTGTGCGAATGTAATGGCCGAAACGGCAAACGCCAATATTGTAAAGAGTTTTTTCATAGGGGTTAAAGATATAGAGAAGGCAAATACAGAAATTATGGTTTAACTTTTATTTAAAATATAAGCACCACATTTTGATTTGATTTTATTCATAAAAGTCAAGTTTTTGCTGAAGAAGTTTCATCTTTTTTTCCATCTGTCGAAGCCTTTTCTGCATGCTATCGATAACGTCCAATCCTTCAAAATTGATGGATAAATCCTTATGAAGCCTAAGCATCCTTTCAATTTTTGAAATATCATTCTCATTGATATAACTTTCAGAATCTTTTTTCTCCATTAAAACCAATCCATATTCGTGCAGATTTTCAAGAAAAGCTATCTCCACGTTTGCGTGCTGGCAATACTGTGTTACCAAAATATATTTTTTTGTAGCCATTATCTCAATTTTGAAAGTTCAGTAAACAATTCCTTTTCCTTTTCCGATAGATTCTTGGGAATATTTATGTTATATGTAATATATAAATCTCCGTGTTGTCCATCCTTTTTATATTTGGGCAATCCCTTGCCTTTCAATTTGACCTTCGTCCCGTTTTGGGTCTCCGGTTTCACATTCAATTTAACCTTACCCGTCAATGTTTCGACCGTAATTTCGCCACCCAAAAGCGCGGTATATAAGTTTATTTCTTCGGAAGAATATAAATCGTCGCCAACTCTGGTGAAGCGTGTATTGTTGAAAATTTCAAAGGTTATCAGCAAATCGCCTTTTGGTCCGCCATTCATTCCATCACCGCCATACCCCTTAATTTTTATGGTTTGTCCGTCTTCAACTCCTGCGGGAATTGTGAGTCGAATTTTCTTTTCGCCGATATTTATCGTTTGCTTTTGGTTTTCCAAAATATCGGTCAAATTCAAACGCAACGTGGCACTTAAATCTTGACCCTTAAATTGCGAGGTCTGCCGCCTACTTCCACCACCGCGACTGAAACCGCCGCCGCCGAACATACTTTCAAAAAAATCTGAAAACTGACTTTCATCAAATTGCTGTCCGCCACCAGAATAAGTACGCTGTCCTCCAAAACCGCCGCCAAATCCTTGCGAACCTTGATTTTTACGAGCTTCTTCAAAAGCATCGGCGTGTTGCCAGTCCTTGCCGTATTGATCGTATTTTTTTCGTTTTTCAGGATCGCTCAGCACTTCATTTGCCTCATTAAGCTGTTGGAACTTTTGCTGAGCTTCTTTATCATTTGGGTTTAAATCTGGGTGAAGCTTGCGAGCCAATTTCCTGTAAGCTTTCTTGATATCCGCTTGGGTGGCTTTTTTATCAAGCCCCAGTACTTTGTAATAATCTATAAATTCCATTGGTTTTTTGTTCGTGGTATGAAATTATAAAAAGTATTGGTATTCATTTTTTTAAATGAAAATTCTTCACAAAAATTTAGCAGTCCAGTTTTTATACCTACAGGGTTTTTCAAAACCTTGCGAGTGGTTTTGCCATTCCAGAAACTAACAACTCGCTAAAAGTAAATGGCTTCAAAGGTTGCCAACTTTTTTCCGGAGGCATCTTGTAGCGTGAGCATATCTTTATCAGCCTCGTATGTTTTTGCCTGTCCCAACATTTTGAAAAAATCAGATTCATTGAACATAGGGTTCTCGCAATACATTTTGGTACTGATTATTTCAGAAAAAGAAATAGAATTTCCATCCGCTAACGTATATTTTCCCGAAAATTCATTGCATCCGCCGAAACCGGAGATTCTATTTTCAGCATTCTTCAGCGTGAAATTTACTTCCTTCAGTTGATTTTCACCCATAACAACATCCTTCCCATTGAGGGTTTTCAGTTTCCAATATTTTTCGGTTATCGTGTTTTGCTCCATTGTTTTTTCGGTTTGCTGTGCTGCCCTTTCAGTACTTCCGCTTCCGCAGGATAATAGTGAAAGTGTAAAAATGGATACCGCAATTAATGTAAGTTTCATAATAATTTATTTAAAGGTTTATATTTCTATTAAAATTCAGTTTCAATATTTTTTCTTCTGAAGTCATGCTACTTTTCTAAAAATAAAATGAACTATGAGAATCAACACCGAAAGTATCAAGCCAAGCCCAGAAACACCCAGCCATTTATAATGTTCCCAAGCAAAGGCACCCAACATTGTGCCCAGCGCGCCACCGATAAAAAAAGAAACCATGTAAACGGTGTTCACCCGATTTCTCGCCTCAGGATTTTTGGAAAATATAATGTTTTGATTGGTAATATGTAGTGCCTGCTGTCCCAAATCTACCAGAATTACTCCGGCAACCAGGCCTAAAAGCGAATGTGCGGAAACCATAAAAATGGCGTACGAAAGTATTAACAATCCAATGGAAACCACAATTATTTTATGTTTGCTGTATCTATCGTTCATCTTGCCAACCGCAGCTGCGGCAAGTGCTCCCACAATTCCCAATAATCCAAATAAACCAGCAACTCCGCTTCCATAATTAAAGGAATCTTCCATTAAAAAAACCAATGTAGTCCAAAAAGCACTGAGACCCGCAAAGGAAAGCGCCGCCCGCAGCGATGCTAGACGCAAGGCGGGTTCAGTTTTAAAATAATGGAGAATGGATTTCATAAGGCTTCCGTAACTACCTGAATAGCGGGGATATATTTTGGGGAGCTTATATTTCAGCAGAACAAATAAAAGAACCATCATTACCGCCGCAATGTAATACATAGATCGCCAACCAAACTGTTCGCCCACCAAACCACTTACTACCCGGCTTCCCAAGATGCCTATTAACAGTCCACTCATTACAATACCAATGGCCCGTCCCCTGCCGGCATCATCACTCAATAGTGCTGCCATAGGAACAAAAAGCTGCGGAATGGCAGAGGAAAATCCAATCAAAAAACTGCTAATTATCAAATAAATCAGCGAGGGAGATATGGCCGCAGCCAAAAGCGAAAGAATCATAACCACAAAATCCAACTGCAAAATTTTATGATTGCTAACCTTATCACCAAGTGGAATAATGAAAAGCAAACCGAATGCATAACCCAATTGCGTGGTGAGCGCAACGCTGCTTACTTCACTTTCACTCACTCCATACGCTATTGCAATTTCATGAAGCAATGGCTGATTATAATAGAGATTTGCCACCACAAGTCCAGCAGAAATACTCATTAAATACAATATGGAGTTGGTGAGTTTAGGGGTCATTTTTACAGTGGCTAAAATACTATTTAGCAATTACAACTTTCTAAAAAAGAAATTAAAAAAAGGTTTCGCAAAAGGTTTTGGTCATCAATTTTTAAAGAAATAATGATGTAACAAACATTTCCCAAACACGTCTATAAAAAATACAACTACTCACATTCCTATGAAAAAAATATGCTTCGCCTTCTGCCTACTTTTAGTCGAGTTGGGCTTTTCACAAGATATTTCTGGAAAAATTGTTGATGCCAAAACCTCAGAACCCATTCCTTTTGTTACAATTCAGTATGGAAAAAATGAGGGCGTGGTGAGCAATACGGAAGGAAATTTCAGTTTTTATGCAGCGCAAAGTCAAGGGGATGTGGAGCTGACCACTTCGGCGATGGGTTATTTGAGCCAAACAGTAACATTGAAAAAACTGCGTGAAAAGAATCATATTATTCGCCTCTCTGAAGCCCTGAACCAGCTGAGCACGGTCTACGTGAGCAACCAGCGCCCCAATGCCGATAGTATCATGCAACGCGTTAGGAAAAATTTGCCCAGTAATTATATTAGCGGGAATACAAAGTATAAACTGTTCAAAAGACAGAGTTCGTTTTTTAAACCTTCTTCCGTGGAAATAGAAATTGAAAAATCCACGGGTTTCAATAAATCACAACTGCAACAAAGCAACCAGCAATTGCAGAAATTATCCAATGATGTAACAAACAGGCCGCCCGCACAGCGATATATTGATATGTTGTGCAATCTTTATAATCAAGATTCAGAAAATCAAAAAATTGAAATTATAAAGGCCACCAAACTTCTTGATATCAATAACAAGGTTTCTTTTGAAAATATTCAAAAAAAAGCGTCAACCATAATTCTGCGGCACCTTGATACTACCAAAACGTATAAGTTAAAATCGGGTCTTTTTACTTTGGAAGAAAAAATGTCCCTGACGGAAACCAACCAGATTAAAGAGGAAATTGAAGAAGATCAAAAAATTATTCCAGCAGATGTGAGAAAAAAAATGGCGCAAACCATCCAAGAGTTTATGTTTGATTCCCCTGAAAAAATGGATTTTATCACAGAACCTAAGTATTATGAATACGAACTTGATGAGATTTCAGACTTTAATGGGAATTTAGTGTATGTAGTATCATTTATCCCAGATCGCAGAAAGGCGAAATACGAGGGCAAAATATATATTTCAAATGAGGATTATGCCATTCTGAAAATTGAATATTCCTTTGCCGAAGGAAAGAGCGGCGAAAAATTAAATCTGAAGTTTTTACTGGGGATTAAATATGCTGAAGACATCCAATCTGGAACAATAATCTATACCAAAAATGAAAAGTTGAACAGCTATTTTCCAAAATACATCAACCAAGAATCCGGCTCATACATTTATGTGCACAGGCCCTTAAAATTTATTGAGAATAATGCTTCGGAAAAAAATAAAGTAGCATTTGATTTTATGATCGAAGGACATGTGATGGAGAAGAACGAGTTGTTGCTTTTAGAAACAACTGCACTAGATACTTCAGAATTTCAGGTTTTCTCGGAAGCCCCAACAGATGAATATCAATTATTAAACGCATACGATGCGTCCATCTGGACAAACATCAACACGCTGGAACCGCTAAAAGAAATGCGTGAATTTAAAGTGGAATAAATTTGATAATAAAAGGCAGCTAATTTAAATTTTTACAAAATTTATCTTCAATAGATAAACGTTAAATGCTAATTGCTAATTGTCAACAGTGATTTCCTCCGCAACTTTTTCATTATAAAGGCTTTTTATAATTCCGTCACTTAAACCAATTTTTGGAACATATACATTCTTGGCTTTGCTCCACTTCATTGCCGACAGATAAATTCGTGTTGCTGGAACTACTACATCTGCCCTATCTGGATTCATATCAAGCTCAAAAATACGTTCTTCGTAGGAGAATGATTTTAGGTATTCGTAATAACTGGATAGGTAAAAGTAGCTCAATGGTTTTCCTATTTTCTTGCCACTGCTTTTGTAAATACTATTAATGTTACCGCCGCTCCCTATCATAGAAACCTTGGGGTAGCTTTTGGTCTCCTTTTTTATCCAATCTTCAACATCCTGCCACATACTGTCCTCTACTTGCCCTTCGAGAAGACGGACGGTTCCTAATTTGAAACTTCGGGAAGCCACGGTTTTTCCATTTGCGAAAACTGTAAATTCGGTGCTTCCGCCACCCACATCAACATATAAAAAAACCTTATCATCTTGAATTAAGCTCTTTAAATCTGTAGAAGCTATTATATTGGCTTCATCATTACCATCTATAATATTAATGGTCAGTCCGGTTTCCTTTTTAATCAATTTAGCTATTTCGGCTCCATTTTGCGCTTCCCTCATAGCAGATGTTGCACAAGCCCTAAACCTTTTTATTCCGTGGGTTTTCATTAAAAGGGTAAATGCTTTCATGGCATCAACCATTCTTTTAGCGTTGGCTTCAGAAATTTTTCCTTCAAGGAAAACATCTGCACCCAAACGGATGGGTACGCGCACCAACGAAGTTTTTTTAAAGTGCGTATCCTTTCCCTCCTGTTCAATAACGGTGGCAATAAGCAGCCTAATTGCGTTACTGCCAATATCTACCGCTCCATATTTTTCAATATTCAACAACCTATTTTACTTCTAATTTGTTTAAATAATAATCATACATTTTAAACTGGGAACGGACGGGAGGTTTGTCATTCTTCAAATAGGCATTGTCATTTTTAATGCTTATTACACGTGCTTTCACATTATCGCTCCAGCCTATTTCAAAATTCTCCAAAATCTCCTTTTTTATATCCGCGTTGTAAATAGGGCACGTAATTTCTACCCGGTTATCCAGATTTCTTCCCATAAAATCTGCGGAAGAAATATAAACCTTAATATCGCCCGCGTTTTCAAAGATAAACAATCGCGGATGTTCCAAAAATTTTCCCACAATGCTAATTGCCTCAATATTTTCACTCATTCCCTCCACGCCGGGAATAAGGCAACAAATTCCGCGCACGATCATTTTTATTTTTACCCCAGCCCTGCTCGCTTCGTACAATTTGTCAATCATTTTAAAATCTGAAAGGCTGTTCAATTTTAATTTGATTCCACTGGGCAAGCCTGCTTTTTTGTTTTTTATTTCATTTTCGATTAAATGATAGAGCGCATTGCGCGTGTAGTGTGGCGAAACTATTAAATGCCTATATTTTTTTACTTGATAATTTACTTCGAAGAATTCAAAAACCTTATATATTTCCTTACAAATTCTCTGGTCTGCAGTAAACAGTGTATAATCCGTGTAAATTCGTGCCGTGGATTCATTAAAATTTCCTGTGCTTATTATTCCGTAGCGCATCAATTTATCGTTCTCCAATCTTTCAATCAAACAAACCTTGCTGTGCACCTTTAAACCCTTTACGCCAAATATCAACCGGATGTCCTCGCTCTGTAAAAGTTCGGCGTAGCCAATATTCGCTTCCTCATCAAAACGCGCCCGCAGCTCAATCTGTACGGTTACGTCCTTTCCATTTTTCTTTGCATTTATCAGCGAACTCGCAATGTGCGAAACTTCCGCTAGGCGATAAATGGTAATTCTTATCGATTTCACTTTAGGGTCCAGCGCCGCCTCGCGCAAAAATTTTACCACGTATGAAAATGTTTGATACGGCGTGTGCAGCAAATAATCCTTTTCTGCAATTTTATCAAAAAGGCTACCTTGCAGGCTTAGCCCGGGAATGGGCAACGGCTCCTTTGGCTCATACTGTAAATCTGGCCGTCCCAATCTTGGAAAGCCCATATAATCCCTTCGGTTGTGATAACGGCCTCCGGGAATAATGCTGTCCGTTTTATCAATTCCCATCTTTTTCAGAAGAAATTGAAGCGTAGTTTTATCAATATTTTTATCGTAAACAAAGCGCACGGGATCTCCCACACTTCTATTTTTTACGCTTTTTGAAATTTTATCGATGAAACTTCGGCTTAAGTCGCTATCAATGTCTAATTCCGCATCGCGCGTAATTTTGATCATATGTGCAGAGATACTTTCGTATTTAAAAATACTGAAAATATTGTGCAGGCAATGCCGGATAAGATCGTCAAGGATTATTACATACTGCTTTTCCCCTTCCTGCGGCAGCACAACAAACCTGTTTATGGTACGTGGGATTTCAATAAGGGCGTAATTATGCTTGGCTTCAAAGGTTTCGTCTTCCTTGCTCATTACCATTTTTACCGCAAGATAGGCGGCACTGTCCCGCAAACTTGGGAATTCATCCAGTTCACCAATCATAATGGTCATCATCGCCGGGCTCACGTTCCGCACAAAATATTCTGAAATAAACTTGCTCTGCTCCGGTGAAACTTCCGTTTCATCAATAATGAATATATTCTCCTTTTTAAGTTCTTCCTGAATATCGCTTAGAATGTTCAAACTATGCGCTTGCTGGTCTATCACAGTTTGGGTAATTTCCTCCAAAAGATCTTTTGCCGAAATACCGCCCAAAAAATTTCTGCCCATTTTTCCCGCTTCCACAATGCGTTTTATTGTGGCATAACGCACTTTGAAGAATTCATCAAGATTATTTGAAAAAATCCCCAAAAACCGAAGCCTTTCAATAAGCGGAATTTTTTTGTCATTTGCTTCCTGTAATACGCGCGCATTAAACTGGAGCCAACTTAACTCCCTGTTATTGTATATGTTGCGCTTGCTGGTGTGGGTTTCTATTTTCTCGGTCATTATTTAAGATCCCTGGGGAATACGGTTTTTACGGTTTTTCCCGTAGTTATACTGCTCCATTTTTCCTCTTCAAATTGTAGCATCACAAAGCCACATGTTGGCACATTTTCAATGTATTTGTTCCCCAGCATATTTACTACGGAAGTAAATGCGTGGTTGTGCCCAACGATCATTACTGTGTCAAGATTATCTGGAAGGGATTTTATAATCCGCATTACGTTCTGGCCACTAAAATCGTATAGGTCGTGATTCGTCTCAAAATTTGCATCGTCCACTTTTAACGCTTTTTTGAAAAAATGCGCCGTGGTCAATGCCCGTGTGGCATCACTACTGATTATCTTTTCGGGCTGCTCAATACTTAGGCTCACTTCTTTTGAAACCAATTTTCCATCGCGCTCTCCGCGGCCTTTCAATGGACGTTTATGATCATCAACATCGTATTTCCAAGAAGATTTTGCGTGCCTAACAAAATATAGTGTTTTCATAAGTTTTAAGTTTAATGGATGGCGCAGGATTTCTTTCTTTTTAACGGATTAGGGTGCCAACCTTTCAATTTTCCAAGTACCGCCTTTTTCCAAGGTGTAAAGAATGCGGTCGTGCAACCTATTGCGGCGCCCTTGCCAAAACTCCATAAAGAGCGGTGTAATTTTGTAACCTCCCCATTCCAAGGGTTTGGGAACTTCAACATTCTCATATTTCTTTTCCAGTTCTTTCAATTTTTCTTCTAAAATATCCCTGGATTCCACCACAGAACTTTGCTGGGAGACCGCAGCTCCCAGCTGACTGCCTTTAGGCCTGGAATGGAAATATTCTGAAGAATCCTCTTCTGAAGTTTTTTCGGCTATACCTTTAACGATTACCTGCCGTTCCAGATTTGGCCAAAAAAAAGAGAGTGAGACCTTTGGATTTTCGGCAATGGCCTTGCCTTTTTCACTCCCGTAATTGGTATAAAAATAAAAACCTTCCGCATCAAATTTTTTCAGAAGAACTACGCGTCCTTTTGGAAACCCGTCGATACCCATTGTTGTGAGGGTCATTGCATTTAATTCGTGGATTTCGTCGAGCTCGTTGGTTTTCTTCAATTCTGAAAACCAATGGCTGAACTGATCCATCGGTTTTTCCGCAATTGATTTTTTTGAGAGCTCATCCTTTTCATAAGATTTCCGCACGGAATGAAGGTTTTCAGCCATAATCGATGTTTTCACGCAAGTTACTAGTTTTGCCGAAGCTTTAAAATAGCGGGCTATTAAATATGTATTAAAATTTTAGCGCAATGGATGCGAAACATAAATATGTAAGAAAATCAAATACTTCAACGCTCATTTTTTTGAAAAATCAAAACGCTTTCCATCTTCTGCCAATTCAATTTTGCCCAAAAAAACTTCCTGAGCTTCATTCCTGAAAAATTCCAAATTGCCATACCTCCCTGAATAATGCCCTAAAATGAGTGTTTTTATTTTCGCCTTTTTGGCAATTGCAGCTGCTTCCTTTGCGGTGCTATGCTTAGTTTTTTCAGCCAAATGGTGGTGTTCCTCCAGAAAAGTGGATTCATGATACATAACATCCACCTCTGTAACCTGGTCAACCATTTGTGGATGATATGCGGTATCACTGCAGTAAGCATACGATTTTGGAGCTGGTGGATCAAAGGTGATTTCCTTATTCGGAATTATTTTTCCTTCCTTGTTTTCAACATCAAAACCTTGCTTTATTTTATTGTAATAGCTTAAATCAACATTTGCAGCCCTTGCAGCATCAACGTTGAGCGTGCGATCCGCAGGTTTTTCCCGAAACAAAAATCCGTTGGTATAAACCCTGTGCTCCAAAGGAATAGTCTCCACCGAAACCTTGTCGTCCTCAAAAATGAGCTCGGGAATAGTGGTGTCGAGTTCGTGAAAATATAAGGGATAATTGGTATATGATTTCCCCAATTTTAGAAAAAGCAAAATGGCCTCTTTAATCCCTTTGGGACCGTAAACGTGAAGCTCAGCATTTCTTCCCATAAGCCGAAACGTGGAAATCAATCCCACGAGTCCAAAAAAATGATCGCCGTGTAAATGGGAGATAAAAATACGCCTGATGCGCGAAAATTTAATTTTATACTTTCGTAACTGAACCTGTGTTCCCTCGCCACAATCTATCAAAAATAGATGTCCCTTTATTTCCAAGACCTGTGCGGTTGGGTGGGCAGAAACGGTAGGGGTGGCACTATGGCAGCCTAAAATTGTCAGTTTCAAGTTTCAAGTTTAAGGTTTAGGGTTTAGGGTTTAGGGTTTAAAAATTTAGAATTTTGCAGTTGTGTTCAATATTCATTATTAAACCGCGACTGAAAACTACTTTAAAATCCCAAATCGCGTTCTATTTCTTCCATTTCAATAATGTCCTCAGCTTCTTTGAGGGTTGGCACCGCTATAATTTCGTAGGGAATTTCATCTGGATTAATCGCGTCGTTCACAATTACGAAGGATTGTTTTGTTTTTCGGTGAAGGTTGGAAGTATTCAAAAATAAAAGAAGTTCAGGCAGCACTAACGAATCATATTTTAAAAGGTTGAGCACCACGTTCTGCCCTTTGTATTTTGAAGGAACTTGGGCTTCGATGAAGTTCGCAAAATCTGCGATATCATCTTTTTCATCTTCCAAAACAACAAAATTGTTATGATTTTTAATTTTCATCGTGTTTTATTTTTGAAGCCAATAAATAGATTACCGCCATACGTACCGCAACCCCGTTTTGAACTTGTTCCAATATAATCGATTGCTTACTGTCTGCCACATCACTTGTAATTTCTACCCCGCGATTGATAGGACCCGGATGCATAATAAGAATTTCTTTCCCAAGCGAATCCAGCAATTTTTTATTCAGCCCAAATTGCTGTGTGTATTCGCGTGTAGTTGGAAAATAGCTTATATCCATCCGTTCGTTTTGCACACGCAACATATTTGCAACATCACACCATTCCAGGGCTTTTTTTAGATTTGGTTCAAAACCTACACCAAATTCTTCTATATATTTGGGAATCAATGTTTTTGGACCGCACACTTTTACGGAAGCTCCAAGTTTTTGAAGCGCAAATATATTGGAAAGAGCAACTCTTGAATGTAGAATATCTCCCACAATCACTATTTTTTTGCCAGCTACATCGCCCAATTTTTCCCGAATGGAATAGCAATCCAATAAAGCCTGCGTGGGATGCTCGTGCGCACCATCACCGGCATTTACGATACTTGCATTGATATGTTTTGAAAGAAATACGCCTGCACCGGGATTGGGATGGCGCATCACGACCATATCTACTTTCATCGAGAGAATGTTATTTACGGTATCGATTAAGGTTTCACCTTTGGTCACAGAGGAACTCGATGAAGCAAAATTGATAACATCTGCCGAAAGCCTTTTCTCGGCGAGCTCAAAGGAAAGTTTTGTACGGGTACTATTTTCAAAGAAAAGATTGGCAATGGTTATATCTCGCAGTGAAGGCACTTTTTTTATGGGCCTATTGATAACTTCCTTGAAATGGTCTGCCGTTTCGAAGATGAGTTGGATATCGGCTTCGGTTATATATTTTATTCCCAATAAGTGTTTTACACTTAGTTCCATTTTTTAGTATTCAGTTGTCGGTTATCGGTTGTCTGTTATTGGTTATCGGTTGTTGGCTGTTGGCTGTTGGCTGTTGGCAAAAAATAATTCTTGATTCATAAATCTTAACTCTTAACCAAATAAACAGCATCTTCGCCGTCATTTTCTTTCCAGCAAACCTTTACCTTTTCTCCGTTTATGGCATCCACTTGCCTTCCACGATAATCGGGCTGTATAGGCAAATGCCGACTGAAACGGCGGTCTATTAAGGTCAAGAGTTCAATTTCCAGCGGTCTCCCAAAAGATTGAATGGCAGTCAATGCCGAGCGGATGCTTCTTCCGGTAAATAGCACATCATCTATAAAGACTACTTTTTTATTCTCTACAATAAAATCGATTCTGGTTTTGTTTGCCTCAAGCGGTTTTTCACTTCGCCTAAAATCATCCCTAAAAAACGTGATGTCCAAATACCCAAGTTTTATATCCTTGATTTTATATTCGGTTTCAAGCAGCGATTTTAATCTTTCTGCCAAAAAAACACCCCGCGGTTGAATGCCCACAAGTACGGTCTCCGAAAAATTATGGTGATTTTCTATTAATTGGCAGGCCAAACGGTTAAGCGCAATGTTTATTTCGGTTGCGTTCAATAACACTTTTTGGCTCATAGGAAGTCTGAATATTTATCAGATTTCAAAAATACGGTTTTTTTATTCTTTAGAAATGAAGAAATGCATTTTGATTGAAAATATGATTGTTTCAATTCAAACTAAAAGACTTTCTAAAACGAAGCTGCCAAACGACTGCTTTATTTAGAAAGTCTTAGTTTTTGTTCAGAGATAATTCTGAAAATTATTTCGCGTACGGATTCAAAATAATATTTATACGCTCCCGAAGATCCAACAAATGGATTTTGCTCATTTTATCACTGATTCTTCCAATTGCGTTGCGAATGTCGTTGTCCAAAGTTTTAAGTTCCGCACGCGCCACAGAGCGAATGTCACTCTGGTTTACATCCACTTTTGTGCGGTTTCTCCCCTCCTGTTCTTTTGTCATTAAATATTCCAATCTATCAACATAGGCACGTTGTAGATTTCTTCTGTATGTATCAATTGCCTTTCCATTTTTTAATTCACTGAAAATGCCACTTCTTAAATCATCCATCATTTCCAAAAGCGAATAGCTGTCTTTCCCATTAATGGATTCATTTTCAATGATACGTGCCATTCTACCAAAGTCCAAGACATTTTCCAAGGTTCTTGCTTGCATCTGTCGTACATTTTCAATGCTCCCATCAAATTGAATTTTATTGAAAATTTCCTCGTCGATCAACCATTCTGGTGTCGCAAAAAGTTGGTCCTGTAAAAATTCCATACTTTCCTCTTGCTTGGCTTTTGGTACGTGGGTATATACTGCGCCATTTTGATCATACGTTTTGTAATATTCATAAACCCCGCCAATGTTAGCCGCCACGTGGCCCATATATCTGTTGAATTGCGCCACCACTTGATCATACATTTTTGAAAGATCTTCGTAATCCTTGCCATCCTCGCGTGTATATTCAATTAACTTGGGCATAATCAATTTTAAATTCGAAATCCCATACAAACTCGCTTTCACCGCATCATCACCCAAGTCTTCCGTTTGGCTGCTGGGATCAATTACTCCCCTTTGCTGGCTCCCAAAACGATACATTGGGTCACCGGCGTGTTCCAAAATCCAAGAGTCCAATGTTTTCTTTTCGGCTTCGGCTGAAAGATTTGGAAGTGGCTTGTATCCCCATTTAATTGCGTATTTATCATATACGCCTATATTCGGCATTAAAGCCACATCTCCATCGCCAGGCTGTGCAATGTAGTTGAAACGAGCATAATCCATAATGGATGGTGCGGTTCCGTATTTTTTTGTGAAATCCACTGAACGAAGCGAATCTACGGGATACGCAACACTACTCCCCATATTATGTGGCAGGCCCAGCGTGTGGCCCACCTCGTGGGAAGATACAAAGCGAATCAATCTGCCCATAATTTCATCTTTGAATGCCACACCGCGAGCCTCGGGATTAACCGCCGCAGTCTGTACAAAATACCAGTTGCGCAGAAGCGTCATTACATTATGGTACCAATTGATGTCACTCTCCAAAATTTCGCCGCTTCTAGGATCGCTCACGTGGGGACCATTGGCATTGGGGATAGGTGATGCTAAATAACGCACTACCGAATACCGTACATCTTCCGGTGACCATTCTGGGTCCTCAGCTACCGTAGGAGGATCTTTGGCGATAATGGCTTCCTTAAAACCGGCAGCTTCAAAGGCAACTTGCCAATCCTCAATTCCTTCTTTTATGTATTTTCTCCATTTTACTGGTGTTGCCCTATCAATATAATAAACAATCTGTTTTTTGGGAACTACAAGCTCGCCTCTTTCAAAAGCAGCCATATCTTCATCTCTAACTTCCAATCGCCATCTGTCCAAATATTTCACAGTTTTGCTTTCCTGCCTATCCAGTCCATAATCCGTCTGGCCTCGTGCAAACCAACCCACGCGCTCATCAAAATAGCGACGCTTCATGGGAACCTTTGGGAGCAACACCATGCTGTTATTCATTTCCACCGAAATTGAACCCAAATCTGAATTACTGGGAGGTTCTTTGGCCACATAGGTTTTTACGTGGCGCGATTCAATATTTAGTGGATATGATTTTATACTTTCAATATAGGAACGCTCTTTTTCAAGGCTCGTTATTTTATATTCTTCCCTGTAATCATTTGGCATCCCGAGCGGGCGAACGTCTGTTTCAAAAAGTTTATTTACTTCAATTACAGTTGCCGTAGTATCTTTATTAAATGCGCGGATGTCAAATGAAAATAGAACGGGTTCGAAATTTGAGTTGACCACCGCCTCGTGAATGGGAAGCGAATCAGCTGCAAAAATTTGATGTGAAACCACCCGAAGCAATACCTTGTTGGGCTTTTTTTCCCACCGAAGCACTTGGGTATTTGTTTTTCCGCCACCAAATCCTATGTTGGTAGCCGTTTTGGCGATGCGGGTTACCATCAACATTTCCCTATTGAAAAGGGAATCTGGAATTTCGTAGAAAAAATCGTCCTTGACCGTGTGCACTTTAAAGAGTCCGTCATCCGTTTTGGCATCTTTGGTTATAACCTTATCGTAGGGCTTTATTGCAACTTTGTCTTTGTCTGCACCTTTTTCGGTGGTTTCGGATTTTCCTTTCGATGCTTTTTTTGGGGTTGCGCAGGATAGCGTAATTAAAAGCAGAAGTGGTATGATAAATTTTAGCTTCATAATAAATTTTAAAAAGATTTTGAATTTAATCATTTTTATTTTTATCGAAAGTGATTTTCATTAATTTGATGGTTTTTTATTTTTCAACGATGAAGATTTAAAACAAAAAAAAAGCCCTCCATTAACCGGAAGGCTTTTCATTAATTATAAATGGAGCGATTATTTTTTACCGTCCATTCTATCTTTAAGCTCTTGTAATTTTGCATTGGCATCACCAAGTGTTGGTTTTGCCTCCTCAGCTTCCTGAGCTTGCTTTTTAGCCGCAGCTTTTACAATTTTAGCTTCTTCTTCTTTGTGGATACTCATGTGCGAAGCTACCACTTTCTTGAATTCCTTATTGAATTCAATAATTTGGAATTCTGCCTCATCACCTTTTTTCAACATAGAACCATCTTCTTTTTCAAGGTGACGGCTTGGTACAAATGCTACAATATCATCATTGAATTTGATTGTTGCACCTTTGTCCACTACTTCATCGATAGTTGCAGTGTGCTTAGTGCCTACGGCAAATTCGTTTTCATATTTATCCCAAGGATTTTCCTCGGTCTGTTTGTGGCCCAAGCTTAACTTGCGTCCTTCAACATCTAATTCCAATACAACCACTTCAAGCTCATCACCAATGTTTGTGAATTCACTTGGGTGCTTGATTTTCTTGGTCCAAGAAAGATCACTGATGTAAATAAGACCGTCAATACCTTCTTCAAGTTCAACAAAAACACCAAAGTTGGTGAAGTTACGAACAATACCTTTGTGGCGTGAACCTACAGGGTATTTTTTAGTGATATCTGTCCATGGGTCTGGAGTCATTTGTTTGATACCAAGGCTCATCTTACGTTCTTCCTTATCCATTGTAAGGATTACCGCTTCAACCTCGTCACCAACGTTTACGAAATCCTGTGCGCTGCGCAAGTGCGTGCTCCAAGACATTTCGCTTACGTGGATAAGACCTTCAACACCTTCGGCAACTTCAATGAAGGCACCGTAATCTGCAATTACAACTACCTTACCTTTTACTTTGTCACCAACTTTCAACTCATCACCCAAAGCTTCCCATGGATGTGGGTTTAATTGCTTAAGACCTAACTGGATACGTGTTTTATCTTCATCAAAATCAAGAATAACTACGTTCAATTTTTGATCTAGCTCAACAATCTCGTTCGGGTGGTTGATGCGTGACCAAGAAAGGTCTGTAATGTGAACAAGTCCATCAACGCCACCAAGATCAACAAATACTCCGTATGAAGTAATGTTTTTAACAACACCTTCAAGTACCTGTCCTTTTTCAAGCTGCCCGATGATTTCTTTTTTCTGCTCTTCAATATCTGCTTCAATAAGCGCTTTATGCGAAACAACAACGTTTTTGAACTCGTGATTGATTTTCACCACTTTAAATTCCATTGTCTTACCAACGTAAACATCATAATCACGGATTGGCTTCACATCAATTTGTGAACCTGGCAAGAACGCCTCGATACCAAAAACGTCTACAATCATACCACCTTTTGTGCGGCATTTTACGTAACCGTTTACTATTGTTCCTTTATCGTGGGCAGCATTTACGCGATCCCACGCTTTAATAGTACGGGCTTTACGGTGGCTAAGAATTAATTGACCAGTGCTGTCCTCACGAACATCTATCAAAACTTCTACTTTGTCACCTACTTTTAAATCTGGATTGTAGCGGAATTCGTTCAAGGATACTACACCTTCACTCTTCGCATTGATGTCAATTATAGCATCGCGGTCTGTAATGAAAACTACTTTACCCTCAACAACCTCATCGTCAAGTGTATCAACAAAATTTTCAGCTACCAATTTCTCAAATTCTTCCAACTTGCCATCATCGATAGGGTCAATGCCCTCTTCGTAATTGTGCCAGTTAAATTCCTTTAAGAATTTTTCAGGATCTTTTTCCTTAAGCGAAACCTCAGCTTTAGGCTTGCTGTTTTCTTTTATCTCAAGCTCTTTTGTGTTGGTTTCTTCAGTTGTCATTTCTGCAACCGCTGTTTTTTCTTCTTGTTTTGCAGCTTTTTCTTCAGCTACTTCTTTGTTTGCTTTATCAGCCATTTGTTTGTAAAATTGATTTCTTCAGAATTAATCCTTAAAAACCAATACTTTGTATCCTGTGCTGTTACAAGAATTTTATGCGACCATCCCACAGAAGGGTTTGTTTTAGTTTGTTCTATTTCTCTTATTCTTGACTCGTCGCTAAGAGGGGCGCAAAAATAGGTTTTTTCTTTTGAAAATCAAAAGGTTTGGATATTGAAATTAAAACAGCCTCCCCTGCCCGTCTTCATCTGCAATAGAATCATTCCCGGTATTTTCAGCATTCGTGTTTTCCGAAGCAATATCCTCTTCATCCACAACATCAATTTCCTCTGTTTCAATGGGCGCTGGCGGCTCGTAAGGCAAAGGTTCCATAGTATTTATTTCTAACACTTTTTCCTTGGTAAGCTGGTTGCCCATTGCGGTTATTCCCTTTATTGCAATGAAATCCTCTAGATTCAATTCTAAATTCTCCTCACGCTCCTGCCCTCTTTTTTTGGCAAAAACCACTTCGGCCATCGGGCGATAATCCGTAAAAATCTTTTCGAGATAGGAATTTGAATGCTCCGTAATTATCAAATCTTCTTTGTCCGGATGCTCAATGAGGAAACGTTTTACATAGAAAAGTTCCTTTTCGCCTTCCCAATAAATGGCACTTAATGGCTTTTTTGGATCCCATTTTTCCAATACAATTATGTCATCCTCAAAACGAAGCTGTAAATCTGGGATTACGGTTTTCACAATTCCGGTTTGCTTCACAATAAGCAAGCGATCTTCCTTCCTGAACTCACCCAAAAGCTCTCCACGCTCGTCCACGTTTAACCGCTGAACTGAATCATCAAACCATATTTTTCGGGGTTTTAGCGTTGAAAGACCCTTTTCCTTCAATTCAATTTTTTTGATTGTGTATTTGGTCACAATATTCCCTTTGGAATTTCGACCCTTCACTAATTGATCTGCAAAATCTAGGTCAAATTTTAATTTTTTGATGCTTCCGCTTTGGCGTAAATACACAGTTACCACCTCTGCTTCGCCATTGGGATTCGCCGTAAAATACAAGACTTTGGAACTTTTGGTGCTATTTGTCAAATCATATTCCTTATCGCGGGTAACTGAGGTTACTGCAAAACGCTTTACATAATTTGCACCGCGCGCACCATCTTTATAAATCAAATTGTATATAGTTCGCTTGTCCTTCTTTTTAAAAACGGCGACGTGGATTATCCCTTTGCCCACAAAGGTTTTTGCATCCACTTTGGTCACCATCATCGTTCCATCTTCCGTGAAAACGATAATGTCATCAATATCGCTGCAATCGGTAACGTATTCGTCACGTTTAAGGCTCGTTCCCACAAAGCCTTCCTCGCGGTTTACGTAGAGTTTCGTATTTCGAATTACCACTTTGGTTGCCTCAATATCATCAAAAGTCCTGATTTCGGTTTTTCGCTGTTTACCGCTGCCATAATCCTTCTTCAATCTTTTGAAATAATCAATAGCATATTCAATTAAATGGGTTAAGTGATGCTTTATTTGAGCTATGCTATCTTCCAAAGCATCAATCTTTTGCTGGGCTTTGTCAATATCGAATTTTGAAATCCGTTTGATTCGAATTTCTGTCAACCGAACAATATCTTCCTCGGTCACCGCACGCTTCAAATGTTGAATATGCGGTTGCAAACCTTTGTCGATAGCCGAGATCACGCCTTCCCAGGTTTCTTCTTCCTCAATGTCCCGGTAGATTCTGTTTTCAATAAAAATCCGTTCAAGAGAAGCAAAATGCCACTGTTCTTCCAATTCATTTAATTGAATTTCAAGCTCGCTTTTCAGCAACTCCACGGTGCGGTCCGTGCTTCTACGAAGCATTTCCGAAACTCCAATAAACAACGGTCTGTTATCTTCAATTACGCACCCCAACGGCGAGATGGAACTTTCGCAGGCGGTAAAAGCGTACAGCGCATCAATAGTTTTATCGGGCGAAATGCCGCTGGGCAAATGAATCTGGATTTCCACTTCGGCAGCGGTATTGTCCTCAATTTTTTTGATTTTTATTTTGCCTTTGTCATTTGCCTTTAATATGGAATCGATTAAAGATGAAGTATTTGTTCCGAAGGGAATTTCAGTAATTACCAACGTATTTTTGTCCAATTGGTTAATGCGCGCCCGACTGCGAATTTTACCGGCGCGAAGCCCATCGTTGTAATCGGCAACATCAATCAATCCGCCCGTTGGAAAATCGGGATAGATTTGGAATTTCTTTCCCTGCAAATGTTTGATGGAAGCATCAATGAGTTCCAAAAAGTTATGCGGAAGTATTTTTGTGGAAAGCCCAACCGCAATTCCTTCCCCACCTTGATTTAAAAGCAACGGAAACTTTACCGGAAGATTGATCGGCTCTTTTTTTCTACCATCATAGGAAGCCTGCCACGTGGTAACTTTCGGGTTATAAACCACATCCAATGCAAACTTGGAAAGGCGCGCCTCAATGTATCTCGGAGCCGCTGCGCCGTCGCCCGTCAAAATATTTCCCCAGTTTCCTTGGGTATCGATTAGTAAATCCTTTTGGCCAATTTGTACCATCGCATCGCCGATACTTGCATCGCCGTGCGGATGGTACTGCATCGTGTGCCCAACGATATTCGCAACCTTGTTGTAACGCCCATCGTCCAAATCCTTCATGCTTTGCATAATGCGACGCTGTACGGGCTTAAAACCATCCTCAATGGCGGGCACAGCGCGTTCCAGGATTACGTAGCTGGCATAATCCAAAAACCAATCGCGGTACATACCCGTGACTTTGGTGATGGTTTCCTCGGAAGAAGTTGGTTCTTCGTTTGGGATTAATTCGTCTTCGTTATTGTTGAGTTGGTCACTCATTTATTTTGAAAAGTAAAGAAGTTATTTTATTTAAATAAATTAAAATTTCTTGTTTAGGTTTTAGATTTTAAAAAGCAGATTATATTTAGAAAATTTCATTCTAAAAGATTGATAGGTATTTTTCAATTTGATGTAAATTTTATTATCATTGGACTTTCAAAACTCTATATCAAGTTTAAAATTTAAAATTAGAAAAATTCCAGCTAAATTATCCTCATTTTGTAAAATGAATGAAAACAATCCTACTCCATCCCTCCTATTTTCCTACAATTGAACAGATGGCCTACGTTGCGCAGGCTGACAGCGTAGTTTTTGAAGTTGAGGATAATTACCAAAAACAAACCTACCGTAACCGTACTTTTATTGCGCACAGCAATGGCAAATTGCTTTTGAATATTCCCATAAAACACAGCAAAAGCGGAAAACGGCGAAAAACGAAGGATGTTATTGTAGAAAACGATTTCCCTTGGCAGGAACAACACTGGAAGAGTATTCAAAATGCGTACAGGACCTCTCCCTTTTTTGAATATTACGAGGATGATTTGGAACACCTTTTTACAAAACCTGTGGAGAGTTTACTGGAACACAATCTTACGATTTTCGAAGTACTTTGTGAACTTTTGGGAATGGAAGTGAATGTGAGCAAAACGGTGGCCTATAAAATTGAGCCCGAGGAAATGGATTTTCGGTATCTGGTTGATGCCAAAAAAAGCAGTGACTTCAAGCCCGAAGCCTACACTCAGGTTTTGGAAGAGAATCACGAATTTCTGCCAAATCTCTCGGTTTTGGACTTGCTATTTAACGAAGGGCCCAGCGCACTTATTTATTTAGAAAATCAATTATTGAAAATTTAGAGAGATAATAAATTATTGCTAATTGATCAATGTAAATTGTTTACCACCCCAGCGTCGCACGGATTGCATAGTGGTCTGAAAATGTGTTATTTAACGTTTCAAAGGAAAGTACCTCAAAATCTTCGGAAGCAAAAATATAATCTATCCGCATGGGATATTTTTCAAATTTAAAAGTCGTTCCCAGTCCATTGCCCCTTTCGCGAAAGGCATCCTGCATTCCCTCTTTCAGTTTTCGGTAGCTGTACGAAAATGGCGTATTATTAAAATCGCCACAAACCAGCGTTCTATATTTCACTTTGGATTTGTGCTCCAGGATTTTAAAAACTTGGTTTTGCTGTTTTTCAAAAGCAGTGGAAACGCGCTTTCTCAGTTTTTCATTATCGCTTTCCTGTAAAAAACTAACTCTTGGAATTATACCAAGCGACTGTAAATGAACGCTATAAACACGGATTGTGTCCTTGTTTTTTAAAACATCTGCATACAGGGTGTTGTTATAGGTTTCAGCAAAATCAAACGCTCCAGTTTTAATTAGTGGATATTTTGAAAATATGGCGTGGCCCAGTTTTGCCTTTTCGCTTTTAAAATGAATGTATTTATAGGGATACCCAGTAAATTGAATGGAATTTGGCTTATAGAATTCCTGAATACAGATAACGTCCGGGGCTTGCTCTTTCAATATTTCTGAAATTACCTTTTGGGCATCTTCCTTTGGGTTTTCTTCGTATGCATTGAAAAGCCGGACGTTATAGCTTAAGACCGAAAGCGTGTTTTCATATTCTGAAGCATCACCTTCCGAAGAAATTTCAAAAAAAACATTGAAATAAAAATATGAGACTGCCAAGAGCAGAAATGAAACAAAAAACCTTCTGCGAAACTGGACCGCCCAATATATAGCGAAAATAATATTCACAATTATCAATAGCGAAACTACCAAACTGAGCAGCGAAAGTGTAGGAAAGGTTTTCGGCGGGAGGTACGGCAACACAAAGGAAATCAACAACAAAAGCGCAACAAACAGGTTGCACCAGTACAGCAGATTATTGAATGCCCGTCTTTTTCGCATCAGTCTTCTTTTCCGGCCTTGAACAGGAAATCTTTTTCTTCTTTGGTAAGGCTTTCATAACCGCTTTTTCCAATTTTATCCAGAATGGCATCTACCTTTTTCTGATTGTCAGATTTCGTTTCCTTGTCAAAAGAACGACGTGGAGCCGTGTGTGCTTTTCTGTGAACTGTTTTCAGCGGTTTTTTTGTTCGAGGCTTAAAAATGTTTGCTATCCAGTCCATAAAATTTTCAAACCAGAGACCAATATCTTTGCCTTTGGAAAGCTGCACGGCATAAAAATAACCAAAGATACCTCCGCCCACGTGCGTTATCAAACCTCCCGCATTCCCCGACGTGGGAATCCGCACCAAATCAAGTACAAATAAAAAAGCTGCAATATGCCAAAGTTTTATTCTGAAAGTAAATATTCTGACTTCGGTATTTGGCGTATAAGTGGCGATAAAAACCATAATGGCAGTGACCGCACCGGAAGCGCCAATTAAATAACCTCTACTTTCAGCAAAAACAGGAAATAAATTATATGCCAGCACAAAAAGCAATCCGCCAAAAAGCGCACCCAGCAAATACACGGTAAGCAATCTTTTACCCGTGAAAAGATTTAAAATGAACTGTCCAAACCAATACAGCCAAAGCATATTGAACAATACGTGGAAAAACCCAAAATGCAGAAAACTGTAGGTTATAAGGGACCACGGATGGATTAAAATAGTCGTAAAATTATCGCTGAGTACAAACCAGCGCGTTAAATATTGCGGGCTTACACTGAAAAGAAAAGATGCCAAGCTAACAACTAAGTAGATTGCCGCATTGATGATAATGAGCTTTACCACCACGCTCGACATTTTGTATTGGTATGAAAGATTGGTTGCCATTAATTCCAGCGATGATTGTCAAAACTATTTTTTTTCCAGTACCAAGCCATTATAAACCCAAAAAGTGCGCCGCCCAAATGGGCAAAATGCGCGATTCCCGTAGGCGTTCCGGTGATCCCAAATATTAAATCCATTAAAATAAGCCCTGGGATAAAATATTTTGCTTTAATGGGGATGGGAAGAAAAATAAGCATCAATTCTATATTTGGGAACATAATCCCAAACGCCACCAATACACCATAAACTGCCCCTGAAGCACCCACCGCCGGCGTATTGAACGCATCATACGTTCGCTGTACCACGTCTTGAGATACTGAATCCAATATTCGTGTGTCATACCTACCCGATGTCAAAATCTCCATAATTTGAGATTCTCCCAGTCCAGCATTCATCAAAGCTTCCATCCCGCTGTGAACTTGATAGTAATTAAAAAGTGTATGTATTAGGGCGGCGCCAAGTCCGGCGGAAAAATAGAAGAAAAGAAACTTTTTTTGCCCCCAGCGCATTTCCAAAGGCGACCCAAATGCCCACAACGCATACATATTAAACAAAATATGGAAAAAATTGCCGTGCATAAACATATGCGTAATCGGCTGCCAATATTGAAAGTTCGGATTCTCAAAATAAAATAGCGAAAAGAGCTTATACGCAATTTCGCCAGTAAACTGTGTACCTATAAAAAAAAGTACATTTATTATTAAAAGAAATTTTACTGTATCGGTTATTCTTCCCATAAAGTTTTCCCTTGAAATCAGGGATTATTTTACTCCTTTCAGAGTTATTTTTAAATGAATTTTTTATCAAAATCGGTTACGTCCATCGTTGTGAAAACTGGTCTGTTTGATGGACTTACCGAGGGTTCCTTGCACGCAAATAACTGGTTGATTAAATGTTCCCGTTCTTCTTTGTTCAAAGAAACACCCGTTTTAATGGCCATACTTGCCGCCAATGATTTTGCGAGCATATCATTCTGGCTAAATCCGGAATCTGGCACTTCTTCTTTTATGTCATTTACCACGTGCTGCAACAAATTTACAACATGACTTTCCATAATCAGTACGGGAATGCCGTTTATCTCTACATTTTCCTCCCCAAAACCGGAAAATACAAAACCTGTATTTTCCAGCTGTTCGCGTACTTTTTCAAGAATTTCAATATCCGGTTTTGAAAAATGCAGCTGCAACGGGAATAGCAATTGTTGGCTCACGGCTTCCTTGACCGTAATATTTTTTAAGAATTCTTCATAGAGAATACGCTGGTGGGCAAGGTTTTGGTGCACGACCATAATCCCACTTTTCAGCGGACTAATAATATATTTATTTTGAAGTTGAAACGTAATCTGGCTACTTTCCGCCTCTTTGTTTTCAAAAAGGCTTCCGGTAACTTCATCGCTTTCAAATTCCATTTCCACACTTTCCAATGAAGAACCGGGAGATGCAGGCGAAGTATTAAAGCTACCTTCCAAACCTACGTAAAGCGATTCCCAGGATTGCTTTTGTTCTCTTTTAAAAGGAAATGAAATATTGGCCTGCTTCGGTTTTTCCTTGAACGGATTAAAATCGCGATCTACTTCCACCGAGGGTGCGGTGGGTTGTTTTTTGCTGAATTCATACGGGGTATCAAAACCTTTATCCCTTTCAAAATCAAGTACCGGAGCAATACTGAATTGCCCAAGGCTATGCTTTACCGTGGCACGGAGCATCGCATAAATGGAATGCTCGTCATCAAATTTTATCTCGGTTTTGGTTGGGTGTATGTTGATATCAATGGAATGTGGATCAACTTCCAAAAAAAGAAAATACCCGGGATGGATGCCATCTTTCACCAAACCATCAAAGGCGGATGCTACTGCGTGGTGCAGATACGGGCTTTTTATAAAGCGGTCATTTACAAAAAAGAATTGGTCTCCCCTACTTTTTTTCCCGAATTCAGGTTTCAGCACAAAACCTTCTACTTTCAGAATTTCGGTTTCTTCATTTACGGGAACCAATTTTTCGTTTGTTTTACTTCCGAAGATATTTACGATACGCTGCCGCGAATTGGAAGCAGGTAAATTGAAAACATCGCTGCCATTGTGAAGCATTTGAAAAGCAATTGCGGGATGCGCCAAGGCCACGCGATGGAATTCATCAATAATGTGACGGGTTTCCACAGGATTGCTCTTTAAAAAATTGCGCCGGGCTGGAATATTGTAAAAAAGATTTTTAACTGAAATTGTGGCACCCTTCGGCACAACCGCAGGTTCTTGTGAAATCACCTTGCTCCCTTCAATGGTAAGGTGCGTCCCTATTTCAGAATTATCCGTTTTTGTTTTTAATTCTACATGGGCAATTGCGGCGATGGATGCTAAAGCTTCACCTCGAAAACCTTTGGTGTGCAGATTGAAAAGATCTTCCGCAGCTTTTATTTTTGACGTGGCATGGCGTTCAAAACTCAATCGGGCATCCGTTACGCTCATCCCCATCCCATTATCCGTAACCTGGACAAGCGTTTTTCCCGCATCCTTGATAATAAGCGTAATTGATGTTGCTTTTGCGTCAATGGCATTTTCCAGTAATTCCTTTACAACGGAAGCTGGCCGCTGTACAACTTCTCCAGCCGCAATTTGGTTAGCTACGTGATCCGGTAATAACTGAATGATATCCGCCATTGAATTTATGCGTGGAAAATGGAAAGATCAAACCCTATGATATATAGGAAAAATAAAACAAGCAACCCAATAATGATGAGCAATCTAATATTTGCATTTTTATCTGAAGTCCTTCGCAGGTCTTCCCAAGCCGATTTAAATTTTCCTTTGAGGCCTTTATTATCGCCTACTGTCGTGCGAAACTTGTCAAATTTGTGTTCAATTGCAAAAGGGCTGCTTTCGCCATCGTGCTCAAAATGCCGTGGCTTGTAACTGAATTTTTTGTTTTTACGTTTGCTTATTATTCCCATAATTATTCAGCTTCAAAGTTACTTAAAATACAATCCTTTTTAAAGGATTTTCAAAGCTGTTTTTACAATTACCGTACCGTTGTAAAGAGGTTTAAATGAATGGTGAATATTGAATTATGAATAAATTCAGAAAAGAGATGATCGCATATCTATACGATGACTATAAAAGTAAATCAATTATCGGAAATCGGTTTTCTAAAATTTCGAATCTTTGCGAAGCTGTGCCATTTTTATAGCAGCAATGGCAGCTTCGGTGCCTTTATTTCCGTGCTTTCCACCGCTTCTGTCAATGGATTGTTGCATCGTATTATCTGTAAGCACGCAAAACATAACGGGGATATTTCCTTGAACATTCAAATCTTTTATACCTTGGGAAACCGCCTCGCATACATAATCAAAATGTTTTGTTTCGCCTTGAATTACGCATCCTATTGCAATTATGGCATCGAGCATATCAAAACTTTGTGCCATCCGTTTACAACCGTAAATAAGTTCAAAACTTCCGGGAACGTCCCACCGCACAATATTTTCATTGATGGCACCGCAATCCTTCAAGGCATCAAAAGCGCCCTGAAACATTCCGTTTGTAATATTTGCGTTCCACTCTGAAACAACAATCCCAAACCGAAAGTCCTTCGCGTTTGGGATTGTGTTTTTATCGTAAGCCGATAAATTTGTATTCTTTGTAGCCATTTATTGGTTCATTGCTTCCGCGCGACCTGTGTAAACTTCCGCTTTCGTAGCTTCCGAAGATTTTGGATAGTCGTCAGAAATGGTCTTGAAATGCTTCAAAGCTTTATCGTTATTATTAACCGCAAGTGCTGCAATTCCAGCCTTCAAAAGAAATCGTGGCGTGGTAAAATCATTTGTGCGCATAGTCGCTGCTTCCTCATAATATTTCAAAGCCTCATCGTTTTGGCCCAATTGTGCAAAGGCATCTCCAATGGCGCCTTTGGCCAACGGTGCCAAAATATCATCATCACTGCTGAATTTATCCAGCTGGTCAATAGCTTCTTGGTATTTATTGGTGTTCAAATAAGCCATTCCAGCATAATAATGGGCTAGGTTTGCAGCATTGGTACCGCCGTAATTTTCAATGATTTCAATAAACCCGTATTTTCCTTCGCCCCCTTTGAGCGAAAGGTTATAAAGTGAATCCTTTGCTTCCGCGGTCAATGCTTGTTCCCAATAATTCTGTGCTTGAAACATTTCGTTCATTGCTTCTGCTTCCTTTGGTTTTTGGACATACTCTTGATAAGCAAAAAATCCCAACACACAAACGGCCACGGCACCAATTACCCCAAGGATAACTTTTTGGTTCTTTTCAACCCAAGCCTCCGTTTTTGAAGCGCCTTCGTCCAGCGTGTTAAAAACTTCTGCAGTTGTACTATTTTCTTCAACTACAGTTTCCTTTTCAACTTTCGTTTTCGGTTTGCCTCCGCGTTTATTGTATGTTGCCATAATTTTAGTTTATTGTGGCGCAAAAATAAAATTTTTAATGGAATTTAAAAGGATAAATATTTCTTATTTTTCAATAATTTGCAGCGTTGTATTCTTTCCTGTTTGGGATTTATTCTGAAATACAATTACCTCATTTATATGATTTTACAAAAATTATCGCTCATAAATTATAAAAACTTTGAAGCCGAAACTTTCCAATTTGACCCAAAAATCAATTGCTTTGTTGGGAATAATGGCGTTGGAAAAACCAATATCCTGGACGCCATTTACCATCTATCCTTCGGAAAAAGTTACTTCAATCCCATAACATTACAGAATATAAAGCACGGCGAAGAATTTTTTGTAGTTGAAGGTTTCTACGAAAAGCAAAATTCTTCAGAAAAAATAGTGGTGAGCGCAAAAAAGGGTCAGAAAAAAATCATTAAAAGAAATGGAAAAGCGTACGATAAATTCAGTGAACATATTGGTTTTCTGCCACTTGTAATTATTTCGCCGGCAGATAGGGATTTGATTATTGAGGGTAGTGACACCCGTAGAAAATTTATTGATGGCGTTATTTCGCAACGTGATACGGATTATTTGAACACACTCATAAAATATAATAAAGTGCTCGCCCAGCGTAATTCACTTTTAAAATATTTTGCCGCAAATAACACCTTCAGTCAGGATACCATTGACATTTACAACGAGCAGCTCCATACTTTTGGTACGTCAATTTTCGGCAAGCGCACCGCATTTTTAGCCGAATTTTTACCCATTTTTCTGAAGAGGTACAAATCTATTAGCAGTGGCGAGGAGCAAATCAATCTTACGTATGAGAGTCAATTACAGGAAAATGATCTATTGACGCTACTTGAAAAAAATATCACCAAAGATAAATTCTCACAATACACCAATTTTGGAATACACAAAGACGATCTTATTTTTGAAATTCACGGCCACCCCATCAAGAAATTTGGTTCGCAGGGACAACAAAAATCGTATTTGATTGCACTGAAATTGGCGCAGTTCGATTTTATTAAAAATCATTCGAAGACCAATCCTATTCTGCTACTTGATGATATTTTTGACAAACTGGATGAAACCCGCGTGGAGCATTTAATTTCCTTGGTGGATAATGAAAATTTTGGGCAGCTTTTTATTAGCGATACCCACGCCGAACGTACGGAAGAGGTTATAAAAAAAGTGCACCAAACGTATAAAATGTTTCCGCTTTAATTAAAATTATGAACTATTTCGTCACCATTTTCGCTATTACAATTTTAGCAACAAGCTGTTCAAAACCGAATCCCGAAGTGCAAAAAAACAAGCTCAATGGATACTGGGAGATAAAAACGGTACAAATGCCGGATGGAAAAAAGAAGGAATTTAAAATTAATACCGTCATTGATTTTATGGAAATGAAAGGCGATAGTGGCACGCGCACCAAGGTTTCGCCAAAAATTGATGGCAGTTTTGTGACCAATGGCGCTTCAGAAAAATTTATCCTGAAAATCGAGGATGACAGCCTTCGGCTTTATTACAAAACTCCTTTTGATAGTTGGAAAGAAACGGTTATTGAAGCAAAAGATAGCTTACTTAAAGTAAAAAACAGGGATAATAAAATTTACACCTATTCAAAATTTAGGAAATTTGATTTTTAGATTATTGGATTTTTGGATAGTTGAAAATCGGATTTTTTTGTGTGAGAAATATATTGTAATGCCAAAAATTATACTTGAGACAATAATAAATGCAGACGTAAAAAATGTTTTTGATCTTTCACGAAACATAGATTTGCACAAAATTTCCGCAAAACAAACCAATGAAACTGCAATTGCCGGAAAAACCAAGGGATTAATTGAACTTGGAGAAACTGTAACCTGGAGAGCAAAACATTTGGGATTTTACCAAACTCTTACTTCAAAAATCACTGAATTTGAAGAACCAAATTATTTTGTGGATGAAATGGTGGAGGGAATTTTCGAGAGCTTTAAACATGAGCACCATTTCAAAAATATCGATTGCGGAACTTTAATGGTAGATATTTTTGAATACAAATCGCCTTTCGGAATTTTCGGAAAAATGGCAGATATTTTATTTCTAAAAAATTATTTGACGAAATTTCTAAAAACCCGAAATAAGATTTTAAAACAGATTGCTGAAGCCTAAAATAATTTTTACGAATTTAAAATAGACCCTAATGTTTCCGCACGTTTCACTTTTCCCGTTTCAGTATAGACGAAGTTTTTTATTGTGTAGATTTTCTTTGGTTTTTCGTACGCGGAAAGTATTTTGAACACTTCGGAATAATCCGTATCCTCATTTTCAGATTCCACGACTAAAATTATTCGCTCTCCCAGTGCTACATCTTTTTCTGAAGCAATAAAAAAAGGAAAAATTATATAATCTGATAGCTTCTCCTCCACCGCTTCAGGGAAAATCTTAATGCCACCAGAGTTTATCACATTGTCAATTCTTCCCAAAAATTTAAAAGAAGTGTCCGAAATAAGTTCTACTACATCGTTGGTCACAACGGTTTGTTCATTAATTTCTGGAGCTATAATTTGAAGGCAATCGCGTGAATCCAAACTGAATTTAACTTTGGGCAAGGCGGCATACACCATTGATTTTTCAGGACCATTAATTGGTCTGATGGCGATATGGCTGATAGTTTCGGTCATTCCATACGTGGCGAAAATACGGGTCGGGACTTTTTGAAAACTTGCTTCAAGACTTTTTGGGACCGCGCCACCCCCTACAATCATTTTTTTTATTTTTTTCAAATGGGAGAGCGAATGGAAAGCTTGATAGGGAACCATCGCTGCGAAGTCAAAATGAATATTTAGATTTTTTAATGGTTCTCTTCCCGGTTCAACCGAATATAAATCCCAGCCGGCCAGCATGGCGCGTACCAGCATCATTTTGCCCGCAATAAATTCGGCGGGGAGGCACAACAGTGCGGTTGTATTTTCATATAGATTGAAATAGCCAATTGTGGCGCGGGCACTGTTGGCTACGTTTTTCTTCGGAAGTTCTATCTGCTTCGGAATGCCCGTGGAACCAGAGGTTTTCACAAGAATATATGATTCTTCAGAAAGCCATTCCGCAATAAATTTTCCTATGGCAATTTCAAATTCTTGTTTGGAGAATTGTAGTTTTTCAGCAAAACCGATTAATTCTTCCGCGGATGCGAATGCATTTCCGTTTAATCTAAAATTTTTATGGCGAAGATGTTGCAAAGTTTTGAATTTACAAATGCTCGCCTTTCAGCGCAAGTGGTTCTTCTACCTTTCCAAAAAGTTTTTGGCCCCAATTTTTCCATTTGTAGCGCCAAGCCATTATTGCCAAAAAGATAGGATATAGAATCAATACCGGGGCCAGCACGTCAAATCCCGCCGAGGGTTCAGAAATATCCTTCAAAATGGACGGTGTTTTGAAAACGGTCCAGTCTGCGGTAACGAGCACGGCAGTAATTAAATTATTGCCCGCGTGAAAGCCAAGTGCCAGTTCCATCCCTTCATCCATAAGCGTCATAATGCCCAAGAAAAAACCGGTACCAATGTAATATACCATAATAATATTGCCCAATTTTTCCACCTCAGGGTTCGCAAGATGCAATCCTCCGAAGATCACGGAAGTTATCAACAAAGGCAACCAACGGTTTTTAGCCAATACCCCAATTCCCTGCATAAGATAACCACGGAAAAGATATTCCTCAAAACTGGTCTGCAACGGAATCATCAATAACGAGATTACAGCCAAAATTATAAATGGAACCGCTTGAAATTGAAACACATAATCTTCTGGATTGCTCATATAATCCAAAACTGTGAGTACAACCGTGGTAATGGTTATAAGTCCAAATGCAAAAAACACGCGACCCCAGTCGGTTTTATTTCTGCTTGTTGTGAGCGTTTCAAAAGGTTGTCTGTGCAAATATTTAACTACCAAATAGAGCGCAAATAATCCTATGGCAAAACTCAAAAGCATCAAAAACAAGGTGAGGTTGGCGTCCAAAGCCGTCATTAAAACATTTGGATCATCAATGCCCATAATATCGCCACCATCGTTATATATTTTCATAAAAACGCCTATTAGCAAAGGTATGGAGCCAACTTGGGTAGCCACAAAAATTATGATTAATCCTACCAAATACCGCCACCATTCGTGCAGAAATTTAAATGCCTGTTCTATAAACATATCTGTAAAATAAAATTTTAATAACTAAATCCCAACGCGTCGAGGATCCATTTTTTATTGGGATTATATTTTAATTTTCCATTGGAAACTTCCAGCGGACTTTCAAGGTTATTTGTGTACAAACTCCCTGTTCCCAAACCTTGGGGCAAGGTAGTGTTTTTTGTAAATGAATACTGCGAAATGGCATTTAAGCCAATGTTGCTTTCCAGGGCTGAAGTAATCCACCAGCCTGCTTTGTTCTTATCAACCAACGAAATCCAACTATCGCTTCCGCGAAGACCGCCAATTAATGAAGGTTTTAAAATGATATATTGAGGGTGTATGGTGCTGCATAATTTTTCTCTTTCAACTTCTGAAAAAATTCCAATCAATTCCTCGTCCAATGCGATTGGTAATGGCGAATCTTCACAAAGAAGGGCCATTTCCTGCCATTGGCCCGGTTTTATGGGTTGCTCAATGGAATGCAACTTTAAATCTGAAAGAATTTTCAATTTTTCCAATGCCTCATTTTTTGAAAATGCACCGTTTGCATCTACACGCAATTCAATTTCTGAAGCTGAAAATTCCTTTCGAATGGATTTCAGCAATTCTATTTCAGTTTTAAAATCTATGGCGCCAATTTTCATTTTTATGCAGCTGAAACCTTCTTTCAATTTTTCTGAAATCTGTTGCTTCATAAAAACTTTGTCTCCCATCCAGACCAATCCGTTTATGGAAATGGGGATTTTGCCTCGCGTAAATTCCGAAGGAAATAATTCAAACGGGTTTTTTGATTGCAAAGATTTTAATGCGGTTTCAATTCCAAATTGGATGGATGGAAATTCAACTAAGCTTTCATATAACTTTTCTTCGCCTAAAGAAATATTCTCGCAGGTCCATTTCAGTTTTTCTTCATAATCTGGACGATCGTCAATGCTTAGTCCGCGTAAAATTCCGCATTCGCCAATACCAAATTTTTCCTCATTGCGAAGAATAATAAAATAAGTTTCCTTACTATTCATTATTCCCCGCGAAGTACCGCTGGGACGTTTGAAGTTGAGGATGTATTTTTGGAAAGTTGCAGTCAATTTTGGTGGTTGGATTTTTGGATTTTTGGATTATTTTAAGGTTGATTTAAATTTTGAGGTCATTTTGATTATGGCTTCTAATTTTAAAAGTACTGGATTCAAACTTTCTCCCTTTATAAATCCCAAATCATTTGCTATGAGTAACTGTGTCTCAATTTCGTAACAAGAACCTATCGCTATTTCTAAAAATCTTCCAAAATCCTTATTGGAATTTTGCGACGCACCTTCGGCAATATTCGATGGAACCGAAACACTGGCTCTTCTTAATTGGGAAATCAACCCAAACTTTTCAGCTTCCAGAAATACTGAAGTGATTTCATAAATATCTTTACAAAATGCCCTACTCTGTTTCCAAATTTCTAAATCCTTAAACCTGTGCATTTCAAATTATCCAAAAATCCAACAACCTAGCAATCTAGCAATCCAATAATCTATAATTCTATACTTTCCCCAATTTCCAGCAACATCAAATCTTTGCCGGCATCGTAGAATTTTCGCTTTGCTTCTTCATGGTCTATTTCAATATAACCAAAGGTGTCATAATGCACGCCCAATACTTTATCGCATTCCACGAAATCGCTGGCGGTAATGGCATCATCAATACCCATTGTAAAATTGTCGCCAATCGGCAAAATTGCCAAATCCAACTTTGTTTGCATCGGGATCAATTTCATATCCATCGTCAGCGCTGTGTCCCCAGCAATGTAAATATTCTTGCGCTCCCCTTCCAAAACAAAACCGCCAGGTTGCCCGCCGTAGCTTCCATCCGGAAAAGAACTGGTGTGGATTGCGTTCACGTACTTTAACTTTCCGAAGTCAAATTTCTTGCTTCCACCGTGGTTCATAGGGTGTACGGTAAAACCTTTGTCCTCGTAATGATTGGAAATTTCATAATTGCTGATGATGGTAGCGCCCGTATTCTTGGCAATTTCCTCCGCATCCAGCGTATGGTCCTGGTGCGCGTGCGTGAGTAAGATGTAATCTGCCTTTAAATCCTTTATGTTTATTTTATCCTTTGCGAGATCGTTCCCAGTGATGAATGGGTCCACCAATAGATTGATTCCTTTCAATTCAATACCCAGGCAATTCTGGCCGTAAAATGTAATTTTCATAAATTTTCTTTTTTTATTTCATAAATATACTAAACAAGATTGCAAACAAAAAAGTGGAGAGCGCAATCTTCTTTAATTCTGAATCCAATAACATCGGGACTTTATTTTTGAACACGGTTTTTATATTTAGTAGAAATGGAATAAAAGCGATGATGTAGATGAACTGAAGCGGTTGAACATAATTCAAAAGCGAAAAAACGATGGCGCAGACCATTCCGAAAAGCAGCAAAAATGCGTGGTATCGCTTCGCGCGCCTCGACCCAATTTTCACAACCAGCGTGTTTTTCCCCGCAAGGGTGTCGCTTTCAATATCGCGCATGTTGTTAAGATTAAGAACCGCGGTGCTGAAGCAGCCAATTGCCGTTGCGGGAAGCGACAATTGCCAATGAAGGCTATGCACGTACAGGAAATAACTTCCCAAAACGCTCAAGATTCCGAAGAAAAGAAATACAAAAACATCGCCCAAGCCGGAATATCCGTACGCTTTTTTACCAACCGTATATTTTACGGCGGCGATAATAGAAAGAATTGCGAGGTTGAAAAATATGAAGGAAATGAAAAAGTTAGTATTTCCGAAGGCCAAAAAAATAAGAATGGTCGCTAAAAAGAAAGTGATTATTCCGGTAATGATCATTCCGGTTTTCATCTGTTTTGGTGAAATTATTCCGGAAGCTACCATCCTCTTTTCGCCCGTACGCTTGGCATCGGTCCCACGAATTCCATCGCCGTAATCATTGGCAAAGTTTGAAAGAACTTGAAAGCCAATTGTGACTAGTATTGCGAGCCAGAAAAAAGAACTTTTCCAGAAGGGTATTACACCGCCGCCTACAAAGATATGAAGCGTTGATGGATAAAGTGCAGCATTTCCAAATGAAGCCCCAACAATAATCCCCGAAACTGAAAGTGGTAGCGTTCGTAATCTCGCAGCAGCAATCCAAGCCTTAATTTTTGTCATCCATTTTTTACTTTGGAACAAAAATACGTTTAAATAAAAAAACCCGTCCACAAAATAGGGACGGGTTTTACAGTAAAACAAAAATGAAAATAAACTACTTAACAATAAGTTTTTTAGAAATACCCTCTGTATTTTTTACAATGTAGGTTCCCGTTTTGAGACCATTTATTTTAATTGAGGAACTATTGATTTCAGATTTAACCAATATGCCCAACATATCATACACATTGTAATTGCTTGGTTTGCTAAAGAAAACAACGTCCTGTGCCGGATTTGGGTACATCGCAAATGTATTGTCCGCAAGGTCAAAATCATTTGTGGAGAGCGTTACATTATCAAGCGAGAAAATGCTCAATGTCGCACTTACCTCGTTTGAAAGAATAACTAGCGCGTTGCCGGTTGGGCTATCTGCTGGCTCCACATAAACAATTCCTTCTGGACCCAAATCTCCACTTTCGGGATCACCTGGCACGGTTCCTCTGCTATTCAAATATTGCAGAAAAACAGGATTTGTTGGGTCCGTAACATTGTAGACCATCATTCCACCTATTCTTTCCAAAAGAATAAAAGCGTAAAACTCATTATTGATTTCCTTTACCAAAACGCCTTCCGGTTCTGGTCCTTTGTTATCGCTTCGGTTTTTGAAGTTGTTATTGTCATTGCTCGCGTTGAAAATTCCGCCCAAAGTTGGGTCTGCAGCAGTAATTACTTCAAAATCATTTCCGCTATCATAAACCAAGTTTCCTGTTGCGGCTTCAAAAATGCTGAAGGAGCGACCACCAAAAACGTGCAATTCCTCGTAAAGTCCATCGCCATTGGCATCACCGGAAGCAGCTGTAAAGTTGATATCGCCCAGATTTGTTTCCAAATTAAGAATATCCAGATTTGTAAAAATAGCGGGGTCTGGAAGGAAATCCGCATCACCCAATTTTCTTTCCTCGGCATATCCATCATAATCCCGCGCATCGCCTTCATTTGCTGTTACTATGTAATCCATTCCATTAACTGAATAAAATGAAACTGCATCCGGCATGTACACGCCTTTAACTGGCCAAGAAGCGTTAAAAATAAAATCAGTTTCATCTGAAGTATCCAAAGAATTTTCTGCCAAACTATGGTCTTTTAAACCGAAGGAAATAACATCGGTGATTTCCATAGTTGAAAGATCAACAATTGCATAAGCATTGTTCTCTTGAAGCGTAACGTATGCCATTTGCGAGTCGTTTGAAACGGCAATATATTCTGGTTCCAAATCCTGTGAAACCGAAGCGCCCGGACCAAAAATACGAACTCCCGCAGCAACCAAAGCAGCCTGCTGTGCATCAAAAGCGTTGAAATTTAATGTTGTAACGTTTGCTTGTGTAATTCCGCTCAAACCGCCAGTAACATCAATTACCGAAATTGATCCTTCCGGATCTATTGTATAGTCGTTGCTTGGTTGACCTTCATTTGCAACCAGAAGTTTAGTACCATCTGGCGTAAACGTAAGCATATCTGGAAGCGAGCCAACTTCAACTGAAACCGCGTTATTTCCATCCGTATCCATAAAAACCACCGAACCATTGTCCGTAGGATCATTTGCGGCAATAGCAGCGGCAAGGATTCCGTTACTCACAGCAACGCTCTGCACGCTGTTTCCAAAAGATGTGATATCTAAAGTTTCAATAGAAGAAATATTTTCAGGATCTGAAAAATCCAAAATTTCAACAGCACCAACCGTTGTTACAAATAATCGCTGGGTTGCGGGATCATACGCCGTAATTTCGGCAGTGCCTCCGGCATCTACCAAATAGCTGGTGAGATAATTGGCATCCAATTCTGAAGTATTTGCAACGGGCACTTCAGTATCATCATCCAAAATATAAACCGAAAAAAGATCTTCGCTACCCAATTGAATATTAGTTGCATTTGAAAGACCAAGCACAAAAAAGATGTCGCTACCATCAACTGTATTATCAATAATAGGAATTGTAATAGTCTGCGGTGCAGTGCTACCGGCCACAAAAGTTAGTGTCTGTGTGTTTGCAAATGTGAAATCTGTACCTTCAACAGCAGTTCCTCCAGCTACTAAATTTACATCCACAGTTCCCGCAAGAGCAGGTGCCTGGGTAACTTCTACAGATACAGTAACTGAACCGCCATCTTCAGAAACTGAAGCGTAGGGTGCGCCGTATTGAACAAAAGCTGCAGTAACAGCCGGTCCATTCCCGGGAGAACCAACATTTGGAACATCTGAATTTGTACCGCCCAAAGCGATTGTCTCAACCGCACCATTGGAATTGCCCACGATACTGAATGCAGAAAGTTCTACATCATAAGTTTGTCCGTCATTGGCCGCGGTATCCGGATACGAACCCGAAGCAATGGGCGAAGTAGTTAAAGGATCATTCAACCAAAGCGTAACGGCATCACCGCCTGCACCAAGTCCTGCACCATCGGTAAATCCTATGGCCACACCTGTTAAGTTGATAACTGGGCTCCAAACATTCGTAAAAGTTGTAACATCAGCCGCGTTACCTATTACTAAGATTGCAAATTCGCCTGGCTGTATGGTATTTATTCCATTAATTATGTCCGCTTCAGCACCAGCTGCAGAATCATCATCATAAAACAGGGCTCCATTTACGGCAACATCGTATGCAACCGTTCCTGTATTTTCAATTTCGAACCAATCTGCAGTCAAATCTGCACCTTCCTGGCCTGAGAAAATTTCAGTAATACTCAGTTGTGGAGCTACAACAACACTGCCGTGCTGATAGCTCCCCAAAGCCACAATAGTACTCAATGCCGCGGCACCATAGCACAAACCTTGATTATCCAAAATCTGCAAAGCTCCAAAAGTCCAATTGCTGGCAACAAAATTTCCGGCGTTTGGCGTGGAGAAATTATTTCTCAAATAATAGGAATCTTCGTGTTCCCAAGCGGTCCCTGTTCCGTCCACACCATTTTCACCAAAACGATCAATAACGGCAGCGGTATTATCTATTATCTGGAAGGCGTCATCACCATTGGAACTAATTCCACCATTCACAAGAACATTGGTGGAAATCCCAAATTCGTTGAGAAGAACGGTATCATCATTGGTTAAATAAATAAAGGAATCAGTAATGGTTCCAAATGTTGACAAATCGATATTGGATCCAAATGTACCTCCATTGGATTGACGTTGAACTGCCCAACCCGTTAAGTCTACCGTCCCATCAACATAAATTTCAAGCACCCTTCCGGCAGCGCCACTACAAGGTGAATCTACGTATCCTGTAATCAATGTTTCCTGCGCAAATGCTGCAAGACCAGCAAAAAAGGCTACAATAAATGTAATTTTTTTCATTTTAAAATATCTGTTTTAAAGTTTGCGCTAAAGTATAGCCCCTTAATTTGAATGTCTTTACCTGTAGTTTAAGATTTTCTCGAAAATGAAATGGTTTTATAGCTGAATTTTAAAAAATTGTAAATTGAATGTTACCAAATATTTTAAGCGAAATAATTGTTTATTTTAGAAGAAAATCAATCATTTCATTTATATGAATACTACAAATTACAGTTTAGGCCTCCTGCTTTTAAGAATAGGTTTCGGAATTATGATGTTAACCCACGGCATCCCTAAGCTAATGCAGCTTATTTCAGGAAATTTTGAATTCGGTGATCCCATCGGTCTTGGTGGACCTATTTCATTAATCTTGGCGGTGATTGGTGAAGTTGTTTGCCCAATTTTAGTAATAATTGGATTTAAAGCCCGTTGGGCATCCGTGCCCATAATTATCACGATGGCTGTGGCCGCATTTGTTGTCCACGCAAGCGATCCATTGGGAACAAAGGAATTGGCCATACTTTACTTAGTAGCATTCATTGCGATTGCCCTTTTGGGAAGCGGAAAATATTCCATCGATAGAAAATAATAAAATTTCTGCCGAAATATTTCCGAAAAAATTTAATTGAAAATCTTGACCAGTAACTCCTTCAACAAATCTGCTTGTGAGAGATTGGCCGCACCCACGCCCTTGCTTTTCATATCTATTTCGCGAATATTTCCAATAATGGCGCTCACTTTTTTCATAGGGTAATTGCGCGCCGCGGTTTGATAATCTTTAAGAAAATAAGGATTGACACCCAGTGCCCGGGCGGCTTCAGCTTTATTTGATAACCCGTGGTATTTCAGCAATTTTGAGAAAAAACTGTAAAGCAACGCAACGGTCATTACCAATGGATTGTTCTTGGGATTCTGTGAAAAATATTGAATGATGGCAAACGCTTTTTTTACATTCCTTTCGCCAATTGCATTTTGAAGCTCAAAATTGTTGAAATCCTTGCTTATACCAATATTTTCTTCTATCAATTGTGGGGTAATCTGTTCGCCGGGTTTAATTATAAGCTGTAATTTTTCAAGTTCGTTGTTCACTTTGCTCAAATCATTCCCAAGAAATTCAACCAACATTTGCGCGGCTTTTGGCGTAATGGTGTATCCTTTTCCGGCAAGCACACGCTTTATCCAATCCGGCACTTGGTTTTCGTACAATTTTTTACTTTCAAAAACTACTCCTGTTTTCGCCACCGCTTTGGATAGTTTTTTGCGTTTGTCCAGCGTTTTATATTTATAGCAAAGAACCAAAACCGTTGTGGGCTGTGGGTTTTCAGCATAACCCAGCAAATTTTCAATAGTACGGGAAAGATCTTGAGCCTCTTTCACAATAAGCACCTGTTTTTCAGCCATCATTGGGTAGCGCTTCGCATTGCTCACAATATCCTCTATGGTAATATCACGACCGTAGAGCACCATTTGGTTGAAGCCCTTTTCAGCTTCGGTCAATACGTTTTCCTCAATATATTTTGAAATTCCATCAATATAATAGGGCTCCTCCCCCATCAAAAAATAAATGGGTTTCGTATTTCCGTTTTTAATATCAGCTATAATGGATTTTACTTTGTCTAAAGGCATTTAGAATTTTATGTCTGTTCGAGCGCAGTCGAGAACTACTTAATGACCTATCGACTGCGCTCGAGGGGACATTCAATTTAAATTTTTGGAGATATTCTTTTGAAATTTGTTTCTTTGTTCAATGCAAAAACTCAACTTCCCGGAGTATTCCTTTCGCTTCAAAAGTAGCGAAAATAAAACGTTGGTTTTTGATGAAATCAGAAAAAAATTCGTTGTCCTCACGCCAGAAGAATGGGTGCGATTGCACGTGGTACAATTTCTTCTTAAGGAAAAAAGATTCCCAAAAAGCCTTATCAACGTTGAAAAACAATTGAAACTGAACGGCATTATTAAACGATACGATGTTGTACTTTTTAAAAACGATGGCAGCATATTCTTGATCATTGAATGCAAAGCGCCCTCCGTGCCCATTACCCAACATACGTTTGACCAGATTGCACGCTATAATTTGGCTTTGGAAGCGCAATATTTAATGGTTTCAAACGGATTGCAACACTATTATTGCCAAATGGATTTTGAAAAAGAATGCTATCATTTTTTGAAAGAAATTCCCTCCTATAATAAAGTTTCAAAAAATTAGCAAAAATCTATCTTTGCCATTGTGAATGTAGCCGTAGTTATTTTGAATTGGAATGGAAAGGATTTGCTGGAGCGGTTTCTGCCTTCAGTGATGCTCCATTCCCGGGAAGCTACAGTTTATCTGGCAGATAATGCTTCGACGGATAATTCCGTAGCGTTTGTTGCTGAAAAATTTCCCTCCGTTAAAATCATTCAAAATAAAGTCAATGGCGGGTACGCAAAAGGGTACAATGATGCCCTTGAAAACCTGAAGGAGGATATCTTTGTTTTGCTGAATAGCGATGTGGAAGTTACCGAAAATTGGCTGAAACCCATTATTTCAGAATTTGAAAAAGATGAAGCAGTTGTAGCCGCACAGCCAAAAATTCTGGATTATAAAAACAAGGAGTTTTTTGAATATGCAGGTGCTGCGGGTGGATTTATTGATAAATATGGGTATCCATATTGTAGAGGGCGCATTTTTGACACTTTGGAAAAGGATACTGGCCAATATGATGATATTTCCGAAATATTTTGGGCCTCCGGTGCCTGTCTCTTTGTGCGCAGGGAAGCATTTGTAAAGGCTGGAAAACTTGACGAGGATTATTTTGCGCACCAAGAAGAAATTGATCTTTGTTGGCGTCTAAAGTCCAACGGCGGGCGCGTGCTTTATGTGGGAAGTTCCCGAATTTACCACGTTGGCGGTGCAACTTTGGCCACTTTGAATCCCAAAAAGACATTTTATAATTTCAGAAATTCGTTATTGAATATTTTGAAAAACAGTTCGGGCAACAAAACTTTTGTTGTTATATTTTTCAGAATGGTGCTGGATGGTTTGGCCGCGTTTCAATTTTTGTTTCAAGGAAAACCTAAGCATTTTATAGCAGTGGGCCGAGCACACGCAAGTTTTTATGGCCTGTTTTTTAGGTTTTTTTCAAAAAGAAAAAAATACGCTTCAAAAGAAAGGTATTATTCAGTTAAATCCATTGTATATCAATACTTTATAAAGAAAATAAAAAACTTTTATGAGCTTTAGATTTATTTACTTAAAGTATTGTTAATCGTTTTTTGCCTGTAGCTCATTTTAATAATTTTGGTTTTTAATTTTTAAAGCAGACCTAATCATATTAACATTCAAATAACTCAAAAAATTATGAAAAAACTATTGATTTTAGCGGTGTGTTCAAGCGTGGCTTTCACATCTTGTGTTTCTAAAAAGAAATATGCTGAATTGGAAGCCCAACAAAAGGAAACACAGGATTTATTGAATACGGCAACTGTAAAACTTAATGACTGTTTAGCTGAAAGAGCGGCTTCCACAGCTCGTGCAAAAGAGCTTGAGGAACGTCTTGCGGACATGAAAAAGACGAATGCAGATTTGATTCAAAGTTCAAAAGAGCTTACCATGTTAACTTCAAAAGGAGCTACAAATCTTGAAAAATCCTTGGAAAGCCTTAAAGAAAAAGATCTTAAAATTTCACGTTTGCAGGATGCTTTGACCAAAAAGGATAGTGTTACCCTTGCATTGGTTACCAGCCTAAAAAGAGAAGTGGGCGTAAATGATCCAGACATCGAAGTAAACGTTGAAAAAGGTGTGGTTTACATTTCACTTTCAGACAAAGTAATCTTCAAGAGCGGAAGCTATCAAATTTCTTCCAGAGCGACCGAAATTCTTGGAAAAGTTGCTAAAGTAATCAACGGCAAGCCAGATTTTGAAGCAATGGTTGAAGGACATACAGATAATGTTCCATTCGGTAAAAGAGGCGAACTTCTTGACAACTGGGATCTTAGTGTGAAAAGAGCGACTGCCATTGTAAGAGAATTGCAAGACCTTGGCGTGGCTCCATCAAGATTGGTTGCCGCTGGACGCTCAGAATATGTGCCTTTAGTACCAAACACTACTGCTGAAAATAGAGCTATAAACAGACGTACTCGTATTTTGGTTCTTCCAAAAATTGATCAGTTCTATGACATGATCGAGAAGGAAATGAAAAACCTTGAGACGCAAGGATAGTAACCAATTATAAATTTGAAAGAACCCGGCCCAGTGTCGGGTTTTTTATTTTTGAATTCTAATTTTACTTTAAAAATCATTTTTAAACAACTCAAAATGAAATCCATTTTATACAGTTTATTCATTGCCATTTTTTTCCTTGCTAGTTGTGGTACAACGAAAGAAAAGGCGAACTCCAGTTTACATTCCCACGAAAATCTAAATGCCACGCTCTGGATGCAGACTTCCGTTGAATATAAAATGCTTTGCGAACAGATATACAAACTCGCCACGACACAAATGCTTGAAAACCTGAATGATAAATCAATTTCCGCTGCGTTGGAGCAGTCAGAAAATTTTATAAATCTTCCTCCAGCGGTAATCGTGGACGTAGATGAAACCATTCTGGACAACTCCCCTTTTGAGGCGCGCTCCATAAAAAATGGTGCCGGTTATACTGATACTGCTTGGAAAAGTTGGGTAAACGAAAAAAAGGCGAAACCCATCTCCGGTGCAAAAGATTTTGTGGAAACGGCTAAAGAGAATGGTATTACCGTATTTTATGTTTCAAACAGGGAACTTAAAGATCCAACTTTGGAAAATCTACAAAAAGAAATTGATCCAAATATCTTAGCTGAAAATATTCTTTTAAAAAATGAAAAACCTGAATGGACTTCAGACAAGACATCACGAAGAAAATTAATTTCAGAAAAATACAGAATCATACTTTTAGTGGGCGATGATTATAATGATTTTGTGTTTTTGGGAAAGGAAAATCCCGTACAACGGAAGCAACTCGCAGAAGAACAAATGAAAAACTGGGGAAAAAACTGGATAATTTTGCCAAACCCAACGTATGGAAGTTTTGAGAATGCCCTTTTGGATTACAGACACGATAGAAATGAAGCCGAACAATTCTTTAAAAAATTGGAATATTTGAATACTTCGGAATAATTTCAAAAAATAGAGGCAAAATCATATCTAGATTTCATTTATAATCACAGATTTGACGCCTATTTTTAAGCTATAATTCTAAAATCCTTTTGTATATTAGTTAGCAATTAATTTCACAAAAAAAATGGAAGAATTCACTACCAACTGGTCCCGCGAAGAATTGAAGGCCTACATACTTTTATACTGTGCATACGCAAATTTTACCGAAACGAAAGCGGAAAAGGACTTTATAAAGCAAAAAGTGGGCGATGAAAAATATAAATCGGTCCATAGGGAATTTGACCGTGATAACGATTACCAAAGAATTCAAAAAATACAAGCTGGCATAGAACGCTTTGATTATTCCAAAGATGAAATTGATAGATTGTTCCAAAATATTAAAAAGCTGTTTTTGCAGGATGGAGAAATTGATATTTTGGAAGAAAACATTTACCGCGGTTTGCAGCATTTACTAAAACAGGAATAAACGTGGCACCCCAGATATTTTCAGAAGATAACATTATTGAAAAATTTTATCACGCCTTTGAAAATCTGGATGCCGAACGAATGCTGGAATGGTACCACGACGATGTTACTTTTGAGGATCCGGTTTTTGGCGTACTTCGGGGCGAGGAAGCCAAAAACATGTGGCGGATGCTGTGCCAAACCCAGCAAGGAAAGGACTTCAAGATTGAAACTTCAAATATAGAATACACTCCTGAAGCCGGAAAAGCACGATGGGAGGCATATTATACTTTTTCAAAAACAGGTAAAAAAGTTCACAATATTATCAATGCAACTTTCAAATTTAAGGACGGGAAAATAATAAACCACGTTGATAAATTTAGCCTGTATCGCTGGTCAAGACAGGCATTTGGGGCGAAAGGCTTTTTGGTGGGATGGACTGTATTTTTCAGAAATAAAATGAACAAAACCGCGAGATTGCTCCTCTCAGATTTTCAGAAAAAAAATTCAAAATAGAAATTTCAAATCTCCAAACTTCCCTTCCCTTCCCTTACTACCAAAGGTTCAGGGCCAGTTAAATCAATTACCGTTGATGGAATATTTCCCCCATAACCACCGTCAATTACGAGGTCTACCAAATTATCCCATTTTTCTAAAATAAGCTCGGGGTCTGTGGTATATTCAATAACCTCATCCTCATCTTTTATTGACGTTGACACAATTGGATTTCCAAGTTCATGCACAATAGCTTTGGTAATACTATTGTCCGGAACGCGTATACCTACTTCTTTCTTCTTTTTAAAAACAGTGGGAAGATTGTTGTTGCCCGGAAGAATAAAAGTATAAGGACCCGGCAGCGCCCGCTTTAAGATTTTAAAAGTAGGCGAATCAATCTGCTTAACATAATCGCTTAAATTGCTAAGGTCTTCACACACGAATGAAAAATTCGCTTTTTCAAGCTTAACTCCCCGCAATTGCGCCACTCGTTCCAAAGCCCTATTGTTATTGATGTCGCAGCCCAATGCATAAACCGTATCACTGGGATATATTATAACGCCTCCATCCCGTAGAATTTCCACCACTTTTTTTATTTCTTTTGGATTTGGGTTTTCTTCGTATATCCTAATAAATTCGGCCATGATGTACTATTTTTTAATATGTTTTACTTCATCTTCAAGCTTCAGAACCTTATCGCCATCTTCCTGTTCAATATACAGCGCGCGATTTCCTTTCTCGCCCTTTCGGGTAACTTTATTGCCTTTTATTGTTTTTGAAACTTCTTCGGTATAGGTTTTGATAACTTTGCCCTGGGCGGTTCCATCGCCCCATTTCCAACTTACTTTTGAACCTTTGCGTATCATTAAAAACTATTTTAGTGTAATTAAAATTAAATGAATTTTCCAAAAACTTCTATTCAATAACTAATCCTTAACATAAAACCGAATTATTTCCGTTAATCCCTATCTAAAACCTTCTTATGAAACATATGCTTTTATTCTATATTTTCTTCGGAATATTTTTTCTGAATACTTCCTGTTCCTCAGATTCATCAGAAAATAACGATGGCCCTGAATTACCGCTGGCCGCTGAAACCTTTATGGATGTGCCTTACGGCGATAACGATCAACAGCGGTATGACCTGTACTTACCAGCAAACCGAAGTACAGAATATACTAAGGTAATTATTTTGGTACACGGTGGTGGCTGGACTGAAGGCGATAAGGCAGATATGGACTATATTATTCCATTTTTGAAGAGTAGTCACCCCAACCATGCCATTGTGAATATGAATTATATTTTGGCCAATCTTCAAACGCCCGCTTTTCCAAATCAATTTGAAGATATACAAGCAGTTATTTCAAAACTTTTTAATGAAAGGGTCGAACTTCAAATAAATCCTGAATTTGCTTTGATTGGTGCGAGTGCAGGCGCTCATCTTTCGTTGATGTACGACTCTGTTTACGATGAAGATGACAAAGTGAAAATGGTAGTAGATATTGTGGGCCCAACTGATTTTACCGATCCCTATTATTCGGAAAATCCGAATTTTGGTTTTCTGTTGAGCGCGCTCGTGGATGAAAGCGCTTATCCTACTAATACAGACTATGCGGTGGCAGTAAGTCCAGCGCTACAAATTTCAAATACAACAAGCCCTACCCTTTTATTTTATGGAAATGCAGACCCATTGGTGCCATTGACAAATGGAGAAAGATTGAATACGGCTTTGACAAATGCCAATATTGAACATAATTTTTCAGTATATGAGGGTGGCCATGGAGATAATTGGAGCCAAGCAGATTATCTGGATGTTCAAAACCAGATTAGCTCATATATAAATTCTTATTTAGAAGTCAATACGGAATTATGAAAGCACCTTCAATTTTGCGAAGCGAAGCAATAGTTTTTTGATTCCGCCATTTTCAAAGTCAATTTCAGCTTTTGTATCGGCTCCCACGCCTTCAATCATTAAAATCTTTCCCTTCCCAAAGCGCACGTGCTCTACCATCGTACCTACATCGAGGTTTGCATCCTTTGCACTGAAATTTTTATCGGCTTCACTGGTAACCGGCTTTAACCTTCTTAGTTTTCGCAATTGCTCTTCTGTGGGGCCTTTTGGCGCAGTTCCCGCAACAGGTTTGCGCAAACGTAATTTACTGTGGTCCACTTCATCAAAAATATCAGCATTCAATAGCGGTTTGTATCTATTCTCCGTGATTGGTGTGAGGTATTCCAAAAAACTTTCGTCTATTTCCCCAATAAATCTACTGGGTTCAGCATCAATCAATTTTCCCCAACGGTAACGGGACTGTGTGTAGGTTAAATACGCTTGTTTCTCTGCGCGGGTCAAGGCAACATAAAACAAGCGGCGCTCCTCTTCCAGTTCGCTGCGCGTATTCATACTCATTCCGCTGGGGAAAAGGTCTTCCTCCATCCCAACAATATACACGTACGGAAATTCAAGACCTTTTGCCAAATGAACCGTCATCAGCGCCACGCGATCGCCATCGCCTTTGTCGTTATCCAAATCCGTGGCGAGCGCTACATCTTCCATAAATTCAGAAAGTGAACCGGTGGCATCGGCAATTTCTTTTTGTTCTTCCACAAAATCGCGCATCCCGTTCAGCAATTCCTCAATATTTTCAATTCGGGCAATGCCTTCGGGAGTACCGTCTTTTTTGAGTTCTTGTAGCAAACCTGTCTTTTTGGTAACATGTTCTGAAATTTGAAACGCATCGTAACCATTATTCAACACCTGAAAACTTTCGATCATCGTCACAAAATCCTGCAGTTTTGCCTTCGTTCCGGAATTGATTTTCAAATCAATTTTTTCGATGTTTTTCATCACCTCAAAAATGGATCGGTTATAATGATTAGCGGCAACAATCAAACGTTCAATAGTTGTTTCACCAATACCTCTTGAGGGATAATTAATTACGCGTTTTAATGCTTCTTCATCTTTAGGATTTAAGACCAAGCGTAAATACGCCAACACATCCTTTATTTCCTTTCGCTGATAAAAACTGAGCCCACCGTAGATTCTGTAAGGAATATCCTTTTTCCGAAGGGCATCCTCTATCGCGCGACTTTGCGCATTGGTTCGGTATAAAATCGCAAAATCACCATCGCTCAATTGATGGTTCATTTTATTTTCAAAAATGGAACTTGCAACAAATCGACCTTCATCACCATCGGTCATAGTTCTGTTTACAAGAATTTTTTTGCCTTCATCATTTGCGGTCCACACCACTTTTTCCAGCCTTGTTTTATTCTTTTCGATGATGTTGTTGGCGGCATTCACTATGTTTTTTGTGGAACGATAATTCTGCTCAAGCCGAAAGACTTTTACTTCATCATAATCCTTTTGAAAATTCAGGATATTATTGATATTCGCTCCGCGGAAAGCATAAATACTCTGCGCATCATCGCCCACAACGCATATATTCTGAAATTTATCTGAAAGTGCGCGAACAATCAAATACTGGCTATGGTTGGTATCTTGGTACTCATCCACCAAAATATAGCGAAACCGATTTTGATATTTCGCCAAAACATCCGGAAACCTCGTTAGCAGCTCATTTGTTTTCAGCAAAAGATCGTCAAAATCCATCGCGCCTGCTTTAAAGCATTTATCTACATAGGCTTTGTAAATATCGCCCAAACGTGGCATTTTCGCCATGGCATCGGCTTCCATTAATTCGGGATTGTTGAAATATGCTTTTACGGTAATAAGGCTATTTTTGTACGAAGAAATTCGGGAGTAGACCTGCTTGTATTTATATACATCTTTATCGAGGTTCATTTCCTTGATAACGGCACGAATTACGCTTTGCGAATCCTGCGTGTCATAAATAGTGAAGTTGGAAGGATAGCCCAGTTTATCTGCCTCAAACCGAAGTATTTTCGCGAAAATACTGTGGAAGGTTCCCATCCAAAGATTTTTGGCCTCACTGGCACCGACAATTTTTGAAATTCGGTTTTTCATCTCGCGCGCAGCTTTGTTGGTAAACGTTAGCGCCAAAATATTGAACGCATCCACGCCCTGGCTCATCAAATACGCAATGCGAAAAGTAAGCACCCGTGTTTTCCCCGAACCGGCTCCCGCAATAACAATCATAGCACCGTTCTTTTGCAGCACTGGCGCTCGCTGTGCGTCATTAAGTTGTTCTAAATATTCTTCCAAAACTTCATTTTCTTCAAGCTGTGAAAATAACCAATATGAAACTTTTTTGGGAAGGGTTTTCGGGGAAATTATAAACAAAAGATTGTTCCAAATTTGAAACTTAAATATTTATTTTGAAATTGTAAATTAGAATTCTGTTGAATATATAAAGAAAAAAAATGAAAAATTCAATATTATATTTTTTAGGTGCCTTAATGATTATTTGTTGTAATAATATTCCAAAAAATGATTTTGAAAATAAAGAAGAGAGTACTCAAAATCAAAATAATTTTAAAAATTATAATGGAGCTAAAATTTTGATTGGATATCCAAAAGATTGGAAACTTCAACCATTGAAAGAAAAAGAACTTTTTTTTGCAAAAAATGAATTGGATGAATTTTTTGTTGTATTAAATCATTCAAAGTCAGGAAAAATAAACAATCTAAAATCTTTCATGAAATTAATTTATGCCAGATTAAGGGAAAATTTAAGAAGCTATAAAGGTTATGATTTGTACAAATTAGAGTTAAGTTCAAAGGAAGTATATTTCCTGAAATTATATGAAGAAATTAATGATAAAGAAATAATATATTACATAATTTTCACTGAAAAATCTGATAAAATTTATGATATCACATTTAAAACGATAAATTATAATAGTGTAGAGAAATTTAATACATTTTTAAAAATAGTTACATCCATACGAATTGATAATCAATATTTAATTAACAGCAAGGAAATGGTTCTTGATAAATACCCAATAAAATTTGAAGATATATTTTAAAAATTAATATCCCTAATTATTGTTATTCCATCTAAATGGAAAAATAAACTTAAATGAAAACTATAAATTTTTAAATACCTTTATAAAAAACATTCTATGGATTCATTTCTTGATTTCCTGTCCCAAATCCCTTGGTGGGCGTGGATTCTTTTCGTTCTTCTTTTAATTGCCATTCGAGACGTATTTTTCAACAAACATCACACCATCAGCCATAATTTCCCCGTCATAGGGCATATTCGGTATATGCTTGAGAGCATTGGGCCGGAGTTACGGCAATATATTGTTGCCAACAATCGCGAAGAGCTTCCTTTCAACAGAATTGAGCGTGGATGGATTTATGCTTCCGCCAAAAATGCCAATAATTATGAAGGTTTCGGCACAGACCGGGATATTTATGAACCCAATTATATTTTCATAAATAATTCCCTTCTTCCTTTTAAGGTTGAAAAAGATAATCCAAATTATAAAAATCCATATTTTGTCCCCTGTGCAAAGCTTATGGGCGGTTACCACAAAAGGCGCAGGCCCTATCGTCCCGCTTCGGTAATCAATATCTCGGCGATGAGTTTTGGATCCCTTTCCGCGCGAGCAGTTGAATCATTGAACCGAGGTGCGGAGCTTGCGTACTGTTACCACAATACGGGCGAGGGCGGACTTTCTCCATATCATAAAACGGGAGCTGATGTCATGTTTCATTTTGGGACAGGTTATTTTGGCGTCCGTGATGACAATGGTGAGTTTTCTTTGGAAAAATTGGTAAAACTTGTAAATGATTATCCTCAAATACGCGCGATTGAAGTTAAAATCTCACAAGGTGCAAAACCAGGGAAAGGTGGTGTGCTTCCGGGAGCAAAAATAACAAAGGAAATTTCAGAAATACGCCACGTACCTATGGGCAAAGATGTGCTTTCGCCCCCAAGCCATTCGGCTTTTGAAGGCGTGGATGGTCTAGTGCAATTTGTTGAAAAAATAGCGCAAGCTACAGGTTTGCCCGTGGGAATAAAATCTGCAGTTGGCCGCTTGGGAGAATGGGAGCAGCTCGCCAAAATCATGAAAGAGACCGGTAAGGGACCAGACTTTATCACCATTGACGGTGGCGAAGGAGGCACCGGCGCATCGCCACCTAGTTTTGCGGATCACGTTTCGTTACCGTGGATTTTTGGTTTTGCTGAAATCTATAAAATCTTCAAAAAACATGATTTGTGCGAACATATTGTATTCATTGGTAGTGGAAAATTGGGCTTTCCCGCGAAGACGGTGATGGCTTTTGCCATGGGCGCAGATCTTGTAAATGTTGCGCGTGAGGCTATGTTGTCCATTGGCTGTATTCAAGCGCAAGAGTGCCATACCAATCGCTGTCCCAGTGGCGTGGCTACACAAAATAAATGGCTTCAGCGCGGAATTGATATTCAGGATAAATCTGTGCGGGCGCATTTTTATTTCAAAAATTTCAGAAAGGAATTGTTGGAAATGACCCACGCCTGTGGCTATGAACACCCCTGCCAATTTACGATGGACGATGTGGATATGACGGTAGGCGACAAAAATCTCATCAAAAAAATGTCTGAATCTTTTATGTATAATAAATCCCCGGTTCCTTTTGAAAGTGTAAAAGCGCTATCAAAATGTCCACATTTGGGCGGAAATTATCACGAAAAGGAAGCCAAAAAAGAAGTAAAGGCAATGAAAAGGGAAAATATGGTTCGCTATTGAGCGTTTATGAACTTGGCGTTTCAGAAAAAATTTTGTCGCCATTAAAAAAACAGTTTAAGTTTGTGAACTTTATATCTTAATTAAAATGGAAGAAGCAACCCAAGTTCTAAGTTATTTTGCCTATTTATTGCCAGCGATTGTAGTAGGAGTCGTTGCCTATTATTTTTTCAGCAGCCACACAAAAAATGAAGAGGGACGTAGAAGGTATCTAATCCAAAAAGAAGCACAGAAGCAGATTTTGCCTTTGCGCTTACAGGCTTATGAAAGAATTACCCTTTTTCTGGAACGTATAGACCTCAACAGTCTCTTGGTTCGCGTAAAACCTTTCAGCGATAAAATTGAGGTTTACGAAAATCTTTTGGTAAAAAATATTGAGCAGGAATACGAACACAATCTTACCCAGCAAATTTATCTTACGCCGGAATGCTGGAACCTTGTAAATGCTGCCAAAAATGCTACCATTCACGTAATTAGGCAAGGGGTTATGCACGAGAAAGATGGAAATGTGGACAAAATGCGCCAATATTTATTGCAAAGTTTTATGGAGGAAATTTCTCCTTCACAAAAGGCATTGACCTACGTGAAAAAGGAAGTAAGTGAACTTTTTTAAGATTCCTGCGCTTTTATTTCGTTTACCTCGTTGTTTTTCAATTGGGCGTACTGAAACCCACGCTCCCACCACTGGCTCATTTCGTCTTTATCAAAAATTAGGGAATTGGTAGTCAAAACCGTGGGAGTGTAGTACAGATTTATGATAGCATCCTTATTTGTGGCTACAAATTTTCCAATCCTAATATTCTGTTTTTCAATTCTATCTGCCATATAGGTGTGCATATTTGTGAGCAGCGAAAAAACATTTTTTGAAGGAAGACGGTTGTAATACGTAACTTCCGTTTCCAAGACAATTACATCTACCGTAGTAGCTCCACGGTTAATAGCTTCCTCAATTGGCACCATGCTACCAAAACCGCCATCGGCATACTCGCAACCCTCTTTTTGAACCAAACTCATAAAGGGTGTAAAATTTGAGGAAATCCAGATCCAATCACAAAAATCTTTATATTCAAAATCTTTAATAGACTTGTATTCCACTTGATTGAGCGATAGATTGGAAACAGTAACCACAACGTCCTTTCCCGATGCTTTTAAATTGTTGAATTCAATTTCGGTCAAGGTTTCAGCAATCAATTTTTTCAGATTTAAACTTTCGCCGAATGTTTTTTTTCCCCTAATAAAATTTTTTAGCACCGTAAGATGGTCAATGCCAATTTGCTTTCCGCCAAACTTATCTTTTTTAATGGTGAACGGCCTACTGCTAAAAATGCTGTCTTGGTTCACGGAAGTAAAAACGCCTTTAATTTTTTCGACTTTGTTTAGCGCCAGATGCGATATGAGCAAACTGCCCGTAGAAGTACCCACAAGGAGATTGTAGTCGTGGTGCAGCTCCTCCATTAAATATTGCGCTACGCCTCCAGCAAATGCGCCCTTGCTTCCGCCACCAGAAATAACCAACGCCCTCATTCTTGAAGAATTTTATTTAGATAACGAGATGCTTCGGGTGAAATTTCCGTTTTCAGATTCTGAAATTGTCGCCAATAATTCTCATTTTGAAGTAGTTGTTTCAACATTTCCTTGGAAGATTTTGAAAAACGCCAAGTAGGGTGCACCGCAGCTTCCGCAAGGTTTTTAAGTGATTCCTCGTTCCAGAGTTGAAGTTCATTCACAAATTCAAAAGCTTTCTCACGAATTTCAAAACTCCATTTTGTGGAGGCATAATTTTGTAATTCAGCCAGATACTTTTCCTTTTCTGAATTTTCAAATCCATCCGTAAGCAGCGCCAAAGCCAGCCACAATTGCCGAATGTTTTTATTCTGAAATCCTTCAAATTCCTTTGTTTTTTTTAGATATTCAGCCCTATTTTCTGGAAACTGCAACCAAAGTTGGTACAATGCCGCTTCCATCGTTACATACGATTCATCATTCAAAAGGCTCTCATATTCCTTTTGAAGTTCCTTCGGAATGGTTTGCAGTGAAAGCGCTACCGCTTGCCGCACGTATAGATTGTTGCTTTCAAAAGCATTTTTATAGAGGGGAAGCGTTTCTGAAACTGGCTCATCAACCAATTGAAAAACAGCTTCCTGCCCAATGAAATCATTCGGAAAAGTAAGCGCGGTTTTCAACTGGATTTTTTTTTCTGAAATAGGAAGCCCACGAAGCGCGGAAATTTCAAAATATTTTTGAATAAATGACGATTTTAACAAAGATTGGTATGCTTCCTCGCTTTGAAATGCGCTTTGTTTTAGCCAATTATTTTCAAAATCCGCAATTTCCATTTGTGAAACGGCTTTAACTTCATTCAAAAAATCTTGGGTAGATACGTTCTTGAATTTGTATTCTTCCAAATAATTTTTAATTGCTGCTTTAAATGCTTCATCCCCTATTTTCTCACGCAAAATATGAAGCGCCCACGCTCCTTTTTGATAAAAAGTAAGCGAACTCGCTTTTGGATCCAATAGCGATTCGCCTTTGCCATCATCGCTCGCAGCCTTTAATTGCTCGGCGGTTTGGTAGAGTTGCCAATAAAAATAATCTTCGCCAAAAATTTCCTTTTCTGCCAATAACGCATAATAAGTGGCGAAACCTTCCTGCAGCCAATGGTCCTCATTCGCGGTCTCGGTAACCAAATTCCCAAACCACTGGTGGGCCAGCTCGTGCGCATTTACATTTACATAATTCCTATCATTAAACCCTGTAGAATCCACCACAAACGCTTCAGAAAAAAAGGTCGCCGTTGTATTTTCCATTCCCGCATAAAGGAAATCACGGACGGGAGCTTGCTTGTAATTTTGCCACGGAAAAGGCAGACCGATTTCGGTTTCCAAAAAGTCGAAAATCTTTTTGCTGTAGCGGTACGTGGGTTCTACTTTTAGGGAATCTGATGGTTTATAATACAATTCGATTGGAATTCCGGATTTTGAAATGAGTTCTTTTTTGTCGAAATTGCCGATTGCGAAAGCTACCAAATAACTGGACATAGATTCTTTCATATCAAATTGCCAACTATTTACTTCGGCATTGGTGGCGATTTTTAAAAGCTTTCCGTTGGAAATTACTTTTTTTTCATTTGGGGCTAAAATGGTTAAATCGAATTCAATTTTATCATTTACATCGTCGATGCTTGGCAACCAATGCGAAGTATATTTACCCTGACCCTGCGTCCAAATTTGATCCTCAAAAAAATAGACTGTTTGCTTTGGAAAAACTTGATATGAAATATCTACGCTATATTTTTTGCCTTCTTCAAAATTTGATACCAACCATATTTTGTTTTCGCTTTCTGAAATTTTAATACCATTTTCGTTACTCTTAAATAATTCAAAATTTACCGCATCGAGAAAAACGGAATCTACGTTTTTCAACATTTTAAAATCGATTTTCACGCTTCCTTCCACTTTTTTTTCAACAAAAGAAGGCTCTACAATTGCGGAAATCTTTTGAAAATCCACCACATCTGTCTGTTGTGAAAAAACTGGAAAGCTTGAAAAGAAAAGCGCAATGAGGAATTTATTCATTTTAATGAAGAGCAATTTTTATGAGTCAGCAAATTACAAATTTTCAGGCAATGGGATTTCCCGCAATCGTGGGAATTAGTATTTTCGTTTTATGAATGCCAATTTCCTGCAAACTCCCATAGATTACCTGAAAGGCGTTGGTCCCAATCGGGCAGATTTGCTGAAAAAGGAACTTGGAATCCACACGTTTCAGGATTTGCTGAATCTTTTTCCTAATAGATATTTAGATCGGACGCAGTATTATAAAATCGCGCAATTGCAGCAAACCAATGCCGAAGTCCAAATTATAGGAAAAATCACGCACATAAAAACCGTTGAACAAAAACGTGGAAAGCGACTCGTGGCAACGTTCGTTGATGAAACTGGCTCGATGGAATTGGTTTGGTTCCGAGGGCAAAAATGGATTCGCGAAAATTTAAAAATTAACGTTCCGTATGTCATTTTCGGGAAAACGAATTTTTTCAATGACACTTTTAGCATGCCACATCCCGAGATGGAATTGCTTGAAACGCACGAAAAAAGCATTCGTTCAGCGATGCAGCCCGTGTACCCTTCCACCGAAAAGTTAACGAATAGTGGTATTACGAACAGAGTGATAAATTCCTTAATGCAGCAACTTTTCATTGAAAGTAAAAATGCATTTTCAGAATCGTTATCGAAAACGATTTTAAACGAATTAAAATTGGTTTCGAAAAAAGAAGCACTTTTTAATATTCATTTTCCCAAAAGTCATGCGCACCTGGCACGTGCGCAATATCGATTGAAATTTGAGGAATTATTTTACATACAGTTGCAATTGATCCGAAAAAATCTGATCCATAAATCCAAAATTAAGGGATATACTTTCGAGAAAATTGGACATAATTTCAACACTTTTTTTTCGGAACATTTACCATTCAATTTAACAGAAGCACAGAAGCGCGTAATTAAAGAAATTCGGAATGATTTGGGAAGCAATGCCCAGATGAACCGATTATTGCAGGGTGATGTGGGTTCAGGCAAGACCATTGTAGCGTTGATGTCAATGTTAATAGCACTTGACAACGGTTTTCAAGCTTGTTTAATGGCTCCAACTGAAATTTTGTCAGTTCAGCATTATCAAGGTCTTACCAAATTATGTAAAAAACTGAATACCAGCATTGAATTACTTACTGGTTCAACAAAAACTTCAAAAAGAAGAGAAATTCATAAAAAGCTTGAAAATGGTGAGTTAAACATTTTGATAGGAACCCATGCCCTGCTTGAGGACAAGGTAAAATTTAAAAATTTAGGGCTGGCAATCGTTGACGAACAGCATCGATTTGGCGTAGCACAACGCAGTAAATTATGGCATAAAAATGAATACCCACCACACGTTCTGGTGATGACCGCCACCCCTATTCCCCGCACCCTCGCGATGAGCGTTTATGGAGATTTGGATATTAGCGTAATTGACGAACTTCCGCCGGGCAGAAAGGACATTAAAACAGTGCATCGATTTGACTCAAATAGACTCAAGGTATTTCGGTTTATCAAGGATGAAATAAGCAAGGGAAGACAAGTGTACATTGTCTATCCGCTAATTCAGGAAAGCGAAACGATGGATTACAAAGATTTGATGGATGGTTACGAAAGTATTGTTCGGGAATTTCCACCCCACGGTCCGGGCCCCAATTATCAAGTATCCATAGTGCACGGCCAAATGAAACCCGCAGATAAAGATTATGAAATGAGCCGGTTTGTTAATGGTGAAACGCAAATAATGGTAGCGACCACAGTTATTGAAGTGGGCGTAAATGTTCCAAACGCAAGCGTCATGGTCATTGAGAGTGCAGAGCGTTTCGGGTTGTCGCAACTGCACCAATTACGCGGCCGTGTGGGTAGGGGCGCAGAACAAAGCTATTGTATATTAATGACCGGCCACAAACTTTCGGCAGATGCAAAAACGAGACTTGAAACTATGGTGCGAACGAGTGACGGCTTTGAGATTGCGGAAGTAGATTTAAAACTTCGTGGACCAGGAGATATAATGGGCACACAGCAAAGCGGGGTGTTGAATCTTCGGATTGCAGATATTGTAAAGGATTCAGAGATTTTGAAAATTGCTAGAAGTTATGCCTCGCAAACATTGAAAGCCGATCCAAATCTTTCTTCCGAAGAGAATATTCCTCTTAAGGAAGCATACTCGCAGCTCGTGAAGTATCGAAATATTTGGAACTATATTTCGTAAACATTTCAAAAGAATACTTTAAAGGTAAAGGAAATCTTTACTTTCTTAAAAGTGCTTCCACGTAATTGTGTGTAGTTAGATACTCAACGCGCATTTTCCGAAGAAATTTCAAGACATTTTCACGTGATTTAAATTCTGGCGCAAGACAATCCTCAAATTTATCATTGGAGACCGTAACGCCAATGTACCAGTTTCCTTTTCTATAAAAATATTGGTCTTCTAGCATTGGGCCCACATCATTTGATTCCAATGTTGCATCTATAAACATAGGAAGTAAATTAATGGTTTTGGTAGAAATCTCTGTCTCATAAAAAGTAAAAAAGAAATCTTCGCCGTTTACACTAAACGGGACATTAAACTCCACATCCAAATGCTGCAGTTGGTATTTCGTATTTATATAATTGTAAAATTCATCCGCTTCTTTTGGATCCTCAAAAACGAAAACATATTTTTTGGGAAATTGCCTTTTAATTTTTTTTCCTTTTACAACTTTATCGGTTTCAATCTTTGGCGCAATGCGAATTGGGATGCAGCTTGATAACGCTAATAAGGACGACATTAAAATGATATGTAATAATAGTTTCACATACAAAAATTAGAAACCAAAGTTACTGATTTGATTTTTTAATCAAAAAATCAAATACATCAATAATACGAGCTTTCCAATAGAAGGATTTTCACATTCATCACTTTTCCTTTTTGCGTGGATTTCCATCCTCATCGTGTTGCTTTATATCCTTGGCGTCCATTCCTGGTCGTGCCGCGTTTTCTTGCTGTTCTTTTTTGGACTCTTCCCAAACACGCTGAATTTGTTGCTCCTTGGGGTCGCTTGTGCGCTCACCCGGTTTTACGTCCCAACGCTTTTGTGGTTTTGGAGCATTTTCATTTTTTTCCTTTTCTGAATTTCCTTTGGTTTTCATAATACTTAAATATTTGAATGATACAAACGAATGTAAGCGCAATGTTTGTTAATTTGACTTAAGAAATTGCAAGTGATGGTTAAATGTTTTTGAAAAAGGTATATCTGTTATAGTTTATCAAAAGTTTCAAATATTTTAAACATTAGAGAGAAAACCTTTTCACTACTTTTGATTCCGCAAATATCAAATTATTTACGAATAGAATCCGCGAAAATTTTAGTAAGAAAATGAAGAAAATAGGCATTGTTGGTGGTGGGTTTTCTGGTACCATGCTCGCGGTTCATCTTATTGAAAAATCCAATTGTGCTGTTGAAATATTTATTTTTGACAATAGCGAATCTCCCAATCGTGGAATTGCATACCAACCCTACTCAAATGCTCATTTGCTGAATGTTTCGGCTCAAAAAATGAGCGCATTTCCCAGCAAACCAGATCATTTTGTTAATTGGGTAATGCTTCGAAGAGATTTTTCCGAAAAAAATAGGCAAACCGTGGCACATTCTTTCCTACCAAGAAAAATTTACGGAGACTATTTGCAATCTATTTGGAACAACGCAATAAAAATTGCTGCCGAAAAGCAGATTATCATAAAAAACGTTGACGAAACTGTTACAGAACTTTCCGTTGCAAACAATCATATTTCTTTAAAAACCAACGGCAAAACCGTTGCAAATATTGATTGCTGCATTCTCGCTACCGGAAACAATGAGCCCAGAAATCCACAAATTGGAAATATGGATTTTTACCAAAGCAACAACTATTTCAGAAATCCTTGGAAACTTTCTTCCGTTAAGGGGCTTAATTCAAATTTACCCGTTTTGATTATTGGTAACGGTTTAACTATGGTCGATACCGTTTTTGGTCTCAGGGAGCAAAATTTCAATGGTCAAATTTATAGTATATCACCCAATGGCTTCGGAATTTTACCGCATACAGAACTTGAAAATTATACAAGAATCATTGAAGAACTTCCCCAGAAAATCTCGCTTCATAATCTTTTCAGTTTTGTAAATAAACATTTAAAAATCGCCCGAAAAAATGGTTATCCTCCCGAATCCGTCATTGATGCTCTTCGCCCTCATCTGCAAAAGTTTTGGCAGTCTTTTTCAGAGTATGAAAAACAACTCTTTATGCGAAGATTCAGACATCTGTGGGGCAGTATCCGCCACCGAATACCAATGGATTCGCATAAAAAAATTCAAGAATTATGCGATGACGGCATTCTCCACATAATATCTGGCACACTTCTCAATATGAACGAATTTCCAGAACATATTTGTGTGAGATATTTTGACAAAAAGAAATCCACCGAGCAGGAAATAATTGTTTCAAGAGTGATTAATTGTACTGGACCAGAAACAGACCTCCTTCGCTTGGAGGGAAATTTCTTGACCCAATGTTTAAATAAAGACCTTTTGAAGCAGGACGCTCTGAAATTGGGAATAAGTACGAACACCGAAAATTTTAAAATAATAGACCGCGAAAACAAACCACAGGATCGACTTTACACATTGGGGCCCAACTTAAAAGGTGAATTATGGGAAAGCACCGCCGTAAATGAAATACGCACACAGGCAGAGAAACTTTCAGAAATTATTTTGAGGGAAATTGCGTCTCAACCTTAATTATTAGCTCCCTATACATACTCACGCTCGGCATTAATTTTGTTGCTTATTAATATTCTTATCAGTACATTTAGTTTATGACAGAAGCCGCATTAGAAAAAGAAAACAAGGAGCTTACCAAACAGTACAAACAGTTGCTGAAAATCAGTTACCGTACGTTGAGTGCGGAAGACAAAAAATTGATTAGAAGCGCTTTTGATCTTGCCGTGGAAGCACACAAGGACCAACGCCGAAAAAGCGGGGAAGCCTATATATTTCATCCCATAGCTGTAGCAAAAATTGTGGCTTCAGAAATTGGCCTGGATGCCACATCCATTGCGGCTGCACTGCTTCACGATGTCGTGGAAGACACCAAATATACACTGGAGGATATTGAGCAAAGTTTCGGCACCACTGTTGCCAGAATTGTAGATGGACTCACAAAAATTGCGCACATTTCCATGTCTGAAGACGTTTCCATGCAAGCGGAAAACTTCAGAAAAATGCTTTTGACGCTTAATGAAGATATTCGCGTAATCATTATAAAAATTGCGGATAGGCTGCACAATATGCAGACTATGGACAGCATGCCAGCCCACAAACAACAGAAAATCGCTTCAGAAACGCTCTATATCTACGCACCGCTTGCCCACAGAATTGGACTTTACAATGTGAAGACCGAACTTGAGGATTTAGGATTAAAATTTACCGAGCCGGATGTATATGCAGATATTTTGGGCCGAATAAAGGAAAGTAAGGAAGAGCAGGACGCTTATATTGAAGCATTCAATAAAGTGATAAAAGATTCGCTGGATGCCGAAGCACTTGATTATGAAATAAAAGGGCGGCCAAAATCCATTTTTTCCATTCGCCGAAAAATGATGGCGCAAAACGTGAGCTTCGACGAAGTTTATGATAAGTTTGCTGTACGCATAATTTACAAAAGCACGCCTGAAAATGAAAAATTTCTGGCGTGGAAAATATATTCCATAGTTACCGATCATTTTAGACCGAATCCCATACGGCTTCGTGATTGGATTTCTTCACCAAAATCTACAGGTTATGAAGCACTTCACATTACGGTCATGGGGCCAAAAGGGCGATGGGTTGAAGTGCAGATTCGCAGTGAGCGCATGAATGAAATTGCCGAGAAAGGTTTTGCCGCACACTATAAATACAAAAACAAGGAAAAAGATGACGGCGGCCTTGAAAGCTGGCTGAACAAACTTCAGGATACCTTGGAAAATTCTGAGATAAGCGCGGTCGACTTCGTTGAAGAATTCAAATTGAACCTTTATGCAAAGGAAATTTTTGTATTCACGCCAAAGGGTGATCTTTATTCGCTTCCCAAAGGTGCCACGGCTTTAGACTTCGCATTTCACATCCATACAGAAATAGGGATGCATACACGCGGAACAAAAGTGAATGGAAAACTGGTACCGCTGAGCCACGAACTTAAAAGTGGTGATCAAGTAGAAATTATAACTTCAGATAATGCCAAGCCTACTGCCAACTGGCTCAATTACGCCACAACAGGACGCGCTCGTTCAAAAATAAAATCATCGCTAAAGGAAGAAAAGAAAGAAATTGCCGAAGAAGGAAAAATGGTCCTGGCTCGAAAATTAAAGTCCTTAAAGTTGAATTTGGACGAAAATTTAATAAACCAATTGGTTATTTATTTCAAAGTTAAAACCAGTTTGGATCTATATTACCGCGTGGGCGCTGGAATTATTGATAACCAAAAATTGAAGGATTTTGCGGCATCCCGAAGCAATGCATTTATTTCGTTCTTCAAAAATAGAATCCGAAAACCAGAAAAACCGGAAGATGTAAACAAGGAAGAGATTACTGAAAAGTTTGACCAATTGGTTTTTGGCCGGGACGAGGAAAAACTGGATTATAAAATGGCAAATTGCTGCAATCCCATTCCGGGAGATGATGTTTTTGGGTTTGTAACGGTTAACGAGGGTATAAAAGTCCATAAAACAAACTGTCCAAATGCGCTTCAACTGCAAAGCAATTACAGTTATAGAATTATGCCCGCCAAATGGATAGACAGTACGCAGCGTGAATTTAAAGCGGTACTCAACATCACGGGAATTGATACCATAGGATTGGTAAATGGCGTTACCAAGGTAATTTCAAATAACCTTCATATTGATATGAAAAGTGTCCATTTTGACAGTAATGATGGGGTATTCACTGGGAAAATCGTTGTGATTGTAAAAAACAAAAACATTCTCAACAATCTTGTTGAAAACATCAAAAAAATAAACGGAATTGATAAAGTTACCAGAGTATAAAATTTAAGTAACTTTGCAACCTTGAAAATATGAGTACAAAAACAGACATACACAATCAAGCAATAGTAAAGAATGTTTTTACCTCTTTTTTAGAGGAAAAGGGGCATCGTAAAACGCCGGAACGTTACGCTATTCTTCAGGAAATTTATGACCACGATGATCATTTTGATATAGAATCATTGTACATAAATATGAAGAATAAAAATTATCGCGTGAGCCGTGCTACTCTATATAATACTATTGAATTGTTGCTAGAATGCGGTCTGGTGCGCAAACATCAATTTGGACAAAATCAAGCTCACTACGAAAAATCATATTTTGACAGAAACCACGACCACGTGATATTGGCAGATGGTGATGTGATAGAATTTTGTGACCCGCGCATACAAAGCATAAAAAAAACGATTGAAGAAGTTTTTAATATTGAAATTACCAACCATTCACTTTATTTCTACGGAAATAGAAAACCATCCGCGCACGCTGAGGCGGAAAACCAATAATATATTATGGCAGTAGACTTACTACTTGGATTACAATGGGGCGATGAAGGCAAGGGAAAAATTGTCGACGTTCTCACAAAAAACTATGATATTATCGCACGTTTCCAAGGCGGACCAAATGCGGGTCACACTTTGGAATTTGATGGACACAAGCATGTGCTGCACACCATTCCCAGTGGAATTTTCCATGACGGCACCATAAATTTAGTGGGGAACGGAGTAGTTATTGATCCTGTTATTTTCAAAAGGGAATTGGACAATCTTGAAAAATTTAATATAGATTTCAAAAAAAACCTTCTTATTTCGCGCAAGGCCCATCTTATTTTACCCACACATCGTTTGCTTGATGCCGCTTCTGAGGCTTCAAAAGGAAAGGCAAAAATTGGTTCTACGTTAAAAGGTATCGGTCCCACCTATATGGATAAAACAGGCCGAAATGGAATTCGCGTCGGCGATTTGGAAATGGATAACTGGCAGGAAAAATATCGTTCCTTGGCGGATAAGCACGAAGCAATGATCGATTTTTACAATGCTGAAATCCAATATGATCTCTCTGAACTTGAAGCAGAATTTTTTAGAGCAGTTGAAGTTCTGAAAACCCTTACGTTCATTGATAGTGAGGAATATCTGCACAAAGCACAACAAGAAGGCAAATCGATTTTAGCGGAAGGCGCCCAAGGTTCATTGCTGGATATTGATTTTGGCACCTATCCTTTCGTTACCTCTTCAAACACTACGGCTGCCGGCGCTTGCACCGGTTTGGGCGTAGCACCGGGTAAGATAAAGGAAGTTTATGGTATATTCAAAGCATACACCACTCGTGTGGGCAGCGGACCCTTCCCTACCGAGCTGTTTGATGAGGACGGAGCTACAATGGGTCGTGTGGGTAATGAGTTCGGAGCAACCACAGGGCGTCCGCGTCGCTGCGGATGGTTGGATCTTGTGGCATTGCGATACGCTGTGCAAGTGAATGGCGTTACACAACTTATAATGATGAAGGGGGATGTTTTGAGCGGATTTGAAAAGTTGAAAGTTTGCACTGCCTATAATTATAAAGGCGAAACCATTCAGCATTTTCCATATAACATTGAAGCTGAAAATGTAACTCCTGTTTATACTGAAATGAAAGGTTGGGAAGCAGATTTAACTAAAATGACCGAAGCTTCACAAATGCCGAAAGCGCTAAACGATTACATTGATTATCTTGAAAAGGAACTGAATGTACCCATCAAAATAGTTTCTGTGGGACCTGACAGAAAGCAGACTATCATTAGATAATCATTTTTTTCAGATATTTTCGTTTATATAATGACAAACAATTTTTAGTTGAAAATATCATTTTTCATATTTATACTTCTATTTTTTTTCTTCGGAATACATATTTCCGCCCAAGAGAAGCAAAAGGTTGATATTCAATCTGGTTATTTGGAACTTAAACCAGAATTCCCAAATGCGGCTATTTATACCAAAGATGAAACGGGACAAGTATACATTATCCACGAAGGCGTGGAAATGTGGTGTGATCAGGCATTTGTGTATTTGAAAAATAATTTTGTAAAAGCTTATGGGAAAGTCAGGATTACGCAGGGCGATACTGTTTCAATGGACAGCCAATACGCTGAATATAATGGAAATACGCAATTTGCATTCGCAAGTGGAAATGTAATCTTGACAGAACCAAAAACAACACTGGCTACAGATACACTCTATTTCGACAGAATTAAACAGCAAGCATATTACCGCACGGGAGGTACCGTTCGCGATACCGCAAGCGTGCTCACCAGCAAATCTGGAAGGTATTTTGCGGAGAGCAAAAAATATCAATTTTTACAGGATGTGAAAATTGTAAATCCCAAATACACGGTAAATAGCAACCAACTCGATTTTTTTTCTGAAACTGGAGCCGCATATCTGTACGGTCCCTCCACTATTGTAAGTGAGACCAGCACGGTTTACTGCGAGCGGGGTTATTATGATACGCGTGGAGATACTGGATATTTCGTAAAAAATTCAAAAGTTGATTATGAAAACCGAACGCTGTATGGCGACAGTATCTACTTTGACAGAAATAAAAGTTTTGCATCTGCCACCAATAATATCAAGGTTCTGGATACGGCAAATCAGAGCATCATTCGCGGTCATTACGCAGAGGTTTTTCGGGAAAAAGATTCTGTTTTTATAACAAAGCGGGCAGTTGCGGTAACCGTTCGGGATAATGATTCCATCTACGTGCACGCGGATACGCTTCAAGTAACGGGAAAACCAGAATTGCGCGTTATAAAAGGATTTTATAGGGCACGACTTTTCAAACCCGGAAAATTGGGTGACGAACCTACCAGCGGTAAATGTGATTCCATCTATGTTTATGAAAAAACCGGAATTACCAAATTGCTCCGAAATCCTGTTCTCTGGAGCGGTGAAAACCAAATGACGGGCGACACAATCCATATTTTATCCGATACCATTACAGATCAATTGGATACGCTTAAAGTTTTCAACAATGCATTTTTAATTCAAAAGGACAGCTTGAGTACCGGTTTCAATCAGGTTAAGGGCGAACGGCTTATTGGCCTCTTCACAAATAACGAGCTCGATACCGTAAACATAAACAGGAATGCTGAAGTAATCTACTATTCGCGGAACGATGCTGGGGAATTGGTGGGGATAAACAACACGCTATCAAGTTCCATCCAAATGTATCTGGAAGAACAACAAGTGGCGGGAATCCGTTTTATAAAAAAAGCGACCGGAAAAGTATATCCACCATCAATGCTGCCGGAAAATGCGAGAATCTTACCCGGTTTTGGTTGGCGCGGCGAAGAGCGATTATATTCGGTTGAAGATCTATTTAAAGGAAAACCGGCTCCCGTGCTCCCAAAAATTACTGGAATTCCTTTGCCGAAGGATGAAGGTGAATTTTTTGAGGATATTCCTGAAGAGGATATCGAACTTCCACAGGAATCAAAATTAAGCCCAAAAGATTTATTGAACAGACCCGATGATCCCAAGCCAGAGACCTTGGAAAGCGAGGCTATTCGTGATTCAATACAAAAAGTGAATGATTTTATTCCGAAGGACACACAATAATTTTTCGTTTGAGCGAAATTTATCTTTTTTAAAAAACTATCCTTAAATTTCATTCAAAGCACATTTCAATTAAATGAAAGAAGATTTCTTCAAATATCAAGCACAGACCACTCCGCATCCGTTAGCACTGGAAATCTCGCACGCAGTGGGAAGTTATATTTATGATACTTCGGGAAATAAACATTTGGATTTTGTGGCGGGAGTTTCTGCGTGTACACTAGGTCACTGCCATCCGCGCGTGGTTTCGGCAATAAAAATGCAAGCTGAAAAATATTTGCATGTAATGGTTTATGGCGAATATATTCAACAGCCCGCGGTGGAACTAGCCAGATTACTTTCAGAAAATCTTCCGAAGAATTTAGACACCACATATTTGGTGAACAGTGGCACCGAAGCTATTGAAGGCGCATTGAAGCTGGCGCGGCGCGCAACCGGGAGAACCCAACTTCTATACGCAAATAACGCCTACCACGGAAATACGATGGGCTCGATGAGTGTGATGGGTTTTGAGGCGCGCAAAACTGCCTTTGAACCTTTGGTACAGGACTGTTATCCCATAACCTTCAATAAGGATGTGGATCTGCAAAAGATAACATCGCAGACCGCTGCCATTATTTTGGAAACTATTCAGGGTGGAGCGGGATTTATTCAACCGGAAAATGATTACTTAAAAAAAGTAAGGGCTCGCTGCAATGAAACAGGAACGTTATTGATTCTTGACGAAATACAGCCGGGATTTGGCCGCACCGGTAAACTTTTCGCATTTGAACATTTTGAGATTGTTCCAGATATTTTGGTTATGGGAAAAGGAATGGGCGGCGGCTTGCCAATTGGAGCTTTCACAGCTTCACATACAGTTATGGCTTTGCTCCAGGACAACCCAAAACTTGGCCACATAACCACTTTTGGCGGTAATCCCGTGATTGCGGCTGCCGCTTTGGCAACGCTTCAAGAGTTGACGGAAACGGATATTGTGCAACAAACGCTTCAGAAAGAAGAATTATTCCGAAAATTGCTGAAACACCCACTAATCACTGAAGTTAGGGGAAGAGGATTGATGCTGGCAGCAATGCTGGAAACTGACGAATTGGCTACCAAAGTAATACTTGAATGCAAAAACCAAGGGCTTATTCTTTTCTGGCTTCTTTTTGAAGGCCGCGCACTCCGTATAACACCTCCATTAACCATAAGTCCTGCGGAGATTGAGGAAGGATGTAATATTCTAATAAATGTTTTAAATAAATTTCAATAACGAACACTTTACTCAATACATTTGTTAATAGGAGTTTATCCTCTACATTTCTGTTGATAAGTTCGTTAACAATAAACGCGGCATAACTATTGAACTTATATTTACATTATTATCTTTAAAATAGAAGAAACCGTTAAACCGTGCGTATGCAATTAAGTTCAAACGAGCACAACAACTTTTCTCTCGCCAGATTTGAGTCAATGCTTAAGACCAATAGTGTTCTTTTCTTTGACTCTGAGGAATTTGAGGAAATAGTGCAACACTACTTAGAAAACGGAAAAATGGCACTGGCCAAAAAAGCTACCAAACTGGGGCTGGAACAACATCCAACTTCTACAAATTTGAAGCTTTTCCAAATTGAAATGTACATTTTTGAAAACCAACTGGACGTTGCGGACGAACTGTTGGATGCGCTCTATCTCCTTGAACAGAGCAACGAGGAAATTTACATTCAAAAAGCAAATATTTTTTCCCGCCGTGACAAGCACAAAGAGGCTATAACCCTTTTGGAACAGGCGCTCGCCATTACGGATGATGAAGCGGATGTACTGTCATTGCTGGGTATGGAATATCTTTTTATGGAGGATTATGAAAATGCCAAGCATTATTTTATGAAATGTTTGGAACAGGATGAAGAAGATTATTCTGCACTGTACAATATTATTTACTGTTTCGAATATTTGGAAGAATACGAAGCAGCGATAGATTATTTGAACGATTTTCTAAATAAAAATCCATACAGCGAAGTTGCTTGGCACCAAGTGGGCAAGCAATATTTTGAGCTAAAGGATTTTAAAAAAGCACTTGCCGCATTTGAATTCGCCATTATTAGTGACGACAGTTTCATAGGAGCGTATCTAGAAAAAGGAAAGGTTCTGGAAAAACTAAAAAAATATGAAGAAGCCATTGAAAGCTACTCTATTACGCTGGGGCTTGATGATCCAACTTCGTATGCTTTGTTACGTATTGGGAAATGCTATGAAAAATTGGGAAATTCTGAAATGGCGCTTCAATTTTTTACCAAATGCGTGGAAGAGGATTCATTGTTGGACAAAGGTTGGATAGCGATCACTGACTTTTACTTCAAAAGCAAGCAATACCAAAAAGCACTTTATTACATAGAGAAGGCCATTAATATTGATGGCGAAAATGTGCTTTACTGGAAGCGTTACGCCAAAATAAACAATAGATTGAGCCTCTTTGAAGAAGCTGAAGTGGGTTACAGAAAAGCTTTGGAATTGGGTAATTACGAGTTAGAATCGTGGATTACACGCGGCGATATCCTTATAAATTTAGGGGAATATGATGCTGCCATAAACAACTTCAATCAATCCCTTGAATTTTATCCAGAGCATCCAGAGGTGGAATATCGCTTGGCAGGCCTTTATTTCACACTGAATCAAAATGAAAGAGGAGTTTTCCATTTGAAGAATGCATTAAAAGCTGAACCCGATTATATTATGATTATAGAGGAACTTTTTCCCTCCGTTTTTGAAATGAAAATCGTAAAGGAAATAATAGATAAGCACGAAAATCCTTCCCTTTAATTTATGTACTTTTGGGGTGTAGCTTAACAAAAAACTATGCCTCAACGCAACGCACTTCAATATTTATTGGTAACTGCCAAAGGCCTCGCAATGGGCGCCGCAGATGTTGTTCCGGGAGTTTCCGGAGGAACCATTGCATTTATTTCTGGCATATATGAAGAATTGATTGAAACAATCCACAATTTGGACTTTGGCTTTTTTAAAAGCTGGAAAAAAGAAGGTTTTAAGCTTGCTTGGAGAGCGTACAATCTTTCATTTTTATTGGCTCTTTTCAGTGGAGTTTTCATCAGTATTATTTCTCTTGCCAAATTGATAACGTATTTATTGGATGAACATCCCATTTTGGTTTGGTCCTTCTTTTTTGGGTTGGTAATAGCAAGCATTGTCTATGTAGGCAATCAGATTTCAAAATGGAACGCAATTGTTGTAGTTGCTTTAATTTTAGCTTCAATTCTATCTTACTTTATCACAATTGCAGAGCCAGTCGGTTCACCGGAAAGCACTTGGTTTCTATTTCTGGCTGGATTTGTTGCTATAATTGCGATGATTTTGCCCGGGATTTCTGGAGCATTTATTTTGCTGTTGCTGGGTGCCTATACCACCGTAATCGGGATTATAACGCAATTAAGTGAGGGAATTACATCATTAAACAGTACGCTCATCCTCGGTGCCCTTGGCAAACTTGCCGTGTTTGGCATCGGCGCAATTTTTGGGCTCAAAATGTTTTCGCGCGTACTCAACTGGATGTTCAAACACTATAAGGATATTACGCTTTCCGTGCTCACAGGATTTATGGTTGGGGCTTTAAACAAAATCTGGCCCTGGAAAGAAGTACTTGAATATCGAACAAACCACGCTGGAGAAGAAATTCCATTTCTTGAAAGAAGTATTTTACCCGGAAATTTTGTGGGAGATCCACAAATACTCTATGCCGTTATTTTTGCGATCATCGGTTTTTTGACCATATTTTTATTGGAAAGAATTGCCGTAAAAAAACAGGTTAAGCAATTGTAATATGTACGAAAATCGTTCATTTTCAGACAAAGTCTGGTTGGTCCTCAAAGGACTGGGAATGGGCGCTGCCAATAAAGTACCGGGCGTTTCGGGTGGAGTGGTTGCCTTTGTCGCGGGATTTTATGAAGAATTCATTTATTCACTTCAAAAAATAAATAGAAAAGCATTCAAATTACTTTTGGGCAAACGCTTTAAAAGTTTTTATAAATATACCAACGGCCAATTTCTAAGCCTCTTGATTTTGGGAATGGTAATCAGCTATTTCAGCATTTCAAAAATTCTGGATTATTTAATTGACCATTACGAACTCTACGTTTGGAGCGCTTTTTTTGGAATGATTATTGGCTCCATTTATTTTATTGCCAAGGATTTTGGCGATTGGAACCGAAAATATGCAGCCTATTTATTGTGTGGTGTAATTGCGGGCGTTGCCATTAGTTTTTTGGAGCCCGCAAAGGAAAACAGCAATTTATTTTTTGTCTTTTTCTGCGGAATTATAAGCGTTTCTGGGATGACATTGCCAGGACTTTCGGGCTCATTTATTTTAATACTTTTGGGAAATTACGTATTGCTATTGGTGGATTCCGTAAATGCGTTGTTTGATACTTTTGCGAATGTTTTCCAAGGTGATTTCAGCTGGATAAACAATCCCGAGCGCATTGAACTTTTGAAGGTGTTGGCCGTATTTTCGCTCGGTTCACTCGTTGGCCTCGTTTCACTTTCGCATTTGCTTGCTTATGTACTAAAACGTTTCAAAAAAGCCACCTATGCCGTAATCATCGGTTTTATTGCAGGTTCCTTGGGCGTAGTTTGGCCTTGGAAAGAAAAAAAATATGATCTCGATTCTTTAGGTCAAGTTCGATATGATGCCAATGGGCGCGAGATTATTCGTGGATATGATCGCTATTTTCCATCAGAATTTAATACGGAAACGATGTTGGCAATTTTCTTTGTAATCGTTGGAATTTTATTGGTTTTAAGTTTAGATTGGTACGATAATTATAAAAAAGGTCAGCGTGTCTAAATTTGGTTTGATAGGAAAAAACATCAGCTATTCTTTTTCAAAAAAATACTTTTCTGAAAAATTCCAAAAGGAAAAATTACCGCATTCCTATGAAAATTTTGACATAGCACAGATAGATTATTTCCCACAGATTCTTTCCGAAAACACTAATATTAAGGGTTTGAATGTTACCATTCCGTATAAGGAAAAAATTATTCAATACTTAGATGGCGTTGATGAAATTGCAAAAAAAATTGGTGCGGTAAATACCATTAAAATAACTGAAACCAGAAAATTGATAGGTTACAATACCGATTATTTTGGGTTTCAAAAATCGCTTGAGGAATTTCTTCCGCTTCAGAAAAAAACGGCATTTATTTTAGGAACCGGCGGCGCTTCAAAAGCGATTGCCTTTGCGCTTGAAAATTTAGGCTTCAGCTTTACGTACGTCAGCAGAAATGCTGGATCGGAAAGTTTGGCTTATTCAGATTTGAGCAAAAATATTATTGAAAATAATCTACTGATAATTAACTGTACGCCATTGGGTACGTTCCCTAAAATTGAAGAATTCCCTCCCATTCCGTATCAATTTCTTACTGAAAATCATTTGCTTTTCGATTTGGTTTATAACCCTTCTGAAACGGCATTTCTAAAAAAAGGAAAAGAAAATGGCGCAAGGACGAGCAACGGACTCAAAATGCTTCAATTGCAAGCAGAAAAAGCTTGGGAAATTTGGAATTCCTAATTTTCGACCCCAAAGCACCAAAAATCCGTTGTATTCTTTGCCATTTCGGGAGTTGTTAGTATCTTGACCCTTCAAGAAATACGAACCTAACATTGAAAAAGATGTCTGACGAAAAATTGCCACAAGATCCTTCAAACCCGCACCACGATCAAAATTCCGAAAAAGAAAATTCTTCAAAGGAAATTACTTCCAAAGCAAAGATGGATGCAGAAAAATCTGAAAATGAGAATGATGCAAAAGATATTTCAGAAGAAATAGATATTTCTGAAAATTCTTCGGAAACGGATTTATCAGAAAAAAAATCTGAAGAAGCCTCCATCGAAGAGGCGATGGTTGAAGAAAAGTCTGCCGTGGAAACGGCACCAACAGAGGAAAATCTCACCGATGCAGAGCACACGGATGGCAATTCTTTGCAAGCTGATACGGATGATGAGGATGAAGTTGCCTCATCGGACGATGAAGAGGATGACGAGAAAGAGGAAAAAGCGCAGAAAGATTACAGTAAGCTCAGCGATAGGGAATTGATTGGCGAATTGGACAAACTTTTAAAAAATCATAAAATTCAGGACATAAAGCACGATGTTGAAGAAATTCGTTCAGAATTTAATTCAAAATTTAACGAAGAGCTTGAGCATAAAAAAGAGGAGTTTTTGGCCGATGGCGGTAATATTATTGACTTCCACTACACTACTCCGCTAAAAAAGGAATTCAATTCGCTTTATTTTGATTACAAAGAAAAGCGAAACAACCATTATAAAAATCTAAAGAAAGATTTACAGGGCAATCTCGATAAACGCTGGGAATTGATTGAAGAGCTTAAAGGTTTATTGAATACGGAGGAAAACATCAACACCACTTACAAGCATTTTAAGGAAATTCAGGAAAAATGGCATGTTGCGGGAGCCATTCCACGTGATAAATACAATACCGTCTGGAATACCTACCACCATCACGTTGAGAATTTTTATGATTTTTTACATCTCAACCGCGAATTTCGAGATCTTGACTTTAAGCATAATCTGGACAGTAAGTTGAAATTGATTACAAGAGCTGAGGAATTGGCACAAGAGGAAGATGTGAATAAGGCCTTCCGCGAACTGCAGATGCTCCACAAAATGTGGAAGGAAGAAGTTGGCCCTGTTGCGAAGGAATACCGTGATGAAGTTTGGGATAAATTTAGTGATGCCACAAAGGTTATTCACGATAAGCGTCAAGAACAACAACAAGAGCTTGAAAAAGAATTTGAAAATAATTTTGAAAAGAAAAGGCAGTTAATTGAAGATATAAAAAAGGTTACCGAAGAAACAAAACAGAGTCACCAAGGCTGGCAGCATTCAATTAAAAAAATTCAGGAACTTCGGGATTCTTATTTCAATACTGGGCGTGTTCCACGTGCCAATAATAAGGAAATCTGGAAATCGTTCAAAGATGCCACGGGCGATTTCAACCATCAAAAAAATAGTTTTTATAAAAACCAAAAAAAGGAGCAGTTCGCGAATCTGGAAAAGAAACGAGAACTGGTTAAAATTGCCGAGGACAACAAGGAAAGTGAAGATTTTGAAACCACAACCGCATTAATGAAAAAAATCCAGGATGACTGGAAGAATATAGGGCACGTTCCGAGGAAGGATAGCGATAAAATCTGGAAACAATTTAAAAAAGCCTGTAATTTCTATTTTGATCGTTTGCACGCACAAAAAAATGAAGCCAACAAAGAGGAATTGGAAAATTTTGAAAACAAGCAAAAGATGCTCGAGGAACTAAATTCATTTGAGCTTACTGGCGATCATAAAAATGACTTAAAAGCAATAAAAGAACGGATTTTCCAATGGAAAAATGTGGGGCGTGTTCCTTATAACAAACGTAATATTGAGCAAAAATTCAATAAAACGCTCGATGGAATTTTTGGAAAATTGGATATGGGCAAAAAAGAAAGCGAACTCATCAAATTTGATAACAAACTAAATTCTCTGGTAAACCAAGATGATGAACGTAAGCTGCGTAATGAGCATTTCTTTATTTCGAAAAAAATTGAGGAAACCCGTGATGAAATCCGGCAGTTGGAAAACAATTTAGGGTTTTTTCACCACGTGGATGAAAACAATCCATTGGTGCAAGAAGTCCATAAAAATATAGCAAAACACAAGGAACAGTTAGAAGTCTGGAAAGCAAAGCTTTCAAAAATAAAGCAAGTACGTGAAGATTGAAGGATCTTAATTAATGATTTTTAGATTAAGGAGTTTAAACTGCGGACTGAAACTGAATACTGATTATTGCTTTTTAGCCTCGTTCCAAAAAACATCCATTTCGGCCAGTGTCATATCCTTTAATGATTTGTTCATCTGTTTCGCTTTGTTTTCCAAATACTGAAAGCGTTTTATGAATTTTTTATTGGTCCTTTCAAGCGCGTTTTCAGGATTTACGTTTAAAAAGCGCGCATAATTTATCATTGAAAAGAGCACATCACCAAATTCAGACTCTATATTCTGTTGATTGCTTTCCCCTATTTCGTGTTGAAGTTCCTGCAATTCCTCCTGTACTTTTTCGAAAACCTGTTCCGGTTTTTCCCAATCAAAACCCACTCCCGCAACTTTATCTTGAATCCTGCTAGCCTTTACTAGCGCGGGCAAGGAGTTTGGAACGCCTTCCAAAACACTTTTTTTTCCTTCTTTCAATTTTAAATTTTCCCAGTTGCGTTTCACCTCTTTTTCATCTGCAACCTTTATATCTCCATAAATATGAGGATGGCGCGCAATTAACTTTTCACTAATGGTATTGCAGACATCCGCGATATCAAAATCGCCGGTTTCGCTTCCTATTTTTGCATAAAAAACGATGTGTAGCAAAACATCCCCCAGTTCTTTTTTAACTTCATCCAAATCATTTTCAAGAATAGCATCGCCCAATTCATACGTTTCCTCAATGGTGAGATGACGCAGGGTTTCCATTGTCTGTTTTTTATCCCACGGGCATTGCTCGCGCAACTCGTCCATTATGGTCAACAATCTGTCAAAAGCTTTTAATTGGTTTTCGCGTGAAGTTTTCATTCTCAAATTTTAAATGATAGGAATTTAATTCCGAAATCTAAACAACAAAAAAATCCCTCGAGTCTTTAGCCTTTGGGATTTTTGTACCGTTCAATAACGATTTTATTTTAGGTCTTACGGGAAGCAGCACTTTTTGTAGTGCCACCTTTTTTATTGGAAGAAGCTTTTGGCGCAGCCGTTTTCGGCGGAGCATTTTTAGGCGCTGCAGTCTTTTTGGGCTTTTCGGTTTTTGTAGTCTTTAGCTTTTCAGAATCAACATTTTCTTCTTCTTTAGCCTCGGCTTTTTCCTCATCCTTTTCCTGTGAAAAATCAGTAATACCATTTTTCACTAATAGATTATACCACTGCACCACTTTTTTTATGTCGCTTGCGTACACTCTATCCTCATCGTAATCTGGCAATATTCCGAAAAAATATTCTTCCAGTTCATCTTTTGAAGCTTTATGGCTTATGGCTTCCTTTCCGTTTTCCTTTTCAGAAATTTTACTGAATACTTTTCGAAGCGGGACTTCTTCGGTCAATGTGTAAATTGCAATTTCCGAAAGCAGGCTCACGTTATGGCGGCCGCTCACGTTTATGGTTTTACCGTCCAAAAGCGATTCAGCTAAAAAACCGGAACGCGTTTGGGTTTTAAGTTTATATAATCCAGGTTTTCCAGATATGGAAAGCACTTTTTCTAAGCTCATAAAATACTTTTTATTTTTTAAGGGTTACAAATATCTTTGGTTTGGCGAATATAAACAAACAAGTTAACGTTTCTTTTTTGCGTTCGGAAATTTCATACGGTAGTCTACGCTTACCTTTCCTTTTGAAATATTTGCCAATTTATTTTTTATAAGTCGCTTCTTTAGTGGTGAGAGTTTATCCGTAAATAGAATACCCTCAATATGGTCATATTCATGCTGAATGATTCGAGCGGCAATCCCTTTGAACGTTTCTTTGTGCTTCCGAAGATTTTCATCTAAATATTCAATCACAATTTCTGGCTGTCGAAAAACATCTTCCCGAACATCGGGAATACTAAGGCATCCCTCATTGAAAGCCCACTCATCCCCCGATTCTTCAAGGATTTTTGGATTTATAAAAGTTTTTTTGAATGCGGCCAATTGCGTTTGCTCTTCATCTGAAAGCTCATCATCATCCCCAAACGGAGAGGCATCAACAACAAATAGCCGGATGGGCAGCCCAATTTGTGGTGCGGCGAGACCTACCCCACGAGCATCGTACATAGTTTCAAACATATTGGCAATAAGCTCAGCCAGATTTGGATATTCACTAGATATTTCTTCCGTTTCCTTTCTCAATACGGGGTCACCGTATGCAACTATGGGTAGTATCATCAATTATTTTTTATATAAATATTGTTGTAGAAGTATGGTGGCACTTATTTCATCAATCAACGCTTTGTTTTGCCGCTGTTTCTTTTTTAATCCGCTGTCTATCATCGATTGAAACGCCATTTTACTGGTGTATCGCTCATCTACGCGAAGAATTTTCAACGCTGGAAATTCTTCAGAAAAACTTTTCAGAAATTTTTGAATTTCAGTTTCAATGGAAGAATGCGTGCCATCCTTCTGCTTTGGTTCGCCCACTAAAATCAGTTCCACGTTTTCCTCTTCAATATATGTTTTCAAAAAACCCATTAACGCTGGCGTATTTACTGTGGTAAGTCCAGAAGCTATGAGCTGTAATTCATCGGTAACGGCCAGTCCCGTACGCTTGCTTCCATAATCTATCGCCAAAATTCTCGCCATATCCTGCAAAAGTAGGAGTTTATGGAATAGTATGCTAAAAATGTTCCCCAATTTGCGCGCGAGGGTTTATATTTGTGAAATAAAGCTGGACGCTGATATTTTCAAAAAACGAAGTCGTAAAATTAAAAGAAAAACTACATAAAGAAATAATACTATAATGAACGAACTTAAACAAATCATTGAAAAAGCCTGGGAAGACAGAACCCTATCGATAGAAACAGAAACAATAGTAGCCATTCGTGAAGTGGTAAATTTATGTGATGAAGGGAAATTGCGCTGCGCGGAACCTACTGAAAATGGCTGGCAAGTAAATGAATGGGTGAAAAAGGCAATCGTTCTTTATTTCCCTATCCAAAAAATGAAAACCTTGGAAGCGGGCATTTTTGAATATCACGATAAAATCCCATTGAAATCTGGCTACGAGGCCAAAGGAATTCGTGTTGTGCCGCATGCGGTTGCACGTCACGGCGCCTATATTTCAAAAGGTGTTATTTTGATGCCAAGCTATGTAAACATTGGCGCCTACGTAGATGAAGGGACCATGGTAGATACCTGGGCAACTGTGGGCAGCTGTGCGCAAATTGGCAAACACGTACATTTAAGTGGCGGTGTGGGCATTGGCGGCGTACTTGAACCATTACAGGCAGCCCCCGTGATTATAGAGGATAATGCTTTTATCGGCTCTCGTTGCATTGTGGTAGAAGGAGTTCGTGTGGGCAGGGAAGCTGTACTTGGCGCAAACGTAGTGTTGACCGCTTCCACAAAAATTATTGACGTTACTGGCGATACCCCAATTGAAACAAAAGGCGTGGTTCCGGCGCGCTCAGTGGTTATTCCGGGTAGTTATACCAAAAAATTTGCTGCTGGGGAATTTCAAGTTCCGTGCGCGTTGATAATTGGCAAAAGGAAAGAAAGTACCAATCTTAAAACGTCACTGAATGACGCACTTCGTGAGTATGATGTAGCCGTTTAATAAAGTTTTCAATAACGGATGGTTATTTACTTGGAAAGATTTTAATTTTCATTTCCTCCTCCTCAGTTTTTTACTATTCACCTTCTTCTGGAATGCACGGCTGTGCTTCAGCATATTGGTATGGATTTCTTTAAAGGATTTATGGGAAAGGACCGCGTATTCTTTCGCCATAGTTTTTATCATTGTTTTTGAAAGCCAAAGCCTGCGGAAGTTGCGCATTCTCTTTTCAAAATCCATCGTTTCAAAACGCATCCTGTTCAAATCAATCAAATAAAAATCATATTGGTCCTCTCCCCTTTTTACAATCAACGTATTACCGGGGGAATGGTCCAGAAAATTGATTCCGTTTTCGTGAAGTTGAAAAGTGAATTTTGTGAACTGCCTAAGTATTTCGTTACGGTTCGGAAATTTTGGATTGTGGATAAGTTCGCGGAAATCAAAATCGTAATCCACGTGTTGGCTTATGTAAAAACTTTCCTTCAAGCCGCTAGAAAATGCTTCATAATATGCTACCGGAAATGGTGTTTTTATCTCGAAATCCCTCAATTTTGAAGCATATTCAAAAGAACGTTTCGCCTTACTTTTCCGAAGATATTGATATACGAGAGATTGTATGGCGTTCGGCGTTTTGAACTTTTTCACATTAAAGATTTTGCCGTCGATTTCAAATTTCTTTATAACGTTTCGATCGCCCTTGGTCACATATTCACCATTTTCAGTAAAATGACGCAAATTTTGCATTAGCATTTTAGCTAACTGCGAAAATTGGGGATGCACGTTAAAATTCTCCTTCATTTTTAAAAAATATACATTCAAAAAAAGTATTTTGCGAAGGTAAACTTTATGAAGAAAATACTTGTAATACAGAACAAAAGAATTGGCGATGTGCTCATAAGCTCAGTGATTGCCAATAATATAAAGAAAGTTTTCCCGCAGAGCGAGGTTACCTATTTTGTTTATGATTACACGGCCGGAGTACTGGAAAACAATCCAAATATTGACAGGATTATTTCGGTTAAGGAAAAGAAATTGAAAAAATTCAGCAATCTTTTGGCAACTGTTGCGAAAATTAGAAAGGAGAAATATGATATTATTTTTGATCCGTATTCAAAATTCCAAAGCAGATTGATTTGTCTTTTTTCTGGGGCCAAATATAGAATTGGGCTAAAGCGCGCCCATAAAGAATTAAAATTTCCTTTCTACACACATCCCATCAGTTTTTTGGAACACCGAAGCAAAAATTGCGGAAAAGCAATTGAGGACAGAATAAATATGATTGCCTTAGTTTTTCAACTGGAAGATGCAGGATATGCACCCAAAATATTTTTGACGGAAAAAGAAAAGAATTACCCAAAAATTGAAAAAATCCAGAGACCCATTATTATGCTGGGCATTTTGGGAAGCACGCCCCAAAAATCCATGCCATATCATTATATGGTTGAAATTATCGATTTTATTACATCAAACTACAACGGAACTATACTTTTCAACTATGCGCCGCACCAAAAACCGGAAGCGCAAAAAATTTATGAAATGTGCAAAAATAAAGACCGTATAAATCTGGATATATACGAGAATTCAATTCGCGGTTTTATACAGTTGATGAACAAATGTGATATGTTGGTGAGCAATGAGGGCGGTAGCGTGCACATTACAAAAGCACTGGACCGGCCTACGTTCACAATTTATTCGCCTTACGTAAATAAGGAACATTGGTGCAGTTTTGAAGATGGGGATAGGCACGATTCTATCCACCTTTTGGAAGAAAAACCTGATCTTTTCAATAGTTTCACATTAGAGGAAAGACGAAAAATAGAGGAAGATCCCCAGTTTTTGTACCAACAATTGACCCCAGAAATGATATTTCAAAAATTAAAACCATTTTTAGACCACCATTTAAATTCCACTATAAATAAATATGAACATTCTCGATAAATTCCATAATTGGCGGCGCAAAAGACGCTGGAACAAACAATATAAAACCGGCCGTTGGGATAGCCTAAAGAGTGAAATAGAATCGAAACGCTATTACCAGATAATCGATTTTATGAAAAAGTATGCAGTTGAAAATCCTAGGATTTTGGATTTGGGCTGTGGAGATGGCGTTTTAAACAAAAGAATGGATAAGTTCAATTTTGAAAATTTCGTAGGTGTTGATTATTCAGATGTTTCCATAAAAAAAGCAAAAGCGGAAAATTTTCCTAAATCAGAATTCTTGGTATCAGACATCGTGAAATATCAACCAGAGCAAATTTTTGATGTGGTGGTGTTTAATGAAGTTTTTTATTATATACACGAGAACGAAAAGAGGAATGTTCTAAACAGAATTTGTAAAAATTTATCAGATAAAGCAATTATCATAGTATCCATTTACAGAGAAGGACTTGGAGTATGGGAATATTTTAAAGAAAATCCCAAATTGAAAGAAATTGATTTTAAAAGAGTAACTACCGAAATTGAAAAAACATACTGGAAAATTGCTGTGTACAAACAAAGTTAAATTTTCCCTTCCATTTATGAAGTATGCAATAAATTCATCTGCTGCTCAATTCCATAATTAGTCCAAACCCGTTTTTCTTTTTTGGTTATTTTCCGGATGGCTCTATTTTTAACAATCATTTCTTTTTTCACGTAGCCGCGCTCGTGGTCAAGATGCAATGTGACCGTACTATATCTTATTTGTAATGGTTTAATTCCATAATTCATTAGCCGCTCCCCCATTTCTCGATCCTCGCCGCCATACTGCATGCGTTCGTCAAAACCGTTGATAGCGAGTATGTCCTTTCGCCAACCCGAGGCGTTGTTTCCGTCCCACGTTGCGCTTGTGGTTGTAAATGTATTCAGGAAATCCTCTTTTAAGCCAGAAGAAGTCAATTTGTTGAGCTTAAATGTTTTCTTTTGGCCATTTTCCAGCAACCACGCCGCATCAAAGCAACGTTGCGAAATTACATCGTCTTCAGTTATTTTTTTGGAGAGTTCCAGTGAAAGCTTAAAATAACCAGCCGATAGGAAACAGCCCGGTCTGCTCTGCCCAAAATGTGTAGAAACCAGATCGTTTCGGGGAATACAGTCCCCATCGGTAAAAATCATATATTCCCCTTTGGCTGCTTTTATGGCTTTGTTTAAAATCTTTGTTTTTTGAAAACCATGATCCTCCTGCCAAACGTGAGTAATTTTCAGTTTTGAATTTTCTTGAAATTCACGAATCAAAGCCGCGGTTTCTTCCCCCGAACCATCATCAGCAATGATAATCTCAAAATTTTTCTCCAATTGATTTTCAAAACCCCAAAGTGCTTTTCTAAGCCATTGGGGTTGGTTGAATGTGCTTACAATTACCGAGGCCGAAGGCGTACGGTCCCCACTTTTATTGATTCCAAAGGGCGTCCATTTTTTTCCTTGATTTCGGGTCTGCTTCCGTATAGCAAGATTTTTATTAATACTATCCTGATTTTTGTACCCACGCGGGTGGTCAAGATGCAGCACAACGGCATTATAACGAATTTGCTTGCTCTTAATTCCCAAATTTATCAAACGCTCGCCCAGCTCCCTATCCTGTCCGCCATATTGCATGCGCTCGTCAAAGCCATTAATGGCTAAAATATCTTTCTTCCAGCCCGAAGCGTTATGGCCGTTCCAACTGGCATTTGTAGGAGTAAATGCGTTTAAAAGCGAGGCCTTTATTGGGCCGGAATACAGTTTGTTGTTTTTGAATGAGGATTCAAGTCCGTGCTTTTTGAGCCATTTTACTTGAAAGCATTTTTCTGAATAAATATCTTCCTTCGATATTTCTTCAGAAATATTCATCGGTAGCATAAAATAACCACCCGAAAGAAAATACCCTTCTTCCCTATATTTCACGTGCTGTTCCACAAAATCCTTCCGTGGAATGCAATCGCCATCGCTCATAATAATATATTCCGTACTACATTTAAGCAGGGCTTTGTTCAATATCTGTGATTTTTGAAATCCCATATCCTCATGCCAAACATGAACAATTGGATAAAAAACCGCTGCTCGCATTTTTTCCAATAGCTGTAAAGTTTCGTCGGTAGAACCATCATCGGCGATAACAATTTCGAACTGACGGTACGTTTGATTGTTGTAACCATATAGAACCTTTTCCAGCCAAAGGTGGGAATTATAGGTGCTAATAACTATGGAAGTATCAAGCTGCTTCATTGTTGCAAAGATAAAGTTATTTATGAAGTGGGCTCAGAAATTGAAATTATTGTAATTTAGAAAAAAAATAAAAAATGATTACCAAGAGCGCACTGAAGAAGCAAATTGAAAAATTTCCCGAAGAATTTACTATAGATGAATTGGTTGAGCGAATAATATTTATTGAAAAATTAGAAAGTAGAATTCAAAAATCTTCAGATAATGATACAATATCGGAAGAGCAACTAGATGAGGAAATACAGAAATGGTTTAGATAAAATGGTTAAATGACGCTAAATTTGATCTCAAGGAAATCTACGAATATATTTCTCATGATTCCAAAATATATGCCCGCTTACAAATAGAAAAAATAAAAAAAGCTAGCCAAAAACTTAAAACATTTCCAGAAATCGGAAAAAATGTTGAGGAAATTTCAAATCAAAATATTTGAGAAATAGTTGAAGGTAATTATCGAATTATTTATGAAATAATAGACAATAAAACAATTCATATCTTAATGATCCATCACGGTGCTAGGGATTTACAAAATAGATTTAAATAATATCAATTTCTCATATATTAAATGCCAAAACTCACCATTATAATTCCCACGTTCAACGAAGAAGCCTATATTGAAGATGCACTCCATTCAGCATCTTTTGCAGATGAAATTATTGTAATAGACTCTTTCAGTACAGATTCAACACCAACAATTGCCAAGAAATTTGCCACAAAATTTTTACAGCGAAAATTCGATAATTTTTCGAACCAGAAAAATTTTGCCTTAGAACAAGCCTCCGGAGATTGGATTTTGTTTTTGGACGCAGATGAGCGTATTACGCATTCGCTCGAGGAAGAAATAAAACAGACCGTTGAAAAACCAAAACACGGCGGCTACAAGATAAATTTCCCACATTTTTACATGAATCGGTTTTTATACCATCACAGCGATAACGTATTGCGATTGGTAAAACGTGAGGGCGCGCATTTTACGGGCACTGTCCACGAAAAATTGCACTGCAACGGAAGCGTGGGGAAATTAAAAAATAAAATGCTACATTTTACCTACAAAGGTTTGGAAAATTACATCACCAAAAAAGAGGAATACGCCTGGTTTCAAGCTGAACAGCAATTTAAAAAAGGTAAAAAAGTAACTTGGTTCCACCTATTTTTTAAACCTAGCTATCGATTTTTTCGATCCTATATTTTGAAAGGTGGTTTTCGTGATGGTATTGCAGGCCTATCGGTTGCAACTGTTAATGCCTACGGTGTTTTCGAGCGTTATGTGAAGTTACATCTTCTACAAAAGGGGATGCGCTGAGTTTACATCAAAATAATTTACCAAATCTTAATTTCCGTTTGAATTTTTCAAGTGAAAATTCGCCTTTTACATCAATCCGTTGAATTTCAAATGGTTTTTTAAATGGAAAAGAATTTAACCTATTGCCTATTCGCAAACCATAAGTTATTCCATTATTTTTCAAGGTGCTTTTAAAAATTTCGTTTTCTTTCCCATCTTTCGGAAATTTGCCATAGGGATAAGCCAAGACCGCTGAAAAATCCAGCCCGTTTTCAGAAATAAATTCGATGCTACGGCGTGTGTCTGCTTCCGTTTCGGCGTTGGAAAGTTCATTGTATTTTTTATGGTAAAAGGAATGGTAACCCAATTCAATAATTTCAGGCGGCAGCGAATTCAATTGCGAAACCGTCATTATTTCCAGGGAATTTGTATTCCATCCGTCTTTCTTTCCCAAAAAATTCAATGGAATAAAAAAAGTGGCTTTCAAATTATATTTCTTCAGCAATGGCAATGCGAATTTCATTTGGCTCACATAACCATCATCAAATGTGATGATTGCACTTTTCCCCTTTGGAAGGGATTTCATTTTCTGCAATTCCTTAAAATGAAAGGTTTTAAAATTGTTTTCCTTTAAATAAGCAAATTGGGCTTCCAGTTTTTCATAAGAAAAGGTCAATCCATTACTTTCGTTGGGACTTATGTGATGATACATTAAAATGGGAAGCTTTGCCATTGCAGAAAAATTGTACCCGTAAAATTATTACTTTTACGCCAAAGACCAACCGTTTTTGGAAAACCCCGTCAAAATATCCGCACTTGCCATTACACTCAATGAAGCGCAAAATCTGGAACGCTACTTGAAAAGTCTGGATTTTGCAGATGAGATAATTATTGTGGATTCCTTTAGTACTGATGATACTGTGGAAATAGCCAGACAAAACGAAAAGGTTACGGTGTACCAACGCAAATTCGATAATTTTTCAGCACAGAAAAATTTTGCTATAGCACAGGCGACGCACAATTGGGTCACATTTTTTGACCCGGACGAAGAAATTACCTCTGCCATTTCAGAAGAAATAAAAAAGATTTCAGAAAATCCTGTGGTTGCGGCTTATTCCATAAAACGGGATTTTTATTTTATGGGAAAACGGATAAAATACAGTGGCCTGCAAAACGATTACGTGGTGCGGTTCTTCAACAAAAACCATTGCCGCTATAATAAGAATCTGGTCCACGAAACGCTTGAAGTGAATGGAGATATTGAAAAATTAAAAAGCAATCTGCCGCACCATACCTATAAAACTTTTGACGATTATACTGCAAAAGCCCATAGATACAGTAAATTGCAAGCGGAAATGCTTTATAATAAAGGCAAAAAACCTACCTATTATCATTTTTTATTTCGGCCATTTTACAGATTTTGGAACCAATTTATTTTCCGTTTGGGAATTTTGGATGGAAAGGAAGGTTTTATTTTGGCATATGTTAGCGCATTTTCAGTTTTTAAAAGATATTTGAACCTTTGGCTTTTGTACCGAAACATTGAATAGGATCTTATAGATATTGATCGATACCTTTTGCGCACCATTTTTTATTCTCAGCTATGGTTTTTTCTTGAATTTGGTCATTAATTTCAAACCTATCAAGACCCATTATTTTGTGCCAGATATGATATACTATCGCTTTGTAGCGTAACCTTCTTCCTTGCACACCGTTATTCATCATCCGGATAATTATTTCAGAATCTTCCCGGCCCCACCCCTCAAAATCTTCATCATATCCATTTACTGCAATGACATCATCTCGCCAAAATGAGACATTGCAGCCTCGCATTTTGTGGGACATTTCCTTTCTTGGCTTGGAGCGATCACTCAAGAAGGGGATACGAAGATTTCTGGTTCTTTTTTTTATCCCACGATGAAAAAAGCCAAAAGATATTTTCTGGGAAGAAAATAGCTTAGGTACAAACTCTTTTTTTATATTGACCCTGCTTCCGAAAAGATAAGTATTGTGTTTTGCCAGAGACAAGTGGTCCTCAATAAAATTTGCGTGCATTATACAGTCTCCATCGACCTGTATTATATAGTCACCGTGTGCCGCACTAATTGCTTTGTTTAAGATGATGCTTTTTCTAAAGCCCAAGTCTTCGTGCCAAAAATGATATATGGGTATGTTCAATTTTTTCTTAAATCTTTCTATCATTTGTTTTGTATCCTCCCTAGAACCATCATCTGCTATAAGAATTTCATCAGGCAGTTGGGTTTGATTAACAACACTCAATAAAACCAATTGCAGTGCTTCCGGCCAATTGTACGTTGAAATTAAAAGTGAAACAATCATATTTATTATTTTTTGGCCACTTCGGTATATAATTCAAGCATTTTTTGTGCAGTTATGTTTGCATTATATTCCTTCATAAATAATTCATACGATTTGTCGCTGAATTCATTCTTCAAATCTTGATTGCCTAACAACGCTTTTATTTCTTCGGCAAGTTTCACATAATCCCCTACTTCTGCCAGATAACCATTTTCACCATGAGAAATAACTTCTGGAATTCCACCAGCTTTAGTACTTACTACTGGTACCTTTTTGTAAAAAGCCTCATAAATAGTTAAAGGGAGACCTTCACGTTCAGAACTCATAACATATATTTCAAATTGTGGTAAAAAATCTGTGGCATTTTTCTGAAAATCTGTAAAGGTTACGTGATCGGTAAGTTTTAGTTTCTCTTGAAGCTCCTTTAACTCGGCGGTTAGACCACTAAATTCACCAATTTGAACCAAATGCACATTTGGCATATTGAGCTTATAAATAAGATGGTGCATTGCTTTGAGCAGTGTGGGTAAATCCTTGGCAGCTGTATGGTTGGCAATATTGCCGATTACAACTTTTTCTTCTTTTATTTTAAATAATGTTTTTATCTTTTCCTGCCTTAAAGGTTTAAGCCTTTCAGTGTTTATCCCATCATAAATAACAACCAGTTTTTTCTTATTTTTCTCCTTCATCACATCTCTTTCCATAAAAAATTTGACCGCTTTTGACACACAAATAATTCGGTTTATATTTTTATAGTTGTATTTAAAAATGCTCAAAAAACTCATGTTGCTTCCCATACCTTTTTTTGAGAAAACAGTTGGAGTCTTTAATCTGTACAAAATATCCGCAATTGTAAACAGTGTAACGGAATCGCTGGAGTGTAAATGCAAAACAGTTGGTTTTACTAATTTTACGATTTCCTTTAGGTAAGGATAATTGGGTTTTTTGCTCAATTTTCCCTTCTTAGCTTCTATAAATGGGATATTATTTTTTTTACAATATTCGTAGAGTGGCGCATTCGGTCTTCCCATAACCATACTTTTTACGCCAAGTTTTTCCAATTCCGGAATTAAATCTGCAAGTTGTTGTTCGTTCCCGCCCCAACTTCCAGAACCGTTAATATGTAGAATTGTCATGATTGTAAAATCGCTTTATTTTCACAAATATATAGTAATTTAGCTGGCAAATACTTTAGATGCACATATTAATCGTTGATCGTTCCGGCCCAATACCAGCTCCAAAATACGGCGGAACAGAGCGAGTAATCTGGGGTCTTGGAAAATGCTTAAACTTACTTGGGCATAAAGTAACCTATTTAGTCCCCGGTGGATTTAAGGGAGATTTTGCTGAGTGCTTATATCTCGATCAAAGCAAGGATTTAAATATTCAAATTCCAAATTATATTGATGTAGTGCATATTAATTACAATCCCTTGCAATCCATAAATAAGCCCTATCTTATAACCATGCACGGAAATCCGGGAGCTATGGACTCCATTGACAAAAACACAGTTTTTATTTCCAAAAATCAAGCAGAACGATATAATTCTGAAGTATATATACATAATGGTCTTTATTGGGAAGATTACAATACACCCAATCTCAACAAAAAACGCGATTATTTTCATTTTTTGGGGAAGGCCTCGTGGAGGGTCAAAAATGTTTTTGGGGCTGCAAAAATTGTGAGAAAAGCCAACGGAGTTCTCAAAATTGGCGGGGGAAGTCGTTGGTGTAAACGAAATTTTTTCCGTGGATTTAAATATATTCTGGACCCAAAAATTCAATTTCTGGGAATGGTAAATGATGAAGATAAAATTAAAATGATGGAAAAATCCAAAGCTTTGGTTACTCCTGTGCTGTGGCATGAGCCTTTTGGCCTTGCCATTATTGAAAGTCTATATGCGGGATGTGCCGTTTTTGGCACTTCAAACGGATCACTTCCAGAACTAATATCGCCCAGAGTGGGGCTAATTTCAAATGAATATGATACATTGGCAAAAGCGCTCAACACTTTTGAGTATGACCCCCAATATTGTCACGAATATGCAAAAAGGAATTTCAATGCTGAAAAAATGACCTTGGCATACCTAAAATTATATGAAAAGGTTATTTCCGGTAAAAAATTACATCAGCAAAATCCAGAGTTTTCAAAGGAAAAGAATAAAATAAATCAATTAACGTGATAGAACAAATTGAACAAGCCTTTACGGTCTTAAAACGCGGCGGCATCATCCTTTACCCAACGGATACTGTTTGGGGAATAGGCTGCGACGCCACCAACTTTGAAGCCGTTGAAAAAATTTTCAAGTTAAAACAGCGCGCCGAAAGCAAATCAATGATTTGCTTGGTCCAAGATTTTAAAATGTTGAACCAATATATTGAAGAGGTGCCCGAAGTGGCATACGATATCTTAAAATTTGCGCGGAAGCCAACTACTATTATCTACGATCGCCCGTTGCACGTTTCAGAAAACCTGATAGCCGAGGACAATACTCTTGCCGTGCGGGTAACAAAAGATGAATTCTGCAAAAAACTTATTCAGAAATTACGAAAACCACTTGTTTCCACTTCAGCAAATGTGAGCGGCTCAAAAACACCGCAATCCTACGCTGAAATAGATCCTGTAATTTTGGAGGGCGTGGACTATGTTGTAAATTTGCACCGCGAGAAAAAATCAGCAAAACCATCGGCGATCATTAAGCTTGGCAATGATGGCGGCGTAAAAGTGATTCGATCATAAAATGGGTTAATGGAAATTAAATGAAATTAACCACGAATACACAAACATACCTTTTTTTGAATGTCAAATATAATTTACAAACAGGAAAGCTACGAAATAGTTGGATGCCTTTACGAAGTATTTAATAATTTAGGAAATGGGTTATCTGAAATTGTTTATAAAGATGCTTTGGAATATGAATTTAACCTGAGAAATATTTTATTCGTAAGAGAAAAGGAGTTCTCCATAAATTATAAGGATATTATCCTGAAGCATAAGTTTTACGCAGATTTTGTGATTTTTGACAAAATAATTTTAGAAGTAAAGACGGTAGAATTACTGACTGATATGCATTTAGGTCAATGCATTAATTATTTGAAAATTTCTAAAAATAAATTGGCGATTCTGGCAAATTTCAAGGGTGAAGGTCTAGAATACAAAAGAATAGTTCTATAAAAATATTCGTGAATTCGTGGTAAAATAACAACATTTCGGAAAAATAAAACGTGTCAAAAAAAACCTACACATCCGCTTTAGAAAATCCCATTTTTAGGAAAATTTCAAAAGCTTCAGAAAATCTTAAATTGGAAAGCTATGTCATTGGCGGATTTGTACGCGATTATATTTTAAAACGCGGTGATGCCAAGGATATCGATGTTGTCGCAGTGGGCAGCGGGATTGAACTTGCGGAGGAAGTTTCAAAATTACTTCCCGGAAAACCACAGGTCTCCATTTTCAAGAATTATGGAACCGCAATGCTGAAAAGTGGGGGGATAGAGCTCGAATTTGTAGGTGCCAGAAAGGAATCGTACACCGCTGAAAGTCGAAATCCGAACGTAAAAGCCGGAACGCTTGCAGACGACCAAAATAGACGCGATTTTACCATAAATGCGCTCGCTTTAAGTTTAAATGAAGCTAACTTTGGTGAGCTTTTGGACCCCTTCAACGGAATAGAGGATCTTCAAAATAAATTAATACGAACACCTCTAGACCCAGATGTTACGTATAGTGATGATCCGTTGCGGATGCTTAGAGCCATTCGGTTTGCTTCCCAATTAAATTTTAAGATTGAGGATGCCTCATTGGAATCCATTACCAAAAATGCAGATAGAATAAAAATTATTTCCAAAGAACGCGTGGTGGACGAAATCCATAAAATTTTGCTTTCCGATACGCCTTCCAAAGGATTTGCGCTACTTCATAAAACGGGACTGTTACCGCATATTTTACCAGAATTGGTAGCGTTACAAGGAATCGATGAAAAGGAAGGCCAAACACATAAAGACAATTTTTGGCATACGCTGGAAGTAGTGGACAATATTTCCGAAACGACGAACGACTTATGGTTGCGCTGGGCGGCTCTCCTGCACGATATTGGCAAAGCGCCCACGAAAAAGTTTGATAAAAAATTGGGATGGACTTTCCACGCGCACGAATTTGTGGGTTCAAAAATGGTTTACAAACTTTTCAAAAGGCTGAAAATGCCATTGAACGACAAAATGAAGTTTGTACAAAAAATGGTTTTGATGAGTTCACGACCCGTTGGGCTGGCTTCGGAAGAAGTAACGGACAGCGCCGTGCGTAGATTAATTTTTGATGCCGGGGAATACGTAGATGATTTGATGACCCTCTGCGAAGCTGATATCACGACTAAAAACCCGAAGAAATTTAGAAAATACCACGCTAATTTTCAATTGGTTCGTGATAAAATTGCTGAAGTTGAAGAACGTGACCAAATCAGAAATTTTCAGCCACCCGTAACTGGCGAGGAAATTATGGAAACTTTCAATCTGAAACCATCGCGGGAAATCGGGATTATTAAGGATGCCATAAAAGAAGCAATTCTGGAAGGGGAAATTCCAAATGAATATGAAGCCGCAAAAGCTTTTATGCTCAAAAAAGGAGTGGCAATCGGTTTAAAACCAATGAACAATTAGTAATGCGTGATGTGTGGTGTGTGATGTGTGGTGTGTGATGTGTGATGTGTGATGTGTGATGTGTGATGTGTGATGTGTGATATGATGAATTTAAGGTTAAAGATTTAAAATTCAAAGTTTGATACTTAAAAGTGAATATTCATAATTCATAATTCATAATTCATAATTCATAATTCATAATTCATAATTCATAATTCATAATTCATAATTCATAATTCATAATTCATAATTCAAAATTCAAAAAAGGTTTCTGGATTAATAATGTATAGAAGATTCGTAAAAATTTCACTTGTTCTTGTTTACCTTGTCATCATAGCCGGGGCGATGGTACGGATGACGGGTTCAGGAATGGGCTGTCCCGATTGGCCCAAATGTTTTGGATATTACATTCCGCCTACAACCGCCACTGAACTGGAATGGGAACCGGGAAGGAATTTTAAAAAAGGGCAAGTAATAATTCACGAGCAGGCGCTGCAAGTAGCAAAAACTGATTTTAAAACCTCCCAATCCTATAACCCTTCAAATTGGCAACCCTACACCAAACACGATTATGCAACATTCAATGTTTGGCATACATGGATAGAATATATTAATAGATTGTTTGGTGCGCTGGCGGGGGTTGCCATCTTCATAATGGCGCTATTTTCAATTAAAAAGTGGAGAACAAGCAATCGGGTAACCCTACTTTCTTGGCTCAGCGTTTTTCTTCTCGGCTTTCAAGCTTGGCTTGGTGCCACTGTGGTGTACTCCGTGCTTGACCCGATAAAAATCACCATTCACATGGTTATGGCCTTGGTTATCGTGGCTGTTCTTTTGTATCTATTGTATTTTTCAAAAGAGCATCACGAGATTTATTTCGCTTCAACAAAATTTAAAATACTGCTTTTAGTCGCTTTAATACTTACGCTAATTCAGGTAGTTTTGGGAACGCAAGTGCGTGAATTTGTAGATACACAAATAGATATTATAGGGTACACGGCTCGTTCGCTATGGCTTGAAAATCCCACGCTGGAATTTTACCTGCACCGTTCTTTTTCGGTAATTGTGGTATTGATTAATTTATTGCTTTGGTATTTAAACAGAAATAAAAAATTCGGTTTCCGGAAATTGAATCTCCTAATCTTATTATTATTTGCAGAGGCATTCACTGGGATTGCCATGTATTATTTTGATTTTCCGTTTCTTTCGCAACCTTTGCATTTAATTCTTGCATCCTTATTCTTCGGTCTTCAATTTTATATTTTATTGGAAGCATTCCAATCACACAATCCTAATGGCACTCGGGAGCCCAAAAGTTTGTAACTTTGCCCTCAAATTTTAAAAGAATGATTTACCGTTTCAGAATTATACTTGACACGCACGAAGATGTTTTTCGCGATATAGAGATTGAGGCAGACAACAATCTGGAGGATCTCCACAACGCAATTACCCAAGCTTTTGGGTTTGATGGGCAGGAGATGGCCTCATTTTATGTAAGTAATGATTTATGGGAAGAAGGCGAGGAAATTTCCCTATTTGATGTTAGCGATGAGCCCGGTGGCGTAAAAATTATGGGGGAAACCATCCTTGAAGACGTGCTGGATGAGGAAAACACGAGGCTGCTGTATGTTTATGATTTTTTGAGCATGTGGACTTTTATGGTAGAGCTGGCCGATATTGGCGAACGTGAGGAAGGTAGAATGTACCCTAATTTGATGTTCGCGCACGGTGAAATTCCAGAAGAAGCGCCGGAGAAAGAATTTATTTCTGAAGAAATTGAAACCGAGGATGATTTTGAGGAAGATTTTGACCTAGACCCTGAAGATTACGACAACCTCGATTTCGATGAGAACTGGAATTAATTTTTAGATTGCAGTCTTCAGTTGCAGTTTTCAGTATATTCCTTTACATATTCACCTACTTATATTTTAAAGAATGATCAATTTATTTTCCACACATATCGCATCGCTTTCCATTCATAGGGTTGGTAATAAGAGCCGGAATGAGGCTCTGTTTCTTTCTGAAAAACCTTATAAAATGGATGATGAGATTACCCCATTGCTAAAGGAATTTTTTTTGAAGCCATTTCGGGATAAGGAGGAGAATTATTTTCAGTTTGCACACGAAGCAGATTTGGAGTTTCACGAGCTTTTCACCATTGTTTCCGAAGTTTTTGGAAACCCGCAGGAGATACACGAGAAGAGTAGGAAAATTGCATCACGCTTGTACAATCAATCCGAGCATCCGCATATTAAGAGTGGGGAGGTTTACGTGGCGTATCTGGAAAATGTGCAGTTGGATAATGTAAAAATGGATGCCATCGGTATTTTTAAGAGCGAATTGAAGCAAGATTTTCTTCAGTTTTCTGAGGAAGAAAACCAGCTGGAGGCGATGCTGCAACAAGGGGTAAATTTGAACAAACTCGATAAAGGCTGTATTATTTTCAATTCAAAAAAAGAGGAGGGGTACAAAATTCTTTCGGTGGATAGCAATAGATACGATACGCGGTATTGGCTGGAAAGTTTCCTTGGTGTTGAGGCCTTTGCGGATGATAATTTTTATACCAAAAAGTATTTGAAATTCTGCCAGGATTTTGCGAAGGATGTGGTTTTGCCCGCTGAGGACAAAAAACAAGAGGTTATGTTTATGAACCGAGCGGTGAACCATTTTGCAAAGAATGATAGTTTTGAGGAAACCGCTTTTGTGAATGAAGTAATTGACAACCCAGATTTGATTCCGGAGTTTAGGCATTATAAAAGTGAGAAGGCGCCCAAATACAGTATCGAGGACTTAACCACCTTCCCAATTGCCAATACCGCGGTTACCGCGGCGCGGAAGAAGATAAAGAACATCATTAACCTTGATACAAATATTCAGATAAAGATGGATTTCATTAATCCGGAAAGTGCTGAAAAGTTTGTGGAAAAGGGCTGGGATGAGGAGAAACAGATGTATTACTACTTGGTGTATTTTAATAAAGAGCAGAAGAGTTAAAAGATGAGTAATTAGTAATGAGTAATGAATATATACAATTTACTAATTGTTAATTGCTAATTGCTAATTGTTAATCGCTAATTACCCACTTCACTGATGAATTTAATTCGGTATAACCGTAATTCTTCTTCATCATAATCGCCATCAAATTCTTCCAAGGCTTCTTCAATTTTATCTGTTTTGGCCTCCAGAAAATAGTCGTGGATTTCTTCTTGTTGGTCTTCATCAAGCACTTCATCAATCCAATAATTGATATTCAGCTTGGTACCGCTGTAGACTATGGCTTCCATTTCCTTAATGAATTCAGGCATTTCGAGCCCCTTGGCCCCGGCAATATCTGGCAGGGAGAGTTTGCGGTCCACACTTTGGATTATGTAAAGTTTTAAAGAACTATTAGTCCCTGTAGATTTTACTACGAAGTCCTCTGGGCGGATGATGTCGTTTTCCTCCACATACCGCTGGATCAATTTCACGAATGATTTTCCGTACTTTTTTGCCTTGCCCTCGCCCACTCCGTGAACATTGGAAAGCTCCTCTAAGGTAACTGGATATTTAAGCGCCATATCTTCCAGGGATGGTTCCTGAAAAATAACGAATGGAGGCAAATCCAGATCGTGCGCTACTTTTTTCAGTTCCGCTTTTAGCAATTTGAACAGATTCTCATCTGCCGTGTCCCCCCCCTTCTGGACGGATACAATGGCATCATCATTCGCATCCTTGAAGGAATGGTCTTCCGCCATCATGAAAGAGACCGGATTTTTTATAAACGCCTTCCCCTGGTCCGTAATCTTGATTATTCCGTAGGTTTCAATATCCTTTTTAAGATATCCGGCTACCAAGAGCTGCCGCAACAGGGCCATCCAGTAGGAGGAATCGTGCGCCTGACCCGTACCGAAATAAGTTTGGGAATCTGTACGGTGGGATTTTATGAGTGCGTTTACCTTGCCCACCAGTACGTTTACAATTTCCTTGCTTTTGTACTGTTGGTTGGTCTTTTGGACAATTTCCAGCAGCAATTTGGCATCGTCCTGCGCTTCGTGCTTGTTTTTTGGGTGGCGCATGTTGTCGTCCATCATTCCGCCCTCGCCCGTTGCATTGTCAAATTCCTCACCGAAATAATGGAGGATAAATTTTCTACGTGAAATGGAAGTTTCGGCGAAACCAACGATTTCCTGCAATAGGGCGTGGCCAATTTCCTGTTCTGCCACGGGCTTGCCGCTCATAAATTTCTCTAATTTTTCAACATCCTTATAGCTGTAAAAGGCGAGGCAATGGCCTTCTCCCCCATCCCTACCGGCACGACCAGTCTCTTGGTAGTAGCTTTCAATACTTTTTGGGATGTCGTTATGTATTACGAAACGCACATCTGGCTTATCAATGCCCATCCCGAATGCAATGGTTGCCACCACCACATCCACGTCTTCCATCAAGAACATATCTTGATGCTTAACGCGTGTCTTGCCATCTAGCCCAGCGTGATACGGAACGGCCTTGACGCCGTTTACCTGAAGGGTCTGTGCCAATTCCTCTACTCTTTTTCGGCTTAGGCAATAGATAATCCCGCTCTTGCCCTCGTTCTGTTTTACGAAGCGGATGATGTCTGAATCGACATTTTTTGTTTTTGGCCTAATTTCATAATACAGATTGGGCCTGTTGAAGGACGCTTTGAAGGTATTGGCATCCTGCATCCCTAAATTTTTAAGAATATCTTCCTGCACCTTGGGGGTGGCGGTTGCCGTAAGGCCAATAATGGGAATATCATTGCCGATGCGCTGAATAATGGTGCGGAGATTACGATATTCCGGTCTAAAGTCGTGCCCCCATTCGCTGATGCAATGCGCTTCATCAATAGCCACGAAGGATATTTTTACCGATTGAAGAAATTCAACATATTCGTCTTTGGTCAGGGATTCCGGGGCTACGTATAGAAGTTTGGTAATACCGTTGACGATATCGCTCTTCACTTGCTTTACTTCGGTTTTATTGAGGGAAGAATTTAAGACGTGCGCGATGCCTTCTTCCGAAGAAAGGGAACGCAGCGCATCCACTTGGTTTTTCATAAGAGCAATGAGCGGTGAAACCACAATGGCTGTGCCTTCCTGCATAAGTGCCGGCAACTGGTAACAGAGTGACTTCCCACCTCCGGTAGGCATAATCACGAATGTATTTTGCCTATTTAAAATACTCTTTACAACTTCTTCTTGTAAACCTTTGAAACGGGTGAATCCGAAATATTTCTTTAGGGCTGCATAAATGTCAGTTTCTGCCACGCTATGTAGATTTTTAGGGGTGATAATCAGTTTTAATCAACAATAAATTGTTTTACAACCTAACAATCGTAATTTTGCAACTTTATTGTATAGATTGCACTTTAAAATAAAGTATAGAGATTTAGAACGTCTAATTTTTATTATTCTATTCTAAATATACTAATTTCTGAAAGAGTTACAAATTATCAAACGCGTTAAAGTTTTGACCCATAAAGACAAGATCATCTCCGTTGCCCGCGAAACTATTGAAATAGAAAGCAAAGCCATTGCGAATTTAGTTCCGTTAGTAAATGATGAATTTGCTGGTGCGGTGGAATATATTTACCAGAGTAAAGGGCGGGTCATTGTAACAGGAATAGGGAAAAGTGCAAATATTGCCACAAAAATTGTAGCAACGCTTAATTCTACTGGTACGCCCGCGATCTTTATGCACGCTGCAGATGCCATTCACGGCGATTTGGGAACCATCCAAGAAAATGATACGGTAATATGTATTTCGAAAAGCGGCAATACGCCAGAAATAAAGGTACTGGTTCCTTTAATACAAGCTGCTGAAAATAAATTGATAGCCATAACTGGCAATACAGATTCCTTTCTTGCGAAAGAAGCAGATTACGTTTTGAACGCCTATGTGGAAAAGGAGGCGTGCCCGAACAACCTCGCCCCCACAACCAGTACCACGGCACAGCTGGTAATTGGTGACGCGCTCGCTATGTGCTTGCTGGACCTACGCGGATTTTCAAGCAAGGATTTTGCGAAATACCATCCCGGTGGAGCCTTGGGCAAAAAACTATATCTTAGGGTAAGCAATCTTACATCGCTCAACGAGAAACCACAGGTAAGTCCTGATACCGATGTGAAAAAAGTTATTGTGGAGATTTCAGAGAAAATGCTGGGAGTTACTGCAGTGGTGGAAGATGAAAAAATTGTGGGTATTATCACCGATGGCGATCTAAGGCGCATGTTAACAAAGGCCGATAGTTTTAATGGCCTTACCGCAAAGGATATTATGACGGAAAACCCGAAGAAAATAGCAAACAACGCAATGGCCGTGGAAGCGATGGACATGATGGAAAAATACGGTATTACGCAGATTTTGGCAGAGGAAAAAGGGAGATACAGCGGCGTGGTGCACATACATAATCTTACAAAAGAGGGAATTATTTAATGAAAAACGAAAAAACAAACCCATCTCCCGAAAAAGAGATGTCCTTTCTGGATCATTTAGAGGAATTGCGCTGGCATTTAATCCGGTCAACCATAGCAGTAGTTATTCTGGCGGTTGTAGCCTTTATAATGAAGGATTTTATTTTTGACACCCTTATATTTGGCCCTAAGCAAGCAGATTTCCCCACCTATAAATTATTGTGTCGAGCCGCGCAGGAAATTGGGATGAATAGTTTCTGTTTTACTGAACTACCCTTTACCATACAGAGTAGAACGATGGGTGGACAGTTTTCCGTACATATATGGACGGCGATTCTTGCGGGTGTAATAGTAGCCTTTCCTTATATTTTATACGAATTCTGGAAATTCATCAGTCCGGGGTTAAAGGAAGAAGAGCGCAACTCCAGCCGTGGATTTATTCTAATTGCCTCTTTGCTGTTCTTTTTGGGGGTACTTTTTGGGTACTATATTATTACGCCGCTTTCCATCAATTTCTTGGGAACATATCAAGTAAGTGAACAGGTTTTGAACGAATTTGATGTGGACAGTTATATTTCATTGGTGAGATCATCGGTAATTGCGAGCGGACTCATTTTTGAATTGCCCATCCTTATGTACATATTCACCAAAATAGGATTGGTAACACCTGAAATTCTTCGGAAATATCGAAAATTCGCGTTGATAATAGTACTTATAGTTTCGGCAGTAATTACCCCACCGGACATTGCGAGCCAGGTTATTGTAACCATCCCAATACTTATACTTTATGAGGTAAGTATCTATATTTCAAAAGTTGTTCTTAGAAACCAAAAAAGAAAGGAAATACGAGATGCCAAACGTAGTTGAGGAATTTAATGCATACCGTTCAAAAATGAACGAAAAAATGCTGGAGGATAACAATAAAATTCTCAAGCGAATTTTTAATCTGGATACAAACGCCTATATGGAAGGTGTGCTCCCAAAGAAAACCAAAGAGCTCTTGGGTCTTGGCAATTCGCTGGTGTTGCGCTGTGATGATTGCGTGCGCTATCATTTGGAGGAATGCTATAAGTTAGGTATTTCAAAAGAAGAGGTAGTTGAGGGAATGAGCATCTCTTTGCTAATTGGTGGAACGATTGTAATACCACACCTACGCCGCGCTTTTGAATATTGGGAAGCGCTGGAAGAGCAGGATAACTAATCTTTGGTATAAAATTAGCAGCCGCGTTTCAAAATTTGGGTATCGGTCAAAAACGAATCCAGATGACAAAAAACATTTTTTATGAAGCTAAAAGCCGATTCTTTAATAAAATCATATAAAGGCCGAAAGGTTGTAAAAGGGATAACCGTAGAGGTTAACCAGGGCGAAATTGTGGGGCTGCTGGGGCCAAACGGTGCTGGTAAGACCACTTCGTTCTATATGATTGTGGGCCTTATAAAACCCAATGGCGGCACCATCCATCTGGAAGGGACGGATATTACCAAATACCCCATGTACAAACGCGCGCAAAACGGAATTGGTTATTTGGCGCAAGAGGCTTCGGTTTTTAGAAAGTTGAGCGTGGAGGATAATATTTTGAGCGTTTTGCAGCTCACAAAACTTTCAAAGAAAGAACAACGGGCAAAAATGGAATCATTGATTGAGGAATTTGGCCTTGGGCACATTCGAACCAACCGCGGCGATCTTTTGAGCGGTGGCGAACGCAGAAGGACCGAAATTGCCCGCGCCCTTGCCACAGATCCCCATTTTATTTTACTTGATGAGCCCTTTGCTGGCGTGGATCCAGTAGCCGTGGAAGATATTCAGCGTATTGTGGCACAACTCAAAAATAAAAATATCGGTATTCTTATCACCGATCACAATGTACAGGAAACTTTGGCCATTACGGATAGAACGTACCTTATGTTTGAAGGAAGTATTTTGAAGCACGGTATCCCCGAAGAACTTGCCGCAGATGAAATGGTGCGCAAGGTTTATCTAGGCCAGAATTTTGAATTGCGTACCAAGAAATTATTTCAATAGGAATTTTTTGGTTTTTCCTTCCAAAAAAGCGACAGAAGAATGTAAAGCACAATTATAAGCGGGATTGCAACGTATTTCAGAAGAACTATAAGTAGCACGCTTAGCAAAATGAAAATGTATCGCAACGCATTGTTCTTGAAATCCCAAGTTTTAAATTTCAACGCAAAGAGCGGTACTTCGGCATTTAATAAGAAACAGCTTATTCCGGTAAGAACAAACAAAAACCATTTGTTCAAGATTATGGTTTCAGCAATTTCAGAATATTGAAATTGAAGAATAAGGGGCAAACTTAAAATGAGTATTGCATTTGCCGGGGTTGGAAGCCCAATAAAACTGGATGTCTGCCGTGTATCTACATTGAATTTTGCCAATCGGTACGCAGAGGCTACAATTACGAGCAACCCAATTAACGGCAAATAATTTTTGAATCCCAGATTCCAACCCTCCGTTGAAAATGTTTCGGTCAAGGTCTGCATACTCCCAAAGATTGAGAGATTCAGCAATTGGAAAAGTACTACGCCCGGGGCCACGCCACTGGTGATGACATCGGCAAGGGAATCCAACTGTAAGCCAATTTCGCTTTGCGCTTTTAACAATCGAGCCGCCAATCCATCAAAGAAATCAAAGAATATACCTGAAAAAACAAAAAATGAAGCCGTAATCAAATCGCCTGAAACTGCAAACAGCACGGCCACGCAGCCACAAAGGATATTCAGAGAAGTTATAATGTTGGGGATCTGCTTTTTCATTTTAATGAGTTGATTAGTTTTTTCACTTGTGAATTAAAGAAAATTCAAGTGAAATGTAAAAATAGAAAGTATTTTCGACTAAACGCTTATTGACACAATATGTATATAAATTTAAAGTTTAGTATTCTGTAAAATAATGCCATATTTGTCCAAATTTTTAAGCTTGAAAAGAAATCTTTTTATCCTTTTTTTACTCTCTACCTTGGTTTCCGGCGCACAGACCGTGCGTAAATATTCCAATGAATTTATGAATATTGGTGTAGATGCAGCCTCCTTTGGTATGGGAAATGCCGTGGTTGCTTCTTCCAAAGATGTAAATTCTGGCTATTGGAATCCAGCGGGTTTGGTAAATCTTGAGGACAAGCAGATTTCGCTGATGCACGCTTCGTATTTTGCAAATATTGCAAATTACGATTACGGAGCCTTTGCTATGCCTCTTGATGATAAAAGTGCGGTAGGACTTTCGGTTATTCGATTTGGGGTTGATGATATTTTAAATACCACACAACTTATTGATGAGCAGGGAAATATTGACTACAATAATATCAGCTTATTTTCTACTGCAGATTATGGATTTACATTTTCCTACGCACGAGAATTGCCGCTGGATGGTTTAAATGTGGGCGTCAACGCGAAGGTAATCCGCAGGATTATTGGTGACTTTGCTTCTTCATGGGGTTTTGGGCTCGACGCGGGGCTTCAATTTACTAGGGGAAATTGGAATTTTGGTTTAATGGCGCGCGATATTACGACCACCTTCAATGCGTGGAGTATTGATGAGGATAAGTTTGCAGAAATTCAAGGTGCCGTGGAAGGACAGAACCAAGAATTGCCGGAAAGTACGGAGATTACCATTCCAAAATTACAACTGGGGGTAGCCCGCCAATTCATATTTCACTACGATTATTCATTGTTGGCAGAAGTGGATCTCAATTTTAGATTTGCTGAAACCAATGATGTTATTTCCTCTTCCTTGGCGAGTATTACACCTTCGGCGGGACTGGAATTTGGTTATATAGATTTGGTTTATGTACGTGCCGGCGTGGGTAATTTCCAAAATATACAACAGCTAGACGGGAGCGATTCCGTAGGTTTTCAACCAAATATAGGCGTTGGCTTTAAATATAAAGGAATTCAGGTGGACTATGCGCTTACCGACATTGGCGACCAAAGCGCGGCACTTTATTCAAATATATTTTCGTTGAAATTGGATTGGAGCATTTTCAGATAATCTTTAATGATCTGCCAAGTACGCTGAAATTGTAATATTTTAGCGCTGAAATCAATTTCAAAATGATCAGAAATTTCTTCCTACTTTTTCTTGCAATAATACTTACGTCATCGGCAAAAGCTCAATTTGAGCCACTTTCACAAAAAGCTGAAATAAGTATCCTAACTATTGGTCCCGGTGCTGAGCTATACGATAAATTTGGCCACAGCGCTTTCAGGATTCAAGATCCGGATACGGGTGTGGACGTAGTTTTCAATTACGGAACGTACGATTTTGACACGCCAAATTTCTACACAAAATTTGCACAAGGAAAATTGCTTTATGAGCTTTCGGTAGAATATTATACTTCGTTTTACAACCGATATGTTTCACAAAATCGATGGATAAAATCCCAGATTTTAAATTTGAATGCTGCGGAAAAACAAGCGGTGTCAGATTTTCTTTGGAACAATTATCGCCCGGAAAATAAAAAATACAAATACGATTTCTTTTATGACAATTGCGCCACCAAGATTCGGGACGTATTGATTGAGGTTTTGGGGAATAAATTGGAATATAAGGAAGATCACATAACAGAATCCTATACGTTTCGGGATTTGATACAACAGCGATTACAGGCAAACTCTTGGGGAAGTTTGGGAATTGATGTTGCATTGGGGGCTGTAATCGATAAACAAGCAAAGCCAATTGAATATCAATTTTTGCCCGATTATATTTTTGAAGGCGCAGAAAATGCGGTAATACATAGAAATGGAACTGATGAAAAGTTAGTAAAAACAACTGAAATTCTCTTTGAAAATAAGCCTGTAGCAAATTCAGGAGGTTTCATATTCAGTCCATTATTTGTATTCGGCATTTTGGGCTTATTGCTGATATACGTTACCATAAAAGATTATAAAGCTGAGCGCAGAAGCCGATTTTTGGATGGTGTGATATTTTTTGTTACGGGATTAATTGGTGTGTTTTTATTGTTATTATGGTTTGCAACGGACCACACCGCTACGGCAAATAACTACAATTTGTTATGGGCCTTTCCTATTTCCATTTTGATGGTGATTGCTATAAGCAAAAGAAATTTTTCGCAGAATTTAAGCAAGTACCTATTTCTTCTTTTGCTGCTTCTTTCCCTTTTAGCGATACACTGGATTACGGGTGTACAAATTTTTGCAATAGGATTATTGCCATTACTGATTGGGTTGGCAGTCCGGTATATCTTTTTGTTTGGTTATTTTAGAAAGAAATAATTTTTATATTTTATTGCTTTTGAAACTTTTGGCCAAAAAAGCTATGGGGATGACTTATTAATAGAATTCATACATTCTTCATACACTATGCATACTTTGACTTATAGTATCGAAGGAATATCAAACCTCCTGAAATTGCTATACCCAATCTTGAAATATCATTGTAAGTTAATAATTATTCTCATTTTGAAAATAATTTCATTTTATTAGACTTTCAAAACAACAATAAACAGTTCAAAATTTATTTTTAAATATTAAGCTTGTCAACAAATAATTTGCTGATAGTAATACAGGATGCATAACCTCACTTTTCTAAATATTTCTTAATTCCTTGTTGTGCCTTCCAAAGTATTGTAAATTTAAATATCAAAAATTATAAAAACCAATCTAAAAACAATGATTATGAAAAGATTAAGTTTATTATGTACGTTTTTTGCTATGACCGTATTTGTAGGTTGCAAAAATGAAAAAAAGGATATGGACGAAAATATGAATTCGTCTGACACTACTGAAATGAATATGCAAGAAGAAACTATTAAAGCAAATGTCTTATCCGTTCCATTGGAATCAAAAAGTGGAAGTACCGCGAAAGGAGAAGTTGTATTTACTGAAAAAGATGGAACCGTTATGATGGAGGCTAAATTGAGTGGTCTAAAGCCAGGCTCGCACGCAATCCATCTTCACGAAAAAGCAGATTGTAGCGCCGATGATGGTTCATCTGCTGGTGGACATTGGAACCCCACAAATGAGAAGCACGGAAAATGGGGTGATAGCGAAGGATATCATAAAGGAGACATAGGAAATTTTGAGGCTGATGAAAATGGCAACGGAAGTGTAGCAATGCAAACGGATGAATGGTGCATTGGTTGCGGAGATGCGAGTAAAGATATTACCGGTAAAGGAGTAATTGTACATGAAGGAACTGATGATTTTGTATCTCAGCCAAGTGGAGATGCCGGCAGCAGAGTAAGTTGTGGCGGAATTATTAAAAGATAATATTTCATTACATACAATAAAAAAGCCGATGAAATTCTCATCGGCTTTTGATTTTTTATTACTTTTTAATTTAGACGTGCAGAGCTCTATCCTCTGTAGCGGAAAGGGCGGCTTCCTTAACTGCTTCGGCGTATGTAGGATGCGCATGGCTCATTCTGGCAATATCTTCAGCGCTTGCGCGATATTCCATGGCAACCACGGCTTCGGCAATTAAATCTGCCACTCGGGCGCCAACCATATGTACGCCAAGTACTTCATCCGTATTTTTATCGGATAAAATTTTCACAAATCCATCGGTATCTCCACTGGCCCTGCTTCTTCCCAAAGCGCGCATTGGGAATTGTCCGCTTTTATATTCTACTTTTGCTTCCTTCAATTGCTCTTCCGTTTTGCCAACAGAAGCTACTTCAGGCCAAGTATAGACCACACCGGGAATTAAATTGTAATCGATATGCGGTTTTTGACCTGCAATAATTTCAGCTACCAGAGTTCCTTCTTCAGAAGCTTTATGTGCAAGCATTGCCCCTCGTACCACATCGCCTATCGCGTAGATATTTTTAATATTCGTTTGAAGATGATCATTAACATCTATCATCCCTCGTTCGGTTATTTTTACCCCTGCGTTTTCGGCCTTCAAACCATCGGTAAATGGCTTTCTTCCTACCGAAACAAGGCAATAATCACCTTCAAATGAAACTTCTTTACCATTTTTATCCGTAGCTGTTACGGTAATCTTTTTTCCCTTTTTTGAGACTGCCGAAACCTTATGCGAAACATAAAATTTTACACCTTGCTTTTTCATAACTTTCATTAATTCCTTGCTTTGCGCCCCATCCATTGTGGGGATAATTCTGTCCATAAATTCCACCACAGAAACTTCGGCGCCCAGACGGCGGTACACTTGTCCCAATTCCAGACCTATTACCCCTCCCCCAATTACAATTAAATGTTTTGGAATTTCTTTTAGGCTCAATGCTTCGGTTGAAGTTATGATTCTATCCTTATCCAATTTTATGAATGGCAATGAGGCGGGCTTACTTCCCGTAGCAATAATGGTATTTTTTGCTTCAATCGTCTGATTCTTTTCGCCGGAAATATCAATGTGCGTGGCGTCCTTAAAAGCTCCCGTTCCGGTATAGACATCAATTTTGTTTTTATCCATCAAAAATGCAATTCCTTTAGTAGTTTGCTCGACTACGGATGCTTTTCGATCAATCATTTTTTTAAAATTCAATTTTATATCGCCTGGAATTTCAATTCCATGCTCCTCAAAATGCTTAAGTGCATCCTCGTAATGGTGCGAAGAATCCAAGAGTGCCTTACTGGGAATGCAACCCACATTTAAGCATGTGCCACCCAATACGCTATATTTTTCAATGATTGCGGTTTTTAGACCCAACTGCGCGCAACGGATTGCCGCTACATATCCTCCAGGCCCAGAACCTATTACTGCTACATCATATTTGCTCATAAAATAAGAATTTTTAAAAATGGAATTACAAAGGTACAATACTGCATAGGAGTTTAAAAGTTTATTTCTTTGAAGTTGGATGCTATATAAAACAGCTGTTATTAGGATAAATGAAACCAATTATTATTTTACTCTTCCTTTTAATTTTTGCATTTTTGCCGAAAACCAGAAAACTTAAAAAATGGCTTATAAACCAGCAGACAAAATTCAGGATTTACAATATTTTGGGGAATTTGGAGGCGTGAATCCTTCCATTTCAGATTCCTCTACGTATACTTTTCTTTCAGCCAAAACCATGTTCGACACATTTGAGGGTAATGCGGATGGCTGCTATCTGTACTCTCGCCACTCCACACCATCTAATTTATACTTAGGCCAAGCCTTGGCAGCAATGGAAGGCACCGAGACTGCAAATGTTGCGGCCAGCGGTATGGGAGCCATAACCCCTGCAATTTTACAACTCTGCAAGGCTGGGGAACACATTGTTAGCAGCAGGACGATTTATGGTGGAACCTATGCTTTTCTAAAGAATTTTGCCCCAAGGTTGAACATTGAAACCTCCTTTGTAGATATTACCAATCTTCAAAGCGTGGAGGAAGCAATTTCAGAAAAAACCAAAATTATTTATTGCGAAACAGTAAGCAATCCGCTTCTTGAAGTTGCGGATATTGAAGGCTTGTCCCAAATTGCCAAAAAACACAACCTGCAACTCTTGGTAGACAATACATTTTCTCCCCTCAGCATTTCGCCAGCAACCCTGGGGGCAGATGTTGTTTTGCATAGTTTGACAAAATTCATAAACGGAAGTAGCGACACCATGGGCGGCGTGACCTGCGGGACCCAAGAATTTATTGATACGTTGCGGAATGTAAACGACGGAGCCAATATGCTTTTGGGCCCTGCAATGGACAGCCTGCGGGCGGCTTCCATTCTCAAAAATTTACGAACGCTTCACATCAGAATAAAGCAGCATAGCGAAAATGCACTTTATCTGGCTGAAAAGTTTGAGGCTGATGGATTAAAAACCGCATATCCCGGCTTGCCCTCACATAGCGGACATCAATTATTTAAACGAATGATGAATGAAGAATATGGATTTGGCGGAATGCTAACCATCGATGTGGGTGGTATTGATAAAGCAAATGAATTGATGGAGTTGATGCAGGAACGAAATTTGGGTTATCTGGCGGTAAGCCTTGGATTTTATAAAACGCTGTTCAGTGCGCCGGGTTCGTCAACGTCATCAGAAATTCCCGAAGAGGAACAAAAGGAAATGGGCTTAAGCGATGGATTGATACGCTTCAGTATAGGGTTAGACAACGATATTGCGCGTACTTACAGAATGATGCGTGAATGTATGGAAGAGGTTGGGGTTTTTGTATAATTAATATATTTTCCTAAAATTACATTCCTTAAATATTTTTTTCCCCTGAGAGTTATATTGAAATAATTATATTAATAAAAAAGCCGATAATATGAATTATCGGCTTTTTTTATTGTAATTAATTTTTTTTAATTCTTAACGAATTGTTTTACTGTTACATTATTTTGCGAAGTTATTCTAGCAAAATAATTTCCGGCACTCAATCCAGATGTATTTAACTGGACTTTGTTTGAGCCACCGGCATTTACCATAAGCGTTTGGCCTAAAACATTTGTAATTTCTACTGAATCAATTACAGTTCTTGCCTCAACATTTAAAACTGAACTAGTTGGGTTTGGATATAGTGCAAGCCCTTCAATAGTATTTTTATTGGTTCCTAAAGTAAAATCTGAAATACCTGTCACAATCATTGAAAATGTTTGTGCACCTGTGGTCAAAGAACCTTTATGGCCTACAGTTACAATATATTCGCCACTGGCTTCGGGAATTTCAATTTTTTCAATATTGTCTAAAAAGTTATCTCCTGTAGTGGCAGGTGCAGATGGGTTAGTACCATCTAATATCCAAGGAAAGAATGTTTCTCCCCCATCGACTGATATCCTCAAATCAAGATCATTTACGAGCATGGGAGTATCCTCATCAATTATTCCAGGTTCTGGACTTACCCCAGCTAAATCGGTCCATGTTATAGAAACCATCAAAGTGTTAATACCGTCAGCTGTGATGGTCATTGTATATACCTCATCCTGTTCCAATTCCTCTTCAATAATTAAGGAAGTATCTCCATTATTTGTAATTACCTCAGCAGCTTTTTCAGTATTCATAAGTCCCCAACCAAATCGATAATCTGGCCCTGGAGAAGTCCCTGCCTCATCAGCTGTATGTAGAGCTAAACCTCTGAGAGTAGAATTTAACATGAAGGTTTGGTTAAGATTATTATAATGCTGTTGTAATAAAATAAGACTCCCAGAAATATTTGGTGTTGACATCGAAGTACCACTTAAGTTTGCAAATGAATTATCTGAAACGGCTGTAGAAGAATAAGTATTAACACCTTTACCAGTAAGATCTGGTTTTATACGACCATCATCCGTTGGTCCCCAACTACTAAATGATGACATAACTACACTAGATGGACCTGTATAATTAAGCACTTCAAAAGATGCCGCACATACTATAACATTTTTGGCAACTCCCTTATCTGTAAGATAATCATACCCCCCATCTACTGGGTTTTGACCCGATTGGCGGTCATTACCTGCAGAAACTACCGGTAGATAATATGGTGAATTATAAGTTACCAGATCAATACTTCTTGAATTTGAATCGTAATAACCTATTTGCCAAAGTGCCAAAGTTTCAATTCTTAAACCATAAGAATGGTTTGAAACCAATAATCCATCTGCAGCTTCCCCAAACATTTCAGCAGTATCATTGCTGAAATCAAAAGCTCTCAAATTGGCAGCAGGTGCCATACCTTTAGCCAAACCATTTATTACATCGCCAGTACCAATCATAGTTCCAGATACGTGTGTGGCATGATCACTTAAATCATTAGGATTATCTATTTGCACTACGCGCCCACTGAAAAGATTATGTGTAGAACGTACAATACCCCCATCCCACACTCCAAGTGTCATACCTTCTCCGTTTAAATCTAAACCTGCAGCTCCTCCTGTCTGAACCCTATCAGTACGTGTGGTAATTCCAGCCTCTCTATTGTGCGTTTGATAATATTTGGGAGTACCATCAGGAAATACTCCCACCAAGACAGCTATTCCGCCTTCTGGAAGTTCAATTATTTCTTCCCATCCATTAATAGCTGCGAGGCGTAAAGCTTCGGCTTTTTCAGCGTGGAATTCATCGGAATATTGTTGCTCTAATTGTCTTAACTTCTGAAGATCGTAATTACGAGTTATTTGAGCCCTTTGAGCTTCTGTTTGAGCAACAACTGCAGTAGCGGAGAACAAGAGGGAACAAATAAATAATAGGGAATTTTTTTTCATTTAAATTAATTTGAATTTTTTAAAACGCCCCAAGATATATAAAAATATTGTGGGTACGAATTTATTGAGTGTTAATAATAAGGATAATATACGTTTTTTAAACCGTATTTTAAAATTTTTATTGCCCTCTGTAAAAAACAATTGTACTCAGCGTTTTGATTATTATAGTGATGTCCAAAAATAAACTTCGGTGTTTTATGTAATAGAGGTCATATTGCAGTTTTTCCAATGAATCCTCTTGGGACGAACCGTACCTGGCATTCACTTGAGCCCAGCCCGTTACACCGGGTTTTACCAAATGGCGCACCTCATAGAATGGTATTTCTTTTGAAAGACTCTCCACAAAAATTGGACGTTCCGGCCGTGGGCCTATCAGGCTCATCTCTCCTTTAATCACATTTACAAATTGGGGTATTTCATCTAGTCGGGATTTTCGCAAGAATTTTCCAAATTTGGTCACCCGGACATCGTGCACTTCAGCGAAACGGGCGCCGTCTGCCTCTGCGTTTCTTATCATACTCCGAAGCTTGTAAATATTAAAGATATGTCCGTTTTTGCCAACACGCTTTTGGCTATAAAAAATAGGGCCGCGGTTGCCGTAAAGATTTCCTATTAAAATAAGGGGCGAAAGAATGATTCCAATGGAAAGCCCAAAAAGGGAAATCAGCACATCAAAAATTCTGTTGAAGAAGAGATAAAGCTTATTTTGGTTGCTTCGGCTAAAAGGGAAATATTTGTAAAAATCCTTCTCCACGTGCTGTACAGGTATCCTATAGGTCAATTCTTCATAAACCTGTGTATATTCCCGGATGGGAATTCCTTTTTCCAATAGATAAATTAGCTGATTGTTCAGTTCTACTGTCATTCCTTCGGAAAGTGGTGTGCCCACTACAATTTCAGAAATGGAAAGTTCTTCGGTAATCAACCCAATATCCTTTATGCTGTACGCATCTATTTCAAGGCTGTTGATGGTTATTTCTTCAGAAATATTGGTGTTGAAGTAGCCTACGACGCGGTAATTGGGATCCGATTTTTGAAGGGACGCAATAATACTTTCAATATCCGCCGAATCTGCCACAAGCAACACCCTCTTGAAAAAACGTGGTGTGGAAATTAATGTGATATAGGCATAGCGCCAAGCCAATAATGCCACATTCATAGAGATGAAAAAATATACTATCTGAAGCCTATTTGTAGGAAGCGTTGGCGTGTAAAAAGGTGTTAGCAAATATATTAAAACAGTAAGCGAAGAAGTTAAAATCACATTTTTAACCACAGATTCAAACCTACTTGCCTTTTGAAGATTATAAAGCTCAAATATGGTGGCAAAGACGGTAAGATAGGTAGCCAGCACGATGGACCACATCCAGTGCTCGGAATTTATTTTGAAGTAATCAAAATTAAACGCTTGCCCCACCAAATATAAAAGACCAAGAACACAGACAATATCCAGAATTCGAAGAAGTACCTTGCGCTCAGAAATATCAAAATGGATACTGGATTTCGCGGCCATTGGGGGAGTTATGGTTTGGGGTTATAAAAATAGAGAAATTAAACGTTTTGTAAAAGGCTCACCCACTTTCCTTTTACACGCTGCCAATCATAATCCTCTACTTTTTCTCTGGCTTTAAGTGCTAGATTTTCAGCTTTTAGTGGATTGCTGAGCAAATCTTTTATCGCCGCAATAAATAAATCCGCATCATCCGGCAGTACCAAAAGCCCTTCTTCCCCATTCTTGATAAGATGTGGCATCCCGCCCACATTTGTTGAAATTATAGGCAATCCCAGCGCCATTCCTTCCATTACGCTTACGGGCATATTGTCGAAGTTGGTCGTATTTATAAAAATGTCGAAGTTTTCAGAAAGGGCAATCCATTCGCTTTTTTCCAATTTCCCCTTAAATTCGACAGAGAGATTTAACTGCTCTGCCAATTTTTTACAGCGCGCAAGCGAACCATCTTTGTCCGGCCCCACCATACAAAGCGTGGTATTTGGAAATTCAGGTTTCATTTTTTCCAAAATTTGAAGCGCAAGTATGGGATTGTAAATTTCAGCAAAGGAGCGTACCCATAATAATCTTGACTTCAATGTTTCACGAAATTTAAAGGGATAGTTTTTTAATTCAATAGTATTTGGAATAAATTCAAGATTGGTATACCCTTGGGCTTCAAAAGCTTCTTTTAAATATTGCGACGGCACCACATTTACGTTCGCTTTTCCGAAAAGACCCGCACATAAACGCGGATTATTTTTAAGTCGGTTGGGCAGATTTCCACCGCGCAAAATGGGAATATAGGGCAACTTGAAAAATCGGCAAAAAAATGCCACAATTACGGCGTAATAGAAATTCTGCGTGCTATAGGTATCGATTAAGACAACGTTTACTTTATTTCTAAATGTAATAGTTTTCAAAACCATATCGAATAGCCGCAAGAATTTATTTCTGTAGGAAGAAGCCGAAAAAACCTGAAAACCTTCAGCTTCAAGGAAAGCGCCCAAAGTTTCCACGGAAGTAACCGTATTGCCCTTTTTGGAATGTTTATTTCCTATGTAAAGTATGCTTCCTTTTTGCATTTACTATTGAAATTAGACCAAGACCATAGATAAAGGCTGGCGCTGCGATTCGCATGGACGAGTGATTTATGGTCAAAAACCAAAACGCCAAAAACGAAAACAGATAAAGGTTGCTTCTATTTTTAAGGCGCAAAAGCAAGGGCGCAAAAAATAAAATAAGCAATGAAAAAATCCCGAAAAGACCGTGCTCGGAAAGCATCCGGCTTATTTCATTGTGCGTGGCAGAAACCTCGCCGGTGGTTTCTTCCCTGTATTCCTTCATTTTTCCCACTCCAAGACCAGTTATTGGGTTATCGTAAAATGCATTTATTTCAGTTTCTATCAGCTCTACCCTACCCGTACTTATGTCGTCTTTTATATTTCCGGCGGCATCCTCGTTTGAATATCTTTTGTCGATCAATCCCATAGTGGCAATGGAAGTAACGAGCCATATCAACACTGAAAATCCTGCAATCAACCCCATTTTTGGCACTAGTACTTTTCTTTCCTTTGTGCCGCTTTTCAAGTAATATATCCCCAAGAATAAGATGGCACAAACTATTGCCGTTAAAATTCCGCCGCGCGAGAAAGTTACAATTCCGCGATAGGAAATAAATGCCAAAAGCACCAAATCCACTAAGTTGATGAATCTGTTTTTTATAAGCAAAAGCCTGCTGAATAAGATAAACATTCCCAATCCCAGTACGGTCGCAACCTGATTGGGACCGTATCCTCCAGAGGCTTCAAAGTTTGATGCCGTTCCCTGCAGCGTATCGCGGATGCTAGGCGTGTAGAAGTATAAATATACCGTGGTGGTTATCAACGGAAGCAGTACCGCCAAAAGTATTTGTTGCAATCTCGCTGCTGGCATTTTGCGATTGTAACAATACAATGCTGAAATCCCCAAACAAATGGGCCCGCTTAAGTTGAAGCCAATCGCATTGCCCACATTGGTGTCGTATTCCAGATTGACGGCGGAAAAGAAAATTCCCGGCATCAAGAAAACGAGATAGAACAAATAGGGCCAGGAAGAACGTGTAAATCCGCGGTAGAACATTCCCAGCACCAAAAATCCCACGACAGCATATTTTGCGAATTCATAGGAAAATGTGCCACCCGTCATCCGTGAGAAAACCTCATATCCGGTGATATAACCCGCCGCCAGCAAAACCTCATCTTTCCTATTATTATTGCTGAGAATTCTGTACAGAAAATAACCGATAATAAGCAGAAGCAAATATTTGGAAATCCCTTGAAACAGATAAACAAGCAGTCCCATTGCGGCGTGCAGCAATATGAGTTGGAGATATGTTACCTTTTTCGGGTTCAAGCTTTTTATAGGTTTTGATAGATTTCCAATAGCTTCGGAACGATAGCTTTTTCAGAATAAATTTTCAAAATATGTTCGTGATATTGCCTTGCGTGTTTATTTCGAAGTTTTTCATTTTCAATATAGTCAAGCAAAGCCGAAGCCAAGGCCTCGGGGTTGTTGCTGGGAACCACTTTGCCGTATTCCTGAATTACCGTTGCGCATTGCCCCACATTTGTGGCCACAACTGCTAACTTCCCTATTCCGTATTCAAGAAGGGACATTGGCAAGCCTTCACTTTCAGAGGCCAATACACCTATGGAAGCAATTTTTAAATGATTGTTTACCGTATTGCTTGATCCAAAAATTTTAACAGTTTTATTTAAATTATTATCTGAAATAAATTCCTTTATCTCTCTGGAATATAAATCATTATAATCCCTTCCTACCAAATGCAATTGCCAATCTTTATAAGCTGAATTTACAATTTTAAATGCCTTCAGCAAATTAAGATGGTTTTTGGGATTTCTGAGATTTGCCAAACAAAGAATAACCTTTTCCTTTATGGAAATATCTGAAATTTCCGTTGAAACGAAATTTGGAACATACTTTACACTTTTACAAAATAAGTGTTTTGCTGACCAGTTTTCCAATTCTTGGTTTACTGCCAATATTTGATTGAAAAAATAGGAACAAACAAATAGTGATTTATTGTTTTTTAATTGTTGATTAACGCGATTGCCATTATGATCGTGCCAAACCAATCTAATTTTTGGATAACATATTTTTAATAAGGTAGCGAAAAAGAAAGACGTTCCGTGGGCGTGGACTATTTCAATTTTGTGCTGCTTTACCAATTTCCGCAATCTGGAGAGTGCATAAAAATCCAAGGCATTCTTTTTATTCAAAAACAGGTAACCAACCTCTGTGTTAATCCCACTTTTTAGAATTCCTTCGCCTCGCGTGGCACATAAATAACTGTGCTGTCCTGCCTTTGCCAGCGCATTGGCAAGGTTCACTGCCATACGCTCCGCACCGCCACCTTCCAAGGAATCTATAAGTTGGAGAATTTTCATTTCAAAAGTTTTTGGATTTCCGCATCAAAATATTCCAGCGTATATTTTCGGGACCAACTTTTTCCGTTTGCTGAAAGACGATCCATTTCGTTTTTATTTTCTAATACAGATTTTATATTACCCAAATCGTTTTCAAAATTAGCTTCCAAAAGAATTCCCCGCTCCCCATTATCCAGCATCCACGGCACACAGGAAATGGCCGTGGCAATTGGTACAACGCCCCAATACATAGCTTCGGCAACCACTTTGGGCCAACCTTCACTTTTTGAGGGCAACAGTAAAAAATCACTTTGTTGATAGGCCTGTTTTATAGTTTCGGAATTTTGATTTCCAAACAGTAGAATGCTTTTATCCAAATTATTTTCGAAAATATAGTGTTCAATAATTTCTCTTTCTGGCCCTTCCCCATAAATTTTCAACTCGCAATCAATTCCTTTTTTCTGAAGATTTTCCAACAATTTCACCGCGTAAAGTGGTTGTTTTCCTGCCGAAAGCATTCCCACAAACATAAATTGAAAAGGAGTTTTAAACCTTCTTTCAGCTTTGGTTTCAGTTTCGTCCCGATAGCTATCGGGATCGCTTTTAGGATAGGTTGCCGTAAAAAATGGTTTGACGTTTTTGGATTGGTTTGGCCAATTGCCGTATACCAAAACCTGCATATTCTTAGTTAAAAACGTATTGGAAAGTATCCATTTCTGAAATCTATAGCTCAAGGGTTGTTTAGCCTTTGGATCCCAATTTCCGGCATATTTTGCGGTTTTTGTTTTCTTCGGAAAAAAAAGTTGTGCAAGGCAGCCGATTAAACCAATATTCCCTGGGCAGCGCAAATGGATATGATCAGCCCTTTTCATAGCGGAAATTATTGAAATGAAAATAGCGGGAAGTTTTACAATAGTCCTTAAAATTTCTGAAATGGAAACGAGCGAGATGGCGGCTATTTCAGAAAAATCAATTTGCTGATTTTTATAGGCCTGCATTATTTCTGAAGGATTTTTATCGAAAATCGGTGCTACGATTTCAACTGATTGCGCGTGCTTCATCCAAAGATCCATTTCCCTCACGTAGGGGGCATAAGCGAAAAGTTTTCCCTCGCATAAAATATGTACGGTATGTGTAACAATTAAAAGTCTCAACGGATTTTTGGTTTGTTGAAAAGCAGACTAAACCAACCTACGGCACGGCCTAACGCTTCCTTAAAAGCAGTTTTTTTATCTGAAGAAGTAATTGCATTGCTCAACCGAACGGCCGTAAGTAGAAATGCGGTGGCATTCCATTTAAAACGAGCTTTAATTGATGGTTTTGGATTTTTTACCCGCCATACATACCAGCCGTTTCGCACTACCATTTTTCCATATTTGAAGTGATCCGGACGCCCCGATGTTTCGTGGTAATGGTACAATTGTGCCGCAGTATTTACGTACAGCTGTCCTTTTTTGGAAAGCCGAAGCGTGAAATCGGCATCCTCATAGAGGCCATATCCCTCAAAATATTCTGAAAATTTCTGTGTTTCAAAAACTTCTTTTTTATAGGAGGCCACGCCGCCCATAAATTGTTCTACCCCATATATTTTTCCGCTTGGCGGAAGAAAGCTTACGCTCCTGCCATGGCCAAAATCCGGAAAATACGCAGGTGGCCTATCGGCATCCAGCCCCAGTTTCTTCCGAAGCACAAAGCGGGAGCCGTCTTTGCGCTTCCAACCATCACAAGCAAATTCATTATGCTTGGGCTTTTCGTCAGTTTTCTCCCACAACACTTCGTTCACAATATATCCGCCCACGCCCAGCGCTTGCGGATACAGAGTGTATGTTTTCAGCAATTCCTCAAAATAGGTTTCGGTCAAAACAATATCGTCATCCAGAAAACACACAATTTCAATAGCTGCGCCAACTTGCTGTATTCCAAAATTACGCTGTTTGGTTAGTCCGCGTTGACTTTCTCCAACCTTAAAATAGCTTATATTTTTGAAGGAATTTTTCTGAATAACTTCTTCGGTGTCAGTATTTGTGGAGCCATCAACAACCAATACTTCATCTGGATACACCGTTTGCTTCTCCACGGACCGAAGCAGATTCAACAACGGTTGCGGACGCATATAGGTGCAGATGATGAGGGAGAATTTCATATCAAGCCGTTCGTTTTCCCAATTTCATTAATTGTTTCGCATAAAAAGTGGATTTTTTATACTGAAGGATTTTATAAGGCAGTTTTAAAATACGTAGTGGCAATACCCATTTGCTTCCTTTTGACAAATAACGCAGAAAATATTTCCGTTTATATTCTGCGCGTTGGGTTTTATTGAACTGTTTGTAGAATTGGTACATTAAAGTTGGGCTGGGGACGGGGCGTATGGCACCCACGGGATTATCGAGTTCCCACGGCTGTTTCTTGCGTTTTTTGCCCAGTACTTTTGCCTGACTTCCCCAAAACCGATAGCCGCCTGCGGGAGGTTTTAAGTGAAGGTTTGCCGAAAACGGATTGTGCAGCACGGTAACTCCCATTTTGGTGAGCGAAATACCAAAATCACTATCCTCGCCATAACCCCCATCATAATTAATATCATTCCCTATGAGCGCATCCACGTGTTCCCTTTTCACACAACTATTGGCATTGCTAAAACTATTGGAAGCCCCCACAAACCAACGTTCGGCTCCCAATTTTTCCAATTTTTCTGCTAAATCTTCGAGGTTTTGGTTTTCGTTATCGGCACGAATATCAAGCCCATTGCACGCTACCGCACGGTACGTTTGTAACAAGCGGAGATGGTTTTCAATAAAATTGGGGGATATGCGAATATCATCATCCCCAAAAATAATGTAATCGCCTTTGCATTTCGCAATAGCCTCATTGCGCGCACGGCAGCTCCCTTTGGTAGTTTGCCAATGAAATTGAACTTCAAAAGGATATTTTTCTGAAGTATACAAATTTTCATTCCTGCTATCCTCGGGCGTGGCATCCACTACAATAACTTGCGAAGGCAAATATGTTTGGGCTTTTAAATCTTCCAAAAGCTGGAGCGTATAATCCTGCCGAAACATAGTTGGGATTATATAACTTACCGTGGGATTTCCGGAGAGCGCTTCCAATTTTCTAGGTTGAATTTTTGGAAAAGGTTTTCTCTTCTTATACTTTTTTTGGGCAGTCAGAAAAGCATTCCATTCTGAAAAATTCCAAATCCCTTTTCTGAAAAGCATATAGTAGGAATGCGCGCTTTTGAAGTTTTTTCTATAGAAAATATAGCGATCCAAAGCCGATATTTTTACTTCTGAAACCTTTGAACTCCTAAAAAGAGTTTTTACATAAAGTGGCACCACGCCACCATTCCGCAGTGCGTTGTAGGCAAAATCGAGCGCTTGCATGGTAGGTGAATTGTAATCTTTGTCAAAACCGAAAAGTTGTTCCCAAACCCGCTTCCGAATTGCAAAATTATTGGGGGACATGCGCCAACTTACGCATTTTTCGAGATTGTCAAAATCAAAACCATACCAAAAAAACACGGCCGTTTGGTACACAATTTCAGGGAAGGCATTTTTATATCCCTCCTCAAACGAACTGTGCCAAATATCACCCTCTTCCAAAGAGAGCCGTTCCAGCATATTCAAATTCGGCTTTCCGCAATAGAGAATTATTTCGCCTTGGGAATTTTTATATTCTTGAAAGTTTGGGGTAGATTCCATTATAAAAATTTACGGTAAAAAACCTCGCTTTGCTTTGCCACCACTTCCATTGCAAATTTCTGTTCCGCCGTTTTTCGGGCAGCTTCGCCAAAGGATTTTTGCAACTGTTGATTTTTCAAAAGTTCATTTATCTTTTCGGCAAAGGATGTATGTTCTTTGGGATGAACCAGAAAACCATTTGTTCCGTCATCAATCACCTCATTTGCCCAACCAATATTTGATGCAACTATGGGTTTTTTAAGTGCCATGGCCTCAATCCACGAAACCGGAAGCGCCTCGGCAAAGGTAGGGAAAACGCAAACGGTGGCTTTTGTGATATAGTGGCCAATTTCAGAATAAGGCACCAAACCTTTATAATCAACATTGTGCAAGGCGGCTTCAGAAAATAGTGGTTGCATCAATTTCCAGGTGGAGGCACTGCCCGATTGCTTGTCGCCACTGTCCTTTCCTATCAGAATCAGCTTAGCCTCGGGATTTATTTTAATTACTTCATTGAAAATTAATGGGAGTTCCAAAGCTCCTTTTTTTCGTATCAACGTCCCGAAATAAAGGATGGAATTATTTTCAATTTCCATAGTGTTGTTGTGGAATTTTGAAATATCTATGGAATTTGGAATGATGGTTATTTTGTTTTTTAAATTAAATAACTGCTTGGTAACCTCAGCAGTAAACTGGCTGACCGAAATTATACCATTGGCTTGTTGAAGCGCACGTTTTTCAAGAAATTTATTCTTTGGTTTTACAGGCCTTTGATCCAAATGGCAAAAATAGGTATCACTGCCATTCAGCCGTATTACGAGTGGGCACTTTGGTTTAACAAATGCCGTAAATCCCGTCCAATCGGGCGCTTCAACGATTTCAATTTTATTTTCAGCATACAATGTATTAATGAGCCGCTGTACTTTACGTTGGGTGAGAAAGAGAGAGAATCCTTTGACTTTCACATTTTTAATTTGATACACCGTGATGCCGTCTTCCGTAAAAACGGTATCCGTATGCTGTTGATATACCAAAATGGAAACTTGGTGGCCAATTTTTACCAATCCTTTTGCCAGGTTAAAGATACTTGTGCCCAAGCCACCGGACTTTCCGGTATTTGGGTGAGGGTATTCTGGGGTTAGGAAGGCGATTTTCATAATACCAATTTCAAATACTCCCCCACCATCAAATCCAGCGTAAAGTTATTTTCAACCAAATGGCGTGTGTTTGTTTGGATGGATTTTTTTCCAGTAAGCAAATCCGTTAGCACGTATTTTAAGGCTTCCACATTTTTTGCAGGGAAAATATAGCCATTTTTTTCATTGGAAATTACTTCTGTATTGCCTCCCACCGCAGTGGTGACCACAGGAACGTTTGCAGCCAAGCTTTCCAAAAGCGTTAAACTGAAACACTCCATATATGTGGGATGCAATAAATAATCATAGTTGTGAAACAGCTCGTGGAGCTGGGAAGAGCTTCCCTTGAAATTGAAGTTTTCCAAAACATTCAATTCCTTCACTTGCTGTAAAAGTCTACTTTCAAAAGGGCCTTCGCCGTACACATCAATTATTAGATTTTCTTTTACCTTTTCCGAAAGCTTTGCCACCGAAGCAATCAAATCCTGTATTCCTTTGGATTCGCGTAAATGCGAGGCAACAAGAAATTTGGGACTCTCCATATTTCTTTTTTCCCTAACTTTTATAGTTTCTAACGGAATTCCATTGTAAATAACCTGGCACTTTGGGCTTATCTGCTTTCCAAAATCCCGTTTCAATTCGTTGATGGTATAGCGCGAAACTCCCACAAAAACATCCATATATTTTGAATACAGAAGTCCCTTGATTCGTTTTAAAATCTTTTTTTTGATGGGATAACCGTTCAACGGTCTTGGGTTATGGTCTACCGCTATTATTTTTGCTCCCGTATTTTGTTTGGCCTCTTTATAAAACGGGGTGCAGATTTCCAGAAAATGCGTAATTATGTGGGAATAGGCAACATCATTTTCTTGTAAATACTTCAGAAATAAACTTTCGATGGATTCATCTTCGGCTGAAATTATATTCAACTTTCCATAGTCCCCGTGATTTTCAGTATTCGGAAAAAACCAATCTACCTCCATATTTCTTTCCTTGCAATGGGCATCGAACATCCAATAAAAATAGTCCATTCCCCCTACCCGATCCCGCATCAATCGGTAGTCGCAAAGCACCGCTATTCTATTAGGATTTACGCCCATTTGCTTAAAGCTTTTGCAATCCGCTCGCTTGTTCCCTCAAGTGGCTTCCCGATTTGTTGTGCCAATAATTGCTTTCTTTCTTCGGACTGCGCTTCGGGATTTTTAAGGTATGCCTGTATGGCTTGCAGCAATTCTTCTTTATTCCTCGCAATTTTGGTCGCCTTGCTTTTAACTACATACGCTATGTGTTCGTATTTTAAAAATCGGCCGTCGTTATAAAGTCCGTTGCGCTCCGTGCCGAAAACAGGGTTGATCACAGGCTTACCGAACGCCATAAAGTCCAGGCTCATCGTAGAAAGCATATTGATACTGATATCCGAATATTCCAAAATAGCGCGCAACGTCTTTACATCATCTACGGAAGGAACGCGCTGGGACCAGTTTTCCTGATGGCCGAGCCTACTTAAATGCCAATCTGGGGAATTCCAGATTATAGAGGAATATTTTTCTGAAAGTTGTTTAAAGCGAATGGAATCCTCCGCGGGAGAGGTTCGAACCAAAAAATTAAATTCTGGAATCTCTTTATTTTTCAGGGCTTCGGCAATGGTTTCAATATAAAGTTCGTCATTTTTACTGGTTGAAATATCACCACAACTGAAGCAAACCGTTGGTAATTCAGGATTCAAATTGAATTGGTGCTGAAAATGCTCCCGAGAAGTGGCATATCTGGGCAATACGTACGGTTCAAATTGTGGTGTGCCAACCACTTCAACTGCTCCGGGCGCAACCTTATTATAAAACCGAAGCAGATCATTTTGCATCAAATCACTCCAAACCAGATACGAATCAAAATCGGCCGCCATCCTCCCTTTTGAAGCCAGATTATCCCAACTGAAAATGAAGGTCGACGTTTTTATCTTTAGCGTTTGGGCTGCATAGACCAGCGGCGCGATGTATGGCGGGCGTTGATGCGTAAAGAAAAGCTGGTCCGGTGACTCGCGGTCCAAAATTTCCATATAACCCTTTGTAACCTGATTATTTTTGAAGGTACTCTGCTGTAATTTTGTAAATAGGGAAATCCATTTTTCGCTGTGAAAAATAGAAGTAAGCCCAAACAGGAAGCGTGTGGCATAACCCCGCGATGTATTATGTTTGGATTTATTGGTATTTAAATTATCACTAATACCAAAATTGCCCTGTTTATGATTTTGAAGGTGCGCCAGTTCCTTTGCCTTTCGGAAAAACCAAGTGAAAAAACGTTCCTCAAAAACTTCAAGTTCTATAATCCTGCAATTGGTAATTCCGCTATAGACCGAAGCCGGCAAGCAAGAAAGAATGACCACCTCACTAAAATGACTCTTTGCCTCCGCCAAAAAATCGCTCAACACAAAATTGCGAAAGCCCACCCCATCCGTTATTACTATTGCGAGTTTTTTTGAATTCATAGTGTCACGAATTGCTTTTGATGGTTGATTTCCCAAAAATCATTGCGCAAGAGCGTTTGTAAAAAAAGTTTATCGCTATTTCCAATCCCAAAACTTTCAATGTCTGGTGGAAATTTTTGGTGCTCCACATTTATTGCATCAAGAATTTCATCATAAGCATATCCCACATTCATAATCTGGCTGTGCAAGGCACGATTTTCCTGCCTTGTGCCAATATTTATAGTTGGTACGCCATAATAGGGAGCCTCGCGAATTCCGGCGCTGGAATTTCCGATAATGAATTCAGCATTTTTCAAGAGTACCAAAAAATACTCAAAGCGCACGGAAGGTATAATTCTGAAATGGGTATTGGATGCTAAAGTTTTAAAATTATTGAGTATTATTTTACTTCCCAGATCATTATTGGGATAGATCACCACATACTTTTTATCACTATCTACAAGCGCTTGCGTAAAGGCTTGGATGTATTTTTCAATTTGGGAAATTTCTGTGGTTATGGGATGAAAAATAGCAATGGCGTATTGCTGAAATTCAATTTCATAGTATTTTTTTGCGGTTTCCAGCGTAGGAAGATTTTCAGAAAACATAGAATCAATATCGGGAGAGCCGATTGTGAAAATGGCATCCTTTACCTCTCCCATTTGTATGAGCCTTTTTTTCGCCAAATCATTTGCAACAAAATGAACGTGACTCATTTTGCTGGTGGCGTGCCTAATCAATTCGTCTATAGTGCCGGAAATTTCGCCGCCTTCAATATGTGCGACCAAAATATTATTCAGTGAGCCGACAAGCGCGCCCGCCAGTGTTTCTATTCTATCGCCGTGGACTACAATTAAATCGGGTTCAATTTTCTTTACGAAATCGGAAAAACCCTCAATCGTTTTGGCGAGCGTAAGTTCCATGGTGGATTCATCCGTATGATTTTTGAAGGTATGGATATTCTTGAAGCCACAACGTTCCACTTCAATTACGGTATAGCCATATTCCTCCAAAAGATGCATTCCGGTTACAAAAACATACGGCTCAAACTGCGCGTGGGATTCCAAGATACGTATGAGCGATTTAATTTTACCAAAATCAGCTCGCGTACCGGTAAGGAATACTATTTTTTTCATTATTGGTTGTTAGTTGTTGGCTGTTGGCTGTTGGCTTTTGGCTTTAGTCTTATGTCTTTCGTCTTATGTCTTATGTCTATTGTCTCATGTCTATAGTCTCATGTCTATAGTCTATAGTCTATAGTCTATTGTCTATTGTCTATTATCAACATCACTTTTTCGCAATTGTACATCTATAGCTATATCTTCTGAAGCCTTTTCACCCAATATCGAATTAAAATCCTCTGCTAATATTTCTCCTGTTCCGGGGCGTTTCACCCAGATATTTTCTTTCGTAAAAACTTCCCCTTTTTTAATGGGTGCAATGGTGCATACTGTTGCAAAGGCAAAATCGATGGTTACTTTTTCTTCGGAAGCTGCTTTTTTAGTACCACCGCGCATTTGCCAAATCTCTTTGGAACCTACAATTAATTGTTCACATTCCTTTTCATCCATACTGCAAACAATATCCGGCCCGGTGCGGTGCTTATGGTCGGTAAAATGACGTTCCAGAATAGAAGCACCCAAAGCTACGGCTCCCAAGCAAGCGTTATTGTTGAGGGTGTGGTCGCTCAATCCAAATACAAGTTTAGGAAAGGATTGGTGCATTTCCATCATCGCGCCATATCGTACCAAATGGATTGGTGTGGGATACAGGTTGGTGGTGTGCAATAAGGCAAGGGGAACATTTTTTTTATCAAAAATCCCAACCGCTTTTGAAATGCTTTCAATTGAATTCATCCCCGTACTCATAATGATGGGTTTTCCAAACGAGGCAATGTGTTCCAAAAGTGGATAATTATTGCATTCCCCGCTTCCAATCTTGTATGCGGGAACATCAAACATTTCCAATCTATTGGCGGCAGCTCTTGAAAATGGGGTGCTAATAAAAATCATTCCCGCATCTTCCACATATTTTTTTAGCGCCCATTCGTCCTCTTCGGAAAGGGCGCAACGTTTCATAATTTCGTAAATGGATTCTTTTGCGTTGCCGGGAATTACCTTTTTGGCTTCTTGGCTCATTTCATCTTCCACTATGTGGGTTTGATGTTTAATAAGCTCCACCCCAGCCCTTTTCGCAGCATCGACCATTTGTTTTGCCACGGCAAGGGAGCCCTCGTGGTTAATGCCGATTTCGGCAATTACCAAAGGCGGATGCTCTGGTCCTATTTTCCTATGGGCTATACTAAATTCTGCTGCCAAATTGATTTTTTATTTTGAAAGCCAAGTTATTTAATAATTTGATGTTTGGCAAGTTTAAAAGGTGTCGATACACTTACACCAATTGTTCAGTATTTGAGTAAGCATCTAACAATGGGAAATACAATGCTGTCACTTCAAGTAGTAACCGAAATGAAGATAGCAGTTCGGGGGCATATCGAGAAGCCTGCCCCAACGGTATCAAGATAAAAACCAAGAACCCGGTCTCGATACATCCCGAAACAAGTTCGGGACAGTCGATCAGCCATTGCGTTTTCATTTAAAAAACCACAATACCAGAAATTTTTATTAAAACAACCACTGTCAGTTCGAGTGATTTTTTAAGCGAATGCGAAAAAAATAGTATCGAGAACGGATCGGGAGTTAGGTTTTGTTATCGGAGTAGCTACTAACCAATGGTCTCGATACAAATTTTAAAAAACCGCTTCGCTTTTTTAAAAATCACTCGACCTGACATTGCGATTTAAATAACTGTCAGTTCGAGTAGCCACCGAAATGGAGATAGCGGTTTGGGGGCATATCGAGAAGCCTGTCCCAACGGTAGCAAGATAAGAACTAAAAACCCGATCTCGATACATACCGAAACAAGTTCGGGACAGTCGATCAGCCATTGCGTTTTCTTGTTAAAAAACCACAATACCAGACATTTTTGTTAAAACAACCACTGTCAATTCGAGTGATTTTTTAAGCGAATGCGAAAAAAAAATAGTATCGAGAACGGATCGGGAGTTTGTCTTTTGATCAGCGTAGCTACCAACTAAGGGTCTCGATACAATTTTTAAAAAACCGCTTCGCTTTTTTAAAAATCACTCGACCTGACATTGCGATTTAAAAAACTGTCAGTTCGAGTGATTTTTTTAAGCGAATGCGAAAAAAAAATAGTATCGAGAACGGATCGGGAGTTTGGCTTGTGATCAGCGTAGCTACCAACTAAGGGTCTCGATACAATTTTTAAAAAACCGCTCCGCTTTTTTAAAAATTACTCGACCTGACATTGCGATTTAAAAAACTGTCACTTCGAGTAGCCACCGAAATGGAGATAGTGGTTTGGGGGCATATCGAGAAGCCTGCCCCAACGGTATCAAAATAAGAACTAAAAACCCGGTCTCGATACATCCCGAAACAAGTTCGGGACAGTCGACCTGCCATCGCGTTTTCTTTTTAAAAACCACAAAATCAGACATTTTTATTAAAACAACCACTGTCAGTTCGAGTGATTTTTTTAAGCGAATGCGAAAAAAAATAGTATCGAGAACGGATCGGGAGTTAGGTTTTGTTATCGGAGTAGCTACTAACCAATGGTCTCGATACAATTTTTAAAAAATCGCTCCGCTTTTTTAAAAATCACTCGACCTGACATTGCGATTTAAAAAACTGTCAGTTCGAGTGATTTTTTAAGCGAATGCGAAAAAAATAGTATTGAGAACGGATCGGGAGTTTGTCTTTTGATCAGCGTAGCTACCAACTAATGGTCTCGATACAATTTTAAAAAGCCGCTTCGCATTTTTAAAAATCACTCGACCTGACATTGCGATTTAAAAAACTGTCAGTTCGAGTGATTTTTTGAGCGAATGCGAAAAAAAATAGTATCGAGAACGGATCGGGAGTTAGGTTTTGTTATCGGAGTAGCTACTAACCAATGGTCTCGATACAATTTTTAAAAAGCCGCTCCGCTTTTTTAAAAATCACTCGACCTGACATTGCGATTCCAAAAGATTATAAGTAACAATTTACTTTCAAAATCTAAATTCTTTTTAATAATTTTCTGCTATGAAAACCTATTACGTTTACATACTATTATGTTCAGATAAAACCTATTACATCGGCGTTACCTCAAATTTAACCCAGCGGTTGGAGGACCATCAGCATAAAAAATATCTAAACAGTTACACCTCCACAAGGTTGCCGGTGGAGCTTGCGTATTACTGCACATTTTCTGAAGTAAGCATTGCGATTACTACTGAAAAACAAATTAAAAAATGGTCACAGGCGAAAAAGAAAGCATTGATAAACGGGGAGTTTGAAAAGTTGCCCAATCTGGCTAAGAAAAAATTTAAATAATAAGGGGCTCGAACTGACGTTACGTTTCAAACAACAACTGTCAATTCGAGTGATTTTTTAAGCGAATGCGAAAAAAAAATAGTATCGAGAACGGATCGGGAGTTTGTCTTTTGATCAGCGTAGCTACCAACTAAGGGTCTCGATACAATTTTTAAAAAGCCGCTTCGCTTTTTTAAAAATCACTCGACCTGACATTAAACTTCTTTTTTAAAAATTACTCGACCTGACATTGCGATTTAAAAAACTGTCAGTTCGAGTAGCCACCGAAATGGAGATAGCGGTTCGGGGGCATATCGAGAAGCCTGCCCCAACGGTATCAAGATAAAAACCAAGAACCCGGTCTCGATACATCCCGTAACAAGTTCGGGACAGTCGATCAGCCATTGCGTTTTCTTGTTAAAAATCACAAAATCAGACATTTTTGTTAAAACAACCACTGTCAGTTCGAGTGATTTTTTTAAGCGAATGCGAAAAAAAAAGTATCGAGAACGGATCGGGAGTTTGGCTTTTGATCAGCGTAGCTACCAACTAAGGGTCTCGATACAATTTTTAAAAAACCGCTTCGCTTTTTTAAAAATACGCGGCCTGACATTGAGCTTTCTTTAAAAAACCACGCGGCCTAATATTTTTTAAAATATCTGGAATGAAAAAACTCCGCTTGCATTAAATCTTCTTCCGTATCAATATCTATGTGCGCAAACGGATGATTTATTATAAAGGGTAAATTTTTATCCCCCACTAATTTTTCATTTAATATCAATTCAGCTTTAGCAATATATAAAAGTCCGTTTTCGAAATAAAGCGGCTCCAGATCCTGGCTTCGCTGCCCAAAACTGTAATTGAACGGTTCAAAATTTCCATTGACAATCTTACCAAATTTTTGATGGTTTCTGCTTACGGCCATTGCGCTTTCATAGTTTCCATTTTCAAAATCTGAAAAACAATCCTTCAGTAAATTTTGTGGGCGAAGTGGGTTTGTAGGTTGCAGAAGAATTACATTTTCCACTTTCCCATCGATGGATTGCAATACGTGCTTCAGCGCGGTAACTGTGGGTTCAAGATCACCGCTCAATGCCTGGGGACGATCCACAACCGTTGCCCCATATTGAAGCGCTATATTTTTTATGTCGGGATCATCCGTTGATACATATACTTGATCTATGATGTCTTGGTTTTCCAAAGCATATTCAATACTGTAAGCAATCAATGGCTTACCGCCCAGCTCGCGAATATTTTTTTTCGGTAAGCGTTTGGAGCCTCCACGGGCAGGGATTATGGCGATGGATTTCTTATTCTTGTTAACCATATTTGGGGTGTGGCAATTTATTGATTTTCGCTATCGTTTTGCTAGAAACTTTTTTCCTATGCTTTATTGCCAAGGGCAATTTTGACAACAACGTAAATGTCCCTTTTAGATAAGCCCAAAAAAAGTAACTATCAATGATACCATATTTGAAAAAATTGTGGAAGAATAACTTAAGTAATTTTTTAGGAAGGAGTGTGATGGGATAATATATAATAAAATACATCCCCATATTACATAATTGTCTTTCAAAACGAAATACATTCATTCTATTGGATTTTCTTATACTTCTATCCACTCTATGATTTACACTAATTTGGGAAGTATATAAAATATCGTAACCAGAATCCAATAATTCTATAGAGACAGCACCTTCCTCGCCGTAGATATCCATCCAGTCGGGAAATCCCCCGGTTTTGTGGTACGCATCTTTTCTTATGACAAACCCACAGCCCACAAATGAATTGCACAAAAATTCCTCATTGGCACTATGTTTTTCCAGTGCAAGCGCGTCATTTTCAAAAATTCCTTTTATCTCCTCAAAAGCTAGTACTGCAACAGAAGATCGTTCCGAAAATATTCTTTTGGCCAGTTCTACAAAATTATTATTGAGAGGATGTGCATCATCATCAAACCCGAAAAGTAATTCACCTGTGGCTTCCGCATAAATATGTTTTCTTGCCGGGGATGCACCAATACTTTTTTCAGAACCATACCATTTGACCTGAGGATATTTTATTTTTAAGGATGATGAATTATCCGTACAACCATCCAAAAACACAAGTATTTCTGAAATATCTGTTATATCTTTTAAAATAGATAAAGTTTTATCTAAATCGTCCTTTCTGTTTTTTGAAACTATACAAATGGATGTATCCACTATTCAGTCTTTTCACAAATATAATCCATCTGTTTTTTTAAGAAGTGGCTTGAAAAGTAATTTTCGAGATCCTTTCTGTCTAGTTGGGTTATTTCCAATTTCCAATTGAGATAACATTTTGACAGCATTTTCTTTATTGCGTCCACATCGTCGGCCGTTGCGGCCATCTCATACGCTTGTCCTAGAAGCCTTCTCGATTCACTATTTTTAGGACCTAAATGGATTATGGGCCTATTGGCTTTAACCAAACTAGGGAACTTGGCTGGTAAAAATGGACTGGTTTCAGATGCTGCTTCCAAAATAATATTTGCAGATGCCGCTTGCTCCATCGCCAAAACCACATGGTGCGGCATATTGCCATCACTCAGGTATATTGATGGGTCAGCTCCACAAACCTTTGAAAGTTTAGGCTGGTGATAGGTAGATGGGCCAATCAACAGTAGTTGACTATTATCCCTTGCCTCCGGTATTTCCTCTCTAAACATTTTCCACGCCTTAATCAAAGGAAATGGATTGCGTTGCTTCAGTAAATTGCCAGCGTGAAGTACCGTAAACTTTTTTCTCTCAAAGAAATCAGGCAAAGTTTGATTTTCAATCTGCTCATGGGTTGGCATTTGGTGTGGCAATATTACTGCTTTATCGAGAAAAAGAGGGTTGAATTGCGCCATCCACTCCGCCAATAATTGGGAGGGATAACCCAACCATTTGGCCTTTTGGGCGACCATTAGAAAGAACTTTTCTTTCTGTTTGTGGCCTGCCTCAGTCCATTCATAAGGTGGCGGGTACCAATGGAAAGGATAGGGATCGTGGATGTATGCAAGCCACTTATGATGCCATTGTGGTAACTTTAGAAGGGTTGCGTGGGTACGGTAACTGGCCCCTTTGCTCAAGGTTATTATAAGATTATACGCTGCTGGGTTTTCATTTTTTAATGCATCTGCCATACTGTTGGCGTCATTTTTAAAGGTGAACGAAAACCCAAAGCGATTTTCTAAAGATTTTGAAATGTTTATTCCGGAAATCCTTTGGAACACGCGCTGCGCCCTACTGAAAAAATAATAAATATCTGTTTTCTTTTCTTTAATTAGAATAGTCTCAACATTAGGAATTGAAATTTCCTTTTGGGAAAAGTGGTATGCTTTTACATCGAAATTTTTGGAAAGGAAAACAATAAATGAATGATTGGCCTTGCCTGCGCTGCTATTAGCTGGGTCTATAGTTTCGGCGAGGATGAGAATTTTTAGCACACTAGAATTTTTTTATTCGTTTTAAGATTTTAAAGCAAAAACTTTTTAAATTGTAAGGGACAAGGTTTTTATTAATCTTCCAATCTACCGCAGCGAAATCCTCACTTTGCGCTTTTGGTCCGTCAATCTCCAATAATTCAATTACGTTAGTATCCAATTGTGTTCCTATATGATATGCTTTTAGGTCCACAGTGGATAATCTGTAATACCCTCTTTTATCGGCTAATGAGTCTATGAATTTATCCTCATAACCATTTTTGAACTTTATTTCTGGAAAACTTATTTCTCCCTTGAATAGCTCAGTTCGGTATGTAGCAACAAAATGTCCAGCTCCCACAATGGCAAACGTCCCTTTTTGATGAAGATAATATTGTATTTCCCGCCAATTATATAGCCTATTATGCCTATCCAGCAAAGCTTTATTTCCCATTCCGTGTAAATAGATGTCACAATCATTATCGCTCACTACTTTTCCGTACTTCAATTGTCTATTGAAAAACGTGTCAAAAAATAGACTTTTATTGTTATTTAGAGCTAAACCTTGCGATGGTAAAGGCGCTACAATGCCAGCCTTTTTAAAATTTCTGAAAATAGTAAAAATCTCTTTTTCCCAACCTTTTACAAAAAGAACATCAGCGTCTGCAATAGTTATGAACGGCTCATAACAACCACGCGCTTCTGTCAATACAGCATAGACCTTCCCTTTATTTTCTGAATATTGAATAAGTTTATCGATATGAGGGGATTTGTCTTCAATGATTTTTTTTACTTCACCACAGGAATTATTATCAATGACGGTAATAGCAGTTTTGGTTAAATCTATAGTGTCGATTAACTGTGTAAGCATTGTCTCAAAAACTGCGGGCATTTTTTTATAATAAGAATCAATCGTGTTTGGTATATAAACAGGTATAATCACACGGTGATAATACTGTGTGTTCTTTTCATTCTTAAATTTTTCTGGATTTACGCCTGTTCGCAATTTGCTATTTTTTTAACCAACAAATGATTTTTTTTATTAAACTTTTTTTTCTATTTCCCTCTAACCAATTAATTAAAGATTTTTTCCACTTTTCATTCAACCACTCATCTGTATATGATTTATAACCGCTTTCAATATATTCTAACCCCTCTTTTATGTAATCCTTATTGTATAGATGGAATGAAGGGTTTTGAGTGTTTATGTATGGTTGAAAACCCAATACTGAGGCTCTAATACAAAAATGTTTATCCTCACCCAGATATGAAACATTTTTAATCTTTTCGAAAGAAACGTCTTTAGAAAGAATTTTTCTACTAAGCAATGTACAGGCACCAGTAAAATCAACTTCAAAAGTTCCGGGATTTATCCAAGTCAATAAATTATTTAATGTAAATCCTTTAGGTACCGAATTCCAACAATTCGGAGTATAAGTAGGAGACTTATCGAAATGTGTCCAGAAGATTGATGCGCAGAAATCTTTTCCTGCATTAACTAGGTTATTTAGGGTTTGTGGATGTATTATCAGGTCTGAATCAGTCAAAAATAAGTAATCATAGTTATTCTCTAGAAAATAATTAATTGCTTTATTTTTTATTAATGTAATTCTCTTGTATAAATCCTCCTGCCACCTCTCATCTCCCGAATAATTTGGAAGCGTGGATATGTCAAAATCAAGTAATACTCTTCCATTTTTTTCATTACAAAATTTTTTCAACAAATCACTACTTAGTTGATCATCATTATCATCTATAAATGAATATATAACTTCGTAACCAGAAGTATTTAAATCATTCAGACTTTGTAAATGTAATTGCAAAATCCCAGGAGGTTTTCTCACGGAAGAGAAATGAAGAATTTTATACATAGAAATTGAAATTATGAAAGACTCTTATAATTCGAAAATATGGATTTAATACTAAAATTGTGAAGTATCGCAATTTCCAATCAAAAATTTTTTGCAACACGTAATTATTTACACCCTTCAAATTCTTGGAATTGTTTGTAATAATTGCTTTTTTTAAAAATGATTTCAGCAAAAAATACGGAGCTTTTTCTTGTTTGAGAACTAGATTTAGAAAATTTGTTTCGGAGATTCGCTTTGCTTCCTTTTTATATACGCCATTATCTTCATATAAGTTGGATGTGATAGCCTTCTCGTGCTTTCTGTACCAAAACAGAATATAGGGAACAGGAACATATCGAATCTTTTGCAACAAAAATATTCTTAGATAAAAGTCTCGCTCTTCCGTGTAGCGCAAACGCTCATCAAAACGATATCTTTTGAGCACTTCAGCTTTCCATAACGGACCTAAAGAATTAAGATTTATTTTGTTTAAATAAAATGACTTTAGCAAATTGCCAGTTTTGATATGGCAGCTTTTATCATCCGCTAAATCCAAATCAAATTCTATCATTGCAGTTTTATCAAATTTTCGATAGCAACAAATTGTCAAATCCAATTTCTTATCTACCAAAAATGGCTTAAGCTGTAATTCCAATTTCCGTGGATGCATAATATCATCATCATCAAAAAATTGAATGTATTGAGCGCCATGTTTCTCAGCTAAGTCAAGACCAAAGTTTCTATTGGCAGAAAGTCCTTTCGGGTATTTTTCAGGTTTTAAAAAATAATGGAAACGCGGATCGCCCTGGCAAAATCTCTTTACGGTAACTGCTGTATCATCAGAGGAATTATCATCGGTAATGAAACACTCAAAATTTACGTGGGTTTGGTTTTGAATAGAACGTAAGGTCTCCTCGATTAAATGGGCGCGGTTATAGGTGGCGAGGAGGATGGTTATTAAAGTATTTGACACAATTAGTTCTTAAAAAATCTTTTAAGTAATTTCAAGCTCTCAATTTTGCTATATTCTGTTGATAATAAAATTCCTGGCTGATTTCTTAATATCCAAAATAAATCTGCTATCGTAATCTTGACGTCCGAATTTTTCAATAAAATTCGAAGTTGTTTATTCAGCATATTCTCTACAGATGTTTTTTCATTAACATTAATTTTACATTGATAGACCTTTAAATCATTTATAATTATAGTATTATATTTCTTAAAATAATTGAATTTATCTAAATTATGTGCTTTTGTAAAATAAAAAAACGTAATCGGGTTCCAATTTAAACTATCACCAATTTTTTTTAAAGCGTAGATTGTTTTTTCATCAAACATCCTTTTTTCTATCTTATCCACATCTACAGTATTTGTCAGGCTGCTAATGTGCAGTCTATATTTGTAGAGATTTTCATTAAGATGATAAAAATTGGAAATTAAAGAAGCTCTCAACCAGAAATCGTAATCCTCGACGGTATGTAATTGTTCATCATATCCGCCTATTTTTTTAAAAACTTTTTTTTTATAGAGAAATGAGGCTCCAATACTATTTCCAAAAATCAAACCGGAGACAGGTCCTGCTAAATGTTCCCTTTTTTTACTACCATTCTCATATAGAACATCATAATCACTAAAAACGATATCAACTCTTTCATCAGAAAAGGGTTTTTTCATTTCTTCTAAAAAATTGGATTTAAGAATATTATCATCAGATGTCCAAGTAATATATTTACCAATTGCAGCACTATGTCCTATATTCAAACTTGCCGGGAGATTTTGATTGATTTTATTATGAATTACGGTTATTCTTGCATCTTTGTCTTTATAAAATTCAGCAATTTGACCTGATGCATCTGTCGAGCAATCATTAACTATTATCAACTCAAGATTTTTATGTGTTTGGCTTAAACAACTTTCAATAGCTTCTTCCAGATATTTTTCGCCGTTGTACACCGGAAGTATTATGGAAATAAAATCATCCATTTAATTTGTCAAATTTTTTATCTTAATCCATAAACGGAAAGATAATTGTTTGCTTCTTCTATCTTCCCTAATTTGTATTTCAAAAAAATTGGTGTGATCATTTATCAGATCTGGGAATGAATTCTTTAAATTTATAAAAAACCTACCCTTGCTCCATTCAACAAATCTGTTTGCCTTATCACCAAATCGAATTTTTAAGTTATTTTCTATCAATTTCCAGCTATAAATTGCCTTTTCAACTTTAATAATATCGTTAAAATTGCTTAGATTATTCTCAGTTGGTTTTCTATACCAAGCAATAGCGTCCTTAGCAAAAACGATTTTCTCAGTATTGGCCAAAATACGCATCATAAATTCGCCATCATCGTTTAAAGAAATGCTTTCATTCCAATATCCAGCAGATTGAATAATTTTTCTTGGAATTAAATACGAATGCGGCGGAAAATACCCTTTAGAAGTTATGAGACTATTCAAGAAATCAATCGGATTTTCAAAACTTTGGTAAGAATCTAAATTTTCGTACAAATCAAATTTTTCAGATTCAAATCTGCCCCAAAGGCAAGTAGCAATTGATCTTGAATTTTTATCCATTAGCTTAAATTGTTCTTCAATTTTGTTTTTTGAAATGACATCGTCAGCATCCAAAAATTGAACATATTTTGAGGAGGTATTTTCAAGACCTATATTCCGGCAAGTACTTGCCCCTTTTTTACGGTCTTTCGGTCTCTTAATAAAAGTAAATCTCTTATCATCACAAATAAACTGTTCAACCACAGTTGAAGTTTTATCTGTTGAACCATCATCAACTACAATACAAAACCAATTTTTATAAGTTTGATCAGAAACACTTTTTAAGGTTTCGAGTATGAAATTTTCCCTATTGTATACAGGAATAATTACGCAAACATCGGAAACCATCTTTCTAGTTTTTTATTCAATTTTCTCAATGCTCTTTTATATAATCTTTTTTTTCTAAAATATTCTTTTTCAGAAACTAATTGAATATTAAAAAAATCTTGATAGTTATACTTTAGATAAGAAAAATCCGACTTATTTAAATCTATAAAAACCCTATTCTTGGCATTTTCTATATATTTAAATTTAGACAAATCGTATTGCAATATCATCCTATTTTCAATAAGGATCCAACTATTTATTACACTAATAATTTTATCAATAGAAGAATAACTACTTACCGAAATATTGCAATTCATTCGATAATATGATGTAACATTTTCACAAAATATCACTCTACCACAATTTAATAAAATTCTATTAAAAAATTCACCATCTTGATTTGACAATAAATAAGGATTCCACAAACCGCTTTTGGATATTATATCTCTGGACACAAGATAGGAATGGGAAGCCATAAAAGTTTTGTATTCACCTAAAGCTTCCATGAATACATATCCACTCTCATAAGATTTGTAAAAAGTTTTTTTATTAATATCAACCGCATTGTCGATATCTTCCTTAAAGCGTTTCCATTTGCCAAAAACAATATCCAATGGCGAACACAAATTCAGAATAGAAATTTGTTTTTCCAGTTTATTTCGTGAAATTAAGTCATCACTATCAAGCCACTGTATATAATCTCCCTTACTCAATTCAAATCCATAATTCCTACAAGTATTTGCGCCTTTCTTTCGGTTTTTTGGGCGATGGTGGTATTGAAATCTTTGATCTTTTCTTAAATAACTTTCGACCACCGCATCCATGTTGTCAGTACTACCATCATCAACTATAATGCACTCCCAATTGGTATAGGTTTGCGCCAAAATACTATCGAGCGTTTCACCAATGAGGTGCGCCCTGTTATAGGTGGGAATTATGATTGAAACTTTTGGAAACATTTGATATCTAAAAGATAAGATACTAAATTCTATAAATTAGAATTAATTTTTTTTATTATATAATTAAAAATCTCTCTTTTAAAAAATATAGAATTTTTTAGAATAATAAATTTATAACCATTGTATCTCAATTGATTAAATATGATCTTTTTAGAATTTGATTTATATTTTGAAAGTTTTGATTCATAATGGTTGGGTATAGCCCGAAAGATAAGCTTCCAACTTCGAACAATATCGTTTGCCTTTTTCAAATTTGATAGCTTACTAATCCTACTATTTTTATGTGTACGATATTTTACATTTGTATTGTTAGCATATAATATTTTGCTGGCTGCTAAAATTACTCGCGAAAAAAACTCACCATCCTGATTGATGGTCAAACTTTCATCCCATAATCCAACTTCATATATAATATCTTTAGATATCAAAAAACTATGGCATGGGAAAAAACAATCGTATTGTCCATAGTCTTCCAATAGTTCATACCCATTGTCATAATTTTTATAAATATTTAATTCTTTGATATCAAAATCTTCTATTACTGTAAATCTTCCCCATGCACAAGTGGATATAGCAAACTCATTATTTGCAAGTTTAGCAATCTGATTTTTTATTTTATCAACCCCTATTAAATCGTCATCATCTAACCAATTAATATATTCTCCTTTGCTCAATTCAAACCCATAATTTCTACAAACGTTCGCCCCTTTCTTTCGGTTTTTTGGGCGATGGTGGTATTGAAATCTTTGATCTTTTCTTACATAACTTTCGACCACCGCATCCGTATTGTCAGTACTACCATCATCAACTATGATACACTCCCAATTGGTATAGGTTTGCGCCAAAATACTATCGAGCGTTTCAGCTATGAGGTGCGCCCTGTTATAGGTGGGAATTATGATTGAAACTAAATTTTGCATCTAATTACCTTTTAAAAAATAATAGCCTCTATTAAAAATCTTGAAGCTCAAAAAGGCCAATGTATATTTAAAAAACCACCTAACAGTAGTGAAATTTATACTTCCTAATGTAGTGAAAAGTTTAAAGTTTTTAAATGAAACCCCTTTTTCCCTAAATATGAATGGATACTTTTTTAATTGCTGCACAAGCAGAAATAATTTGGTAAACTTATTTAGGTTCATGTTTTCCATCATATCGATTCTATTATTTTCAGCTTGGTAAAGAGAATATATTGTACTACTTGAAAAATCATTTGATATGGAATTCTCAGTTTGTCGATAATTTGTTAATGACTTATTGATAAAAATTATTTTTGGATACTTAAACAATACACGAATATGAAAATCCCTATCCTGACCTTTATGTAAGTTTTCGCAAAAATGTAATTGATGTGTTTTTAGAAACTTTTGGGAATACATAGGATCAGGTAAATACCAGCTTACTTTCAGGGTAATAAAATCTTCCAATAAATATGATGTTAATTTTGTTCTGATCTCAGATTTTAAAAACTTGCCATTTTTATCAACAAAATTACTATAACCAATTACAATATCTGTTTCAACTGTAAACCTGCTAACTTTACTCTCTATATGCTCGAAAAGCATAATATCATCACTATCAAACCAATTGATGTATTCTCCCTTGCTCAATTCAAACCCATAATTTCTACAAGCATTCGCTCCCTTCTTTCGGTTTTTTGGGCGATGGTGATATTGAAATCTTTGATCGCTTCTTACATAACTTTCGATCACCGCATCCGTATTGTCAGTACTACCATCATCAACTATGATACACTCCCAATTGGTATAGGTTTGCGCTAAAATACTATCTAGCGTTTCACCAATGAGGTGCGCCCTGTTATAGGTGGGGATTATGATTGAAACTAAAGGGTTGTTTGCGTTCACAATAATGCGATATTGCTATTTCTCTTTTTCAACCTCCAGCCCTGTTTTCAGCCAGTGCTTCAGTTCTTTGGAAGGCATGTAATTTACAGAAAATTTCTTGATGCTTTTTTTGCTAAGTTTTTCAGGCATAGTTTCGGGCTGGCATTGAAAGCCTATCTTGAACCGGCCCATATCATCGAGTACTACCGTCTCGCCCTGTTCCAAATGATCGCGCATTTGTTTTACCAACATAATTAAGACACCGTACACGTCTCCCTCGGTATGCGTACTCATATTGCTAATCTCCCAGCTTAACCGTCTCAAATTCACCTCGCCTTTGCTAATGGCCTGCATGATGTATTTGCAATCGGTTTCATTATTGATGGTATCCTTACGCTTTGTAACCCTATATTTTATGGCCATACTATGCTTCTTCTTAAAAGTTTTAATTATTTGCTTAGCATTTTTGTTAGAAATAATTAGCCATTTTTAACAAACACTAAGGAAATCTAAACAAAAGTAGTACTTAATTTAAAAAAAACAAGTCCAACTTTAAAGTAAAAGTTGGACTTGTTTTTATGGGATTATGTGGATCTTTCGTTCCTTAGCTTTTTCTTATGGTTAGCATAAATATATCATTTAATTTTTATTTAAGCTACATTCATTAAGAACTTTATCCAATAACGTTATATGTCTTTCTAAACTGAAATTCTCAATTACTCTCTTCTTTCCCATTTTACCCATTTCAATTGCAAGTTTTTCATCATCTAACAGTCTGATCATATTTTTTGCCATAGCATCTACATCGTGCTCATTACAAAGCAACCCTGTTATTTCATGTAAGATCACATCAGGTATTCCGGCGTGGTAAGTTGATATTACAGGTATTCCAGCCGCACTGGCTTCCAATATTGCAAGAGGTGTTCCTTCCATATCACCATTATCCGCTGTAATGGAATGCTGAACATACGCTCTTGAACTTTGCAAATATTGCTTGAATTCCTCGGCAGTAATTATACCCGGAAAATGAATATTGTCCTCCAACCCAAACACTTTCACCAAATTTTTGCAAGTATTCAATAATTCGCCATCTCCTGCCATAATCAATTTAGCCCCAGGATAATATTTCAAAACTTTTTTAAAACTGAGAATGGAATAATAAGGTGCTTTTTTATTTGTAAACCTGCCAACACTTATAAACTGTTGGTTTTCAAATTGTGGTTTAATTTCAAAGAATTCAGGCCGTGGTCCATACACATTGTATATCAGCTTTTCTTTGGGACAATCTATGTTTAATAACATTTCACTCATTTTTTTCGAAACAGAAATAATTTTTGACGCATTCGAAAAAACGTTCTTATAATAATTTGCTTTTTCAAGAACATCAAATTCACTGGCGTCATAGCCGTGAAAATGTACTACAAAAGGTATATCCGCTTCCTTTAAAATAGATAATAAAGTATGTGCGTGCGTCCCATATTCTACCAGCGCCACATCTATTTTATTTAATTTAAAATCTCGCAAAAGCATTTGTCTTTCAAAATATCCCGAAGGTTTGCGACCAATTTTAGTTTTAAGTCTCAGGAAAAATGTTTTGTAGCGAGGTTCTCTATTGTATTTTCCTTCAAGGGTTATAGGATTTCTGCCGTAATAATAAAAAATTTTACCCTGCAAACAATTTTTATGGGCTTGGATAAATGTTTCCGAATAGGGGTTTCTGTTAGGAGAAAATATGGCAATGTTCAAGTGTTCTATTTTTTCAATTTGAAAGATACAAAATCATAAAATAATTGGATATTTTTAATCATGTTCCTAGATGGTGCGTAGAATGACTTTTTGAATAAGTGCCATTTGCTATGTATAGAAAACCATTTGTTAATCAATTCCGGTTGGCGTGTGGGGAGCTTTCTCTTATTGTCAATTTCTTGAACTATATGCAGTTCCTCTAAAATTCTTTGCCTTTGCTTCGGCAGTGAGTTGTGATTTCTACTTACATTTTCATGATTTCGAAAAAAATTAAGTACTTCCCTTGAGAAGCTGACACATGTTTTTTTGCAAATCCTTGACCAAAACAACCAATCCCCAGCCATTTTCATCTCTAAAAGTTTTTTATCAAATATATCATCACTTACCAATTCCTTTTTAAATAGAACTGCACTGGCGTTAGGTATAACATTTCTAAAATAGAGATAGTTATCAATAAAGGCAGTACCCGATATTGTGAAATCATCTTTCCAAATATTTGGTTGGAAAATGTTGGTATATTGTAATCTTTCAGAAATCATTTTATTGTTTTCATCAACATCTATACTTTGGCAGTATGTGAGACCAACTTCTTCATTTAATCTTTTAATTGATTTTTCCAGAAAATCAGGTGCGCAGTAATCATCACTTTCTGCTATCCAAACATAGTTACCCTTCGCATACTCAATTCCTTTCTTCCATTGTTTAAAAGGACCTCCAGAATTTACATTATTGATTAAAAATTGTGTTACTTTAGGGTGAACAGCATATTTTCTCAAAATCTTCTCGCTACCATCATTTGAGGCATCATCCAAAAGAATGATTTCAAAATCTTGATACGTTTGATGTAGTATGCTTTCTAGGCGCTGTTCAAGAAATTGCTTGTGGTTATAATTGGGAAGGATTATGGAAATCAAGAAATTTAATGTTTAAGCAGGGATGCCAATTTGGCTTTAAAAGATTTTTTTTTATCAAATCTATATTTCAGCAATTCCAAATCTGTCTTATATTTATTATAGACCCATAGCCTGCTTTCTTCGTTATAAAAATCTGCATAATATTTGCTTCTATTTGTGTTTTTTTGAAAATGTTTTGTCAGTGGTTCGGATAAATTTAATCTTTTATTGATTTTTCTAATAGCTAGATTTATTTTTTCAAATCTGGCTATATAATCCATTGCCATAATACCCGAGAAATCAAAAAAATCAGTTTGATTTATTAAGTGATCTCCTCTGTAATATTTGGACGAATTGTCCTTTAAAGTACTTTCGAATTCTCCTCTTTTATTTAGATACTCAAAAAAACTTCCGTTAACATTTCTATCAGTCATCATCCATAAATAATCAGAATAAGCTCTATCATAAGGGTTGCGAACAAAAGTAAATTTGTAGTATGATTTCCATATCTCTTCTGTAATTAAATCTAATTCCAATAATTGTCTACTTGTAGCATGTTGAAGGTGTATATTTCTTTTTGGGCACCATCCATACAATACATCATAATTTGGTACTCTCCAATCAAGATTTTTAGCATAAAAATAATGATTTGTAATACTTGTTCCTGCAGTTTTCGGGATATGTATAAAAATACATTTGTGTTTATGGGAGATCATTTTAAAAATTATGGTTTTTCAAAAACAAATATATCCTGAAAATAAAGACCTGGAATTTCTTTCCAATTTCCAGGATAATACTTAACTATTTTTAAACCACTATGCTCTAATAGCTTTTCCAGACCAAATTTATTTATTCCTATAGCATTTTCAGGGATATTTAGTTGCGAAGGATAAAACCAGTTGTCTGAATTATAAGCTTTAGTATCGAAAATCCAATCAGATTGTGACGTGTTGTGAAATTGACCCTTTTTATTTTTTCTGTAATCTAATGATTCATAATATAAATTGTCTAAATAAAAAAAGGTTATTAGTGCTTTTCCTCCTTTTTTTAAAACCCTAAAAATTTCTTTAAAGTAAAAAATGGCATCCTCTTCATTTAAATGCGTCCAAACTGATAATGCCGTAACTAGATTCATTTTGTCGCTTTCGATAGCCCATGGTTTATATTTCGATTCTTGATTATTTGCATACATAGCATTATTAACGTCAAAATGATGAAATCTTAATTTAGAATTTGTAAAATGACTTTTACAAAAATCTATATTGGATTTTGAAACATCTAGTCCGATATATAAACCACTATCTTCTATATAATTTTGACAAGACATAGCCAATAAACCTGTACCGCAGCCAATATCTAATATATAATTGTTACTTTTTCTATCAAGGATTTCATAAATCAAAGTTTGAAATAAACCAATTACATGCGCCCATTCAGCGTATGATATTTTGCCTCCTATTCTATATTCTTTAAATGGTATATCATTCAAGTTTACAGTCCGGAGAATATGTTTTTTATCATATTCCAAAAATTTCAAATCTAAATCTTTCTCTGAAATAGTTTTCTGTCCATTAAAAATTTTGGAAAAATTAAATTTATACATTAGAAATAAATTTGAAATTAGATTTTAAAAAGAATGGTGGCGAAACATCAATGTCATGCAAAATTTGAAATTTGAGCAAATCATTTATTCTCATTATTGGGTCTCTTCGTTCTGATTTGTAAATATTTAGACCTACATTGTACATCCCTTTAGATAGTTGAAAATTATGATGCAATACATTAAATTCAATATATGTATCTTTTTTATCAAGTAAATATTGTTCCTTATTAGAATCAAAAATTGCCACAGGTCTTTGCTCTTTATCAAAAATTAGCACGTGGAAAGATGGAACTATTTGAAGATTATTTATTTTAAATTTTAGGTATAATTGGAAATCATCTCCCCAATGTAAGTGTGGAATATTATTAAGGTTTTTAGCTCCAAGAAGTTTGGCCTTAACTAATTCTAAATTCCCATCATCAAAAACTACATTACTATTATTATTTGAAAATCTAGTATAATATTGATCAATCGCCTTTCCCACTTCATCCCCTTGAAATTTTGCAACTCCCCTATCCATCAAAATAATTTTATTGCAAATACGTGAAACCATAGGCATATTATGGCTAACGAATACGATTGCAGTATTCGGTAAGATGGTATCTATCCGTTTAAAACATTTCAGCACGAAACCCAAATCACCCACCGCCAAGACCTCATCGATAATAAGCACGTCCGGTTCCATTTGGGCAGCTACCGCAAAACCCAGGCGCACGCGCATCCCGCTGCTGTAATTTTTTACGGGCATATCAATGAATTCTTCCAATTCGGCAAAGGCAATTATTTCGTCCACCTTGGCATCAATCTCCTTGCGTGTAAAACCCAGCACCGCACCGTTGTTATAAATATTTTCCCTGCCGCTCAATATAGGGTTAAAGCCCGCACCCAGCTCGATCAGCGCACCTACCTTACCCCGTATGGTTACCTTTCCCGCATCCGGGTTTATGAGTCCGTTCAATATTTTCAATAATGTGGATTTGCCCGCGCCATTGTGGCCAATGAGCCCCAGGCACTCCCCACGGCGCAGTTCAAAATTGATGTCCTTTACCGCCCAGAATTCCTTGGGCCGCAGTTCGCGCTCCGCCTTATTGCCCGCAATCCCGGAAACCAAATCCTTCACTCCATACCAAAGACTGGTCTTAAGGTCCTTACAGAACTTTTTGGAGAGGTTTTCGACTTTTATTAAAACTTGGTTGTCGGTTGTGGGTTGTGGGTTGTCAGTTGTCGGTTGTGGGTTGTCGGTTGTGGGTTGTCGGTTGTGGGTTGTCAGTTCTTGGTTCTTGGTTCTCGGTTCTTGGTTCTCGGTTATCGGTTCTTGGTTTTGGGTTGTAGGTTGTGGGTTGTCCGCATTACTTTGAACGTTCTGGGATGTCCGGTTTTGATTGTCCTCTTTGAATTGTGGATTTTGTATTGTTTTATGTTGATTTTCCTTGGGCACGGGGTTATATGTTGTGGATTGTAGGTTCTCGGTTGTGGGTTATAATTTCCAGTTATTTTCTACGTACGTTATAAAAGAATGAATTTTACCTCCCAATGCATCGTAATTTTCTATTAATGAAGAAACGGAAATATTGGGATATAAATTTTGTATCATTTGCAATTGGGAAAGGCATTCTAACAATGATGCGTGGGCATATATCAAAAACTTAATGAAATCCTGTTTGTACTTTCGTCTCCCATAACCCTCAACAATATTGTCTTTAACACTTTTTGAAGAACGTCTTAGCTGACTTCCCATTTCGTAAAGCTCAAATTTCGGCAATAATAATGAAACCTTATGAACATCAAGCGCATATTGAAAAGCCAAATTATAGATATCTAAATCTTTATAGGATTTCATTTTCAAATATAAGGAAGCTTAAATTTACTAAAAAACAAATTGCAGAGAACAAAAGACGAAAGACGAAAGACGAAAGGATGAAAGGACGAAAGGACGAAAGACAAAAGACGTAAGACTTAAGACGTAAGACGTAAGACGAAAGGAAAACTGAGAACAGAAAACCGAGAACAGACAACCGAAAACAGACAACCGAGAACATAAAACCGAAAACCGACAACCGACAACCGAGAACAGATAACCCAGAACAGATAACCGAAAACTGACAACCGAGAACAGACAACCGAGAACAGACAACCGAGAACAGACAACCGAGAACGGACAACCGAGAACAAACCTCAACCCATCCGCTCAACCAGTACCGGAATTGAAATTCTATAAAACACCAGTCCCAAAAAACACAAAGGGATGCAGGTGGCCAATAATACTAACATATAGACCAAATACTCCGGTGCCAAACCGGTTAAGGTATCTCGCGCCGTAAGTATAAATGGGGTAAAGGGGTTAAGCTCCATTACGGTTTTCATAATTCCAGATTCGGGGATGGCGTACACTACCGGCGTGGCATACATTACAAACGAAAGTCCCATCGAGATTATTTTTGAAACGTCACTATACAGCATGGCCAGCGGGGTAATAAACAGCCCCAAGGTTGTTCCAAAAAGCACCGCCCCAAGCATTACAAATGGAAAAAGCAATTGGCTCCAGTGGAATCCCACACCATACAAAAATATAAAAGCCAAAAGTAGTATGATTTTCACGCTGCTATTGAAAAGCATTTTATAGATTCCCGAAACAATAAGTGCTTCCTTGGGAAAGTTTATTTTTGAAATAATTCCCCCAGCTCCCTTGGTGCTCGCTGTAGGCGCATTTAAGGATTCCGTGATTATGGACCATAAAAGGGTACCGCTAAAAGCGTAAACAGGATATGGGATACCGGTATCGGTAATTTGGATGGTACCGGATTTATTCAAGAATATCCAAACAGCCGCCGTGGCTAGGGGCGTAAGAAAGGCCCAGATAATCCCCAAATAACTTTGCCTGTATTGCGCTTTGATATCGCGGGTAGCCAATTGCCTAGCCAAGAAGCGCGACCTGTACATATCGCCCAAGCTTTCCTTGACCAATTTCCCAAGTTTGAGATTATTTTCCTTTTGATAAATTTTTGTCTCTAAAGACATATAGCTCTGAAGAAGTTTGGGGATTTCCTGCGATTGCTAAGATACATTTTTTATAATTATGAATTTTGAATGATGAATTTTTGATTGATTAATAATTAGTGATGAGTAATGAGTAATGAGTTATGAGTTATGAGTTATGAGTTATGAGTTATGAGTAATAACTGATCATCGTATATTGATCATTGTATATTGATCATTGTTTATTGATCATTGTTTATTGATCATTGTTAATTGTTAATTGAAATGAATCTAATTGACGCCATGTTATCCAAACGTTTTTTTGTTTGGTGAGCTCCAACACGAATACGATACACTTATGTCACAGCCACCCCCAAAATTCGGAAAATCACAAGCAATCAAGAAAACAAAAAAATATTATTTCCTAAAAAAGCTAACCAACTGTTGTTCAATTATTTGAAATAATCTAAATTTGGTTTATGACAAGTAAGTCCATCCATTCCTCATACCCAACCAAATTTCCATCTGTCAAAACCGAAATAACATCATATAGTTTTAATGACTGTGAAAATGGTATTATTTCAATTTCAGAAATAAATGTCAACTAAAAAATTATGGCAAAAAAGTACAAAACACCTGGTGTCTATGTGGAGGAAATAACAAACTTCCCACCGTCTGTAGCCCAAGTGGAAACAGCAATTCCCGCATTTATTGGCTATACGGAATATGCCGAAAAAAATGGGAAAAGTCTTTTGAATATTTCCACACGCATAAGCACGATGCTGGAGTACGAAACCTATTTCGGAAAAGCGCCCAATGAAGATGCAATCGCGGTAAGCATTGAAGATAGTGTTAGCATCGGTTCGCCCATACAATTGCTGAATCAAAAAATATCAGTTTCCATTCCCACCACAAGTCCTTATGTAATGTATTACGCCATACGGATGTATTTTGACAATGGTGGCGGGCCTTGCTATATCAATTCCGCAGGAAATTATGATACCGGTAGCGTGACTCAAGCCGCATTGGTAACAGGATTGAATAAGCTTGAAAAATATGATGAGCCAACGTTGTATATTTTTCCCGATGCGTTGTCCATATCTACTGCGGACAGCTATTATTCGCTCATCAACAAAGCATTGATCCAATGTCAAAAATTAAAAGATAGGTTTGTATTGATTGATACATTTGATAACTCCAGCAACGCTTTGCGCACTGCAACTTCTTTGGGAAATGAAGTTTCACTTTTAAAATATGGAGCAGCCTATCACCCATTTTTGAGAACAACCTATAGTTTCTCCTACAGTGAGGCCGAAGTTGTCATTTCGCATTCGGTTACAGATCAGACTAATACTACTTCAGACGGCGCGTATGAGGGCAAAAACCTCTCCGAATTGGCGGACATTACGAATGCCGATTTCAATTTAACTCTTTACGATAAAATTAAATCTGCAATAGAGCAACACTATGTAGTACTTCCTCCAAGTAGCGCAATGGCTGGAATTTACGCACGCGTGGATAAGTTGCGGGGCGTTTGGAAAGCACCGGCAAATGAATCTGTAAGCTCTTGCATTGAACCAACGGAAATAATTACCAACGAAGACCAACAGGACTTAAATGTACACAGCAGCGGAAAATCCATAAACGCCATACGGGCTTTTACCGGTAAGGGCGTCCTAGTTTGGGGTGCGCGCACATTGGCCGGAAATGACAACGAGTGGCGATATGTTTCCGTTCGTAGGTTTTTCAATATGGTTGAGGAATCTGTGAAAAAAGCTACGGTGCAATTTGTTTTCGAACCCAATGATGCGAACACTTGGGCAAAAATCAGGGCCATGATTGAAAATTTTTTGACTCTTCAATGGCGGGCTGGAGCACTTACTGGGGCAAAACCGGATCAAGCATTTTATGTTAGGGTCGGATTGGGCGAAACTATAACTGCTGAAGATATTTTGAATAGAATATTGAACGTGGAAATTGGTATGGCCGTAGTGAGACCAGCAGAATTTATTGTTTTGAAATTTTCACATAAAATACAGGAGTCTTAATTCTGAAAAAAAGATAACTATCAATTGAATTTATAACCATTCAACTTAAATATTGATAGAATTGCTTTTGAAGAACAAGCTTATTTTCGTGAAACGGTAAAAAAATTATTCTTCGGTATTTTTTATAGTCTCCAATGCATAGATAGCAAAACTTCCAAGCCAATGGCCACCTTCATAGGTATCGCCCACAAGATTGGGATAGGAGTATGCAAGATGTTCATTAGCAACATTCTGTAGATGCTTATATTTGGGATATTGTTTTGCCAAGCCGTAAAAAACCCACGCTCGGCTAAAGTTCAGCCCATCCAGATGCACCAGTTTACCATCAGTTCTATCGCTTACCTCGCCTACTTGTAATTTGTAATTTTCATTGGCCAATTCTGGTAAAAATTGGTCCATCCAACTTACAAATGCCTCTGGTGAAAGAATGCGCCGCATAATATCCACTTCCTCCAAACACGGCGAAAGAAAATCGTAGCCGCTCGGCTCCCAATTCATCGGGCAATTTTTATCGTTCATATAATAATCCTTTGCCCGTTTATGTATGAGTTGCTGCAATTCAACATCGTTAAAAGTTTCGGCATAATCATATGCAAACGTAAGTCCGAATGCCGTATTTGCGTGCTCCCCAACTCTTATTGGGTAATTTAATTTTGGCAGAAATTCCTTATAGCGCATTACAATAAAATCTGATAACGGCTTTAAGTTTTGCTCCATTTTTCGTGCTTGGGGATCTTCCCAATTGTGAAGCGCTTCCGAGAGTTTTAACAGCCACGCCCAACCATACGTCCTTTCAAAACTTTTATTGATATCTTTTTTATAAAACGCAAGCTCTATTGCCACATTTTCTGCTGTAATTTTTTCTTTCAAAATTGCCCTGGCCTCCCCTGCCCGTTCCATTTCTGGAAATTTTTGAAGCAATGTAACTATAGACCAGTAGCCGTGAACGGCGCTATGCCAGTCAAAACAGCCATAGAAAATAGGATGCACCGTTTTGGGTTCTACTAAATCTTCCGCGCTCTCAAGCGTTTCTCCGGGTTTATATGGATAGGCTGTATTTACACAATGCAGCGGTAAATCAATAAGTTTATTTGCTTCGGAAATGGTATAGATTGGATCCGGATATGCTTTTATTTCATTTGAAATTTCAGAAGACTTTTCAAATTGGTTTTTTTCATTCTTACAACCCTGAAAACAAAAAATAGCAATTACAAATATGAAAAGATGTTTCATAGAAAATTTTCTTTAAAGGTATTGAAAATTAGAAGTCCACTTACTTTATTTATTCCTTTAAAAGTTTTGAAAATAGCTGGCCAAAATAATCATTTCTTTATCCAAACCATCCATCACGGTCCAGACTTCTATATTGAATAGCTTCTGAAATGTGATTTCCCGTAATTCTTTCTGAAGCCTCCAAATCTGCAATGGTTCGTGCAACTTTTAAAATTCTATCGTAAGCCCGTGCGGAGAGGTTAAGCCGTTCCATTGCCGTTTTCAATAATGTAAGTGATGCCTCGTCAAGTTTACAGAATTCGCGAATTTGCTTAACACCCATTTGGGCATTATAATGTATGTTATCAAACTCCCTAAAACGTTCACTTTGAATTTTTCGAGCATTGGTAACCCGCTCACGAATAACGGTGCTTGGTTCGCCGCGACGTTCCTCGCTCAGCTTGTCGAAGGGAACAGGTGTAACTTCAATGTGGATATCAATACGGTCCAAAAGTGGCCCAGAAATCTTGCTCAAATAGCGTTGCATTTCTGCTGGTGAACTCATCACCGGCGCATCCGGATCGTTAAAATAGCCGCCGGGACTAGGGTTCATACTTGCAACAAGCATAAAACTGGAAGGGTAAGTCACTGTAAATTTTGCCCGCGAAATAGTAACATCCCGATCTTCCAGCGGTTGACGCATTACTTCGAGAACGCCGCGTTTGAATTCAGGCAATTCGTCAAGGAAAAGAACACCGTTATGTGCAAGGGATATTTCCCCCGGTTGCGGATATTGCCCACCGCCCACAAGTGCCACGTCTGAAATGGTATGATGCGGACTTCGAAAAGGTCTTGCGGTCATAATCCCTCCCTTTTCTATCGTTCTGCCAGCTACACTGTGAATTTTAGTTGTCTCCAGACTTTCCTGAAGCGTCATTGGCGGAAGTATGCTGGGCAAGCGTTTGGCAAGCATGGTTTTTCCGGAGCCTGGTGGACCAATCAATATAATATTGTGTCCGCCGGCAGCGGCAATTTCCATACATCGTTTTATGGATTCCTGACCTTTTACATCGGCAAAATCAAATTCCGGGTTATCAAGATTGTTGTAAAATTCGGCCTGCATATCTACCTGCACCTGCTGTAACGGAATATCTTCGTTGAAAAAATCAATTACCTCGCTTATGTTTTCAATTCCATAAACTTCAATACCGTCAACTATTGCGGCTTCCTTGGCGTTTTGCTTCGGAAGAATAAATCCTTTAAAACCTTCGTCCTTCGCTTTTATAGCAATAGGCAGCGCCCCACGAATGGGCTGTAGCTTTCCGTCAAGCGAAAGTTCACCCATAATTATATAATCCGAGAGTGGATTTTTTTCCTCAATCTGTTCCGTGGCTACCAAAATCCCCATAGCCAATGTCAAATCGTACGCCGAACCTTCTTTCCGAAGATCCGCGGGAGACATATTGAGAATCAGTTTTTTACCTGGAATTTTATACCCATTATTTTGAAGAGCGGCCGCAATTCTGTAATTACTCTCGCGAATGGCATTATCAGGCAAACCAACTAAATGGTAGCCGATGCCACTATCTACATTGACTTCTACCGTTATGGTGGTAGCCTCTACCCCAAAAACAGCACTGCCGTAAACTTTTGTTAGCATATTATGATGATTTCAAAAATGGGGAGAATGAACGATGAAGATACTAAAATTATCTTATGAAATGTGAGATATAATTATTAGCGGGTAAAAATTATTCCTTGAAATAGAAAACCTGATTTATGAGATTTCGGGTAGAAGTATTTTCTGATTTTGATGGATTTCTACTTTCAATTTCCAAAAGTGTTTGCTTTGCCAATTTTTTTCCAAGTTCCACGCCCCATTGGTCATAACTGAAAATATTCCAAATTACGCCCTGCACGAAAATTTTGTGCTCGTAAAGCGCAATCAAACTTCCCAGATTTTCTGGTGTCAATTTTTTTATTAAAATTGTATTGGTAGGTTTATTACCTTCAAATTTTTTGAAGTTATTTTCGACTTCAGTGTCAAAAGTTCCCATTAAAAGGGCTTCCGTTTGGGCAAAACAGTTTGCCAAAAGTTTATTTTGATGATCACTATTGCCGTGCAGTGATTCGGCAAATACAATAAAATCTGCTGGAATCAATTTTTTGCCTTGGTGGATCAGTTGAAAAAAAGCGTGCTGCGCATTGGTACCCGTGCTTCCCCAAACAATGGTGCCCGTTTGGTATTCCACGTTGCTGCCATTGCGGTCTACACTTTTGCCATTGCTCTCCATAATAGCCTGTTGCAAATACGGTACTAGCTTGGTCAGATACTGAGAATACGGGATAACGGCTTCACTTTCTGCTTTAAAAAAATTGTTGTACCAAATTGAAAGTAAGGCAAGTACCACTGGAATATTTGTTTTAAACTCTGAATTTTTAAAATGAACATCCATTTTATTTGCTCCCTTCAAAAGCAATTCAAAATTAGGATAGCCAATGGCACAGCAAGTAGAAAGCCCCACGGCACTCCATAATGAAAATCGACCGCCAACCCAATCCCACATTGGGAAAATATTTTCTTCGGAAATTCCAAAATCCGTTACAGCTTTTAAATTGGTAGAAACCGCAACAAAATGTTTTTCAATATCCTTTTCAGTTGCGGTATTTAGAAACCACTTGCGCACAGTTTGTGCATTTGTGAGGGTTTCTTGCGTAGTGAAAGTTTTGGAAACAATGATAAAAAGCGTTGTTTCAGGATTTATTTTTTTTAAAATTTCCTTTACGTGATCGCCGTCAACATTTGAAATATAATGCGTATTCAAATGATTTTTATAAAACTGAAGCGCTTCGGTAACCATATCAGGACCCAAATCACTACCGCCAATACCAATGTTTACAACATCTGTAATCGCTTTCCCGGTATAACCTACGTGGGTTCCATTAATGATTTCCGAAGAAAATAGGTTCATCTTTTGAAGTGCTTCGGTTACTTCCGGCTTTTCATTTTTGAAATCACGCAAAGCGGTGTGCAAAACCTCCCTATTTTCGGTTTCGTTTATTTTCTCACCGTTGAATTGCGCTTCAATTGCTTCCTTCAGTTTTACTTCATCTGCCAAGTTTAAAAGCAAATCCAGGGTTTTTGAAGCAATTCTATTTTTTGAAAAATCAATGTAAAAATCTTCCCAAGCCAATGAAAATCGATTGGCACGTTCTTTATCTTCGGCAAAAAGCTGTTGCATCTTCACATCTTTCAATTCTAAAAAATGATGCTGCAACGCTTGCCAAGCCTCCGTTTTCGTTGGGTCAATTTTTGGGAACATTATTTTGATTTATGATTTTAAAGTGGAAAATTCAAAATTTATAAAGTTGCTATGTTATATGTTTTTTGAATTTCCTTTTACAGTTTGTTATTTGAAATTTGTACTTTATAATAATTGATTAGTCCATCTATGGGCCTTCGTACAATATTGCCCAACTGGAGTCGGTACGGCTTCATCGCATCCCGAATTATATCTTCCGAAAAATGTGCAATGGAACCAATAAAATGAATTGGTACATGCTGCGCTTCCTTAAAACTGAGAATTCTATGCTCAATAAAATTGGTCATCCCCTCGCTTATAAGTTTATAAAAATAACCGTTCACCTCTTCTGAAGTGAAAATGAATTCAGCAAAAGACGCCAAATAGGTGTTGGGATTGGGTTTTTTATAAAGATTCATTTTGATGCTATCTGGATCCAGATTAAATCGCTGTTCAAAACTAGCGACCAATTGTGATGGCATTTTTCCATAGAAATAATCACGGATCAATCTTTTTCCGAAATAATTTCCGCTGGCTTCATCCATCAAAATAAATCCCAAGGATGGAACTGGAGCATGGATTTCTTTTCCATCAAAATAACAACTATTGCTGCCGGTTCCAATAATACAGACGATGCCAGGTTCTGTAGTTGCTGCGTAAACTGCCGCCTCCAAATCTTCCTGAACCAAAACCTTTGCGTTGGGAAAAATTTCTGCAATAACATTCGTCAAAATTTGTCGGGGTGTTTTGGTACCTGTTCCAGCGCCATAAAAGTCCACTTGATCAATTTTTTCAAATATGGATTGTAAATCTTCATTTTCGCGAACGCGTTCATAAAGATCATCCTGCGGAACAACAGACGGATTCAGGCCGCGCGTTCTGGTTTTTAGTATAACTTCACCGTGTGAATCCATCAGGACCCAATCGCATTTTGTGGATCCACCGTCTGCAATTAAAATCATATTTTAAAGAGTTGCAACGTGAGCGGCCAAATCTACCAATTTTGAGGAATAACCATACTCGTTATCATACCAAGCCACTAACTTAAAGAAATTATCGTTAAGCGCAATGCCAGCTCCCGCATCGAAATTGCAAGTATGTGCATTTGAAATAAAATCCTGCGAAACCACATCATCTTCGGTGTAGCTTACAATACCCTTATAATCACCTGCGGCCGCACTTTTGAAAAGCTTTTTGATATCTTCATAAGAGGCTGGCTTCTCGGTTCTCACGGTTAAATCCACTACCGAAACATCAGCCGTTGGTACGCGAAAGGCCATACCCGTAAGTTTGTTATCCAATTCCGGAATAACTTTGCCCACCGCCTTTGCAGCACCGGTTGAAGCCGGGATAATATTTAACAATGCGCTTCTTCCACTCCTAAAATCCTTACGCGAGGGTCCGTCAACCGTGAGTTGGGTTGCTGTTGTTGCGTGGACGGTAGTCATCAATCCTTCCACTATTCCCAAATTGTCATTGATAATTTTTGCGAGCGGTGCAAGACAATTTGTGGTGCACGAAGCATTGGAAACTATAGTATCTGTAGCTTTCACCTTATCGTGGTTTACGCCCATTACGAACATAGGTGCTGTTTTTGATGGCGCTGAGATAACCACTTTTTTTGCTCCCGCTTTCATGTGTGCCGAAGAAGTATCAATATCGGTAAAAATTCCTGTGGAATCTATAATGATGCTTGCCTTCGCCTCATCCCATTTTAAGTTTTCGGGATTTTTTTCTGAAGTGACCCTTATTTTCCTTCCATTTACAATTAAATGGCCATTTTCAACCTCCACCGTTCCGTCGAATTTCCCGTGAACGGAATCATATTTCAATAAATATGCAAGATGTTCTACATCCAGCAAATCATTAATTGCTACCACCTCTATATCTTTTCGCTGTGAAGCTATTCGGAAAGCAATTCTTCCTATTCGGCCAAAGCCGTTTATTCCCAATGTTGTCATATTTTTTTCTGGATTTTATTCAGTTTCGGAAAATTCAAAAATTGAATATTATATTGAAATAATATCAGCAACTCGAATTAATTCCAAATCAATTTTGTGTTTCGTTTTTACTGTATTTTTAAATAGAACCGAAGTAATTTTGTTGTGGACAATGCCAATCATTACATCGCTTTCACCATTTATGAGCGCATCTACGGCACCCACTCCTAACCTGCTGGCCAAGACCCTGTCATAACAACTGGGAGATCCGCCACGCTGAATGTGGCCAAGTACAGTAACACGAACTTCATATGCTGTGAGGTTATTTTCTATATATTCTGCAAGCTCAAAAATATTTTTCCCAATTTGATCGCCTTCCGAGACAACAATAATGCTCGAAGTTTTCCCGGATAGTTTGCTTTTTCTAAGTGATTCCACGAGTCTATCCTTACCCATATCCTGTTCAGGAATTAAAATTTCCTCAGCTCCTGCGCCTATTCCGGCATTAAGGGCAATGTCTCCGGCATCGCGACCCATGACTTCCACTAAAAATAATCTGTTGTGAGAATTTGCCGTATCCCGAATTTTGTCAATAGCCTCAACCACAGTGTTCAGCGCGGTGTCGTAACCAATAGTGTAGTCAGTTCCATTTATGTCATTATCTATGGTACCCGGCAATCCTACAATTGGAAAATCAAATTCTTCGTTGAAAACGGAGGCGCCCGCAAAAGTTCCGTCACCGCCTATAACAACTAAGGCATCAATGTTAGCTTCCTTGAGATTTTTGTATGCCAATTTTCGACCGTCTGCAGTTCGGAATTTTTGGGAACGTGCCGATTTTAAAAAAGTGCCACCACGATTGATAATATTTTTTACGGATCGTGCATCCAGCGGTTTGAAATCCGCCTCCATGAGACCTTCATAGCCTCGAAAAATACCCACGCAATCCAATTTATGAAAAGCACACGAACGCACAACGGCACGGATGGCAGCGTTCATTCCCGGAGCATCACCGCCACTGGTAAGTACTCCAATTTTTTTAATTTTTTCGCTCATTGTTGTAAAGCTACTACATTATTGGAGTTTGTACAATCAGTTATAATTACTATAACGTTTTCGGTTTATATTTTAATGAAAAATGTGCAGAAAAAATATATTAAATGTTTGAATACGTATGTAACTTACCTCTAAAATTATCAATTATAAATTGTCCATTTATCCTGTTCCTACTCAAAAATATTTTAGTTTGAATAAGAATTGGGATGAGATTTACTTCTATTATACTACAAGAAAGTTGATTCAAATAATTCAAAACTAAGTATTTGATTATTAAATTTATGTAGAAAATCTCCGTGAAGGTCTTTGTTTACTATATGTTATAGGATATGACGGCATGGATAGAAAAAAATTGATCCGTAACTAAAAAATACGTGCATGTACGTATAGTATAGGTGCAATTAGCATGCTATATTTGAAACATAGAATTAGTGGATAGTGTACTGCAGACTATTTTTTGTGGGGATAGAAAATAATCTCAGTGCAATTTTAAAGTTTACTAAGTTAGGTTTGTTAATAATTTCCCGGCCAATGGCCGGGAAATTTATTTTTTGGCCTTCCCTAATCTATTACTTCAGCACTGTAAATTCAATGGAAGAATCGTTATAAACCCTGTGGGTTTGTTTTTTGAAATCTTCCTCTTTGGCTTCAAAAATATTCGGAACAAAGGTTTGTGGATTTAAATCGATCAAAGGAAACCATGTACTCTGTATCTGTAGCTGAATTTTATGTCCTGCTTTAAATGTATGGTTAATGTCCTGAAGCTTTATATTTACATCGGTTTTTTCATTGGGAACAAAAGCTTCCGGATTGCTGAAGCTATTCCTGAAACGCCCGCGCAAGATCTCACTGCGCACCATCATGTGGTAATTTCCCATTTTTAAATATTCTTGGGTTTCAGGAAAATCTTCGGCATCATTCGGCAATACATCTATCACCTTTACTACCCAATCTGCATCTGTGCCCGTAGTTGAAACATTCAGCTTTGCCAAAATTTCTCCAGCCATTGTAATGTCCTTTTCTAAAATCGGGGTTTCGAATACCAACACATCTGTACGGCGTGCCGCAAAACGTTGGTCATCCGTCATATATTTTCTGGGTGTGAAAACCATTTTTATATCCTCAGAATATGGAACTGGCTTTTTGGGATCACTAACAAATTCTTCAAAAGTTGTGGTATTACTTGCGCTCTCAGCAAGCTTTTGATTGCTTTGCAGAAAATAGGTTTTCTTTTCAGTCTGCTCTGGTGGCCACTGTTCAAAAGATTTCCATTCTTTTGTTCCGGTGTCAAAAACATAGGCTTCCGGTAAACCGCTATTTCCTTTCCCATTATTTTTTAGAAAATGATTGAAGAATTTAGTTTCCACGTTTTTTTGATAATTCAAAGAAATATTGTCCCCAAAATACACATTGCCAATGGCCTGCCTAACTTTGGTTCTTGACCAATCACCGTGGCTCCACGGTCCAAAAACCAAAGTGTTGTAATTGTTGCTTCGTTTTTCAATATTTTTATATGTTTCAAACGGACCATACAGATCTTCTGCATCAAATAGCCCACCAACGACCATTACCGCTGGTTTAATGTTTTCCAAATGCTGAATTATGCCTCGGCTTTCCCAGAATTCATCATAATTGGGATGTTTTTTCAATTGTTGCCAAAAAACATTGTCCTCTTTGTAATATTTATCCAGATTTGACAAAGGCCCAGCATCCAAAAAAAACTGATATTGATCCTTTGATCCCAACTCCGGAAATTGATACCAATCTTCCTTCACAGGTTTTGTTTTTTCATAACCAAATAAGGCTGTTGCGCGCCAATAGCTCAATAAATATGCGCCATTGTGGTGAAAATCATCAAAAAAGAAATCGCCTATGCAGGCCTGTGGCGAAACAGCTTTCAATGCCGGATGAGAATCCAGCAACGAATATGTAGCGTAAAATCCTGGGTAACTTATGCCCCAAATGCCCACATTTCCATTATTATTCTTTACATTTTTTACCAGCCATTCAATAGAATCATACGTATCGCTTGCTTCATCAACCTGCTTTCCCTTTTTGTTGGGAATGTACGCACGCATATTATCATAAACGCCTTCACTTGCCCAACGACCGCGTACATCTTGGTACACGACAATATTTCCCTCTTTCATTAAAAATTCATTGGGACCAATTTTTGACCGAAATTGATCTTCGCCATAAGGCTGGCAGCTGTAGGGTGTTCTCTGGAAAAGTATGGGATATTTCTTTGAAGTATCCTTCGGCGCATAGATTACGGTAAACAATTTTATTCCGTCGCGCATAGTAATCGTGGTTTCTGTTTTTGTGTAATTTTCCTTTACAAAATTTTCATCCTGCGCAGTCGCTAGATTGAAAATCAATAAAAACGCGAAAACCAATTTTATTTGTCTCATTATTTTTTCTCTTTAAAATAAGTTATTTTGAATATTTCTGAAGTGGTTTCCGTCACCTTAAAACGTTCGTCCATCCTGTGGCCAATTACCCAAATAACTTGATTGTTGCTGGTAAGAAGCCAAATTTTATCCTTTTGTGACAAAGATAGCTTTTCATCTTTGAAGAATTTGCTCAATTTCTTTTTTCCCTTCATCCCGAAAGGTTGAAACTGGTCTCCTTCCTGCCATTTTCTTAGCTTTAATGGAAATTTTAGTTTATGAAAATCAAAATGTGCAATGTTCTTTTCAGTCTCACCAATATACTTTTCAGTTTCAAATTTTAGGCGAATGGGCTCACTGATTTCGGGTGTTTCTTTTGAAATTTCAAATTCAGAAAAATTTTCTTCGGAAGAAATCTCAGAAAGGAATAATAGGTCTCTGTTTTTTAAAAGTTGGTGCGTTTCAGAAAAGACCCGTTTCCCGGTTTGCGCTTCCAATAGATTATAAACATCTTCCCAAGCTGTAAATCCAAAACCGGATAAAAGCTCAAAAAGAATAGCGCGCGGATGTGGCAATTCCTGTAATTTTTCAATATTTATGCTGTAACCATCGGCAGTTTCGGCAATAATAAGTTTATAGACAAGCGCCATATAATCCTCAACCAAATGCTGTGATGCGCGCAAATTCTGCCGTGATTTCTGAAAGTTGCGCAATAATGAATTTGCCGCTTCCTTGTATTGAGGAATAACATCCAGCCTTAATTTGTTTCGCAGATAATCCGGTTTCGCATTGCTACTATCCTCTCGCCAGGAAATTTTATTTTCTTTGGCATATTCAAAAATTTCTTCCCTTGAGACATTTAAAAAAGGTCGAATGATTTTCTCATTTTGAAAGGGAATTCCCGTAAGACCTTGAAGGCCGCTACCTCGCGAAAGATTTATCAGAAATGTTTCCAAGTCGTCATCCAAATGGTGGGCAGTCAATACATAATCATATCCAAAATTTTTCAAAATTTCTCCAAACCAATGATAGCGAAGGTCGCGCGCTGCCATTTGTGTTGAAACTTTATTTTCCGCTGCGTATTTTTTTGTTTCAAACGTTTCGGCAAAAACTGGGATTTCCATTTTTTTTGCCAGCCCTACTGTAAACATTTCATCCCCGTCACTTTCTTTTCCGCGAAGCGAAAAATTACAATGTGCCAAGGCAATTTGAAATTCCAAACTTTTCATCAAATATGCCAAAACCGTACTATCGAGTCCGCCGCTACAGGCAATCAGCAGTTTTTTTTCTTTCAGAAATGGAAAGTTTTCGTCAATATTTCTTTTCAAAATAGCTTGTAGTTCCACAATTACATTTTAGAAGAGATTAATGATTATCCCGGTGATTACGGCAATTCCGAAACTGAGCATTGTGCCAATTAGTACATATTCGGTTTTGAGGGTTTCATTATTACCGTAACGTAAAATGGATTTTGCAGCTATGAGAAATCCAACGGCGGAGTACTGGGAAACAATGATGAATGTAAGTGTTAATATACGTTCCAACATACCAATTACCTTACCGGCATTTGGCATCTCATTATCACTGCTCACCATAATATTTGTGCTAGAAAAAACTTCCTTTATAAAAATATTGGCCGGTTTTAAGCAAACCAAATAGGCAGTAATAATCAATAAATATTTAAAATTAAATGAAATATGTACAGTAGGGTTTATTCCCTGAAATTTATCGAAAAAGAATGCAACGATGAACAAAACCAGTAGATGCAGGGCTTGATCTATAAAGAATGCATATTTTCCGAGCAGATTACTGTTGCACAGATTTTTTTTGAAACCATCAATTATAAAATGTGTCGCGCCAATAATTGCTGCGCCCCACAAAAAATCAAATTGAAGTGAAAACAACCAAGATAGCCCAAAACACAACAAAGCGTGCCAGTACAAGAAATTGCTTTTGAAACCTATGGAATTTTTATTCTGTGCAAGTTTATCTGTTTGAAAAAAATAATCCAAGCACAAATGGGCCAAAAACTGAAGCAATAAAAATGTTTTAAAGTCCATCAATTTGCGTTGGAGATTACGTGATTAAAATAGCGCACTGCTTCATCCAGCGCGTTCCAGCCAACGCTCGTGGAATGCTGATTGACTGCAGATTGCCCGATCCCGAGTTTTTTTGCGATCTGTTCCTCTTGATAATCCATTAATTTAAGGTAGACCACCTCGCATTGACGGGAAGTTGCCTTGGTCATCAAAACATCGATCAGTGCAAGGATAGGTTGAAAATTTCTATTGAAATCATCATAATTTGAAGTGAAGAACAATGTGTTTTTTATTACAATCCGCTCTTTATTATACGTTGAGCTTCCGCTGATTTCGCGTCCGGAAAGGTAAATGGCTTCCCCATCAATAATTCCTTCCTCGGCATTGAAACGGCTCAATTCGCCATAGCCAATTGCCAGCCTTATTCCGTGGATTTTGAATTGCTTTGCGCGCTTTTTTTCTTTTTGGTACGTTTTAATTTCCAGCGGAATTGCCTTAATATAGCTTTTTATCGCCAAGGCAACCCGTAGGCCTTCTTCCGCTTTTGGCACCACGCATTCAATATAATCGCCCTTAATAATTCGGCCATAAATATTGAAGCTATTTTTTAACTCTGTCAATAATTCCTCCAATTTTTCTTCCACGAAAATACGATCCGCACTGCTCAAGCTCGTTGAGGAAATAATATCACCAGAAATAACGGAATATTTCATTTATCCTTTTTTTTCAAATATATCACTTTATTGGTATTTAAACTAATAAAATTATTATATAAGCTAAAATGCTAATAAAATATATTTATAAGCAATAAAACTAATAAATATGATTTATTAGTTTTTAATCAAAAGATGCGCCCAGAACTTTCATCATTGCATTCGCTTTTAAAAGACATTCCTGATATTCATTTTCGGCAATAGAAGAAGCGGTAATGGCACCACCAACAGAGAAACTAATATACTTTTTATTTGAATTATACAGGATACTTCGTATAACCACATTGAAATCAAAATCTGCTTCTGGGCTGAAATAGCCGATGGCTCCACTGTAAAGTCCACGTTTGGAATCTTCTAACTCCTCAATTATCTGCATCGCAGAAATCTTTGGAGCACCGGTCATACTCCCCATAGGAAATGTGTTTCTCAAAATTTCGACAGAATTGATTTGCGGTGAAATGGTACACGAAATGGTAGAAATCATTTGGTGTACCTGTTCAAAAGTATACACTTTACAAAGTTCATCCACGTTAACGCTTCCTTTTTCGGCAAAGCGGGAAAGGTCGTTACGCACCAGATCTGTAATCATAATGTTCTCGCTGCGTTCTTTCGGGTCTTCTGCCAGATTTTTAGCCGTCAAGGCATCTTCGGTATTTGTTTTATGGCGTTTTGCCGTTCCTTTTATAGGCTGGGAGATTACATTTTTCCCTTCCTTTTTAAGGTAACGCTCGGGCGATGCCGAAAGAGCAAAATAGTGATCGAGTTTCAAAAATGCAGCAAATGGCGCTTTGGAAATTTCATTGAAATGGAAGAATATCGCAAAAGGATCTATTGATGCAAATTCCGAAAAAAACTCTTGGCACAGATTGGCTTCATAAATATCGCCACGATTTATGTGTTGAAGCATTTGGTTTACTTTCTTCAAATAAGTTTTCTTCGTTGTGCGCTCGCAAATTTTAAACTGATTTTTTTCAGAAGTTGAAATTTCTGGAATTTCTGTAAGAAGAATTTCCTGCCAATCGGAGTCCATTTTATCTGCAACAACGTTTAAATATAGCAATTCCACGGAATCGTGGGTAAATAGAAAAATTTTTTTCGGCTGAAAAAAATAAAGATCTGGAAAATCCAATCCATCAAAATTATTTGATGAAAGTTTTTCAACGTCATTTTTCAAATCATATGTAAGGTAACCAAAAATCCAATCGGTAGTAATGCTTTGATACTCTTTCAATTTATCGAAAGCTCCAAATTGATCGGTTTTTACCGAAGTAAATGCATCAACGGCCAAAATTGCTTCGTACCGGGAATATTTGTGCACGTGTGCGTTGCTATCCAGCCAAATAATTTCATTGTATTGTTGTGCCCAAGCAAGTAGTTTTTTTTTCAGAGTGTCGTCCAAAGAAAGGAAATGGATTTTCGAAGCACGCATTACTGTTCAATTTGGTGTAGGAAATTTTGGAGTACATCCATAAATCCCAGTAACAGCAATTCATTTGAAATGCTTTGTTTTTCTTCTGAAAAATTTTCTGAAAAGGAAGGGAAGCTGAAACTTTCAACTACCTCACCTCCAAAACGTGCGAAACTATTCTTTGTGTATTCAAGTGCTGATGCTCCTCCACGTTTACCGTTTGAAGTACTCATTAAAAGAATTTTCTTTCCTTCCAAAAATTTGCGATCCAAGCGGGAGAGCCAATCAAGCACATTTTTGAAAAATGCGGAGACCATACTATTGTGCTCATTGACCGAGATAATGAGTGCATCTGCCTCTTTTATCTTGTTCATCAACATTTTTAGATTTATGGAATACCCTTTTTCCCTCTCTATATCTTCACTAAAAACGGGAAGTTCAAAATCTATAAGTTTTATGCTATTGATGGTATACCCAGCCACTTGCGATGCCGCAAAATTTATGAGTTTTTGATTGATCGATCTGCTACTATTACTACCGCTGAATACTAGAATGTTTTTCATTTTTCAAAGTTATTGAAAAGAAAAAATTCCTGCGCTTTCAAATTGAAAATAAAAAGATTGCTTTTGCAAAGATTTATAATTGATTAAAATCATTAAATTTACCTTCAACAAAAAAACTCTTATGGAACAACCCAACGCTTTGATCCTGGAAATGCAAGCGGGCAACGAAAAAGCATTTTCAAAAATTTATTCCATGTACAGCGAGGCTATTTATGGAATAATTTACAGCATCGTACTCGATGAAAGCGCGGCCGAGGAAGTGCTTCAAGATGTCTTCGTAAAAATTTGGAATAATTCTGCATCCTACAACATAAATAAAGGCCGATTTTTTACTTGGATTTTAAATATAGCACGCAATAGCGCTATTGATGAAACGCGTTCAAAATCATTTAAAAATTCTAGAAAAAACCTAAGCACGTCCAATTTCGTAGATATCATATCATCGTCAGATAGCTTGAATACGAAAACAAATTCAATAGGTATCAAAAAATTTGTGGAAGCCTTAAAACCCAAATGCATAAAAATTCTAGACCTTTTATATTTTAAAGGTTTTACACAGGCTGAAGCATCAAAAACTCTTGATATCCCTTTAGGAACTTTAAAAACAAGAAACCGAAATTGCATCAACGAATTGCGTGCAATGGTTTTAGGATAAAATATGACAGCAGCAGAGCTTATAGAATCAGGCAAGCTTGAAATGTACCTTTGCGGTGCGTTACCAGCGGAAGAAATTGCTGAAGTGGAAGAAGCAATAGAAACTTACCCGGAAGTAAAAAAAGAAACTGAAAGAATTGAGGAATCGCTTATAGAACTTGCAGAAAAAGTTGCTCCAACACTTTCTGCAATGGTGTGGAGCTATATTCTCAATTCCATTAACAAAGTAAAAACCCTTGGAGATTCTGAAAGCAAATCTACCAATTGGGGTGCAATCACTGGTTGGGCAGCCGCTATCTTGTGCATAGGTGGAATTATGTGGATGCTAAACCAAAACAATAATCTAAATAAAAGTGTTGAACTTACCAATATTGAAAATTCTGAGCTAAAGGAAAATCTAAATGAAGCTGAAACTTCACTAGCCGCAAATGAGGAAGTTTTGGAAATTTTGAGGTCAAGGGAATATCAAACCTTTACATTGCCGGGCAACCAAGCTGTTGCTCCTGATGCCTTCGCAAAAGTATATTTAAACAACAATGACGGTATTGCGTATATAGATGTAAAAGGGTTACCCGAAGCGCCGCGTGGCAAGGTATACCAGGTTTGGTCGCTTGTAATGGAGCCATTGACACCAAGCAGTATGGGATTGGTCGAGGCACAAAATGAAGTGGCTAGCGGCATTTATAAGTTTACCGATTTTCCAAAAGCGGAAGCTTTTGGGATAACATTAGAGCCAGAAGGTGGTAGCGAAACCCCCACCCTAACCCAACTCTACATTTTAGGACAAGTTAAAACACTATAAATTATAATTCCCAGTTTTTAAAAACCCGCACGTAATACTGCGGGCTTTTTTATACAATAAAAAACGCCCACTCTCGTGGGCGCTTCAACTAACAAAAAAACTCTGAAAAACCGGTGTTGTCCGGTCTATGAACATCTATCACGACTGATAGATAACCAACCTCAATTACATTTACGAAATAACTGAATGTTTGGTTTTCAGAATAGTAATTTTTTTTCTGAAAATTTTATTCTTGAAATGGTTCAGCTAAATAAGGAAATGATGGGCTGAACGGTTTGTCATTAGCAGGAACATTATCACTTGTAAATTCTGGATTTTCAGTACCATCCGCACCGCCAAAAATAAATAACAATGTGGCATCTACTACATCATCTTCTAAAGAACGCCCTGTCAAAATATTGGTTCCATCATAATAGCTGGTTTCCCCAGTTTCAGCTAACCAAAGCACATCTGTGGATAGAAAAGTGGCAAATTCCTCAGGATTATATGCCAAAACATTGGTAGTATAATCTGGATTTATATCCATTAATAATTTTGACTGAAATCTATCTTTATAGAAAAATCCCATTTGTGACGGAACCGTTGTATTGAAATCATCCCGGAATCCATCGCTCCCGAAAATTGAATTTATTTCGGGTCTTCCTGCTTGATCTTCCTGCACGAATATTCCGCTCAAATCCAAAAATTCTCCGCAAGGCTCGCAGGCCGGTCCACCGCAATCGATTCCCTCTTCTTGGGCATTTTGAATCCCATCGGAGCAGGTTTCCTGGAAAATCACGTTTCCATTTTCATCGTCGTCACATTGAACTAAAAAGACTGAAATCAATACTGCTGCAAAAAGAAATTTATATCTATTGTTTTTCATTTTTATTTCTTCTAAAATTATCTTCTCCTTTTTGTTTCAACCCAAACATTATATATTGGTCTATCTGGAGCAAACGGATTTACACCAACTGTTCCGCTGGGCAATAATGATTTTGGGAATTCTACCACAATGCTTAACACATTGAGACCGGCGTATCTATCAGTGCCGGGATTATCAAATCCTTCAGAATCTTCATTGTTTATAACTTCATTGAATTGATTCAAATCAAAAAAATAGGGGTCGTCCCGTGGGCCTGCAAAAAATTTTTTGCCATTGACTTCAGCAATTTGAACATCCGTCACAGAGCTTATCAAAACACTGTCCCGGGCAATGGAACTTAAAAGTTGGCTTCGGTTTTGATCCTGTACCGGCGCAGCGGGACCAAAAAAGTACATATAATCCCCGCTCGGTATTGCTTGTATTACAAAATCTTCAAGTAAGTCATTGTCAACATCTATATTGAATTCTGTCAAAACATTTTCATCAAAAATAGCTTGCTCCGTGGTTCTTCCGGGTGATAAAATTCCCTGAAGGTTTGCAACGAAAACAAAATTATTGGGGTCTGGAGATTGAAATGCATAAAAATCCGCAATATCTGATGATGTTCCAGAAACTCCGGGGCCATCAAGATGGTCAGCGGAAATAAAAAACACCGAAATCGCTGCGATTGCAAGCGCCGCAACGGTGCCAAAAAGTTTTGGTCTTTTCATAGTATTCAATTTCATATTTTATAATTTTACCCTCAAATTTTAGGATACTTGGAAAACGTACATATTACTAAAAAAGTGTCTGTAAATTTTTGCGAAGGTAACGTTCTCCCTTTGAAAGTCGTAAAAATAATGATAATTAAATTATGAACCCTTCTGCGCCAGACTGGATCCAAAAATTTCTGAATAGGTTCGATAAAGTTGTGCTTATTGAAAATTTTGGAACTGAGGCAGAATTCTATCAAGACCTTAAAAGAATCGGGTTTGTTTATGGACTTTCCGAAGCCGCACTTCCGCAGGAAAGCTTGAGCAATCTTAAACTAACGCGGGAGGAATTTACAAAAGTGAATCTTTTTCACTGCTTGTTATTTCAATATTTTCAGGCGCACAATGAAAATTCTTTTGATGATGCCGTAAAAACAATTCTATCCTTCTATAAACAATTGGAAAAGGGAAAAACAGGCTTTTTTCAGAAATTGTCGCTAACCCAAAGTCCATCAAACAATCTTGAAAATATTCTGGCGGCGCGGTTACAGGAAGCGAATACCTTACTAAAGAAAAACACCATTTCACTATTAACGTACGCACTTCTTTTTCTGGATGTGCTTACCTTTCGATATTGGTTGCGGAAACCGGATTCAGCGAAGGAATATTATAAGGAAATTGAAAAAGCTGTGCTAACTGCTTGCTTTTTTACACTAAAATCAAAATTCAAAAAAAACAAGTACGATAAATTGTTGATTGATCTTTTTGAATCTTCTTCGGAATATTGGAATGCTTATACCGAAAGTAATGATATTGCTTTTTTGAAATCCCTGAATTATATAGGTGCCGACGCAATTTTGGAAAAAAAATACATTCAGGATTTGTGCTGTCTTACTATTTGGGAAGATTTAAAATTGGACGAAAACGAATATCAGTTCTTGAAAAAATTAAACGACACGCTTGAAATTCCAGAAATTTCGCTTCAGGAAAGTTTGCTTCAGTTGAAGCATTTTTCAGAAAAGCATACTGAAAAACTGCATCTTTTTGAATATTCGCATCCCGTAAAACAATTTTATAAGCAGTCATCCGCCACCGTAAAATTATTGATTATCCGGAACAAGGATAGATTGGCAAGAGAGCTTGAGGAAAGTGGCGAACTTGTAATATTACTGCGGCAATCTACCAAACGTGATCTTACTACAGCTGAAAAAAGTAAGGTAAAGGAACAACTTTTGGATATTTGCAAGAGCATTCCCAGCCTCACTATTTTCCTGTTACCTGGCGGGAGCGTGCTTTTGCCCTTGCTTGTAAAATTTATCCCAAAACTTTTGCCATCCAGTTTTCACGATAATAGAATTTAATACATAAAATAAATTCTGAATTACTCTAGCCAAAGTTTAAAATCCTTCACTTTTTCACGCGCCACGATAACTTCCTGCCCACTAAAACTATTGAGTTTCAACTGAAGTCGGGAATTGGTGTAGGAAATAATATCCTTTATGGCATCAATATTTATAAAGAATTTACGGCTAATCCTGAAAAACTTTTCCGGAGAAAGTTCGGTTTCCAGCTGTTCCAAGGTTGTTTCGAGCAGATAATCACGGCCATCGACAGTGTGGGCGTAGGTTCCTTTATTTTCAGAATAAAAACATTCAATTTCATCTGCTGAGATTATTTTTATGTGCTGGCCTATTTTTGTTGTAAATCGTTTTTTATACTCGCGTTCCACCGGATTGACGAGTAATTTTTTGATATCCTCAAAATTGAATTGTACAGCTTGTGCCTGCGGTTTTAGACTTCGATATTTTTTTACGGCGGCAGTTAATTCATCCTCATCAATTGGTTTCAGCAAATAATCAATACTATTCAATTTAAACGCCTGCAGCGCATATTCATCAAATGCTGTTGTGAAAATTATGGGACTTTTAATAGATACTTTTTCAAAAATTTCAAAGGATAACCCGTCACTCAATTGAATATCCAGAAAAATTAAATCTGGGTGCGCGTTTTCTGTAAACCATTGCACGGATTCCTCAACGCTGTGAAGCATTTGGTTAACGGCAACATCAAGTTTTTCAAGCATTCGTTGCAAATGTCGAGCAGATGGTTTTTCGTCTTCAATAATTATTACATTCATTTTGTGGCGCGTTCAGGTTTTGAATTTTATTTTTTCTGAAATGATTTATATCTAAAAATTATCCTTTTCCAAAAATTCCCGGATTTTTCGATCTTCCCAGCGTTTCAGAAAATTGTTTTTTGAATTTAGAAAAAATAAAACGTAAAGTCCGTGAGATACCAATCCAAATCCCCAGAAAAAGGCCGTGATATAATTGGTCCAATGAAATAAATCAACTGCTTTTGAATTAAAAACATTGGCAGAAACAAGGATTATGGCGAGATTAACAACAATATAAACTGCCAAATGGTTGTAAAAACCTTTCAATGCCTCCAGTTTCTTTCTAGCCTCTAAATAGGCTTTATTTTTGGGATAGTCCATAGTTTCCATATTAAAATCGTGTTGGATTATTTCGGTTTTCCTCTTCCTGCATATATTTTTGAAGTTTGCGCTCCTCCCAATCCCTTCCGAAAAATGGAGTCCATTCAAAAACTTTTAAGGCTTTAAAAACAATGCCAATTCCCCAACCAAAAGCCGCCCACAAAAACCAAGGATAACGCCACTCATTTGTATAATAATTAAGGGCTGCCAGCGCCGCAATGAAAATGATGTAAAACATCAAGCTACTGTAAAATTTATTAATTTCGGCAACGCGTTGCTTCGCTTTAAAATATTTGCTGTCCTTTGTATTTGGTTCCATAATTTTGGTTTTTAATTATACTTTAAAAGTACTATCAATTTTTTTGGAAGGAAATAAAAACCTACCCAACCGTTGATAAACGGGGCTGAATTGTAACTATTCCTCCTTGTCCATCAATTCGCGAATCTTGCGCTCTTCCCAATTTTTTCCGAAGAATGGATTGTAGTTGAAAGTTTCAGATGCGTGGCTGGCTACGCCCATTCCCCAACCCAAAATCGGGAAAATTGCCCACGGAAATCCCGCAGAAGAGAGAAAATTCAAATAAATGAAACCGGGGACACAAAGCAAATACACGCCAAAATGGATGTAAAAGCCTTTCAGTTGTTCTACCCATTTTTTGGCGAGCTTGTATCTCTTTTCAGAAATAAATTCAGTTGTTGTGTTCATAAATTGTATATTTTCGGTTAATATTGGAATACTTACTATAAATTCTTTTTCATTTTTGTGAATTGAAACGGGACGCTGCGTCAACAGTTTATAACGATCGTGAATGTTGCGAAGCCCAACCCCCGTACTTTCCCTCAAAACCTGTTTGGGTTGCACATTGTTGGCCACGACCAGATTGCCATTTTCTTCCCTAATAGTTATGTGAAGTTTCTTTGAAGGCATCACCTGATTGTGCTTTACCGCATTTTCAAGCAAGAGCTGAAGCGAAAGCGGTACCACTTTGGCTTGCGGATCTATCAAAATTTCGGGAGCCTCAAAAACGATGCTGTCCTCGAAACGAACCGCTAAAAGAGACATATATAATTTCGCAAAATTCAATTCTTCTTCAAGCGTCACCAATTCCTTATTTTTCTGTTCCAAAACATAACGGTAAACTTTGGATAGTGAAGTAGTAAAACGTGTGGCTGCCCGCGGATTTTCCTCAATCAAGCTTGTCAAAACATTTAAACTATTGAAAAGAAAATGAGGATCCAACTGATTTTTAAGCGCATCAAATTTTGCGGAAGCCGTTCCTGCTATTATTTTTTGCTCCGTAACACGTTTTTCCTGTTTGTTTCGGTAGTAATAGACGGCATAAAAAATAGAGGTGACAACAATTGAAATTATAAACGAAATGTAATAGAAGCGGATATTTTCGTAGGTAATGAATTCAGTAAAAGTCCTTCCCTTTATAGCTAATTCGGTGAAGATTCGTAATAAAAATAAACTTAAAACGGTAATGATGATTCCGCCAACAAGTCCCTTCACAAGATTTTTGACCTTAAAAACGGAGTTCGGAAATTGCTTCAATAAAAAACCGAAATAATGCGCATTCACCAAATACAACACTACGGAATATAATTGGTTGTAGAGAAAAGCAATAAGCAATTGCTTGCCACTCGAGTAGGTATATCCATTGATATATTCAAGAACACTAATAATTATAAATACCAGCGTGCCTATAAAAAATGCTTTTCCGATATCTTTTATAAATTTCATTTGTGGTTTTATTGGGATGAAAATAGATTGATTTTACAACTAGAAAATTCTTTCTGATTTCTATTTTTAAATTTCACATTTCAAAATTGCACTACAATCTAAAAAATTCAAAAGAGAATTTACCGAACTGTAAAAAATAAGTTCTGAACCGTAATGAAGCATTTCAATTAATAATTTTTATTGCAATGTAAAACTATCAAAAATGGTATCTTCGAAACAAAAAGCCATGACCGATTCCGATAAAGTGGATGCCTTTCTTGAAAAGCAAACGCAATGGAAAACCAAGCTAACGCAACTGCGCGAAATATTCAAAAAAACCGAACTCAAGGAAGAAGTGAAATGGGGCAAGCCCACATATACCTATAAAGGGAAAATGGTCGCGGCCATTTCAGATTTCAAAAACCACATAGCGCTCTGGTTTCATCAAGGCGTTTTTTTACAGGATAAAAAGGAAAAATTGGTGAATGCGCAAGAAGGTGTGACAAAAGCGTTGCGGCAGTGGCGCTTTACAAAAGAGGATGAAATTGATGAAAATTTGGTCGCAGAATATATTAATGAAGCAATTGAAAATACCAAAGCCGGCAAAGAATTGAAAAAAACGGCGAAAAAGCCAATTGAAATACCTCAGCTTTTACGGGAGGCGCTTGAAAAAGATAAATTGCTCCAAAAAAATTTCCAGGCCTTAGCTCCCAGTTGCCGCCGCGAATATTCAGAATATATTGCGGAAGCAAAACAGGAAAGCACCAAAATACGACGATTGGCAAAAATACTTCCGCTTATAATGGAGAAAAAAGGTCTTCACGATAAATATAAAAAAGCGTAATGGCCATAAAACCTAATTTTGAACGATACAACAGCCGGCAAATCTGGTTTTATGCCAGAAGGGCCTTTTGGATTTTGGTTGCGTGGACAATTATTAGCAACATCATGTTCTTTTACGAGTTTATCACGCTTAAAAGCAACGGCGTGCTTAGTTCGGCTTATGATTTTCATTCGGCTTTTACCGCAAATCTTATAGTTGCCATTTCTGCCGGAATTATCGGCGGCATTTTCACCGTAAATTTAATGGAACGGTGGCTTCGGCGATTGGTTTTTTGGAAAGCCCTTATTTATTTGATTCTGGCATACACTGCCACGGCATTGCTTGTGGGTACTATTGGTGCACTTTACTTGAATAGTGAAGAAATAGGACTCCCCTATTACAGCTGGGAAGTTTTATCGCAAGTTCCCGTGTTTTTCGCTACATGGCTTTTCATAAAAAATTATTTCATTTGGTTGTTGATTGTACTAATCACCTTAATTGTTTTAATGGTGAATGATAAATATGGCCCCGGTGTATTTCCTGATTATTTGAGGGGAAAATATTTTAGGCCAAAGCACGAACGCCGCATTTTTATGTTTGCCGATATTAAAAATGCCACTGGAATAGCCGAGAGTTTGGGCGAAGAAAAATATTTCAATTTTTTGAAGGATTTTTTTAGGCACATAGCACCCGCCATCGTGCAAACACACGCTGAAGTTTACCAATATGTAGGCGATGAAGTGGTGGTATCCTGGAAAATGAAATGGGGCCTGAAGCGTGGAAATGCCATTCAATGTTTTTACAGCATGAAACAAATTATTGCGTACAAAGCACCAAAATATTTAAAAAAATATGGTGTGGTTCCAAATTTCAAAGTGGGATACCATTTTGGGACCGTGATGGTTGGAGAAATAGGGCAAATAAAGCGTGACATCGCTTTTTCAGGGGATGTGCTGAATACTACCTCAAGGATTCAAAGTATGTGCAATGAACTTGGTGTTGAAATTTTGGCTTCAAAGGAATTTGCCGATATAGCATACAAACTTCCAAAGGGTGTGACCAAAAAAGATTTGGGAAAGGAAAAACTACGGGGAAAAAGCGAAGAAATTAGTTTAGTCACATATTTGAGGAATGATTAGTGATTCAAGATTTTAAATTTTTTACTTATGAAAACAGATAATTACACTAAAATTATTTTAACAGTAATAGCCATTTGTCTTACCATAAATGTAGTGAAGGAATTCAATGTAATTCCCTCAGCCTACGCAACGGTTCCAGAACCTGCGAACGCTATACCAAAGGGATATAAACTAGTGCCTGCAACAGATGTGCTTGATGTTCGGTTAGTTGATATTAATACGTACGATGAATTGAACGTGAACCTAAAAAAGGTGAGCACGTATGATGAAGTACGCGTGAATTTAAAGAAAATTGAAACTACGGATGAATTGGACGTAAATCTTGACGAAATTGGCGGTGGCTGGGTTTCCAACGGTGGACCAGTTCCGGTTAAGGTTCAATAGTTGAATTATTCGTATAATCTTTTAGTCTTAACTGTCTTGTTACCCTTTTGTCATTTAATTATCAGGTCAACTAAAACTAAATTCCCTTTTTAAACGGCCTGATAATCAATCGTGCGGCACGATCATAATTGATATAACTATATGTCCAATTAAAGAATGTAATGACCCGGTTTCTAAAACCAACCAAAAACCAAAGGTGTACAAACATCCATAAAAACCAAGCCACGGCGCCTCCAAAGTGTAGTTTCTTAATATCTACGACAGCTTTATTTCTACCTACCGTTGCCATCGTACCTTTATCAAAATATTCAAAAGGCTCCATTTTTTTGTTTGAAAACATTCGTTTAAAGTTCTCACCCAAATTTTTACCTTGCTGAATAGCCGGTTGCGCCACCTGTGGGTGCCCTTTCGGGTATGCATCGCTTTCCATTAAGGCAATATCGCCTAGCGCATAAATAGCATCAAAACCTATAATTCGATTAAATTTATCAACCTTATAACGATTTGCTTTTTCAACCAAAGCCTTCCCATCTATACCTTTTACCAATGCTCCCGTAACGCCCGCTGCCCAAATAAATGTTGCGGTTTCAAACTTTTTGCCATCCTTTGTGGTTACCGTCTTGCCATCATAATCTTTAATAAAGGTTTTTAAATGGACTTGTACGCCCAGGTTTTCAAGATATTTCTGTGCCTTTTTTGAAACCGTTTCGCTCATGGGCGGCAGCACTCTATCCAATCCTTCAATTATGTGGACATTCATTTCATCCTCATCGAGTTCAGGGTAATCATTTTCTAAAATTCCTTTTCGGAATTCTGCCAAAGCACCCGCAAGCTCCACCCCTGTGGGTCCAGCACCGGCAATCACAAAATTGAGCAGCCTTTTGCGTTCCGTTTCATCATCCGTAATATCAGCCTTTTCAATATTCTGAAGCATTAAACTTCGAATATTTAAAGCCTGCGGAACGGTTTTCATTGGCATACAATTATTTTCAATATTTTCATTTCCAAAATAATTGGTACGCGTTCCGGTAGCGATTACCAGATAGTCATAAGTTAGATTTCCTATAGATGTAACAATCTCCTTGTGTTCCGCATCAATTCTATTGACTTCTGCCAATCTAAAATGAAAATCCGTATGCTTTCTGAAAATTTTCCGAAGTGGATATGCAATGGAATCCGCCTCCAGCCCGGCCGTTGAAACCTGATACAGCAATGGCTGAAATGTGTGGTAGTTATGGCGATCAAACAATACAATCTGCGCCTTTAGTTTTTTAAGTTTTTTTATGAAGTTGATGCCTGCAAAACCACCGCCAATTACAATAATTCGCGGATTTTTGGTGTTGGGAATGTTCATGGGTTTTAATTGTAGATTACAAAATTACAGTATGTGGATGGGTCTTTGTTTATTTTTTTGAATTTTGTAACAAAGTATTTTTTTAAACACTAATAGAAAGCCAACAAACAACCATTGAACAAAGAGCTGGAACATAGTTTTGTAACCCAACTGCAAGAGAACCAAAACATTGTGCATAAAATCTGCCGTTTATATACTAACGATTCAGATTCCCACAATGATCTTTTTCAGGAAATTACCATTCAATTATGGAAAGCCTTTCCCAAGTTTAGGGGAGATTCAAAATTTAGTACGTGGATGTACCGTGTGGCACTGAATACCGCTATTACACTCTATAGAAAATCAAAACGTACCATAAACACCCAGGATTATGAAGGCGTAAGTTTCAAAATAGCTTCGGAACCGTATGACGATACCGAAGAAAAACAATTGAAATTAATGTACAGTGCCGTAAAAGATTTGAATGACATTGATAAGGCTTTGGTTTTTCTCTATTTGGAAGATAAAAATTATCGGGAAATTTCAGAAACACTAGGTATAACCGAAGTAAACGCACGCGTGAAAATGAATAGGATCAAGGAAAAATTACGAACTGTTTTAAATCCGTAACCCACTATGGATGAATTAGATATATTAAAGAAAAAATGGCAGCAGCAAGAGGAAACGCTCCCGCAGCTTTCCTATAAGGACATTTACAAAATGATTCTGAAAAAGTCTTCTTCCATCGTGAAGTGGATTTTCTACATAAGCATAGCCGAAATTGTGCTGTGGACTGTTCTATCTTTCTTTGTACCGGAATCAAGCAAACAAATCAATGAAAAAATGGGATTGGATGGCGTGTTTTTGGCATTCAATATTATCAATTATTTGATCTTTATAGGTTTTATCATTCTATTTTACAGAAATTACATCAAAATCAAGGTCACGGATTCTATTAAAGAATTGATGCAAAATATTATAAAGACCCGCAAAACGGTAAAATATTTTGTGATATATAGCGTAAGTACTTCTGCGCTTTTATTGATTGGGACAAATATCTATTACTATTTCAATCAACATCAACTTTTTACTTTAATCGATAAATACCTTCAGCAAAACCCGAATATGACTGAAGAAGAATTTCTTCAGATATTCTTTATAATACAAGTTGTTTTGGGATTGATTGTAATAGGAATTATGCTGCTTTTCTACAGGATTGTGTATGGAATTTTACTGAGAAGATTGCACAACAATTACAAGGAACTGGAAAAAATCGAAATGTAAGTTCAAAAATCAATAGCGCCACTGACGCTCTTTGTTCAATTCCTCTTCGTTTTGAATTTCAGCTGCGGGAATCACTTTTAAAAATGACGGATGCTGTTCAATGGCAAATTCCAGTTTTTCCACAATTTGTTCCATGGTCTCGTTTTCATAATCAATTTGCAATGGGGGCTTAATCTCCATAGACTGCAGAATACCGCGTTTTTTAATGCGTATTCCCTTTTTATCGAATGATCTTCTGAAACCGTCAATAACGATAGGAACAACAACGGGTTTGTTCTTTTTGATGATATGCGCCGTGCCGCGTCTTATAGGTTTCCAAGGTTTTGTAGTTCCCTGTGGAAACGTAATTACCCATCCATCATCCAGAGCTTTTGAAATATTGCTTACATCGCTCATCCTCACCTGTTTATTTACATCTTTGCCTTTTTCCCGCCAAGTGCGCTCAATACTCACCGAACCGGCGTATGCTAGGATTTTGGGAAGCAATCCGGCTTTCATTGTTTCTTTTGCGGCAACGAAGTAAATATTCAACTTGGGCTGCCACAGATAGCCCACATTTTTAATACTATCTTCCCTCCCACTCAAACTGGCGTTGAACACGTGCAGCATGGCCGCAACATCAGCAAAATAAGTTTGATGATTGCTTACGAATAATACATTTTTCTCTGGCAGCACTTTAATTATTTCGCTACCGTGGATCTGTAAATCGTTAAAGCCTTTAAAGCGTCGGTGCGTTAAAAGTCCGGCAATGCGTATTAACCACAGTTTTAAAAAAAGATAATGTCCAAATGGATTTTTTTTGAATAGGCTCATGTATTAATAGTCATAATTCAACTTTTTCAAAACAATTGCGAAGAAACAAATATACTAAAATCTGCAATTAGAGTAGCAATTTCAGTAATTCCCGCACTTCGTTGAGCATCATTGCCGTAGCACCCCAAACTATATGGTCATTGAGTTTGAAGGCCGGCACTTCTATGTTTTTGGCATAGCTAGTAGTCAAGGTTTGCGTGGTAATATTTGCATCTTCCATAAAATCTGCCAAATCTACTTCAATCAAAGCTTCAACTTCGTCTTCCTGTGGGATAAATTGGGGTGTTTCCATGGTTATTCCCAAAAATGGTTGCACAAAAAAATTACTGGGCGGAATATAAATTTCGGTCAGTTTTTTTAATATTGAAATTGCTTTTCGACTTATTCCAACTTCTTCCTCAGTTTCGCGCAGCGCCGTCTCTGCAAGGTTTTCATCTTCATCCTCCACTTTGCCACCCGGGAAACCTACCTGTGCGGAGTGTACGCCTTTATACGTTTTACGAAGAATTAATATCAAGCGGGTCTGTCCATCTTCCGAAGGATAAAATAATGCCATAACCGCGGCACGCTTGGCAGTATTTTGCTTCTCGGCAGCCCTTTTTAATTCTTCCAAACGCTCAATGGGCGCCATTTTAAAGTGAACCTCTTCCCCGGGAAGTTCCAATTTTGTTACTTTTACAATTCTTTTTTCAAATTCGCGAAAATCCATTAATTATGAGGCAAGGGTTAATTTATTTATGTGCGTGCATTCTTTTCTTCGGAAGTTGTGAAGATACTAAAAAGCGCCCCGAAACTACGGTTGAAACCAAATCTGAAATAAAAAAAGATGTGGAAGATGAAATTGAAACTGATGAAAATTCCGAAAAAATAAACGAAACTGAAAATTTTCCTGAAATAACCAATGACAATGTCGTTTCATTTTTAACCGAATACGGTGAAAAAAATCCCGAAACCAACGTTTTGATTGAAACCCGTTTCGGAAATATTGAATTGGAACTTTTTACCAATACGCCACTTCACCGTGCCAATTTCATTTATTTGGTAAAACAGAATTATTTCAACGAAACATTTTTCCACCGCGTGGTACCAAACTTTATCATTCAGGCCGGCAACAGTGACCTTGTTTCAACCCCGCGAAAACGTGCAAAATTGGGAGCAGATTATTTGCTTCCCGCCGAAATAATTCCCGGTAGAATCCATCAATACGGCACGATTAGCGGTGCCAAGGAATACCGTGAAAATCCTGATAAAAAAACCGCTCCGTATGAATTTTTCATCTTTTTGGGCCCGCAAACTTCCACCAGCCATCTCAATGGAAATTACACCGTTTTCGGAAAAGTAAGTAAGGGAATGGATGTGGTAAAGAAAATTTCAAAAGTAAAAACCGATGATGGCGATTGGCCACTTCAAAATATATATATTACCGCAAAGGTTTTGAAATAGAGAGCCCCAATTTTAAAATGGCAAATTTCAATTTCAAAAAATTAAAAATTATATGGAGCCACTTTTTAATAAAAACTCCAAAAGGATAACAGGATTGGGGTTGGCTTTGATACTTTTTAGTATTCTTTTTATAAAGGTTATTTTCTTCTAAACCTATAAACAATTAAATTTTTAAACTCTTAAGTGCATAAACTCTCAAATTCACGGACCCTCCAGCTCATCCTTCCTATAAATACTGGGCAACGAAAGTTTAAAATACACCGCGCACAAACGGACCGTTATCACAATTGATCCCGAAATAATCAAAATAATATCTTCCGTCAAATTCGTTTTCAGTAAAAAAAGATAAGCCGTGGCCCCAAGAATACAGGCTGTTGCGTAAATTTCCTTTCTAAAAATAATGGGGATTTCATTACAGAGTATATCCCTAATTACTCCGCCAAAACACGCCGTCATCGTTCCCAGCGCGGCACAAATTACCGGTGGAAAATCTGCGGCCAATCCTTTTTCAACGCCCACAATTGTATAAAGTGCTATCCCAATGGTATCAAACAGAAACAGTGATCGCCGAATATAACCCAATCTTTTTCTGAAAATTACAGCAAAAATCGCTGCACCAAAAATTACATAAACATACGTGAGATTTCGCATCCACGCTACGGGTGCATTTATCAAAATATCGCGCAATGTGCCACCGCCTACTGCGGTCACAAAGGCAATTATTAAAATACCAAAAGGATCCAACCGTTTGTGAAGCGCTGTGAGCACACCAGAAATTGCGAAGGCGATCGTCCCTAAAACGTCAATGGCTAAAATTAAATTCACATGTTTTGGGTAAAATGGTTATAATCCCGCAAAACGGTATCAATGTATTGAACGTCGTACAAATCTGATGAAGTGCCTAAAAGAGTTTCCACTTTCTTCCGAAGCATATGCAACGTTTTAAAATCATTCGTTTTTCTGGCTATTAAATACGTTTCTTTTATCAGCCGCACATCCTTATCTGTCAATGTGGTAACCGTGTTGAATTTGGGCTGGTAGTCTTCGGCTATTTCTTCCAAAATTGTATGGTTGATGCTCACTTTATTTTTCGTGGAAATTACTACAGTTCCCGCAGCGTGATCGCCCACCCGTTGTCCTCTTTCAGAAAAAATAATGGAAAGCAAACCAATTGACCCCAGAAAAATCCAAATATCAACCAAGCGGAGCATCCATAAAATCAAATAATCGCTCCAGCGTGCTGGGCTGCCGTCCATTTTCACCACTCGGGTTTTCATTGCCATCTTGCCAACCGTTCTTCCATTGAAAAGTATGTGCATATACAGTGAATAAAACATGACGGGCAACAATAGCAATTGCTGAATGCCGAAAACCGTCCAATTATCGCTAAAGGCCACGTTCATTGCCGCGGTGGCAAGTTCCACAATATAGAAGTATATTGAAAAAAGAAAAACATCAATCAAAAAAGCAAGAATGCGCTCGCCAACACTTACTATTTTGTAGTCCAGATTTACGTTTTGTGTAGTATTGATTGCTAAGTTTGCCATGTAAATGCAAGTCTTTATATTTATCGAAATTTTTGGAACATGCGGGAAGCAGCATTCGTGAAGCAAAATAAGGAAAAATGGATTGCTTTTGAAAAGGCAATTACATTAAATTCCGAAATAAGTCCGGACCACCTCGCAGACCACTATATACAGCTTACCAACGATCTGGCGTACGCCCAAACGTACTATCCCGAAAGCAAGACGCTTCAGTATCTAAATTCCTTGGCCTCGCAAACGCACCAGAAAATTTACAAGAATAGAAAGGAAACCAAAAACCGAATTGTAAGTTTTTGGAAATACGAATTCCCCACTTTCTTTTATAGATACCAAAAAACCTTATTTTTTGCTTTTTTGATTTTTGCTGTTGCAACCGCAGTCGGTTCCATTTCAGCGTTGAATGATGATTCGTTTGTTCGGTTGATTATGGGTGATGAATATGTAAACAAAACGTTGAACAACATTGACAAAGGCGATCCCACCGCCATTTACAAGAGCGGAAGCGAAATAGGTACTTTTTTGGGCATCACTATAAATAACATACGCGTGGCGTTTTTGGCATTTGCGTTTGGTGTTATCACCTCGGTGGGCACGGCGTATATTCTATTTAGCAATGGCGTGATGCTGGGTGCATTTTTTACGTTTTTTTACAACCGCGATCTCCTTTTCGTGGCTTCAAAAAATATTTGGTTGCACGGCGCTATCGAGATTTCAGTGATTGTGGTTGCAGGCTGCGCAGGATTGGTGATGGGTAACAGTATTCTTTTCCCTAAAACCTATTCACGGCGTGTTTCGTTTTTAAAAGGCGCCAAGGACGGACTTAAAATTGTAGTAAGTACAATTCCATTTTTTATTATTGCCGGTTTTATTGAAGGCTTCATAACGCGTTACAGTAATATGCCCACATGGTTGGCTATGAGTATTATTTTTAGTTCTTTCGCATTAATTATTTTCTATTACATTATTTATCCTATTACCCTTAACAAAAGACATGCTCCACAAAAAAATTGAGTTGAAACAGCGCCGCGACGTTGGCGATATGATTTCTACCTATTTCGAATTTTTCAAAAAGAATTTTAAGCCCTTCCTTAATATTTTTATCAGTTACAACGGACTTTTTATTCTTGGATTTTTAGGCGTAAGCTACCTTTTGGTCACTGGATTTGTGGGAACGTTCGCCGAAACCTCAAATAATTTCAGTATAGCTAATGATATTTCTTCGTCTCAAATGTATTTGGTCGCGGGCTTTATTGGACTTTTCATTTTAATAATTATCACTGCCGTACTTAATTACAGTTTGGCCGCTGTATACGTCATTCAATATCAAAATGGCGAAAAAAGCACCGTGGATAAAAAACAGGTGCTGCAAATGGTGAAGGCTAATTTGGGCAAGATTGTCCTTTTCATCGTAATTATGATTGTGGCATATATAGTTTTAATGGTTGTAGGTATTATTGTCTCCATTATTCCTGTTCTGGGAACGTTTGCCTATTATTTAATGATACTGGCTTTTACCGCGTGGGCGGGGCTTTCGTTTATGGCAATGATTGATAAAAATCTGGATGTAACCGATTCTTTCAGCGAAGGGATGACCTTGCTAAAGGCATTTTTCTGGAAAAGTATTTTGACCAATTTGGTCATCGGTCTCTTATTGGGAATCCTAATGATGGTTGTTTTAATGATTCCCGGTATCCTCATTGGCATCTATGCTTTCCATTCGCTGGATTCCGGTGTGGATTTGGTAAATTCGCCCGTTGCCAACGTTATTTGGACACTCGCTTTGGCATTGCTATTAGTACTGTACACACTCAATCAATCCATGGCGCAATTTGTAAACGGAATTCTTTATTATTCCATTCACGAGGAAAACTATAATGAATTGACCCGCAAACGTATTGATGAAATTGGCGCTGGTGAATAGATTTCTTTTTATAACATTTATATTTCTTTTGAAATTAAACACCGTAATGGCCGCGGTGCATGACAGCCTTTCCGTTAAAATTGATAGCAGCGCAGTTGAACAAAAAAGTTTTTCCAAAGATTTTTCGAAAAAATATTCCGGCAGCGAATACGATTATGACAGTATGGAAGGCGAAGCCGAAAATTTTATAGGCCGCGCTATATCTTGGTTCTTCAATAAAATGGGCGAATTTTTTGGGTTTACGCTTTCGCCGGGAATGTACCAAATCATTGAAATTTTGGTTTACGCCATCCTCATTATTTTTGCCACTTATATTATTGTGAAATTGCTTGTGGGCGACAGCGCTTCGTCGTTTTTCAGCAGAAAAAGTGCTGAAATGGCGCCACTTAATATCGAAGAAGAACACATTGAAAATATAGATTTGGATGCCTATATCAACAACGCCTTGAAAGAGGAAAATTATCGTTTGGCCATTAGGTATATGTATTTGAAATCGCTTAAAATGCTCTCGCTCAATAATATAATCCATTGGCATTTTGAAAAAACCAACAATGACTATTACCGTGAAATTGAAGATGGGGAGTTAAAATCAAATTTCAAAAAAATCTCTTATCTATACGATAACATTTGGTATGGTGAATTTGCGCTGGATAAAATCGGTTTCCAAAACGCCCGTAAGGATTTTGAACGTTTAAACCAAAAGATGAAATATGCTGGATAAACGTTCAAAAAGGGTGCTTTGGGTTTTTGGTATCGCGTTGCTTACCATCGTAATTACAGAGCTTGTGCGACCAAAGCCCATAGACTGGCGCACGAGCTATACTTCATTTGATAAAATTCCCTTTGGAGGTTTTGTTCTTTTTGAAGAATTAAATTCCCTTTTTAAAAATGCCGAAATTTCTAAAATTGATGAAGATCCCTACGAATTTTTGGTGAAAAATGAATATGAGGCCAATTCAGCTTATGTTTTCATTAATGATAATATATCATTTGATGAGCGCCAACTGGAAGAAATCCTGAAATACACCGAAGCTGGGAACACGGTTTTTATTTCTTCCCGTTCCGTTGGCTATGTGCTCCGCGATAGCTTAGGAATTTCAACATACACCAATTATAACATCCTTGAGAATGAAATAAAACCTACTTTTTTCAATTCCCGCTTGCAAATGGATTCGTTGCCAAAGTATAAAAAAGGAGTCTTCAAATCGGTTTTTGAAGATATTGATACATTGAATACCAAAGCATTGGGTTTTTATGCTTCGGAAGAAAAAAAGTTGGATGAGCTTAATTTCATCGAAGTAAATTATGGGAAAGGTAAATTTCTGCTGCACAATTTACCGGAGGCCTTTTCAAATTATTATTTGCTTAAAAACAATGGCCAATACGCTGCAAATGTGCTTTCATACATTGCTTCAGATAAAATCTATTGGGATGAATATTTAAAAACCGGCCGAAAAGTGGTGACCTCGCCCATGCGTTTTGTGCTGGATCAGGCACCGCTCACTTGGGCGTACTATGTGTTGGCTGGCGGGCTTTTGATTTTTATGCTTTTCAAAGGAAAACGTGAACAGCGCATTGTGGAAGTAATAACTCCGCTCGAGAATACTTCAGTGGAATTTACAAAGACCGTTGGCGATCTTTATTTTCAGCATAAGGATTACAGCAACATTATTTCAAAAAAAATCACATATTTCCTTGAAACCATCCGCTCCCGATATTATTTGAATACCAATGAAATCTCGGAGGAATTCATAAATAAATTGGCCACAAAAAGCGGTAATTCAATTGAAAAGACACAAAAATTATTCAATTTAATACGAATTTTAAAAGGCAGATCGGTTCATTCTGAAGCAGATTTGTTGGAACTGAACAAAAAAATAGAAGACTTTAGGTTATAAATTATGGAAGAAATACAAAACGACCCCCTGGAATTCAATTCAAGAATTGATTTGAAAAACCTGCAAGAAGCTGTAAATGCAATTAAAATCGAATTGGGTAAAGTAATTGTAGGTCAGCACGATATGCTTGAGATGTTGCTCATTTCAATACTTACGGACGGGCATTCCTTGATTGAAGGTGTTCCGGGAGTCGCCAAAACTTTGACCGCTAAGTTGCTCGCCAAAACCCTGGCCGTGGATTTCAGTAGAATCCAGTTTACACCAGATTTGATGCCGAGCGATATTTTGGGAACATCAATTTTCAATGTTAAAAACAGTGAGTTTGAATTCAAAAAAGGACCTGTTTTCTCAAACATCGTTTTAATTGACGAGATAAACCGGGCACCGGCAAAAACGCAGGCCGCACTCTTTGAAATTATGGAAGAACGCCAAGTAACAATGGACGGTACGGAATATAAAATGGAACCGCCATTTTTGGTTTTCGCAACGCAAAATCCTGTTGAACAGGAAGGTACCTATGCGCTGCCCGAAGCGCAACTCGACCGTTTTCTCTTCAAAATTAATGTTCCCTACCCCAGCCTTGAAGAGGAAATTAGCATTTTGGAGAATGCGCACAATCGCAAGGATGCGCTAATGCTAGACAATGTGAAACAAGTGCTTGATGCCAAACAAATTGCAGAATACCAGCACACCATCAAGCAGATAATAATTGAGTCAAATCTGATGAAATATATTGCCGCAATCGTGGACAATACCAGATCAAACGCCAACCTATTTTTAGGTGCCTCGCCCCGCGCCTCGCTTGCCATCATGAACGCTTCAAAGGCGCTCGCGGCTATGAACGGTAGGGATTTTGTAACGCCAGATGACATCAAAAAAATTGCGCCCTCTGTTCTAAGACACCGGATTATGCTCACGCCAGAACGAGAAATGGAAGGAACAACGGCAGATAAAGTGGTGCAACAGATTCTGGAAACCATCGAGATACCCAGATAATTGATGGTTGATGGTTGATGGTTGATGGTTGATGGTTGATGGTTGATGGTTGATGGTTGATGGTTGATGGTTGATGGTTGATGGTTGATGAAAATTAAAGTTTTTATGTTACCCTGGGCAGTCAAAAGTTTTAAAATTGAAATAAAAAAGTTTGAAAAAATTTCTCAAAAGTTTATATCTAACTAAACGGTTTTTTGCCGTGCTTTTTACGATTGTTGGGTTTTTTGTGCTTTCATATTTTTTCCAGGAATTGTTTGGAGCCGTCAAACTGCTTTTTTACATTTTCATCGCACTTTTTATTTTCGATATTTTGCTTTTGTACCGTAACAAAACGGGAATACAAGCCTCGCGTATTTTACCCGATAAGCTTTCAAATGGAGATGAAAACGCTATAGAAATACGGATCGTAAATAGATTCAAATTTAAGGTTTCGCTGAAAATTATTGATGAATTGCCGGTGCAGTGGCAACTTCGGGATTTTAAGATTGAAGCGATTCTAAATACTTCCGAAGAAAAGAAATTTACATATCACGTGCGCCCCACAGAACGTGGGGAATATCATTTTGGTAATTTAAATGTCTTTTCTTCTTCAATTCTAGGCCTTGTTTCACGCAGGCAGCAATTTTCAGCGGAAGCAATTGTGCCCAATTATCCGTCTTTTCTTCAGCTTAAAAAATATGATTTTCTGGCTTTTTCAAACCAATTGAAACTTTTTGGTCTTAAAAAAATTAGAAGAATTGGCCACACGATGGAATTCGAACAAATAAAGGATTATACCACAGGTGACGACGTGCGAAACCTTAACTGGAAAGCTACCGCAAAGCGAAACAGCCTAATGGTAAATCAATTTCAGGATGAAAAATCGCAACCTGTCTATTCGGTCATCGATAAAGGCCGAGTCATGAAAATGCCTTTCAACAATCTGAGTTTGCTGGATTATGCCATTAACGCTACACTGGTAATTTCAAATATTGTTCTAAGAAAACACGATAAGGCCGGTATGTTTACCTTTTCCAGAAAAGTAATGGACAGGGTGGTTGCACAGCGTAGAAAGGCACAAATGCACCTGATTCTGGAAACACTCTACAATGTGGAAACGGACTTTGCCGAGAGTGATTTTTCCCGTCTTTACGTTGATGTAAAAAGACATATAAAACAACGTAGTTTGTTGTTGTTGTATACCAACTTTGAAACAATGGACGCGCTCCACAGGCAGCTACCCTACTTGCAGGCTATCAACAAAACGCATTTGCTGGTGGTCATCTTTTTTGAAAATACCGAATTGAAGTCATTTATGTCAAAAAAAGCCACGACCACGCATCAAGTGTTTGAAAAAACCATTGCTGAAAAATTTATATTTGAAAAGAAATTAATTGTAAACGAGCTTCATAAATACGGCATACAGACAATATTGACCGCCCCGGAAAATTTGACAGTAAATACCATAAATAAGTATCTGGAAATTAAGGCGAGAGGTTTGTTATAACATTTCATCTGCGAAATTCTACAATTGGGAAAATGTTTTTAGAGTAACTGGAACAATTTTTAAAAATTTGTCTCAGAAATAAAAACCTTAAAAACTAAATTATGAAAACAATCATCACAAGCATCGTACTCGCAATCACATTAGGAATTTTCCCAACTGAAAAAACCATCGCCCAAACGGAAGGTGGCACCACAATTACGGTCACCGTACCGGTTTCAGTTTCTGAAGGAACTATTCTTGCCACGCTACAAACTGAAGAAACCTTTATGCAAAAAGGTATTCAGAGCAAAATGGGAACAATTGAAAACGGCAAGGCGGTAATGACTTTTACCGGAGTGCAGCCCGGGACTTACGCCATTCTTCTTTTCCACGATAAGAATAACAATAATCAAATGGATTTTGAAATTAATGGAATGCCCAAAGAACCTTACGGTGTTTCCAATAATGCTATGTCCTACGGTCCTCCTGCTTGGAATGAAGCTAAATTTGAAGTGAAAAATGAACCCATTGAAATGGAGATAAGAATGTAGGCTTACGCTAAAAAAAATAAAAAACCCGATGCTCGAGCATCGGGTTTTTTATTTTTATACCATAAACTTTATTTATATTATGTTATTTTTGTATAAATTTTTTCTACTATGACCATTACACAATTACGCTATATTCTTGCCGTAGCCGAACATCAAAGTTTTACAAAAGCTGCAGACCAAATTTTTGTTACCCAGCCTACGCTTAGTATGCAGATCCAAAAATTGGAGGAGGAATTGGATATTTTAATTTTTAACCGTTCCAAAAAGCCGGTTCAATTAACCGCAATCGGAGAAAAATTGATAAATCAAGCTAGAAATATTGTTGTGGAAAGTGAGCGATTACAGGATGTTGTTGATATTGAAAAGGGGTTTATTGGCGGGGTTTTCAAATTGGGAATAATCCCCACCGTTATGCCTACGCTTCTGCCAATGTTTTTAAGGAATTTTTCAAACAAATACCCGAAAGTAAGGTTAAAGATTGAAGAATTGAATACGGATGAAATTATCACTAAGATAAACGACGGATATCTGGATGCCGCTATCGCCGCAACACCTTTAAAACACACTAAAATAAAGGAAAGGCCGCTATATTATGAACCATTTGTAGGGTATATACCAGAAAACCACCGGCTCTCGTCAAAGATGAAACTGGAGGTTCCAGATTTGGATATAGATGACATTTTACTTTTGGAAGATGGGCATTGTTTCCGTGATGGAATTATCAATTTATGCAAAACTTCAAAGGCTGCTGGAGAGGATAAATTCCAACTGGAAAGCGGTAGTTTTGAAACGCTAATCAAATTGTCCAATGAAGGGTTGGGCATGACACTTCTACCCTATTTACACACGCTAGATATTTCAGAAAAACTTCAGAAGAATATTAAATACTTTTCAGAGCCATCCCCGGCGCGAGAGGTAAGCCTAATATACAGCGTAAATGAACTTAAATTGCAGGTAATTAATGCTTTGTACGAGGTAATTTCTGGAGTAATCCGTGGCGCAATCGCCTTTCATAACGTAAAAATTATAAGTCCTGTAAAAAAGAAGTGATTTCGAGAAATTAAAATTCTTCGATATCTATGCTTCTAAAATAAAAATCCCTCTGTGGATCAGAGGGATTTTTGTTTATGGATTTAAATAAACTAAACAATGATTTAATTGTGGGTTTTGTTTTATAAGCGAATCTACCCAGATTTTAAGCTCCTCTATTTCGTAAGGTAATAATCTGGTCAACGCTTTTTTTAACTCTTTGCAAAACAGATTTGCGTCAAAGCTTACTTTTGCAAGCACAGCTTTTGTGTAATCAAACATTGCTCTTGCCATAGCTAATTGAGGTTTTAAATAAATTAGAGTAAAGTAGCTTTATGCAATAGGCAAATATTTTAATTTAAAACTGTTTTAAATATACTCATTATTTATGGATTTTTATATTTTCACAACATATTCTAATGTGTTAAAATCGATTGTCACCATCAAGCAGGCTGCCCAAACCGCCCAATATACTTCCTTCTCCCTTATCCTTTCCGCCACCTTGCGGTGCGGCCATCCAAACACGCTTTGCCAATCGGCTAAAAGGCAAGGATTGCACATAGACTTTTCCAGGACCTGTTAAAGTTGCAAAGAACAATCCCTCACCACCAAAAATCGTATTCTTTATTCCACCCACAAATTCTATGTCATAATCCACTGTATGCTCAAAGCCTATAATACATCCCGTATCCACCTTGAGACGCTCCCCTGCTCCAAGATGCTTCACGGCGGTGGTTCCACCAGCGTGCACAAATGCCATCCCATCTCCCTCTAGTTTTTGCATGATAAAACCTTCTCCGCCAAAAAGGCCGCGACCCAATCTTCTGGAAAATTCCACGCCAATGGACACACCTTTCGCCGCGCATAAAAACGCATCTTTTTGGCAAATAAATTTCCCGTTGAAATTCAATAAATCCAAAGCCATTATTTTGCCGGGGTATGGAGAAGCGAAACTTACTTTCTTCTTGCCCGGAACCGTATTGTAAAATGCAGTCATAAACAAACTTTCACCTGTAAGCAACCGTTTTCCGGCACCGAAAATCTTGCCCATCACGCTATTGTCCTGTGCGGAGCCATCACCAAAAATGGTTTCCATTTTTATTCCGTTTTCCATCATCATAAAACTGCCTGCCTCGGCAATTACGCCCTCTTGCGGGTCCAACTCTATCTCCACATATTGCATTTCCTCACCATAAATGGTATAATCTATTTCGTGTGCATTCATAGTAATTTTAGATTTTGTTATTTTAATTGGTTGTAGATAGGATTTTTTTGTTACAAATTTTCAAAGGAATATATTCTCAGTCCTTCACTTTTACAGTCCATTCAAATTCAAAAATGGAAACTTGATCCCCAGAAGAATCTCTTCCTACAGCTTTCATCCAGCACGTTTCCCCTTCCCCTGTTGCTACGGCTTTTTCAATTGCTTCCCTGATCAAAAGTCCATCGTTGCACGTAAAGTGAATTCGCCCTTTCGCCTTTTTTGAAAAGCTTGCTCTATTATTCGCTACCAGCATCGAAATCTTTCTATCACTCTGCTGAATAGCGGCCATTACCATAGCCCCGGTACTAAGTTCTGCCGCCATACCCTGCACCGCCCAAAATATTGAATTAAATGGATTTTGGTTTATCCAGCGATGTTTGACCGTTGTTATACACGTTTTTTCTGAAATGGATTTTACCCGGACTCCCGTTAGATACGCTGAGGGCAGTTTGAAAAAAAGAAAGGTGTTGATTTTACTGGGATTGAGTTTCATCGATTTGCTTTTCACGAAGATATTCAATAATTCAACTACAATCAAAAAGTTAAAAAAAAGTTAATATTTTGTACTATGCGTAACATAATACTGTCTTTAGGACATATATTTGCATAAGAAAATAACAAGCTATGTACACTACATTATCAGAAACCGAGAAAAATACAAGCGCTTTCATTCACTTGTCTACATTTTTGAAATACTTTTTTCCCTTCGCAAATTTCTTTGCGCCATTATTGATTTGGACTTTCAATAAAGAAAAGGCTTTTGTGGATGAGCACGGTAGGCAAGCCATCAATTTTCAGTTGAGTATTTTAATTTATACTCTATCCATAGGGCTATTGTGTGTTCCGTTCTTCATCATTTTTGCGACAGATTTCGTCTCGTTGATGGAAACCATAAATAGTACTTCAACCCATATCTCACTTCAGAATTTTAAAAACCTTTCAGGATATTTAATTCTTTTCGGTTTGGCAATTCTATTGCTTCTGGCACTATTCATATTTGAACTCTACGCTGTAGTAAATGCAACCATGCATGCCGCAAAAGGTTCAGTTTATAAGTATCCGTTGAGCATTCCTTTTATAAAAACGAACTATTTAACACAACCAGAAAATGAGCACCATAGTTAATTACATACTGGCATTAATTCTTCAGTTTTTGAGCGTGGTAACACCAGTAAAAACTGAAGCAAAATTGCACTTCGCACCTAATCAATGCGAAGAAGTTGTAACAACCATTGCAAGTTTGCCAACCATCAAAAACGAACAGGATTTACGAACAATTAATTACACAAAATGAAAATTGAAAACACAAAAGCGCAGATGCGGAAGGGAGTTCTGGAATTCTGTATACTTTCTGTCCTAAAGGACGGCGAGGCATATACATCAGACATTCTGGAAACCTTGAAGGACGCAAAAATGCTGGTGGTGGAAGGAACCATTTACCCGTTGCTTACCCGCCTTAAAAATGCAGGTTTGCTTTCCTACCGTTGGGAGGAATCCACAAGTGGGCCGCCACGAAAGTATTATGAACTTACAGATACCGGAAAGGTATTTTTAACCGAATTGAACGAGACTTGGGCAGAATTGCAACAGGCCGTAAACAAAGTAACCAGCGAAAAAAACACAAAATGAACAAAACAGTAAACATAAATTTGGCGGGCACTTCCTTTCATATAGATGAAGATGCCTTTGGGAAACTTTCACGCTACCTGGACGCCATTAAGAGATCGCTAAAAGGTGCTGATGGAAGTGAAGAGATTATGCAGGATATTGAAACCCGTATTGCAGAACTTTTTTCTGAAAAACTTGAAAATTCCACACAAGTGGTCACATTGAAGATTCTGGATGAAGTAATCGCGGTAATGGGCCAACCCGAGGATTATGAGGTGGACGATGAAATTTTTGAAGATACGCCCCCTACCGGAAATTCCTATGCCAAATCTCGTGGCAACGCAACGCACAAACAGTTATTCCGGGATATTGACAACAAATATATTTCTGGGGTTTCCTCTGGCTTGGGGCATTATTTTGGCATCGACGCTATTTGGATACGTTTGCTTTGGGTGCTATTGATAGTAGCTGGTTTCGGCTCACCCGTTGTAGTTTATATTCTTCTTTGGATCTTGGTTCCGCCGGCGATTACCACTTCAGATAAACTGAAGATGACCGGCGAGCCCATCAATATTTCAAATATTGAAAAAAAATTCAAGGAGGGTTTTGACAATGTGGCGGATAAGTTCAAAAATGCGGATTATGATAAATATGGTCGCCGCGTAAAAAAAGAAGCCGGTGGTTTTTTTGATAGCTTGGGTACTTTAATAGTTACACTGTTTCGGGTATTTGTGAAGTTTTTGGGCGTGCTCATTATCTTGGTTTCGCTCTTGACGCTCATCAGTTTGGTAATCGGATTTTTTACCTTTGGTTCCATTGACTTTTGGGGAAATAACGAAATTACCGAAACCATCGCAATGATAGATACCACCAATTTCCCCATGTGGCTCATTGCCCTACTCTTTTTCTTTGCAATTGGAATCCCATTTTTTGTCCTGTTCATCCTCGGCTTAAAATTGTTGATAAGCAACCTAAAACCTATGGGTACCACTGTCAAAATCTCGCTCATAGTTCTTTGGGCACTGTCCGTAATTGGGTTGGCAATTCTTGGTATAAAACAGGCCACGGAACAGGCGTACGATGGAAACTTTATTGAGGAAACTTCCATTCCCGTACGTACGGGCGACACCTTAAAAGTGGAAATGCGTTCAGATAAACAGTACGGTTACAATATGCGCCGCGACAATGGTTTGGAAATTAAAATAAATTCTGAAAAAGAGCGAATTATTTTCTCCAATGATATTTTGGTCGAAGTTAAATCCACAAAAGATTCCATTGGTAAAATGGTGATTGAAAAAATGGCGCAGGGCAATAACTCCCTGGATGCAAGGGAACGTGCCGAGGCTATTGAATACAAATTCAATCTTGCGAATGGAACCTTGACCTTGGACGGATTTTTTATCACCGAAACCAAAAACAAATATCGCGACCAGCAGATTGAAATCACACTGTATCTGCCAGAAGGCGCGGTATTGAATGCGGATGAAACCATCTCTTCCTATTATTTGGATCGTTCGCCTTATGACAGCCGCGTGGAATGGAACAATGATTCGCACTACTTCCGCATTCTGAAAAATGAAAATGAATGTTTGGATTGCGAGGAAGAAATGGAAACTTGGGAAGAAGGGGATTCGCTTCAAAAAACGGATTCAATAAAATATGAATCGCCCAAAGATGAAAATAATTGGGAAAGGGAAGTAAGGGAAGATTTCAGAAATTCAAAAACTTCAAATTCAAAAAGAAAAGTAACAACCACAATAACAATTGATTAACCTAAAACCAATCTTTATGAAAACAATATTTAAAATTTCAGCAATTGCAGCAACCTTCTTATTTATAAGTTGCAATTTCAATGTCTCTTTTGGCGAGGATGGTAACGGAAATGTTGTCACCGAAGAAAGAACGGTCAGTGAAAATTTCACGGAAATTCGCGGAAGCGAAGGATTGAACGTAGAAATTACACAGGGAGATGAAAATAAAATCACTGTGGAAGCAGATGAAAATCTTTTGCAATACATTGAAACTGAAGTTGAAAGCGGTAAACTAAAAATCGGCACCTCAGAAAACATCGGCCGCGCAACCGCAAAAAATGTTTATGTAACATTTAAGCAAGTAAATACACTTGAAGCCAGCAGTGGCGCGGAGCTAATTTCAAAAAATGTGGTGAAAAGTGAAAATCTTTCATTGAACAGCAGCAGTGGCGCAAATCTAGACGTTGAGATTTTCGCAAAAAAATCAACGGCAAAATCAAGTAGTGGCTCCCAACTTTTGCTTCGCGGAAAATCCTCAGCGTTGGTTGCCGATGCTTCAAGCGGAAGCAAACTGGATGCAAAACAGCTTTTGGTTATCGATTGCGATGCGGAAGCCTCCAGCGGTGCAACGGTTACCGTTAACGTAAAGGAACGATTGGAAACACGCGCCAGTAGCGGTGGGGAAATTAATTATTATGGAAATCCAAGTGCGGTCAATTCAGATAAAAGCCGGTCAGGCAGTGTGAATAAAATGTAAAGCTATCGATTGCATGGCACATCCTTTACTGGCAAAACCTAATAGAAGCTAAACTTTTGTTAGGTTTTTTTCATTTTAAACAATTATTAACGTGGGTCATTTAAGTGAATTGTTACCTTTTCAAAAACAAAAAACTAAATGATATGAAAAAGCTACTCTTAATTTTATCTCTTGCCGTGATGTTTTCTTGCAGTTCAGATGATGATTCTGGCGACGTGATCAATGATGAATTTGATACTATTGTCAATATTTTACCTCAAGGACAATGGCGCGTTAGCTATTTTGCGAACGACGGTGGCGACCAAACTTCTTCTTTTGAAAGTTTTGTTTTCAATTTTAATGCGGATGGAACCGTTACTGCCGTGAATGATTTGTTCAGCGAAGAAGGAACGTGGCGCTATGAAAGCAGCGCAAACAATAGTGATGATGATAATGATGAGGAACTAGTGCTTCAGTTTACACAAACAACCCCTTTCAGCGAAATTTCAGAAGATTATGACATTGTATCTATAAGTACTACTACCATTGAACTTTCTGATGATAAGGACAGCACAAGCGCCAGCACGGAGCTACTTACCTTCACGAAGATTTAAAAGATTCATTTTAAAGCCAATAAAAAACCCTTTCAAAATTGCTTGAAAGGGTTTTTATTTTAAATCTTTTTACCGCTCTACGCCTCCACCTCGGTCTCTATCGTAGCAAGGTAGCGTTCAGCATCGAGGGCGGCCATACATCCGGTTCCTGCTGCGGTTATCGCTTGGCGATATTCCTTATCCTGTACATCGCCGCTGGCAAAAACACCAGGCTTATTCGTTTTTGTGGTTTTTCCTTTGGTTATTAAATAGCCGGTTTCATCCATATCCAACTGGCCCTTAAAGATTTCGGTATTGGGCTTGTGGCCTATTGCGATAAAAAGACCAGTGATGGCAATTTCTTCTTTTTCACCTGTTTCATTGTTCACTATCCGCAAACCTTCCACTACTTGGTCACCTAAGACTTCATCAACTTCACTGTTGTAGCGCACTTCCAGATTTTTGGTATTGTTTACCCTATGCTGCATGGCTTTGCTCGCCTTCATATAATCTTTTCGTACAAGCATTGTAACTTTATTGCAGATATTTGCAAGGTATGTTGCCTCCTCGGCCGCTGTATCTCCAGCGCCCACTATGGCCACATCCTGATTTTTATAGAAGAAACCATCACACACCGCACAGGCAGAAACCCCGCCACCGCGCAAGCGCTGTTCACTGGGGAGTCCCAAATACTTGGCAGTAGCCCCGGTTGAAATAATCACCGTCTCGGCCTCCAGTTTTGTAGAATTGTCCACTGTAATTTTGTGCGTTCCGCCAATCTCGTCACTGAATTCTACATTGGTCACCATCCCAATTCTCACTTGAGTTCCAAAACGTTCAGCCTGCTGTTGTAATTGCACCATCATCGTGGGGCCGTCGATTCCCTCGGGGTATCCGGGAAAATTATCAACTTCGGTAGTTGTGGTAAGCTGCCCGCCAGGTTCCATACCAGTGTACATTACGGGTTTCATATCTGCACGTGCAGCATAAATTGCGGCCGTGTAACCCGCAGGTCCGGAGCCTATAATGAGGCATTTTATTCTTTCCATTGTTTCGCTCATGATATAATTCTTCAAGAAAATTTTCGAATTGTAAAAATAATAACTTTCAAAGGAACGAAACTCTAAAAGTTATGAAGATTTGTTATTCCTTAATTACTATTTGCTATTTCAAAAAACAAAAATTCTGAAATCAATCAGATATAAAATTTATTTCTAATGCTATCACTTAACAATTTTATATTCTGAAATAGCCATCAATATTTTCCCGGTTTTTACTTCCGCATCACGCAGCTGCTTTCTATCAATTTTGGTATCGCTTCCCATAAAATTCAGTGGGATTTTAAGTTTTTCTATAGCAAAGGAAACTTCAACATGGCTCGGCAAAATATCCTGTACCGTTTTATATTTCATCTGAAGATCATAGGATCCATCTTTTTTTGAAATGATATTGGAAGCCAAAATCCGTTTGTTCTTTACATCCAAATACAGCGTGGCAAGCGCGAGTGAAGACTTGGCATCATCGGGAATTATTTTCAGCACCTTTACCTTTTTTCCATTCAAAACCTCGGTGCCTCTATTTACGGTTATAAACGGATATTTAAAAATTTCGTTGAGTGAAAAATCCAGTCCCCGCTTTGGTAGCATCACAAAATCCTCACTCGAAAAAGCCATCTCCTCCCCTTTTTTATACGTTACGGAAGCATTTTTGGTGGGCATCTGTATAAAAGGCACATCAAGATCCAGCCTTAATTGCGCTGAAAATTGCGAAATGCTATCCATCCGCTTTTTGATATATAGCAAATCATCATCAACAGTTTGTCCAATGGCTGTTTGCATCATTAATGCCACTATGGTGTATAAAATTCCTTTAATCATCCTATATCCTTTTTATTGAAAAAATAGCAACCCAGCGCAGCGAATAAAATGGTATAAACCGCAAGCAATAGGTTGTTTGTTATAATTTGTGTCCAATCCAATTCGTATTGAAAAAATTGTTGCCAAGAGTTTATGAGCTTCGGAAATAAAAACGCTTCAACAGCTCCCAATCCAAAATCCGCTTTTAAAAGAAGGGAACATAATATCAAGAAAAATGCAGAGGCAATCCAAGTTTTTGCGGGTTCTTTCAGCAATATTCCGAGCGTGATACTTACCGTACTATAAAATAGCATACTCAATGCGCCGGAACAAAAGGCAAAACAGATTCGTTTGAAAGCCTCTCCACTTTCAAAAAAATTGAGCGTGTCCAGATAGACCACCAAATCGCCATCCCCAAAAATGGAATAGGCCAAGCCAAAGGTGCTCAGCATTAACACCATCAGCACAAAAACGGTAAATATGACCCCCGCCAGATATTTTGCAATGATTAAGCGCACCTTACTTATTGCCTGCAATAAATTGGTTTGGAGTGTCCCATTTTTATATTCCTCGGTGATCATCGCGGAGGTGATTATCATCAGGATCAATGGCACATTGAACCATAGCGAATTGAGTACTAAGTACAAAATAAGATTTCCGTTGAGCAGATTTCCTTCAAAATAAAAGGATTGCCGAAGGTTGTCTAATAATAGTTCCAAAACCGTTGCCCCTTGCAGATAGGCACTTATCAAAATAATAATTTCTATGAGCAACACAGCCCCCAGGGCATACCAAGTCTTTCCCTGTTTCCAAAGTTTGAAGAGTTCGCATTGTAAGAGTGCTATCATAAATCGTTCTTCAAAAGTTGTTCAAGGGTTATATTGGGAACACACGCTGTTACTTGAAAACCCTCTTCCAGCAACTCCTTTAACAAAATGGGCATCTCCCCGCTTACGCAATTTACCGTGACGTTATTTTTTTCAAAATGGATTGCATATTTTTTTACTACGGAGGAATTTGAAATGTTTTCAGCGGTAAGCGTATAGATTGAAACCAAATTATTAATAAGCTGAAAAGTTGGTCCGTGGTTTACAATCGCTCCGTTGTCAATTATATAAAGATAATCGCAACATTTGTGAAGCTCTGCCATTAAATGTGAAGAAATAAAAATGGCTATACCCTGTGAGGCAAATTTCTTGATGAGGGTTATTAGCGAAGCCACCCCGATAGGATCGAGACCTGAAAAAGGCTCATCCAATATCAATATTTCCGGATCGTTCAATAGTGCAATAGCAATGCCCAGCCGCTGTTTCATGCCCATTGAAAAGTTTTGGACAGGATCTTTTCGGTCAAGTGGCAGGCCCACCATCCGCAGGTAGTTTTCCAGTGAATTTCTATCGGAGGGCGCATTCTGCATGGAAGCGAAGATCTTCAGATTATCATAAGCATTCAAGTAGGAATATAGCCCGGGATGTTCGATGACAGCGCCAATGGGTTTTTTTCTATTGGAATTGATTTCAACTTTTCCTTCATCTGCCGTTACTAAATTGCAAAGAATTTTGAAAAGTGTAGATTTTCCTGCACCATTCTTTCCCAACAGTCCGCTGATGCTACCAGCCTTCAAAGAAATGGAAACGGAATCCAAAGCCTTGCCCGAACTGTAGATTTTAGTCAGTCCCTTGGCATGTAACATTCTGAAAGTTTGTTTTGGTATTGTTTAAAATCGAATTTTGGCTCGTAGTATTTTTCCAAAAAGGTACGCGACCAAAAGTATTTTTTAAATAGAAACAGGGGATCCCGAAGCATAAATTGGGGAATAAAATTGTACCAACGTATCCCCATTTTGTAATAATATCTTTTTAAGCTATCCTCCATTCCCAATTCTTTCGCTGCGGCTATTACCGCCATTCGTTGGCATTTGCTTCCACTATAGTGTTTTGCAATTTTTGGCGTAAAACCGTGTTGAAAAAGATGGTCCTTGATGCGTTTATAATTCTGAAACCGTGACCAACCGTCCATCAACACTAAGAAAATATGTACAAAGGAAAAAAGAAGGCACCATACCCAAAAGAGAATTATTTCAACGGGAGCATGCTGATAGGCATCGTATAGACCATAATAATAGTAAACCGTCTCAACTATAAAAAGCAATAGGGCACTGTACAACAATTTGTTGACATTCCAGTAAGAAACTAAAGTTCTCGGTTGTTTTGGGATGTGCTGCAGGTGCTCCACGGATTGCTCTAATATGATTTCAAAGTAGCAAATTTATTTTTATTTTGGGGTTATCTGTCCTATTTCAAATTAATATGTGGTAAGAATGCTACTGAACTTAGCTAAAGTTGCTGTTCTTTATTTAAAATGATTACATAATTGAAGTGGACATCCCAGAATTTCTTTCAAAATTTGTTTGAGCTATACGACCGGCCTCGTAATGATGCATCAACTTTTTGAAAACCAGTGAAGCGTAAACCAACAAAAAAAGACATCCGAAGATGTCTTTTATGTTATGTCGGGATGACAGGATTTGAACCTGCGACCCCACGCCCCCCAGACGTGTACGCTACCAGGCTGCGCTACATCCCGAAATAGGAATGGCAAAAATAATCAAAATCCCAAAGCCTGCAAGAATAATATACTAATCATTGAAATAATCAGCATTTTCGCGTACCCATAGCTGGTACTGTTCAAATTGTTCATCTCGGAGCATTTCTTTCATAATTCTATCTTGGATTTCTATGCGTTCAAAAGTAGTGATAGGCTGAACATCTGGATTGCTGTTTCGCATGTCAATTTCAGAGTTCCATTGCTCTTGAAAATTAGCAATTTGTTCCTCATCCATTTTTATATCAGTAAACATTTTATGCATCATCTCTGCCTGCATTTCTTCTCGCATTGCCTGTGCCTCATCGTTATTATTTTTTTCAAGCATGGCTTCCCTGGATTCAATAGCTGCGTTGTTTCTTGATTGGTTTGACGTATTGGATTGCTTATTGCTTCTTCCACGATCTTTTGATTGAACTTCTGTAGGTGTGCTTTGTGTTCCACCGCAGGCCATTAGAGTTGCCATGAAGCCTATCATTATTAAGTTTTTCATGATCAGTTGTTTTTGTTTTTTTCGCTAAGTTACAAATAGGGTAAATATTCTGTATTAGCTTTAAGAAAACATTGTAGTAAGTTTATTGGTCATCCAGATTGTTCGGTTTTCAGTTATGTTCAGATTTATGCTTCAAAGCAAAGAGTATTTTATCCGTCTTTATGCCTACAAGCCCGGCCATACACTAAATTAGATGGTAACTAGTGATTAACAGTGATCAATGAACGATTATCTAAGCCGCAAATTTATGAGATTGCGCTCGCAATGACGGAAAAATGGATTCGTCTGGAAAGAGGCTCATTAATGAGGGTGGTTGATGGTTATCAGTTATCTGTTGTGGGTTAGTTGTTGCCTGTTCTCTGTTGTCTGTTGTCTGTTGTCTGTTATCAACATTCTTTACTTGCCCCGTTTCTTGAAAAACGCTCGAAATGACAGGGCATTCCCAATTGTTCGTTTTCAATAATTTAGGGTGGTTGGCGATTATCTGTTTTCTGTTTGAGGTTCTCCATTGGCCATTCAGCTTTAGAGCTATGGCCGGGTTCTTTGATTGTGACAGTATCTATATAGCATCGTGAGAGTATCCTAGGAGTTGAGTCGGCATGGAATCGCCATGAGGTCGGCTTAATGTCGGCTTAGCGTCGGCATGGAGTCAGCTTAGAGTGTTTGTTTGTTCTGACAATAGTTTCTATCTTTATTAAAAACTAAATAGTGTGTACTATGGGAGGATTCAACTACGAAAATAATAAAAATAATCCCAGAATTTACAAGCACAGTGATGAATTATCACTTTGTAGCAAGTTTGTAAAAGAATTTAAAATTGCTCTTTATCCAATATTACAGTTTGTAAATGATGGGACTCTGCATCAACGCTTGATGGCATTGTTTATGAAAATTAAAAGTTTGGACAGCGGTGGGGCGACAGAACATAGGCTAGTGGGAAAAGGCCTTAAAACCTTAAAAGGCAAACAACTTTTAAGGGAATTTGTATTTACCCCAAAAGTGGGTATCCGTCAACAATTTGGGAATCCACTGATTCATGATGCAGATTTTTCGCTGGAGTGGAAAGCTCTTGCTCCAAGTAAGGCAAAATTTCCCAAGGGCGCTACGCATTTTGACCTCCAATACATTTTAGTGGTTTACAATGTGCAGGAAAATAGTTTTGTTACTTACGATAGCGCACCTTTACGATTCTCGAAAAGAGATGTAATCCAGCATGTTCACATACATCTGGAATCCGCAATAAGGCGGGAAGAGTATTGTTTTTATTTGCCCCTTATCAGCATCCGATTTATGGAGGTTTTGGGGAAAGAGGAATATCCTTCTTTAGGTAAGGACGGAGTTGGAGTTGAGGTATTGGGGGTTTTTGGTTGATGATTTTCAGTTGTCGGTTGTCGGTTGTCAGTTGTCGGTTGTCGGTTGTGGGTTCTTTTTTTAGTTCTTGGTTGTAAGTTATTGGTTGTCTGATGGCTTTTGGCCTTTGCTTTTGGCTGTTAGCCTTTGGCTTTTAGCTGATGGCTGTTGGCTTTTGATTAAATTGGGATCATCAGGGTCTTGATATGCTTCGACAAGCTCAACACAGCCCTTTTTAGTAGTTGCTGTCTCTTCGTGAAAAGCACTCCGGTTCTCGATATGCTTCGACAAGCTCAACACATGCTTTTTTAATAGTTGATTTCGCTTCGTGAAAAACACTTCGGTTCTCGATATGCTTCGACAAGCTCAGCACAGGCTTTTTTAATAGTTGATTTCGCTTCGTGAAAACACTTCGGTTCTCGATACATTTTTCACTTGCTCCGCTTCGTGAAAAACACTCGAACTGACATGATTGGGGTTGGATTAGGGCGTTAACAAATATTTATGATATTTAATTATATTTCATATATTACAAAAAATTTTCAACTATTATCAACACTAGCCAATCAAACAATGAAAATTAACAATTACCATTCATTCTCCTTACAACCTTTTATTAGGTTTTTGGCAATAGGCTTATTTTTTCTCTTTTCAATAACCGGCATAGCCCAAGCCCCTACCGGACTTTATTGGGACATTGCCGTGGGGTGTGAGGATGCTACGGATGTAGGCTTTAATGTAGAGGGACCCCAAGAGTGCATTAAAGTATGTGAAGGCAGTACGGTTACCTATACGTTGACCGGCGACCCTACCCCTTGGATTGATGTACAATGGTATGTGGTGGGCGGAACCATACAAAACTCCTCTGCTAGCGATGTTACCATAGCATGGGGGAACGGACTTTATGGAGAAATCACCGTACGTGTGGAAACCAATGAAGAAATTTTTACACGTAGAGTATGTGTGGAATTAATACCCAAGCCAATTGTAGATTTTACGGTGTACCCCAACGGACCCAGACCCACTGTAATTAATGTATGTAAGGATGAGGTGGTGTACTTTGAAAATCTAACCACCAACGATGGGAATTCACAAATAATTTTTCACAGTTGGTATTTTTCTGACGATGATACCACAGTAGAAACCTTTGAACCTTCCCACATTTTTACGCAAAATGGTGTCTATTATGTAATCCTTACCGTTACAAATGACTGTAATTGTAGTTCCTCAGAAAAAATTGAAGTACACGTAGGGGATGAAGGGATGCAAATAAGTTGCAATAGCATAGCCTGTGAAAACGAAGTGGAAACCTACACTGTTACAAATTTGGAAGGAGAATCTGTTGAATGTTTTGATTATCAATGGATAGCAGACGGTGGTACGATTATTTATGACACTGTGAACGAGGTACAGGTACAATGGGACCGCGTAGACCAAGATGGTTTTGGATATTTGACCTATAATCCATTCTCCTGCGATGTAACCTGCCAAGAACCCGTAACCATAAAAGTACCCGTTATAAAGGATGATGTACTTATTTCCGGTCCCACTACCCTTTGTGAGGGAGCGCAAGCGCGATATGCCATACCCCAATGGCCCTCTACGGAAGTTGAATGGCAAATAACACCTTCAGCAGGAATCGACATAATACCGAGTGACCAACCCAATGAAATTGTGCTTGAGGGAATTACCGGAGGAAATTATATACTGGAAGCCATATATACAAATACTTTAAAAGGCTGTGGGGGCGTTGCCTTTAAAGAGCTGACAATAGAGAACGATATAAAGATTTTAGGCAATACCACTACCTGCATAAATGAAAGTGAAAACTTTTATACCACTACTTCCGGAATACAGTATGATTGGATCATTGATGGGCCCACTGGCGCCAGCTCTTATTCTGGAAGCACAATAAATGCCATTTTTACCGAACCGGGCCTTTATACTATCTATATAGGAGATATTGATTGTATAACACCTTTTACCGTATATGTAAAGCCACCAGCAGAATCGCCCATTGCCATTGACGGCCCACTGGAAGTATGTTTTGGTATGCCCATAGCCTATAGTGCCGTACCAGAGCCGCCCGGCACCCATCAAGCAGTCTGGAATATAGCGCCAGGTTCTGGGGTATTCAGCAGTACCAATACCGATGAGGCCATTGGGGATGAGGTTTCCGTAATCTGGAACCCAAACTATACAGGCACCTATCAATTAAGGCTCTTTTTTGAAAATGAGGGATGCGTAAGCCAAGATGTAATAGTAATAAACCCCACAGGGCTACAAATAGACTATGATTTTGCGGGGCCTCAAAATGTATGTTCCAGTAGTTATGCCAGTTATACCGTAGATTATCTGGAGGGTGACAAATACGAATGGAAAATACTTACGCCAGATTTGGGAAGTATAGCCGAAAACCCACAAAACCATGAAGTTGAGGTATTGTGGAACAATGTAGCTACCACCACCACTGCCCTACTGGAACTTTCCATAGAAAAATGTGGTGCAAAGACCATCAAACAGTTTCCAGTGGTCATCGAGCCTAGCGTACCCATAAGCATCAACGCGCCCAATACCGTGTGCCGGGACGAGGTTGTTAATTTCAGTATTAATGGCCTGACCTCTTGGAACACCATCACATGGAATTTTGGGGATGGCGGTACCGCCACTGGTCCGAATACATCCCATATTTACGATAATTTAAGCCCCATTGGCACCAATTATATAGTACAGGTAACGGTAACAGAACCCAATGGTTGCCTAAACAATGCTATTGCAACTTTTAGTTTACAAGTGCAGCCTGCACCGTTGGCACACTTAACGCCCGCACTCAACCACAACTATTGCAGTGCTGGAGCATTGGCAACAGATCCACCTACCCTAAACCTAATATTGGACAGCAATTATGCCACCGCTATAGCAATTGAATGGTTTTATAACGGATCCTCGATTTCCCCAGCCCTACCCCCTATGACTACCTCCTATACCGCTACCCAGTTTGGGCAATATTATGCCGTGGTTGAAAGTGCCAATGGCTGTACGGATACCACGAATATAGTCTACGTAAGGGAGGAGAATTGCAATATTGATGATGATTGTATGGTAAACGAACTACCACCCACCATAAATACTCCCTTAGCCAATACCGGATGTAACGCCTATACCGCTACTGCTGTAAATAATTCTGGTACTACCCCCTTATCCTACCACTGGCAAGTGGACGGAAACCAACTTACGGGACAAACCGCCACTACTGCAAACTTTACGGTGAGTGGAGTAGGAATACATAGGATATATTATAGTGAAGTCTATGCAACAATAGACATATACGGAAACCCTTGTAGCGATGCCGTTGTAGCTGTGGAAGAATTCATTGTCCCCTATGAAGCAAACCTAGACTACAGTATTATATGCAATACTGCCGGGAATGGCTATAATGTAACCATTTATGAAGCCTCCGATTATTTTCCCACCACCCCCATACAAAGCCTTACCTATTTTGTGGATGGGGTAAACGTAGGGAGCGGTACGCCCCAAGGCTTACCACAAATAACAGTACCCAACTTAACGCCCGGGAACCATACCCTGGGGCTGGATATCTCTGGTTCTGGGTACGCCGCTTGCTCCACGAGCCTAACCATAACCTTGCCCGATTTTCCCACCGCCACTATCGTTGCGCCGTTGCAGGCCTGCGCAGGGGAGCCAGTGCCCTTTGCGGCTACCGTTAATGACCCCAACCTTATCTATGAATGGGATTTTGACGATGGAGCATTAAATTCCTTACTAAATCCTATACGCAACTTCTCTGTAGGGCAAAAGGATGTTATATTAACAGTAACCAACGCCCTTGGCTGCAGTACCACAGTAAGCCATGCCATTACTATTGACGCCCCCAATATGGATGGTTCTTTGGACCTCAGCCCACCTAGTGCGTGTGCGGGGAATCCAATAACCATTACATATAGTCCACCGCTTGGTCAATCAAGTAATGTGACAACACATATATGGAAACGGGAAGTCAATGGTGTAATAGTCAGTATGCAACAAACTCCAGTAACAGTAAATAACATAACCGTCACCCAACCCGGTATTTATATACTGGATGGGGTGGATAACAATGGTTGTGTACAGTACGGCATCAGCCGAATTTCAGTAGCATTTTTGGAAACGCCGGATGCCGTAATAAATGGACCCCTTGAAGTGTGTGCCGAAACACCCTTCCAGTTGCACGCCAATCCTGTTTTTGAAAACAACTACCAATACAGTTGGGAACTGGACGGGCAACCCTTGCCCCAATGGGATGATATAGCGGTAATAGACCAGACCCTTATCACTCCCGGAAATTATACCTATGACTTGACAGTAACCACACTTGCAGGCTGCAGTGCTACCACCAGCTATGATATTACGGTGAACCCATTGCCCGATGCCCCTGAGGTAAGCATTGCCATTTTGGAATGCGAGCCCTATACCGTAGAATTAGATGCAAGAGCCAATGAACCGGGCATCTATTTATGGAGCGATGGGCAAACGGGGAATATTATTCAAGTAACCCATGGAGGTCCTTACCGAGTAACCTTTATAAACGACCAAGGGTGCAGCAGCAGTAAAGAAATAGATGTACCCCAAAATCCGGAGGCCTATATCTGGGCCTATCCTCAAGGCTGTTATGAAGTATGCGAACAAAATGTAAGTGATTATTATGTTACGGGGCCCATTATTCCTTTTACTTGGGAATGGCAAGTGGATAGCAACAACATCAATTCAGGGATGGGGATTATGCCAAACCAATTTTGGAGTGGGGATGGCCTATACCAATTGCAATTGGATAATGGTTATTGCAATACCTTGAGCCAAGGGTTTTCTTGGGAACTCGCCGAACGTTGCCAGGATTGCGACATTATACTACGTGTATTGAACCTACAGCCCATGATAGATGGGTTTGGAAACTGTTATTATACCCTTACCCTGGATATAAGCAACCATAGCTCCATTTCATATACCATCAATAATTTAACCAATAGCGGGGTGATGGTTCCGGGAGGTGGATACTTACCCCCAGGGGTAACCGTGGCTAATATGGAATTTTATCCCCCAGCTGGTTTTGCTGGCGGAATGGTATCTTTTGCCCTAACTTCTACTGGACCGGATCAAGGGATTACCTGCCTTAATGATTTTTCCATCAATTTTCCAGCTTGCCCTACCGGATCCCATAGACCAACGAATGGTGAAGAAACGGAAACCGGAGGAGCGCAAAAATATACGGTAGCACCCAACCCCACCACCGGCGTGGTACAGCTTAGCCATACTGCCGAAGCTATTCAGGGAACCAATGCTATAGTGTATATTTATGATCTCTATGGAAGGGAAATAAAAAGGGAGCGCTTGAACTTAAATAGCGCAAGCACCCCACTGGATCTGTCTCCTTTTGCCAATGGCACCTACCTGCTGGTACTACGGGAGGAAACACGTACGGTCTTTTACCAATGAATTATTTTAAATAAATAATAAATACATATACCCATGAAAACAAGACTAAACCTATTTATAGTGCTGCTATCATTGCCCTTCTTGGCACTTGCGCAGCAACCGTGGCAGTGGGCCAAGCGCGGCGGCAGTGCATCGACCCAGCAGAACGGCACCGCCTTTAGGGAGGAGGTGGTGGACATGGCCACAGACCCCAACGGCAACGTATATATGGTGTCCAACATTGGCGGGGACAACCTGGAAGTGGACGGCGCCACGCTGGACTTCCACTTCCCGTCCGATTTTTTTGGCAACGTGCGGAGGGACGCCACCGGCGGGCTGTTGATGAGCTATGACTGCGAGGGCAACTTCCGCTGGAGCAAGCTGGTGAGCGGCAGCCTGGATGGGCGCATCGTAGCCTTGGAAACCGATACCCTTGGCCATGTATATATTACGGCGGGAGTGTTTCCCGCCACCAAGGACGGCTTTGGCAACGAGCACCGTGCCCGTTTTGATACCGATACCATCGTCCCCTATTCCGCCAACGAACGGAAATACAAACAGCAAATATATATGGTTCGCTATGATACCCTGGGAAATATGGAAAGATTCCATACCTTCCAGCCCGACAGCATTACACTGACCGAGGCATCCAGGACCATCCTTGTTCCCGATATGGCCGTGGATCCAAATGGAACCCAGCATCTACTTATCCACGCCTATGACGATGCGAGGAGCGGAAACTCCTATTTTCCCATAGTGGAAAACGATACCCTCCCCGTGGGGGATTACATCATAAAATATGACGTGCAGGGCAATTATCTTGGCAATATCAAACTGGACATGGAACTGGAGATAGACTACGGAGGGTCCAACCTCAAGATAAACCACGACCCCGTGCGCAAGGCTTACTATATGTCCGGTTACAACAGCACCCCATACACCGGCACCTACCAGGACAGCCTTTGGGTAGGCGGGCAACTGGTGGACAGCCCGCTGTTCGTGGCCAAGTTCGACAGCCTGGGCAACAGCACCTGGCTGAAGCAGGGAAGTCCAGGTATAGTGCAATCCAATAGGTTTGACAGCAAGCCACAGATTGACCACCAAGGAAATATCTATCTGGCAGGGATATTTAACCAAACCAATAGCCAACAGACAACATTCAATGGGTTTACGCCCCAGGTCCCGACCAATAGAAGTTTTCCGGTCATCGTCAAGATGGATGCCGACGGCAACCTGATTTATGGTGTCAACGCATCGAGTACCAGTTCTGAATCCCCGACCCCCTCCCTAAGCTTGGCGGGTGACAGGATATCCTTTACGGGCAGCCACGGCGGCATCACCTGGGGCGGCTTTTCCTTTCCTTTTGACCCCAACAGCGGCTACGATGCCTATCTCGCGCGCTTTGACGCCCGCACGGGCGCCATCCTAAGCATGGACAGCATCGCCAGCAACCGAGGCTTCGCCGAGTACCCCACCGCCATTGCCACCGACAGGCGCGGCAACACCTATGTGGGCGGAAGGTTCCAGGGCAGGATGTTCGCCGGCGGCGATACCCTGACCAACGTGCACTACGGCGTGGGCACCGACTACTTCCTGGTGAAGGCCGGGGCGGACAACTGCGGCTGCGCCCTGCCACAGGGGGCATACGCGTACACCGGCACCGGCGGGACGGTGGACTTTGCCTATACCGGCACGATGGACTACGATACCCTGGAATGGGGCTTCGACGACGGCACGGTGCTTACCAGCACCGCAAATACCATTGCCCACACATTTACCGAGGCGCGCGAGCACTGGGTGTGCGTGACCGCATACAACGCCTGCGGCCACGACACCTGGTGCAGCCTGATAGATCCCTTTAGTCTTGCAACGGGCGCGCTGGAAAAAGGCAGCTTTAGCCTCTACCCCAACCCGGTGGGCGGGGCCCTGAACATAGATGCCCAAGAGCCGATGGACTACGTGCTGTACGACCTTGGCGGGAAGCGGCTGATGGAGGGCGGCCTAGGGCGCGGCGCAAACGTGCTGGACACCTCCACCCTGCAAAGCGGCTTCTATATGCTGCGCCTGAAGAACGGTGCCGGGGCGGTGGCCACCGTGAAGGTGGTGCGGGAGTGAGGGTTGTCGGTTGTTGGTTGTCAGTTCTCAGTTTTAAGTTTTAAGTTTTAAGTTGTGGAATGTGTGATTTGTAATGCGTAATGCGTAATGTGTAATGTGTAATGTGTAATGTGTAATGTGTAATTTACTATGTTTTATTGATATTGCTAATCATCATTATTAATTATTCATTGCTGATTGCTAATTGTTAATTGTTAATTGTTGATTGAATATTGTTATTGCTTATGAAAACAAAATTAAGCCTATTTATAGTATTGCTATCATTGCCCTTCTTGACCCTTGCCCAACAGCCCTGGCAGTGGGCCAAGCGCGGCGGCAGCGCATCGACCCAACAGAACGGCACCGCCTTTAGGGAGGAGGTAGTGGACATGGCCACAGACCCCAACGGCAACGTATATATGGTGTCCAACATTGGCGGGGACAACCTAAGCGTGGACGGCACCACGCTGGACTTCCACTTCCCGGGCGACAATTTTGGCAACGTGCGGCGGGACGCCACCGGCGGGCTGCTGATGAGCTACGACTGCGAGGGCAACTTCCGCTGGAGCAAGCTGGTGAGCGGCAGCCTGGATGGGCGCATCCTGGGAGTGGAGACCGATACCCTGGGCCATGTATATATTACGGCGGGAGTATTTCCGGCCACCAAGGATGTCTTTGGAACCGAGTACCGGGCCCGTTTTGACACCGATACCATCATCCCGTATTCCGCCAACGAACGGAAATACAAGCAAAGGGCCTATCTCGTAAAATACGATACCCTGGGAACGATGAAAAACCTTAGGACCTATCAGCAGGACAGCATACATATAATGGAGACTTCCTGGACAACAAATTTGTTCGACTTTATGGTAGACCCCAATGGCGACCAGCACCTCTATATACAGGCAAGGAACTACACGGCCCAGGGGACTGACTATTTTCCCGTGGCGGAGGGGGACACGCTTTCCCCCGGGGACTATATCCTGAGGTATGACGCACAGGACAATTATCTGGGCAATATCAAGCTGGACATGGAACTGGAGAACGATTTCGGGGGGGGCTTCGCGCCCAAGATAAACCACGACCCCGTGCGCAAATCCTACTATATGTCTGGGTACAACACGACTCCAAGAGGTAGTTATGAGGACAGCCTGTGGATAGGCGGGCAACTGGTGAACAGCCACCTGTTCGTTGCCAAGTTCGACAGCCTGGGGAACAGTACGTGGCTGAAGCAGGGAAATGCAGGTATTTCCCCAATATCCAATAGGTTTGATGAGAAGCCCCAAATAGACAGCCAAGGTAATATCTATCTGGCAGGCATCTTTGATAACAGCCCTACTTATCCAAGTGTAATTTTTAACGGCTATACTGGGCATGGGCTTAATTATAGTACTTTTCCCGTCCTGTTAAAAATGGACAGTTACGGGAATTTGATTACCGGCACGCACGCCGTTGCGGACAACAGTGTTTCCCTAAAGCAATCCATAGCGCTCAACGGCAATATCATTGAATTTGCTAATAGCCATGCCGGCATTACTTGGGGCGGCTTTTCCTTTCCCCTTGACCCCAACAGCGGCTACGATGCCTACCTCGCGCGCTTTGACGCCCGCACGGGCGCCATCATCAGCATGGACAGCATCGCCAGCAACCGAGGCTTCGCCGAGTACCCCACCGCCATTGCCACCGACAGGCGCGGCAATACCTACATTGGCGGGGAGTTCCAGGGCAGGATGTTCGCCGGCGGCGATACCCTGACCAACGTGCACTACGGGGTTGGCACCGACTACTTCCTGGTAAAGGCCGGGGCGGACAACTGCGGCTGCGCCCTGCCAGAGGCGGCCTACGCGCACACCGGCACCGGCGGGACGGTGGACTTTGCCTATACCGGTACGATGGACTACGATACCCTTGAATGGGGCTTTGACGACGGGACGGTGCAGACCACCACCACAAACACTATTAACCACACCTTTACCGAGGCACGGGAACACTGGGTGTGCGTGACCGCATACAACGCCTGCGGCCACGACACCTGGTGCAGCCTGATAGACCCCTTTGGTCTTGCAACGGACGTGCTGGAAAAAGGCAGCTTCAGCCTCTACCCCAACCCGGTGGGCGGGGCCCTGAACATAGATGCCCAAGAGCCGATGGACTACGTGCTCTACGACCTGGGCGGGAAGCGGCTGATGGAGGGCCGCCTGCAACAGGGCAACAATACCCTCGACACCTCCGCCCTGCAAAGCGGCTTCTATATGCTGCGCCTGAAGAACGGTGCCGGGGCGGTGGCCACCGTGAAGGTGGTGCGGGAATGAGGGTTGTTGGTTGTGGGTTGTCGGTTCTCGGTTTTCAGTTTTAAGTTTTAAGTTGTGGAATGGGTGATGTGTGATGTGTGATGTGTGATGTGTGATTTAATATGTTTTATTGATATTGCTAATCAATCATTATTAATTATTCATTGCTGGTTGTTGATTGTTGATTGTTGATTTATGATGTACGATGTACGATTGGTGATTGGAGGCACGATTTTTTCTGTTTATTGTTGATTGCTAATTGTCTATTATTGATTTAGGATGCACGATTTACGATGTACGATTGGTGATTGGAGGCACGATTTTTTCTGTTTATTGTTGATTGCTAATTGTCTATTATTGATTTATGATGTACGATATACGATGTACGATTGGTGATTGGAGGCACGATTTTTTCTGTTTATTGTTGATTGCTAAATGCTAATTGTTCATTGCTAATTGTTCATTGCTAATTGCTAATTGCTAATTGTTGATTGTTGATTGTTGATTGTTGATTGATTATAAGATGTTTTATTTGAACATATAGATTTCAGCCTTTATGCTTTTTAAGGTGGGGGCTATGGATTCGGCGAAATTTGCTAGTGAAAAAAATGAATTACGGTACACCATTGTTGGCGCAACCGAGGTTTGTTTGGGCACTCAGCTTACTTATAAAATCCATCCGGTACCAAAAAGCGATGAATCGGTTAATTGGACAATCAGTAATGGCATATTTCCGGAGATGATGGCCTTTACGGCAACTGGTAATAAAGTAAATGTAATTTGGACAAATATCCAAAGACAGAAAAATCCAATATTCGAGATTACGGCAACTATTGAGAACAGAAAAAGCAAAACCAATAACATTTCACTGAAAGTAAAAGAAATAGATATAAGCCCTATAATTTCCGGCTCATTAGAAGTCTTTTCCAATACCTTCCAACAATACAGCATCAATTATTCTGAAGGGGAAAAATATGAGTGGAAAATTATTCCGCCCCACGCTGGAAGCATTGTCAATTATCCGCAAGGCCATCAAGTAGAGATTCTTTGGCATAACGTAACTGAAAAAGCCGAAGCTGAAATACATGTAAGGATTCAAAAATGTAGTAGGAGATTTTATACTGCTACATCTATTTTAATAACCAATGAGAATTCGTCTACTTTGGAAAAGAAGGAATTTGATTTGGGTGATAGTTGTGAATTTGAAATTCCGTCACTAGAAATTATTGCAAAAAAGAAAAACTGCTCAGGCAGCGCGGTTCAATTTTCCGTTGAGCCCCCCCATCCTTCATATACTTATTATTGGGATTTTAATGATAGAGCCACTAGCACGTTGCCCAATCCCGTTAGAAATTTTGATGCATCCGTAAGTAGATCTTCAACTGTTGAGCTAACTATTACCAATGCAAATGGATGTACATTAAAAAAGCAGGTGTTTATTGAAAATTATGATTTTGAAATGAACGGGCAATTGTCCCTAAGTTCACCATTGCCAAAAATGGGAGAAACAGTTCAATTGCTATATACACCCTTTGGAATGGGGGCTGCTCCCGAATTATTTATTTGGCATCATTACCAACAAGGTAAATTAGTAAAAACATTTACCACAACACAAAGTTATTCATCAACCAATGAACCCGGACTCTATGTTTTAGATGGTAAAGACCAGAATGGATGTATACAATATTATATAGATAGCATAGAGGTAGTCTTTGTAAAAGAATAATTAAAACTATATACTTTGGAGTTTTCCTAATTCTTGTAAAGTATATTTTAACATACTTGTGTTAAACATTGCTACCTTGTAGTTTTATTTTTAAATTTTGGAATAGCTTTAAATGAAATTTAAAATCCAAGATATATGAAAAGCGATAAAAAGAAAAATCAAGAAGACCTGAATCCCGTAGTGAAAAACGAAAAGGATATTCAGAAGGCAGGATATGGTGGTAGGGATATACCTAATAGAAATAGTAAAAATGAAGAGGAATAAATTCTTCTTTTTCATCTAAATTAAAAACTTTAAAGTCTTACGCTATGAATAAGAACAAAGATAAAAAAGCACCGATGCTCGACCCCAAAAAAGAAAATGAGCAAAAAATAGAGGAACAGGATTATACCGGGGAACCTAATTCAAAACCAAATGATTCCGAACCCGAAAAAGAGAATCCAGATAAAGTCCCTGAAAGCAATGATCCCGCAGGATATGGAGAATCAGGAAATACTAAAGAAGCTCCATACAAAAGGAATAATTAACTTTTGAATTGTAAGCAGGTTTGAAATATAATCGCCATCCTTAACAAAATCTTATGAAGCCATTTTCATAAGAAACCTTTACTTTTGCGGTTGCTTTTACAAAATGGAAAACAAAAACTGGTTTGGGAAAAATATAACTGCGCTCTTGCTGGCAATAGCTTTATTGCTGCCTGCTGCCGTTCAGTTTGCCCACGCGTTTGATGAACATAAGCACGAAGTATGCAGTGACCAGACTACGCATCTCCACGAAACCATTTCCAAATGTGGCATTTGCGATTTCCATTTAGCAACGTACAATTACACAATTTCAGAATATCCCGATTTCATAATGGCAGTTTTGCCTTCTGAAAAAAATCAATCGCTATATTCTGAACTATTCTACATTTTTACCATAACCAATACCCAACTTCGGGCACCCCCTTTTTTCTTAGTTAAGTAAACTTTTTCCGTTTTATTTTATAACTAAGAATTTTATGCATTTTCAAGCATTATTGATATTGCTTTTATGCAGTATTACTGCTATTTCACAAAATTGCGACAATACCCTTTCCGGCTCCGTAGTTGATCAACATGATGGCTCAGTTTTAGTGGGTGCAACTCTCATTATTGCTGGCACGGAACAAGCTACCATTACCGATTTTGACGGTAATTTTTCCATTGGTAATTTGTGTGATGGTACCTATTCCGTTCAAGTTTCGCACCCCAATTGTTTGACGCAGGGTTATACCTTCAAAATTTCTGGCAATACTGAAAAAATCTTCCGTTTGGAACATCATTTGGAAGAGCTCAACCAGGTTTTGGTGGAGGGGAATTCTATTGTTGATAAATCCAAAACCTTGGCGGAAAAAAAGATGGCAACCCAAGAATTGGAGCGGTATAGCAATGCTTCCCTTGGGGATGCCCTCAATAGTTTGAGTGGGGTTTCGTCACTAAATACTGGGAACACTGTTGTAAAACCACTAATCAATGGACTTCACAGTAGCCGCGTGGTTATCATCAACAATGGTGTGCGGATGGAAGATCAGGAATGGGGCGCGGAACATGCGCCCAATATCGATATCAATTCTGTTGGAAATCTTACGGTTATAAAAGGTGCGGGTGCTTTACAGTACGGTGGCGATGCCGTGGGCGGTGTAATTGTTGCCGAAGCCGCGAAAGCTCCCATAATAGATAGTCTTTATGGCAAATCTTTATTTACGGCGGTGAGCAACGGGCGTGGTACGTCGTTCACATCACAGCTTACAAAAACATATCGTTCTGGTTGGTTTGGTATGGTTCAGGGCACGTTGAAACGTTTTGGAGATTTTGAAGCACCCGATTACATACTCAGCAATACGGGTGCTTTTGAAAGAAATGCTTCCGTGAACATCGGCTTAAATCGTTTCGATTATGGGTTTGAAGCATACTATTCCATTTTCAATAATGAAATAGGAATTCTTCGCGCTTCCCACTTGGGTGGAGCTCTGGATCAAATTCGCGCCATCGGCAGTGATAGACCGCTCGTTATTAACGATTTCACCTATTCCATTGATGCGCCAAAGCAGGATGTGATGCACCAATTGGCACGTTTGAAGGCTTTTAAAAGAATTGACGGTTTGGGAAAATTAAGTCTACAGTATGATTTTCAGCAGAACAATAGGTTAGAATTTGACATCCGCCGTGGGGACGATAGGAATAAGGCATCCTTGGATTTGCAGTTGAGCACGCACACTGTTTTACTTGATTTGGATTCGCGTTTTTCTGAAACCTCCCGTTTTAAAACTGGAGCTATGGCGGGCTACCAAAAGAATTTTGCCAATCCGGACACGGGTGTAAGGCGGTTAATTCCAGATTATGAAAAATACGATCTCGGCGCTTACGCAATTATTGATAAGAATGTAACCGATAATCTGTTGCTTGAAGCTGGGGCCCGCTTTGACTATACTTTTATGGATGTTTTTAAATTTTATAGAACATCATTTTGGGAAAGCCGAAATTACGATGAATTGTTTCCGCAATTGGTTGTAGAGGATTTGGGAAGTCAAATTCTTACCAATCCGCAATTGGATTTTTACAACGCTTCGGCCACTGCGGGTGCCAGCTATTCGTTTAATGATTCCTATTCATTGCTGTTCAATTATTCATTGGCATCCCGGGCGCCAAATCCTTCAGAGCTTTTCAGCGAAGGATTGCACCATTCTGCCTCACGAATAGAGCTTGGTGATCTTCGGTTTAATTCTGAAATAGGACACAAATTCGCGCTTACTTTTCAGAAGGAAAGTGCCATTTTCAGTTTTTCCATAAATCCTTACATCAACTCTATAAAGGATTTTATTGTAATTGAGCCCACGAGCATACAGCAGACAGTTCGCGGTAATTTTCAGGTGTGGGAATATAGGCAGACCAATGCCCAATTGCTGGGAGTGGATGTGGATGCGCGGTATGCTTTCGCAAAAAACCTATCCTTCAACCACCAGTTTTCATTGGTTAAAGGATATGACCGAGCGCGCGATGAGCCGCTCATAAATATGCCACCGGTAAATACCAAAAATGGAATTACCTATCAAAATCCACAATGGAAAAATCTTCGAATAAATTTGCAGAGTCAATACGTATTTGAGCAAAATGAATTCCCAGATACCAATTTTGAAGTTTTTATACCCGAAACCCAAACCACAGAAATTGTTGATGTAAGCACCCCGCCAGATGCCTACCATCTTTTGAATTTTGACTCGAGCATTGACTTTAAAGTGAATCAGAAATCAACATTGACGGTTGGTTTTGGAGTGACCAATTTATTGGACACATCGTACCGAAATTACCTAAATCGATTACGCTATTACGCGGACGATTTGGGCAGAAATTTTTTATTAAATCTTAAAATCAATTATTAATTATTTAAATCAATTCAAAATGAAAAAAATGAAATTTTTAGCAACCGCACTTTTCGCAACTGTACTTTTTGCTTCGTGCTCTAGCGATGATGATGCTCCCGTAGAAGTAAATGAAGAAGAGGTAATAACAACCATGACTGTTACGCTTAACCCAACAACACAGGGAACTCCCGTAATTTTGCGCACGCAGGACTTGGACGGTGATGGGCCCAATCCTCCCATTGTAACAGTTTCTGGAAACCTTGCTGCGAATGCAAGCTATTCTGGACAGATTGTTTTATTGAATGAAACAGAGGATCCGGCAGAAAATATAACACTCGAGGTTATAGAAGAAGCCGAAGAACACCAGTTTTTCTATACCACATCCGCTGGATTAAATGTAACAACGGCATATTTGGATTTTGATGTGGATGGAAATCCGTTGGGAACTGAGTTCACACTAACTACCGGCGAGGCAAGCTCTGGCACAATTACATTTACCCTACGCCACGAACCTACCAAGCCAAACAGCGGGTTGAGCGATGCTGGCGGTGAAACGGATGTTACCGCGACTTTTGAAGTTACTGTAGAGTAGTTTTAAAATCTTCACATAAAAAAAGCCATCTTCAGTTACAAGAAGATGGCTTTTTCATTTGATACATTTTATTTAATCCATTCGCTCATTCAGTACTTTCGCATTATCATCAAAGTTGATATGCATCTCCTTTCCGTTTTTTTCTAACTCCACTTCATAACTAGTCAAATTGTTTTGCCAAATTTTTTCAATTTCATCCACTCTGTAGGATGCATATTTTGATTTTATGGCATTACGAACTGCTTGAGGCAATTCATTTTCAGCAATATCCTGTTCTTTTCTGATAACGTTACCAGCATCACTATACCAAACTTCGGTATCAATTTGATTCAAATCAAATTCCACCTTATAATTTTCCATGTCTCGCTCCCACTCCACAGCCGTGGCATTGGCATATTCTTTATTAAAGCTCACTTTTACGTTTGTATGTACGGCATCCATGGCAATATCTTGTGCCAGAGCAATATTGGTCATTAAAAATAATGCGGATAAAATTTTTACATTTTTCATAATATTTCTTTTAAAGTTTAAGGCAAAGAAAAAGCACAAATCTGTAAACAATTTGGAATTAAAAAATTTCAAAAACTTCATATTAAAGAAAAGCCGAAAAATCCAAAATCATTCCAGCAATGCACCGTATTTTTATATGAAATAAAAGCCGAAATGAAAATTCTTATAGTAGAAGATGAACCGCAAATGCTGGAAAATATGAGGCAGACGCTGAAAGCTGAAGCGTATTTAATTGAAAGTGCCACAACTTTTCACGAGGCAAATGATCGTATCGGAATTTATGATTATGATTGTATTTTGCTGGATATTGGCCTCCCGGACGGCAACGGCCTCGAACTTCTCAAAACCATTAAGGCAAAGGGACTGGAAGATGGAGTAATTATAGTTTCAGCAAAAGATTCCCTGGATGATAAGCTCATGGGGCTCAATCTTGGTGCTGATGATTACCTGCCGAAGCCTTTCCACATGGCAGAACTACGGGCACGCGTAAAGGCCATATTGCGAAGGCGCAATTTTGAGGGACAAAATACCATCGAAATTGAAAACGTGCGCCTCAATATACCGGATCGAATTCTTTTTATAAATGATAATGCAGTAGAACTGAACAGAAAAGAATACGATGTGCTGCTTTATTTTCTTTCAAATAAAGATAGATTGGTAAATAAAACCGCACTTGCGGAACACGTTTGGGGCGATAACATAGACCAAACGGACAGTTTCGATTTTATTTATTCCCAAATAAAGAATCTTCGGAAAAAACTGGATAGCTACGGAGCAAAAATTCAAATAAAAGCCGTGTATGGAATTGGGTATAAACTTCAGAAAAAATGAAGCTTCTCAACTACACCACAACCTATTTTTCCGGGATTCTCCTCGTGTTAATTTCCATTTGGGCCGTGGTTTTCTATTTCGCCATGTTCGATGAAATTTATGATAGTATTGATGATGGCCTGGATAATAGGAAAATGGTATTGATTGAACGCGCCAGCAAGGATATTGAGTTGCTTCAAAAACCGCAGCTGGATGAATATTTGTACACCATTGAAAAAGTGAATTTTGAAAAATACCAAAATTTTAAGGATACCTATCGTGACACGATGATGTATATGCTGAACGAGGATGATTTTGAGCCAGTTCGTGTTTTGGAAAGTGTTTTCAGAAACAATGATGATTATTATAAAATAAAGGTAGTTACGAGCATGGTTGAAGAGGACGACCAGATTGAAAACCTACTTATCTATACCATAATACTTTATTTTTCATTGATAATCAGTATTTTAATACTCAATAATTTTTTTCTATTAAAAGTCTGGAAGCCCTTTTACCACCTTATTTCACAACTCAAAAATTTTAGTCTTGACAGCAATGAGCCTATCAATTACAAAAAAACAAATATTGAGGAGTTTGTACTTCTAAATAAGAATGTGGAAAAATTGCTTACCAAAACCCGCGAGACCTACTCCGCACAACGCCAATTCATTGAAAATGCAAGTCACGAGTTGCAAACCCCGCTGGCCATTGCAATTAATAAATTGGAATTATTGTTTGAGGAAAATAACTTGACCGAAAATCAAGCTTTTCAATTGCAGCAAGCACTAGAAAATCTGGAGCGACTGAAACGGCTCAACCGCTCGTTGTTGCTTATTTCAAAAATAGAAAATGACCAGTTCCAGCAGCTTTCAAATGTAAATATCAATCAGTTGATTCAAGAGATTATTTCAAATTTTTCTGAAATGGCCTCCCATAAAAATATAACCTTCGGATTTTCATCTTCTGAAAACGTATCGCTTTACATGAATCCGGACTTGGCTCATTTTCTTTTTTCGAATCTCATAAAAAATGCCATTACGCACGGTATCTCAACTAGTGAAATAACCATAAACCTTACCGAAGAATTTTTCAAAATAAACAACTATTCTTCTAGCGCACCATTGAACGGTGAACAGATTTTCAAACGATTCCACAAAAATAGTATGGATGCGACCTCAATCGGTCTTGGACTCGCCATTTCGAATTCTATAGCAAGGAAGTACGGGTTTGCTTTGATTTATTATTTTCGGGAAGGACAGCATTCCTTTGCGTTAAAATTCCATTAAAAATTCAGTATTTACGGGCTTTTCCCAATTCTTTACAGATTTGAAAGGCATCTTTGGTCATATTCAAAATGATATGACACGCATACTCTTTATATTTCTATTCTTCACTTCTTCCCTACTACTGATGTTTACAGGCGGTTGCAAAAATACTATTACTCCTATTGCCATTCCCTCCGTAGTGAAAAATACTTTCAAAAGCAATTTTCCCGATGCCGTTTCAATGGAATGGGAAATGCGCAATAGCATTTTTGAGGTTGATTTTGAAGTTGACGGTGTCGATTATGCAGCACGCCTTGACAACACTGGGAAATTATTGGCATATAAATATGATTTATCCATAAAATCACTGCCCCAATCCCTCACAGATAAACTTTCCCTAACACATTCTATAAGCGATTGGGATGATGCCGAAGTAGTTGTGGAAAACTCCAAAAGTTTCTATCAACTGGAAATCGAAAATTTTTTTACCAATGACAAATTGATTTTGGACAACAAGGGGAATTTGGTCGAAACTTTAAAATACTGGAACTAATGAAACTAAAAAACAACGAAAACAGAATTGCATTTATAATCGTGGCTAGCGCGTTGCTGGTAGTAAGTCTTATGTGGTTCGCCTTTGAAAATCCAAGCATAAATCCAAAACTTTTAAAAGAAAATTATACGATTGTACAAAAATGGGAAATGCCGAAAGAATTGGTTGAAATTTCTGGGATTGCCTGGATTTCAGAAAATAAAATCGCAGCCGTCGAGGATGAAGATGGAATTATTTTTATTTATGACCTAAAAACATCACAGGTCGAAAGAACAATTAATTTTGGAAGTGCCGGCGATTATGAAGGTATCGCGGTAATGGAAAACACTGCCTACGTTTTAAGAAGTGACGGAGAAATTTTTGAAATCAATAATTATTTGGATTCTAATTTCAATGTGACTAGGCATAACACAATTTTTTCAGGAATAAATAATATGGAGTCCCTTACCCCAGACATTGCAAACAATAGATTACTGATTGCTGCAAAAGATAGGGACTTAAAGGATGACGGCAAAAAAAGCATTTACGCATTTAATATTGGAACCAAAAAAGTTTCCAAAGACCCATTTATAAGATTTTCTATGGAGGACGCTATATTTAAAAAAAATAAAGAAGAAAAAAAGAAAAAATCAATTCGTCCGTCTGATATTTGTATACATCCAAAAAATGACAACATATATATTTTGGAAGGAAAAAACCCCAGTCTCTTGATCTTGGACAACGATGGAAAACCACTTCAATTTGAACATTTATCAAAGGAAACTTTTCCACAACCGGAAGGTATCATTTTTTCACCGAATGGGGATTTATTTATAGCCAGTGAGGGCAAAAATGGGCCTGGAACCATTCAGCAAGTGAAACTGGAAAATGAAAAATAAATATGGAAATAGCGGCAATCCAACTTCAAAAAAAAGTAAGCTACCGCTATTTTTTTCATTATTTATTATAGTTGTATTAATTCTGCTCTATTTTTTAGAACCCACTTTTCAAGATTTTTGCCAACAAGCTTGGCAAATCCTTACCAGTAATGACGAAGAAAAAATTAATAATTGGGTTACCGGATTGGGATGGTGGGGGCCACTTGTTCTTATAGCCGCAATGGTGGTGCAGATGTTTCTTATAGTTATACCTTCAATTCTGTTAATTGTTGTGTCCGTTTTGGCTTATGGTCCCATTTTGGGAAGTATTATATCTGTTACCGCAGTAGTGTTGGCTTCAACCATTGGTTATTTTATTGGTAGGTATATAGGCCCTTGGTTTGCCGCACAAATTTTGGGCAAAAAAAAGGAAAGGACTATTTCGCGCTTTTTGGATGATTACGGTTTTTGGGCCGTTGTAATAACACGTATTAATCCCTTTCTCTCAAACGATGCCATCAGTTTTGTGGCTGGTATCCTTAAAATGGATTATTTTAAGTTTATATCCGCCACGCTCGCGGGAATTGCACCGCTAATATTATTTTTGGCCATAATGGGTGAAAATTTTCAAACACTTAAAACTGGCCTACTGATAGTTTCAGTTATAAGTTTATTTATTTTTGGAATTTATTTATGGATAAAAAAGAGACATAAATTAAAATGACTTAACTCATTAAGAAAAATCTTCATGATTATTCATTTTATGAATTCTCGGAAATTGGCTTCACTTTATCGTTTTTCTTTAACAAATCTTGTAATTTTAGAAAAAACAAAATTTCATAAAGAAAAAAAACGATGAAACAGAAAAAGAACGCCACAGAAAAACCAACCAAAAAAATTGAGCAACTGGAAAAAAACAGTTGGCAAGTAGAAGGTTCCACGATGAAGACCAATCAAGGATTAAAAGTGAACGACACCAATAATTCCTTAAAAGCCGGAGAGCGCGGTGCCACGCTGCTCGAGGATTTTTTGCTTCGCGAAAAAATTTCCCATTTTGACCACGAACGTATTCCAGAACGTATTGTACATGCGCGCGGTAGCGGGGCTCACGGATATTTTGAACTTTACAAACCCATTCCCGAGTACACCAAAGCTGGAATTTTCAATGACACCAAGAGGCGCACCCCGGTTTTTGTAAGATTTTCAACAGTAGCGGGTTCCAAAGGTTCACCGGATCTTGCGCGGGACGTACGCGGTTTTGCAACTAAATTTTATACCGAGGAAGGCACTTGGGATTTGGTAGGCAACAATATGCCTATCTTTTTCATTCAAGATGCGATGAAATTTCCAGACCTCATCCATTCGGTAAAGCCAGAACCCAATAATGAGATTCCGCAGGCAGCCTCTGCCCACGATACTTTTTACGATTTTGTTTCGCATACCACCGAAACGCTTCACAACCACATTTGGGCGATGAGCGACCGCGCCATACCGCGTAGTTTGCGGATGATGGAAGGTTTTGGAATCCATACATTCCGTTTCATCAATAAAGAAGGCGAATCGCATTTTGTGAAATTCCACTGGAAACCGAAATTGGGCGTACATTCGGTAACTTGGGATGAGGCCGTGAAAATAAACGGTGCTGATGCAGATTTCCACCGTCGCGATCTTTGGGAGGCAATTGAAGCGGGACATTTCCCGGAATGGGAATTGGGCGTGCAATTAATTCCGCAGAAAGATGAGCATAAATATGATTTTGATTTGCTGGATCCAACTAAATTGATTCCCGAGGAAATGGTTCGGGTTAAAATCGTTGGAAAAATGACCCTCAATAGAAATCCTGAAAATTTCTTCGCCGAAACCGAACAGGTTGCCTTTTTGCCTGGACATATAGTTCCCGGAATCGATTTTACCAATGACCCGCTGTTGCAAGGAAGGCTTTTTTCTTATAGAGACACGCAACTTTCGCGCTTGGGAAGTCCCAATTTCCATCAAATTCCTATCAACAGGCCCGTTACTGAAGGGCATAACAACCAGCGCGACGGTCATATGCAAATGGATATTCCGAAAGGACAAACGGCTTATTTCCCCAACACGTTGAGTGGCGGATGCCCACATCTATCGAAAATGGCCGAAGGTGGTTTCACACATTACGAAGAGCGCATTGACGCCCGTAAAATACGTAACCGAAGCGAAAGTTTTAACGATCATTTTTCGCAACCGGCACTTTTCTATAGAAGTCTCAGCAATTGGGAGCAGGAACACGTGGCAGGAGCGTACACTTTTGAATTGGGCAAATGCACCCAGCAACCTATTAAGGAGCGGATGCTTTGGATAATCAGTCAGATAGACATCGATCTTGCCAAAAAAGTTGCAAAAGGTCTGGGAATGAAAATTCCAAAGAATATTGAAAGACCAATCAACCAAGCCATCGGTGCGGATGCTGATGTGAAAAAGCACCAACCCGGCGCCAAGAAGAATTATCTGGATAAATCGCCAGCCTTGAGCCAAGCCGAAACCAAATTTGACAGCATCGCTACCAGACAGATAGCTGTATTGGCGGGGGACGGATTCAGTATGAAAAATTTCAAAAAAATGAAATCTGTTCTGGAAAAAGAAGGCGCTATGCTAAAAATTGTTGCACCTATGGGAGGAACCATAAAATGTGATGAGAATATGGAGCACAAGGTAGATGCCGCCATTATGACAACCGAAAGTGTACTTTTTGATGCGGTGTACATTCCTGGAGGGAAAAAATCCATTAAAGCTTTGGGTGAAAATTCCAAATATTTAAAATTTGTAAACGAAGCATTTAAACATTGCAAAGCCATTGCGGTTGATGGCGAAGGCGAGGAATTTTTGAAGAAAACCTATGCGGCGAAGCATACCGATGATAAAGCAGTTTTTGTAAATGAAGAAGCTGCTGCTTTTAAGGAAGCCATTCAGCAACATAGAAATTGGGACAGAATGGAAATCGCCGAGCAAGTGCCAGCATAAAACCAACCTCATTTTTTTCCGAAGAAACCGAAATGTATCAACTATATATTTCGGTTTTTTTTGTTTTCAATGGACTTCAATTTTGGCTTTTCTGTTAAACTAAATAAAAAAAGTTTTCACCGTAAAACGCAATCTTTAACTTTAACATTCATTCAAAAAAACAAATTATTATGAGAATTGAACCATACCTATCATTTAGAGGCAATTGCCAAGAAGCATTCAGCTATTATCAAGATCTTTTTGGTGGTGAAATAAAAAATAAGGAAACATACGAAGGAAAAGATGTGGATATTCCTGAAAGTTTCAGAAAAAAATGGCAGCACGCAGAACTTCACGGAAAGGGTTTTGTAATCCTTGGTTACGATGCTGCTCCAGATACACCACTTACTGATGGAACAAATATGCAACTGGGCGTGGATATGGACAGTGAGGAAGAAGCGAAAAATGTGTTTGAAGATCTTTCAAAAGGTGGAAAAGTGCACGCAAGATTCCAGAAGACTTCTTGGGGAGCGCATTACGGAAGATGTACGGACCAATATGGCATCAACTGGATGATCAATTATAAAAAATAATTTCTGAGCAATAACTTCAGAAATTTTGTAGTGTTGCAATGTGAATGCTTTAATTTAAGTAGTATTCGTATTGCAACACTTTCATTTTTAAGGCAAATTCAGAAAACATTATTGCGAATATTAGGCTTTAAAATCATTTAACCTTAATGAAAATACAATTTTCAAAGAATCTATAATTTCAGATTTATTGGTTATCTTGTAAAACAAAATCAATGCTGATGGACTTTAGAACTACCTCTTTAAAATTTCGCAAACATTCAGTCATATTTTTATTTTCCGCAGCGTTGTTTTCGGCTTTCGTGCTTGCGTGCAAGGCAAAAACTGGTTCAAACGGGGAGTATACTTCACTGCCAGAAGCAAAAAAGCAGGATAGCCTTGCTTCTATCGCTGCATTTAAGGATGTTTATTCCGTACTGATGCACCCAAGATGTATGAATTGTCACCCCATTGGCGATATTCCATTACAGGGCGATGACAGCCATCTGCACAATATGTTGCCACAACGTGGGCCTGACGGAAAAGGAATTGCCTCGATGAAGTGTGCCAATTGCCACGCACCGAAAGGCGTACCCGGGGACCACACCCCTCCGGGAAATCCAAAATGGCACTTACCCCCTGCAGATATGAAAATGGTTTTTCAAGGCAAATCTGCTCGCGAATTGGCACTTCAATTGGTAAATCCAGAGCTTAACGGACACAAAGATATGCAGGCATTACGAGAGCACGCGGAAGATACGCTTGTAAAAAGCGGATGGAATATGGGCGGAGACCGTGAGTTGCCACCGCTCTCCTATGAAGAATTTAAAAAAGTTTGGTACACTTGGATAGACAACGGCGCATACGCCCCGTCCAATTAATATCTATTCACAAAAAAAAATAGTATGGCACTATATACAATCAATGTCAACGGCAAAAACCATCAAGTAGATGTGGATTCAGATACTCCGGTTCTTTGGGTTTTAAGGGATAACCTTCGTTTGCTCGGCACAAAGTACGGATGCGGAATTGCGCACTGTGGGGTTTGTACCATCCATATGGATGGAGAAGCCATCCGCTCTTGCGCCTACCCAATAAGTTCTGTTGAAAATAAAAAAATTGTAACGATTGAGGGCCTTTCAGAAAATGGTGACCATCCCGTCCAAAAGGCTTGGATTGAGCACGATGTACCGCAGTGCGGATATTGCCAAGCAGGACAAATTATGAGCGCAGCTTCACTTTTGGCGCAAAATCCCAATCCTTCAGATGAGGAAATACGCCGCGCAATGAATGGAAATTTGTGCCGATGCGCAACCTACACCCGAATCAATAAAGCAATAAAAACCGCTTCAAAAGAAATGTAACCATGACAAAGATTAAAACACATTTAAACAGACGCTCCTTCCTGAAACTCTCAGCAGCGGGAGGTGCAGGATTGATGTTACAGTTCAGCTGGTTTTCAAGTTTAGCTTCCGAAAATCCAACAATTGAGGAAGCATTTGATTTAAACGGATATATTAAAATCGCCACAGATGGCACCGTTACCATAGCATCACCCAACCCAGAAGTTGGGCAAAATGTAAAAACATCCATGCCTATGATTGTTGCTGAAGAACTGGACGTGGACTGGAAAAATGTGAAAGTAGTTCAAGCCCCGTTGAATACGGCAATTTTTACCAGACAATTGGCAGGCGGAAGCAGATCTATAAATGAAAGTTGGAATGCCTTGCGGATGGCCGGAGCCACGGCGAGACACATGCTCGTACAGGCTGCAGCAAAATCTTGGGGCGTTCCCGCTTCAGAAATAAAAGTAAATGCCGGAACACTTACGCACAATGCCAATGGTAAAACAGCAACATTTGGTGAAATGGCCTCGGCAGCTTCAAATATTGAAGTTCCCAAAGAAGTAGATGTAAAAGATATTAAGGATTTCAAAATAATCAGGAAGTCGCATTTAAATGTTGATGGGCCTTCAATAACTACTGGAAAACCTGTTTTTGGTCTGGATGTTTATGGTGAAAATATGGTTTATGCTTCAATTGTACATCCTCCGGCATTTGGTATGAAATTGGAATCTTATGATGCTTCAGAGGCACTTTCAATGAAAGGTGTGGATTCGGTTTTCACCATTGACGTTTACCCAGACGATTATGAGCGCAACCGTTTTGACATTTCAGCATTTCCGCAATTGATTGTAATTACTGGTGATTCTACGTGGCGAATTATGAAGGCGAAAAAAACTATCAAAGCTAATTGGGTGCCTTTCAGTGCCTATACCGTGAAGATGGAGGGCAATTCCAATGGTGAAAAAGTTCCCTCGGGAACTGAAAATACCGAAGCACATTATACTGAAATGATCAAAAAAAGTAAGGAAAATGCAAAGCAAGTTAGAAAGGACGGCAATCCCGAGAAAGCATTTTCTGAAGCCGCTAAAGTCATTGAGCGGTCGTACACCGCTCCCTATTTGGCACACAGTCCGCTGGAGCCGCTCAATTTTTATGCGAATGTTACAGCAGATAAAGCAGAATTGATTGGCCCCATACAAACGCCCGAGTTCATGGAAAAATCCGTTGCGAAGCGTTTGGGAATGAACTTAGATCAAATTGATATTCAAATGACGCGCATAGGTGGTGGTTTTGGAAGAAAACTCTTTGGGCATTATTTAGTGGAGGCCGCCCTTATTTCCCAGAAACTGAAAAAGCCAGTAAAGCTTATCTATACCCGCGAGGATGATATGACCTTTGGCGCCTATCGTCCCACATACCAAGCCACCTTTCGGGCGGCTTTGGATAAGGATAACAATATGGTTGCATTTCACGTAAAAACCGGCGGAATACCTGAGAGTCCGCTCTTCGCAAATAGATTTCCGGCGGGAGCCGTGCCGAATTATTTGGCGGAATCTTGGACAATTGATAGCAACATTACCACGGCTGCTTTCCGCGCCCCGCGTTCCAATTTTATGGGCGCTGTGGAACAGGCATTTCTTGATGAAGTGGCCGAATTGGCCGGAAAAGACCCTATTGATTTCAGATTGGAATTGTTCGACAATGCCATCAAAAAACCTGTAGGCAATAAAAACGATTACGAAGCCAAACGCTATGCCGGGGTTTTAAAATTAATTAAGGAAAAATCGAATTGGGGAACTTCCAAAAATGGCCTGAGTCGTGGCGTAGCAGCATATTTTTGTCACGATAGCTATGTGGCGAATGTTGTGGATCTAAAAATGGTTGATGGCAAACCCATTATTGAAAAAGTGCATTGCGCCGTAGACTGCGGAATTGTAGTAAATCCTGTAGCGGCCGCAAATATGGTTGAAGGCGGAAGCGTTGACGGCATTGGTCACGCACTTTACAGTATGCTGTCATTAAAAGGTGGTGTTCCGCAGCAACGTAATTATAACGATTATCACCTTATCAGAAATAATGACGCGCCGCACGATGTAGAAGTCCATTTTGTGGAAAGTGACGTACACCCCACCGGATTGGGAGAGCCACCATTTGCCCCCGCAATTGGGGCACTCGCAAATGCACTTTATAAGGAAACAGGCAAACGTTATTATCACCAGCCGTTTATGATGGATATTGAATCCAAATACTTGCAAAGTGAAGCAAACGTTTAGAATCTCCAGCTGAATTTTTAACAATAAACACTGTAAAATCCTTCTCTCTTTAAATTGCAGGGAGTATCTTTGCGCCGTGAAAACAGTGGCTTTTTCGTTGGCATTATTTCTATTTCTAAAACCTGTTCTTCCGGTTTTGGAATACGCCGTTTTTTATGATTACATAAAAGAAGTCCTTTGTGTGAATAAGGATAAGGTGGAAATGCAATGTAACGGAAAATGCTTCCTTAAAAAAGAGCTTGCCAAGTCTTCCGAAGGTTCTGAAAACGGAAAAAAGAAGGATGGACAGCGATTCTCTTTTGAAAATACCGTTGTTTTCTTTCAGGATATAAAACATACCATTTATTTCGGAACGGATTTTTCCAACCAAAGACTTCTTCAGAATTACCATTATAGCAATCTCTATTCGCATTTGGTAATTTCGCCTATTTTCCATCCCCCCGCTACCGTATAATTTTTTTTATAATTCCTGGCAATTCAAAATTTGATTTGTCCTTTTCTGAATGTGATAGTCAGCATTATCATAACCATTCGGTATGCTTTTCATTCAGGAAAAAGAAGTTTCTGCACTTAGCACGAAACCACATATTCACATATACTATTTTAAAATTATACATCTTAAAAATGAAAAAAACTTTTAGAAATATATTGATTGCCTCGCTTTTCAGCGGATTGCTAGTATCGTGCAGCAACGACGACGATACGCAACAAGAAACGATTGAAGGATTTGGCGATGCCGAATTGTTCTTTGACAACGGAATGGCTGGCGATGCACTTATTTTGGGCGGAAGCAAGACCAACTCAAACAATGAGACTTTAACCGTTAATAGACTCAATTACATTATTAGTAATGTAGTTCTCATTGAAGAAGATGGAACTGAATATGTTTACCCAAAAAACGAATCATATTTTATCATTAGCCAGGAAGGCGACATGCACACCGTGCATTTGGAAAATATTCCGGCAGGAGATTATACCCAAGTGCGTTTTGGGATAGGTGTTGATGAACTCCGTTATCTGGAAGGCGAAACCGCCCAACAGGAATTTTGGGATTACGCTGCCGCCAATAATATGACTTGGACGTGGAGCACGGGCTACAGATTTATTAATTTTGAAGGTACTTTTACTTCAGAAAATAACAGCGAGCCGCTTCAGTTTCAAGTGCACCAAGGAAGCAATTCCGCAACGGACAACTATCGTGAAGTAACATTGAATTTGCCCACCACCGCAAGAGTGCGCGTAGATGAAATGCCGAACATCCACATTATTGCTGATGCAAATACCATTGTTGATGGAACCAATAAAATCGTTCTATCCGAAAACCTGAATACCGCAGGGACAAACGCCAGCATTATGGGTGGAGAGAATTTGATATTGATTGCTGAAAACACCCAGCAAATGTTTACCGTAGATCACGTACATAACGGTGGTGGATCACACCAACACTAAAAATTTTAAATCAGCCCAGGCAAGTCTTGGGCTGATTTTTTAAAATTGATATGTATGAAAAAACTACAGCAACTTTTTATCGCTGCCACGGCCGCCATGTTTCTGTTTGCCTCCTGTAGCAAAGATGATGGGTATTCGGGAATTCCGGAAGATAGGCCTTTCAATTTTGAAATTCCATCAAACTTTCCAGCGATGGCACAGGATATTGGTAATAATATGCCCACTGAAAATGGGGTTGCGCTAGGCAGAAAATTGTTTTACGAAAACAAACTTTCGCGGGACAATACTATTTCCTGTTCCTTTTGCCACGAACAGGCCTACGCATTTACGCACCACGGCCACGACTTAAGCCACGGAATTGACAATTTGTTGGGGATTCGTAATGCGCCCGCTGTTCAAAATATGACTTTTCAAAGTGAGTATTTTTATGACGGGGCTTCAAATGGGATCCAACTGCTTTCCATAGTTCCCATCCACAATCCTGTGGAAATGGACGAAAGTTTGCCGAGCATTGCGGCAAAATTGGCTGAAGATGATGCTTACGTCCAATTATTTCAGTCGGCGTTTGATGATGGGGAAATTAGTTCCTCCAATATGCTGAATGCCCTTGCGCAGTTTATGACGGTTATGATTTCGGCAGATTCAAAATATGATAAATATGTGCGCAATGAGCCCGATGGAAATATGACGCAACAGGAATTGGACGGACTTTCCCTTTTTCAAAATAAATGCTCGGTATGCCACGCCACCGATTTGTTTACCGATAGTAAATTTCGGAACAATGGCCTACCCCCCAACCCAAACCTAAACGATTTGGGTCGGCACGTGGTTACAGGTTTTGAAAATGACAAATACAAATTTAAAGTGCCTAGCCTGCGAAACGTGGCGCTCACAAAACCATATATGCACGACGGCCGCTTTGGGAGCTTGGAATCTGTTTTGGATTTCTATTCCAGTGGTGTGCAGGAAACCCAAAATCTGGATCCCATTCTTCAGCAGAACAACACGCTGGGAATACCGCTTTCCGAAGAAGAAAAACAGGCGCTTATCGCCTTCCTAAAAACATTGACCGATGAAACCTTCATCACAAATCCGCTGTTCTATGAACAGACCTAACTTTCTTAAAATGCACAAATACCTTTTCATAATTTTGTTGTTGACCATTCAAATTGGTTTTTCAAATAAAATCAAAAATCCCATAGACCCCTACCCCAATTTTCAGCAATACAGTTTCAAGAATTTCGACTTTGAGGATTGCGATGCCTGTGGATGTTCCGCGAATGGTGGCAGTATGGGCTTTAGCTCTATGATAGACCAGAACTTTGTTGGGCTGCGTTATATGTACCAAAGCTACCAAAGTCGCGATGGGGTTTTTAATAATTCGCCATGGGTGGACGAGAATTTTAATACCCTCCAAGCCTGGGGCCGCGTGCCGCTTACCGATAGAGTTGAAGTAATGGCGCTGGTGCCCTACCATTTCAACAATAGGGAAAATATGGTCGGCACCCAAAACATCGACGGCCTTGGGGATATTACCGTGATGGGATTTTACACACTTTTAAAACCGAAAATGGATACCTTGCCCACACAGCACAAAGTGCAGGTGGGCGTGGGAATAAAGGCACCCACGGGAAGGTATGATAGCGAGAACAACGGAAGTGTTAACCCCAGTTTTCAATTGGGGACCGGGAGTTGGGACTATACCGTGGCGGGCGAATATATTGTGAAGCGCAAGAATTTGGGTTTTAACGCGATGGCGAATTACATTCTAAAAACCGAAAACGACAAAAATTACAAGTTTGGCAACCAGTTTAATTACGGCGGTACGGTCTTTTACTCGCTGGGCTCCGAAAAATTTACGGTGGTGCCACAGGCTGGTCTAGCCGGGGAGCTGTATGCAGCCAATGAGGATTTTAATGAAGACGTGCCACTTACGGAGGGCGATATCTTTTTTGGAAAAGTGGGCGTGGAAATGGGAATCAACCGGTTTTCATTGGGGCTAAACGCGATGCTCCCCATTACCCAAAACCTTACAGGCGGCCGGGTGGAGGCCAATTATAGGATTGGGATTAACCTCAATTACGGGTTGTAGGTTTTACAAATGCGGAAATGGGGAGTGTTTTTAAGTGATTGATTTGTTTATATTTGGGAATAACTTAAAACAATGCGGTGTACAAGTGCGGTGTATACGTGCCTTTTATGTTGTATATGCGCAAGTTGTGCTTCATTATGACAAAACGCTCGGAATTGAATTAATAAATGGAAATAAACGAAGAGAAAATAGAAAAGGACATTGAGATTCTGAAAGACGGACCAATTTGCAAGTACTTCAAAAACGGAATTCTTGACGAAGATTTGAATTGGTTTAATAACAATAATTTCGAGATTATTGAAATGAATTGTCGGAATTGGAATCGGAAAAATGCACATCAGAATCTAAAAATTGCTCTGAATTTTCCAGATTATTACGGAGAGAACCTAGATGCATTTGCTGATTGTTTAACTGATATGTATGATGAAAAATACAAAGGACTGGTTTTGGTTTTTAGACGATATGACAATTTTGTAGAGGAGGACGGCAGATTAGCAGAAGCGATTCTCGACATTATAGCAAAAGAATCACGGGTTTGGCTTTTGACTGGACGAAAATTAATCGGATTTATACAATCGGACAATCCTGACTTGAATTTTCCTGAACTTGGTGGAACAAGCCCAAGTTGGAATAGTGCGGAATGGTTTGATGCCGACAGAAAAAAATAACGAAAGCACAACACCGGCTATAGTTCATTGCTTCTGACTTTGCCTACGGCCAGTTCGCACTTCGTGCTCGTGTCCTCGCGGAAAGTCCTCGTAAATTTGCTATCTTCGGTTCACGGCGGAAAATCCTCGCGGATTTTCACGCAACGAAACCATAGCCAAACCTTTGTACACAATTATGAAAAACCAATCACACTACAAAATATGAGTTTATTAGAATCAATATTCGAAGCTTTAGCAAAAACCTCTCGCGGAAAAAACAAATTTCACATTTTCAAAGGAAAATCGGGAACCTATATGAAATACGGAAGCGACTCAAGCGGAAGAAAAGGCAGAACTATATGGTGGAAAAAAAAGTGATTAAGTCATTCTCAAAAATATCACTTTTGATGTTTCTTTTTTGTTTCATAACTGCTTGTAATGATAATGATACTTATCAAGAGCAACTAAATGAAATCAATCAAGATTATAAGGATAATAGAAAAGAAATAATTACAGATATCGTAGTTGAGCGTATTGAACATAAATCTAAATCTGAAAAATCAGTTGAAGAACTGAACGAGTTAGAAAAAGATTATGAGGAAAAAATAAAAGAGCTAAATGATTTATTTAAAGGTCAAGAAATCATTGCACCTTTTAAAATAGAGAAAACGACAGATGTTGAATTAGCTGGTTACGCAATGCAGGTAGAGCTTAACATTAAAAATAGAACAATATTTAATATGATTGTGAATAAAGTCTCTGGATGGGTTTTTGAAGTTTTAATTTTAGCTTTGTTTGTAATTATATTGGGTTTTTTCGTGAATTATAGTCAACCTTTTGAACTAATCAGCGTCCTTCTATCTCATCGGATAATTATTATTATATTTTTTGCAATTGGAATATTTTTCAGCCCAGCGGAATATTTTGGCTTAATCGCTTCTGATTTGGAAAATGAAACTGAAAAAATTATCGATATGAACTTTCAAAAAAGTAAGAACAATAGTTAAAACTTGAATAGAAAGCCTAATCAGTTGCTTAAACGAAATTAAGGTACATTTGGAAAGTCGCTAAATTTTTAAATTTGACGATTTCCAATAAAAATAAATAGTAAAATTTAAAAATCTGGCTTGTGGCTCAACCGAAAATAATCGCTAATTTGCACGCTACGAGCCATATACAAGACCGTTGTGTGTAAGCTGAAAAAAAAGAACATATGCCAAAACAAATAGATATTGGAGTTGAAATAGACCACATTGATTCTTTGACAAGAGCCAATGGAAAGACAGCTATTTCAGAACTAATTTGGAACTCATTAGATGCTGACGCTTCTGAAATCAATATCGAATTTGAAAAAACCAAATTAGGAGGCATTAATTATTTGCTCATAAAAGACAATGGTCACGGCTTGAACTACCAAAAAGCACAAGATGTATTCGGTAAACTTGGAGGTTCAGAGAAAAAATTAAACCGAATAAGTCCTAATGGACGACATTATCACGGAAAAGAAGGAAAAGGAAGGTATAAATCATTAGCACTCGGAGATTTAGTAGAATTCACGAGTAGATACAAAAACGGTGAATCTTTCAAAGAATACACAATAACGCTTGACAGAAATCACCTATCGTATTCCGATTTTAGCGATTTAAAAACATTACCAAAAGGTGACTATTCAACAGGTTTCCAAGTTAGGATTGACAATGTCAATCAAGAAAATACTTCTCAAGCTATTGATATAAGTTCTAGGAAAGAACTTGAACAGAAATTTGCTTCTTACTGGATTAATTATCCAGACTTTTCAATTATCATCAATGGTCAGAAACTAGAATTCTCTTCTTTGATAAAACACAGCGAAGAACAAGATATACTAGTAAATGATGGAGAATTTGATTATCGATTTAAAATTAAAATTATAGAATGGAGTTTCGATATCAAAAAGCAAACATACTTGTGCAACACAAAAGGAATTCCTTTTCAAGAAACCAATTTAGGAATAAGGACAACTCTACCTATTTCAATTTTTATCCAATCAAATTACATAGAGAAATTGCATAGAGAAAATAGACTTGCTCTAGACAGCTTGGACGAAATCTTAAATAGTGTAATTAAGGATTCTAAAAAAATTGCACGAGATTATGTTCGGAGAAGACTTCATCAATACTCTGGAAAATTCATAAATGAACTAAAAGCAAAAGGTTTATATCCTTATAAGGACAAGCCAGACACAATAGTTGAAGAAAGTAAAAGACAGGTTTTTGATATAGTTGCACTACAAGTCAACGAATATCTTCCAGATTTTGAAACACAAGATGATAAAAGTAAAAAGTTAACCTTATCACTTATTAAAGAATCTTTAGAAAATGATACAACATCATTACAAAGAATCTTGACGGAAGTTATCGAATTACCAGAAGAAAAAAGAAATGACTTATTCGAAATTTTAGATGAAACTTCATTATCGAATATCATCGATGCAATGACAGAAATCAAAAATAGATTGAATTTGCTCAATGGAATTGAACAGTTAATTTATGATACAGATTTAAACAAGCAAGTAAAGGAGAGAAAACATCTTCATAAAATTGTAGTCAATGAGACTTGGATTTTTGGAGATAAATATACCTATGGTGCTGACGATGTAACTTTGAAAAATGTTTTAAAAGCTTATTTAAAAGATTCCATAGGACGTGATGATTTTCAAGAGGTTGTGGATTCGGAAGACAATGATGAATTGAGAACTATTCCAGATGTTTGTCTATGGCAACAATTCAGTATGGGAAGTGCTGGAAAAGAAAATCTTATCATCGAACTTAAAAAACCGAATAAAGATGCTGGCTTTACTGAAAAAAGTCAGATTGAATCATATGCCACCAAAGTTTCCAACGACCCAAGATTTCCGAAAGACAAAACGAGATGGAAATTTTTGTTAGTGACAAAGGATATAAAACCCGAAATAGAACCGTTGCTTAATCAGAAAAATAGAAGATATGGACACGTTTCGGAAGGTGACAATTTTGATGTTTACGTATTGCCTTGGGGACATATTCTTTCGGAGGCAAGAACACGACACGAATTTATTAGAGATAAACTGAATTTAAACTTAAAAGATAACGAACAAGGGCTTGATTATTTAAAAAATAAGTACAAAGAGTATTTACCAGAAGAATTTAAATAAAAAAAGCCTACGCACAACAAAGATCTGAGTTAAAAAACAAATCTTTTTAGTCCAATTTAGATACAAATTCCGCATCATAGGGCAAACCACTTTTTGCAATTGCAAATGCCTGTTTCAACAATTTATTTGCCACAGCTATAAG
>NZ_JAHCTB010000003.1 GCF_018476645.1 Aequorivita echinoideorum | reverse complement strand
GCCATCGACGACATCAACGACACGTTCGTTGACCTGCCCGTGAGCGGGGACGTGGGCACGAACGACCAGAACCCCGACGGCCCGGCGGGCACGGAGGTGTTCACGCTGGTGTCGGGCCCCTCGAACGGCGCGCTCGTCTTCAACGCCGACGGCACGTATACCTATACGCCCAATGGCGGCTACCTCGGCGCGGACAGCTTCGAGTACCAGGTGTGCGACGGTGGCAGCCCGGTCGCGTGCGACACCGCGACGGTCTACATCGAGGTGCAGCCCCTTGGCGGCCCCGACAATGCCCCCCCGGTCGCTAACGCGGACACGAACACCACGGAGGTGGGCGTCCCCGTCAGCGGAAACGTACTGTCTAACGACTATGATCCCGACGGCGACACGTTCACCGTCACGGGCAACACGGCGCCCTCGAACGGCACCGTGGTGATCGACCCTGTGACTGGGGCCTACACCTACACCCCCGCGCCCGGCTTTGAGGGCCAGGACACCTTTGAGTACACGATCTGCGACAGCGGCGCGCCTTCACTGTGCGATACCGCCACGGTAACGATCACGGTGGTCCCCGACGCGGGCAACATCACCGTGGCCAACGACGACTCGTACTACGGGTACCCGGATGCCGACATCACGGGCAACGTATCCGACAACGACAGCGATCCCGAGGGCGACGCCCAGACGGTTAGCACGGTTCCCGTGAGCGGCCCGGCCAACGGCACGCTCGTGCTGAACGCCGACGGCAGCTTCACCTATACCCCGGGCGCCGGCTTCAGCGGCACGGACCAGTTCGTCTACAGCGTGAGCGACGACGGCAGCCCCGTGGCCACCGACCAGGCGACGGTCTACATCATCATCGACCCGAACGCGGGGGGCAACGAGATATTGGCCATCGACGACATCAACGACACGTTCGTTGACCTGCCCGTGAGCGGGGACGTGGGCACGAACGACCAGAACCCCGACGGCCCGGCGGGCACGGAGGTGTTCACGCTGGTGTCGGGCCCCTCGAACGGCGCGCTCGTCTTCAACGCCGACGGCACGTATACCTATACGCCCAATGGCGGCTACCTCGGCGCGGACAGCTTCGAGTACCAGGTGTGCGACGGTGGCAGCCCGGTCGCGTGCGACACCGCGACGGTAACTATTAAAGTTGTAGGCGATCCAATATTGGAAAATGATCCACCTATTGCAAATAATGATACTAATGTAACTGAAATAGATGTTCCAGTTAGTGGAAACGTTATAGTGAATGATTATGATTTAGATAATGATCCTATTGTTATTACGCAGAATACAAGCCCAATAAACGGAACAGTTGTATTAAACCCTGACGGAACTTATATATATACTCCTAATTTAGGTTATGTTGGAGAAGACACTTTTGAATATACAATTTGTGACAACGGCAATCCTGCACTTTGTGACACGGCTATTGTAACAATTTACATTATAGCTGATGAAGGAAATATTACTGTTGCAAATGACGATTCATATTATACCGAAATAAATCAACCTATTAATGGAAATGTCCTTATTAATGACAGTGATCCAGAGGGTGATACTCAAACCGTTGATGTTAATTTATCACCAATTAGTGGTCCAAATAATGGTACAGTGACTATTAATAGTAATGGATCATTTGTTTACACTCCTAATACCGATTTTACTGGTACGGATCAATTTGTATATTCTATATTTGATAATGGAAACCCTGTTGCAACAAACCAAGCAACGGTTTATATTCTTATTGAAGAAACACCTGCTCCTGCGATAGCAATTATCAAAACTGGTGTGTTCAATGATGAGAATGGAGATGATTGTACAAATGTTGCTGAAACAATTACCTACACATTTACCGTAACTAATGAAGGGAATGTTCCATTAGATAATATTTCAGTAACTGATCCATTGTTAGAAACTCCAAATCCAATTGTACCAATTGTACTTGTTTCTGGAGATAATGGAGATGGAATATTACAAGAAGGAGAAACTTGGATATTTGAAGCGAATTTTACTTTGACTCAAAACAATATTGATTCGGGGGAAATAAGCAACCAAGCAACTGTAGAAGGAACAGGTCCAGACCAAACTATTGTAACGGATCTTTCTGATGAAAATAGTATTCTTGAGGATGATCCTACTGTAATTGGGCTGTGCCAGCAGCCTGCGATCGACATAGTGAAGACCTCTTCGTATGACGACGGCGGGGACTGCAGCCAGCCTGGCGAGCTTATCGAGTACACTTTCTCGGTGACCAACCAGGGGAACGTGAGCCTGTCCGCGGTGTCCGTTGACGACGCGCTCCTTGGCGGCAACGTGCCCGGCCCGGTCAGCGGCGATACCGACGGCGACGGCGAGCTCGACGTGGACGAGACGTGGATATATACCGGTTCCTATGCGATCACCCAGGCGGACATCGACGCGGGGGAGGTGGTGAACACCGCCACGGCGGAGGCCACCGCCCCCGACGGGACCCTTGTGAGCGATGCCTCCGGAGGCTCTGTGGGCGTTGACGACCCGACGGTTACCGTCCTGTGCCAGCAGCCTGCGATCGCACTTATTAAAATAGCAACTCCTTCTGATGAGAATGGGAATGGGTGTGCTGATTTAGGTGAAACGATTGTTTACACTTTCGATGTTAAGAATACTGGAAATGTGGAATTAACAGATGTGATTATTACAGATCCTCTGGTTGCTGTGATTGGTGGACCAATTACACTTGCAGCAGGAGCCAATGATACTACAACCTTTTCAGCGATTTACACAGTTACACAGGTAGATGTAGATTTAGGATTGGTTGAAAATCAAGCTACAGCTGAAGGTTCATATAATGGAGGTGTTGTGATAGATATTTCTGACGACAGTAGTTATTTAGAGGATGATCCTACAGTAGTTGATTTATGTGATCTTCCACCGGTGGAACCTTCAATAACCTTGGAGAAAACAGGTGTGTTTGATGATAATAACGGTAACTTATCTGCTAGTGCAGGTGAAACTGTAAGTTATGTTTTCAGCGTAACAAATACTGGAAATGTTCCATTATATAATATAACAATAGATGATCAATTGCCAGGAATTATAATATCTGGAGGTCCAATTGCAGAGTTGTTGCCTGGAGAAACAGATAGCTCGACATTTACGGCTGTTTACACTTTAGTTCAGCAGGATATTATCAATAGAGAAGTTGTAAACCAAGCTAATGTTTTCGCAACAGATCCAGATAATAATGAGGTTTCAGACTTGTCTGATGATCCGACGGACTTAACCAATGAAGACTTAGAAGGCGATGGGGAGCCTGATGATCCTACGGTAGTTATTTTACCGGTTGTTGAAGCAGGCAACTTTGAAATATTCAATGGTATAACTCCGAACGGAGATGGCTACAACGATTATTTCTGGATACAAGGAATTCATAACTATCCAAATAACAATGTTAAGATATATAATCGATGGGGAGTACTGGTCTACGAGACTGACGGTTATGGTAGAGGCGATGATGATAGTGAAAATACCTTTAGAGGGATTTCAGAAGGACGTGTAACTGTTCAACAAAATAAGGAATTGCCTACGGGAACTTATTACTACATTCTTACGTTCCCAGCTGAGAATCCTGGTAAGAGCAGTTATAATGGATATTTATATATTAATAGATAGAAAAATCAAAAAATCCCGGGAGAGTTTTCCCTCCCGGGTTTAAAATACGTAACTATGAAACACAGTTATTTAACAGTCATAATTTTGATTTTACTTGGTACGTTTTCAAGTAAGGCGCAGCAGGATCCACAGTATACCCAGTATATGTATAACACTCAAGTGGTAAATCCCGCTTACGCTGGAAATAGGGAAACCTTAAACTTTGGATTATTATACCGTACACAATGGGTAGGCTTTGAAGGTGCTCCGAAAACTGGAACATTTACAGTGAGTTCACCTGTTGGTATTTTTGATAATATGGGGCTTGGGTTATCTATTGTTCGTGATGAAATAGGTCCATCGATTGAAACCAACGTTAATGTTGATTATTCCTATTCAATACAAACATCACAAACTGCCAAGCTATCTTTTGGACTTAAAGCGGGTGTTGATCTGCTTGATGTAGATTTTAATAAATTGAATCTGCCTAACTATCCCGCGGGCGAAGATCCTTTCTTTGAAAACAATAATATCGATAACAAACTGCAGCCACAAATAGGGGCAGGGGTCTATTATAACACTGAGAAATTTTATGCCGGACTTTCTGTGCCTAACTTTTTGACTACAAAACATTTTGATAGAGGTAGTTTAGCCAATACTCAATTGGAAACAACTCCAGCAGAGCGCATGCACTATTTTTTGATAGCAGGTTATGTTTTTGATATTAGTGATAATTTAAAATTTAAGCCAGCAACACTTTTCAAAATGGTTAGCGGTTCTCCATTACAGGCAGATGTTTCAGCTAACTTTTTGTTGTATGATAAGCTAACTTTGGGAGCTGCCTATAGATGGAGTGCGGCGTTCAGCGGTTTGGTTGGATTTCAGTTTACAGATGAAATTTTTCTTGGATTTGGTTATGATTATCAAACAACGGATATTGAAGATTACAGCGACGGATCATACGAGTTTATGCTTCGTTTTGAATTATTCAACAGACCAGAAAGAGTGTTAACTCCAAGATTCTTCTAAAAAAAATAAGACTATGAATACATTAGTACGTAACATATTTCTTTTATCATTTGTGGTTTTGACCGCGGGAAGCACGCTTGCTCAGAAAGGCGATATTAGAAAGGCAAATAAGGAATTTGATAGATTCGCATATATTGATGCAAGGGAGATATATCTAAAGGTTGTTGCAGATGGATACGAATCAGCCGAGATATACGAAAGGCTGGGTGATACCTATTATTTCAATAGTGATTATACTAACGCGGCCAAATGGTATGATAAACTTGTAACAAAATTTCCGGATGAAACCGATGCGGAATATTATTATCGTGCGGCGCAATCTTTGAAAAGTTTGGGTAGATATGAGGAGTCCAATAGATTGCTGGACACTTACAAGGCCAAGGGAGGTGAAGGGTTGGTTATCAAAAAATTTGAGGATGATCCCAATTACCTTAAAAGTATTGTATTTAAATCTCGAGAATTCCAATTGGCAAAAGTCAAAGTTAATTCAGAATTATCAGATTTTGGACCCTCTTTTTATATGAAAGATAAAGTGGTTTATGCAACTGCCGCCGGCGCGGGAGATGGAAAAGTGTACAACTGGACCCAACAGCCCTTTTTGGATCTTTATATTGCAGATGTTGATGCAGATGGACAGCTTTCCAATCCTACAAAATTAGGTGGCGATATCAACACTGAATATCACGAATCTTCCACAACATTTAGCAAAGATGGAATGACTGTTTATTTCACCAGAAATAACTTTTTGGATGGTAAAAAAGGCAGAGATAAAACCAAAGATTTTAAAACATTACGTTTAAATATTTACAAAGCCACTAAAACTGGGGAAAATACTTGGTCAAATATAGTTGCATTGCCTTTTAACAGTAAGGAATATTCCATTGCGCACCCAGCGCTGAGTTTAGATGAAAAAAGATTATATTTTTCTTCAGACATGCCCGGTACAGAAGGTATGTCGGATTTATGGTATGTTGATATTCTTGGCAATGACAGTTATGGGGAACCAGTAAATTTAGGCCCAGATATCAATACGGAAGGAAAGGAATCTTTTCCTTTCATTAGCGATAAAAACAATCTGTATTTTTCAACAGATGGTCGTTCGGGATTGGGTGGTTATGATATTTTCGTAACTCCACTAGATAAAGATGGAAAACCAGGTGAAATTACAAACCTTGGCGCTCCAACAAATAGTGCGCAAGATGATTTCGGTTTCATAATAAATGAAGAAAATAGAGTAGGGTATGTGTCCTCAAACCGAAGCGGAGAAGGCAGTATTGCAGATGATATTTATTTGGTGAAGGAAATGTGCACTATAACCATCCAAGGGGTAGTTACAGATGCCACATCAGGAGATGTTATTGCAGATGCCGAAGTAACCTTACTTGATGAAAACAACAAATTGCTAAATAAAACTATGTCTGCTACAGACGGTACTTACAATTTTACAGCAGACTGCAACAAGCAATACACTGTCCGCGGGATCAAAGATGGTTACAATCCGTATGAGAAAATCATTGAAACTCCATCAGCAACTGGAGTTGTTGACGTTCCATTACCACTGCAACGTGTGGGCCCTTGTCCTCCAGATGATTTAGGTTGTAGATTGAATCTTCAGCCAATCTATTTTGATTTCGATAAATCAAACATTCGTAAAGATGCTGAGATTGAGCTTGCAAAAATCCTTGCGGCGCTGCGCGAGTATCCAGAAATTATCATTCATATAGAATCTCATACAGATTCAAGAGGAAACGACGCATATAATATGCAATTATCTGAAAGACGTGCACAATCAACATTAAAATGGTTGGTTGGAAAAGGTATTGATCCGTCACGTTTAACTGCTAAAGGCTATGGCGAATCCCAACTTGTTAATCAATGTTCAAATGGTGTGGATTGCACCGCAGAAGAGCATCAGCTAAACAGAAGATCGATGTTTATTATAAAGAACTAATTAACCAAATATACTTTAACAAGCGTCCAATACAAGCTATTGGGCGCTTTTTGCTTTTAAAAGAATATCCTATTTTGTACATTTGGGCAAAACTGAAAGCCTTGATTGAAGAAGAAAAAGTTATCCTTGTAAATGATAAGGATGAGCAAATAGGATTGATGCCAAAGCAGGAAGCTCACGAAAAGGGGATATTGCATAGGGCATTTTCCGTTTTTGTTTTTAATGATTCACGGCAACTTATGATGCAGCAACGCGCGCTTCATAAATATCACTCACCTGGCTTATGGACCAATACTTGTTGTAGTCATCAAAGAGATAGTGAGAGTACGCTCGATGCTGGAATGAGGCGGCTTCAGGAGGAAATGGGTTTTTCAACTTCCTTAAAAAAAACTACTTCTTTCATATACAAGGCGCCTTTTGACAATGGTCTCACAGAGCATGAGTTTGATCATATTCTTATAGGTACTTATAATCAAGATCCAAAAATTAATTCGGATGAAGTTGCCTCCTGGAAATGGATGTGCCTCGAAGATATTAAAGAGGATATTCAGAAAAATCCCGATAGTTATACAGCTTGGTTCAAGATTATTTTTGATAAATTTCAACATCACATCACCATATGAGCCTCACGGTATATAGAAAGACACATTTTAACGCTGCGCATAGACTCTATCGCAAGGATTGGAGCGAAACTAAGAACTTCCAGGTTTTTGGAAAATGTAGCAATCCCAATTTTCATGGGCACAATTATGAATTGGAACTAGGCGTAACTGGTGAAATTGATCCAGAAACAGGTTTTTTAATTGATATTGAAATTCTGAAAAATATTTTGAAAGAAGAAGTCGAGGATGTACTGGACCATAAAAATCTAAATGTTGAAGTAGAAGCATTTATGGATTTAAATCCAACTGTTGAGAATATTGCCATATTTATTTGGGAGAAAATAAGAAAACGACTGGATTCTAAGTATAAAATTTCCGTAAAACTTTTTGAAACACCGCGCAATTTTGTTGTTTATACAGGCAAATGAAACAATCAGATTTTTATCCTATAAAATTTGAACCCATTTTAAAGGAAAAAATTTGGGGCGGAAATAAATTGAAAACATATTTCAATAAAAATGCTAATAATACAATTGGTGAAAGTTGGGAAATCAGCGGTGTCGAGGGAAATATTTCAATAATTAAAAATGGTAAATTTTCAGGGAGAGATTTGCGTTGGCTTCTTAAAAATTTCAAAGAGGCTGTAGTTGGAAAAAAGGTTTTTGATAAATTTGGAACTACGTTTCCGCTTCTATTTAAATTCATAGATGCCCACGAAGATTTATCAGTTCAATTACACCCTAATGATGAACTTGCGGCTTTGCGGCACAATGCTTTCGGAAAAACCGAGATGTGGTATATTCTGCATGCTGAAGAAAATAGTAGATTAATCTTGGGTTTCAATCAAAAAATGACAAAGGAAAAATATCAAAACGCTCTTTCCGCCCATAAAATTACCGAAATATTACATTCCGAAAATGTGAATAACGGAGATGCTTTTTTCATCTCGCCAGGTACCGTACACGCCATTGGCTCGGGAATTGTACTGGCCGAAATTCAGCAGACATCAGATATAACCTATAGAATTTACGATTGGGATAGGCCAGATGCTTCGGGCAATTTGCGCGAATTGCACACAGATTTGGCGCTTCAAGCCATTGATTTTTTCAATAAAAAATCAAAACTTGATTATGTGACCAAAGAAAATGAACCATCAAAAATTATTTCTTCAAAATATTTTGAAATAAATATGCTTCAATTGAAGCAAAATATTTCTGTGGATTGCTCGCGCCGTGATTCTTTTAGCGTGTATATGTGTGCGGAGGGAAATGCCACGATTACCGTAAATGGAATTGCTGAAAGTATTGAGTCCGGCGAAACTATGCTTATTCCGGCCGCTTGTACCGAAGTTGGTATCGCCACATCTTCTGTAAAATTATTAGAGGTCTACATTCCCTAAATGTTTGTACCTTTGGGCTCAATTTCATAAAATAATTTAAAACCGAGACCGCGCAAGCGGAAAAGATTATGGCAAAAGTACGCAACTTAAAAAAGGACATTAACTACGTATTGGGCGATATCATTGAAGCTGTTTATATCTGGGAGCTTACAAACCCTAAGAAAGACAACAAAAAATCACAGGAAATTATCGATGAGGCAATTGCAACTTTTGATGAACTGATTTCAAAAGTGAACAAAAGAGGTGTCGAAAATAAGAAAAAACACTTCAATGAAGTGAATAATGAATTGGAGGAAAAAGGCAGAAAATTGATTGATAAAATCAACGCGCTATAGTATCCAGCTTTTTTCTTTCCTTTATAAAAGACTCTAATTCCTTTCCGTATTTAGAGTCTTTTATTTTTGGGGCAAGTGCTTTGTATACGGTATCCAAATATTGTACCCGGGCATTATAGGCTTCACTCAATATGACGTAAGGTGCAACCTCATATTCCTTTTTATTCATTGCGAAATTGATGGTCGCGAAATATTTACTTGAAAGCAGAGAATTTTGTTGTTTTTCGTAAATCGCAGATAGTGAGTCGTTGCCTTCGGTCTTGGTGAGCCTGTTTTGAATAATTTCCAAGTTTTTATCTATGTAGCGTTGCATCAATTTATTGTATTCCTTTAAAATACTGTCATTCACGGAACCAGTAACTACCGCAGAGCTACCAAATCTTTCAAGTTTGGTATTGATGTTAATGGGTTTATTTTCAGCAAAAAAAGTAATGCGGTCATCCATCAAAGTTCCATCTTTCAACCTTACATATAGGTAATAGATTTCCGGGCTTTCAATTTTTTCAGAAAAGGAAAAATTGGAATCGCCATTAATTACAATTGAATCCACGGTTATTAAAGCGGTATCTTCAATTTTTTGAAGTAATAGTGTTCCTTTTTTGAGGCCCTTCACATTACCAGTGAGATTCATGGAATTATTTTCTGAAGCGCATCCAATCAAAAAAAGTATAACCGTTATTGCGAAAAAAGAATATTTCATTCTGAAAAAATTTGCGATTGCAAAGATGAAAAAATAAATACTATTTGAAACTATTTTCAGCTTCGTTTAAATTTTGACACATTACGAAACCGATGCCAACTGCATCAACACAGTACACAGAATTGCTCCTACCGTGCCAATGGCGTAGCCAAATACGGCCAATAATACGCCCACTGTGGCGAGTGAGGGATGAAATGCCGAGGCTACGATAGGTGCTGAAGCTGCACCGCCCACGTTTGCTTGACTTCCCACGGCGAGAAAGAAATATGGCGCCCGAATCATTTTGGCGACCAAAATCATAAGTCCAGCGTGTATTGCCATCCAAACCAAACCAATGAGAATAAGCATTTTGTTTTCGAAAATAAGGGTTAAGTCCATTTTCATTCCAATTGTAGCTACCAGAATATAAATAAACACACTGCCAAATTTGCTCGCGCCCGCACCCTCATAACTTTTCGCTTTTGTAAAAGAAAGCGCCACTCCAATGATTGTTGTGATGGTAATCATCCAAAAGAAGCTTGAATCCAAAAACGTAAAAATATTGCGCGTTATTCCTTTGGGAATTTCGGCCACAATTGAGCTGAAAAATGCACTGATGTATTCTGCTCCAAAATGTGCAAAACTTACCGTTCCAAATGCGATTGCCGAGAGGATCATCAAATCTGTAAGTGTTGGGTTTCTATCAACCTTTTTGGCGTATGTGGAAACTTTTTCTTTTAAACTTTCAATTGCAGAAGTATCAGCTTTCAGCCACTTATCAATTTTATCGGTTTTCCCTATGCCAAATAAAATTACGGCCATCCAGATATTTGCGACAACAATATCAACAAATACCATTCCCCCGTAAAGTCTGGGATTATAGCCGTAAATTTCTAACATAGCCGTCTGGTTTGCGCCGCCGCCTATCCAGCTGCCCGCTAGAGTGGAAAGTCCGCGCCATACCGCATCTGCCCCAGCACCGCCCACGGCTTCGGGAAAAAATGTTCCAATCAATAAAACGGCAATGGGCCCGCCGATGATTATTCCAAAAGTACCTGTAATAAACATGATCAATGCCTTTGGCCCAAGATTAAAGACTCCCTTCAAATCTATGCTAAGTGTCATCAAAACAAGCGCGGCCGGTAACAGGTAACGGCTGGACATAAAATATAGGTCTGAGGTTCCGGCTACCGGTTCGCCAGTTTCAGCTATGGAAATCCATTCTGGTGAAATAATTCCGGCAGTTGTAAGGAGTGCCGGAAGAAAATAGGCCATGAAAAGCGAGGGAACAATAGCGTAAAATTTATTCCAAAATCCAGTTTTTTTATTTGAAGTATAAAAAATGAATCCGATGAGGACCATTAAAATTCCGAATACAATGGTATCATCCGTGAAAAATGGAGTGGTGTCCCTAACTATTTCTGAAGTATTTTCTTGCATTGGATTGGTTTTGCTGCAAAATACATTTTTTCATTCAAAAATAAATAGGCGTAAAAGTATAATTTGAATAAAGCGACGGGATCAATTATGCTTTTTGATAAAATTACTGATAGTCTCGATCAATTCAGGCATAACCGGAAGATCAAACTGATTGTAGGATTTGCTGTTTTCCAGATTATTTTCATCATTTTTTATTTCTTTAAAAATATGATTCATATTTTCAATGATTTTATATTCTGCATCTGGCTTTGCGGCCTTTAATTTTTCTGCCTCAGAAACTTGCACTTGAATATCCTGATCACCATTTAAAATGAGTACAGGAATTTTCAGTTTTTTTATTTCCTCTTGAGGATTGTATTGGATCCAAGTAAATAGAAACGGTTGTAGTGACTTTCGAAAAATAGAAGCTATAAGTGGATTATAGCTTTCCGTGAAACCGTTAACGCGCAAATCATCAAAAGCCTGACGCGCATTTTCTTTCAACCCAGGTGATTGTTTTTCAATTTGATCTACAATAACGTCATCAATTTCTTGACCGGCTCCGGCTATGGAAATAAATCCATCAGCACCTTTTTGTGCGGCAACCATCCCAACGAGTGAACCTTGACTATGGCCTATGATGTAAATTTTTGAAAATCTGTTGTCTTTTTTAAATACGAAATCACTGCTTCGGCATCAGCAATAAATTGTGAAAAATCTATATTTTCTTCATTCAAACTATTGCTTTTCATTTGTTTAACGATGCGCTTATCGTATCTAAAAGAAGCAATGTTTTCGGCATAAAGACCTTCGGCCAGAAATTTAAGGGAATTGTTGACCATCATCATCTGGTTACCGTTCCTGTCTGTGGGGCCACTTCCGCCAATAATGATTGCTAAGGGCATTTTTGCCGGTTGTTCGGGAATTATGAGCGTTCCATCTATAAGTGGCGTAATTTTTAGGTCTTCGGAATTAAAATTTCCTTTTTGAGCGGTTGTAATTCCGAAGCAAAGTAGTAGAAATGATAGAATATATTTCATAATTGAAAATATTTAAATTGATGCAGAAATGATTCCGTGCGGGAAAATTTAATATGAAAACTAATGTTTCAAAAAAGATATGAAATTCTTCTGAAAATAGATTTGTCCAAATTAGCTTTAATTATGAAATCATTAAATTTTTAATAGAAAATGATTTTACTGAAGATAAAAATGCGATCCCATTATCTTTGCAATAAAAATACACTTATGAAGAAATATATTTTTGCGTTCAGTTTTTTGATAATTTCTGTTGCAAACCTTCGTGCTGCGGATGATTGGGGAAAAACAGGACACCGCGTTACGGGCGAGATAGCTGAAAAATATTTGTCTAAAAAGGCCAAGAAAGAAATTTCAAAATTATTGGATGCGCATTCTTTGGCTTTTGTTTCAAATTTTGGTGATGATATAAAGAGCGATGCGAAATTTGATCATTTCGGTCCGTGGCATTATGTGAATTTTCCATTTGGTGCGCGTTATGAAGATTCTCCTAAAAGTGAAAAAGGCGATATTATTATAGGCATAAATAAATGTATTACAATTTTGAAAGATGATAGGAGTAGCCGCGAGGACAAGGTTTTCTATCTTAAGATGTTAGTTCATTTCATGGGAGATTTGCACCAACCCCTTCACATAGGCTTGGCTGAAGATAAGGGAGGTAATGATTTTCAGGTACGCTGGTTTGGGGAAGGGACAAATCTGCATACGGTGTGGGATTCTTCTATATTGGAAAGTTACCAGATGTCTTATTCTGAAATTTCAAAAAATGCTGACGTACTTTCGGAAAGACAATTAGAAGCAATACAAAAGGGGACGCCATTAGACTGGATGTATGATAGCCGGAAATTGTGCGAAAATATTTATGAAAACACAAAAGTGGGAGAGAAGTTGGGTTACGAGTACATGTATAAATATATGAATGTATTGCGGTCACAACTTCAAAAAGGCGGCATACGTCTGGCTGCTCTCTTAAATAATATTTATGGGTAATGCTACGTATATATATGCCCAGTACATAAGACCAAACTGAAGTGGTATTCTTGCAATCAATGCCCATTTTGGTAATTTCATTGCGGCTTTTTCATTTTGTAACATATATAGATGAACTGGCAAAAAAAGAACAAGCATTAAAATGATAGACCAGGCCGCGAAGATTTGAGTTTTAGGGTTTAGGATCATAAATCCCAGAGCCATTTCTGCAATTCCACTTACAAGAACCATAGTGCTGTGCGCCGGAATATAGGGCGGCATAATTCTTTTATATAATTTAGGTTTTCTGAAATGGTTCATTCCAGCTAAGATAAAAATAATACCAAATAGATATTGGTGCCAAGGAAGCATAATAAAAATTTTTAGGTTTATAAAAATATGTTTAAAAAACGAAAGATATGCCAATTAAAATAAATGCCCCCGCAATTTGCGGGGGCATTTTATCTATTTAATCATCTCATAACTCCGCTTAATGAACGCAGTCAATTCTTCACCTTTTAGGAGGTTTTTGCTCAATCTGGCGAGATCGAGCGCTTGGTTTACCAACCGTTCTTTTTTCTTTTCAGTTTTCGTATTAAGAATTTCGCCAACTAAAGGGTGATTGGTATTCACAATTAAATTATACATCTCTGGAAAGCCTCCCATTCCGAACATCCCGCCGCCGCCGGTTTTTTGCATATCTTTCATTCTACGCATAAATTCTGGTTCGGTAATTATAAATGGATTTGCGGTGCTGTCCATAGCTTCTAACTGAACGCTGAACTTTTCTTTTGGAATTATTTCATCCAAAAATGTTTTCAATGTTTCCTTTTCATCATCAGATAGCTTTGAAATTTGTGTGTCGTCCTTTTTGATTAAATTATCAACATGATCACTATCTACGCGTACGAATGAAATGTTTTCCTCAGAGCTTTCAATTTTTTGAAGTAAATGCGTTACAATCGGCGAATCCAAAAGTAAGATTTCATAGCCTTTTTCCTTTGCGGAAGCAAGATATGAGTGCTGTTCTTCTTTATTTGAAGCGTATAGCACAACCAATTTTCCATCCTTATCGGTCTGACTGTCTTTTATTTTTTCTTTTAATTCAGAGAATGTAAAAAATTGATTGTTTACAGTGGGGTACAGCGCAAAATCCTTTGCCTTTTCAAAGAATTTATCTTCTGTAAGCATTCCATATTCAATCACAATTTTTATGTCGTTCCATTTTTTCTCAAAACTTTCTCGATCGTTATTGAATAAACTTTTCAGTTTGTCCGCAACCTTGCGCGTTATGTAGCTCGAAATTTTCTTGACTGCTCCATCTGCCTGTAAATAGCTTCTTGAAACATTCAGCGGAATGTCCGGACTGTCAATAACCCCGCGGAGCATCGTCAAAAATTCGGGAACAATCCCTTCTACATTATCGGTTACAAAAACCTGATTCTGGTAGAGCTGGATTTTATCTTTTTGAATGCTCATATCATTCGTCATCTTTGGAAAATAAAGGATTCCCGTAAGATTAAATGGATAATCAACATTCAAATGGATATGGAAAAGCGGTTCCTCAAATTGCATTGGATACAACTCTCTGTAAAATGAATTGTAGTCTTTATCCTCGAGTTCAGTTGGTTGCTTTGTCCAAGCTGGATTAGGGTTGTTTATTATATTATCAACCTCTTTTGTAGGTGCCTTTTCGTCCTCTTTTGCACCTTCGGGTTTTGGTAGAGTTTCTGTTTTTGTGCCGAATTTAATAGGAATTGGCATAAACTTGTTATACTTAACCAAAAGTTCCTTGATTCTATTTTCTTCCAAAAATTCCGTAGAATCTTCGGCGATGTGAAGTATAATCTCGGTACCGCGCTCCTTTTTGTCCGACTTCTCCAGAGTAAATTCTGGTGAACCGTCGCAAATCCAATGCACCGCGGGCTCCTCTTTATAGCTTTTGGTAATGATTTCAACTTTTTCGGCCACCATAAATGCCGAATAGAAACCAAGCCCAAAGTGGCCGATAATTCCGGCATCCTTGCCATTTTTGTCTTTGTATTTTTCAATAAATTCCTCCGCGCCAGAAAATGCAATCTGGTTGATGTACTTTTCAACCTCCTCGCCGGTCATCCCAATTCCTTGGTCAATAATGCGGAGTTGCTTTTTCTTTTTGTCCAATTTGACCTCAATTTTTGGTTCGCCGTATTCCACTCCTTCAGCTTCACCAATATTTGCCAAATGTTTCAATTTGAGGGTGGCATCGGTTGCATTTGAAATCAATTCACGGAGAAAAATCTCGTGGTCGCTATACAGAAATTTTTTAATCAGCGGAAAAATATTATCCACAGATACATTAATAGTTCCTTTACTCATATTTTTTTAGGTTTATTATTTCCCAGCTTCAAAAAAAATTGGGCAGGAAATTTGTTACAAATGATTTGAATTTTTCTGGGATAAAACAATTCAAATAAAATACCACGCAGGAGTTGCTGACACGATGTCATAATTTTTAGAAAAAATTTTAACAGAACCTTCTGTTTAACGTTATTCAAAAAAAATTAAACATTAAGTATCTTTGATAAAATTAAAAAAGAATAATCAGCACAGTGTCTGTTAAATACATATAAATTATGGTAGCTAAAAAAGTTGAAAATAAAGCAAAACAATCTAAAATAACCGCAGAAAAAATAATCTCCATTTACATGGAAAGCGTTTTGGAACACGAACACGTACCAACGAGTGTCTATAAATTCTGTAAGGAAAACAATATTACAGAAGCTGAATTTTATGAGTTCTTTGGCTCGTTTGATGGTTTACGAAAGGAAATTTGGAATTCATTTTACCAGCAAACAATTCTTTTAATCAATAAAGATGCGGCATTTGAAACCTATACGAATAAAGAAAAAATGCTCACATTTTTCTATACCTTTTTTGAATTGTTGACAATGAATCGGAGTTACGTGCTCTTTGCCTTAAAAGAGAACAAAAATGTTTTGAAAAATTTGGAACAGTTAAAAGGACTCCGTAAAAACGTGAAAGATTTTGCTTCAGAATTGATTCGCGAAAAAAATGATGAGAAAAAAGTGAAAGTATTGAAGCATTCCGTGACGGTTTTTTCTGAGGGAGCTTGGCTACAAACGCTCTTCATTTTGAAATACTGGATGGACGATAATTCTGCTGGTTTTGAAAATACGGATTTGGTTATCGAAAAATCCGTTCGAGCAATTTTTGATGTTTTTGAAACCACTCCGCTGGAAAGTGTTTTGGATTTCGGAAAATTTTTATGGAAGGAGAAAATGGCCTAATGAAATCAATCGATAAAATTCCCACGAATAAAATTCAACGTGCTTCAAAATTGATGTCTACGGGCGTAAAAGTGGGCGGAAATTATTTAAAATATTATGGCAAAAAGCTTGTAAATCCTGAAACCACGAAGGACGAACTCAATAAAAATAATGCTGAGGATATTTACGATAGTTTAAAGGATTTGAAAGGAAGTGCGCTGAAAGTTGCCCAAATGCTGAGCATGGAGAAAAACATTATGCCAAAGGCATATGTTGAAAAATTTTCATTGGCGCAGTTTCAGGTCCCGCCGTTGTCCGCGCCGTTGGTACGTAAGACATTCAAAAAATATTTTGGTAAAAATCCGGAGGAATTATATGATACCTTCAACGCAGATTCGGTAGCTGCTGCTAGTATCGGGCAAGTGCACCAAGCTACAAAAAATGGGAAAAAACTTGCCGTGAAAATACAATATCCCGGCGTTGCGGAAAGTATCAGTAGCGATTTGGCTCTGGTAAAACCTGTGGCGATGAAAATGTTCAATATAAAGGGAAAGGACAGCGATAAATATTTTCAGGAAATGGAAGGTAAATTGCTGGAGGAAACCAATTATGTCTTGGAAGTGGCGCAAAGCAAGGAGATAAGTAAAGCTTGTAAAAATATCCCTAACCTTAAATTTCCAAAATATTACGAAGAACTTTCCGGCGAACGGATTATTACAATGGATTGGATGGATGGCAAGCATCTTTCAGAATTTTCAAAAACAAATACCGATACTGAAAAGGGTAATAAAATTGGCCAGGCACTGTGGGATTTTTACATGTTCCAAATGCATCATTTAAAGCGCGTCCACGCAGATCCCCATCCCGGTAATTTCTTGGTTGATGCAGATTCTAACTTAATTGCAATAGACTTCGGCTGCGTAAAAACGGTTCCTGAGGAATTTTATAAACCTTACTTTGAATTGGCAGAGCCAAAAAATATTGATGATCCTGAAATTTTTCTTGAGAAAATGTATGCGCTTGAAATTTTGAAGGACACAGATTCTCCGGAAGAAGTGAAGTTTTTTTCAGAATTGTTCCACGAAATGTTGAGTCTCTTTACCAAGCCTTTTCACGGGGAAACGTTTGATTTTTCAGATGAAGTTTTCTTTGGGAAAATTGCAGAGCTAAGTTCGAAATATTCAAAGGACACAGAAATCAGAAAAATGAACGGTAATAGAGGATCCAAACATTTTTTATACATCAATCGAACGTTTTTTGGGCTCTACAATTTAATGAATGATTTGGGCGCAAATGTGCAAATAAACAGCTATAAAAACTACATTTAAACTTTAACAAAACTTTGGTTAGCGCCTTAACAGTTTACGGCAGCAAAGAGTGGTATCTTTATGCCACTGATAATAGAAATAGTTGCTATGAAAGAGTAAAATATTCTATTATTTAATTGGTTAGGTTGTTTAAGAAGGGTGCGGATTCCGCACCCTTTTTTTATGCGAATAAAAGGATAAAAAACTATGCGCGCATATTATCTGAAGTGTAAAAGTTTCCACGTAATGCCCGATATAGTTATCTTTCACCCGTATTTCAAATCTTCTTAAATGTACACTTCAAAAATTACCGGATTGGGTCATTACGTTCCCGAAAATGTGGTTACCAATGACGATCTTTCAAAATTAATGGATACCAACGATGCGTGGATTCAAGAAAGAACTGGAATTAAAGAACGCAGGCACATTAAGAAAGGCGATGGCAATTCCACATCGATCATGGGTGTAAAAGCTGCAACAATTGCGCTTGAGCGTGCCGGCCTTGGCACCGATGCTATCGATATGATCATTTTTGCCACTTTGAGTCCGGATATGTATTTTCCCGGTGGTGGAGTTGAGGTGCAGGAAATGATGGGAATGCGAACCATCCCAGCTCTGGATGTGCGCAATCAATGCAGCGGATTTGTTTATGCGATTTCTGTGGCAGATCAGTTTATAAAAACTGGAATGTACAAGCATATTTTGGTAATAGGAAGCGAGAATCATAGCGGAGGTCTGGATTTCAGCGATCGCGGAAGAAGTGTGTCGGTTATTTTTGGAGACGGCGCCGGCGCAGCCGTAATTTCAAGAAATGAAAGTGGCAAGGGCGGAATTTTATCTACCCACCTTCATAGCGAAGGAAAACATAAAGACGAATTATCACTGCAAGGTCCAAGTACGGAATATTGGGTGCCGCAGATAATTGCTGAAAATCCACAGGAAGATATTCCGTATTACCCGTATATGAATGGGCAATTTGTATTCAAACACGCCATTGTGCGCTTTGCGGAAGTTATTCAGGAAGGCCTTGATGCGAATAATTTGAAAGTTTCGGACATCGATTTATTGATTCCGCACCAAGCCAATCTTCGCATTTCACAGTTTATTCAGCAAAAAATGAAGCTACGTGATGAGCAGGTTTTCAACAATATTCAGAAATATGGAAATACTACCGCAGCATCCATCCCTATTGCGCTAACTGAAGCATGGGAGGAGGGAAAAATTAAAGAAGGTGATTTGGTTGTATTGGCAGCTTTTGGAAGTGGTTTCACTTGGGGAAGCGCGATCATTCGCTGGTAAATAAAAAGCCCCTTCAAAAATGAAATTCTGAAAAGGCCTTTATTGCTGATTCAATACAAAGAAATTCTCTACACTATAGACGAAGCAAATTTTAGAATGTTTCACATTCATTATAAAAAAAACAAACCCGGAGCAACTGCTTCGGGTTTGGCTCTTTACCGCTATTAATAACACTAACCATCAACGTAAAAATTGTCACGGTAAAGAATTTATTCACATAATAGAAGACGACAATATTACTAGAATGTTTCACGGCATTTTCATTTTAACGTAGCTTTATGAGCCCAAATACGTGTTGAATTGTAATTTTAAGAAAAACATTGAAATGAAAAAGACATTGGTAATAGGGGCAAGCCTTAATCCTGGCAGATATTCGAATATTGCGATCAATAGATTGGTGCGGTACGGTCACGAAGTGGAAGCCATCGGACTCAAAAAGGGCGAGGTGGCCGGAGTGGAAATTTCAACCGACAAAGAAAATTTTGATGGCATAGATACGGTTACGCTTTATATGAATCCAAAAAGACAAGGTGAATATTATGATTATATAGTTTCACTGAAACCGAAGCGCGTAATTTTCAATCCCGGTACAGAAAACCCCGAATTGTATAAAATTCTTCGTGAAAAAAATATAGAATCAGAGGTTGCTTGTACGCTGGTCCTTCTTGGTACTAATCAATATTAAACCTAAGAATGTAAGTGCGCCGTTTACGATCAACAATTCATAATTAAATTGATAACCACCCAGATATTCCGCGGGAATACTTCCTATTAAATAGGTAATTGCCACAGAAAGTATGGCGACCAATCCTACCCATTTATCCTTAATTTGAATTTTGGTAAAAATCCCGAAGCTGAAAAGTCCCAAAAGTGGTCCATATGTGTAGCTCGCCGCTTTTAGCAGGAGGTCGATAACGCTGCTGTCCAATAAATATTTGAAAGCGATAATTACCACTACCAAAAGTATGCTTATACCTACGTGCACTTTTTTGCGAATTCCCGTTTGCTTGGAAAGTTCTTTCTTTTTTATATCTAGAAAGTCGATACAGAAACTTGTGGTAAGTGCAGTAAGCGCACTGTCTGCGCTGGAATACGCTGCGGCAATCAATCCCAAAATAAAAATGATTCCCAGCCCAATCCCCATTCCGCCGTTAAGTGCGATTTCAGGGAAAAGTAAATCGGTTTTTTCCTTTCCATCGAGCATAGGAACGGAAATTCCGTTTTTTTCGGCATAAATAAAAAGTAAAGCGCCCAAAAATAGAAACAGAATATTTACCGGTACGAAAACCAAACTGTACGAGAGAACGTTTTTTTGCGCATCCTTCAAATTTTTGCAAGTCAAGTTTTTCTGCATCATATCTTGGTCAAGGCCTGTCATGCAAATTGTTATGAACATACCTCCGAAAAAGGCTTTCCAAAAATAATTTTTATCCAAAAAACTATCGGTGAAAAATAATTTTGTGTAGGGTTTTAATTCTTCAGCGGTAAATAAATCAGTAAAACCCCAATTGAGTTCTGTTGACACAAAATAAATGGCGATTGCCACGGAGCCAAGCATAAAGAAGGTCTGCAGCGTATCTGTCCAAACAATTGTTTTAATTCCGCCGCGCGCAGTATAAATCCAAATAAGTAAAATGGACAGAATCACGGTAACAACAAACGGTACATTCCACGCTTCAAAAACAAAATACTGAAGCACGACGGCAACTAGAAACAAACGGAAGGAGGCGCCCAAAACACGGGAAAGAAAGAAGAAAAAAGCGCCGGTTCTATAGCTCACATTTCCAAAGCGCTGTTTTAAATATTCGTAAATGGACGTAACATTGAGACTATAATATATAGGTAGCAAAATGAAGGTTATCACCAGATAGCCAATTAAATACCCGATAACCACCTGCATATAGCTAAACTGCGAATCCCGAACCCACCCCGGTACCGAAATAAAAGTAACGCCAGAAAGCGATGCGCCCACCATACCAAATGCTACAACATACCAAGGTGAATTGTTATTGCCCTTAAAAAATGCATCATTGGTATCATTTTTACCTGTAAAATATGAGATTAAAATAAGAATTGCGAAGTATGCTGCAATCAACAGCAAAATGTGGATAGGTTGCATAAAGCGTTTAAAGGATTTGGTTGAAATTCCTGTGTTCGGTAAAAATACAAAGTTTGGATACTTTTACATTTTAATTTTTAATACTTTTGAAATTCTTAAAAAATTCACTGTAACTAGTTTGAAATTAAAATGATGCGATTCAAAATTTTATTTATTGCCACGTTATTTTTGGGAACCTTACATACGCAAGCCCAAGAATATCTTCAGATGATTGATGATGGTACGTACACCGTCCAGCAAATTATTGACAACGCCGAAGCATACTTTGCAGATAAGGACAAAGGCAGGGGTTCTGGATATAAACAGTTCAAAAGATGGGAATACAATGCCCTGCGAATGGTGAAGGAAAATGGTTATTTGCCCACAACGAAAGAACGCTTGATCGAGCTCCAAAACTGGAATGCTTATTTGAATAATACCGCAGAAAGCCGAATGGTACTTCCTGACAATTGGCAAGAGCTAGGGCCAACGCAATGGAATGCCACTTCTGGCTGGAATCCCGGCGTTGGAAGAATCACAGGCTTAGCAATTGACGAAAATAACAGTAATCATATGATTGCCGGTGCCAATACGGGTGGAGTCTGGAGAACAACTGATGGTGCCCAAACCTGGACTCCATTAAGCGATTATTTCTCAAACCTTTCAGTTTATTCAGTTGCAATTGATCCTACGGATGATGATACATATTTCTTCGGATCTACAAACGGAAGAATCTTTAAATCAACCGATGCGGGAGCAACTTGGAATTTGTTGGGAACTATTGGCAATAGTATTGTGAATAAAATTGTTATCAATCCAACAAACGTCAATACTATGTTTGCAACCGCTGAAAATGCAGGCATTTATAGGTCCACAAATGGCGGTACAACTTGGACCCAAGCAGTTACGGACAATAGAGGATATGATATTGAATTTAAACCCGGTAATCTTAATACGGTATATGTTTCAGGAAGCGGCTTCCATAAATCTACAGACGGTGGTGCAACTTTTACTACTATAAGTGGCTTTGGAAACGGTCCAAAAATGATTGGTGTTTCCGCAGATGATCCCAATAGAGTGTATGTACTTCAAGCAAACAATAATGTTTTTGGTGGCTTTTATAGTTCAACAAACAGTGGAGACTCGTTCACACTACTCAATCATGGAGGTCTTAACTTTTTTGGTTACAGTACCACAGGTAACGATAATTCTGGACAAGCTCCCCGAGATATGGCAATTGCTGTAAATCCTGCTGATGCGGATGAAGTTCACATTGCGGGAATTCTTACTTGGAAATCTTCAAATGCTGGTGTAAATTTTTCAATAACCTCAGATTGGATACCTGGAAGTGCTGCTGGACAAAATATAGGCTATTGCCACGCAGATGTGGATGATCTTCTTTTTAATGGGTCAACATTATTTGCTATTACGGACGGAGGAATTTTTAAAGCTGAAACTACAAATACCGTAAACGCAAACTATTATGAAGATTTGACATCTGGAATGGGAATTCGTCAGTTTTATAAAATTGGTGTTTCCCAAACACAGGATGTTATAGTTTCTGGAGGTTCCCAAGACAATGGAACTTCCTTTTATACGCAGGCTGGTGGCTGGAGAGATTGGCTTGGTGCAGATGGTATGGAAACGTTTATCGATAAAACAAATTCAAATATCTATTATGGTACATCACAATTTGGGCAATTGTATAGATCATTAAACGGCGGTAATTCATACCTTGATATAAATGAACCCGGAAATGGTTCCGGGAATTGGGTAACGCCTTTCGAGCAAGATCCTGTTCAAACAAATACCCTTTATTTGGGGTATAATATGGTTTATAAATCTGTAAATTCAGGAAATACTTGGACTTCTATCTCCCAAAATTTTCAAGTGAATTTGGACAATTTAAAAATTGCACCTTCCAATAATCAAGTGATATATGCAAGCCGTGGTCCATTTTTGTTCAGAACCACGGATGGCGGAGCTACGGATTGGGTTCAAACAACATTTCCCGGTGGAAGTATAAACTCAATTGCGATTCATCCCACAAATCCCAATAAAGTTGCAGTGGCAATTACAAGCGGGAATAGGGTTATGGTATCAGAAGATGGTGGCGATACTTGGATCAATTACAAGAAAAACTTACCAGAATTCAGTTCTTTGGCGTTGGTATGGGACAACAATGGGAAAGATGGGCTTTATTTGGGTATGGATTACGGTATTTATTACATCGATAATACTTTTGAGAATTGGCAACCGTACAGCAATATGATTCCAAACGTAATCATCAATGAGCTTGAAATTAACAACGAAACAAATATGCTATATGCCGGAACCTATGGTCGTGGCCTTTGGGCTTCACCACTTGTTGAGAGCACTTTAAGTACAGCAGATAGGGTAACAGAAAATAGCGTGGCCCTATATCCAAATCCAGCAAAATCTGAAGTAACCATATCTTTGCCGCAAAATATGCTGGCAGATGTAAGGGTTTTTGATATTACGGGTAAACTTCTTATTTATGAAGCAGATGCTTTTTCATCAAAAAGCTATACTATGGACGTATCTTCTTTAAATCCAGGTACTTATTTTGTGCGCTTGAATACTGAAAACGGTATGGTAACAAAAAAACTCATAAAAGGATAATTTTAGAATTTTAAGAATTCTTAATGCTTCGGAAAATGTATTTTTTCTGAAGCATTTTTTTTATCTTTCGCCCCAGAAAAACACCATGGAATTCTCTTCAAAACTTCTTGAAAACGCAGTAAATGAAATGTCCCAGCTTCCCGGAATCGGTAAGCGAACAGCACTTCGGTTAGTTCTTCATTTATTGAAAAGACCCGAAGAACAAACGCAAAAATTAAGTTCCAGTCTTCTCAAAATGCGAGAAACTATCAATTTCTGTACAAATTGCCACAATATTAGTGATTCACAACTTTGTGAAATTTGTGCGAACCCTCGGCGCGATTCACAAATTGTTTGTGTGGTTGAGGATATTCGTGATGTTATGGCCATTGAAAATACCAGTCAGTACCGTGGCCATTACCACGTCTTGGGCGGAAAAATTTCACCGATGGATGGCGTTGGTCCCAGCGATTTGAACATCACATCACTTGTTGAGAAAGTAAAAGATGGAAAAATCAATGAAATAATATTTGCGCTAAGCTCAACGATGGAAGGTGATACAACCAATTTTTACATTTATAGGCAGATTGAAAACTTCAACGTGGTTACTACTACCATTGCGCGTGGAATTTCGGTGGGCGACGAGCTGGAATATGCAGATGAGGTTACGTTGGGCCGAAGCATCCTGCACCGTATTCCTTTTGAAACTTCCCTTAAGAGCTAGCTTTTGAAACTTTCGGTAATAATTCTTAATTACAACGTTTGCTATTTTTTGCATCAATGCATTCTTTCTGTTCAAAAAGCAATAGAAAATTTGGATGCCGAAATTATTGTCGTTGACAATAATTCTTCCGATGAAAGTTGCAAAATGGTCAAAAAGCATTTCCCTGATGTTATTTTAATTGAAAACAAGGAAAACGTTGGTTTCAGCAAAGCCAACAATCAGGCAGTAAAAGTGGCAAGCGGTGAATATGTCTGCATTTTGAACCCAGATACCGCAGTAGGAAAAGATATTTTTTCTGAAACATTGAATTTTGTCGATGCAAAAAAAAACCTGGGCGCTTTGGGCGTTTATCTTATGGATGGCACAGGAAATTTTCTTCCCGAAAGCAAGAGGAATTTACCAACTCCCGCGGTATCCCTTTTAAAACTTACGGGTTTTACGCAAAAATATTACGCTACGCAGGTCTTCGAGACCGCGAACGGAGCTATCGATGTGTTGGTGGGTGCATTTATGCTTATGAAACGCAAGGTTTATAATGAAGTTGGTGGTTTTGACGAAGATTATTTTATGTATGGAGAGGATATAGATTTATCTTACAAAATAACGCGTGCGGGTTACAAGAATTATTATTTGGGAAGCGAAACTATCCTCCACTACAAGGGCGAAAGTACCCAAAGGGACGATGCGTATTTCGATAGATTTTATGGGGCAATGCAAATTTTTTACAGAAAGCATTTTGACACCAATATTCTCTTCGATAAATCTGTGGCTACAGGCGTTTCATTGGCAAAAAAAACAAGAATTTTTAAAGAGAATAAGAAGAAAAAATCGGCTTCATCCATCAATAAGCATTACATATTCACTGAAAATATAGACTTGGTCGAAAAATTGATGGACGCGCTCGCGGTTCCTTTGCAAATGGCTTCAAAAAATGTGCATCCGCTGGTTTCAATGCAAAATAGTTTGCTCATTTTTGATTCAGATTATATGGGTTATTCCGAGATATTTTCGCTTATGAAACAACTAAAAAATAAAGGAAATATCTTCAGAATAAAGCCCTTTGGGTGCAACTTCATAATTGGTAGCGATAAAAGTGATGAAAAGGGCGGTGTATTGGTTTTTTAAGATTTTTGAAACCTTTGGCGAACAAATTTTAACTAATTTTGCATCACTTTAAAAATAAAAAAGCACACCTAAATATTGTTATGGCAAAATTTGAATTGAAACTACCAAAAATGGGCGAGAGCGTGGCAGAGGCAACTTTGACCAATTGGCTTAAAGAAGTTGGCGATAAAATTGAGGCCGACGAAGCGGTACTCGAAATTGCTACTGATAAAGTTGATAGCGAGGTGCCCAGTGAGGTGGATGGCGTTTTGGTTGAAAAACTTTTCAATGTAGATGATGTAGTGCAAGTGGGCCAGACCATTGCCATAATTGAAACCGAAGGAGGATCGGATGCACCAAAATCCGAAGAAAAAAACCAGCCTCCAAAAGAAGTTTTAAAGGAAGTTAAAAAACAAGTTGAAACGGCAAAAGAAACTACCCAACCTGCTATACCTGTGGCAAGTACCGCAGATCGCTTTTATTCACCACTGGTAAAAAATATTGCTGCGGAAGAAAAAATTTCCCAACAAGAGTTGGATGCCATATCGGGCACAGGAAAAGACGGCCGTGTTACCAAAAATGATATTTTGGAATACGTTGAAAATCGTTCCTCACAAAAAGCGCAGCCACAGACTGTAATTGAAGCGAAAAATCCAGCTTCAGCCCAAGCCCAGAAACCGGAAAAACCAAAAACACCAGTTGCGGTAAACAGTGGCGATGAAATAATTGAAATGACTCGAATGGGCAAACTTATAGCCCATCACATGGTGGATAGTACGCAAACATCTGCGCACGTACAGTCATTTGTTGAATGCGACGTTACCAATATTTGGAATTGGAGAAATAAAGTAAAGGCTGCTTTCGCGAAGCGTGAAGGTGAAAATCTCACGTTTACGCCCATTTTTATGGAAGCCGTGGCCAAAGCGCTGAAGGATTTTCCAATGATGAATATTTCTGTAGATGGAGATAAAATTATTAAAAGAAAAAATATAAATCTGGGGATGGCGGCAGCACTTCCCGATGGAAATTTAATTGTTCCCGTAATTAAAAATGCGGACCAATTGAATCTTGTGGGAATGAGTAAAGCAGTGAACGATCTTGCGAACCGCGCCCGAGAAAATAAGTTGAAACCAGACGAAATCCAAGGTGGAACCTATACGGTTACCAACGTGGGTACTTTCGGAAGTATTATGGGTACGCCCATCATCAACCAGCCGCAAGTTGGTATTTTGGCCCTCGGTGCTATTAGGAAAGTGCCCGCGGTTATTGAGACTCCCGAGGGAGACTTCATTGGTATTCGCTACAGAATGTTTCTTTCCCACAGTTATGATCACAGAGTCGTAAATGGAGCGCTCGGTGGGCAATTTGTAAAAAGAGTGGCAGATTATCTTGAAGCCTGGGATGTAAACAGGGAATATTAAAAACTCGCAAAATGCAAAAGGGGATTGAGCAATCAAGTCCCCTTTATATTTTAAATGAAAAAAGCTGTTTATGTAAACAGCCGTGATTCAAAAATTAAAAATGGAACTCAAATTAAAAAAACCAATCGCTTTTTTTGACCTGGAAACCACGGGCACCAATGTTTCAAAAGATAGAATTGTTGAAATAGCTATTCTTAAAGTTTTTCCCAACGGAAATAAAGAAAGTTATACCTGGCGCGTAAATCCGGAAATGGATATTCCAAAAGCGGTTTCTGAAATCCACGGAATCACTAATGAGATGGTAGCTAACGAACCCACCTTTAAGGAATTGGCACCAAAAGTTTATGCCTTGATAAAAGATTCAGATTTGGCAGGTTTTAATTCAAATAGATTTGATATTCCACTTTTGGCCGAAGAACTTTTGCGCGCCGATATTGACTTTGATCTAAAAAAAGCACTTGCTGTAGATGTGCAGACCATTTTTCATAAAAAAGAAAAAAGGACACTGGAAGCTGCCTATAAATTCTACTGCGGAAAAGAATTAAAAGATGCACACAGCGCCGCAGCCGATACAAACGCGACCTACGAAGTTTTAAAGTCGCAATTGGATACTTATGAAGATTTGGAAAATGATATTGCTTTCCTTTCTGAATTTAGCTCCCACCGGGATTTTGCAGACTTTGCCGGATTTATTGGCTTTAATAAGGACGGTGCTGAGGTTTTTGCTTTCGGAAAATACAAGGGAAGCCTTGTAAGTGATATCATGGATACGGATTCGGGATATTTCGGTTGGCTCTTGAATGCAGATTTTCCACTTTATACAAAAAAAGTGTTGACCAGGATTCGACTTCAAAAATTGAATACAAAAATTTAAATTTCAGTTAAGTGAAAATAATATGCATAGGCCGCAATTATGCTGACCATATTTCAGAATTAAAAAGCGCAACTCCCACGGAACCGGTCATTTTCATGAAACCGGACACTGCAGTTCTTTTGAAAAAGCAACCATTTTTTATCCCAGATTTTTCAAATGATGTCCATCACGAAGTAGAGCTTTTGGTACGTATCAATAAAATAGGTAAACATATAGATGCAAAATTTGCGCATAAATATTACGACGAAATTGGTCTTGGAATAGACTTCACGGCAAGGGATGTCCAAGCCAATTTAAAAGAAAAAGGTTTGCCTTGGGAAAAGGCGAAAAGTTTTGATGGCGCGGCAGTGGTAGGTAATTTTTTGCCGAAGGAAACGTTTCAAGATATTGACAATATTAATTTTAGGCTAGAGCGTAACGGAAAGATTGTCCAGAGTGGCAGTTCTAAGCTAATGATGTGGAAAATTGATGCTTTAATCGAATATATTTCAAAATATTTTACACTAAAAATTGGCGATATTATCTTTACAGGCACGCCCGCAGGTGTAGGTAGGGTAGCGGCCGAAGACCAATTAAAAGGGTTTATCGAGGAAACCGAGATGTTTTCAATAAAAGTTAAATAGATGGCAAGACATTATGCAAAACAAAATCTTACTGAAATCGCTGATGGCGATGAAGATTTTTTAGAAATTCTGGCACAAACATTCTTGGATGAAATTCCGCCAGACCTTAATTCACTGGAAGAGGCCGTGGAAAATGACAATCGAGAGCTTGCCTACCAATTTGCCCACAAAATGAAGCCTAATATTGAAATGTTCGGTATCGATTGCTTGAAGGATATTACAAGCATTGAAGCTTGGTCAAAAACTTCAAAAAATAAGGCTACCATTATACCCAACGTTGAGAACATAGTTACAACATTGAAGCACGTCTTTACTGAGCTGAAAGAAGATTTTCAACTGTAATGCTTGCCGAAATAATTACCATAGGAGATGAAATTCTTATAGGGCAAATTGTTGATACCAATTCAGCCTACATTTCCAAGGAATTAAACAAAGTTGGGGTAAAAGTATACCAAATTACTTCAATTCAGGATGATAGGGATCATATTCTTCAAGCATTTAACGAAGCAAAAAAACACGCGGACTTAGTTATTGTCACTGGGGGATTGGGCCCCACGCGAGATGATATCACCAAACAGACTTTTTGCGATTTCTTTAACGATGTTTTGGTTGAAAATTCTGAGGTTATCGAGAATATTAAAGAGCTTTTTCAAAAATACCAATTACAGAAACCCTTGCCGGCCAATTTTCAGCAAGCTATGGTTCCTTCCAAAGCTATTGTGCTTAAAAACCTGCACGGTACCGCGCCAGGAATGTGGATGGATGAGGACAATACGGTTTTTGTTTCGCTTCCCGGCGTCCCTTACGAAATGAAGAGTCTTTTACAGACCGAAGTTTTACCTCGTGTTTTGAAACGATTCAATCGCCCCTTCATATTCCACAAAACGCTATTAACCTATGGTTTGGGCGAGAGTGCAATTGCCGATAGGATTGAAAAGTGGGAAAATGCATTACCGAAGGATATTAAGCTTGCCTATTTGCCTTCGCTTGGGCGTGTGCGGCTGCGGCTTTCCTCCACTGGTTGGGACAAAGAAATATTGGAAGGTAAAGTGGCGAAACAAATGGAGACACTTCATAAAATGCTTGATGATATTGCCGTGGGTTACGAAGATGAGACCAGCATTGTGGGGAAAATTTCCGTTCTTCTGAAAAATAAAAATCAATCATTAAGTTTAGCTGAGAGTTGTACTGGAGGTGCTATTGTAAGCCAAATAACTTCTGAAGCTGGGGTTTCCTCATTTTTAAAAGGAAGCATTATCCCCTATGAAACTGCTTTAAAATCAAAAATTTTGGGCGTTCCTCAGTTTTTGATCGATAAATTTTCCGTGGTAAGTGTTGAAGTTGCCGAGAGTATGGCAGAAAACGCAAATAAACTATTTGGGTCAGATTATGCAATCGCCACGACCGGAATTGCCGGACCTACAAAAGGCGACTCTGATGCGGAGGTTGGTACGGTTTGTATTGCAGTTGCATCGCCGAAAGGAGTGGAATCGGGGATGTTCAATTTCGGGAATGACCGGTACCGTGTAATTGATAAAGCTACAAATAAAGCCTTGGAAATGCTTCTGAAAGAAATTTCAAAAAACTGAATTCCTTTTTGTTGTACATCAAATTTTATTTACTTAAATTTGCACCCTGTTTTAAAATAACTTAAAAAAGTTAAGGAAATGTCAAGAGTTTGTGAGCTTACCGGAAAGAAAGCGATGGTTGGAAACAACGTGTCGCACGCAATGAATAAAACCAAACGTAAGTTTGATGTAAACTTGCTCAAAAAGCGTTTTTACATCCCTGAAGAAGACAAATGGATCACACTAAGAGTATCAGCTTCAGCAATAAAAAACATTAACAAAAAAGGAATATCCGCAGTTATCAAAGAAGCTCGTGAAAAAGGCTTCTTGAACAAATAATTGCATAATAAATAAAGTCTTTTACAATGGCTAAAAAAGGGAATAGAGTACAGGTTATTTTAGAGTGTACAGAGCATAAGGAGTCTGGTAAGCCAGGAACTTCTCGTTATATTACTACGAAAAATAAAAAAAATACACCGGATAGAATGGAGTTGAAAAAATTCAATCCTATTCTTAAGAAAATGACGGTTCACAAAGAAATAAAATAATTAAGAGTCATGGCAAAAAAATCAGTAGCATCCTTACAAACAGGTTCAAAACGTTTAAGCAAAGCGATTAAAATGGTTAAATCGCCAAAAACGGGAGCTTACACTTTTACTGAAGCTATCATGGCTCCAGAAATGGTAAACGACTGGTTGAACAAAAAATAACCAGCTTAGATAATATTGATGAAAAGCCACTTTTTTACGAAAGTGGCTTTTCGTATTTTTGAATTTCAGAAAATTTCCCAAGAATTTGAATTTGAACTAATTTGAATTCTGTAATCGATGATTGAAAGATGAGTTTTTTTAAAAAAATATTCTCCAAAGAAAAAAAGGAGACCCTGGACAAGGGTCTGGAAAAATCAAAAACTTCCTTTTTTGATAAGTTGAGCAAGGCTGTAGCGGGAAAGAACAAGGTTGATGATGATGTACTTGACAATCTTGAAGAAATTCTTGTTTCAAGTGATGTGGGTGTAAATACCACATTGAAAATTATTGATAGAATTGAGGATCGCGTTTCAAAAGATAAATATCTGGGAACGGATGAGCTTAATAAAATCCTTCGGGAAGAGATTGCGGGGCTGCTAAGCGAAATTGATTCTGGAAATGCTACCGAATTTGAAATTCCCCAAAACAAAAAACCGTATGTGATTATGGTCGTGGGCGTAAATGGCGTTGGAAAAACTACCACTATAGGCAAATTGGCCTATCAGTTTAAAAAGGCTGGCAAAAAAGTGGTGTTAGGCGCTGCGGATACGTTTCGGGCGGCAGCTATTGACCAACTTCAAATCTGGGCAGACCGCACAAATGTGCCTATCGTAAAACAAAGTATGGGCAGCGACCCTGCCAGTGTTGCTTTTGATACGCTTAAAAGTGCCGCCAATCAAGATGCTGATGTGGTGATTATTGATACTGCCGGAAGACTTCACAATAAAATAAACCTGATGAATGAGCTCACAAAAGTGAAGCGAGTTATGAAGAAAGTAGTCCCTGATGCTCCACACGAAGTGCTTTTGGTATTGGACGGTTCAACCGGACAAAACGCTTTTGAACAAGCCAAACAATTTACCGCTGCGACTGAGGTTACCTCACTTGCCGTCACAAAACTTGATGGAACCGCCAAAGGTGGTGTCGTTATTGGAATTAGCGATCAATTTCAAATTCCCGTGAAATATATAGGAGTGGGCGAAGGAATGGAAGATCTTCAGGTTTTCAATAAATTTGAATTTGTTGATTCATTTTTTAAATAATTTCTTCAGAAAAAACAAACCACGAATCCACGAATATTCCTACAAGGTTTTTAAAACCTTGGAGGTTCTTATTATTCGTAAATCCGTGGTGATTTTAGTTTTGCTAAAAGCTAAAGCGTTTCTTTCAACCAGCTAAAAAATTCCCGTTGCCAAACGAGTGCGTTTTGTGGCTGGAGAACCCAATGATTTTCCTCCGGTAAATAGAGCAGTTTGCTTTTTATTCCCTGTAATTTTGCAGCTTGAAATGCTTGTAACCCTTGCTCAATAGGAACTCTGTAATCTTTTCCGCCCTGCACGATCATAATTGGAGTATCCCATTTATTCACATAAGTGATGGGGTTGAATTCATTGTAAGCTTTTTGGGCTTTGGCATTATTTTTTTCCCAATATGGACCACCAAAATCGTGATTCACGAAAAAGAGTTCTTCAGTTGTACCGTACATACTTCGGGTATCAAAAACGCCATCGTGCGCAATAAACGTTTTAAAACGACCCTCGTGATTTCCGGCAAGCCAAAAAACAGAATATCCGCCAAAACTGGCGCCAACAGCACCCATTTTTTCTTTGTCCACATAACTTTCCTTTGAAATATCATCGATTGCATCAAGATAATCCTGCATAGCACCGCCACCCCAATCGCCGCTTATTTCAGCATTCCATTCCACGCCGTGCCCTGGCATTCCACGTCTATTGGGTGCAACGACAATATATCCTTGTGACGCCATCAATTGAAAATTCCATCGCGTAGAATAGAATTGAGATAATGCAGATTGTGGTCCACCTTGGGCGTAAAGCAAAGTAGGGTACTTTTTGTTTTTGTCAAAATTGGGAGGAAGGATTACCCAAACCAACATTTGTTTATTGTCCTTTGTAGTGACCATTCTTTTTTCAATCTGTGGCAAATCAAGATTGCTGTACATTTGAGTATTTACCTGCGTAAGCTGCTTGAATGTTTTCTTATCCAGATCAAATGAAAAAATTTCTGAAGCGTGGTTCATATCGGTCCTGGTAACAATCAATTTTCCATTTTGTTCTGCAACAATTCCTGTTACATCAAACTGGCCTCTTGATAATTGTTCAACCACCGGCATCTTTTTCGTTTTTCCCGGATAATCAACTTTAAAAATTTGAATAGTTCCGTCAACTGGCGCTGTAAAATATATATGCTTATTATTTGAAGCCCAGGAAAAACCATTCACGGTTCCATCCCATTGTGCCGTTAAATTTTGCTTCACACCATTTTCTAAAACAATAATATCATTTTTATCAGCTTCATAACCTTCCGTTTTCATTTGAAGGTAGGCCATTGCACCCGTTTCTGAAAAAGCTGGCTGGGTGTCATATCCTTTATTTTCCGAAGTAAGATTTTCGGTTTTCTTTGTTTTTAAATTATATTGAAATATATCTGTATTTGTGCTGGTTGCGTATTCGGTTCCCGCATTTTTCTTGCTCACATAATATATGTTCTCGCCTTTTGGTCCCCAGATATAATCCTCATCTCCGCCAAAAGGAGCCTGCGGAGTATAATATGGTTGGGCGGGCGTAATATCTATTTCCTGTCCAGAATTTACGTCTTTATAGAAAACGTGGTTATAGCTTCCGTCATTCCATTTGTCCCAATGCCTGTAATCTAAAGATGTAAATATATATGTATCAGATTTTGGAAGGTCGCTGTAAATATCTTTTCCCAAAATTTTATTTACCGGAACAGCTTTGTCCATTAACATAAATTTTCCGTCAGGCGAGAGGTTTTTATTGGCTACATTCGCTTCGTCTTTAGAAATTTCCCTGAAATTCCCCCCATCTACGGGCATTTCATAATATTTTGAATCGAATGAATTTGCTTCCATATTCGGAATGGAAACTCTGTAGAAAAGTTTTTTTCCGTCATCCGAAATCCCAATAGGGCTTACTTTTTTAACCTGCCATAAAAGTTCTGGCGTCATCACTTTTTGTGCGTACAAAAATCCGCTGCACAAAAGAACCAGCAGAATCGTTATTTTTTTCATTTTTGAATTTATTTATAGGAATTGTAAAGTTACTTAAAATAGTTTGCAGTCTTCAGTTACAGTTGGCAGTAATTGGGAATTAGTCCCGGCAGCAATTGGGATTGGGTTTTTGATTTCTATATTCAATTTAATGGTATCTTTGCGCACTTTTGAAAATTCAAAAGAAAATTCGTAAATCGTTAATCGACAACCGAAAAATCAGTTATGCGTACCAAAACTTTAAAGAAAAATAAAATCAACGTTGTAACCTTGGGCTGTTCCAAAAATGTGTACGACAGTGAAGTACTTATGGGCCAGTTGCGCGCGAGCAACAAAGAAGTTGTGCACGAAGAGGAAGGAAATATTGTAGTAATTAATACGTGTGGTTTTATTGCGAATGCGAAGGAAGAAAGCGTAAATACCATTTTAGAATACGTTCAAAAAAAGGAAGATGGCTTGGTTGATAAAGTTTTTGTAACAGGCTGCCTTTCTGAAAGATACAAACCAGATTTACAGAAGGAAATTCCCAATGTGGATCAATACTTTGGAACAACGGAACTTCCCGGTCTGCTAAAGGCACTGGGTGCAGATTACAGGCACGAATTGATAGGGGAGCGGATTACGACGACCCCAAAAAACTATGCTTATCTAAAAATTGCAGAAGGTTGCGATCGCCCGTGTTCATTTTGCGCAATACCCATTATGCGCGGAAAGCACCGCAGTACTCCCATTGAAGATTTAGTAACCGAAGCGGAAAAACTTGCTGCCACTGGTGTGAAGGAGTTGATACTTATTGCTCAGGACTTGACTTATTATGGCCTTGATCTGTACAAAAAAAGAAACCTTGCTGAACTTCTTCAGAATTTGGTAAAGGTTAAGGGCATTGAATGGATTCGACTTCACTACGCATTTCCCACCGGTTTCCCGATGGATGTTTTGGAAATTATGCGTAACGAGCCTAAAATCTGTAGTTATATTGATATTCCGCTGCAGCACATTGCAGATCCCATCTTGAAATCGATGCGTCGCGGGACTACAAAAGCGAAGACTACAAAATTGCTGGAAGAATTTCGTGCCGCCGTTCCCGGAATGGCAATCCGCACGACATTGATTGTGGGTTATCCCGGCGAAACAGAAGAAGATTACCAGACCTTAAAACAATGGGTGAAGGATATGCGTTTTGAGCGTTTGGGCTGTTTTACATACAGCCACGAAGAAAATACGCACGCATACAACCTTGAGGACAATGTGCCGGAAGACGTAAAAATGGATCGTGCCAATGAGATTATGGAAATACAGTCCCAAATTTCTTGGGAATTGAATCAAGAAAAAATTGGAAAAACTTTTCGTGTTGTGATTGATAGGAAAGAAGGCGGATATTTTGTGGGAAGAACGGAGTTTGACAGTCCAGATGTTGATAACGAAGTTTTGATAAATGCCGAAGATGGCTATTTGCGTACAGGAGAATTCTTTAACGTGAAAATAACCGCCGCCGAAGATTTTGATCTTTATGCGGAAATAGCAAATTAATTAATTTGCTATCTTAGTTCAATATAGAATTGATTATGAAATTAGAGGCTGAAAAAATTGAATTAATACAGATGTTGCTGAATTCTGATAATAAAAATGTATTAGAGCAGATTAAACAATTACTCACAGGGAATCAAAACCACGAAATTTCTCAAGCACATAAAAAAGAACTTGACAATAGATTAAAAGCAAATAACGAAGGAAAATTGAATTTCTATTCAATAGACGAATATGAAAATCGTCTCAATGAACCTGAATAATGTTTACACTTCAAATTTCCGATGTTGCTATTTTAGATACGCTGGATGCTCTTAAATGTTATAAAAAAAGAAACAAAATTTTATCAAGTCGTTTACGCGCTGAAATAAAAGAGGTTTATGTTTTAATACAGAAAAACCCACTGGCATTTCAAAAGAAATATTTGAATGTCCACATTTGTTATTGTAAATCTTTCCCATACGCAATTCATTATATTTTGGAGAATAAAGTAATAAAGGTCATTGCCGTTTTCCATACCAGTCGCAATCCAGAAAATTGGTTGGATAGAATTTAAATCATTTAAAAAATCTGAAACAACTTTTAATAATAGGCCACACATATCCAGAGCCGGCAACCACAGCGGCTGGAAGCAGGATGATGCAGCTAATTGATTTGTTTCTAGCGGAAAATTTCGAAATAACCTTTGCAAGCACAGCAACAATTTCTGAAAGAACTGCAGATTTAAATCTGAAAAACATTTCGTTGAAAAACATTTTGCTCAACGATGCTTCTTTTGATGATTTTTTGAAAGAATTAAAACCAAAGACAGTCATTTTTGACCGTTATATTACCGAAGAACAATTCGGTTGGCGTGTTTCTGAAATTTGTCCTGATGCTGTCAAAATTCTGGATACTGAAGATCTGCATTTTCTGCGAAAGGCTAGGGAAGAAGCGGTAAAAAATAATATTCCCGTTGAAAATGCCAATATTTTTTCTGAAAATGCAAAGCGTGAAATTGCGAGTATTTTGCGTTGCGATCTCTCGCTAATTATTTCAGAGGTTGAAATGCATTTGCTTCAAAATACCTTTAAAATTTCTTCAGAAATACTTCATTACTTGCCCTTTTTAGCGGAAAATGTTTCAGAAAAAATGGCGCTCCCTACATTTGGCGAGCGTAAAAATTTTATGGCAATCGGCAATTTGCTACACGCGCCCAACGTGGATGCAGTAATGCAACTCAAAGAAATTTGGCCAGCAATAAAAAAAGCGCTTCCTACGGCGGAACTTCATATCTATGGCACCTACGCACCGCAAAAAATCCTTCAACTTCAAAATAGTAAAGAGGGATTTTATATAAAAGGGTGGGCGGAAAATGTCTCGGATGTGATGAAAACCTATCGAGTGCAATTGGCGCCGTTGCGGTTTGGCGCAGGATTGAAGGGCAAATTTTTTGATGCCATGCGGCTTGGATTGCCATCCGTAACCACAGAGATTGGGGCGGAAGGAATGACCTTGAATTCCAGTTTTGGCGGAATTGTTGCAGAATTAAAAGAAGATTTTATCGAATCTGCAGTCCAACTTTATTCTAACGAAAATCTTTGGAATTCTTCACAGGCAATGGGTTTTGACATTATTCAGAAGAAATTTTTGAAAGAAAATTACTCTGAAAATTTTAGCGTAAAAATCAAATGGCTTCAAAAAAATTTAAAACTTTACCGAAATCAAAATTTTTTAGGGCAAGTACTTCAGCATCACACATTGCAGAGTACCAAATATTTGAGCAAATGGATAGAGGAGAAAAATAGAGCAATTAATAATGAATAATGAATAATAAATAATGAATAATGAATAATGAATAATGAATAATGAATAATGAATAATGAATAATGAATAATGAATAATGAATAATGTTGTCTAAATCTCAAATCTCAAATCCCAAATCCCATATCCCGTTAACCTTAACAAAAGCTTCACTCCATTTAAATATCAGCAGGTTATATTTATGAATCAAAAACCATAAAATTTATAAATAATGAAAAAGTTAGGATTATTGGCAACGTTAAAGGCGAAATCTGGCAAGGAAGCCGAAGTGGAATCGTTCATCAAAGGTGCAATTGAACTCGCACGCCAAGAAGAAAAAACCATTACGTGGTACAGCTTTAAAATTGATAATAACACCTTCGGCATTTTCGACACTTTTGAAAATGAGGAAGGTCGGGAGGCACATTTAAACGGAGAAATTGCAAAAGCTTTGATGGAAAACGCTTCAGAATTACTTTCTGAAGATCCAAAAATCCAAAAAATTGATGTACTTGCTGCGAAGTAAGCTGTAATTATAATTTACTAAAACTACCTAAAAACAGTTGTCTTTGTTTTCGCTATTGTAAGCGAATTCAAACGTTTTCGACTATTTTTAGGTAATTTTGTTTTGCATCGAAAAAGAATATATGAATTTTAAAATAGCTTCAGAATTTCAACCTACCGGAGACCAACCACAAGCCATAAAAGCATTGGCATCTGGCTTAAATTCTGAAGAAAAATACCAAACTTTACTAGGTGTAACCGGCTCCGGAAAAACCTTTACCGTTGCAAACGTGGTTGAAAGTGTTCAAAAACCCACGCTTGTTTTGGCACATAACAAAACACTGGCAGCACAACTTTATACAGAATTCAAAAATCTATTTCCGGATAATGCGGTGGAGTATTTCGTTTCGTATTACGATTATTATCAGCCAGAGTCTTTTATTCCAAGCAGCGGAACTTACATTGAAAAAGATCTTTCCATCAATGAGGAAATTGAGAAGATGCGGTTAAGCACAACCTCTTCGCTACTTTCCGGACGTCGCGATGTCTTGGTGGTTTCCTCGGTGTCGTGCCTCTATGGTATTGGTAATCCCGTGGAATTTCAGAAGAACGTAATCAGTCTTCAAAAAGGGCAAACAATTTCCCGTACCAAATTGCTTCATATGTTGGTGCAAAGCCTATATTCCAGAACCGAAGTCGAATTCAATCACGGCCGTTTTAGAATAAAGGGGGATACGGTAGATATTTTTCCGGGTTATGCTGATGATGCTTTTAGAATTCATTTTTTTGGAGACGAAATCGAGGAAATTGAAATTTTTGATCCGCTCAATAATAACATTAAAGCCAAGTACGATCGCTTGAATATCTATCCGGCAAATATGTTTGTAACCTCACCCGATGTTTTGCAGGGCGCAATTCGTGCAATTCAGGATGACTTGGTGAAACAGATAGCCTATTTTCAGGAAATTGGCAAACACTTGGAAGCAAAAAGACTTGAGGAACGAACCAATTTTGACCTCGAAATGATACGTGAGTTGGGGTACTGCAGCGGTATTGAAAATTATTCGCGTTACTTGGATCAGCGACTTCCGGGAACTCGGCCTTTCTGTTTGCTCGATTATTTTCCGAAGGACTATTTAATGGTTGTGGATGAGAGCCACGTAACTATTCCGCAAGTTGGTGCAATGTACGGCGGTGACCGTTCCCGAAAGGAAAACCTGGTGGAATATGGATTCCGTTTGCCAGCAGCGATGGACAACAGGCCTTTGAAATTTGAAGAATTTGAAGCGCTTCAAAATCAAGTAATTTATGTGAGTGCCACTCCAGCAGACTACGAGATGGAGAAGAGTGGTGGTGTGTATGTTGAACAAATTATCAGACCCACAGGCTTGCTCGACCCACCCATTGAAGTCCGCCCAAGTTTAAACCAAATTGATGATTTGCTCGAGGAAATACAATTACGGGTTGAAAAGGATGAACGCGTACTTGTAACGACATTGACCAAGAGAATGGCCGAAGAGCTGGTGAAGTATATGACGCGCGTCCAGATACGATGTAGATATATCCATAGCGATGTGGATACGCTGGAACGTGTGGAAATTATGCAGGATCTTCGATTGGGATTATTTGATGTTTTGGTGGGAGTGAACCTTCTTCGTGAAGGGCTGGATTTACCGGAGGTTTCATTGGTGGCTATACTTGATGCTGATAAAGAAGGATTTTTAAGAAGCAATAGATCATTGACCCAAACCGTGGGTCGCGCTGCCCGTAATTTGAATGGAAAAGCAATTATGTATGCAGATAAAATTACCCGAAGCATGCAGGAAACCATTGACGGAACGCAATACAGAAGAGAAAAGCAAATCGCTTATAACGAAGCGAACGGAATTACGCCCATGGCGATCAAAAAATCGTTTCATAATGCGTTAACCAAAGCAAAACAAGAGGCTTATACCTTTGAGACAGCTGAAACATTGGCAGCAGAATCCGAAACGGAATATCTAACAAAACCCCAAATAGAAAAGAAAATTCGTGATACGCGAAAGGCCATGGAAAAAGCTGCTAAGGATCTGGATTTTATGATGGCGGCAAAACTTCGGGATAAAATAAAAACATTCCAAAAGCAACTGGAGGACGCGTAGTACAATTAACAATAATTATTGTACTATGGATAGTTTTATTACTATATTCTCATCGCTTTTGGCTAATTCCTAATTTAAATTTTACAATGCTTTTAACTTCCATCATAAAACCTATTTTGTATTTTTCTTTTTCAATGATCTCTACACAAAGCATAAATCTGGACAATAAAATAATTCCCGAAAGCATCAAAACTGAGGTTTTGGAGGCTTTGGCATTTTTCCCTGAACTTTACGACACTTCTATTGAATTTAAATTCAAGGATAACATCAAAAAGTCCACGATGCAGGCACAACCTAAATTCACGAGTTTTTTTAAGCGAAAGGAAAATAGAGATTATATCATTTTAATCAGCAGAAAAATTCAGATTGAAGGAGAGCAATTTACAATGGCTGACATTCCTTCTGATGTGAAAATTGGTTGGATTGGGCACGAGCTGGGCCACCTTATGGATTACAGCGAAAGGACAAATTTTGGAATGATAATTTTTGGTCTTAAGTATCTATTTTCCTCGATGCATATAAAAGAAGTGGAACGTGCAGCTGATACGTTTGCGATTGCCCACGGTATGGGGGCATACATTCTTAAAACTAAAAATTTCATTCTCGAAAACGCAAATCTTTCAGAAAAATATAAGCGAAGAATCCGCCGATTGTATATTTCACCAGAAGAAGTTATGGAGCTCATCAACAAAGGAAAGGTTGAAGAAGAGCCAGAAATTACCGAAATGCAAAAATGATTATTTTGATTGCTGTTCTTTTACGAAGGCCTCCCAAGTAGCAAATTTTTCTTCATCCATTACCTTTTCCATTTTTACCTGCCCACCTTTTTTCTTGTTTTTTGCATTCCATTCGTGAAAGATATTGGGATTGATTGTTGTTACCTTTACACCTTTCAGTGCTTTTGAGCGTGCTACCTTATAATTATTATTGGCCTCTTTTAAAGCAGAATCTAATGCTTCTGCAATTTCATTTCTATCAATTGAAGTTTCCGTCCCCAGATACCAATGGTGGTAAAATTCGTCATCAATTTTAACTGCTGCAAGGGTAAATTCTGGAATTTTTATATCGAATTTTTCTTCCATTTCGCAAAGCGCAACTTCCATTTTATTGACTGAAAGCTGAGAGCCCACCACGTTTAAAAAGAATTTTGTGCGTCCGGTAATCTTAATTTCTGCTTTTTCTACATCTGTAAAAGCAATTGTATCACCTATTAAATACCGCCACGCGCCAGAAACGGTGCTTATAATTAGAACATAATCTGTATCCTTTTCAACTTCAGACAATGTGAGTGCGGGTGCATCTTGCGATAGCGAACCATCCTTGTTAATATATTCTGGCAAAAAGGGGACAAATTCGAAGTAAATTCCCGTATCGGTAACCAATTTCATGGATGTGGTTTCTGGCCGTTCCTGAAATGCTAAAAAACCTTCTGAGGCCAAGTATGTGTCAATCACAGTTATAGGCTCAGCCAGCAATTGATTGAAACTTTTTTCATAGGGCTGAAATGCAACGCCACCTGAAGTATATACTTTTAGGTTTGGCCATATTTCGTGGATGTTTTCAATATTATGGTGTTCAATCACTTTTTTCAACATCAATTCCATCCAGGAAGGAATGCCGCTAAGCGCACCGATATCCCATTCTTTTGCGCGTTTTGCAATGGTTTCAACTTTTTCATCCCAATCTTCCATTAGGGCAATTTCCTCGCCCGGTTTGTAATAACCTCGAAACCAAAAGGGAATATTGCTCGCGCTAATTCCACTAATTTCACCTTCCAAAAATTCGTTTTCCTCGACTAAGTGTGTGGAGCTTCCCAGCATCAAAATTTCTTTTTCGTAAAAATCTGAAGGCACCTCAAAATTCGCCAAAGCTCCTACTTGCTTGATTCCTGTGTTTCTAATGGCATCAATCATTTCATCAGTCACGGGTATTTTTTTGGAGGATTTACCCGTTGTGCCGCTGCTTCGCGCAAAATAAGTTGGTTTTCCGGGCCAAGTAATATCTTCCATTCCTAGTTGCACCTGGCTCCACCATTCCATATCCATTTCGTGGTAATCAAAATACGGAACATTTTCGGCGAAGGATTTTTCGATGTTTTCGGCTTTCAGAATATTTTCAAAACCGTAATATTTTCCGAAGGAGGTTTTTTTAGCCTTTTCCAGTAGCATTTTCAAAACTTCCTTTTGAGATTCTATTGGGGATTTTTCAGGAACGAGCGCACCTCTCAAATCGATTGCAGTTTTAATAATTGAGCCTAAGATTGCCATTTTCAGAATTTTTTTTCAATCTACTACTTTTAGAAAATTTGCAGAAAAGGTTTAGTGGAAATTTAACCTTTTTCATATGTCAATAGGTAGAAGTATCTTTACAAGAAAAATGAACCATCCAGATTCCACACGGTTGAATAAGGCGATAAGCGATAGCGGTTATTGTTCGCGTCGCGAGGCAGATTCTTTAATTGAAAAAGGCCGGGTTACGGTGAACGGAAACAAAAGTGGTCTGGGCGATAGGGTTATGCCCGGGGATGAGGTGCGGGTTGATGGAAAACTGATAACCGAAAATGATACACAGGTGTACATTATGTTGAATAAGCCTGTGGGAATTACCTGTACTACCGATACTCGATTTGATGACAATGTTATTGATTTTGTAAACCATCCTGAGCGGATTTTCCCCATTGGCAGGTTGGATAAACCCAGTGAAGGCCTACTGTTGCTTACAAATGAAGGCGATATTGTGAACAAAATTTTACGTGCTGGGAATAAACACGAAAAAGAATATATTGTGAAAGTTGACCGGCACGTGACGGACGACTTTGTAAAACGTATGGGGTCCGGCATCCCAATCCTCGATACAATAACCAAACGTTGCGAGGTAGAAAGAATAAGCCGATTTGAATTTCGAATCGTATTGGTCCAAGGGTTGAATAGGCAAATTAGGAGGATGTGCGAATATTTGGGTTATGAGGTAGTAGCGCTTAAGCGAATACGAATTATGAATCTGGAGCTGGGAAATTTACCAGTGGGAGAATGGCGCAATCTTACGGAAAATGAATTAAAAATTTTAAAAGCATCCGTTGCGGACAGCGATAATCAGCCAAAGACATATCAGAAATTCGAGAAATCCACAGAGGTTAAACGAACTGAAAAAAGAACTGATTTAAAAAATAATACACTAAGAAAGACTGAGGGAAAAAGAAGAAGGGGAAGGGAATAAAAAAACCGCGTACCGATTGAGTAGTACGCGGCCATTTTCAACTAACTAACCAAATTAAATTTCAATTATGAAATCTCAACCATTTTCTTAAATTCTTTTTTCTCTTCTTTTTTTGGAAGCGTGATTTTCAAAATACCATTTACATAATCTGCTGTGATATTTTCGCCGTTCACGTTCTCGGGCAATTTAAAAGATCTCTTGAAATCTCCGCAAGAAAATTCTTTTCTCAGGAATTTTTCTTTTCCATTGTTATTTTCGGTTTCCGAATTTTCATTTTTCAGTTTAGTTGAAATTTTCAGTGTATCTTCTTCAACTTCAATTGAAAACATATTTTTTTCAAATCCCGGAATTGCAATTTGTAATACAAAATTCGCCAAATTCTCAAAAATATTTACTTTCGGAGTGCTAAATGTTTCATAATTCTTAGGCGCATCCAGCCTATTTTCAAAATAAAGATTGTCAAATATATTTGGCAACCAGTGCATGTTGTTTAGCGTCTTCATATATTTATATTTTTTAAAGTTTTATTTATTTTCTAATTTATTGGCAATTACAATTCCAATCGAAATAATCAGACTTTTTGTCACTAAATTCACAAAATTTATAGTCATTTTGACGGTAAAAGATAATTTATGAAAAAAATTTTTCTCAGGTTTTCAACCTTTTTCACCATAATCAAAAATAAGATTGCTTTTTATCCCGCTTTGATGACGCTGGTGGGCTTCGCCTTGGCGCTCGTGATGATTATTTGGGAGAAATCGGGCATTTCCAGATATTTAATTGAATTTTTTCCGCTCATGCTTATTCAAGATGGCGATACAGCTCTTAATGTTTTGAGTGCGTGCATTGGTGGACTGATATCGATGATGGTTTTCAGTTTTTCTATGGTTATGCTGCTTTTAAGTCAGGCCTCCAGCAATTTTTCACCAAGACTTTTACCAGGATTGATTTCAAACAAGCGGCATCAAATAATTCTTGGTTTATATTTAGCGACCATAGTTTACAATATTTTTACACTTTTCTCTATTGAACCCAGCCAAGAAAAATACACACTACCGGGTTTATCGGTGCTTTTGGCGGTGATATTTACCATCGTTTGTCTTTCAGCATTTATATTCTTTATTCATAATATTTCGCAGAGTATCCAGATTAACAATATTATGGATGTAATTTACCATAAAGCTATCGATAGACTTCAATCTGTAATCGATTCAGAAAAGGAGACAAAAGCTATCAGTTTTCCCGATACAACAGATTGGGTAGGCTATGCGCCCAAAGAAGGAGGATATTTTCAAAATATTTCGCTGGACAATATTTCTAAAATATGTAAAGAACACAACACGAAGCTTTACATAACAATACCGAAAGGACTTTTTGTGCTTAAGCGAAAACATATTTTAAAATCTGAAAAACCCCTGAGTGATGAAGTTTTGGAAGATATTTTTTCAAATATGAATTTTGCTCGCGGGGAATATATTGGCGATAATTATGTGTTAGCCTTTAAACAGATTACTGAAATCGCGGTAAAAGCAATGTCGCCAGGAATCAATGATCCGGGAACGGCAATCAATGCTATAGATTATTTGACAGAATTATTTGCATTACGGATGGAAAAATCCGATTCGGGAATCATTGCTTTTGATGGTACTGCCTATATTAAATTGGCGGTCATTCATTTTGATGAATTAATCTACAATTCAATGGCTTCCCTGCGGACTTACTGTAAGCACGACCCAATTGTGGTTCAGAAACTTTTATGGATGCTCAACTATTTAATGGAAATCACTTGTAAAAATGAAACATATAAAGACTCCGTTAAAAGAGAATTGAAAACGCTTCTAGATACCATGGAATTTGACACCGAAGCGGATGAAAAGAAGATAAAGAACCTTGGGCTTGAAAGTTAGTTATAATAGGTTTTAAAAATTTGTACTAATGTTTCTGATGGAATAATATAGTTTTCGTGCTTCACCATTTCAATAAGAATTCGGTCAATTACAGTTGGTCTGATTCCCATTTTTAGTCCGAAATTACGAAGCAATTGTACTTCATTTTCGTGTGTTTCCAAATCAACATTCATCACGAGAACCAATTTATAAAAGTGTGTTATACGCTCTAGTTCGTTTTTTGGAATGGAGGAAGGATGTGGACTTATAAATAGCTTATCCATTTCTATTTCTGGAATAAAAAGTCTTTTTGCGATTTTTTTCAGGAAATCGTATTCTGCACTGGTGATTTTTCCATCAGCATTCGCCATTTGAATCAAATCACTTAACAGATTAAGGTGGTTTGTTTTGTTCATAATGCAATTTTAGAAAAAAATGGCCAACAGAAAAAATGGTAATAACAAAGAAATAGTAAGGTAGAAATAAAGGAGGAGGGGGCTACGATATTTTAAAGAGAATTTGAAAAAATAATTTTTAAATGTTGGCAATTGCATATGCCAGTAAAATCAAAAACAATACGGCAAATTTTAAAAGTTTCATAACTAATTGGTTAGATTCCAAATGTATAAAATCGTTCCAAATAAGTCCTTCGGAAAAACCCCCTTTCTTTGAGGGGAAAAACCCCTTTTTTTTAGAGGGAAAATCCTTCCTAAAAAAAGATTTTTCCTACAAAATTTCAATTATAAAAAAAGCCATTTGATATTTTCAAATGGCTTTTTTATAAAAGTTTGACGTATTTATTTCAATACTTGCTGCACTTTATCTGCCGCTTCCTGAAATTCAATAGCGCTCTGAACGTCCAGTCCACTATCATCAATTAATTTTTTTGCAATATCTGCATTGGTACCTTGCAAACGAACTATGATTGGAACATTTACAGTACCCATATTTTTGTACGCATCCACAATACCTTGGGCTACACGATCACAACGAACGATTCCGCCAAAAATATTAACCAATATTGCTTTTACGTTTGGATCTTTCAAAATCAATTTGAATGCAGCTTCAACGCGCTCGGCATCTGCCGTACCGCCCACATCAAGGAAATTGGCAGGTTCACCGCCAGCTTGCTTGATCAAATCCATGGTTGCCATAGCAAGTCCGGCACCATTTACCATACAGCCTACATTTCCATCAAGATCTACATAATTAAGACCTTTTTCCTTTGCTTCAACCTCTACTGGATTTTCTTCGCGCTTATCGCGCATTTCAGCATAATCTTTATGGCGATATAGTGCATTGTCGTCCAAGGATACTTTTGCGTCAACCGCAATTATCTTATCATCACTTGTTTTAAGAACTGGATTAATTTCGAATAAAGAAGAATCAGATTCTGAGTATGCCTTATAAAGCGCGGTGACAAATTTGGTCATTTCCTTAAAAGCTTTTCCGCTTAGGCCAAGGTTGAAAGCAATTCTTCTGGCTTGAAAACCCAATAATCCTGTAGCTGGATCAACTTCTTCGGTAAAAATTAAATGTGGAGTTTCTTCAGCAACAGTTTCAATATCCATGCCACCTTCGGTAGAATACATAATCATGTTTCTACCTGTACTTCTGTTTAAAAGAACACTCATGTAATATTCTTCCGGCTCGCTATCGCCAGGGTAGTAAACGTCCTCAGCGATCAATACTTGGTGTACTTTTTTTCCTTCTTTTGAAGTTTGTGGGGTAACAAGGTTCATTCCAATTATATTCCCAGAAATTTCCTCGACCTCCTTTATGTTTTTTGCCAGTTTTACACCACCGCCTTTACCGCGACCACCGGCGTGAACTTGTGCTTTTATTACGTGCCAGCTTGTACCGGTTTGTTCAGTCAATTTTTTTGCGGCCTCAACTGCCTCTTCTGGCGTAGTTGCAACGATACCGCGTTGTATCTCAACGCCAAAACTGTTTAATATTTCTTTTCCCTGATATTCGTGTAAATTCATAGTAGCTATTTTAAACCTTCCTATTCAAAAGGCCGACTTGTTTATGGAGAACAAAAATAATAAATGTTATAGGAATTGGCTAATTATTTCTGTGGGCATTCCATTTTAATAATCTTCTTAAGAGGCATAAATTATAAAACCATTAAAAAAAAGGGAAATAGTATTTAATGTTATTTGTTCCTGCCTATTTTTGCCAGTTATAACTAAAAATAATAATCTTCAAAAATGAAAAATCAAGATCTTCTTGCAATTGCACAGGAATTTGGAAGTCCAGTTTATGTTTATGATGCCGCTAAAATTGAAAAACAATATAAACGATTGAAGGGTGCTTTTGAAAAGGTCGAAAATTTAAAGATCAACTATGCGGTAAAGGCGCTTTCAAATATTTCAGTGCTAAAATTGCTTGTGAAAATGGGCAGCGGCCTCGACACCGTTTCAATACAGGAAGTGAAATTGGGCCTTGAGGCCGGCGCAAAGCCTGAGGATATAATTTTTACGCCCAACGGAATCTCAATGGAAGAAATTGAAGAAGCTTCAAAACTGGGTGTTCAAATAAATATTGACAATCTTTCCATATTGGAACAATTTGGAACTAAACATCCCAATACTCCCGTATGCATTCGCATAAATCCGCACGTTATGGCTGGCGGAAATACCAATATTTCGGTGGGGCACATTGATAGTAAATTTGGAATTTCAATTCACCAAATGCCTTTGCTGAAAAGAATCGTGGAAAATACAGGTATGAATATCAACGGAATACATATGCACACCGGAAGTGATATCCTTGATGTTGATGTTTTTCTTTACGCTTCGGAAATACTTTTCAATGCTGCCGAAAATTTTGAAAATCTTGAATTTATAGACTTCGGAAGCGGTTTTAAAGTGCCCTATAAAGAAGGTGACATTGAAACGAATGTGGAAGAATTAGGGAAAAAGCTCGGCAAGCGTTTTAATGATTTTTGTAAAAACTACGGAAAAAAATTGACCTTGGCATTTGAGCCCGGAAAATTTTTGGTCAGTGAGGCGGGAAAATTTCTCGTAAAAGTAAATGTAATCAAGCAAACTACTTCAACCGTTTTTGCCCAAGTAGATAGTGGATTCAACCATTTAATAAGGCCGATGCTTTACGGATCACAACACGAGATTTCAAATATTTCACGTCCCCACGGCCGCGATCGTTTTTATACCGTTACCGGTTATATTTGCGAAACAGATACATTTGCAAATAACCGCCGCATTCCTGAGGTACACGAAGGTGACGTCCTGGCATTCCATAATGCGGGAGCTTACTGTTTTACGATGGCGAGCAACTACAATTCTCGATATCGCCCTGCGGAAGTACTCTGGTACAAAGGTAAGGCGCATTTAATAAGAAAGCGGGAAAATTTTGATGATATTATTAGAAATCAAGTAGTTATGGAGATTTAAATTCAATAGTTGGATACGAAAATTTCCTCCACTAATTATTCAAAAAAAAGCCAACTGTGAGAAACGTCCCATCCCAACAGCCTAAAAATGATTATGACGTTACTGTCATCGGTTCCGGAATGGGAGGTCTCTGCGCGGCAATCATACTCTCCCAAGCCGGTAAAAAAGTTTTGGTGCTGGAGCAGCACGATGTGCCGGGTGGCTGGTGCCATAGTTTTTATTTAAATGGTTTCCGTTTTACGCCCGGTCTTCATTATGTTGGGCTATTGCAGGAAGGAGGTTCCACGTCACAATTGTACGAGGCATTGGGGATTGCAAACGATCTCACCTTTTTCAAAATGAATCCAAAGGGTTACGAGCACGCATATATTGGCGAGGAACGTTTTGATATTCCCGCGGATTACAATGAATTTGTTTCAAAACTTTCCGAAAGATTCCCACACGAAAAGAAAAACATAGAAGCATATTTGGCAACCGTTAAAAAAGTGAGCGCCGAGCTTCAATTAATGCCAAATATTTCAGGGTTTTGGGAGCACTTGACTATTCCATTTCGAACAAAAAATTTAGGAAAATATGGATTATTTAGTCTGGAAGCAGTCATCAATCGATTTATTAAAGATCCGTTGCTGAAAAAGATTTTGAATATTCAATATGGAGATCACGGCTTGCCACCTTCAAAAGCTAGTTTTCCACTTCATTGCGCGGTAATGGATCACTATTTCCATGGCGGATATTATCCCTATGGAGGTGGGGGAGCGCTTGTAAAGGCAATGACCAATGCGCTAAAAAGGAATGGAGGAGAAATCAAAACCAGTAAAAAAGTTTCAAGAATTTTAATTGAAGGAAAAAGAAAAAAACGTGCAGTAGGGGTAGAGCTGGAAAATGGCGAGAAAATTTATTCGGAAAAAATAATATCAAACGCCGATCCCGGAATTACCTACAATAGGCTCGTTGGAGAGGATAATTTAAGTGTTTCACTCAAAAAAAAATTGGCTAAAACGAAGTATTCCTGCACATCGCTGATGCTTTTTGTGACAGTGGATATGGATTTGAGGCAAGCGGGTATGGATTCCGGCAACATTTGGATGATGCCAAATGAAAATTTTGATACAGTTCACCAGCGAATGATGAGTTCAGATTTGAATGAAGACGGTGATTTTCCTTGCATGTTTGTGAGTTGTACCACGTTGAAAGATCCAGCCAGTTTTGATGGAAAGCACCACACTATCGAAGCTATAACTTACATTAATTACGGATCTTTCAAAAAATTTGAGGATGAAGAAGAATCAAGGTCGCCTCAGTATCTTGCCTTCAAGGAAAAATTAATGCAACGGATGGTCAACACCTTGGAAAATGTGATTCCAGGAATAAGTGGGCATATAATTCATAAAGATCTGGGCACTCCCATAACCAATAAATTTTACGTAAATGCTACCAATGGTTGCGTTTATGGTACTGAAAAAAAACTGTCTCAAATAGGACCTTTTGCGTACAAAGCAAAAAGTGAAATAGCAAATTTGTACTTATGTGGCGCCAGTATCACGAGTCACGGTGTCGCTGGGGCAGGATATTCTGGTGTGCAGACTGCTGCAACAATTTTGGGAAAACTGCAAAAGGATGTCTTAAAACCCAACCCGTCGCAAAAAATTGCAATTTATGAAGCTGAGGATTCTTCAAAATACCCGAAATGGATGCTTGATAAAATGGAAGTAAAACAGAAACGCACCCAATCCCGAAGTGAAAAATGAAATTTAATAATTGCATTTTTGATTTATGTTTCACGAATATTGTTAAATTATTAAACAACCAATAACATTTGGTTGAATTCAAAAAAAAGTTCTTTAAAATGAAAAGATCTCGATTATAACATTATCTTTGCCACTTATATAAATATTTTAAATTATTACAATGAACAAAGGAACAGTAAAATTCTTCAATGATACCAAAGGTTTTGGTTTTATTACTGAAGAAGGAACCAACAAAGAGCATTTTGTACACATCTCAGGTCTTATCGACGAAGTTCGTGAGGGAGATGAGGTTGAATTTGATCTTAAAGAAGGTAAAAAAGGTTTGAATGCAGTTAACGTAAAAGTACTTTAATACATACACAAAACTTTTTTTTAAAAGCACGAACCTCTCATTTAGAGAGGTTTTTTATTAAAATATATTTTATAAAAGTAAAAAAGCCGCCTTTTGGGCGGCTTTTTCTTTCTATTATTTCAAGATTATTGAAGTATCAATCTGTGTGTTGAAGTATTGTTTTGGGTATATACTTTAACAATATACATTCCAGAAGATAGACCGTTGATGTCCATCTGGTTAACACCAGTTGTCAAAACAGCTCCTTGTACTACTTGCCCAGTCATTGAAATTACTTCCACAGTTACTCTTCCATTAATGGTATTTGCAATTTCAATATTGAAATTACCTGAAGTAGGGTTGGGGTAAATTACACTAGTTGTAATTTGCTCACCATCATTAATACCCAAAACACCATCACGCTCGTATGCTCCTACGTCTCTTGTTCCTACAAGTGTGAAATTTCTTTGGTCAGTGAAAAGATCTGCTGGATCTCCATCATCTATACCGTCACTTCCCGCAAGCAATTCGTGGGTAAACGTAAATCCGCCATTATCCTGCAATGGGCCTAATAGAGGTAGAACATTTTCTTGATCATTCGCTTGTTCTGGGAAAACGTTATCATCATCATTCCCTATCAAGTTATAATCATTTGAAGTAAATGTACCAGTTCCGCTAAGATCTGCACCATTGACTGCGATATTTCCAGCTACAATTGTATTTTTCACTGAAGTAGTTGTTTCAGAATTAATTCCACCACCATTGCCAGTTGCATTGTTAAGTGAAATGGTTACGGCATTAATATCCATTGTAGCATTGTTATAGATACCTGCGCCGTCTTCGGCAGTATTGGTTGAAATTGTGCTAGTCATCAAGTTAAATGAACCAGTATCATTTAAAATCCCACCACCTTGCGTGGTAGCAGCATTGTTTGAAACCGTAGAAGTTACAACATTGAAAGTACCTCCGTTGTTGTATAGACCTCCACCGCCGTCGGCAAAATTTCCATCGATTGTAGTTCTATCAACATTGAATGTAGTTCCGGATTGGTTCCAAAGACCACCACCTTCGTTGGCTGCTTCATTGTTTGTAATATCACTTTTTGAAATAAGCATTGTGCCGCTCATACCTGTAATGTGGACAGCTCCACCATTTCCTGGATTTGCAGTACCGGCAGTTCCATTTACATCATTTCCATCCATTTCGGAAACAAAAACTGAAAGATTACCATCAATTATTTCAATAGCACCACCAGCCCTGTTTGCAGAATTTCCATTGATTGTAGATTCCGCAATAGAAACATTTCCGCTAACGCTTAAGATACCACCACCACTGGAAGAAGTTCCGTTGGCAATATTGTTATTTATTTCAGTACCATTTTGTATCGTCAAAGTTCCTCCATTATTAAATACTCCAGCTCCACCATCATCTGCGGCATCGCCTTCTGCAGTATTTGCTGTAATGGACACTCCGTCGATTATCATAATTCCTACGCTGTTCCAAAGTCCACCACCTTCACGGCTAGCGTTATTATTTGTTACAGTACCACCAGTAATCGTGGCATCACCCGGACCAGTGATATGTAAAGCACCACCATTTCCAGGATTTCCTGAAGCATCATTTCCATCAAAATTTACATTATTTAAAATGAGCATATTTCCGGCAACGGAATTATCTTCAATCCCGCCTCCTGCACGAACGGCAGAATTACCATCAATATCTGAATCTTCAACGGTAAGTACTCCCAAATTATTTAGGATTCCACCTCCAGAACCTGACGTTCCATCAGCTATATTATTTGTAATTGTAGAGTTCAATACAGTAAGTGTACCTTCGTTATTGAATAATCCACCGCCACCTTCATCGGCTCCATCGCCAGAAGCAACATTTCCATCAATGGTAGTTCCGTCTACAACCATAGTTCCAGAACCGTTCCATAATCCACCGCCTTCAAGAGCAGCTACATTATTATTTGCAGTTCCGCCGTTAATTTCCACCATACCGCCACCGGTAATATGAAGACCACCACCATTTCCAGGTGCGGCAGTTGCTGGGCTTACTCCAGCATTATTATCGTCTAAATTTACGCTGTTAAGTGTAATCATGCCGCCGTTCGCAGCTCTTTCGATACCACCACCGGCGCGATTAGCACGGTTTCCGGTTATTGAAGAATCATTAATTGTAAGACTGCCTCCTTCATCCATAAATATTCCACCTCCAGAACCAGAAGCTCCGTTGGCGATATTATCCGAAATTTCAGAGTCATTTATTTCCACCGTAGCGCCGTCAATGTAGATACCGCCACCATCTTCTTCAAGTCCATTGGTTATTACAAGATTATTCAACGTTACAGGTCCTGCTGTAATATTGAAGATTCTTCCATTGGCACCACCATCAATTGTGTTGGTTCCTATCCCGATTAAACCTCCGGAAATAGTCAATTCTTTGTCAATAATAATTTCGCTGTCCAGAGTTATTGTTCCAACTCCTATTGCAAATGTAATTTCGTCGCCTGCGGTTGCATCGGCAATTTCTCTTCGTAGTGTTCCTTCAGTTCCGTCGTCTGCTGTGCTGTTCACAACTTGTGCAGACACAGTTGTTCCGGTAATAATTGCAAAAAAAGCTGCAATCATAAAAGTAAAATTGTTTTTCATAGAATTTTGATTATTAATTTAAAAATATTTCTTTCTGCCAAACATACGCCAATGCGAATCGATTGGTTTTTAAAAAATAGCCATTTAACGAGGGATTAACACAGTCACTTATTTATTGTTAAAGCTTTCTGAAATAATTTTAGTTACTGCGCGTTAATTCAGTTTTAAAAATTATGCTTCTAAAAATCACTTTCGTTATTATCATTTTTGCAATTTCATTGGGATGCTCAAACACTGATGAAGAAATTCCTCGAGAAAATTTAATTGAGGTTCCTAATTCGGATTATGTGATTCCGAAGGAAAAAAAATTTGAATGGAGATTGGATGAAATTCCAAATTCCTATCAATCCAATGCAGATGTAATTGATATTGATGCATTTACCTCCAGTGCACAATTGGTGGAAAATTTAAAGTCCCAAGGCAAAACAGTAATCGCTTATCTTTCAGTGGGAAGTGTTGAAAACTATAGACCCGATGCCCAAAATTTTCCTGAAAATATTATAGGAAATTTATATGATGAATATCCCGATGAAAAATGGTTGGACATTCGGCAAATTGAAATTTTGGCTCCAATTATAGAGGCGCGGTTCGATATGATAAAGAAAAAAGGATTTGACGGAATTGAACCCGACAATATGAATGGTTACCAAAATAACACAGGATTTGATATTTCTGAAGAGGACACCATAAATTATTCCAGGTGGTTGATTGCAAAAGCACACGAGCGAGGTCTTTCCATTGGCCAAAAAAATGCCGAAGAACTTATTCCAGAAATGTACGATGAGTTTGATTGGATTTTAACCGAAGATGCATTTGTTGATGATTTCTATCAATCTTTAACTCCATATATTTCAATAAATAAAGCCGTTTTTTTGGTTGAATATACAGACCGGATTTCGGGTGGAAATTTTCAAAGTGAAGTTTGTCCCATTTCCTTTCAGAATGAATTTTCAGCTGTTCTAAAAAATAGGGAGCTTACGGATGTAACGTATTACTGCAATTGAATTTTAGCTATTTCAGCCTTTGCGATTTCAAATTCAGAAATCATATTTTTTACAATTTCTGCCGCCGGTTTTATATCGTGAATTAATCCTGCAATTTGGCCAATCTCCAATTCACCTTCCTCGAGATCGCCCTCAAACATGCCTCGTTTTGCACGCGCTCTTCCCAAATGTGAAATCAAATCCTCTTTGGAAGGATTGGTTGTATAAAGTTGGACTACACTCTCAAAAAATTTGTTTTTCAGCATTCGCACGGGAGCCAATTCCTTTAAAGTAAGATGCGTATCGCCTTCTTTGGCATCAACAACCATTTGTTTAAAGGATTGGTGGGAAGATGCTTCATTTGAAGCAACAAACCTGCTGCCCACTTGCACGGCATCCGCGCCAAGCACCATCGCGGCAAGCATCCCTCTGCCACTTGCAATTCCACCAGCGGCAATCAATGGAATATCCAATTGTTCTTTCACCATCGGGATTAGAGTAAAAGTTGTGGTTTCTTCACGGCCGTTATGTCCACCGGCCTCAAAACCCTCTGCAACTACGGCATCCACACCTGCTTCTTGGGCTTTTAAAGCAAATTTTACACTGCTTACCACGTGGACAACAGTAATACCGTTTTCCTTTAATTTCGAAGTATACGTTTTTGGATTTCCTGCGGAAGTAAAAACAATTTTTACCCCTTCTTCCATAATGATATCCATAATTTTATCGATATCTGGGTAAAGCATAGGCACATTTACACCGAATGGTTTATCTGTCGCTTTCTTGCATTTCTGAATATGTTCCCGGAGAATTTCCGGATACATTGAACCAGCGCCCAGAAGACCAAGCGCGCCAGAGTTACTTACAGCACTGGCCAAGCGCCAACCGCTGTTCCAGATCATTCCGGCCTGTATAATGGGATAATCTATTTTAAAAAGTTCGGTGACCCGATTTTTCACTATTCCTTGATGATTTTGTAGCTTGTAGTTTTGTTGTTTGAAGTAATGGAGGCTATGTACATCCCCGATTTCAAGTAAGAAACATCAATTCGGTTTTTGTTAAGTGAAATTTCAGTTTGCAGAATTCTTTCACCCAAAACATTATATAATGAAAGTTGCGCATTTTCTGAAGATTTTGGAAATGAAATATTCAGTTCATTTGAAACTGGATTTGGAAACAGTGCAAACTGAGAATCCTTCAAATGATCTTCGTAACCTAATTGTAACAAAGCATTCAGGGCATTTTCAAAATTTGGAATACCGTAACCGTATTCATCAGAAGGATTATTGAATCTATCAGCAGATTCACGAATCGCCTGCATAACAACATCATTTTTCAAATTCGGTACTGCTTGCCATAGAGAAGCCACTGCACCTGCCATAATGGGCGAGCTAAAGGACGTGCCATTTGAGAAGTTCACATCTCCATTCGGGGAAACGACCGCCGCACTTTCACCTTGCGCCATTACATCAGGCTTTACTCTTCCATCAACAGTTGGACCGATCGAGCTGAAAGAAGCAATAAATTCCCCGGCATCTACGGCTCCCACTGTGAATGCTCCGGGAGCGTCGGCTGGCGTGCCAACATACGTAAAACCAAATCGATCATTTCCGGCTGAGGTTACCGTAATCATACCTTTATCAAAAGCATGGTTTGCGCCGCGCGCTCCAATAGTCGTTTGACCGTCAAGATCCTCATATTGATGATCGTAGGCTGAATTATCAAAATCCTGATATCCTAAAGAAGTATTGGTGACATAAACCCCTAGGCTGTCCGCTCTTTCTAAAGCTTCAACCCAATATGCTTCCTCTGCGGGAGTCTCGCTGTCGTCATCTTCTGTAACAAATAAATAATAGGAAGCACCTGGAGCAGTTCCCACAAATTGACCGTCAAGTAATCCCGCAGCGTCACTAAATGTAGCGGCGCCGTGACTACCGGTGCCATTTGGACTTTCAACTCGAGCAACAAAATCATAAGAACCTAATAATCTTCCTTCATTGCGTAAGGTTTGGTAGGCTGGATTTGTCATAACACCAGGATATCCATTATCCATAAAAGCAACGAGGATTCCATCACCAGTGTAATCTTGCTGGTGCAAATAGTCAACTGAAAGCATTTCTGTCTGGTTTGTTGCATCACCATAATTATAATTTACCTGTGTGTCTTCAACTTCAAATTTATCCGTCGGAATATTTGGAAATGCAGGTCTATTCAAACTGCTATCAGCAAATTCAATCTCTGTTACAAATGGAAGGTTTGAAAGATTATTGATATTGGCCTGGCTTCCGCGGACGTAAACAGCGTTCATCCACTTCGATTTTGCCAATACGGTAATTCCCGTAGCATTTTCCACTTGACTTTTATAGGTTTCATTTAAAGGAACATCGCGCTCATCAATCACGATACCCTGTGCAGTTTTTCTGTCAATAGCTGCTTGCGTTAAAATTGAAATTGGATTAGCAATTGAAGCCGCAACGTTTTCTTTATCAGCAAAGAAAACCATGGCGTCTTCCTGCGAAAAACCCAAACCTGAAATAAAAATCGCAAATAGTAAAAGTATTTTTTTCATAATATAATTTTTTAAGAAATAACACCGCTTCCCAACAATTCCTCGCCTCTGTACCAAGCGACAAACTGACCTTCAGTAACGGCAGATTGAGGATTTTCAAATATAATATAAAGTCCTGACAATGTTTGGTAAAGCACGGCCTTTTCCAACGGTTGTCTGTAACGTATGCGAGCCATGACCTCCAACTGTTGATCCTCCGAAAGTTTTAAATCTTCCCGGATCCAATGGGTTTCCTCTGGTTTCACAAAAATTCCGCGGCGAAAAAGGCCGGGATGGTCTTTGCCTTGCCCTGTATAAATTATGTTTTCTTCAACATCTGTATCAATAACGAAAAGCGGTTCGGCGGTACCTCCTACTGCTAAGCCTTTACGCTGACCTTTAGTAAAATAATGCGCGCCGTGGTGCGTGCCAATTGTTTTTCCGTCAACTTTTGAATAATTCCGTTTGGTGGAATAATATTTTAATCGCTCTTCTTCGGTAGAAAATTCTGTTTTAATTCTCTTATATTCTGAAAAGGTTGCCGGCACTTCAACGATTTCCCCATCCTTTGGCGCTAATTTTTGCTGAAGAAATTCAGGAAGCCTCACTTTGCCGATGAAGCAAAGGCCCTGTGAATCACGTTTTTCAGCTGTGATTAAATTTTGCTCTGCTGCTATTTTCCTAACTTCCGGTTTTAATAATTCACCTATGGGAAAAAGCGTTTTTGAAAGTTGCTCCTGCGAAAGTTGGCATAAAAAGTAGGATTGATCCTTATTTGGGTCCTTTCCCGATAATAAATGATAAACTTCTTTCCCGTTTTTCTTGGAAATACCTTTTCTGCAATAATGGCCAGTCGCTACAAAATCTGCACCCAAACCGAGCGCAATTTTCATAAAAACATCAAACTTGATTTCACGATTGCAGAGCACATCCGGGTTTGGCGTGCGTCCCATTTGGTATTCGCGAAACATATAATCTACAATTCGCTCTTTGTATTCTTCACTTAAATCTACCGTCTGAAAGGGAATTCCCAGCTTTTCAGCAACAAGCATTGCATCGTTGCTATCTTCAAGCCACGGACATTCGTTGGAAATGGTAACGGAATCATCGTGCCAGTTTTTCATAAAAAGCCCAATAACATCATAGCCAGCTTCCTTCAGCAAATAGGCTGCAACGCTGGAATCTACTCCACCACTTAGTCCAACAACGACTCGTTTTTTCATGAAAATTTAGTACTGTGCAAAGATAAAAACTAATTTTTGGTCGGTAGACCTAGAAAATGCTTACCCGAAAGTTCTTAGTTTTTTTCTGGTTTTGGGTATGTTTCTTCCAGTGTGACCTTCCCGTCTTTATAATATTTCCAAACCCCGTGTTTTTTATCGTTCTTATAAAATCCTTCAATCACAACTTGGCCATTCGCATCATAATACATAGCGGGACCATCCAGAACATCATTTTTATAAAGTAATTTTTTGATGAGCACTCCCTCTGGCGAATAGTAATTATTTTCCCCTTCCTTCAAACCATTTCTATAATTTTCCTCCTCGGTAACTTTGCCGTTTGGGTAATACGTAATTTTGGTGCCATTCAACTTTCCATCAACATAATGCTCTTTGGTCATTATATTCTTGGATTTTTCCTGATAGTAAATCCACTCGCCCACACGATTTTTCCCCATCATAGTTCCTTCGCTAACTAATTTTCCAGTTTTGGTGAAATACTGCACTTTCGCCATTCCATCCTTACCAGAAAAATTTTTGACAACCATGGGTTTGTCCTTGCAATCTTCACAATAAAATTTGAATTCACCCACTTCGGTCCCGTGCTCAAAGGTACCTTCATACCGAAGCTGTTTAGTTCCGGGAAAAGTTTTCTTCCACACACCGTGGTTTCTTCCTTCAGAATCTTTCTGGTTAATTTCGCTTTGCGCGAAAGAAAATGTTGTACTTAAATATATTCCGAAGAAAATTAAAAACAGATTTTTTTGCATACTATGGGGATTTAAAACGGTAAACGTTTCAATAGGATTTCTATTGAATTTTTATACCATTAGTTTCCAAAAAAAATGCCATATATTGAAGAAATTATCTTCTTCCCGCTTTTTTCTGTTGTTCGGCTTGTTCCATCATTTCGGCCATTTTCTTTTGAAAGCGGTTCTGTTTTCTCGGCTGCGCTTTCTTCACCTGAATTTTTGCGTGGATTTTTTCTTCATCAATAATGAAATTTTTGATGACCAACATAATCCCGATGGTAATTAAGTTTGAAACGAAATAATAAAGTGAAAGTCCGCTCGCGTAGTTGTTGAAGAATACTAACATGAACAATGGCGAAAGGTACATCAGGAATTTCATGTTTGGCATTCCGGGTTGCTGGTTTTGTTGCATGTTTTGGCCCGTTGTCATCATCATATAAACGAAGATTGCGATGGAAGCCAAAATTGGGAACAAACTTACGTGATCACCATAAAATGGAATGTGGAAAGGGAGTTCTGCAATGGTATCATAACTGGAAAGATCATCCGCCCAAAGGAAACTTTTTTGGCGAAGGTCAAACGCCGACGGGAAAAATGTAAACAGTGCATAAAACACAGGAATCTGCAGCAACGCTGGCAAGCATCCCTTGAGGGGACTGGCGCCGGCAGAATTTTGCAGTTTCATTGTTTCCTGCTGGATTTTTAATTGATTCCCTTCATATTTCTTTTTAATCTCGTCCATTTCGGGTTTTAATACCTTCATTTTGGCTTGTGCCAAATACTGTTTATACTGAACGGGAGATAGTAATAATTTGATCAATATTGTTAAGACGATAATGGCAATTCCGGCAGGTAGCAGATCAATCAAAAACCCGAAAAGTGGAATGATTATGTATTTGTTGATTACGCCAAAAATTCCCCAGCCCAGTGGCATTGCCTCATCCAGATTTCTATCATATTTTTTGAAAATTTGATAGTCAGACGGGCCGTAATACATATTCATATTGTAAGCCAGTGCGCCACCTTTTGGCTCGAGCAGCATTTTTGCGCCGTATTGTTTGGTATATATAGTATCTACTTCTTCGTCTTCCACCAAATCTACTGAGGTAAGAGCAACTTCCTTGAAAGGCGTATCCGTTAAAAGCATCGAACTGAAGAAATGCTGGCGGAAATTCATCCAAGTAACATCTACTTCCAGTTCATCATCTTCTCCAGAAGGTGAAAGCTTGGAATGTTTCTCGTCATCATATTCATAAGTTAAACGGGAGTAGCGGTTTTCATAGGAAATGCTTTTGGCATTTCGGTATCCCTTCAATTTCCAATCTAAATAAACGGGTTGCGAGGTATTTAAAACGCCATCGAGCCCTTGTGAATTGATGCTGAAATCAAGCATATATTCACCCGGGTGCAGCACATATCTGTATTCAATAAAACCGTTTTCTGAAGTTTTCAATTTCATGGAAAGAATTTGATCCTCACCTTGTTTTGAAAGTGTGGGTTCAAAATACATTTCCTGCGAATTCAACATTCTGTTTTCCGCTGAAAATTGAAGGTTTAGTGAAGCATTGCCATCTTTGATAAGATTTACCGGAACCGAATCAAATCTTCTGAAATTTTTAAGATGCGCTTCCGTAATATAACCACCCTTATTGCTAATTTTCAATGCAAGTACCTCATTTTCGAGTGTCGTGGTTTCATCATTTGCAGAGGAAAGGGTAGTGGAATAGGCGAAAGAACCGAGTTTGTTCTTCATTTCCTCATAGGCCAGAGAATCTCCTTGCCTTTTGGTACTATCATTAGCAGCTTGGGCAAAGGTGACATCACTCTCTTTTTGCTTTGAGGTTTTTTCCTGTCGTGCAGCTTCAGTTTTGGCTTTTTCCGCCTGTAATTCTTCTTCGGTGGGTTTGTTTAGATATAGCATCCATACCAAAATTCCACCAATCAATAAAAATCCTATAAGTGAATTTACGTCGAATTTCTTTTCTTCCATATGTGGTTGCGAACTTGTTCCGCAATCGATTTTAATGATTCCGAAAAATTCGGAATGTTATTTTTTCAAATTTAAATTCTAAAGCTAAAATGCATTAAATCCTTGAAGCCATTTTAGCAACAATAACGCCTCTTTTTGTAATCCGCCAAATTGTCTTAATTGCTATTTTTTGCGTGTTTATGAACGGCTTTTACAAATGCAACAAAAAGCGGATGCGGATTGGCGACCGTACTTTTGTATTCCGGATGGTATTGAACACCTACAAACCAAGGGTGGCTGGGAATTTCCACGATCTCGACCAAGCCGGTGTCTGGGTTTATCCCGGTTGCCACCAGACCGGCATTTTCCAATTGCTCACGATATTTATTGTTAAATTCATAACGATGGCGGTGGCGTTCCTCAATAGTTTTTGATTTATAAACTTTACTGGCAATGCTTCCTTTTTTAAGATCACATTTCCAAGAGCCCAACCGCATTGTCCCTCCCATATTGGTAATATTTTTTTGATCTTCCATAATGCTGATTACGGGATTTTTTGTCTGCGAATCCATTTCGGTAGAATTGGCATCCTTCAAATTCAACATGTCCCGTGAAAATTCGATTACGGCCATTTGCATTCCCAAGCAAATTCCCAGAAATGGCAAATTATTTTCGCGGGCATATTTTACGGCGGCAACCTTTCCCTCCACACCGCGCTCCCCAAAACCGGGAGCGACCAAAATACCATCCAGTTTAGAGAGTTTTTTGCCAATTGTTTTAGCGTTAATATGTTCGGAATGAATGTATTCCAATTTTACTTTTACTTCGTTTTCAGCACCCGCATGAATGAAAGCCTCCAAAATGGATTTGTAACTATCCTGAAGCTCCACATATTTACCGATTAAACCAATGTGAACCTCACCCTTTGGATTTTTATGTCTATCCAAAAATTTATTCCATTGTTTTAAATCCGGTTTTTTGGAATTCTTCAAATTCAGTTTTTGAAGCGTCACCGTATCCAAACCTTCTTCAAGCATCATATTTGGAACATCGTAAATTGTGGAAGCATCAATGGATTGAATAACCGCATCTTCCTTCACGTTACAAAAAAGTGCTAATTTTCGGCGCAAATCTTCAGAGAGTTCGTGTTCGGTTCTACAAACTAAAATATCTGCACGAATTCCACTTTCCATCAACGTTTTAACGGAATGTTGTGTGGGTTTTGTCTTCAATTCGCCTGCGGCGGAAAGGTACGGAACGAGCGTAAGATGAATAACCAAAGCATTGTCGTCTCCCAACTCCCATTTCAATTGGCGCACGGCTTCAATGTATGGCAACGATTCTATATCGCCCACGGTGCCGCCTATTTCAGTAATTACGATATCGTAATCCCCATTATTTCCAAGGATTTGAATTCGTTCTTTTATTTCATTGGTAATGTGTGGGATAACTTGAACCGTTTTTCCCAAAAATTCGCCCCGGCGTTCTTTTTCAATGACGCTTTGGTAAATTCTGCCTGTGGTCACGTTATTGGCTTGAGAAGTTGGGGTGTTCAGAAAACGCTCGTAGTGGCCTAAATCCAGATCAGTTTCGGCACCGTCGTCCGTTACGTAGCATTCTCCGTGTTCATAAGGATTCAACGTTCCGGGATCCACATTGATATACGGATCCAGTTTTTGAATGGTAACACGATACCCTCTGGCTTGCAATAACTTAGCCAGTGACGCCGCTATAATTCCTTTTCCTAAAGATGATGAAACCCCGCCCGTAACGAAGATGTATTTTGTAGTGCCCATGAATGCGTTTGCTGAAATAACTATACGGGATGCAAAGGTACATTTTTATTGCGGATGGTAAAGTCTAAAATTCAAAAATGAAATTAAGCAAGAGTAGTTTTTTATCGCCTAAACCTGAAGCTTTGGAAATGAATTATAAACCAAAAGGTTTTCCGAATTCGGTGAAAAAACTTATTTCTTGATAAGCCGTTGCAACAAACCTTCCAAGCCATTGAGTTTTAGCTCGTACATTTCCTGCATCATTCGGCCCAATTTCCCTTCGGGGAAACCTTTTTGCTTGAACCATACAAAATAATATTCTGGGATATTTGCCAGATAATACCCTTCATATTTTCCGAAAGGCATTTTATAATTGGCGAGCGCTACTAAATGTTCGGGATTTGGTTCGGTTTCCATTTCAGAATTTTTACTGCCATTGCTCATATTCCTCAAGTTTTTGGGCTACATATTTTTCCCAAAATATTTCTTTTTCAATATTTCTGGAATGATCTGTTTCTGCATCAAATTTAGATTGCATGGCGCGGCGCTCACGCTCGGTATCGTTGTATAATTTCTCTACTTCGCTTTTCACTCGGGTTGTAAATGTTTTTTCTGAAAGTCGTTTTCGAAGTATGCGCGCATGCAATTCTGAAATGTCAAAATGCAATTGTTCGTGATTTAAAATATGCTGCGTCACACGGCCGGGTTGAAACCAAGACTTTTCAGGGTAAAAGTTGCTCTGTACTGTATAAGTAACATCTACCGCTCCATTTTGCTGCGAATAGGAATATGAAAAACTGATACCGGAATTTGTGCTCGCCACAAAACTTGCATTGGGTTGCGCTTTTCCTTTGAAATCCTCCCAAGTGAGTTTGCGGTCTTTGTCCCAAGGCATTTTTTCTGAATTGTCCTGCGGCGAATAAATAAATAGGAATAAAAAAGCGAATAGTATTTTCATAGTTTTTTGAAAATCAAAAACAATGCCTTTTTATCCCCAATTGAAAGTGATGATTTTTTCTATATCTGGGTGTAGGCTGTAATAAACAGGGCAGGAGGTGCTAATTCTTTCAATAATTTTTGTGGATTTTTCATCCAATTTCTCCGGAAAGGAAAGTTCAATTTCTATTTTGGATATGCGTCTTGGGTCCGCCGCCATCGTTTTGGTCACCACTGCGGTGGCTCCATCAATATTTACCTGTAAATCGAGCGCTTTTATTCCCATAATAGTCAGCATACAATTGGCCAAACCGGTAGCAACGGTATCTGTGGGCGAAAATGCTTCACCCTTGCCATTGTTATCGGTTGGGGCATCGGTAATAAATTTGTTTCCCGATTTTAAGTGTTCATTTTCGGTGCGCAAATTTCCTAAGTATGTAACCTTTGCCGTGCTCATTTTACTTCTTCAAATTTCAAATCCTTATTGTACTTTAAAATATAAGCCGCCTGATTGCTGTACCCTTTTGAATCGATTTGCTGGTATCTAAATTTATTTTCAATGTAAACTGTTTCAGATTCTGGCATTATATTTTCAAAAATATCGTCCCCGGCAGCCAAGCGTAACAGAACATCGTAAGTAACATCGAACCCGCGGATGGCATAGCGATTGGGCAATACGCCATATTTATTTTTATAACTGATGATAAAAGGTTCGCGATCTTCCTCGTTGCTATTTCTATTCACGGAAGGAAACGTGAAATTCAATTTTGCGAGGCGGGTGCTGGAAACTTCGTGCCACTCATACGCTTCGTTTTTTTCCAGCGTGAAAAGCCGGACCTTATAATTGGGCGCAATAGCGCTAAGCACATTTACGGTGCTACTCACCAACACTGGGTTTGTTGATTCAAGAATGACCCAATTTTCCAAGCCATCGGCCAATACACTATTTACATCGCTGGCCTGAATATACCCTCCGCCACGTGCAGAGACCGTTTTTGCATTTGGAAAGGCTGAGGTAATCATTTGCTTTTCCTTTTGCATCTTGCTGTCCGCAATTACTATCAAATTTTTTCCAGACTCATTCTTTTTAATGTATTCCAGCATCGCTCGATTCAATACTTCTTGGGTAGGAAGCGTTTGGAAAAAATTGGAATTCATATTCATTTCCCGGTTGCTTAAGGGTGAAAAAACCGGAATGTTGTCATCCTTCAATAACTCTGAAGCTTTTTCAACATTTTTTTGCATTAACGGTCCAATTACCGCATCTACTTTTTTGAAATTTTTCCCCGAGATTATGGATGTCACTTTGGATTCGTTTTTTTCGGTATCATACACATCCAGCGTTACGGAAATTCCTTTATCCTTTGCAAATTCCGCAGCCATCAGTGCGCCGCTGTAAAAATCCAAAGCAACCCGAAGCGTGGGGTCTTTTTTCAGCCAGTCCTCATTATTTTGGGTAGAATCGGTTTGCGACTGTGTTAGCCGAAAAGGCAGCATCAATGCCACCGTCTTCATTTTTTTATTATCGATTTTTCTTTCCAGATTTAAGGTTGAAATATCTTCAGTGGAAATAGTATCAGTGGGCTTCGGGAGTTTTAAAATCATACCCTCCTTTAGGCCATCCTTGGCATATGGATTTAATGCCAAAATTTCTTCTTCGGAAAAACCAAGTTTCTGTTTTATTCTGAAAAAACCTTCCTTTGGCTTCACCTCATAATATTGAAAACCTTCTTCTTCGGCAGCAGAGGTTTCAATTACAACTTTACTGGGAACGATAATGGTTTCGCCTACCTTTAAATTCGTTCCCATTTCTGGATTTAAATCTTCAAGCTCTGCGATGCTTATTCCATATTTTCTGGCAATTCCAAATTTGGTTTCCTTGGCCTGAACTTTATATTTTTCAGTTCCCGGAAGTGTCTCCTGCGTAGATGAAACAGGATTGTTTGGTTCAGAATTTATAGGAATCAATATTTTCTCTCCATTTTTCAGACCGCGCGAATACAGTTCCTTATTTGCCTTTTTAAGGTCATCAACGCTTATATTATACATTTGCGCAATGCCGAAAATAGTTTCCTTGCGCTTCACTTTATGCTCTTTGTAATTTTGAGCTGAAGAATTATTGCCGCTTCCACTTTTTGCTGGAAGTATGAGGATGCTGTTGGTTTTAAGCTCATTGCGGGCATCAGGGTTTAGATTGTAGATTATTTCTTCTGAAATATTATTGTCCTTTGCAATGCTATAAACTGTCTCACCCTGTTTTACCGCGTAACTTTTGTATTGCTGTTGTGCCACGGAACCACAACTGATGGTAAATAGAAAAATTACAGAAGCGAATGTTAAAAACTTCAACATAAAAATTATTCGGAATTTAGATTTTTTGGTCATAATACTTCGGTTTCAAAATTATTCCCACTCAATAGTTGCGGGCGGTTTTGAGCTTATATCATAGACTACTCTATTAACGCCTTTCACGCGGTTTATTATGTGGTTGCTCACCTCCTGTAAAAATTCATAGGGAAGGTTTACCCAGTCTGCGGTCATGCCGTCGGTAGATTCAACTGCTCTAAGTGCCACAACCTTTTCATAGGTTCTTTCATCGCCCATAACGCCCACGCTGTTTACCGGAAGCAAGATGGCGCCCGCTTGCCACACTTTATCGTACAGGTTCCATTTTTTGAGTCCGTTAATGAAAATGGCATCCACTTCCTGTAAAATACGAACTTTTTCTGCAGTAATATCGCCAAGAATGCGAATCGCCAATCCTGGGCCGGGGAAGGGGTGCCTGCCCAGTAATTCTGGATCTATGCCCATTTCCTTTCCAACTCTTCGTACTTCATCCTTGAAAAGCATGCGTAATGGCTCCACAATTTTCAATTTCATAAAATCAGGAAGGCCACCAACGTTATGGTGACTTTTAATGGTCACCGAAGGACCATTAACCGAGACGCTTTCAATAACATCGGGATATATTGTTCCTTGCGCTAACCAATCAACGTCTTTTACTTGGTGTGCTTCATCATCAAAGACCTCGATAAAAGCTTTCCCGATAGCCTTACGCTTTCTCTCGGGGTCGCTTTCATTTTTAAGCGCTTCCAAAAAGCGTTCCGAAGCGTCCACGCCTTTTACGTTAAGGCCCATATCCTTATACTGGTGCAGTACGCTCTCAAATTCATTTTTACGCAGCAGTCCGTTATTCACAAAGATGCAATAGAGATTGTTGCCAATAGCTTTATTGAGAAGAATTGCAGCTACGGTAGAATCTACCCCACCGCTTAGGCCAAGCACAACCTTGTCATTTCCTAACTGTTCCTGCAAAACCGCAACCGTGGTATCAACGAATGCTGTGGGTGTCCAAGTTTGCTGAACTCCTGCGATAGTTACCAGAAAATTTTCAAGCAATTGCTTTCCGTGCGTGGAATGATACACTTCTGGGTGAAATTGTATTGCGTACGTTTCCTCGCCATCAATTCTATACGCTGCGTTCAAAACATCTGCGGTACTGGCGAGCCGAACCCCATTCTTCGGGAGTTGGGCAATGGTATCGCTGTGGCTCATCCATACTTGTGTGTTTTCAGGAATGCCATTGAAAAAAACTTCTCCAGATTTTATCATAGAAAGTTTTGCACGACCGTATTCCCTAATATTGGATGGTTCTACGCTCCCGCCATTGAAATGTGCCAAATATTGCGCCCCATAACAAACAGCCAGCATAGGTTTGTGCCCACGTAGTTGTGATAAATCTGGATGTGGTGCATCCTCGGCACGCACCGAAAAAGGACTGCCCGAAAGAATTACGGCCTTAAATGGCTCAAGATTTTCTGGAATATGGTGGTAAGGATGAATTTCGCAGTAAATGTTCAGTTCCCGCACGCGCCTAGCGATTAATTGGGTGTACTGCGAACCAAAATCTAAAATGAGGACGTTGTTTTGCATAGGCAAAAATACTTTTTTAATTACGAATTAGGAATTCAAAATTGGGAATTTTATGTTCTGGTTTTTTAACCACGAATTCACGAATAAATAATTTATTCTATTCGGTTTATTGATCTCAAATTGTCAATTTACTATATTTTTATAGCTCCAAAACAGTAAAAGTAGCATCCAGCGGATCTAGGTTTTCTTTCAATGAATCCAATAGATCCTCGCCGTATTCCAGGTAGAATTCAGAAAAATTTAGCTGGCGTTCCTGTAGACTTTGCTTCGGGAAAAGTTGGTCCTGAATATTTTGCAAGCGCTTTAGCTCATCAGCCAAGTTTCTTTTTTGTGCTTTCAAAAGGCGTTTTTCCAGATTTTCAAGACCTTTAATCTGTTTTCGTTCCTGCGCGCCCACGGCTCCCAAAAAGGAGGCGTCGGTTTGTTTTGCCACTTCGTATAAATCTGAAAACTGTTGTCTCAAAAATTTCTTTTGTTGCGAAAAATCAATTTCAATTTTGGAAATTTCCTTGGTATGCTTGGTCATCAATTCGTGTTTCGGAAGAAATAAATCTTTAAGGGGAATATTCAATCTTTTAAGTTTTTCTGAAAGAGTCCCGGGAACCAGCAAAACCGAATTCCGAAGCAGTAAAATGGGAAATGGAACATCCACCGTTTTAAAATAATCCTTCAACTGAAACCAATAGGCGAGTTCGCCGCCACCGCCTATATAACATAAATTTGGCAAGATTAATTCCTGGTATAGTGGGCGAAGCAGCGCGTTGGGCGAAAACCGCTGTGGATTTTCATTCAGTTCCTTTAAAATTTCTTCTTTTGAAAAAGAGATTTCCGTTTCATTTACATAAAATCTGCCTTCTTTTTCAATGATGCGTTCCCGAAGGTTTTCTTTTAAATAAAATAAATTTATTTCCCGTGGGTGCACCTGTTCGGCATAGCCCAAATCCATCAACTTTTCGGTGGTCTCAGTAACTTTTTTGTAGCTTAGGTTTTCGGTAATTTCCTTTTCGACATATGGGATAAAGACTTCTTTTAAGCGCTTATCATTGCCGTCTACAATCACCAATCCGTGATGGTAAAAAAGAGTGTTCGCCAAAAAGCGCGTGGCATCGGCAAGGTTGTTATGTTTTAAATAGGCATCGCGAAAACAATCGATGAGTTTTTTGGCGTTTTCGCTTTCGCCAAATTCCTTTTTCAGTAAATTCTTCAATTCCTTTAATCCTTCCGTAGAAAGTTCGCCCACCGCGCCGCTGGCATTTCTATTCCAACTTATTTTTTTTCCGAAGAGATTAAAATAATTGATTTCGTCAAAATCGTGGTCCTCCGTCGCCATCCAATATATAGGTACAAAATGATTTTTGGGATAGGCCTCGTGAAGCTGCTCACAAAGATTGATGACTGAGAAAATTTTATACAGAAAATAAAGCGGACCCGTAAAAAGATTGAGCTGGTGCCCGGTGGTTATGGTAAAAGTGTTCGACTCGCGCAATAGATCGATGTTGCTCAAGGTATGCTGCGAAATGGAATTGTCGCCATATTGAAATAAGATGCGCTCCGCGAGCAAATGCCTTTTTTCATCTGAAAAAGCACGTTGCTTTTCTTCCATTTGCGCTTTGAAGTTTTCCAGCTTCGGAAACCTGTGGTAGAAGTTTTTTAGTGTTTCATTTTCATCCAAATAATCACAAATTAGATTTGAAAAATATCCAGTTTCGGAATACGGGAGGGAATGTTTTGGCATAGGTTTTTAGGAAAGATTCAAACAAAAATACAGTATAATTCAGAATTCAGAATTCGCAATTCTGAATTTGGTAAAACTTTAGTAGTTTAGTCCACCTTTTTAAAATTCGAAAAATGACGCGTTATTTTCTTTCCGTATTTCTGTTTTTCCCCCTTTTCATTTTTGCACAGTTACAATCTCCGTCCCAATTTTTGGGGTATGAATTGGGTACGGAATTCTCGCGCCATGCAGATGTTGTTTCCTATTTTGAACACGTGGCGGCGAACAGCAACATGGTGGATTATTTCAACTACGGAAAAACCAACGAACGCAGAAGGCTTACGTACGCGGTGATTTCTTCCGAAGAAAATTTGGCAAATTTGGAACAAATACGAATGGATAATTTAAAGAATATCGGTATTGTTCCAGGCGAAGCGAATCCGCAGAAAACCATTGTCTGGATGAGCTACAACGTACACGGCAATGAAGCCAGTAGCAGCGAGGCAGCGATGAATACTGTTTATAAATTGATTACGGAACGTTCAGAATATCTGGAAAATGTGGTTGTTATAATTGATCCGGGAATGAATCCGGATGGCCGTGATAGGTATGTAAATTGGTACAATCAATTAAAAGCCAAACCGCACAATCCATCGCACGATGCCACAGAGCATCACGAGCCGTGGCCCGGAGGTAGACCAAACCATTATCTTTTTGATTTAAATAGGGACTGGATGTGGGCCAGCCAAGTGGAAACCCAGCAGCGACTGAAAGTTTACAATCAGTGGATGCCGCATATCCATGTGGATTTTCACGAGCAATACATCAATAACCCGTATTATTTCGCGCCAGCGGCGGAGCCTTTTCACGAAATAATTACGCCGTGGCAACGGGAATTTCAGGATAAAATAGGAAAAAATAATGCACGCTATTTTGATGAAAATGGATGGCTTTTTTTCACGCGTGAAAGTTTTGACCTGCTGTATCCCAGCTATGGGGATACCTATCCGCTGTATATGGGCGCCATCGGGATGACCTATGAACAGGCCGGTCACGGCTTTGCAGGTTTGGGTGTTGATACTGATGAAGATTTCGAGCTTACCTTGAAAGATAGAATTGCACACCACACCACGACTGGGTTGTCAACTGTTGAAGTAGCTTCAAAGAATGTGGCTTCGCTCAATGCTGAATTCAAAAAATTCTTTCAAAATGACAATTTGAAATATAAAAGTTTTGTGATGAAAGGAAATCCCGATAACATGAAAGCTCTTGCGGAGCTTTTGGACAAACACGAAATAAAATATGGATTTGCCAAAAGTGGTAACGTAAAAGGGTTTAGTTATTCCGAAAACAAAAAGGGGTCGATGGATGCCACGGGCGCCTTAGTGGTAAGCACCAATCAACCCAAGGGCAAAATGGTGCAGGTGCTTTTTGAACCCAATGCCGCACTTAGTACGCCAATTACGTATGATATTACCGCGTGGAGCCTTCCCTATGCCTACGGACTTGAAACCGTGGCGACTTCAGCAATAGTTGCGGCTTCCGAAAATCCTTCGAACAATGAAATTGCGAATGTGCCCGCACCCAATGCGGCTGGATACATCGCAAAATGGAACAGCTTGCAGGATGCGGCTTTCCTTTCAGAATTATTGAAAAATGACATAAAGGTTCGTTTTTCTGAAAATGAGCTTGCCTTTGGCGGAAATACCTTTGGAAGGGGGAGTCTTATTATTACTCGAAGCGGCAACAACTCAAATGAAAATTTCGATAAAAATGTAATTGAAATCGCAAATCGCCACGGCCGAGAATTATATGTCTCGTCCACAAGTTTTGCTGATAAATTGACCGATTTTGGGTCGCAGTATGTGCATTTAATCAAGAAAAAGCGCGTGGCGATGCTGCAAGGCGAAGGAACAAATTCGTTAAATTATGGGGCGCTTTGGCATTTTTTTGAAACGCAGCTAAAATATCCAATAACTTCAATAAATACCGATAGTTTCAATGATGTGGAATGGAGCAAATACGATGTGCTAATTATTCCCGAGGGAAATTATAATTCCATTATTACGGAAGATTTATTTAAGAAATTGGAAGATTTTATAAGCGCTGGCGGAAGGGTAATTGCCTTGGGAAGCGCGGTGGGTATTTTTGAAGGAAAAGAGGGCTTTGATTTAAATAAGAATGAAAGTGGTGCCGATAATGCGGAAAAGGATTCCATCCCAAATTTAACTCCTTACGCACAGCGCGAACTGGAAAGCACGAAGGATTTTATTACCGGAAGCATTTACAAAGTTACGCTGGACAGCACACATCCGCTGGCTTTTGGGTATGGCGATGCTTATTATAGTTTGAAATTAGGCAGCGACAGTTATGGTTTGATCACGGAGGGCTATAATGTGGGCTATATTAAGGGAGAGCCAGAAAGTGTCTCTGGTTTTTCTGGTGAAAATGCGAAAGCAGGATTGGCAAATTCCATAGTATTTGCGGAAGCGAAAAAGGGTAGGGGTAGCGTGATTTATATGGTGGACGATGTTTCGTTCAGGTCCTTTTGGCACAATGGAAAATTGTTTTTGGCAAATGCGGTCTTTTTTCAATAAACAATAAACAATAAACAATAAACAATTATCAGTTGTCGGTTATCAGTTATCAGTTCTGAAATTTTAATTGATAGTGAATTATGAACAAGTTTTAATTGAAAAAAATTATTGGCTTACCGTTACGGAGATATTTTCGGTTTTTATTTCTGAGAGCAGTTCGAGTTTTCCCGCTGTAAAAAGACTATCCAGTTGTTGTAAAGGTACATTTTTCCACGGTTCTAGTTTGTAGTTTTTATAGTCCACAAATCGAATCCCGTTGTTGGTTCGTTCATTGAAAGCCTCTCGAAAGCGAATCCCGCCTTCATTGGTGTAAAATTTATATGCCAAATAATCTACGGTAAAGTTTTTCTGATGTATCCAGTACATATAAATGTCTTCGTGATCCTTGCCTCCGCCTTCGGCCTTGAAAGTGACCTCTATTTCGTAATATTTTTCCTTATTGATTTCGGCTGTGCCAATTAATTCCTTTTGGACGGCGGGATCATTTAATCCGAAGGGCAATTGCACAAAATAATTCACCGAATTTAATGAATTGGCATATTTTGCAGCTGTGGTATCTGCCAAATTGATTTTTTGATTGTTTACAAAACGCTCAAAACCGTTATTTGTAAGTACATCGGTAATCTCTCCGATGGAATCTTTTGCCACACGGCGGTATTCAAAATTGCCATTTTTTCTTAGGCTCGAGTATTGCGTGTCTCGAAAAGTGAAATTGATTGTTGCATTCTCATAAATGTTGCCGCCAGCATTTTCAATGGCCTTATCCACGATTTGCTGCGCGGTGAGGTTTTCTTCTTTTTGATCGCAAGAAACGAACAACAGAAGAAGTATTATGGCTTTTAGGGATTGCATTTATTTGGTTTTCTGTAAAGGTACAAAATGGGAAAGTTGGATTTAATTAAACATCATATTTAAAAATCTTTCTTTCAAAAAACAACTGTCCTAAACGTAAGATTGATACGCGGCGCGTTAACCGTTTTGGTTGGTGGAAGGCGATGCAGCCAATGGCTTTGGGTAGTGCCTTTCATAATTAAGACGCTACCGTTTTCCAAATTTTGGTTGACGGTTTCCTTTGTAATTTTATGTTTAAAGGCAAATTTGCGTTCCGCGCCAAAACTTACCGAGGCAATGGCGCCATTTTTCTGTAAATCCTTTTCGGCGTCCGTGTGCCAGCCCATTCCTTCGGCGCCGGTGTGGTAAAGATTCAATAGGCAACTGTTAAAGGTTTCGCCGGTGGTGGCCTCCACTTTATTTTTGATTTCCAACAGCTGGGGAGTCCATAGATTTGCTTTTTTAGTGACTTTGGAATAGGTATATTCAAATTCACTGTCGCCATACCACGCCACTTTCCGTTTGGTGACAATTTTTTTCCCGAACATAAAAACCTCATCATTTTTCCAGGTAATAGATTGAAGCAGGGCCTCAAAATAATATGCGGCTTCTTCTTCAGAAAAAATCTTTCCGTAGTAATGTACGATTCCATCTTTTGGGAGCAGGTTTACCATATTCTAATGTTGAATTTTAAATTTTGAATTTTGAATGTGATTTCGAAGCTAGTTATGAATTTTGGAATTCACAAATTATAACCGTTCCCAGTTCCAAAACCATCTTCCATAAAATATTTATATTTGAATAATTTGAAAATAAAATGAAAAAAGAGACACAAATAAAATGCCCCAACTGCGGTACATCCATTGATGTTCAGGATATTCTTGCGCATCAACTTGAGGATGAGATCAAGAAAAAATACCAATTGCAAATTGCCGCGGAAAAGAAGCGTTATGATGTTGCCGAAGAAAAATTGCAACGCGAGCGACAGGAATTTGAAGCAAAAAAGAAACAGGAAAATGAACTTTTCCAGGAGCGTTTTGATAGGAAACTCCGCGAGGAAAAAAGCGTGATGGAGGCAAAGCTGAAGGCCAAAATTAGCGAGGAGCAGCAAGATCAGTTTAAATCGTTGCAAGCGGAACTCAATGAAAAATCGGAACAGATAAAGGAGCTCAACAGGACAAAGGCAGAAATTGAAAAACTGAAGCGCGAAAAGAATGAGCTCAAGGAAATCGCTGAAGCCGAAGCGCAAAAAAAATTGAATGAATTGCTCATTTCAGAAAAAGATAAAATACGAAAGAGCGAGGAGGAGCGTAACGAAATGCGTTTTCGGGAGATGCAAAAGCAGCTGGAGGACCAGAAAAAGTTGACCGAGGAAATGAAGCGGAAGCAGGAGCAGGGAAGCATGCAGTTGCAGGGCGAAGTGCAGGAGTTGGGAATTGAGGAATGGCTCTCGGAACAATTTCCGCTGGATACCATTGAAGAAATAAAGAAAGGAGCTCGCGGGGGCGATTGCATACAGATAGTAAATACAAGGTCTGACCAGAATTGCGGAAAGATTTATTACGAAAGCAAGAGGGCGAAGGATTTTCAACCCAGTTGGATAGAGAAATTCAAGAACGACATTCGTGAAAAAGGAGCCAATATAGGTGTTTTGGTCACGGAAGTTATGCCCGCGGGAATGGATAGAATGGGGTTGCGGGACGGAATCTGGATTTGCAACTACACCGAATTTAAGGGGCTGTGCCACGTACTTCGGGAATCCATCATCAAAATAAATCTCGCCGTTAGCACCCAGGAAAACAAAGGGGACAAAATGCATATGCTCTATGATTATTTAACCAGCAACCAATTCCGTATGCAGATTGAGGCAATCGTTGAGGGTTTCACGGCAATGAAAACGGCCTTGGAAAGCGAAAAAAGGGCTATGCAGCGCATTTGGAAAGAGCGTGAAAAGCAGATAGATAAAGTGACCTTCAATACAATTGATCTTCATGCGTCCATCCGTGGGATTGCGGGGAATGCAATTCAACCTGTAAAGGCTCTGGAATTGCCGGAATAGATTGTTGGATGGTTTGATTGTTGGATTTTTAGATTGTTGGATTTATTGAAGTAGAGCTCGGCGAAATAATACTGAAATGCTTTATTTTGTATGTAGTATGAATTTTTTGGGGTGTGTTTATAAATTTTAATATAATTTTTATAAATAGGTATTCAGAATTTAGGGGTACGAACAATAAATTTTATATTTTTGCACCGTTCAACCCTAAAAAATATTGTTATGCCCACCATGAGATTTTTTGCAATTAAGGAAACCTTTAATCGAGTGCCCATTAAGATAACCGAGCCGGAAAGACGGTCGGCCGTTTTCGGAAAAAATGTCTTTAATGAAGCCGCAATGCGACAATATCTTACCAAGCAATCCTTTACCAGCGTGATGGATGCCGTGGAAAGTGGAAAAAAAATAGAGCGCTCCATGGCAGATCACATTTCTACAGGGATGAAGGAATGGGCCATAGCAAAGGGGGCAACACACTATACACACTGGTTTCAACCCTTAACCGGTGCAACTGCAGAAAAACACGATGCCTTTTTTGAGACCTTGGAAAATGGACAATCCATAGAAAAATTTGGCGGTGGACAGTTGGTGCAGCAAGAGCCAGATGCCTCCAGTTTTCCAAATGGGGGAATCCGAAATACATTTGAAGCAAGGGGTTATACTGCGTGGGACCCAACTTCCCCGGCATTCATCTTTGGAACAACACTTTGTATCCCTACCGTTTTTGTGGCCTATACCGGAGAAGCTTTGGATTATAAAACACCTTTGTTGCGCGCATTGCAGGTAATGGATTCCGCAGCTACGGATGTGGCAAAATATTTTGATAAAAATGTCACTAAAGTTACTGCGACATTAGGTTGGGAACAGGAATACTTTTTGGTAGATAAAGCGTTGGCAGCTACCAGACCTGATATTTCCTTGGCTGGAAGAACCTTATTGGGCCATTCCTCAGCCAAAGGGCAACAATTGGATGACCATTATTTTGGATCCATTCCAGAGCGGGTTCTTAACTATATGAGAGATTTGGAAGGGGAGTGTATGCTCTTGGGAATTCCCGTAAAAACAAGACACAATGAAGTTGCGCCAAACCAATTTGAGTTGGCGCCTATTTTTGAGGAAACCAATCTCGCCGTGGATCACAATTCGCTATTGATGGATGTGATGGATAAGGTTGCGCTTCGCCATAATTTTAAGGTGCTTTTCCACGAGAAACCCTTTGCCGGTGTAAACGGAAGCGGAAAACACAATAATTGGTCCTTGGCTACCAATACGGGAGTGAATCTTCTGGGGCCTGGCAGTACGCCCATGAAAAACCTTCAGTTTTTAACGTTTTTCATCAATACGCTGATGGCTGTAAATGAATATGAGGAATTGCTTCGTGCATCCATAGCCAGTGCGAGCAATGACCACCGTTTAGGGGCAAACGAGGCGCCGCCTGCAATTATTTCAGCTTTTATCGGTTCGCAATTGACGGATGTTCTTGACGAATTGGAAAAGGTGACCAATGGCAAACTTTCGCCTCAGGAAAAAACAGATCTTAAGTTGAACGTTGTGGGTAAGATTCCAGAGATACTTTTGGACAACACGGATAGAAACCGAACGTCCCCATTTGCTTTTACTGGTAATAAATTTGAATTGCGTGCCGTAGGTTCTTCGGCAAACTGTGCAAACCCAATGACTGTTTTGAATGCCATTGTCGCCAAGCAATTGATTGATTTCAAAAAGAAGGTGGATTCGTTGATAAAGGACAAGAAAATGAAGAAGGACGACGCCATTTTCAACGTATTGCGGGAGTATATTAAAGAAAGCAAGCGTATACGGTTTGAGGGAGATGGATACGGAGAAGCTTGGGAAAAGGAAGCGAAAAAACGCGGATTGAGCAACCACAAGACCACACCGGAAGCCTTGAAGGCAAAGATTTCAAAAAAATCAATCGCGCTATTTGAGGAATTGGGGATTATGAGCAAGGTGGAACTTGAGGCTCGCCACGAGATAGAGGTTGAGGATTACTCGCTTCGCATACAGATAGAAGGACGTATTTTAGGAGATATTGCCCGCAACCACGTAATACCCACGGCCATTAGATACCAAAATATTCTAATTAAAAATGTTCAGGGGCTGAAGGAAATCTATGGAAAGGATTTTAAAAAGCATTCCCAAGAACAAATGCAACTTATTGAGGAAATAAGTGCGCATATATCGAATATCAACAAAGGGATAACCGATATGATTGAGGAGCGCAAAAAAGCCAATAAAATTGAAAATGGCGAAAAACGTGCCTTTGCTTACTGCAACGAGGTAAAGCCTTATTTCGAAATCATACGTTACCACTGTGACAAGCTTGAACTGTTGGTAGATGATGAAATATGGCCGTTGACCAAATACAGGGAGTTGCTTTTCACGAAGTAGTTGAAAATATAAATAACAATTGAAGAAAGCACTTATTGATTTAAGTGCTTTTTTTATTTGGTAATTTTTGTAGCAGATAGGTCAAAATATTTGGGGGGGAGGATGGATATAGTTTAAGCTTTAGATGTGATCGCAATTTAGGATTTTTCATATTGTCCTTTATATAATTGCCAGCATTAGTCGGTGCTGATTTGATAGTTAGTTTTAAATGAGGTGTGTTTTTGGAATTTCTTAGTTTTTTAGGTTTTTATCAATAATTTATTTGATCATAAGGAATTTATCTAACATTTTTTTCATACACTATCCATACACTATCCATACACTATCCATACACTATTCATACAATATCTATACACCATCTATACAAAATCATTCTGCCTGATCCATTCTAAAATAACTATATTGTTAAATATTAAATTTATTATAATTATACTCTTTCTTTAACTTAAAAAGGTAAACTAATTTTTTTCTCATTTAACTATTAAGATTGTCAATTACATTGAACATCCAGCGGATGCCAAATTTATCCAGGCAACAACCCCAATAGCCCCAGAATTCATCCCGCATAGGCGCTTTATCGCTTCCGCCATTGGAGAGTAGCCCATAAAATTCATCGGCTTCCTCTTTTGAATCCAATTGTAAGCTGATGGTGGTATTATTGCCCACGATCACTTTATGCCCCAGGGATTCCAGCATATCGGTTCCCATTAGTTCCGTGCCGCCAATGATGGGCAAGGAGACGTGCATCACACAATTTTTATCGGTTTCAGAAAAGGTGGGTGCGCCTGGATTGGGAGGCATATCGCCAATGCGCATGATGGGTGAGGAAAATTCAGTTTTAAAAACTGATTTGTAGAAATTAAATGCTTCTTCCGTAGTTCCCTGAAAGTTTAGATAGATTGCAACGTTTGCCATTCTTTGTGATTTGGTATGTTAAACTTCCGGTGCGTCGGGAATACTGGGTTCCACGAGCCTTTTCAATTTATCCAAAGACTCCTGCCAGCCCAAATAACATAGCTCTGCCGGGATTGCCTCTGGAATGCCTTCCTGGGTAATGTTCAATTCGGTGCCACAGGAAACCTTTTTAAACTTCACTGTAGTTATCATTTTGCCCGGCAGGTTTTCGTCATCAAATTGATCTGTATATTTTATAAGTTCGTTCGGCACGATCTCCAGATATTCCCCACCAAAGGAGTGGGAACTGCCCGTTGAGAAATTGGTGAAGGACATTTTATATTTTCCCCCAATCGTGGCATCCATATTATGGACCTTGCACAAGAAGCCATAAGGTGGAATCCAAGCCGCCATGGCATCTGCATCGGTAAAGGCTTTAAACAATTTTTCAGGTGGCACCGGTAAAATACGATGCAGGCTTACGCTATTGTTTTTCATCATTGCTGTTTTAAAATGTTACGTAGTGTAAAGGTGCAAAGACTTTTGGCAATTGCAACTGTTTGAAAATGACAAATATGGGGTGATTTGCGACAAAATAGTTTTTATCTTTATAGAAAAGCAATATCACTATTATGAACATTTCCATTCTGGTACCGGAGCACTCTGTCATGCAGGCAGTGGCAGACCCGCAGTATCTCTTTTCAACCGTGAACCAATTTGAAATAAATAAGGGAAGGGAGCCCATTTTCAATATTCAATTGGTAGGGCAAAAAAAACAAGTGAAAATAAACGACGGGCTTTTTTCGGTTAGGCCCACCCATTTGTTACAGGAAGTGAAGCAGACCGATTTAATCATAATCCCGGCGTTGTTCGGGGATATGCGGAAAGCTATCGTTAGTAATAAATCGGCATTGCCTTGGATTAAGAAGCACTACAAAAATGGGGCAGAAGTAGCGTCCTTGTGCTTGGGTGCCTTTTTGTTGGCTTCCACAGGACTGTTGGACGGAAAAAAATGTTCGACCCATTGGGGATTTCAGAATGAGTTCAGGGAATTATTTCCACAGGTTGAGGTGATGGAGGGGAGCATCATCACAGAGGAACAGGGTATTTATTCCAGTGGTGGTGCCCATTCATACTGGAATCTGCTCTTGCATTTGGTTGAAAAGTATACGGACAGGGAAACCGCGATATTGGCCTCAAAATATTTTGCCATTGATATGGATAGGGAGAGCCAGACGGCATTTGCGATGTTCCAAGGACAGAAAAACCATACCGATGACGCCGTGCTGAAGGCGCAGGGATTTATTGAGCAACACGTGGAAGCTAAAATATGCGTGGAGGATTTGACCGAATTGGTAAGCGTGGGCAGAAGAAGTTTTGAGCGCAGATTTAAGGCCGCCACCAACAATACGGTCTTGGAATATATACAAAGAATAAAGGTGGAAGCTGCCAAAAGAGGGTTTGAGAACAGCCGAAAAAATATGAATGAAATTATGTATGAGGTAGGTTATACCGATACGAAGGCTTTCAGAAACGTTTTTAAGAAAAATACGGGTCTCACGCCCACGGAGTATCGGAATAAATATAACAAAATGGCAGTATGAGGTTTTGAATTGGGAATTTGAATTCAAAGGATAGCGGTAAAAAAGTGCATTAAGAAGGTTATGCTGAGCGTGAATTTGATTTGATTGCAATAATTTGTAACGCTATCAATCAAAGAGCGTTAAAGAGAATTAAAATGCGGCGGCAATTTTTGTATGGGTTTCTATCTTTAAGTATTCAATAACCAAAAAAACTTGAAAAATGAAAAATTTAGAAGCATTATTTGAACATCAGTTGCAGGATCTTTACAGCGCGGAAGACCAATTGACAAAGGCATTGCCGAAAATGGTAAAGAATGCTGGGGATTCAAAATTGAAAAAGGCCTTTGAGGACCATTTGGAGGAAACCAAAGGACACAAAAAGCGTTTGGAAGAAATTTGCAAGGAGCTATCCATCAAGCCGGAGGGCGAAAAATGCAAAGCGATGGAAGGATTGATAAAAGAGGCGGAAGGATTTCTTGATGAGGTGGATGATGATGATGTAAAACACGCAGGGATGATTGCCGAGGCCCAACGTGTGGAGCACTATGAAATTTCTGGATATGGAACGGCGGTGCGGTATGCAAAGGAACTGGGCCACGTCAGCATTGCGAAAAAACTTCAAGAAACGCTGGATGAAGAATACAATGCGGACGAAAACTTGAACGATCTTGCCGAGGATCGATTGAACAAAAAAGCAAAGTAACGATTGTTTCTATTTTTATTTAAAAAAAGAACCCTTGGATGTATTTCCAAGGGTTTTTTATATTGAATATTTCCGAATTCTTATTACTTCTTTTTCTTTTTATCGGGATTCTGCTTATCGGATTTGGGTACGGGCTGTTCCCTTTTCTCTTTTTTTGGATCTTTTTCTACCTCACCATATTGGTTTTGGTCCCTTTTTTTTCCGAAGCCGTCTTCTGTTTCTGCCATAGCTTTATATTTTATAATTTATATTGAAAATGTAATTATTTAAATTTCAATTTACTGAAAATTAAGCTAATTATTTCTTTTATTTTTTGCGCGAAAGTTTGAAGGTTGCACGCCGTATTCCTCTTTAAAAATTTTAGAGAAATAACTTTTGCTGGTAAGACCTACCTTAAAGATTATTTCAGAAATGGATTGATCTGTATTCACCAGTAAATCCTTTGCCAAGTCCAGCCGGGTGTCAAATACATATTGGTGAACGGTTTTATTGTAAAGGTCCTTGAATCCCTGTTGAAGTTTTAACGGGTTGAGGCCAGTTAATTTTATCAACTCTGGCATAGCTTTATAGGTTGCTATATTATCCTTCACATAATCTGCTGCTATCTTTATTTGTTCCATTTCCTTCCTGCGTAAAATATGCCGCTGATTACAATCGTTCAAGTCATCCAGATATTGGGACAATTGTTGCACAAGCGTTTGGTATGCCACGCTTTCCATATTTATAAGGTTAATGAAAGTACAATCCCGGTGATCTTCCACGGTCTTAAATAGATCGGTCATACGCAGACTATAATCCCCTTCGTAATAAAAGGATGTTTCTGCTTCCACGTCTTCAAAGAGTTTTTTTAAGGAAATATTCATATCATCCTTATCAAAACTGTTATTGCGCTGGAATTTCTTTCTATCTATTTCCAGACTGAAAATACTGGTAGGGGTCTCTTTTTTAAACCGAAGAATATGTCCGTTTTTATCCTCGCTTGCCACGATGGCATTCTGGAAACGATTTAATTTATGAGGCGTATTTTTATTGGCAAATCTATGGTATAGTTCCCCTTCCAGGAGATAGATAAATTTTAGGGGATGGACTTCATTTACCGTAAAACGTATTTCAGTCTCATCTTTAAATGCGCAATTGTACTGGATTATACCCAGCCCGCCGTCAAAGTTGACTCCTTTGATAGTTCCGCTACCGATATTATGGGGTACGTTAAGAATGTATTCTCCCTTTTCTTTATAATAGTCCGTTTCAAATTCGTTTGCTATATCCCTTATAACTTCATCCAAAGGGAGGGAAGTAACTTTATATATCTGCATGTAGTTGGTTGGTTTCAGGTAAAATTAGAAATTATATATATGCGCCTATAACTCGATTGCTTCAGGCATTAACACTATCTCATAATTTGAAAGATCAGCACCGCGGATTTAGTCTGGTTGTATCTGAAATCAATTTGTAATGGGATAAGCCTAAACGTGTTGAAGTGAAATTGGAAGAATCAATCCAATTATAAAAAAATTCCATTGTGGCATACAGCGGCTATCATTCTTTTTAGATTTGCGAAACAACCGGGCGGAAATGTGTGAGACTTGGGATTTTAAAAGGCTGGTTCCACCGGGGCATTACCGTGCATTTTGTTGCATGCTGTCCCTAGCTTTTAAGTTTGAAGGAACGATTTGCTGGGAATCTCAATTTTTGAATCTTCAAAATACCAATAATTAAACTATTATGATAAAATTCTTTAAGGAAAATAAATTGCCCATCATTGGCGGTCTGGTTTCTACCTTATTTATAGGGCTTGCCGTGTTCGTACTGGGTAATATTTCCGGTTACGAAGCCAAGCACCTAATCTCGAGCTCACTTTCCGGAATCAATATGTTGTGCAATACGGTGGTACTTGCTTCGGCAACCATCCTCGCGCTATTGTTGACACTCTTGGGGATAAGCTCCGGAACGGATAACAAATTAAAGGAAGCCCATTACCAGCAGGTGCTTACTATTGCTAAATTTGATACCATATTATTTATTATGGCATTGATACTGTTCCAACTTTTCAACATTCCCATCACGGAGGCGGAGTCTGTACCTACCTCTTGGTTTACCACAATCTATTGGTCTACGCTGTTTATCTCATCCATTTTAAGCGGTATGCTTATTACCGTTCTTCTTCTGCTGTATACAACTGTAACCAATATTATCTGGATAGTTGGAATGCGAAAGGACCATCCGTTGATTTCTACGGAAGAAGATAAAACAGATAAATAAAATTGGGATATCTGTTATTGATAGAATACAATAAAACGGCGAGAGGGAGTAAATAGGTGCACAGTGAAAAGGACGATTCCACAAAGGACGGGTTCAAAAAGGATCATTAAAAGAATGCGGATAATACCTATTTGCATTTAAATTTCAGGGAAATAAGGTATTAACGAAAGAATATTTAATATAAGCGGTTTGTCGACAAAATATCCCGCTTAACGAAATTCGGTATTGTGTAAGTTGTTTCTTTCAATATTATTGTACATTTGATTCAATACTCCCCACATATATCCCCTTACTATTAAATTTGAATTATGAAAGTATTATTCTATAGTATTGGATTGCTGGTATTTACGTGTGGGGTTTCTGCCCAGAATGAAAGCACAGTCAACCAGAACGGCACCAATGATGCCGTTGTATATCAATTGGGGAACGAGAATGACAGTGATGTAAACCAAAATGGATTGGGCAATTTTGGTGGTGTCATCCAGTTGGGAGCATCCAATGTTTTAACATTGGACCAGATTGGAGATGGTAATGACGGCGGTATGGCGCAGATTGGGAATAACAACAGTGCAACGCTTTCCCAGTTAGAAGATGCCAATTCAAATAATTCCGTTCAATTGGGAAATAGAAATTTTTCCATAGCAGAGCAGACTGGAGATGGCAATATTGGTATTTTACTTCAATTGGGGAACAGGCACGATTCTGAAAGTTATCAGTTTGGAAATTTGAACAGCAGTACTGTTTTTCAAATAGGTGTCTTTAATGAATCCAACGGAAACCAAGAGGGAGATTTGAATCGTCTCAACACCACACAAAATGGACTTCGCAATTTTTCGGAAGTGAACCAAGAGGGGGATGGCAATCAATCTGACGTAGCTCAAAATGGGACTAATAATGTGTCAACTGTCTGGCAGGGTTATATAGGAAACAATAATAGGAGTATGGTCTCACAATTCGGGATGCAGAACTACAATTATTCTTTCCAAAAGGGAAATGAAAACATAAGCGATAGCAGTCAGGATGGTTTTGATAATTATTCTTGGGTGGGCCAATGGGGCAACAGGAATGATAGCTTCGTCAACCAATCCGGAAATAACAATGCCTCCGATGTTTTTCAGGGCCGCACCAATGGGGACGACCATGTGAGCCTTGTTACGCAAACTGGAAATAGTAATACTTCCTACGTTTACCAAAATTTGTATGGTAATTATTCCCGTGTGGAACAGATTGGGAATAATAATACAGCACGCGTCCGTCAGAATTATACAGGTGGTCAGTAACCAGTTTAAAATATATGTAAAAAACCCATCCTTAAAGGATGGGTTTTTTATTATGGATGCTATTGCATCAAATGAAAATAAAATAGTTATTACCCATTACACCTGTGATTAATTTATTGTTGTAGAATGTTTTAAAAACAAATGTTTTGCTGACAATGTAGGATATTTGAATAATAAGTGTCCCTTGAAACAACAATCTGATTTTAACATAAATTTAACATAAATTAACAAGGGTTCCTTTTCGTGCAGTTCAACGATAAAATCACTTGGCACAACTTTTCTTACAAAAACTATTAACAAGTATATTCCTACATTTTTAGAGTATAAGTTTTCCTACAGATTATAACAGTTTGGTAGTTTGGAAAAAAGTAGGATATTTGAAATGTGAAAGGGAAATAACAAACTCCAATCACATACTCCTCAAAAAATTTATCCCCTTAGATTTTTGACAGACTGAATAGTTTGCAATTTTTAAAATAAATTCATTTACCAATATAGTTTGGCTGAATGATTTTAAATGTATCCCCACAATTATTTTATCAAGAACAATTTAGGTATTGTTCTTCATGCAAGCGTAAGCTGGCAATCGAAGTATGAATATTTTAACCAAATATAGTTTTTAACCAAATATTAATCTTTAATTTATTTTTATGAAAAAAGTAGTGTTAAGCGCAGCAGCGCTAATGATTGGAGCGGTTGTTTTTGCTCAAGACAACACGAGTCAAGTGGATCAAAGCGGTACAACAAACGTTGCAACTGTAGATCAACAAGGTTTGGAGAACAATTCTAAAGTTCACCAAGCTGGAAATGTGAGTGCAATTAGTGGTGTAAGTAATGAAGCTACGGTTGATCAGGACGGAGAGCGTAATGACTCTTATGTATGGCAAAATGGTGATAACAATACTAGTACTGTTATGCAAGATGGTGATGATAACATTGCCAAGGTAGAAGTGGGAGGTTTGACATCGACTAATGGCCAAGCGCAAGATAACGTTTCTTCTATTGATCAAGATGGAGATGACAACGATGCTTATCAAAGACAACAGTATGACAACAACGATGCCTCAATGGTGCAAAACGGAAATGGAAACATTTCTGACCAATATCAAGACAGTGCTCCCGATGGTTCTGCTGGAAATACGGCTGTGGGTGCACAGGTTGGAGATGATAATACTTTGTATCAAGAGCAAGATGGACATAATAACACTGCCACTTCTACTCAAGGAACTACAGGAAGTTTTTTGGGATTTCCTTTATACGAATCTTATGGTGGAATTGTTGAGCAAATACAAGATGGAGACGGTAACAGCGCCACTGCTAGTCAAGAAAATTCTTCCAATGAAATTTATCAGACGCAAATTGGAGATAACAACACTGCAACAGCAAATCAAAACATTGGCTTAGCTGGTGGTTTTGGTGTTAACTACATTGAGCAAATACAAGATGGAAACGGCAATACTGCCTCAGCAAACCAAAGTGGTGTAGTCGGAATGTTTAACGATATCTATCAAGAACAAGATGGAAATGGCAATACTGCAACCGCTACACAATCTGGATTAATTGGTACAGCAAATGATGTAGACCAATATCAGGATGGTGACGGAAATACTGCAACGGCTACACAAGGTGGTGTTGGTGGAACCCAAAATGTTATTGACCAAGACCAGATAGGTGATAACAACGATGCTACCGCATCTCAGCTAGGTGATCTTAACGAAGCAGTACAGTATCAAGAAGGTAACAGTAACGAGGCGATTTCATCACAAACAGGAACTGACAATTTTGTTGATCAGAACCAAACTGGTGGAAATAATTACGCAAATTCTTTACAAAACGGATCTGCCAATTCGAGCTTGATTACTCAGAACGGAAACAGTCATCAAGCTTGGGATATCCAAACTGGGGGTAATAACTCAGCCATTACAAACCAGACCGGGACTTCTCATTGGAGCCAGAATACACAGAATGGTACTGGTAACTCTATAACAGTTAATCAGTCAAACTAATTTTTTCAGAGTTAATCATTCCAAATATTTTGAAAATGCAAGTTCAAGGAGGGAAAGATTTTTCCCTCCTTTTTTATAAATATTATAATTTTGAAAAAATAATTTTCAAATTTGAAATCAATGGAAGTATTTTATCATTCCGCTAAATCATTTCCATCTAAAATGCTTATATTTCCTATAAAATTTAGAATTATGAAAAATAAAATCTTTTTTAGCATTGTTCTATTTTTTATTTGTCTCAATATGGTTGGTCAAACCTATAAAAATGGAGATGCTAACGCCGAATTTGAAAGTTTTGAAAACAAGTCTGCCGAAATAAAATTTTTGGCCGAACAAAACTCACAGAATGTTCAAAGAAATTCTATTTCGGGTGAGGCGAATAATAGTGTTTTTATAAATCAAATTGGAACAAATAATCAGGCTATTGTAAATACACAAACCAACTCGAGTGATATTAATATAGCACAAAACGGGGTGAACAACGAAGTTTTTTTGAATGTTTCGGGAGAACGGATTGAAGAAACCATTGTTCAAAACGGAAATAGTAACCGTTACTTTCATGTAAATCCGTTTCGGGTTAATTATCAGGCCACTCAAATTCTACAAAATGGAAATAATCAAAATATTGAATGGTTTGGAGGGAATTCTATTTCAGAAAGATTGAAAATCTCAATGCAAGGTGAGTCCAAATCAATGATTATAAGAAGTTATAATTAACGAATTAAATGGTTCGTCAAATTAAACATAATTTTGTTTTAACTATTTTTGTGTTACTTTTTTCCTTTGACTCCATTGCGCAATTTTACAATAAGGAGATTGAAGCGAAGATTGACGTTGAAAACAATATTGAATTTATTCAAATTACGGGAACTGCTCTCAATAAATCTGAAATTAGTGAAAGTTTAAGATTTGAATTATCCGTCTTTAGGGATAGTGGAAATTTAAATGAGAATATAACGAAAGATAGTCAAGGTGGGAGGATTGTTATTGAGCCTTTAGAAAAACTACAATTGGCCACGACTATTATTAATGCGGATGACCCTGATAAAGTTACTGTTTTACTTTTGATATATGATTTGGATGACAATATAAAAGGTAAGGATCGAATAGTCTTTAAAAACGGAGAGGTTTTCATAGAGGCTATACCCGAAAAGGAAAACATAGCTGAGGTAGATAACTCTGATGATGTTGATAATAAAAATAAAGATGGAATTATTTTGCGTGGTATTGTTGTAGAAGATACCAAGACCAAACCGGGAAGGGATTTTTACAATATGTTCTATTCATCATATAGTCTAAATAATATCAATGGTGAAAAAATTATTGTAATAAAGGAAGTTTTAGCCTTGGGCACAAATACCAAAATTGAAATTCTGATAGATGATAAATCTATTTTTGAATTTTTCGCAAGACCAAATAATGAATATTTAAAATCTATGTCAGATTTTTCAATTAGAAAAGTATATGAGTATTTTCAAAGACAGAAAAAACAAAAAGATATAGTTCGCCAATATTAAATTTTATCATGAAAGCTATATTTACTTTTTTTGTTTTTTTCATTTCAATTGCAAGCTTTGGGCAGCAATTGGTATACAAAGCGATAAATCCCGCTTTTGGTGGCGAAACTTTCAATCATCAATGGTTGCTAAACGCTGCTAATGCCCAGAATTCTTTTAAAGATCCCGATGCTGCTAGCAATAACAATAGGTCTACTATTGATCAATTTGCGGAAAGCCTAAATAGGCAATTGCTGAGTCAAATATCCCGTTCACTTTTGGGTTCACAACTTGAGGGGGGGCTTGAACCGGGAACATTTAATTTTGGCTCGTTATCTTTAGAGGTATTTGAATCTGGAGATGGCTTAGTCATAAATATTTTAGATACTTCAACGGGTGAAGAAACACAAATTATTGTCCCAAATCCTTAATTTAATGCTTTTTTTTAGACGGATTTTTTTACTTCTCTTATTAGGATTTAACTTAAATAGTTGTGGAACCTATTTTAATCAACCTATTCAACAACAAAACGCCAGAATTGGTGAATTGACTCCAAAAAGCACTGTACTTCAAGAGTTTCCTTTGCCAATTGAGCCAGTTGTAGTTGGTGTCTACAACTTCAAGGATCAAACTGGTCAGTACAAAAGCGTGGAAAATGGGAGTACTTTCAGTACGGCCGTTTCACAGGGTGCCACAACTATGCTTGTAAAAGCCTTAGAAGATTCCAAGTGGTTTACACCTATAGAGCGCGAAAACTTAGGCAATCTTTTAAACGAGCGAAATATTATTCGAACTACGCGCGAAGAATACAGGAAGAATAATAATCCGAACGAACCAAATTTACCGCCTTTACTGTATGCAGGAGTTCTATTAGAAGGGGGCATTATCTCATATGATTCAAATATTGTAACTGGTGGATTGGGTGCTAGATATTTCGGCGTTGGCGGATCCACACAATATAGAGAAGATAGAATAACGGTTTATTTAAGGGCTGTATCTACATCTAATGGGAAAATACTTAAAACAGTTTATGTTTCAAAGACTATTCTATCCCAGGCAGTTAATGCAAGTTTATTTAGATATGTAAATTTTCAAAGGCTTCTGGAGGTTGAAACAGGATTCACTAAGAATGAACCTGTACAATTGGCAATGAAAGATGCTATAGAAAAATCAGTTGAAGCATTAATTATTGAGGGTATTGAAGATAAGTTATGGAGTACTAAAGATGGTGAGCAAACAAATAAAGCTTTAATAGAAGTATATCAAAAAGAAAAAAAATTAGAAGAGGCGACACTTTTATATGATAGAGAACAAACTCCGAAAGATTTTCAAAACGTATTTTCTGCTATGGGTAGTGCTCCGCTTTTAAATGGAGATTATTCGAAGAAGCGATTGGGATTGAGTTATGGTTTGGGTTATTCAAGAAAAATCACCAGTAATTTAGATTTATCACTCAAGGCTAATCATCTAACTTTAGAAGGTGGTAATACTTATTCCAAAGATTTTGTTGAAGCTTCCTTAAATGCTGATATATTTATATTACCATATGAAAAATTTACTCCGTACGTATATGGAGGTGTAGGATATTTGTTTGATCTTGATGAGAGACAGAATGCTATACGAAAAATAAACCCTGTATTTAAATTACAGGTTGGTGCTGGTTTGCTTTTTTTAGTTTCTAGCAGAGTAGGAATAAAAGCATTTGCTGAAAATAATTTCACATTTAGTGATGAGTTAGATCTAGCGGTAAATGGAAAGCGTGATGATTTTTATTATAATTTTGGTATAGGTTTAAATTATTATTTTGGTCGTAGTTCAACCGTGAAGATACTTGATACTGGCACAAAAACTCTTGAATGATGAATAACGTTATAAGAATTATACTTTCGTGTTTTTTTATTTATGCTCTTCAATCCTGTTCAGAAGATGGTATAGATGAGACTGGCACAGGCTCACTAGTCGGAACCGTTGTAAGTTCTGGAAATAATACACCATTGGCAAATGTAAAAATTACTACTACTCCATCATCTACTACTGTATTTACGAATGACCAAGGAAAATTTGCTATTGATCAAATTGCTGCTGGAGAGTATTCCGTCCAAGCAGAATTAGATGATTTCCAAACTGCCTTTGAGGGTACTACTATAACCATTGGCAATACCTCAAATGTTGTGTTTGAGTTAGATATTTCAACCGCAAACAACCGTCCACCAAGTACGCCCATATTAATTTCGCCGGAGGATAATGAAATCCTTGAAAATATAGAGGCAAATTTTATTTGGTCCTCCAGTGATCCCGATGATGATGTTCTTAGCTACACCCTAGAATTAAGAAATGGAAACAATAACGAAATTCAACGTTTTGAGAATATAACGGATACAACTTTTACGGTATCGCCTTTAACTATTGGGACAAAATATTTTTGGCAAATTATAGCTACCGATAACATCAACGATCCTGTGGGAAGTGCCGTGAGCGCTTTCGAAGTAACGAGTTCCCCAACAGAAAATAGATTTCTCTTTGTTCGAAATATAAATGGGAATAATGTTATCTTTTCTGCAAACGAGGATGGGGATGAATTTCAGCTTACAGATAGCAATACCAATAGTTTTAGACCTCGCAGAAATGTGGCGGCTGGAAAGATTGCGTATTTCCAGACCTCGGGCTCCCAAATTGATATTTTTACCATGAACCGTGACGGAACGGAAAAAACTAAAATCACTTCCAGCGTTCGGCCCAATGGTTTCAATTTAAGTGAAATAGGTTTTTCCTGGCCCGCAAATAGTGACAAAATTTATTTCCCAAACTTCAATCGTCTCTACAGCATCAACACCAATGGACAAGGGTTGACGCAGATTTATGAAACTACTGATGGGTCACTGATATCTGAAGTAAGTGTAAGCCAGAACAATAATATGATCGCATTAAAAACGAATGATATTAATGGGTATAATGTAGAAATTTTTACGATTGATATGAGTGGAACTCTGCTCCAGACTATTTTAACTGGAGTGGCAGGTGCGGCTAGCGGATTAAACTTATCAGCAACAAACCAAAGAATTATGTATGCACGAGATGTTTCAGGATTTGAGGACGCATCTGGAGCTTACCGAAGATTTGATTCCCGACTCTTCATTTACGAATTTACAAGCGGAGTAGAAAATGAGGTTTCATATCAAAAACCGGGTGGAACCAATGATCTTGAACCTAGGTTTTCGCCTAATGAGGCAGAAATAATTTTTACAAATACTTCAAATGATGGTATTTCCCAGCGAAACGTTTTTAAAATTGTTATTGAAGATGATGACAGCAGGGAATTACTTTTTGAAAATGCCTTCAACCCAGACTGGGAATAACCAAATATCAACAAACTGAAAAGCCCACCTTTGTGGGCTTTTTTTTAATGCGTACTTTTGCCAATCAACACGAAGATATGAGCCAGGAAATTTCAAAAAGATATGCGCAGCGCGGTGTTTCTGCCGGGAAGGAAGATGTGCACAATGCCATAAAAAATGTGGATAAAGGCCTTTTTCCCCAAGCTTTTTGTAAGATAGTTCCAGATTATCTATCCGGAGATAGCGATTATTGCGTGATAATGCACGCCGATGGAGCCGGCACCAAATCATCACTTGCCTATATGTACTGGAAGGAGACTGGAGATATTTCAGTTTGGAAAGGCATTGCCCAAGACGCCTTAATAATGAATATTGATGATTTGCTTTGCGTTGGCGCAGTAGATTCCATTATGCTTTCCTCAACAATAGGAAGGAATAAAAATTTGATTCCTGGCGAAGTTATTTCAGCTATAATCAACGGGACCGAGGAATTGATTTCGGATCTGGGAAAATTTGGAATTAATATATTTTCAACTGGTGGCGAAACGGCGGACGTTGGCGATTTGGTTCGCACCATCATTGTAGATTCCACGGTGACCGCACGGATGAAAAGAGTGGATGTTATTGACAATAAGAATATTAAATCTGGTGATGTGATTGTTGGTCTGGCATCCTTTGGCCAGGCTACCTATGAGAAGGAATATAATGGTGGAATGGGCAGCAATGGTTTGACGTCTGCACGGCATGATGTTTTCAATTCTTATTTGGCAGAAAAATACCCTGAAAGTTTTGATGCTGCCGTGCCGAAGGATTTGGTTTATTCCGGTTCAAAAAAGTTGACGGATTTTGTAGAGAACAGTCCGCTGGATGCCGGTAAATTGGTGCTTTCACCTACGCGAACGTATGCTCCTATTATAAAAGCAATCCTTCAGGAATATTCCAATAAGGATATTCACGGAATGGTGCACTGCAGTGGCGGCGCGCAGACCAAAATTCTTCATTTCATTGAAAATCTTCATATAATAAAAGATAATTTATTTGAAGTGCCTCCACTTTTTAAATTGATTCAGCAGGAGAGCAAGACCGAATGGAAGGAGATGTATCAAGTATTTAATATGGGGCATAGAATGGAGCTCTATATACCTTCAGAAATTGCAGGGAATATTATTGCCATTTCAAAATCTTTCAATATAGATGCGAAAATTATCGGAAGGGTTGAAGCTTCAGATGAAAAAAGGCTTACCATAAAAAGTGAGTTTGGCGAATTCAATTATTGAAATTTTGACACTGGATTTGGCAGATTTTTTTCGGTTAAAAAATTGTAAATTTGCACCCATTATAAAATCAATATGCTAGACAGACTCCAAATAATAAAGCAACGTTTTGACGAGGTAAGTGATCTTATCATTCAGCCCGATATTATTAGCGACCAAAAGCGCTACATTGAGTTGAATAAGGAATATAAGGATCTGCGGGTATTGATGGATAAGCGCAGTGAATATATTGCATTGAACGATAATATTAAAGAGGCCGAAGAAATAATTGCGGATGGCAGCGATGCCGAAATGGTGGATATGGCAAAACTTCAGTTGGAGGAAGCAAAAACCAGGCTTCCGCAATTGGAAGAAGAAATTAAATTCTTATTGGTGCCAAAGGATCCCGAAGATGCGAAAAATGCAGTTATGGAAATACGTGCCGGGACCGGCGGTGATGAGGCCAGTATTTTTGCGGGAGATTTGTTTAGAATGTACACAAAATATTGCGAAGGAAAAGGCTGGAGAACCAATGTGATTGATTTTAATGAAGGAACCAGCGGCGGTTTTAAGGAGGTACAGTTAGAAATAGAAGGCGAGGACGTTTATGGAACGTTGAAATTTGAAGCTGGCGTTCACCGTGTTCAACGTGTTCCCCAAACTGAAACCCAAGGAAGGGTTCATACCAGTGCCGCAACGGTAATGGTTTTTCCGGAAGCTGAGGAATTTGATATTGAGATTAACCCGAAAGATGTGCGGATTGACTTTTTCTGCTCTTCTGGTCCAGGGGGACAATCTGTAAATACTACATACTCCGCAGTGCGGTTGACTCACGTTCCTACCGGGATTGTTGCGCAGTGCCAAGATCAAAAATCCCAACATAAAAACAAGGAAAAGGCATTTAGGGTGCTACGTTCCCGATTGTATGATATGGAACTTGCGAAAAAACAAGCTGAGGATGCACTCAAGCGTGGATCCATGGTTACGAGTGGCGACCGAAGCGCAAAGATTAGAACCTACAATTATCCGCAAGGCCGGGTAACCGATCACCGTATAAATCTTACGCTTTACAATCTTGGCAATATCATGAATGGTGATGTGCAGGAAATTATTGATGAACTTCAATTGGTGAGCAATACTGAAAAGCTTAAAGAAACGGGCGAGACCTTCTAAAAATATCCAAATTTAAATTATGGAAATAACGCAACTCATTTCAGAAATAAAAAGAAAAAAATCATTTCTGTGTGTTGGGTTGGATGTGGATATGGAAAAGATTCCAGCGCATTTGTTGGAAGAAGAGGATCCTATTTTTGCATTCAATAAAGCTATTATTGATGCCACACATCGCTTTGCGGTGGCCTATAAACCGAATACTGCATTTTACGAAGCTTATGGTTTAAAAGGTTGGGAAGCGCTTCAGAAAACTATTGATTATTTAAACACAAATTTTCCAGAAATCTTTACTATTGCAGATGCCAAGCGCGGCGATATTGGCAATACTTCGTCCATGTATGCCAAAGCATTTTTTGAAGATTTGGGTTTTGATTCTGTTACGGTTGCACCCTATATGGGTAAGGATTCGGTTGAACCTTTTTTGAAATTTGAAAATAAGCATACTATTTTATTGGCATTGACCAGCAATGAAGGCGCTTTTGATTTTCAAACAAAAAAAATGGATGGATTGGAAACTTACAAAAATGTATTGCAAGTATCCAAAACTTGGGTCAATAGCCGGAATTTAATGTATGTGGTTGGCGCCACAAAAGCCGAATATTTGCGGGATATCCGTGACATTATTCCCGAGAGTTTTTTACTGGTACCGGGCGTTGGGGCTCAAGGCGGTAGTTTGGCAGATGTTTGTAAATACGGTATTACTGCAGACATTGGTTTATTGATAAATTCTTCCCGTGGAATTATCTATGCTTCAAATAAAGATGATTTTGCTGAAAAGGCTACTCAGGAGGCTTCTTCTATGCAAATGCAAATGGAGGAAATAATCAATGGACTTTAAAGACCAACTTCAAAGAACTGTTTCTCTTAAAAACACACCCGCTAGAATAGTATCATTGGTGCCTTCGCAAACCGAACTATTAGTTGATTTGGGGCTACGTGATCGTATTGTGGGTATTACTAAATTCTGCGTACATCCTAAAAATCTTCGGGAGAGTGCGGTTGTAGTAGGCGGAACAAAATCAGTCCATATTGATAAAATCGAAGAATTAAATCCAGATATTATAATTTGCAACAAAGAGGAAAATACCGCGGAAATGGTTGCTGAGCTTGAGGAAATAGCAACGGTTTGGGTAAGCGATATAATTTCAATAGAAGATAGTTTTGATATGATTTTGAAACTGGGTGAAATTTTCGATGTGTCAGATAATGCCAAGAAACTAGTATCAAATTTGATTCAAAAACGTGATGAATTTTACGACTTTATCAAAAATAGACCTTCATTAAAAGTTTTTTATCTTATTTGGAAGAATCCATATATGTGTGTAGGAGATGGAACTTTCATTAATACCATTTTGGAATTAAATAATTTTGAGAATCTAGGAAAACGGTTTGATACAAGGTATCCAGAAATCTCGGAAGATAATTTTCAAACAGCAGATATTATTTTTTTATCAACTGAACCATATCCATTTAAGGAAGAAGATGTTCAAATATTTCAAAAAAACTTAAATGTAAATGTGAAATTGGTGAATGGAGAATACTTTAGTTGGTATGGGTCTAGGTTGCTAGATGCTTTCAATTATTTTAAGCAATTACACGCTTAAAATTATCCTTCCGAAGAGTTAAAGGATAACATTTTTATTTCTCGAAAAATCCTATCTGCCTCTTTATGAACTTTTTCACTTTTCTCTGGATGGTTGAGGGACAGATTGTATGATTTTTTCATCAACTGCGTGTAACGCTCTTTGAGCTGTTCAAGTTTGCTTTTATTTTTGAACCAATTTCCCATTGCTATCCATTTATTTATTGAAGCAAAATTATATTTATTGTATTAAAAGCTGTATTAACAGTTGGTTAATTGTATTTTAAAGATTTCAAAATGTGGGATGTTTAGTCCTGGAGGGCAAAAACTTGGCGCAAAAGGGTGGTTGTCCTAGCATTAATATTTGAACGGATGTTATTTTCCTCAACGCTGATCATCTTAAACACCCCATCTAATGCCTGCTTGGTTACGTAATCTGTAAGATCAGGATTTACTTTATTAACAAATGGCACCGCATTGTATCTGGTTATAATATTTGACCAAATCTGGTCCGCACCAACTTTCGAAAATGACTTTTTTATTTCAGGATTGAATTTATTGTAAAGTTGTTGGGTAGTTCTTTGTTCCAAATAATTTGTGGCTGCATTATCTGGACCAAGAAGAATATTTTTTGCATCGGTGAATGTTATTTCCCGAACGGCATTAACAAAAATTGGCGTGGATTCTTTTACGGCATTTTCAGCGGCTCGGTTAAGAGCTTTTAATCCCTCGTCAGCTAAGCTTGAAAGACCGATACTTCTCAGGGTGTTGTCCACTTCCTGCAATTCAGCAGGCAAAAGAATTTTTACTAACTGATTTTTATAAAACCCGTCAGTTTCAGTAAGCTTTGTAACCTGTTTGTCAATCCCTAGATTCAATGCCTGTTTTAGTCCCCTAGCGATTGTATTTTGGTCTAAGCCGATTCCTGACTGGTTTGGGAGTGTGTTCACTACCTGTTGAAGTTCGGAACAAGATATAGTAGCGATTGCTATAGCGGTGAAAAAAATCTTTTTAAGAAACATAATAGAATTGAAATGTGTAAACCAAAGATAAAAAAAGCCCCTTCAAAATGAAGAGGCTAAGTAAATTATTATATATAAAAATTATTTGATAACTTTTACTGTTTTTGAAGCGTTACCGATAGTAACATTCACAAGGTAAGCTCCTGAAGTTAAGCCGCTCATATCCACTTTAGGTGAAATAGCATTTGGCTGTGCAGAAAGAACTTGTTTTCCAAGAATATCATAAACAACTACAGAGTCAACAGCAGCTTTTGAGCTGATGTTCAAAATGTCTTTAACAGGGTTTGGATATACACTGAAAGCGTCCGCTGAGAAATCGTTAGTTCCTAATACTTCATCATCAAAAAGAACATCATCAATATAATATTCGTTATTTGGGTCAATAGCAAAGAAATCAATTCCTCCCAAAACATTCTCATCATCAAATAGTTGTGATGGAATTTCATCACCAGCGACAGTCATTGTCCATAAACCAGCATCAACATTAAATGTTATATCAACTGGGAACCATTGATCTTCAGGGTAAGTCCAAGTGTAAATAGGATCTGCATCATCAATATTTCCATAAGCACCACCAAGTCCAGGTGCACCACTAGCGCTTTGGGCATTATTAAATACTAAATTTGGAGAGTTGAATATTCCTTGATTACCAGTAGTTGTACTAGTTCCGGCACCACCATTAGCAGTTGTAGTTCCTTGGAAATTGAAATATCCAGATTTCCCTGCAGGAATATACATTTGAAATCTTAAATAGTAGGTACCCGAAGTTCTATTTCCTAATAACAATAATGCATCTTGAGGACCACCGTTAGGCACATCTCCAGGTCCTATAACCCCGGATTGTGTACCAGAATTGGCGAAAGCTGTTTGGATAATTAGATCCTCTGCTCCGGCATCTCCGCTCCAACTAGACCAATGATCTTCATGAACAGGCCCTAATGAATAACTTTCTAAGTCATCATTAATGATTTGGGCATTAGATGAAAAAGCAAATGCCCCTAAAGCAAATGCCAATAAGTAAATTTTTTTCATAATGTTAAGTTTTAAATTGTTTAATATTGATGACGCAATATACAAAATTATGAAAAACAAACAAGCATATTTTGAAAAATTTAAATTGTCTCAACGCCAATAACATGCTGTTTTCAGTAAGTTTTCATTAAATTTGCTAACCATTTAAAATTAAATTTATTCATGCAGAATATAACTCCCTATAAACCAAAAAACAAAGTAAGAATAGTAACGGCCGCTTCACTTTTTGATGGTCACGATGCCGCTATTAATATAATGCGCCGGATTATACAATCAACGGGTGTGGAAGTTATCCATCTGGGCCATGACAGGAGTGTGGAGGAGGTTGTAAATACTGCTATACAAGAGGATGCCAATGCTATCGCTTTAACATCTTATCAAGGAGGCCATACGGAATACTTTAAGTATATGTATGATTTGCTGAAGGAGAAAGGGGCGGAACATATCAAGATTTTTGGTGGGGGAGGCGGTGTTATACTTCCCACTGAAATTAAAGAATTGATGGATTATGGGATTACCAGGATTTACGCACCTGATGACGGCCGTGAAATGGGGCTTCAGGGTATGATCAATGATTTGGTGGAGCAATCAGATTTCGCAATAGGTGAAACTCTAAATGGTGAAATTGATAAGCTTGATAATAAGGTCAATGGTGCTGTGGCGCGCATGATTTCAGCTGCTGAAAACTTTCCGGAGGTAGCAGATCCATTTCTAAAAAAAATTCATACCATAAATAAAAATTCCTCGATACCCGTTCTTGGAATTACAGGAACAGGGGGTGCTGGAAAATCATCCTTGGTGGATGAAATAGTGCGCAGATTTTTAATTGATTTTCCCGAAAAAACATTGGGTATAATTTCAGTCGATCCTTCAAAAAGAAAAACGGGCGGTGCACTTTTGGGTGATAGAATTCGTATGAATGCTATAAATTCACCAAGGGTATATATGAGGAGCTTAGCGACCCGGCAAAGCAACTTGGCGCTTTCAAAATATGTTTCGGAAGCAATTGAAATTTTGAAAGCCGCAAAATATGATCTTATTATATTGGAAACTTCTGGCATTGGACAGAGCGATACGGAAATACTGGAACACAGTGATGTATCGCTATATGTAATGACTCCGGAATTTGGTGCCGCAACACAATTGGAGAAAATCGATATGCTGGATTTCGCCGATCTGGTTGCCATCAATAAATTCGATAAACGTGGATCTTTGGATGCCTTAAGGGATGTAAAAAAACAGTACGTTCGCAACCATCAATTGTGGGACACCCCCCAAGAAAATCTGCCAGTTTACGGTACTATTGCTTCGCAGTTCAATGATCCTGGAATGAATAGACTATACAAGGCGATCATGTCCGAAATAGTTACCAAAACGAATTCTGAATTAAAAAGCAATTTCAAAATTTCTGAGGAAATGGATGAAAAAGTCTTTGTAATCCCGCCTTCACGCACGCGCTATCTTTCAGAAATTGCTGAAAATAATAGAAATTACGATACTAAAGTTGCTGAGCAAGCTGAAGTTGCTCAGAAGCTATATGGAATCTTCAAAACCATTGAATCCATTTCAGGTAAAAGGCCAATATTGGATAAATCTGGCATTGATTCAGAAAAATTAAATTCTTCAGAAAAAAACCAACCATTGCTGAAATTGCTTTTGGCTGAATTTGATAGGGAAAAGCTGAATTTAAATCCTTATAATTGGGAGATTATTATCAATTGGAATGAAAAGGTTGAGAAATATAAAGCTCCTGTGTATACATTTAAGGTTCGCGATAAGGAAATTAATATTGACACACACACCGAATCACTTTCGCATACCCAAATCCCTAAGGTTGCACTTCCCAAATACAAAGCGTGGGGCGATGTGCTCCGCTGGGTATTACAGGAAAATGTGCCGGGTGAATTTCCCTATACGGCTGGGTTATATCCCTTCAAAAGGACTAATGAGGATCCGGCTCGTATGTTTGCCGGAGAAGGTGGGCCGGAGCGTACCAATCGCAGATTTCATTATGTGAGTATGGGCCTGCCGGCAAAGAGGCTTTCCACAGCGTTTGACAGTGTAACGCTTTATGGAAATGATCCAGATTTACGGCCGGATATTTATGGTAAAATCGGGAATGCGGGAGTTTCTATTTGCTGTCTGGATGATGCGAAAAAATTATATTCAGGTTTTGATTTAAGTCACGCGATGACCTCTGTGAGTATGACTATAAACGGTCCCGCGCCTATGCTTCTCGGCTTTTTTATGAATGCGGCTATCGATCAAAATTGTGAAAAATATATTTCTGAAAATAATTTGGTTGATGAAATTGAAAATAAAATTTCAGAAATATATAAGAAAAAAGGGATTGAGAGACCGAAATACAATGGCGCTATGCCTGAATCCAATAATGGTCTGGGGCTTATGTTGTTAGGTGTTACGGGCGATCAAGTTTTGCCAGCTGAAGTCTACAATAAAATTAAATTTGAAACTTTGCAACAAGTAAGAGGCACGGTGCAGGCAGATATTTTAAAGGAAGATCAAGCGCAAAATACCTGTATATTTTCAACTGAATTCGCCTTGCGGTTAATGGGTGATGTACAAGAATATTTCATTGAAAAAAAGGTCCGAAATTTTTATTCCGTATCCATTTCTGGCTATCACATTGCGGAAGCTGGAGCGAACCCAATAACGCAATTAGCGTTTACCTTATCAAACGGCTTCACGTATGTAGAATATTATTTGAGTCGTGGGATGGACATAAATGAATTTGGTCCAAATCTTTCCTTTTTCTTTAGCAATGGTATTGATCCGGAATATTCCGTGATTGGCCGCGTTGCCAGAAAAATTTGGTCAAAGGCATTAAAGGAGAAATATGGTGCCAATAGCAGGGCGCAGATGTTGAAATATCATATTCAAACCTCCGGTCGATCACTCCACGCGCAAGAGATTGATTTTAATGACATAAGAACTACGCTTCAAGCATTGTATGCTATTTATGATAATTGTAACTCATTGCATACCAATGCTTACGATGAGGCCATCACGACACCAACCGAAGAAAGTGTAAGGCGCGCCATGGCGATTCAATTGATAATTAATAAGGAATTGGGATTGGCCAAAAATGAAAATCCTATACAAGGTTCCTTCATTATTGAAGAATTGACCGATCTTGTTGAAGAGGCTGTATTAAAGGAATTTGATAGTATTACGGAACGTGGTGGTGTGCTTGGTGCTATGGAGACAATGTACCAACGTTCAAAAATCCAAGAGGAAAGTTTATACTATGAAACTTTGAAGCACAATGGCGATTTCCCAATCATTGGTGTGAATACATTTTTGAGCAGTAAAGGCTCGCCAACGGTTTTACCGGCGGAAGTAATTAGAGCTACTGAAGATGAAAAAATGGCTCAAATTGAAACCTTAAAAAATCTTCATAAAGTATATAAACAAAATGCTAAAAAAGCTCTGGATAAAGTAAAAGATGCTGCCGTACACAACCAAAATATTTTTGAACAGCTAATGGAGGCCACAAAGGTTTGTTCCCTTGGGCAAATTACCGAAGCTTTGTTTGAAGTAGGCGGGCAGTATAGAAGGAATATGTAAATTAAATTTTATAGGAAGAATCTCATTTAAATTCTTTGGCAAAATGGTGGTATGCTCACGTATATTTTACCATTACCTTTTAAAATCACGAAACGAAAACCAAATAAATATTCTTACTGAAATTTACAATGTAAGAAGCCAATTGCGCTGTAACTTTCGGAATTTTTTTATCTCGGAACGCAATAAAGGCAGAAAATCTTTTCCATTGCTGTTTATTTGTTCGAGCCTTTCACAGTTTTTGTATAGCAGATTGGACAACCGCATTACCGAGGCTGCATATTTATGTTTCTCTTCGGAAAAATATTGACGCTCTGCTTTTAATATTTGTGGTCCCAACGAAACTGATTGCTGAACAATATCTCCGGTAAAATATATATTGGGATCTTCGGTTCCGTTTTTTTGAAGATGCGAAACATCCGGAGTCAAATAAAAAGATATTTGTCGTGTTAGGGCAAAGATTTCAAGGGCCTTTTTATAAATGGCAGAATGATTCATAGAATTGCCCAAATGTGGCAGCATATTTCTTTTCTTAAGCATTCCAAATTTAATCACAAGACAGTACAACTAAATTTCATTATTAAAGCAGAATATAATTTTTGCTTTAATATTTATGTATTTTTGATTTAAAATTTTAAAATATGGCAATAGATATTTTGAATTGGAAAATACTTAAAGCACTTCAGAAAAATGCAAGACAAGCAAATACAGAAATTGGCAGGCAGGTTGGGGTAAGTTCCCCGGCCGTATCTGAGCGCATCAAAAAAATGGAGGATTCAGGTGTTATTGAAGGCTATGTAACACTCGTTTCTCCCTATGAAGCGGGTTATCAATTCAAGGCGATAATTACATTACGTGCCTTTATGGGAAAATTGAAACCTTTTTTGGAGATTGTAAAAACATACGATGAAGTTTTGAATTGTTATAGAATAACCGGTAACGAAAATATTGTAATGGAAGTTGTTTTAAAAAATCAAAAACATTTGGAAAGTTTTATTGATCAATTGATTGTTTTCGGAGAAACCAAAACGCAAATTGTCCTATCGCAAGTAGTAAAGAATAAAGAGTTGAAACCGCTTAAATAAATGTTTCACCGCTGTTAAAAATTTTACAATTGAGAAGTTCTTGTGAATTTTCGACTCTTTCAGAAATTATCTTTGGAATACTAAAAATATCGCATTATGAAAAAATTTACTCTTCACTTCTTAATAATCACAATTATTTCAGCGCTTTTAGGCTTTACGGGACTTGATTTTCCCGGCGGAATCGTAGTACGCCTTATTTGTTTATTTGCTGGTATTGGGTTGATGGTTTCTTGTTTGGATTCAGTAATTATCAGCAGAAGTCAACGAAAAGCAAGAAGACAAACCAAAATTCAAAATACCGAATTGAATAGCTAAACTTTAAATTTCTTTGGCGCCAGATTTTTTCAGAAGAAAATAGAGCCAGATAGTGAGCATACATATTACTATTAAAAATATTGAAAAAATCAACCATGTTTTGGAGTATCCAAAGGTATTTACCAAATTCATTCCGCCATTGTGGCCCGCCAAGTGCGCGATTGAAAAACTCATACTATACAATCCCATGTAGCTGCCTTTTCTTCCTTTGGGTGCCATTTTAAGCGCGAGCGCGTTCGAAAATGGAAAGCCAACCATTTCGCCAATCGTCATTAGCAACATCCCGACAATCAAAACTCCAGTAAAGTCTGTCAGATTTAACACTACGAAACTTAAACCGAGGAAAAATATTCCCCAAAAAGTAGCCATGGTTTTACTTATTCCCTTTCTATCCAACCACGCAATCAGTGGCATTTCGAATAATACGATCGTTGCGCCATTGATGAATAGTAGCCAACCAATTAAATCTTCTGAGAGGAAATGTGCTTTTTCATAATACAGTGGCATTACCGAAAAATACTGAACAAAGATCATGCTGTTCGCTATCATAATTATGAAAAATAGCAGAAAGTATTTGTTCAAATAAGGTGGAATTCCTTCTTTAACAATTATTATTTGTTCATCGGCATCTTTTGGTCGTTTTGGTTTTAATAGCAAAAAGACACTTATGCCTGCAATTACGCACGTAAGTCCATCAATCCAAAAAAGTGATGTGTAATTTATGTGCGCAATAATAAGTCCGCCGATGAGAGGTCCAATTGAAAAGCCCAAATTTATTGCCAACCTTATAAGGGTAATGCTCCGGGTAATATTTTCTGGCTTGCTATATGTTTCCGCAGCCACAAAAATGGCAGGCCGTCCTGCATCCGCTACTAAAATAAGTAGAAAAATACCAATGCAAAATTCATAAAAAGTCTCTAAAATTTGCAATAACACAAACCCGATCCCGCCAAAAAGCAAACTAAAAAGAATTACTTTGTAAAAACCAACGGCATCTGTAAGTCTTCCTCCTATCCATGTTCCCAAAAGAGAACCGGCACCAAAGCACGTCATTATTATTCCCACTTCCGGCAGGGTAAAATTCTTTGCATTTACCAAGTACAGGGACAAAAATGGAATGACCATTGCGCCGGCACGGTTTATAAACGTAACCAGCGACAATAGCCAAATTTCCCGAGAGAGGCCTCGAAAATTATCGATATAGCTTGTGTAAATTTTTTTCACAGTTGGTACAAACTAAAACGTCCCGAATTTGAATCGGGACGTTTTATATTGAAAGTTTTAAACTAAATAATCAAAACATATTCCCGTGCTTCAGCTTTGAAACATTTCTTTTTACGGTTGAATATGTATTTTTCATTTTGATGTTGATTTCAATTCAAATGTAATCAAATTTCTTTTTGATAAATTTTTCTGAATGATATTTTTCCGGATTTGTTTTTTATTTTTATCTCAAATTCAATGAAATGAAACAAATTTTACTTTTTAGCTTTTTACTTATTTCGAAAATTTTATTGGCGCAAAATGGAGCTGGTATTGAGCAAAGCAAAGCAGCACAACAGAAGTTGAACGAAGAATTTAGCAATCCGGAAACTACAATCCTGAAACCCAAAGATTTTAAGAATTTTAAAGGTTTAGAGTTTTATCCCATTTCTGAAAAATATATTGTCGAGGCTGAATTTGTGCGCACCCCAGGCGAGAAACCTTTTTTAATGCAAACAACCACAAGCAGAAAGCCGGAATATGTGAAATATGGGGAAGCGCATTTTGATATAAATGGACAGAAATTAAAGTTGAATTTATATAAAAGCATTGAACCGTACGATGAACCGGGATATGAGGATTATCTCTTTCTGCCTTTTACAGATTTTACCAGCGGGGATGGCTCTTACGGTGGCGGAAGATTTATAGACCTTAAAATTCCTGAAGGTGAAACTATTGTAATTGACTTTAACACTGCATACAATCCGTATTGTGCCTATAATCATAGATATTCATGCCCAATCCCTCCGGCCGAAAATGATCTGGAAGTAAGAATAGAAGCGGGAGTGAAGGATTTCAAAAAGCATTAAAAAATCTTCACAAGCCACATTCCAAAAAATACCGCGGCAAAACCTATCACAAAACTAGCGATGGTGTATAAAGCAAATGTGAAAAAATCACCCGATTTAAGGAATAAGTGATTTTCATAGGCAAAGGTGGAAAAGGTTGTAAAGCCACCACAAAATCCGGTCGCCAAAAATAGAACGGTATTGGTGGATAGCGAATTGTTTTTTAAGGCAAGCCCAAGTATTATTCCAATTAAAAAACTTCCGAGAATGTTTGCGGCAAAAGTTCCGTAGGGAATTCCATTTTCAAAGCTGTTCAAATATTTGGATATCCAAAAGCGCAACGCACTGCCCAAGCCTCCTCCAATAAATACCAAGGCAAGTTGTTTCATTAAAAACTGATTGGTGTCTCGGTTTCCTGTACAGTTATGGGAATATAAATCTCCGTGAGCCAATCCGCTGGGTTGGGCGTTTCCCCCGGGTCGCTTACATAAACTTCAAACATTTTTGCCGTGGGGTGCAATTGGTGATTGTTCTTTTCAATAAACTCCATTCCGGTTTTGTAGGCTTCGGTTAAATGGGAATAATCACCTTTCAAAGAAATTTTTACCGTTTGGACGGGATCCATGAATCCACAAACCACTGGACTGCCTTCGGGAGTTATAACCTGCTCTCTCACAGGTATTCCTGCCGAAAATATTACAGTTCCAGTAGTATTGTCAAACTGATTGTAAATTGTAAACGGAGGGCCAGCCATATTTAAATTGTTCTGTTCAATAAATCCCATAACTTGTGTAAGCATTGGCTCCATTCTTTCCGCAATCTCATCTTGTTGAGCAACCGTTGTGGTATACATATAATAACCACCGCCGTAGCGGGTGACGCCATCTACATTTATGGAATATCTTTTCATATCTGCCGCCACTTCTTCGGCAATGCCTTCCAATCCTGCTTCGTTCATTTTGTGGATTCCTTCCTCAAAATCGTAGTCGGTTATCGCAAAATATGCCTTATCAACAAGCGTGTGCTCCCCCGCCATTCGCCACGTTACTTTTGTACCTTCTTCAGTTTCCTCAAACGTCCAGTAAACTTTTGAAGTTCGTTCACCTGCGGGAGTTTCCAACTTTAAATCTTGTTCGATTTCTTTATTAGGAATAACCTTGGTCGTTACCATGGAGCCATTAACAGTACCTTCCCAAGAATACGAACCACCTTCACCAACTGTCTTTTCAGCATAATTAAACGTCATTGTGGAATCTTCTTTTTTCCAAGGACCCCAGCTTTCCCAATTTTTATAGTCATTCACTTTGTTGAAAACTACTTCCGGCGGAGCCTGGATTACCATTGAATCGCTTATATCGTACGTTCCGTCCTTTGTTCCGAAATAAATGGCCGTTCCGATAATAAATATTAAAATGAGGAAGAATAAGTATTTTAAAATCTTCATATTGGGAGGTATTGATTTAGCACGGCTAATATAATGAAATTCTGTGCTATTGTTAAATTTTAAAAAGTATCCCCTTCAGAAGCATTCCTTTAAATCGACCGGGAAAAGCTTTCGGATTAAAATTTTATAATTTGTTACATTTGCTAAAATCTAAAATCATCATAAAAATGAAGAAAACCCTTATTTTGGCAATGGCAGTAAGCGGTATCCTACTTTTTTCCTGTAAAGAAAAGGAAGAAAAAAAGGAAGTTGCTGAAATTCAAAATGAACAAGTTTCAGACTTCAATTACGAAGTAGAACAATTTGGCGACGTAAAAATCTTGCGTTATAAAATACCGAGCTGGGACCAACTTTCGCTTAAGGAACAAAAACTTGTATATTACCTAACGCAGGCAGGTCTTGCTGGAAGGGATATAATGTGGGACCAAAACTACCGCCACAATCTTGAAATAAGAAATGCGCTGGAAAAAATTTACACCACCTATAACGGTGATAAAAATAGCGAGGACTGGAAAAATTTTGAAACCTATTTGAAGAGAGTTTGGTTTAGCAATGGAATTCACCACCATTATTCAAAGGATAAGCTGAAGCCAGAATTTTCTTCAGATTACTTGAAACAATTGCTTGCAGGTACCAATACCACGCTGGAAGGAGAGGCATTTGAGGTTATTTTCAACGATACGGATTCAAAAAAAGTAAATCTTGCAAAGGGTGTGGATAATGTTTCCAAAAGCGCGGTAAATTTCTACGGGCCAGAGGTCACCAATAAGGATGTTGAAAATTTTTATGCGAATAAAAAATCGCCCAATCCGGATAAGCCGCTTTCTTTTGGGCTTAATTCAAAATTGGTAAAGGAAAACGGTGAAATTAAAGAATTGGTCTACAAATCCGGAGGTCTTTATGGGTCTGCCATTGATAAAATCATTGAGTGGTTGGAGAAAGCGAAAGGTGTTGCAGATAACCCGGAACAAGCTGATGCAATAGGCCTTTTGATTGAATATTACAAAACGGGAGATTTACAAACTTGGGATGATTACAATGTGGCTTGGACGGCTGCCACTGCTGGGAATATTGATTATATAAACGGTTTCATTGAAGTATATAATGATCCATTGGGGTATAGAGGTTCTTACGAAACCATTGTTCAAATAAAGGATTTTGATATGAGCGAGAAGATGTCTGTACTTTCAGATAATGCACAATGGTTTGAGGATAATTCTCCATTGATGCAGGAACACAAAAAGAAAAATGTTGTGGGTGTAACCTATAAGGTCGTTAATGTTGCTGGGGAAGCTGGAGATGCTTCACCTAGCACGCCAATCGGCGTAAATCTTCCCAACGCAAACTGGATCCGGGCGGCAGTGGGCAGCAAATCGGTTTCGCTTGGAAATATTATAGATTCTTATAACAATGCGGGAAGTTCTGGAAGATTGAAAGAATTTGTAAACGATTCAACAGAATTTGCTCTAGAAGAAGAATACGGACAAATTGCAGATAAGCTACATACCGCACTGCACGAGGTAATTGGTCACGCATCCGGACAACTGAATCCTGGCGTTGGCGAGACCAAAGAAACATTGAAAAATTATGCCTCCACTTTAGAAGAAGGGCGTGCAGATTTAGTTGGGCTATATTATCTGTACAATCCAAAATTACAGGAACTTGGCTTGGTGGAAGATTGGAAAAAAGTAGGTATGGCAGCGTATGATGGTTACATCCGCAATGGACTAATGACACAATTGATAAGACTAAATGTGGGCGATGATGTGGAAGAGGCACATATGCGAAACCGCCAATGGGTTTCTGCCTGGGTTTTTGAAAAAGGTAAAAAAGATAATGTTATTGAAAAAATAACGAGAGATGGCAAGACCTATTATAACATCAATGATTATGATAAGTTACACGAACTTTTCGGAGAACTACTGCGCGAAACGCAACGTATAAAATCTGAAGGTGACTACGCAGCTGTTGAAAACCTTGTCGAAACCTACGGTGTAAAAGTGGACCAAAATCTGCACAAGGAAATTTTGGACCGTAACAAACAATTTACATCAGCCCCATATAGTGGTTTTGTAAACCCGATGCTTGTTCCAAAAATGGACAGTGCTGGCGAGATTGAGAGTTTTACCATCCAACAGCCCGAAACGTTCGCTGAGCAAATGCTTTATTACTCAAAGAATTACAGCAATCTACCCGCTAAAAATTAAGGTTTTATTTTAAACCATTCAAAAGCCCTTCTAGATTGAGGGGCTTTTTTTATTCCTTAAAAAGTATTTTAAGTCCCATTAAGAACAAAAGAAAAATAATAAAGCCCACTAAAATCCAGACGGAATTCTTATAATATTTTCTGTGCAGCTTCAAATCGCCGCGATAGCTATAGATTAAAATTATAACAAAAGCAATAATGAATAAAATTGCAAAAACTATCTGGCCGGTACTTATCATAAAATTGTAGATTTACCCAACAAATTTACAACCTTAAAATTATATTATGAAGAATAAGATAGCGGCAGTGGCTGCCTTTCACGAAGCATTCGGTTTGGGAAATAATGCTGAACCTACTGCAAATCTTGGAATCAAAAAAAACCTGCTACGTTATGAATTGATGCGGGAAGAAAATGAGGAATATTTGGAAGCAGCAAATAATGGAGATATGGTTGAGGTTGCAGATGCATTGGGCGATATGCTTTACATCCTTTGCGGAACCATTATAGAACACGGAATGCAAGAGAAAATTGAGGATGTTTTCAATGAAATTCAACGAAGCAATATGAGCAAACTTGGCGCTGATGGAAAACCAATCTACCGCGAGGATGGCAAAGTTTTAAAGGGGCCGAATTATTTTAAGCCAGATATAAAATCAATTCTCGAAAAGTAATTCTTTGGCAAAAAAAAATTCCTAATTCAAATATATTTGAATTAGGAATTTAATCTTATTGGATTATTACTAAATGATCTCGTATCTCCAGTTAAATGGATCCTCACTTCGGTTATATTGAATATCCAGTAATTCTTTTTTGAATTGGGCAGCATAACTATCTTCCTGCTTATCAATTTCATAAACAGTATCTTTATAACTGAAAGCACTAACGGGGCTAATAACGGCCGCTGTTCCAGCTCCAAAAATTTCTTTCAAAGAACCATTTTTTGCGGCTTCAACTATTTCAGAAACCAATACGGGTCTTTCTTCTACCTTAATATTATCATTTTTAGCCAGTGCAATAATACTCTTTCGGGTAACTCCATCAAGAATTCTGTCGCTTATTGGTGCAGTTAAAAGAGTATCATTTACCCTAAAGAAAACATTCATTGTACCAGCTTCTTCCAAATATTTGTGGTCACTTGCGTCCGTCCAGATTACTTGCTGAAACCCTTTTTCGCGAGCGAGATTTGTGGGGTAAAATTGTGCGCCGTAATTTCCAGCGGCCTTTGCCGCCCCAACGCCGCCGTTCGCAGATCTGCTGTAATGTTCGGCAATTTCCACTCTCACATCACCCGTATAATATGCTTGGGCTGGTGACATCAAAATCATAAATTTATACTCGGTTGACGGCGATGCGGAAACACCTACTTGCGAGGCCATTGCGAAGGGACGGATGTAAAGTGAATTTCCCATTCCCGGACGAACCCATTCTTTATCGAGCTTTACCAATTGCTCAAGGGCTTCAAAGAAAATTTCTCTCGGAAATTCGGGAATTGCCATTCTCTTTGATGACTTATTTATACGAAGAAAATTCTGTTCGGGACGGAATAACCAAATCTTTCCGTTATCATCCTTATAGGCTTTCATTCCTTCAAAAACCGCTTGGCCATAATGAAAAACCTTTGCTGCCGGCGAAATGCTAATATTTCCGTAAGGTTTTATGGTAGGATTCTGCCATTCACCATCTTTGTAATCACATTCAAACATGTGGTCGCTGAAAGTAGCACCAAACGTTAGATTGTCAAAATCTACTTGCCCAATTCGGCTTTTTTCAACTTTTTGTACCGAAATCGATTTCGTGGAGGAAAGACTCATTTGTGTTGGTTTAGGTGCAAAAATAGGTAAAATTTAGGCCAATTTAAATTCAAAAATTTATTAAAATTGCAAACTGTTATCAATCAATAAATTAATTTTCACATAAATAGTAATTAAAATGAAAAGAATATTCTTAATGTTAGCACTTGCGGCAGCCGTGGTAAGCTGTAAAAATGAAAAAAGCGAGGAAGCCACCCAGCCCCAAGCTGAAGAAATGGCGATGAACTATCAATCTTTTGGTGATGAGATTACGGATGAAGGAGTAATGACCAAAGACGAAATGATTGAAAAATATAAAAGTCTTAAAACAGGGGATACCGTAAATGTGAAATTTACTTCAAAGGTAAAAGATGTGTGCCAGAATAAAGGATGCTGGATGAATCTAGAAATGGGAGAAGATGAAACGATGGTACGATTTAAGGATTACGCATTTTTTATGCCGAAGGATATTGCTGGAAAGGATGTAATTGTTGAAGGAAAAGCATATGTTGAGGAAATGAGCGTAGAGGACCAACGCCATTACGCTGAAGATGGCGGCGCAACTGAAGCTGAATTAGCTGAAATCACCGAACCAAAACGCACCCTAGCTTTTGAGGCCAACGGAGTGCTAATACCAGAATCTGAAATAAATTAATTTTGGAAAGAAAATTCCTAACCACGGGAGATGGCTCACTTACCATCCATCTCCCGGAGTGGGATGAACAATACCACAGCAAGCACGGCGCTATTAATGAAGCGCGACACGTGTTTATAAAAGAAGGATTGCACCATTGGGTTTCTTCTCACAACAATGCTTCGCTGGCCATTTTGGAAATAGGCTTTGGGACGGGCCTGAATGCCTTTTTGACATTTCAGGAAGCCCAAAAAAACAATTTCAACATTCACTATGTAGGTGTGGAAGGTTATCCATTACCCTTGGAGGAAATAAATAAACTCAACTATCCCGAACTTTTAAATTTTCCGAAGTCAGATTTTTTAAAACTCCATGATTCGCCGTGGGATAAATTATCTGCAATTTCCCAGAATTTCTTCCTTCTGAAGCAACAGCGTTTTTTTTTAGAAATTAATGAAACGGAAGAATTTGATCTCATCTATTTTGATGCCTTTGGCATAAGGGTTCAACCAGAACTTTGGACCGAATCCATTTTTCAAAAAATGTTTACAGCTTTAAAGAATGGTGGTATGCTGGTAACCTATGCGGCGAACGGAAACGCCCGAAGAGCAATGCAAGCCGTAGGTTTTTCTGTGGAGAGATTAGCTGGGCCACCGGGAAAGAAAGAAATGCTAAGAGGTACAAAAAAATAATTTTCTTTCAAAAGTCGCTTTTTTAAAATCCCTTGAAATGCATTTTGTTAAACACCAAAAGTTATCACAATCTTCCGTTAACAATTATTGCACTCATTTTTTGAATATATAAATTTAAGGGTATGAATAAAAAAATACTCATAACAGGAGCTACGGGTCTTATCGGGAGTGAACTGGTAAAGTTATGCCGTGCTGAGGGCATTTCAGTAAATTATTTCACTACAGATAGGGAAAAAATTGAGAAAACCGAAGATTATTACGGTTATTATTGGAATCCAAAAAAAGGCGAAATTGACGTAGCCGCATTCGAGGGAGTTTCGGCAATAGTGAATTTGGTAGGGGCTACGATTTCCAAACGATGGACCAGAAGTTACAAGAAGGTAATTATGGACAGTCGGGTTAAATCGATGAATTTAATCTATGAAACTCTTCAAAAAATAGATCACGCCATTGAACATTTTATTTCCGCAAGCGGGATTAGTGTCTATCCAAATTCAAAAACCAAACTTTATACCGAAGAAAACAAAGAAGTGGATGATTCTTTTCTTGCTAAGGTTGTGGTGGCTTGGGAGGCCGCAGCATCACAATTTAAAAATTTGGGAATGGAGGTGAGCAAGGTGCGAACGGGAATGGTTCTCGCCAAAGATGATGGAGCATTACCGCAAATTGTAAAACCAATAAAACTTGGACTTGGCGCGCCCTTGGGAAGTGGGGAACAGTGGCAAAGCTGGATTCATATTAAAGATATAGCGGGTATCTATTTATTTCTTCTAAAAAATCAACACGAAGGGGAATTTAATGCCGTTGCGCCCAACCCAGTTATCAATAAAAAACTCACGAAACAAATAGCTATCCAGTTGGACAGACCCTTGTGGTTACCAAATATCCCAGCATTTGTTATTAAATTATTGCTAGGGGAAATGTCCATTTTGGTTTTGGAAGGTCAATTGGTCAGTTCCAGAAAAATTCAGGAATTGGGATATAATTTCAAATTCTACAACATAGAATCCGCGCTCCAGGATTTGCTATAACAAAAAAGACGGCTTCATGCCGTCTTTTTAATACTATTCAATTTCTTTAGTTACGCTTTGTTAGCAACTACATTTACGGTGATTTTCATATCATCGTTAATAAACTTATCACCTAGGTTGTCAAAAACAGATTTTGATCCGTAGTTAACTCCCCATTTTGTTCTGTCTATAGTAAACGGCTCGCTTTTAATCATCAACTTGTCACCATCCATCGTAACCGTTGCAGGAAATTCTACTGCGTTGGTTTTATCTTTTATGGTCAAGTTTCCTTTAATCATATTATTTTCAGCTCCGGTCATTTCAAACATAGCGGTAGGATATTGATTTACATTAAAGAAATCGCCTTCCTGTCCTTCCACAGTTCCCATCAAATGAGCTTCAAGGTTGGTTTTTTGCTCACCTTCAAGATCAGTATCTGTGATGCTTTTCATATCGATGGTAAAGTTTCCAGCTTCAAGAGCGCCTTGGTTTGCTGAAATGGTACCAGAAGCCAATTTAATTGTTCCATTGTGGGAACCTGTAGGTTTTGAACCTTCCCATAAAATTTCAGAAGCAGCAGTATCAACTTTGTAATCTACGGCCATTTCAGAAGCAGTTGCAGCTTCTTCGGTTTCCATTTCAGTTTCTTTGTTGCCATCTTTGCAAGAAGTAGCACCAAATCCTATAAAAGCTATAAGAGCTAAGTTTAATATTGTTGTTTTCATAATAATAAAATATTGGTTTGGATTAAGGCGCAAAAGTAGTATTTGAAGAGGTAATAATTCTTAATATATTATTAAATATTATCAATGACATTTTGACATTTATAAATGAATGGCAGTACTTTTGTTCCGTTGACGAAAATTAATTTTTTATGAGCACAAAGAAAAAGTCTTCCGTTGAAGAAGCAGAAATGGATATGAAAGAGCAGGATCAGAAAATAAACAACACCGCTAATGAAGAAGCTGATTCAAAAAATGATGCAGAAACGATACAGATATCTAAACTGCAAGAAGAGGTGGAGCGTGAAAAAGATAGGTATTTAAGGCTATTTGCTGAATTCGAGAACTTCAAAAAAAGGACTGCGCGGGAGCGTATTGAAATGTTTAAAACTGCCGGTGAGGAAATCATGGTTTCCATGCTACCTGTTTTGGATGATTTTGATAGAGCTTTAAAAGAAATTGAAAAAAGCGACGATGACAATCTTTTTCAAGGCGTAAAATTGATTAGCAGTAAACTCCGTGAAACCCTACGTGTAAAGGGTCTACAGACTATAGAGACACAGGTGGGCGATGACTTTAATGCAGATACGCACGAAGCAATTACACAAATTCCGGCGCCGGAGGATAAGCTGAAAGGAAAAATAATTGACGTCTTGGAAAAAGGATATGCCTTGGGCGATAAAATAATACGATATCCAAAAGTAGTTATAGGACAATAATATGAAGGAAGATTATTATGAAATTCTGGGCATTTCGAAAAGTGCCTCGGCAGCAGAAATAAAAAAGGCTTATAGGAAAAAAGCGCTTCAATACCACCCAGACAAAAATCCGGGCGATGCTGAAGCGGAAGCAATGTTCAAAAAATCTGCTGAGGCTTATGAAGTTTTAAGCGACCCAAATAAACGCTCCCGTTACGATCAATACGGCCATCGAGCCTTTGAGGGCGGCGGATTCGGCGGCGGCGGAATGAATATGGATGACATATTCAGCCAGTTTGGTGATATTTTTGGCGGTGCCTTCAGCGGTGGTTTTGGCGGCGGCGGCTTTGGTGGCGGGCGTAGAACTGTAAAAGGTAGCAACCTTCGTATCCGTGTTCAGCTTACATTGGAAGAAATTGCCAACGGTGTCGAGAAAAAAATAAAAGTTAAACGAAAAAAATTAGCAAAGGGCACTACCTATAAAACGTGTGCTACTTGCAACGGGCAGGGCCAAGTGACCCGCATTCAAAATACAATTTTGGGAAGAATGCAGACCGCAGCTACGTGTAGCGCTTGTGGCGGTTTGGGTCAAATTGTAGAGAGCAAGCCAAGTAATGCAGATGTTGAAGGTATGCTGTTAACGGAAGAAACTGTTTCCATAAAAATTCCTGCAGGCGTGGTGGACGGCATGCAGCTCAAGGTATCTGGTAAAGGTAATGATGCTCCTGGGAATGGAATAGCCGGGGATTTGCTGGTTGCCATTGAGGAAAAACCGCACGATACACTTCAAAGGGAAGGGGACAATCTTCATTATGATTTATACATAAGCATTTCTGATGCGGTTTTGGGAACTTCGAAGGAAATTGAAACAGTTACCGGGAAGGTTCGAATAAAGATTGATGCCGGCGCACAAAGTGGAAAAATTCTCCGCTTACGCAATAAAGGAATTCCGAGCATTAATGGATACGGTACTGGTGATTTGCTGGTTCATATTAATGTTTGGACACCAAAATCACTTTCAAGGGAACAAAAAGATTTCTTTGAAAAAATGAGTCAAGACGAGCATTTTCAGCCGAAACCGGAAAAAGAGGACAAATCTTTTTTTGAAAAAGTGAAAGATATGTTTTCTTAAATAAACGTTAATTAAAAAAAATTCATATATTTGACTATCGTTTTCTAAAACGATAATTTTTCTTTTTCATAGCAATTTTTTTTCCCACCCAAGATTAATTTCTTGGGTGGGTTTTGCTTTTATAACGGTTTCGTAACTGAAATTTATGAGAAAAATAATTGACCAGAAATTCAAAAAAAAGAGCGTCCACTTAAAATGTTCTTAATATTTACGGTGCTTCGCTGGCTAATATATATATTTACATTCTTCAACAACAACCTATGGAAAAACTTTTAGAAGTAAACAATGTTTCCAAATCTTACGGCGATTATACGGCCCTCAACAACGTGTCGCTGGAAGTGCAGAAAGGAAGCATTTTTGGCCTATTGGGTCCCAATGGAGCTGGAAAAACAACCTTAATCAGAATTATAAATCAGATTACAATGCCAGATTCTGGCTCGGTAATTCTTGACGGAGAACCCCTTCAACCCAATCATATTCAATATATAGGCTATCTTCCCGAAGAGCGTGGACTTTATAAATCGATGAAAGTGGGAGAGCAGGCTCTTTATTTGGCCCAATTGAAAGGTTTAAGTGAAAAGCAGGCAAAGGAGCGCTTAAAATATTGGTTTGACCGCCTGGATATTAGGGATTGGTGGAATAAAAAAATACAGGAACTTTCAAAAGGGATGGCGCAAAAAATCCAGTTTGTGGTAACAGTTTCGCACCAACCAAAACTACTTATTTTCGACGAACCCTTCAGCGGTTTTGATCCCATAAATGCAAACCTTATAAAAGATGAAATTCTCCAGCTTCGCAACGATGGAGCTACCGTTATTTTTTCCACACATAGAATGGAATCCGTGGAGGAAATGTGTGACCACATAGCACTTATCAATAAATCGAATAAAATCCTAGACGGGAAATTGATTGATATAAAACGCGCCTATAAATCTAATACTTTTGAAATAGGATTGCTCACGCAAAATCCGGATGCGGTTTCTGCTACGTTGCGTGATAAGTTTGAAATTTCGCCCGCATCATTTAAAAGCATCAATAATGAACTTCAATACAGGGTCAAAATTCCTGAAACCATATCTTCAAATGATTTGGTTTCTTATCTCACTTCTGTAGGACAACTTACACATTTTGTTGAAGTTATACCTTCCTCTAGCGACATATTTATTGAAACCATCCAAAAAAATAGATAACGATGAACCATCTTTCACTTATTTTAAAAAGGGAATATCTAACGAAGGTCAAAAACAAGTCCTTTATTATTATGACGTTTTTAAGTCCTCTTTTGATTGTGGCTATTTTTGCGTTGGTGGCTTATCTTTCTAGTTTGAACAACAATACGGTTCGGCAAATTTCTATTTTGGACGAGAGCGGACTTTTTGCCAATGAATTTGAAAGTACACCGCAAATGCAATACAAAATTATTCAGAATACGCCGCTTTCAAAAGCGAAAGAAGAAGCGGAAAAATCTGAAGTTTATGGATTATTATATATTCCCAAAACCAAGGGCATAGATGAATTTTCAAATACTATAACCTTTTATTCTGAAGATTCTCCATCGCTTTCCGTTATGAAAGATATCAACAATGTCTTGGAAACCAAGGCAAACAATCTGAAGCTGAGGGAACAGGGGATTGATTCTGAAACCATAAAAAATCTTCATATAAATATTAATGCAAATCAAGAAACATTTCAGGGAATGGAAACCTCAAAGCTTGGATCTGGGTTGAAGTTGATATTTGGTGGAGCAGCGGGATATTTGCTGTTTATGTTCATCATCATCTACGGAAATATGATTATGCGCAGTGTGATAGAAGAAAAAACGAGTCGGGTTATTGAAGTTATTATTTCTTCGGTAAAACCGAGGGCGCTTCTTTTGGGAAAAATTTTTGGAACTACGCTGGCCGGGATAACGCAATTTTTAGTGTGGGTCATTTTAATAGGAATTCTATCAACCATTGTAACATCACTTTTTGGGATAGATCCCGCTTCGGTATCGCCACAACAACAGGCACTTGAACAGGGTGTGGATGGAGGCGCACAAGAGGTAATTAGACAAGTACTGATGGAAATAAATAACCTCCCGATATTGAATTTAATCATTATGTTCATTCTGTTCTTTGTGGGCGGATATTTACTTTATGCATCACTATATGCCTCAATTGGCGCGGCAGTGGATAGCGAAACAGACACGCAACAATTTATGATGCCTATATTGATGCCATTAATTCTGGCCGTGTATGTAGGTTTTTTCACTGTAATTGATAATCCGCACGGTACGGTTTCGCAGGTTTTTTCATACATTCCATTTACTTCCCCAGTGGTTATGCTTATGCGTATTCCCTTCGGTGTACCGTTATGGCAGCAAATTCTTTCGGTTGTTATCCTGTTTTTATCATTTGGCGCCACAGTGTGGTTTGCGGCAAAAATATACCGTGTAGGAATTTTGATGTATGGCAAAAAACCTACATACAAGGAAATTTTCAAGTGGCTTAAATATTAATAGGTTTGCAGCAAAAAGTAGAGGATCAAATTACCGAGGTGGTGAAGGAGGATATCTGGGGCGGGATTCAGGATTTTCTCAATCTTGGATTTACTTATGGCTCGGGTGATAAAACCATACATATAACCATTGGCCTATTACTCCTTGTTATAATTTCCTTTTTGCTGGCGAGCTTTTTGTTGAAAGGATTGCGCTTGCTCTTTACACGCAAAATGAATACGACGGATAAGCTAAAGTTTATCAGCGTTTTTAAATTCATAAAATATATTACCTATATCATTGTTGTATTTGCAGTGCTGAGCATTGCTGGTGTGAATGTTACTCCGTTTTTGGCGGCCTCGGCGGCATTGTTGGTGGGTTTGGGGCTCGCATTGCAGGAACTTTTTCAAGATGTAATTGCGGGTATTTATATTATTCTGGATAAATCCCTTCTAGTAGGCGACGTTATTGAAACAGAAGATAAAGTAGCCCGTGTAATAGAAATCAAACTGCGCACGACTAGAGCAATAACGAGGGATGATAAGATTATAATTATACCCAACCACAAATTCATAACCGATACCATATTCAATTATACCCAAAATCAGAATATGACCCGTGAGGCGGTAAAAGTGGGTGTTGCTTATGGAAGCGATACCCGGCTGGTAGAAAAACTTTTGATTCAATGCGTAAAGGGTCAACAGGGAGTGCACGAATCTCCCGAACCATTTGTGTTGTTTGAGGATTTTGGGGATTCATCCTTAAATTTCGGGGTTTATTTTTTCTTGAGCGATAGCTTTTCAGATCCACGGATTAAAAGTGCCATACGGTTTGAGATTGATAAAACTTTTAGGGATAATAATATTACGATTCCATTTCCGCAACGCGATGTACATTTATTTCAGTCTCAAATTGCCGCTGCCGGAGAACCTAAATTGAAGGCAGATTAATATAAATCAAACTATGAAAAAGAAAAATTTAGTACCACTTATGCTGTTGTTTTTTACCACGGCATTTTTCGCACAGACCACAGATCTGGCACGGATTGAATATCTCAACATTCCATTCTCAAAATCGGATAACAACATCAGTCGTTATCGAGCTATTTTGCAGGGCCCCATTCCCACTAATTTAGAAAAAAAGAATTTTCTCGTTGTAGGTCTGGAGTACAGATATGTAGATATCAACCTGAAGGATATGGAAGATATGAATGCATTTTCTGGATTAAACCAGGAAACCCAGCTTGTACAGGATAATCTCGTAACATCCGTACAGCAAATGGATATTTATTTGGGTTACACCTGGAAACATTCTGAAAATTGGCGCTTCGGTGCTAGGGCAGGTGTAAAAATCCAAAGTGATTTTGAACAGAAATTACAAAGCGATGATTACATATATGAAGCTGCCGTGTATGCCATCTTAGATAGAAAAAATGATACGGTGGAACTCAAAAAACCGTACCGCCTTGTGTTGGGATTGTCCTATTCTACCACGCCCGGACGTAATTTTCCACTTCCCATCCTTAATTATTACAAAGAATTTAAACCGAATTGGACCTACACGCTCGGGGTTCCTAAAACCAATATCCGCCATTATTTGAATGATAATCACAAAGATGCGCTTCAGCTTTTTGCCACATTGGATAACATTTATGCCAATATTCAGCAGAATTTCATTCCCACTTCTCCACAAAATGTTACTAATGCCTTCGCCGAAAGTATTCAGCAGACCATTGTTATTGGCGGTTTAGGCTACGAGCATTTTTTTACAGATCATCTGCTGCTTTATGTATATGCGGCTCATTCGGTCTACAACGATTTTAGGCTCGAAGATGGGGATGGTGAAAAAATTTATATCATAAATGATGAACTAAGTCCGTATTTACGTACCGGATTCAAATTTAAATTTTAAAATGCCCAAAATATTAATTATTGAAGACGAAGCCGCCATCCGCAGGGTTTTGGTCAAAATTTTATCTGAAGAAAACAATTCATATGAAGTTTCTGAAGCCGAAGATGGACTTTCGGGAATTGAACTTATAAAGAATGAGGACTTCGATCTTGTGCTTTGCGACATCAAAATGCCAAAAATGGATGGCGTAGAAGTACTCGAGGCTGCCAAAAAGATAAAACCCGAAATTCCCATGGTAATGATTTCCGGACACGGAGATCTTGACACAGCAGTAAATACAATGCGTTTGGGCGCTTTCGATTATATTTCAAAACCACCGGATCTCAACCGTTTATTGAATACAGTCCGTATAGCTTTGGATAGAAAGGAACTTGTGGTTGAAAACACGCTGCTGAAGAAAAAGGTTTCAAAAAATTACGAGATGGTAGGCGAATCGCCAGCCATTGGCCAAATAAAGGAAATGATTGAAAAGGTAGCGCCTACCGAAGCACGCGTTTTGATTACGGGACCCAACGGAACGGGAAAAGAGCTCGTGGCACATTGGCTACACCAAAAAAGTGATCGCAGCAGCGGCCCGATGATTGAAGTTAACTGCGCCGCCATTCCAAGTGAGCTGATTGAAAGCGAACTTTTTGGACACGTAAAAGGTGCATTTACTTCGGCCAATAAAGACAGGGCTGGAAAATTTGAGGCTGCAAACGGAGGAACCATATTTTTGGATGAAGTAGGGGATATGAGTCTTTCAGCGCAGGCAAAAGTGTTACGAGCTTTGCAGGAAAATAAAGTGCAAAGAGTGGGAAGCGATAAAGATATTAAGGTAGATGTTCGCGTAATAACTGCCACAAATAAAAATTTAAAAAAGGAAATTGAGGACGGTAATTTCCGGGAAGATTTATACCATCGTCTCGCGGTTATTTTAATAAAAGTTCCCGCGCTTAATGACAGACGTGATGATATTCCGCTTTTGGTAGACTATTTCACGGGAAGAATAGCTTCAGAACACGGGACTGCGCAAAAGAAATTTTCAGAAAAAGCATTAAAACTTTTGCAGGAATATGACTGGACAGGGAATATCCGCGAACTTCGTAATGTAGTAGAAAGACTAATTATTTTGGGAGGTTCAGAAATTACGGAAGAAGACGTTAAGCTTTTTGCGAGTAAATAATAAAATTGTTTTTTAAAAATGAAATCCATATTTCCAGCCGATTATAAAGTTAATTCCACAATTAAATTGGACGGATCGCGCACCTCCATAGATTTGGATGCTTCCTCAAAAGAACTTGAAAAGCAATTGAAGAAAACCCGAAAACAGCTTGGGAAATTGCAGGATACACTTTATGCCCACGGAAAATATGCGGTTTTGGTGTGCCTTCAGGGAATGGATACGGCGGGAAAAGATAGTTTGATACGGGAAGTTTTCAAGGATTTTAATGCACGCGGTGTTGTGGTGCACAGTTTTAAAACACCCACCGAGCTTGAGAAAAAGCACGACTATCTGTGGCGCCACTACATAGCGTTGCCAGAACGCGGAAAATTTGGTGTTTTCAACAGGACACATTATGAAAATGTTCTGGTCACCAGAGTGCATCCCAATTATATTTTAGGCGAAAAACTTCCCGATGTGAATAAACTTGAGGATATCAATGAACAATTTTGGGATAGACGTTTTGAACAGATTAATAATTTTGAAAAAACCATCGAAGAAAACGGAACGATAATCTTTAAATTTTTTCTGAATCTTTCCAAAGAAGAACAAAAGCACAGGCAGCTGCGAAGGTTGGATAAACCAGAAAAAAACTGGAAATTTTCACCCGGCGACCTCGATGAGCGTGAGCTTTGGCAAGAATATTTGAATTGCTACGAAGACGCTATCAACAGAACTTCAAAGGAAAATGCACCCTGGTATCTCATTCCTTCAGATGATAAACGGGCGGCGCGGTTGATTGTAGCCGAAATTATGTTGCAGGAACTTCAGAAATATCCAGACATAAAAGAACCTACACTAAGTCCCGATATTCACGCCAAAATTGCTGAATATAGAAAAAGGCTCCAGAATGACTAAATTGCTCTTCGTTTCAGTTACTATTGGAATGAAATTTAAATACTTCAGATGAAAAACTATTCGTTTATAATTTCGCTTTGCTTCCTTCTGGTTTCTTCCACGTTAATTTCGCAAAACACTTCCGAAGACTCGTTAATGCTGAGAAAAATTTTTACAAAAGCATTAACTGAAGGTAAATCCTACGATTGGTTGGATTATTTGAGCAATCAGATTGGTTCAAGATTAAGCGGTTCCCTTGAAGCTGAAAATGCGGTAAAATATACAGAGGAAGAATTGAAACAATTGGGCGTTGACAAAGTCTGGCTTCAACCAGTAATGGTACCCAAATGGACGCGCGGTTTCAAGGAGTATGCATACATAGAAACGCTATCCGGGGAAACCACGGTTACGGACATCTGTGCGTTGGGTGGTTCCGTGCCTACACCAAATCTTGGGATAAAGGCAGAGGTTGTTGAGGTAAAGGGCTTGGAAGATTTGGCAATGCTGGGAAAAGATAAAATTGAAGGAAAGATTGTTTTCTTCAATCGGCCGATGGACGCAAGTTTAATATCAACTTTTGAGGCGTATGGCGGCGCGGTAGACCAGCGTTCACGGGGTGCTGCAGAAGCTTCAAAGTATGGAGCCGTTGGCGTTTTGGTGCGTTCCATGAATTTACGTTTGGACGATTTTCCACACGCCGGTGCTATGAATTACGGAGATACTCCCACAAATCAGCGCATTCCTGCGGCGTCCATAAGTACCAACGGAGCTGAATATTTAAGCAATTTATTGAGCCTTCAACCTAATTTGAAATTTTATTATAAGTTGAATTGCAAAACCTTTGATGATGTGCAGTCCTATAACGTAATTGGTGAAATTACGGGCAGCGAGCAACCTGACAAATATATAGTCGTTGGCGGCCATTTGGATAGTTGGGATTTGGGCGACGGCTCGCACGACGATGGTGCAGGTTGCGTGCAGAGTATGGAAGTGTTGCGCATTTTAAAGGAAATTGGCTATAAGCCAAAACACACGTTGCGCGTAGTTCTGTTTATGAATGAGGAAAACGGATTGCGTGGCGGATTGAAATACGCCGAAGAAGCCAAACGCAAAAACGAAAAACATCTACTGGCGCTGGAAAGCGATGCGGGCGGTTTCACCCCGCGTGGATTTTCATTTGAATCCAATGCCGCAACTTTGGCGCAGGTACGGTCTTGGGCACCGCTATTTAAACCGTATAACATTCATCTTTTTGAAAAAGGACACGGCGGTGCCGACATTGGCCCGTTAGCTGAAAATGCGGAGGTTTTGGCAGGATTGCGCCCAGACAGTCAGCGGTATTTTGATTATCATCACGCTGCTAACGATACTTTTGACGCAGTCAATAAACGTGAATTGGAACTGGGTGCGGCCAGTATGGCCAGTTTGGTTTATCTATTCGATAAATACGGAACAAAATAAAATTTACCACCAAACTACAAAAAACCGTTCTACATTATTTTGTGTTTTTTCATAGACCAACGGTGATTTTTTTATTCTGATTTGTTCTTCAACTTGCTTTCCTATTTCTGAAAAGGATTGCCAGTTGTGGATGGAATTTTCTGGCAATAGCCATTCTTTCTTAGAGGGTAGATAATATTTCGCCTGCTTTTCCTCGGAAAATTCTTCCCATTTTAAATAATGGCCAACGATGCAATTTCTATAGTTCTTCGGAAAAGATTTTTGGTTTGAATCCTTCGGGATAAAGAGAAATGCTTTTAAACAGAGCTGTTGCTTGGAAGGAATTTCAATTTCCATTTCGTTTAAAGTTTTCGTTGTTTCTGAAGCGTAAAGCAATGGAAATTGTTTCGATTTTAATTTTTCCAACTTTTCAAAAAGGGTGTCTTTTTGGTTTGGGCCAATCCATTTTTGTTCTTCAATTTTTGATCTGTTTTCATCGTATAAATAGAATTTACAAGCTAATTCTATATGGATGTTTTCTTTCGTAATAAGGTTTTTTACAATATAATCCAGCTCACCCAAAGTTTCGGTCTCACCTTGAATTTGAAGGTTTGATGCTAACACTTCAAAATATGGGGATTGCTGTAAATATGCTTTAAAACAGGCTTCAGCTTGTATTCCAAGAACTGAATAAGAGGGAAATTTAAAATCTTCCCCAATAATTTTTTCATCACGAAACAGAAAACTTTCAAAAGAATAATTGGCATTGTTTATCCTGAAATCAGGAATGTCTTTGAAATGTTGAAGTAAATGCTCCGTAGCGATATTCTTATCGTTTTATCTTGTTTTCATATTGCTCAATCCATTGATCTACCGATATTTTTGAGCATAACTGGCCCAACAATTCATAGGGAATGGATTCCATTTTTTTGAAGCGGATGCAACTTTTGCCCATATCTAGTTTTCCCTTAGCAATTTTTGCATATTCTTCCTTGAACCAATTCATTAGATTTTCATCGGCATAAATCCCCATATGGTAAAAAGCGACATAGTTTTTTTGCGAAGCAATTGCCATAAAGGGCAGCGGATCTTTTGGGTTGCAGTGGTAGCCGCTGGGGTATTTGCTGTGCAGTACCACGTAACCCAACATTCCATATTGCATTGTTTCCTCAAAACCTTTGGGTAAATTCTTTAAAATAGTTTGCCGTAATTGTTGCATTGCCGCTTTTCGCTCTTCCGGAAGCTCCTGCATATACTGGTCTGGGGTTGTGGCTTTGGATTGCATGTTTTTTTAGTTCAAAGTTGAAAGTTCAAAGTTTCAAGTTAAAAAAGTTAATTTTCCTCATTCCTCATTCCTCACTATTCGCTTAAAATAAATTCTGCGGAAAGTTCCGTTGGGTTGAAATTCCATAGAAATGGCAATAAGAAATAAACGGCGAGCGCAAGCAAAAATATGGAAAGTATGTTCATTGCCAAACCGCTTTTCACCATATCTGAAATCCGTAAGTTGCCCGAACCGAACACCACTGCATTGGGCGGCGTTGCAACGGGGAGCATAAAGGCGCAGGAAGCGGCCACTGTCGTGGCAACCATAAGCACATAGGGATTTACGCCCATACCTATGGCAATGGGCGCCAAGATGGGAAGCAACATCGCAGTAGTCGCTGTGTTTGATGTAACTTCCGTTAGAAAGTTTACTGCTGCAATTACTAATAAAATCAATAGGAACAGCGGCAATCCTTTAAGTAAGGTTACTTGCTGGCCGAGCCAAGCCGCCAGTCCGGAAGTCTCAAAACTTGCGGCCAAAGCCATTCCACCCCCAAAAAGAAGAATGATTCCCCACGGCAATTTCACGGCTTCTTCCCAGTTGATTATTTTTTCCTGCCCTTTTTTCGCTGGAAGCGTGAACAATAAAATTCCAGCAGCTATAGCTATGATGGTATCGTCAATTCCTGGAATAAATGGCTGAAGCATAAATTCCCTGCCTATCCAGCAAATGGCGGTAAGCGTAAAAACGGTCAGTACGGTTTTTTCTTCGCTTTTCATTGGTCCTAATTCTCTGATGAGTCTTTCAATTTCCTCTTTGCCACCCGGAAATTTTTTCTGTTTAAAGCTGAAGGCAATCCGCGTTAAGTAATACCAGCAGATAATGAGAAGCACCAAAGCAATGGGAAAACCAAATTTCATCCATTTCCAAAAACTGATTTCAATGTTATAGACTTCTTCCACATAGCCCACCAATATAAGGTTGGGTGGGGTGCCAATCAATGTTGCTATCCCGCCAATGGATGCCGAATAGGCAATGCCCAACATCAATGCCTTCCCGAAAAGTAAATTTTCATTTTCATCGGTTGCTGGGTTGTCCGTAAGTTGCGCCACAATGCTCATCCCAATAGGCAACATCATTACGGCTGTGGCTGTGTTTGAAATCCACATAGAAAGAAATGAGGTAGCCACCATAAAACCTAAAATAATCTTTGAAACATTGGTGCCGATGTTTCTTATAATGAACAAAGCTATCCGTTTGTGGAGATTCCATTTTTCAATGGCGATGGCTATCAAAAAACCTCCTAGATATAGAAATATATATTTGTGCCCGTATGCTGCTGTGGTAGTAGAAAGATCCAGCGCGCCCGTAAGCGGAAAAAGAACAATGGGCAAAAGCGAAGTCACGGCAATGGGCACTGCCTCGCTAACCCACCAAATGGCTATCCACAAGGTTGCACAAAGAACGCTGTAAGCCGCAGTGGACATTCCCTCCGGCGCCTCCAGAAATTGCAATACGATAAAAAGAAGAGGGCCTAGGAGGAGGGGGATAGTTTTGGTTGGTTTCAATTTGTTGTTGGTTGTTGGTTTTTGGTTTTTGGTTGTTGACTGCTAGCTGTTAGCCTTTGGCTTTTGGCCGTTTTTGGCTGTTTTTGATTATCAGTTAAGATATTTATTTTTGCTAATTGCTAATTGCTAATTGCTAATTGCTAATTGCTATTACTCCCTCAAGATTTTTTCCATCTTTTTGCCTTTGGCGAGTTCGTCTACCAATTTATCGAGATAGCGTATTTTTTTCATTAAGGGTTCTTCGATTTCCTCTACGCGGTAGCCGCAGATTACGCCCGTGATTTTTGAAACGTTGGGATTGAGTTGAGGCGCTTCGTCAAAAAAGTTTTTAAAGGTTACTTTATTATCTATTTGTTTTTGGAGTGCTTTTTCATCATAGCCCGTAAGCCAATGGATCACAGTGTGCAATTCTTCCTTTGTGCGTCCCTTTTTTTCTACTTTGGTGACGTAATGCGGATATACGCCCGCGAAAATCATCTTGTAGATTCTATCGTTTTTCATATTACAAAAATTTATTCCACTTTATTGAATGGCAATTCGCTTATGCCTGTTACAATCAATTGCCCTTCAGAATTTATTGTAAAAGGCGAAGTTTCTGAACCTCCGGCGGTGTACGTCAACGTCAAAATATTTCCTTCTGTATTCCAAATATATTCCCGTAGTCCCGAAATAGCGGTGCCGTCCGGATTCTTTATATATTCCGTACTGTAGCCTTTGTTTTCTGCATTGAAAAACAGCGTGTACCCATAATTTTCAGAAGCATCGCTTCGCAACCATTCGCCTCTTAAATTGGTTGTGGCTGTTTCGGTATTGTTTTCGTCATTTTTACACGAGAGTAGCGTAGTTACTGCGAAGAAGAGAAGTATGATTGTTTTTTGCATCTGTAACGGTTTCAAATAAAAGGCAAATGTATTTTTTTCTATTAATAAAATTTCGGCATTTTCCGTTTTATGGAATCACCAAATGGTGATTCTTTCCTCTGCTGGCAGATACATTTTATCGCCTGGCTGAACATCAAAAGCATTGTAAAACGGCGTGGTGTTCATCAGCGGGCCATTAACACGCCAAACTGGTGGTGAATGCGAATTGCTATTGAGCCATAGCCGTAAAAATTCATCTTTCATCTTTACTTTCCAAATTCTGGCGATGGATAGGAAAAAGCGCTGGTCTGGTGTAAAGTTGCCCACCTTTGTGGTGTCCTGCCCCTGCTTGGTCATTTTAAAAGCATCGTACGCCACGGCAATCCCGGCGATGTCTGCCGTATTTTCACCCACCGTCATGGCACCATTAATGTGAAGACTGTCCAAAACGGTAAAGGTGCCGTACTGATCTATCACCTGCTGGATTCTTTCCTTAAATTTTGCATAATCATCCTTCGTCCACCAGTTTTTTACGTTGCCATCCTTGTCATATTGCGCGCCTTGATCATCAAACGTGTGGGTAATCTCATGGCCTATCACCATCCCAATGCCGCCATAATTGAGGGCATCATCTGCGTTATTATCAAAATAAGGGGATTGCAGAATGCCGGCCGGGAATACAATTTCATTGGCGGCGGGATTGTTGTACGCCGTTACGGTTGGGGGCGTGGTGTACCATTCTGACCTGTCCACTGGCTTGCCGAGTTTCGCCATTTCCCGTTTATAGTTGGCGGCTGCTGCAGATTGTATATTTTCAAAATAGGTATCCCTTCCTATGGTTACTTGGCTATAATCCTTCCACACATCTGGGTAGCCTATTTTTTTCGTCATGGCAAAAAGCTTTTCCTTCGCCTTCGTTTTTGTGCTGTCGCTCATCCACTCCAGCTTATCGATTCGGTTTGCGTATGCTTTTTGGATGTTGTTCACCAAATCGAGCATTCGTTTTTTGGCATCTTCAGTGAAATATTTACTTACGTATAATTGCCCCAAGGCTTCGCCCAAATAACTATCTACCGCGCTTGCCATCTTTTCGCCCCGCGATTTTTGAACTTCTTGACCGGAAATCACTTTGGTAAATTCAAACGAAGCATCCACAAACGGTTGGCTCAGGTTATCAGCGTAGCTGGTGAGGGCGTTCGCCTTTAAATAGGTTTTCCAATCTGCAATGGAAACGGACTTCAAAAGGGAATTCAATTTTTCATAATAGGGAGGCTGGCCAATGTCTATGGAGTCCACCTTGGCGCCCAAGGCTTCCAGAAAAGCATTCCAGTGGATGTTGGGCTGGGTTTTTTCAAGATCGTTTACCGCCATCATATTGTAATTGGCAATAACATCGCGTCTTTCGGTGCGGGTTCTGTGGGCAGCGGCGATTTCCTTTTCAATTTCATACACGCGGTTTGCATCTTTTTTTGAAGCTTCGGCATTGCTGCCCGTAAGCTGAAACAAATTCGCCACATACTGCTTATAAGCCTCCTGTATGGCAACGGTTTCCGCATCGGTATTAAAATAATAATCCCTGTCCGGCAGGCCCAACCCGGTTTGGTAGGCGTGGGCAATGGTCATCGTACTGTTTTTGTCATCTGCGCCAATGGCAAACCCCATCAACGTGCCGTGGTCCACCTTCAGTTGGTCTGCAACGTAATCCATCAGCGAAGGTATATCGGTAATGTTCTCAATATTCTGAAGGGTGGGTTTTAGTGGCTCATAGCCGCGCTCGTTAATGGTGACGGTGTCCATCCCGGCGGCATAGAAATCTCCCACCAACTGCTGTAGGCTGCCGGGGGTGTGGGTTTCTTTGGAAAGACTGTCCAAAATGCCCTGCAACCTAAGGCGCTGCGGATAATTCATAAACATATACGCGCCCACGCCGGCCTGTGAGGCGGGGATGGTGATGGAATCGTACCACTTTCCGTTTGCGTAGCGGAAGAAATCATCGCCCGGATTAAGGGCGGTATTTACCCCGGTAATCTCCATGTATTTTTTTTCTGAAGTGTTTTCCTCTTTGCACGAAGCCAATAGGAGCAGGGCAAGGGTGATGATGAGTGCGTGTTTCATGGTGTGGCTGATTTTGTTTAAAAGTACGGAAATTATAGCATGCACATAAAGCCGAAAGATAAATTGTTCTTTTAGGAACACTTTCCTATATTTATGATAATTAAACAACGCAGTGGGTCAACTTCTCTCCCCTAACAGACCTTCGGCATTTTATAGCATTACAGCATTACCACTTTTACCAGCTGATTATCATGAAACAGTACTAGGCTTGCTGTGGGATTATGGTCTGTAACGCTGACATTTTTGGACATCTTTAATTATTTATATTAACCTTTAAATTTAATTAGTATGCCTATCAAGTACAAATTAGTTCAAAAAGTGGAGCCCGGTGTTGCAGGGGGCGGAAACAGAAAATGGTATGCCAGCATTGTAAATGATGGTGAAGTGACAATTGACGACCTAGTGTCTGAAATTGAAAAGTTCAGCGCGCTTAGTGAGCCTGATATTAAGGGAGTGATTATAGCGCTGGAAAACGTAATCCAAAAAGCACTTGCAGATAGTAAGGTAGTGCGTTTGGAAAAGTTAGGTTCGCTCTATCCATCCATCAGCAGTAAGGGGTCAGACAATGAAAATGCTTTTTCTGCCAACACCATGATAGAAAAGGTGAGCGTACGCTACCGTGCCGGCAAGCGCATTCTGGATGCTATGAAAAACGCAGGTTTTAAGAAGAATTCCTAAACATAGCCTTCTTTTTTAAAAAACACAGTTATGTTTTACCCAAAACACAACTGTGTTTTACTCCAAACCAAGCTTTGTTTTGTATGAAACCAAGCTTGGTTTTTTATTGATTATGAGTTGGGGGGGTAATTTGCACGAGCTGGACGCTCGCGCTAGCGGGGGGAATTATTCAGGACCAAAGTCAGAATTACTATTCTCGAAAATTTTTCGATATTTCCATATAATTAAGCCTAGAGGAGTAAATTCTTCGTGCTCGCCTCGTTTAAATATAATACCTCTTTCTACCATATCCGTAATTAATTCCCCTCCGATAGATCCACCATATTCTAAAAAATTACCCAAACCTAAAAATCCATTCCATTTTCCATAATTTTTTAATTCTTTTACTTTGTTTATTATTTCTGGGGGAAATTTTACTGTTGAGTTATAATAACTAGTGTTTTCACTTCCAAAAAAGAGATTTCTATATTTTTTTGATCTTCTCAATTCAAAGGCGTATTGACTTTCAAGTTGACTTAATTTATTTGTCAATACCTCAATATTTCTATCTTTATCTTCATTCAATTTTTGAGATTGACCCCATCTCTCTTTATTTAAATCTAACTCTCCAATTGTGTGACTGAGTTTATCACTTTGTTCCAAAAGTTGCTGATCTTTTAATTTAATTTGTTCTGTCTGTTCATCAATTGTTTTAGAAAAATTTCTAACATTTTGACGTTGTTCTTCATATTGATCAAAATATTCTTCACGTTCTTTTACCACATCATCATATTCTTTTTTACGAACAACATTTTTATTTATAATTTTTCCAGTAATTAGAGGCATCAGGTAAAATTCAATCCAAAGAACTATACTTCTAGTCCCCACCACAATTAGATATCCAGCAAACATGAAAATTATTGCTTGCGCGATATTCCATACAAATGACCAAAAGGTTATGTTGTTCAATACATAGTTTTCAATGAAAATTATTTTATCATTAAGAGTAAACCCTTCATCAAAATTGAACAAAGCATACCATAGTTCCCAATAATCTATCAGCAAAACAATAATGAGTGTTCCGAAAAATGGATTTGTTAACTTATCTTTTATGTTGCTGAAAAATGAATTAATTACTTCCATAGATTTATTTTCAATACTTACTATAACAAATATTTTTATTTTAATCTACTGATACCCCGCTAGCGCGAGCGTCTCGCTCGTGCTCTTCCGTTACAAATTACTCTAAAATTTCCTTTTAAAATCAATTCAAAATTCTGCATTCAAAATTCATAATTACTGATACCCCGCTGCCTGCAACCTAAACAACTCGGCATACAGTTTTGGGTGAGGTTTTAAATATTTAATTGCTTAGCTTGATTAATAATCTGCGGAACTCGGTCAATTTCTTTAGCAACCTTTGGCAAATCTTCATTCAACCAGCCCATTACTTTCAAAATTCTTTCGTGTGTTTCAGCTAATTTATCTAAATTCCACGAAATAGGTTCGTGATGGAAAACCCTATTTCTGAAATCGCGAATTTTGTTTATTGGGGCAGAAACATTGTTACGTTGTCTTTCACTTTTTTCCAAATACGGAAAAGCTTTCCGTAAGGGTTTCCACAATATAAGTTCATACTCAGCATTAAACAGTCTTACCCAAAAACCCATTGTTAGTTCAGCGATAACCTTATTAGCAGTTATTGTTTCGCTTCTATTGGCAATGTGCTTTTGAGCGTTTTGAATACTGCCATTCAAATTTTTTAATCCTGGAACAGAACCAATTTTTAAATACCAATCAACAGTTCCAAAATATTCGGTTAATTCTCTATTCAAACTATTTCTGAAAGCCACTTCATATAATGAAAGAACGGCATAAAATGCTTCAGAAAGTTCAATATTTGTTTTATAATGGATGATAGCTTTTGCTTCATCTTTTGGATAACGTTTGAAGTATTTATCCATTCGTTGTGTGGAAAAAACTTTTTCGTAGAAATGTCTGTCCATTTTTATGTATATTTGTACCCTGCTGTCCCGGTAATTCCTCTCCCAGATATTAGATGCTGGTGATGAATCCGGGTTTTTTTTATGTCTTCAATTTACAATATATTTTAATAATTTTCTTCAAGAGGAGGTCTCGACTGCGCTCGACCAGCCATTGTAATTGCTCAACCGGACAATGATTGAAAAGTTTTAGAATAATTTTAATAATTCAAAATTCGCCATTCAAAATTCATAATTATTGATACCCCGCCGCCTGCAACCTAAACAGCTCGGCATACAGTTTTCCATTCTCCATTAACTCTTGGTGGGTGCCCAGCTCCAGCACTTGGCCGTGTTGCAGTACCAAAATACGGTCTGCCATACGCACGGTGCTAAAGCGGTGGCTAATAATAATGCTGGTCTTGCCTTTGGTAAGGGCGATAAAGCGTTCAAAAACATCGTACTCCGCCTGCGCATCCAGCGCGCTGGTGGGTTCGTCCAGCACCATAACATCCGCATCCTTCATATAAGCGCGCGCCAATGCCACTTTTTGCCACTGACCACCGCTAAGTTCGGTGCCTTTGTAAAACCTGCGGCCCAGGCGTTGCTCGAGGCCGTGCGCCATCTCGCCCACCACCTGTTCGGCAAGGCTTCTGCTCGCGGCGTAGTTTATTATTTCGTCGTTCTGCACTTGGTCTATATTGCCCACGGCTATGTTTTCGCGCAGTGTGAATTCATACTTAAAAAAGTCCTGAAAGATGACGCCAAACCGTTTTCGGTATTCGTCCACATCAAACCGGTTTATGTTGATGCCGTCCAAAAGGATCTCGCCCTGCGTGGGTTCGTAAAAGCGGAGAAAGAGTTTGATGAGCGTGGTCTTGCCCGCGCTGTTCTGCCCCACAAACGCCATTTTTTCGCCTGCCTTTAGGGTAAAGGTTACGCCTTTTAGGACTTCGGTTTCGCTTCCGGCGTAGGCGAAGTGCAGATTATTCACTTGAAAACCTTGCGTGATGGTTTCGGGGATGGGGGTCTTGGTTTCAGCAGTCTGCTCAACCGTTAAATCAATAAAATCGAAGTAATCCTGAAGGTACAGCGCACTTTCTGAAATGCGGGTAAAGCGCGAAAAGAAACCCTGCAAGTTGTTGCGCAACCGGTTGAAGGAACCCGAAAGGAAGGTAAGCTCCCCAATGGTGATGGCGCCCGCCAGCACACGCAGGATAATGTAAACGTACGCGCCGTAATAGCTGAGCACGCCCAAAATGTTGAACAGCGACCCGTACAGGCTCTGCTTGAGCGACAGTTTTTTGTTGATGAGGTAATAGTCGGTTGAAAGGTTTTTGAAGCGTTCGGCGATAAAATCGGTTAACCCGAAGAGTTTGATTTCCTTGGCGGTCTGGTTGTTGGCCCCAATGAAGCGGAGGTAATCCAGTTCGCGGCGTTCGGCGGTCCAACTGCGTGCCACGGAATAGCGCGTACTGCTGAATTTGGCCTCATTGATAAATGAGGGGATGATGCTAAGGACGAGGATCAATATAAGGATGGGTTCAAAATAGACCAAGCCCGCAATGAGCGATACCATGGAAATAAGGCTTTCGGCTTGGCCCAAGGCGTTGCTCATCAAGTCCACGCGGCTGTTGGTTTGCGTACGTGCGCGCTCCAGTTTATCGTAAAACTCGGGGTCTTCCAGTTGCGCGATGGTAAGCTCAGCAGTCTTTCGGATTATTTTTTCGGAAGAGGCATTGCTGTAGAGGTCGCCCAGGAGTCCGTCAGTCAGGTTTATCAATCTTCCGAGTAAATCGGAAAGCACTGCCACACAGAACTCGATAAGCACGAGGTTCCATAGTTGGGTGAAGTCTTTATCTTCGAGGGAAACCTGCTGGATAATTTCATCAATGATCATTTTCCCCACCCACAGGATCACCACGGGGGTAAAGGCATTGAGCAACCTGCTGAAGGTATTTACAAAAAACAACTTGGGGCTGGCGCGGTAGATTTCCCTAAAAAACCGTGGAATGGTGCGTAACGCCTTGAAGGAATCACGGACGCTTGTTTTTTCTTTATCGGTTATGGATTTTGGGACTTGTCTAGGCAATTTTTTCTAATTATGTTGAATTTTGAATTTTAAATGTTGAATGGTATGTTAGAAATATTAGTTTTGGCTATTGGCTATTGGCTATTGGCTATTGGCTATTGGCTATTGGCTATTGGCTATTGGCTATTGGCTAATCGCTATTCTATCCGCGATGCAGTCCCATAAGGCGATTCTGTGCTGCAGCGCTTGTCTGGCGATTTCTAGGGCTTCGTTCCATTTTTTATCGTCGTTTCCGCAGAGTTCGGTTATCATTTGCACGGAAAGCGGTCCGTGCTCATCGCCATCCAATTCAATGTGGCGGTCTAGGTAATATTTCAGTTTGTTGTATTGCTGGTTTTTTGCGTCGGCACTTTTTAGGATTTCGATAAACATATCAGGTATCAAATCTTCCCTGCCAAAGGTAAATGCGCTGGCAATGGTGTGCGTTTTCCCGGAAGCAATGGTTTCAAACGTAAAGTTTACAAAATCCTTTGTGCGTTGTGGGAGTTGGGTTGCTTGTAGCGTTTCAGCCACGCTTTTTCCCTCTTTTACTTTTGAAATGAATTGGTTTGCGGGGGCGGTATCGGCGCCAACTTGCTGCATAGCTTCAATATACATTTCGTAATGGCTGCGGGGTTCGCCCACTTCATTTACATCACTTTCCTCGCCGTGGACTATTTCATTGATAAACCGCGCCAAGGTTGCATTGTTTGCCGGAACCCAGGGAAGGGTAACCGTGGTAAGGTCGCGTTGCAGCGCCTTCAAAAGCGACATAAAATCCCAAACGGCATACACGTGCTGCTCCATAAATGTACGAATATCAGCCAGTGATGAAAGATTGCTGTAAAGGCGGTGGTTTTTGAGTTGGTTACGAAGCGGAAGCAATTCTGCTTCAATTTTTTCAATTTGATTCATGGGGGATTTATTTTTTTATTTCTTCTTTAAATTGTTGAAACGCTGTAAAAGCGTGGGATGCGAATAGTGCGCAAATACGTACAGCGGATGCGGGGTAAGGTTGCTAAGACTATTCTTTGAAAGCTTTTTGAGTCCGTTAATGAGCGGTTGCCCGGCAAAGGTTGTTTTGGCGTAATCGTCTGCTTGGTATTCAAATTTTCGGCTTAAATAATTCATGAGCAAGCCTGTAATTCCAGAAATGGGACTGAAAAGCACGCCGAAGGCAATCAAGCCAATATGGAACGAGGGTTCAGAAACATTCAAGGCCTCGGAAAGTAAGGGATTGCCAATAAACAGCGAAAGCAGCCAAAGCGTGAATCCGGTGGTGATTATGGAAGCAAATAGATTGAAGATGATGTGGTTTTTTTTATAGTGACCCACTTCGTGCGCAAGCACTGCCACAATTTCATCTTCATTTAAATCCTTTATCAGCGTATCGTACAGCGTTACGCGCTTTTCACTTCCAAAGCCAGAAAAATAGGCGTTTGCCTTTGTACTGCGCTTGCTGCCGTCAATCACAAAAATCTTTTCGAGGGTAAAACCTACTTTGAGCGCATACTTTTCAATTTCGGAACGTAGTGGGCCATTTTCCAACGGAGTCTGTTTGTTGAAAAGCGGCACGATCAATTTCGCATAAAATAGATTCATAAATATGGTAAAAACGGTTATGAGCAACCAAGCGTAAAGCCAGAAATTCTTGCCCGTAGTTTGATAAAACCAGATGATGGCACTTAGGATAATTCCGCCGAGAATGGCGCCCATAAGCCAACCTTTCAGTTTATCGAGAAAGAAGGTTTTGCGGGTTGTTTTGTTGAAACCGTATTTTTCCTCAATTACAAAAGTGCTGTAATAACCGAAGGGCGTGCTGAGAATATCACTGGCAATCAATATAATTCCGAAGAAAACCAATGCGATAACAATTTCATTTTCTGAAATGGAACGTGCCAAGGTATCCACATACGCGAAGCCATCCAGAAAGAAAAATAGGAGCGTGGCCACAAAGGATATGGTGGCGGTAAGGGTTGCAAACCTATAGCGTTCCATTTTATACCGTTGGGATTTTTTGTATTCGGTTTCATCAAAAACATCCTGCAATTCGGCCGGCAACGGATCATCAAAATGCCGCGCGTTCAGATAATCCAAAAGTTGGTCAATGATAAAACTTACGGAGAGGATGACTATTAGTATGTTGAAAATTGTCATTTAATGAATAATGAATAATGAATAATGAATAATGAATAATGAATAATGAATAATGAATAATGAATAATGAATAATGAATAATTTATTTAAAAACTTTACTCTTTTGATGAATCTATTATTTTGAAAAGAATTTTTAAAATACTAGTAAGTTCGGTATTTAAGACTTCAAACTCTTCGACTGCAATATATTCCGTGTCTTTTAAAAGTCGTAACCAATAGTGGGTTTCTCTCGCTTCTTTATACGCGATCGACATTTTTGCCCTAAAATCTTTTTTTGAAATTCCTCCAATGGCCTCTTCAACATTTGCACCAATGGAAGTGCCCGATCTCAAAATTTGTTTTGAAAGAACATATTCTTTTTTTTCAACCAATGACTTTGTGAGTTTTACAATTTTTATAGCAAACTGATATGATTTTGTAGCAATAATATTCTCTTTCATAAATCACTAATTATTCATCATTAATTATTAATTAAAACCCCGCTGCCTTTTCGCCTCAAATATAAGTATTCCCGCAGCTACCGAAACGTTCATACTGTCTATTTCACCACTCATAGGGATGATGATGTTCTGGGTGCTGTTTTGCAGCCATTCTTCGGAAAGTCCCGTGGCTTCGGTACCCATTACAATGGCACTATTTTCTGTAAAGTCTATGGTGTGGTATGGCAGCGAGGCTTGCAGGGCGGCGCAGTAGATGTTGATATTGTGATTCTTTAAAAATGAAATAATTTCAGAAGTGCTTCCCGTTGCAATTGTATTCGTAAATACACAACCCACGCTGCTACGGATAATGTTTGGGTTGCACATATCGGTTTTTGGGTTGGCAACGATTACGGCGTCTACCTTTGCGGCATCCGCCGTGCGAAGGATTGCACCGATGTTCCCAGGTTTTTCGGGCGCTTCGGCGATTAAGATTAAAATATCTTTCTGCTGAAGTTGCAGGTTATCAACAGTTAAATCTTTTGCATTTGCTATCGCCAAAACGCCTTCGGTTGAACCGCGATAGGCTATTTTTTGATATATTTCTGAAGTTATTTCTATAAATTCGGTGGCTTCTGAAATGGATTGCTTCAGTTGAACAACATCTTTTTCAGAAATTATTTCGGCACAATAAAGAATGGTTTTTAAAATATAACCGCCTTTGTTCGCAAGAAGAATTTCACGTAGACCTTCAATTACAAATAAGCCGGATTTACGGCGTTCCCGTGATTTTTCCTGTAATAAAGCAACTTGTTTAATGAGTGGATTCTGTAAACTGGAAATGGTTTTTTGCATGGCGCAAAGATACGCTATGGAACGTTATAACCCCGCCCCAAATGGACGCGAACTCCAAAACTGAGGGCAAAATAATTAACGCCGCCAAAGGTATCTTCCAATTCATCAGGTACATTGATAGCCATAAAATCACGGCGCAATTCTGGGGAAACAAATACCGCAAGCGAATTGATAAATTGATAGCTAACCTCTGGGCTCAGCCAAAGGGCAGTACCGGTATCAGAGAATTTTTCGGTATCTTTTTTATTTGAGTAATCGGAATAGCCAAAACCAATCCCTGCGGAAAAAACCAATCATTCCATTGTTTTTCATAGCCAGCGATAACCCCAACTACTGTGTTGGCAGTGCTGTTGAAATCGCCAACCTCGAGCGGTTTTTCCACAGAGCCGTTAAAAAAGCTCACATAAGGACCAACAAATATATTGGGGAGCGTATTTACCTTGAAAGTAAACCGAATACCACCGTTTACCTCTATGCCGTTGTTTACGTAATTGTCACCAAAAGCAATAGGAAGATAAGCCCCCATTGAGATTGTTCCAATTCTGTGTGGTTCGTTCTCAATTTCTTCTTCAGAATTATCTTGAATTGGTAAGGTATTGTTTTCTGTTTGGGAGAATGATGAAGTAGCCAGAAATAAGAAAAGAAAGAGAAAGCTAGTATTGAAGTGTAAGTGAATTTTCTTCATTGTCTATAAATATTTCAGTGGTTTGGATTGGGCCGCCGTTGGCCGAATATTCTAAGATTACAAAGCTGCCTAGGACCGGTCTTATTTCAAAGAATTGATTAGCACTTTGAGCAGTAACCGTTTCTTCAAAAGTTGCTGATTGGTTGCAATTAATTGAAGTATTTTCCATTAAAGGCAAACGACAGTCAATTGGAGTATAAACAGCTGTGAATTGTATGGTGCTATTTTCATCAACGGCATCAAGAATTATATCCAGTTTTGCCTTTCTTGAAAGCGTAAATGTGCCGAGATTGTATGATAAACGGTCGGTACGCTCTTCAGAAAGAAGTGAAATTGTACTGTATTCAGGATTGTTTGAAACCCCGAAAAATGGATCATCACCTACATTGATAAGAATGTCGAGCGGATCAAATTTTTCATCCAGTGAAACAAAATAGAAGTCGCCGTTTGCATCGGTTTTACTTTGTCCCAACTTATCGCCGTTGCCGCTGGTAACCACGGTAATATTGGGGATAGGAACACCTGTGGAATCTGTAATTTTTCCCTGAACCAATAAACGTCGGTTACTTTTTATATCCACATCATCGCCAAAGCAGCCCGAAAATAAAAGTGTGACCGCAATTAGGAATGAAACTGAAATGATTTTTTTCATAATAATTCAATTTGGAAAAACAATGATAGAGAAATCGAACGCAATTCGCAACATTTGAGTAAAGGTTAATAAAATCTTAATTATAAAAAAATAGTATCTTGCACCCAAACTTTTTGATTATGAAGAAATTATTACTTTTTATTGGTGTCTTATTTGTGAGTATCGCTGCGGTGGCACAGGTTGTCGCAAATCAACCTTCAGTTTACGAAATTTGTGATGATCTTCCCTATGACGGGTACGCAATTTTCGATTTAACTACTAAAAATCCAGAGATTATTGGGTCTCAAAATCCAAATAATTTACAAGTTAGTTTTCATCAAAGCCAAACTGATGCACAGGCGGGAACACCAACAATCACAAATCCCCAAGCATATGTAAATTTCACTAATCCACAGGTAATATATGCAAGGCTTCAAGATTTAATATCTGGAGATTTTGATATTACAAATTTCCAAATACGGGTAAATCCTACACCAACTCCCAACCAACCAACCCCACTTGAAGTGTGTGATGATGACAACGATGGTTTTTCAATATTTGATTTAACTGAAAAAGATACGGAAATAAATAATGGAGATCCAGCGGTGGGTATAACGTATCACGAAACTCTTATGGATGCAGAAAATGGGACTTTCGCTATTCCAAGCCCTTACCAAAATATAATTGCGTTCGCACAGACCATTTATGCTCGCCTTGATAATGTAACTGGTTGTTATGCTATAGTTGAATTGGATTTGATAGTAATTGAACAACCAACCATCAATCAACCCCCCAATTTATTTATTAATGAAGGCGATGGCGACGGTTTTGCGATTTTTGATCTTACGGTAAATGAACAGGCAATCTTGGGGAACTTAAACCCCGCGGATTATTCTGTTTCGTATTACCAATCTCAAGCAGATGCTCAAAATCCTACATTGGCCATTATGGATCCTACTGCTTATTTGAATATCACGAACCCACAGACTATTTACGTCCGCGTTGAAAATTTTACGACTGGGTGCTTTACAATTACCTCTTTTGAAATTGCAACCGACGAGGCCAATCCTTTAACCGATAGTGACGATGATGGAATTGCCAATGGCGATGAAGATCTTAATAACAATGGAAACTTTAATGATGATGATACAGACGGCGACGGCATCCCGAACTATTTAGACGGTGATGACGACGGCGATTATGTAGTAACCATTGACGAAATTACGGGCATTGGCGCTGGTCTACGTTCTTCGGCGTATATTTTTATTGATACCGATATCGATGGGATTGAAAATTATCTGGATAACGATGATGATGGTGATGGCACGCTAACAATAAATGAAGACTACAATAATAGCGGCAGCCCGCTGGATGATGATACAAACAATAACGGAATTCCAGACTTTTTGGACAGTGCTGTTTTTCTTTCGGTAGTTTCAAATGAATTGTCAGGTTTAAAACTTTACCCAAACCCAACTTCCGGAATTGTTACCTTTCAATCTTCAAAATTAGTTTCAGAAACTTCAGTTGAAATCTATAATGTGCAGGGAAGATTGGTTTTTTCAGAAAAAATAATCCCTGCCAGCGGTAGGGTTGATGTAAATATTTCTTCTTTGGAAAATAGCATGTATTTTGTGAAAATTTCTTCGGAAGAAAATTCAGTGGTTAAAAAATTAGTGAAGGAATAGTTTTCGAAAACCATTGAAATCTGGATTTTAAAAAGAATCCAATCATAAAGGTTTCTAAAAGGCTTCCCCGTTTTGGGGAAGCTTTCTTATTTTTAGGAATCAAAAAACAACCGCTATGAAAAAATTGATTCTTTTACTTTCTATAATTGTCTCCCTCACAGCTTGCCGCGACGATAAAAAAAATCCCCCAGATACCGAAATGGACACCCCGAGAACCGAGGGTCTTGAAAACGATACCATCGATGCTACTGAAGCTCTCGAGCGCAGCAGTGCAAATGAGGCCAAAAGTTATCCGGTAGAACTCCAGAGTATTTTTACTGCCCACGGCGGTCTTTCCAACTGGAAAAAAATGAACAATCTTTGTTTTGAAATGAAGGGGAAAAATGGGGATGAGGTGCACACCGTTTCTTTGCCGGACAGAAAATCCAAAATTGAAGCAAAGGATTGGTCCATTGGTTATGATGGGAAAGATGTCTGGCTGTTAAAACACGATCTTGCGTATGAGGGAAACCCTCGGTTTTACCATAATTTGATGTTTTATTTCTATGCAATGCCGTTCGTTCTGGCAGATCCGGGAACCAATTATCAAGCCGTTGAACCCGCAGAGCTAGATGGGAAAATGTACAATGGTTATAAAGTGAGCTACAACGATGGTGTAGGCGACTCATCAAAAGATGAATACATACTTTATTTTGATCCAGAAACCGAGCGAATGACTTGGCTGGCGTACACCGTAACCTTTATGGACCAAAAAAAGAGTGACGATTGGCACTGGATAAAATACGACAAATGGCAAGATGTGAATGGATTGCAACTTCCGAAGAAAATAACGTGGTGGAACGTAGAAAATGGCAAGCCGCACGATGAAAAAATGGATATAAAATTTGACAAAATTACTGCTACCGAAACAAAACTTGATCCGTCAGTTTTCAAAAAACCTGCTGAAGCGGAATATGTAAAAGCATAAAGTATTACTCCCCACTTGATTGATGAATAGCGTGATGCAAAAATGGCATTCACGCTTTTCTTTTTTCCGGAAGTTTACAATGTTTTATCGCCAAAATAGTTCACGACCAAAGCAACCATATAATCATAGCTTAAAATTCCGCGGGATTGATTATTTGCCTTCAGAAAAATATCCCAAAAATTCTTTGAAAACGTTTCAAAGGGATTTTCGTAGGCATCCCAAAAATCGCGCATTTCCTTATAACTTTCTAAAATCCCGGGATTTATGGTTTTCAGTAATTCGTGATATGTGGGTTCATCCGCACGCGCCACTTCATTAATAAGATACCGCAATGTAAAAATATAACCAGCGTATTGAATGTATGCGTCATCATTATTTATAGTAGCAAGCGTAGCAATAAAATTAGCCTCATTTTCTGCGGCATAGCCTATTTGGTGCGCCTCCTCGTGACAGCTTACCACTGGGAATTTATAGGTTTTTATTAAATTATTCACTTGCGCCTCACCCGTAAATGGATTTATGTATCCGCTATACCCCATATAGGTTAGGCCTAAACTCCACCCGCTATTTTTTATGCTCTTGGGTGCGTAAGCCAACTGCGGAAATTCTTTTTCAAGATTATTATATCCATTTAGGGATTTCTCGAACATTTCGGGTTGGGAGTACGGCAAATCAATTTTAACGCTGTCTGCATAACCCAATTCTCGGTGCATTTCATTACTTTTTGAAATGAATTTTTTGGTTGTTTCCAAAAGTTGCTCGTAGGTGTATTCACTTTGAATTTGTAAAGATTGGTGAAGCGGAAGCCTATAATAATTGAAGCCCCAGAATAAATGGAACACAAAATATACTACTGAAATTGAAGCGATAATATCCAAAAAAAACCGAATGGGCTCAAATCGCAATCGGCGAAAATTTCTATAAATCCACCGAAGCGCTAAAATTGTAATGAGTATATAGAAAACATCGCCCACCGAAAATGGAATCCACCCGAACAGATAACGCGAAATTTTTGATAAAACGGGATAAAAACCGAGACTGTAATATTTCTCGACAAAAGATGGAAATTTTTTCAGTATTTGCAATCCCTGAATTTGCAATGGGAGCAGGATGGTAAGCACTACCGCGGTTTTTCTTTGCATGAACCAAACTTACAAAGGAATTCTTTTTCCACATAATTTTTATAGCGCTTACAAAATGGTAATTTTGTGGAAATATGTGAGAACACGCAAGTTTTTTATTTTAAAATAGAAGTGTGTAGTGATTATTTCTCTTTTGAAATTCAATAAAAACTTTTGCTAATTCGCAGTAAAATAAAATCAAATAAAATTTTTATGAACCAAGAAATAAGAAACTTAGAACCTAAAGCTCTTTGGAACAAATTTGCCGATTTGAACGCGGTGCCCCGACCCTCAAAAAAGGAGCAGCGCGTAATTGCTTTTATGAAGGAATTTGGTAAAAACCTGAATCTGGAAACTATTGAGGATGAGGTGGGCAATGTGATTATCAGAAAACCTGCAACCAAAGGACTGGAGGATCGAAAAATGGTAGTATTGCAGAGCCATCTGGATATGGTGCATCAAAAAAATAATGATACCGATTTCGATTTTGATAAACAAGGTATCGAGATGTACGTGGACGGCGATTGGGTACGCGCAAAGGGAACTACGTTGGGAGCCGATAATGGGCTTGGCGTTGCCACAATTATGGCGATTTTGGAAAGCAAGGAAATTGAACACCCAGCGATTGAGGCACTTTTCACTATTGATGAGGAAACGGGAATGACGGGCGCTAAAGGCTTAAAAGGTGGTTTGCTGAAAGGTGATATCCTTCTGAATTTGGATACGGAGGAAGATGATGAAATTGGTGTAGGTTGCGCCGGAGGTGTTGATGTTACAGCTACGGGAAATTACAAGGAAGAAGATGTGCCAAAAAACACTGTGGCCTTCACCGTAAAAGTGAAAGGCTTGCAAGGCGGCCACAGCGGAATGGACATCATCAAAGGCTTGGGCAATGCCAATAAATTAATGAACCGTTTGCTCTTCGCTACAAAGGACTTTATAAAGCTGTCCGAATTAAACGGCGGAAGTCTTCGAAATGCAATCCCGAGGGAAAGTGTAGCCGAGGTTGCCGTTACTTCAGAAAAGGAGTTTATTTCTGAATTTGAAAAGGTGAAGTCGCAAATTATTTCTGAATATAAATCATTGGAGCCGCAGCTTTCTATTTCAGCGGAAAAAAGCAATTCTGAAATACAAAAAGTTATTTCAGAAAGCGATCAAAATAAATTTTTGAACGCAATTTATGCCGCCCACAATGGTGTTTATAGAATGAGTCCTGATATTTCAGACTTGGTGGAAACTTCAAATAATATTGCTAAAATCACACTTAAAGATGGCAATTTAAAAATTGAATGTTTAACGCGCTCTTCGGTTGAATCTTCAAAGGAGGATTTGGCTAATTCGTTGACTTCTGTATTTGAACTGGCAGGCTATAAAGTAGCTCAGGCCGGTCACTATCCCGGCTGGGCACCCAATATGGATAGCCCAATTTTGAAAGTTCTTGACAATTTATATGAAAAACTTAATGGTGAAAAGGCGAACGTAGCTGCTTGCCATGCTGGGCTTGAATGTGGTATTCTGGGCCAAAATTATCCAGATATGGATATGATTTCCTTTGGGCCAACAATAAAAGGTGCTCACTCCCCGGATGAGCGCGCGAGCATTTCATCGGCACAAAAATATTGGGAATTTGTGTTGGAAATTCTAAAGAATGTTCCGAAGAAGTAAATTCATCAAAAATGAATGCCATAAAAAAAAGGAACCAAGGTTTGGTTCCTTTTTTTAATGGGTAAAATCGGGATTATTGCGCTAAGCCAACGAGTTCCAATTCAAAAATAAGTTCGGAATCTGGAGGAATTACCCCAGGAATTCCACGTTTTCCATAAGCCAAATGAGATGGAATGAAAACGGTAGTTTTATCTCCAATTTTCATATTCAGCAACGCCTCGCGGAAACCGGGGATCAAGCCTGCATTTTGGCTATAATCCGCAGGAACCGGAGCGTACTGGCCCGCAGCTTTGCGTATTTCATCTACGGTTTCAAATTTTTCAGCATTTGAAAGAATATTGGAATCGAAAAGATGTCCATCCGCTAGAAAGCCGGCGTAATTCATTAAAACCTTAGAACCTTCGGCGGGTTTCTCGCCAGTTCCTTTTTGATTGTAATACATTTTCACGCCAGAGGGTAATGAATCTGCTTGGCTTCTTAAAGCATTCAATTCTGATGCTTTCTGAGCCGCTACTTTATTGATGCGCTCTTCCTTTTCCTTTTTCTCTTGCTCCAGTTTACCCATTTCCTCAGTGAAATAAGGAACTTTTACATTGCCTTTCTTTATAATATTGATTTTTTCAATGGTAACGGGAGAAACTGGTTTATCACCTGGCTTTGAAGTTTCCACGCTTCCTATGGAATCCACAACTTCCTGTCCTTTAACTATTTCGCCGAAAACGGTGTGGCGTCCGTCCAGCCACGGTGTTTCTTTCAAAGTAATGAAGAATTGGCTTCCGTTGGTTCCGGGACCCGAATTTGCCATTGCCAAAAGTCCTTTTCGGTTAAAACGAATCGTGTCTGTAATTTCATCGGGAAATGTATAACCTGGACTTCCTGTCCCGTCACCCACAGGATCGCCTCCTTGAATCATAAAATCCTTTATGACGCGATGGAAAGTAAGATTGTCGTAAAAGCGTTTGCCCTTGTAGGTTGAGTCCACCATACCATTGGTCCCTTCGGCAAGTGCCACAAAGTTTGAAACAGTGAGGGGAGCGCTTTCATTTTTCAGCTTTGCCAAAAAAGTTCCTTTGTTAGTAACAAATTCAGCATAGACGCCATCCTTCAAATCTGGATATTTGTCTTGGCAGGATGCAAAGGAAAGTGTAAGTAATAAAAATGCTAATGTTAGTTTTTTCATTTTGAAATTAATTTTCGTTTGATTGTTCTAAAGAATGTAGTGTTATTGTACTCTGTATTGGCACGTTTGTACCAAGCTTTTCTTCGATGCCATAATAGCCGAACGCTTTATAGGAAGGAAAAAAGAAGGTTATGGTCTCGCCTTCCTTCATCAATTTTATACCGTCCCGCACACCGGAAATAAGTTCTTGATTGCTTTCATCTACGCGGTATTGCTGTAGGCCGTTTTCTTCTTTTGAAAGAATTGTACTACCATCAAGATTTTTAATATCGTAAGTGAATTCAACAATATCGCCAATATCGGGCATTTCAGTTGAAGTTGTATCTTTTACATTGTAGTAGTACCAAAATCCACTTTCTGAAGCAATGTAATCCTTGAGCGAATCTTTTTCAATCAATTCTTCAATGTACATTTTTTCCTGATCGTAAATTTCTTTGTTGCGCACCACGGACTCATTTATGAAACTTCCCGAACGGGTTTGCACGGGACGTCGCGCTTCCGGGCTTTTGCAGGCAGCAAAAAACGCTATTGCGATGCTTGTATATATCAGTTTTTTAAGCATTTGAGAGCTCTTGTTTATAGCGGGGCAAGATACTAATAAATTCGGTTACCGTATTGCTAAGGGATTGTGAACTTTTACCGCCTGCCGCGTTTATGTGTCCGCCACCGTTGTAATGCGAGCGGGAAAAATCGTTTACTGAAAATCTGCCCTTACTTCGGAAAGAAATTTTGACAATATTTTCCTGTTTGTTCTCAATAAATATTACCGCAAAAACAATTCCTTTAATCATAAGCGCATAATTTACGAATCCCTCTGTATCGCCCTTTTTGAAATTATGCTCATCCAGTTCTTTCTGCGTTAATGTTATGTATGCGGTATTGTATTCCTCAAGAATGGTAAGGTTATTCAACGCCAAGCCCAACAATTTCATGCGGTCTGGTGTAAACGTGTCATAAATATTTTGATAAATAACCGCATTATCTGCCCCTTTCTCCATCAACGCTGCAATTACGCGATGGGTAGTGGGCAAGGTAGCGGGAAAACGGAAGGAGCCCGTATCTGTCAATATGCCGGAGTATAGATTGGTGGCAATGGGTTCCGTGATTTTTTCGGCTTCGCCCAAGGCATTTATAAAATGGTAAACCATTTCTGCCGTTGAACTTACACTTACATCGCTGTAGGTAGCTACCGCATAAGTTGCAGGTTGCTGGTGGTGGTCTATCATCACAAAATCCGCTTCGCTATTTTCTAAAAGTGGTTGCAGATCGCCAACCCTATCGAGGCTGTTAAAATCCAAAGTAAAAATTAGATTCGCATCCGTTATTGACTGCTTCGCTTTTTCTAGATCTTTTTCAAAAACTAAAATTTCATCGACGCCCGGCATCCATTTTAAGAAATCCGGAAAATCATTCGGCATAATTACTTGGCAATCGTGGCCCATTTTCTTTAGAAAAAAACATAGTCCCAATGAAGACCCAATGGCATCACCATCTGGATTTTTATGGGCTACAATCACGATTTTCCGTGGGTTTTCCAATAATTTTTTTACGGCCTGTGTAGTTTCTTTATTCATCGCTGCGAAGATACGACAATGGATTTTATACTCCAATGCAGAAGAAATGCTGTTGGTACCAAAGACTAGATTTAAATGAAATTTTCTTAAAACTGTAATTGTATACTGATTCCTTGCAATTGAATATATTAATAGTATTTTTGCCGAAATTTTAAAAACACAATGAGAACAGACAGAACATTTACTATGTTGAAGCCAGATGCGGTTGAAAAAGGCCACATTGGAGCAATTCTTGAAAAAATAAACGCATCCGGTTTCAGAATCGTAGCGATGAAACTTACGCATATGACCACCGCAGATGCACAGAAATTTTATGAAGTGCACAGCGAGCGTCCATTTTATGGGGAATTGGTAGAGTACATGACGCGCGGGCCTATTGTTGCCGCTATTCTTGAAAAGGAAAATGCCGTGGAGGATTTCCGTACATTGATAGGTGCCACCAATCCTGCGGACGCTGCTGAGGGAACTATCCGTAAATTGTACGCTGCTTCTATTGGTGAAAATGCGGTTCACGGAAGCGATAGCGATGAGAATGCTGCCATTGAGGGCGCTTTCCATTTTGCCGGTCGCGAAATGTTTTAATGCATTTTTAAAATAAAGTATATAGGAATGAAAGCGCGCAAGAAATTGTGCGCTTTTTTTATCGTAAAACCAGTTTTTTGATCAAGTCTTTACCCATTTCCTCGTTGAGCATTTTTATTATTTTCTCACGACCGTAGCTTAATTCCTCACGCAATACGGAAGATGAAAGTTGAACATACAGCGTGTCGCCATCCAGCTTAACATCTGTTGTATAATTTGAAATTGCCGTTCCCATCATTTCATTCCATGCTTCCCTTGCGCTTACTTTGTTCAATCCTTTTTCGAGCCGGTTGCTTTGGATAAAATCTTTTAAAACATCGCCAAGGCTTATATTTTCAGCATTTCTCTTTGCCATCTTTTTCTTTTATTGAATGGGGAAGGTATTCATTTTTTGAGAAGTTGAAAATTTTCGCAGATTTTTTTTCAAAATAAAATAATACAGCGCACCAAAACGGTTGTCGCTTCGCTCAATCAAAGTGCCCGTTCCCTCATTTTCCATTTTTTCTGAACTATTGCAAATGTAGTTTTACCTCAAGTTAAACATAAAACCACAGATTATGAGAACATTATTCACATTTTTAGCAATCGCGTTATTTGGTTTGCAAATGGGCGCACAAACAGTAAAAATTTCCGGAAACGTAACTGACGATACAGGTTTGCCATTACCAGGCACGAGCGTAATTGTAAAAGGAACTTCCACCGGAACCCAAACCGATTTTGACGGGAATTATGAAATCCAAGCACAAATTGGTCAAAAATTGGTTTTTTCCTACGTGGGTTTTGAAACGGAAGAGGTAAAAATAAAATCTGATAAGCCCATAAATATTCAATTGTCACCTGGTTCTGCCCTCGAAGAAGTTGTAGTCACGGGATATTCTCAAAACAATGATGCTATTAGAAGGGCAATGGGTTATGGTGTAGTAAGAAATAACAATTATTCTTCCCCAAGGCCAGAGCGTAAACATAAAGAACGGATTAAATATGCTACCAATGTCTCTGTTTCAAATTATTTACCCGAAAACGAAAGCTATGGCCGTATAGAAGAAAATATTTTTAAAAGAGTAGAAACAGCACCACTTTCCACATTTTCAATTGATGTTGATAAAGCTGGCTACAGTAACATTCGCCGGATGCTGAACAACGGACAGGAAATACCGCAGGATGCTGTAAAAATTGAGGAGATGGTTAATTATTTTTCCTACAATTACCCACAGCCTAAAGGTAATGATCCCTTTTCCATCACTGCGGATGTTGTAAACTCCCCGTGGAACAGCGATTCAAAATTAGTGCGGATTGGGTTGAAAGGAAAGGATATTTCTCTTAACAACGTCCCTGCGTCAAATCTGGTTTTTTTGTTGGATGTTTCGGGTTCCATGAATGAGCCAAATAAATTGCCACTGTTAAAAGCTGCGCTACAAGTCTTGGTGGATAAGCTTCGCGAGACGGATAAGGTTTCAATTGTTGTCTATGCCGGTGCCGCGGGACTGGTGCTTGCGCCAACTTCCGGAGCGGAGAAAGACAAAATTCGCGAAGCCATTGAAAACTTGAGCGCCGGTGGCTCAACCGCTGGAGGGGCTGGCATTGAATTGGCATATAAAATTGCGGAGGAAAATTTCAGTAAAAAGGGAAACAATCGCGTAATCTTGGCTACCGATGGGGATTTCAACGTAGGCGCCTCCAGCGACCGTTCTATGGAAAATTTGATCGAGGAGAAACGTAAAAGTGGCGTTTTCTTGACCTGTCTCGGTTTTGGAATGGGAAATTACAAAGACAGTAAGCTGGAAATTTTAGCCGATAAAGGCAACGGAAACCACGCTTATATTGATACAATGCAAGAAGCACAAAAGGTTTTGGGAACCGAATTTTTCGGCACACTTTACACCATTGCCAAGGATGTGAAAATTCAAGTGGAATTTAATCCTGCAAAAGTTCAGGCATATCGATTGATTGGGTATGAAAATCGTCTGCTGAATGATGAGGATTTTAAAGATGACACCAAAGATGCCGGAGAATTGGGCAGCGGGCACACAGTTACCGCTCTGTACGAAATTATTCCCGTGGGCGTAAAAAGTAAATATATTAAGGCAGTGGAAGGCTTAAAATATACACAGCAAACCACTGGGAATTTTAAGGATGAAATGCTCACCGTGAAATTTCGGTACAAAGAGCCCGATGGCGACGTGAGCAAACTGATCGTGAAAACCGTGAAGGATGAAAACAGTTCTATCGAAAATGCAAACGAGGATTTGAAATTTTCAGCCGCCGTTGCGCTGTTCGGGATGCAACTTCGCAATTCTGAATTTATAAATACGAAAAAAAGGCAAGATGTAATTTCCTTGGCCGAAGCTGGAAAAGGAACCGATGCAGATGGTTATAGGGCAGAATTTATCAGGCTGGTAAAAAGCAGCGAATAAATTTAACAGAAAAATGTAGTGTGGTTTGGTTTTTTTTGAAAGGAGGAAGGGCGCGCAAGCGTCCTTCCTTCATTTTCAATATTCCGTAACCTCGCCCCAGTTTTCCCCGGTTTTTATCCTGTGCAATTGCATTTCGGAAATCCCGAACTGTTTTGCGATCATCTTTAATCGGGTCCTTCGGTTTGGGTCGTTAATTTTTCTTTTTATCAGCTTGACCTTTGTTTCGGTGAGCTTTGCCGTTTTTGGTTTTGTCCTAATTCTGGTCTTAAACTCCGGATTGCTGAATTGGTGTTGTTCCTTTTCGGTTTTTGTGGCCCACTTCAGATTGTCCCACCGGTTGTTTGTCTTTTCATAATCCAAATGAATAACAAATTCGCCGTCATTTCTTTCCAAAAAATGTTTTGCAACCAGTTTATGGACATAGCGGCTGGTGGATTTTCCGTTGCGTTTTTGCTTCAAAGGCAAGTTTTGATATCCATTTATGTAGGATTCTTTTACCAAAAAAGGTTCTGGGCCCTTGCAGTTTATAATCCTACCAAAATTTGATATCTGAAATTTTTCTTTTTCGGAAATCTTATCGTCAAATTCAACGTCTTTCCATATTTCATTAATAAAGCTTTTAATCATTTTAAGGGGGAGATAATAATTATTTTAAACCTGAATAACGCCCAGGTTGAAAGGCTTTTCTATAGGTGCGTGGTTGGCTGCTTCAATTCCCATGGAAATCCATTTGCGTGTATCAAGTGGATCAATCACGGCATCAGTCCAAATGCGCGAAGCTGCGTAATATGGCGAAATTTGCTCATCATAACGCGCTTTAATTTTATCATAAAGTTCGGTCTCTTCTTCTTTTGAAATTTCCTTGCCCTGTTTTTTAAGCGAGGCAGTTTCAATTTGAAGCAGAACCTTTGCGGCACTATTGCCGCTCATTACCGCAAGTTCCGCACTAGGCCATGCAGCTATCAACCTGGGGTCGTAAGCTTTACCGCACATGGCATAATTACCTGCGCCATAACTGTTACCAATTATGATGGTAAATTTTGGGACTACGCTATTGCTCACTGCATTTACCATTTTAGCGCCGTCTTTAATAATGCCGCCGTGCTCACTTTTGCTACCAACCATAAACCCGGTAACATCCTGCAAAAATACTAAAGGTATTTTCTTTTGGTTGCAGTTTGCGATAAAACGTGTGGCCTTATCTGCACTGTCGCTGTAAATAACACCACCAAACTGCATTTCGCTGGGTTTGGTTTTGGATTTTGTGGTTTTTACCAAGCTCCGCTGGTTCGCAACAATGCCAACCGCCCAACCATCAATTCTGGCGTAGCCAGTCAGGATGGTCTGTCCATAGCCTTCTTTATATTCCTCAAAATCGCTATCATCTACAATTCGTTTTATGATCTCGCGCATATCGTATTGCTCGGCGCGCGATTTGGGAAGGATTCCGTAAATTTCTTCTTGTTTTTCTTTCGGTTTACTGGATTTCTCACGGTTGAAACCAGCCTTGTCAAAATCTCCAATTTTGGAAACAATATTTTTTATGGTATCCAGCGCATCTTTGTCGTCTTTCGCTTTATAATCAGTAACCCCGCTCACTTCGCAATGCGTTGTGGCGCCGCCCAACTCTTCATTATCAATACTTTCACCAATGGCGGCTTTTACCAAATAGCTTCCGGCCAAAAATATGCTTCCTGTTTTATCCACGATAAGTGCTTCATCGCTCATAATGGGAAGGTATGCACCGCCGGCAACGCAGCTTCCCATTACGGCCGCAATTTGGGTAATTCCCATACTGCTCATAACGGCATTGTTGCGAAAAATTTTTCCGAAGTGTTCCTTATCGGGAAAAATTTCATCTTGCATTGGCAAATAAACGCCCGCGCTATCAACCAAATATATGATGGGCAATCTGTTTTCAATTGAAATTTCCTGCGCACGAAGATTTTTCTTCGCTGTAATAGGAAACCACGCTCCGGCTTTCACCGTTGCGTCATTCGCCACCACAATACACTGTTTGCCCTTTACATACCCAATTTTCACTACGACTCCACCTCCAGGCGCGCCGCCGTGCTCTTCATACATTCCATCACCAGCAAAGGCTCCAATCTCAATTGTCGGTTTTTTGGGGTCAAGGAGATAGTCAATGCGCTCACGAGCAGTTAGTTTGCCCTGTTGGTGCTGTTTGTCTATTCTTTTCTGTCCCCCGCCAAGCTTCACTTTTGTGAGCTTGTTCTTTAATTCTGAAACCAAAAGTTTATTGTGATCTTCGTTTTTGTTGAAGTTTAAATCCATAGAAATAGTATGTTTGCGCTAAAATACAAAATGCCGGAAAGTTTTGGGTTCAAATATCGAAAGTTTAAGTAATACAGCATAACTAGCTGCAGAAATCCAAAGTTAAAACAATGGCTTTTTGTTAACGGAAAAAACCTATTTTAATATCGATATTTGTTTTAATAGCTACTTTTTCAGCAATACAAAAAAATAAATTATGGGAATGAATAAAAATACGGTACTGGCGTGGGCTACATTTATTATGATGATTATGGGTGTACTGCTCATTGGTATGGGTGCCTTTCGTTATGACGACGTTGCGGGTTGGGGTTTTGCAACGGTGGGAATTGGCTTTTTCGCCATTGCATGGGTTTTCAATGCTTTAAAGGGAAGAGTATAATTGAACATTTGCAATACTTTATTATTTGATTTGAGAATGAAAGTTGGATAAAATTTCAAACAGATGTCAGAAAACAAACTAATCCGAGAGCGGCTCGCTAAACATCTTGAGGGTGGAGAAGCCTTTCTGCCAGTGGATAAAATGTTGGATGAAATTTCCTTCAGTGAAATAAACAAACGACCAAAGAACTTACCTTATTCTTTTTACGAATTATTCTACCACATTACCTTTGCGCAAAAAGATATCCTAGATTTTTGCGTTTCAGAAAAATACAGCGAGCACAATTGGCCTGAAGATTATTGGTCAGAGAATAAAGAATGTAAAACGGAAAAAGACTGGGAAAATCTCAAGGCCGATTATTTTGAAACACGAAAAGAGTTAAAGGATTTTCTTCTTAATTTTGAAAATGGCCTTACCAGTCCCGTAAAAAATGGTACTAATGAACAGACACTTTTGCGCGAAATAATTCTGGTAATTGAACACACCGCATACCATACTGGCCAAATGCTCATTATTTTAAGATTATTGAATCTACATTAATACAATATAAACTCTCAAATTAACCAACAAAATGAGTGACGATAAAAAAGTTATTTTTTCAATGTCTGGGCTTACCAAAACCTACCAAAGCGCCCAGACTCCCGTTCTTAAAAACATATATCTAAGTTTTTTCTACGGTGCCAAAATCGGTATTCTGGGTCTTAATGGAAGCGGTAAATCTACGTTGCTGCGCATTATAGCCGGAGAGGAAAAAAATTATCAAGGGGATGTGGTTTTTGCCCCTGGCTACAGTGTGGGCTATCTTGAACAGGAACCAAAACTGGATGAAAATAAAACCGTTTTGGAAGTAGTAAAAGAAGGAGCTCAGGAAGTGGTGGATATTCTTGATGAATATAATAAAATCAACGATATGTTCGGGTTGCCAGAGGTTTATGAAAACCCGGCAAAAATGGATGAGTTGATGGACAAACAGGCAAAACTTCAGGATAAAATTGATGCTACCAATGCGTGGGAGCTCGATACAAAACTGGAAATTGCAATGGATGCCTTGCGCACTCCAGATCCGGATAAGAAAATAGGTGTGCTCTCCGGTGGTGAAAAACGCCGCGTCGCTTTATGCCGATTGCTTTTAAAGGAGCCGGATGTTCTTTTGCTCGATGAGCCTACCAACCACCTAGATGCGGAGAGCGTCCACTGGCTGGAGCACCACCTTTCAGAATATAAAGGTACGGTGATTGCCGTAACGCACGATAGGTACTTTTTGGACAATGTCGCTGGCTGGATCTTGGAATTGGATAGGGGAGAAGGCATTCCGTGGAAGGGAAATTATTCATCGTGGCTGGACCAGAAATCGAAACGATTGGCTCAGGAACAAAAGCAGGCGGGCAAACGGCAAAAAACTTTGGAGCGCGAGCTGGAATGGGTTCGGCAGGGAGCAAAAGGCCGCCAAACCAAACAGAAAGCGCGTCTCCAGAATTATGACAAATTATTGAGCCAGGACCAAAAACAATTGGACGAAAAACTTGAGATTTACATTCCCAATGGGCCCCGTTTGGGAACAAATGTTATTGAAGCCAAAGGAGTTTCAAAAGCATTTGGAGATAAACTTCTTTATGAAGATTTAAACTTTAAATTACCGCAAGCGGGAATTGTGGGTATCATTGGCCCAAACGGAGCAGGAAAGACCACCATTTTTAAAATGATCATGGGCGAGGAAACACCGGACAAAGGAAGCTTTGAAGTAGGCGAAACAGCTAAAATCGCTTATGTGGACCAATCACACTCAAACATTGATGTGAATAAAACCATCTGGGAAAATTTCAGCGATAGCCAGGAACTAATTATGATGGGGGGCAAACAAGTGAACTCAAGAGCGTATCTGAGCCGTTTCAATTTTAGTGGAAGCGAACAGAACAAAAAAGTATCGATGCTTTCCGGGGGAGAACGCAACAGGCTACATTTAGCAATGACTTTAAAAGAAGAAGGAAACGTGTTGTTGCTGGATGAGCCCACGAATGATTTAGATGTAAACACACTTCGAGCGCTGGAGGAAGGTTTGGAAAACTTCGCAGGCTGCGCCGTAGTTATAAGTCACGATCGCTGGTTTTTGGACAGAATTTGTACGCACATTCTGGCGTTTGAAGGAAACAGTGAAGTTTATTTCTTTGAAGGCGGTTTCAGTGATTACGAAGAGAATAAAAAGAAACGTTTGGGTGGAGATTTAATGCCGAAGCGTATTAAATACAAAAAATTAATTCGATAGATTATGATCAAGAATATCGCAATTGTAGGGATGATTTTGGTGTTGACGGCTTGCGGAAGCAAAAAAGCGGCCGTGGAAAATTCAGATGAAACGATGACTCCTAAAGAATCAAAAGATGTGGTTTTGGGTAAAAGTCAGGCAATTTCTTATAAAAGTTTGGGCAACGGCGTTGCTTCCATTTCTTTGGAATTATATGAAAACAACACATTTCTTTTCGATTTCAAAAGCATTCCGCAGCCAGAAAGCAATGAGAAGCCGGCCAGAATTTCAGAGAAGGGAACCTATACTTCAGATGGAAACTGGAAAACGCTATATTTCAAAAATCCAAAATTTTCAGTAGATGCCATTTTTGACCAAAATTACGCCGGCAGCGCAGATTTCAACGTAATTGATGATAAAAGCGTGAAAATTAATACATCAAAAAACTCCCTCAATATCTGGGGAGTTGTTTGTGAAAAGCAATAATTTAAAAATTTATTGTTTGGGATACCAATCCAGTTGTGTCACCTTAATATCTGGGTTACCGGCTTCTACCAAATTTTTAAATTTATCTACATCGCTAAGACCGTCTGTTCCTCTGTAATGATAGGGATAGACGGTTTTTGGTCTAAATGCCAAAACGCCCTCTGCGGCTTTTTCAACAGGCATTGTGTAAGGTAAATTCATACATACAAATGCGATATCTATATTTTTCAAGTTTCGCATTTCGGGAATGTCTTCGGTGTCGCCGGAAATATAAATACGTTTTCCGTCTTTTTCCAATACATAACCATTGCCACGGCCTTTCTCGTGGAATTTTTTGGCTTCCTCGCGAAGATTATACATTGGCATCGCTTCAATTGAGATGCCCAATTCATTCTTCGTTGCACCATTATTCATTACAATCGCTTTTGATTTCAAATCCTGCGGCAATTTGTCGGCAACAGCCTGTGGCGTTATAAGTTTTGTGCTATCGGTCATAATCGCGGCCAGTGTTGTAGCATCCATATGGTCTTGGTGGATATCGGTCACCAAAATAAGGCTCGGTGCCGTGTATTGGGAAAATAATTCCTTTCCGCCCACGGGATCCACATAAATAATGGCATCGTCCCATTGAAGCACCATGGAGGCGTGCTGAACGGGATTTATTGCAAAGCCTATATCATCAGCCGCCTCGCCACCATCAATTTCTTGCTGTGGCGGTTCAGTTATGGCTTCAGAATTTTCATCTGCTTTTGCGTTGTCTTTACAGCTGAAAAGCGTCATTGAAATGGCTAAAATGAAGTAGATACGTTTCATGTTTTTAGATTTTTAAATGAAGATACTAAGAAACACCACTTTAAAGTGGGCTTTTGCAATTCTTTATGAATTTGAAATGGCATCGCTCACCAAATAAGAAATTGTTTTGCCCACCTGATTGGGAAATAAACCCGCTCTGGGCGCACCTTCACAAACATGAAGGTAACGGGCATTTATATTTTTTGCGAAATGGAAAACGAAATTTCGAGCCTGCGTTACATTGAAACCACTGGGCGAAATGGCGCTGCTCCCCATATTTACAATAGCATCAAGGTCAAGTTCAATCCCGAAATCTTGTTCTGTGCAAAAATCTTCAGCTTCTTTCAGGGCTTCCAAAAATGATATTCTTTTTTGAAATGCAATGTCTTCGAACAGATTGAATTTTATCCTGTCTGAATTTTTTTCGATGGAAGCAAAAACTTTTTCTGAAGTATAATTTCTATGAAGGCCAACTATAAAATATTTATCCAAAAATCCATCTTCAAAAGCATAGGAAAATCCGTTGCCGCTATGCCTGTGCTCTAAACTTCTGAAATCTGTATGCGCATCAAAATTGATACAATTGATTGGATTTTTAAGCGCTTGTGAAGTCCCTTTTAAATTGCCATAGCTGTTGTTGTGCCCACCACCGATGATGATTGGGAATTTACCCATTTCAATGATAACTTTTACAACTTCAGAAACCTTGTGGTCAATTTGGGTAACGAGCTCACCCAACATTTCAGCGGAATGTATTTCCTCTTTGGAAATTTTTTGAGCTTGCTCTAATTGTTTATCGCAATCTATTTCACCTAAAAGAATAACATTTTCGGTATTGGTAAAGGCGTTATGCTGAATATTTAAAAGGCTTCCCAACGTTGCTTCCCAAGCTTTTGAAGTGCCGGGATTTCCGTAATTTGCGCGTACACCAATATCTTCTGGAATTCCTAATAGCACATGTTTCGCATCAGAATCTTTAAGCGAATCAAGATTTTCGACAAAATTTGTTTTTTCACCAAACTTTGTCTCGCCAGCTCTTTTTTTAATAAAATGCGAAATTGAATTTTCAGAATAAATCTTCAAAAGACTCATTTTATTTCTTTTCCGTTTAAGATTACACAGTCAATTAAGTTACTGCCAAAAGCATACGGTAAATAACCGTAGGATGGGATAGGCTTTGTAATGATGAGGTTTGCCGTTTTCCCTTTGGTAATGCTACCGTGAGTGCGGCTCAAGCCCATTGCATAAGCGCCATTTATGGTCGCCGCATTAATGGCTTCCTCCGGTGTCATTCGCATTTTTATGCAGGCTGTCGCTACCACAAAATTCATATTGCCGCTTGGCGTAGAGCCGGGGTTATAATCTGTTGCGATTGCCAGTGGAAGGCCGGCATCAATCATTTTTCGTGCTGGAGTGTATGGTATGCTCAGAAAATAGGAGCAGGAGGGAAGAGCCACGGGCATTGTTTCCGTATCTTTTAAAACCTCCAAATCCTCGTCGGTCATTACTTCTAAATGATCTACGCTCAAAGCTTTGTATTTAACAGCTGCGGCAACCCCACCGATGGAATTGAATTGGTTCACGTGAACTTTAGGTACTAATTTATATTTTTTGGCTTCGGTAAGAATTCGTTCCATTTCATGTACCGTAAAATAGCCTTCCTCGCAAAAAACATCTACAAAATGTGCCAATTTTTCCTTGGCAACATTTGGAAGCATTTCATTGCAAATTAAATCTATATAGGCTTCCTTATTGTTTTTATATTCTTTTGGGACGGCGTGCGCGCCCAAAAATGTGGTCTTTATGGTTACGGGAAATTCCTTTGCCAGTTTTTTCGCAACGCGCAACATTTTCAGCTCAGCTTCTGTAGTGAGGCCATACCCGCTTTTAATTTCCAGCGCACCCGTGCCCAAGCGCATTACTTCTTTCAGTCTTTTTTTGGATTGTTTGAATAGTTCTTCCTCACTGGTTTCCTGCAATTTTTTAGCACTGTTTACGATACCACCGCCTTTTTCGGCAATTTCTTGATAGCTTAAACCATTGATCCTATCAACAAATTCCTGTTCCCGATTTCCAGCATAAACCAAGTGACTATGGCTGTCACACCAGGCCGGCAATACAATTTTACCAGTACAATCCAGCGTTTTAAAACCTTGTTGTGGCCCAATGTTATCCATGGTTCCAAAACTTTCAATAATTCCATTTTTGAGAAAAACCCACGCATTCTTAAGGGTGGGCAATTCTTTCATTTGGTGTCCATATAATTTTGTGGGCGTGGTTTCTCGAACTTGTAAGAGTTCTTTTATATTTATAAGAAGTAGCTTCATTGCAAATTTTTTATAAAGATAGAAAAACAAAATTCCTAAAAACTGATAATTGTTGTTCCAAAGATGGATTTTTGGGATTTCAAAATTTGATATCTTTTGGAATTCATTTTTTGATTTCACACTTTTCTTCAAAGTAATTTATACCTTAGTCCCATTCAGAAAAAGCAATGCAATGAAACAGAAAAACCTAGGAGTCAATACCATTTGTACGCACATTGGTGAGGTGGAGGACACCCAATTCAAGGGTGCCATTTCGCCCTTGTTTATGTCCAGCAGTTATGCGTACGAGGATGTGGATGTTAAAAGATACCCTCGGTATTTCAATACACCAAATCAAGAGGCCTTGTGCAAAAAAATTGCAATGCTGGAAAAATGTGAGTCCGCATTGATATTTGGAAGCGGAATGGCAGCCGTAAGTACCGCACTGTTGGCATTTCTTCATAAGGGCGACCACGTAGTATTTCCTCAGACTCTTTATGGCGGCACTTATAATTTTATTGTTGAGGAATTTGAAAAATTCGGAATAGAATATTCATTTGCAAAGGGTTTTTCAGAAAAAGATTTTTTGGAAGTAATTCAGGAAAATACGAAAGTAATTTACATTGAAACACCTTCAAATCCATTGATGCGGATTACGGATTTGGAAATGATTGGAGACCTGGCAAAACCGAGAGGAATTGTGACGATGATCGATAACACATTTGCCTCGCCAATTAACCAAACCCCAGCAGATTTCGGGATTGACATTATAATCCACAGTGCTACAAAATATATGGGCGGCCATAGTGATATTTGTGCCGGCGCGGTTGCGGCTTCAGAAAAGCACATTGATAAAATTTGGAACCTCGCTAAAAATTTAGGTGGAAGTTTGAGCGATTATACGGTTTGGCTTTTGGAACGGAGTATGAAAACCATGGCGCTGCGCGTGAGAGCCCAAAATAAAAATGCGAAAAAAATTGCCCGTTGGCTGGAAAAGCATCCACTTGTGGAACGAGTTTATTACCCCAGATTGAGCAGCCATCCAGATCATGAACTGGCAAAAAAGCAAATGAAAGGTTATACAGGTATGCTTTCATTTGAGCTGAAGGAAAAGCTGGACGCCAATCTATTTATGAAATCCCTCAAAATGATAAAACAATCCATGAGCTTAGCTGGCGTGGAATCTACAATTCTTTCCCCGGCAAAAACGTCACATTCGCTTCTTTCTGCGGAAGAACGAAAAAATCAAAATATAAGTGATGGGCTTCTACGTTTTTCCGTAGGAATTGAGGAAACCGAAGATATGATTGCAGATTTGGAAGGCGCATTTCAGCAGATTTCAAATAAAAGTTTAGTTTAATTAAAACCATCCATGTAAACGGAATTATATATGAAAATCGACATTCTTGCCATCGGCGCACATCCGGATGATGTAGAGTTGGGCTGTGCTGCAACCCTAGCAAAGGAAATTGAGAACGGAAAAAAAGTGGGTATTCTCGATCTAACCCGAGGAGAATTGGGAACCCGCGGAACCGCTGAAATAAGGGACGAAGAGGCTAAAAATGCTGCTGAAATTTTGGGTGTGAAGTTTAGGCACAACCTAGGTTTTGCCGACGGATTTTTAGTGAACAATCCAGCTTCACAACTAGAAATTATTAAGGTTATTAGAAAATACCAGCCAGATATTGTGCTCTGCAATGCCATCGAGGATAGACATATTGACCACGCAAAGGCAAGCAAATTAGCGAGCGACGCTTGTTTTTTAAGCGGATTGCGAAAGATAGAAACGATTCATGATAGCAATAATCAAAAGGCGTGGCGGCCCAAGCATGTATATCATTATATACAATGGAAAAATATAGAACCAGATTTTGTGGTAGATGTAACCGGATTTATGGAAAAAAAACTGGAAGCTGTTTTTGCTTACAAGAGCCAATTTCATGATGCCGAATCCAAAGAACCAATGACGCCGATTGCTTCGCAAAATTTTAAGGAGAGCCTTACTTATCGGGCTATGGATTTGGGCAGATTGATTGGCACTGAATACGGTGAAGGATTTACGGCCGAACGCCACGTTGCGGTAAAAACAATTTTTGATTTGATATAATTTTCTTCAATTTTGATGTTGCGCAACCGTAAGAATTGATTTATATTTGCGTCCGATTAACGGCAAAGTATTACATGGTGGTTGTAGCTCAGTTGGTTAGAGCGCTTGATTGTGGTTCAAGAGGTCGCCGGTTCGAACCCGGTCTTCCACCCGAAAAAAAATCCTCCCAATTTGGGAGGATTTTTTCGTTTCATATACGTTGATTTTCCGATTGAAATTTGTTTACTAGGCTTTATCGGCCGTAATTCTTTTTTCCCTATTGGCAAGTTCCCAAGCTGTCAAGAAAATCAACTTTGCTCTTTTTGCCATTAAATCATATTCAATTTTGTCTGGCGTATCAGTTATTTTATGGTAGTCTGCGTGAACCCCATTGAAATAAAAAATAATTGGAATGTTGTTCTTTGCAAAATTATAATGGTCGCTTCGGTAGTAAAATCTATTGGGATCATTTGGATCATCATATTTATAATCCAACTCCAGATTGGTATATTTATCATTCACTTCAGTGGAAACATCTTGCAATTCTTGACTTAACTTATTGCTACCTATCAAATATAGATATTCTGGATTGCTCGCTTTATCTGGATCAATTCTTCCAATCATATCAATATTTAAATCACAAACTGTATTTTCCAGCGGAAAAATTGGGTTCTCAACATAATATCTGGAACCAAAAAGCCCAATTTCCTCACCTGTAACATGCAAAAATAAAATGGAACGTTTTGGGCCGTTACCATCTTTTACGGCCTGTTGAAATGCCTGGGCCATTTCCAAGAGAGCCACAGTCCCGCTACCATCATCATCTGCTCCATTAAAAACGTTGCCATCCGCATCTACACCCACGTGGTCCAAATGTGCTGAAATGACAATAAGCTCATCAGGTTTTTCCGAACCTTTTATATAAGCAACCACATTTTCTGATGCTTTTGGATTATTTCTACCGGCAAAAAAGTTGGCTGGAATATTTTGAAAATAATCACCATCCTCCTTTGCAGCTTTGATCCCTTCTTTTTTATAGAAATCACGTAGATATTCAGCTGCTTTTTTTTGGCCTGGAGTTCCGGTCATTCTACCCTCCATCTCATCGCTAGCATACGTATATAAATGATTTTTTAAATCTTGTGCGGTTATGGTTTCGGCATAATCAAGATTTGTTTTCTCCCCACCCGTGGATTTACTGGTTGAATTGCAACAAAGTAATACTGAAGACAGAAAAGCATACAGAAATATTTTCATAGAGAAATAAATTTAATGGTTATTCAAAAGCAGTGAGCTCGTAGTCTTTTGCATCTTCCAGCTTTTTGTATTGCATCGTATGCGTTTTTACAATTTCATTGCCGGCACGGTCTTGGGATTTAACCGTGATTTTTACCAAATAGTTATATCCTAAACTCCCATCTTCCATTTCGGTTTCCGTTACTTCAATATTTTCATCATTGAATTTTGTGCCCTCGGGCAAATCAAGTTTTTCAATGATATCCCTTTTCGCTACTTCACGGACCTCGTCTTGATCGTTCGCTTTGTTGTCTGCGCAGGATAATACTAAAAATGCGGATAAAATAACTAATAACTTTTTCATAATATTTTTGGTTTAGATTTACTTGTGCGGTAAAGATAAAATAAGTTACATGCCATAAAGCAAAAGTTTTGTGAAAATGTGCTTCGTTACGACCTTAAATCAGAAAGCCCCGAAGCATATTACTCTTCGGGGCCAATCTCGCCATTTTCAAATTACATAATTCTTATTGTCGCTCGGCAAGGTCTTCCAGTGTTTTTACTCGTGAAAGAGTCGAGTTGATTTCAGTCGCTTGCTTTTGCAGCAAGTTTGAAATCTGTGGTGGAAAATTTTGTTTTTCCAGTTTCTCTTTATACTCGTCTGCACTTGCTTTTTCACCGCGTATGCATTCTTCGAGTACGGCTTCATCAGAATTTCCAGCTACGGCCGTTTTAATATCGATCCAGGTTCTGTGCAAACTTCCCGTAACACTTCCGCTTTCTTTTGGCTTTTCATTTAAATTTCGAAGCTCGTGGGATAATTCCGTCGCAAAACGATTGCGCTGTACCGCCTGCTCTTTCAAAAAGGATTTAAGCTGTGGACTTTTTGAATCCTCCATTGCTTTTTTGAAACCTTTTTCGGCATCATAATTTTTTTCCAGTAAATCTTGAAGATTATTCACAATATTATCGTGAATGTTTTGGTCTGCAGTTTCTTTTGTTGTTTTCATAACTATTTATTTTTTTCTTAAAATTACATTTGAATAAGCTCCAACGGTCTTATGGCTTTCCCAATTGAGAAGTGTTTAACGTAAGGTGTTAACGACTCTTTAAAGTTTTTTCAAAGCAAATAAATTCGAAAGTTGTCGTATGTATTTACCAATTTTCTAACTTTCAGAAAAAAAATTATGGATGTACGCTCCAACGAACCGTATTCACTTATAAAAAATGCATTGCCAAAAAGTTATCCTTCATTGAAGAAATCTATCTCTACTGAAGTATTGATTATTGGCGGCGGAATAACAGGCGCGTTGATAGCCTACCAACTTTTAAAAGAAGGTAAAAAAGTTGTTTTAGTCGAGCGGCGGGACATTTGCAGTGGAAGCAGTGCCGCCAGCACATCCATGCTTCAATATGAAATTGACGTGCCACTGCACAAATTGATAGAACAAGTAGGGTTGACGTGTGCCGTATCGAGCTACCAAAACTGCGAAAACGCTATAAAAGAACTAAAGAAAGTAATTGTTGATATACAAAGCCACTGTGGTTTTGAATATAAAAAGAGTGTATATTTTGCTTCATCAAAAAAAGATATTTCATTTTTGGAAAGGGAATTTGAAGCAAGAAAATCCCACGGTTTCAACGTGAAATGGCTTTCAAAAGAAAAAATTAAAAGTCTTGGTTTGAAAGCCTATGCCGCCATAGAATCGAAAACTGGCGCCGTGATGGACGTATATAAATTGGCCAATGATTTATTAATTTATTGCGAAGAAAAAGGTGCTTCAATTTTTGACAGAACTGAAATTTCAGAGATCAAACAAAAGAAAAATTTGCTTCTAGCAATTACTAACGATGGAAAAACTATTGAGGCTGGACACATTGTACATTGCACGGGTTATGAAAGTACCGAAACCCTAAAAGAAAATATTGTTGATTTGAAAAGTACGTATGCATTGGCGACCGAGGCTTTTGAAAAAGTACCGAAGCCTTTCAAAAAAAGAATTTTCTGGAATACGGATTCACCATATTTATATTTCCGTGCAACGGATGACAACCGGATTATTATGGGCGGCGGCGATCGCGATTTCAAAAATGCGGCTCGCCGGGATGCGCTTTTGCATAAAAAGGAAAAGGAACTGTCAAAAAGTTTTAAAAAATGTTTTCCTGAAATTCCGTTTTATCCAGATTATTCCTGGGCTGGTACTTTTGGTGAAACAAAAGATGGTCTGCCATTTTTTGGCAAACCCGATGCGGATAAAAATGAGCATTACATCCTTGGTTTCGGTGGAAATGGAATAACTTTTAGCGTGATGGGAATGGAGGCAATTGTGCATTCCATCAATGAAACTCCGCATCCATATTTGGAATACTATAAATTCTCCAGATAAAATCTAAAGCTGCATAACCGAAAGAATATTGCCAGCCGGATCATTGAACCAAGCGACCGTTGGACCATCGCCACTGCGCGAAATTCCTTTTTCATCTGTGTTTATTGATCCTTTGTATTGAAGAAATTTGATACCGGATTGCGTTAGTTTATCCACCGTATCCTCAATATTTTCAACAATGAAATTGAAAACCGTAAACGTTGCCGGTTTGTGATCCTCCTTCGGATAAATCATGAGCTTTTGGCCGCTTGGGAATTCAAATTCAAGAATTCCCATCTCAACTTTTTTTACTGCAAGGCCTAATTTTTCACTGTAGAACTTTTTCGCCTCGTCAACGTCATTGACCGAATAACTGCTGAATACTTCTGCTTTTTGTAACATATTTATTTATTTTCTCTTATTTATTTTCTGAAATTTCCTTCACAATCTGAAGCGCCTTTTTAAAAGATTCTTTGAAAATATCTATGTAAGATTCCACAACATCCACAGAAACTTTAAGGTTGGTTGTACCATTGTTCTCTTCTAAAATATATTCCTCAATGGAGTTTGTCCAATCCGTCTCAGGAATTTGTTTTCCATCTTTAATACTTCCCAAATGCCTGAACGTCATTTGTTTATTTTCAATCTTCTTTTCAATAACACTATACATTCCATCGCCTGAAGGCCCCAAAAATTTTATAGAGCTTCCCTCTTTCCAATCACTCTCCGCATGGGAACCCGCTTCAAAAGCAGCGGTCCATAGCCTATAATTTTTGTCCTCCCATAATGCCTGCCAAACTTTTTGCGCTGGCGAGTTGATTTCAGTCTCAAAGTGCAATTTTTTCATAATTGAAGATTTTAAATAGTGATTGAAAAATGTATTTAAATTTAAATCATATTTCACACAGCGAAATATTTCAGTCCAAAATTTTGTGCAAATTTTAGCAATAAGAATCTGAAATTTAAGCACCTAATTTTTTTTTCTTAGTTATTTTTTAAAATTAAAAAGCCCGATTCTTGGGGAATCGGGCTCAACATTTTTTTAAAACGGAAATTATAAATTCGCGCAGTCCATTTTTTTAAGTGGCATCGTGTTATTCCAAGTAAATGATGCATTTTCTTTGAATTTGAATTTTCCGCCAATTTCCTCTACTTCAGCGTAGCCTTCCACAAAACTATTTTCTTGCAGAAGAAAAGCAACTTCACGCACGGAGGAACGTCCTTCAGAATTAAAGGTGTAATCGGCAAAAAGTGTATCGCCAACCATTTTTCCTTTGATTATACCGTTATTTCTATCTTTTTCGAAATATTGGTAACGCAATTCTCCCGTTACTTCATTTCCTGTTTTTTCAAATTTCAATACAACCGTATCCTTAGCTGTAGTATACCTGTAGCATTGTTTGCCGCTATCTGTGGCAATTTTTTCTATAGGTTCTGTTTCGGTATTTTCTTTGAAAGAATCGGCATCTTTCGTTACATTTTTACAGGAAAAAAACAAAAGAGAAAAAATGGTCGTGGCGAAAAGCACGTTTTTCATACTCATAAACTTTTAAAATTATTCAGCTTTAAGATAGGAACCACAACCAGAAAATTGCGAGGTTATTCCATTTTTATTTTGAAGTTCTACCGAAATTTTATGGGTGTGGTTTTGACCGGACATCCCATCTTTACAGGTCTCGCGCAGAAGTGTTACGGTAATCGTACCATTTTCATTTTTTGAAGTGTAGGTGGTTCCGTTTGCTGTATTTGTGGGATCGCCCAACGGCGCAGTAAATTCTTTGAAATCATTTCTTTCAGACTGAAATCTGATGATGCTTGCCGTAAGCTTTATGCTCCAAAATGGCTCTCCGCCACCTCCGCGCATAATTCCGCTTTCAATTGATTCTACCGGCGGGATATCCTGGTGAATTTCCTCGGCTTGAGAAGTAGATGGGGACTCCGTAGGTGCTGGATCTTCTGAAATTTGTTGATTCTCCTCGTTGGAATTTTTGCACGAAGCGAATAATAAGGTGGCGATGGCAAAAAATGCCAAAAATTTTATTTTCATCTAAAGAAATTTTAAAGGATAAAACTATAAAAATATATGTTGAAATCTGGTTGCCGTCCGAAAATTTTATAGTAAAAGCTTCGTATTTAAAGTCGTTTTAAGATTTTTCTGGCACGCGCTTGATATCCTGGCGTTCCATTTGCCATATTTTCCATAAGAATGTTCTTAAGTTCTGGTTTTATCCAGTCATAATCCCAGCTCAAATAATATAGGCATTGCATTGCCGGTGCTTGGCAAGCCGTTTTTTGGTCGGTAATGAGCCAATCAAAACTGCATTCAGTAATAATTTTTCTTTCCTCTTTAGATAAAATGGAGCTAAAAATGTCGAGAGTTTTCATATAATGATAATGACAAAGCAGCTCGCAGATTTTTGCGCAGGAACGCAAAGCGGAATCATTTTTAATTTTGGGTAGTCTTTCAAAGAAAAGATGCATATACTTTAAGAAAAAATTCGGCTTGAATTCGCATATAAATTCCAAGGTCCACGCAGCCTGAACCAAGAGTTCGCCTTCGGGAATAAATGCGAATTCCAAAGTTTCACGAACATAATGTGGTTTTTTTGTTATCCAATTGGCAATTTCCAGCCGCTTATTTCTGCTGCTGTCTACCTCTTTCAGTTTTTCCTCAATATCTTTTGGAAGCATAGCTGGTGTTATTTAGTTAAAATTTCAACAACCTTGGGTACTCCGGTAGAGGCATTTTCCGCAAAAATGGTAATACGTTTGTTTTCTGAAATGGAAGGTTTTGGATCTACAAAATAAATATGTGAATCTTCTTTCGCGTATTGTACCAAGCCCGCAGCCGGATAAACCTGCATGGAAGTTCCCACAACGATTATTGCATCTGCGTTTGATACTATTTCGGCGGCAACTTCAATCATGGGTACCATTTCTCCGAACCAAACAATGTGCGGCCGCAATTGGTGATTGTGTTCGCAGAAATCGCCAATATTGAGATCCTTTTTCCAGTCCAAAATCAAATTTTCATCAAATGTGGAACGTACTTTTAAAAGTTCGCCGTGCAAGTGGACTACGTTTGTGCTGCCAGCGCGTTCGTGCAGATCGTCCACGTTTTGTGTAATAATTGTGACTTGGTGTGCGGTCTCCAGTTTTGCAAGTGCTTTGTGCGCCGCATTGGGCGAAACTTCGAGCAATTGCTTGCGGCGTTGATTGTAAAAGTCTAAAACCAATACGGGATTTTCGGCAAAACCTTCAGGCGTGGCAACTTTGGTAACATCGTGCCCTTCCCATAATCCATTGCTATCCCTAAACGTTTTCAAGCCACTTTCCGCACTCACGCCAGCACCTGTCAATACGGCTATTTTCATATTTCAATAGAAATTTTTAATATAACTTAATTCATTTTTGAATTGACCACTACGGCCGTCAACTGAATTGTAATAAGTATCTTCGCTTAAAAATAATAAATATTCGTTGGATTTAGCTTTACTGGAATATCTTAAAAGTTATCTTACTGAAAGAAGGAAAAATCTTTTTCAAAAAGTTCTTTCTGAAAGAACCCGGCATTTTACTGTTGTTACTGAAGATGTGTACCAACTGCATAACACCAGTGCCGTAATGCGCACGTGCGATGTTTTCGGAATTCAGGATTTACATGTTGTGGAAGAACGATTGGGCAAGCGCGTGGACAAGGAAATTGCAATGGGCGCCCAAAAATGGGTAAGCTTAAAGCGATATAACTACATAAATGAATGCATTGGGAGCCTGCGAAATTCAGGTTACAAAATTATTGCGACTACGCCACACGAAAACGCAACGATGCTTCAGGATTTTGATATTTCTGAAAAAAGCGCATTTTTCTTCGGAAAGGAAAGCGATGGTTTAAGCGAAACTGTTATGAACGCGGCCGATGGCTATTTGAAAATACCGATGTACGGTTTTACCGAGAGTTTGAATATTTCAGTTTCTGCAGCTATAATCCTACAAAGTGTTGTGACAAAAATGAAGCAACAAAAAATAAATTGGAAACTTCCAACAGCTGAAATTGCCGAAATTGAAATGGAATGGTTGAAGAAAACGATAAAGGCTTCGGAAGAAATTATCGATAGATATTATGCTGAACATTCCAAAAAATAGTAATTAGAAATAACGTTTTCAATGAAACTTGTCTTTGCCACCCATAATCAGAATAAATTTTTAGAAGTAAAAGCTATGCTTCCCGATTATTTGGAATTGTTGAGCTTGGATGACATTGGCTGCAATGAGGAAATTGAAGAAACTGCGGAAACGATTGAGGGCAATGCCATTTTGAAAGCAAATTACGTTCGAAAGAAATATGATTTGAATTGCTTCGCCGATGACACTGGACTAGAAGTTAGAGCCATAAACAATGAGCCCGGTGTTTATAGTGCGCGCTATGCCGGAAAATCCAACAATGCGCAAGCAAATATGGAAAAATTGCTTAAAAATTTAGAAGGAAAACAGGACCGAAGCGCCCGATTTAAAACCGCTATTGCTTTAAATTTAGAGCACGAGGAAATTATGTTTTTAGGAATTTGTGAGGGCGAAATTACCAAAGTTGCGAGAGGGGACGAGGGTTTTGGCTATGATCCCATTTTTCAGCCAAAGGGTTTCAATAAAACATTTGCTGAAATGACCTTGACCCAAAAAAGTGAAATTGGCCACCGCGGAAAAGCCATGCGGCAATTGATTGATTATCTTTCCAAATAATTATCTATTCGAAAAATAAATTCACCGGCACCCGCGCACCCAGATAAAAATGGAATCTGCGCTGTTCATCCACAATGGTATTGATGCCATACAAAACACCGCCGTCAATACTCAAAACTTTTTTAATTCTGTATTGCAGAGCCAGTTTAATGATTCCGTCTATGGATTTGTAATTAATGGGTTCTACGTCTTTTAGATTTTCAAAACTAGGTTCATTTAAGATAAATCCGGCGCCAATTCCCAAATTAAAATGAATATTGCTATTGCCAAGTTCTGCGCCTACTGTGGGGATAAGGTTGATGCTATGGAAAACATTGTCTCCATAGTTAGGGGAAGAAGTTGACACATAAAATAAGTCTGCCGCATATGAAAAGGTATTCTCCGTATAGTATGCCGCATAACCCCCAAAGGCCACGTGCGGGCTAGTTTCAGTAGTCGTGCTACCATTATCAATAGAATTATTACTGACAACAATTTTTGAATCATCTTCAAAAGTAAAAGCAGTGCGATGATATTGAAGTAGTGGACCAAACTCAAAGGTCTGCGCAAAACCAAGAATTGAAATTAATAGTAATGCCGTTGTAAGTAGAATTCGTTTCATAATTTATTTTATGGTTGCAAATATAAAAATATGAAAGAATTGCATTTGGTTTTTCTTAACAGATGTATTTCATCCTAAATCAAATAAAAATAGTACTTTTGCGCCCTTGTAAAAATCCCCAGGGTGGGGAGGTGCTATCGTGAAGCTGTCCGTTTTATATGTCCAGTTGCTTCCCATTAGCACACATATAAAATTTATTTCTTAAAAAAATGACTGCATTCAAAGCACTCGGCTTGGAAGAAAATCTTCTTAAAGCCATTGCCGATATGGGTTTTGAAACCCCATCGGAAGTTCAACAAAAAACAATTCCCATTCTTTTGGATCGTGAGACAGATATGGTCTCGCTGGCACAAACTGGTACTGGAAAAACGGCGGCATTCGGTTTCCCGATGCTTCAAAAAATTGATGTCAACAGCCGCACCACGCAGGGTCTCATTCTTTCTCCAACACGTGAGCTTTGCCTTCAAATTACCAATGAATTGATAAGTTACGGTAAATATCTTCCGGGACTTAATGTTACCGCAATTTACGGCGGAGCCAGCATCACGGACCAGGCAAAACAGATAAAAAGAGGAGCACAAATTGTGGTAGCTACGCCCGGCCGTATGAAAGATATGATAGGCCGCGGATTGGTAGATATATCAAAAATTGAATATTGCGTGCTGGATGAGGCGGATGAAATGCTGAATATGGGCTTCTATGAAGACATTACAGAGATTCTCTCACACTCGCCAAAAGAAAAAAGTACGTGGCTGTTTAGTGCCACCATGCCAAAAGAGGTAGCGACAATTGCCAAAAAATTTATGCACACGCCCGTGGAAATTACCGTGGGAACAAAAAATGTGGGGTCAGACCAGGTTTCACATGAATATTACTTGGTCAATGCCCGTGATAGATACAACGCGCTAAAACGTTTGGCAGATGCAAATCCAGATATATTTTCAGTTGTGTTTTGCAGAACGAAACGCGATACGCAAAAGGTTGCCGAAAATTTAATCGAAGACGGTTACAACGCCGCAGCACTTCACGGAGATTTGAGCCAAAACCAAAGAGATTTGGTGATGAAGTCTTTCCGAAACCGTCAAATCCAGATGCTGGTAGCTACTGATGTTGCCGCTCGGGGAATTGATGTGGATGATATTACGCACGTAATAAATTACCAGCTGCCCGATGAGATTGAAACCTATACGCACCGGAGCGGCCGTACCGGGCGTGCCGGTAAAACTGGGGTTTCTATGGTAATTGTATCAAAAAGTGAAGTGCGGAAAATCCATAGTATCGAGAAAATTATCCAGAAAAAATTTATTGCGAAGGATATTCCTTCTGGAATGGAAATCTGCGAAGTGCAACTTTTCCATTTGGCAAATAGCATCAAGGATACTAAAATAAATCACGAGATTGATGCCTATCTTCCCAATATAAATGAAGTTTTGGAAGATTTTACCAAAGAAGAACTCATTAAAAAGGTGTTTTCGGTTGAATTCACGCGTTTCTTCAATTATTATAAAAATTCAAAAGATCTCAATGCTTCCGGTGAAAGGAATTTTTCTGACGAAGATGCCAAGGATAGCACGAGGTATTTCATCAATATTGGGAACAAAGACGATTTCGACTGGATGAGCTTGAAGGATTTCCTTCGTGATTTGCTTCAGTTAGGAAAAGATGATGTCTATAAGGTGGATGTGAAAGACAGTTTCTCCTTTTTCAATACAGATGACAAGCACCAAGAATTGGTAATGGGGATTTTTAAGGATTTCAAACTGGATGGAAGGCAGATTAATGTTGAGATTAGCAAAGATTCTGGAAGAAAATCAAAAGGTGGAGGCCGTGACCGCAACAGAAAACGTGGGGACAGAAATGATCGAGGCGATGGCGGTGGTCGCAGAGGCTTCAAAAAGAGAAGTGGCGGAAATGATGGAGGCAACGATAGGCCTGCATTCAAAGGTAAAAGCCGAAGAAAAAACGAGCGCCCCAATACCAAGGGTACGGGCGGACGCCGTCGCCGCAATGGATAGATTTTTAGAATAGTTATTCTGAAACTTTTCAGAAAAAATTATGTCTATATAACTATATTTACGGGCCCTATTTTAGGGCCCGTTTTTATACTTTTTGGTATATTACGCTTTGCTATGAAAAAGATTATTCTATTTTTTGCTTTTCTATTTATTGTTGGCTTTGCTTGGTCGCAGGAAATTACCACAGTTAAGGGTATTGTCCAGAATGATGCGGATGATGCACTGCTGGAAAATGTAAACATCGTAAACCTGAATCAAGTTGTGGGTACTACCACAAATGAAAAAGGTGAATTTGCCATCAAGGCTTCCGTGAATGATACATTGTATTTCTCGTATTTGGGTTTTAAATCCTTGCGCGTTCGGGTAACGAATGACTGGTTGAAATTTGGCGATATCAAGGTAAAAATGACCGAATTGGGAATTGCCTTGGAAGAGGTAGTAGTACGCCCCGTGCAGCTTACGGGATATGTGGAAATTGATGCGAAACTGATACCCGTATATGATAATTATCGATACAGAATTGCGGGACTTAGTACGGGTTACGAGGGCGGTAGCAACCAGCCCAGCGCGGTGAGCAAAGTTTTGAGCTCCATTTTTAACCCAGCGGATTTCCTCTATAATATTTTTGGGAAACGGCCGCGACAAATGAAAAAGTTGCGCCAAATGAAGGATGATGATGAAATAAGAAATCTGCTTCAAAGTAAATATGATCGTGAAACGCTGATGGCCGTTCTCCAGCTTGAAAAGTCCGATATCGATGAAATTTTAAATAAATGCAGCTATTCCAAAGATTTCATCCGGACTGCAAATGATCTTCAAATTCTGGATGCCATAAGTAGCTGTTATGAAGAGTATAAAATTTTGAACAGGGAAAAAGAGTAGGGCGCTTCATTTTTTTTTATTTAGAGAACAAATCATTTCTTTATCAATTGCCTATTTTTCATTTAAAAATTTTTATATGAAATTTTCCGCAGCCATAACATTTGCAATTTTAGCTGTTGCCTGTTCTCCAAAAACGGAGAAGACAGTGGCCATAGATGTTTTGCTCACTCCTTCCTCTAAAATGCACGAGAAGGCTGTTTCAATAAACAAACAATTAAAACAAAACTACAATGCGGGTTTCAGCCTTGATGAAAACCACGTCCCACACATTACACTGTTGCAATGCTACGTTTTTGAAAAGGACTTACCTGCCATTTTTGAGCGTTTACAAGGTAGTTACGAATCAATTAAAGAAGAAAATTTGCTTGCTGAGGCATTTTATTATTCAAAAGAAAATGACCCTAGCTTTGCTATGATTAATATTCAAAAAAGCGAGCCATTGCTGAAACTTCACGAAGAAGTGATAAAGCGTGTCAGGCCTTTTATGGCGGCCAAGGGTGATGATAGCGCATTCATTCAAAATCCTGATGGTTCATCCATTGGGAAATTTACGGTAGATTATGTAAATGGTTTTTTAAATGAAAGCTGTTATGATAAGTATAATCCGCACGTAACCGTAGGCGTTGCAAAAAAAGATTTTTTGGATAGCCTTTCTACAAATCGGTTTGAAAAATTTGAATTTACGCCCACTTCTCTCAGTGTTTATCAATTAGGCGATAATGGCACCGCACAAAAATTGCTTTGGCAAGAAAATTAATTGCTGAAAATGTGGCAAACTCTTGTACATTACTCACTTCATTTTTTGGCACCAGGGATTATTGCGCTGGTCTTTTTCCATAGCCAATGGAAAAAAGCATGGCTCATTATGCTGGCAACTATGCTGGTAGATCTGGATCATTTGCTGGCAACTCCTATTTTTCAAGCAGATAGATGCAGCATAGGGTTTCATCCACTGCACGGGTATTGGGCAATGGTAATCTATTTCATCGGCTTATTCTTCAAGCCAACCAGAATAATCGCAGTGGGGCTTTTATTCCATATGTTCACGGATTTTGTGGATTGCAATTGGCTTCGGTTTTTTAATTAATTTTAATAAATTTGCCGCCATCCCCACCTAAATAAGCAATCCAAATTTTAATTATGAAGAAAAGAATATTTCTTTGTTTCGCCTTATTTGCATCCATAATGCTATCTGGACAAAACCTATCCGTTAGCCAATTGCTGGAACTTAGCGAACAAAGCATTGGGGAGGTTCAGGAAAATTTAAGTGAAATTTCATGGTATTTCTATCAGGCTACTGAGGAAACGGACAAAACCTACGGCAGCGCAAAATTTGTTTTTGATGTGCCGGATTTTAAGGTAGGAACTTCGCGGGCCAGTTATTTCATTACCTATTTTTATTCGGAAGACCAATCCGCGATGGCGCTTAAAATGATTTTTAAGAATAAGGAACTGTACGACAATTTTATGACTCAGTTGGATAATTTGAAATTCAAAATGAAATCTTCAAGACCTGAAAATGGAAATATTGAAAAAATCTACGAAAATAGGTCGTATGTTGTGAAAGTAACCGTCCCGCCCAACTTCGAAGGTAATAATACGTACAGTTTTTTGTTTGCAGATAAAAGTAACTATCGAAAATTGCAGATTTAACGGTGGTGGTAGGGCTCGTTTCTTAAAATGGTAAATGCCCTGTACACTTGTTCAATGAAAAAAAGCCGAACCATTTGGTGCGAAAACGTCATTGCCGAAAGCGATATTTTGCCATTCGCCCGTTGATAGACTGCATCGCTGAAACCATAAGGGCCGCCGATTGCAAAAACCAAATTTTTTAGCCCGCTATTCATTTTTTTCTGAAGAAATTCTGAAAAACCTTCCGAAGAAAAACTTTTTCCCTTTTCATCTAAAAGTATCAACATTTCAGAAGTTGTGATTCGCCTTAAAATTTCATCGCCTTCTGCCTGCTTTTGAAGCATTTCCGAAAGATTTTTAGCATTTTTCACGTCTGGAATCACTTCCATTTCAAAAGAAACATAAAATCCCAAACGCTTGCTGTAATCATCCATTAAAGATTGCAGTTGTTTATTGTCCGTTTTCCCAATGGCGAGCAGTGTAATTTTCATTTAAAAAATTTTCAGAATTCAAAAATACAAAGATAATTGCGCTGCTTCCAGCTTCGTGCTTCCAGCTTCAAACTTTTTAAAGTATTTTAGCAGAAAATGGCTTGTCATGATTTCCGAAAAACAATTCAATAAAGAAATAGATGTAATAATTGCAAACGCCATCCGCGAAGACGTGGGAGATGGCGACCATAGTTCATTGGCTTGCATCCCAGAGGAAGCGACCGGTGTCGCGAAGCTTTTAGTTAAGGATGAAGGGATTATTGCTGGAGTTGATTTTGCGCGCCAAGTTCTGGAATATGTGGATCCGGGCCTGAAAATGGATGTGAAAATTACCGATGGTACACCAGTAAAATATGGCGATGTTTGTTTTTATGTGGAAGGCCATTCGCAATCCATCCTGAAGGCAGAACGATTACTGCTGAATGCGATGCAGCGTATGAGTGCCATTGCCACAAAAACGAATGAATATGTGAAACTGCTTGAGGGCACAAAAACAAAGATTCTCGATACGAGGAAAACAACGCCAGGAATCCGTGCTTTGGAAAAATGGGCGGTAAAAATTGGCGGTGGTGAAAATCACCGGTTTGCACTTTATGATATGATTATGCTGAAAGACAATCACATCGATTTTTGTGGTGGTATTACAAAGGCAATCAATAAAACGAAGCAATATTTAGCCGAAAAATCACTTGACTTGAAAATTATAATTGAAGCGAGAAATCTTAAAGAAATTGAGGAAATTCTGCAAAATGAGAGTATCCATAGAATATTGATTGATAATTTTAATTATGAAGACACCCGAAGGGCCGTTCAACTTATAAATGGCAAATGCCAAACGGAATCCAGTGGTGGCATTACCTTGGAAACCGCTAGAAAATATGCTGATTGCGGTGTTGATTTTATCTCCAGTGGCGCGCTAACGCACTCAGTTTATAATATGGATTTGAGCCTAAAAGCGGTGAAATGAATAAAACTGAAGATGATGAAATAAATATTCCGGTAATCCGGAACTTGGTGCGGTATAGCAAGCGCATAAAATTGCCGGGCTTAGATGGCCTTACTCTTTATAATTTGCTAGACATTTATGGCACTGGAATTATAAGGGGTACATTTTCGTCACGCGCCAGCTCTATAGCTTATAGTTTTTTTTTGGCACTTTTTCCCTTTTTGCTTTTGCTTTTAAATTTAATTCCAATAATTCCCGTAGAGGGATTTCAAACCCGCTTTTTGATTTTCATTGAAGCGTTATTACCGGCACAGACAACTGAATTTTTTTATCCAGTAATTGCGGATATTGCTGTGAATCCACGTGCTGGGTTATTGTCATTCGTTTTTTTTCTATCGGTTTTTCTTTCGGCAAATGGCGTAAATGCTATTTTTAGCGCTTTTGAATATTCGTTTCATGTAACCATAAATCGAACATTTTTTCGTCAGTATTTCGTGGCTTTGGCCGTTTCCATTTTCTTGGCATTGTTGTTGTTAACTTCGGTTGGGGTCATTTTATACGGAGAATATGTAATTAATGACTTGGAAAGCAGGGCCTACATTGTTAATGATGTTTTCTGGCTTTCGGCCTTTCAGCTTGCGGTCTTTGTTGTAATGATTTATGTTGTAATTGCTACCCTTTATTATTATGGAACCAAAGAAGGAAAGTCTTCACGGTTTTTCTCTTTGGGCGCGGTAGTAACAACTATACTCTTTATGTTGACGACCTATTTTTTTGGCGTTTATATAAATAATTTTTCAAATTATAACGAGTTATATGGCTCTATAGGTGCACTTTTAATTTTGATGTTATATATTTGGATTAACTCAAATTTGCTGTTGCTGGGATTTGAGTTGAATATTTCACTGCAACGTTTAAAAGAAAAACTAGAAAGACAAACTTAAATTAGAAACTATGAAAAAACTATTTTTATCAATTTCACTTATTGCGCTTACCGTTATGAGCGTTGTGGCACAAGATGTTACTGGAAAATGGAAAACAATAGATGATGAAACCGGAGAGGCAAAATCCATTATTGAAATTTATAAAAAGGATGGGAAAGTGTATGGAAAAATTGTTGAAATACTTGATCCCGCAAAACAGAAAGCAGTATGCTCAGAATGTACCGGTAGTGATAAGGGCAAACCAATTATGGGAATGGTAATTTTAAAAGGTCTTACAAAAGATGGTTCTGAATACAATGATGGAACCATCACCGATCCTACATCAGGAAAAGTTTATAAATCCTATATTGAACTTGAAGGCGAAAATAAATTGAAGGTTCGTGGATATATCGGTTTTTCACTTTTGGGAAGAACACAATATTGGCAGCGCGTCAATTAAAATATTAAATATAGTATCTTTAAGCCACCAATTTTTGGTGGCTTTTTTATTTCAATTTCCGTACTTTTTTTCAAAAAACTAGAATCGCTAAACTTCAACGAGACCCAGTGTATTTTATAGATGTAATTTTGCCCATTCCCCTAAAGCAAGCATTTACCTACACGGTAAATAGCCATGAGGCGGCATTTTTGAAACAGGGAATGCGTGTCTCGGTTCCTTTTGGGAAGTCAAAAATCTATACTGCAATTGTCTATCAAGTCCACGACACGCCACCGCTGGGGTACGAGGCAAAATCCATAGACCAAATTCTGGATGAAGAGCCAATAATTACTCCACTTCAATTACAGCATTGGCAATGGATTGCGGATTATTATTTGTGCTCGCTGGGAGAGGTCATAAAAGCTGCACTGCCAAGCGCATTTCTTTTGCAAAGTGAAACAATTATAAAAATTGGCTCCAATAGAAATGTGAAGGATGAGAATATGAGTGATGATGAATTTTTGCTTTACGAAGCGCTTCAACATCAGTCCTCGCTTCATATAAATGATGCGCGTTCCATTTTGGACCGAAAAAATGTGGTTGCCGTTATTCAGAAATTAATCGAGAAGAACATTGTTACCGTCGAAGAAAAAATTTACGAACAGTATACCCCAAAATTAAAGCGATTTATAAAACTAGCGCCACAGTACACTTCTGAAGAAAAATTGCGTTTGCTGTTGGATTCGCTCAACGCGAATGCCACTAAACAAAAAGAGGTTTTAATGACGCTTTTTATGCTTTCGGCACAAACCAGAAAACCGGTTGGTTCCATTTCCCTTCAAAAGAAAAGTGGAAGCACTTCCAGCACGTTGAAAACGTTGATTGACAAGGGTATTTTAGAGGAATATTTTATCCAAAAAGATAGATTTGAATACGCTGGCGAATCAAATTCAGAAATAAAGGAGCTTAGCGCTGCTCAGTCTGATGCCTTTCAAGAGATAAAAACTTCATTTAAAGAAAACGAAATTGTGTTGTTGCACGGTGTAACCTCCAGCGGTAAAACTGAAATTTACGTTCGGTTGATCGAAGAAATGCTGGAAGCTGGCAAGCAGATTTTGTATATGCTTCCGGAAATTGCCTTGACCACCCAACTCATCAGCCGACTGCAAAAATATTTTGGCGAAAGAATTTCCGTATATCACTCAAAATTTTCAGTAAACGAACGGGTTGAAGTTTGGAAAAATGTTTTAAACGAAAAACCGAAAGCTCAAATTGTAATAGGGGCGCGGTCGTCACTTTTTCTGCCTTTCCAAAATTTGGGGCTTATTGTAGTGGATGAGGAGCACGAGCCTTCCTTTAAACAATACAGTCCCGCTCCACGTTATCACGCCCGCGATAGCGCTGTGGTTTTGGCAAATTTTCACAAGTCAAAACTTTTGATGGGTTCTGCCACGCCTTCGTTGGAAAGTTACCACAATGCTGAAATTGGAAAATATGGTCTGGTTACATTAAAAAAACGTTTTGGTGATGTGTTGATGCCTGATATCGAATTGGTTGATATTAAAGAGAAAAACAAGAAGAAACTGATGACTGGGCATTTTAGTGATAGGCTTTTGGAAGAAATGCGTGAAGTTTTGAAAAACGGTGAACAAGCAATTCTTTTTCAGAATAGAAGAGGTTTTTCTCCGGTTGTGGAATGTACTACTTGCGGTGTTTCTCCCCAATGTCCCAATTGCGATGTTAGTTTGACATTTCATCAGCATAAAAATCAGCTGCGCTGCCATTACTGCGGTTACCACATGGCAATGATGCAAAGCTGTATGGCTTGCGGAAGCCAAACGCTGGACACGAAAGGTTTTGGAACCGAACAAATTGAAACCGAATTAAAATCGCTTTTTCCAAATTCTACCATTGCTCGCATGGATCAAGATACCACGAAGGGAAAAAATGCCTACGGAAAATTGATTGAATCCCTTGAAAACGAAGAAATTGATATTTTGGTCGGCACACAAATGCTCGCAAAAGGACTCGATTTCAGAAATATAAGCCTGGTGGGTGTAATGAACGCAGATAATCTTTTGAATTTCCCCGACTTTAGGGCGCACGAAAGAAGTTTTCATTTACTGCAACAGGTTTCCGGTAGGGCAGGCCGTACGAAAAAGCGTGGCAAGGTATTGATACAGACTTATAATCCATACCATCAAATATTGAAACAGGTTAGTGTAAATGATTATAGAGCTATGTATAAGGAACAGCTTGAGGAGCGTTATCAATACAAGTATCCGCCATTTTTCAGAATTATAAAAATAGTATTTAAGGATAAAAATTTGGAAAGGGTACAAAAAGCCGCTACGTGGTTTGGGCAGGCATTGGAATTGAAATTACATGAAAATGTATTAGGACCGGAAGCCCCGCCGGTGGGTAGAATTAAAAATAAATATATTATCCATTTATTGGTTAAAATTCCAAAAACACAATCGCTGGAGAAAACCAAAAAATACATATTGGGAGTGGAGCGCAGTTTTAATTCCATAAAGGAATTTGTTAGCGTTCGCGTGAATATCGATGTAGATAGCTACTAGTTGCTGCTTGCGGCAAGCGCTTCGGCGAGATCTGCTTTTCGGTTGCGGCTTAACGGCAATTTTTCCTTTTCCAGTTCAATGGTCTTGCTGTTGTAGCGTTGCACTTTTTCCAGGTTTACAATATAGGATTTATGTATGCGCAAAAACCGTTCATCGGGCAACAAGGCTTGAAATGCCTTCATTGTGGACAGAACTACTAAGGAATCGTGTTCTGTAACAAGCTTTACATAATCGCCAAGTGCTTCAATGTAACGAAGTTCATTTAAGAAAACTTTTCTTTTTTTCAAATTACTTTTCACGAAAATGAAATCTTCATCGTCAAAACCTTCTTCGTGTTTCATTTTATAATTAGTGATTGCCTTATGCACCGCATTCAAGAAACGTTCTTTCGAAATTGGCTTTCGCAGATAATCTACAGCATCGTAGTCAAATGCCTTAAATGCATATTTGGTCTTTCCCGTAACGAAAATGACCTGAGGCTTACGCAGAAGATCGTCCAGCAAATCAAAACCTGATAGAATGGGCATTTCAATGTCCAAAAAAACGAGGTCAATTTCGGTTGAGGCAAGTCCCATTTTGGCCTCAATGGCGTTTTTGTACTCTCCGACAAGTTCAAGAGATGGGTGCATTTGAACAAGCTTTACAATTGAAAGCCTTTGCAATGTAGAATCGTCTACAATCGCACATTTAAGAATTGTCTTCTCCACAGTAGTAGGTTTACTTAGGCAATATTATCAAAAAATCCGATGAAATGCAACTATTTTTTCATTTGTCGAAAAAAATATGCATTTCATCTAATAAATGCTTCAAAAAATCTAATTATCGGTGATGTTTGAATATTTAAAATAAAGTAGTATTTTTGCACGCTCTTGGCAGAAAGCCATGAGTTCAAATAATAATTTTAATCGATTTTTTATGAATCATTACGAAACTGTTTTCATCTTAAATCCCGTTTTATCTGAAGACCAGATAAAGGAAACAGTAAAGAAATACGAAGATCTTCTTGTTTCTAAAGGTGCTAAGATGATATCCAAAGAAAATTGGGGCTTGAAAAAACTTGCTTACCCAATCCAAAACAAAAAAAGTGGATTCTACCACCTTTTTGAATTCACCGTTGACGGTGAAGTTGTACACGAACTTGAAACAGAGTTCAAAAGGGATGAGCGTTTTATGCGTTACCTTACAGTGAGCCTAGACAAGCACGCAATTGCTTGGGCAGAAAAGAGAAGAAACCGCGATAAAAAATCAGCATAAATTATGGCTACATTACAACAACAAGCAAAAGGAAAAAAAGACGGAGAGATAAGATATCTTACTCCTCTTAACATAGAGACAAGCAAAACAAAGAAATACTGCCGTTTTAAAAGATCGGGCATTAAGTATGTTGATTATAAGGATCCAGATTTCTTATTGAAATTTGTGAATGAGCAAGGTAAAATCCTTCCTAGAAGACTTACCGGAACTTCATTGAAATACCAACGTAAGGTAGCCGTTGCCGTTAAAAGAGCGCGTCACCTTGCACTTATGCCATACGTAGCAGATTTATTAAAATAAAACCAGAAAGTATTATGGAACTTATATTAAAGAAAGACGTAGAAAATCTGGGATTTACAGATGATATAGTAACCGTGAAGAACGGCTATGGAAGAAATTTTTTGATTCCGCAAGGGCACGCAGTACTTGCAACACCTTCAGCTAAAAAAGTTTTGGCTGAAATGTTGAAGCAACGCGCTTTTAAAGAGAAAAAATCTATTGACGACGCAAAGAGCCAAGCAGATAAATTGAATGGAATTGAAATAAAAATCACTGCCAAAACTGGCGAAGGTGATAAACTTTTTGGATCCGTAACTAATGCTGATCTTGCAGAAGCTCTTGAGAAAGAAGGGGTTTCAATCGATAAGAAATACATCAGCGTTGCAGGTGGTGCCGTAAAACGTACCGGACAATACGATGCTACTGTCCGTTTCCACAGAGAAGTGATAAGCAATTTATCTTTTGATGTGGTTGCAGAAGCAAAGCCAGCAAATAAAACGAAGTCTGAGCCAAAACCAGAGGCAAAGCAGGATGCTACGCCAGAGGCCGAGGCTGAATAATACACTCTATTAATTGTTTTAAAACCTTTTCCGTTATCGGGAAGGGTTTTATTTTTTTATATACATATGAAATACGCACGTCTTACAAAGGAGCAATTTGAGGAATTGCATCAAGAATTCATCAATTTTTTGGCCACTCAATCTATTACTGCGAAGGAATGGGATGAAATAAAAAAAGGCAAACCTGAAGTTGCTGAGAAGGAATTGGATATTTTCAGTGATTTGATTTGGGAAGGTGTATTGAATCAAGTGAAATATTTAGAACATTTTTCGCCCAAGCAACTTTTTTTATTTCACATTTCAGAATTTGATATGCAATTGGTGGCAATTAAAGTTGAAGAGGAGAATGTGGACATAACAACTAAGTATGGATATAAATGGCTTCAGCAAAACATCCAGAACGATAGCGTGAGTATGTATACTTCCGCGAAAGCGATAAGCGACGATCGGAATAAAGATATTTTTGCATTGATACAACAAGGCGCAGTCATCACCAAAGGTGAACTTTTCGATTATTTTAGTGATTTATTGAATGAATAATGAATTGAGTTTTTGCTGAAACTCAATTTTAAGATTACTCGTATCTCAAACTTTCAATAGGGTCAAGCCGTGCCGCTTTTGAAGCTGGATAACTACCCGCAATAACTGCGACGATAAAAGTTATTATGGTTGCCCAAATCATCGCAGCCCAAGGAATTGTAAATTCAAAATCAAAAATTTTCGCAAACGCGAAACCGGTCAAAATTCCCAAGATAATTCCCAACACACTCCCGAACTGACCAATTACAATGGTCTCCATAAAAAATTGTGTTGAAATTGTGGAGCGTTTTGCGCCCAAAGCTTTTCGTACACCTATTTCCCGTGTGCGTTCCGTAACCGAAACCAACATTATATTCATAAGCGCTATGGATGACCCTAAAATTGTAATAATGCTTATAATCCAAGCGGCAACTTCTAGATAGCCTGAAATTGTGGCAATCCGGTTCAGTAAATCGTCACTGCGCTCAATCCCAAAATTATTTTCTTCAACGGGGCTAAGGCTTCTTATATTCCTAAATGTGATAATGGCTTCATCCTGCGCGCCTTCCATCATTTCCTGTTCGCCCACTTTCACACTTATTGTATAATTTATATTTGCTTGCGTATACATACCCCGCGCCACTTGAATGGGAATAAGTACTTTCAAATCCTGATTATTCCCAAAGGTGGAACCTTTTGATTCCAAAACACCAATAATTTTGAATTTTGCACCGCGAATACTGATCGTTTTGTTAATGGGATCATCATTTTCAAACAATTTTTTCAGAAAATCTGATCCTATAATACAAACCTTATTATTGTTTTCGATGTCAAAGATTGTAAAATTTCGGCCTTTATCAATTTCGGTCCCGGTATTTTCGAGGTAGTTTTCATTTACGCCATAAACCTGTACTTCAGGATCGGTCTTTTCACTTCCGTAGCGTACTTCCGCAGCACTGGTTCCCTGAAAAGAAACCGATGTCTTTGTTAATGGATATTGATATTTATCCACAAATTCCCGGACGTTATTGTAACTGATTACAGGATTGATTCTTTCCCTTTTACCATTGTTGCCCTGTATTGAAAATTCATATTGTTGAATATTAAATGTATTGGAACCCATTGAAGCAAAACCACTGGATACCGTAGTTTCCAGCGCTTTTACGGCGCTCAAAATTCCCACAAGTGCCCAAATGCCAATCCCTATAATTACAATAGTGAGAATGGTACGCAAAAGCTGGCCTCTTATAGAATCTAGCGCAATGCGCACATTTTCCCGAAAAAGTGAAAACATAAGTTGTGTTTAGTTACTGGTTAGACTTTAAATAGACGATAAAGTTACCATTATTTGAAAATTTGTATTTCTTCAACTATAAAAGAATCGAGGCAACCTTTAAAATTAAACTATCTTTGCCCCTTACATTTTAATATTGATTTTATTTTGAAAAAGCCATCCATCCCCAAGGGAACACGAGATTTTGGACCGGAAGAGGTTACGCGCCGTAATTACATAATGAACATCATAAAGCAGGCATTCTCACTTTACGGTTTTCAACCTATTGAAACACCATCTTTTGAAAATAGCGAAACTCTGATGGGAAAATATGGCGATGAGGGCGACCGTTTGATTTTTAAAATTTTGAACAGCGGGGATTTTCTTTCCAAAGTGGATACTGAAATTTATACTGAAAAAGATAGCAATAAAATTACTTCACATATTTCAGAAAAGGCGCTGCGTTATGATTTAACAGTACCATTTGCGCGCTACGTGGTACAGCACCAAAATGAAATTACATTTCCTTTCAAACGTTATCAAATACAACCGGTTTGGCGTGCAGATAGACCCCAAAAAGGGCGTTTTCGTGAATTTTTTCAATGTGACGCGGATGTTGTTGGCTCTACATCGCTATGGCAGGAAGTGGAATTCGTTCAATTGTATGACGATGTTTTTAACAAGCTGAATTTAAAAGGCGTTACCATCAAAATAAATAATCGGAAGATTTTAAGTGGAATTGCCGAAGTCATGGGAGCCGAAGAACAATTGATAGATTTTACTGTAGCACTGGATAAGCTCGATAAAATAGGTGAAGAAGGTGTCAAAAAGGAAATGCGAGAAAAAGGAATTTCTGAAAATGCACTTGAAAAGTTACAGCCTTTATTTTCATTTAAAGGTACTTCTGAAGAAAAGTTGAATAATCTGGAAAAGATGCTCAGTACTTCCGAAGTAGGTATTATGGGAATAAATGAAATTCGATTTATTACCGAAACTATTTCGAAGCTTGGGTTACAAACGGCCAATCTGGAAATTGATGTCACCCTGGCTCGCGGCTTAAATTATTACACGGGTGCGATTTTTGAGGTTGTAGCGCCAGATGGTGTGGCTATGGGAAGCATAGGCGGCGGCGGTAGGTATGATGATCTTACAGGGATTTTTGGACTTAAGAATGTTAGTGGAGTAGGAATTTCCTTTGGCCTAGATAGAATTTATCTCGTACTGGAGCAACTAAACTTGTTTCCGGAAACCGTTTCGGCAAACACCAAAATTCTTTTTATCAATTTTGGCGAAAAGGAATCGCTATATGCAATGGAAGCAATTTCAAAATTACGTAAGAGCCAGATTGCCGCAGAGTTGTATCCTGATGAAGCAAAAATGGGCAAACAAATGGGTTATGCCGATAAACGAAATATTGCTTTTGTAGTCTTGGCGGGAGAAAAGGAAATGAATGAAAAAGCATATACTTTAAAAAACATGAAAACTGGTGAACAATTCTCTTTAAATTTTGATGAACTCAAAACTGCTATAAAATAAAGAGATTAGTATTAATTTATATAATCCATTGTAACAAAGTCAAATTTTTCAGGAGTAGGTTGTTCTTTAAAGCGAGCATATCTTTCCTTTATGCAGCGTTCCGCGTGCTTTTTTGCGGCCTCAGAAAGCATACCAAGCGTATACAATTTTCTGAGATTTTTTAAGGTCGCGTTCATTCTTCGCTTATATCGTTAATGATTTTCTCGTAAGAAATCACATAATCAATCTGCTTTTCCTCAGCAACGTGTTTACGGGGAGTTTCAAGAATAATAAAATCAAAAAGTTTAGATATAATATTTTTTAGGCGTTGTTCGGTTCTTAGAACGGCTTTTTGAGCATAATGGAAAATGAAAGTGATTATGAAAGAAAGGACTAATAAGGAGCCGAAATATACTTCTTTAGAAAAATCACTCATCGGCATAAAAGTATATATCATAAAAAATATACCCACAAAAAGGAAAGAGTTTCCTATAAAATTAAAAAGTGACTTAAATTCAAAAATTTTACTACTGACAAATTTTAAGAGAAGTCCTGAGGAAATAGCCATTAGTGGGAGTGCTAAGGTATACATAAATGAGGACATATAAGCAAAGCCAAATATGCCCTCATTGTCATTTAGCAGATAAAAAATATGTAAGAATGGCGATAAAATAGCCACGACTGCCAAAAATGTAATATAGAAACTAATTTTAGTTTTATTCTTCAGAATCCAGGATCCCGTTACAGTTGCGGTCGCCTGGGGGGCAGATTTTGACTTTGTCGATTGCTTGTTCATCACTAATTTGATTTTCTGGTGTGCAGCTCATAGCTACGCCTGCTAGCATTACGAATGCGATAAAATAATTTTTCATAATAATGTGGGTTTAAGAGTTCGAAATAAAGATAACTCTTAAAGCCCTCACCACTAGAGCAGTGCGAAATAACTTATCAACTTGTTTTGAACAAATGTAAGAATATTCATCAAAGTTCCAACATTGCAACAAACGATATTTTTGATGACCTGTAACCAAATGTTGAAAGGATGAAAAATCGGAAATAAAAAAACCCAGTGAATTCCACTAGGTTTTTGTAGCGAGAGCGAGACTTGAACTCGCGACCTCCGGGTTATGAATCCGACGCTCTAACCAGCTGAGCTACCTCGCCGTATTTTTGAGTTTGCAAAGATAGAAACAAATTCATCTGCGGCAAATAATGTATGGCTTTTTAGTCAAAAATATTTTCATTTTAAACTAAGTCGAAAAATGCGATTTTTTTTTCAAACTTATATTTGAGGTTAAAATTAATATCTATATATTGGGCGATAACTAACAGACAACTATGGAAGACAAGATAAAATATGAAATGGAGTTTCCCATTCAGGTATCCCCTTCATTACTATATCAATATATTTCTACACCATCTGGGCTTTCAGAATGGTACGCGGACAATGTAAATTCCCGCGGCGAGTTTTACACCTTTATTTGGTCCGGAAGTGAGGAAAAAGCAAAGCTGCTTAGCAAAAAAAGTCCTGAGCGTATCAAATTTAGATGGGTTGAGGATGAGGGAAGCGACTTTTATTTTGAACTGCGGATACAAGTTGACGAAATCACAAAGGATGTATCTTTGATGATTACAGACTATGCCGAAGAAGATGAAATCGAGGAAGGCAAAATGCTTTGGGATAATTTGGTTTCAAACCTTAAACAAATACTGGGTTCTGCCTAAAAATGCAAAACTATCTTTCCACCGTCTTGAAAAATCAGGACGGTTTTTTTCATGATAAATTTTAACGGCACATTACTTTTAGAAGAAAAGCAAATTGAACTTCACAATCGAGGCCTCAATTATGGAGATGCGGTTTTTGAAACCATGAAAGTCTCTGGCGGAAAGATTTTTTTTTGGGAAGATCACTATTTCCGTTTAATGGCCTCCATGCGGATTCTAAGAATGGAAATCCCTATGAACTTTACTATGGAGTTTTTGCAGAATGAAATTTTTAAAACACTTGAAAGCGAAAAATCTGATACGAAGACCTTTCGTGTTAAAATGCTTGTTTGGCGAAAAACGGGCGGAAAATATAGACCAGCTACAAATAATGTTGAATACGCCATATCCTTCGAGACACTCAAAATTCCATTTTATACATTGGAAGAAAACGAATACGAAGTGGAACTTTTCAAGGACCATTACATAAATTCCGGTCTGCTTTCAACAATTAAAACCACAGGTAAAATTGTAAATATATTGGGAAGTATCTACGCTTCGGAGAATGAGTATGATAATTGTTTGCTTATCAATGAAGACAAACAAATCGTGGAAGCGTTAAACGGAAATATTTTTTTGGTTAAAGAAAATCAAATAAAAACTCCGCCATTATCCGATGGTTGCTTAAACGGAATAATGCGGAAACAAATAATTTCGTTGTTGAAAAATTTTTCCGAATATACTTTTGAAGAAGCATCCATTTCGCCGTTCGAGCTTCAAAAAGCAGATGAAATTTTTATAACGAATGTGATTGTGGGGATTAGGCCCATAACGAAATTCAGAAAAAAGGAATTTTCCACAACCGTGGCTAAAAATTTGATTTCAAGATTGAATGCAAAGGCTCGGTTAGACTAATTAAAGGCCGGGTTTTCGGGAGCATTGGACCACAACAGATAATCACCTCCAAATTCAATCATTTTTTCTTTCCAGAAATTGCTGTTTGATTTTCCCACGATTAAATTATCATAATTATTTGGTGCTACAACCCAACTGTTCACTTCAAGTTCCTTTTCCAATTGATCAATTCCCCAACCGGAGTATCCCAAGAAAAATCGAATCTGGTCTTTTTTTATTTGATCGTCCTTTAATAAATGGAGTATGGCATTAAAATCGCCACCCCAATAAATTCCATTGGAAATTTCAATACTTTCCGGAATCATTTCTGGGATTCGGTGGATGAAGTAGAGATTATCCTGTTCTACTGGACCTCCATTATATACAGGCAAATTTGAGGAAACCTCTGGCACAAAATCTTTTAATTTATAGTCAAGAGGCTTATTCAGGATAAAACCTACAGAGCCAGCTTCGTTGTATTCTGCGATTAAAACTACAGATCTATTGAAGGATACATCCCCAATTATTGAAGGCTCGGCAACTAGCAATAATCCTTTGGCTGGCTTAAGGGTAGTCATACGCGTGTTTTGGTCTTTTAAATCTAAGTATTAATTTCTAAAAAAGCAAGATTTAACGTATTTGAAGTTCGTTTTGACGCAAATGATAAAATGGAATATTATAATTTACTTCTAATAAAATAAAAAATCCTTCTAACTACTTGAGCCAGAAGGATTCTGAATTTGTAAAATATGATTTACAATTAGTTTACGCTGTTTTGTAAATCTGAACCAGCCTTAAATTTCACTACTTTCTTTGCAGCAATTTTAATTGTTTTTCCAGTTTGTGGATTTCTTCCTTCTCTAGCAGCTCTTTTTGAAACTGACCAAGATCCAAAACCTACAAGAGATACTCTGTCACCTTTTTTTAGGGATTTTTCTACATTTCCTAAGAAAGATTCCAATGCTTTTTTCGCAGATGCTTTTGTGATACCAGCATCTTCTGCCATTGCATCGATTAAATCTGATTTGTTCATAATTTTTTTAAATTAAATTGTTGGTTAAACTTCTATTAATTGCCCTACAAATTTAACAGGATTATCGGTTCAGGCAAGTAACCACGCGCTAAATCGCTTTTTTTGTTGATAACTTTGGCGGTTTGTTAATAAACACGAGCTTTTTTACTCATTTTTTACAATAGCAGCAATGGCAAGGCTTTACAAAAGTTTAGAATTGGCTTCAAACGAATATCCGTTCAATAGCGAAGCAATGTCCATTTTTCGCTTTCCGGGAAGTTGCATTTCAGTAATTGAAACAAAACCATCATTCACCGCAATTTTGAGTTCTTTTTTTGAACTTAAAATTTGCCCATTATTCATATTATGAGTTTCTTTTAAAAAAGTTGCGGCATAAATTTTCACCTTTACTTTTTCATTATTATTAATGAGAAACGACCACGCCACGGGATACGGCGCAAGTCCTCTAATAAAAGAATCGATTTCATCCCCAGCTTTTTGCCAATTGATTTTGGTGTTTTCTGGCGTTAATTTCGGGGCGTCCTTTAAAATATCCCTTTTGGGTTGGGTTATAGTTTTTACCGTACCATTTTCAATTTGTGAAACAGTTTCCAAAACAAGCTGGCTCCCGGTATCCATGAGTTTTTTGTAAAGCGTTCCGGCTGTTTCTTTTTTTTCAATTCCTACTTCCTTATTTAGAATGATGTCGCCGGTATCAATTTTTTCATCGATAAAAAAAGTAGTGACGCCTGTTTTCTTTTCACCGTTTATAATTGCCCAATTTATGGGTGCCGCACCGCGATATTGCGGTAGGAGGGAGGCGTGAAGGTTAAAAGTCCCCAATTCTGGCATTTGCCAAACTATTTTGGGCAGCATTCTAAATGCTACAACAATTTGGAGGTTGGCATTCAGTTTTTTTAATTCTGCCAGAAAACTTTCATCCTTTAAATTGGTAGGCTGCAAAATGTTGAGGTTTTTCTCCATTGCAAAATCTTTCACCGCAGATGTGGAAATTTGCCTGCCGCGGCCAGCAGGTTTGTCCGGTGCCGTAACAACGCCTACAATATTTTTCTCCGCCGCAACCAGTTCCTTTAAAACGCCTACCGCAAATTCTGGCGTGCCCATAAATACTATCCGTAAATCTTTTGACATTTGTTTTTTTTAAGAATTATTACCTTAAATAATATTCATTTTTTAGGTTCAATTTTATCTTTTTTAAATCGACCAAAAGTCTTATAACCTTAATAATCTTTGTTTCATTAAAGGTAAGTTTTTCTGAAATTTCACGTGATGACATTTCTCTTTCCTCCAAAAGTTGAAGAATTTCCTTTGAAATCAATCGCGCTTCGGTTTTGGTCAAAATTGAATTTTCTTTGGCACAGACGGAACAAATTCTACATTTTTCCGCATCTACTTCACCAAAATGCGAAACCAATTGAATACTTCTGCATAGTTTGGAGTTTTCAACATAATTCAGCATTGCATTTACTTGCATTCTCTTTTTTTGATTGAGCTGTTCCACCTCACGTGAGATCACATTAATCGTGCGTTCGTCCTCACGCGGCACCAAAAAAGTAATGCTTGAATCTGTGGTGCGCAAAGACATTTCCAGCACGCCATCTTGTTCCATTTTTTTTAGAACATTGACAATTTTATCGAGATTTTGCCCAGTTTTCGATACCAGAAGGTCCAAATTTACGGGAGTTGGCGTTTCAAAAATGCCACCGTAAATCCGGAGAATAGTCTTTCCGATAACGGAAGCGGCCATATCTTTTTCAAAATAATCCAGCAAACGTTGCGACGGAATTATGAATTGCAAAATTGATTTTCTACCGAATTCCTGTGAAAGTTGAATAATCCCCAACCTGTCGAGACTGTTCAATCCATTATAGGCCAAAAGCGAATTGAGATTATAGGTTTTGCAAAATTCCGTAAAGCTGAAGCTGTGCTCCACAAATTCGCCTTCGCCGTATGGCACTTGAAAAAAATTATTCAAGTTTTTATATAATTTTTTCAAGTCATTTGGGGAAGCTAGAGATTCCACAAACTGTTTTTCGACTAAAATTTTATCGTATTCATTGTAAATTAAAATAGCTGTGGCAAAATTTCCGTCCCGGCCAGCCCTTCCAGCTTCCTGAAAATAACTTTCCAAGCTTTCCGGTATTTGAATGTGGATGACAAAGCGAACGTTAGGGTGGTCAATTCCCATCCCAAAAGCGTTGGTAGCCACCATAGTTGAAACCGCGCCCGTTCGCCATTCTTCAAGTTTTTTATTTTTGTCCTTGTTTGAAATACCACCGTGATAAAAAGTGGAGGAAATACCCAATTTGTTCAAATGCTCACTCATTTCAACGGAACCACTTCTACTACGAACGTAAACAATCGCGGAGCCCACATTACTTTTCAGCAATTGCTGGATTCTATAAAGTTTGTCATCTTCCTTTAAAACTTGATACGAGATATTGCGGCGGACAAATGAATTTTTGAAAATTTCAGGGAGTTCCATTTTCAATTCTGAAATGGTATCTTCCAAAACATCTGGCGTTGCTGTTGCCGTAAGTGCAATTATGGGCGCCAAGGGTTTCAGCTCTCTTAAAATTGTAATGTTTTTGTAAGCCGGACGAAAATCATTGCCCCATTGTGAGATGCAGTGCGCCTCATCAACCGCGATCAAGTTCACATTCATTTGCCGAATGTAATTCTGTACAATTTCCTGCTGAAGCCTTTCCGGAGAAAGGTATAGAAACTTATAATTTCCATAAAGGGCGTTGCCCAAAAGAGTATTCAACTCATCAAAGGAAATTCCGCCAGTAATCTTGAGCGCTTTTATACCACGCTCCTTAAGATTGTTCACTTGATCTTCCATCAACGCAACTAATGGCGAAACAACGATGCAAATTCCTTCCTGTGAGAGCGCTGGAATTTGAAAGCATAATGATTTTCCACCGCCCGTGGGCAATAATGCCACCGTATCCTTTCCCTTTAAAATGGAAGTTATAATTTCTTCCTGCATTGGTTTGAAGGAAGCATAACCCCAAAATTTTGAAAGGATTTCGTGCGGTGTGCTCAATTATTTTTTCAGTTTATTTACTATGAAGTCTACGCGTTCCGCGATTTTCCCAACTGGTACATTAATGACATTGTAGCCATAATTTTCATACGCTGCATACAAATAATGATACAGGGATTCAGCTTGTTCATAATTTTCATAGCGCTCATTATCCGTATGGTAAATTTCTTTCCACGGTGGAAGTATGAAAATACAATCGTACCGATTTTCATTACATATCTGTGAAAAATTTTTGGGATAATCGGTTTTTACGAAATCCATATATGCCGTAACATCTGGCATTCCGCGGTCATAAAATAAAAAATCAGAGGTATATTTTGAAGCATCGTGGAATTGTTTGAGGCGTCCTTCCAATAATTTTTGGCTGAAAAGAATGGGATTTGTGAGAAATAACTGTTCAATTCCCTCTTTTTGTGCTTCGAGAATAACGCTTCGGGAAATTTCGTGTATTACTGAAAATCCATTTTCCTCAATGTATTTGATTATTGAAGTTTTACCAGAGCCCGGACCGCCAGTAATCACAATTCTTTTTGTTTTCAATCCAACAATTTTTTATACAAAGTACGTAAATATATATTGATACTGAAAACGTATATTTGTAGGACAAAACCTAAATTTTATCGATGGATCAAGATAAGAATACCACTGAATTTTACGAACGTTTAAGAAACCAATTGAAAGAGGATACAGAATGGCCTTCGCCCTATCTTTTTAAATTCATAATACCAGCTGAACTTGAGAAAATTGCGGAAATACGCGCTATATTTGATGGAAGTGGCGCAGAAATTACAACCAGGGATTCTACAAAGGGAACGTATACCAGTGTTTCAATTAAGGTTATGATGGAATCACCGGACGCCGTTGTTGAAAAATATCTCGAAGTTTCGAACGTTGAGGGCGTTATTTCGCTTTAATTTCCTTATTTTGCAAGTAAATTGATTTTAATCTCTCCATAGATTTATTTCCACACTAATTACACAGATTTGACACAAGCAGTAACTCAAATAGAATACAATACTGAGCGCCCAAAATTGGTTATTCCGGAATACGGACGCCACATTCAAAAAATGGTGGATCACGCCATTTCCCAGGAAAATAAGGAAGAACGCAACAAAACAGCAAAAAGCATTATTGCCGTTATGGGTAACTTGAACCCACATTTACGGGATGTTCCAGATTTTCAACCTATGTTGTGGGACCATTTGTTCATTATTTCAGATTTTAAGCTGGATGTGGACTCTCCATACCCAATTCCTTCAAAAGAAGAATTAATGGAACGCCCGGATCCTTTGAAATATCCACAAAATCATCCAAAATATCGCTTTTATGGAAATAATATAAAGCGAATGATAGACGTGGCAAACAGTTGGGAAGAAGGCGATAAAAAAGAAGGACTGATTCTTACCATCGCCAACCATATGAAAAAATGTTTTTTGAATTGGAACAAGGATACGGTAGATGATGGGGTAATTTTTGATCATTTATTTGAATTATCTGAAGGGAAAATCAATTTAAAGAACAGCGATGAGGATCTTTCAAATGCATCAGATTTGCTGAAGAATAAAAAACGGTACAACACCAACAATTCCGGGAAGAAAAATTATAAGTCCAATAACCGCAACCGGAAACGATACTAAAATTTCAGCCATAATTTATGGGAACATTTCAAATAGAAGGCGGGCACAAACTTCATGGCGAAATTACGCCCCAAGGTGCCAAAAACGAAGCCTTGCAGATACTCTGCGCAGTTTTGTTAACAAAGGAAAAAGTAGTTATAGAGAATATTCCAGATATTGTTGACGTAAACAAACTCATAAAAATTCTTGAAAATTTAGGGGTTACCATTCAAAAACTGGCAAAAGGTAAATACGCCTTTACTGCAGATGATCTAAACCTCGATTACCTTGAATCTGAACTTTTCAAACAGGAGGGAAGTTCGTTGCGCGGTTCCATTATGATTGTGGGCCCGCTCTTGGCTCGTTTCGGAAAAGGATATATTCCACGACCCGGTGGTGATAAAATAGGAAGAAGAAGACTCGACACCCATTTTGAAGGTTTTATAAACCTTGGGGCAAAATTTAGATATAACAAAGAAGAGCGTTTTTATGGTGTAGAAGCACCCAATGGTTTAACGGGAACTTATATGTTGCTGGACCAAGCTTCGGTTACCGGCACCGCCAATATTGTAATGGCGGCGGTTTTGGCCAAAGGAGTGACTACCATCTACAATGCCGCTTGTGAGCCCTATCTTCAGCAATTGTGTAAAATGTTGAATTCGATGGGGGCAAAAATAAACGGTGTTGGTTCAAATCTTTTAACAATTGAAGGGGTAGAATCCCTGCAGGGCTGCAACCACCGTATTCTACCAGATATGATTGAAATAGGTAGCTGGATAGGCTTGGCCGCAATGACAAAAAGTGAAATAACCATAAAAGATGTAAGCTGGGAAAATTTAGGACTTATCCCGGAAACGTTTCGTAAACTGGGTATAAAAGTTGAAAAAAGGGGGGACGATATTTATTTGCCCTCGCAAGACGAATATGAAATCCAGGGATATATTGACGGATCTATTTTAACTGTTGCAGACGCTCCGTGGCCAGGATTTACGCCAGACTTATTGAGCATTGTATTGGTAGTGTGTACACAAGCAAAAGGAAGTGTTCTCATTCATCAAAAAATGTTTGAGAGCCGTTTGTTTTTCGTCGATAAATTGATTGATATGGGTGCAAAAATAATTCTTTGCGATCCGCACCGAGCCACGGTAATTGGTCATAATTTTCAATCAAATTTAAAGGCCACAACTATGGTATCTCCAGATATCCGTGCTGGTATTTCCCTATTGATTGCCGCACTTTCGGCGCAAGGTACGAGTACCATCCATAATATTGAACAGATAGACCGTGGATATGAAAATATTGATGAGCGCCTGCGAGCAATAGGAGCTAAAATTACAAGGACAGAAAGCTAAATTTATAGTTTTCTGTTTTTGTTAATTTCATCCTGAAGTTTTCTTCGAAGTTTTTGTTCCCGCTCCAAACTGTTTCTGCGGTAATCTTCCAGCTCGATTTCAAGTTCTGCCATTTTCAATTCTGTGGCATTGGTAATTTTCGCACTATTTATGAAACGGTAAAACAAAAATCCACCCGCTAAAAGTAAAATCAAAATGATGCTCCACATAATCGTATTGTAAGTTGTTTTTGAAGTCAAAATTCCGAGAAAGTATATGCCATCCTCTTTTTCCTTTGAAACGTCAAGATTTTCCTTAGTTATTTTTAAATTTTGTTTCAGGGAATCTATAATTGTATTTTGAATTCCCAACTCAACTTTTTGTTGCGAAATTTCCTTTTCATAAGCTGAAATAGAGTCTGAAATATTTTTGCGTAGTGAATTAAGTTGTGATTTTTTAATCACTTTGTATTCTTGATAGCTATTGCTTTTTTCAAAAGCATCAATCATTTGCTCATTTAATGTATTTTTTCGTATTTGAATGGAATCTTGGGCAGAAATATTCCAATTCATAAATAATAGGGGAAGGACAACAATTAAAATCTTCTTCATTTTTCGAGTTTGTTGGTGGTGATTATTAAAACGTGCAAGAGTAGTAAAATTGTGTAGAAGTGCCTAAAATTAAGCGTCAATTACATTTTTTTTAACAACCACATTTGTGATATAAAGATAATTAAGAAACCGCCTCTTTATAGGTCTTGAGGCATCTTTCACGGGCTTCTTTATGATTCACCATTTTTTCAGGATAATCTTCCGTTTCAAATTCGGGTACCCACTCCTTAATATATTTATGGTCTTTATCAAATTTTTCAATCTGGGTAGTGGGATTAAAAATTCTGAAGTAGGGTGCAGCATCTACGCCGCTTCCAGCTGCCCATTGCCAATTCCCAACGTTGCTACTCATTTCGTAATCCAGTAGTTTTTCAGCAAAATAAGCTTCACCCCACCGCCAATCAATGAGTAAGTGCTTGCACAAAAAACTGGCTACGACCATACGTACCCTATTATGCATATAGCCACTTTCATTTAGCTGCCGCATTCCGGCATCAACTAATGGGTAACCGGTTTTTCCTTCCTTCCATTTTTTGAAATCTGCCTTATTATTTCTCCAGTTTATGCGATCGTATTTTGATTTGAAAGCATTGTTTACAGTTTCTGGGTAATGCCAGAGTATTTGCATAAAAAATTCGCGCCAGATAAGTTCCTGCCAAAATGTTTCATTTTTTTCGGCCGTAGCTTTTTTTATCATTTTGCGGATGCTCACGGTGCCAAATCGTAAATGGGGGCCCAGGTGTGAGGTGCCATCAGCCGCGGGGAAATTGCGTGTTTTTTTATAATCCTGAATTGTTGTAGGGGTAACATCATATTCCGGAATTTCAATTTTAGACTTTTTAAAGCCTATATCAGACAATGAAAGATTGGGCAATCTGGAATTTTCAATCAAATTGTCAAGATGCTGGCTGGTATAATAAATTTTTTCTGAATACTCTTTTTTGAATTTTTCCTTCCATACTTTCATATACGGTGTATACACAACGTAAGGATCGCCATCAGCTTTTACCACTTCGTCTTTTTCAAAAATTACCTGATCTTTGTAGGTGTGAAAACCAATTTCTTTCTCCGAAAGTAATTTTTTGATTTTCTGGTCCCGCTCTCGAGCGTACGGTTCATAATCGTGATTTGTAATTACATGCTGAACATCAAATTCTGAAATAATTTTTTTGAAGACCGTTTCGGGTTTTCCGTGATAAATTGCAATGCTACTTTTATGCTCTTGCAATTCTGAACGCATTTTTTGAAGATTTTCAAAAATGAAAGTAACTCTGGCGTCATCCTCGGGAAGACCGTCTAAGATTTCGGTATCAAAAATGAAAATAGGCAATACTGGAAATTTTCCGTGTAGTGCCTTGTAAAATCCTATGTTGTCATCTAACCTTAAATCACGTCGAAACCAGAAAATATTTACTTTTTCAGCCAAAATTATGTAATGTTTAAATTTGATAATCCCCCATCCACGCCAATTATTTGTCCTGTGATCCAGCTGGATTTCTCACTTAATAAAAATGCTGCGACACTTGCAATATCCTCGCGTTTTCCTACTCTTTTTAATGGATGCCTTTCTGCCATTTTTTCTTTTTTTGAATCACTATTCAAAAGTTTTTCGGCTAAGGGTGTGTCAGTGAGAGAAGGGGCAATAACATTTACTCGAAAGCTGGGGGCATATTCTGCTGCAAGTGCTTTCGCAAAACCTTCAATCGCTCCTTTAGAGGCCGCCACGCTAGTATGGAACGGCATTCCCAGTTTTACAGCAACCGTGCTGAAAAATACAAGACTTGCTTGATCCGATTTTTTTAATCGAGGTAAAAGACCGTGGACTACCCGCACCAATGAAATAAAATTTAGTTCCAGATCTTCACGAAAAGATTCAATACTCATTGATTTGAAAGGCTTCAAATTTATACTGCCCGGGCAGTATACGAGTCCATCGATGCAATCCGGAAGTTCTATCTTTTCTATATCATCTTCAAGCGCATCAAACTTTATATGTTTTACCCCATCTGGAAGTGAGTCATTGCTTCTTGAGGCAATTATTATATTGTTTTCATTTTTTAGCTCATTCGCAATTTCGGCACCTATGCCGTAAGATCCGCCTATGAGTAGAATATTTTTCGCCATTTAAGTTTTATTGGTGAGTTCCAAAAAGTTCAATTAATTTATTTTTTCGATATTCAAATATTTCGTCCAACTTGGGTTTTACTAATAATGGATGTACCATTTGGCCCAAAATGCCTAGCGGAATTTTATAGTGTACTACATCACGCATTTCAACACCTCCATCAATTTCTTTAAAAAAATGTTTGTGGTGCCAAAGTGCATAGGGTCCAAAACGTTGTTCATCCACAAAATATTTATTTTCAGTAACATGAGTTATCTCCGTAACCCATTTTGTTTTAATGCCTAAAACGGGAGTAACAATGTATTCAATAATTTGGCCTGGAAACATGGTGCTATCGATATCAGAAATAATATCGAAGCCCATATAATCCGGGGTTATTGTCTTCAGATTTTTTGGGTCCGAAAAAAATTTCCACGCATTATCGAGTGTAATGGGTAACCGCTGAGTTGAATCGAGTTTGTAAATCTTCATTTAGAATTTATCAGAATTTTTTGCTTCCGGTAAAAACTTTTCGATTCATACGTGCAAGTCTATAAAGATTGGTATCATCAATCTTATTTGTAACCCGAAATCGTAAAATATTTTTTAAAAATTTGAACATAACTTTATTTTTTTCATAAAAGTACTCTGCAATATATATTTCACAAAACGAATAAGGAAAAGATTAACATTGCAAAATTCCTACATTTAAAAGTCTGATCTATAATGCATTGATATTTATGAAATCGTCATTAAAGATGCTATGAAATGAGTTGTTTTTTAAGGATTTCTTAACGGTCAAAGAGCAGTGCTAGTTGTACTTTCGTTTGACTTCTAAATTTTAAAAAACTTAAACCAATGAAAAAATCTTTTTTACTTGTTTGTGCATTTGTTTTGGCATTTGCTACGCAAGCACAAATCACTACGCCACAGCCAAGTCCATCCCAAAAAATCGAGCAAAAAGTGGGATTGACAGATGTTACCCTTGAGTATTCTAGACCATCAATGAAAGGCAGAACTATTATGGGGGATCTTGTACCCTACGATAAAATATGGAGAACTGGGGCTAATGCCAATACAAAAATAACTTTCAGTGAAGATGTGGAGATAGGTGGCAAGCCTTTAAAAAAAGGTACGTACGCCATCTATACCAAACCGGGAATAAATGAATGGGAGGTATATTTTTATACTGATACCAACAACTGGGGAAATCCAGAAATATGGGATGACAGCAAAGTGGCTGCAAAAGCTACTGCGAAAACGGAGCAGATGCCTATGAATATTGAAACGTATACGATGACCTTTGATGATGTTAAAAATGATTCCGTCATGTTGGGAATGCTTTGGGAGAAAACCTACGTGGGCGTGCCTATTAAATTCAATACAGACAAAAGCGTTTCCGCAAGTATAGATAAAGTGATGAAAGGCCCAAATGCCAATGATTATTATGCCGCCGCTGTTTATTATCTTGAATCCGGAAAAGATATAAAGCAAGCTAAAACGTGGATTGATAAATCCATTGAAATGAATCCTGAGCCAGCATTTTGGCAAATGAGACAAAAGTCTTTAATTTATGCGAAATCTGGTGATAAAAAAGGTGCCATTGAAGCCGCTAAAAAGTCAATGGAATTGGCTAAAAAAGCTGGCAATGAGGACTATGTTGCGCTGAACCAAAAATCTTTAAAAGAGTGGGGTGCAATGTAGAAATTTGCATCCAAAATTTTAAAAAAAGCCCCGCAATTGCGGGGCTTTTAACTGGCACTAACTTATAAAAATTAAACTAATCTTCATTTTTGAATTTTCCACGTTTAAAGTGTTCCAAAAGTTCTTTTTTAAAATCTTCCTCCACTTTTTTCAGCACGATAATTTTTTTGGGATTCAAAACTTTTCGAAGCGCTGCAACGCGTTTCATTTCAAGTGTTGCACGTTCTGAGTTGAGGTTTAGATCCTTGTCAATTAAATCATTCGCTTCAGCATCCGTTAGCGCATCAGTTCCCTTTTTTAGTTTTAAGAGAATATCCTTATTCTTTTTACGTAAATCGTGGAATTTTTCTTCATATACATTATATATAGGCCAAAATTTTTCTGCTTCAGCTGGGGTAAAACCCATTCTTTCAGTAATAAAGGCAGCTTTAAAAGCCTGAATTTTTTCGTGCTTATTTTGCGCAATCAAAAAGGTCGAGCTCAAAAATAAGTAGAGCAGCAGTATATTTTTCATCATTCTTCGTTTATAAAATCGTTGTCATCAATTCTCTGAATTAAATATTCCTCAAGATTTTCCTGTGAAAAAATTTCATCCTGAAAGTCCAAGCTACCTAATTCATCTGTATCTAAAATTGCCATAACATCCTCAATGTCAACATCTAAATTGCCATCTTCAATATAAGAAGAAATACTGGCGGAATCTATACTGTTGAAATCCGCAGAACTGATTTCTTGTTTATTGAAAATAGAAATCAACAAGACGGTGCAGGCGGCAATAGCGGCGACATAGCCCAGATACTGCTTTTTAAACAGGGGAAGAACTTTCGGTTTTTTATGTGTTGCCCTATTTAAAATTCTGTCATCAAAGCTTTCAAAATAATTTTTAGGTACCGTAAAGCCAGTCTGCTTCGGAAATTTTTCTTCTGCAATTCTTAGGAAAATTGATTCCTCAAAATTTTCGAAATACCCTTCCGGTGTTTTGAACTTTGGATTTATGGTTTCTTTTTTCATTGTTAACTTTTGACTTTCAAAATGCTAAAGGGTTTCATTGTGGGTTTTAATAAATTCCGTAATTTTTTTTACCGCAATGTGATAACTGCTTTTTAAGCCGCCAACAGAGGTCTCCAAAATTTCTGAAAGTTCTTCGTAGGTATGGTCATCAAAATACTTCATTGTAAAAATGAGTTGTTGCTTTTCTGGCAGTGAGGCAATTGCCTTTTGGAAGAGCAACTGAATTTTATCCCCTTCAAAATAAACATCGCTTTCCAGTTTTTTTGCGGCGCCATCTTTTACTTGTTCCCAGGAAATATTTTTCTGTCTCGCCTTTTTATTGAGAAAGGTTATGGATTCATTCGCTGCTATACGATACATCCACGTGTGCAGCTTGCTTTCACCTTTAAATGAACCAATATTTCGATAAATTTTGATAAAGGTATTCTGAAGAACATCATCCGCATCATCATGATCCAAAACCATTCGGCGTATTTGCCAGTATAGGCGTTCCTTATATTGCGAAACAAGCTCACGGAAGGCAGCCTCTCTGGCTTCTTCCTGCTGTAATGCATTTACAAGTTCCTTTTCTTCAACCACTTTTTTGCAATTGATTGTATGACTAAAGGTTTTTGGAAAAGTTTAATCGATTTTTTAAAATTTCAGTTTAGCGATTGCATCTCAACCAAACTGTAATAAACACCTTTTTGCTCAAGAAGCTCTTGGTGCCTGCCCTGTTCCACAATTTTTCCTTTGGAAAGAACCACAATTAAATCTGCGTTTTGAATAGTAGAAAGTCGGTGGGCAATGACGATTGAGGTTCGGTTTTTCATCATTTTTTCCAATGCATCCTGCACCAATCGCTCACTTTCGGTATCCAATGCAGAAGTAGCTTCATCCAGAATCATGATCGGCGGATTTTTCAATACGGCGCGCGCTATGCTCAACCGTTGCTTTTGCCCGCCGCTCAATTTATTTCCGCTATCGCCAATATTGGTCTCAAATTGTTCGGGAAGATTTTTTATAAATTCGTAACTGTTGCTAATTTCTGCGGCTTCCCTTAATTCTGCTTCATTTGCCAATGGTTTACCCAGCTTCAAGTTATTCGCAACCGTATCGTTAAAAAGTATGGAATCCTGCGAAACAATGCCCATCAAGCTTCGCAATGACTTTTTTGAAATATTCTTAATATCCTCGCCATCAATCTCGATGCTGCCTTCATTTACATCATAAAAGCGGGTGAGCAAATTGGCAATCGTACTTTTTCCGCTTCCGGATTGGCCCACGAGCGCAACAGTTTTTCCTTTTTCAATTTCCAATGAGAAATCTTTCAAAACGTACTGATCTTCATATTTAAAGGAGATATTCTTTAGTGAAATTTTATTGCTGAAATCTTCTTTCTGAATTGGGTTTTCAATATCAGTAATGGTATTTTTCGCTTCTAAAATCTCTAAAATACGAAGCGCGGAACCATCTGCCCTTTTTAAGGAATAACTTGCTTTTGCGATCGCTTTTGCCGGCGTTAAAATATTATATGCCAACATAATGTAACCTATAAAAAAGCTAGCTTCCAAAGTGTTATCTATAAAAACCAAAAAACCGCCGTACACGAGCAAAACCCCGATGGTGATAATTCCTAAAAGTTCACTTACCGGCGATGCCAAATTCTGCCGATTGAGAACCGAATTTGAATATTTATAAAATCGCTCGTTGCTGTCCTCAAACTTTTTTTGGAAAAGATTTTCTGCGTGAAAGGCTTTTATAATGCGCAAACCGCCCATGGTTTCTTCTAAAATTGACAAAAAAGTACCCTGTTCCTGCTGCACCCGAAGCGATCCTTTTTTAAGGGATTTTCCTATTCTAGAAATCAAAAACCCCGAAATAGGCAGAAAAAGAAAAACGAATAAGGTTAGCTTTGGGCTGATGAAAAGCATGGTTGCCAGTGAAAATATAATTGTCAAAGGCTCCCGAACTATCATTTCCAAAACCGAAAGCACAGAATTTTTCACTTCATCCACATCACTGCTAATGCGGGAAATGGTGTCGCCTTTTCTTTTTTCAGAATAAAAAGCGAGAGGAAATTGTATCACTTTGCTATACAGATCGTTTCGCAAATCCTTTAAAACTCCATTTCTCAAAAAAGTGGAATAGAACATTGCCAAATAGTTGCAAAGATTTTTCAGAAGAAACAGCGAAATTATAATCCCAACCATATACATCAGCACTTGAAACTCCCCGTTTCTATTGATGTTGTCAATTACAAAATAGTTAAGATATTCCTGTGAATAATCTTTTATGTTACTCAAGCCGTCATAAATAGGTTTCGGTCCCAGCGTACGTTTTTTGCTGAAAATGATCTCCAAAACCGGAATAAGCGCCACAAAGGAAAGCGTACTGAAAAGTGCGTAAAGTATGTTGAAGAATATATTGAGAAATGCGAATTTTTTGTACGGATACGCGTACCGCAATATTTTTTTGAAATAATTCATTAACCGAAATTTAGTTGCGAGGCAATGGCTTCAATTTTTTGTTGGAGAATGGCTTCAAAATTTTCCTTTTCCGAAGAATTCACGCTTATATAAAATTTTATTTTTGGTTCCGTACCGCTAGGCCGTACCGCAATTTTACTGCCATCTTCTGTATGAAAAATCAAAACGTTGGACTTTGGAATATTTAATTCTGAACTATTGTTCTCATTAATATTTTTGGATTTGCCAATTGAGTAATCATCAATTTTTACGACTTTGCTTCCGCCAACTTCCTTAAACGGATTTTCGCGTAAGGTTTTCATAATTCCAGAAATTTCGGAAGCGCCTTTTTTTCCTTTTTTCACAATAGAAATAAGATGCTCGCGGTAATTGCCATATGTATTGTAAATCTCATTTAAATACTGAAATATACTGCTACCAGCTGCTTTTTTCTGCGCGGCAATTTCACAAGCCAGCAATGTTGAAGTCACCGCATCCTTATCCCGAACAAAATCACCAACCATATATCCGAAGCTTTCTTCGCCACCACCAATAAATTCAAGTTCTGGATGATCTTTTATAAGTTTGGCAATCCATTTAAAACCGGTTAAAACTTCAAAATAATTTACATCAAAATCTTCGGTTACTTTTTGGACCATTGGTGTAGAAACTATGGTAGATGCAACAAATTGTTTGCCATTCAATTTTCCCAATTTTTTCCAATTTTCCAAAAGAAAATGCGTCATTACCACCATGGTTTGGTTTCCGTTCAACAACACCATTTTATTGTTGGCATCGCGTATGGCAATTCCCAATCTATCACAGTCCGGATCGGTTCCTATTACAATATCTGCTTGCTCTTTTTCAGCCAATTTTAAGGCCATTTGTAAAGCAGCGGGTTCTTCGGGATTTGGGGATTTTACCGTGGGAAAATCGCCATCGGGCTGTGCCTGTTCGTTTACAATGAAAACATTTTTGTACCCGGCTGTTTCCAAAACCTTCGGGACCATTGTAATCGATGTACCGTGAAGCGAGGTAAAGACTATTTTTAAATTGTTTTTTGCTTCTTGGGAAGTGTTAAAAGATCCGTTCTTAACCGAAGCTTCCGCGAATGCTTCGTCAACTTCACTATCAATAGATTCTATTAAATTTCCATTCGCTTGAAAATTAATGTTTTCATACGTAAGCGAATTTATCTCCGTAATAATTTCAGCATCCTGCGGCGGAACCAATTGGCCGCCATCTTCCCAATATACTTTATATCCATTGTATTCGGGAGGGTTGTGAGATGCGGTTAAAACGATACCGCACTGGCAAGCGAGTTTTTTTACTGCAAAGGAAAGCTCTGGTGTGGGCCTCAATTCAGAAAAAAGAAAAACTTTAATCCCATTCGCCGAAAAGACATCTGCTACAAGCTTCGCCAGTTCTTTACTGTTATGGCGGCAATCATAAGCTATTGCAACCTTAATTTCTTTATTTGGAAATTGCTTTTTTAAATAATTGGAAAGACCTTGGGTGTTTTTGCCCAATGTATATTTATTGATCCTGTTATCGCCAAGCCCCATAACTCCACGCATTCCGCCAGTGCCAAATTCCAAATCCCTATAAAAACTGTCTTCGAGTCCTTCAGGGTCGTTGGCAATCATATCTTTAATTTGTTGCTGGGTTTTTTGGTCGAAAAAAGGAGTAAGCCATTTATTGACGCGTTCCAACGTCTTTGGATCTACGTAAATCATGAATCAAATTTAATGTGCAAAAATAAGGAATATAAGCGGTTATTCTGTGAAGTTTCGGCGTTCTTTGATGATGTAGTTTTTCGAATCTTTTTTATTTCGAAGGATTAATTCACCCAAAAAACCAACAAGAAAAAGCTGGGTGCCCAAAATCATGGACGTAAGTGCCAAGAAAAATTGAGGGCGTTCTGTCAATAGCCTTCCGGTAGGGTTCACAAATAGTTTATCAATTCCCAAATAAACAGCGAAACAGAAACCTACAAAAAGCATTAATGCGCCCCAAGCGCCAAAAAGGTGCATCGGCCTTTTTCCGAAACGCGATAAAAACCAAATGGTTATCAAATCCAAAAAACCTCTAATGAAGCGTTCAGCGCCAAACTTAGTAGTTCCGTATTTTCTGGCTTGGTGTTCCACTGGCTTTTCGGCAATATTGGTGAAACCCGCATTTTTTGCCAGAACAGGAATATATCTGTGCATTTCGCCCGTAACTTCTATGGTTTTTATAACCTCTTTTTTAAAGGCTTTAAGTCCGCAATTAAAATCGTGAAGCTTCACGCCACTGGTTTTTCGCGCAGCGTAATTGAATAACTTTGAAGGAAGATTTTTACTGATTACGGAATCATAGCGTTTCTTTTTCCAGCCAGAAACCAAATCCATGTTTTGTTCTGAAATGAGTCTGTAAAGTTCAGGAATTTCCTCTGGACTGTCCTGCAAATCTGCATCCATAGTAATCACCACATCGCCTTCTGCCATCGAAAAACCTGCGTGCAGTGCTTGGGATTTTCCATAGTTTTTCTGAAAACGAATACCTTTTACCTGTGGATTTTCCCTTGAGAGTGTATCAATAATATTCCAGGAATTATCCGTGCTACCGTCGTCAACAAAAATGACTTCATATAGAAAACCATTGGATTGCATAACGTTTGCAATCCAAAGATAAAGTTCATTTAAAGATTCGTCTTCATTAAGAAGCGGGATGACGAGGGAAATTTGCATTCAGAATTTTTAAAATTGCTGTGGAGGATTTCTTTTCATAATTACCCCCGCAATCAATGATATTATAAAACCGAAAAATAATGATCCAATAATTGCAAATGCAGACATAATGAGTGGCGACATAAATTTTTCAGATATGCTCATAGCTGAATCAATTTGTTCCTGCGTCATATTTGGGTTTTGTTCAATCATTTGCTCCCTAGAATAGTCCATGGTTTTGGCAACAAATTCTGGGTCTATATAATTAATGAAAATAAAATTGAAAAGTACCGCCACTATTCCGGCTATTACACTTATGGCAAGACCTATTTTTATGGCTTGGCCTAATGTAAGGTAACCCGAATTACCTTGTTTGAAAATTTTTAAAGCATAAACTATTATACTTATTGAAATACCGAGCTGCAATACCGTGAGCCACCAAGGTCTTTCAATATGAGCATCGACAACAAAAGCAATTACTTGAAGAACTATAGATAAAAGTGCTAAAAGTAAACCGAAATTAAGGGCAATTTTTTTGATCGAAGGTGATTGGGTTTCCATAATTATGTTGGTTTTTTTGGTTCAAGTAGTTAGTGGACAAATATAGCAAAACGTTACATTTGCGACATTGCCAGAAACGAATTAAAAAAATGGATAATTATATTGCTCGTTTCTAATAAAATATTAAATTTGCAAACTCATTTCCGAAAGGTCGGGAGCGTGTATTTTAAAAACAGTAAAGTCATGAAAAAAGGTATCCACCCAGAAAATTATAGATTAGTTGCTTTTAAGGACATGAGCAATGAAGATGTGTTCCTTACAAAATCAACCGCAGAAACTAGAGAGACAATTGAAGTAGATGGCGTTGAATATCCTTTGGTAAAAATGGAGATTTCACGTTCTTCGCATCCATTTTATACTGGAAAAGCGAAACTTATAGACACCGCAGGACGTATCGATAAATTCAAAAATAAATACGATAAGTTCAAAAAACCTGCTGCTAAAGAAGCTAAGACAGAAGAGTAATCTTCGTTATTGACACATAAATAAAGCCTTCGAGAAATCGGAGGCTTTTTGTTTGGGGTTGGGCGCTACTTTAGTATCTTTAGTTTTCATTATAAAATTTAAGAATGCTTCCTTGGACAACCCTTATACCCACAGCAATTTCGTTGGCCGAAATGGCCGGAAAAGTTCTTTCTTCGAATAAAAAGGAAAAACTAAAAATTGATAATACCGCGGATGCGGATACTGCAAGTTTGATAAAACGAATTGAAATTCTTGAAAAAAATGAACTCAAACAGGCTGAAATACTTCAGCAATTGACCCAGCAAAATTTGATCCTCATTCAAAAGGCTGAGAAAAATTACAAATTCGCAATCATTGGTTTAAGTATTTCAATTATAGCGATCGTGGCTTGCATTTTTCTTTTGGCTTTAAAATTATAACTGAATATTTCAATTAAAATTTAAAAATGAATTACATCCTTTTTGACGGAAACGTTCGCAACCAGCTGTTGCCTTTTACCTTTACGCGCCCGGTGGCAGAAATTCGTGTGGGCATTTTAACCATTCGTGAAAAGTGGGAATATTTTTTAGGGGCTTCAACCACCACGATTACAGAAGGTTATCTTTCAGAAAAATACCCATTCGTGGAATTGGAAAGTAATGTTTTGATAAACGCGGCCTTTTTACCTTCTGAAAATTTGGCAGCTATTGTAAAAAGCCTAAGTGAAAATCAAGCGATTTTTTTTGAAGATGAGCCCATTGCTTTTTTTTCTTCAGAAGGTCAAGAAATAGATTTTGAAACGTTCGATATTATTCAATACCAGCATAACGATATATTGAAAATTGAGCATACCTGGGATATTTTCTCAAAAAACGGCGAAGCGATAAAGCGTGATTTTCAAATGCTTACGCAAGGCAGGGAATCACAAAAAATCCCTGAGGGAATTTGGACAAAAAATGCGCAGCAAATATTTATCGAAGAAGGAGCAAAATTGGAATTCTGTACACTCAATGCTTCCGAAGGTCCAATTTATATAGGTAAAGATTCAGAAATTATGGAAGGTTCGCTAGTGCGTGGACCTTTTGCGCTTTGCGAAAATTCCACGCTAAAAATGGGTGCGAAGATTTACAGCAATACCACAGTTGGCCCCCACAGTAAGGTTGGGGGAGAGGTGAATAATTCGGTGATTTTTGGATATTCAAACAAAGGCCACGATGGGTTTTTAGGAAATTCTGTTCTGGGCGAATGGTGCAATTTGGGTGCGGATACCAACAATTCAAATTTAAAAAACAATTACGCCGAAGTACGCCTATGGGATTATGAAAGTGAAGGGTTTGCAAAGACTGGTCTTCAATTTTGCGGATTGATGATGGGCGACCACAGCAAGTGCGGCATTAATACCATGTTCAATACGGGCACCGTGGTAGGTGTAAGCGCGAATATTTTTGGAAGCGGATTTCCGCGTAATTTTGTTCCCAGTTTCAGTTGGGGCGGTAGCGGTGGTTTTACAACTTTTAAGACAGATAAAGCTTTTGAAGTGGCAAAAGTAGTAATGGCGCGCAGAAATATTGAATTTTCAGAAATAGATGCAAAAATTATGGAACACGTTTTTGAAGAAACTGCGAAGTGGAGAAAAGGTTAGCAAAAAAGAGTAAGTAAATAACAACACCAATAATTACGAGCATTACGCCGCCGAAAACAATCGCAAGATTTTTTTGTCGGCGTAATTCGTTTTGTTTTAATTTTTTCCTGAATTCTTCAAATTCTTGGGCAGACATTTTTTTATGGTCAACAATTTTGCCGTAGTTTGAATTGAATCCGTTGGCATCTTTATCAAAAAGTGTCTTTTGATTTCGCTTATTGTTTTATGCGTTTGAATCATATCCATTACAAAACCGACACCGAACATTTTATTTTTTTTATTGATTCTGATAAATATAAAATTAAAATCAGAAAATTGGATATTTAAAATTCCATTGAAATTAATTTGGCAAAAGCACTTCAATTTTATTTATCTATCTTTTTTAACGTGTTTCAAGACCAAAAAATTCTGGGGGTTTATCCCCAACCCTGAAACTTTTTTATTTACAAATCGTACGGCCATGTCATAGAATAGAGGTACTACGGGCGCTTCGGCAATAATTATGGAATCCATTTTTGTGTATAATTGCTTTCGTTCCAAAATATTGGAAATAGATAGAGATTTCGTGTACAGACTGTCATAAACCTCATTTTTGAAGTGCATATAATTGGGGCCGTTGGGCGCAAAATTAGGACTATAAAAAAGTGAAAGATAATTTTCTGCGTCGGGATAGTCTGCAATCCAGCTGGCACGAAATATATCTAGCTCGCCACTACTTTTCATTTGCCGTAGCGTTGAAGGAGGCATTACATCTATGGTCACGGCAATTCCTAATTTTTCAAGTTCCCGCTGTATATATTCACATAAGTCCAGATATTGACTATTGGTCCCGATGATTATCTCGGGATTTTTGTCACCCGTTTCTAATGTATATTGTTGGATAAGTTCTCTTGCCTTTTCAGGCTGGTAAGTGTAGCCATCGATGTTCGCAAATCCAGGCAAACCTTTGGGAATAAAGCCGTTGTTCGCGGCAATTCCCATTCCATTGCGTAAATACGTTACCATTTTTTTTCGATCAAAACCATAGTTAATTGCCTGCCGAAGCGCTTTGCTTTTTATTTCAGGCGAATTTGCATCTAGATAAAAACCCAAATATTCCGTATTGAGATAGGGAGTTGTAAGCATGTAAGCCAAATCCGCATATTTTTTCTGAAGCTTCCCGTGGGTCGTCAGCAACTCATCTTTATAACTATTATCCAAACCAGAAATAAAATCGATTTTTCCCTGCGCAAACTGCAGAAATTCACTCTGCTTATCAGGCAAAAATGTGATACTTACGGCCTCGAGATAGGGAAGCCGATTACCGTTTTTGTCTTTTTCAAAATACAATGGATTTTTTCTGAAAACCAATTTTACGTTTTCTTCCCACATTTTAAACTGGAACGGTCCCGTTCCCACTGGATTTCTTCGGAAGTTATTACCGTAGAAATCAACGGCCTCCTTTGGAACAACGGAGCAATAGCGCATGGAAAGCAACCCCAAAAAGGCGGGAAAAGGTTTTTTCAATTGAATATGAAGGATGGTATCATTTTCAGCTAAATAGTTTTCTACATTTTGAAGCACCCAACTTCCCGGAGACGCAACGCGCTCGTCCTTCAGCCTATTAAAACTGTAAACAAAATCGCTTGCCTTTACCCTGCGCGTGGAATCTTTTCCGAAGGCTTTATCCTTATGGAAATAAACGTCATCCCGAAGAAAAAAGGTATAGGTTAACGTAGAATCGTTAATAAGCCATTTTTTTGCAATATCCGGTTTTAAATTTAGTGAATCATCGAGTTGAACCAACCCATTATAGAGTTGGTTTGCAGGCCAAATAGCTTGTGGATTTCTTGCAAATGCAGGGTCTAGCGTGGGAATATTGCCGTGTTCGTTATAGCGGAAAACGAGATGGTCATTATCTTTTTCTGAATATTTGGAGCAAGAAAATGATAATAAAAAAAGTAATGAATATGCGACTAAAGTATTCATATGAACTATTTTGAACCAAGCCATAAAATTTATATTCATCTTTAGTTATTGATCAGTCTTTTTCTAAAATAGAGAAAATGCAAAAGGTGGTTCAAAAAAAAAATAGTTATCAGTATTTTCTTGCAGAAGTTTGTACTTTTGCCCCCACAATTGCCAAAAGTACGATAATGGACGCATCAAAAAAAGTCGCTTTTTACACTCTGGGCTGCAAGCTGAATTTCAGCGAGACCTCTACGATTGCCAGAAGTTTTGAGGGCGAAGGTTTTGAGCGCGTTGAGTTTTCTGAGCCGGCAGATATTTATGTAATCAACACTTGTAGCGTTACTGAAAATGCCGATAAAAAATTTAAAACCATTGTAAAACAGGCGCAAAAGATAAATCCCGAAGCTTTTGTTGCAGCAGTTGGCTGTTACGCCCAATTAAAACCGCACGAGCTCGCTGATGTTGAAGGTGTGGATCTGGTTTTGGGCGCCACGGAAAAATTTAAACTTACACATTATATAAACGATTTGCTCGCCAACCCCAATCGCACCTCAAAAAATGGGGCAGAGGTACATTCCTGCGAAATTGAGGATGCTGATTTTTACGTGGGTTCGTATTCTATTGGCGATAGAACGCGTGCTTTCTTAAAAGTGCAGGATGGTTGTGATTATAAATGTACCTATTGTACCATTCCGCTAGCGCGTGGCATTTCGCGGAGCGACACGCTTGAGAATGTGCTCAATAACGCTTCTGAAATATCGAAACAGGGCATAAAGGAAATTGTTTTAACCGGCGTTAATATTGGCGATTACGGAAAAGGTGAATTCGGAAATAAAAAGCACGAGCACACCTTTTTGGAATTGGTAAAGGCATTGGATCAAGTCGACGGAATTGAGCGATTGCGAATATCTTCAATTGAACCCAACCTTTTGAAAAACGAGACTATTGAATTTGTTTCAAAGTCGAGAACTTTCGTACCACATTTCCATATTCCTTTACAAAGTGGAAGCAACGATATTTTGAAGTTGATGCGCCGCCGTTATATGAGTGAATTATATACGGAACGCGTTTCCAAAATAAAAGAAGTAATGCCCCACGCTTGCATAGGCGTGGACGTAATTGTAGGTTTTCCCGGCGAGACTGAAGAGTGTTTTTTGGAAACGTACCATTTCTTGGATGAATTGGATATCTCATACCTTCACGTTTTTACCTATTCTGAAAGGGATAACACACCAGCTGCCGAAATGGAAAATGTTGTTCCTATGAAAGTAAGAAATAAACGAAGCAAAATGCTGCGCGGGCTTTCAGCAAAAAAGCGGAGAGCGTTTTACGAAAGTCAGTTGGGAACAAATCGCACCGTGCTGTTTGAAGGTGAGAATAAGTATGGTTATATCCACGGTTTTACTGAAAACTACGTCAAGGTAAAATATCCGTGGAATCCAGAATTGGTAAATACATTACACGAGGTTACACTTTCAAATATCGATGAAGACGGAATGGTTAGGATCGAAATTTTGAATAACGTTTTAGCCTAAATATTAATTCCCACGGGAAGAAGGCTTTTATATTTTCTTCTATTTTTCCGCATAAAACCAGCAATTTCGGGACTTGTAGGTACCAGACTTATTCCACGTTCTTTTATTTCCTCAAAAACCGCCTTAATAAAAATATCCCGAAACCCTTGCTCTTCAAGCGTTTCTGGCATATGATATTTTGTTAAGAAAATTTTTCTGTCCTGCAACGCATATTCAATGCGGGCCATATTATCGCCAATTTCAAGTTCAAATTGTCTCAAAAATTCGTTGTCCGTAATTTCTACATCTTCGATCATTGTAATTTTTTTAGATTATATACTCGTATTTTGGCGGTAAGTTTGAAATTCAATCCATAGCTAGTAGCAATGATGGGTTGAAAAGAAAGATGGTTAATTTTATATACGAAATGGGGCATTTTTAGGTTTTTACAAATGAAAGCCTGTGATTGAGAACAATCATTTGAATATAAATTCACTGATATAATTAAAATCTAGTTGACAGAGCAAAATTTCAAATTTTGGTTTGAAAACACCAACTTTACGAATAGAACCTCGTGAAATTCATTTTGCTTTGTAAATTTACGAATAATCTTTGGGCTATGCCATTAAATTCACAAAAGACTTATGAAATCTGAAAAAACTCACGTTTATTTTGTCCCAGGTCTAGCTGCAGGGAAGGAAATTTTCAGAAATATAAAACTTCCCGAACAAGATTATGAAATACATATTCTTGAATGGTTAATCCCGAAGAAAAATGAAAAATTACAGGAATATGCCAAGCGAATGGCGAAACGTGTGGAAAATGACAATTCAGTTTTAGTGGGAGTTTCCTTCGGTGGTGTTATGGTTCAGGAAATGAGTGAATTTTTGGAATTAAAAAAATTGATAATTATTTCTAGTGTTAAGTCCAGGAATGAACTTCCCAAGCGTATGAAGTGGGCAAGCAACACAAAGATGTACAAATTGATACCCACGCGCTTAGTCCTTGGTGCAAAAGATCTCACGAAGTTTGCCATTGGTCCCAGAACTCGCAAAAGGTTGGCAATTTATCAAGAATATCTGCACGTCCGCGATAAAGATTATTTAGATTGGGCCATAGCTAATATGGTAAACTGGCCACGTAAAAATCCCATTTCAGAAGTTTATCATCTGCACGGGGACAAAGACCCAGTTTTTCCTATCAAAAATATTTCAAAATCAAAGGTTATACACGATGGCACACATATAATGATTATTACAAGAGGTAAAGAAATATCGCAAAAACTGGTGGATATTATTGAAGAATAAAGAGAACATAAAATTCAGAATTAGTATCTTTAAAAAAAATTGAACGTATGAATATGTTAGGAAAAATTGGGCTGGCAACTGGAATTTTTATTGTTTGCGCCGTAAGCATAAATGCAGTGCAAAATGCGCCCACAGATGAAAATTTGGAAGAAAAATTAGTTAACGATTACAATGTTTACGCCCTTCCTTTGCCTGAGAAAATGGACTTTGCTGGGGAACCCGTGCCTTTGGAAAATCCGGACATACGCGAGCGTATGGATAGGGAATTATTGGTGAATACCTATTGGCAATCCAATGGATTGTTGCTCTTTAAGCGTGCCAATAAATACTTTCCGTTGATTGAACCCCTTCTAAAAAAATATGGTCTGCCAGACGACTTTAAATATTTAGCAGTTGCTGAAAGCGGTTTGGAATACACAAGTTCCCCCGTTGGAGCCTCTGGAATTTGGCATTTTATGAAAGCCACTGGAAGTGAGTACGGATTGGAAATTAATGAATATGTGGATGAACGGTATGATCTTGAAAAGGCAACGATGGTAGCAGCGGAATACTTAAAAAAATCGAAAGCGAAATTCGGGACTTGGACGATGGCGGCAGCTTCCTACAATGCTGGGGTTGCAGGAATGAATAAGCAAATGGATAGACAGAATACCACAGGTTATTACAATCTACTTCTTAACGATGAAACAAGCCGATATGTTTTTAGGATTTTGGCGTTAAAGGAAATTATGACGAACCCAAAAAAATATGGATTTAACTTTAGGGAGAAAGATCTGTATCAACCAATCCCAACCTACAAGGTTAAAGTAAATACGCCCGTGGATGATTGGGCAGAATGGTCAAAACCATACGGAATAAATTATAAGATTTTGAAATTGCATAATCCTTGGCTCCGTGATACTTATTTAAAAAATGCCTCGGGAAAAGAATATTATGTAGAGATACCGGAAAAAGGATATTATACATTGTAGAAAACTGTCAGAAACAAAAGGGAACCCATAAAATTCTATGGGTTTTCTTTTGCAACAATGTCACTACCATTTGCGTCACCTAAATTTTTGAGAAGGGATATTCCGTTTAGGAAGGAATTGTAGTTCAATTCAAAGGAAATGGCATATTGTTCGTTATAAGGGTGCAGTACGCCGCGTCTCACATCCACAATTTTCTTATTCTCATCTATAAAAAACGAAGTGGGAAAACCTAGACTGTGTTTCATTATCTCAACAATGTGATCGTGAGTGTTTTCTAATTCGTCAACGTAAAGAACGTGTATTTTACTGAAATATTCCCGTGTAGATTTTTTCACGTTTTCTTTGGAATCCCAGAATAAAACTACAAAGTCAATTTCACTATTATATTTTTCAGCAATTTCATTTAATGCGGGAATTTCGCCAACACCTGGGGTGCACCACGAAGCATAGGTCATTAAGAATAGCGGTTTTTCAAATTGATAAAGCTCAATTTTTTTACCGGAAATTCTGCGCACTTTAAAATTGTCAAGATAACTTCCGTTAACAACATTATTTATTAGTGAATCGAAGAGATTTTCAGCCCGTTCAAAATCTTGTTCAAAATAAGCTAATTGAGATTTGGCTGTGTATTTTTTGATGTTTAGACCAATTGCTTCAGAAAAAAAAGTCCTTTGACCCAAATGCTGTGATTGGGCGGAAATGGATAACAATAAAACGAAAAAAAGTAGTTTTCTATCCATAAGCCTACGCATTGTAGCAAAGGTACAGGGTATAGGTCAAACTGAAAGTTTTTTTCGATTACCGCACGAGAAAACTCGTTGAAATGCAGGTATTTAAACCTATAATTTTAGAGTACTGTTAATAGGGTCTTCCGCCTCGGCCGCCGCGACCAAAGTGCTGTTTTGGCTGCCCCATCCGCTTCATATTTTGCTTCATCATTTTTATTTGGTCATCCAGCATATTGTGCTTATCCAATTTTTTAGCTTCCGTCATAAGTAATTCGGCTTCGCGTTTTCTGTTTTTTGTCATTGCAATTCCGGCAAGGTTCAATTTTGTCATCGCCATATCTGCAGACATATTCAAACCAAGTTTTTCCGCCTTTTTAAAATATTTTTCGGCTTCATTCATGTTAGTTTGTGAAACCATTAAACCGTTAAGGTAATTGTAATAACCTTCCTGCTTAGGAACAAGCGCTCCAGACGGATTCTTTATTTTATCCAGCCATACTTTTGCGCCTGGAAAATCTTGTTTTCTAAGTCTTAGGAAGGCCAATAATATCATTTCATTTTTAAAATACAGAAAAACGAATATGAGTGATAGCAATATTAGCATTATTCCATTGCCAATATTTGTTTCCGTAAATTGCCAAACGGCTGCGCCCAAGACCAAAGCGGCAAGTACAAGCTTTATATTTTTATTGAACATGAATAATTTTTTAATTGGCCTGCAAAGGTATAAAATTGAAGATTTTTATATTGTTCAAAACATTTATTTCTTTTTTGAAATTAAAAAATGTGTAAAGTTCTATATAACTAAGATTAACTAATAATAAATTCTATTTCGAAAGCAGATTATTTTTTTTGAAAAAGGTTTGCCTGTGTAAAAAGTTCTTGTATTTTTGCACCCGACTTTTAAGGTAGTACCTTATAAGATTGATGAACAACGATATTACAGAAGTTAAAGAATAAGAAAATGAGCAAAAGAACATTTCAGCCATCGAAAAGAAAAAGAAGAAACAAACACGGTTTTAGAGAGCGTATGGCTTCTGTAAACGGAAGAAAAGTTTTGGCTGCCCGAAGAGCAAAAGGCAGAAAAAAACTTACGGTTTCTTCTGAAGCACGTCACAAAAAATAATGTTGATAAAAAATATATAAAAGGTGTTGTTTACTAAGCAGCACCTTTTTTTTATACCCTAATGCATCGTAATTTTAAAGCCTAGAAAAAAGTACCAAAATGCCTAAAAACACTTCCCTAAAATCAGTTCTAATTATCGGCTCCGGCCCAATTGTTATTGGTCAAGCTTGCGAGTTTGACTATTCTGGGTCACAAGCGTTACGTTCACTTCGCGAGGATGGAATTGAGACCATATTGATTAATAGTAACCCCGCAACAATTATGACCGATCCAGCAATGGCGGATCACGTTTATTTGTTGCCGTTGAATACAAAATCAATAATCAAGATTTTGAAGGAACACCCACAGATTGATGCAGTTTTGCCAACTATGGGTGGTCAAACGGCGCTTAATTTATGTATTGAAGCAGACGAAAAAGGCATCTGGAAAGATTTTGATGTAAAAATTATTGGGGTCGACATTGATGCCATCAATATTACCGAGGACCGTGAAAAGTTCAGGGAATTGATGGAGAAAATTGGCGTACCTATGGCGCCACAGGCCACTGCAAATTCCTACCTTCAAGGAAAGGAAATTGCCCAGGAATTTGGGTTTCCTTTGGTTATCAGGGCTTCTTATACACTGGGTGGGGCAGGTGCATCCATTGTTTATAAGGAAGAAGATTTTGATGCACTTCTTTCCCACGGATTGGAAATTTCGCCCATCCACGAAGTGATGATTGATAAGGCAATGATGGGGTGGAAAGAATATGAACTGGAATTGCTTCGCGATAATAATGACAATGTTGTTATTATCTGTACTATTGAAAATATGGATCCAATGGGTATTCACACCGGGGATTCTATTACCGTAGCTCCTGCGATGACTCTCAGCGATAGGACTTTCCAAAAAATGCGCGATATGGCAATCCATATGATGCGCAGTATTGGCGATTTTGCTGGTGGTTGCAATGTACAGTTTGCGGTAAGTCCAGATGAAGCTGAAGATATTATTGCCATTGAAATTAATCCTCGCGTGTCACGTTCTTCCGCATTAGCTTCAAAGGCAACGGGTTATCCTATTGCCAAAATTGCTTCAAAACTCGCCATAGGATATACTTTGGATGAGTTACAAAACCAAATTACCAAAACAACTTCAGCTTTATTTGAACCTACTTTGGATTATGTTATCGTAAAAATCCCACGTTGGAATTTCGATAAATTCGAAGGCTCGGACCGTACGTTGGGTCTTCAAATGAAATCCGTAGGGGAAGTTATGGGTATTGGTCGCTCTTTTCAAGAAGCACTTCATAAGGCAACACAGTCTTTGGAAATAAAGCGAAATGGAATTGGTGCAGACGGGAAAAGCTATACCAATTATGAACAAATTCTTGATAAGCTAAAGAACCCAAGTTGGGATCGTGTTTTCGTGATTTATGATGCCATACAGATTGGTATTCCGCTTACGCGAATTCACGAAATCACAAAAATTGATATGTGGTTTCTACGCCAATATGAAGAACTTTTTCTTCTTGAAAAAGAAATTTCAAAATACAATCTTGATACGCTTCCGCGTGAATTATTATTGGAAGCCAAACAAAAAGGATACGGCGATCGACAGATTGCGCATATGCTGAAATGTTTGGAAAGTCAAGTATATAAAAAACGTGAAGAATTGAACATTCAGCGCGTTTATAAATTGGTTGATACCTGCGCTGCTGAATTTAAGGCTCAAACACCTTATTATTATTCCACTTTTGAAAATGAAATACAGCTTCCAAATGGAAAAGCTTATTCAGAAAATGACAGTGTTGTAACCGAAAAGAAAAAAATTATCGTTCTTGGTTCTGGTCCAAATAGGATAGGGCAGGGTATTGAATTTGACTATTGCTGCGTTCACGGCGTACTTGCCGCGGCAGAATGTGGTTATGAAACAATTATGATCAATTGTAATCCCGAAACGGTTTCAACAGATTTTGATGTTGCGGATAAACTTTATTTTGAACCCGTATTTTGGGAACATATTTACGATATTATCCGTCACGAAAAACCCGAAGGCGTAATCGTTCAGTTGGGTGGGCAAACGGCATTGAAACTTGCGGAAAAATTGGACAGATACGGCATCAAAATTATGGGAACGACCTACCAATCGTTAGATTTGGCCGAGGATCGCGGAAGTTTTTCAACATTATTGAAAGAAAATAATATTCCCTATCCAGAATTTGGAACCGCTGAAACTACAGAAGAAGCAATGGTTCTGTCTGATAAATTGGATTTTCCTTTACTCATAAGGCCTTCCTATGTTTTGGGCGGGCAGGGAATGAAAATCGTTATCAACAAGAAGGAACTTGAAGAGCACGTAGTCGATTTGCTTCGGAAAATCCCGAATAACAAACTATTGCTGGACCATTACTTGGATGGTGCCATTGAAGCTGAAGCTGATGCCATTTGCGATGGCGAAAATGTGTATATTATTGGAATTATGGAGCACATTGAACCCTGCGGGATCCACTCTGGAGATTCAAACGCTACATTGCCACCTTTTAATTTAGGGGAATTTGTACTTCAGCAAATAAAGGATCACACGGTTAAAATCGCAAAAGCTTTGAACACCGTTGGGCTCATCAATATTCAATTTGCAATAAAGGATGATATGGTTTATATAATTGAAGCCAATCCGCGTGCTTCGCGAACCGTTCCATTTATTGCAAAAGCTTACGGCGAACCATACGTAAATTATGCAACCAAGATAATGCTTGGCGAAAATAAAGTCACAGATTTTGATTTCAACCCCCAACTGGAAGGATACGCCATAAAGCAACCAGTCTTCAGTTTTAATAAATTTCCGAACGTTAATAAACAATTGGGCCCTGAAATGAAGAGTACGGGAGAGAGCATACTTTTTATAGATAATTTGAAGGACGATGCATTTTATGACTTATATTCGCGCCGGAAAATGTATTTAAGTAAATAGATGTTGTTTTTTACACAACAATATTTGTGTTAATTTTTTTCGTATTTTTAAGTAAAACCTACTAACTACTTTATTTATGGGGAAAATTACTTTCTGTGTATTTTTTCTAATTTACAATATAATTTCAGCGCAAAGTGCTGTTGAGATTATTTGGGAAAATTCGATTAGTGGAACCATTGCCAGCCCAACGATTGAAGTTGGTGAGACCGTTACTTGGTCTTGGCGAGATTCTTCGCCCAAAAGTGTGACAAGTCTCCCCGATAGTAAAGAGAATTTTGATAGTGGCGTAGTTACAGGCTCCAATAAATTTTCGTATAAATTTACCCAGCCAGGCACAAATGATTATCAAAATGATGCAAACCCGGCGATGCACGGCACTGTAACGGTTGTTCAAAAATTAAGCACGGAGGACAAATTCGTAAAAAATCTTAGTTTTTATCCAAATCCAGTTAAATCAGACCTTACAATTTTTTCGATCTATAAAGTTGATTCGTATCAGATTTTTAATGTGTTGGGGTCGATGGTTGCTGAGGGAAAGGGTAGTGGAAACTATACACAAATTGATATGAGCCGCTTGAACAGCGGTCTATACTTTGTGAAAGTTATTTCAAACTCGCTTCAGGCTACATTGAAAATCGCCAAAAAGTAAGTTAGTTTCTATTGAAATGTGGTGAATTCTCCTTTACCACATCGGTAATAAAATATTTTGTATCGCCCCAAAATGCAAAGGTGGTATATCTTTCAACATAAGTGACTTTTACATAGCTCCCTTGATATTCCTTCATTTTTTCAATTACATCTTCATTTTTATCCAAAACTGAAAAAGAAAAGATTTGCGCCCCACTTATCCCCTGACTAATTTCGCCTTCCCAGGTTTTTATCATAACCCCGCGATTACTGAACTTTATAAGTTCGCCAGCACGCGTTCCTTCGCTGTAGGGCACGTAGTATACAAACGCAAAATAGCATAAATAAAGCGCCAGGAGGCATCCCAAAATTATAAAAAGTGTTTTTTTCATATTTCAAAAAATTAATCGGTATTATTAGCTCGTTTTAGAAGTTTATCATCTATTCTTTTATTGGTTTTTGCTCCAAGTTTCTTTAATTTTTCCACGCGGGTAATTAAATTTCCTTTGCCCGTGAGTTTTTTCATGGCGCTTTCATAACTCCCTTGCACCGTACCCATTTGTTTCCCCACTTTAATTAAATCTTCTGTAAGATTGGTAAATGAATCATAAAGTGCACCGGCTTGCGTGGCAATTTCAATAGCATTTTGCTGTTGTTTTTCATTGGTCCACATACTATCTACCGTTCGCAATGTTGCGAGCAAGGTTGATGGCGTAACGATTACAATATTTTTCTCGAAGGCCCAATTATAAAGGGATGTATCGTTATTTATTGCCACGGCAAATGCTGTCTCTATAGGCACAAAAAGAAGCACAAAATCTGGACTTTCAATTTTGTAGAGAGTATGATAATTTTTTGAGCTTAATTGTTCGATATGCCTTTTCAGTGAAGAAATGTGCTCCCTCAAATATTGCGAACGCAAATTTTCTTCTTCCTCATTTACGAACTTTTCATAGGCCACCAAGGAAACTTTAGAGTCGATAATCATTTTTTTGTTATCGGGTAGATGCAAAACCACATCGGGTAAAACTCGTTTTCCGCTGTCCGTGATAAAACTATTTTGCACAAAATACTCCCTGTTTTTCTCCAAACCGCTCTTTTCCAGAACACGTTCCAAGACCAGTTCGCCCCAATTTCCTTGAATTTTGCTATCGCCTTTTAAAGCCTTCGTGAGATTGGTGGCTTCTTTGCTCATCTGCTCATTCAATTCCTTCAATCCAATTATTTGTTGCCGAAGCATTGCGTGGCGGTCAATGCTTTCTTTGTGGGTGTCTTCCACACGCTTTTCAAAATTTTGGATTTTCTCGTGAAGCGGATTTAAAATAATCGCCAAATTTTCTTTGTTCTGAAGCGTAAACTTACTCGATTTTTCATCCAAAATTTTGTTGGCAAGATTTTCAAACTTGTCATTAAAATCATTTTCAAAATTTTTGAAGCGCTCTTTTTCCTTTTCAAGTTGCGCGTAGAGTGAATCATATTCTGCGCTTTGTCTGGATAATTGATTGCTTAAAATTTCTTTTTCTTTTCGTATTTCTTCACGTTCCGTAGAAACTTTTTCAAAATTTTCATTCAATTTTTCTTCCTGCAGCTTTGCATTCAAAAGCCGCTCTTCCAGTTTTCCGGTTTCAGATGTATGCTTCAAACGTGAAAAATAATTGCCCACAAAAGCACCGATCAATATGCAGATGGCAGCAAGAAGTAGGAATAAAAAAGTTTCGTTCATTTGAATAACAATTACAGTAAATATAATTATTTCCGAATGGTAAATCTTCCCGATTGGGCGTCAAAATCAATAATTTCTTTTGGAAATAATGAATTAAAATTTCCTGCTTCAATTAACTTTTTAGGTGAGTTGAAATGAACCAATTCCCCTGTCATCACCAACATTTTATCTGAAAGCGCGATGGCCAAATCAATTTCGTGTGTTGAAAAAATTATGGTTTTACCATTTTCCGAAGCTAAGTTTTTCAGCAATTTAAGTACGTAAGCTCTGTGATAAATATCCAAATGCGTAGTGGGCTCATCGAGTATTATTATGGGCGTATTCTGCGCCAGCGCACGGGCAATCGCTACACGCTGCATTTGTCCATCACTGAGTTCAAAACATTTTCTGTGGGAAAGTTCTGCGGTTTCAGTGGCATTTAATGCATAATTTACCGCATCTTTATCTTTTTCTGAAAGAGTGCCAATCCAATTTGTATAGGGTTGTCTTCCCAGTGAGATGAATTCCACGACTGAAAGATTTTTTGAAGCGGGCGCTTCCGTGAGGACAACGCTTAATTGTGTTGCCAATTCAAAAGAAGAATGATTCTGAAGCAGATTTTCATTAATTGTAATAGTTCCGTCCAGCGGCTGTTGCATCCCGGACAGGGTGCGCAAAAGTGTGGATTTTCCAATGCCATTTGCACCTACAAGCGCGACCAATTCGCCTTTTTTTATTTCAAAATTGATATCCTTAGAAATAATAAGTTTCTTCTTTTTATCAGAATATCCCACTGATAAATTTTGTGCTTTTAGAATGATATTTTTTTCTTCAGAAATCATTTTAGAAAAAAAGTTTACGTTTTCGTACCAATAGCCAAATGACCACGGGCGCGCCAATGAGGGAAGTTATGGCGTTAATGGGAAGGGTCAATTCACTGAATGGAAGTTGCGCCACAGTGTCGCAGGCAAGCATTAACAATGCACCGCATAGTAAGACGGCCGGTAATAAAATGAAATGATTTGAAGTTTTATAAAATTGACGAACCAAATGTGGCACGGCCAATCCCACAAAAGCAATGGGTCCCACAAATGCTGTGATACTTCCTGCTAGAATACTGGTTGCCAAAATAATAACAAAGGTGGTTTTCTTAATTTGGAGCCCCATACTTTTGGCGTAATTTTCACCCAAAAGTAGCGCATTCAACGATTTGCTACTGAAAATTGCCAGAAATAAACCCACAAAAAAGCAGAGACATAATATAGAGACTCCGCTCCAGGACTGGTTTCCCAAGCTGCCAAAGGACCAAAAAATATATTGTTGCAATTGTTCCGCATTGCTGAAATAGGATAGCACGGATACTACTGCTGAAGTTACGCTGCCGAACATTAACCCAATTATCAAAATTGCCATAGTATCCTTTATTTTGAAGGTTACTGCCAGCACTGATAAAAGTACCAAAAAACTGCCCAAGGCAGACGCAAGTACCAAGCTCCATTCGCTCAATAATAAACTTCCCAAGAAGCCACCGAATGTGCTCGCCCCTAAAATTAAAATTGCAACGCCCAGACTTGCGCCGCTACTCAAACCCAAAACAAAGGGTCCAGCCAAGGGATTTCTAAAAAGCGTCTGCATCAACAATCCGGAGACGGCGAGACCGCCGCCAGCGAGTATTGCGGTAATGGCTTTGGGCAATCTGTATTCTATTAAAATGTATTGCCACGTTTGTTTGCTCGCGCCACTCCCGAAAAAAGCATTAAAAATCTCATTGATGGGAATGGATACTGATCCGCTACTGATATTTACAAAAAACATGGCGATCAATAGAAAAATCAATAGTACGAAATAACCTTTATACTGGGAGTCGGTCTGCATTAATTCAATTTATCAAAAAAATAAAATTGATGATTTTCAAGTAACGTGGGATGCAGAATTTTAATGATATCCTTCAATACCAAATCTGGCCTGTTTGGCGCCAACTCGTAGTATAAAAGTCCACCGGTTTCGCCTTTTTTAAGGCTGTAGGTATATACATTTCCCTTTTGGAAAGCCAAAAATTGTGGATAAACTGAATTTGAATTTTTCATTTTATCCAAACTTGTAAATTGACCGGGGCCAATCCAATAGTCGGCGGTACTTCCTTTTTCAAGCACAGCTTCCAAATTGAGTGAAATACTTCCGGTTCCTTTTGAATTTTTCCAAAGGTAATTGCCATTGGCATCGGCAATAAATTGCGCACCCCAACTTTCGCCCTGTGGCATATACCAAATATCTTTATACAGCGCGCCACTGATTACCGTGGGCGTTTCTGTACTATTGGCTGCAATTTTTTTCGCGGAAAGATATTCGCTTTCAATTTCTGAAAAAATGCTGTCTGCTTCCCTTTCTTTGTTGAAAAGTATGCCGAAGAATTTGATCCATTCTGCTTTTCCGAGGGGAGAAGTCTCCGTCCAGTCCGAATTATAAATAACCGGGATCCCCATTTTTTGGATGGTATTGAATGTAGAGTTATTCCCGTCCACGGCAAAACCTATCACCGCATCCGGTTCTAAATCAATTAAAATTTCAGTATTTAAAGCTTCGTTTTTTCCGAGCTCCCTAATTTTTCCTTCTGAAATACGTTTTCTGGTTTGCTCTGAAGAAATGTAATCGAGATTTGGAAAACCTTTCAACGTTTTTGTAACCCCGAGCATTTCCAAAGAAGGAATATGCGTTGTTGAGGTCACCACAATTTTTTTGATGGGCAATTGCACAACGGCATCAAAATCTTGATTTGTAGGGCGCGAAGCATTTTCTTCAATTAAAGCATATCTGAAGATTTTATCGGTTCCCGGCCACGGATTTTTCAAGGTAATTACTTCGTATCCATCAAAATATTCAATATCAAAACCTTTGGCGTAACCAATTTTAGTGATCTGCAACTCCTGTTTATTTTCTTCAGAAATTTCCCGTGTGGCCGAAGGATCTTTGCAGGAAAAAAATATAAAAATGGGCAGAAATAAAATTATGATTTTTCGCATTTTCAAAAATAACGGTTTTGGTTTTGGGATGGTGACTTTTCGAAAAAAAACCGCTTCAATTAATGAGGCGGTTTTTAAATTATATAATTTGATATCTAAAAATTATCGAGGCGTATCCACCATAATTTCATAAAGCGGTGATTTGGCATTACTTCCAGAAAATTCCTTTAAATTTTTGAAATTTCTGTTTGCTGGCATCGGTCTTCCCGCAATTTGATTTAAGGCTGCTGCCAAAAGCGGTTCGTTCTCGTCGCCCAATTGCCCAAGATTAAAATAATCCTCACGTTGTTGAATATCTGGGAAAAGGCCATCCACATAATCCGTTGTTCCGGAAGCATTTGCGGTTTTGAAAACCAACGGCAACATAACATAGGTGTGGTTTGGGTTTGCTGCATTTCTATTGAAACCGGGCGCCGGAGCATCGTAAAGTAGGAACGAGGCCTGGAATTTTCCTGTCGTGGTATCGCCCACTTGTACCGCATCAATATATGGTTTTAACCCGTTTATAACCAATTCACTGGCAGATGCTGTTCTGCGCGTGGTTATAAAATAGACGCTGGTAAGGTTTAAACTATTAATTGAATTTCCATTATTTAACGTATTATCAAAAAGTCCGTTTTCCGCATAATCTTCTTGCCTGTCCTCGTTCCAAAATTCTTGATAAAATATTTGACCGTTGAATTGTCCGGTAATCATACTCGCAAGATCCGTGGCGTTTGAAACTGAACCTCCGCTGTTGTAGCGCAAATCAACCACTAAATCTGTAACGCCTTCTGCCTGAAATTGAGAAAATGCCGCATTCAAATCGGTTTCATAACTCTGGGTAAAAGCATTGTACATTAAATAACCAATTTTCTGGCCATTGATGTCCAGCGTTTTAATCCTATAAACTGGATTTTCATTGTATTGGACTTTGGTAAGCTGGACGGATTCTCCAGTCAAATTGAAATCGGTTCCATCATACGTAGCCAAAGCAATCGAATAATTATCTGGAGAAAGCAAATCGTTAAAATTGGATTCAGTCAACTGTTGTCCATCAACTTGCGTAAAAAGGTCGCCACGCTGAAGTCCGGCAGCAGAGGCCGAGGAATTGGGAAGTACATAGCGCACATAGCCGAAAACATTCCCGCTATTGTCTGGATAAAAAACGAGCCCAAATTCCATTCCGTTGCTTAGTGAAATTCCATTCAGGGCATCTTCAATAACACGGTAATCACTATAAAGGTTGCTGAAACGATCCTGTGGCGATCGCAAATATTCAAAAAGTGATTCGGGGGTGTCAAAACTTTCCAAAAAAGCATTTCTATCAGCATCGGTAGCAAAGGCATCATTCGCAAGTTCTGGAGTATCAGCTTTATATAAATAGAAAAAATTGAGACCTCTGTAAATGAAATTTTGAATTTCCAGCGTAGAAGCTGTATTTATATTATCATCCATATCTTCAAAACACGAAACTAAAAGCGTAGAAAAAAGAATAAGGGGAATGAAAAATTTTCTTTTCATAGTATGGGTTTAAAGTGTATTATTAAAACTGGAAAGTATGAAATATTATTGTAGTTGTAAAAATATGTTTTTTGAGCGAATATTCTTTTAAACTATAGGATTTAGGGCGATTAATTATATCCATCAAAATTCAATGTAACAAAAAATTGGCCCATTCGTCATAAAAATAGACTGGCAACCCAAACCAACCAAAAATGACCAAAAACGAATTTATTCAGAATATAGTTCCTTTCAAGGACAAACTATATCGTTTGGCAAAACGGATTTTGGTAAGCCAAGACGAAGCGGAAGATGCGGTGCAGGAAATTTTTCTGAAATTGTGGAAAGGGAAGGAAAACATCAAAAATTATAACAGTGCCGAGGCTTTTGCCGTAACCATGACCAAAAATTATTGTTTGGACCGATTGAAATCAAAACAGGCATCAAATTTGAAAATTGTGCATTCCAACTATCACGCTTCAGAAAATTTGGAGCGCTCGGTGGAAGCAAATAACGGTGTGGAGATGGTTTTCAAAATCATGGAAACGCTACCGGAACAGCAGAAAATCGTCCTTCAATTACGGGATGTGGAACAATTTGAATTTTCAGAAATAGCAAAAATATTAGATAGTAATGAGACCGCAATCCGCGTGGCACTGTCCCGAGCCAGAAAATCAGTACGGGATGCATTGATAAAAAAATATAACTATGGAATCAAATAAAATAGAAAATCTGCTCAATGCCTATTTTGAAGGAAACACGAGCCTTTCGGAAGAAAAAATTTTGAAAGATTATTTCAATAATCATAGGGTAGCCGAGCATCTACTGCAATACAAGCCCATATTTGTAGGGCTGCACGTGGCGGGAATGGAAAAATCCAAACAACAGCTGGATACTTTTGAGATCAAAACATCGGGTATCAAACCTTGGTGGTACTCGGTTGCGGCTTTGCTCATTATAGCTTTTGGCGTTGGCGCATTTTATCTATCACAGCCACAGCTTACGGCAGAGGAAAAAGAGGCATTGGTGGCATTTGAAAAAAGTAAGCAGGCTATGATGCTACTATCTGAAAACCTCAATAAAGGAGCCGGGCAGCTGGACCTTGTGGATGAATTTACAGTTTCAAAAAACAAATTTTTAAAATAAACCTAAACAGAATTAATTATGAAAAAAATAGCGATTATTTTTTGCCTTTTAGTCTCGCCATTATTGGCTTCAGCACAAAATGCTTTCGATTCTTTTGAAAATGAAAAAGATGTGACCGCAGTGGTTGTTACTAAAAATATGTTCAAGCTTTTGAGCAAAATGGATTTAAATTCTACAGACCCGGAAGCAAAGGAATATCTAAAATTGGTGGAAAGCCTTGAAAATATTAAAATCTACACTACCGAAAATCCAGCGCTTTCACAAAAAATGGATGCGGCCGTAAACAAATATATTTCGGCCTCAAAAGACCTTTCTGAACTTATGCGCGTAAAAGATGATGGAAAAAACATAAAATTTTACAGTAAAGAAGGTAAAAGTGAAAATTACGTTAGCGAGCTATTGATGCACCTTGATGGAATAGTGGAAGGGAAGAAAATGACTGTTATTATGAGCATTACCGGAGATATAGATTTGAAAAAAATATCAAAACTGACGCAGGATTTAAAAATTCCTGGAAGTGAAGAGCTTAAAAATATTGACAAGAATAAAAAATCGTGATTATGAAATTTTCAAAATATATAGCAATCGCATTTTTTGCTGCATTTGCATTGGCAGGTTGTAAAAATGAATCACTGCAACAATATTTGGTCGATAAGCAGGACAACGATAAATTTCTGAAAATGGATGTTGCGGCAAGTTTACTGCAGAACAATTCCAGCAATTTTTCAGAAGAGGAAAAGGAAATTTGGAAAACCATCAAAAAAGTGAACGTTGTTGCATACCCAATAAAGGATGGCAATATTTCAGAATATGAAACTGAAAAGGGAAAACTTGAGACTATACTCGATCAGGAACAATACAAGGAGTTGACCCGTATTAAAAGTGCTGAATGGAATGCAACATTGAAATATATGGGTGATGAAGACGCTATTGATGAGGTAATCGTTTTTGCAAGCGATAATGAAAAAGGCTTTGCGGTCTTCAGGCTATTGGGTGAAAATATGAGGCCAGATCAAATGTTGAAGCTTATGAATTCCTTGGAAAATGGAAAGATGGATTTATCCCAATTAAGTGGTTTGGGTGAAATGTTTAAAGGATAATTTTTAGTTGAATTTTGTTTGAAAAAGACTTCAGCCATTCGTTTGGCTGAAGTCTTTTTGTTTTCTGAAAATTAAATTCCCGTATAGCTTGATGGTGAAATTTTGCGCATTTCGGCTTTTACGCTTTCAGGAATTTCTAAAGTTTCAATAAAATTTGCGATGGAAGTTTGGTTAATGCGCTCATTGGTTCGAGTTAAGCCTTTCAAGGCTTCATAAGGATTTGGATACCCTTCGCGTCTTAAGATTGTTTGAAGGGCCTCTGCCACAACTGCCCAATTATTTTCCAAATCCTCGGCAAATTTAGATTCGTTCAATAGCAATTTATTTAAACCTTTCAGCGTGGAATGAAGCGCAATCAACGTATGGCCCACTGGCACACCAATATTTCGTAACACCGTGCTATCCGTAAGATCACGCTGCAAACGGCTAATGGGCAATTTGGCCGAAAGATGTTCAAAAAGTGCATTGGCAATTCCTAAATTTCCCTCGCTGTTTTCAAAATCTATGGGATTTACTTTATGCGGCATCGCGCTAGAACCTACTTCGCCTTTTTTTATTTTTTGTTTGAAATAATCCATGGAAACATACGTCCAGATATCCCGATTGAAGTCAATGAAGATTGTATTTATTCGCTTCAAACAATCAAACAAAGAAGCCATATGGTCGTAATGTTCAATTTGGGTAGTGGGAAATGAATAATGAAGACCTAGTGTATTTTGTACAAAATTTCTACCGAATTCCTTCCAATCAATATCTGGATATGCAACGCTGTGTGCATTGAAATTTCCCGTTGCACCACCAAATTTCGCCGCACTTTTAATATCATTCATTAAATTGAATTGTTCCTCGATACGTACCACAAAAACCTCGATTTCTTTTCCCAAACGTGTGGGAGAAGCTGGCTGGCCGTGTGTTCTCGCGAGCATTGGAACATTGCTCCATTCCGAGGCAAGCGCTTTTAATTTAGCTTTTACTTCAGCGAGTAATGGTACATAAACTTCATTTATGGCATCCTTCAATGAAAGTGGTATGGCAGTATTATTTATATCCTGCGATGTAAGCCCAAAATGTATAAATTCCTTAAAAGATTGAAGATTGAGCGAATCAAATTTTTCTTTTATAAAATACTCGACAGCCTTTACATCGTGGTTCGTAATTTTCTCAGTTTCCTTAATGGCAACCGCATCCTGTACAGAAAATTCCAGATAAAGTTTTCTCAATACCGGAAAAAGATTGTGGTCAAATTTTTCGAGTTGTTTTAAGGGCAATTCTGCAAGCGCTATAAAATATTCAACTTCAACTTGAACTCTATAGCGAATTAGTGCTTCCTCCGAAAAATAGGGGATTAGCGCCTCAGTTTTTGAAGCGTAACGTCCATCAATTGGTGAAATAGCCTGTAAAGCATTGGTGTACATAGCAGAATTTTTTAAAACGGCAAAGATAGGTAACTATACTGAGTTAGACTTTCACACGGAGAGTTTTTAAAAATCAATATCTTGAAATTACTACAAATTACTAATGTTTTGTTAAACAAACGTTTGCGTTAATTATAAGTTGAATAGTGTTAGGCATCGCCATAGCAATAGCCTAATTTAGCATCAAAAGAAAATTGTTTCGAAAAAGAAAAAGAAACCTCCTTAAGTTTGCACTTGGGAGGTTTTTTTGATTTTAGAGGTTTTTGCGATAGTTGTTTCGAAAATCTGATGGCGATATATCATATTTCTCCTTAAATATTTTGGAAAAATAACTTTTGCTTGAGAGGCCAATGGTCGTAACAATTTCTGAAATACTGAATTCCGTACCCATCAGTAGGCTTTTAGCCATATCTAGTCTGACCTTTTGCACGTAATTGTTCACGGTGGTGCCGTAAAGTTTTTTAAAGCCCGTCTGTAATTTATTAATATTCAATCCTGCATCTTTCGCCATCGATTCTACAGTTGGTATCTCCGCAATTTTGTTTTCAATAAGCCCGGCAATGTACCGCACTTGCTTTATTTCTGAAGAACGCAATAACATTCTGCTGCCCTCATCGCGTTGATCATCTTGATATTGAAGAATTTGTTCCGTTAAAATCTGGTTTGCCATTCCTTCCAGAAAAATTTTCCTAATAAAATTTTCGGCAGTAAATTCTTCCATATTCTGCAGTAAATCCGCAATTCCCAAACTGTAATTTCCCTTATGGTAAAAAGCTTCTTTGGCATTAATATCCCTAAACAGTTTTTCTAGCGTTTCATCCAGACTTTGAATATCGCACTCCATTTTTCTTTGGAATTTTTCACGATCAATTTCAAGGCTATTGATTTTTGTTTTGTGATTTGCCTTGAATGAAAGCACATGGCCATTATGTTTACTGCTCGCTACAATTGCATCTTGGAACTGTTCAATCTCGTGCTCGGTATCTTCGTCTTCAAATCTATGGTATAGCACGCCGGCTTCCACATATAAAAATTTGAGGGGATGCACATTATTTATAATAAAATGGATTTCCATATCTTCCTTGAACAAACAATCATAATGCAAAAGCCCTAGACCATCTTCAAAATTAATACCCCGGATTACACCTTCCCCGATGTTTTCTGGAATTTCAAGTATATATTCTCCGCAATTCTCATAAAATTTTGTAGAAAAAATGGTAGCTAAATCTTCAATCACTTCCTTAAGGGGAAGTGAATTTACTTGTATGGATTTCATTGTGGTAGGTTGTTTATAGGTCGCAAAATACTATGAAGTCTTAAAAAATTGTAATGCATATACACACAATAATTAACTTATTTGTCTCAAAAAATTGTGTCGAACATGGGGATCCAAGCTAAAAATGCAACAGTTATGGCTCTTAAAAAATTTGGATAAATATACTATTTTAGGAAGAAATTTAACATCATCGCATGCTTATTTTGAATGCAATCTCCATTTTGAATATTCAAAATTTGAATGTTAATTAAAGTTTACCTTTGGTAGTAATGCTTTTTCTTTCTGCGTATTTCTAATAGAAAAGAGCATAAAAGCATAACTGACAAAATATAGAAAGCAATTTCAACTTCGAAAATGGGTCCGTCCCCCATACCAAGAAAACCTAGTACGGCGGCAATTATTGTAAAAAATAGAAACAAAATTGTCCAGTACATAGGTTTTTGATTTTACCTAAATAGGTTGATTACTAATACTATAAAGATAATATTTTCAAAATTAATCTTTAACGCATAAAGAATTTAATTTAATCTTTTTCCGAATTTTATCTGAAAACCAAAAATGGAAAATTATCAGGGCTGAAAAATTTTAGCAAAACGATAACACATTCGGCAAAAATCTCACGAGTAAGAAACACTACCTTTAAAATTGTAACAAAAAAATATGAAAACATTTTTAAATAAGATCCACGTTTCATTACAGGTCAATAAAGAAACTCACAATCTTACTGTGGATTCCCGAAAAACTTTGCTCGACGCAGTGCGAGAGGATTTAAAATTGACTGGCTCTAAAAAAGGATGTGACCACGGTCAATGCGGAGCTTGCACCGTAATCATTGACGGTAAGCGAAAACTTTCCTGCCTTACGTTAGCAGCTTCTTGTAAAAATAAAGAAATAACTACTATTGAAGGTCTGGCAAACGGAAGTGGATTGCATCCCATTCAAGCTGCGTTCCTTAAACATGACGGCTTCCAGTGTGGTTATTGCACTCCAGGACAAATTTGTTCTTCCGTGGCACTTTTGGAAGAAATAAAGAATGGTGACGCCAGTTACGTAACGGAAAATATCAAGGAAAACCAGTCGAAAGTTGAACTATCTGAGGAAGAGATCCGGGAACGTATGTCGGGTAATATTTGCAGGTGTGGAGCCTATAACAACATTGTTCAGGCCATTAAGGAAGTGAACACTGGAAAGGAAGAAAAACCTAAGTGGGAATTTGCAAGCGCGGCACAGATGCAAAAAGCAAAATCACCACAAAATTGAAGGATTCCAAAATTCGTATTCAACAAATTAAATTACAATGAGACCATTTATATACATACATCCACAGAATGAAAAGGAAGCCTTTACAGCAGCATTAGCGACAGAAAATTCAAAATACTTGGGTGGCGGGACCAATTTGCTGGATTTAATGAAAGAGGATGTGGAACGCCCTTCGCAATTGGTTGAGATAGCCGATTTAAATTTCAATAAAATTTCCGAACATGAATCTGGCGGTTACACCATTGGCGCAATGTTAAGCAATGCAGATACGGCAAACCATCAAAAAATTCGAGAAAATTATCCATTGCTTTCCATGGCGATGTTATCCGCGGCCACGGCACAAATTAGGAATATGGCCACCAATGGCGGAAATCTTTTGCAGCGCACGCGTTGTCCCTATTTTTTTGAAACATCAATGCCGTGCAACAAGCGTGAGCCGGGCACGGGTTGTGGCGCATTAAATGGAATGAACAGTCAACACGCCATCTTTGGCTGGAATGAAAAATGTATCGCAGTGAATCCGTCAGATATGTGTGTGGCTTTAGCTGCGCTTGATGCCAAAGTTCTGGTTCAAAAACCAGAGGGTGATTCACGAACTATAGACTTCAAAAATTTTCATCGTTTGCCGGAAGATAAACCAGAATTGGATAATTCCCTCGAACCAAATGAACTTATAACAGCGATAGAATTGCCCGAACCGATGTTTTCAGACCACTATGATTATCTGAAAATTAGGGAAAGGTCTAGCTATGCATTCGCGCTCATATCGGTCGCGGCTGGACTTCAAATTAAAGATGGAAGTATTGCCAAAGCTGGATTGGCTATGGGCGGTGTTGCCCACAAACCTTGGAAACTTACTGCTTCGGAAGAATTTTTAACAGGAAAAAAACCGACTTCAGAAAATTTTAAAAAAGCCGCGGAATTGGCAATGAAGGACGCTCGCCCACTTTCGGATAATTCTTATAAAATCGAAATAGGTATAAAAGCAATCGAAAGGGCTCTCACACAAGCTTTTGAAAGAAAGGCATAAAAATTCAACACTATCAAAGCCAAATTTAACTATGGAAACAAAAACGTCAATGGGAATAGGAAATGCAATTGATAGGGTAGAAGGCCATTTAAAGGTAACCGGAAAGGCAAAATATTCATCTGAATTTCAAATAGAAAATAAAGTATACGCCCAAGCAATTACCAGTACTATTGCTAAGGGTGAAATAATTTCTGTAGATACTTCCGAAGCGGAAAAACAAAAAGGTGTTTTGGCAATTATCACTTATAAAAATGCTGAAAAATTAAAAACTTCTGATAAAAAATTACCGGTGCTGGACGTAGATAGCATTCAGCCTGTTCTTCAAAGTCCAAATATTCATTACTACGGCGAATACATTGGGTTAGTCGTTGCAGAAACTTTTGAACAGGCCCAATATGCAGCACGCTTGGTAAAATTTGAATATAAAAAGGAAACTCCAAAAATAAATTTTAAGAATCACAGGGAAGATGCATATCGCCCCAAAGAAGAATCTGACTATTCCCGTGGTAATGTAGAGGAAGGTTTGGCCGAGGCTGATGTGAAATTGGAAATGACTTACAATACCCCCATCGAGCACCATCACCCAATGGAACTTCACGCCATTATCGCCACTTGGGAAAATGGAAAAGTGAAAGCCTACGCAAGCCAGCAAATGATAGATAATGCGGCAAAAACCATTGCAAAGACTTTTCAGATTTCAAAAGAAAATGTTCGGGTTATTTCTCCGTACGTTGGCGGTGGTTTTGGTTCAAAGCTTGCTGCAAAGCAACATGTAATTTTGGCAATTATGGCTGCTAAAAAAGTTGGGCGCCCCATACAGTTGACTGTGACTCGCAATCAAATGTTTACCAATACCAATCTTAGGCAATACAATGAGCAAAAAATGCGGATTGGCGCAAAGAAGAACGGAACCTTGACCGCACTCTCACACGAAACGCTTTCACATACTTCAACCTATGAGGAATTTCAGGAATCGTGCGGCGCGGTGACCAAAATGCTTTATAAAGTTCCCAATAATCTGGTGACCCATCGTCTTGTGCCAACCAATCTGCAAACGCCCTTTGCTATGCGTGCTCCCGGAGAGGCTACCGGAAGTTTTGCATTGGAATGTGCCATGGATGAGCTAGCTTGGAAATTGAAAATGGACCCAATTGATTTCAGAATAAAAAATGATACCCAAACAGATTTAAGCAATGATAAGCCGTTTTCTTCGCGTCTTCTCAAGGAATGTTTACGGATTGGTGCTGAAAAATTCGGTTGGAAGGAAAGAAATATGGAGCCGGCTACCAAGACAAATGGAAACTGGTTGATTGGCTACGGGGTTAGCGGTGCATCCCGTGGTGCGCCATATCAAAAAACATCGTCAAAAGTTATCTTGGAACGTAAAAACCAAACGGTGTATGCCACAATTCAAATGGATGCTACGGATATTGGGACTGGTAGCTACACAATTATTGCACAAACCGCTTCGGAATATTTAAAAATTCCCGTGGAGCAAATAAATGTGGAACTTGGCGATTCCCTTTTTCCGGTCACTCCGGGTTCAGGTGGAAGTTGGGGCGCTGCGTCCTTTGCAAATGGCGCCCGTATGGCTTGCTTGAATGCTATAAAGGAATTGAAAAAGAAGCTGAATGTAGGTGAGAATGAAGAAATTTCAGTAGAAAAGTTATTGACTGATAACAAATTGGATAAATTCGAAGCTGAAGGAACCGCCGAGCCATCCGAAGAATTTGAAAAACATTCGGTGTATTCGTTCGGTGCAAATTTTTGTGAGGTTTGGGTAGATAAGGACACCGGAATGTACCGTATAAAAAAAATGGTAAACGTGGGTGCCTGCGGAAAAATTTTGAACCCAAAAACTTCGTTCGGGCAAATTATCGGCGGACTTACTATGGGCGCAGGGATGGCGCTTGCAGAGCAAACTCGAGTTGAGCCTAATTTCGGAAATTTCATAACCCGCTCTTTTGCAGATTATCACGTTCCCGTTAATTTGGATATGGCAAATATCGAAGTCATTTTTCTCCCGGAAGAAGATAAAATTGCAAACGCGATGGGAGTAAAAGGTGTGGGGGAATTGGGCATCACCAGTGTTGCGGCATCAATAGCAAATGCTATTTTCAATGCTACCGGTAAGCGTATGCGCGATTTGCCCATCACCCCAGAAAAATTGATTATGGCAAAAAAAGAGATTGGCGTAGCCTAAATCTTTAAAATTTGATAAAATCTACGGATTCATTTTTTATTGAAGTTTTCGGCGGAATTATCACAACGCCAGCTGCTTTTGTGAGGCTGATTAAATCTCCGGAGCCATTCCCTTCAATCAATTTGGCCGTTAATTTTTCATTTTCTGAAATAATTTCAGCTAAAAGAAACCGCGTCAATGTTGACGTGTTTTCAAATTCCGAAAGAAAAACCTGTTCATTTTTTGCCTCAATTTGAAGACTTTTCCGAAGCCAATTTTTAAAGTAGATATGAAAATTAACAAAGGTTGAAACAGGATTGCCAGGAAATGAAAAAACAATCGTTTTTTCTTCTTCCTGTTTCCCAAACCACAAGGGTTTTCCAGGTTGTTGCAAAACACGATGGAATATTTTTTCAACTTTCAATTCTTCAAAAATGCCGGGCAGAAAATCAAATTTTCCTTTTGAAACTCCGCCGCTCAATAATAGAATGTCATATTCTTTCACTAAGTTTTCCAAAAAATCTTTCATTTCAGTCTTTTCATCTTTTAAATGAAAAAGATTTGGAATAATATTTTCTTCGGCTAAAGCTGCATAAAGGCTATAATTGTTCGAGGATCTAATTTGATGCGGAAGCGGTGTTCTATCAATTGAAATTAACTCATCCCCTGTGGAAATAACCGCAATTTTAGGAAGTTTTTTAACTAGTATTTCTGTTTTGCCCACAGTCGCCAAAACGCCAATTTCCCGAGCCGTAATTTTTCTATTTTTTTTCAGAATTACTTCACCTGCTTTTCTATCGCTTCCTTTTTTATGAACGTTTTGCCCTTTGCTGAAGGATTTTTTTAAAGTCGCTCCACCGTTTTCAATTGAAATATCTTCATACATAATAACGGTGTCCGTATTTTTCGGAAGCATTGCGCCGGTCATAATTTCCACGCAGTTATTCTTATTTTTTAGAATTCCTTCTTGGCTGCCAGCAGCAAAAATTGCTTCAATATTTATAGTTTTTTTTTTTGAAATAAGGATATCAGAATTGAGCGCAATGCCATCTTTTGTCACACGATCAAAAGGAGGGAAATCACGATCTGCCGTAATATTTTCATCTAAAACTCTGCCGACACTTTCAAGCAAAGGAATTTTTTCAACGCCAAAATCAGTTGCGGTTTTTAGTACATTTTCTAATGCTTCGGAATATGAAATCACATCGTTATTTTTAATTATTCGATTTTTGTTACAACGGGGTTAAACGCTTTTGAAGCCACCACAACCTTATCCCCGGCAGAGATATTCAAAATTTCGTCAGTAGAACATACCGTTTTTATTACGTTATTTCCTATTAAAATATGTAAAATTGAAACCAAACTTTCTCGATCTATCGCCAAAACTTCTCCGGTAAACTGAAATTTGCCGCTTAATTTCTTGGAACTGAAAACCTCTAGCGGAGTGCCTATTTTGGTGATTTTTCCTTGTTCCAAAACCAAGACTCTGTTGGCCATTTTAATGATTTCGCCTGGATCGTGGCTGACCAAAATTGTGGTTAAATTGTATTTTTTATGGACTTGCAAAATATAGTCCTGTAATCTATTTCGCAATTTGTGATCAAGTGCAGAAAGTGGCTCGTCAAGAAATAAAATTTCAGGTTTGCGAACCAAAGCACGCGCCAAAGCAACGCGTTGTTGCTGACCTCCAGAAAGATTTTGGGGTCTCTGTCCTCTTAAATTCTCAAGTTCCATTAAGTTTAAAAGCTCTTCCACAAAATCTCTATTTTGATTTTTACCAAGCGCAAAATTCAAATTTTCCTCAACCGTCATGTTTGGAAAAAGCGCATAATCTTGAAAAACGATACCAATATTTCGCTTTTGCGGAGAAAGATTAATTTTTTTGGAAGCGTGAAACCACGTACTTCCATTAACTTCAATTGTCCCATTTTCAGGTAAAAGCAAACCCGCAATCATTCTCAAAATGGAAGTTTTTCCGGCACCGGAATTTCCATAAATAACAACAAAATCACCTTGTTCCAAATCCATTGAAACATCCAAAAGCATTTTGCCTTCAGCAGAATTCAGTGTTTTTTGGAGGGTCGCTTTTATCATTTCCAAAAACTTTTAAACGTGTTGTTATTCAGCAAATAAACTCCAAGCAAAATAGCAAAACTAATTACAAATAAAATAAGGGAAAGTTGGTTGGCAGCAGCGTAGTTAAGCGATTCCACTTCATCGTAAATGGCAATGGACGCCACCCGGGTTTCACTGGGAATGTTGCCGCCAATCATCAAAACCACACCAAATTCACCAATGGTATGCGCAAATGAAAGCACGATTCCTGTGAGGAGCGCCGGTTTTATATTGGGAAGCAAAACCTTAAAAAATGTAATGGTTTTTGATTTTCCCAAACTGTAAGAGGCTTCCTTTAAGTGAATGGGAAGACCAGAAAATCCAGCCTGAATGGGATGAATCATAAATGGGAGACTGTAAATTATAGAGGCAAAAACCAGACCTTCAAAAGAAAAAACCATATTAAGGCCTAATAAATTTTGAAGAAAACTACCCAGGAAACTAGATTGCCCGAAAGCCACGAGCAAATAAAAACCTAAAACGGTTGGAGGCAAAATTAATGGCATGCTAATCAACGCTTCCCAAATAGGTTTGCTTCGTGTTTTCGTGCGCGATAGCCAATAAGCAAGCGGTGTTCCCAACAAAAAAAGCAAAATTGTTGTTACAAATGCTAGTTTAAAAGTCAACCATAAAGATTCCCAAATCATTCGGATAACATAATTTCATTGGCTTTTACGAAGATAGCAACTTCTTGTCCTTCATAAAACGGAAGAGTTGCAAGCTGGGAAGTGGAAATTAAGCATTTCACCGTTCCAACCGCAGTTTTTAAAATAATTTCGGAAAGAATTTCACTTTTTTTTATTTCTGAAATTGTTCCATGAAATCTATTTTGGATGCTTACGTTGACTGCGGAATTTTCGGCTAGAATAACTTCAGTTTCTTTGAACAACAATGTCATTCGAGAGCCAATTTTCAAATAAGGCGCGGTCTCTGGCGTTTCAACTAAAAGAACCGTAAATTTTATTTCACCGGAAGTCAATTGGACTTCCGAGAGATTTCCAGCAGTATTTATGGCTGTTATTTCTGCGGGAATTCTATTCATTTTGTTGAATATCCATAACGTTCCAAAATAAGCTTCGCTTCATCAGAAAATAGAAAATCATAGAATTTTTTCGCATTTTCTTCATTGCTTTTATTTTTCAGCAAAAGCGCGCCCTGCTCAATTTTGCCATAATTTTCTTGGGCAATTTCAATCCATTTTCCCTCGTTTTTCATTTGTGGCGAAAGAACAACAGATTTTGCGGTGAATCCAACTTCTGCGGAGCGGGAGTGGATATAACGATTTACCACGGAAATGCTTTCGCCGTAAACAAATTTTGGCCGCAAGCTATCATAAATTCCTGATTTTCGTAGATATTCCTCAGTTGCGCGACCGTATGGCGCCGTCTGTGGATTCGCGATTGCTATATGTTTCACATTCGGGTCGAGCAAATTTTCCAGTGTAAGATTAATTGAATTATTTAGTGTCCACAAAACCAGATTTCCGTAAGCATAAATTTTTGGTTTTTCGTCTGCGAAGCCTTTGTTGAAAAGCGTATTCGGATATTTCATATCTGCCGAAACGAATATATGAAATGGTGCACCTGCCTCGATTTGTGCGGTAAGTTTTCCGGAAGAGCTTGTCAAAATTTCACTTTCAATCCCAGTATTTTCCTTGAATTTTTCCGCAAGATCATTCATTGCAAATTGCATATTCGCAGCAGTTGCAATTCTAATTTTATCTACTCTTTTTTCAGCGCAACTACTAAAAAGAAAAGCAATTAGGAAGAAAAAATAAATTCCAGTTTTATATGAAAGGGTGTGGTTTTTCATATCATATTTTAATCGAAATTTCGTTCAATGCGTTCATTCCACCTTCAATATTGATCAAATTTTCTGGGGAAGAATTGTTTTTCAATAGTGAAATGGCCTTTTTACTGCGAACTCCCGATTGGCACACAAAATACGTTTTCTGCTGAAGATTTATCTCAGATATTCTTCGTTCCAAATCAGTCAACGGAATATGTATCCAGTTTTTTGGAAATAATTTTTTCTGTTTTTGAAAATCTATTTCATCTGCATTTCTAACGTCAATCACTTGAAAATCATCAAAATTCTGAAGTTTCAAAAAATTTGTTGCTGAAATTGAATTTATCTGTGAAGATTCATTGAAACCATAATTACTTTGAAGTTCGGAAATCTGTAAATTTTCTGGTTTCAGCTTAAAATTTATGCTTTGTTGTTTTTGGGTTAATCCATCAAAAAGCAATAATTTTCCTGAAAGTATTTCACCTAATTCAGTAATTATTTTCACAACTTCCAATGCTTGCAGACAACCAATAATTCCTGGAATAACGCCTAAAACTCCATTAACGTTACAGTCCGGGATCTCTTCCGCAGATGGCATCTTTGGAAATAAGCATCTATATGTGGGACCATTTTTATAATTAAACACGCTCACTTGACCTTCAAATGCTTGAAGAGCCCCATAAACAAAAGGTTTATTCGAAATTACACAAGCGTCATTGATTAAATAGCGTGTGGGAAAATTGTCAGAAGCATCAACAATTATATCAAATTTTTCAATAATGTTAAGTGCATTTTCTGTTTGCAATTTTTCTTTGAAAATGATAAAATTTGTCTCACTATTTTGGGCTTTCAATTTTTTTGAAGCAACTTCAGCTTTACTTTTTCCAAGATCATTTTCAGAATATAAAACTTGGCGTTGTAGGTTCGCCAAATGGATAAAATCGTTATCAATTACGCCCAAAGTGCCCACTCCCATTGCGTTGAGGTATTGAAGAACCGGAACTCCCAGACCGCCCACACCAACGACCAAAACTTTTGCGAGCGACAATTTTTTCTGGCTCACACTACCAAATTCCTTCAGAGAAGTTTGGCGTATGTAGCGTTTAGGGTTCAATAATTTGTAGTTTTTTTAAAGCTAATTGATATTCTTCCGGTTTGTTTGCATTGATTAAAACATCATCATTTTCAGGAAAAATCAATTCAATATCTGAATTTATGAGAAATTTTCTTGGGCAGCTACTTTGATGTTCCTCAAAAAATGACGCCGCTTTTGAAAAAGCTGAAGGTTCCCAAATGGCGCACAGCGGTTCCGGTAAACCTGATTGTTTTGTGGCAAACGCTGTTGCGATTTTGTTTTTATTGCGTGATTTTATCAATTGCTGGAGCGCAGTTTCATTGAACAATGGTAAATCTGTTGCGACCACCAACCACGCTACTTTTGGATATTTTTTGTGTGCGCTGAAGAGACCATTGAACGGCCCACGAAATGCATCGGTATCTGTGATTGTTTTAAAATTATGATTCAAATTTTCTGTTTGGTTCGGTCTCACGCTCAAAAAAACTTCATCACAAAATTTTTCCAATAACTGATATAAAAATTCGCGGTGTGGTTTGCCATGATATTCAATTTCTCCTTTGTCCGCACCCATTCGCGTACTTCTTCCCCCAGCGAGTACCAATCCGTAGCATTCAGTTTTCATAATCGCTTTTTCCTCCCGTTTTTTTCCGTAGCCTTATTTCTGAAATTTCAATATCGCGGCTTAGCGCTTTTACCATATCATAAATGGTGAGTGCAGCAACGGAAACGCCTGTAAGTGCTTCCATTTCTACCCCCGTGCGCTCGTTGCATTTTACCGTACATTCAATTTCAAGTCTATTTTCTGCGGATGAAATGTTGATATCTATTTTTGAAAGCCGAAGCGGATGGCATAACGGAATTAAATCTGAAGTTTTTTTTACGGCTTGAATGCCCGCAATCACAGCAGTTTGTGTGATGCTTCCTTTTTTGCTCAAAAAATTTGAGGCGGACAGTTGCTGAAAAATTTCAGGAGGAAATAAAACTTTCCCTGTAGCAACTGCCATTCGCTCCGTGGTTTCTTTTCCGGAAACGTCCACCATTTCTGCATTTCCTTCTTTATTTATATGTGAAAGTTTTTTATCCACCGATGCTCGTCATTGAATTTTCGTAAATATTCTTGTTTCTTTTTTCGGCTTCAAAACCGTTCTTTGCACGGTGTTTTATGGCGTCGAGAATTTCTTCCTTTATTTTTTCTTCTGAAGATTCACCGCGCAAAATATCCCGTAAATTTTTGCTGGCGTTGGCATATAGGCAGGTAATCACATCACCGGTTGCGGTAATGCGAAGTCGATTGCAACTTCCGCAGAAATTGCGTGTAAATGAGGGAATAATGCCGAATGTACCCGCAAAATCTTCTATTTGGTAATTAATGGAAGTTGAGGTTTTTTCTGAAGAAATTTTTGAAATACTGGGATAGTGTGAAGCTATATGTTCAAAAATTTTTCTGTGGTTCCAAGTTATTTCGTTAAATTTTTTGCTACCTCCATTAAATGGCATTTCTTCCAAAAATCGAACGGATACCGGATAATGTTTGGTCAAATTCTCTAAAATGGGAATTATATCGTCCGTATTTTGGCCGTCCAAAGCGATAAAATTCACCTTCACATTAAAACCTTCCTGAATGAGTTTTATTAGATTTCCATAAACTGTTTCAAATTGGCTTCTGCGGGTAATTCTATTGAAAGTTTCGGGATTTATGGCATCCAAACTTACATTGATGTTTTTGATTCCCAGTTCTTTTAATTCTAAAATGTGGTTGCCAATGAGCGTAGCATTGGTCGTCATGCTGATATCCTCCAATTGCGGAATGGCAGAGAGTTTTCGTAATAAAATCATTAAATCCTTTCGCATAAAAGGTTCACCACCGGTAATTCGTATTTTGCGAATTCCTTGATCCACAAGTACTTTGCTGAGCCTATAAAGTTCATCAATAGATAGCAAGCGATCACTTTTCACGAAATTGATACCATTTTCTGGCATGCAATAGTTACAGCGCAAATTGCAACGGTCTGTTACTGCAAGCCGTAAGTAATCAATGGTTCTATTGTGGTTGTCTATAAGCATTAAAAGTTGTGGTATTTTAAGGATGTGGAGTTACCCAGACTTCATCTGTATTTTCAAAAAATTCCTTTTTCCAAATGGGCACACGTTCTTTCAATGTGTCTATTAAGTATCGGCAAGCTGTAAAGCAATCATCACGGTGAGGGGAGGAGGCACCGACCAAAACTACGGCTTCCTCAACATTTTTTTTGCCAACAGCGTGTTGTAGGATAATGCTATTCAGATTCCATCTTTTTGTGGCCTCATCGGCAATCTTGTGCATTTCTTTTACGGCCATGGTTTCATACGTTTCAAAGAACAACGAGTTTACTGTTTGCTGTTGCGTTTGTTCCCTCACAGTGCCAATAAATACGCAGATTCCGCCACTGGCCGGATGTGATAATTCCGAATAAATTTTGGAAATATCTATAGAATCGACAATTTCAATTTTCTTTTTCATTATCCTCCGCTCACTGGTGGTATTATGGCAACTTCATCTCCCGTTGAAATTTTGTGATCATCCTCTGCATATTCTTCGTTTACGGCAATAGCCAATGAAGATAGTTTTGAGGCTTCCGGGTATCTTTCCTTGAAAACTTTTTTTAGCTCGCCCACATTTTTTGCTTCAGAAAATTCCGAAGCATCCAAAACGCTTTTTCCAGCGATTTCTTTGGCAATTCCAAAAAGCAAGATTTTCATTTTTTATTGTAAATATAAGGTCTCTCCACCAGAAATAAATATAAAGTTTCCACAATTTCAAAAATTGAGGCTTAAGAGACGGCATATAATTGATTAATGAATTTCTAATTTCAGTTTTGGTTTTAAAGTTGTAAATTCTTGGGGCAAAATGCGCTATCATGAAACGGGAATTTACTTTATACGTGAATAAAAAATAGCAAAATATTATTTTTGAAAAAGATCCCCTCCTTTTTTTAAAGCTTCCGGCATTCGGGTTCGGGATTTGCCTATTAAAAACCAGGCAAAAGCAAATTAATTTTACTGAAATTTATTTAGCGACCGTTTTGGCATATTCATTTGGCGTATAATAGTACCTTTAAATTTATGACACACGAATTCAAAAAAATACTTGATATTGCTGTAATCAATCAAAACCGGGGACTTAAAAACGTACTTGCTACGGTGGTTTATTTAGACGGATCTTCCTACAGAAAACCGGGAGTGCGTATGTTAATTGCTGAAGACGGTACAATGACGGGAGCGGTAAGCGGCGGTTGTGTTGAGAAAGAAGTTCTGCTTCAATCAAAAACAGTTTTCAAAAATGAAATTCCGAAAGTGATTACCTATGATGGCCGATATAGATTAGGCTGCGAGGGTATTCTTTATATCTTGCTTGAACCTTTTAAGGTAGAAATGCTTCTTTACAAGAGAATCAAAAAATTGATTGAAAATCGAAAGGAATTTCAACTCATATCTTCTTTCGCCAAGCAAGAAACGAGCAATTCAGAATTTGGTACTGAATTATATTTTGAAGAAAATAAAATCGGGCAATTTCACCAGAATAAAATCGAAGATCACAACCACAAAAAGTGGTCAAGTTTTATAGAAACCCTGCCCGCGCTTTCGCAAATTTTTATTTTTGGCGCGGAACACGATGCAGTAAAATTATGCGCCGCCGCGGCACTTTTAGGTTGGGATGTGAAAATTGTGGCTTCCCCAAAAGATCCAAAAACGGTTGAAAATTTTACGGGTGCAACACAAATTTTTCATTTCAACCCACAAGAGGATTATGGTTTCACCATCGATGCTTCCACAGCAATTGTTTTGATGAACCACAATTACGCGCGCGATCTCCATTTTTTATTGACGCTTAAAAATTCAAACCCTTTCTATATCGGGATTTTGGGGTCTGCAGACCGAAAAGAAAAATTGATGGGCGAATTGATGGAAGTTCCCGATTTGGATATTGATTTCTTGGACAGAATTTACAGTCCTGCGGGTATTGACATTGGAGCCGTTACACCAGAGGAAATCTCAGTCTCTATTTTGTCTGAAATACTCGCAATTAAAAGAAGGAAGGAAATACCTTCATTGAGAGACAAAACTGGCAAAGTTCATTCTTAAATTGAAAAAACTTTGAAAAAAATAGGTATTATTATACTTGCGGCAGGTGCTTCAAAAAGGATGAAGCGCAAGAAACAAATGCTGCCTTTTAAAGAAACAACTTTACTGGGGAACGCTTTGGAAATTGCCAAAATGACCTCTGCTTCAAGAATTATTTGTGTGTTGGGCGCGCATTTCAATGAAATTTTGAATAACCATAATTTCGAAAATATCGAGGTTTTGGAAAATAAAAATTGGGAACAAGGTCTGGGTAGTAGTCTTGCTGTTGGTACAGAATTTCTTCAAAAAAAACATCATGAAATTGATGGGATTCTGATTATGCTCGCAGATCAACCTTTTGTGAATTCAGCTTATTTGAATAAACTTATAAACACGTTCAGCAACATGGAAGAAGGTATTCTTGCTACCAATTATAGCGATCACGCTGGAGTGCCAGCTATTTTCCCGCGAAAATTTTATACCGATTTAAATAAACTTAAGGGAGATGAAGGTGCAAAATCCATTCTTCAAAAATATACCGATTCCGTTAAAATTTCAAAATATCAAACTGATACAACTGATATCGACACGCCTGCGGCCTATGAAAATGCAATCAAACAAAAAACCCCGTGAAAATTCACAGGGTTTTCTAAAACTTCAGCGGAGAAAGAGGAACTATCCATATTATTCTAAAACATTGTTTTTAAATATATTACAAAAATGTTTATTCATTTACGCACCTATTTACGCACCAGTTAATTAATCCTGTAAATTTCTGAAATGTAGATGCTTTGTGATAAATTCAAAGTTTTAAATTTTTATGTATTGTATTTGTAATTATAAAACAAAATGTTAAAAACAAATTTTTCTATACATTATTTTATAATTTCGTAGAAATGAAAAAATTTTTCCATAAAGTATTGTCAATGCTAATGGCATTTGTAGTCTTGTTTTCTACAATGTCATTTACGCTCAATATGCATTATTGTGGAGAAACTTTAGTGGCGACCTCTTTTTTTGAAAGTGTTGAGTCCTGCGGAATGGAAATAGCAAAATCAAAACTTCCTAACGGTTGTTCAATGGAAAAACCGGATTGCTGTAAAAATGAGCAGTCACTCATTAAAGGACAGGACGAACTTAAACTGAATTTCGATAAAATTTCATTTGACCAGCATATTTTTGTTGCTGCTTTCTTCCACACGTACAGTGCCCTTTTTGAATCAACCGAAGAAATTAGACCGTCCTTACCAGCATACCCACCGCCCAATATAGTCAGGCATATCTACAAACTTGACGAGAGTTATTTAATTTGATTTTTAAACATTAGAACCAAAAATCCTATGGAGTTTATCCATTAGGATAATTTGTCGTATTCGGTATTTTCCAAATACTTATTTCTAATTGTTTAACAATCAATGCCAATGCTAAATAAAAGCATCAAATTTCTTATAGAAAACAAACTCTTTGCTGTCTTACTGCTCGTCGCATTTGTCGGGTTCGGGACGGTGTACGCACCCTTTAATTGGAATACAGGTATTTTGCCATCAGACCCTGTGGCGGTTGATGCCATTCCGGACATAGGCGAAAACCAACAAATTGTTTTTACCAAATGGGACGGACGTTCACCACAGGATATTGAGGACCAAATTACCTATCCTCTAACCACCACATTGTTAGGCATTCCAGGCGTGAAAACCATCCGGAGTTCTTCAATGTTTGGATTTTCCAGTATTTACATCATTTTTGAAGAGGATATCGAATTTTACTGGAGCCGTAGCCGTATCCTCGAAAAACTTAATTCCCTACCTAGCGGATTATTGCCCGAAGGTGTAAATCCGGCTTTGGGTCCCGATGCCACAGGATTGGGACAAATATTTTGGTACACCCTAGAGGGTCGTGATAAAGATGGCAACGTTACAGGGGGATGGGATTTACAGGAATTGCGGAGTATTCAGGATTATTATGTGAAATACGCCTTGGCATCTGCAAGTGGTGTTTCAGAGGTGGCTTCCATTGGCGGCTATGTAAAGGAATATCAAATTGACGTGAACCCCGAATTGATGCGACAATACAATATTGGACTTGCACAAGTGGTCAAAGCGGTAAAAGAAAGCAATCGGGACATTGGCGCACAAACTTTGGAAATCAATCAAGCAGAATATCTTGTGCGTGGTTTGGGTTATGTAAAATCAGTCGCAGATATTGAAAATGCTGTCGTTACTTCTGAAAATTTTACATCCATTAAAATTAGTGATATTGCCAAAGTGACACTTGGACCTGCAACACGTCGTGGAATTTTAGACAAGGAAGGTGCCGAAGTTGTAGGTGCGGTTGTGGTGGCTCGATACGGAGCAAATCCTTTAGCGGTAATCAATAACGTAAAAGAAAAAATCAATGAGTTGAGTACTGGCTTGCCTTCAAAAGTGTTGGCAGATGGCAGAACTTCGCAAGTTACTATTGTTCCTTTTTATGACCGAACAGAACTCATACAGGAAACTTTGGGTACACTCAACGAGGCGTTAACACTCGAAATTCTCATAACCATTTTGGTAATTATCGTAATGGTTTTTAATCTTCGAGCATCGGTACTCATATCCGGACTCTTACCTGTGGCGGTGTTGATGGTCTTCATTGCAATGAAATTTTTTGGTGTGGATGCCAACATCGTAGCGCTTTCGGGTATCGCCATCGCCATCGGGACAATGGTGGATGTGGGCATCATCCTTTCAGAAAATATCATAAGGCATCTGGATGAGGACGATAAAACTACGCCAATAAACACAGTGGTTTACAACGCTACCGCCGAAGTTTCCGGCGCCATCGTAACGGCAGTGATGACAACCATCATCAGTTTCATTCCCGTATTCACAATGATTGGTGCTGAAGGCAAATTGTTCAGACCCTTGGCATTTACCAAAACCTTTGCATTAACGGCATCTATCATAATAGCGTTATTTTTGATACCACCATTCGCTGCGTTTTTCTTCAAAAGCAGGAATATCCGAAAAACAGCCAATTACGGCATTAGCAGTCTGTTGATTTTGGCAGGGTTTATTGCGGTCATTTTTGGCCATTGGATTGGCCTTATCCTTATTGGCTTTGGTTTTGTGGCTTTGGCGGTTTTAAAAGAAAAAATTTCAAAGGAAAGGTCAAACAAATTCAACATATATCTTTCCGCAGCTGCCATTGTCTTTCTGTTGGCTGAATATTGGAGGCCGTTGGGCGTGGATAAAAGCGTTTTTTGGAACCTCATTTTTGTAGGCATCATTTGTTTTGGTCTTTTGGCAGGCTTTTCACTATTTAAAAACTATTATACGAGAATTTTGAAATGGGCATTGGAAAACAAATTGCTGTTTTTAACTATTCCTACGACACTTTTGATATTTGGTTTTTATATTTATAAGAATACCGGAAAAGAATTTATGCCTTCCCTAAATGAAGGTTCATTCCTGTTAATGCCCACCTCTATGCCGCACGCAGGTATTGAGGAAAACAAACGGGTCTTGCAGCAATTGGATATGGCGGTAGCAAGCATTCCCGAAATCGAAACCGTTGTTGGAAAATCCGGAAGAACGGAATCCGCACTCGACCCAGCACCTTTGTCAATGTACGAAAACGTAATTCAGTACAAATCTGAATATATGTTGAATGATGATGGAAAACGGCAACGTTTTAAGGTAAACGATGATGGGTTTTTTATGCTGAAGGATAACACTTTAGTTGAAAATCCCAACAGTCCCGTTGGTTCTGAAAAAGTTGAAAACGTCCGAAATAATGGGAAGAAAATTTCAATAACGGTCGATATCTCTTCGGAAAAATTAATTCCTGATGATGACGGCGAGTTCTACCGAAACTGGCGACCCGAAATCAATTCGCCCAATGATATTTGGAACGAAATTGTAAGGGTCACTAAATTTCCAGGCGTTACCTCTGCCCCAAAACTGCAACCCATAGAAACCCGTTTGGTTATGTTGCAGACAGGAATGCGCGCCCCAATGGGCATTAAGGTTAAAGGTCAGGATTTAAAACAGATTGAAGCCTTTGGGGTTCAGTTGGAAGGAATTTTAAAACAAGCGGAGGGTGTAAAACAGGAAGCCGTATTTGCAGACCGAATCGTGGGCAAACCCTATTTGCTGATTGATATCAATAGGGAAAAATTGGCACGTTATGGCGTTACTATAGAGGAAGTTCAAAATGTCCTGAAAGTTGCCGTGGGCGGAATGGTGTTGACCCAAACCGTTGAAGGCAGGGAGCGCTATGGCGTTCGGGTGCGCTATCCTCGTGAATTGCGTGGCGACCCATCAGACTTGCAAGATATTTATGTGCCTGTTGAAAAGGGAAGCCCCGTTCCATTGAGCGAATTGGCAACCATTCGATACGAACAAGGTCCGCAAGTCATTAAAAGTGAAGATACCTTTTTGGTGGGTTATGTCTTATTTGACAAACGCGATGGTTTTGCCGAAGTGAATGTCGTGGAAAATGCACAGGCACTCATCCAAAATAAAATTGACGCGGGCGAATTGACTGTTCCCAAAGGCATCAGCTATCAATTTACAGGTACTTATGAAAACCAATTACGTGCAGAAAAAACGCTGTCCATTATCGTTCCTTTGGCACTTGCGGTCATCTTTTTGATTTTATATTTCCAGTTCCGTTCGGTGTCCACAACCTTGATGGTATTTACAGGGATTGCAGTCGCTTTTGCGGGTGGTTTTGTAATGATTTGGTTCTATGGTCAAGATTGGTTCTTGAACTTCAACTTTTTTGGCGAAAATCTGCGCGACCTTTTCAATATCCGCACGGTCAATTTGAGCGTCGCGGTTTGGGTAGGTTTTATTGCTCTTTTTGGTATTGCAACGGATGATGGCGTGGTAATGGCGACCTATCTCACACAGACCTTCGACAAAAACGACCCGACCGATAAAGCGGAAATAAGACAATCCACGTTGGAAGCTGCTTCCAAAAGAATCCGTCCTTGTTTGATGACGACTGTTACCACTATTTTGGCATTGTTGCCTGTATTGACTTCCACAGGAAAAGGAAGTGATATTATGATACCGATGTCCATTCCCATCTTTGGCGGAATGTTGCTCGATACCACATCGTATTTCCTTGTGCCTGTCCTGTACAGTTGGAGGAAGGAACGAATTGCGAAAAGAAAACTGAAAGCAGAATCACGAACTATAACCATAGAAAAATGATAAAAAAGAAAATATATATAAGGCTGGCTTTGTTTTTCGGAATTGGTCTTTCAGCTATAAATAGTTTTGGTCAGGACTTACAGACTTACATAGACGAAGCCATTACCAACAGTCCGGAAATCCAAAAGTTTCAATTGCGTTATGATATTGCATCTGAAAAAGTGAATGAAGCCAATTGGATTCCAAACACCGAATTCAGTGTTGGTTATTTTGTTAGCGAGCCCGAAACACGAGTTGGTGCGCAGCGTGCTCGCTTTTCGGTTAAACAGATGTTGCCTTGGTTTGGAACTATCACCGCAAGGGAAAATTATGCCACTTCAATGGCGGATGCAGATTTTGTGGAAGTCACGATAGCAAAACGAAAATTGGCCCTTTCTGTTTCACAGTTCTATTTCCAGCTTTATGAAATAAGGGCGAAACAGAAAGTTCTTGACCAAAATATTGCATTGTTGCAAACGTATGAAAAACTTGCGCTGACTTCTGTAGAAGTTGGAAAAGCTTCTGCCGTTGATGTACTGCGATTACAGATTCGACAAAATGAGCTGCAACAGGAAAAAGAAGTCTTGCAAGAACAAAATAATGGCATACAGGCCGCTATGAACAGTTTGATGAATCGCGGTTACGACAAGGAAATTTCGGTTGTTGAAAGTTTAGAAATTCCGATGGAAGATATGCAGCTTTCTTTTGAAGCACTTTCCGTAAATCCGGAATTGCTCAAATTCGATAAGTTGTATGAATCGGTCGCAAAATCGGAACTGCTTAACCTGCGTGAAAGCCAACCAAAGTTCGGTATTGGTGTCGATTACTTACCCGTTGCGGCAAGACAAGATATGGATTTCATTGATAACGGAAAGGATATTTTGATGCCTATGGTTTCAATTACGATTCCAATTTTCAACAATCGCTATAAGTCCATTACCAAACAGAATGAGTTGCGCCAACAGGAAATCCAGTCGCAAAAAGACGAACGATTGAACGGATTGGAATCTGAATTGGCAAAAGCGATTTCACAGCGAAACCAAGCACGAATAAAGTTTGAGACACAATCAAAAAACCTTCAGCAAGCAAAGGATGCCGAGGAAATCCTGATAAAAAATTATGAAACGGGAACGATAGATTTTAATGATGTGCTGGACATTCAGGAATTGCAGTTGAAGTTTCAAATCAATCAAATAGAATCCATAAAAATGTATTTCGAACAATCCACCATTATCAATTATTTAACCAATTAAAAATCAAAAACAAAATGAAAAATGTAAAAGTAACAACAGCAATTTTGGCAATGGCCTTCGTAAGCCTAACAGCAATGTCCTGTAAAGACGGTAAAAAAGAAAAATCAGAAGATGCGATGCATTCTGAAATGTCCTCTGAAGAAGGCCATCACCACGATGAGGGAATGGAACACGATGAAATGGAAGGTTCTAATGATTCAATGGATTCTGAAGCGCAAGCCTCTGATGCCAAGCAAGTAATGGCAGATTATATGGAGCTGAAAAATGCATTGGTTGCCACCAATAAGGACGATGCCGCAAAAGCCGGCAAAAAATTGGAAAGCACCTTAAATGGCTTTGATGTGAGCGGTTACACAGCCGAACAGCAAACAGAATTGAAGGACATCATCGCAGATGCCAAGGAACACGCCGAGCATATCGGCAAAAGTGAAATGGACCACCAACGTGAGCATTTCAAGACTTTGAGCAAGGATATGATGGATATGGTCGCCATTACGGGAACTGAAAATACCTTGTACCAACAATTTTGTCCAATGTATGATGGTGGAAGTGCTTGGTTAAGTATGGAAAAAGAGATAAAAAACCCATACTACGGCAGCAAAATGATGGCCTGCGGTAAAGTGCAGAAGGAAATTAATTAATCATAACCTTCAAGGCATTTTCCGCCCTTCCGGGGTTAGCTTGTAGGTTTAATTCAATGACTGAATGAAAATCCTAAAAACCATAGCGCTCATTTTATTGATAGCTTTTATAGCAATCCAATTCTTTCCAACTGAAAGAAACGAAAGTGATGTGATTCCAAAAACCGATTTTCTGTTGGTAAACAATCCACCGGAAAATATCGGTACACTATTGAAGGAATCCTGCTATGATTGCCACAGTAACAATACCGAATATCCGTGGTACAATAAAATGCAACCTGCCGCTTGGTTTTTGGAAGAACATATAAAGGAAGGAAAGGCAGAGCTTAATTTTAATGAATGGGAAAATTATTCAGACAGAAGAAAAAACAGCAAATTAAAATCCATCATCAACCAGATTAAGGATGATGAAATGCCTTTGTCGTCCTATACTTTGTTTCATCGGGATGCGATTTTATCAGATGCTGAAAAGAAAACCTTGATTGATTATATGACTAAAATAAAAGATAGTTTAGAGTAAAGTCCTGATGTGGGAAGGGAATGGAATTTTTTTCATTGTTGATTAGTTAAAACCCTTCCCAAGTCAGGCACAAAAAAGAGTATAGTATGGAAAACTTTCTAAAACAATGGGGTGAGGCAGCCTATACCACCACTGGATTTTTCTGGATGGCACTATGGGCTTTTGCACTTGGTTATATCATCAGCAGTATGATTCAGGTTTTTGTGACCGAAAAAAAGATGCAGGAAACAATGGGGGAAAATGAAGGCAAAGGCGTTTTGCTCGGCACATTTTTCGGCTTTATCAGCAGTTCGTGCAGTTTTGCGGCATTGGCATCAACAAAGTCACTTTTCAAAAAAGGGGCGAGTTTTGTGTCGTCAATAGCTTTTCTATTGGCATCAACCAATTTGGTTATCGAACTTGGAATTATCATTTCCATCTTTCTGGGTTGGCAATTTGTTGTTGGAGAATATGTGGGTGGAATTCTATTAATACTTATTTCTTGGTTATTGATTCGATTGATAAATCCAAAAAAACTCATTGAGAAAGCGCGAAAAAACCTAAAGGATAAGGACGATGATGATATGGACGGTTCCAAATCGTGGAAAAAGAAAATTCAGTCGGAAAAAGGATGGGCAAAGGTTTCAAAACAATACGGGATGGAATGGAAAATGGTCTGGAAAGACGTTACCGTTGGCTTTACCATTGCGGGAATCGTAGCGGCTTTTGTACCGGATTCCTTCTTTCAAACCTTGTTTATCAATAGTGGGAACGGAAATACCGACTTTACCTTTTTTCAAATCCTCGAACACATAATTGTTGGTCCAGTTGCTGCATTTTTAACCTTTATTGGTTCAATGGGAAATATTCCTTTGGCTGCTTTATTGTTTGGTAAAGGTGTAAGTTTTGCGGGCGTTATGGCTTTTATTTTTAGTGATTTGGTAGTGTTTCCAATACTTCGTATCAATGCCAAATATTATGGTTGGAAAATGTCGCTTTTCATTTTGTTCTTGTTGTTCACAGCACTTATCGGCGCGTCCTTGCTTTTACATTATTCATTCGATTTATTGAGCATTCTGCCAGATCCATCACAAGTAAAAATTCAGGATAGCGAATACTTTAAGTTAGATTATACCTTCTTTTTGAACATCGCTTTTATGGTATTATCCGGCTTTTTGATTTATCTCGGTTTTTTCAAAAGGAAAGATGTAAAACAAATGAAGGAAATGGCACCCAAAAGCCAACTGCTGGAAAACATCCTAAAATATGCCGCATTAGTAAGCTACTTGTGGCTTGCGGGCGGATTGATTGTGAAATTTTTTATTTACTGATTATGACAAAAACACTTCACATAAAAAATATGGTCTGCGATAGATGTATCAAAGTGCTAAAAACCGAAATAAAATCTCATAATATAAAACTTTTGGATATCGAATTGGGAAGTGTTCAAATTGATATCAATTCTGATAATGACTTACAGGTAATACAAAATATTTTAAACGATAATGGCTTCGAACTTATAGCCACACCTTATGAAAAAATAAGGGAAGACGTCAAAATCAATCTTATAAAATTGTTGAACAAATTACCACTCAATTTGGAAGGTAATTTATCGGAATACCTTTCAAGTCAAATGAATCAAGACTATGCTAAAATCAGCAAGGTTTTTTCAGTAACTGAAGGATTGACCATTGAAAAATATTTTATCAAAATGAAAATTGAAAAAGTCAAGGAATTGATACAGATTCCAACATATAATTTCACAGAAATAAGTCAGCTTTTGGATTACAGTCATATCAATCATTTAAGCCGACAATTTAAAAGTGAAACGGGAGTGAGCCTTTCAAAGTACAAGGTAGCGCAGAAAAATTTTAGAAATTCATTGGACAAAATTAGTTAGATAACAACCATAATAATGACACTATCTTAACGAGAAAGACCATAATTTTATAGTAATAATTATTAATCTTAAATCATATAAAAAATGAAAAAACAAAATCTTATTGATGCTTTATACAATTGTATTGCAGCTTGTAACACCTGTGCAAGTGCCTGTTTGGGCGAGGAAAATGTAAAAATGATGGCAGACTGTATTCGTACCGATATTATCTGTGCCGAAATTTGTGCCACCACCGCAAAATTGGTAGCAATGGATTCATCTTTTGCAAAAGAAATGGTTGCATTATGCCAAAAAGCTTGTAAAGAATGTGGCGATGAATGTGCCAAGCACGACCACGACCATTGCAAAAAATGTGCAGAAGCGTGCAGAAAATGTGAAGATGCCTGTAAAACTTATGCAGCGTAATTCGCAAACAAATAATTCCCTGCTTTTCACGGCGGGGAATTTTTAGATTTATTGTATGAATTTAAAAAATGAAAAACTACGACACTCTTTCCGAAGCAATTAAAGATTTACAATCAACTGGATATATGTATGACTTTAATTAATGTTCGGATCATATTGAATGCAGTGCTTTAAAACTAAAATTATATCCAGAAGATTTCAAGGTGGACGAGATGTATCGCTTTGAAGGTATGAGCAGTACCGACGACAATAGTATACTGTTTGCTATACATTCTAAAAAAGGGTTTAAAGGCTTGTTGGTAGATGCTTACGGAGTTTATGCTGAAAATTTCGGAAGCAATGCGAAAAAAATTAAGATAATATGAAACACACCTATCACATACACGGAATGACCTGCAACGGTTGCCGAAGCCACGTAGAAAGTACACTTTCAAAAGTTGAAGGTGTAACTTCTGCCTCGGTCAATTTGGAAAAGGCCGAAGCAACCATAGAAATGCAAAACCATATTCCATTGGAAAAGTTTCAAGAAGCCTTAAAAAATGACGGTGGGCGTTATGGCATCCATAATGTTGGAGAACATCATCATTCCGAAGACGCAAAAGTAGAAAAACCAAAAGGCAAAGGAACTGGAACTTTTTACTGCCCAATGCACTGCGAAGGCCATAAAACCTATAATAAACCGGGCGATTGCCCTGTCTGCGGAATGGACTTGGTGGAAGAGCAAAATCTGTCGGCAACAACGTCCGAACAATGGACCTGCCCAATGCATCCAGAAATCGTAAAGGATGGACCGGGGGCCTGCCCAATCTGTGGGATGGATTTGGTACCGATGCAGCCTGATATTTCTTCAGAAGAAAAAACCTATCAAAAACTGCTCAAGAAATTTTGGATTGCAGTCGCTTTTACCTTGCCCATTTTCCTAATGGCAATGAGCGAAATGATTCCCAACAATCCATTATACCAAGTAATGGAACAGAAGTATTGGAACTGGATTCAATTTGCCTTATCGATACCTGTGGTTTTTTATGCTACTTGGATGTTCTTTGAACGGGCTTATAGAAGTATAAAAACGTGGAATCTCAATATGTTCACCTTAATCGGTATTGGCGCAGGCGCAGCGTGGTTGTTCAGCGTTTTCGGAATGTTCTTTCCCGATTTCTTTCCTGTTCAATTTAAAACTGAATCTGGCGCAGTACACGTCTATTTTGAAGCTGCAACGGTTATTTTAACCTTGGTGTTGTTGGGTCAGGTTCTCGAAGCTCGTGCACACAGCAAAACAAATTCCGCCGTCAAGGAATTGTTGAAACTCGCACCAAACAAAGCTATTTTGGTTAAAGATGGAAAGGAAGAAGAAGTTACGATTGATTCAATTAAGTTAGGAGATATCCTTCGCGTAAAACCCGGCGACAAAATTCCGGTTGACGGTGTCATTTCCGAAGGAAATACATCAGTTGACGAATCTATGATTACGGGAGAACCCATTCCCGTAAGCAAAAGTGAAGGTGACAAAGTAAGCAGCGGAACTATCAACGGCAACCAATCGTTTTTAATGAAAGCCGAAAAAGTAGGTTCAGATACCTTGCTTTCCCAAATCATCCAAATGGTCAATAACGCCAGTCGCAGTCGTGCGCCCATCCAAAAATTGGCAGATACGGTTTCGGGATATTTTGTACCTATTGTGGTGCTTGTTTCAATCATCACATTCATTGTATGGGCAATTTTTGGTCCCGAACCTGTTTATGTCTATGCTTTTGTAAATGCAATAGCTGTACTCATCATCGCTTGTCCGTGTGCACTCGGTCTCGCTACACCAATGTCTGTGATGGTTGGGGTTGGAAAAGGTGCTCAAAATGGTGTGCTGATTAAAAATGCGGAAGCCCTCGAAGAAATGGACAAAGTAGATACCTTGATTATCGATAAAACCGGAACCATAACCGAAGGAAAACCAACCGTTGAAAAGATTGGTGCTTTTGGGATGGAATTTTCTGAAAATGAAGTATTGCAACACATTGTTTCCCTTAACAATATGAGTGAACATCCACTCGCTGAAGCTACCGTGAAATATGGTAAAGAGCAGAAAGTTGAAGTTTTAAATTCTGAAAACTTTAGTGCCGTAACCGGAAAAGGTGTTGAAGGAACGGTAAACGGAAAAAAGGTTGCCTTGGGCAACGCAAAAATGATGGAATATGCCGAGGCTCAATTGACTTCTGAAATGGAAACCGAAGCGCAAAGCTTTCAAAAGCAGGGAAAAACAGTTTCCTATTTGTCAATCGATTCAAAAGTTGTGGGATATGTGGTCATCGGCGATAAAATAAAAGGAACCAGTGCCAAGGCAATTAAAGCACTTCAGGATAAGGGAATTGCAGTAATTATGCTCACTGGCGATAATCACGACACCGCCCAAGCGGTCGCAAAGGAACTAAACCTTGCCGATTTTAAAGCAGGAATGCTGCCCGAAAACAAACTGCAAGAGGTAGAAAAATTACAGAACAACGGAAAAATTGTTGCAATGGCTGGCGACGGCATTAACGATGCCCCAGCTTTGGCAAAAAGCGATGTGGGCATCGCAATGGGAACAGGAACGGACGTTGCCATCGAAAGTGCGATGATAACTTTGGTAAAGGGCGATTTGCACGGCATCGTAAAGGCAAGGGATTTAAGTCATAGTGTGATGCGAAACATTAAGCAAAATCTGTTTTTTGCACTGGGTTACAATATTTTAGGAATCCCAATAGCAGCAGGTGTTCTCTTTCCTGTGTTCGGATTGTTATTGTCGCCTATGATAGCAGCTTTGGCAATGAGCTTTAGCTCGGTTTCGGTCATTGCAAATTCCTTACGATTAAGAAATATTAAGCTATAATTAAAACTCAAAAACTATGGAACATTCAAATCAACACAAAAGCAAAGGCAATTACACAAAATTCATTTTGATGCTCGTCGCATCTTTTATCGCGATGTACATCACAATGTACCTAAATACGTATCAAATTGACCACGTTTACTTTAGCCTCACACGTTTCTATATGAGTTGTTTGGGCATTGCCTGTATGGCAGTAATAATGTGGTTTTTTATGCGGAAAATGTACCAAAACAAGAAAAAAAACATCGCAATTTTGTTGGGAAGTTTAGTGCTTTTTGTTAGCGCACTTGGCTTGGTAAGGGCTCAAAGTCCTATTATTGGAGATATCCTTTGGATGAAGGCAATGATTCCCCATCACTCAATTGCAATTTTAACGAGTGAAAGAGCTGACATAAAAGATCCAGAGGTCAGAAAATTGGCAGATGACATTATTGAAGCACAACGTAAAGAAATAGGCGAAATGAAAGAAATGATAAAACGTTTGGAAGCCGCAAAATAAATCACACACCAAACCTGCAAGGTGTTGCCGAAGGCCACCTTGTAGGTTTAAACAATTTAATTATGAAAAAATACATCATCTACATCGCCATTTTGGCCGCTGGTTTAATATTGGGCTATGTCTTTTTCGGCAAGTCTGCTGAAGAAAACTCAAACACCAAGGATGTGTCCGATATGTCGGACAGTACCAACGAACAAAACCAAATGTGGACCTGCTCAATGCACCCACAGATTATGCAGCCCGAACCCGGCGACTGTCCCATCTGCGGGATGGACTTGATTCCTGCCGAAACTGGTGCAGACGGACTCGCAATGAACGAAATAAAAATGACCGAAAACGCAATGGCATTGGCGAATATCCAAACCACAATTGTTGGCAATGTTTCAGGAACAGATGAAAATACAATGCAGCTTTCCGGAAAGATAATGGCGAACGAAGAGGCCAATGCAGTTCAAGCAAGTTATTTTGAAGGCCGTATTGAAAAACTGAACGTCAATTTTACGGGCGAGGAAGTGCGAAAAGGGCAATTATTGGCAACAATCTATGCGCCAACACTTGTTGCAGCACAGCAGGAATTGTTGACAGCAGCAAGTATGAAGGAATCACAACCTGCCTTGTATAAAGCCGTCCGTAACAAATTAAAATTGTGGAAATTGTCTGAAAGCCAAATCAACCAAATTGAAAGTTCTGGCAAAGTGCGTGAAATTTTCCCCATTTATGCCACGGTTTCGGGTACAGTTTCCCAAAAAATGGCAGAAGAAGGTGACTATGTAAAGCAAGGCCAGCCCATTGTAAAAGTAAGCGATTTGGCAACCGTTTGGGCGATGTTTGATGCCTACGAACGTCAAATTTCACAATTAAAGGAAGGACAGAAAATAAATGTTACTACCAACGCTTATCCCAACAAGGAATTTGAGGCAACTGTTTCGTTTATTGACCCAGTTTTAAATACAAAATCTAGAACAGTTTCGGTTCGAGCCACCTTGAACAATAAAGAAGATTTATTGAAACCCGGAATGTTCGTTACGGCAAAAGTACAGATGTCAAAAGGAAATAAAATGGATTCGCAAATAACGGTCCCGGCTACTGCGGTTATGTGGACAGGCGAACGCTCATTGGTATATATCAAAACAAACCCAAACGAGCCCGTTTTTGAAATGCGGGAAGTTACTTTAGGTACTAAAAATGGCGATGTTTATTCCATTACCGAAGGGCTTAAAAATGGGGATGAAGTAGTAACGAACGGCACATTTACAGTAGATGCCGCCGCACAATTACAAGGCAAAAAATCTATGATGAACACCCAAGGAGGCAAAACAATGACAGGTCACGAAGTACATTTGGGTATGGAAAATGCCAATGGCAATTCAACAACAGACCATTTCCAAATGACCAAGCGTCTGGAAGTTTCCTCTAAATTCAAGGAACAGCTCAATACTGTTTTTGAAAACTATGTTTCAGTGGATAAAGCACTTGTAAATGATGATGCCGAAACAGCAAAAAAATCAGCAAACGGGTTGCAAAAAAGTATTGAAAAAGTGGATATGAAATTATTGAAGGATGATGCACATAAACACTGGATGACTCTGGAAAAAGAATTGAAGGCATCCACAAGTGCCATAGCCAACACTTCGGATATCAAAAAACAACGGGAACATTTCATTCATTTATCCGCACATTTAATCAATGCCGTAAAAACCTTTGGCATCAACCAAAAAGTATATGTGGATTTTTGTCCAATGGCAAACAATAACTTGGGTGCCTATTGGTTGAGTAAGGATATGGACATCCGTAATCCTTATTTTGGTTCTGATATGTTGAATTGTGGTAGTGTAACAGATGAAATTGAATAGAATTAGACACATATAGATTTTGCACACCAGTTGCATTTCAATTTTTGTATATTTGTCAAGCTTTATGAAAATCATCGTTTCCATAACAATGTCATTCCTATTCCTTTTTCAAGGAATAGCGGCCAATATGGAAGTTTGTGAGCAATTAGAAGAATTATCACACTTCGTTGCCCATTATCAAGAACATAAAGAGGTTGATGGCTATTCCTTTATAAAATATGTTTATGAAGATTACATCAACGACGATGGAACATCTGAAGACCATCATCAGGATTCAGACCACGAGGATGTACCTATCCATACAAGCCATCAATGTTGCCAGCATTTTGTATTCTTCGCGCCATTTCAGCCAACATTAATTACTGATGTTTCCTTTGAGGCGCAAAATCAATTTAATTTCTACACATTTCATCTAAATTCCAGATATCTGGAATCCCTTTTTCAACCCCCACGAGTTTAATAAAAATATCTGCAACGGCAGGTATCTTATAAATTATTGTTGCCCATATCAATCGTGGTCAACTTACTACTATTTATAATTCATTAAACTTTTTCTATGATTAACAAAATCATTTCATTTTCCATTAATAACAAGTTTATTATTGGGCTCTTTATAGTGGCATTGGTAGGTACAGGCATTTGGTCTATGGCCACTATAAATCTGGGTTCTGTACCCGATATTACCAATAATCAAGTGCAAGTTATTACCGTTGCCCCAAATTTAGGGACTGAAGATATTGAGCAATTTGTAACCTATCCGGTAGAATTGGCAATGGCAAACCTTCCTGATGTTATCGAGTTGCGTTCCGTTTCCCGTTTTGGTCTTTCTGTGGTTACCATTGTTTTTAAGGACGAGGCAGGCACTTATCTTCCCCGGCAATTGGTGCAAGAAAAATTGACCGAAGTCGCTGGAGAAATCCCCGAAGGCTTCGGCACGCCATTTATGGCACCCATTACTACAGGTTTGGGCGAAATCTACCAATACACCTTAAAATTAAAAGAAGGCTACGAAGATAAATATGATGCAATGGAGCTTCGTACCATACAGGATTGGATTGTAAAACGCCAAATGGCATTAGTCCCTGGAGTGGTAGAGGTCAATGCTTTTGGAGGCTATGTGAAACAATATGAAGTTGCCATAAATCCAAATAAGCTGAAAAGTTTTGGCATTACAATGAATCAGGTTTTTGAAGCCCTGAAAGTAAACAATGCCAATACTGGTGGTGCTTATATTGAAAAAAACCACCAAGCAAATTTCATTCGTGGCGAAGGCTTGGCGCGTAGCCTTGAAGATTTGGAAAACACCGTTGTAACCACACAAAACGGAAGCCCTGTTTTAGTGCGGAATGTCGCCGAAAAAGTGGGCTATGGGAATCAAGTGCGCTATGGTGCGTTTACCCAAGATGGACACGAAACGGTTGGGGGACAAATACTGATGCTGAAAGGCGAAAGCCCTGGTAACGTGGTCGAAAATGTGGAGAAGCGCATTGCAGAAATACAAAAATCCCTGCCGGAAGGCGTTTACATAGATACGTTTTTAAGTAGAAGTGAACTTATCGGAAGGACCACAAGCACCGTTGAAAAAAACCTTATTGAAGGTTCATTGATTGTGATTTTCGTTTTGGTCTTGCTTTTGGGAAGTTTCCGTGGTGGATTAATTACGGCTTCGGTAATCCCACTGTCATTACTCTTCGCCTTTATCTTGATGAAACAATTTGGCGTTTGGGCAAATTTAATGTCCTTGGGAGCAATCGATTTTGGAATCATCGTGGATGGTGCGGTAATCATTGTGGAAGGTATGGTGTTCCACATCCATCAACGGATGAAGAAAACCACAACTGCCATTGGCCAGCCAGAAATGGATGAAATAGCCTATGAATCAGCAAGCACGATGATGAATTCGGCTTTTTTCGGTCAGCTTATTATCCTTATCGTATTTACACCGATTCTCTTTTTGACTGGTGTAGAAGGAAAAATGTTCCGTCCAATGGCATTTACTTTCGGATTTGCGGTTTTGGGAGCCATTATCCTTTGTCTTACCTACGTGCCAATGATTTCGTCAATGTTCCTAAAGCCTGCCAAAAATCAGAATAGTTGGTTCGCCAAATTTGAAAACAGGATTGACGGTTTCAGCGATAAAATAATGTCAGGGTTGAACAGGGCGTATGTACCCTTGCTCAATTTCGCACTTCGCTTTAGGGCTGGTGTCATTATTGGTGCGGTAGGGCTGTTATTGATTGCAGGATTTATTTTCAGCAATATGGGTGGCGAATTCATACCTAAATTTGATGAGGGCGATATTGCATTTCAGGCTTTGATAAAACCAGGGAGCAGTCTTACGGAATCTATTGAAGCCTCAAAAAAACTTCAAAATTTAATCAATGAATTTCCTGAAGTAAAAACAGTGGTTTCAAGGATTGGTGTGGCCGAAATACCGACAGACCCAATGCCAATGGACATTGCCGATAGCTATATCATTCTTGAAAAGGATAAGAGCAAGTGGACTTCCGCAGATAGCAAAGAAGAACTCATAGAAAAAATACAGGAAAAAATTTCAGTTGTTCCCGGTGTAAATTTCGTGTTTACGCAACCTGTGGAGCTTCGTTTTAACGAATTGCTTACGGGTGTTCGTGAGGACGTGGCCATTAAATTGTACGGAGAAGATCTGGGCGTGTTGGCAGATAAGGTACAGGAAATTGCGGCAGTCATACGTAAAGTTCCCGGTGCCGCCGACCTCAATGTGGAAGCCACGAGTGGTTTACCACAAATGACTGTAGAATACAATCGTGCAAAAATGGCACAGTACGGAGTAACCGTTGATAAGCTGAATGATTATGTAAGTGCCGCCTTTTCAGGAGAAGCGGCAGGGGTGATTTTTGAAGGCGAAAAACGCTTTGATGTGGTCATTCGTTTGGCGAAGGACTTCAGACAGGACATCAATAGCCTTAAAAATTTATATATCGATTTACCAAACGGAGCGCAAGTGCCCTTAAAGGAAGTAGCGGACATCAGCTATAAGCCCGGTCCAATGCAGATTTCAAGGGACAATACCTCGCGTCGTATTTCGGTAGGGGTCAATGTTCGTGGGCGTGATGTAAAATCGATGGTCGAGGAGATACAGCAAAAACTGGAAACGGAAGTGAAACTGCCACCGGGTTATTTTGTAACCTACGGAGGTTCGTTTGAGAACCTGCAACGTGCATCAGACCGATTGATGATTGTAGTACCTATCGCTCTTTTCCTAATATTCATATTGCTCTACTTTGCGTTGAGCTCGTTTTCCCAATCACTAATGATTTATATGGCAGTTCCTTTGGCGGCCATTGGTGGCGTGTTTGCCCTTTGGATAAGGGGAATGCCTTTCAGTATTTCAGCGGGAGTCGGATTTATTGTGCTCTTTGGAGTAGCGGTATTGAACGGGTTGGTACTGATAAACAAATTCAATGAACTAAAAGAAAGTGGAATGACAGACTTAAAAAAACGAATATACGAAGCAACACACGAAAGGTTGCGACCAATTTTGCTAACCGCAACGGCGGCCATTATGGGCTTTATCCCAATGGCAATTTCTACCTCTGGTGGTGCTGAAGTACAGCGACCATTGGCAACGGTGGTTATTGGCGGATTGCTCACAGCAACATTTTTAACACTTGTAGTCCTTCCGGTATTGTACTATTGGTTGGAATCGAGAAAGGAACGAAACAATACTAATGGCGATGTAAGCTATATCAACAAATCCACGAACATTGTAACCGTGTTGTTGATGGTGGGTGGTTTGATGGCTTCCGGAACTGCGGTGGCCCAAGACACCAATCAAGATGTAACAATTCCAAAGACCTTGACGGTAGATGAAGCCATCGCTTTGGCAAAAAAGAATTATCCATCGCTTAAGGAAAGTGAAGCTTTTATTGAAAGGGAAAAGGCTATGAAAGGCACCAGTTTTGACCTTGGAAGCACCCAAGTTTTTACGGGCAAGGAAGAATATGGCAATAATCTTCCCGGGGTACAAACTACCATTGGTGTGCAACAGGGCAACATAGATTTGCTTTCTGGATTTTCAAAATCCAAGTTTTATAAAGAGCGCATTGCCTTGGGAGAGAAGTTTTACGTAGCGAGTGAGCAACAGTTGGTGCGCAATGTGATGCAAGCATACGACCACATTAATTATTACAAGGCACAGTTGCGTTTTGCAGACCAATTGGACAGTATTTATGCCAATTTCAAGACCGCTGCCCAACTTCGTTATGACACGGGAGAAACTGGTAAGTTGGAATTTATTTCAGCCTCTTCAGAGTTTCAACAGATTCAAGTGTTGAGGCAACAAGCCTATGATGATATTGAAATTGCCAAGCGTGCCCTAAAACAATATTTGGGAACAGATGAACCCATCGAAACGGTGGACGGTTTTTATGAGCCATTGGATTTTATGGCAACTTTGGATTCAACTTCGGTGGCAAACAACCCAATATTGCAATATGCGTTGCAGAAAGCCGAAGTAAGTAAAGCCAATGTGGGCGTTGAAAAATCGGAATTGCTGCCAAAATTCAGCTTTTCTTATGGACGGCAGGTTGTGGATGATGTTTCGGGATTCAATACCTATCAGGCAGGAATCAGTATTCCGTTGTGGTTTTTTCCGCAAAAATCACGGGTAAAGGCAGCCAAGGCAGATGCAATGATGGCAGAAAATCAATATTTGGAGCAAAAGGCAACCACCGAAAGTAGGGTGTCGCAATTGTTCAAATCCCTTGAAAAAACGCAGAAAATATTGCAGTATTATGAAGAAGGCGCATTGCTTTTGGCGGAAGAACAAATAACAACCGCAGAACTGGCATCCAAGGAAGGCGAAATAGATTATGTGAACTATATCACCATCCTTAACAGTGCCATCAGGATAAAGCAAACACATTTGGAATATATCAATCAATACAACCAACAGGCCATTGAGGTGCAGTACCAATTGGGCAATCTATAATCTTAAAATGAAACAGGAAATGAAATATATCAAAATAATCAGTTCAATAATGGCCATAGCCTTATTAATGGCTTGCAACAACAAAGCTGAAAGCAAATTGGACCACAACGAAACGCAAACGTCCGAGCATTCTGAAGGCGAGGAAGCTGGACACGAAAATGAAGAAGGCGTGGTAGCCATTACCCAGGCACAGGCAGAAACCATTGGTCTTGAAATGAAACCATTGGAACAAAAAAATTTGGGAAACACCATAAAAGTTACTGGCCAATTGGAATTATTTCCACAGGACAGGGCCAACATAAGTCCCTTTGTGGGTGGAAATGTCCGTTCCATCACTGTCATAGAAGGCGACAAAGTGAGCAAAGGTCAGGTATTGGCATATTTGGAACATCCAGATATCATTACAATGCAACAGGAATTTCAGGAAAAGAACGATGAACTGGTCTTTTTGGAACAGGATTTTGAACGAAAAAAAATACTACACGAAAAGGGCGTTTCATCAGGGAAGGAATTTCAACTGGCACAGTCCAAATTTCGTTCTACCACATCAAGTGTCAATGGATTGCGTTCCAAACTAAAACTTCTGGGCATCAATACCAGTAAAGTTTTGGAAGGGCAAATCTATTCGGCAGTACCCATTACCTCGCCCATCAGTGGCTTTGTGGATGAAGTAATGGTCAGCCTTGGCGATTACGTTGCGCCACAGACCAAAATGTTCACGGTAAGTGACAATACAGAAATCCACGCCGACTTTAAAGTCTATGAAAAGGACATCCATAAAGTAAAAGAAGGGCAGGAAATATATTTTACGGTGGCTTCAAAACCAAATGAGCTTTTAAAGGCAAAAATTCACGCCATAGGTAAAACTTTTGAAACAGACCCAAAAGCCTTGCACGTTCACGCAGACGTACATAATGAAGACAAAGAACTTCTTCCGGGAATGTATGTGGAAGGTAGAATTGCCCAAGATGAAAAAATGGTCTATGCCGTACCCGAGGATGCAATTATCAAAGAAGGCGAACAATCCTTTATTTTTATTTTGGATGAAGATGGCGAAAAGGAAGCGAACAAAATAAAATTTAAAATGATACCTGTAAGCACAGGCATTACAGATTTGGATTTTGTGGAAATAAACCTTCCGGCAAATGTCCCGAAAGGAATCAAGGTGGTAACAAAAGGAGCCTATACGCTCTCGTCCGAAATGGTCAAGGGCGAACTGGAACACGACCATTAAAAATTTGTAAATTTTAAAACAAAACGATATTCAGATGAAATGCCTATTGACAATTTTCATATCAACATAGAAAGATAATTGAGGCATTCCATCTTCCATTTTATGAAATATTTTAGAAAGATGAAAGAGATAAAAGCATTTATAAAACCAAACCGAATCCAAAGAGTAATCGAAGCTTTGGCCGAAAACGGGTTTAAGAGTATGACACTTTCACAGGCAGAAGGCACGGGAGCGTTTAAGGCAAAGGGTGCAAGACCCTCGCTTGATTTTCACGTAACCGACAGTCCTGTGGTAAAGTTGGAACTGGTCTGCCAAAACGAAGAGGCCCAAGATGCCATAGACCTTATCATTGCCAATGGAAAGACCAATGAGCAGGGCGATGGAATTATCTATATGATGGATATTGAAGACGCTTTTCAGATTAAAACGGGAGAGTCGTTGAAGAAAAAACAGGGATAAATTGAGATGTTTATGAATGAAATTGAAACATTTTTAGAGCACAAAAACGTTCGGCCAACCGCAATGCGCATCCTTATCTACAAATATATGGCACAGCAGGATACAGCGGTAGCATTGACCGATGTTGAAAACGCTTTTGCCAAAGCGGAACGCACCACCCTTTACCGAACCATAAAAACTTTTGAGGAAAAAGGTATCGTGCACCAAATAGAAGATGGCACTGGAACCACTAAATATGCACTCTGCGAGCCCGGTTGCAACTGCGAGATTGAACAGGATTTGCACCTACATTTCCATTGCAACAATTGCGATGAAACGGTTTGCCTCACGCAACATAAAATCCCACATATTAATTTACCTGACGGCTATTTGGCCGAAGATGTAAACCTTGTGGTCAAGGGGATTTGTGAGAAATGCAGTAACCAATCAAATCAATAAAAAAAAATTAGTATGGCCGAATTAAAAAAATCACTCGGAACACTTCGCCTTACCTTTTATGGTGTTGGTACTATAGTAGGCGCGGGAATTTATACCGTTATTGGTGCGGCCGCAGGACAAGCGGGTACAGACCTTTGGTTGAGTTTTTTCTTCGCTGCGATTGCTGCAAGTGTTTCGGCAATGTCGTATGCAGAAATGTCCTCTACCTATCCCAATGCAGGTGCCGAATTCATTTTTGTACGCAAAGCATTTCCAAAGATAGATATACCGTCCTTTCTAACAGGCTGGACTCTTGCCTTTCACAGTTCAGCCACAATAGCCGCTGTTTTGCTGGCCTTTTCGGGATATTTCAACACTTTTTTTAGTGTACCTTCCTTATTGATAAGTTATGGCGTGTTGATAGTCCTTTCATTGATAAGCATTACGGGCATCAAGAAATCATCTACTGCCAATATTATAATGGTTAGCATACAGTTGTTGGGTTTATTCATTCTCATTGCAGTCGGTCTGGCTGAAACTGGTCCGCCAAAAGCAGAATTTTTCGAAGTGGAATCCTTTTCGGGTACGTTGGCAGCTACTGCAACATTGTTTTTTGTCTATACCGGATTTGAGCATATGGCATCATTGGGTTCGGAAGTGAAAAACCCTGGCAAGACCATACCTCGTGCCTTTCTATTGACAATGGTCTTTACCACCGTAATCTATTTGCTCATAGCTTTTACGGTTCTTAATATTGCTGACCCATCAAAACTGGCAAAAGTAGATTCGCCACTATCACTTGCAGCATCCAATCTCAACAGTTGGTTGCCTATTGCCTTGGCGGTCGCAGCTCTTTTTGCCACGGCAAATGCCGCCTTTAGCGGTATTATTTCCATTAGCAGGTTGCTGTTCGGAATGGCAAGTGTGGGTGAACTTCCAAAGTTTATGACCAAGACCAATGCACAAAAAGTGCCGTGGGTCACCACCATTGTGGTTATGGCGGCAGTTGCGGGATTTATGTTGTTGGGCGATATTAAAATCGTAGCGGGAATGTCATCGTTGGGTGCGCTGCTCGTATTTGTAGCCGTAAACATTGCCCTCATTGTATTGCGTTTCAAAGCACCTGATAAAGAAAGACCATTTAAAGTTCCTTTGACTATTGGGAAAGTGCCAATACTGCCAATTTTGGCAATATTTATTAGCCTATCTTTAATTATACAATATGATTGGCAAGTATATGCCGCATTTGTAGGTGCCATTGTAGTGGGTATCGTGTTGGATTACTTTTTGGATAAAAGACCCAAAGAAGACATAGATGTGAAAGATGAAAACGAATTGTTTAAACATTAATCGAGTATTATGGACTGGATGTTTGATGATTTCAAAACGGAATTGGATGCCCTAAATTCAACAGTACGCGAAAAAGCCTTCGAAATTGCCAAGGAACTTGTACAAGAGAAAGACCTTTCAGCAAAAGAAGCGTTGAAACAAGCTATTATAAGAGCAGAGGAATGGTTTTATGACCTTGGTGGATAGCAATTTATTTGCACTTCCATTGCATTGATTATATCACTACATTGATTAAAATTTAAAATTATGATACAGTTATTGAATTCAGAAAAGGAAAATGTTATTGCCGCCATTTTGGAAGGCAAAATCTCTAAAACCGATGTGGAGTCCATTCATTCCCGTATCCACCAAATCCTGAAAAGCAATCAAAAAGTTCATTTCTATTTTGAAATGCACGATTTTGAAGGTTATACCTTAAAAGGCTTTTGGGAAGATATTAAAGTAGATAGCGCACACATTTCCGATTATGAAAAATGGCTTTTGTGGGCGAAAAGAAATGGGAGGAATGGGTCGCAAAAGCTACCGATTTCTTTACAAGTTCGGAAGTGAAATACTTCGATTTAAAAGAAAAAGAAGCAGCTAAAAAATGGATAGCACAATAAAATTGGACCAATGATAAAACAAAAAAGAAACCTTCGGGATTTAGACCCAAAAGAACATCAAGGCGAACATTCCGATTCGGATGGCCACAATCACAGCAATCCCGAAAATCTTGGCAAGTTTAGAACTTATTTGCCAGCAATTTTCAGTTTTGTAATGCTCATCGCAGGCATTGCGTTCGATTATTTCGAAACCTTCCCCTACTTTTCGGGCTGGATTCGCATCGTTTGGTATGTCGTGGCATATCTTCCCGTTGGATTTCCTGTAATCAGGGAAGGCTGGAACAGCATTGTAAAAGGCGATTTTTTTACGGAATTTCTGTTGATGTCCATTGCAACCATTGGCGCATTCGCCATTGGCGAATATCCGGAAGGTGTGGCCGTAATGTTGTTTTATGCCGTTGGCGAGCTGTTTCAGAACGCGGCGGTCAACAAGGCAAAAAAAAATATAAAGGCATTGCTCGATGTGCGTCCCAATGAAGCCTTGGTGTATCGGAACAATGATTATGTGTCTGTAAATCCCGAAACCGTTGAAATTGGCGAAAAGGTGCAAGTTCGTGTAGGCGAAAAAATCCCTTTGGACGGTATCTTATTATCAGAAAAAGGCTCATTTAACACGGCAGCCCTAACAGGCGAAAGCAAACCCAATACCATTGCCAAGGGCGAAAAAGTATTTGCGGGAAGCATCAATCTGGACGGTGTTGTAGAAATCGAGACCACCAAGGAATTTAAGGACAGTTCCATTGCCCGAATCCTCGATATGGTGCAGAATGCAACCGCCCGAAAATCAAAAACCGAATTGTTTATCAGAAAGTTTGCAAGAATCTATACACCAATTGTGGTTTTCTTGGCAATTGGTTTGACGTTTATACCCTATTTTTTTGTGGACAATTATGTCTTTAACGATTGGTTATACAGAGCTTTGATTTTCTTGGTCATTTCCTGTCCCTGTGCTTTGGTAATCTCAATTCCCTTGGGTTATTTCGGTGGATTGGGAGCAGCTTCAATAAATGGAATTCTGTTTAAAGGTGCTTCCTATTTGGATGAAATGACCAAAATAACAACGGTTGTTATGGACAAAACAGGAACTGTGACCAAAGGTGTTTTCAAAATCAAGGACATCAAAGCCATTGATTGGGAAGAACCTGAATTTATGAAGTACCTGATGGCGATGGAAGAGCAATCCACGCATCCCATTGCCAAGGCAATTATGGAATTCAAAGCCGATGGTGAGGATTTTGAGGCTACAAACGTCAATGAAGTTGCGGGAAAAGGTCTAAAGGGAACGGTAAATGGTAAAACCGTCTTGGTGGGCAACAAAGCATTGATGACTTCGAATAGCATCGAAGTTCCTTCTGAAACTGACGCTATTGTGGAATCTATAGTAATGGTTTCCATTGAGGGCAAATTTGCTGGCTACGTCATTATTGCAGACGAGTTAAAGGATGATGCCCACGAAGCCATAGCACAAATCCGCAAATCCGGAATTTCCAAAATCATTATGCTTTCGGGCGATAAAGATTCCATAACCCAACAAGTGGCCAAGGAAATGGGCGTGGATTGTGCAAAAGGCGGTTTATTGCCGGAAGACAAGTTGAGGGAAGTTGAAAAACTGATGGCAGAAACCGATAACAAAGTGGCCTTTATTGGCGATGGCATCAACGATGCGCCAGTTTTGGCCGCAAGCGATGTTGGTATCGCAATGGGAGGTTTAGGCAGTGATGTGGCCATTGAAACGGCAGATGTTATCATCCAAACAGACCAACCCAGCAAAATTGCAAGAGCCATAAAAATTGGACGCTCTACCCGAAAAATTGTTTGGCAGAATATTGGTTTGGCGTTTGGTGTAAAAGCCGTGGTTTTAATATTGGGAGCAGGCGGTTTAGCCACAATGTGGGAAGCCGTTTTTGCGGATGTTGGCGTGGCTTTATTGGCGATATTGAATGCTGTTAGATTGCAGAAGATGAAGTGGGATTAAAATTTTTAATTATAGAAGTAACAGAAAAATACCAATATATGCAATTACCACAAAGAGTACCTCAACATATTTCTGAATCAACATCGTTCAAAATATTTGCAAACCACATTCCGGACAATTGGATAGTTAGAGACGTTACTGAAAGAGATTATGGTATCGACTGTTATGTAGAATTGGTAAATGAGAAAAATCAATTAACAGGAGATTTAGCATCAATACAACTCAAATCTAAAGAGAATATAAATTGGAATTTGGATAATACATTGACTATTTCCAATATAAAAATATCGACAAGTAATTATTGGTATCGCTTTCCAGTACCAGTATTTCTCTGTGTGACGGACAATGAAAAAAAAGAAATGTATTTTATTTCAGTCAAAAATTTTATAAAAAAGAATTTTTTTGCTTTCGCAAAGCAAAAGACCTTTAATTATTCTATATCAAAAGATATGGACTTTTTTGATAAAAAATCGGGACCATCACTTTTCAGATTGAGATATGCTTTTCAAGATTCAAGAAATCTCTTTGAAAATGAAATGAAAACGTTCTTATCAACATTGGAACATTATCACAATTTTCAAGATGAGCATAGTTACAGGGATTATCATTTGCCCATAGAATCTGTGGATTTAATCTTTTTTGAAGCGATGCATCGCAATTACTTTTTTATTGCTGATTATTTATTAATTGAGCATCCAATTCTGTCTTTAAGAGAGTTGAAATTAAAAAGCAAACAGGTTTTCAAAGATGACTATTACGAGCTCTATGAACACGATTTATCTCAAGTAGCGGAAGATTTTAGAAATTTATCCTTAAAAATAATCAAGGGTCTTAAACAAAAAGTTGATGCTGAAAAAGAGTATTGGATTACTATGGATTTAAACCTATATAATTATGTAACCAATATAAAAGATAACGGCGAGCTACCACACTATTGATTTTTATATAAAAACTATATTAGTGCATCAGGAAATTTAAATTGGCCTATTAAAAAACTGGACTAAAGAAAATTATAAATAAATAACCAAAACAATTTCAATAGCTTTGTGAATCATCTTTAGTTATCACAATAGTTATGTTAAGCACCGCTGAAATAAAATCCCTGATTGCATCTGGAGAGGGCTATAATGTGGAATTCAAGAAAAATATTCCGAATAAGGTCAAAGAGGTCACAGAAGAAATCTGTGCCTTTGCCAATGCAGCAGGTGGTACTATTTTATTAGGTGTTGACGACAATAATGTGATTCAAGGAATTACTTTCAATAATGCAAAGCATTCTGCGATTCAAAATTCAATAAACGAAATAACACCTGCATTACATTGTGAAATCTATTCTTTAGGGGTTGATGGTAAAGAGTTGGTGGTAATTGAAGTGCCTTCCGGCGAAAGCAAACCTTATGTACTTTCTGGAGCTATTTATGTACGCCAAGGCCCTAATTCCCAAAAACTCACAACAGTTGAGGAAATGAGGGATTTTTTTCAACAGGCAGATAGAATTTATTTTGATGAAGCACCTTGCAAAACCATTGATATAGTGCAAGATATTCCTGATGCCAATATTATTCAGTTTAGGGATTTGGCAGGTTTAAATTCCACGATTTCCAATGAGCAGGTTTTTCAAAATCTTAAACTGATTACAAAAGAAGGCTATCTTAAAAATGGTGCCGCGTTGTTTTTTACTAAAAACCCCGAAATATTTTTTGAAAAGGCAGTGATTCGTTGTATTGCGTTTGATGGTATTGACAAAAGATACATTGTTGACGATAAAACTGTGGTAGGTACGCTATATCAACAATTCCTTCAAGCGATGGCTTGGCTTAAAACAAAGCTTAATATTCGTTATGATATTGAAGGTGCTGGCTCACGGCCACGTAAGGAACATTGGGAAATTCCCGAAACAGTTTTTAAGGAAGCAATTATCAATGCTCTGGCACATAGAGATTATTATGACAAAGGTGCACGTATTACTGTTGAAGTTTTTAATGATAGAGTTGAAGTCTCAAATCCTGGTGGACTTGTTAGCGGTATTCCTAAAAATGAATTTGGAAAAAGAAGTTTAAGTAGAAATCCTTTGATATTTGGTCTATTTGAAAGAATTAGAATGGTAGAACAAGTAGGTTCTGGTATCAGTAGAATGAGGGATTTAATGGTAGAAGAAGATTTAACGCCACCTGAATTTAATACTGAAGGTATATTTACTGTTACATTTAGAAGACCTTTTGATTTTGATAAGTGGGTAGATAAGTGGGTAGATAATCTTACTGATAATAGAGTTGGAATTATTAGAGCTATCCATAAAGATAATAAAGTTTCTAAAAGAGAACTTGAAGATATAATAGGCTTAAGTCCTACTGCCATTGATAATAATATTGATGCTCTAAAAGATATTGGTCTAATTGAAAGAATGGGTGGAGCAAAAGGTGGCCATTGGAAAATTAATTACATACTTCCTTAAGTGGGTAGAAAAGGTGGGTAGAAAATCTATTGTTAAATTAGAAGTTAGAAATGAAGGTATGTTTTATAGAATATGGGCGTAACAATTAAAATGCCATTGACTTTCGAGGTGTGCTTTCCTGAAGATGAACAAAAATCCATAGACCATTATTTGAAGGATTTAGGCAAGGATATGCGATTGTTAATGGGTTCTTTTCTATTGGGAATTAAAAATAGCGGTTCTAAATTTTCTGGTCTTACAGGCTTTTTGCCAGAATATTTTTCAGAAGCCAATTTTCAATTTGCAGATAGTGTTTATAAACGGATGGTAATTTTTGCAAGAGAAAATGATTTCGATATAGAAAGTTTTGAAGTCCTATATCCAATGAGTAGTCTTACCTATTTTGAGTACGTTTACGATAATCCAGCCGAATTTGATAATAAGGAATATAGCAGAGAGGAATTTTTAGATATTGAAATCAATTTTTTCAAGGCCTACACTGTTTTCAATCAAAAAACAATTACAGAACGAGGTAAGGATTTAGCTCAAAATTTTAAGGAATATGATATTGAGGGCAATCTCACGAATTTTTTCATAGGAAATAATCTGCACAGTTTCGATATTACAGACTACCAAATAAATAAGGTGTTTTACTGTCAATTTTTGAAAGCCTACAGTTTCTTTGAGTTTTTAGAATCATTTCAAGGTAGTGAACATCTAATCAAGGCATTTTATAATTATTATGATGTCCCAAATTTCAAGAAGTATCTTCATAAATTATTGGGTATTGTTTTTCCCGTGCTAACCGCAAAAAGAGAGGCTCAAACTGAAATACATCTGGAGGCTGACAAGCAGGAAGAACTTTCATTGTTTATTGAGAAACATATAAAACTGGATGATGAAAGGTTAACCGATTTTGATTTTACCAAAACTCGAAGTTATCCGCTCTATAAAATAGATGAAGGAAAATATAGAATTATCTATCCATTATTTGTGGTGGAAATGATTTACAAAGGCTTGTATTTTCGTTTTAAGGACATCAATGCCACGCTTCCGGAAAACCAACAGTTAAAAAACCTTTATGGCATTAAAAATTTAGAATTTTCTGAACAATATTTATTGAATCAAACACTTAAGAAGATATTTGGTAATAGATTTATACAAAAGTCCGGTAAGGAATTGGATGCAGAGTTTGAAGGAGCACCGGATTATTATGTGCGCAATGGCAAAAGAATATTTTTGTTTGAATCGAAGGATGTTCTTTTAGGAAAGGAAATAAAGCAATCTACCAACTATTATGAAGTATTGGAAAAGCTTAAAATAACCTTTGTAGAAAATGAAAAAGGCAAGGCTAAAGCAGTGTTGCAACTTAAAGACACCATAAGAGAGATATTGACCCAATCACTTTCATTTGATAAATACGCACCCTCTGAAAAAGCCCATATATATCCAATATTAATTGTCCATTACAGAATGTTCAATACGCCAGGAATGAATAAGCTAATTGATGGGTGGTTTAAAAATGCACTCACAATTTTAAATAAAGAAGGTTTGAATGTAGAAAATGTAAGAAGTCTTATCATTATAGATATGGACACTCTAATTTATAACAGCCACTTTTTTGAAACCCGCAAACTTTCTTTTGAAGATTGTCTGTTGGAATACCATACCAAGTATTTGAATATAAATTTGAAAAACCACCGCTTCAAAAACCAACAACAAGTTGACGATATTATTAGTGAGAGCTATGCCTCTTTCGCCCACTACCTCGATAACAAAATTGACGACAAATTTAGAAGGCCAAAACCAACAGAATTATTGGAGAAAATGATAAGTGTAGTCACAAAATAAAATTTTCATTATGAATTATGAATACCGTATTTGTTGCTTTATAGATATTTTAGGTTTTAAATCGCATATTGATTCTACTGTTGATGATTCTGGAAATGATGTCGAGGATAAAATAAAGAGCATAAAACAAATTATTGATATCGCCAATAAAATTTTAATAGAATATGATAGTGGCATTTCAAAATCGAAAATGGTAACACAGTTTTCTGATTCTATTGTAATATCATTTAGAATTGAGGAAACAAGCGAAGTGTTTTATTCTCTAATTGATTTGCTTCATATTGCTTTTGAACTTGCAAATAACGGATATTTGACCAGAGGCGGTGTGAGCGTAGGCAAACTGTTGCATACAGAAAATCATATTTTTGGACCTGCACTTGCGGATGCTTACATTCTTGAGTCCCAAAAAGCGATTGACCCAAGAATTATTATAAGTGAGGAAGTTATTGAGATTGGCAAGGAATATAGGATGCCTCATAATTCATTGGAAGATGAGACTGAAAGCATAATGAGTTGTCTATCTTTAGATGATGATGGTTTTTATTACATAGATTATATTACACAGGCTAATGACGAATTGGATGAACCAAATTATGATTTAGTCCCATATTTAAAAAAATTGAAAAGCCTGATAGAGATTGGGTTGAACTCTAATTCAAATAGTGTCAAGACTAAACACGAATGGCTTAAGAAAAAATATAATAATTATCTTACACAAATTCAGGAAAACATTAAAGACTGGAAACATATTGATAACGACCGACAATTATTACTTGATTTTAAAAATCTCACTTTAATAAAAGATTAAAGTTATTATGCCCCACCTTCGGCACTTACTCATTCACTCGTTCCGTGCCTACACTCATTCATTCCCAAGAGCCTTCACTTCCGCGCAGTACAGGCTGTAATTACATATAAAACAATAGTGACAAATAGATTTTGGTTAATGTAATTACACCCAGTACTTTTTGCCTTTGCGCAAAAACCAGAAAATAAGTCTATTCTGGAAAAGATTCCCTACAAAGAAATTCATTTAAAATACGTTAAGCACATTCCCGCTTCATTCCATTCCGGGGAAAGAGCTTCACTACAAAAAGTCTTGGACCCAATCCCCAATTTTGGTTTTGCATTCCACTTGCCCTTCCCGCCCCGAAACTTCGGGACTGGGATGGGACGCTTCATTTCCAAACAAAAATTGTGAATTAAGTCCGCTTCATCGGAATATCATTTCTGCGTTTTGTATCGCTTCTGCAATCAAGTTGTAGGTTTCCTTTTTTTGCTTAAATCTTTTTCGCTTTCGATCTCTGTTAACAACTGTTTATATCTTTTTCCTTTCATTTAGCTGACTTTTCTTAAATTAGACAAATATTGACAAGTCTAAATATATCTAAAATGACGTTTGGCGAATACATTAGGAAATTGCGAGAACAAAAGCACTTATTACTTCGTGAAGTAGCATCACAAATGGATACCGATACAGCTTTATTAAGTAAAATTGAACGTGGCACACGCAAAGCCCGAAAAGAGCAAGTGGAAGCTTTGGCAACCGCTTTAAATGAAAATAAAATTGAGTTGATAAAAATCTGGATGGCTGATAAGATTGTTGATATGATAATGTATGAAACGAATAGTGAGGAAATCCTCAAAATCGCTGAAGAAAAAATCAAGAAATTGACCAATCAAAATGAGTAGTTTATAAAATCTGACTATATGATTACAGTATTGACCCCAGATGTGGAGTATTACCATTACGAAAAAAATGGAAATATTGCTAAACAGTTTTTTTCAGGTGCAACGAGTTTCCAAAACTGTATGTTGGAAAGTGAAGTGCCATTTATTTTTAATTCAAATGGAAATAGAATGTTGGTATCAACAGATAAAAAACTTAAAGTTCCAGCTGGGATTGAGTATGTATTATTAGCGTCAAAAAAGCCAACCAAAAAAGACTTTATTCGTTCAGAACTTCCAATTACACGATGGATAAAGCATCCTTCCATATCTATAAAAAGTCCGTCAGAGGTAAAAGAATCGTGGTTTGGAAATTTTCATTTTATAAAAGAAGATTTAGAGAAAAATATAAATGGTTTAAGACCACCACAACTTGGTGCCTTATATTCAATATTATCGCATATACAAAATCAGAGCGATAAAGGAATTGTTGTTATGCCAACAGGAACAGGTAAAACTGAAACAATGATTTCAGCATTAATTGCCAATCAATGCGAGAAGTTGCTTATATCAGTTCCATCGGACGCTTTAAGAGAGCAAATATTCAAAAAGTTTTTTACACTTGGCTTGCTCAAAGATTTTAATATAGTTGCCGCAAGTGCATTGAATCCAATTGTGGGATTAATTACGAAAAAGTTTAAGAGTGAGGACGAACTTCAAAAATTTCTTTCAAATGTAAATGTAGTTGTTACTACAATGAGCATTCTATCGGGTTCAGAACAAGCCCAGAAGGCAACAATGAGTGATGTTTTTTCTCATTACTTCATTGATGAAGCGCATCATTCGGAAGCTAAAACTTGGCGAGATTTTATTGATTTATTCGATAAAAATAAAGTGTTTTTATTTACTGCTACACCTTTTAGAAATGACCAGAAGAAGCTCGATGGAAAGTTCATATTTGAATTCTCTTTAAAAGCAGCACAGGAACAAGGCTATTACAAAAAAATTGTATTTAAACCAATAAGGGAATATAATATTGAAAGCGCCGATAAAGCGATTGCAGAAAAAGCAATTTCTGTTTTAAGGGAAGATTTGTCGAAAAATTTAAACCACGCACTACTTGCAAGATGCAAAACGAAAAATAGAGCAAAAGAGGTTTTTAAATTTTATTCCACACATTCTGATTTATCCCCTGTTTTGGTATATACAGGAATTGCGGGACTGAAACAGAAAATAGAGAATATAAAACTTTTAAAGCATAGAATAATTGTTTGTGTTGATATGCTTGGCGAAGGGTTTGATTTACCAGAATTGAAAATTGCAGCCATCCACGATGACCGACAAAGTATTCCAATTATGCTTCAATTTATCGGAAGATTTACACGAACATCTGGAAATAATATTGGGGACGCAACATTCATAACGAATACAGCTTATCCACCTATACAGCAAGAACTTGATGAACTTTATGCCAAAGGAAGTGATTGGAATGCATTACTTCCTAAAATAAGTGAAGGAGCAACCAAAAGTCAACTTGATATTCAAACGTTTTTAGGAGGTTTTAAGAATTTGAAAGAATCTGAAATACCTTTTGAATCAATTAGTCCAGCGTTGAGTGCCGTAGTTTATAAGGTTACTTGTGAACAATGGAATCCAAATAATTGGAAGGAAGGTATTGCAAATATTGAATCTTATGAGCATCAATTCAGTGATGTAAACGATAATGAGAAAACTTTGGTGGTCATTTTAGGTAAAACTGGAAGGACAGATTGGGGAACTTTTGATTCAGTTAAAAATTTGCAATGGGAATTATTGGTAGTGCATTGGGATAAAAGGAAGGAAAGTAACCTGGCATATATTCATACATCATTCAAATCTTTAAAAAGTGAAAAATTGATAAATGCTATTTTCAATGAGCCAAATTCAATTATAAACGGAATGAATGTTTTTAGAGTTTTTCACGATGTTAAACGATTGAGACTTTATAATTTTGGTGGCCGCAAAGGAATTGGTCAAGATATTAGCTATCAATCTTTTTTTGGTAAAAATGTAGAAGATGGAATAAAACAGCTTGAACAAGGAACATTAAAGAAGAACAATGCTTTCGGTACTGGATATACTTCAGGCGAGCAGGTTTCCATAGGTTGCTCTGTAAAAGGTAAAGTCTGGGCATATCTTCGAGGTAATTTAAAAGAATTGAATGATTGGTGTGAAAATTTAGGAAGCATACTTATCAATGACACTATTAATCCAAATATATTTTTAAAAAACACTATCATTCCAATAGTTATTACAAGTCGTCCAACAAATACACTTCCAATAGCTGTAGATTGGAATGCTGAAATTTATAGGCATCCAGAACGCCGATATTCATTCAAAATAAAAAGTAATCAGAAAACATATGACTTATCCAATTCTGAATTGAATATAATTGATACAAAAGTTGAAAATCCAATCAAATTTTCTTGGGATTGTGATGACTTAAGTATAGAATTTGAGATTATTTTAGGTTCAAAATTACTTGATGGTGTCCCTGTGCCAAATTGTAAAATAGTAAAAATTGGTAACGATGATGCAACTGTGAGCTATGGCAGTAAAGTTGAGAAATTAGAAGAATTTTTAAATGACTTTCATCCTATAATCTTTTTTGCAGACGGTTCACAACTTGAATTAAATTATTATTTCAAACCAAAAGACCCAGTTGAAAATTTCGACAAGGATTTATTACAGAGTTGGAATTGGGATGGTGTGTCTTTGAATAAGGAATCAATGGGCATTGCACCCTATATTCAAGATTCTATTCAATATCAATTCATTCAGAAGATAAAAGATGATTACGACATAATTTATGACGACGACGGTTCAGGGGAAATTGCCGACGTGGTGGCCATAAACAAATCAGAAGGAAAAATAGATATACATCTATTTCATCTGAAATATGCGAAAGGCGGTAAAGTAGGTAATAACATTGACAATTTTTATCAAGTCTGTGGTCAAGCGCAAAAATCCTTAAACTGGAAATATAGGGAAGGAAAAGAATTGTTTGTTCATCTCTTTAAGCGAATAATTAAAAAAGAAAAAGATAAAGAATGCTCAAGACTTATAAAAGGTACAGAAGAAGAGCTTGAATTGCTTCTCACAGCTGTTAAATGGAATCTTGATACAAAGTTTCATATTTACATAGTCCAGCCATCGTTATCAAAAGTAAATGCTTCAGATAGTATTTTATCATTGTTAGCTACAACAAGCCATTACCTTGCTACAGTAGGCGATGTTAATTTGCAAATAATAAGTAGCAAGTAATAAAATAAAAAAGCTTTATTCTTTTAATTTAGGGTAAAATTATTTTGAAAAGAAATTCATAAATAATAATGGACTTAAATGAATTGATTGGGTTATAAAGTTTGTTTATCCTTCAGCCCATTCCTCTACATTTCGCGAAAAGCTACATTTCGGGTAAAGAGCTTCATTAAATAGGTCTTGGACACCGTCCCCAATTTCCGCTCTCCATTTCGCTAACCCGATCCGCTCCGCCGGAACGGAACACTCCATTGCAAGCCGAAATTGTGAACGGAGTCCGCCCGGTCGGAATTCACATTTTTGCATTTGTTCCCACTTCCCTTGATTTTAGTATTTCACATACGTCCTTTAGAAACCTCCCGATCCGCCACTGTCCCTACCTTTTTTTGACAGCAAAATACCAACATTTGGAAGTTAAACAGACTGCATAACCGGTCGTGCCTCCCTTTTATAAGTCCTTATTAATTCCAAATATTGAAAATGTATCAGCAACAAAAAAAGGTAACAGCGACGGCTCTATGGGAAGTAAATCTAAAACGGAAATTATGGAATCTTACGAAATCAATAAAAGGGAAGCGGAAACAAAGTTAAAAAAACAAAAAAAGGAAAACGCTCTGGATATAATAAGTAAATCACTCCAAAAAAATACAAACGCAAACCGTCCGAAGGGTTCGGATGGAATTTTAATTAATCCTTAAATCTTTTAATCATGAGTACACTAAAAAACAAAGTACAGCTGATCGGGAACGTGGGGAATTCTCCCGAGATCAAGACCCTTGAGAGCGGCAGGAAAGTCGTTAACTTTTCACTTGCAACCAACGAATTTTATAAAAATTCAGAGGGTGAAAAAGTACAGGACACACAATGGCACAATATAGTTTCCTGGGGCAAGATTGCCGAAATCGTTGAGAAATACGTGGGCAAGGGAAAGGAAGTTGCCATTGAGGGCAAATTGACCTCCCGATCCTATGAGACCGAAACAGGGGAGAAACGATATGTTACCGAAGTGGTAGCCGATGAAATCCTGTTGCTCGGAACCAAGGACAACACAAACGCTGAATAACAGCGGTAAAATTTAAGAGGGCGTTCCCGTCGAAAGTAGCGCCCTCTTATTTGATTATTAAACACTTTTAAATAAATGTATAATGAAAACACAAGTTAACGAAATAAAACAGGGATTGCAACATTTTTCTGGAACGGATATGTTCTATCAAATCCCACTGACACGCACCCGATTTACCAACGGTATAAAATATCTGGTGGAAGCAGCTGAATGTTTTTGGTTGGTAACGGACACTTCGATAATAGCGAAGAGCCTAATGCAAAAAAGCTATTTCATAACCATTGACTTTAAAAGGTTATCGGAAGAGGAACAGCAAAAAATGGGTTGCGAGGCGACCATCACTTATGGCGATGGAAATGGAACTGTTTTGGAAACCCATAAATACAGGGCAACGGATTTTCCATTGGATGAACTCCGGCTTTATTTTATCGATAACACGCTCTTGTTGCCAAGTGAATATTAAGATTTTAAAATGTAAGCTATGATTTACCTTAATTATTCAACCTTGAACGAGGAGACCCAAAACCAACTTCTTGAAAACTCCAAAAAGGAAATAGAGGAACGTTTTGGAGATGATATCCGAAGGTACGCCGATGAAAATCATATTGATTTTGATACGATGCTGGAAGAGGAAGCACAGCGGAATCTTTACAGCTATGATTTTGTATTTGTCATTTAAGTCTTAAAAACCAAAACCCAAGGACCTTTGAATTTTCAGAGGTCTTTGTTTTTAAGCGGATTCCATTTTTCTCAATAATTCTATTTCTTCTTTGGTAATACTTACAAAATTTCATTTTTAAAATCTTAAAAAATTCAAATCTCATTTCAGTCAGTAAATAAGCCATTACATTCAGGTGTAATGGTATTTTTTTTGGTCCAGTGAGCTGGACGAAAAGGAATAGCAAGAGGGTAACACGCTGGCGCGATGTTTCGGTTTTTGTTGTTTTGCAAACAATTAAAAATCAAGCCGTTGAAATTAATTCCTTTTCGAATATTTGGATTTCAGAATTGATTTTTTACTAAAAACAGACGTCGGCGCAATTAAACAGGGAAAATTTTTACTAAAAAGAATGGATAAAGGATATGAAAAAGAACGGTTTGAGACCTTGAAAATCAAGGCTTCCGTGGCCGTGAAGTTTAGGCGGTTCTGCAAGAGAATGTCCAGATCCCAGTCAATGGCCTTGCTCCTGATGCTCGATTTTTTTGAGGATAACGGTATTTCGCCAAATGAATCCATAGGTCCAAAAATGCAGACATTGGAAGCGTTGATAAAGAAAAGAATCAATGGAGTTATTGCGATTATGAAGGACATAGAAAAGAACCAGACCAAGCCTACGGTCGCAATGATGCAATCACTTTTTGAAGAATTGGAACCAAACAAAAAGCCACTCATTTTGGAAAAGGAGATTCCAATTAAAAAAAATGAAATACGATTCCAAGAGAAGAAACATACCAATAACGAACTATAAAATCATTATAAATGTATATCACGATAACAGCCCAGAAATTGGGTAAGACCTATGCACAAAGTGCTGCGGAATTTGTGGAGTATCTGGAGAAGGAAAACCAAGGTTTGGAATGGGAAGAAATGGAACACTTTTTCAATCAGTATTCCGATGAAATCAGTGCAGAAAACGTCATCAAAGAAATTGATGACAATACTGCAAAACTCAAAAAAGTGGAACCCAAATTTTATTCGATTACCGTAAATCCAAGTAAGTATGAGTTGAGGAAATTGCAGAATAGCAGTGAGGACTTGAAACGATATACCAGGGCCATAATGAAAGATTATGCCAGTTCCTTCAATCGTGATATAAATGGGAAACCGATTACCGTTGATGATATAAAGTACTTCGCAAAGATAGAACACCAAAGAACCTTTAAGGGAACGGATAGGCAGGTGAGGGAGAACCAACCCTTTGCGACCAAAATACTTAAATTAAAAAAGGAGATTTGGAAGATAGAAAATGACGAGCTCACTGGAAACATCAAACAATTAAAATCAGAAATAGCTAAACTTGAAGCCAGCGCCCCACACCAATCCCGAGGCCTCGGGAGAAAACGGATCGTACAGGGAATGCAGAAAGAGGGAAGCCAAAGCCACATTCACATCATAGTCAGTCGGAAGGATGCTTCCAATTCCGTGAGCCTTTCACCGGGAAGTAAATATAGATCATCAGAAGTAATGTTGAATGGAAAAATGGTAAAGCGTGGTTTCGATAGGGACTCATTTTTTACCAAAGCTGAAAAAACTTTCGATGCCACTTTTGGTTATAAACGTAACTATGCTGAATCCTATCAATCGAAAAAGGATTTTATCAAAAATCCAAAGCTGTATTTTTCAGTTTTATTGGGTTTGCCAGCAAGCGAAAAAGCCATTGCCTTTAAGATTCTTGGGAAATCGGGTGTGCCGATTGCAAGTATTCCCACAAATAAGGTTCAAGTTGCATTGAAAACTATTCGATATTTAAAAAGAGGGGTTGAAGTGGCCATTAAATCGGGTTCAATAGGAATTTAGAGTTATGGGTACACAAAGTTTTAGGGTAATAATAACATTGATTGTTGGAATGGGCATTTTTTTCTATGCGCTGTTTAAACTGACGCGTTTTGCTTTTTTTATAAATGTTGTACTACTGATTAGTTGCTTTGCAATGTTGTTTTATTTTGAAACGAATTCAGACTTAATATTTTATCTACTTACCTTATTTTGTCCGCTACTATTGATAAACACGGTACTCTATGTTTTTCTTCACAAAGCCAATCAAACGCAGGGCCTAAATGATAAATACCAAGTTCATTTTAAGACAAAGGGAAGTCCGTTTAAAATCAACAATATCAAACGTGGAGTTTCCGTCATAGGATCCGCTGGGAGCGGGAAGACGGAAAGCGTGGTGTTCAACTTTCTTTCTCATTTCAGTTCGCATTCTTTTTGCGGTTTGATCCACGATTACAAGCATTTTGAAATTACCGAAATGGCATATCCGTTGTTTGAAAAAAAGCAGATAGAATTTCGGATCATCTCCTTTGATGAGATTTTTGATCGTGTGAATCCAATCGCACCCCAATATATGCAGGATGAGGAAAGCGTGAATGAAGTGGCAAGAGTTCTTATCGAAAACCTATTGGAGCAGAAAGAATCTGGCAGTACGGGAACAAGTAAATTTTTCAATGATGCAGCAGAAGGCCTAATAGGTGGCTTGATTTGGAAACTGCGGACATCCTATCCCCAATACTGCACATTACCACATCTGATAGCGATTTATCAGTTATTGGACACAGATAGTCTAACTGCCTTTTTAAGTTCAAATACAACGTCCCGGGCAATGGCAGACGCTTTCATTAGTGGGAAGGAATCTGACCGACAAACCGCAGGCGTTAAAAGCACGTTGGCCAATGCACTTAAAAAGATAAGTACCAAGCGTATTTTTATGGTACTTTCCGCTGATGATGTGCCGCTAAATATCAATAGGCGAGAGAAACCTATCATCATATCAGTTGTAAATAATCCAAAATATGAAACTGCCTATTCGCCAATTATCGCAACCATAATCCATACCATTACAAAACAAATGAGTGTACGGAATTCAAAACCATCATTCCTATTGATGGAGGAAGCGCCCACGATTCGATTGCTCAATATGCACCGCATCCCTGCAACATTGCGGAGTTATGATATCGCCACCATTTATGTGATGCAGGATAAAATTCAGAATGATATGATGTATGGGGACAAGGCGAGTAAGGCAATCTTAAGTAATTTGTCCTATCAATTTTTCGGAAAGGTAAACGACCCGGACACTGCCAAATATTACGAACGGTTTTTTGAAATAGTCAAAAAGGAAACCACAAGTGTGAACCGAGGACATAACCTGAATTTTGATACCCGAATCACAACCGGTGAACGTGAAGTGTCAAAGATTAGGGCAGATGTGTTTTTTAGGCTTAAACAAGGCGAGTTTATAACCTTTGCGGATGGAGAGGATAAAAAGGTCCAATTCAAACTTTCCAGGATTGAAAGACGATTGCCTGCCAAAGCCCATAAATATACAGAGGCGGATTTAGAAGAAAATTTTGAACGGATTTATAGAGAAGCGAGATCAATCTTCAAAAATTAATATCTTTATCCTAATGCTTTTAAAATTCCGAGTAGAAAAGGAATTCAAATTTATATGTCAGAAACCAATCGTATAGAATACAAAAGAGAACTTACCGAAGGTCTGGAAAAAGAGGTCATTGCTTTCCTGAACTATCGTGAAGGCGGTGTTCTATATATTGGTGTCGATAAAAATGGAAACACTTATGGCTTGGCAGATGCTGATGCAGACCAACTCAAAATAAAAGACAGGTTAAAAAACAACATTCGCCCCTCTGCAATGGGTCTGTTCGACATCGTGAGTGAAGTTAGGAAAGGAAAGGACATCCTCAAAGTGATTGTCGCCAGTGGTCCGGAAAAACCATATCATCTCAAAAAATATGGGATGAGCGAGAAAGGCTGTTTCATCCGTTTAGGTTCTGCTGCAGAACCGATGCCACAAAAGATGATTGATGAACTTTTTGCCAGCCGAACCCGTAATTCCATTAGCAAAATAAAGGCAAATAGACAAGATTTGACGTTTAGTCAATTGAAGATATACTATCAGGAATCGGGTCATACTCTTGGTAATGCCTTTGCAAAAAATCTGGAACTTCTTACGGAAGATGGTTTATATAATTATGCAGCCTATTTATTGGCCGACAAAAACAATACATCTATAAAAGTTGCCAAATATTCAGGAACAAGTCGTGCTGACTTGATAGAAAGCAATGAGTATGGCCACGAAAGTTTGGTAAAAGCAACAAAGCAAGTCATCGATAAGATTGCCGTAGAAAATAGAACCAATACTAAAATCACATCCAAAGAACGAAAACAAAATAATCTTTGGAATCCCATTGCCTTACGTGAGGCCATCATCAATGCATTTGTGCATAATGACTATACCAATGAAATTCCGCCAAAATTTGAAATCTTTTCAGACCGAATTGAGATTACATCTGCTGGCGGTTTACCGGAAGGTTTGAGCGAACAGGAGTTTTTTGAAGGCTTTTCCGTACCTCGGAATAAGGAATTGATGCGTATTTTTAAAGATTTGGAATTGGTGGAACAGCTGGGTTCTGGCATACCACGTATTTTAGAACACTATGGAAAAGAGAGTTTTAACTTTAGTGAAAACTTTCTTCGAATGACTTTTATGGCAAAAGAAACTGCTGTTAATAAAGATGATGCTGATGGTAAAGAAATAGGTGGTCAAATAGGTGGTGTAATAGGTGGTCAAATGGGTGGTCAAATGGGTGGTCAAATGGGTGGTCAAATGGGTGGTCAAAAAGGTAGTCAAATAAATAAGGAAACTGAAAAAGCAATAGATGCTAATCCTGAATTAACACAAAGACAAAAGCAAATACTAAAACTTATATACGTAGATAATAGGATAAGTCGTTCTGGAATTGCAGAGGTTCTTCATATAAATGAATCTGCTATTCAAAAGCACCTAAATAATCTAAAAGAAGCTGGATATATAGAACGCATAGGTGGCACTCGCGGATATTGGCAGGTTAATGTGGAAGGTAAATTTTAATTACTTGAAGGATAAAATCCCTCACTATTCATCCATTCAATTGTATCAAGTATTTCCTCTCTTTTAAATTTCGATTTATCTGGATGCCAGTCATAAAATTTCTTTATTAAAATTTCATCATTGAGAAGTTGTTTTTCTTCTATAATTTCTTTCCAACAAGCAAAAACTGTAGCGATTAGCTCTACATTTCTAGTTCTAAATTTTCTAAATTTTTCAATAATAAAATCAATATCAGAGAGCTCGTTGGAAAAATAACGTTCATACCATTCTCTATGACCACCAACTTTTTCTAAAGGCTGATACTTGAGGTAGTCGTTTGAGGAAAAAGTAAACCACTGATTTTCTCTAAATTTTTTATCCAATGACCGCATCAATCGATTGTCATAAGGGCCCATTGCCTGTTTGAGAAAATTCGTATGAAGATTCATTTGTGCTGAATGCTGGCACAGGTATATTAACTTTTGGAGTTTAAGATGTCCTAAAGTGTTTTCTTTATGAAGTTTAAATACAATTTCAGCGGCTAAAACTGTTCTACGATGAAAATCAATATTAGTAGGTTTTATTTTAGGCCGTAAATTTTTTAGAATCTCTTCCGAATTAATTTTAGTTTCGTCTGCCTCAAACCGATAATTTCTAAAACTTTCGTCAAATGCTTTTATTTCAATTTCATTTTCAGGTAAACCAAAACCTAAAGAACCTAGTATTTCATCTATTTTAGACTTTTCCATCAGATAATTCTTTAGTTAATTTCATTACTTCCTTATAACTTTTAATCTTTTCAAGCGCTTCCTTTTTATAAGTACGAATAGTGGATTGTTCAATTCCACCTAAATGGACGCGGAGTTGTTCACGAAGTTTTTTAGGAAGATTAAATCCTAACTTCTCATACTTGGTGTAAGTTAAATAAACAGTTCTTTGGGCTGGGGTTAGTGATTCTATTGCTTTGATGATAATAGCCTGTTCCATATTGAGTTGTACGCCCTTTAGATTAGGCAATTCAGTTACAATTTCTTCTGACCCGTCATAAGGATTGTTAATTTTCCGTTGCTGTTGACGATAATAGTTTGTAAACTCATTTCTCGCAATTTTATATAAATAATTTTTAAAAGCATCATCCACATTTTTTTTCCTTGCCTTATTTATTTGGAAGTCCCCCTTTTTTGCATATGAAGAGAATGTAGCGGTGGCAACTAATTCAGCGACCGTAATGTCGTGACCAAATCTTTTAGAAGTGATTTCGCATTTGTTCAACACATCTTTTTTAAATCTATGACATAAAGCGTGAAATGCGTTTTCCCGTAAAGAATCGGGATTACCTTTATCCTGATAAAGTTCAGTCAATTGTAGGGTTTCTTCATCTTTAAGTATATTCCAGTCAGACATTTAGTTGGTTCATTAACTGTACGCAAAAGCGTTGGGAACGGTTGAGCGTATTAAGGGTAGTAACATGCTCGCGTAAAACTAATAATAATTTTTAACAAATTTTAAGATGGCAAAAAATAAACCAATCGGAGACAATGCTCGAAAAGGAGCTGTAAAACAAAGGTCACAAGTCCTTAACCCAAAAACAAACTTGTACGTAAAAAGAAATGGCGAAAACGGTCAATTTATGGACGTGAAAACAACTGGCGGAAAGTTTAAAGGGGTCAGAAAAGAAAAATAAAATATGATAAATACATTATATAATCTCTCTGGTCTTTTGCCAGGGGATGTAATTATTGCTAAAAAACGTACTGGATTCGGTAGAATTCTTAATCATTACATAGTGTATGTTGGAGATAATAGATTTATTGGTAATCTTATTGATGGAGTAAAAGAATTGCATCATCACGAATTAATGAGATTACTACAAGATTATGAACCAATAGGCGTTAGGCCGTTCAATGGAACAATATTTCAACGGCAATTAGCAATTCATAGGGCTTATTCTAAATTAGGTAACAGATACAGTTTGTTAAATTTCAACTGTGAACACTTTGCAAATTGGGTTCAGTTCGGTAAAGCAGAAAGTAGTCAAGTGACGACCGGTTTTCTTATTCTGGCAGGTGCAATTGCTTTAAAAGTGATGGCAAGGGATGAGTAGTGAATTAAAAAGATTTTTTGGTTACGTCGTCGGTTTTTGTTTAGCAATCGGCTACTTAATTTATAGGTATTTTTTCCTTAATCCAGTAACAGATTTTCATAAGGAAATTTTGGTAGCATTTGCAATTGCAATTATTACGGCCTGCTTGATGGGGATTTACGAAACCATTAAATGTCAAGGCAAATATTTTTGGATAGCCTTAAAATGTTCTCTCTTAATTCCAAACAAAAAAGTGTATGTGTCATTGAGCTATTTGCTTCGGATAAAAATACAGGGAAATGAGCTTTATTTTTTAGTGAAAGGCTCTAAAATTAATCAGTACCAACCTGTTGGTGGCGTATACAAATTGGTTGGCAATAAGGATATTTATAAAGATTGGGAAGCTTATCCAAAATCAGACATCAAGAATCCGAAGGACTTGCGCTTTTTTGTAAGGGCAAAACATATTCCAAATATTATACAGTGGTTTAAATCAAGAAAAGATAGAGAAATTGGTGTGTGGAGAGAATTTTTTGAAGAATTGGTTGAAACAAAAATTTTAAAGCCGGAAAACTTTAAAACCATACGGGCTGAATATCTTGGTACTCACGAGAATATTCTCAATAAACAGAATAGGTTTAGCGATGAGACATATCATACGTTGATATACGATATTTTTCAGATTGAACTCAACCAAGATCAACTTAACCAGTTCAATAATTTATTGGATGCAAACAGATTTACCGAAAAATACGCATTCGTAACCAAAGATGAAATTGAAAAAGAATGCTTTAACAATCACAAATTTAAAATAGGACAACACGCCAAATTTACAATATAAATGAATTTTCAAGAATATTTATACAACCACGGTTTTCAAAGAGAAGACTTACTTGCAAGACTCGCTGAATCGCTTGAACTTGATGAATCACGTTCCAAAAGAATGGAATCCGCTTACAATGCAATTTATGATGTATTAAAGGCAGATCCAATATTTTTTTCCAAAGTGGACTTTGTGGTATATCCACAAGGTTCAAAAGCGATAGGTACGACTACAAAACCCATTGGCCAAGATGAATTTGATTTGGATATAGTAATCCAAATCAGAGAGTCATACCATATTTATACTTCATCAGAGATTTATAATCATCTCATCCGGGTATTCAAAAACAACCAACTTTACAAACCAAAGCTAATTGAAAAAAATCGATGTGCGAGAATAAACTACGAGGGTGATTTTCACCTCGATATACTTCCCGGTTGTATAATCATTGAAACAGAAGATAAATTGATGGTTCCCGACAGAGAACTGGCATCTTGGACTTCATCATTCCCAAAAGGATACTCAAAATGGTTTTTGGACAGAGCAGAAAACGTTCGAGAAACTTTATTGAAGAAAGCATTTAGTGGATATATTACCCTTTCCGAAGCAAAAGCAGAACAGGAAGATTTGCCAAATGAGGACTATTATGACAAAGAGCCATTGAAACGCTCTGTGCAACTCACAAAACGTTATCGGGATATCTTTTTTGCAAATAAACCAAAATATCGAACTTCCAGTATAGTTCTTACAACGATTTTTGGGCAATTTTACGATGGTGAAGCGTCTATTTATGAAACCATTGATAACGTTCTAAATAAAATTTTAAGGAGATATAGTGCCTATGAGATGTTATACGAAAGTAGTGGTGTTTATAACAGAATCAAGGTTTTAAACCCTGTGAATGAAGACGAAGATTTTACAGAGAAATGGGATAAAGATAAAGAGTACTATATTCAGTTTATTGCATTTGCAAGAAGTTTTAAGGAAAATTGGGAGCGTCTAAAAAATGGTAATTTTGGTGTGGCAGAAGATTTATTCGGAAGTACCAGAACAAAGACTATTTTAAAAGCACAACTGGAGAGTTTGGTATCAACAAAATCAAACACTCTTGAAAAAGCTGGTCTTACTATTTTATCGGGAAATAATTATGTAGATGGGAGTGGGAATATTACTGAAACCCACGGATATAAAAGTAAACCCAACCGTAATTATGGTAGTGTGGAAATAGACATTCGTTCAAGACAAAATACGATATTTTCAAAGAATTATATCGCGCCATACATTCAAAAGGAATATGTTGATAAAAACTTTCCTTGGTTACAAACAGTTGTTAAAGACGGTAAACTCTTGGGAAAGGGTAAAATTAGGCCAAAAGGCTGTAAAAAAGAATACGAAATACTTGTGAGTTATGATATAAATGGCATTGGAAGAAAAGAAAGGGTATTTATTTTGAACGATAGTAGAATTAAATTCGGAACTGCGCCACATTTATATCCAGGAAACAGTCTATGCCTTTATTATCCAAAAGATTTACCACAACATTTAGATTTAAATTTTGTTGATATTATTCCTTGGATATCAGAATGGCTAGTAATGTACGAGCTTTGGAAAAAATATGGAATTTGGTTGGCTAACGAGATTAAGCACTAATCTTTTATCTCAAAATGGTCCTTTTTCCTTTAAAGCTTTTTCCGTAACCTTCCATCGCCCATTTTCCTTAATAAGCTTAAAAGTCTCAGGTTTCTCCTCATACGAAGTAGAAAACTGAACCCAAGCAATATCTCCATCCACTTTTTCTTGCAAAACCTTAAAATTAAATTTTCCAGAAGTGTTGGCAGTCATTATATCTTGAATGGCCATAAATGATTCATAACTCTCAGCGGTAGTGTATTCCTTCAATTTCTGATTGTCTTTATTATAGAAACTTTCCACAACAACCTTGGCAGTTTCGGTAGGGGATAGGGATTGTTGGGAGCAGGAGATACCAACAAGAAACAGGAGTATTAAGGCTAGATTTTTCATAGCAGTTTCAATTTGGGTTATTGATATATTTATTTGATACTTTCAGTTTTATATTTCGTTCCCCATTTTTTTCATTCAGTTCCAAAACGACCATTTTATCATTGCTCAATGAAAATTTGGGAAGTACATAAACCATTCTTTTGATTTGATTCTCGTCAACCTTCGTAGGAACATTGTATTTAAAATTAGTAAGCTGTGAAATTTGCTGTAAAGATTTCTTCTTTCCCTGTTTTCTGGTTTGTGTCGAAATATCCAAGAAATTTAGATCGTAATCCAATGAAGATTTGTTTTCAATTTTGACAACGAAATAAAGTTCTTCCTTATCAAAAACTATATTTTCCAAACTCAGAACTATACCATGCTTACGTTTTTGGATGCTCCCAATTTTTTGTTTTCTAGTCAACAGATAAGAGCAAAACCTTTCGTAGTAAAATGTTTTGTCCGTGAACAGATTGGCAACATTAGTAGAATCAGAACCCTCTGTAAATTTTGGTTGTTCAAAACCGATACTCTCGGACTGTGGAACAAAATGAATCAGCTTTTCCAATTGCTCCCTATAGCTTACAATATACGAAAAAATTGAGCCATTTGTGTTGATTACAAGCAAATTACTTGCCTTTCCGGGCTTTGCCTGGAGCAGTCCAAAGTATTGTTCTTTTTCACGGTTATAAGTAAAAACAAAATTGTCCGCACCCGTAATTCCTTGTCGAATAGGATGGGGAAAAAAGAGGGCTACGTTCTTTTGGTCGTTGGCAAAGATGGTGTCGAGCGGGGCAGTGTTTTGGGCCTCCATAAAGAAGCTGGCAAGGAATAAACTTCCCAATAAAATTGAATTTTTCATAACGCTGGTTTTAGAATGAGTTTATAATTATTGGTCACGGTAACCTTGACCGTTCTTTGGTTCTTTCGAAATACTTTTTGGATTCCGCTAACCTGTGGAACCCCTGCTATATTGATGTCTCCTACTATGTCATCCACGATCTCGCGACTCAAATCAGCTCGGAAACTGTTTTCCACATAAATCCCTTCACTTCCATCCTGGAGATCAAAGGCTTTTAGTTTGACGGGACGATGATTAATGTTCTCAATTTCAATTAGGGCACGGTTTGGTTTAAAGCTAATAAAACCGAAAACGGGTGTGTTCTTTGGAACTTTTACTCCATTTATCAATGCATCCTTTAACAGGCGCATCCGAAGGCGATAATTGGTCTTCACTACTTGGTTCCCGTCAACTTCCACCAATATTTCAGCATCAGTATTGGCAATGTCCATCTTTGGATTGGCCATTGGATCCGACGCAAAAAACAATTGATGTTCCAGACCCAATTCCTTTAGTGCAATGGCTTCATCTTTTTTGGCCGTAAGGGTATCCTCGTTCACTTTTGGTTTCCTTCGATACCTTTCGGGAACCACATAGGTGTCTTTTGAATAGGTGATCCTGTTGTGTTTGTAAATACTATCCACAATCCTCACCTTTTCTTTATCCATAAAATCAGGATCGTAAAAACCCAGGGAATCGATATTCTTTTCATCGTAAATACTCGGTGCATTGGTTTCTCTAACTTCTTTTAGCGCATCAATCGCTTCCAGTTTTGTCTTGTATTCTTTTTGGTTTTCATCCAAATCCGGCACGGCAGTCTGTGTCAAGCTTTCGCTTTTGGATTCATCACCCGACAATACGGATACGGTGTAGGCGATAATGAATACTACCACAACTGCGAGGACAGAACCGAATACTATTTTATTCTTTTCAATTTTCATTTGTAAGTTTTTTAAGTGATTTTTCAAAATAATCAGTAATCAAAAGGCCGTGTGTGTTCTTGGGAAAATTTCGGTCCACGACAATCAGATTTCCTGTGGAAATCAACTCATACCTATCCACCACGGTGCCGCGATTGATTTCAAAAATTGTTTTAGTTTGAAATTTATAGGGATTGCTCTGCAGGTCTAATTGGGATTCAATGCTGAGCACTTTTTGAACCAGTGAATATTGGAGCAATCTATTATATACACCATCGGCTTTTTTCTGTCGGTACAGGTTATCAACTGAGCTGTTTCCCAACCAAAGTGCTTTTTCCAAATTCTTTTCGTAGTTGCTTGCATCGATATTGTAGAAATAGGTATGAAACAGCTCGAGATGCGCCAAGGCTTCAACTCTAAGATTTTCCTTTTGTGCCACCCATTTTAAAGGAATTACAGATCCGTCGGTATTGATGGCGAAAGCATTGTTCAATGCTTTGTTATTGATTCTGAAAACTGACCAAACGGCCAATCCACTCGAAAGAAAAGAGAAGGCCAATACGGCGATTACAATGAATCGGTTCGTTTTAAGGACGGTGTATATATTTTTATAAGGTGTTTTCATAATTTAAAATACGCTTTAAGCGGTAAAAAGTCTTAGGGTGAATGATGTGGCACGTCGATAAAGCTTAAATTTTAGGAATACGATAAATCCTATGGAGCCGAGTTCCACAACGGGCGCAAAGACTCTACTGCCCACATCGGTGCCAAAAAGGTTTACCCAAAAGTTGGTATTAATCTCCGTATAGATTGCATTAATAAAAACATTGACCAGAAAAAAAGCCGGAACCAACATATACACTGCCGCATAAAGCTTGAAATAGTTATAGGCAAGGGTTCGAAATTTCTCAAAAACGGCCAAGCTGATTACGAGCGGAAAGAAGGCACGCATAATTCCCAAAAGGAAAAATCGTTCGGCCAAGAATAGGGGATAGATAAACAGATCCAAAATCCAAAGAATTAGACTTCCGATAAAGGCGAAAATCTTAAATCCATACAGTGGCGTTACCAGTGCATCGTACAATAGTGCCATTGCTTTTTTGGCGGCTTCCAATGCGCCCACATCCTCTTCCAATGGAATATCCTGCATTTGGAGAGGAAGGAGCGCAGGAGCCGTGTTGCGATATTGGGATTCAATGGCTACCAATATGCCATCAAAGAACCCCAATACCTGCGTTGAGAAAATGACGAGGATTACGATCATAAAATTTTTGATTAGGTCGCCAGGGCTAAGTCCCCAAGTATATCCATCCTTATCTACCGCACCCTCATTGTACTTTTTTAGGATATTAATTAGAAAGAACAGCACCGCAAGCGTTTTCATTCCGCCAATGGTGTATTGCGAAAAGTCGCTGTTCTGTATGGTCTGGTAAATCGTGTCCACATATTCCAGACCTATTCCCAATGAGATTGCGGCAGTCATTTTAGTAGGCTGTTTCCCGGTTATTTATCTTGTCCTGCATTTTTCTAAAGGAAATAATATCCCGATAGCGCTCAGTCTTTTTTGTGATTTCAGCCACCATTTCCTTTGTTTGTACTTCCTTTGCTTTCAAAATCGAGGCTCTTTCGGCATCGCTCATTTTCATATAATCGCTGGAGAGGATCTGATCTATAAAGTCAAGATTGTCCAAAGAGGTATCGATTATAGCGTTGAAGGAATCTGAGATACGGGTAATCTCGTCAGGTTTTATAAAAGGGGAGTTCAATATATCCCGTAAATCCTCATTTACAATGTCAATCAAACGTTGGTTGTCCCGGTTGATTTCTTGGACTGCCTTCAGCTGTTTGATCACATCGTTTACCTTTTCGAGGTTTTCCTTTTGTGTTTTTAAGAACTTGACGGTTTTGATTAGATTGGAGGTCTGCTTACCGGATTCCAATAGCTGTTTAATCAAACTGATAAAGTTTGTGTTGTCATAAACGGGCATTCCTTGGGCCTTGATATTTAGGCTGAACAATAGTGCCATTGCGAGAATTAAAATTTTTGACTTCATAAATTCTGTTTTTAGGATGTATATTCAGTGATTGCTTTTTCCATATTTTGATGCTTTTCATAAAGCTTCATTATTTCTTCATTTTCAGCCCCGTCCGTTAAGTAAGCTGCATAAACTTCTTTGGGAACTTCCAATCGGAAAATGTTGCTTTCCTTTCCGATTTTAATAAACATTTCCGTGTACTTGCGCGGCCCAGAAAGATTGTTTTTGATTGATTTCAGCTGATTTAAATCGTGGCTGGAGAGGTGCAACCTTTTCTGCAGCTCGTCATATCCTTTTTCATTGTGAAGGCTGTAAATGACCTGTGTGTTTTCCAAAATACTTGCAGAAGTTGAATTGTTGGGAAGCTGATTAATGGACTGAAGAATGATCCCGATGGCACCGTTCTGTTTTCGGATGGCCTGGTAATAGAATTCCACACTTTCCAGTACGTTTTCGAACTTGAGCTGTTTTGCAAACTCATCGAACAGAATGATACCTTTTTCAGCACGGTTCTTCCAAATGGTTCTTTGGATTGCGGACTTTATAAGCTTTAGCATAACCGAAAGAATTTCCTTGTTGTCCTTTACTTCGTCCAGCTCGAAAACTATCAATCTTTTATCCTCAATTTTATAGGTTTGGTCCTCACTTACCTCAAAGAGGAAACTGTACAGTCCATCCCCAACATACTCGGACATAATGTGCAGGAAATTGGTAATGTTGAAATAATCGGAATGAATTTTCAATTTCTTTAAAAGTGAATCCTGATTGGACTCAATAAAAGCATAAAAACTGCTAAGTGAATGATTGGTCTTGATTTGCTTATAATAATGGCGTAGGATTTTCTTAACGGATACTGATTGTGCTTTGGTCACTTTTAAATCGGAAGCGAACAATTCAAAAAGGAATACCGAAAGATCCTCCAGACGTTCCGGGGTCAAGTCTTTAAGGTCACTTATATAAAAGGGGTTTATGCCAAGGTTTTTTCCACTTTCATAGCGGAGCACGGTGTATTGCTCTGGATAAAGTTTTGCGAATTTGGTGTAGGAACCGCCCAAATCTATAATGACAAGACGAACTCCGCTTTCGAAATATTGACGCAAGATATTGTTGGCCAAAAAAGATTTCCCTTCCCCCGTAGGAGCGAAGATTGCAAAGTTTCTGGCCTTGATGCGTTTCTTTTTTTCGTCCCAAACATCTTTAAGGACAGGGATGTTATGTTCCCTGTCATTGAATATTACTCCCGTTGTATCCGATTTATAATTGGTGTTGTTGATCAATAGGCATAGCGAATGTTTTAAATCCGTTACATACAGATCGTCATTTGAAAAGTTGGAAGAAAAGCAGCAAAAGCTATTTAGGATATAATTCTTGCGTTCCTCGCCTCTGGGATAGTATGGAATAATGTCCAGCTCCTTGAATTCAGTCTTTATTTTGGAGCTAATTTTTTCAAGGTTTTTCACTTCCTTATCCCAATAAATAATATTGAGGTGTCCCCGGATAACCCGGGCATTGTCATCGGAATTTATTTGGTCCTGAATATATTGGATTTTCTTTAGGACGACTTTATTTTGTGAGCCAAAATTGGAGCTTTTGTTGAGTTCCTCGATCTTCTTGTCGAGAATTTTTCGCCACTTTTGTTTGTCATCCAGATATATGATTTGGTTTACGATATGGTTTTCATTCAGGGTAAGTCCAAGCCCATCAATAAACCCTTGATGGAACACAAAATCGTCCGAAGTAAAATGTTCGTTGGTCTTGCTGCTCTGTACATTTTCGCCAAAGCATAGTTCACTGTTTATGGAAAGGACATCGAAATAGTTTTCCCCTATATTCAATTCCTTTTTATCTAAGATTATATCTGTGTCAAACCCTTCATTGAAACCATTGAAAAACCCATTTGTCATATTTTGGATTTCCGTTGGATCCAAAGGAGTGAACTCCATTTTTCGACTGTTGTTTATAAAGGAAACCGAATCGCTAACGGCACCGACAAAGCTGTGGATAGCATCGTCCATTTCCGGGACAATGGTTTTTGTCACCTTTTTGAAGGGGTTGATGTATTTTGAATTGTTGAGTGCCTTATTCTTGGTGAGAATGAAAAACAGATAACACTTATGCTTCATATATTCCCGTCCCATAAAATGCTTGTGTGTGGCTTTTTCCAGAAAGGTTTTGTTGGGTAGATTTTCTGAGGAAAAGTTTCTTTTTAGATAAATATCCTGTTTGTGAACAACGCATCCAGTGGGTAAGGATTTAATGGCCTGGAACCACGCTCCGTGAATATCCTCAAAATCTTTTTCGGAGAGGGAATATATTTCTGGAAGATTGCCCGCGTAACACAAAACAACATTGCCATTATTGGCAAAAATGACATTCTCTTGAATATCCACGATTGGGTAATATGTCGCCACGTTAATCTTCTTCATAATTGAAAAGTGTGGGTTTCTTGTTGCTGATAATCTGTGGAAAGGGTTTTGAGAAATGGAATAGTTGTGGATTGTTTGTAATCTTGATAAGTGCGATATACAGTCCCATATTCAATACTATTACTCCGACAATTATTCCGAAACTGAAAGAGAAAATAATGACCAAGAGCGATGCTACTATTGAAATCATCATTAGGGCAAACAAGGAAATGGGCAGCCCAAAAATGACCGCGCGTTTCCTGATGTTTCTATAGGTTTCGTACTGTTTCATTACACCACGATTCCGATTAAATAAGTAAAGATTCCTACCACCGCTCCCGCGATCAGCACGAATACCAAAACCCGTGTAATTCCTTTTTTTAGGTCTGCGTTCTCTCCGAAGAAATGCCCAGCATTAAATAGAAATCCAATAAGAAAGATGACCCCGAGAATAATAGGGAAGATGGTCCGTATAGTATCGGAAACATCATTTACGGAATCTTCGATTCCACCAATCTGTGCGAAGCTTCGTGCGATTGAAAATAAAAGTGCGGTTAAAATGAAAATAGATCTTTTCATAGCTATGCGTTTTATAAACCTGAAACAGGTTGGTTACTGAAATTTTGCGAAATCTATTATGAAAAGAAGGGAGGGAAAGAAAATCTTTAAACTTTAACGTGATCCAGTGTTAAACTTTGGAAGATTGTTAGAAATGGAAATGAATCTTTGAATTTTGTTCAAAACAAGAAGTTATTATGGTTCTGTTCAAGGTTTTATTCTCGATCCTTTTGGCCCTAGAATTATTTAGTCTGCCCAATCGTGTTTTGGGACAACCAAACCCAAATGGAAAAAGGATAATTGTAATTGATCCCGGTCACGGTGGAAAAGATCCTGGGGCAGTGGGTGTAAATGGGATTCTCGAAAAAGATGTCGTTCTAAAAATCGCAAAACAGACTGCAGAACTGAATGAAACCGTTTTTAAAAATCAATATGAAATTTACTTAACGCGATATAAGGACACACTTATTTCATTGGGAGATAGAACCAAGTTAGCAAAATCCTTGAATGCAGATATTTTTATTTCCTTGCATTGCAATCATTTTGATAGTCCGAATGCGAGAGGGATTGAAGTGTATGTTTCAAATTCTATTGGAATGTATTGGAAGCATTCCATTTTAACAGGATATGAAATTGAAAAGGCATTGGTCAATAATATTGGTTTGGAAAGTCGTGGTGTGAAGTTTGCAAATTTTCAGGTCTTAAGGGAAACGGTTGATTGTTTTCCTGCTGTGCTTTTGGAATTTGGGTTTTTGTCTAATTTGGACGAAGCAAATTACTATTCAGTAGATAAAAACTTGAAAGTGATTGCATTACTGTTATTGAATGAATTAACCAAAATATCAAATTATGAATAAGTTGTTTGAACAGGTTTTGAAAAGTTTAAAGCAGATTGTTGTAACGGTTTGTTCAGAAGCTATTAAGGTTATTAAGAAATTGAAGTAATTTGAATGTTCTGTTATCTATCAATTTCCACCGATAATTCCTTATTTTTGTTTGGATATAACGAATTACCACACATTTAAAAAAAACATTGAGAAAACCAAAATACAGCATAGAGCATTATAAGGTTATTGCCGAAAAAAATGGTGGAAAATGTTTGACAAATGAATTGATTAGTTCAGAAACGAAACTTGATTTAGTTTGTGTAAATAATCACAAATGGTCAACTTATCCAAGAAATTTAATTAGAGGATTTTGGTGTAAACGTTGCTCGTCTAAACGAACCTCAAATAAATGGAAAAAAACACTTTCAGACTGTATAGCTGTTGCAACTAAAAATAATGGCAAATGCCTTTCACAAGAGTATATTAGTAGTAATTCTAAAATGACTTGGCAATGTAAGGAAAATCATATTTGGCAGGCAACTTATAATAGTATTCAACAAGGAAGTTGGTGTAACATTTGTTCATCCAAAAAAGGAAGTGAAAAATTAAAACATTCTTTATCTGATTGTGTAGAAACCGCTAAAGAAAACAACGGAAAATGTTTGTCGGAACATTACGAGAATAGTCAAACAAAAATGCTTTGGCAATGTGATAAAAAACATATTTGGAAATCTTCATATGCAAATATTAGAAAAGGTACTTGGTGCAGAATATGCTCTATAAAAAAAAGTGGCTTGAAAAGACGTTTGTCTTTGGACTTCTTTAAAAAATACGCCATTTCAAAAAATGGTCTTTGCTTAAGTGAACATTACGAAACCCAAAGTTCTAAACTTGAATTTCAATGCTCAAAAGGTCATAAATGGAAAACAACAGCAGGTTCAATTAGAGCCGGTAAAACGTGGTGTCCATTTTGTGCAGGAACATTTAAAGTTACAACGGAAAAACAAATTCAAGATAAATTAGATGAGGTTAGGAATATTGCAATTTTAAAGGGAGGTAAATGCCTATCAAAAACATATATAAATAGTAAAACAAAATTAAAATTTCAATGCTCACAAGGTCACATTTGGGAAACTATACCACACATAATAAAAAAAGGTGGTTGGTGCAATGCTTGCGCTGTAAAGAGGGTAAGCGATGAACAAAGAGATACGATAGAAGATTTTATCCAAATCATAAAAAAGAATGGTGGCAAATGCTTATCGAAAACTTATCTAAATGCTACTCAAAGTAGAATTCACGTAGAATGTGAGAATGGCCATAGGTGGTTTGCAAGGCCACAAGGATTAAAGAGAGATGCTTGGTGCAGAAAGTGTTACGGAACAGCAAAATCAACTTTGAGTGAAATCCAAGAATTAGCAATCGAAAGAGGAGGAAAATGCCTTTCCGCAAAATATAAAAATGATGCGACCAAAATGCAATGGGAATGTTCGGAAAAACATAAGTGGATTGCAACACCAAATAACATAAAAAGAGGTAAATGGTGTCCAACTTGCACAAAAGGAATAGGCGAAAGAACCTGTAGATTAAGTTTTGAAAAAATATTCGGTAAAAACTTCAACGGCATTAGACCTGATTGGTTAAAGAACAATATAGGTAATAAAATGGAACTTGACGGTTACAACGAAGAACTAAAAATTGCATTTGAACATCAAGGTCGTCAGCACTATTCTACAACAAACGTTAATCATAGATACGTCAAACAATCTACGATTGATAATGACAAACAGAAAGCAGAGATCTGTAAGGAATTAGGCGTTAAAATCATTTATATACCTGAAGTGTTTACGGATGTCAAATTAGATGATTTAGTTTCATTCATAATTAATCAACTTGAAAATAAAAATATAAAATATCCCATAAAGGCAAAAGATATTAAGCTAAATCCATCAGAGGTTTACACCTACACCAAAAATAAGGAACTTATTGAACGTGAAAATAGAGCCAAAGTTATAATTGAAAAATCTGGAGCAGAAACAATAGATATTTACAGGACAAACAGCGGAGTGAAAATTCGCGTGAAATGCAAAAATAATCACACTATGTCAACTACAACGAGGCAAATTTTGAAAGGAAATATCTGTGTAAAATGTAATTGATTTCCGTTTAATTAACAAATTATGAAAATAACTGATTTTTTAGATAAGTTTGAAAAAATAAGTTCAACTGATAACTTTGAAAAAAAGTTTGTCCGTGGTATAGATAAAACTTGTAAATTTTGTTCTAAAACATCAAATGAAACCACCTTCAATAATGTTCCGCACGTAATTCCTGAACTTTTCGGCAAAAATAATTTTACAAATAACGAGGAGTGTGATAATTGCAACACGTTATTTGGACGATTTGAGACAGATTTGGCGAATTATGTCAGTCCATATTTAACATTAATTGGACAAAGAACAAAAAGTAAAGTTCCCATATTTCAAAGTAGAAAGGGCGAAAATCAACGTTCTACAAGGATCAAAAACATTAACGGAAACCCTCACTTTAATTTTGGAAGTAATCTTTCAGATTTTGAATATGATTATCAAAATAATCAACTGAATGTCACTCTGAAAAAGAAAAAATTTGTTCCAATTAATGTTTATAAAGGTTTAGTGAAAGTCGGATTGTCATTATGCACAACAGAAGAATTGGAAAATTACAATAAGACTATTGACTGGTTATCTCAAAGAGAGGATGATCTTGAGAATACCATTTTTGATATTCCCTTACTATTATTGAGGACACGATTTTCAAAGAAATATTATGCAAAGCCAGCTGCTATTCTATACAAAAGAAAACATAGCATTTCAGGCAACATTTACCGACCAAACTTATGTTTGGTGGTTTATTCAGGAATTTTAGTTTTTCAGATTTTCATACCATTTTGCGATGAAACTGAAAACATTAATCCAAAGGAATATAAATTTGAATATGATTTATTTCCAGCTTTTGTATTTGATGTTGATTTCCCAAAAGATCAAGAGAAGATTGAATTGGATATAAGCGATATGTCCATTGTTAAATACGATATGAACTGGCGCGCACAAGTTGAAGAAGATGAATTAATCGGATTTAAATATGATAGTATCATTAGCAACTAATAGTCACTTTAAATTGTTAATTCACACCACATCACAGGATGCTCACTAGCCGCCTGACTCTTATTCTGCAAACTGGAATATATACCCCAATTAGGCCGCTTCTCCGGCCAAACCCCTTTCCTGTTCAGTCCACTACTTTCTACATTTGAAAAAAGCGCAGGAGATAACAATAAATAATCTTCTTGTCTAATATTTACTCCCATTCGGTAAGCACCTAATCGAAAGTAGGTAGCATCTTGACCTTCATCAAAATCAACATTAAAAGTTTTGTTTTTGCTGATGTCTTTTAAATCGGTTTCTTGGAGCAATGGAGCCAAGGAGTTGCAGTAGGAGGGAGCGTTTAAAGTTCCAACGAGGGCAATATTGGTTTTACTTTGCAACTGTAATATTTTATATATCACGGAGACTTGATATGCTTGATTTTTCCTTATTTCAAAAGCCTTTTCTTTATCGCATTTATTTTCATAGAAATAGGCCGAGAGTAAATGAATAATTTTTCCTTTTGGGCTTTGAATTTCGTATTCCAATAAATCCTGTGTTGCAGTTTCAGAATCATCTATACTATGAATTTTGATGGATTCCAATTGATATCCATTTTTTAAAAGTAAAGCTTGTTCACGGCTCTTTCCTTCAGAACTTGGTATCAAAATACTTTCCGAAAAAGAAGCGCAATTAAACTTAGGCAAGATGAAATTATTAAATTCATCCAAAGACATTTTATCTTCAACTTCTTGCAGCACCAAAATATCCGGGTCAATCTCTGAAATAACCATAGCTTTATGATTTGTAGCTTCTGGATCGATAGGCACGGTCTGAACTTTGATCCAACCGTTCCAATCCGTTAATTCCCCTGATTTAAGCTCTTTGGAGCAGTTCATTCCTTTCAAATAGAGCTCTCCCGCTTTCTTTCGCATCACCACGTATGGGTTTTGATAGGTTTTGTCAAAATCCAACAGGAACGATAATTCCCTTAACCGTTCAGTATTCGAAGCGCTTTTTTCTTTAGTTAGCAGGGTGTCGAATTCAACAATCCAATCGGAAACGCATTTGCCAACGGTTTTTTGAATCAAGCTTCTATCTCTATGAAACAGGTTTTGAACATTAAAGGTGGCTATTTTCATAATCGTAGATTTTATTTTCTTTTGTCCTGTGCATTTTTATCAAAGGCAATTAGGTTAAACATTTCGCGCATTCTGCTTCGCACACGGTTTCCATATCTTTCCTCCAGTTCCTCTGCATTTAGATTGGTAGTGGCATGCGTTTTCAGTTTGCTTTTCAGAAAAAGCTCATAACGTGAAAGCAGCACCTCTCCCATTACATTGCAGTCCTGTCCGTAGTGCCTCCCGATGGGCTCCACCCCCAGATCATCAAAACAGAAATAGCTGCCACTTCCGTAATCTTCAATGATTTTATAACCGAGGTGATTGAATGCAAAAACAATATTCCGGCAGGGTATTACCGAGTAGGATCGCTGAAGCGGAACAATAAACTGCAACAGCTTCATTAAAGATGTTTTACCACATCCCACAGGACCGGAAACCAAAAGCCCCTTATCTGGATCTATTCCTGCCTGATCGCATTTTTCTTTATCCTTTATAAAATAATTACTGAGTTTATAGATGATGTCCTTATCCTCCCTATAGATTTTGAACTGTTTGCCAAACAACAACTTTCCCTTAGCATCCAGATAGATCAAGATCTTTGGAAAATCATAGAACATCTCAAACCCATTGAACCTTCCGATTGAATATTCTATGCCGCCTTCGGTTATTTTAGAGGGGTTGACCATAATTTTTGATTTTACTGGTTTTAAGGTTGTCCCGATTTTGGGACATTGCTTTTCCCGTTTCAATTTCTTTGGATTTTAAAATCCAGTTTTCTGCTGTGGATTGCCAATCCGCTATTTCAATTTTTCCACCGATTTTCCAACCGATGCCGTTATAATGGTTGAAGAATTTTTCTCCTTCCAATACAGGCCATTTTTGTTTTTCAAAAAAAATTAAAACTTCATTTTTATTTTTTGGTAGCTTAGCTTTATTTCTGTTTGTTATATGTTTATTCATGTTTGTATAAGGTGCCAATGCTTGTCCCTTTAGTTGTTCAGTAGATTCCTCGGTACTTATCTCAGTAGTTGTTTCGTCGCTTGTTTCACTACTTGTATCAAATTTGGGCATCCTGATTTTACTCCCCTTGTAAGGATTGTGGGAGGGGAGATATCGAATGTATTTCCATCGATGCAGATTTTTTAAACATCGATGATAGGTTGCTTTTGAGCCTATTTTGGACATCTTCATAATCTCTTCCCGGTTTATATAAAACTCATCTGGAAACCGATTGATGTTCCAATATTGGAACAGGGCCATATACAAACTTATGTGCGTTGGGTTCAATTGGGAATCCATCGAAAATTGCTGAAAAACAGAGTTTAGGTGTTTTATATAGTTCATACATGATTAGTCACTTGGATGTTGAACACGATTATCTCTCATTACTTTCTGAATGTCCTCAGAATCATAATAAATGATTCCACCCATCTTGCTAAAAGGTAGCGTACCATTAATTCGAAGATTTTGGAGGGTGCCGGGACTTATCTGAAGCATTTCCATTACCTCTGAGGATTTGAGATATTTTTTCAAAGTGCCGGAAGCTTGTTTTGTGAGAATTTTTTTAATGTCATCGAGCAATTCAAACTTGAAATCCCGAAGATCGTCTGTGGTTATAATACTTGTTGGCATAATAGAACGGTTTTAGAAGAAAGGGACTATTTTATTGCTGTTATCTAATTTGATAGCCCCTTACTTGATTTAGCTCACGCACTTTAAAATTTTAATAGCAAAGTGTTCGTGAATCTTTGATTTGACTTTCGTTCTACAAATTTGCAGGTCTTTGATGGAAATCTTTCAATAGTCAATCCAGAGGTGGGAAAGATTTTTTCAAATAAAATTCGGGTAGTTTTGGAGGGAAATGAATGTTATCAATTTGGATATTGATACTAATTTGACATAATTTTAATGGCAAAAGATTTAAAAGCTGATTTCCCAACTTGGGAAGAGGGTGGGATTATGTATCCGATTCTTCGAACCGCTTCAATAATGATTCCTGCAATCTGTCCAGAAATTTGGTTCTACTGCCTTTACGTGCCCTGATCTCTATAAAAGTATGATAATAATTTCCAAGGTCTATATTGAAAATCTGTTCAAAAAGAGTAGCCATTTCCTTTATATCGGCCGTTCCGCTATTAATAGCCCCGCTGCTCTGCAGGGCATAGATGAGTTCTATGAGATCTGTTTTGTTTCCCGTCCAAAAAAGTCTTGATGATTGCTTCATTAAATTTGTGTTTTGATTGTCCTTGTAATTTTCTAGTTTTTCAATTTCCTGTTGTAAATAAACGATCAGCATATCATAGGCCATAATCGCCGCCACGGTTCCATCCTGACAAGTGGAGAACTTTTCGTCGATATAAAAGTTAAAGAAATCAGTGGTGGACCGAAGATCAGATTTGCCACGGACGAAATATTGTTCGTCGAGCGATGTTGCTCCCCTTCGATAATAATGGTAGAACTCCAGATTGTCATTAAAGAAGACCTGCAATTTGTCAATTTGATTATTGAGATATTTAATCTGGAATTTGGAACTGCTCCGTGGCCGTTTGCTTTCAATATTAAATAGTTTTGAGTAGTAGATCAGTTTGCTGAAGATTTGGGGCTTGATATGTTTGAAGAAAAATATCTCTTCCTGAATGGAGCCGAAACCATGCCGTACCACCTCCTCCCGAAGTGTTTTTATCCACCGCTCTGTATAGGCTATGCCAGTCTCTGCCCTGTATAAAATATCGTCCGTACAAGTTTCCAAAGCTTCCAATTTGGCTTCGAATTCCGATATTAAATCTTGATATTTCATGCATATGGGGCAATTTGAAGTGATTGTCAACTAGATTCCAGAATACCCATAAGTTCAAGTTTATAATTATCAGCTGTCTGTATATAAGCGTATTTATTATATACGGTAGCTCCCAATTTTCGTTTTTCAAACTCTGCGGTAAGGCCTAAAGAAATATGTCGACATTTCAGTTCTATTGCACGCTTAATGGTCTGGAATAAAAGTTGGCGATAAATATGAAATTGTTCCAGATAGTTATAATCCATTCCCACAAAGGCGGGGACGTAAGTGTTATAGATATTCCTATAACAAAGCATAACGCCTATCATTTTATTGGGTTCGTCCTTTGGAGCAATTGTAATGAATTCCCAATTCGGATGCACCCACATCTTACCAAACAGCTTCGCGGGAAAGGAAAAAGTGTTCAGTCCCAAGTTATTTTGATGTACATTGGAGTACAGTTCCGAAATCTGCTCCAATTGTTCTACGGTGGCCTCCTGTACGATACGTATATCAAGTAAATCCATAACTTTAAAAACCTCTTTTCGTAAGTGCTTTCTGTTTCTGCTGGAAAGTTGGGAAATGTATGTTTCCAGGGTTTCATCTTCGTCAAGCGCAAGCGTGCATGATTCTGGCATCTGTACGCGAACAAAGCCTTGTCCCAGAAAATAATCATGAAGCATTTTATTTTCCCGGAAATCACGAAGTACTATCATTTTTGCTTTAAGGGAATGTTCCAATTTTTCCAAATATTGCATAAGTAAATTCAACGCTTCCTGTTTTTGGGGATGTGAGTTTTCAAGAAATAAATGTTCGCCCTCCGTAAATAACGAACCAAGGCTCAGCACTTTTGAGGTCAAGTAATAAGGATTATTTTTGCGTTCTTCCTCAATGGTCTTAGAAGCTCCAACAGCTGCAAGCATATCGTCCTTCCATAATCCCACAGTCATAAATGTGGCCAATATTGGTTTTTGCTCTTGGTCATAGATAATCAAATACCTGAATTCCCAGTTATGTTCCATATGGGAATTGCCGCTAAATGATTCTTCCAAAAATTTCAATCCCTCCCAATCAAATACTCCATATTTTCCCAATAGGCTGTTCCAGAGCTTTTTGTCAATTTTTAATATGGAATCTTCTAATTGTACTTTTAAATCCGCAGTGACTTTTGGTTTTAAAAAAGCCTTTTTTTGTTTCGGCTCCAATTTAAAGGCCTGGAACACTCTTTCACTATTTGTGTGGGTGTCTTCCAGTGCCTTTGGAAAATGGAATTTCATCGCCTCCACAAGGTCCTTTATTTCCTCTTTTTGGTTGTGCCTGGAAATGGTAATGCGTACACCGGTATTCTTGACGGGAACGGCAGGGAAGATGCCAAGGTTTACATAAAATCCTTCCTTCATCAATCGGTTTACAAAATTATAACCTGTCCTTGGCATTCCGGTTCCGATATAAAACACCGGAGATATATTCTCGTCAATCAGGGGCAGATCGGTTTGCTGCAAAAGCTCATTGAAATATTCTACGTGTTCCCGCAGTTCCTGTTGCAGGGTATAAATTTCTGGGGAAAGGTGTATATCAGCCGAGGCAGTTGCCGCGGCAATGGATGCTGGTTCCAATTGGGCGGAAAAGGTTAAGGGCCCTCCAAAAGTCTTAATCTCATGGTACATTTTTTTATTGGAACACACCAACACCGCACCACTGGCTCCAAAGGTTTTGCTAAGGGTACCAAAGAGCAGAATATTTTCGGACAGTTCCCCAAGCTGGCTTAACACATATCCCGTACCGTTCTTGCCTATCCAGCTCATGCCGTGCACATCATCAAAATAGAAATTAAGCTGCGGATATTTTTGGCTTAATGCCATTAAATCGGAAATAGGAGCGAAGTCGCCGTACATGGAATAGATACCGTCAGCCATATACCAAATTTTCTTTCGCTGGTCTGAATACCGCTTTATTTTATCCTCAAGCATATTCAGGTCGTTGTGCCTTACCATATCAATAGGTACACTTCTATTCTTTAAAATCTTGGCCGCACTCTGCACGCTCCAATGAACCTGATGGTCTAAAATGATGGCATCCTGATCTTTCACTGCGCTCGGTATTACTCCTATATGACCCAGTGTACTGTTTTTGGTAATGATAATAGGATGTCCGTACATTTCGGTAACCTTTTCTTCCAACCTACTATATAGCGGATTGGAGATGTAAGACTTTGACAACGGAAACTGCGTGCCGTATTTGCGTATCGCATCAATAGCTGCTTCCTTTAGCCTTACATCCTGTTCCAGGCCTAAATACCCAGTGGTGCCAAAGTGAAAAAGGCTCCTGTTTTTAACTCCAATAGTACGTCCGTTAAAGGTTTCCCCTTCAGCGTACAGATGGAGTACGCCTTCCTGTTTTGCATCCGTAAACACCTCATGAACGGTATCCAAAAAGTTGTTGTGTTTGATTTTTGCCATGGTCGTTGAGTTTAAAGCATAGAATTTACGGGCATTTGATGGCAATTAAAAGTTCAATTACAAAATAATACCGCTGGGATAAGTTTTTTTTCATTTTGGATAAGAAAAAAGTCCTGACTTGGGCTGTGAATCGTCGCCTTAAAAATAAATACTTTCAGATTTTCGTAAATTTATAGGGAATTGCCAGTTTTCGATCATCATGGATTCTATAGAAAATAAATTTGCTTTATACACTCTTAACGGAGGTCTTCTACACATACGGTATTATAAGGATATCGTAATCAACCATGAGGCGGCCATAAGGATTGTGGCAGATCGCCTTAAATTGCAGAATGGAATTTATTACCCCGCCCTATGCGATATTCGTGGTGTTGAAGAAGTCGACAAACCCGGTAGGGACTACCTTGCGCGTGAGGGTTCCACATTGCTTAAAGCAGTGGCATTTATTGTGGGAGACCCAATGTCGGATATTTTATCTTATTTCTACCTTAAGACTACTAAACCCTCCATCCCAACAAAAGCTTTTCAGGATATGGACGAAGCGAAATTATTTTTGGAAAAATACATTTAACGGTCAAATTACTGATTGGAAAATGGAAAAAATGTAAAAGTATAATTTAATAAGAATGCAGATGTCTAAGAAGAAACGTCTCAAAAGGATTGTCGAAGCAATAGCTGAAATGGGTGCGGGTAAGTTCTATTATCATATTGAAAAATCTTCCAAAAAGGATAGCATAGACGCGCTTATATCTGGAATTAACATGATGGCAGAAGAAATTGGGGAAGCTTTATTGCATGAGGGGTATGTTAATTCAAATGAAACTATCAAGCATATAGTCTTGATGAATTTTATAATCGATCTAGACGGAAATGTTAAAGCCGTTAACCAACAAGCGTGTGACATCTTGTTTTATAACTGTTTGGAAATTGTTGGAGGGTCCTTCGACAACCTTTTAAACAAAAAGTCTACTCCAAAATGGAAAAGGCATTGGGATATGCTTAAAAATAAAAAAATGCTGGATACTTCAATAGCGCTAACGTTTAAAACCAAATCAGGCCTATTGCTACCCAGTGCTTGCTATATAAATAAGTTAGGCGGGAAAAAGAATGGGGAGGAAAGTATTATAGTAACTGTTGTGAAACATTCCAAAAGACAGGTTGAATTAGAGGAATACCTTATAGCAAAAGAGAATAATAAAAAAGAGAGCTCTAAAAAAAATAATCCCCTCACTTTAATGGATAATAGACAAAAGGTTAAGTTATCCTCCTCCGATGTCATAAAAATTCGAGAGGTACGCGACTACTTTATGGACAATCTCGAAATGGATTTTCCGCCAATAAAGGAAATAGCACTCGAATTTGGCACAAATGCCTTCAAAATTAAATATGGTTTTAAGGAGTTGTACGGGGTGAGTGTTTTTCGCTTTATTAGAAACGAACGGTTGCGAAAAGCTAAAATGTTGGTACAGGGAAGCAATATCAGTTTCAAAAAAATTACCCAATTATGCGGTTTTAAAAGCGTACCTTCTTTTTCGGCCACATTTAAAAACGAATTTGGCTATACCCCCAAAGAACTTCGAAGGAAATTTTTAGCCGAAAATCCGTGATTTTTTCCATTGACTGAAAATAATACCGCTGGGATAAGTTTATTTCCATTTTTCTGAAATTTTAATGCAGAATTTTATCATATCAAATCTAACGATATGATATTCAATAAAAAATATAGGGAATTCACAGTAAATGTAATTAGTCTATTATTTATTGTTTTGTTTGTTTATGCAGCCATGAGCAAACTTTTGGATTTTGAAACATTTCAGATCCAACTCGCTCAAGCTCCCTTATTAAGTGCCTATGCTGGGATGGTGTCTGTACTGGTGCCGAGCATTGAAATTCTATTGGCGGTGTTGCTTATTATTCCCCGATTTAGATTAGCCGCTCTTATTGGCTGCTTTGGGTTAATGGTTATGTTTACTGCTTATATAGTCATTATTCTAAATTTCTCTGACTTTGTTCCATGTTCTTGTGGGGGTGTACTTGAAAAACTGAGTTGGACTGAACACCTCTTTTTTAATATTTCCTTTATCATATTGGCGGTGGTGGCCATCCTTCTCGCAACGCGACTTCCGCGGCCTGGCAAGTTGACGACCTCTTATAAGGCTGTGTTTCTTGCTCTATTCATTATCGCCGCTTTTGCCACGCTTTTGCTAACGGTGCTTTTCATTAGCTCCGAGAAGAAAATTTACAGAAACGAGGCCTTTCAGCGTAAATACCTTCCCCATGCTGCCGAGTATTTAGGGGATTATGAGCTTGGCTCGAATACTTATTACATTGCAGGTTTTAAGGACAGCATTATTTATTTAGGGAATTTGCAGGCCCCTTTATATTTAAAGACCCTCGATGTTTCCCTGCAGCATATAAAGGATTTCCCAGTTGCTATTAGCAACATTGAACTTCCTTACCGAAGGGCGAGAATATTAGTGGAACCTCCGTTCTTCTTTTTAGGTGACGGCACCGTACCTATAATTTTTCGAGGAAATACGACAGATTGGAAAGCTGATGTTTTCAGCTATAACGAGGCCTACTTTAAACAATTTGAAATAGCGGATTCGACTCGGATAGGAATTGCCGGTATTTCCAATACTACAGCCATCACCAATCTCGGTCTCATTACCAGAGCAACGGACAGGGACAGCGTGATTTTTAATGATAGCATTATTACCAAACAGGTGGATGGAATATTCGATAGTGATGGGCTTTTGCTCTGGAACACTAAAAACAAGAAGTTTCTTTACACTTATTTTTATCGCAACAGTTATGAGGTTACGGATGAAAATCTATTTTATAAATATTCAGGAAAGACCATTGATACGGTAAGCAAGGCAATTTTAGATATTGCCCATCACACTAAAAAAGATCAATACAAAAGAGGACAATCGGTTATGATTAATAAGTATACTGCCACCTTTGGAGATTACCTATTTATCAATAGCGACCGATTAGGTCGTTATGAAGATAAAACGGCTACTGAAACCGCTGCTATTATTGATGTCTATAATATCGTTACGAATAGCTATGAATTCAGTTTTTACCTCTATCACCAACAAAATAAAAAACTTAATGGTTTCCGAATTTACAAGGATATTTTGATTGCACTTGTAGACGGAAGGTTATGGATTTATAAGTTAAAGCCGGAGTACTTTGACCCCGGCTCTAACACAACACATACTGGCCAGTATCAGGAATAAGACCGAACACCTGTAAAAAATAGTAGGTCGCTAATTCATTAAAACTTTTATATTATGAAAACAAAAATTTTAAAGTTCGGCATGCCATTGATGGCATTTTTACTGGCAATCGTTTTTGCCTTTGCAACTGAAAAGAGCACCCCCATTGAGGAGAATGCCCTGGTAACAGGATATATTATGACCTCTGCGGGTTGTGCGTCTGCTCCGAAGGATTGTTCCGAAAATGGAGTGCCCGTTTGTAAATTTAATGGCAGATCCATCTATAAAACCCCGGACTGTCATGACTTTTTATATGAATGGTTACAATAAGGGTTAGTTTAAGCTTCTCGGTTTTTATTAATCGGGAAGCTTTTTAAATTTCATCAATTTTCTTTACATATTTTTCCATCCAATTAAATATACCCTTGGTAAGATCCATTTGGTTAGGGGTCTTCATTAGAACATGAGGCTCGTCGTCATACAAAAGCAACTTCGATTTTTTGCCCAATCTTTTTAGAGCGAGGAACATCTGGACACTTTGGTTCCAGTTGATATTGGTGTCTGTATTTCCGGTCCATAATAGCAATGGGGTATTCACATTTTCCACGTGGTGCAAAGGGGAATTTCTATAATAGGCATCCTTCATATTATAAAATGAATCCCCAAAGCGAAATTGTTGGTTTTCCATACGCCACATTTGAGTGCGCCTAGAATCCCAAAATACATCGTGGTAATAAGAAACAATATTGGTTACTGCCGCTCCTGCCACAGCTGCGGCAAACTTATCTGTTTGGGTAACGATAAATGCTGTTTCATAGCCCCCAAAGGAATGGCCAATCAATCCTAACCGCTTTTCATCCACCTTACCCGTTTCCAGTACTTTATCTACCGCAGCGGTTACTGATTTTAATGCTGAAATCCCTGGATCCCCAATGGTATATTCAATATCTGGATAAAGCACAAAGTAATCATTAAGAGTAAAATTTAATAAACTGATCCCGATAACCATATAATTGCTTGGGGGTTGGAATTGATTTATATCCACGGACTTTCTTTCATAAATTTCCACAATCATAGGATATTTAATATTGGGGTTATAATTTGCAGGATACATCAAACTTCCCCTTAGTTTAGTGCCATCTTCCAACTGATATTCGATGAATTCTGTGTGGCCTAAATCATAATCCAAAAGCTTCTCGTTTGCTTGATACAGCAGTTGGGATTTTTTGGTCTTTACGTTTACATTGTGAATGCTTAGGGGCCTGTTAAAGCGGTGACTGCTATACAGTACGGTTTCCAAATTATCCGAACTCATAACTTTGGTAATTGCCCCTTCCGTTTTAAAAAGTGGTTTAATGGCTAAATCGTCCTTCCATAGCGCTAATCCGGTGTCAAAATTATTATTATCAAGGAATTCCAATATAATACCCTCCTTAATATTAAATGGTTCACTCCAGAAATCGGGATGAATCGTTAAGGGATTATATGCTTTACGGCCATAATCCCTACTAATCCTATACTGGATTTTATCTTCCCTACCCTGAGTAACCCTTTTTTTAGTATTGCCTTCTGGGCTCAGAACCCATATATCATATTGGTCATAAAATATTATGTACCCATCGTCCTTTAGCCAGCCGGGATTGCCATATGGAAATAAATCCCCTGGCCTTTGGGATTCAGTATTTTGGAACGGTACCTCCAAATCTTCGGTCAGATTTATAGTTTTCCCACTTTCTAAATTATACACAAACCAATCAGTATCCTTAAAATAGGAAACGTATTTTCCACTGGGAGATATTGTGACAAATTTCCCTTCTGTGTATTGATTTTTGCAAACCAAAGTAGTATCACCTGTTGCTATATTTTTAATATATAAATCTGCATTTGGATAGTATTTATATAGGGGTTCATATTGTAGTGGATTGTGCACCACTGCAAAATCGTGGTTTACGCTCATCGCGGCCTTGGGTAGGGCTTCCGTTTCGATTGGCTTAATCTCTCCGCTCTGTGGATACCAGGCTGTTAAAAAATGTCTTCCCCCATTGGAGCTTTCCATTCGAGGGGTAATCCACGGATCGTCACTATTCCATACCTGAACATCGCTTTTTTCAGCCTCAGACTTTTCTAGCTTCTGAACATAAAAAATTACTTTTTTTCCATCATCGGATATAAAAGGTTGACGATCACTAAGATGATGGTCTATGAATTTTTCCTGTATTGCCTTATCGGTTAGCACCCCACTTGTGCCTTCGCTTTTACTGAAATAATGCAATTGGAGATTCCCTTCATTTCGGCTAAGAAAAATGGCGGCTGAACCCGACCCGTTCCATCTTAAATACTCGATACTTCCTGAGTTTTCCTTGAAAAGAAGTTCAGAATTTTCTTTCCCAACATCATAACGGATTACTTGGTTTTGTTCCGCCCCTTTCACCGTGGCGAGCAAAATATTCTGGGTAGGATGCCACTCAAATTTTATTACATCCCTAAGCCTTCTTGCTATCGTTTTGTTTTTCAGGTCAATTATTAAAAGTTCCGTTAGCTTCCCCTTGCCTTGTTGTAGTGCGGCAATATAATTACCAGTGCCTGAAAATTTATAGGTAGCTATATTGGAATAGCGTACCTCCTTATCGGTTTCCAAATCGATGAGTATCATTTCCTCCTTACTGATGCACCCAAACCATTTACTGTCCGCGGAAAAATCCAACCATTCACTTTCTGGAAGGCGATACTGTTTTGTACCCTTTGTTTGCATTACTAGAATCTCCCTTCCCTTTTGTGGGAAGTCCTCCTCAATGACTGCCCATTTGCCATTCTTGGATATCTTGATAATAAAGGTGCCATTGCTCCAGAGGGAATTCAATTCCGAGGAATACTTCTGTTGAACTTGTGCTACTGTACTACCACTAAATATAAGCAATACCAAAAGCAAAATGCAATATCGCATAATAGGAAATGGTTTAGTTTTAATAAATATTAATTTCATAACATATATTGAATTTAATATCCCGGATTTTGAGGATACAGGTTAGGGTTCATTAAAAGTTCGTTCTCTGGAATTGGCAACAATACATCAGTTGGTTTCCAGCCGGGCTTAATGGGAGCAAGGATTTCGTTTGCCAAGCCAAGCCTCTTAAGGTCAAACCACCTATGACCGAATTCTGAAAAGAGTTCATGGTAGCGTTCTTGGAATATGGCCTCTAAAATTTCATTTTGAGTTGTTGCCTCTGAATCCATCAAGCCAGCCCTGTTCCGAATGGTGTTGAGGTCTTCCAAAGCGTCTGGAAGGTTCCCTAGTTTGGCCTTGGCTTCCGCACGGATTAAGTATTGTTCTGATATGCGAAACACTATGGAATATTCCATACTTGTGCCTGTATTGCTATTGTTTTGGTATTTGTTGGGATAATACCAAGTTTGGCTCCCGTCCGTAACTTCCCCAATCCACTGCTCCCGCCTTTGATCGTCTGCCTCCATTCCTTCTATAAGTTGAGGTTCAAGGGAAACTAAAGGCGGAGGGCCAGCGGTAAATATGAATGTGGATGCTTCCAAAGTGTTGTTACCTTCCGTCTTTGGTTTAAATTGTAAAATAGCTGAAGGACTTTCCTTTAAAAATTCATTAGAGACTTCAGTTTCCAAGTTGTACAAAGAAGTATTGTTTATCACCGCACTGGCTTCCATTTCTGCTGCATTCCATTGTTCTGTATAGAGGTATATTCGGGCAAGTAGGGCGGACACTCCCATGCTATTGACGCGAGTTCGTTCCCCAGAAATGTAATTGGTTCCCAGCAAGGTCTTGCTTTCATTTAGATCAATAACTATGTTTTCATAAACCTGAGAAGCGGGCATTCTTGAGAGGATGCTGTTTACTTCGTAATTGGTAGTGATTGCATACGGAATATCCCCATAGAGGTTGACCAAATAAAAATAGGAGAGGGCCCGAATAAAAAGAACCTCCCCTCTCAGTTGTGCCTTGCTCTCTGCACTTAAAATCTGGGAAGTTTCTAGCCCTTCTAATATTGCGTTGCCCATATAAATGAGGGCGTAGGATTGGGTCCAAAGGTTTTCTGCAATTACATCATCGGAGAATACCTGGTGCTGATAAAAGCTGTCCAATGGCTCTCCCCCAAAACCGTAGTAGTCCATTTCATCAGCGTATATGCCCATTAATAGGCCAAGGCCCTGAGTGTTTCCGGTCAATAGCACCTCGTCCCGCAATTTTGCATATAGGGTTGTAACCGCGGCAGTAGCGGTGGCTTCATCCTCAAAAACTAGGGGACTGTTTAGTTGCCCCAAGGGGTCTTCTGCTTCCAAGAAATCCTCGCAGCCCAAAAAGAGTAAAGGGCAGAGCAGGAGGTATATATATTTTTTGATATGATAGTGTATTGCTTTTTTCATCTGTACGTTTTTTAATGATTATAAATGGAGTTGTGCCCCAAAAGTGATTTTTCGTAGGGAGGGAAGAAACCCAGTAATTTGATCTGGATCTGCACCTTTAAAATTTGTAAAGGTCAATAGGTTTAGGCCTTGAAGGAAGATCCGGCAGTAAGTGCCAGCTTCCTTTCCCAATTTTAAATTATAGGCCAATTCCATTGAGCGTAACCGAATAAAGGAAGCATCGGAAATAACGCCATTGCTCTGAGTAAACTGAGAATAGGCCAAATAGGCTTCATAATTTTCCCCGGTTGTATAGCGTTGCATTGGAGCCACATCCCCGGGTTGCTGCCATCGGTCCAATACGCTTATGGAGCGGTTTCCCATTAGACCCGGCGGCTCCGAAAAGCGGTACTGGTTATATCCGTTTTTCTTGACAAATTGAAAAAGAAAATCTAGGGACCAATTTTTATAGCCTAAGGTATTGGAGAGCCCGCCGAAAAACTTTGGAGACAGATCTGCTATATATTGCCTATCCTTATCGCTGCTGATGACGCCATCCCCATTATAATCCTTAAATTCAAAAAGCCCGGTTTCAGGATTTACCCCTTGCAGCTCGTAAAGTTTTGTTATGGTTAATGGTTCTCCAATTACGTATCTATTGGCATAGGTGGAATTTTCAAGACTTGGAAAGGCCAATAGTTTGTTGCGGGCCATGGAAAAGTTTAAGGAATTATTCCAGGTAAAATTATTACTACGGCCTAAAACGCTGTTCAATTCAATCTCAAAGCCTGAGTTCTCTACTTCTGCATCCAGATTTGCTTGAATACTTACAAAACCCGTTGTACCGGGCAAGGCATAATTTACCAATTGATTTGATGAGCGGTTATTATAGTAGGCCGCGGAAATGGAGATTTTATTATCCAGAAAGCCCAGTTCCACGGCGGCTTCCCGTTTGATTATTTTTTCCCATTTAAAATTGGGATTGTACAAACGGGAAGGTACCAATCCTATATTGCCATCATACGGATAATCCTCTATGGAGTAGGTTTGCAAGTATTGATAATCGCCTATCTGGTCATTTCCTGCAAGGCCATAACTGCCTCTAAGCTTTCCAAAGCTCAACCCATTAAAAGTTCTTCCCTCGGTAAATATCCAGGCCGCCCCAATAGCTCCAAAGTTTCCATATTTGTTTTTAGGACCAAACCTGCTGGAGCCGTCCCGTCTTCCGGTAACATTAAGGAAAAGTTCGTTACGGAAAGTATAGTTGATCCTGCCAAAAAGGGAATGGTATTTATAATTGGTTTTGCTTTCATCCACAATGGTCACCGTGGTCGCTGCCCCCAGATTATTTATGAAATGATTGTTAGGAAATCCCCTTCCCGTAATAATCTTTTGAATATAAGTGTTTTCTTGAAAAGAACTTCCCACGAGAATATCCCATTTATGGGTTTCATTTTTCTTTTGCCAGCGGATTTGTGGTTCTGTTATCCAGTAATTTCGACCGCCGTTGCTTGTGGTAAGTCTGGAAGACCCACTATCCATACCATAGGCGGGATCGTATACGGTGTGTGGGGTGGTGGTAAGGCCTTGTAGCTGCGAGAAACCATAGCCTGCATTGATCTTTACTTCAAAATCATTAAGAAAGGTATAGGATGCAATGGTATTGGTAATTAGGTTTTTGGAATCCTGTGTATATTTACTTGCTACCCCCGCCAATGGGTTCGCCCAAGTGCTGTTCTCCCAGTTTATATTGCCTTCCCCATCGTAAATAGCCGGAGCGTTTGGGGGCAACCATAAAGCATCTGAAGTAAAATCGAGATTTGGGAGATTATTTTTTTCAAGGGAATATCCTGCCGTAAACACTATATTAAACCGTTCATCATTACTTTGATGGTTTAAATTCGTATTTACCGTAAGTCTGTCATAGGCATATTTTGCAGGGAAAACAGTGGTCTCCTCCTGATATTGACCACTGATTAGGAATTGGGTTTTGGAAGAGCCTCCCGAGACCTCTGCTAAAAGTTTGCGCGTATTTGCCGTACCGCCTATTAGCTCCTTTTGCCAATCGGTATAACGTTCCATATCCCAAGTGCCATTTACGTCGTAAGCCCATTCAGGATATTCTGTTATCCCGTCGTTGGCGAAAGCTTCCCGACGGACTTCCAAATATTGCTCTGTATTCAGCAGATTGGCCTTTTTAGAGATATGCGCTATACCCGTACTGCTATTTACCGTTATTTTGGTCTTTCCTTCCTTTCCTCTTTTAGTGGTAATAAGAACCACCCCATTGGCCCCACGGGAGCCATAGATAGCGGTAGCGTCTGCATCCTTTAGGATTTCAATGGATTCAATGCTTTCTGGGTTTATGGCATTTAAGGGGCTGACATCAGCACCAGGAATAATTCCCCCTGAGGTATTGGGAGAACCGAGCGTACGTGTATCATAGGGTACCCCATCAATAATATAGAGCGGTTCATTCCCGGCCATCAAACTGTTTTGACCACGAATGCGCATTTTAAATCCTCCTCCCGGCACCCCGGAATTTTGAATTACATCTACTCCAGTCACCCGTCCCTGTAAGGCCTCAAGAGGATTATTGATAGGTTGTTTGTCGATTTCAGCAGCGGTTACACGCCCTATACTTCCAGTGCGTTTTTTGTCGGTAGTGGTATAATACCCCGCATTAATAACCACTTGATCCAGCGCCGTGGCATCAGCTTGCAATGTAACATTAAGTATACTACCACTGCCCACTGCTACTTCTTGCGCCTTATAACCCAGATAGCTAAACACAAGCGTATCGGATTTTTTGGCGGTTATGGAATAGTGCCCATCCACATCACTTTGGGTACCACGAGCGGTATTTTTTACTATAATATTTACGCCCCCAAGCGGTCCATTGGCATCAGTTACAATGCCCGAGATAGGAGGGGAGCCGTTTTGTGAGGTTAGGGGAGTACTTAATGCCCAGAATAGGGCAAAAGATAAGGGTAGGACATAGTAGCCCCTGTACTTATTTTTCATAATTTTGCATCAGTTAAGTTTAGTATTCATTTAACTACTGGCCTGCTCCGATGGTCTGGAAAAACTGGAGCGGGTCATTTTTTTGTAGTGAGACGAATGTCAGGTTGAGCGGAGTCGAAACCTCCTTGGAAGTTACAAACCCTCAATACTAACTACTCAATACAATAACAATTGCAAAAACTCCTAAACAAAACTGAAAACGGATGCTTTGAAAAATTAAGTTGAAAAATATGATACGCGGTACCTAAAATAAGTGGGCGCGGAACTCAACTTACCGACCTGGGGCACTGGTATGCCTGTGTACGGATAAGGAGAGCCCACGCCCGGGTCGTGAGCATCCTTGCTTATCGTCTCGTACACGTAAAAATTACCAGTTTTCAGATCGAGATTCAAAGCGAATGCTTCTAAGAAGTTTAGAAATGCTTTCGCAAAAATATAATTTGTATCTGTAAATCAAGATACAAATTCAAATATAATAAAATTTATCGGTACGCCAAAACGTACCGATAAATTATTTGTGAAATACTTTATTGCGTAGATGAAAGAGGAGCTAATTCAAGTTATTAATATTAAGATCGCAATTACCTTAAATTTTTTGCTCGAAACAAGCAAGAAATTTAGCTCTATTAATAAGTCTAGCGAAGGAATTATTGAAAGCTATAACGAAATAGCCTTAGAAGCAGATATCAGAAAAGCAACTGTGTCGGACACTTTTAATGCTAAATCAATAACAGGGCCGAATTCAACCACGGTATTTCTAATTATTCAAGCTATGGGGTATTCTTTATCTGATTTTGCTAAAAAATATGACAGTCTTACGACTAAAGAAGTAGAAAAATTTAAAAACGCACGGAAATCATAGATGGAGTTAGATAGTTGCTGATTTTTTTTATCTCTATTGACGATTTATTCATAATTTATTTTTTTTCATTTAGAACTTCCACACTTGGCTGCTAAAGGATGGATAGATTGTATTTTGCTATTCGAAATTGGGCTATTTTAATAAAAAAAAGTTACCTTTATTAATCTCCCCAATAAAAAACCCACTCTTACGGTATTCCGCAATGGGTGGGTTTGTTTTGGATTTGGAAACTTTACAAAGGAAAAATTTAATAACTTGTGCATAGCGAACCCTAGTGAAGAGATAAATTACCAACAACCTAAACGGGCAATGTCGATAAATAAGTATATAGGAAACCTTGACAGTAAATTCGAAAAAAGTAAGCGGATTACGTTAGGTGAAATTATAACCCCTTCTAAAAGAGGAACAAATATTCCCTCCGGAACTTTGGTTTTAATGCCTTCAAATGATAGTCAAATAAGGCTTAAATTATTAGACAAAATAGCACCTAACAAAGGTTTTTCAACACCATTAATATTAAACAAAAAAGGGCTTGAAAATGGTATAACTGCCAACTATTTGAATTGGTTTCTATCAAGAGATTTTGTTAAAAATCATTTGGCACAATTTGCAAAAGGAAGTGTATTTATTAGAATTCCAAAAAAAGATTTATATGATTTAGTTATTCCAATTCCTCCAAATTCGAGAAAATATACTAGTAAAAAGGAGATTGTAATTAAAATAGAAGAAAATCCATTTAGAAAATTAATTGGTGGATTCTATAATGATTATAGATTGAACTTGAAAAATGAAAGGTATAGAACCGCAATAATCCTAGCAGGAGCTATTTCCGAAGCTTTATTGTACCAGTTATTACTTGACCAAAATACTGAGAAAAAGCTCTTGGAAAAAGACCGTTCTTTAGGATTAGGAAAATTAATTACTTATATAAAACTGCTCAAGCTAAATATAAATCTTGATTTTCCATGAAATCATTTTGAAGATATTCAAAAAAAGAGAAATTCTGCGGTTCACGTTGGAATAGCTGTAAAAAAAGAGGAAGAGTATAATCGAGAAGATTTAGTGTGTTTTGACCAAATTATTAAGCACTTTGGAATATAAAAGCCCGTTGCTAATAAGAATGGTAATCTTTACACGACCCCTTAATTTGTAGAAACCGAACTCATATAAGCCGCTTTATGTGGCATTTTTTTTGGGTATCATCTAAAAATTAAATGGATAGCTATACTATTTAGCAAAAAACTTATATTTGGTATTCTCCCCAATTTAAAAAACCTGTCTTATGGTTTTCCATAATGGGTGAGTTTGAGTTTGTTATATGTTTGTAAAATATGCCAAGGAAATTTTTAATAGCTTGTGCTTAACTCACTATTGGTTGGATAAACCTAATAAAATTGAGAGGATAAATAAGTAGATGTATGCCATTTGAAAATCCAGCGGCACATTCAAGCACATTTGCTGTTCCGCTACGCTCCACATTAAAAGAGCTTTCACTTCTCCATCACTCAAAGGACAATAGTTTAAATTATGTTTTATATCACTTAAAACAGGTATAAGCTGACTTTTTTACGATAAACAATCGTTTTTTAATTTTATTCTTTGTATCATTGTGGTCAGTTTAAAGCTGACTTTTAAGCTATGAGAGCAAAAAACGTTTCAACACAATCCAATCAAATACTGAACTATTTCAATCAATTGGACAAGAATTGTTTCACTTATAGTGATGCTGTAAATGCTTTACCTCAATCAAGTGACAGTGCTTTAAAGGAACTCCTCAGTGATATGGTTAAAAGAGGGTTGTTAATGCGATTAAAAAAAGGGCTGTATTATGTTATTCCTTTTGAAAAAGACCCTGAATCCTTTATGCCTGATTGGCATCTAATCGCAGAGCACTTAGCAAAAGGGACTGACCACTATATTGGATATTATTCTGCTTTACAAATCCACAACTTAATTACTCAGCCTTCTTTAAAGGAACAAATAGTTGTTGCAAATCAAATTCGTCCTTCGAAAATCAAAATAAAGGATATTGATTTTCAATTTATTTATCATAATGAAAAACACTTTTTCGGAGCAAAAAAAATATGGATAGACAGCTTTAACAAAGTATTATGCTCTGACCTAGAAAAAACTTTTATTGACTGTTTATTCAAACCGGACTATGCTGGTGGAATTGTAGAAATAGCAAGAGCCATCTATATATCAAAAGACAAAATCAAGTTCAACAAACTTTTGGAATATGCTGAAAAGTTCAAATCGCAAGCAGTAATCAAGCGGCTTGGGTTCTTGCTGGAAATACTCGAAATAGAAACCGACATTATTTCCAAACTCAATAAAGTAAAAACAGCTTCTTATGTGTTGCTCGATACCGAATTGCCAAAATCAGGAAAGATGATAAGCAGATGGAGCATTCAACAAAATTTAGAAACGGAAACTATTAAATCTGCCATTTATACATGATTAAACCGGGAGAAATACAAAACATGGCTCGTGAATTTGGTGTGCGAGATCAGCAGATTGAAAAGGATTACATTCTATCGTGGATTCTGCAAGGAATAGCAAAACATGAAGAGCTTTCTAAAACAATTGCTTTTAAAGGTGGAACGGTGCTAAAAAAAGTCTATTTCGAAGATTACCGATTTTCCGAGGATCTTGATTTTACATTACTTGATGACAGTATAACGAACGAACAAATATTTGAGTGGTTTGAAGAAGTTTTTGAATTCATAAAAGAAGAAGCTAACATCCCGTTAGCAATAATCGACGACAACGAACATAAAGACGGAGGAATCAACTTCTACATCAGCTATGTAGGGCCTCTTGGTGGATTGGGAGCAAATAAGAAAGTGAAAGTTGATATTTCAAGAAGTGAAAATTTAGTTTTTGAGCCTGTTTTGAATGATGTTTTTATTGGGTATACAGATCAGGAAAAGCATCAACTCCTTTGTTATTCGTTGGAGGAAGTATTAGTAGAAAAATTACGGTCAGTAATGCAACGAATGCAGGCCAGAGATTTTTATGATATCTGGTATTTGCTGGAAGTTCATGGCATGGATGTTAATTTTTATATCAAAGAATTCAAAGCAAAATGTAAAAATAAAGAAGTAAATCCTGCCGATTTTCATGAGAAATTAGAGCAGCGTTTACCACAATATAAAGGAAGGTGGCAAAAATCTATGGCAGATCAAATTCATGATTTACCAGATTTTGATACCGTATTAAGAGAAGTTACTCGTCACTTAAAAAAATTTGAAATGTAATGATTACCAAAAATAATTTCAAAGACCTCCTAACCAAACTTGGCTTTACAAGCAAAGGAGATACCTTTTTTAAAAAGTTTAAGAATTCAGACGCTTACCTGAAGGTCGATTTTAAAGCTGAAAAACTAATCTATCCAGAAGATAAAGGCTTTAAGATAAACGAGAAACAAACCTGTAACTTTAAGCAAAACGAAAACTTTGTTGTTTTTGAATGTGTTCATCGTCTTTTTGAGCAAGGCTATAAACCTGAACATATAGAACTAGAACCAAAATGGAAGGTTGGTCATGGAGCAAGCGGTGGTCGTGCCGACATCATGGTTAAAGACAATTCGGGAAAATCATTAGTTATCATAGAATGTAAAACAGAAGGAAAAGAATTTGAAGATGCCTGGAAGAAAACATTAATCAATGGGGGGCAATTACTTTCTTACGTAAAGCAAGCGGGCAGCACTCAATTTGTTTGTCTCTATGCTTCTGATTATTTAGACGCAAAAGTAACGGCTAATTATCGTCTCATCACATTTAAAGATAACGAAAAGTTACTGGTTGAATTAGCAGACAAAAAACCTCTCTCATTTGAAAAAGCAAAAGGGTTGGATGTTGAAGATATTTTCAAAGCATGGAAAGAAACTTATGCTCGAGATTATGCCACCAAAGGTATTTTTGAGGAAGATATTCCTGCTTATGAAATCGGAAAGACGAAGTACTCGCTTAAAGACTTAAAAACCATCAGCAGCAATGACATTCAGGGAAAATATCATGAATTTGCAACCATTTTAAGACAACACAATGTCTCTGGCCGTGAAAACGCTTTTGATAAATTAGTCAATCTTTTTCTATGCAAAATTGTTGATGAAACCAATAACCCCGAAGAACTTAAATTTTATTGGAAAGGAATCGCTTATGACGATCAATTCAGTTTGATTGACAGACTACAGAAATTGTATCAGGATGGAATGCAACGCTTCCTTGGTGAGGATGTGGTTTACATCAGTGCCGATCAGATTGATAAAGCTTTTGACTTTTTCAAAAATGATCCTGATGCTACTAAAGACACTATCAAGAAATACTTCAAGGAACTAAAATTCTTTAACAATAATGATTTTGGATTCATAGACGTCCACAACGAAAAACTTTTTTATCAAAACACGGCTATCCTGCTGAAGATTGTGCAAATGCTTCAGGACATTCAATTAAAAACTGATAGCGAATCAGCTAGCGAGGAAAACCAGTTTCTGGGGGATATGTTTGAGGGCTTCTTGGATCAGGGAGTAAAGCAGTCAGAGGGTCAATTCTTCACTCCAATGCCTATTGTAAAATTCATCCTGAAATCTTTACCGTTAGAATCAATTATTACCAAAGGAGATGAAATACCAAAAGTCATAGATTATGCTTGTGGTGCAGGACACTTTTTAAATGAATATGCCAAAGAAATTAAACCAATTGTAGAAAAAGAAAAGGAAGCCAAGATAGCCGACTACTACGAAAATGTTTACGGAATAGAAAAAGAATACCGTCTTTCAAAAGTGGCCAAGGTTTCCTCCTTTATGTATGGACAGGATGACATCAATATTGTGTACTCAGATGCTTTGTCTTCTGGTAAAGAAATGGATGATAAAAACATCAAAGACAGTTCATTTTCTGTTTTAATCGCTAACCCTCCATACAGTGTAAAAGGCTTTTTAGAAACACTTTCAGAAACCGAAAGAAAGAAGTATGAACTTATTGAAACGGTTGGAGAAAAGAGTTATCCTAACAACAATAGTATTGAGACTTTCTTTATTGAAAGAGCGAAACAACTTTTGAAACCTGGTGGAGTTGCAGGTATTATTGTACCCTCTTCTATTTTAACCAAAGGAAAAGCCAAAAGCACTTCGAAATCGACTAATATTTATGTGGCTACTCGTGAAATCTTGCTAAAGTATTTTGACATTATAGCCATTGCAGAATTCGGAAGTGGAACTTTTGGGAAGACTGGAACTAATACCGTTACGTTATTTATCAGACGGAGAAAAGAAGGTCCGTCTCCTTCTGATCATTTCTTAAACCGCGTGAACGCGTGGTTCAATTTCGATAAAACCAAAGACGGTTTATTTGAAGATGAACACTTTCTAAAACAGTATTGCAACCACTTAGAACTTGAATTTGAAGATTATCAAACTTTATTGAAAGGAGAACCAAATAAAAAAATACTAGAAACAGATATTTTTAAAGAATATCGAAAAGAGTTTGATAAATGGTCAGAAATTAAGAATCTGAAAAAGAAAACAACATTTAAGGCATTATCTCCTCGTAAAAAAGAGATTGAACTCAACAAACGTTTCCTTGTTTACCTCACAGAAAACGAAAAAGAAAAGCTATACTATTTTGTGTTGGCAAGTCAAAATCCTCAAAAGGTATTGATCGTAAAAAGTCCTTCAAAATCTAAAGAAATGAAGAAATTTCTGGGATATGAATGGAGTGCTGCAAAAGGCAATGAAGGAATTAAATATTTAGGTGGTGTTAAACTCGACAAAATGGAAGGTGAAGATGAGGATGAAGGTAATGTTGCTTTGGATGAAGAAGACAAACGTGTTTTGAGCAATATCTTCAATTTAAATAATATTAATACACCACTTTACGACCCATACAATAAAAAGAATGAAAGGAAGATTAACCATATGATTAATCAGAATTTTGAAGGAGTAGAGGTTGAAATACCTAAAGATATTGAGAATAATGTAACACAGGTTAGATTAATCAAAATGCTAGATTTCAGTCGTCCAGATTTCAACAAATTTATCTCTTTAACTCCCAAGACAAGTATTTTTATGGAAACAAAATGGGATTTGGTAAAACTCGGAATGGTTTGTAATGAACCTCAATACGGTGCTAATGAAAGTGCAATAGTCGGGAATCCAAAAACTGATTACCGATATATAAGAATTACAGATATTGATGAAAATGGACAACTTTTAAGCGAATTTAAAACCACGAAAACAGTAGAAGAAAAATTTATTCTTAAAGATGGGGATTTCCTATTTGCAAGGTCTGGCAATACTGTTGGTAAGACATTTTTGTATCGAAAAGAATTTGGAAAAGCATTATACGCAGGATACTTAATTAGATTTCGAACAAATAAATCAAAATTACTTCCAGAATTTCTTGATGAATATACGAATCTACCTATTTATCAAAGTTGGGTAAGGCATAATCAAACGGGTTCTTCTCAGCCTAACATAAATGGACAGATATATTCTAGCATGCTAATTCCTCTCCCACCTATAGATGTTCAAAAACAAATAATCAATGAATGCAGTGTTTTCAACACAGAAGCAAAAAAGGCAAATCAAATTTTGAGTAAATCTAAAAATGAATTAGAATCTCTTTTTAGCGATGCCCTATCGAAATCAAATATCACATATAAATTGAGCAACACAGATATATTTGAACTATCAATTGGTAAACGTGTGCTAAAGGATGAAATAAACAATGAAGATAAAGGGATTCCAGTTTATAGTGCCAATGTTTTTGAACCATTTGGGCATATAGAAAAGAAGCTTATTGAAAACTTTGATATTTCATCTGTCCTTTGGGGTATTGATGGAGATTGGATGGTAAATGTCATTCCAGCAAAAGAACCTTTTTATCCAACTGATCACTGTGGAGTTCTTCGCATAAAAAGCAATGAAGTACACCCTAAATATTTAGCATGGGCACTTCAAAAAGAGGGAGAACGTGTGCGATTTTCGAGAAATAATCGGGCTTCAATGGATAGCATGAGAGGTTTGAGTATCAAAGCTCCATCTCAGAAAATTCAAACTGAACTCATTATAAAAGTTGAAGAGCTGGAAAAGAAAATCAAAGACTCACAAGATATTATTAACGGAATGGCTAAACGAAAGGAAGCCGTAATTAAGTCTTACTTAATGGGAGAAGTAAAAGAAACGGAAATAGCCATAGCAGCAGAACCAAAAGTAAAATATAAAAAGAAATAGCAAACACAAGTTCAAGTACATTTCGATCCTCCTCCGTACGGTTGCAAGAGCTTTCACACCAACGCTATAAACGAAATTAATAAAATAGTAACGGCATATAACAAGGTAAAATGCATGACCCCATTCTCGTTAAAAAAACTGAATGTATATAAGCCGCTTTGAGCGGCTTTGTTTTTTGGTAGCTTCTAAAAATGAAATAGATAGCGGTTTTATTTACCAAAAACCATATATTTGGTATTCTCCCCGGTTAAATAACCTCCTTTTACGGTTTTCCGTAATGTGTGTGTTTGTTTTATATTTACAATAATTACAATCATAATATAAAGCATAAGATGATAAATGGTTTAAAATGCAGCCCTTAAAAAGAAATTTTTACAATTTATCAAATGTATATTTATCTAGATTTAAACATTTTTGACCGCATTGAAAAAAAGGATAATCTTAAAGACGACGAGCGAAAATTATATTCAGATTGGGAAGATTTGATTTTAAGTGGAAAAATTGAAGTCCCTTATTCTAATGCACACCTGAATGACCTGTTCCGAGGGTTTCAAAAAAATCCACAATTTATCGACGGCCATTTAGAAAATATTGAACGACTCACTAAAAATTTATGCTTATGTCAATATTGGGGTAGAAATTCATCGACTTGGCACTTCAAGAATATTAGGGAATTTTTCGACGAAAAGCAAAAGGAGTGGGAATTTGAGCCCACATCATTTGATGATTTATTTGATCCTGAAGATGGAATTCCAAATATCTATCTACCTTTTAAATATATTCCATTACCAAAAAATTTCAAATTGGGATATAGTCAAGACCCAATTTTTGGAGTAATGTATCCAAAATGTAGAGTTGAAGATAATATGTATTCATTGTTCGAAGATATATTTAATTTTCAAACTAGATTAAAATCCGATTACAGCCTATATAAATCATTAAAGGTTTATTTAATACGGAGTATAAATAAACTTAACAATAATCCACAACTACAAAAAGCAGTAAGACAAAATTTTAAAGATTTACCACAGCATTTAGATATTTTTGAACTTTCAGATTTATATGGACCAAAATCTAAAACAAGTGATAACAAAAACTTTTCTCTGCTAATTGAGACATTTTATAAATTTGACTTGAAAGGTTATAAGACAGACGGCAATTTTAATAATATGTTTGATGATTCATTGCATACTTTTTACGGAGCACATTGTGAATATTTTGTAACTAACGATGAGCGGTGTAAATACAAAGCGGAACAAACTTATAAAAAATTAAACATCAGAACGGTAGTTATAAAAGCTGATGAAATTGAACGAGTAAAAATTGCATTGTAAAAAATATCCTATTTAAACCACTAATTCTGTTTTTAAAAAATTGTAATTTTGATTTTAACCTCGGCTTAAAAACCAACTCTTATGGTTTTCCGTAATGGGTGGGTTTTAGTTTGTTTTATATTTGGAAATTACACAATAAAAAATATTTTTTTCATTCTAGAAATATATTGATCAAGTACATTTAACGTAAATAAAAGGTATTGTATTTTCTAAAAGGAAGCTTATCAGATATATGTAACGATAAGAAGACACACAGAAATTGATATATAAACAGGTTGGGCTTAATATTCATATACGGCTATGTCAGAGAGTTTAGTTAAAAGACAACATTTTGTGCCAAGAACATATTTAAAACATTTTGGAGTTTTAGATGGTTCCGAATATCTAATTTATGTGCTTTCTAAAAGTGAAACTGATGAGAACAGTATATTCCAATCCAAAATCAATAATGTAGCATTAGAAAATCATCTTTATACTCTGCCGGGAGAAACTGTTGCTCAAAAAATGGCGATTGAAAAGTTTTATTCTAATGAACTTGAGCAACACTATGATTCCATCTACAAAATTTTAACTGACCCAACAAAAACAGAAGTTACAAACGAACAGAGAGAGTTGATAATTTCTACGGTTGTAACAATGTATTATCGTACAACAAAATGGGTAAATAGCAGTAGAGATTTGTCAGGCAGAATCTTGGAAAGAGCATTTCAGTTGTGCAAGCAAACCGGTAGTGAACATTTTAATTACGAAGGCCAAACAATTTCTATTAAGGATCGAGAATTGGAAGAATTTACATCCGAATGGAACAAAAGAAGGCAACCTGGAATGATAATAACTCAACTTGAAGTTGCGATTGAGTTGATTAGAAGTAGACTTGCAAATGATGCAATAATGGTAGTTCGCATTGATGACGAAGATTTGGAGTTGGTAACAAGTGATAATCCAGTAATTGCAGAAAATAATAGTCCTCAAAGATTTGCACCTTTTGATCCTACGAATGTTTTGAAACTGCCTTTAGATTCAAAACATATTTTAATGTTAATGCCGGAAAATACTAAGGGTTTAGAAAATGTAGTTTTTAGACAAAACGTAAAAAAACCATTTTCAGAAATTCAGAAATTGACTTCTAACTATTCCCAAATGCAAAATTCAGAGAGATTTATGTTTGGTTCAAAAGGGGCATTGGAATCGTATTTATTAACAAAGCAAGAATCTGAACGACCTCTAAAAAAAGGAGAAAAAATGGCTGATGTTTTTGCTAAATTAAAAGAGCTGGGTTTATAATATATATATTAAGCCCCATTTGCGAGAGTATCCTCTCGTTTCCCCAACGTTTAAACTAACCAAGATATAGGCTCAACCGCTTTAACTACAAGAATGATTCGCTCTTGTTAACTATATTGTTAGATAATTGGATTTATTAATTGTTGTTAGTTGTTAAGTGATAATCAGTATATTTGGTATTCTCCCCGATTTAAAAACCCACTCTTATGGTTTTCTGTAATGGGTGGGTTTGAGTTTGTTTTATATTTATAAACTATACAAAGAAATTTCTTTTAATAACTTGTGTATAGCCGAACAGGTTGAATGGCTAAAAATTAAAAAGTTGGGAGTAAAAATAAGTTGTGTGCAATATGATGAAATTTCTGCTAATTATATTAATCTTTTTACCTCTGACACTTTTTGGTCAACAACTTAAGTGTTGTGAAACTGAAAATGAAGTTAGAGAACTTGTTATTGGAAAGTGGAAAGCAGAAAAATTTGATTCCAATACCTTTTTTGAATATTTCGGAGATTCTAGCGGAATTCAATACAAAATTTACAATTTTGATGAAAACGGTAAACTTTGGTTTAATGAAGGGGATATGGCAGATGTTGAGATATTGAGATATGAGGATGGATTTAAATTAAAATATTCTACAATGTTCGAGGAATGGATATCTGAATTGAAATATCTAAACTCAACCAAAATGATTTTGATTACTGACGGAGAAGAAATAATTTATCATAAAGCCGATTAAAATACTGCCCCTTGCTGGCGGGGGCATCTCGCCCGTGACCACTACAACGGGCGTAATCATAGATTTTGCATAAAAATACAGGCTGTTAGGGCTACAGTCATAGTGACCTAATGTTATAGTTAAAGTGACCTAATGCTACAGTTAATGTCCCTTAATGGTACGTTCAGGTTGAGCTAATGTATGGTTCAACGGGGGCGAGTGCTACTCGAGTGTATGGTTTAAGCTACGTTAATGCTACCCAAAGGCTAGGTTAAGGCTACTTTCATTAATTTTTTAATAATTTAAAATTTAAGTTATCTTTTGGCTCAATAAATGTGTTCTCTAAATAAAATCCCATTGAAACAGCTATCAATTTTCATATTTTTTTTATTTGGTCAGATAGTTATATCGCAAACCACCGTAAACGTGGATGCTGATGATATAGTGGTAGCTAATGACGAATTGTACTTTTTAAAAAAGAATGGTGGCCAAATAGCATCAATCACTGTACTAAGTTTGTTTGCAACGGACGATTTCTTAGGAAAGGAAATAAAAACACAAAATGTGGAAGTCTCCGAATACTATTTAGATATGTTCAATACTATTACCCTAAATCCTAATAAATACTCTTTTATTATAAAAGTATCGGACTTAGAAAAACAAAAGAAAAATATATCCATAGAAGAGTTATTTGCCGAAAATCTATATGAGAGAACGGAGCATAATGGAGGATTTATTGTAAAAGGCATAACATATTATAATCAATCTTTTTTAAAAAAAACAGATTGTTATTTTGAAACACATCCTTCTAATGGGAAGCAGGAATGGCGCTGTGCAGATGATACGCTCATTCCTTTTGTAATTGTGGATTTAGGTAAGAATAGAAATATAATTATTTTTCCATTTATTGAAAACAATTTTACCTATAAAAAAAGGGCCACCTTTAACGACATTCGTTTTTCATATATTCAGTATCAAGGATATATTATTCCTGATAAAAAAGGGCTAAAGGCAAAATATCAAGATACTTTTCTAGCTAAGGATGCATCCTTTAATTTTCTACAAAAAATAGAAAGCTATGAAGACAAATCGCATATTTGGTCCTCTAACTTTGCCTTTAAAGACTCCTATATAAAAGATGCCATATTCGGTCAAATTTTAATTGACAAGAAATTTGATACCGTTATAAGTCAGAATGGTTTTATAGTGGGTAGAAATAATGAAGAGATAAATATTTATAATTTGCAACTTAAGGATTTAACTCCAAAAAATTTGCGTTCTGCCTTTCCTATAGTTAACAATAGTGATTATTCAATGTGCTTAATAGATAACCAGATTAAATATGTTTTGAAAAATGGAACCGTTATAGATGAATTGCCTAAAAGAGAGCCAGTTGCCATATGCGGATTCAATAATTCATCAGGATATAGTTATATATCCATTAAAAAAGATAGCACGGATTTTATCCTACATATTAATAATAAATATTTAGATTTTGATGAAGTATGGAAGGAAACAAATTACTCCACCAATCTATTTTCCGGAATTGAATTTCAGTCAGTAAATTTTTTGGATTATACGATGCTGAGGAATAAGCAGATTCCGAAAGAATTGACTTTTCACAGGTATTATGAATGGTATGGTTTTAAGGAATATATTGTGGTAGAAAAGGATAACCAATTTGGACTTTTAGCACTAATTTCAAAAAAATCAAATCCAAATGAGGATTCCCAAGCGTATCCAAACATAGAACTGATTGAATTACTACCCGCAGAATTCGATACCATTAAACTTGTACCAAGAACACCCCACATTTTATTTTCCAAAAACGGCCTCCAAGGTTTGTATGGTTTAAATGCCTCCCCGCAATATAAAAATTTAGATGTGGGGGAATATTTTTCCAGGTTTCAGTTGCCAAATGGGCAGGAAGGATGGTTGGACAAACTGGGAAATGAATTTTTGGATGAATAAAAACACAGCACATCTTGACCACACAAATGCTTCAATATCCAAACAGTTATAATAATCTCAAATATGAATAAACCAATAGCCTATTTAATACTAATAATTGCCATTGTTGTTACGCTGCCAATATTTTTTATAACAATTCCACTTCTTATTATTTTATACAATGGTCTGGTTAAAAAAAGAAATCACGTGGCGTTTTCATTCAGTGGGGTAGATGTAGCACTCCAAAATAGAGGGGAATTAATTCCAAACTTGGTGGCAAGTGTTAAGGCGTATATGTTTCACGAAAAAAGTACGCTTCACGACATCACTGCGTTGCGAAACAAATTGCTGGAAGTAGATCCCCAATCAAGTAAAAGATTTGGAATGGAGAATGAGTTAACGGGTTTATTGAAAAATCTAATGGTTACCGTAGAAAGCTATCCCGACCTAAAAGCAAGTGAAAATATGTTGCATCTGCAACGCTCATTAAATGAAATGGAAGAAAAAATTAGCGCATCAAGACGCGCATACAACGCTGCTGTGATGAATCTTAACAATGCAATCGAGACGTTCCCATCCAATGTAATGGCCAGCGTATATAATTTTAAAATGAGTCCTTTCTTTAAAGCTGATGAATCAGCACGCGCCGTTCCCATTCTCAAGGAAGGTTTTAATAAATAATCAGTATGGTTATGGATGAGGACTTAAGGTCATTTTTAAAGGAGCGCGCTGTTCAGTTGGAAATACAGCGAACAAAGGCTCTTAAAATGTATTATTTCTACAGGATTGCAAAACCTTTGAGAACACTTTTAAAAGGTATTTTAATCCTTTTGTTTCCCGTAACCTTTATACTTCCTTTTTTACTTCCAATTACAATTTTCGTCGGTGTGTTATTTCTTGCCCTATTGGTTTTTAATAATCCTCAAGAGGTGTATGAATCCAATCTAAAAAATGACGTACTTCCCACAATCTTTAATAAGATACGGCCTAATTTCACATATTCGGCTAAAGGCTATAACAATCTGGCGCTCGAAGAGAGTGAAATTCTGGATAAAGGATTTTTTGCCAATACCATTGAAATTCAAGGAGAGGATTTTGTTCGTGGAACAATCGAAAATATTGATGTGGAATTTTGTGAGATTAAATTTTTAAAGGAGAAGACAAATTATGGAAAAACCGCTGGAGGATGCTTCCTTTCGATACTATTAATCCCAATAGAACTAGTTAGAAACCTTGTAAATCGAAATGCCCGGCCAAATGAGATTTTTTTCGGATTCATTCAGGATGTGGATGTCTATTTTTCCGGTTTCTTTATGTATGCAGATTTTCATAAGGAATTTGATGGAAGGGTATTAATGATGCCAAAGAAAAATGATAAATTTAAGGATAGGGTGAATGAGATTTTTCAGCAAAAATCTTTAATAAAAATGAGCATAGAGAATCCTTATATAGATAATAATTACAACATCTATACTACTAATCCACAGACCGGGTATTATGTCCTTTCCCAAAGTTTAATTGACAAAATTCATATTGTAATCGAGAAGGAAAAAGCATTGCCCATAATATCGTTTATCCAGGGAAAAATGTATTTTCTGATCCCTTGGGATAAGAATCTTTTCAAAGCTGATATCTTTACGAAAGTAGAGGACGAGAGGTATTTTTTACGTTATATTGATGAGATTGAATCATTCGAAAAGATTGTAAGGGGCTTAAACCTGGATGTAAGAATTTGGAGTAAGACATAAAATGGTGTGCGTTTGAAGAAATTAATAATTTTAATTCTGGTTTTACACTTTGGGGTATGTGATTCCCAAAGTATTGAGACGGATTTTTCCAAAGCAACCTTTATAATAAAAAGCAACATTTTTTTCATTAATGGAATAGAAAGCTCTTGGGAGTATGACGTAGCTTTTGTTGATTCAAACAAAACGTCACAGAATGATTTGGTAAAGCTGATTCGACAGAGACTAATAAATGCAAGTTCAAATGAAATATTAATGGAGCTGGATTTAACTAATTTCATTGATATTCAAGAATATGAAATAGCGACATTAAGAAATTGGAATGGTTTCCAAGAGGATTTTGATATTAATTTTGATGGTTTTACCGATCTTCAATTTAGAACTATGCAATCATCCAGTGGCAATCAGGAATATATAGTTTACCTTTTTCGACCCATAACCAAAAGCTTTGAGTTTGTAAAAGAACTTTCGGGAGGGTCATTGGAAGAGGGTATTTTACTGGATCCCAAAAATAAAATCGCAACGTATTCCAGCAAGGGAGGCGGAGGATTATACAGCTTTAAAAAAATCCATTTTGATAATGGTATAATAAAATATATAGAGAAATATTGGAATAGCGCCGCAGTCATTCTTTCTGATGAAGAAACATCTTTTATCTTTCATTATCAGAAAATAATAGATAACGTAATTAAAGAAAAGATAGAAATTCCAAAACGTATCAAGAATAAAGGACTGGAATCCATTTATTCCCCATTTTTTGAATGGGTGAGGACATTTAAAAAATAACAGCGGTAAAGTGTACAATAACAGTAATCATCAATGGAAATAAAGATGTTTAAAAGGTTTAATGGATTGCAATTTTATAATTGCATTTTATTCCTAATATTTTTCAATTTATTTACTGTAACCGCAAGGGCACAGCCGGGCGATTATCCGAATGTTTATAATACTACGGCAACGGATACCATTTTTTTGAAAAATCAAATAATAATTCAAAATGCAACGAAAGATACTCTGGAAATTGCCGACTTCAAGAGAGGGAAGAAAAATGGGGAGCAGATTCTTTTTTTCAATAATGGAAAAATAAGCAGAATTGCCAAATACAAAAATGATTTGTTGGATGGGGAAGTGATCTATTTTTCCCATGACAAGGATTATCCCATTCGAATTGAACTTTACAAAGCCTTTGCAAAAGGGCAAAAAGCCCTTTTACATGGTCCGTATAAAGTTTTTGCTCCAGAGGGTACCCTCTTGGAAAAAACCACTTATAAAAACGGACAAAAAAATGGAAAGTATGAATTGTACCACAACAACGGCCAATTAAAGGAAGAGGGAACTTTTGAAGATGGTCTAAATGTAGGGGTGCGAAAATCCTATAATGCCAATGGAATACTAATAAAAGATGAAAACTTCATAATTATTGAGAATCCCAAATATGTAGCTAAAAACAAGGATACTTTAAATGATAAAGTTGATAATAAAAATTCCAGCAACCTGCCCCTTAAAGTCTCTGTTCTGAATGGAAAAGTAAGATATTACCATTATAATGGATTTCTTGCTTCTGACCTCTTTTTTAAAAATGGAAAAAAGGAAGGGTTGGCCAAAGAATATTATCAGGATAAAAGCAATTCCCTAGAGTCGGCTGTAGTTTTTAAGGAGGGCTTGGAACATGGTGATTTCACTTATTTTAACTCAAGGGGATATCTAGAAAGAAAAGGAAGATTTTACCGTGAGATACAAGCGGGGGATACCCTACTAAAAAATGTATACGACGGAACCATTGAAATTTATCACGACAAAGGAAAAATATCAAGAATTGAAAATTGGAAAAATTTTCAAAGAAATGGGGTCCAGGAAAATTATTCCCATAGCACCGGGAATCTGTCGGAACGATATTATGAAATAGATAATCTGAAGACGGGAACTGTGGAGCGGTTTAAGGATGGCGTCAGAAATTATTTGGCACATTTTGAAATAGTAGAAAAAAAGGACCAGAGAATTTCCCAGCAGACAGGAACGGAAACCTATTGGGAAAATGGAAAGGAGCGAGCGATTGCTGAATGGAAAAATGGAGTGAAGGATGGTGTGGCCAAGACTTATTATAAAAACGGACAGGTGGAGAGTATAATCCATTTTAGGGAGGGCAAATTACATGGCCCATATAAAACATACTATGAAAATGGCAAGCTGAAGGAAGATTACACCAAGCAATATACGGAAGAGACAGACAAATCGGAGGATATAGGGTGGAATACTGCATTTGACCAAGCCGGACAGATAACAAAATATTTTTTTGCAACAGGAACAGACAAGATTCTAACGGCGCAATATTTTGAAAAGGACAAGAGGACAAATTTAATAGCGAGTGATATTTTCAAGATCAGTTTTTTTGATGGACAACAACTAAGCTCGGTGAATTGGCAAGAGAATGGAAGACCGTTTTTTGCATATGAATTTTTCAGTAATAAGAAATTGCGACAGATACATTTTACTGTAGATGGACAAGCTCCGTTATCGGCAAATTTCACTAGTGAAGGAGATTTAATTCAAGTAAATAGCAACACATCCAAAATAATTGATGAAGATGCTATAAACGAAATGGCAAAAAAAATAGCAGCACAGTATAATCCAAATTGGCAAAACGAAATTCTTGCAACCCAGTCTTATCCCAATGGTAAATACCAATGGAATTATGCAGATGGTGCCCCTTTCTTTAAGATAGAATTTAAGGATAGTTTACCGCACGGTGATTGGATAGCCTACAATCCAATATCTAAGGACACATTATTTTATGCTGAGTACAATAGAGGATTACCAGTAGGAAAATATATAAGGAACAAAATGGATGGCAGTCCAGAATTAAGAGTGGAGTATTTCCCGAATCAAAAGGTAAAGGAAAGTTATTATTATGGCGATAACGGTATAATTAGAAATATTTACAAAAATGATAGTACTGGCACCAGTACATTTTATGCGGAATATTACCCTGATGGAAAACTCAAGGAAAAACGTATCCCTGCACAAAACAGTTACATCAATTTTTCTCCACAAGGGGACACATTATCGTATCGTTTACTTTACACAAGATTGGATTCCATTAGAGTAAATCGACTTTTTTATGGGAATAATAAGTTGAGGAACGATAGATACAATAACTTAGATACAGGAATAGGAAGCGCAAAAACGTATTTCGAAAATGGACAACTTCAAACCTTTCACGAATTAAAAAACGACAAAGCCCATGGTATTTATCAAAAGTTTGATGAAAATGGCACTTTGTTAACATTGGGGCATTTCAAGGACGGTAAACGGGATGGGAAATGGATAAATTATGAGCCAAATGAGAAGGAAGAGATTTCATTTTTTGAGAATGGAGAAATTTTAATTGAAAAGAACACGAATGATGAGGATCTCTGTAAATGCTATGATACCTCTCTCTCCGGAAGTAAAATAGGGTTTGCAAATTCTCTAAAACAGTTGGCTGAATATCAAAATATAAAACCATTTATTCCCCAAAGCATTATTCCCATCAATGAATTGAATTATGAAAAGATTTTTTATATAAACTTTGGGAGTAATAACGATCAATCTGCTGGTTTTACTCATTTCAAACTATTGCTTTTTCAAGAATTTTCATTTCAGTATCCAAGTGCGGGTTTTTTAAAGTTCAATTTAAATCCCTGCAAAACTGAAGGTTATATTAGTAATATAGAAGCGAACGTAGCATATCGCTTTGACAAAAAACAAATATTGCATTCCGAATTCCGTCCCAGAAGGATTGCGGTAAGCTTGCAAAGAAATCCGTTGGTAAATGCAGCTGATGGAAGTGATTTTACTTCTTATTTCGATACCGAAGAATTGAACTTTGATGCAAACGGTATAAAGTCAATTCAATTTGCAGAAAATAGAAATGAATGCTATCCTTTGGGTATTATTAAAGATTTTATGACGGTTCAAATAGAAAAAGCACACCTGAGCATAAATCCACAAAACAATATTAATTCTTCTAACCTTCCGTTGCTGAAAAATGAGAAACAAAAGTTCTATGGACTCGAAATTAATAATGCAACGGTTCACTTTGAAATTGGTGCTACTAAAGTTAAAGCTGTATGCGACCACATGCTTGCTGGTGCAAATTATGTAGCAGCCCGCTTGTTTATTGAAGGAAGGCAAAAAGGTGCTGAGGGATTTATTATGGAAAACAATAATGCTTATTTGGAAATACAGCAACTTAAAAATATATTGGAGCAAAAAGGGTTTTACCGTGTGAAAGTGGTAGGTGAGGAGAATAAATTAATGGTGGAATTTTATGTGGAAAAGTAAAAAGTTCAAAAAAACGTTTATCGTATTGATTGTATGCCTCTTCCATTTTTCGATACAGGCACAGATTATCGATGTGTTCCAAAATAAGGAATATAAGGTGTCTTCTTTTGTAATAACTAAGGAGGCAAATAAAGATTATGTTCCCGGAACCTTTGAAATTTTACTGGAAAAAAATATTCAAGAAAATGAAAGTTGGAAAAAAATAGAAGCACAATTGGAAACAATTGCAATTGCTAAAATTGAGGATGAAGTAGCTTTTTTTGAGCTTCACTCCAAAGCGCTGAAATACCAAAAACAATTTGAAGATTGGAAAAGAGTACAAGAAGGCGATGATACTTCAGAAAATTACCCTCCATTTTTTAAGGATATTGAAATTAGATTAATAAGTGTTCTCAATAATATTGGCTTATACCGCATTCAATTCAAATTTGATGGCGGGAATGACATGGAAACTATATCGGTTGACAAATATTATTTATGTGACTATAGCAAGAATAAAATTTCCGAAATAGGAAAAACTCATACTCTTGGACAACAGAAAATCTTAGCAAAATTAACCTTGTCGAAATTTCTTCAATATTACCTTTTGCAAACCCAAAAGATAGCTATAGGAAATATGGAAAGCTTGGAAGTTTTAAAAAAGGATTTGAAAAATCAAGCCGAATTTGCAAAAAAATTGGATTATTCAGAAGCCCAAGTTTACCCTTATTTTACTGGTATAATGGTAGAATTTCCCAAGTTTAGTAAGTCGTCCGAAATTTTTAATAACGAGACATTTCGCTTACTGTTGAAAGGGGACGAGATGAAAGCGGTATTAGCTCTTTATCCAGAATTTAAATCATCCTTCCAAACTTTTTTGAGACCTCCATCTGCTAAGATTATGTCGGTTCTCAACAATGATAAAAAGTTTGATTTGGAGAGATTCCGTAGAGCACCTAAAGAAATGGAAATGATTGGAATTCTTAATCCGCCTGTAGCTACCGGAAATATTTCCAGCCTGAACATCAATAATTACCAATTATTTAATGATCAGAGAAAATTTTTAGGGTCCAAAAGAATGTTTTTGAATAAGGAGGGCAATGTTTACAGAATTGAGCACAGAAATGATAAGAAGGAAATTGTAGGTGAGGAAAAATACCGTTATGACCAAAAGAATCGTCTGTTGGAAATTATATCGTCCGAATATAGAAAGAACATCCAAATTTACCATTATGAAAAGGATAGGTTGGATATTAAAGAATTTATAGAGGTAGAAGAGCGAAGAGAAGACTTTTCTCAAGAAATAGTGGAACTTCATATTTGGCAGCAGCATTTTGCATATCACGATAATATGCGCTTCAGTTTACAATTTTCCTTGATTGGCGATATTAATCAAGAAGGAAGGTCGAACACCAGAAGTGTTGCAAACAATGAATTTTGCGAATATAATTATTGCTCGCTTGCCAATATGAATGGGCGAGTTTTGGGAATAAAGCATTTGAAAGGAGAGCCAATTGATGTATTGACAAATGAAAAGAACCAGCCCGTTGAGAGTTATTTCGAAAATGACCGATATCGCTATTCCTTTTCCTATGACGCTCAGGATAGAATTAAAACTTTTACCATGTTTTCAAGCCAAATACTTAAGAAAAGGATGGAATTTATTTACCATTTAGATATTTTAAAACCCTTGACTATTTTAGAAACGGATATTTCATATTCTGACTCGGTTGTAAAAGCATATGAGTACGAAATTCAATTCGTAGAAGAATAAAAATCCATACGCTCAAAGAGTTTTTATAATTTTTGAAATAAGAAAATAATTTCTTTAACTGCTTTTATAAAAGCTCAAACAATTTATTTTCAAAGAAAATCATACGCTTTTTGACACGCTAATTACATTAGAATAATTCGTCAATTTATTTTTAAGCGCCAGCATATCATCGCTAACTTTTCTGTCTAAAATTTTAGCATAATGTTGCGTTGTCTTAAGAGATTTATGCCCCAACATTTTACTTACTGATTCAATGGGAACACCATTAGAGAGAGTTACAGTTGTAGCAAAAGTATGACGCGCTAAATGGAAGGTTAAATTTTTGTTGATTTTGCACAAATCTGATATCTCTTTCAAGTAGGCATTCATTTTTTGATTGCTTAACACTGGCAATAGAAGTTGGTTTCTTTTATTTTCTGAATCATCGGCGTACTTTTCTAAAATGGCTTCAGCTGTGGGCAAAATTGGAATATTGCTTCGTGTGTCGGTTTTGGATCTATTAATTTTTATCCATTTTCCACCATCAATACCGATTACAACATTATTTGCAGAAAGCTTTTTTACATCCGAATAGGCTAAACCAGTAAAACAACAGAATATAAAAATGTCTTTAACTTGATCCAGTCTTTCAGTATGTAGTTGTTTTTCAACCATTGTCTGAATTTCCTCAACAGTTAAAAACTCCCTATCAACTATTTTGAGCCTCGCTTTCCAATTTGTAAATGGATCTTTAGAGATCCAATCGTTGGCGTATGCGATGCGGATTATTTTTTTAAAATTAGTAATGTATTTAATGGCCGTATTATGAGCGCAATTTCTCGCGGTTTTAAGATAATATTCGAAGCCTGTTATAAACTTGTGGTCAACATCTGTAACAGGAATGTCATTTACCTGATATTCTTTCTTAATATATTCTTTCACGTGTTTTTTGGCAGTTCTGTAGCGTTCTGCCGTACCAGCGGCAAAATCCTTACCAATTAGTTTCTCAACTTTATTATTATGCTCCTGAAAAATTTCTAACAGCATTTTATGAGTCTTATCCTTACCGAGATATCTATTTTTAATTCTTTTTGCTGTAATCAAATCTCCATTCTCAGTTAATTCCTCTTGAATTCTGTAGATTTTGTTCTGTATAACATTAATATACTTATTCAATTCTCGAGCTTCGGACGACGTACCTTTAATTTTTCCTGCAACTGAACTCCATTTTTCTAATAATACCTTTCGTTTAATGCTAAACTCACTTCGTTTCCCATTTACGGTAATTCGTGCATATATAGGGGCATTACCGTGCTTATCAGCATCATTACCCCGAGGATAAAATATTATGGAAAAGCTTGATTGCATAGGTGCGTACTTTTTATTTACAATAAATATACTGAAAATTCCCACAAAAATAAAATGTTTAACATCTGCAAAGTGTTGCTTACCAGTATTTCAAGCTTCATTCGGTGCGTAAAATAAGTAGTAAAAATACGCACCGAATGCCGTACCTTTTATTTGATGTTGGATGAAATTATTTAATATTGAAGAAAATTAAAAAACCCGATAACATATTGTTTATCGGGTTTTGGGGAGATTTGATAATCTCTCAGCGGAGAAAGAGGAACTAACCAGCACCTTTCCCATACATCACTCATCTTTCCAAAACCTCCCGAAACCCTTGTAAAACAAGGGTTTTCCTATTTTTAGTAATTAGTTTTTATTAAGCAAAATATATATAAATATAGCAATTGTGGGGATAATGTGGGGATAGTTTCTTATCTTTATACTGCTCACTTTTAATAATTTATACGCTATGGCCACCATCAATTACCTCGTAAAAGGTACTAAAGGATATTCCAATATTTTAGTACGATTCAAAAATGGAAGAAAATTTGACTACACCGCTTCCACAGATTTAAAGATTCTTCCAAGTCATTGGAGTAAGGCAAAGCAAAAAGTAAAGAACATTTCCGATGCAGCTTACAAGGATGACGTAAACAACCATTTATTCGAGCTCGAAAACTTCATTATAGCGGAATTCAACGCGGACAATTCCAAAGGAATTTATATTGATAGAGATTGGCTTATAACCAAAATTGCGAATCATTTCAATAGACCTGTTAATGATGATGCAATAGACCAGGTATTCTTCCTGCCCTATGTAAAACGCTTTATAGAGTTAGCACCATCTCGCATAATAAAAGGCAAAAACAAGCCAGTAAGTTCCGGCACAATTACTAAATATAATACCACCAAGAATAAGATACAGGAATATGAGGAAAAGTTTAAAACCAAACTGAAGTTCACCGATTTAAACCTGACCTTTTACGATAGGTTTGTAAACTTTTTAACCCAGGACCAGAAGATAAACCTGGGTACGGTTGGTAATTATATTGGAACCATTAAAACCATAGCAAGAGAAGCCAAACTTCAAGGGCTTCCTGTTCACGAACATATAAACCATCCAAAATTCTTTGCACCTAAAGTAAAGGCAGATAGTATCTATCTAAGAGACGAGCAAATAAATAAGATTTACAACCACGACTACAAAGGAGTAGAACGTTTAGAAAACGCCAGGGATCTATTTATTATTGGTTTACGAACCGGACTAAGAGTATCCGATTTTTTACGATTAAAAGCAACCAATATTAAAGAAGGATTCATCGAAATAGAAACCCAAAAAACAGGTCAGGACGTGGTTATACCAATGCATCCACAAGTAAAAGCAATTCTGAAAAAACACAAAGGGTTTCCAAGAAGTATATCCGACCAGAAATTCAATTTACATATAAAGGAAGTTTGTGAAGAAGCAGGGTTTACGCAGAAAATCGAAGGCAGTATGATAAACTCTGAAACCAAAAGAAAGGAGAAGGGTATTTTCCCAATGCATAAACTTGTCACCTCTCATATATGTCGCAGAAGCTTCGCTTCCAACTTATATGGCAAGCTGCCCAATATGGTAATAATGGCCATCACCGGCCATCAGACGGAAGCCCAATTTTTAAAGTATATAAAAATCACTCCCAAAGAGAACGCAAAAACACTTCAAGCCTATTGGTTAAAACAAAATGAAGATAACAATTTCGAAAAAGTTAATATGAAAGTAGCAAAGTAGGAGAAGGTTTAATAGATTTAACACTTATTTTAGAATCCTATGAGTGCAAATTATTATGGTTTTGAAAAGTTTTGTGAACTATTAGATGACAGTAATGTTTTAAAAAAACATTCCGTTATGGGTGTCGTGAAGATGCTGCAGCTCTGTATAACTGAAATTAAATCTCAAATACTCAAAGACATATTGGAGCTTGATAACACCAAAATTGACTATTACTTAGAATCGAAAATTCTTCAAATTGAGAAACAGGACTATCTTAAGGATTACGGTGTTGAAAAAATATCTCATTTTTTAAAAAGACTAAATGTTACCGTAGAGCAATTAAGAGAATTTGAATATGACCAAGAACTAAATAATATTATTGATAAAAATTTATCCCTAGATACATATCACGATAATTTTGATGAGGTTAGAGCAATTCAAGAAAGTTTCTTGTACTACTTCTTGGCTTACTACGCCAAAGAGTTGATTTATTTTTTAAAATCAAATAAAATCTCTTACACAGAAATTCCAATTACTAAAGAAGAAATGATGGACACTGAAAATATTAATGGTTTACTCGATGAGGTGTTTAAGAACATCATTGAAAGTAATAACGAGAGAATAGATTTAGATCGAGAATTAAATGTTTTTCATATAGAAGGAAGAAATTATAGCCCCGAGCTTGAGGAAGGTTTTGAAAATGATTTTCGTTTTGCTCAATGGATGGTGACTGTTGCAATTCAGAAGCTTCAAATTGCTTCCGTTCAAAACAACTATTTCTTTTTTGATTGTGCATTTAGCGTATATGAGAATCATTATGAGCAAAGACTACTTGAGTTCATAAAAGAGCATATCGATGCCAGTGAAGCCGATTTCATTAAGCAAGAGCTGCAGGATATTTACAATCCTAAGGAAATGCGAGTTCTAATGCATAATAAAGAAACGGTACATTATCATAGCTTCATTGAATCCGAGAACAAGCTAAATTTTTCTAAAAATAAAAAAATAGCATTCCTTACTGAAAAACTCAAAAAGGAAGGATGGATAATGAAATTTACTGAAGATACATTTCTAGAACATTATGATAGACTTATCCCGGGAGAAATGATTTTTGAGAAAATAGATGAGGTAGACGAAAATATTAATAGCTCCAAAAGAATAAAGTGGATAGGAAAGCCATCCCAGTTAGGGTTTATTATGTCAAATCTCGCCCAATTAGGATATATAGAAGCGCCATTAAGAAAAAACGGTGAAATTAATTACCTCCAATTTGCAAGATTGGTTATGCAAACCATAGAATGTGAGACAACGGAAAGTACATTATCCAAGTATTTGAATTTGGATTCTGAAAAAGGTCAAGAAACCTTAAGAAAATTTGAGTCAAAAAACTTCAGAATTCCACATAAAAAAGAAATTAGTTAATTCTATACAATATTTCTGAAAGAATATCTTTTCCTCATTTTTTCAAAAATGAACTTTATAATTTGATAAAAATTATCCAAGTGTGTCAAGATACCCAAAGGAATTTCAATAAAGCAAACTTCAATATACCTAACAAAAAAGAGGTAAGCTAGTACCGTTCGAGTACCTTCCGGTACGTTTGTCCAAACACTTCTATTCTACTTTTACCCCATCGAACCCTAAAAACGTATCACGATGGAACAAAGTAAAATCACCCAAGTATTCGGTATAACTCCTGCCGAATTAAAAGAAGACATTATCAATGACGTAAGAGCCGAATTAAAAATCATAGCTCAAAATTTCCAACCCATTAAACCTCCTGAATATCTCACCCGTCAGGAAGTAGCCAAAATCCTAAAGGTATCATTAGTAACCCTTACCGATTGGAATAAAAAAGGCATTCTCAAACCTTACCGATTAGGAAATCTTATCAGATATAAGTCCGAGGAAATAGACCAGGCACTTATCGCAATCAATAATGTAAAAAATAAGCGATAATGGAGCCACTGCAAGACACTTCCATTCAAGAATGGAATAAGCTGTACAATCGTTTCCAATCGCTTGTAAACAAGCTTGAAAACAGCATAACAAAAGACCCAGAACTTGTTTTACTCGACAATGCAGACTTATTACAACTGTTCAAAATAAGCCATAAGACAGCCCAGAATTGGAGAGACAATAAAGTAATTGCATTTTCTCAGATAGGTAATAAAATTTATTACCGGTTGAGCGATATCAAGAAGTTGTTAGATGCCAATTACAAACCCATAAACAAAAGATAATGTACCCACCACTAAATCACACGCGATGCCAAATATTTCAGTATTCAAAAAATTCACTCAAAAGGTTGAGGATAAACCTTTAGACCAAATTCTCAATGACATCAAAATAGGCACTTATAAAGCCGACATAGAAAAGATAAGAATCCTTTATAACGCTGATGATGAAAAGGGTGTAGACAACCTCAAAAAACAACTCCTGGGCTTTACCGCTTCCGGAACATTTATCAATGGTAGAGCGACAGATAAAATTGAGAAATACAGTCAAATCATTACGCTGGATATTGATGGTCTTTCAGAAAATCAACTTCAAAAAGTAATAAATCTAGCGCGCTTGGCGCCATATACGTACGCTTCATTTATCAGTCCAAGAGGCAAAGGAGTGAAGATATTGGTTAAGGTAAGCACCACTGCGGCCCATCATAAAGAAGCTTATAATCAGGTGGTCGAGTATTATGAACAGGCCCTAAATTTAACTATAGATACTTCCGGCAGTGATATATGTCGCTTATGTTTTGTGTCCTATGATGAAGAATGCTTTATCAATCCAAATGCTGACATTTTTCAGGTAAACATTGAAAAAGATGCTGCTGAAAATAAAGTGTCTACCGCCCAGAAAAATTCTTTATCGACCTTTGAAATATTAGAGCGCTGTTTGGCTTTCACAGAGCAGAAGATGCAGTATTTTGAAGGAAATAGAAATAACTTCATCTTCCTCTTTGCTTCAAATGCCAATAGGTTTGGAGTCCAGGAATCTGACACATTGGAGTTCTGTATCAATAATTTCGATTTAAATGAAAAGGAAATAAAAAGTGCCGTTCACAGTTCCTACAAAAATAATTCTCAGGACTTTGCAAAGTTTGCAAAGTTTGCAACCGGACCAACTAAAGAATCTCCCAATACAGAAAAAAAGCAAAGTTTAGACAGCTTATCATTATTGGCTGGTACGCCAACAATTCCAGATGAGGTTTACAATAATTTACCTGAACTATTCAAAAAAGGAACTGAAGTTTTAAAAGATAGCCGGGAACGAGACGTTTTTTTTACCAGTGCCTTATCCATAATTTCTGGATGCTTACCCAATGTAACAGGATTATATGGTGGCAAAGTGGTATATCCAAATCTCTTCTCTTTTTTATTAGCGCCTCCAGCTTCAGGAAAAGGGGCCCTAACATTTGCAAAAATGTTAGCTGACAAATATCACCAGGCTGTTATGTCCGATTCAAAAGAAGCTGCAAAACAATATAGCCAGGAAATGGAAGTGCATAAGCACGAGAAGAAGTATCTTAAAAAGGGAGAGCAACCGCCGGAAGCACCCGAAGAACCGCCCTTTAAAGTGGTTTTTATTCCTGCCAACACAAGTAATGCAAAAATCATCAAGCACATACAGGACAATGACGGTTTTGGCATTATTTGCGAAACAGAAGCCGACACCTTAGGACAAACCTTTAAAAATGATTGGGGCTCCTATTCCGATTTATTGCGTAAAGCATACCACCACGAAAAAATATCAATCTCAAGAAAAACCAATAATGAATATTTCGAGATTGACAACCCAAGGTTGTCGGTAGTTTTGTCCGGCACTCCAAATCAAATTTTAAACATTGTGCAGTCCGCGGAAGATGGTTTGTTCAGTAGGTTTATGTTTTATGTATTTGCATCAAATCCGGTATGGTTAGACCCATCCCCAAAATCCAATCCAATAAATCTAACGCAACACTTTAATGGACTTTCAGATGAGGTATTTAGAATGGTACGATTTTTAAATAATACCAATACAACTATTCACCTGTCAGACGAGCAATGGGAAAAATTCAACCCTATTTTTGATGAATATTTATTCAGAATTCACAATCTGGTAAGCGAAGACGCCACAAGTGTCGTCAAGCGCTTAGGCCTAATAGTCTATCGTTTCTGTATGATATTTACAGCAATGCGTAAATTTGAATATCAAATGCACGACGTGGATTTAGAGTGTACAGACGAAGATTTTAATAACGCCCTCATACTGGCAGAAATCTATCTTGAACATAGCTTGCTTATTTATAAAAATTTACCATCTCAGGGCACGAGCATACAATTCAAACCAACTTCCGCCAAGATGAACTTTTACAAACAATTACCTCAAGAATTTGAGAGAAAACACGCTATTAAAATTGGCGCCAAACTCACTATCAAGGAACGTACTATTGACTATCATCTTGCAAAGCTTGAAAGTGCTGGTTATCTTTCAAAACCCAAAGCAGGGTATTATATCAAAGTGAAATAATTGCAAGCTTTGCAAAGTTTGCAAATTAATGCGTTTACGCCAGACGGAATAAAAATATATAAGTCGAAGACAATGGACTAATTTCGGCAAATCTTAATATAAAGTGAATTTATATTTATATTTTTAACATTTTTAAATTTTCAGCCAAAAGCAATGACCAAAGAACAACAAATCGAAAACCAGCTAATCGATAGGTTAAAAGACTTAAAATATATTTATCGCTCTGATATTAGAACAAAAGATGCTCTTGAACAAAACTTCAGAGAAAAGTTTGAAAAGTTAAATAGAGTAAATTTAACAGATTCCGAATTTAAAAAACTTAGAGAAGAAATAGTAAACCCTGATGTTTTCAAGGCTTCAAACTATTTAAGAAATACCAACACATTTTCAAGGGAAGATGGTACACCATTACACTATACGCTTGTAAATATTAAAGATTGGTGCAAAAATGACTTTGAAGTTATTAATCAACTCAGAATAAACACAGATAACAGTAACCACCGTTACGATGTTATTTTATTAATCAATGGTGTTCCTGTTGTTCAAATAGAATTAAAAACCTTGCAGATTAGTCCTAATCGTGCAATGCAACAAATAGTTGAATACAAAACAGATCCTGGCAATGGTTACACCAATTCATTAATGTGTTTTATGCAATTGTTTATTGTGAGCAACAAAACAAGAACGTTTTATTTTGCTAATAATAACAATCAACATTTTGCTTTTAATGCAGATGAACAATTTTTACCTGTTTATGAATTAGCGAGTGAAGACAATAAAAAAATAAGTCATTTAGACGATTTTACAGATAAGTTTTTATCAAAGTGTACCCTTGGTCAAATGATAAGCCGTTATATGGTATTAGTTGCTAGTGAACAAAAAATGCTAGTAATGCGACCTTATCAAATCTATGCGGTTAAAGCAATTGTAGATTGTATAGACCAAAATAGAGGAAATGGCTATATATGGCATACTACAGGTAGTGGTAAAACATTAACATCCTTTAAAGCATCTACACTTTTAAAAGAAAACCCAAATATCGAAAAATGTTTATTTGTAGTTGATAGAAAAGATTTAGATAGACAAACACGCGAAGAATTTAATAAGTTCCAAGAAGGCAGTGTTGAAGAAAATACGAATACCGAAACTTTGGTACGTCGTATGTTATCAACCGATTATGCCGATAAAGTAATTGTAACTACTATTCAGAAATTAGGTTTAGCACTCAATCAAAATAGTAAGCGTAACGTACAGCAAAGAGAAGAAAAAAAAGAAACCTATTACGATAGATTAGCACCGTTAAGGGATAAAAGAGTAGTCTTTATATTTGATGAGTGTCACCGCTCACAATTTGGCGACAATCACGATGCAATAAAAGAGTTCTTTCCAAAAGCACAATTATTTGGCTTTACAGGAACACCAATTTTTGAAGATAACGCTACTTATAAAACTATTGAAGGTAACGAAGCATCTTATAAAACAACTACAGATGTGTTTCAGCAAGAGTTACATTCTTACACCATCACGCACGCTATAGAAGATAAAAATGTATTACGTTTTCATATCGATTATTTTAAACCTGATGGCGTTGTAAATATTGGTAGCGATATACATAAATTAGCAGTAGCTAACGCAGTAATCAATAAACACGATAAGGCTACAAACGATAGAAGATTCAATAGTGTTTTAGCTACAGCTTCAATTAACGATGCAATTCAATATTATACTATTTTTAAAGAATTACAGGCTCAATTAATTGCAGAAAATGAAGACTATAAACCTTTAAACATTGCTTGTGTATTCTCACCACCTGCCGAGGGCAATAAAGATATTAAACAGTTACAAGAAGATTTAGAGCAAGAAAAGAAAGATAATGAGGTAGAACCTAATAAAAAGAAAGAAGCCTTAACTGAAATCATTACAGATTATAACAAACAATACGGTACAAATCATACCATAACAGAGTTCGATTTATATTATCAAGATGTGCAACAGCGCATCAAAGACCAAAAGTACTCTAACAAAGACTACCCGCATCAGAACAAAATTGATGTTATGATAGTGGTAGATATGCTCTTAACAGGTTTCGATTCTAAATACCTAAATACCTTGTATGTAGATAAAAATTTAAAATATCACGGTTTAATACAAGCCTTTTCACGAACCAATCGTGTAATCAATGATACCAAACCTTATGGTAATATTTTAGACTTTAGGCATCAAGAAGAAGCTGTAGATAAGGCAATGATATTATTCTCTGGAGAAAAAGTAGACAACCCTAAAGAAATCTGGTTAGTTGATGCAGCACCAAAAGTTATTGAAAAATACGAAAAGGCAGTACAGAACTTAAACGAGTTTATGCAATCAAAAGGTTTAGACTGTACACCTTCAGAAGTTAGTAATTTACGTGGTGATGAAGCACGTGCAGAGTTTATCAACACCTTTAAAGAAGTACAACGCTTAAAAACACAATTAGACCAATATACAGACCTTGAAGAACAACAAACAGAAGCTATAGAAGCATTATTGCCTATTGATGATTTACGTTCCTTTAAATCGGTGTATCTAGATACGGCTAAACGTTTAAAAGCACAACAAGACAAAGGCGGTGACAATATACCACCAGAAGTTGAACAATTAGATTTTGAGTTCGTACTATTTTCTTCTGCGGTCATTGACTACGATTATATCATTGGTTTAATTGCTAAATACACGCAAGACAAACCATCTAAACAAAAAATGACACGTCATCAGTTAATTAATCTATTAAGCTCTAGTGCCAACTTAATAGAAGAACGTGACGACATTATAGAATACATTAACACGTTAGAAGTAGGGAACGGTTTAACCGAAAAAGACATAAGACAAGGGTATCAAAAATTCAAAGACGAAAAAGCAGAAAAAGAACTACGTACCATTGCTGAAAAGCACGGTATTACAACCGATAGCCTAAAAGCCTTTATTGCCGAAATTATGAACCGTATGCTCTTTGATGGCGAAAAGTTAACCGACTTATTAGCACCATTAGAATTAGGGTGGAAAGACCGAAGAATTAAAGAATTAGCACTGATGGAAGACTTAGTGCCATTATTAAACAAATTAGCCCAAGGGCGAGACATAGCAGGATTGAACGCTTATGAATAAAGAACAACAAATATTACCAGAGCTTCGTTTTCCCGAGTTTGTGAATGATGGCTTTTGGGTTTATAAAAAACTAGGAGATTATGAGGAATTATCTAGTGGTGATGGAGACTGGATTCTATCTAAAAATATAAATACAGATGGTGAATACCAAATAGTACAACTTTCTAGCATTGGTTTTGGAAATTTCAAAGAAAAAGAGTTAAAAACTATTTCAAAGGAAACATTTAATGAGTTGAAAGGTACACCAATTTTAAAGGGTGATTTACTAATTAATAGAATGGTTGATTCTGATAAAATCAACAATTGTATTTTTCCGCATAAAGGCGATTATGTAACTAGTGTTGATGTTTGCTGGATTAGAGAAAATTCTCTTATAAATAATTATTTTTTAATGAATTTACTTTGTACAAATGAAAGTCAAATTAAACTATTGAGTTTATCAAGTGGTGCAGGTAGAGTTCGTATAAGTAAGAGAAATTTATTTGAAAGATTTGTTTTTGCAATTCCTACTAACCCAAAAGAACAACAAAAAATAGCCAATTGTTTATCTTCTTTAGATGATGTTATTAATACAGAAACCGAAAAATTAGAGCTATTACAAGATCATAAAAAAGGTTTATTACAACAATTATTCCCACAAGAAGGAGAAACACAGCCTAAATATCGCTTTCCAGAGTATAGAAATGATGGTGATTGGAAAGAAACCACTTTAGATGCGGTTGCCGACTATGAAAATGGGAAAGCTCACGAAAAAGAGATTTCTAAAACAGGAAAATATAAAGTAGTCAACTCTAAATTCATTTCAACTGAAGGAGAAGTTGTGAAATTTAGTGATTCTGTAAACTTAGAAACCAAAATAGGGGATATTTTAATGGTACTAAGCGATATACCAAATGGTAAAGCATTGTCGAAATGTTTTTACGTGGATAAAAACGATACGTATACAGTAAATCAGCGAATATGTAAAATAACATCAACCAATATCAATAGTGTTTTTCTATTCTATCAACTTAATAGAAATAAATACTTTTTACGCTTTGATGATGGTAATAAGCAGACAAACTTAAGAAAAGATGATGTGTTGAATTGTCCAATTTTAAAGCCTACAAACCCAAAAGAACAAGATAAAATTGCAAATACGCTTACTTCCGCAAGTAAATTAATAGAAGAACAACAAGAAAAAATAAGAAGACTACAGGCTCATAAAAAAGGCTTGTTGCAACAATTATTTCCTAACCTAAATGATGTTGCAGTATGAGTAAAAAGTTTGAAAAAAACATAAGTGATATTGCAAATCAGTTAGTTGGTCTAGAAAAAAATATAAACCTTATTTACGCATTTAATGGCACTGGTAAAACAAGGCTATCTGTTGCGTATAAAGATGTTACTAAAACTAATAATGGTGGTAGTCATTCTGGTGTGTATTATAATGCCTATAGTGAAGATTTATTTAATTGGGATAATGATGAAGAAAATAATGGTGCAGATATAAAACTCAAACTTGCCAAAAGCAGTTTAAATCAATTCCACCCTTTACTAGATGAAATTAACCTACAAGATAAGTTAGCATCATATCAGCCTAAATTTGATTATAGGTTTGAGTACTTTGATGAATTAAATGATGGTATCAAGTACATTAGGTTTTATAATAAAAAAGAAGATGAAGAACCTTTAGAAGAACCTGAGGGTGTAGAGCAAAAAAAGGAAGAGAAGAAAGAGGAAGAGGAAAGACCAATTAAAATTTCAAGAGGAGAAGAGCAAATATTCGTTTGGTGTTTCTTTTTGGCTCTGTTTGAAGTTGATGGATGGACTGGAGAAGACAATCAATCGACACATTTTTTTATTGACGATCCTGTTTCAAGTCTAGACGACCATAACATTTTTGTTACAATATCTTCTCTTGTGGATTTAATAGATAAGCATTTCAAAAAGAGAAAAATAATAATAACAACCCATCATATCGGTTTCTTTTCTGTGTTGGCGGATTGGTTAACGAGAGGAGAAAAAGCATCACGTTATCAGGAGCAAGTAGATATTTACAAGTTAAAAAACAATAACGGTACAATTCAATTAGTCGGCCCAAGAAAGGAAGTCTTTTTATATCATTTAGAATTATTAAGGGTAATAAAAGAAGCTAAAGATAAAGACGAAATATATGTGTATCACTTTGCTTTGTTAAGACAAATATTGGAAAATATTAGTTCTTTTCTAGGTGTTAGGAATTTTTCTCACGTTTTAAAGGAAATAGGGTTTTCAGATGCAGAAAAGCAAGCTCAAATAGTCAATATTATGGCTCATAAATCAGTGTTTAGATATGAACTCAGAGAGCCAGTACCAGATAATAAAAAGCTGATAATAGAAATATTTGAAGCAATACAGAAAAAATATAAATTCGTTTTACACGCATAAAATGACAGCAAAACAAAAACAGGACAAATTAGGTCAAACACTTTGGGATATAGCAGATAGTTTAAGAGGAGCAATGAATGCGGATGATTTTCGTGATTATATGTTGTCATTTCTCTTTTTACGGTATTTATCAGACAACTACGAAACATCAGTTAAAAAAGAATTAGGGTCTGATTATCCAAAATTAGATGAAGAAGATAGTCGTACACCGTTATCGGTTTGGTATCAAGACAATCCAGAGTTTATTGCAGACTTTGAAAAGCAAATGCGTAGAAAAGTACACTACGTTATTGAGCCAGCATATTTGTGGAATAGCATTGCAGAATTAGCAAGAACACAGAATAGCGAACTGTTATTGACCTTACAAAAAGGGTTTAAATACATAGAAAACGAATCGTTTGATAATTCCTTTAAAGGTCTATTCTCAGAAATCAATTTAGATTCAGAAAAGTTGGGTAAAAATTATGAAGCTAGAAACAAAAAGCTTTGTACTATCATCCAAAAAATCGCAGAAGGTATTGAAGGTTTCGATACAGATACTGATAGTTTAGGTAATGCTTACGAGTACTTAATTGGTCAGTTTGCAGCAGGTTCAGGTAAAAAGGCAGGAGAATTTTATACCCCACAAGAATTATCTACCGTACTTTCTGAAATAGTAAGTTTAGACAGTCAAAACCCAAAAGCAGGTAAAAAGAAAAAAATCAATAAGGTATTAGATTTTGCTTGTGGTTCTGGGTCATTGCTATTAAACGTAAAGAATAAAATAGAAAAACAAGAAGGTGGTGGTACAATAAGTAGAATATATGGTCAAGAAAAGAATATAACCACTTACAACTTAGCACGTATGAATATGTTGTTGCACGGTGTTAAGGATTCTGAGTTTGAAATATTTCACGGTGATACCTTAAAAAATGATTGGGATATTTTAAATGAAATGAACCCTGCTAAAAAAGTAGAGTTTGATGCTATTGTAGCAAATCCACCATTTAGTTTACGTTGGAATCCAAGTGAAACCACAGCGGAAGATTTTAGATTTAAAAACTATGGTTTAGCACCTAAATCGGCAGCAGATTTTGCATTTTTATTACACGGTTTTCACTTTTTAAGCGATGAAGGTACGATGGCTATTATATTACCACACGGTGTATTATTTAGAGGTGGTGCAGAACAACGTATTCGTACAAAGTTATTGAAAGATGGTAATATCGACACAGTAATTGGTTTGCCTTCAAATTTGTTCTTTTCAACAGGTATTCCTGTATGTATTTTAGTGTTGAAGAAATGTAAAAAAGAAGATGATGTGTTGTTTATTAATGCAAGTGGCGATGAGAATTTTGCAAAAGAAAAACGTCAAAACTTTTTACGCAAAAAAGATATAAAGAGAATTGTTGATACGTACCAAAACAGACCAGAAATAGAAGAAAGATATGCTCGTAGCGTATCAATGGAAGAAATTGAGAAAAACGATTTTAATCTTAATATTTCAAGATACGTTAGTACAGCAAAACCAGAACCAATTATCAACTTAAAAGAGGTTAATACTAAAATAGTAGATGTTGAAAAAAGAATAAAAGCAAGTAGAGAAGAACATAACTCTTATTTAAAAGAATTAGGTTTGGATGGTATTTAAAGGCGTGTAAATTAATGATTATAAACTAATAAGCATTTTTAAACACTTTATTTACTTTACTATTATTATTCAAACAAATTATTTGGTGATATTATTTTTATTTGGAAGAACTTAAACACATAACAGCAATTCAAATATTAGAGCAAAAAGGCACAAATAGTGTTCCTTTCCTTGTTTTATGTGATGATGGCGAAATGTATATAGCCAAGTCAATTTTCAAATCTCATCCACCATTTGAAGATTTAATAAATGAAATTTTAGGTGTTTATTTTTTGGAATTAATGCAAGTAAATACCATAAAATCTTGTCTTATTAAAATTCCACAGGAAGTTTTTGAAACTTTTAAAATTACCGATAAGAAGTATGATAACAGGTATAACAATTTTCAGTTTGAAGATATGTTATTTTTTGGTTCTTTATATCAATTAACAACCACAGAGGTGGAATTGTATAATACAACACTTAAAAATAAGTTTGATTATAATAAGTATGTAAATCCTTTGGACTTTATAAAAATTGGTGTTTTTGATTATTGGATTGGTAATATGGATAGAAGAGGAAGTAATCCAAATATTTTGATAGATGAAACTGCTAATGGTAGATTTAAATTTTTGCCTATTGACCACACATATCTTTACGGTTATCAAAGCCAATATAAAGCTTTACGTCTATCATTAATGTCTAATCCTAATCCTAAAAGCATTCTAAAAACACCTATGTCAAAAAGTATTCTTAACTTTGCCGACTCAAAAATTATCAGTAACTTTCACAATATTATATTTGAAAGTTTTAATGATATTTTAGATAATATTGATTTTGTGTTTGAGCAAGTTCCAAATTCATTTGGATTAAGTAAAAAGGGCAAAAAAAAGATAAAAGAAATTTTATCAAATCAAGAAAGAAATAAAGAAGTATCAAGAATGTACTTCAATTATAAATGATGAAATCATACTACAGTATAATCCGCTTTGTTAACAATCCTCTAAGTAAGGAAAACCTCGCTATTGGTATGATTTTAATTTCTGGTAATGAAGTTTATTATAAATTCTCAAAAGAAAAAATAGCTTTATCCCATAAAATCAATAACTCGAATAGTAAATTATTAGATTATACTATTAAGAAAATTTCAGATTTTATTGATTTTCAATTGAAAGAGGAAGTTTCCTTATTTTCTAAGGATGTTTCTGTTAATTTAGAGTATTTAAATAGGTTGTCAATCTATAACAATGGTTTTATCCAATTTGATAATCCTTCTGTTTTACATATGTCTATAAATTCATCTAGCTTCAATGATTTTTTCAAAAAATATATAGAACTTAATCTTAAACCACAAAAAAAGCAGATAGTAGATAAGGCTTTCAATAGAACTATAAAAAAGGTATTTTTTGACCCATTAAAAGATGTAATTGATTTAAATTACAAAGTAAAAAAAGAACAGATACCGAACCTTTTTTTCGATTATACTTTAGATGGTATTGGTGTTAATGGAAGTGTTTACTCTGTCAAGTCAATAGATTTAAATTCAGAAAAACCAATAGATATAATTAGACGTGAAATTTCAGATTTAGAGAGTTTGAATTACCGTCTTGATTTATTTAGTAAAGAATATTCTTTAGATGAAGATAACGCTAATCATTATCTTGTAATCGACCCCTATAAAGGTTCTAAATCATCGTACCATAAGTTGTATGAAATTTTAATGGAGCAAAAGGAAGGGGATTATCCATACTCAATAATCGATACGAATTATTTACCGACCGTAACTTCTAAAATAAAAAATTCTGAATCTATTACTAAATTCTCGGATTTTATTGAAAGTATGAATTGATCCTTTAGAATAAATTCCAGAATAATATTAAGATGAAAGGGCAGGTAAAGCGGTGTTCGTCAGTCGTTCCGTTTTGTTCCGCAAAAACATATCTGCAAGCCACTTCGTTCTTCCGTCAACCATTGCGAACGCAGTGAAGCAATCTTTCCAATTATGCATTCGGAACCACTAAGGCTTGCATATACCATAAATAGTACCGCTGCGGCGACACGTCCTCGCTGGCACTATTTATTTGTTTTGCTTCACACACTGCTCTCCTTCCTCACCCGTGGCTACTCCATACCCCCAAACCCTAATAAGGTGTTCGCTATCGCTCACCACTTTTTTATTGGGGGTCTGCCGCCACTTGTTAATTGTGCGAGCCTGCGGGTCGCTTCGGGCTAATCGGGCTGTCACGATTTTTGCAATCCCATTTACCTACAGTCGCTTCGTTTCCCTCATTCGTGCCTCATTCCCTCAACTCAGCCACTTTCGGCAACGCGCGCAAGAGTAGCTCATTCTCTTCACTACACGAGCCTACGTACCTCCATTACGCAATACAATTTTAACACCTTAAAATCATATTGAATACTATAAGCAAACTTTAATACCAGAATACTTATAGCGCTCGAGTATTGCTCCATTACGGCCTCCGGCATCGTTTCGCTACGTTCAATCGCTACCCTTGCCTTTCCCAACGCCGAAGCAAAAAATCGCGCCAGCCCTGCCGTAAACGGTAGGCGTCTGCCGCCCTCCTCCCTCGGGCTTCTGCAGCCACCACCCTTGCTCCGCTCGCAGGCGGCTCGCGCCTTTTAGATTACCTGCTAAATACGTCACACAAAAAATATAATTCTGATTTTTAATTCTAAAATTCTGTATTTTAGTAGTCTATGATACGATTATTTTTATTTACATTTTTAATAATCTACAATGCTGTGCTATTTAGCCAGAATAAACAATGTGCTTATTCAGCGGAACAGCCTGTCTGTTTAGAAACAAATAAGGATTCAATTTCGTTATCTTTCAAGGCAATTAATTCTAACAATAAAAGAGTAGGTTTTGAATTTAAAAATACAATTGATTCATATTATGTATTGTATAAATATTCACTAGATGCCTTCAAAGTAAAACCAAAAGATGGATTTATGTTGCAGTTTGAAAACGACCACATTGTTATTCTTTATTCAGCAAACAAAATATCTTTTTTATTGTATCAAAATAACAATTTAGACAATTATTATATTTCTCCATCTTTATCAAAAGAACAAGTAAACATTTTATTTAAACCTGCTTATTGTCTTCTGCGCATTTAATAGTCTCTCAACAGCTGAACACATTCAATTTTATTGAAGCGTTATATCTACCACCTAAAATCAAGTCTATCCAATCATCAATTTAGATAAAAGCAAAAAACTCCAACATAAAGCAAAGGTACAGGCGTGCGGATGCGAGAGCTGCAAGGGTTCGCTTCGCCTGTTTTAAAAAAAAATCTCCACCCTCGCTTTTTGCTTGCATTAGCATTTTCACTCTTATTAAAATTTAGTCTGTGCCTGTTCATTTTGAAAATAAAACACGGGTAGTATTTTTTTTTACAGCCCTTGCATCAATCGCACCGATCCTGTGGCATAAGGCATTATGTTCAAGTTTTTATTTAGAGTCCGTTTAGGCAGCCGGTGGTTGCTGGCGGGCATACGCACCTCGGGCAGTCCGTTCTTCATTGGTGTGCATTACGTAGGCTTCAAAGAGTATACGGTGCGCATCTTTTGGTTAGAGTGCTGCCTCACAGAGCTCCCTTTTTAGGGGGCTCTTTTTTTAATCATTTTTCGAAAAATTATCTTTAAAGTAACTTCAAAGAAAAAATATGAAAACAAAAACAATTGAAATTACAGAAGTAACAGTTGATGAATTAGCCGATAAAGTAGCTGACAAATTACTCGAAAAAATCAAGAATTATATTGAAGACTTAGCTTCAAACGAAAATGATATCTTTCTAACAAGAACAGAAACAGCCGAATATCTAAAAGTTGACCCATCCACCCTTTGGAATTGGACCAACAAAGGCAAACTCAAAAGCTATGGATTGGGAAACAGGCGATATTACAACAAAAAGGAGATAATCGATTTATTAAGAAAAAACGAAGTACGGCATCGATAAATACGCTATCGAAGAAATTTATTCGGATGCTTCCTTAAATATTCATCGGCCAAATTTCCGAGGTCCTTATTGGTCCAACATTTATTTTCCAATACCCATTTATCAATTTCAACCTTATCGAAATACAATCGTTTACCTCTTTTGGAATGTGGTATTTCACGACTGCTTGTTAATTTGTAGATACAGGATATGGAAAGATCTAAATAGGCAGCAACAGTATGCGTAGTCATAACTTTTGGGGTAATTTCAATAATATCCGATACCCTTCCGGTATTGACGACTTTCTCTAAAAGATTTTCAATCCGCTGAAGTCTTTCATTCAGTATTACAAAAGGATTTTCCATAGTCTCTATAAGATTAAATTAAAAATATAACAGGAAGATGCCCTTCTTTTTGATTATTACTTCCCGCACCCTGCATAAAAAATTGGCAAAACAAGGTAAACGGGGATAATCAAGTGCCTAAAGGGCTAATATGAATAAAACGTTCATTCTAATAAGTAAATTGCAGCTCAAGAAGTAAGGTCAAATCCTTATTTAGTCCGTACCAAGTCCGAATGAGTATTAATTAAAAATTGTTATATGTTATGGGAAAAATAGCCCAAGGAATTTTAGGAGGACTATCTGGAAAGGTAGGAAATGTTATTGGTGGTAATTGGAAAGGTATTGATTACTTAAGGATTAAACCTTCTAGTGTTGCAAATCCAAGAACAGTCGGACAGGTAAACCAAAGAAACAAGTTTACGGTAACGTTAGAATTCTTGCAGCCTAATCTTGCATTCGTGCAGAAAGGTTATAAGAACTATGCGGTGAAAATGACACAGTTTAATGCGGCTATGTCTTATGTTTTGAATAACGCTATTATAGGAGTAGAGCCAGACTTCAGTGTTGACTATCCAACAGCATTTTTAAGTAGAGGTAATTTATCAGGAGCTTTAAATCCAAGTACAGATTTAGCTACTCCCGGCGAAGTAACCTTTGCCTGGGATGATAACTCTGCTGAAGGAAATGCAAATACAACTGACAAAGCAATGTTGTTAGTTTACAATCCCACTAAGAAAGAATCCATTTCTCAATTAGAGGGCGCTGATAGAACAGTTGGAACAGACACCGTAATTATCCCATCAACCTATGCCGGAGACACCGTAGAGTTATTTATGGCGTTTATTGCAGCTGATGGTTCAAGAGTATCGAACAGCGTTTATTTAGGTAGTGGTACGGCATCATAAAAGTGAGCCTAAATTAATAGCGAAAAGACCGTTACATTAATTTGTAGCGGTTTTTTTATTCCAACAGCGAAGAAATATTGTGGGGATAATGTGGGGATATACAGCAAATAAAAAACCCTAACTAATTGATTTCCAATCGTTAGGGTTTTATTTCAGCGGAGAAAGAGGGATTCGAACCCCCGGAGGTGTAACCCTCAACAGTTTTCAAGACTGCCGCAATCGACCACTCTGCCATTTCTCCAGTGGTACAAATAAGAGACGGTTTTTGCCAAATTGACCCCCCGATTGCTATCGGGACTGCCATTTCTCCTTTTGCGAGTGCAAATATAGAAAGCTTTTTTAATTTTGGATGTCTTTTCTTTTATTTTTTTGGAAAATAGATTTTTCGAAAAATCCCATAGATTATTCTAATTGCCACGAGAAGTTGCAGAAATATTAGAATCGTTATTTTTGTTGAAAACCAATGAATATCCTATGGCTTCGGAAATTATTGATCAGCTGAAATGGCGCTACGCCACCAAAAAATTTGACCCAAACAAAACCCTATCAGCAGAAAAATTAGATATTCTAAAACAGACATTTAATTTGACCGCTACTTCTTTTGGGCTTCAACCATTGAAAATGGTTATAGTAAGCAATCAAGAAACGAAAAACGCGCTGATGCCCCTAACTTATAACCAGAGCCAAGTTCGGGATGCATCGCACGTACTTATACTCTGCGTGGAAAGGAAAATTGATCCGCAATTTATAAAAGATCATTTCAAACTGGTTGAGGGAACACGTAAAACCTCCCGTGAAATATTGGAACCATTTGAGCAGGCATTGCTCCAGTCATTTGAAGAGAAAAATGCTGACGAAATAAAGCAATGGATGATAAATCAGGTATATTTAACGCTTGGTGCGCTACTCACGGTTTGCGCGGTGGAGAAAATTGATGCCTGCCCTATGGAAGGTTTTGAGTCAGAAAAATACGATACTTTACTCGAGTTGGATAAAATGGGCTTGCAATCTATTTTGGCGCTGCCTGTAGGTTACAGGGATGAAAGCGATTTTTTCATCAATATGAAGAAAGTTAGGCGCGGAGTGGAGGAATTGGTTTTTGAAATAAATTGAAATTTTAATACTAAAAAACATAACTATTTATGCCCGGATTTGAGATTTTTGGCGCCGAAGAACGTAAACAGGTGAACGATGTACTGGAAACAGGAATTTTGATGCGTTACGGTTTTGACGGAATGCGCAACAGCCATTGGAAAGCAAAGGAGTTTGAAACAACCTTCGCTGAAACTATGGGTGTGGCACATTGCCAATTGGTAAGCAGTGGTACGGCAGCACTTACAGTGGCACTTGCCGCTGCAGGAATTGGCGCAGGCGATGAGGTGATTATGCCTTCGTTTACTTTTGTAGCAAGTTTTGAATCTATCTTGGCTCTTGGCGCGGTACCCATTTTGGTTGATGTAGACGATACTTTGACGCTGGATCCCAAGGCGGTAGAAGCTGCCATCACATCACGGACTAAATGTATTATGCCGGTACATATGTGTGGATCTATGGCAGATTTAAAAAAACTGAAGCAAATTTGTGAGACCCACAATTTGCTATTATTGGAAGATGCTTGTCAGGCGCTTGGCGGAACTTTTGAAGGCAAACCACTGGGGAGTTATGGAGATTTGGGTTGCTTTTCATTTGATTTTGTAAAAACCATCACGTGCGGCGAGGGTGGAGCAATAATTACCGATAACAAAAAATTTGCCATAAATGCGGATCAATATCAAGATCACGGTCACGACCACGTTGGCAAGGATCGCGGGGCGGAATCGCATCCTATATTGGGCTATAATTATAGAATATCTGAATTGAATGCTGCCGTAGGGTTGGCACAGTTGACCAAACTTGATGGCATTTTAGGCACGCAGAAAAAAAACTATGAAGTTTTAAAGGAAAATATCAAAAGTATTGAAGGTGTAACATTTAGAAGAATTCCTGAGGGCGGGGTTGAAAATTATTCGTTTCTGAATTTCTTTCTGCCTAATCAAGAAGTTGCCGAAAAAGCACATAAGGCATTTGGAGAAAACGGAATTGATAGTTGTTTTTATTGGTTCAAAAATAATTGGCATTACGTAAATGGCTGGGGTCATCTCAAAAATTTAAAATCTAGTCAATCAATTTCAACTGAAATGAAAGCGCAATTACAGGATTTAAATACAGTTGATTTTTCCCAAAGTGATTTCTGGATGGGAAGAAATATTTCTATTTTGATAAAATTGGGATGGAGCGACGAAGAAGTTTCTAAAAGAGCAGAAAATTTAAGAAAAATTTTGATAGAAATAATAAAATAACGTATTTGCCACTCCTTTTAGCAACTACATTATTTTATTGGATATTATGAATTCTATTTTTTCATTGCTTGGCAAAAAACCAGCAATTCTGCTGGTTTTTTTATGTTTTTCATTGAATCTTTTTTCGCAAAATTCTGCAGAAGTGTGGGATTTGCTTCTTCAAAATAAAAGGAAAGAAGCGCTGGAAAAAGTCAATTCCAAAAAATTTGTAAATAGTATTGATAACCTCATTTTAAAAAATATCGTAAAAAACGATAACGGAATTTTTGCAACCGATCCCAATTTTGTCCAAGAATTTATAGCCTATCCAGATTTTGAGAATTATATGTATGCCTATTGGGGCAGGCCTTTCTTATTTGATGAATATTATGAACAGGGTTTTAGCGCAAAAAATATGGCTGTGTTAAAAGCTTTTGATGATGTGGAACTAAAAAATTCCACAGTTTACAATGCATTTCACTATCTGCGTGGAATTTCATATAGAACATTTGGGAATTGGGAAATGTATGAGAAAGAAACATCAAAAATTAATTCGATAGCTATTTGGGAACATTGCGGGCTATTTGAAAATCTTAATAACAGTGGGCTCTCCATAGTATATGGACCAGAAGAAAACGCTGCTAATACTGCAGAATTTGATGCCCGAAGTATAGGTTCGGTTTCATGGTATAAACCAAATTTGAAGGAGGAAAGTGGATACCAGTTTTTCACGAATCACATAGAATATGGTTCTGGGGTAAATTATGCTCAGACTTTTATCCAGTCTCCCACCGCGCAGCGCGTTCAATTTAAATTGGGAAAAGCAGGATTGGTAAGAGTATGGTTAAATGATGTGCTCATTTTTGAAAATGAAAAAGATGTGATTACCGAAATGGATGCTTACGTAATCGCGGCCAATTTGCAACAGGGAGCCAATAGATTATTGGTGAAAGTTGCTTCGGAAGATAATACGCCTTATATAATGATGCGGGTTGAAGATGAAAATGACGCGAAAATTGATAATTTGGAATATTCCCTCTCTAAGAGAAATTACACAAAAGCTACCGAAGCTTTAGTCAATGCTGAAGTTTATGATAACAGCATCATCAGATATTTCATAAAAAGAAAGGAATCTTCAAAAGTAAATTTTCAAGATGACTTGAATCTTTTCATGGCTTATATGCGTATTTCAGATTATGAAAAAGGTAAAGAACTCATCGCCCCTTGGTTGGAAAAATATCCTGCAAGCTCTTTTTTGAAGCAATGCCTCATCACGTGCAGTATTTTCGAGAACAATGACATTCGTCAAACCGAGCTTATTAAAAACATGGAGGTTTCAGACCCAGATTATTACCTGTCCCTAATCTACAAATTGAAAAATAAGGGAGAGCTGATGAATCAAGACTTGGAGACATTTGAAAAGACCTTCAATAAAATGAAAAACGCCACAGATATAAGTTATATAAAAAATACGGCTGATATTATGGTGCAACTGCGCAAAAATCAGTTGGATTCAGTAAGAATCAACCTTCGCGCTTTATTAGATAATCCCAATACACCTTCAGCATTGCATTCTGTGTATGCTAATTTTTTCACCTCGGTATTGCAAGACGAGCCCGCAGCAATTGCTGAATATGAAAAAATTGTAACTAAATATTTAGATTACCAAGCCGTTTCACAGCTTAGCTATTTCTATCAAAAGCAAAATAGGCAGGAGGAATCCCTCGCTGCTCTTAAATCTGTTCTTGACCATTCACCCGGGGATAACAATGTGATTTATGATTACGTGGAAAGATTACATGATTTCAATAGGCACGAAGAATCTTTGCCCTACATTAACAAAGGGCTTGAAAATTTTCCATTCTCTACAGTTTTTATGCGGCTGAAAGGGGATGCGTACTTAAAAATGAACAATAAAAAGGAAGCATTGGCCAATTACGAAAAGGCGCTGATTCGCAATAGTGGCAATAAAGCTCTAAGAAAAAAGATAAATGATCTTAAAAATATCAAAGATCCACTAGAAAAATTCAGGGATAAGGATTTCTATTCATACTTAGAGAAAAACCGAAATAAGATTGCAGATAACAATTATGGCGTAAACACCCTTTTGGACGAGATCAATGTAATGGTTTATGAAAATGGCGGTGGCCGTTACCGTGGTACATATATTTATGAAGTTACTTCCTCAAAAGGAGTGGAAGAGTTGAAGGAATATAATTTACAGTTGGGAGGTGACTACACCATTTTAAAGTCTGAAATCGTTAAACCGAACAAAGCCATTGTACCTGCAGAGCGCAGCGGTTACAATTTGGTTTTTAATGAATTGGCTCCCGGGGATGTAGTTTATGTAGACTTTGAATCCACATTTTCCAGCGGCGGCAGGTTTTATCAGGATTTTATAGATACACAATCCTTTGATAGTTACTATCCTGTGGTGCGTAAAACGTATCGCGTAATAACCCCAAAAAGTGACATACAGTATAAAATAACAAATGGAAATGTAGCATTCAAAAAATCCAAGATGGATGAATTCAATGTTTTTGAATGGAATCTTGAGAATACTCCCGGGATACCATTATATGAAGATTATATGCCTCCTTTCGTTGATGTATCCCGAAATCTCAATATAAGCACCATAGATTCATGGAGTGATATATCAAACTGGTATTCAGATTTGGTGCGATCACAGATTATTTATGATGCCGAAGTGAAAAAAGCATTCAATTCCATATTTCCCAACGGATACAAAAATCTAACCGAAGATGAGCGCGCCCGTAAAATCTATGAATATGTAACGGGAGATTTCACTTACAGCTATGTAAGTTTTAAACAAAGTGGTTTTGTGCCACAGAAACCTTCTAAAACTATTAAAACGAAATTGGGCGATTGCAAGGATTTTTCTACGCTATATGTAACTCTTGCAAGAGAGGCAGAGATTGATGCACAACTTGTTTTAATATTGACTTCAGATTTTGGAAAAGATGCTTTGGTGCTTCCCAGTACAGATTTTAACCATTGCATCGCAAAGGTAACTATTGATGGCAACGAACAATATCTGGAACTAACGGATAAATATTTGCCCTATAAATCATTGCCAACCTCTCTGGAAAATGCTCTTGCTTTGGAAATTCCATATTCAAGCAATGCAACAAACAATAGTTCTTTATTCATTTTAAATGATGTGGCGAGAAATGAAAATGGGGTAACTACAAATACTACGATTGAAGTAGGGGAGGAAAGTTCCAAAATTGAGCTTGTTACCACAACCAGCGGGTATTTAAGCTCTTTTTACCATTCTATGACAGATGAAAGCAACGAGACAGTTTTAAAAGAGGAAATTTACAATCAACTATTAACGCGAACAGATTCTGATATTACATTGAATTCATTCAAAATCCCTTCAGCCAAAGGAAAATCGAATGAATTTACGCTGGAAACCCAGCTTACACTAAATGAAAGAGTGAACCCAATTGGTTCCTTCAAAACATTTAAATTGCCTTATTTTTCTAACCCCTACACATCAAATATTGTGAATCTTGATAACCGAAATTATACGATAGATTACAAACAATATGAGAATGCGGATTTTTACGAAGAAAATTACGTGGTGAAAATTCCTGAGGGAACAGTCTTCATTGAAATTCCTGAAAATAAAGAATTTACTTTTGAAGACCACTCTTATAATGTGGTTTACAATAAATTAAATGAAAACGAGCTTGCAATCAAAATTAAATCGAAACCTGGCAAAAAGAATATTGTGCCAGAAAAATATCCTGAATTCAAGAAGTTCGTTAAAAATGTGCTAGATACGCGCAAGCAGTTTTTTGCGTACAAATAGACTTTAATATTTTACGTATTCAGTAATTTCAAGTCCGTAACCTATCATACCCACGCGTTTGGTTTGTTCACTATTGGAAACCAACCGTATCTTATGGATGCCCAGATCGTGCAATATTTGCGCGCCAATTCCAAAATCCTTGGCATCCATTTCAATGCGTGGTGCTTTGGCAATTTCGGCTGTGTTTTGGGCTTCTTTTAAATCCCTTAAACGGTTCAATAAATCAAGCGATTGGCTTTGTTGATTGATAAAAACAATGGCACCTTTCCCTTCATTATTGATTACATTGAACATGTCATCAAGTTTCTCATCGGCATTGTTTGTGAGGGTTCCAAGGATATCCCCATTGACCAAGGTTGCGTTAACTCGTACTAGTATCGGCTCGTCTTTTTGGAAATTTCCTTTAGTAAGCGCAATGTGTATCTGGTCGTTTGTGGTTTGTTTGTAAGCGCGAAGCCTAAAGCTTCCAAATTTTGTATTGATGGTAAAATCCTCTTTCTTTTGAATAAGTGAATCGTGTTCCATCCTGTATTTCACCAAATCTTCGATGGAAATTAATTTTAAATTGAAACGTTCTGCAACTTTTACCAATTGTGGAAGCCGTGCCATTGTTCCGTCTTCATTCAAAATTTCAACCAAGATACCAGCGGGTTTCAAGCCTGCCAAGCGGGCAAGATCTATTGCCGCCTCGGTGTGTCCGGTTCTTCTTAAAACACCGCCTTCCTTTGCACGCAAGGGAAAAATATGTCCCGGCCTACCTAAATCCCCTGGCTTTGTATCTTCCTTTACAAGAGCCTTAATGGTTTTGGAACGGTCGTGAACCGAAATTCCGGTAGTACAGCCATGGCCAATCAAATCAACAGAAACGGTAAATTGTGTATGGTGCAAAACGGTATTGTTTTCTACCATCATATTTAGGTTTAGGGCATTGCAGCGTTGCTCGGTAAGCGGGGCGCAAATGAGTCCGCGACCGTGTGTAGCCATAAAATTTATCATTTCTGGGGTAACCATCTCCGCGGCGGCTATAAAATCTCCTTCATTTTCCCGGTTTTCATCATCAACAACAATAATTACTTTTCCGTTTCTTATATCTTCAATAGCTTCTTCAATAGTATTCAGTTTAATTGAAGCATCGGTTTTCGTAGAAATCATAACTCAATTTTAAGTTTTGCAAAGATACGCAACAGTAATTAGATAGTCCTTGATTTGCGAATGGGTAAATCTATTTAGCGTCTTTCTTTTTGAAAAGTTTTGTGAAGCGTTGCGTAAACGTATCAATATCCATTATTCCTTGGTCCGTAGTGGCACGATACGTAAGCCAAATACTCAACGGAAGCATAATGAGCGTGCTCAACCAAGTTGCTATGAATGGATGCATAGTACCGTCCTCAGCGCTATTTTTGGCGAAAATCCCAATAAAATGATAGGAAAGAAATAGCAGAATGGCAACGACCATGGGCAATCCCATACCGCCTTTCCGGATAATAGCACCCAGAGGCGCACCAACAAAAAATAAAATGATGCACGCCACTCCCAGTGCATATTTTTCGTGAAGTGCAATCTCTGTTTTATTCAGTCTTTTTGTGATATTCGAAAACTCCAATTTTTTGGCATCTATAGTTTGGAGGCTTCCTTTGGCATTGTTGAGTGCCAACTTTGCTATATCCAGTTGTCTTTGGGTGTTGAAAATATCCAACAGATTTTCTGCTTTTTTGCTTACCGTATCATTTGTTGTAACGGGCGCTTTAAACCTTCCTACACCACTTCGCATGTACATATTGCTTGCGTAGGATTCTATATCTTTTGAATAGCTTTGCGAAAGGGAATCAATCTCAACCCGCAATTCGCTGATTTTGTACATATTTTGATTGTTGAGATTATTTTCCTTATCAACATCTTTGTTATTGAGTTCAGTAAGGTCGATGTTTATTGAATATTCATCAAAATAACTTTTTGCAAAAGGCATTTTTTGTTGCTTCGCAGTAGTTTTTGCCTGGATGTCTTCGTAATAATTTCCTTCTTTTAAAATCAAGGAAAGTGTATTACTCCCTTCTTGGCTTGCAAGTTCGCCATTGTTCGCGATAATAACGGTGTAATTTCCGTTGGGGCTTCCTTCCGTTTTTTTGTGGATTACTACATCCTTTAAATATTGATCCCTATCGCCACTTTTTTCTTCAACCTTAATGTTGAACATATCCCCAATCTGGCTAAATTGCCCTTCAGCAATAACCATAGAGGGCTGAAATTGTGAAATATTACGACGCAAATTTTGCCATTTGTATTCAGAATAGGGGATAACATTATTGGCGAAAAAGAAGGCTGTGATGGAAAGTAGAATTATAAAGAACATGACGCTTCCCATAGCACGCTGTAGTGAAATTCCAGTGGATTTCATTGCAGCAAATTCATACTTTTCAGCGAAACTTCCAAAAACCATAAGTGATGTAACCAAAATGGTGAGCGGAAGAACTAGCGGAATCAATCGTGGGCTTACATACCATAAAAATTTCAGAACAATAAATACATCGAGGTCCTTTCCGGCGAGTTCGGCGATGTAAAGCCAAATGGTCTGCAGGACGAATATGAACATTAAAATAATGAAGACGCTCAAAAACGTCTTCAAATAAGTAACTAATATATATCTGTCCAGTATTTTCACCGAAACGCTATTAAATCCTGTTTATGTAGTAGCCGTCCTTTTTATATTTGGCTTCGTCAAAAGTAAACAAGGTCTTGGAAACAGGCTGGTTTGTTTTAAATGAATTTACCGTAAGCGTATATTTGGTGCCGTTGGCATCCGTCTGTATGAGCTTGTATATATGTTTCGTCTGCACATCAATTCCCAAGAGAATATCCTTGATTTCGGCTTTTGGATCAATGGGAATCAATTTTATAAATTGAATTTTTCTACCCTTTATATTTTGCTCTATGTCCATTTTATAATTGTATCCCTTTTCATAAAAGGTAAGCATTTTTGAAGGTGTTATTTCTTTATCGTCCAAAGGATTGTATTTTGAAATTGTTACTTCCTCATCCTCCGGAACAACGGTATAAATATTCTTTCCGTCAAAAACCCTGGTAGTCCCAAGCATATTGAGTACATATTTATCACCTTGAAGTGTAACGTCGCCACGGGTTTCCTGATTTACATTTTCCTTGGAATTATTTAAATTGTATTTGAAATCTATTGTAATGTTGTCATAACTTTTCGCTTTTGCCGAGACTTCCTTCAATAGATTTTTTGCGTCCTGTGCCTGAAGCATTGCTGTTGCAAAAAACGCGATACAAATAATAAGAGCTTTTTTCATTTCAGTTTTATTTATTTTCATCAACTTTTAAATTCTTAATGGGAAAAATTTAATTCAAATTTTCACTAACTCGTGGGCATTTCATTTTCCAAAAGCTGGTTCAAGGCATCGATTGTTGGTACGAGCACCTGTCTCGCTTTGCTGCCTTCAAAGGGACCTACAATTCCTGCCGCTTCCAGTTGGTCAATAATTCGCCCAGCGCGATTGTAACCAAGTTTTAGTTTTCGTTGCAGAAGTGAGGCAGAACCTTGTTGGGCTATTACCAGTACTTCTGCGGCTTCGCGAAACATTTTATCACGATCGTCGATGTTAATATCAAGATTTGTGCCACCTTCCTCCCCAGAATATTCTGGTAAAAGGTATGCATCAGAATACGCTTTTTGTGCCCCAATATATTCTGTAATATCGGCAACTTCGGGGGTATCAACAAACGCACATTGAATTCGCGTGAGATCGTTTCCTTGGGTGTATAGCATATCTCCACGGCCAATTAATTGATCTGCCCCAGAATTATCGAGGATGGTGCGCGAATCAATTTTACTGGTTACCCTAAAAGCAATACGCGCTGGAAAGTTCGCTTTGATAATTCCTGTTATCACATTTACCGAAGGCCGCTGGGTTGCAACAATCAAGTGAATACCAATAGCCCGTGCTAGCTGTGCCAGTCTAGCAATGGGCGTTTCCACTTCTTTGCCCGCAGTCATAATTAAATCTGCAAATTCATCAATCACCAAAACTATGTAAGGCAAAAAGTGGTGGCCCTCATTTGGGTTTAATTTTCTGTTTTTGAACTTCGTGTTGTATTCCTTAATATTCCGCACCATCGCATCCTTTAGCAAATCATAACGGGTGTCCATTTCGATGCAAAGGGAATTGAGTGTGTTGATAACTTTAGTGGTATCGGTAATAATTGCTTCCTCGTTATCGGGAAGTTTAGCCAAAAAGTGTCTTTCAATTTTATTGAAGAGTGTTAGCTCCACCTTTTTTGGATCAACCAAAACAAATTTCACTTCGGCAGGATGTTTTTTGTATAAAAGAGAAGTTAATACGGCATTCAATCCAACCGACTTTCCTTGACCGGTAGCTCCCGCCATCAGCATATGCGGCATTTTTGCAAGGTCCACAACAAACGTTTCGTTGCTGATGGTCTTCCCAAAAGCAATGGGCAATTCCATTTCAGCATTTTGAAATTTTGGCGAGGCAATAACTGAGCGCATCGATACAACGCGCGCGTTTTTATTGGGAACTTCAATACCAATGGTTCCCCGCCCGGGTATGGGGGCGATAATACGAATTCCCAACGCGGAAAGGGAAAGGGCAATATCGTCTTCCAAATTTTTTATTTTTGAAATACGCACTCCCGCATCTGGCACAATTTCATACAGCGTTACCGTTGGTCCCACGGTAGCTTTGATGTTCGCGATACCTATTTTGTAATTATTGAGGGTATCAACAATATTATTTTTATTTTCCTCCAGCTCCTCTTGGTCAATGGTTATTCCGCCATTGCCTACAGTATGGTCACGTAAAAGCTCAATAGTTGGGAATTTATATTTGCTCAGCTCCAGTCTGGGATCAAATTCGCCGTAATCCTTTACCAGTTTTTCACTGAAATTCTCTTCCAAAACTTCTTCCTCGGCAGCTTGTTCCACTTCCATTTCTACGTCGCCCTCCACATCAGATTTCAAAATAATTTTTTCAAGAACAGCTTTTTCTTCCACGGATTCTTCCATTACAATTGGCTTGGAAATAGGTTCTTCTTCCGTCTTGGGCACCGGTTTTTCTGAAATATCTTTTTTAGTTGAAACTGGTTCCGTAACTGTTGCTTTAGTTTCAGTCTCCGAAACCGGCGTTGCAAATTCTTCGGCAATATTCTTCTTTGAAGATTTAAGGGCAGCGATCACTTTTTCGGGAGTCAATTTTAAGCGAACCACCAAATAAACTACCATTACAAAGGTCATAAATAAAATGGCACCCAAAAGACCGAGATAATCCTGAAGCAAATCATTGGTTTCAAAACCTATTATTCCACTTAAGAGTGTGGTTTTTTCGCCAAAAAAACCAAAGAATATGGAAATCCAAATCATTAACAGAATCCCCCAAAACCAAAATTTCACCAATTGTGATTTTACATAATCGAAAAAGAAATAAACTCCAGTAAGCGTTACAAGAAATGCAATAATGAAAGAAGAGACCCCGAAGCCATCGTAGATAAAAAAATTGCCAACATTGGCACCAAATTTATTGAGCCAATTCTCCGCCGGAAGATCGCGCTCACCCAAAATGCCAAGATTGCTTTGGTCCGCCTGCCACGTAAAAAAGTAAGATATAAATGAAAAAATAAGCGCGAGGCCCAACAGAAAAAGAAAACTGCCCAACAGAATTTTTTGCTGTCTTGAAAGCGAAAAATTAATTTTTTTACGAGGTTCCTTAGGTGTTTGTTTCTTTTTTTTGGCCATTAATGAAGCGGTTGTCTTTCAGCAAAAGTACAAATATCAACTTGGAAAATTTATAATTTCAAAAAAACAAATTCCAAATAAAACCGTAGAATCTATAACTTGGGAATGTAGATGATGCAACCAATGATAACGGCCGTTACCGCAGCAAAAAATACCGCGCCGGCCGCTATATCTTTTATAAACCCAATTTTATTGTGGAAATCCGGGTGCACAAAATCTGCAATTTCCTCTGCGGCGGTATTCAGTCCTTCAATGCTCATTATCAAACCAATAGCGAAAATCTGAAACATCCATTCTGTTGCCGAGATGTTAAAATAAAATCCTGCAATTGTCACGAGGATTGCAATAACAAATTGCACTTGAATGCTTGCCTCGGTTGAAAGTAAAAGCCAAGCACCCTTAAGCGCAAAGGCACAACCTTTAAGGCGTTTCCCCAAAAAGGTATTCCACATAATTATAATAATGTTTTCAGGGCAGATAGATAATCTGGTTCTTCCCCAATATCTGGCACTTGTTGAGAATACATAACTGTTCCATCTTCATCTACCACCACAACGGCGCGGGAAAGAAGCCCTTTCATGGGACTGTTCATCATTTCTACACCATAATTTTTTCCGAAGCTACCATCACGAAAATCGGATAGATTGGTAACGTTTTCCAATTCTTCATCGCTTACGAACCGTTTTTGAGCAAAGGGTAAATCTTTTGAGATGCATAAAACCTTGGTGTTTTTAAGACCGGAAGCTTTTTCGTTGAATTTTCGAACCGAGGTCGCACACACATTTGTGTCAATACTTGGGAAGATATTCATGATTACACGACTGCCTTTGTAATCTGAAAGGTTTTTTTCAGAAAGGTCTTGAGCGGTTAAATTGAAATCTGGCGCTTTTTCTCCTTTTTTCGGAAGGGTTCCAGAAGTTTCAACGTTATTTTCGCCTAATTTGATGGTTGACATAGTTTCTAATTTTTTTAATGAGGTTTAAAATTAGTAAATGACTTTCATTAATATTCCAAAAGACTTCATAAAGGTTACGTGGGATTTTTTCAGAAAATTGAATTGGCAAAAATCAAATTTTGGATTTTATCCTTTTGAAGAATATACCGTTGAAATCTGTCTGATTTTAATTCTGAAAGCAGCAAATAATAACGTTGTGAAAGGGCTCAGCCAATTGAAAAAAGCGTATCCCGCATACGATAAGGTATCTACGCCCAAAACGCCACTTTGGTAGGCGCCGCAAGTATTCCAAGGCACCAAAACCGAAGTCACCGTACCAGAATCCTCCAAAGTCCTACTCAAATTTTCTGGCGCCAAACCTTTATCACGGAAAGCTTTTGCATACATTTTCCCAGGAACAACTATTGCCAAATATTGATCGCTCGCTGTTACATTCAGCGCGAGGCAACTTATAACGGTGCTTGCAAAAAGCCCAAAAGTGGTGTGAAATAATGTCAATAAAGCTTTACTGATTGCAGCAAGCGCACCTATGGCATCCATAATTCCACCAAAAACCATAGCGCATAAAATGAGCCAGATGGTATTTAACATACCAGACATGCCACCCGCTGAAAACAAATCTTTTAGGGCTTCATTATCCGTAGGTATTGCGGTATCTACCGTTATGGCGTTCATAATTCCTTTGTAGCCATTTTCAAACGTAAGCGAAGTTCCGCCATCTCCAATTGCTGCAACAATTTCTGGCTGAAAAATGAGTGCCGCGACTCCACCAAGTAGTGTTCCTATCAACAAAGCGATTAAAGGCGATGTTTTCTTCACGATAAGAAAAATTACAATGGCGGGAACCAGAAAGAGCCAAGGGCTAATGTTGATTGCGTCTGTTACAGCTTGTAAGATTAAATGCGTGTCTGCGGTACCTGTGGTATCCAAATTAAATCCCAAAATTATGAATACGAGTAGTGTTACTGTGATGGTGGGAATAGTTGTATAAAGCATATATTTTATATGCGTAAAAAGATCAGTTCCCGCCATGGCCGGCGCCAAATTGGTAGTGTCACTAAGCGGTGAAATTTTATCGCCAAAATATGCGCCGGACAATATCGCTCCCGCCGTCATCCCCAAAGGAATATTCAATGCATCCGCAATACCAATTAATGCTATACCCACAGTGGCAGAAGTGGTCCAACTGCTCCCGGTAGCTATTGAAATTATAGCACAAATAATTACACACGAAGCCAAAAAAATGGTTGGATTTAATATTTGGAGTCCGTAATAAATCATAGTAGGGATAATGCCACTTATAAGCCACGTTCCGGCAAGCGCGCCAACCATCAATAAAATGAGGATAGCGCCTGCGGTAGATTTAATGTTCTCCGCAACCTCTTCCATCATTTGGTCAAAACTTACTTTATTAAATAAGCCAACAATGGCCGCAACCGCAGCTCCCATTAAGAGAATAAACTGATTGCTCCCGTCGAGAGCGGCATCGCCAAATGCAAAAAAAACATTATAAAAAAGCATGATCACCAAAGCAAAAACCGGAATCAAAGCTTCCCAAATGTTGAGTTCCCTGTTTTCAACAACGGGTTCATTTTGGGGGTCTTTTGGTTTTATATCTTGGCTTTGCATAGGGAGTTTTTTAATTTGGAATGTAATGTTACGATTTTGTTAATAGCTATGCAAGTTTAAGACTGGCTTTGGAAATTCGATTTTCATCCAAATCTTTTTTAATTCAAATTTGTTGCCAAAATAAAATTTGAGAATGCTTTTAAATTACAATTTTTTATAGCACCTACCGATGCTGATCAATAAGTATAATATTCCCATCCGGGTCTTTAAGCATAATACTGGCGGGACCTGAAGTAGCAGGATCTATTTTTGGAGAAATAAATTCTATACCGGAATTTTCAATTCGACTTTGAATTTCCCTAATGTCCAGAAATGATTCAACGTTCTTTCCATTTTCATCCCAGCCGGGATTGAACGTTAAAATGTTACCGTCAAACATATCCTGAAAAATTCCGATAAGCGCATTCTCATTTTTCATTATTAAATATTTCTGTTCGAGACTTCCGCCCAGGACAGTAAATCCAAGGTTCTCATAAAAATTTTTCGAAACATTGATGTCTTTTACGTTCAAACTCATGCTAAATGCCCCCAATCTCATATTTTCCATATTTTGTTCATACACTATTTTTTCGGTTTTATTGAATGTAAACCCAAGTAACGAGCAAATTACAAAGCCAAATGCAATTAATAGTATATTTTTCATAATTGTATTTTTTTTTAATTAATTATTATTTGAAGGAGTATCTACTTCTTAAACATAAAATAAACCGCCAAAATAAGTAGCACAAACGATATAACGTGATTCATCCGGAAGGTTTCGGTTTTAAAAACCAAAAGCGTAAAACCGACAAAAACTACAAGTGTTATAACTTCCTGTAAAACTTTAAGTTGAAGTAAAGTGAATGGACCTCCGTTGCCGCTGTAACCAATCCTATTTGCGGGCACTTGAAACATATATTCAAAAAGTGCTATTCCCCAACTTATCAAAACGATGGCTATTAGCCCCAGTTTATTGAACCATTTCCATTCAGCGAATTTTAAATGGCCATACCAGGCAAGTGTCATAAACGAATTGGAAAGTACAAGCAAGCATACTGTAAGGATTGACTTCATTTTATTATAGTTTACTTTGAAAAAAAAAATTGCTGAGATAAAGTTTCAAAAATTATTGCAGGGGCCAGAATATAGGAACCAATAACATTAAAAAAATGAATAGAATTAAGGTGAGAGGTAACCCAACCTTTAAAAAATCGCTGAATTTGTATTTTCCGGGACCGAATACCAAAATACACGATGGCTCAAAAGGCGCTATTAGTGAAACCGAAGCCCCAAGCATAATAGCAATGGCAAATGTACGCGGATCCGTTTCCAAAAGTGCGGCAGTATCAATGGCCACCGGTAAAACTACAAGAGCAGCGGCAGCGTTACTCATGGGCTGGGTAAGTAAAATCACTAACAGAACAAAACCTCCCAAAACGTACATTGGCCCCATATCGCCAAGTAATTTCATGATATTTTCGGCCAAAAATTGGGATGCCCCACTATTTTCCATAGCTGTTCCAAAGGCAGTCATCCCGCCGATTAGAATAAGCAATTTCCAATTGATGATTTGGTATACACGTTCAACATTAATAGCGCCGGAGAGGACCGTAAGCAATGCCGCGGCCATAAAAGCGATGGAAAGTGGCGCCCATCCCAACGTTCCGGCAAGTATGGCAATCAAGAAAATCACCGCCGCAAATATGCCTTTCTTTTCCTTGAACATCGTTACACGGAAATCGCCTACAACCGAAAATTCATTGGAATTTCTATTGTTATCAATATCTTCCTGCGTACCCTGAACGAGTAAGGTATCGCCAATCCGTAATTTGAGTCCACCTATTTTCTGGGAAACTGTTCCGCCAAAACGCTGTACCGCAAGTACAACGAGATCGTAATTTTGGCGAAAACGGGATTCTTTTAACGTATGGTTTATTAAACGGGAGCCAGGGGTTATAAGTAGTTCGGCCATCATTACTTTTTCATTCTCAACTTGTTTTTCACCAATGGTATCTGCAAGAACGTCGAGTCCCGGTTTTTCTTTAATCCGTATTAAATCTTCAACGCTACATTCCACGAGCATAATATCTTTTGCTTGAATACGCGTAGATGGCCGCGGAATAAATTCCTCTTTATTTCGAATTATTTTTAGAATTCGTATTTGCATTTTAGCTATATCTGAAGCAAATGCAACCTGCCCAACCAAAGCAGATTTCTCGGAAACCAAAATTTCAGATAGATATTGGGCAATTTCGTACCGTTCATTATAGCCTCCATCTTTATGGTCTGGCAATAATTTTTTATAAAAAATTAAAATGAAAACAATTCCAGTAAAGAGAAAAATGAGTCCTATCCCCAATATCTCAAAGAAACTCAGGGGCTCCATTCCAGCTTGCGCTATATATCCGCTCACGGCCACATTGGTAGAAGTTCCTATGAGCGTGCAGGTGCCACCAAGTATGGAAGCAAATGCAACGGGAATCAATACTTTTGAGGGGCTCAAATCCAGTTTGCGGCACATTCCAATTACGGGCCCGGTAACTAGAGCGGTTACGGTTGTGTTGTTCATAAACGCTGATAGCGCGCCCGTTACAAACATAGTGTAGCCCACGAAAAGTGTTTTACTCTTTACTACTTTTATCATTTGGGAACCCACTTTATCCAGCAATCCTGTTTCTGAAAGCGCCCCGGAAATGATAAATATGGAGGCCAAAATAATAATGAAATCGCTGCTGAATCCTTCAAATGCTTCCTGCGGAGAAATTATACCGAAGAGCGCCAGTATCACCAGCATCCCGATGGTTACAATATCCACTGAAAATTTTTCAGTTGCAAATAATATGATGACTAGAACAAGAAGACCGATCACCAATGCAATTTCCATAGCATATAATTAAAATCCACTAAAGATATGTAAAAGGTTTCCACGAAAATTGACGCAGAATTTAATTTTTAAAAATGCTAAAAAAAAAATAATTATCCGTGGATGGATTGATGCTTGCTAAGGTTTTTCATAACGTCTGCTTCAAAAGAAAGAAGATCATTCCACTTTTGGTCCACCTCGGTTCTGTCACCATACTTTCGGGCAAAGCCTAAAAACATGGTATAATGATTTGCTTCACTTACCATTAATTTTCTGTAAAATTCTGCCAATTCCCTATCTTCCAACTGCTCACTCAAAAGCCGAAAACGTTCACAGCTTCTAGCCTCTATCAATGCTGCATAAAGCAATCTGTGGATAAGTTGCGTGGTTCGGCTTCCGCCTTTTGGGAAAAAAGATAGAATCTGGGCCACATATTCATCCTTTCTATCGCGACCCAATATCCAGCCGCGCTCCAAAATTTTATCGTGAACCATCTTAAAATGGCTAATTTCCTCCTTTACAAGCGCAATCATTTCCTGAATTAAATCCGTGTACTCCGGGAAACTAACAATTAAAGAGACCGCCGTTGATGCCGCCTTTTGTTCGCACCAAGCGTGATCGGTTAAAATATCTTCAATGTTTTTTTCAACAATATTTACCCAGCGTGGGTCTGTGGGAAGTTTTAAACCAAGCATTTTGTTTTAAAATTTATATGAGAGATTTTCAGCAATTTAAATATCAAGATCAAATTCCTGCCGCAACCTATCAATCAATGGATTTTTCTCTTTCAGTTTTTCAAATTTTTCTCGTGGTGTGTACGCATATTTCTTCTCAACCGCTTCGTTTACGGTAATATCGAGATCGATTTCATAATTTTGAAGTTTTTCCCGCAGAAATCCCAAAAGTTCATATTTGGCACGTTCCACTTCCACTTTAATGGTTTGGTTTGGAAATTCCAAATGGATTATGGTTCCCTCCAAACGTGGAACGCCCATCGTCAAGTGCGAAAGCAAATTGAATTTTCCGTCACTTTCAACCGTATTGGCATATTCTTGCCAAGCAACTTGCATTTCATCTTCAGAAAAATCGTTTACGGGCAAGTTATCTTCAGTGGGTTGGTTGGCAACCAATTCCTGTTTTATTTCCTGTTTTTTCTGGATACTTTTAAGTGAAAGTGCCGAAACCTTTTTGGCATTTCTTTCAGCCAAAAGTTGGGGACGCTCATTCACCTTTTCCGTGGGTGCTTCTATTGAATTATCATTTGAAGCTGCCTTATTTTCTGAAAAATCGCGGCTTTCAGAATTATTTTTTGAAGAAATTTCTTCCGAAGGTTCCCTTAGAATTTCAGCGTTTTGCTTGGCTACTTCAGTTTTTGGAATTTGATTAGGAACCACACTTCCCGCTGATGTAATCTTTTTTGAAGTATATTCTTCACTCCTAAAATAGGAGGGAGGTATTATGAAACGTTCGTGGGAATTAGACTTTTTTTTTTCGCCCTGAAAATTCAAGGAAGCAAGTTGCATCAAGCACAGTTCTACCAGTAACCGTTGATTCTGGCTGTTTTTATATTTTAGATCACACGCATTTGCAAGCTCTATGGCATCAATCAAAAATTGGGAACTCGTCTTTTGTGATTGCTCAAAATACATAGTCTTAACCTGCTCACCAACCTCTAACAATGCAATGGTTTCCTGGTTTTTGCACACCAGCAAATCCCGGAAATGGGAAGCAAGACCCATAATAAAGTGGTGGCCATCAAAACCTTTAGAAAGAATTTCATTATAAGAAACCAATACTTGCGGAATATTGCACTCCAAAAGCAAATCAGTAATCTGAAAGTACCACGTATAATCAAGTACATTTAGGTTTTCCGTGACGGCCTCCCGCGTTAAATTTTTTCCGGCAAAACTAACAACACGGTCAAAAATGGAAAGCGCATCGCGAAGTGCTCCATCAGCCTTTTGCGCAATGATATGCAGCGCATCATCTTCGGCATCAATGTTTTCAGACTTTGCAACATCGGCTAGATGTTCTTTAATATCTTTTACGCCAATTCTTCTGAAATCGAAAATCTGGCAGCGAGAGAGTATTGTGGGTATAATTTTGTGCTTCTCAGTAGTGGCCAAAATAAATATGGCGTGCTTGGGCGGTTCTTCCAGCGTTTTCAAAAACGCATTGAAAGCCGAGGAGGACAACATATGTACCTCATCTATAATGTAAACCTTATATTTTCCTACCTGGGGAGGAATGCGAACCTGATCAATCAAATTTCGAATATCGTCAACCGAATTGTTTGATGCCGCATCCAGTTCAAAAATATTGAAGGCAAAATCCTCGCCTTCTTTTTCAGTTCCATCCTGATTTATTTTTTTTGCAAGAATACGGGCGCAGGTAGTTTTTCCTACGCCGCGAGGGCCTGTAAACAGCAAGGCTTGGGCTAAATGATTGTTTTCAATGGCATTTTCCAGCGTATTAGTAATAGCCTGTTGCCCTACAACATCCTTAAAAATGGCGGGGCGATATTTTCTGGCCGAGACGATGAAATGTTCCATATTTTTTAGTCATCAATATTCAGTTGCAGTTGGCAGTAAAATTTAAATAGAAAATTGCAACTAATCCTATTTCAAAACTTGAAAAAAATAATATTGACTTTGTAGCAAATATAAAGATGTACAATGGCTTTTTAAAAAATAGATGTTTCAAATTTCCCATATTTATCAACATTGATTTACTTTTGCGCAGCAGGCCGCCTTATCGCTGCCGAAATTATTCGGGGGAGGAAAGTCCGGGCACCAAAGGGAAGCATAGCGGCTAACGGCCGTCGTCCCGAACCCGCTTCGGGATAGGACAAGTGCAACAGAAAGGATGTACAGGTAATGCTGTAGTGAAACCAGGTAAACTCTATGCGGTGAAATGCCACGTAAACCTGCGCCCCGTGTCCCGATAGCTATCGGGATGGGAAAGGGTACCCGCCCGATGCAGGAGGGTAGGCAGATTGAGCTTTTTGGCAACAATAAGCCTAGATAAATGATAAGGTGTCAAATTAATTTTGGTAACAGAACCCGGCTTACAGGCCTGCTTTTTTTCTTCGTGAAAGGGATTTTCTTGAGAAGATGTTATTTATTCTGAAAAAAAGCTGAACATATTTCCGCCATATTTTCTGGCTTCGGAAAAATTTTCCAAATTTGAAAGATCGTTCATTTTGGAATGTTCAATTACCAATATTCCTTCTTCCTTTAAAAGTTTTTTTTCGAAAATCACATTTTTTATTGACTCCAATTGAGAGACATTAAATTCGTATGGCGGATCCGCGAAAATAATGTCAAACTGACCGGAGATAGTTTCAAGATATTTCGATACTTCTGATTTGATGGGAATTATTGGAAAATCAAATTCATCAGAAATTTTATTTATAAACTGAATGCAGGCATAATTTTCATCAACAGCCGTGATCGTTGGCACGCCGCGCGAAGCAAATTCAAAGCTGATATTCCCCGTCCCGCTGAATAGATCCAGAACCGAGAGCTCTTCAAAAAAATAACGAACTCTAAGAATATTGAAAAGGGCTTCTTTGGCAAAATCAGTAGTGGGTCTTACCGGGAGATTTTTTGGGGCCGTAAGTCTTCTACCTTTATGTGTGCCGGAGATTATTCGCATTTACAAGGTGTTTTTTAAGATAAAATGGTTGTGTGGCATTGCGGCATCAATAAATTTGGTGTGCTGTTGAAAATCAGCGAATTGCACATTTCGTATATAGGTATATGCAATTTTATACAGGTTGTTGTTTTCATCAATATCGCCATAAAGCGTAACGGGAACGGTATCCGGATTCAATTTTAATTGTTCAAAGCAGAACAAAGTATAATATATAAAATCCTCTGGAGTCTTGAATTGGAAAGTATTGCACAATTGAAGCGCGCCATCTTTAATTATGATACAGTCAAAACTATTCTTTAGAAAGTGTAAATGGACGGTTGGCGAATCTGATTGATTTTCTTTTGCTAATAAGGTGTTCAGCAAAATTGTAGTGGAATGAAAATAACTGAATGAACCGTAGCGCTCAAAGAAGTAATTGTTGATATTTATGAAGGGTACATAAACGACTACAACTCCCAAAGTCTCCAGTCTGTCATGCGCAATGTAATCATTGGCGAGAATCTTTGAATTAAACTTTAAATATTCGCTGGATTTGGATTCATCAAAAAGTGTTTGGGGAACCAAACTATAATTGGAAGTGGCATAAACAATTGAAATTTCAGAAAAAGGCCCATCAAAAATAGTATTTTCTGAAAGTGTATTTTCAATTTCTATTAGCAGTTCTTCGGGTGTGGTGCTGTGGGGAAGCGATTTTTCAATAAAAAAAAGTGTTTCGTCGCTTTCTAAATTTGTGACCAAAAAAGAAAGTCCGATCAATGAAACTTGAACGGACAGTCTTTTATTTATGGAATTGTCTATGTTATTTGTCTTTAACAGAGTCGTAAATTTTTGGCCAGTTTCCAGCGGTGTTTACATCGTCCATAGATCCTACTTTAATATAGGCACCATTCACTCCGTCCACGGATTGTACTTGGTTTTCTTGCTTTAAAAGATCTTTATCCAAATCATTCAAGATGTCATTTTTGGCTACGCGCGCTTCAAAAACAGAATAGGTTGCATCACTCTTGGAAATTTTCCCGGCGCGAAGCTCAACCTTTGCATCAACCCCTTCGATTGGGACATTCATCATATTTTTATAACGGTCTGTTCCTGCGTAAAGGGAATCTTTAACAGGGGTAAATCCTAAAGTATCAATGAGGGTGGACTCAATGTAATATCCTTCATCAATTCCGAAGGCTTTATTTTTTGCGACATCAGCATAACTTGTATCCCGTCTTTGAATAACAGCAAATTGTGCAGTGTCTATGAAGCGGACAAGACTATCAAAACTTCCAGTAAATTTTCCAGTAATTTCTTTGTGCGCAAGTTGTGCTGCTTGAATATCCTTTAAATTTTTGATTACTTTGGCGTAGCGCGCTTCTTTGATTTCATTGAACTTTACAGGTCCATTTACGGAGCTATACAGTTTCCATCCCAAAAAGATGATCACAATCCAAAGAACAATCTGAATTACTAATTTCATTATTACTAAAGTTTAAGTGTTGAATTACTAAAAGGTCTATCGCAAATCTACAATTTTTTTTTAATCGTTAAAGTCATATTCCGAAAAAATCATGGCTATCTTTAAACCCTTACAGAGAGCCGAGAACTATGAACGTTTCTGAATTTTACAGTGTTTTAAAAAATGATTTTCCCTACACAACTACTGCCAAGCAAGATATTGCGCTTCAATTGCTCGCAAAATTCGTGCTAGATTCCCAGGAAAACGGTCTTTTTTTATTGAAAGGTTACGCTGGTACGGGAAAAACTACCATTATTGGAACTTTGGTAAAAAACCTTTCAAAAATCAAGCAAACTTCAGTTTTATTAGCTCCAACAGGCCGCGCGGCAAAAGTGATCAGTAATTATTCAAACCGGCAAGCTTATACTATTCATAAAAAAATATATTTTCCAAAAGGGGAGAGCGGCGGGGGAATTTCCTTTACACTTCAAACCAATAAGCATAGAAATACCTTATTTATTGTGGATGAAGCATCTATGATACCCGACGTAAATCAGGATTCAAAATTATTTGAAAACGGTTCGCTGCTGGATGATTTAATGCAATATGTATACAGCGGAGACAATTGCAAACTTTTGCTCATTGGCGATTCCGCGCAGTTGCCACCGGTTCGTTTGGATATAAGCCCAGCTTTGGATGCTTCAATTTTGGAAAATCAATACAGTCGGCAAATAAGTAAAATTGAATTGGATGAAGTTGTAAGACAGCAAAAGGACAGCGGTATTCTTGTAAATGCCACTAAAATAAGGGAAACTATTGACGATGGTTTTTTTGAGACCTTCAAATTTTCTGCGCTTAAGTTTCCAGAAGTGGTGAGACCTACGGACGGACAGGAAATAATGGATGCTATAAATGACAGTTATGCCCAACTTGGCAACGAGGATTCCGTAATTATTGTACGCTCAAATAAAAGGGCAAATCTTTACAACCAAAGCATTCGGCAACGCATTTTATTCCAAGAATCTGAATTGGCCGCCGGAGATTATTTAATGGTGGTGAAAAACAATTATTTTTGGCTGGATAGCAGCAGTGAAGCAGGTTTTATTGCCAATGGCGATATTGTTGAAGTGATGGAAATTTTCGCTTTTAAAGAACTCTACGGTTTTCGTTTTGCCGATGTGAAACTGCGAATGGTAGATTACCCAAAGATGAAGCCTTTGGAAACAACATTGCTTTTGGACACGCTTACTTCCGAAAGTCCTTCGCTCACTTATGAAGAATCAAATAGTTTATATGTTGAAGTGATGAAAGATTACGCTTCCGAAAAATCCAAATACAAAAAGTTTTTAGCGGTTAAAAACAATAGATATTTCAATGCGTTACAGGTGAAATTCAGCTACGCCATCACGTGCCATAAATCGCAGGGAGGACAGTGGAACACGGTTTTTGTAGAGCAGCCCTATTTGCCGAACGGTGTTGATAAAGAGTATCTTCGCTGGCTTTACACTGCGATTACACGGGCACGGGAAAAGTTATATCTCATTGGTTTCAAAGAAGATTTTTTTGAAGCCTAACGCCACCATTCACAAAATTTCCCATCATTTATATTGAAACGGCTATTTGCCACCAATTTTAGAAAACCTTGGAAAAAAAAGTATAAAGTGCGCAAACTTCTTATTTTTGGTTTCCAAATTAAAAAATATCTCTTTTGAAAATAATAGCAATGATTCCGGCGCGTTACGCCGCGTCCAGATTTCCTGGTAAATTAATGAAAGATTTGGGCGGTAAGCCCGTAATCGTTAGAACATATGAAGCCGCAAAAGCAACGGAACTTTTTGATGAAGTTTATGTGGTAACGGATAGCGATATTATTTTCAGTGAAATTGAAAAGCACGGCGGAAAGGCAATTATGAGCCAAAAGGAGCACGATTGCGGCAGTGACCGAATAGCAGAAGCGGTTGAACATATGGATGTGGATATTGTTGTTAATGTTCAAGGAGATGAGCCATTTACCAGCCGTGAAGGACTTGAAAAAGTATTGTCCGTTTTTAACGAAACCGATGCCGAAAAAATCGATTTGGCCTCCCTTATGACCGAAATCACGGATTGGCAGGAAATCAGCGATCCCAATTGCGTAAAGGTTTTAACAGATAAAGATAATTTTGCCCTCTATTTTTCCCGTTCGCCCATACCATATCCGCGTGATAAAAATGTGGATGTAAAATATTATAAGCACAAAGGTATTTATGCATTTAGAAAACAGGCGATTATGGATTTTTATAGATTGCCAATGCGTTCGTTGGAAGCGGTTGAAAAAATAGAGTGCATCCGGTATTTGGAATACGGAAAAAATATAAAGATGGCAATTTCAAATATTGCCGGTGTAGAAATAGACACTCCAGAAGATCTTGTAAAAGCAAATAAAATGCTGGCGGAAAATTCACCAAAAACGGTCAATAATAAATTTAGGAATTTTCCGATGGTACCAAAAGTGGTATTCGGTCAAGGATCGTTCAACCAATTATTGGATATTTTGGCCGAACATAAAAAGGAGAATGCGCCATTTATATATTTGGTAGATGATGTTTTCGAAGGAAATACTTCACTTATAAATAGAATAAGTCTTCGTTTCAACGATAAATTGATTTTTATATCTGCAGCTGAAGAGCCAAAAACCTCACAAGTTGATGAATTGGTAAAAAATATTAAAGCAGAATTCAAAAACAGTCCCTCTGGCATTATTGGAATTGGTGGTGGTACGGTTATGGATTTAGCGAAAGCTGTTTCCATAATGCTGGCTAATGAGGGAAGCGCGGCAGATTACCAAGGTTGGGATATTGTTAAAAACAAAGCAATCTACCACGTGGGAATTCCCACAATTTCAGGTACAGGCGCTGAAGTTTCACGAACAACGGTTTTAACGGGCCCTACGCGCAAATTGGGCATAAATAGTGATTACACGCCATTTGATCAAGTTATTTTGGATCCAGATTTAGCGCAGGGTGTGCCAAAAAACCAATGGTTTTATACGGGTATGGATTGTTTTATTCATTGTGTTGAATCGCTAAATGGTACTTTTTTGAATGCTTTTAGCCAGAGTTACGGTGAAAAGGCATACGATCTTTGTTTGGAAATCTTTTTGGGAAATACACTTTCGGAAGAAGAATCCCGGGCAAAATTGATGATGGCCTCGTGGCACGGCGGCATGAGCATTGCGTATTCTCAGGTTGGTGTTTGCCACGCTATGAGTTACGGTCTTTCATATGTATTAGGAACAAAGCACGGGGTAGGTAATTGTATCGTTTTTCAATATTTGGATGAATTTTATCCCAAATACGTTGCAATTTTTAAAGAAATGGCACTAAAAAATGATGTGGAAATTCCGAAAGGAGTTTGCGAAAATATTTCAGAAGAACAATTGGAAATGATGGTTCATATAGCAATGGGTATGGTTCCTTTATGGGAAAACGCACTGGGCGCAGATTGGCAATCTATAATAACGCCTTCAAAATTAAAAAAACTATATAGGAAGATGTAATTCTGTAAATACCAAATATGGGAATTACAAAATTCATATTTAATAAAATAATGGGCTGGAAGATCGAAGGATCTTTTGATCCATCAGTTAAAAAAGCTGTTGTGATAGTAGTCCCGCATACAAGTTGGCACGACTTCTACATTGGGGCCTTCGCGAGAAGAATTTCCAAAACCCAAATAAATTACATCGCAAAAAAAGAACTATTTTCCTGGCCATTTGGTTGGTATTTTAAATGGATGGGTGGTGCGCCTTTGGATAGAACACCGGGTCAACGCAAAGTTGAAGCCATCGCCCAACTTTTCAAATCCAAAAATGAATATAGACTCGCAATGGCTCCCGAGGGAACGCGAAAAAAAGTTTTAAACTGGAAAACGGGTTATTATTACATTGCTTTAGCTGCAAATGTTCCTATTATTTGCGTTGCTTTCGATTATCCGCACAAAAAAGTAATAATAAACAAACCATTCTATCCATCCGGAGATATTGATAAGGATACGAAAAGACTTCGGTCTTACTACAAGGGAATAATTGGAAAAAATCCGGAATATTCTTAGTTGGATTTTTGTTAATAGCTAATTGAAAAATCTTCATAACTATTTGATATTCAATACTTAATGTTAAATTTTAGTTAAGTTTGACGCGACGTGTTTTTTCAATTTCAGACTTCTTATTAACTATGCAGCAAATTAACAAACAAACACACATAAAAATGAAAAAATTAAAATTTGTATTCCCGCTCGTTGCTTTGACGCTTGGGGTTGCTTGTAGTAATGATGATGATAACTCTGGAACAGATGATGGACCCATCCCAACTGTAATCAATGCCAATTTATTTGCAACCAGCAATCTTAACGACAATGTTATTTCTTTCGATTTTACACCGAATGGAATAGCAACACGTACTTTTAGTACAAGTTCAAACGATAATGAAGGTGTTTATTTTGATGATGATGATAATGAATTATTCGTAGTGTCACGTTCACAGGGTGTTATTAATACCTATTCAAACATCGATAATTTACAGAGTGGTGAAATTTCACCATTTTTATCCAGCAGTTCGGTATTGGATAGTCCACGCGATATCGATAGAAACAACGACCTATATGTAGTTGCCGATAACACAGATTTAGATGGAAACCCTGATACTGGCGAAGGTCGATTTTTTGTATTCTCAAGAAATAACGAAGGCTATACTTTGAGAAATACGGTGACCGTAGATTATGCAGTATGGGGAATTGAATTTATCGGTAACGATCTATATACTGTAGTTGACAAAACTTCAGATGTGGCAGTTTTAAGAAATTTCCTTACCACTTACACTACAGATGTAACTGCAGTTCCAGATAAAAGAATTACTATTGAAGGGATAGCTAGAACCCACGGTATTGCTGAAGATGATGGTTTTGTAATTTTAACAGATATTGGTGATGCAGATATAAGTACAGATGGTGGCTTACACTTCATCTCAAACTTTGTTTCAAAATTCAATAGCGTAGAAAATGGCGGAACACTGGCTGTTGCCGGAAACCAAGTGCGTGTATCAGGAAACCTTACCGAGTTGGGGAATCCTGTTTCAGTAGCATACGACAACGGTAGAAACACAATAATGGTAGCAGAACGCGCAAATGAAGGTGGTAAAATTTTATTCTTCACCAATGTGGAAGCTGGAGGAAATCTTAGACCTTCACTCAGCACCCCATTTGAAGGTGCATCATCTGTATATTTTGAAGACCGTTAATAAACAATAATTGAAAAAAAAAGAAAAGCCATCTAATAAAGATGGCTTTTTTTATATGAATTTTGCAACAATCATTCTTCTGAGGTTTCTTCCATAGTATGATATACATTTTGTACATCATCATCTTCCTCTATTTTCTCAAGTAATTTTTCTACATCAGCCGCTTGTTCTTCAGTCAATTTTTTGGTGACCTGAGGGATTTGTTCGAACCCAGAAGATAAAATTTCAATTTTGTTTTCTTCCAAATAGGATTGAATTGCGCCAAAGCTTTCAAATGGTGCGTAAATCATTATTCCATCTTCATCCTCAAAGATTTCATCTACTCCGTGATCTATCAGCTCAAGCTCAAGTTCCTCGATATCGAGCCCTTCCGGATTGATTCTAAAATTACACGTGTGGTCAAACATAAATGAAACTGAACCGGAAGTTCCCAAACTACCATCACACTTATTGAAATAGGAACGTATGTTGGCCACTGTTCGCGTATTATTATCGGTCGCGGTTTCAATTAAAATAGCGATACCGTGGGGCGCGTAGCCTTCAAAAAGCACCTCTTTATATTCACCCAGGCTTTTATCGCTGGCACGTTTGATGGCGCGTTCCACATTATCCTTCGGCATATTTACTGCCTTCGCATTTTGTATTACCGCACGAAGTCTTGAATTGGCATCGGGATCCGGGCCGCCCTCTTTTACCGCCATTACAATATCCTTTCCTATGCGGGTAAATGCTTTGGACATTGCGGACCAACGCTTCATTTTTCTTGCTTTCCTAAATTCAAAAGCTCTTCCCATATCTATTTTATGTTATAAAATTTTAATTATTCTCTGAAAAATCTGATCAAATATAAAAAATCCCAATCGCTTCGTAATAATCATTTTATTAAATCTTACCACTTAGAAACATTTGAATTAAATGATTAGATTACAATACATAACTAATTAAATTTAAATATTTTGTGATTTATCCAACCAATGAATCTATGATTTCCGCCAACTCAAAATCCTTCTCGGTAACCCCATCGGCATCGTGAGTGGAAAGATAAATTTCCAATGAATTATATACATTGCTCCACTCTGGATGATGCTCCATTCTTTCCGCTTCAAAAGCAATGCGCGTCATTGCTGAAAAAGCTTCCTTGAAATTTTCAAATTCAAAAACAGTGTGCAGTGCACCATCGTGATAATCCCAACCTTCAAAATTCTTTAATTTTTCATTGATTTCTTTTTCTGATAACGCTTTCATAATTTCTTTGATTTTATTGTGAAATGAATAGTTCTATTTATTTTATCGATATAATCTCTTCCTTCAAACTACATTCTTCAATAACCTGTGAAACAGTAATTTGATGAGTATCGGGCAGCTTATTTTTCTTCGGAAGAATTGCTTGATAATCATCTTCATTTCTTCTGTAAATGCTTTTAAAGATAGGCATTTTATCTCCCATTTTTGAAGTGATTTCCATGAAGAGGTCTTCATGATGAATCATATCATTACTGGCCAAATGAAAAATTCCCGTCGAACCTTTATTGACAATAAAATGGATTTGTTGCGACACTTTATTTATTGTGGTTGCACTTATTACCAAGTTTGGGTACACATCAAAAGTTGCCGCGTGCCTGATACATTGCCGTAAATGTACAATCTCTGGCGAATTAATACCCAAAACAAACGGAAGCCTTAAAATGGCTGTTTGTGCTGGGATTTGTTCCAATAATAATTTTTCAATTGAAATCTTCAATTTTCCAGATGCAGACGCTGAAAGTGGCGCATCATCCTCGAATGCCGGATGCTGAAACTTGCCGTCAAATACTTCGGAAGAAGAAATATATAGAACCGTACAATTAAAATGAAGCATTGCATAATTCACAATTTCCTCGTGAGCTTCAAATAGTGCTTGATTGCTTCCGTGAAATGCGGAAATTATAATAGTAGGCTGAATTTCATTCAGCAATAAAAAAAGCGAATCTTCTTCTGCGCAATAACGAAAAAACACCTGATTTTCAGAAAACGCACCGTGCTGATGGCAGTAGGTACAATACACCTCAAAATAGGAGAGAAGCTCTTTGTACAGCGCATTGCCAATAAAACCACTGCCTCCCAAAATTAAAATACGCTGCTTGTCTTGCTTCAACTTCATTAAAATCCTTCGTTCTTTTCTTAAAATATGGAAAGTTTTGTTTTGGTGGTAAATTGTTCCAAGGCTTGCATTCCCAGATATGAATTTCCTTTGGGATTGAGCGCTGGGGCCCAAGTCGCAATGATAAATTCGTTAGGCAAAAGCGCCACAATTCCACCGCCAACGCCACTTTTTCCCGGTAGCCCTACTTCAAAGGCAAACTCTCCGGCTTCGTCATAAAAACCACAGGTAAGCATAATGGCATTTACCCTTTTTACTTGGCTATCAGTAAGATGTTGTTTGTTTTTCCTGCAACAGCCTTTGTTTGCGAAGACGAAAAAAGCATCGGTCAACTGCTTGCAATCCATCATTATGGAACATTGATGGAAATAGAAATCCAAAACATCTTCCACCTTGTTGTTTAAATTGCCGTAGGCCTTCAAAAGATTGGCGGCAGCATAATTGTTGAACCCTGTTTTCCGTTCAGATTCCGCAATTTTCTCATTGAATTCTATAGTATCATCGTGCGCGAGCTCGCGTACAAATTCCAAAAAATCCTGTTTTGGGTTTTGTAAGTTCGAAAGCAAAACGTCTGCAACCACGATAGCACCTGAATTTATCAATGGATTTCTGGGAATTCCATCCTCTTGCTCCAGTAGCGAAAGGTGATTAAAGGGGTTTCCGGAAGGTTCCACGTCCACACGTTCCAAAAGGTCATTCCCAATATGCTGAAATGCCAACGCAAGTGAGAATACTTTGGAAATACTTTGTATCGAAAACTTTTCGGAGGAGTTACCCACCCCAAAATTTTCACCGGTTATCAACTGCAAATGTAAACCCAGTTTGTTCTTGTCAGCATTTGCCAATTCTGGAATATAACTGGCTACCTGACCTGTGTTTTCACAGTTTTTAAGTGATTGGTAAATTTCCTCTAAAATGGTTTGATAATCCTGCATTATCCTTTATAAAATGGTGGTTTTACAATGGTAGCAGGCATAGATTTGTTTCTTATTTTCACAAAAATCTCACTCCCAATGGCGCTGTTTTCAGTATTTACGTAACCCAAACCAATACCTTTATTTAAGGACGGCGACATAGTCCCGCTGGTAACCTTGCCGATAATATTTCCATTCTTATCTTCAATATCGTAATCGTGGCGCGGAATGGCACGTTCGTTCATTTCAAAACCGACCAATTTTCCCATCACGCCATTTTCCTTTTGCTTCTTCAAATTTTCGGAATTGGTGAAATCCTTCGTGAATTTTGTAATCCAGCCCAAACCAGCTTCCAGTGGCGAAGTTTTATCGTCAATATCATTTCCGTAGAGGCAGAAGCCCATTTCGAGTCGTAAAGTATCACGGGCGGCAAGACCAATGGGTTTTATCCCAAAATCCTTTCCAGCTTCCATTACTTTATTCCAAATTTGTTCTACCTCGCTGTTTTTGCAATAAATTTCGAAACCGCCACTTCCGGTATAGCCCGTTGCGCTTATAATAACGTGCTCAATTTCGGCAAAGTCAGCCACTTTAAAGGTGTAAAATTTTATGGTGCTTAAGTCTACAGAAGTTAACGATTGCATCGCTTCAATAGCTTTTGGCCCTTGGATTGCCAGCAATGAATAATCTTCGGAAAGGTTGCGCATTTCAGCATTCATTGTGTTTAAACCACTTATCCAGTTCCAATCTTTTTCAATATTTGAGGCATTCACCACGAGCAGCCATTTTTCTGCTTCCAGCCTGTAAACGATCAAATCATCAACAATTCCGCCTGTGTCATTCGGCAAACAACTGTATTGTGCCTGTCCATCCACAAGTTTTGATGCATCGTTGCTGGTTACTTTTTGAATCAAATCCAGTGCATTTGGGCCTGTAATTAAAAATTCGCCCATATGCGAAACGTCAAATACCCCAACGCCTTTGCGAACGGTCTCGTGCTCGGCATTTACGCCCTCATAGGAAACTGGCATGTTATAGCCCGCAAAAGGCACCATTTTGGCACCCAATTGTTCGTGTATGTGTGTAAGTGCAGTATTTTTCATCATTTATTCTGGTTTGATCTATAGTTCATTTTTATTTTCATGGCGCATGCAATTTCCTATTTTTCGCCTGTGGCAAATGTATTACAATCCACTAAAGGTAACGAAGGTTTGCAGCGATTATTTTAAATAAATCGGGCGTTAAAATCATCTTAATCGCTTTACATTTCCCTAATGTTTTCAATACTTTTAAAAGAAAAACAATGAGCACAACCACCTCAAAAAATCCCTACACCGGTAAAGAAATCGAGCGTTATAAAAACCACACAAAAGCCGAAGTTTCAGAAATAATAGATAAAGCAGACAAACGCTTTTATAGTTGGCGGGAAACATCCTTTTCAGAAAGGAAAAAATTGATGCTAGCCGCAGCAGCTGAATTGAAAAAAAATAAGCAGGAATATGCGGAAACAATGACCGCTGAAATGGGAAAACCAATTTCACAGTCCATTGCAGAAATTGAAAAATGTGCCTGGGTTTGTGAATATTATGCTGAAAACGCACAAAACCAAATGCAGGACGAAATCATAAAAACGGATGCACATAAAAGTTACGTGCGTTACGAGCCTATGGGAGTGGTACTTGCCATTATGCCCTGGAATTATCCGTTCTGGCAGGTGTTTCGTTTTGCCGCACCCGCGTTGATGGCTGGAAATATAGGAGTACTAAAGCATGCCTCAAATGTTTTTGGGAGTGCGCTCAATATTGAAAAAGTTTTTAAACGAGCAGGATTCCCCGATAACTGCTTTTCAACCTTATTGGTGGGCAGCGATGCCATTGAAGATATTATAAAGAATGACAAAATTAAAGCCGTAACGCTCACCGGTAGTGGGCCTGCGGGTTCTTCCGTAGCTTCCATTGCCGGGAAAAATATTAAAAAATCGGTACTTGAATTGGGCGGAAGCAATGCTCTGGTGGTCTTGAAGGATTGCGATATGGAAAAAACCATTGAGACTTGTGTGCAGGCACGATTTCAAAATACTGGACAGAGTTGTATCGCTGGAAAACGTCTGCTTATCGATGTTTCCATTGAAGAAGAATTTGTAGAAAAACTTGTTGTGAAAGTTCGTGAATTGAAAAGTGGCGACCCCGCCGATGAAGAAACGTACGTGGGTACGCTGGCACGAGAGGACTTGGCGGAGGATCTGGAAAAACAAGTAAACGCATCCGTAAAAGCAGGCGCAAAGATTGTAATAGGAGGCAAGCGCCAAGGTGCTTATTTTGAACCTACCGTATTAACAAACGTCACCAAAAACATGCCCGTTTTTACGGAAGAAACCTTTGGCCCAGCGCTTTCCGTTACAACATTCAAAACTGCGGAAGAGGCTGTTGAGCTTTCAAATATGTCTAAATTTGGATTGGGGGTTTCTATCTTCACAAAAAATATTGAAGAGGCTGAAAAACTCTCGTTCCAGTTTGACGAGGGTGCTGTTTTTATAAATGAATTGGTTAAAAGCGACCCCAGATTGCCTTTTGGTGGTATTAAGGAAAGTGGGTACGGCCGCGAGCTTAGCGAACACGGCATTCATGAATTTTTGAATAGAAAAACCATTTTTATCAATAAATAAGTGAAGAAAATTCATCTTCTTTAGTTTTATATTAAATCCATCAAAAAATGAAATTCGGAAAAGTAGCTGACCCTTCACAAATAGATTTTAGCTTGCCAGAAGACCATCCCGGCACAAAAAAAGTTCTTTCAGAACATAAAAAACCGGATAGGCCAAATCTCTACGTGGGTTGTGCAAAATGGAACAAATCAGACTTAAAGGGTTTTTATCCTAGAGGTACCAAGGATGAGTTGGAACATTACGGCACCCAATTCAATAGCATAGAGTTGAATGCCACATTCTACCGTATATTTCCGGCCGATGTTTTTGCGGGTTGGTATGATAAAACGCCCGCAGATTTCAGGTTTTTCCCAAAATTTTTTCAGGGAATTTCACACTGGAAAAGGCTGCAGGAAGATGCTCAGGAAAATTTGAATGAATTTGTCTTAAACTCTTCAAATTTGAAAGAAAAACTGGAAATGCCGTTTGTCCAGCTTCCGGACAATTTTAGCCCAAAGGATATAGATAGGTTAGACCCTTTCTTTAAAATGATTCCAAAAGACATAAAACCCGCCATCGAATTTCGGCATACGCAGTGGTTTAACAATGCTGAAGTTTCCGAAGAATTATATTCCATTCTTGAAAGACACCAAATAACGAATATCATTGTGGATTCTGCGGGAAGGCGCGACCTGCTTCATATGCGGCTCACCACGCCCACGGCATTCATTCGCTATAACGGTAGTAATCACGAAAGCGATTACACAAGGCTTGATGATTGGATTGAAAGGCTTGAAAAATGGTGGAAGGAAGGTCTGCAAAACATCTATTTTTTCGTACATCAAAACATCGAGCAGGCGTCCCCGTTGCTTTCCGCACATTTTATAAAAAAGGCGAACGAACGCTTTGGAACCAATCTCCACATTCCGCAAATGGACAAACCAAATAAATTATTCTAATGAATTTTCACACACGAAAATGGATAAAACCTGAAGATTTGAATCCAAACGGGACGCTTTTTGGCGGACGATTGCTGGAATGGATTGACGAGGAAGCTGCACTTTATGCTATCATCCAACTCGAAAATCCGCGAACGGTGACTAAGTTTATGAGCGAGATCAATTTCAAAAGTTCGGCGACGAAAGGTGATATTATTGAAATAGGCCTGGAAGCTACCGCTTTTGGAAACAGTTCCTTAACACTATCGTGCGAAGTGCGAAATAAAATGACGCACGAAGTTATTATTACCATCGATAAAATAATTATGGTTAGCCTTGGCGAAGACGGCAAGCCCAAACCCCATGGAAAAACGGAGATTGAATTTGTAAAAGATAGATTGGCGAAATAATTATTCCTTGTTCGGGAAATGATGCAAATCCTTTCCTGTGGGCAATTCAAATATTTCAAGATCGAAATAGGGGATGGAAGCTAACAAATGGTCAAAAATATCTGCCTGAATGTGTTCGTAATTTTCCCATTGCTTATCATAACTGAAGCAAAAGATTTCTATGGGAATGCCTTTATCCGTTGGCGCCAAATGCCGCACCATCATAAAAAGATCTTTGTTTATTGCTGAATTTTCATTTAAAAAAGCATCGGCATAATAGCGGAATACGCCCAAATTTGTTTGGTTCTTTCCATTTATCAAAAGCGCCTTGTCGGCTTCACTCTGCCTGTTAAATTTTTCCACTTCCTTTTGGCGGTGTTCCAAATAGGGTTTTATCAATTGTATTTTTTTCAGCTTCTCAATTTCCGCTTCCGATAGAAATTTTATGGAAGATTGCTTGATATAAATTGCCCGCTTTATGCGTCTCCCAGCACTATCCTGCATCCCGCGCCAGTTTTGAAAGGAATCTGCAATTAGGCTATATGTTGGGATCGTGGTGAATGTATTGTCAAAATTCTGTACGCGCACCGTGGCGAGGTTTATTTCGGTTACATACCCATCTGCACCAAATTTGCTGAAGGTTATCCAGTCCCCAATGCGCACAATATCATTTACCGAAACTTGAATGCTTGCCACAAATCCCAAAATGGTATCCCTAAAAATAAGAAGAAGCACCGCAGAGGCGGCTCCCAAAGTTGCCAGACTTATCACGGAATATCCGGTCAACTCTTGGATAATAAGAAAAATACCGACGCCCCATGCAAAAATCATCATTACCTGAACATAACTCTCCAGAGGTTTATCCCTAAACTTTTCAGACTCCGCCATAAAGCGTCTGGAAGTTCTAAGTATACTTCTGAAAATTAAAACACTAAGTATAATCAAGTAAACATTTGCTGCAACTAAAAGCAAACGGGTAATCAATTGGGATTCAAGAAAAATTATTGGGATTAAATACCAAACAATTGCAAGCGGAATGGTATGCGCGATGTATCGTGGGAAATTGCTCGTTACCAAATAATCATCAAAGGTAGTGGTGGTTTTATTGCTGAATGCCTTGAAAGCTTCCACCACAAATTTGCGAAGAACAACATCAAGCAGATTAATGAAAATAAGAACAATGACACAATTGACCACCACATTCACAAATATGGCCCATTGCAATGCCATACCTTGATTTATAAGGTAGTATTGAAGAATACAACTATATTCTTGAATGGTTTCCGTATTCATTAGAGGAATTTCTTTTCAACGTAGAAAGGACCAAATGGTATAATGGAACATAGCACCGCAATGAAGAGCGTGCCAATAGACCAATTCAATTTTTTATACATATAAATGGCACCGCCCAAATATAGAATGAACAAAATTCCGTGCGCCATCCCTACTACCTGAACCATTTGTGGCATTTCAAACATATATTTTAGGGGCATTGCTATCAATAGCAATACTAAAAAGGATACGGCTTCTAAAATGCTTATAATTTTGAATGATTTTACTGAAAGTTCCACAGTTTTCAAAGTTTCTGCAAAGATACACGTTGAAGTTGGGATGCTATATTTTTATGAATATTTTATATGAAAAAGCGAATAGACTTTATACGAAGTACGCTATATTTATTGAAATCAAAAAATCTCTATGTTTGCACTTCTACAAGAATCCCCTGAAACAACCATTCTCAAATCATTGGATAATTATTATGAAAAACTCCTGAGCGTACTGCCGCGCATTGCGTTGGGCATTTTCGTTATTATCGCCGGAATTCTCATTGCCCAGCTTATAACCAATTTCTATAAAAGAAGAATTCTTAAAAAAGCCGAAGATCCGCTGATGGCGCGCTTTCTTGCGCAAGCCATAAAAATTATTTTGGTAATTATCGCAATTATGCTGGCGCTACAGGTTGCAGGGTTAAACGGTGTGGCAACAGGACTTTTGACCGCAGTGGGTGGGGGAGCCATCATTCTGGGATTTGCCTTTCAGGATATTGGGAAAAATTTCCTAGCGGGAATAATCCTAGCCTTCAACAGACCTTTCAATATAGATGATACCATAAAAATTGATGATATATTCGGAAAGGTAAAAGAACTGAGTTTTCGCTATTCACACATCAAAACCTTTGATGGGCGGGATATCTACATTCCCAATAGCGATGTGCTTACCAAACCCGTGGCCAACTATACCGCCGATGGCTTTTATAGAGTTGAATTTGTTGTGGGAATTGGTTATGAAGATGAAATTGAGGGCGCAAAAGCATTGATACAGAATATTCTGGATTTAAATACCGAGATTGTGCACGATGCATTGCACGAAAATTTTGTGATTGAGGACGAACTCGCGGCAAGTACGGTAAACCTGAAAGTCTTTTTCTGGGTAGATACCAAGGATTATCGCCGCGCCTCCCTAGTACTTCGCGGAATTATTATAAAAGAAATCAAGGAGAAATTGGCAGCGGCTGGTTTCAATCTGCCCGCAGACATCAAGGAACTTAAAATCTACGGAACCGAAGATGCCATTCCAGTAAAAATCCGCCACGAGGGCGGATTAAAAAAGGATCGTATTTCTGATTAACTAGTTATGGAGCCGTGTAACCGCCATCTACCAAATGGTAGGAGCCGGTAACAAAACTGGCTTCATCACTGCACAGCCAAAAAACCAGATTGGCAACCTCCTCAGGTTTTCCGAGCCTGCCCATCGGGTGTTTTTCTATTAGCGCATCTTTTTGCTCTTGATCCAACTGTTCGAGGAGCGGTGTGGAAATATAGCCCGGACCTACGGCATTAATTCGTATGTTTTCTTTTGCGTATTCAATTGCCGCAGTTTTGGTAAGCCCTACAACGCCGTGTTTTGCGGCAACGTACGCTACGGAATTTGCAGAACCTACGCTACCCAAAATGGACGACATATTAACGATGGCACCACCTCCGCTTTTCAAAATTGCGGGAATTTGGGATTGTGTTCCATAGAAAACCCCGCTTAAATTTATGGCAATTACCTTTTCCCAACTTTCAGGGGAGTAATCGGCCGTTATTGCCATTTCGCCGCCTATCCCGGCATTGTTGACGGCATAATGCAGATTTCCGAATTTCTCAACGGTTTTCTTTACTAGATTTTCATTTTCTTCGGCTTTTGAAGTATCTGCCTTTATAAAAATTGCCGAACCTTTCTTATCGGTTATTTCGTTTACAACCTTATTTCCAGCTTCTTCATCAATGTCTGAAACTACAACGTTAGCACCATTTTCGGCAAATTTATGTGAAATTGCCCTTCCAATTCCGGATCCAGCTCCAGTAACTATAACTGTTTTGTTTTTCATTATAAATTTTTTTCTAAAGTTACAATGAATGAATAGGAATGGCTATTAATGAAGTATTAAATCATTCGCAGGGAAAGGGAATATTCAGCACTTTAAAAGCATAGTTCTTTTTGAAGCTGAAATGCCACCACTCAGTACGGATGGTGCTGAAACCAAACTTTCGCATTCCATCAAAAAGCAACTTTCTATTTGCAAGAATTTCCTTTGAAAAATTATAATTGTCAATGTGCGCCTCACGGCCAAAATAATCATAATCGCTGCCCATTTCCACATAACAGCCATCCAGCGTCTCCAGCGTTAGGTCCACCGCAGCCGCGCGGTTGTGGATGGAGCCGTTGCCGTAGGGATTGCCCACGTATGTGGCACGAGGTACTTTGGCCCACATTTTCTTTTGCACATCCAGCGGTCGGTAGCAATCGTAAAATTTTATGCGGTATCCCTTTTCACAGAAATATTGGTTGGCTTGCAAAAGCGCTTCGGCAACTTCGGGGCGCAAAAGGCACTTTGGACAATCGTACAATGTTTCGCCTATAAAATTGTTGGGGGTGGCGTAGCGGATTTCATAGCTGAATTCAGTAGAAAGTTCAGCCATATCCACCAACTGCTCCTGCGGATTTTCTTCCGAAGAAAAATTCAAAGAAATGAGAAGGAATAGGAGCAGGGCTGTTAATTTCATCGTTCAAATTTAAGTTGAATTTAGGGAGTTTGGAGACCGTGATTTGTAACTTTGGGAAAAATAACAATTTTATGGAAAAACTAAAGAACAAAACCGCACTGATTACGGGCGGAACCAAAGGAATAGGATACGGCATAGCCGAAGCACTTTTAAACGAGGGAATTAATGTGGTAATCACCGGAAGAACCTTGAAAACCGCTGAAAAGGCAGCCGAAAAATTAAATAGCAATACAACCGATGGTGCCAAGGCGATGGCGGTGGAAGCGGATGTTCGGAATTATGACAGCCAGCAAAAAGCAGTGTCAAAGGCGGTGGAACAATTTGGAAGTATCGATTTTGTGATTGCCAATGCAGGTCTTGGGCATTTTGGCTCCGTAGAAGAATTGACCGCCGAACAATGGCAGGAAACCATTGAGACCAATCTTACCGGGCCATTTTTTACCTTAAAAGCCACGCTGGACCAACTGAAAAAAACTAAAGGATATTACATTACCATTTCCAGTTTGGCGGGCACCAATTTCTTTAAAGGCGGCAGTGCCTACAATGCGAGTAAATTTGGAGTGACCGGATTTACCCAAGCCGCGATGCTGGACGTTCGGGATTATGGAATAAAGATGAGCACCATTATGCCCGGTTCGGTTTCAACCCAATTCAACGGCAATGAACCCGATGACAAAGATGCCTGGAAAATCCAGCCAGAGGACATTGGGCAGATGGTTGTGGATTTATTGAAAATGAACCCGCGCACCTTGCCCAGCAAAATTGAGGTAAGGCCCACTACGCCGAAGTAATTTTTTCAGAATAAGTAAAACAAAAAAGGCGATTCAGAAATGAATCGTCTTTTTAAGAATATTTATAATTATTGAAATTTCAAAATAGGCCCTTACAATAGAATATTTGCATAGACATTGCAAAAGAATTACATTTAAAGCTAGTTAAACTTTCGGTTTTAAAATTAAGAAAGCCAGTTTTAATCAAATGGATTTAGAGCAAACAAAGTATGAATTACAAAATCTCATTTCAGGAAAGAGCGGCGCAAGCTACGATGCGCTTATCCAGACAATCTCCAGTTACCTTAGAAGTGGCAAAAGAACAAGCCCAATGGCTGAGGAGAAACACGAACACAAAGCTGAAAAAACAAAGAGATTAATTGCTTTTGCAGAAAGGCACGGATTATTTGTGGATTCTATTTCTAAAAATAAATTTATCTCCAGTGGAGCTGAACAAAAAGTTTATATACACGGAGCTAAGGATGTAATAAAATTAAACGATGCTATATACTACGCATCTTGGGAAGACTATTTTCATAACCTGCTTTGCATAATTATTTCTTTTCGGATACGGCCTATAATCTAAATGGATTTTATATTATAGATGAAACGCTTTATGCAGTAGTTCAGCAACCTTTTGTAATTGCAGACAGTATTACGGATTTAACCTTGGTTAGAGAATTTATGAGCGCCAATGGATTTGTTAATATTAGGCGTAACGATTATTTTCACTCAGAATTGGGAATTATAATAGAAGATTTGCACGATGAAAATGTACTAGCCAACACGGGAATCTTATATTTTATTGATACAGTATTTTTTATCAACAACGATATTTTTTGTAAATCTTAAACCAAATAAGACTAGTGGTTTGATTGATTTTTTTCACTTTTTATTTTTATAAGGCAATTCATCTCTGAATCGCCTTTTTTATTAAACATACATTCCCGATTATTATCAAGATAATTTTTGATTATAATAATTTCTTTCAAGCAACCAGCATTGCTAAATAGTTGCTGTAAACCTTTTCAAATTAAATTTATGCTACGTCACAACTAAAAAAGTTATGTAATTAACATTAATTTAAGAATATTTTTTACATTAGCGCCCTCCCCGTTATCTAAATCTTATCATGTATGTCACAAAAACCTACCGATGGAAATGAAAGTTTCGGAAAGAAGAATCGTTTATTGAATGACGAAGAACTTATGACTCTCTTTGGCGTAAGCAAGTGCAGCCTATACCGCTGGCGCAAAAAGGAATACCTTCCCTTTATAAAAATGGGCGGCACGTATTACTACTCAGAAAAAATAATCAATAAAATGATTGAACAGCAAAGCCATCATAACTGCATTTACCGGTACAAGGTAAAAAAGTAAGGATGGGCCTAAAACAAAAAATCCAAAAAGATGCATCGCTCTTTTTGGATTTTACCTTTAAGGCATTGTGGATCATTATTGCGCAGTTACGTGGCCCAAATAAGTGCTTATGGAAGAAACCTTTTTATCTGCTGAAACAAAAGCCGCCCAAACGTGGACTTCCTTACCAAAATAATAGGCCGGCATGGTAATGGCCTTGGTGGCCTCGTTACGTGTTCCCGCGGGATTGTATATGCTGAAAAACTGGCCGTCGCTTTCATACACAACCACTACAAGAAGGTCAGTCCCTGCTGCAGAACCCTGCCCACTATTGTCAGCCCATGTTACTTGCAGTACATGGTTTGCCGCCGCTTGTATGGTACCCTCTTCCATACCGCGCAGTTCGCCCCGGCTTATCATAACACGTGGGTAATCTATTAAATACGTACCATCCGGTGCGGGTACTACGGCATTTTTAAGGTGGTAACTGGTGGCAAGGTTAAAGCGCGATTTGCTTTTTTCTGTCCTGCCAAAATAGGCACCCACTACTTCCTTGATAGGGTTTAAAAACTTTGCCACCTCGGCAAATTTGAGGCGCTGCTCCATTTGTTTTTCACTAGGATCCTGTTTTTTGCGGCGGGGTCGCTTGCGCAGCACGTCCATATCGCGCCAGCTGGCACCTACCACATTACCTACCCGTCCTGAAAAGGCACCAAAGATGCCATCATTAAATTTTCCCATGATTTTAAATTTTAAAGGTTAAACATTAGTTATTGATTGAGCCAAAAGTATTTTAACAGGTTGGCCCATCCTAAAGTATGCCTACAATTGCCTGTTATTGCTTGCTTTAGCAACGTATTGCAGGCCAATGCCAACCATTGCGTACCGCTGCAATCATTTGCACACTTTTGCAAACAATTGCAAGATTTGTTCGGGTAGTTTGTGGATTTGTTCGGGGATAGTGGCAGTTTTGTTCGGACGTTGTTCGGAAAAAGCACCTTTTTTCCGAAGGTGGGTGGGGTGAGGGTGGGGGAAAGTGTTTTTGTTACGCCTTTTAGCACACAGCATGAAACAAAGTAGTAATGGATTTAGAGAAAGCTATTTTAACCGCTGACACACTTTAATGAACACTCCCTTGGTAATTATTAATTTCACATTGTTAATTATTCATTGTCATTTATTTCACATTAATTATTACATTTGAAAATCTCCCCCCAATTAATTAGCTTTTGTGTGTTGTATCATGCGATAGCGATCTTACTATAATATTTGAAAATTATAATATGTTCCCGTGGTGTATATACAGCATTATTTTTAAAAGATGTATATATAAGCATGTTGCCAGTAATTTAAAAAAATAAACATATGTCATTAATTGAAAGTTATTTACAAACAACAAAAAACCTGAATCCAATTATTGATACAGTTGTGAATGCTCAGGCACCCGACAAATTTACGATTGCTTTTTTAGAACAATTAGGTTTCAAAAGTACCAATGACAGATTGTATTTAAAGTTATTTAAGGATTTAGGATTGCTTGACGGAAATGGAGTTCCAACTTCAAAATATTATGAATTCATTGACCAATCAAGGACTAAAAAGATATTGGCGGAATGTATTCAAGAAGCATATTCGGACTTATTTCAGTTAAATAAAAATGCTCAAAATATGACCAAAACTGAAGTTAAGAATAAAATGAAGACAATTTTTCAAGGCAAAAAAACGGATAATATTCTTGATTTAATGGCTAAAACTTTTAAAGAACTTTGCAGTATTGCGGATTTTTCAAATACTGGATTATCGAAAGTTCTTCAAGAAGAGGAATATCAAACCGAAGAAGAACCCGAATACAAAAATTCAAAGAATTTGGGAGAAATTATAAGTAAACAAATAACTACAGAGATGCATTACAATATTCAAATACATCTACCTGAAACCAAAGATATTTCAGTATTCGATGCAATTTTCAAATCATTAAAAGACCATTTATTATGATGTCCGACCCATTATATTCTTTTGTTTTTAAAGGCATTTTGACGAAACAAGCATTAGAATATACACAAGCCAAAGACAAAAAATCTTACGGGAGGATTGATGAAGAAAAAATCATAAGCCTTCTTTGTATTGATGAATTACCACAAGAATTCGTGTCAAATTCAAAGAAAATGTCATATGTATATACGGCAATATGCGCTTTTGAAAATAGTATAAGAGAATTTATCTCGCAAAAACTAATCGAAGAAAAAGGTGCTGATTGGTGGGAACAATGTGTTCCGAATAAAGTTAGAGAAAGAGCCGAATCTAGAAAAGAAGAGGAAGATAAAATTCGCTGGCATACACAAAGAGGAGATAATTTTATTAATTACACAGAGTTTGGAGATTTGATTGCAATTATGCGCGGAGACAATTGGGCATATTTTGAACCTCATATTGTATCTTTAGAATGGGCACAACAAATTATCAAAGCTCTTGAAAGGTCTAGAAACGTTATAATGCATAGTGGAGATTTATCAGAACAGGATTTAGCGAGAATCGGGACTTTAATAAGAGATTGGATAAGACAAGTGGGAATATAAAAACTACTGGCAACAATATCTATAAGTAATTGCTTGTTCTCCCCCGCTACCGCGCGATTGCATCGCGTGGCCACAAGAGTAAGCGTTCTTTCCACCAAGCATAATATCTACCAATGCTTTTTTGCTTAATTTTATAATCTATGAGCCGTAACTACAAATTCCATAATCCAGAAGGACTTTATTTTGTGAGCTTTGCGGTGGTGGAGTGGCTCGATGTGTTTACCAGAGTTGAATATAAAAATATTCTATTGAACAGTTTGTCTTTCTGCCAAAAGGAAAAGGGGATGGAGATAATTGCGTGGTGCATTATGACCAATCATGTACATTTAATCTTCAGAAGTATAAATGGCGAAAGACCTGAATTGCTTTTGGGGGATTTCAAGAGATTTACCAGCAAGGCCTTGGTAAAGGCAATCTCAGAAAACCCCAGGGAAAGCAGGAAAGAATTTTTATTGGCCAGATTCAGTAATGCCGGGGAAAAGACCTCAAATGTTTCCAAATATCAATTTTGGCGACACGACAATAAGCCAATAGAGCTCTGGAGCAACAAGTTGATACAGGAGAAGATAAACTATATACACAACAATCCCGTAGAAGCTGGAGTTGTTTATAAACCTTCAGATTATTTGTATAGTAGTGCCCTTGACTATTCAGATGAAAAAGGTTTGTTAGGTGGTATTGTGGTTTTTCAAAATTTAGGTCAATCAAATTGATACTAGAATGCCACGCGATGCAATCGCGCGGGAGCGAGGAGGTATTGTGGTTTTTCAAAATCTAGATTAAATTTATAAGGGAATACCACGCGATACAATCGCGCGGGAGCGATGATTTGGTTTTTCAGAATTTAGTTTAATGAAATTGATACTGTAATGCCACGCGATGCTCCCGAAATCTCGGGAGCGCGGGAGCGATGTTACCTACAACAACGACTAGCGAAAGGCTACTCAATATACAACTTACCAAAATAAAAAAAGGCAATTCATTTCTGAATCGCCTTTTTAAATATCAAATGATTTTCTTTTAATTCGCTGAAAGCAAGGCCAAGAATTTATCTAGGTTGGGGAGGATAACGATGCGCGTTCTTCTGTTTGTTGCGCGGCCTTCCTTGCTGTCATTCTCGGTAAGCGGGTGGAAACTGCTACGTCCCGCCGCAATCAATTTCTCCGGTGCTACGCCGTAGTCGTCTTGTAGCTTGCGGATAACTGCCGTAGAACGGTCAACGCTCAGCTCCCAGTTGTCTTTAATATATGCGCCCGGCTTTACGGTCTGGCTATCGGTGTGGCCTTCAACCATCACTTCCATAGCTGGCTCGCTGTTGATAACCGTAGCAAGACGTTGCAAAAGGTTGTTTGCTTTTGGGTTCACTTTTGAGCTTCCGGAGTTGAACAACAATTTGTCCGATACGGTAATCATCACCACCGTTTCGTCAATATCAATATTGATATCATCTTCCTCACCTTCGGCAATCAGGGTATTGTCAAGATTCTTTTTCAGATTATAGGAAACAATCAGGTTCATGGAATCTTTCAATGTTTGTGCCTGTGCCAATTTTTGGGGATCTACATTGGCAAGCGCGGCACGCATTTTCACCTTATCATTTTCTGAAACGGCAATACCGTCAATATTTTGTAATCGTGAATTGTTTGAATCTGTAAGGGATTGGATTTTTGAGTTGTAGTTGGCTACACGTTCTTCAATTTTCGCCATCTTTCTTTCAAGCTCCTCTTTTTCAAGTTGGGTCTTGCTTAGGGTAGAACTCGTGGTGTCGTACTGTGTTTGTAGTTCATTGTACTTCTTTTTTGAAACGCATGAAGTAGTGATTACTGCTCCCGCTAGCATCGTTAGTGCAATAGCTTTTCTCATAATACTTTATTTTTAAAGGTTTGTTGAAGCAAATATAAGAGGGGAGTACTCCAAAAATTACGTTAACGCGTGCTATACTTTTGTTAAATGAGACTTTTCGCAAACGTGTACCACTTATTTCGCAACCGTTAGTTTAAGTCCGTTTTTCAGCCACATTTTCAGCTTTGGCGAGGGTTGGTAATTGATATAGAACTTTTCGACATGAGGTTTTAGGGGTGCCTTTTCTTGTTCCAAAGGTTTGGCCTTAAACCCTACTTTATATCTTCCCAAACCGCCCATATCCACAATATTTCCATTTTCTAAGTGGTCTTGCATTCTTCGGGTAAGTGCCGTAACAACACCTATGATATCTGAATGGGAAAGGCTACTTTCCTTACTTATTTCATCACACAGCCGCTCCAGGTCTACCACCCCTGTGGCAATGTGCTGCATAATATATTTTTCTTCGGAAGTGTTTTGCGGATTTATCCGTTTTACGATTTTATATTTTAAAGGCATAAGTACTATGGTTTATTCGGAATGTATAAGGTATCTTGTTCGTACAGCATTATATTCATGATGGGAAACGTTGTCCAGTATAAATATAGCGCAATATTTCAAAATAAATAGCGCTATAAATTATAAAATATAGCGCAATATTTTATTGATGTCTAAGCCTCCATTTAGAGGAAGATGCTTTGATACTATAAAATCGAAAATCAATATCCTATCTCTGAAATAGCTTCATAATAAATAAAAAAAGGCTCCATATAGTATATGAAGCCTTTTGCAAATTTGTGAAAGGGTGTTTTATTCGTCTCTATCGCCAGTATTTGGCTCTTCCATACGCAACCTGTTTTTGGCAAAATCCAACGTACGGATGGGGAATGGAATATTAATATCGTGGGCATCAAAATGTTTCTTGATAAGTTTGATGGCCTCGTGCTGTGCCTGTAGTTTTGGCTTCGGCTTTTTACTGCTTATCCAAAAGCGCGTCACAAAATTTATGGAGCTGTCACCAAATTCAGTAAAAAAGAATTCCACGCCCTCGTTCTCACGCTGTTCAAAATTTTCAGAAATAATCTTTACCACAAGATCTTCCACCTGTTGCAGGTCACTTTCGTACCCCACGCCGCAGCTCACGTCCACGCGGGAACGCTCCGTCCACGAATAATTGGTAAAGGGATTGTCAATAAATATGGAATTGGGGATGATAACGTATTCATTATCCGTTTGACGGATGGAGATATTGCGTAGGTTTATCTCCGTTACATAACCTTTTTTGTCCTGTGTTTCAATGAAATCACCAATCCGCACTTTGGGAAGAAAGGAAAGCATAAGCCCGGAAAACGTGTTGCTCAACGTACCCTGCAACGCCAGACCTATTGCGAGACCAACCACACCGGCACCGGCAAGTACAGAGGTTAAAACCTTATCCAGTTCAAGGACGCCAAGCGCCACGAAAAAACCTACGAGTACGACTACGGCAAAGATGATTTTGCTCAGCATCTGCCGAATGGATTCCTGCTGAATTTTCTTAAATAATATTTTATAGGATACATTTCGAAGCATCTTTGCCACGAAATAGAAGATAACCAGTACCAAAATGGCTACAACCATATTTGGCAACTTCAAAATAAGCGCATCAAACCATCCGTCAAGTTTGTTCCATAAACCCGAAATGGCATCATTTACTGAGAATTTTTCCTGTGCTTCCTGCACCTCTTGTACTGTTTCTTGCATAATATAATAATGATTAAAAAAGTGTCGATAACATAAAAGTACCCAAAACCCATAAAACTAAGGACAGAATACCTCCAATTATAACAAAATGTTTGAATTTATAGTAACCCATCGCATAAATGAGGGTATTGGTTTGATATCCCATAGGCGTAAAAAAGCTGAAATTGGCACCAAAGAGTACCGCTAAAATAAAAGGTTTCATGGAAAGGTCCAATCCAATTGCTACCGCAATGGCGATGGGCGTCATAATAATTGCCGTGGCATTATTGCTAACCACACTGCTCATAAGCATGGTTATAAGAAATATAAAACCGATAACGAACAGATCAGATTGGCCGCTTAAAATATCAAGCAAATGATCTGAGATCCATTTGTCCGCACCCGTGTTGTTCATAGCAATCCCTAATGGAATCATTCCCGCGAGCAGGAATATTACCTGCCAGTTTACGCGATGGTAAACATCATTTAAATCAAGGCATTTGGTCAACAATAACAAACAAACACCCGTCAAGGCACTTATCAGGATGGTGAGAACACCGCTTGCGGCAAGTGCTATCACCAACACCAAAATACCAAAGGACATCGCTCTTTTGTATTTATTTACGGGCGGTTTTGTTTCGTGTTCCCGGAGAATAGCCACATTTTCCATTTCATAGAGCTGGCCGATTTCGGTCTTTGGAATTTCTACCAAAATACGGTCGCCCGGTTTTACGGTTATTTGATCAATATTCTTTCGCACCAAGCGCTCTTTTGTATTTCTGATATTCCGCCGTTTTTTAATGGCGATTGGCAGCGCATTTTTAAACGTTTGTTTTCGTAACTGTTTCAATGTTTTTCCTATCAATAGGGAACCGGGAAGGATAAGCAACTCCACAAAGCCCAAATCCTCATTTCTTTTTTGTTCCTCGCCGTCCTCATCAACTTCTTCCTGCGAGTTGGAATCCTTCTGTTTATGGACGCTCAGACCTTCGGCTTCATTTAATTTGGCAAGCGATTCAATATCGCACATCAATAGCAGTTTGTCTTTTTCCTTTAAGGAAATATATCTGCCCGGCGCATTTGTAATCTGTTTGCTGCGCGTAAGTTTCAATATTGAAATGTCCGGATTTTTATATAGAAATGTTTCTTCAATGGTTTTATCAATTAAATCTGAATCGGCATTAATTACTACCGTGGTTACGTAATTGCCAAGTTCATACGCATCGTGAAGGTTTTCCTTTGCATCTTTTGGTAACCAGCGGGAAGCAATGGTAATTATAAGAATACCTACAAGCAGAAAGATTACGCCAAAAAACGAAAATTCAAAAAATGAAAAGCGTTCCGCTCCCAAGTCGCGCGCGACGGAATTCACAATAAGGTTGGTAGAAGTTCCCATAAGCGTGCAGCTCCCGCCCATAATACCCGCAAATGAGATGGGCAGGAGCAGCTTTGCCTTTGGGAGATTGAATCTCCGTGAAAGTTCATCAATAATTTTTATGAACACGATTACTACTGCCGTAGTATTTATAAATGCTGAAATACCGCCCGTAATAAGCATAAAGGCGGGAAGAAGCAAAACCAATGGCAGCACGTGCAGGTTTTTTAAAAGCCGCGCCAAGGTGCTAATAACACCGTTGTCCTCAAGCGCCAACGCGATAATCATCAATGAAAGTACGGTTATGGTAGCAGCATTTGAAAATCCGGAAATGGCTTCTTCGGGTTTTACGAGGCCGGTGAGCGCAAGGGATGCTATTATGAATAGCGCAATTTTATCTACGGGAAAGACTTCAAATGCGAAAAGTAAAATGGCAATGCCTATTATTGTAAAAACGAGTATAATCTCTGGAGTCATTTAAATTTGGTTAGAATTATAAAGATACTCGTAGATATTATACTCGTTACTAATAAAATCTTAAATTAATACATTAAGATTGTATGGAGTTATTGACCAAGATACTTTTTCAGTATATGGCTTTTGGATTGTTGCCGGAGTCTTCTAATAGCTTTTTCACGAATTTGGCGTACACGTTCGCGGCTTAGGTCAAAGGTTTCGCCAATTTCCTGCAACGTCATAGGCGGCTGCCCACAAAGACCGAAATTCAACTTAACGACATCTGCCTCGCGTGGAGCTAGGGTATCCAGAGCCCGATCAATCTCGATGCGCAGGGATTCGTGGATTAAACTTTTATCTGGATTGGGACTTTGCCCGGAACTGATTACATCATAAAGATTGTTATCATTCTCGCCTTCCTGAAAAGGAGCATCCATGGAAAGACTTCGCGTTGAATTTTTTAGTGAACTTTTTACTTTTTGCACACTAAAGTCCAATTCCTTTGCAATTTCGGCAGCAGTAGGGGGACGCTCGTATAATTGTTCCAAGTGGATTGCTGCTTTTTTAATTTTATTGATATCGCCAATTTTGTTTAAAGGCAATCGGACCACTCTGGATTGCTCTGCAATGGCCTGCAATATGGCTTGGCGAATCCACCATACGGCATAAGATATAAATTTGAAACCACGCGTCTCATCAAATCTTTTAGCAGCTTTTACTAAGCCCACGTTACCTTCATTGATTAAATCTGGTAAGCTCAAACCTTGATTTTGATATTGTTTGGCAACCGATATCACAAATCGTAAATTTGCACGACTTAGTTTATTAAGCGCGCGCTGGTCTCCCTCACGAATGCGTTGTGCCAACTCTACTTCCTCTTCAGCAGTGATTAAATCAATTTTACTTACATCCTGTAAGTAACTGTTAAGGGATTTTGTTTCGCGGTTGGTAACTTGCTTCGTTATCTTAAGTTGTCTCATATATTTTATAGGGGTTTATATTATTGTAACAAGGCATTATAACTTTTTAATGCGTAAAATCCAAAAACTTAACATCTTATGTTAAAATGTGTATTAGAAATTTTTTTTTCAGTTACTTTCAAAGAAAATTATTTTACCTCTGAAAATGCACCAATATGCTTCTAAATTTATTTTTCTTGTTACAGAAACCTACAGACCTCCCAAAGGTTGATGATCAACCAGTGGACTTTACAAATCCAGCAAACATTATAATATACATAATTTTACCAATTGTTTGCATTTTACTTTTTGTATTGTGGTGGAAAAAGGTAAAAAACAGACGCGAAAGCGAAAACAAATAATATTGAACCAAACTTTCACTAATTTTGGTGTGATAATTGACGAATACAGTTTTCTAAAATTATTTAGTGATGAAAAAATATATAGTCGTATTTCTTTTACTATTTGCCAGCAATATTGCAGTGTTCGCGCAATTTGAAACATCTAACAGTACGGTTAAGTTTAATTCAAATGAAACGAATACAACTGGCTCAAGTTTTGAAATACCAGCTTCCAAAAGACCCACGCTTACCAATTTACCTTCAAATACATCAAATTCAACATTGGGCCAACCGGAAGAACCAACAATAGATTTCAAAAACGGCGATGGATTAATAGAATATACTGGAACAAATAAAGCGCCAAAATATTTTTCAAAAGATAAAGAGGAAAAGCCTGAATATGGTAAAGATGATTATTTGGGCGATTTTAAAACCAAAGCTGGAAAGGTTACTTTTATGTACCGCGACCACGAATATGTTGATGGCGATTTAATCCGAATCTATGTAAACGGAAAAGTTGGCTATGATAGGGTTCGGCTCGAAGGAGCGTTTCGTGGTTTCGAACTTCCGCTTGAAAGTGGATTCAATAAGGTAGATTTTGAAGCTCTCAATCAAGGTTCTTCAGGTCCCAATACCGCTCAGCTCCAAGTTTTTGACGAAACCGGAAATCTATTGGCTAGTTATGAATGGAATCTGTTGACTGGCAATAAGGCGACTGCCATTGTGGTAAAAGAGTAAAACGACATTTAAAAATTCTTCCTGAAAAAAATATGAAAAAAGTAGTTATTGCTATTGATTACAATCCTACTTCAGAAAAAGTAGTGAGGATGGGGCGGGAGATTGCCCAACTGATGAATGCTGAAATATGCTTGTTGCACGTATTGGCAGATGTGAGATATTACGGAATGCAATACGAACCCTTTATGGGATACGAGGGTTACGCGTTTCCGGTAGATTTTCACATTCAGGAAGATATGATCAAAGTGGCGGAAGATTATCTCGCAAAAACTGCGAAACATTTGGACAATCAAAATGTTTCCACTCATTTAGCTGAAGGTGATACGGCGAAAAGTATCATCAAATTTTCAGAAGAATGGAATGCAGACCTTATCGTTATGGGTACGCATAGTCACGGTACTTTGGAGAAATTACTATTGGGGACAGTTCCCTCAGGTGTTTTGGAACGCACTAAAATCCCAGTTTATTTAATTCCTACAGGAGAAAAATAACACCCCTACATTATAGAGGTGTATCTTGTTCTAAATTTTCATTGTCCTCGCCACCTTGGCTAAAAAGTTTATTTTCTTCATCCGTAAACTTTCCATTTTTCTTCTTTGCTTGGTTGCGTCCAGGTACATCTAAATCTTTTCCTTCGAAATCCACATTTTCCATTCTGTCGCGTAATTGTTGATCATCCCCGCCATCGCCATGAATATTACTTTGTTCAAGGATATCCCTGTCGTGTTTGGTAACTTCTGGGTTATAGGGCAGTTTTTCATCATTTGATTGCGAAGAAGTTTTCGGCTTATTATTTTCCTTTGAATTTTTCATAATTTTTTATTTTAAAGATATTGAATGAAAAATATATAAAAACGCGAATTAACACAGGATAAAGAAAATATAACAAGCGTTTAAGAAAAGGAAGGTAAATTGGTATCTTCGCAATTAAACTTAATTTATGGCACTTTCCAATAATGATATCATGAAAAAATTGCGTGTGGCACTCAAACTACGGGATGATGAAATCGTAAAAATATGTGAGCTCGTGGATTTCCGTGTAACCAAAAGTGAGCTTGGGGCAATTTTCAGACACGAAAGCCACGAAAAATATATGGAATGCGGGGATCAATTTTTAAGAAATTTTTTGAACGGTCTTGTAATACACTTGCGCGGCCCAATGCCGGAAAAACCTGCGCCTCGAAAGAAAAAATCTGGGGAAGGGGAGAAGCAATAAAAAAACTGAATCCGTTTGTGAGATTCAGTTTTTAATTTTTCGCATTTAAGATTTTCAAATGTATCTGCATGTTTTTCGAATAGATGGTTCTTCAAGATTGTATTGCCTCTCACTAAGAAAATATAGCGTATGCTGTTTTTGGGAAGCGCCACGTATGCGATTTTGAATATTTCGTAAGGTTTTCATAAATATAATTTTAGAATTGATTGGTTATCTGAATCTTCTTTTAGCATTCCAAGTATATGCTTTTGAAGTATTGGGTCTGTGAAGGGTGTCATTGGAATCTAAGGTTCTCATGATTCTTATAAATTAAAGGTTATCGAAATCTTCTTTTTAAATTCCAAGTATATGCTTTTGAAGATTTCATTTTTTCTGCGGAATGGATACTCTCAAAGGTTCTCATAATTATAGTTTTAAAGGTTATACTAAATAGACGACACGTTTGAAATATTGTTACAGTACTATGCAATACAAAGTAATGAATTAACAAAACCTTAACTTTATTTGAATTTTAAAATAATTGGGATATAACCCATTAACCCATCTTCGGCATTGTTGTTGTTCCTTATTGTTAATAATATGAAAGAGAATTATCTTTGCAAAAAATTGAACTGGAGGACACATTATGAACACCGTGAAAAGAACAGAAAAGAATAAAATCAAGAGAGCACACCTTTATTACAAGTATACTGGATTCTACAATTTTGTGGGTCAAAGTCTCAAAAAAGCCATTGTTCCAATCATATTTGCAGTTGTAGCTTTGGTTTTGTTGGATCAATTTGTTGTTGACTTTAGTGATTTGTTTACGTACATCACCCAAAATTACGCTCCCATAAATATCCTTCTGGTTTTTCTTGCTTCAGAATCCTTGTTGGGTTTAGTGCCGCCGGAAATTTTTATTGCCTGGAGCGATAAAATGCCACAACCAATTCTATATCTCTCCTTACTCGCGGCCATTTCCTATTTAGGTGGAATTATTTCTTACTTCATCGGAAAATGGATTTTTACAATTCCGAAGGTGTACGCTTATATGGAAGGAAAAATGAAAAAACATTTGAAACATATCCAGAAATGGGGTGGGTTTCTTATTGTAGTGGGCGCGCTGTTGCCCATTCCATATTCTATGACGAGCATGGCAGCGGGGACCATTAATTACAGTTTCAGAAAATACTTGCTTTTTGGCTTGTTGCGCTTTGTTCGTTTTTATTTGTATGCGGTTGCCATATTCAGCTTGGTGTAATACCTTTGGACCTATAAATCCTTGGTGGATTTAAAATTGCCGTCCTCCAAATCCTGAAATACCAATGAATAAAAATGATCCCTATGCTGCGTTGAGATTTCGGGAATTCAACATTTTTTTAGTGGTACGCTTTGCAATGGTTTTTGCTTGGAGTATGCAATTTGTAGTAATAGAGTGGGAGGTGTACAGTATTACAAAAAATCCACTTTCTTTAGGAATTATTGGTTTAATGGAGGTTATTCCCGCAGTTTCCATGGCACTTTTTGCCGGACATATTGTTGATCAAAAAGAAAAGAGAAGTCTGCTAGTGAAGTGCATCGGTGGATTTTCAATTGTAAGTTTTGGACTTTTCCTGCTTACTTGGCCAAGAGTTGTTGCAGATTTTTCCACAAATACTATTTTATATTCCATATATTTTCTGGTATTTATTGGAGGTATCGTGCGGTCTTTTCTGGGTCCCACTATCTTCTCACTTTTTTCATTGCTTATTCCTAAGAAAATTTATCCGAATGCCGCTACTTGGAGCAGTTCGGTTTGGCAAATGGGTGCAGTCGTGGGTCCGGCCATTGGCGGATTTGCAATTCACTGGATAGGCGTGCACTGGTCTATGTGCCTCATTTTTGCACTTTCGCTTATAGCGTTGTTATTTCTTTTTCAAATTCCGAAAAAACCGATACTCAATCCAAACATTGGCGAACCTATTTTCAAAAGTTTGAGAGAAGGCGTTAGGTTTGTTCTTACCACCAGAGTTATTCTGGGTGCCATAACACTTGATATGATTGCGGTACTCTTTGGCGGGGCCGTAGCGTTATTGCCCATCTATGCACAGGATATTTTGAAAGTAGGACCGGAAGGCTTTGGAATTTTACGCGCCGCGCCGGCTGTGGGAGCTTTAATTATTATGTTTACCTCGGCTTATTTTCCATTAAATAAAAATGCGGGGATGAAACTTCTCGCGGCTATTTTCGGCTTTGGAATTTGTATTATCGTATTTGGCCTTTCCACATCTTTTTGGCTTTCAGTTTTTGCGCTTTTCCTCAGCGGAATCACAGATGGCGTATCGGTAATAATAAGACAAACGATACTGCAATTGCGAACGCCAGACCACATGCGTGGAAGGGTGGCTTCCGTAAACTCAATGTTTGTGGGATCTTCCAATGAACTGGGTGCATTTGAAAGCGGCCTTACAGCCAAATTGATGGGAACGGTTACCGCTGTAGTTTTCGGGGGTGGTATGACGTTGATTACTGTTTTTGCCACGGGCGTTTTCTTGCCAAAACTTCGAAAACTTGATCTTAGGAAAGATCTTGAGGAGCATGAGAACAAGATAGATTAAATTTAAAAACCCTTTCAAAATAATTCTTGAAAGGGTTTTTATCAATATAGAACATTTTAAATTATTTCTTTACCACATTTATGGTTTTGGAATTGAACTTGGTAAATATTGATACCATATAGTTTCCAGCTTGAAGCGCAGACATATCGACTTCAAATTCCAAAGAACCGTTATCCTTTGTTAATATTGTTTGACCTAAAATATTTCTAACAATTACAGATTCTATTACTTCAGAATTTGAAATTTTTAGAGAAGTTGTCACTGGATTTGGAAAATATGTCAAGCTACCGAAAGATTCATCTTGAACTCCTAAGTTTAGCTGTACCAAAATGGGTAATAAATCACCCTCGCAACCATCTACTGTTTGGCTTACATAATAGGTTGTGCCATCCTCAAGAACCGTAGTAATTGGGATTTCGTTATTTCCATCCTCATCGGAATAAAAGATAAGGTTTTCACCAGTAACCTCAAGGTCTGCAAGCGTTTCACCAGTCTCAAAAGTTTGTGGACTTTCAGCTACGGGAGCAGCTGGAGATGGTGTCACTGTTACTAGAACTTCGGCTCTATCTGACGTGCAGGTCTCGCCCGGAGTTACTGTCCAATTGTAAAAGAAATAATATAGTGTAGCGTTGGTATCATTGTCATTAATTGTTCCTCCAAAAACAGAGCCCAATGTACCTATGGGATAAGGAAATCCAGGATGCCCGCTTGAAAATTCACGTACTAACGTGGGACTTATGCTTGCTACTAAATTATAATCGGTGCCTGTCGGTACAAAAAAGTCTAAATCTAACGTAAATGGAACAGGATTGGCAGAATTACCTGCTGGACATGAAATTGTTATTTCATCTAATATCGCCAGTGTATTATCTTTCAATTGTACGGTAATATCACCAGGATTGGCAGATGCCAAGTAAACAACAACTGAATTGATCGTAAAATCTTCATCTGCATTGAAAGCCAATCCCCACGGACTTGTTGCTGCAACTACCGAGGAACTTGAATTTCCAGCCGGGGCAACTCTAGCTGCTCCTGTTTGAGGTGTGCCCATGGCGTTATTTACAGATTCTGCCCAGAATGAAGTGGTCGATGAGAGCGCATCCGTCTCAAATGGAGAACCAGAACCTAACAAAGTACCTCCGGTTTGGGCGTCATACCAATTAATAACCTCTCCGTCATGAGTTGCCGTAAGAGTTGCCGTATCACCCTCGCAGATTGTTCCGGGACCACCAGTTGAGGTGATGGTTGGATCTACACATCCTTGTGCGTGAAGTATCGGGCTTGTGCTAAACATAATAAGGCAGAGAATACCAACTTTTGCCATTTTCGAAATAAATCTCTTCTTGTAATTTGTTTTCATATGTCACATATTTTAAATAATTAATATTGGTAATGTAAGAAAATATTATGGAACAGCAGGTTTGAACAGTGTAATGGTTCAATAATCTTATTTGGTAGCTAGTAATACTACAAACCTACTTTTGATCAAAAACCTATGATTCTAGAAAAATATATTGATTAAAATATTACAATCGGTCGTCCATCTTTTAAGGAATGAAAAATTGTTGTTTAAAATAAATTAGGTAAGTATTTAAGAGATTTAATTAGTTTGTTAGGATGTTTGTTCGTATTGTTAGGAGGTTTAGTTTGTTTGTTAGGAGTTTTGTCCGTGCTGTTAGGAGAGCTATGTCTGTTGTTAAGAGATTTGTTTGAATTTGGAAGGCGATTTATTCAAATATGGGGATAGATTGATAAAAACCATGAGTTTTCATTTCAGGGTTAACCCTGCTATTTCAATCTTTCAAAAATAATGTTCTGAAATATGGTGATTTTCAGTTAAAAACCTGCGGGGAGGGGAGCGGTCTTTGTTTCGGCGTTGGTCATATTTACTGTAATGTTTGGGAGTGGCTTCGAAATAAAACCATTTCTGAATATGATTAAATTCATATAAAGATCTATTGAAGTATCTGCGCCAGAACTATTTTGGAATCTACTATTGTTCACGAAACCTTTAATGTGCCAAGTGTTAGTTGCGGTGCTTATGTAGGCATATACTTGAAATCCTTCAACTTTATTATTATCCAGCGTACTGCGAATGGTAATATTGGTGTCTGTAGAGCCGGCGCGCAAAAAATAGAATCCTTGAATGGTTACCAGATAATCTGTAGCGGATATTTTGGTATCATAATCCGTAAGACCGGCCGTATTCGTATTTCTGAAAACAAATTCCACGTAATTTATGGGTCCATATTTGCTTTGCTCAATATCATACTGGACAATCTGGTCATCCGTTTTTTGTATCAATAATTTTGAACCCCTGATTTGGGTGGAGTTTCCTGGATTTTCAAGATAAAGTCGGTCGCTCACGATAGCGCTTCCGTTCACGTCCAGTGTTTCCTGAGGGTTTGGATTGTTGATACCTACCTGCGCTACTACAGCGGTAGTGTGTAGAAATAGTATGGCGGCGATGTATATAAAATTCTTCATATGAAACAGAAAATTTTACAAAGTGGGAACAGCGCTTGCCATTCCCGTGTTTGACCCACCAAGATTGGTGGTGATTACAGGAAGGTTGCGGAAATATGATTTGTCATAAATAATGAGGGTGGCCCTATACCGAATGCCGTTGGGGGCGCTTGCCTGCAAATCGAGAAATCGATTCTTTATCTCCAGATGCCAAGTGCCGTTTTCCACGAATGCCCGTACCAAAAATGCACCGATGGAAGTAGTGGTGCCGCTCGCCGTTTTTGGGATGGCATCTCCCAAATATTGAAAGTTGGACACGGCAACTACATATTTGTTCGCATCATATTGAAGATTGACGTTGGTTAGATTGTCCAAGCTCACATTATTGAAGCGGTAATTGATCACGTTAATGGGCGCAACCGTTAGTGAATCTACATCCAGCACGGTTATTTCGCCCACCGGGCTTGAGTTGGTAAGCCTTGTAAGCAGTTTGAAATCTTCATCGGTGTTTTTAACGGTAGGGAGTGTTCCCAGATTAAAACCTTGCTGTACGAGCATAGACCCGTGGACGTCCAGTGCGGCACGCGGGGTTTCTGTACCAATACCCACTTGGGAAAAACCAAAAGCACAAAAAAGAAGAAATATAAGTGGAGTAATTTTTCTAGCCATATATCAATTGATTATAGGTGAAGTGGCACTGCCGGTAGTCGCATTTGCCATGGGAATGTTTACGGTCCCGAACTGTTTTGAAAGATCCCGGGAATATATCAAGGTAGTTATGGTCCAAGTACCAATTTCTGAAGGTGTTCTATTGTTTGCCGAAGGATAATCCGCAATAATATGCCAGGTTCCATTTTTTATGAATGCTGAAGCGTATGGAATACTGGAATTAATACCATTGGCGGTGTTCATTATAAGTTCACGGTTGTAATGGGCAGAAACCGTGTTTAAAACATAATCAGTAGCGCTTATGCGGGTATCAAAATCCAAAACCCAATCCAGTTGTGGGTTTACAATTACATATTCCTGAATATAGCCCAGTGCGGCCCCCGTGGGGTTGCTTACATCGAGAGTTTTAATAAAATCATTTTCATCCTGAATAAGAAAAGTAGAATTATCAGAGTCCTTCAAGGATTTGATTTTTGTGATCACAATGGAATCAGAGATTTTTGTGCTTCCGGCCACTTCAAGTGCCGTGCGGGGGCTTGTGGTGTTTATTCCCACTTGGGAAAAAACATTTGGCATCAAGCAAATACAGCAGGTGCCTAAACACACTAATTGCTTTAAGTAGGTCATTATAATCGATTTGGGACTTCAAAAATAAATAAAATTTTAATAACTATTTAGAAAATAGTGGAATATAATGTTTATTTAACGTAATAATTATACCGATAATCGAAGAAATGGACATTTTTATATTTCTAATATTGATTTAATCATATAAATTAAAAGTTTTAATTTTAGACATCAAACTTCCAAAATGATAAAGAATAGTAGCGATTTTTCTTCAGATTTTAATTCCTATTTGATAAATACGGTGGGTTTACCTGAAGTGGAGGCGAAAGAAATCTCAGCTGGGTTGCATCGAGAAAAATACGATAAGGGTTCTATATTATTGCGCAGGGGCGATGTATGCAAACATTCCTTTTTCGTTGAAAAGGGTCTTTTGCGATCGTATATGCTTGATGATAGCGGAAAGGAACACGTTATACAATTTGCGCCAGAAAATTGGTTTATTGTGGATAGGAGCAGCGTATATTTCAATGATCCTTCCGAAAGTTATATTGAAGCCATAGAAGACACCGAAACCGTATGGATAGGTGAGCATTTTATGTGCCGTGCAGCGGAGGTGAGCCCAGCATTTGGACGATATAACGATAAACTTTTGCACAACCACATACGGCAGATGCAAAAACGCATTAATCTTTTATTGGGTGCAACGGCACAGAAACGTTATTTAAGTTTCATCAAGATGTACCCAGATTTATTGTTGCGGGTGCCCCAATGGATGATAGCCTCCTATCTGGGCATAACCCCGGAAAGCCTTAGCCGCGTAAGGAAAGAACTTGCCCACAATAATTTTAAAACCTTTTAATCGGGAAGGGGAACAAATTCCGTCTCTCCCGGAACTTTTGGGAATCGTTGCGCTTTCCAATCAGCTCGTGCCTTTTCAATAGTTTCTTTTTCTGAAGCAACAAAATTCCAGTGAATGTGGCGTTCTCCAGCGAATGCTTCGCCCCCAAATATATATACGGTCGTGTTTTCCGCCATTTCAAATTCACATAAAGTGCTATCCTTTGAAACCAGTATTTGCTTAGGTTTATATGTATTTCCCTCACTAATAACCGTTCCTTCCAAAATATATAGCCCGCTTTCGCCAAAAAGATAATCACCTAGTTTTACCTTTTTTCTCTTGCCGCTTTTCAATTCCAAAAAATATAAGTCACTGTGTACGGGCACGGGCGATTTTTTTCCGAAGACTTCACCCGCAATAACTTTTATGGAGACACCGTCTATTTCAAATTGGGGAATGTCCTTTTTTTCAGTATGATGGAAAGACGGCTCCATAAATTCCAAATGTTTTGGCAGCGCCACCCATATTTGGAGTCCGTGCAATGTTTTGCGAGTGCCCCTAAGATTTTCTGGAGTTCTTTCAGAATGAACCACACCTTTTCCCGCGGTCATCCAATTGACCGCACCTGGGGTTATTTCAATTTCAAAACCCAGACTGTCGCGGTGCATAATGCTTCCCTCAAATAAATAGGTTAGCGTGGAAAGTCCAATATGGGGATGCGGCGGCACATCCAGATTTTCATTTTCACCCATGGAAACCGGGCCCATATGATCAATAAATGCGAAAGGGCCTACCATTCGCTTTTCACGAAATGGCAGAAGCCGGCCGACCATAAAATTACCAATGTTGGCAGCGCGTTCTGGGATTATTGTACTTAAATTTGACATATTTTTTTGTGAATTTTAGAGAATGTCCATAAAAGTCTACACTGCGCTTGACCGCACAGAAGCATCCTCTAAATTACATTAATTTATTCTTCCAGATAGCCGAATTTTCCCATATTGAAATCACTTATTGCCTGTACGAGTTCGCTGCGCGTATTCATAACAAATGGACCCTGGGCAGCAATGGGTTCATCTATGGGTTCGCCACTAAGTACCAGTACTACCGCGGCTTCGGTTGCTTCAATTGTAAATTCTTCCCCGTCATTTTTAAATAATCCCAAACCATCGGTATTTATTTGTTCAGTATTGTTCACTTTTATGGTTCCTTCAACAACCAAAACCACGGTATTGTAGTGTTCTGGAAAACTGAAATTTGCCTTTCCGCCCTTGTTCAATTTCGCATTGAGCATATGCACCGGAGTAAAAGTGTGCGCCGGGCCCTTTTCCCCATTGTACGTACCTGCAATCACTTCAACTGTACCCGAATTATTTGGCAATGCTACTTTTTTCATCTCTGCGTTTGTAATTCCCTGGTACTTGGGAGCACTCATTTTATCTTTGGCCGGAAGGTTAATCCACAGCTGCACCATTTGAAAATAGCCACCAGCCCTGCTGAAATTTTCCTCATGATATTCTTTGTGGAGAATACCTGAGGCCGCTGTCATCCACTGAACATCACCTTCAGCAATTACGCCGCTGTTTCCGGCACTGTCGTGATGGGCCACACTGCCTTTGTAAGCTATAGTTACGGTTTCAAATCCGCGATGCGGATGTACACCTACTCCGCGAGGCTGTTCCGTAGGAGGGAAGTAGAATTTACTGTTGTAGTCCATCATAATAAATGGATTCATTCGCTCAAAACCTTCATTAATTGCTGAAGGAATATATTGATGAACCCTAAAACCATCCCCAACCATGTGAGGTCTTGGCGGAGTAAGAATGCGTTCTATATTTCTTGTTTTCATAATTCTGAATTTTAAATTATTTTATAAAATTACATCGGAAACCACTGTTATCCATTGATGTATGGTAAGAAGTTTTGTGTGGATTATTTACTTTAAAACAAAATCGAGAACCCTGTTCTTATCAAACAGGTTCTCGATCAAAAAATAGGGAACAGTTAATTTGTAAAAATTATTGTTTTATGAATTGCAGTGATGCAATGAGTTTCACTTTGTCGCTCACAACCACGCTTCCTGCTTCTGTGACGGCATTCCAGGTTAGCCCAAAATCCTTTCGGTTTATATTGCCCTCAAACTCAAAACCAGCTTTGGTCTGTCCGTAGGGATCTACCGCTGTGCCGTTATATTCTGCATCAAGTGTGATTTCCTTGGTCACATCTTTTATGGTAAGATCGCCGGTTACTTTGTTTCCGTCAAAGGATTTTGATTTGAAAGTAAGCTTCGGATGTTTGTCACTTCCGAAAAATTCATCACTCTTCAAGTGGTTGTCACGGTCCTTATTATTCGTATTTACGGAATCAACCTTTGCAGAGAATGAAAAATCAGCATTTTTGAAATCTGGATTATCCGTTTCGGCTTTCCCTTCAAAATTTTCAAAGTGACCGGAAACGGTGGAAATCATCATGTGTTTCACCTTAAAATTGATTTCTGAATGAGCGGTGTCTATATTCCAAGTTGTTTTTGCGTTGTTTTCCATTTTATTATAAGGTTTTAATTATTAAATATTTACAAAGCAAAACTATATTACAAAAATTTGAAAGGCATTGATGTATGATAAGAAATTTATTTTTTTAATTTTTCGTAATCTTTAACGGCTAAATTCTGAAAAATGAAGTTATTTGATTAGCAAACCATCTTTAACACTAATTTTAAAAATCACAAATATGCAAGGGCTATATTTGGAACCAAATGAGCAAAATGGAAAATAAGAATAAAGAGATAATGACTGTGGGTGGCGGCTGTTTTTGGTGCACGGAAGCAGTTTTCAATGAAGTTGATGGTGTGGAAAAGGTGATTTCTGGCTATACCGGGGGAAAGGTGCCCGGAGTACCAACCTACCGCGAAGTGTGCTCAGGGCTTACGGGACACGCAGAAGTTGTGCAGGTAACATTTGATTCATCAATAATTACGTATGAAGATTTATTGGTAATATTTATGACCACGCACGATCCCACAACTTTGAATCAACAGGGTGCAGATCGCGGTACGCAATATCGCTCCGTAATTTATTATCACAATCAAATCCAAAGAGAAATCGCAGAAAAAATTTTTAACAAAATGGCTCAATATTTTGATAATCCAATTGTTACAGAATTAAGTCCTGCCGAAAAATTTCATCCCGCCGAAGATTACCACCAAAATTATTATGCAAATAATAAAAGTCAGGGTTACTGTAGTGCGGTTATTAATCCAAAATTGGCTAAATTGCGGAAGATGCACAGTGAAAAATTAAAATAACACCTTTACGTTTTTAAAAAAAATTCTTTTGTAAATGGAATTCACTTTTATAAAATCTTAAAAAGCAAGAATAATTATCTCCCCAATTAATTTATGCTTTTTGAACCTTCGTTTATCGAAGGTTTTTTTTTGCTTTATACTTAATTATTTTTAACATAAGTTTATGCCGAAATGCCAATATGTAAAGGATTTGTATCATTTGTTATAACCTAAATTTCATACTTTTGAAACCTACGAAATCAGCCAGTTGGAAAAGAAGGAAAAGAAAAAAACAAAATCAAAAAAAAATCGGTTTTTAAGAATCATCGCGAAGGTTTTTGCTGCTCTTATAATTCTGATAATTCTTCTCATATTATTTATACGAAGTCCTTGGGGCCAAGGGATTATAGTTGATTACGCCACCAATTACGTTTCAGAAAAGACAAATACCAAAGTTGAAATTGAAAAACTCTTTGTCACCTTCGGCGGAAATATTATGCTGAAAGGTCTGTATTTGGAAGATAAGAAAGGCGATACGCTTATCTATTCAAAATCGCTGGAAGCCGATATTCCATTTTTGCCCATTATAAAAGGAAACGCCATTGCAATCAATTACATAGATTGGGAAGGGCTCCGTGCAAATATCGTTAGAAAAGATTCCGTTGAAGGGTATAATTTCCAATTTTTAATGGATGCATTTGTTGCTACGGATACTACGAGCGTTGCTAGTGATACTACTTCAAACGCGATGGAAATTGTATTGGGTAGCTTCAATTTTAAAGATTTCAATATAGTTTACAACGATGAAGTTTTGGGGATTGACAGCCAATTTGAAGTCGGAAAGTTAAGTCTTGAAATGAAAAAAACGGATCTGGAAACAATGGATTTCAGAGCATTGAATGCGTCCATTTCAAATTCAAGAATTAAATACCATCAATCCCCCGTGCCGCCAGACCCAAATGCTGAGCCAGTTCCCCTGCCATTTTTACAACTCGATGAGCTTTCACTGAAAAACGTTTTTGCGGATTATCAATCTATGGGGGACGGCATTGCTGCAAATCTAGAAATAATCGATTTTTATCTGGAATTGCCAAAAGCAGATTTGGTCAATAACGATATAGAAATAGGCGATGTTCAATTGAAAAATTCAATAATCACCCTTACAACCGAATCCACAACCAACGCGATTACTGAAAAGGCAAAAGAAACCACGGAGCAAACCAAAGAGGAAATTCAGGCATTTGAGTGGCCCGATTTTAAAATTGCTATCGCCAATATTGATTTGGAGCAAAACAACATCAGCTATTTAGTTGAAAATGCCGAAGCAAAAGAAAATATTTTCAACCCCAATGCAATTGTTTTAAAGGATTTCAATTTGCAGGCGAATAAAATATTTCTGAAAGAAAAAAATGCAGGTTTGAATTTGGAGTCACTCACTTTTGAGGAATTTTCTGGATTTAATTTAAAGGAGATGGCACTGAATCTGGAAATTACCGATAGATTTTTGGATGTAAATGATATAGCTGTTTCTTTAAATAATAATCTTTTAAATGGCGAATTTAAGATGGATTACCCATCGCTCGCCAAAATGATTGAAGCACCGGACCAATCAAAAATCGCCCTGGATTTCCCAAGATTTCAGGTTGATTTGAAGGAAATTTTCAAATTTCAACCAGAGCTTAGAAAAAATGAATATTTGGTAACCCTTAGCAAGCGATATCTCACTGGTAATGCAAAAGCTTCTGGATATCTTTCATCCATTCAAATACCCAATGTAAATATCCGCTGGGGAAATACCACCCGTATTTCTGCAAGCGGACTTATTCAGAATGCAACAGATCCTGATAATCTTCAATTCAATATTCCTCGATTCACCGCACAGACCAAGCGCAGGGATTTGCTCCAGTTTGTCAACGAACAGGATTTTGGCGTAAGTCTTCCAGAAAATGTTTCGCTTAAAGGAAATGCCAAAGGCAATGTAAATGATGTTTTCGCGAAAGCAGAATTGAACACTTCCCAAGGAATTGCAATTATAGATGGGCATTTCAAAAACGATGCTGACATTGCTTTTGACGCAGACCTTGAAATTAAAGAATACAAGCTCAATGAGCTGCTGAATAACGAACAATTGGGAGCTTTAAGCCTTAACATAAAAACGAGCGGAAAGGGTAGTGATATCAATACGCTCGATGCCACGCTCGATGCCACAATTTCCAGCTTTCAATTCAATAATTACGAAATTAAAGATCTCGCGATAAACGGAAATATTAAGGATGGCAAGGGAAATGTTGTTTCAAAATATAAAGACCAAAATCTCAATCTGGATTTAAATGCAGGGGTGGTGCTGGATTCGGTGGCGCCCGAAGTGAATATAAGCCTCAATTTAATTGGTGTAAATCTGCAATCTCTAGGCGTTATGACGCGCGACGTTCGCGCAGCCCTAAAACTTGATGCCGAATTTAAAGGAAACGCAGAAAATTTTGATGTCATTTCAACCATCGGGGACGGCGTTGTGGTGTATGATAATAAAACCTATTTGCTTGGTAACGTATTGGCAACTGCGCACGTAGAAAAGGACACAACCTCCATTTGGTTTGACAATAAGATTTTACAGCTTCAGCTGGAAAGTAACACAGATCCGGCGACTTTCGGCACAGCCGTTCAAAGGCACATTGCAAGCTATTTTTCTCGGGAAATAAAACTTCCCGACAGCATAACCAACCCAGTAAAATTGAACATAAAAGGAAGAGTTGCCGAGGATCCTGTTTTAAATGAAGTGTTTTTGGTAAACGTTAAAGAGCTGGATACCATTACGCTCGCTGTAGATTTTGATGAAAGGGCGAGAAAACTGAAGGCCGATATCAATGCGCCGCATATAAATTATGGCGGAAATGAAATCGACAGCCTCGCATTTTCGATGGACACAGATAGAGAAAAATTCGTTTTTGATCTTGGGTTTAACAACATCAAAGCAGGTCCTATTGATATTCAAAAAACAAAAATTACCGGAAACCAGCAAAACAATGAACTTTCGCTTGGTTTTAATGCTTCGCATAAAGATAGCACGCTTATAAATATTCAAACAAAAATCACGGGAGATAGCACGCAGTTGCGTTTTCATGTAGTTCCCGCAGATTTAATTCTGAATAAAAAAACTTGGGAAACACCCGCGGAAAACGAAATTATCATTACTGAAAATAATCTGGAATTCAATGATTTTATTTTCAGAAGAAATAGCCAAACGGTGGAGGTTACAGATAAACTTCCCAATGTGTCCAAAACCCACGTTGCCATCGATTTTAAAAATTTTCGCTTAAGCGAAATTCTAAATTATCTGAACCCGGATGAAAAACTGGCTACCGGAAATCTAAATGGAAATTTAGTATTTGAGGAACCCTTTGGAAATACTGGGCTTTTGGCAGATCTTTATATTGAAAAATTGAAAATTTTAGATGTAAACTTGGGGAGATTGAGCATTGATGCCAAATCTCTGGGTGGAAATAATTATGATTTTAATCTGGCCTTAAAGGAAGGTGAAGTGGATCTCGATTTAACGGGCGATTATGTGGCTACCGAAACGGAGGCAAAGCTGAATCTTGATTTAGATATCAATGAATTTAAAATGAAAGCTTTGGAAGGTTTTTCATTGGGTGAAATTACCGATACCGATGGCAGTTTTTCTGGAAATTTCAACGTAACTGGAAGCCCAACCGAACCAGAATATGAAGGAAGTCTCTATTTTGATGATGCTGCTTTCAAAATTAAAAAATTGAATGCTCCCTTTACCCTGGCCAATGAGGAATTGCAGATTGACAACAGTGGTCTGTCAATGGATAATTTTACGATTCGGGATGAAAACAACAATAAATTTGTAATTAGCGGTAAAGTAGGTACAGAAAGTTTTGTAAATCCAACGTTCGATCTTGAGCTGAACGCTACAAATTTCCAAGTACTGAACGCCACGGAGGATGACAACGATTTTCTGTACGGCAAGGCAGCTTTTGATGTGGACGCAACACTAACGGGCGATCTCCAAATTCCGGTTTTGGACATGAATTTGGATGTGAATGACGATACCAATGTTACATACGTAATGCCAGCATCTTCCGTGGCCATTGAGGAACGCGATGGCGTGGTTCTTTTTGTGAACCGTGAAAATCCAGATGCCATTCTTACACGAACACAACAGGAAACAGGCACGCTGGGCGGTTTTGATGTAAGTGCGCTGCTGAAAATAGGAAAGGCCGCAAAAATTACCATTGTGCTGGATGAGGAAACCGGAGATAATTTTAAGGTATTTGGTGATGGGGATTTAGATTTCAAAATGAATCCAAATGGACAAATGACGCTCGCCGGAGTTTACGAAATTGCTGGCGGCCATTACGAAATGAACCTCTACAATCTCGTAAACAGAAGATTCGAACTTGCTCCCGGTGGCCGTGTAAGCTGGTCCGGAGATCCCTTTGATGCGAAATTGGATGTAAGCGCGATCTATAAATTGGAAACTTCCGCTTCGGCATTAATGGCTCCCACGAGCTCTTCAGCAGATCCTTCATTTAAATCGAGATATAGACAGGTTTTACCTTTTTATGTGTATTTGAATGTAGATGGAGAGCTTACGCAACCCGTAATTTCATTCAATCTTGATATGCCGGAGGATGAGCAGGGTGCTGTTGGCGGACAGGTTTACGGAAGGGTTCAGCAATTGAACCAGCAGGAAGATGAACTTAATAGGCAGGTATTTTCACTTTTGGTGCTCAATAGATTTTATCCCGATCCCGGAAGCGATGGCAGCAATGGCGGATTTGCAACCGTGGCCCGCGATAACATTAATGATGCAGTTTCAGATCAATTGAATACCTTTTCAAATAAATTATTGGGAAATAGTGGAGTTGAACTGGATTTTGGCTTGGCCAGTTATACTGATTATCAGGGCGACACGCCACAGGAGCGCACCCAATTGGATATTGCTGCCCAAAAGAAACTTTTTAATGATAGATTGATTGTGCGGGTGGGAAGCGAAGTGGATATACAAGGAAGCAGCCAGACAAATGAACCTGCACCATTGATTGGCAATGTAAGTTTAGAGTATTTATTGACAGAAAATGGCCGCTATAGATTACGTGGTTTCAGAAGAAATCAATTTGAGAATGTAATTGACGGGCAGACCATTGCCAGTGGTATTGCACTTATTTTCACTCAGGAATTCAACAAGTTTGATGAGCTTTGGGAGGCAATTTTAAAAGGCGAAACCCAACAGGAAAAAGCCGATAGAAAGGAAGCTGAGGAAAAAAAGAAAGCGCAAAAAGAAGAAGAAGAGCAACAGGAACTGGAAAAAAGAACGGGAACCGAAGCAACCAAGGAAGATGAAAATTAGCATTATTTAAAATCTGATAAAAAACTTTGATTTTTTTGAAACCAAATTATCGATTGAAGAACGTAAGATTAACAACCATTGTTTTAGCAATGGCTGCATTAACCTTGTATTCCTGCGCTGTGGAAAAATATATCCCCGAAGATGAAAAACTTTACACGGGTGCTGAAATTGAAATAAAGAGTGATTCCATCATTGAAAATGAACCGCAATTGAAAGCAGTTTTGCAAGAAGCATTGCGGCCCAAGCCCAACAGCAAATTTTTGGGGATGCGCCCTGGACTTCATTATTATTACAAGATGCAGCAGGAAAAACCGGGTTTTTTAAATCGGTTTTTTTACAAAAGAATAGGAGAGGAGCCAGTCTACGAAAGCAGCGTGCAACCTTTTGAGGTTGAGGAAATTCTTATCAATAGATTGGAAAATAGGGGGTTCTTTTACAGTACGGCAACTTCAGAAATGATTGAGGAAGAAAAATACGCTTCAGCAAAATATACTGTTACCGTGCCAAGTCCGTACCGGATTGCCTCCTATCAATTGGACAGCCTCTCGGAACCTTTTTATTCTGAAATAAAAGAAAGTGTAGCAAATACGAAGCTGAAACCGGGAATGCGTTTTGACCTTTCAAACTTGAAGCTGGAACGCGAGCGGATTGATAGCGAACTGAAGCAAAAAGGATATTATAATTTCAACAATGGTTTTTTAATTTTTGAAGCAGATACCAATCAATATGACAAAAAACGTTTCGATTTATTTTTGAGGCTAAAGAATGAGACACCAGCAAAATCTGTTGTTCCTTACAGAATTTCAAAAATAAACGTTTACCCAAATTACAATGTGGGCACCGATTCACTTTCAAATGAAGTGATTCGTTTCAATGAAAAAAATTATATAAATGGTGAGGATTTTTTCAAATCAAAATATTTGGATCCATACATCACATTAGAGGAAGGCCAGCTTTATAGTCCTCAAAATTCAAAAAATACGGCACGCAGACTTTCAACCATTGGCGCATATAAATTTGTAAATATTCAATACAAGGAAATAGATACGTTGCTAACGGATAGTTTGGGAGCGCTGGAAGCGAATATTTTTCTTTCGCCTTTAAACAAAAGAGCCATCCGCGCTGAACTGCAAGGAGTTACAAAATCAAACAATTTTGCTGGTCCGGGATTGGCACTTACCTATACCAACCGCAATCTTTTTAAAGGAGGTGAAATATTAAATATCACGGGAAGAGTAAGTTATGAGGTGCAAGCCGGCGGCGGCGATTCTGGGGGGAGAAGCAGTCTGGAGTTGGGGTTGAAGAACGAACTCATTTTCCCAAGAGTGATTTTTCCAATAAAAATAAATAGCGACTTTTTTGAATATGCGATTCCGAAAACCAAAACCAGTGTTGGTGTGGACTATTTAAACAGAACAAAACTGTACTCCCTTATTTCCGGCACAGGACAATTTGGATATTTGTGGCAGGCAAATCGATATGTTACTCACGAAATTATTCCAATTTCAATCAATTACACAAAACTTTCAAATACTACACCAGAATTTGAGCAAATTCTTGATGACAACGAATTTTTACGACGAAGTTTTGAGCAGCAGTTTATTTCGGGTCTCAATTATTCCTTTACCTACAACGGGATGGTTGACGCGGGAAAAACACATCAATTTTATTTGAACGCAACGCTGGATGTTGCCGGAAATTCAATCAGTTTATTCGGAAAGGAAAACGAAGAGGGAACTAATGAATTTTTAGGTTTGGAATACGCGCAGTATGCAAAGGGTGATGTAGATGTGCGCTATCACTTCAATTTTGCGAAAGAACAAACCATCGCAACGCGACTTTTTGCGGGATATGGGCTCGCGTACGGAAATTCTGATGTTTTGCCGTATGTGAAGCAATATTTTGCCGGTGGTCCATATAGCGTTCGAGCCTTTAGAATACGGTCGCTCGGCCCGGGAACCTATACAGATGATGGCACCAACCAAAGTAGCTTTTTTGATCAGACCGGAAATATCCGTCTTGAAGCGAATGTGGAATATAGGTTTCCCATTTTTTCATATTTGAAGGGCGCTGTATTTGCGGATGCCGGAAATATTTGGAACAGCAAAGAAAACGAAGCATTGCCGGGAGGTAAATTCACTTCTAATTTTCTGAATGAATTGGGAATGGGAGCAGGCTTCGGGCTTCGGGTTGATGTTCAGGGATTTGTAATAAGGTTTGATCTTGCCGCACCCTTTCACGATCCTTCACAGGAAGTGGGACAACGCTTCGATTTTAGGTACGATGAACCCATATTTAACTTCGCCATAGGCTATCCTTTTTAAAAGGCATAAAAATTCTCTTCAATTTAAGTTGAATAAATCAGAACCTGCATAAAATTGAGAATGAGCAAAATTTCAATAAAGCCCAAATAGAAAAATCCCCATTGCGGGGCAACAGGGATTTTAAAAATGTTTAAACAAAAATAATCTATCTTGTAATATCGTTGATTTCTTGTTTAGTTGAATTTTTCAACTTGTCGTATTTATCTGAAATACTGGCCTCGACATCCTGTGCAGTCTCCTTGATTCTTTGGCCCGTATTATTCACTTTGTTTTTAAGATTTTGCTTTTCAGCTGGAGTCATATTTTTATATTTCCAGAATGCAAATGCACCTGCTCCAATTCCTAAAAGTGCCAATAATCCTTTTCCTTTATTGTTCATAGTTTTTTGTTTTTTAGATATTTAGTGTGAAGATATTACAAATTGCATTGCTACCTATATTTTCGAATGCACTTTAGTATTTATTTAATACCATCCCTTAAAACTTTAATAAAAACAAGCACTTATTGTCCACCCATATCGGTTAGAAAAATGGCCAATATTACTCCCAACGCAGCAGCAACCCCAGTATAATAACTATCTTCCTTAAAAGCCTGCGGAAAAACCTCTATAGCCAATGATGCTATAACAGCTCCCGCTGCAAAACAGCGTATATAAGCCAAAAATTCCTTCGAAACGTCAGCTAACAATAGGTTGCCAGCAATTGCGGAGATTGACAGTAAAACGGCTGTAGCTACCCACAGAAAAAGTATTTTCCTTTTATTTCGGCCATTATTTGCCATTTCCTTGGCTCCCCCAGCAGCTTCTGGAAGATTGGACAAAAATATAGAACCAGATAGTGCCGCCACAGTCAAAGGATCGGCACCAATAAGCGCAACGCCCAAAGCGAGATTTTCAGGAATACCATCTAAGGTAATTGCCGCCAAAAGGCCGCCGCCATTACCACTTCCAAATTTTCGTTTAACATAATAATCCAATATGCAAAATACAAAGGCACCCATTAATACACTCGCTAGCGCGTACATCAACGGCGCTTGATGGCTGGCTGGCTCAATAAGTTCAAGAATTGCCGAAACCATTAAAGCACCTCCAGCAAGCGCCACCAAAAATCCTTCAGTAGATCCAGACAATTTTCCATAAATACCCCAAACGGCACCCACAATAAGAGCTGCGGAAACAACGATGATTACAATGAAAGTCATTTAATATATTGATAGACTAAAATAATTAAAGTGTTTATAATAATATTTATAACTATTTAAAAGAAATGGTAAAATAAAAAAACATCTATAATATTTTGTTTTTCAATAATTATATAAAATTTATTTGAGTTCGTTGTAATTTGGGAATACTATATTTGCAAAATAGTATTCTGTTTTTCGAGTTTCGAAAAATGATTTTACATTTCCAAATTTTCAATAAAAACCTATGAACAACCCAATTGAAAAGTCTGATATTAGAATAGCCGTTATCGGCCTTGGCTACGTAGGGCTTCCGCTTGCGCGGCTTTTTGCTACCAAATATCCCGTAATCGGTTTCGATATTAATAAGGAACGCGTGGCCAACCTGCAAAAAGGCCATGACGATACGCTGGAAGTTGCGGATGATATTTTGAAGGAAGTTTTATTGAAAAACAATCCCATAAACTCCTTGAATTCAGAAGAGAGTAATAACGGTCTATTCTGCACTACAGATTTGATGGATATTCAGGATTGTAATTATTATATAGTTACGGTCCCAACCCCGGTAGATAAAAACAATCGCCCAGTCCTCTACCCATTATATGCCGCAAGCGGGACGGTGGGCAAGGTGCTGAAGAAGGGAGACACCGTTGTTTACGAATCTACCGTATATCCCGGTGTCACGGAAGATGAGTGCGTGCCAGTTCTTGAAAAGGAGAGCGGACTTCAGTTTAATACAGACTTTTACGTGGGTTACTCCCCAGAGCGCATTAATCCCGGCGATAAGGAACACACCGTTGATAAAATATTGAAGATCACTGCCGGATCTACGCCGGAAAGCGCCGAAAAGATCAATAGCATCTACGCTTCGGTAATAACGGCGGGAACATATTTGGCACCCACCATCAAGGTTGCGGAGGCCGCCAAGGTTATAGAAAATTCGCAGCGCGATATCAATATTGCCTTCGTAAATGAATTGGCAAAGATTTTCAACCTTTTGGAAATTGATACCCACGAAGTACTTAAAGCCGCTGGCACCAAATGGAATTTTCTACCCTTTAAACCAGGTTTGGTGGGTGGACATTGCATAGGTGTAGACCCTTATTATTTAGCTCAAAAGGCACAGGAACGCGGTTACCACCCAGAAATTATTTTGGCCGGAAGAAGGTTGAACGATTCCATGGGCGAATACGTGGCATCACAGGTGGTGAAGTGTATGATAAAAAAGGGAATAGCTATAAATGCTGCTGAAATTTTAATGCTGGGCATCACCTTTAAGGAAAATTGTCCCGATGTTCGCAATACCAAGATTGTTGACGTTGTTGCTGCATTAAGGGATTACGGTATTAATGTGACTATTTTTGATCCGTGGGCCAATCCGCAAGAGGTAATGCACGAATACAATACGGAGACGGTGAAAAATGCTTCGGAAATAAACAAAACTTTTGATGCCATTGTTTTGGGCGTTTCGCATAATCAGTTTTTGGAAATGGATTTAAATCCTTGGAAAAAGGAGAATTCCATAGTTTATGATGTGAAGGGTGTTTTAGCGGAAAGCAACGCCAAGCTATAACGTATATTCTGAAATATTGATTTGAGAATTGGTATTTAAGTCTTCAAACAATTTTGAAACATCTTAGGAAGCAACGAAAAGAATGAATTTAGAACAGTTTAGGAGTTTAGAAAATAAAAAAGTTTTGGTAACCGGAGGCGCAGGATTTATTGGTTCCAATCTTTGTGAGGCTTTGTTGGATTTGAATGCGAAGGTAACCTGCTTGGATAATTTTGCCACAGGACACAGGCACAACATTACGCCATTTCTTTCGAACGAAAATTTTAAGATGGTGGAAGGAGATATCCGCAATCTTGAAACCTGCCAAGCTGCTTGCGAGCATCAGGATTTTGTGCTGCATCAGGCGGCTTTGGGCTCTGTACCCAGGTCAATAAATGATCCAATTACTTCAAATGATGTAAACGTGGGCGGCTTTTTGAATATGCTGGTAGCAGCGCGCGATGCCGGTGTAAAACGCTTCGTATATGCCGCTAGTAGCTCAACGTATGGCGATAGCGAGGCACTTCCGAAGATTGAGGATAAAATAGGCAATCCACTTTCGCCATATGCAATTACTAAATATGTAAATGAATTATATGCAACCATCTTCAAATCTACGTACGATCTAGACAGTGTGGGGTTGCGGTATTTTAATGTATTCGGGAGAAGGCAAGATCCGGAGGGAGCCTATGCCGCGGTTATTCCTTTATTCGTAAAGAAATTTATGGCGCACGAAAGCCCAACAATCAATGGCGATGGAACATTCTCGCGTGATTTCACGTATATTGACAATGTGGTGCAAATGAATCTGCTCGCCATAACCACAAAAAACAATGAAGCTTTAAACCAAATTTACAATACGGCGGTAGGTGATAGGACCACCTTATTGCAATTGACGCAACTGTTGAAAAAACATTTAAGTAGTTTTAATCCCGCTATTGCCGATGTGCCCATTACCCACGGTCCCAATAGAAAAGGAGATATTCCGCATTCATTGGCTTCTGTGGAAAAAGCGGAGCGTTTGTTGGGTTACAAACCGAGCCATACCATTGATAAAGGTATTGAGGAGGCGGTGCGCTGGTATTGGGAAAATCTTTAGGCAATTGACAATTAGCAATTAGCAATGATTCTTGACGATACTTTTTTTGTTGAATTGTGTAAATGGGGTTTTCGATACATTTTTTATTTTCACTTTGGTTCAATAAAAAACACTTGAAATTACATTATATAAATATTTAAAGATACTATGGAAACGGAAAAAAGGATTTTAATAACTGGAGGCGCAGGATTTATTGGATCGCACGTGGTTCGTGAATTTGTTACAAAATACCCAGATTATAAAATCTACAATCTTGATGCGCTTACGTACGCCGGTAATTTTGAAAATCTTACCGATATTGAGAATTCTCCCAATTATATTTTTATAAAGGGGGATATTACGGATGATGCATTCATAAATAATCTATTTGAAGAAAACCGCTTTACCGATGTTATCCATCTGGCGGCGGAAAGTCACGTGGACCGCTCTATTACCGATCCGTTGGCGTTTGCCAAGACCAATATTTTGGGAACTATGATTTTGCTTCAGGCATTCAAAAAAACGTGGCAGAATGACTGGACCGGAAAACGATTTTACCATATAAGTACCGATGAGGTATATGGCACTCTGGGAGAGAGCGGACTTTTTACCGAGACCACTTCGTATGATCCCAATTCGCCCTATTCGGCTTCAAAGGCAAGTAGCGACCATTTTGTGCGTGCATATGGTGAAACATACGGACTGCCATATGTGATAACCAATTGCTCAAATAATTACGGGCCCAACCATTTTCCGGAGAAATTGATTCCATTGTTTATCAACAATATTATAGAAAAGAAACCGCTACCGGTTTATGGTGATGGCAACTATACAAGAGATTGGCTCTACGTGATAGATCACGCAAAAGCAATCGATCTGGTTTTCCATACCGGAAAAAATCACGAGACCTACAACATTGGCGGTTTTAACGAATGGAAAAATATTGATCTTGTTAAATTACTTTGCCAGCAAATGGATGCGAAACTTGGTAGAACCGTTGGGGAAAGTGAAAAGCTAATCACCTTTGTAAAAGATCGTCCGGGACACGATTTGCGGTATGCCATAGACGCATCAAAAATAAATAAGGAACTTGGCTGGAAACCAAGTGTTACCTTTGAGGAAGGCCTTTCAAAAACCATAGATTGGTACTTGCAAAATAAAGCCTGGATGCAGAAAGTCACCAGTGGCGATTATCAGAAATACTATAAAGAACAATACTTATAAAAAAATGGAAGTTGAAAAAACCAATATAAAGGATTGTTTTGTGATTGCCCCAACTGTTTTTCAGGATAGCCGCGGTTATTTTATGGAAACCTTCAATGAAAATACTTTCAAAAAAGCAACGGGTCTTCAAATTCGTTTCGTTCAGGATAACGAATCACAATCCAATTATGGAGTAATTAGGGGACTTCACGCGCAAAAAGGAACAATGGCGCAGGCCAAGTTGGTTCGTGTATTGAAAGGTGAAGTTTTGGATGTTGTGGTGGATTTTAGGCCAGATTCACAAACCTATCTTCAACATTATTCAATATCGTTAAGCGCAGAAAATAAGAAACAACTTTTTGTGCCGCGTGGCTGCCTGCATGGTTTTTCGGTATTGAGTGGGGACGCCATCTTTTTCTATAAATGTGATAATTTTTACGACAGGCAGGCGGAATACGGCTATCGCTTTGACGATCCGGCCTTTGGCATCGATTGGCAGATAGCTCCTTCAAAAAGAATTATTTCAGAAAAGGATATGCAATTGCCTTTTTTTGAATCTGAAAAAAAATAGTGCTATGTCAACCATCTTGGTAACGGGAGCCCACGGCCAACTCGGTTCAGAAATTCGAAAGATATCCACGAACTTCGCGCAATTCAATTTTGTATTTGCTGGAAGGGACGAAATGCCTTTGGAAAACAAGGATGCAATCGTGTCTTTTTTGGAAAAGACAAAACCTTCATGTATCATTAATGCAGGGGCATATACGGCTGTGGATAAAGCTGAGACGGAAAGGGAATTGGCCGATCAAGTGAATCACATTGCAGTAGGTGTAATTGCCAAATGGTGCAAGCTGAACAATACGAAGCTCATCCACATTTCAACCGATTATGTTTTTGATGGGAACAGCCAAATCCCGCTTGATGAAGCGGCGAAAACAGCGCCAGTGAATTGGTACGGGGAAACAAAATTAAGAGGTGAGGAAGCCATATTGGAGGCTATGAATGACGCTATAATCATTAGGACGGCGTGGGTTTATTCAGAATATGGAAATAATTTTGTAAAAACCATGCTTCGTTTACTAAAGGAACGCGACCGATTAACTGTGGTGAACGATCAAATAGGTGCGCCCACGTATGCGTTAGATTTGGCGGAAGCTATCCTGAAGATTGTAAGTTCGGGGAAATGGGAGACAGGAATTTTTCACTACTCGAACAAGGGGAAAATCTCTTGGTTTGATTTTGCAATCGCCATCAAAGAGCTTGCACAACTGGAATGTGAAGTAGTGCCGGTACCTTCGTCCCAATTTCCCACAGCAGCCAAAAGGCCAAATTATTCATTATTGGATACTTCAAAAATAGAAAAGACCTATGGGGTGCAAATTCCCTTTTGGAAGGATAGTTTAAGGAAATGCTTATTTGAGTTAGGAGTTAGGAGTTAGGAGTTAGGAGTTAGGAGTTAGGAGTTGTGAGTGGTCAGTGTTCTGTATTCAGTAATCGGTGGTTAGAGAAGTGTATATTTTTGAAATTTTAAATGAGTAATTAAAAATAATATAAAAATGAAAGGAATAATTTTAGCTGGCGGTTCGGGAACTCGGTTGCACCCTCTTACACTTGCGGTAAGCAAGCAATTGTTGCCCATTTATGATAAACCTATGATTTATTATCCGCTTTCGGTTTTATTGCTTGCGGGCATTAAGGATATATTGATTATCTCAACGCCACACGATTTGCCCAATTTTGAAAAATTGCTGGGTGATGGAAGCGAATACGGAATACATTTAAGCTATAAGGAACAACCTAGCCCAGACGGATTGGCGCAGGCTTTTATTCTCGGGGAGGAATTTATAGGCAATGACCCCGTATGCCTGGTGCTTGGCGACAACATTTTTTACGGTGCGGGACTTAATAGGATTTTGCAGGATGCTGTAAAAACTGTTGAAAACGAAAATAAGGCAGTGGTTTTTGGAAATTATGTAACAGATCCCGAAAGATATGGGGTTGCTGAATTTGATGCGGAAATGAATGTGGTGAGCATTGAGGAAAAACCTGCAAAGCCGAAATCCAATTTTGCCGTAGTGGGGCTTTATTTCTATCCGAATTCCGTTGTGGAGATTGCGAAAAACGTGAAACCTTCCCACAGGGGGGAATTGGAAATCACCACGGTGAATCAGACCTATTTAGAGCAGGAATCGCTGAAGATGCAGCTATTGAGCCGCGGTTTTGCTTGGCTGGACACGGGAACCCACGAAGCCCTGACCGAGGCTACCGAATTTGTAAAGGCCGTTGAAAAACGTACGGGCCTTAAAATTGGTTGCATTGAGGAAATTGCCTACCACAAAGGTTGGATGACCAAGAATCAACTTAAGCAAAAAGCGGAAGAATTCAAAAAAGGGGAATACGGGCAATACTTGGCGCGGTTTATCAATGAATGATTTTTTTTAGTTAGGAGTTAGGAGTTAGGAGTTAGGAGTTAGGAGTTAGGAGTTGTGGGTTGTGGGTTGTGGGTTGTGGGTTGTGCGTTGTGGGTTGGGATCAGAAAGAATCTAAATTCCACTCCCACCGAAGACACATTTTAATGAACACTCCCCAGCATTTACATTTTAAACCTTAAATCTGAAACCTTGAACCTAAAATCTTGTTCTTTCTAATTACTAATTATTCATTACTAATTATTCATTATTCATTATTCATTATTCATTATTCATTATTCATTACTAATTACTCCTCACTAATTATACATTTAAAAAATCACATCTTGTTAAATAAACTCTAAACTCCCTGCCCTCGCGCAGGGTTTTTTTTATATTCCCTTGAAACCTTATAACAAAAAGCGCTTTTATGATAAAAGCATCCACTTCTATTGAAAATGAGGATTTAATCGGGGAGCTTGCAGATGGACGTAGGACCGTGAAGGACCTTCCGCACGGCGGGTTTCTTTTTTTGGAGCACGACGTGCCCTTTCTTCTTATCTATAGAAAACGTGAAAATGATCATTCCACCCTTCGGCTTGCCAGAACCGGTGCCAGCTATTTGATTATTGGAGAAACGCATTTTGAATATTTCCGTGAATTTCTTGGTCAGTTGACCCAAAAAATGAGCGCCCGCTTTGGCAGTTTCTTTTTAATGGAACTATACAGCGGTGCATTTGGAAGCAACGAATTTGTAATCCGCGGGCCTTCCCACAAACTCCCGGTATCCTTGGAAGTACTTCAGAAAGAACTTGACACCATTGAAAGCCGAAAGTACGGCGTTCAATTGCAAAGCAGGATTGAACAAACCAAACAGCGGCAGCAGGACAGCGAGGAATCGCTCATGAGCATTTCAGAAATAAAGGAATGCGGGGGAACATTGATAGGGCTTGAAGTACCGCCCATTTACAGGGATGTTGCCGGGAATGTTTTTCCGTTGTATTTCAGAAAGTTTCGGGAAGGATTTGCCGAGGCGGTACAGAAATCGGTTTTTGAATTTATACGCGTACAGACCTCCAGCGATCTTGCCAGTTATTACGCCTTGGGGAAAAGGGAAATCCATAAGGAAGTTTTTAAAATGGATAGGGCCCTTACCCAGATTGAGAACAGCTATCAATTTCTGCTATTGCTGGCACCCGTGAACATTCAGCGGATGCGCGAACATTTTTTTGAATCCAATTTTGAAACGCTGGAAGAATACCATTATCGGCTTTTGCCCGTAGATCCGGATATTCTGAAACGAAAGCTCTACAATCTGGATATTGATAAAATAGATGATCCCGCCCTTTCGTATCTATTTGACGAAAAGCGGGAGGAGATAGATCAGCAGTTGACCATGCTGAAGGAGCGCGGTTCCAAAAACTTCTTTTACAGCAGCGTGCGATTGTATAAAGGGTTGGAAAAACATATTCTTACTGAGGCAGAAATGATTCTTCAGCAATTGCCTGAAGATGTGGAGGAAACGGATGCTGAAATAATCGATGCCGTGGAATTTGGAGCCATGGCCACCGAAGAATTTGAATTCTTCAGAAATCAGGATCCCAATTATAAAGGAAAAGTACATATCCGTAAGGATGTAAACGTAATGATGGTAAGCAATGGCGAACTTTATCTACCAGCGGATTATACCCTTACCCAGAATGACGCCAAGGCCTTAATACAGCACGAAATAGGAACCCATTCCCTAACACACTTTAACGGGTCACGGCAGCCCTTGAGTCAGTTGAGCGTTGGCTTTGCAGATTACGATCCCTTGCAGGAGGGCATTGCGGTACTTTCAGAATATTTGATAGGCGGACTTTCAGCAAACAGGCTGCGGATATTGGCGGGAAGGGTAGTGGCGGGGGCTGCGCTTTTGGACCACGCAGATTTCAGGGATGTTTTCAATCTGCTGTACACAACGCACCATTTTTCCAAGGATAGGGCCTTCAATATTACATCACGTATGTTCCAGGGCGGTGGGTTTTTAAAGGACATTATTTATCTGAAGGGATTGGTACACCTTCTGGATTATATAAAGAACGGTGGCGATCTGGAGTTTTTGCTTTCGGGAAAATTCGCCCTTAAACACGTACCGATGATTACCGATTTAACGGCGCGCGAACTTTTGCAACCTCCAAAACTGAAACCGCGTTACTTGCAACAAAAAGATTTTGAAAAACGAATGGACAAACTAAAAGAGGGAATTCCTCTTTCAAAAATGATAGCAACATGAAAATATGTTTTGTAATAAGCGACATTAAGACCGAGACCTGCGGGACCACGGTAGTATTATTGAGAAAAGCCCATACAAGGGGGCATGATGTGTACGTGATGAGCGTGGGCGACTTTATATTCCAGCACGATGAGAACATAAGTCTGCGCTGTAAGAAACTCCCCAAATCGCTGAAAGGGGAAACCGTTGAGGAATTTTGGGCACAGGTACAGGACGATAAAATGAAGTATAAAGCCGTGCCGAGTGCCGATATGGATGTTGTTTTTCTTCGGAATAACCCAACCGAGGAAACCTCAGATAGACATTGGGCAGAGCACAGTGGTATTGCCTTTGCGCGAATGATACAGCAGAGTGGCGTTTTGGTGCTTAACGATGCCTTTGCGATGAGCCACGCTTTTATTGATAAACTATATTTTGAGGAATTGCCCGCAGAAATAAAACCGGACAGCATTATCACTCGCAATAAGGAGGATATATTGAAATTTTGGGAGCAAGCGGGAAAGAAAATGGTACTGAAACCCTTGGAAGGCTCGGGGGGACAGGATGTTTATCTTATAGACAAGGACAAGAAAAATCTAAACCAGATTGTAGATACCATCAGTGCCAAGGGATATATCATAGCACAGGAATTTTTGCCGGAAGTGAGCAAGGGCGATGTGCGTGTGATTTTAATGAACGGGAAAATACTGGAGGAAGATGGCGAAATGGCGATCATACGCAGGGTCAATAGTGATTCCTCGGAATTCAGGAGTAATCTGGCGCTGGGCGCCAAGGCCAAGAAGGCGAAACTGACCCCGGAGATTGAGCGTATTGTGGCACTGACTGCCCCAAAACTGATCAGGGACGGACTTTTCTTTGTGGGGCTTGACATTGTAAAGGATAAGCTGATAGAAATAAACGTACTGAGCCCGGGCGGATTGGATTATTGCGAAAAGATAAAACTACCAGCCTTTACCGATACCGTAATTGAAGCGATAGAACGGAAGATGGAATATAGAAAGTATTATAAAAAAACACTCAGCAATCGGGAATTGGCTACTATGGATTAGTTGATGGTTAATGGTTGAAAGTTCAGAGTTGAAAGTTTAAAAGTTTAAATGTTTAAGAGATTAGATGGGAGTTTGGTTTTCAAGATTGAGTTTGGCGCTAAATTATTACTAATTACACATTATTAATTGCTAATTGCTAATTGTTCATTGCTAATTGTTATTAGTTCAATTTGAATTTAAACAACATAGCTATTATTTTTGTAGAAGTGGAGATGTTTTAGGAAACCTTTTCGCTTAATTAAATTAATTAAAACCATATACTCAAAAAACAGAAAGAGATAACAATGCTTAGGAATAGAGAAAATTTGCCTCGCGTGGTTGGTGAATATAGCAGCGGAAACAAGGGACCGCTCCTGTTCATAACGGGAGGGGTACACGGAAATGAACCCAGTGGTGTAATTGCGCTTCAGAATGTTTTTAAGATCCTAAAGGATGAGAAACCTGAAATAAACGGAAAGGTTGTAGGTGTGATAGGAAACCGGGATGCCCTAAAGAATGGGGTTCGGTATATAGATGAAGACCTTAACAGAACGTGGACCGTTGAAAATATTGAGGGAAACATAAAGGACACTTACGAAAAAAAGGAGATGTTTTCCATCATTGAAGTGCTAGAGCGGTTTCCGGAGGAGGATTTTACCAAACGTTATTTCTTGGATTGCCATACCACCTCAGCGGCGAGCGAGCCCTACATTTCTGTACAGGAAGTAAATGATAACGATGCTTGGGCGCATCAATTTCCTACCTACATCATTCGTGGTTTTTCGGATATTGTTTTAGGCTGTATAGACCATTACGAAAGCAGGATTGGCATTACAGGCTTTGTTTTTGAAGGAGGACAGCACGATAGCCGCATTTCAAAAGTGAGCCATGAAGGGATGATCTGGCTGGCCATACAGAATGCTTGCGGCCTCAACCTCGAGCTTTTGCGCCATTATCCCGAATCTGTTAAGTTGCTCAACAAGAAAAAGGATTCGCAAAAAACCTTTGAAATAAAACATAGGTATGGACTGCAGCCCGGCGATGACTTTAAGATGGAAGCGGGTTACACCAATTTTCAGCCTATCAAAAAAGGGGAGTTGCTGGCGCACCACAACGGACAGTCTGTCTTCAGTGAATGGGATGCGTATATCTTTATGCCCCTTTACCAGGCCCAAGGGAATGATGGGTTTTTTGTGGTTGAGGAAGTTTAGCGATTGTTGATCACTAATGAATGTTGAATTTTGAATTCTGAATTTTGAATTTTGTGGGTTCTCTGTTCTCAGTTCTCAATTCTCTGTTCTCAGTTCTCTGTTCCCGGTTCTCTGTTCTCGGTTCTTGATTCTTAGTTCTTGATTCTCGATTGTCTGTTCTCGGTTCTCGGTTCTCGGTTCTCGGTTGTCTGTTTCCAGTTCTCGGTTGTCTGTTCTCGGTTGTCTGTTCTCGGTTCTCTGTTCTCGGTTGTCTGTTGTCGGTTGTCGGTTCTCGGTTCTCTGTTCTCGGTTGTCTGTTGTCGGTTGTCGGTTCTTGGTTCTTGGTTCTCGGTTCTCTGTTCTTGGTTCTTGATTCTCTAATCTTGTCCTATATTCTTTGTTTTTAGAAATTAATTGTTGGTTTATTGGTTATTTATCATTTATGAATAATTACTTTTAGTTTCTTCAATTCTAAAAATTCATAATGAATAATAACAAAATAGAAATCTCTGGGAAGTATTTATTGAAGGTGCTGTTTATAATTGGCGGTGTGTTGGCACTACTGATTATAGGTTCCGGGATATTGATGCCCTTGGCGGTGGGTGCGATTATCGCTGTGCTGCTGGACAAGCCTACGCAGCAGTTCAAGAAATGGGGATTGCCCCATTGGCTTGCCATAACCCTGTCTGTTACGCTTATGGTCATTGTATTTTCACTGCTTTCGTGGTTGGTGGGTTCACAGATAAATGCAATGGCAGACGACTGGCCCACCATCAAGGAAAAGGGAACTGAAAAGTTGAACGCCGCAAGCGAGTGGGCCAATGAAACCCTTCATTGGGATTACGAAAATTACATTGAGGACAATCAAAAGATAGTGGATAAGTTGGAAGGAATGGCGGGTGCTTTTCTTTCCTCATTTATCAATTTACTATCGCAATCGCTTATCATTTTCATATACATCATTCTATTGCTATTGCAGAAGCAGATGTTCATGAATTTCTTTAAGAAGTTGACAGACCATCCCAAGGCTATGGCGTTGATGTTACGGGACTCATCGAAGATAGTGAGCAGTTATCTCATTGGGAAAAGCAAGATTATGGTATTTCTATTTGTGATCTATTATGCGGGATTCCTGCTTGGCTCTGTACCGTATGCATTGTTCCTGGCACTGTTTGGGGCCCTTTTCTCCATTATTCCTTATGTGGGAAACATTATAGGTGGGGGAATAGCCGTATTGCTTTCATTTTTGTACGCAGGCACCACCCCAGCACTCATTGTAATTGGCGTAATCTCTGCGGCGCAGCTGGTAGAGAATTATGTACTTACGCCGTGGATTATAGGGGACGAAACGGATTTGAATCCTTTTATTACCATCTTTGGCGTGATCCTCTTCTCGGTAATCTGGGGGACGGTGGGAGCCATCATTGCCTTGCCATTGGTAGGCGTCCTAAAGGTACTATTTGAATATACCAAGGGAATGGAAGCGTATGCTTATTTGCTGAAGAAATAGTTGGTGGTTGTTGGTTGGTGGTTGGTGGTTGAATGTTGTGGGGTTTTTGTTCTCGGTTGTCTGTTGTGGGTTGTGTGTTCTCGGTTATTGGTTGTTGGATTTTGAATTTTGAATGTTGAATGTTGAATGTTGTGGGGTTTTTGTTCTCGGTTGTCTGTTGTGGGTTGCTCACTAATGAATTTTGAATTTTGAATTTTGAATGATGAATGTTGGGGTTTTTTGTTGTTGGTTGCTCACTAATGAATGTTGAATGTTGTGGGCTTTTTGTTCTCGGTTGTCTGTTTTCGGTTTTCGGTTGTCGGTTTTCGGTTGTTGGTTGATGGTTGATGGTTGATGGTTGTTTGTTCTCGGTTCTCGGTTCTTGGTTCTTGATTCTTGGTTCTTGATTCTTGATTCTTGATTCCCGGTTCTTGGTTCTTGGTTCTTGGTTCTTGGTTCTTGGTTCTTGGTTCTTGGTTGTTGGTTGTTGGTTTTTGATTTTCTATTCTGAAAATTAATTAGTTGCTTCAGTGAAATATAATTTTAGCTCACGATAGTCTTTCGCTGTCCTGATGGGTGGTTATTTCTTTATGATCCTTTTTAGTATTTGGATGTTTTCTGATTCAATTTGAATAAAATAGATGCCGGCAGCAAATTCTTCTAAATTGATGCTGATTTTCTTATTGTTGGGGTTGAAGCTTTTTAGCGTTTGTCCCAAAGGGCTAAGAATTGTTATCGATGAAATGGTTTTGTATGAATCAAGATACACCACCTCCGTAACGGGATTGGGATAAAGCTCCAGGGAAGTCAGTGGATTTTCAGTATTGCCAAGGTTGCAATCATCTATAAATACAGTCTGTGGGGGAACAAGGGTGAAGTTTTGTTGTGCAAAGGCTATGTTATCCACACAGATTGTCTGCAGATTTGGGACGTTAAATTGTGCGTTGACACCCGAGGTGGTAGCTATACCGCCATAAGTAAGATTTACCGAGCAATCACTGTTAGGCACCAAAAGCGTATTATTGCCGTTTTTTAGATTTATATATTCCAATTGGGGGCTGTTTTGTATATAAAGGGAGCAAAGATTGGTATTTTGGGAAAAGTCCAAAGTCTCGGGTATTAAATCGCTGCCCAATGATATAGACTTTAATTGCTGTAAAAAAGTAAAGTCTATATTGGTTATTGAGGTATTGACTATGTTAAGTAATTCCAGTTGGGGATGTGCGGTACCATCGAGGGACTGTAAATTAGTATTTTCAACAGAAAGAACACTAAGGGCCGTAGTGGAAGCCGTGGAAAGATTTTGTAAAGGTGAATAGCTTGCATCCAGCCATTCAAGAAGCGGATTATTAGTGATATCTAGATCAGTTACGTTTGAATTCTCTATACGAATTATGTAGAGATTTCCATTTTGGGAGGTGTTCAGTGATGAAATATCCGTAAATCCTGCCCACAGCTGCACCAATTGGGTGTTGCTGGAAATATCCAGGGAAGTTATGGGGTTTGACCTACACAATAAGTCCTGTAGGTTTGTAAATGCGCTGATACCGGTAAGATCTGAGACATTTTTATTCATTACATTAACAACTGAAGTAGCCTGCGCCTCGCTTAACTGTATTTCGCCATCATTATTAGTATCTATGGGAGGGGTATGGTCCAAGAGTGCCTGCTTGAAGTTGGCATCCGGAATGTTTACGGTCTGTGAGAAAGTGAGTTGGGAAATTATAAAAAGACATGTTGTTATGAAAAGTTTCATATTCATACGATTATTAGGCAAAGATAGTAATTGATGTTAGACTTGAGATTTGAGATTTGAGACTTGAGAAGTGTCTTATGAGACTTAAGATATATGACATAAGACGTAAGACCTAGGACTTAAGATGTATGACATAAGATGAAAGATGTATGACAGAGATTTACAATTGACGATTAATGATAATTGTTTCGGGGTTAATCCTAGTTAAAATTCACATAATAGAAAAAGACCAGCAATTTTGCACAGGCTTCAACTACGGTTAATTTGTTTTAGAGTTGAAGGTGTATAAAACGCCGGTCTTTTATAATGGAGCTTGGCTTAGATTGCCGCTTCGATAATACTCAACGTATTATAGGCTCCTTCAGATAATGGATACTGAACGCCATTTATTTCTTGAAAAAATTGGATTCCAAGAAGATAGATGGATGGTCCTGTACCCGACGGCACATCTGCTGGGGTTAACGTAGCCTGGGTGGAAACCAGGTTAATGGGCAGATTTACCACAGGGCTTTCGGTTACTTGAAATTCGCCAGTGGCGAAATCTATAACCATAAAAGCCGACATAAAACTTACGTGCGTAGCCGCCGATGGATAGTTGAGATTTTTAGCGGTAATAAGTACCGGAATCTCAACTTCCCCACTGGCATTATCTAGCGTGTAAGGTGCATTAAGAATAGCGTATAGAGGGGCTTCATCATTAAAGTTGAAGTTTTTTAGCAATGCAATTCCCTCTGGGTTTTGAATGCCAATCTCTACCCGACGCTTCCCACGAGGGGAAGTGTTGTCGAAATACTTAATTCTGGTCATAACCTGAGTCAAACGTGAGACTGAGGTATTGTCTTTAGCAGACAGCGTCAACCCTGCTGCTGCCTTACGCAAATACTTGCCTGCCGTGGCGCTTAGACCAAATTCAGACATGTTTTCACGAGTTCTTGCGAATTTTGCTTCGCTTAGGATACGGTCTTTGTCCACACCGCCCTTCATGCGGACTGCGTATCCTTTCTTCAATTTGTAAAAATTGATGTCCTCTAGGGTTCCAACAATTTTTAATGGGCCTCGTTGCTTAGGCATAGCGCAATATTACGACGGGTGTTGAGCCCCTGCAAATACAGGCTTCTTCAAACAAATGATATGTTTTTTTTATGATATTAAGAACTGTTTTTAAGTAAAATCGGCTGGTATTTCTTTGATACATTTTTCCTATTTACAGTCGTGCCAATGGAACTGAAATACTTATTTTTCCCGTTAGGATTTGTATGGGGCTTTTATAATGCCTATCCGACTGAATTTCTTAAAAACGTCTTGTTTTCTTCTTTTCGATGATATTTCTGGAAACTCTTCATATTCTATAGGGTGGGGTAAGGTGCAATCATGGTGGGAGTATCATGGGAGTATCATGCTATTGTCAATTAGCAATGATCAATTAGCAATGATCAATTAGCAGTTAGTAATTATTAATTATGTGAAGAGCTAGTTTGATGAGATTGCCGCGCTTCGCTCGCAATGACGGATGATAAGTTGTTGTTTGTGGGTTGTTGGTTGTTAGTTGTTAGTTGTTGGTTGTTGGTTGTGAAATGTATATCCTTAAAATCAAGAGATTAACATAGTAATTATTTAATTAATGGGGTGCTGTTTCTTGCAATAACATCAAAAAGCTTGATAGTTAATTAATTGTGATATTAATTATTTGGTTATCAACATATTAACAATTAATTGTGTTGATAACTTTGTCGTTTAGTTGTGAATACTATTTTTTTAATTATCTGATATACATACATTTATAAGTTATTAATTTTAACAATGTTAATAATTAGTTGAAAACGTTGCTTTGCTTTTTATTGGAGTTCATTTCAAATGTTATAACATTGCATTAGACATTAACCAAGTCTTTTTTAACCAAATATTAATCTTTGAATCCGAGTATGAAAAAAAATGAGCTAAACATTCATTTAGTTTAGGATTGTTGATTAAAAGTTTTTGAGCTTTTAATTTTCAATTGAAGGACTTTGTTCTTTTATTCAACTAAGGGTGTTGTTTTATTGAAAATTAATTTAGAAAGCATGGGTAGATTATGTGTTTACGCCAAGGATTTGGCGGTTATTTTGGGAAAGACCCCAGAAACCTGCAATAAAAAATTGCGGGAGATTCGAAAAAAGTTAGGGAAGAAAAAAGATAGCCCCATAACCATCCCCGAGGTGGCGGAATATCTGGAAATAGACGTGGCGTTGATACGCGAGGTTATTTTTATGCGAGACAATCCGCGTGCAAATGTTTCTAAGTGAGTGCCTTGGCTCTATTTGCCTTGTTCTTTTCGACAGCTTTTTTTACGGGAGCGTTTTGTTGATTTTCGAGTTTTAAAAAATCATTTTGTTTTCCTAATCAGTTGATTATGGCAATTACTTTTTATTATTAGTTATCTTTTGCGTTGCTACTCAAAATGACAGCATTGTGTTCCCATTGTCAGGTCGATTTCTATGACAAAAGCAAGCGGTTTTGATAAAAAGTTTGATTTTTGATCAATGCCATTGCAATGTGCAATAACTTGTTCGTAGTTCTAATCATGATACCGTTGGGGCAGGCTTCTCGATATGCCCCCGAACGGCTGCCGCCTTATCGTTGGCTACTCGAAGTGACGGTATAAAATAATTACTTATTCTTTATTTTAAAAAAACTACTCTAAAAGCATTTAGGAATGGTATCTTTGCAGGCTTAAAAAATTAGCTTGCTGATTAGCATTCAAGTTATTGAAAATATGGTTATTACCCTAAATCAAAAAACCCGATGAGCCTACGGAAATCTGCTACCTCTGGTTTGGTATGGACTTTTCTAGATACAGTTGTAGCTAGGGGTGTGGGGATTGCGGCTTCCGTGCTTTTAGCACGCTTGCTATCACCACGTGAGTTTGGATTGATGGGAATGGTTTATATTTTCACGGCGGTTTCTGCAACATTGGTGGATGGGGGACTTACCGCATCTCTAATACGAACGCAACAGGTTGATAATAGGGATTATAGTACCATTTTCTTTACCAATATAGCGGTGAGCTTTATACTATACTGGGTGGTATTTTTACTGGCTCCATTTATTGCAGCATTCTATGATGAACCAGATCTAATCTTCATTGTTAGGGTTTATGCATTAATCTTTGTAATTACCTCCTTTTCAGCTGTCCAGCTAACTATTTTTCAAAAAAAAATGGATTTTAAAAAGTTGATGCTTCTCAATATTCCAGGAATTTTGATAGGTGCTGGAATTGGGATTACGATGGCGTATTACGGTTTTGGAGTGTGGAGTATTATTGCCATGCAATTGGCCACACAAGCTGTCTTGACGATAATGCTGTGGATTGTAAGCGATTGGAAGCCAAGTTTTGTGTTTTCTACACTAAAATTAAAGAGACACTTTGAATTTGGATATAAATTGACGTTATCCGGATTATTGAATACCATATTTGATAATATATACAATGTATTGATAGGACGCTTTTATGCAACTGCATCATTGGGGCATTTTGAAAGAGCAAAAACGTTCAGCTTATACCCGGCAACTATTTTGACCACCATGGTTGGTAAAGTTAGCTATCCATTGATGGCAGGAATTCAGGATGAAAAGGAGCGATTGGCGAGTGCATATAAGCAAATACTGCAATTTATCTTTTTTATATCGGCACCCCTAATGCTTGGTCTCTCTGCAGTAGGAAAACCATTAATTCTATTTGTACTGGGTCCTCAATGGGAACAGGCTGCCGTTTTTTTTCAGATTCTCTGCATATCGGGGATGTTATACCCCATTCATGCATTTAATTTAAACCTGTTGAAAGTATATGGACGTAGTGATTGGTTTTTAAAAGTGGAGGTAATAAAAAAGATTATGATTGCTGTAGTTGTAGCAATAGCATTTCAATTTGGAATCTATGCCCTTGTGTGGAGTGCCGCAATAATTTCTGTGTTGGCACTTGCGATAAATACTTATTATACAAATCTTTTAATAAACTACAATCTCTGGCAACAGTTTAGGGATGTTTGGGTAATTTTGTTGCTTGGTATTGTTATGTTTTTGATTATGTATGCCGGGCAATATTATTTTTTTGATGAAAACTTGTTTTTAAAGATTTTAGTCCCCTCAATTACGGGCGCCCTATTTTATGCGGTTACCAACTATTTCTTAAAAACGCCGTCACTACAATTGCTTTTACAGTTTAAACAAAATTTAAAATGATTAACGTAACCAAAACCTTTTTTCCGCCCTTGGCTGAATATGAAGCACAATTGCAACGTGTGTGGCAGAATGAATGGTTGACCAATAGGGGAGAACTGGTACTGGAATTGGAGGAGAAATTGAGGGCACATTTGAATGTTCCAAACATCATCCTTATGACCAATGGAACCCTGCCCATACAGATAGCCTTAAAATTATTGGCTAAAGGAGGAGAAGTTATTACCACCCCATTTAGCTACGTAGCTACTACAAGCGCAATAGTCTGGGAACAATGCACCCCTGTTTTTGTAGATATTCACCCAGAATATTTGACCATAGACGAAACCAAGATAGCGGCGGCAATAACTGATAAAACCACCGCCATACTTGCCACCCATGTTTTTGGAAATCCCTGTAATATAGAAGCTATTGAGGCTATAGCCTTAAAACATAACTTAGCTGTTATTTATGACGCGGCCCATTGCTTTGGGGTTACGTACCGAAAAAAATCCCTGTTTGAATATGGGGATGTAAGCACGTGCAGTTTCCATGCCACCAAAATTTTCCATACAGGGGAGGGCGGGGCAGCGTTTTGTAATAACGAGCATTTGTACCACCAGCTTTTTTACAGCCATAACTTTGGGCATAACGGCCCCATGGACTTTCATGGCGTGGGTATCAATGCAAAAATAAGTGAACTACAAGCAGCTATGGGATTAAGCGTATTGCCCTATATGGATGCCATCTATAGCGGAAGAAAAAGAGTAGTTGAGGCGTACGATGCCGGATTGGATTTTACCAAACTGCGTAAAATAAAATTACGCGAAAAAACCCAATGGAATTATAGTTATTATCCCATAATATTTGAAAGTGAAGCAGTTTTACTAAAGGCTCAAAAGGCACTTAATGAGGCAAAGATATTTCCACGACGGTATTTTTATCCCTCTTTGAATACGCTTAATTATGTTGAAAGAGCAGAGATGCCAATTTCGGAAGAGATTGCAAAATGTGTTATGTGTTTGCCTTTATCTAAATGTCTTGAAATTAGCACGGTAAAAAAAATAGCTTATATTATTAATACGAATGTTTAAAAATATACTTTTCATATCAGATAATCCAGTTATTTGTAAACGCGTAGTCGCCATTATTAGAGATTCGAAATATTCGCATTTCAAATTTAATTTTGGAATTAGTCCATTCTCCAACCGAGATGACTTTGAAATCGATTTTTTTTCTATAAATATCTATGATCTTAGAGAGGAAAAGGTTATTGATAATATCATAAGTAAATATGATCTAATAATTTCCCTTCACTGTAAACAAATATTTCCAAAAAAGTTAGTTAATACAATAAAGTGCATAAATGTTCATCCAGGTTATAACCCCATAAATAGAGGGTGGTATCCTCAAGTGTTTTCAATCATTAATGATTTACCCATTGGTGCTACCATACACGAAATAGATAATGAGCTGGACAATGGCGATATTATAGACCGAACGTTTGTTCAAAAAACATTAATCGATACCTCATTAAGTTTATATAATAAAATTTTAGATGCAGAAATTGAGTTAATGAAAAAAAATTTGGAGAACATCTTAAATAATAATTATACAACAATCGTTCCTGAAAATACGGGTAATCTTTATTTGAAAAGGGATTTTAATGAGTTGAGAGAATTAAACTTGGACGAGGAAACAACCATGCGTAAAACTATAAATCTTTTAAGAGCTTTAACTCATGGTGAATATAAGAATGCATATTTTATTGATCCAGAAGATGGAAAAAAAGTTTTTGTCAGTATAAATCTAGAAAAGTGATGAAAGTATCCGCGTGTATAATTACTTATAACCAAGAAAACTATATACGGCAATGTTTAGAGGGTGCAGTTATGCAGCAACTAAATTGCGATTATGAAATTATTATTGGGGAAGATAATTCCACAGATGAAACTTTAAAAATATGTCGTGAATTTGAAATAAAATATCCAAATTTAATCAAGATCATTGCAAGAGATAAAAATTTAGGAATGATTGGTAATTGGATTGAAACTTTAAAAAATTGTACCGGAGAATTTATTGCTATTTGTGAAGGCGATGATTACTGGACCGATCCGTATAAATTACAGAAGCAAGTTGATTATTTAGAGATAAATAGCGAATATGGTATGGTTCATACGCAAACAAACTTTGTTTCAATAACAGATGGAATTGTAAAGAAATCAGAAACGGATCGTCACAAAAATACTTTTGAAGATATTATTTATAAAAATCCTATTGCTACCTTAACTACTTGTTTTCGGTCTAATCTACTTAAAGAGTATATTATTGATGTAAATCCTTTGAGCAGAAAATGGGTTGCTGGAGATTTACCTATTTGGCTTTGGTTTTCATTACATTCAAAAATCCAATACATTGATGAGGTGACTTCTGTGTATAGAGTAGTACCGGGAAGTGTTTCCAATACAATAACATCTGATAAATATTTACAATTTATTAAATCACGTTATTCAATAAAACAATATTTTTTAGAAAAATATTCTAAAAATGAAAGTTTAAAGCGCTATATAAAAGAGGATTTTTTGAGAGATGCAGAATTTCACGCTATTAAATTAAAAGATTTTGATGTTTTGAATGAGATTTGTACTAAATACAAATCTCAAAATAAACTTAAATATTATTTCTTTTATATACTTCTCCATAATAAATATCTGTTTGATATTCAATTTGATACATATCGAGTCTTAAGAAAAATTTTCCGTAGAAATAAAAAATATTCGATGTGATAACACCTTTGGTTTCGGTAATAATACCAGTTTATAATGTTGAAAATTTTGTTGGAACCTGTATAGATTCCGTCATTGCGCAAGTTTATAAAAATATTGAGATTTTAATAATTAATGATGGGAGTACAGACAACAGCAAAAAAATCATTGAAGGTTATGGTGATTCTAGAATTATAATAATAAATAAAAATAATAGGGGTGTCTCTGAAACAAGGAATTGTGGTTTAAATGCAGCCAAAGGGTCTTATATATGTTTTGTAGATTCTGATGATTGGATAGAAACTACCCTGATAAGTTCTTGTGTGAATAGAATGATGATGGTTGATTGTGATATTGTATATTTTAATTATTTTACTGATACCTATTCCGAAAATCATGAATTTATTGATAGAAAAAGCTCTGGATTAAGATCGTTACAATCCAATGATTTGGAAATTTTAGCAGTTTCTGGATATTGCTGGAATAAAATGTATTCAAAAAACTATTTAATTAAAAATAACTTATTTTTTAAAGAACATCTTGATATTCACGAGGACACCGATTTTAATTTAAGATGTTTTTCAAAAACAAATAATGTCGAATTTTTAGAGGCTTCTTTATATCACTACAATAACAGAGTAGTTCCTTCATTAATTAAAAAATATGATGATAACAGAATTAATAATTTTAATGAAGTTCAAAATGTGCTATCTGAAAGTATGGAATTAAAAAATTATTCTGAGGATGTTAGATTTCAAATATTGTCAAATTATTTAATGATGTCTATTAGGTATCAATTTAATGCTCTGTTTCAATATACAAATTCAACCTTTAACGAAAGAACTATTTACATTAGATCAATTATAAAAAACATAAATAATATTCATTATTTGAAATATTACATACCATCTGGCATTAAGGATTTGCTAATCAAAATATTAATATTATATAAATTGCCATTTGTACTTAATGTAATTTTCACATTAAAGAAATGAAAATAATTTACATAACCGAATATATAGACATTGCAGGTGGTATAGAAAGGGGTCTTTGCTTAAGAGCTAATTACCTTGTAGAAAATTTTGACTATCGAGTAAAAATTTACTGCACTAATCATAAATCTGGCAGACCTTATTATCCTTTAAATTCTAAAATACAAGTTATTTATTTAGAAAAGATAGAAACTCGTAAAAGTTTTTTGGGAAGACTTCAATTACAATACTTACAGGCAAAAGAGATAATAAGCGAAAATGCGGATGTCATTATTAGCTTAAAGTATACTCTTCATAATTTATTTTTTCAGTATTTAAAAAAAAATCAAAAGTTAATATCCGAATTAAGAGAATCAAAAGCCTTACATTATATAAATAATAAAACTCTGAAATCCAAGCTATATAATTTTGTTAGAAAGATTGTTTACAGTAATCAAGATTTAGTGATTACTTTAACAAAAGAGGATAAATTTAAGTGGGGTTTAAAAAATATGGAATTTGTGCATAATTCGAAGATGATTTACACAAATAACTTTAGTCTATTGGAAAAAGAGAGAGTACTTTGCGTGAGTCGGTTAGATAAAATCAAAGGAATTCGTTATTTAATAGAGGCTTGGGATATTGTCCATGAAATATATCCCAATTGGGAATTAAAAATTTGTGGTGAAGGTAATGATTTTGATAACCTAAAAAAACAAATAGTTGGACTTGAGTTAGATAAGGTTGTTTATTTAGAAAATAAATCGGTTGATGTAGTTCCTGAGTATTTAAAAAGTTCAATTTTTGTACTCACATCAGAGTACGAGGCTTTTGGAAATGTTATTGTTGAAGCTCAAACTTTCGGACTACCAGTTATAAGTTTTGATGCACCTTCTGGCCCTAGGGAAATTATTAATGATGGTGTTGATGGGTTCTTAGTAAATTTGTATGATGTAGAAGAATTAGCGACAAAAATCATTCTGTTAATAAAAAATTTCGATTTAAGGAAGCAGATGGGAGCCCAAGCAGTTGAAAATTCCAAAAGATTTGATATGGATGTTGTTATGCAAAAATATATAAAACTAATCACTGCTTAATCATCTAAAATTATGTATAAAAGCGGAATTGGTAGTTCAGCATTAAAATTACCTACTGCAAAATAAATTTATAAACCATTTTAGAAACGAATTTTATCTTCAAAAAATGTTAAATGATGGATAATTTCAAAATACCAAAAACAATTCATTATTGTTGGTTTGGTGGCAAACCATTACCGCAATTAGCAGTTCGATGTATTAATTCTTGGAAAAAGATTTTACCCGAATATGAAATTCTGGAATGGAATGAAAAAAATTTTCCATTTGATGAATATCAGTACGCACAACAAGCGCTTGAAAATAAGAAATTTGCTCACGTATCAGATGTGTGCCGGCTACATGCGTTAAAAAATTATGGAGGCATATATATGGATACAGATGTCGAGATTCTGAAACCACTAGATGAGTTCTTAATTCATAATGCTTTTTCTGGCTTTGAAAATGACGATTTTGTTCCAACAGGTATTATGGGATCAATTAAAAATGGAAAATGGATTACGGAATTATTAGAATATTACGAAAAGCGTTCGTTTTATAAATTGGATGGAAGTTTGGATACTACAACAAATACTTACATAATTACCAAACTTATGAAAATTAGGGGATTCAATATGAACAATAAATTTCAAGAAATAAGTAATTATGTTGCATTTTATCCAAATGATTATTTTTGTCCCAAAAGCTATAGAACTGGTTCAATAAATTTAACACAAAATACTCACTGCATACATCATTTCGCGAAATCTTGGATTCCATTAACTGCTAGATGGAAAAATAATATAAAATTGTTTGTCATAAAAGTTTTTGGTTACAACTCAATTAAATGGTTTATAGAGTAACTATTTTGACTTACCATTATTAATCCACAGTTTCATATCATCACTTTCTGTGAATGCATCAAAATGCGCTATGAGTATTGAATTTATTCCGCTCGAACACTACACTTCCATTTATCATTGGATAATATTTTTCGTGGTAATATTCACATATATAAATCTGCGGAAAGGAAACTTTAATAGCGGGATAGGAATATTGATCTTTATAATTATATTCATGGGTTTACGACCCATTAGTGGAAAATATTTTGGTGATATGGCCACGTACAATTTATATTTCGAACATTACGGAAGTGGACAGAGTATTATTGTCACAAAGGATATCTTTTTTCACTATTTTATGAAATATTCATCGAGAATAATGCCAGCGTCACTTTTCTTTTTATTGTGTTCAATCATTTACATATACCCTTTGTATCTAATTTCTAAAAAATGGTTTAAGGAATATTGGTATTATTCCTTTTTATTTTTTGTGTGCTCTTTTTCATTCTGGGCTTATGGTACCAATGGCATACGTAATGGTATAGCTGGTTCAATTTTCTTATTAGGAATATCAAGAGATAAGCGAATTTGGCAAGTTATTTGGATTTTTCTTGCAATCAATTTTCATAAATCGATGTTGTTGCCTGCTCTGGGTTTTTTAATAGTCCAATTTTATAATAATCCAAGGTACTATATTATCTTTTGGTTGATCTGTATACCTCTATCTTTAATATCCGGAGGATTTTGGGAGAATCTATTCTCAAATATAGGTTTTGATGATGATCGGCTTAGTTATTTAACACAAGGTAATATTAATGATGATGATTTTAGTAGCATTGGCTTTCGATGGGATTTCCTTTTATATAGCGGTACTGCCATTTTTGCTGGTTATTATTATATAATTTTAAAAAAATATAAGGATAAAATCTATTACTGGTTATTTAATACTTACGTAATAGCTAATGCATTTTGGATACTTATAATAAGGGCAAATTTTTCAAATAGATTTGCATATCTATCATGGTTTATGATAGCACTAATAATAGCATATCCAATGCTAAAGGCTGAATTATTTGATAGACAACACATCAAATTATCAAACATGTTAATTCTATATTTTCTTTTTACATTTATTATGAATGTGTTTTTATTAAATTAATTATGATTAATTGCTAATGAACAATTTAAAACATAATAAGCTTACGGTATTTACTCCCACATTTAATAGAGCTCATTTATTACCTAGATTGTATGAAAGTTTGTGTATGCAAACTAATAAAAATTTTATTTGGCTAATAATTGATGATGGTTCGAGAGATAACACTGAGTATTTGGTAAAAGGTTGGATTAGTAAGAATTTAGTGGATATTCAATATCATTACAAAACTAACGGAGGAATGCATACGGCCCATAATTTGGCTTATAGCCTTATTGAGACTGAACTTAATACGTGTATAGATTCGGATGATTATTTGCCTGTAAATGCTGTTGAGCTGATTATTGAAAACTGGAATAATATTATTGATAAAACCAATATTGCTGGAATTATTGGCTTAGATGCTGATCAACAAGGTTCAATAATAGGTTCTAAAATTCCCAATAATTTATCAAGAGGTACCTTAAGCGACTTATATTTAAAACATGGAGTAACTGGAGATAAAAAAATCGTTATACGTACTGAAATTATAAAAGAATTTCCAAAATATCCCGAATATACCGGAGAAAAATTAGTTCCATTAGGAGCATTATATATACTCATTGGAAAAAAATTTGATTTTCTATATTCGAACGATATTTTATGTATTGTGGAATATCAAAATGAAGGTTCAAGTAAAACTATTTTTAGACAATACGCTCAGTCTCCAAAAGGATTTGCATATGCTAGAAAAATTTCAATAAACAATGAAGCTGGTTTAATTAATAAGTTTAAAAATTATACCCATTTAATTTCTTCATCGCTATTTGCTAAAGATATATCGGTTGCATTTATTGGAGTAAATTTTTTTGGAAGTTTAATTGCTTTGCCATCTGGTTTATTGTTATACGTTTACATCGTTTATAAAAATAAATTTTCTTAATATGATGAGTTTTAACGATGTTGAGTAAAATTAAAGGATTATGAAAGTGCTACATGTCATAAATTCTCTTGCAGCTGCCGGAGCGGAGAGTTTGGTTGTAACTTTAGCGAATGAACAAACCAAAGAGCACACAGTTTCGATATTTACGTTTAATTCAACAAACGATTTTTTTTCAGAAAGATTAAATTCTTCTGTAAACTATATCACATTTAAGAATTCACACTTTTTTTCCATCAAAAAAATCAATTCCCTATTAAGACTAATTGAGGTTAATGATATAATTCACGTTCATCTATTCCCTGCCTTTTACATAGTGGGGTTTTTGAGCTTTTTATCGAAGAAAAGGTTTGTTTATACTGAACACAGTACTGGTAATAACAGAAGAAATGAATTATATAAGCCTTTAGAAAGGCTTATTTATTCTCAATATTATAATATTATCTGCATCAGTAATTCTGTCGAAAGAAATTTAAAGATTTGGATGAATGGGAATGTGGCTACAAAGGTTATATCGAATACTATAAATTATAATCAAATTAGTGATAGTGTGCCACTGTCTAAAGAAAATTTATCGTCCAAAAATGATTCCAAACTACTAGTGATGGTTGGTAGGTTTCAATTAGAAAAAGATCAAGATACAGTGATTAGAGCTATGAAATATTTACCCAAGAATTATGGGCTTATTCTAATTGGTGTCGGGGAAAGATTGCCAAAAGTCAAACAATTGGTCAATTCACTTTTACTTGAGGATAGGGTCAAATTTTTAGGATTGAGAACTGATGTATATTCAATATTAAAAACTTGTGACTATGGCATACTTTCTTCGCATTGGGAAGGTTTCGGAATTGCGGCCTTAGAATATATGGCATGTGGATTACCGGCTTTAGGAAGTAATGTAGAAGGGTTAAATGAGGTAATTCCGATAAAAGAAAATTTGTTTGAAGTTAGTGATTATAGCTATTTGGCAGAGAGGATTTTAAAAATTGAAAATGATGTATCCATAAAAAAATCAATTATAATTCAACAGAATGAACACTTAAAGAATTTCAATATTGAAACAGCTGTTAATCTTCACAACGAAGTATATTTAAAAGCATTATAGTTATGTGCGGTATAAACGGCATTTTTGAAGGAACCCCCAAAATAGCGACTGGTACTGTTGAAAAATTGCAGCAAATGAACCGTTGCATTATCCACCGCGGTCCAGATGATGATGGGGTATATCATACTTCCAATGCGGACTATTCCGTGGCTATGGGAATGCGCCGTCTTGCCATTATTGATCTGGAGTCTGGAAAACAGCCCATTCAAAATGAAGATGGCTCGAAGGTCATTGTCTTTAATGGAGAGATTTACAACTATCGGCAATTAAGGGAATCCCTGTTACTGGAGGGAGTTTCCTTTAAAACTACATCAGACACCGAGGTTATTCTGCGATTGTATGAAAAGCATGGCACAGCAGCATTTGGCATGCTCGATGGCATGTTTGCATTTAGTATTTATGACAAAATAGAGGACACACTGTATATTGTTCGGGATTACTTTGGCGAAAAACCGCTTTACTATAAGCAGGAAGGAAATCGACTTTACTGGGCAAGCGAACTCAAATCCATACTCGCGGTACAGGAGAAGGCTTCGGAAATTTCAAAGGAAGGATTGAATCTTTATTTTCAGCTTACCTATATTCCGGCGCCCCATACCATATATGAGGGAATTTATAAATTAGAAGCAGACCACTACATAGCAATAGACTGTAAGCGTGGCGCTTTTGATATTCACCCCATTGAACACCAATTCAAAAAATACGATCTTGAAGATAAATCTGATGTAGTACGTAAAAATCATGATCTGGTACAGGAAAGCGTATTATCCCGTTCCGTGGCTGATGTGCCGTTGGGTACTTTTTTATCCGGGGGTGTGGATTCCTCCATTATCTCCTTGAGCCTTGCCCAACAGAAAGATACCAAGATAGATACCTTTTCCATTGGTTTTGAAAAGAAATCATTTGACGAAACCGATAAGAGCAGGGAGGTTGCCAAATTGATAGGCAGCAAACACCACGAATTTATTATAGGCGAAGCCGATCTTGCGGATAACCTTGATGCCATTCTTTTAAACTTTGATGAGCCGTTTGCGGACTCTTCGGCACTTGCAAGCTATGTAGTTGCCAACAAGACTCGGGCCCATGTAATGGTGGCGCTTACGGGTGATGGTGGGGATGAGGTGTATGGAGGGTACAATAAGTACTACATGGCCAATCTCAACCAAAAGTATACACGCGTGGTGCCGCAATTCCTGCATGAATTCGGTCTAAAGGCGGCCCAGAATTTCCTTACAACCAAAAGCGACAACAGGGGAAAGCGTTTTAAAATCAATAGGCTTTTAAAGGCCATAGATTATGAAGGTGGGTTTTATTACGGGATCATCTCGCTTGGTTTTCAAGAAAATGAGCTTGATTCATTGTTAAAAGAAAATTGGCAAGCCCCCAATGGCTTCAATACCTATAAAGAAACGGTGGGAACCAACACAAGAACGTTGACCGATTTTAGAAATATTGATAGGATATTAAGCCTGGAAGGGGATATGCTGGTGAAGGTTGATAGAACGAGTATGTTGACATCCCTGGAATGCCGCGCTCCCTTCTTGAATAAGGCATTATGGAATTTTACCCAACAAGTACCTGAAAATTATTTACTTAAGGGGTGGGATAAAAAGCATCTGTTGAAGGAATCGTTTAAACGGTATTTTCCGGATGGTTTTTTGGACAAATCAAAAAAAGGGTTTGGTGTTCCCGTGGGCGATTGGCTCAGAACAATCCTACGCCCCGAATTGGAAAAATACGCGCAAAGGGATTTTATTGAAAAGCAGGGCATCTTTAAGAGTGAAGCCATTATACCCATAGTGGAAAAACATATATCAGGAAAGCAGGACAATACCTTTAGAGTATGGACATTTTACTGTTTTCAAAAATGGTATACTAAAAACTTTAGATAAACTAGTTCAATTTTAAAAATGTTCAATCTTCGTTTTTAATTGACATTTTAATATGAGGCATTACATAAATCTGCAGAAGCTAATCCGCATTACTACCGTGCCCATTTCCCTTGAGAAATTGCTGGAGGGTCAGCTTGTGTTTATGCAGGATTATTTTGAGGTGACGGCTATTTCTGCTGAAAAGAAAAAGCTTGAGCAGTTGGGAAAAACACTGGGCTACAATACCCACCACATAGAAATGACCCGGCAAATTACGCCACTTCGCGATATAAAGGCCGTTTGGAAACTTTACAATTATCTAAAAAAAGAAAAGCCAATGATAGTCCATACCCATACCCCAAAGGCGGGAATCGTGGGGATGCTGGCGGCTTGGTTGGCCGGGGTGCCAAATAGACTCCATACAGTGGCCGGGTTGCCATTGATGGAAGTTACGGGCGCAAAACGGAAGTTGCTCAATTTTGTGGAAAGGCTTACCTACCATTTTGCCACAAAGGTATATCCTAATAGTAAGGGACTATATGATTTTATACTTGCCGAAAAGTTTACGGATGCCGAAAAATTGGATATTATAGGGCAGGGGAGCAGCAACGGCATAGACACATCTTACTTTAATCCGGCATTGTTTGATGATGCTGCGAAGAAACAGTTACGGCTTCAATTGGGGATCAAGGAAACCAATTTTGTCTTTGTCTTTGTAGGTAGGTTGGTAGGGGACAAAGGGATTAATGAATTGGTTGAGGCTTTTGGGGAAATGAATTCAAGATTTAAGGTTCAAGATTTAAAAGGTGAGCAAAAAGATTCCAGTAATGATGGTTATAAGGACCAAGAATCTAAAGAGGGGCAAAGTCAAAGTCTGTTGTTGGTAGGGCCGTTTGAGTCTGAGCTTGATCCGCTAAAATCTGAAACCTTAAAAACCATAGCTGATGATCCTAATATTATTTCCGTGGGATATCAAAATGACGTTCGTCCATATCTCGCCATTGCCGACGCCCTGGTCTTTCCTAGTTATAGAGAGGGTTTTCCAAATGTGGTGATGCAGGCTGGGGCTATGGGGTTGCCTGCCATTGTAACCAATATTAATGGTTGCAATGAAATTATAGCGGAAGGGGTAAACGGTATTATTGTACCACCAAAGAATATGGAGGGACTTAAAGTTGCGATGAAGCAACTGAGCAGTAAAGCGTTGCTATACGAAAACTTACAGGCAAACGCGCGGCCTATGATTGTGGAGCGATTTGAACGAAGGGAAGTTTGGGACGCGCTGCTGCGGGAATACTTTTTTTTAATTAATAATTAATAATGAATAATGTGATGGATTTTGAATTTTGAATGTTGAATTTTGAATTTTGTCGGTTGATTAGCTATTGGCCTTTGGCTGTTGGCTAATATCTGTTGTGGGTGGTTGATGGTTGTTTGTTGTTGGTTCATGGTTGTTGGTTGTTCATTGATAGTTGATGTGTGATGTATTTTAAATTTTGAATTTTGAATTTTGAATGTTTTGGGTTCTCGGTTGTCGGTTCTTGGGTGTTGGCCTTTGGCTGTTTGCTGTTGGTGGTTCTCGATACATTTTTAGGCTTCGCTTTCGCATCTTCTAAAAATACTCGCACTGACAGTGATGTTGTGGGTTGAAGGTTGATGAATTTTGAGTTTTGAATTTTGAGTTTTAAATGTTGAATTTTGAATTTTGAATGTTTTGGGTTCTCGGTTGTCGGTTCTTGGGTGTTGGCCTTTGGCTGTTTGCTGTTGGTGGTTCTCGATACATTTTTAGGCTTCGCTTTCGCTTCTCCAAAAAAAACTCGAACTGACAGTGATGTTGTGGGTTGAAGGTTGATGAATTTTGAGTTTTAAATGTTGAATGTTGAATTTTGAATGTTTTGGGTTCTCGGTTGTCGGTTCTTGGGTGTTGGCCTTTGGCTGTTTGCTGTTGGTGGTTCTCGATACATATTTAGGCTTCGCTTTCGCATCTCCAAAAAAAACTCGAACTGACAGTGATGTTGTGGGTTGAAGGTTGATGAATTTTGAGTTTTGAATTTTGAGTTTTGAATGTTGAATGTTGAATGTTTTGGGTTCTCGGTTGTCGGTTTTTGGGTGTTGGCCTTTGGCTGTTTGCTGTTGGTGGTTCTCGATACATATTTAGGCTTCGCTTTCGCATCTTCTAAAAATACTCGCACTGACGGTGCCGTTGTTGGGTGATGGCTAATGAATTTTGAGTTTTGAATTTTGAGTTTTAAATTTTGGATGTTGTGGGTTGAAGGTTGATGGTTGTTAGATGTGGGATATTTTGAAAATAAACAAACAGTAACTGCATAAAAAAACACCATTTTCTTCACTGAAAATGGTGTTTTTGCTATTTATATTGAAATGTGACTTTTAGCGAACTACAATCTTTTTGGTGGTTTCAAGATTGTTGGCGTTAATGTTTAAATAATACATCCCTTTTTGAACACCTGTAAGTGGAATGCTATATGTAGCGTCTGCCGTTGGTTCCATATTATTTATAACCAAAACCTGTCGGCCCAAAGCATCAAACATTTTTATTGAAACAAAACCTTCCCCAAAATTTGGAATATTGAGGTTGATAACTTCCGAAGCTGGATTGGGGTAAACCGCAACCTGTAAAACAAACGCATCTGCTATTGATAACAATTCTGGGCCTTCATAGGCACCCAAATATGTTTCTGGGGTGCTGCGTGTTGTCCCTTCAATATCCGTAGGCACTTCAGGCAAAGTGGGCACAAAATATTCTGGGGTTACTGTTATGGTTTCGGAGAAGCTGAGGTCCCCGGCGCTGGCATCCATAAATTCCGGAAGGAAAGAAACGCTATTCTCATTCGTTTCAGAAATGGTTATAAAATCCTGCAAATCATTTGTAAATTGTTCGTTACCACCCAATTCGCGACCTATGACGCCCAAATATGCATTGGCTGCATCCGCATATAGGTCGTTATTATCTGACAGTAAAAATCCGCGTGCCGTGTTTCCATCGACTAAGGCAAATGATCTATAGGCAGGATCTGCGGTAGGAATATTATTCACGATAATATTGTTATACACTTCCCCGGGAAATTGTCCTGTAGAACCACCAGAAAGCTGTACCCCTCCTGTGCTGTAAGTTACGGGTGCATCAGCCTCTAGGAAAATTGAATTATGTAGTACTCTTGCAAGTCCGTTGTTGCCTCCTTGATTGAATATCCAAAGCCCGGTAAGGTTAAGGCTAGGGTCTGTGGTAGAAGCTATAAAATTTCCGCGTACCAATCCCGAAATGCTATTATTAGCAATAAGGGTAGTATCGTTTACGAAGGTGCTTGAACGAATGCCGTAGGTTGAGCCCCGGGTACCTTCATAGGTTACATTGCTAATTGTATTTTCAGTTACTTCCCCAGAGCTGGAATCCAAGCTAATCCCCGAAGTAGAAACGGGAAGCGCGGGATCGCTATTTAGGTTGCTGATGTTTGCAATTAGGTTATTTCTGATAATCATATCCCTTCCGCCCAAAGCGTTTATTGCAAGGGCACCACTACTAAAATCGTGACCCAGCGCAGCGTTGGCGCCGAAAGTGCAATTTATTACCTGATTGTTGAAATCAGCTTGCGTAATCTGCCCAAATAGGCTGGCCGCGCAGCGAAATTGGATCCCCCAGGAAGAATTATCGATTTCTACTGAATCAATAATGTTGTTGCTATTTGAGGTTTGAAGAGAAGTTCCCTGTGATGAAAAATAAATTCCACGGGTGGCAGTAATAGGTCTAGCTCCAGAAGCGCCCAAGAAAATTTTGGAGTTGGTTATAACGTTATTAGAGCAGCCAGCGGTGGCGGTTCCCACTAAATAGTATCCATATTCAATCTCCTCACCTGTAATACTGTTATCCACAAGATCGAAACCATCAAATGTAATATTGCTTAGGGCATTTACCCTGATGATGGCATCGCTTGTAGCTGTGGTTCCCATTACCTCGAAGGTTACAGTGCCAGGTTGTGCGCTAAAGGTAAGTGTATTGGTTTCGCTGAGTCCCATAATGTTTTCCAAGACTATGGGCTGAGTGTATGTTCCCGGGATAATTTCAAATGTGGCCCCTCCGTTACCCACACCTTGAGTTTGGAGATCCTGGATAGCCAGTGGAATAGTTTCGTAGTCAGAATTGCTATCGCCCACCGTAAATGAGCCAGTAAGTCCCTGCGCAAATGTGGAAAGAGATACAACAGAGAAGAATGCAAAAAAGAGTAAATTTTTGTAGTACATGTTTTTCATTTTGAAGTGATTATTTTTTGGACAAGATAGGGGATGGGAGGGGTTACTCCTGTTAAGGATTTTAGAAAAAAAGTTGAACAATGTTAAAGGGTGTGGTTGATGGTTGGGGGTTGATGGTTGTGGGTTGGGGGTTGATGGTAGTGTGTTGATGGTAGTGTGTTGATGGTTAGTAGTTTATAGATTTAGAATTAAAGTTACGATCTCCTTTTAAACATTAATTTATATTTACTTATACAAAACATGTAATTTTGCCCAAGATTGAAAACTGATGTATTCAAGGATTATTAAACCTATATTCGATTTTATTTTTGCGCTGCTTGGACTCTTGATATTGAGCCCATTATTTTTAATTGTTATGATCGGTTTATTTTTTGCGAATAATGGAAAGCCATTTTTCTATCAAAAAAGGCCGGGGAAGGGTGAGCGCATATTTACAATTGTAAAGTTTAAAACTATGAATGACAAGAGGGATGCGCAGGGAAATTTACTGCCCGATCACGCAAGGCTTACCAAAATTGGGAGGTTTGTGCGTGGTACCTCACTTGATGAAATTCCGCAGTTACTGAATGTGCTAAAAGGTGATATGAGTTTTGTGGGACCAAGGCCTCTGTTGCCAGAATATCTGGAGCTTTATAGCCCGCAACAAGCCAAAAGACACGATGTTAAACCCGGAATTACGGGGTGGGCACAGGTAAATGGAAGAAACGCCATAAGCTGGGAACGAAAACTTGAACTTGATTCTTGGTATGTGGAAAAACAATCTTTTCAGCTTGATATAAAAATACTTTTTTTGACTGCCAAAAAAGTACTTGTAAGAGAGGGAATAAATATGGAAGGCGAGGCGACAACCTCTCCGTTTAAAGGGAATTACTGATGAGTGATATAGAAAAATCAATATTGATTTATGGAGCCGGAGGACATTCAAAGGTTATTATTGAGACGTTGCTTACAATCAATCCAAATATGAAAATCCAAGTGTATGATGATGATGTGGAGAAAAAGCAATGTCTGGATTTTCCAGTAATTCACGATTGGGAAAGTATCTCTGAAAATAGTCAGATAGTTTTTGGATTGGGCAATAATAATCTTAGGGCAAGCCTTGCATCTACTTTAAAAAGTAAGTATAAATTTTGTGAAGCAATTATACATCCTTCCTCGGTGGTTTCCCAAAATTCTAACATTGGAAAAGGTACTGTAATTTTTGCCCGCGTTGTGGTGAATGCCGATTCACAAGTGGGTGAACATTGCATACTCAATACCGGTAGCATAATTGAGCACGATTGTATTATTGATGATTTTGTACATATTTCTCCCGGGGCTATTTTGGCCGGAGGCGTGCAAATTGGTAGAGCCTCTCATATAGGTATGGGTGCTCAAATTCTTCCCTTGGTTAAAGTGGGTGTCAATTGCATAATAGGCGCGGGTGCTGTTATACTTCGAGACGTTCCAGATGGGTCTACGGTTGTGGGAAATCCTGGGAAAATTTTATCCAAATAACAGATATTTAGATTTTTACTTCTTGGTTTTCTACTTTCAAATTATTTTGAAGAATTATTCCGTTAAGAATTTTAGATAATTTTAGAGGAAATAACAACAAAAATAACACTTTAGCGATTAAAGCTTTCTTCTCATCTAATTTTTAAAAAGAATTTAGAAAATTGATGGGAAATGAAATATAATTGTATTGCCCTAAACACCTTACACTAAACTTTTTAGTAACCAAAAGATAACAACCGTATCAGCGGTTGTGAATATTGGGCGCATATTTTTGCAATGGGTTTAAACAACTATAATTTTAAAAAAAAAAATTATGAAAACACTTTTACGTACCCGAGGAATTAATTGCGGGTTTTTATTATTTCTGGGATTGTTTTTTTGTATACTTAATATGCAAGGGCAAATCATCAGTCAATATGTGGAAACTGATTCTGGAACAACTCCTAAAGGAATTGAAATTTGGAATAACACCTCCTCTTCAATAAATTTTGCTACCAATAATCTGCAGATCTTTCAAGGAACTAATGGAGCGGCTTTATCGGCACAATCAGGAACATTAATTAATACTGGTATACTAGAACCGAACGAAGTATTAGTTATAGGTACAACAGATATTGGTACATATCTTACAAATCAAGGGTTGACTGCTGTGCGATTTATTGATTTTGGTTTCTCTTTCAACGGAAATGACGCTCTGCAAGTTCGTCTTGGAAGTACGGCAACCGATACTTTCGGTACTCCTGGTTCTAACCCAGGAAGTTCCTGGGCTGGAAGTGGAGTATCAACTGCTAATCAGAATATTCAATTAAATCAAGGGATTACTTCGGGTTCTACTGGATTTACAGATCCAAGTGTAAGATTTAATACTGTGAGCAGTACTCCATCTTCATCAGGTGGTCTCGCCGGTTTTGGTATAGCCCCTATTTCAAACATAACCTATACCTTTGACAATAATTCGTGGACTCCAGCAGACCCAGATTTGTCAGCTCCCACAGCTGCTGATAATATCTTGATATTGAATGGAACCGCGACTTTAACTACTGTAATAAATATTAATGACGTGACCGTTAATGCGGGTGCTACCTTAAATATTGAAAATGTTCTAAACTTGAACGGGGATCTTACCAACAACGGTGATTTAATTTTTGCTAGTTCAGCCACCGCAAACGGAGAATTGGGCCCCGTGCCACCTACCTCTACAATCTCTGGGAATGCAACCGTACAGAACTATATGAGCGCAATTCGCGCCTACCGATTGATAAGTAGTGCTGTAACCACCACAAACAATGCGGTAGGTTCCCAATCCATAAATGCCAATTGGCAAGAAGGAGTAAATAATCCTGATATCAATACCAATCTAAATCCAAATGAAGGTTTTGGTACTCATATTACAGGTTCGCAAACTGGCCAAAATGGATTTGATGCCACGCCATCGGGCAATCCATCAATGTACACGCTCAATGCAACTGCCCAAGCATTTGAAGCAGTAAGCAATACTAATACAAATACACTCAATGCAGGCCAACCATATTTGTTATTTGTAAGAGGCGATAGAAGTATAGATGTAACGAGCAATGCCAGCAATCCTACCATAACAAGGTTGCGTGCCACGGGAAGTTTACAAACCGGGAACATAACACAATCCAACTTGAGCGAGATAGCTGGCGGATTTAGCGCCATAGGCAATCCGTATCAATGTGCGGTAGACATGGAACTGGTATTGGCCAATTCAACCAACTTGAGTACTGATTTTTTCTATATCTATGATGCCACTCTTAATACAAATGGTGCGTATGTAACTATTGATATGACTGATGGCGGTACAAATACAGCAGGCTCTCCAGCCAACCAATTTTTACAGCCCGGTCAGGGAGCCCAAGTTATAACTTTGGCTGCGGGTCCTGCCTCCATTCTGTTTGAGGAATCAGACAAGGCCCCTGGAGCTGCCAGTTTTTATCAAACAGATGCAACATCCACAGCTACGGCAAGTATTATTGGTCAACTTTATACCACGGAAAATTTTACGAATGGAGGAAAACTTCACGATAGTTTCGGTATAAAATTTAGTGCCGATTATAGCAATGCAGTTAATGAGAAGGATGCCCTAAAACCAAACAATTTCCGTGAGAATATGGGTATTAAAAATGGTGATGCCATCTTGAGTATTGAAAAACGTGAGTTGCCCGTGGCTGGAGAAACCATTCAATTGAATAATTATGGGTATTATAATTCTGATTATACATTGGTAATTCAAAACAACGCTGTTACTACTGTGGATGTATTTTTGGAAGACACGTTTACCGGGGAGGTAAACCAACTTATGGAAGGAGAAAACATCGTTACTTTTTCAGTTGACGCTACAGACCCTATGAGTATTGATGAGGATAGATTCCAGATTGTATTTGTTGAAAAAGTATTGGGCGTGAACGATAATGCAGTTTCAAACTTTACATTGTATCCAAATCCGCTAACTGCTAACGGTTTTTATATTTCCATAGGGCAACAGGCAAGTACTCCAGTAGAAGTGAGTGTAGTGGATATGCAAGGCCGCGTGATTTTCAGCAACACATTTGATAATGCTGAAAGCAGTTTTAAGGTTTCGCTTGAAAATAGCCTTGCTGCCGGTATTTACATTGCCAATGTTTCGTACAATGGGGCAACAACCTCCCAAAAAATTGTAAAACAATAATTTAAAAGGAAATTGATATGAAATCACTATATAAAATATACTATTCAAAGAAAGTTCTATTTACCGCCATTTTGTTAGTGGGAAGTCTTTACTCGGGTCACGCGCAGATAAGCAATCCCGGCGATGTTGATGATGAAGTTCCTGCGGCGCCCATTGACGGTTTTATAGGCATCGGGCTTTTGGTAGGCGCGGCCTACGGAATCAAAAAGAAACTGAAGCGTAAGGAGGAATAAAATCTTCAGAATAAATCAAAAAAAAGAGGGTGTGTTATAAAAAATATAAAACACCCTCTTTCGTTTTAATAAAAATGTACATTTGCCGGCTTTATTATTTTCTTTATGAGTAATCCCAAAATATATCTATCATCACCACACATGGGCGGCAACGAGCAGAATTTTGTTGCTGAGGCTTTCAGTACCAATTGGATAGCGCCATTGGGTCCCAATGTTACCGGTTTTGAAGCGGATATTCAAAAATATCTGGGTGAACAAAATTATGTGGCTGCCCTAAGTTCGGGAACCGCAGCGTTGCATTTGGCGTTGATACTGTTGGGAGTAAAGGCTGGAGATGAGGTAATCTGCCAGAGCATGACATTTTCGGCTTCAGCTAATCCAATCGTTTATTTAGGCGCAAAACCTATTTTTATTGATAGTGAAGAGGATACCTGGAATATATGTCCAAAATTTTTGGAAGAAGCTATAAAGGATAGAATTGCAAAAGGTAAAAAACCAAAAGCAATTATAGCCGTACATCTATACGGAATGCCATATAAACACGATGCCATCAAAAAAGTTGCCGATGCATACGGCATTCCCATACTTGAAGATAGTGCTGAAGCATTGGGAAGCAGTTACAACGGGAAAAAATGCGGAACATTGGGAGATATTTCAATTTTATCCTTCAACGGCAATAAAATTATTACAACTTCTGGCGGTGGCGCATTGGTAGCACGAAATAGTGAGCAAAAAGATAAGGCGGTATTTTTGGCTACTCAGGCTAGGGATGATGCGCCGCACTATCAGCACTCGCATATTGGCTATAACTACCGAATGAGTAATGTATGTGCCGGAATAGGCCGCGGACAGATGGAGGTGCTGGATGCGCACGTAGGTTTGAGGAGGGCGATGCATACGTTTTATAAAGAAATGTTTCATGATATACCGGGCATCGATGTGTTTGAAGAGCCCTCTTTTGAATATTTTTCAAATCACTGGTTAAGTTGTATTCTCATTGATGAAAAAGTCGCCGGATTTACTAATGAAGAACTGAGATTGGCTTTCGCGCAAGAAAATATTGAATGCCGTCCGCTCTGGAAACCGATGCATTTGCAACCAATTTTTGCTGATGCACCCTATTATGGCGAAGAAGTAGCTGAAAATTTATTCGAAAAAGGACTTTGCCTTCCATCCGGGTCAAACTTGACAGTTACTGAAAAAGAGAAGATTAACGGAGTTTTTAAGCACTTCATCGAAAATTAAACTATATTTGTCGAAAATTTATAGACATAGTGTGATACGGGGGGAGCGATATTTAAAACGCATCTATAAGGGAGATAACAAACTGAAATTACTGGATCAGCGTTATTTGCCCAGATGGGCAGTGTTGTCCATTGATATCTGCATTTGTATTTTCTCATTTTTGGCCGTTTATTTTATTATAGTTGGCACCCCACTTCAATTTTACAACGTATTATCTACTCCATATCGCGCTCTTGCGGTTATTGGAATTAACGTTCTCTTCTTTTATATTTTTCGAACCTACGCGGGCATTATTCGGCATTCTACCTTTACCGATGTTTTTCGGGTAGCATCGGCTTCTTTTGGTACTGCCGTAGCTTTGCTTTTGATAAATTTTGCCACCTTTCTTTTTTTCGGACAGAAAGTTTTTCTCACTACAGGAATTTTATTGTATGCATTTATTTCATTTACCATTTTACTTTTCTTCAGAATTTCGGTAAAGGAGTCATATCAATTTTTGAAAAATTTTGCCTCGGGGAATTTAAAAAAGCGCGTATTGATTGTAGGGGTTCAGGACAATACCATCAGTTTGGGAAAAGCCTTGACTACAGACGGAAATATGCCTTTTACCTTGGCAGGTTTTATAACTGAAAATCCACATAGCAAAAGAATAAAAATCCTTGGAAAACCAGTATTTTCTGTTCCGGTTAGTTCAAATTCCAATTCATTTACGGCTTTATTGGCAGACTACAGTATTGATGGTGTACTGGTAATCAGCGATTCGCTGACCATCAAGGAAAAAAATCAAATTGTGGAGGCTTGTCTGGCGAACAAGATCGAAATTTTCAACGTTCCCACCATGGAACACTGGAACAAGCGTGAGGACATAAGTACCCACATAAAACGTATCCAAATTGAAGACTTGCTGGAAAGACAGCCTATCGCCATAGATTCAGACCTTATTAAACAAGATCTTGAAGGCAAAGCTATTATGGTAACCGGTGGCGCTGGCTCCATAGGTAGTGAAATTGTAAGACAGGTTTCCAACTTCAACCCTAAAATTGTAGTGATTGTAGATAATGCCGAATCTGCATTACATACCATTGAGCTGGAAATGAAAGACAAATTTCCAGATTTGAAATTCTCGACCCAATTGAGTGATATTACCAACGAAGGCCGAATGGAGCGCATTTACAATAAATATAATTTTGATGTAGTCTATCACGCCGCGGCATACAAGCACGTACCCTTAATTGAAAGGAATCCGCGTGAGGCAATACGGGTAAATATTAATGGAACACGAATTTTGGCGGAATTGGCCGTAAAATATAATGTGGGAAGATTTGTTATGATTTCTACCGATAAGGCAGTTAATCCAACAAATGTAATGGGCGCTTCCAAAAGAGCTGCTGAAATGTACGTGCAATCGCTACAGAACTCTACAAACGTGTGTACACGTTTTATTACTACAAGATTTGGAAATGTTTTGGGCAGTAACGGTTCCGTAATTCCCTATTTCAGAAAGCAAATAGAGGAGGGCGGTCCAGTAACCGTTACGCATAAGGATATTATAAGATATTTTATGACCATCAGTGAGGCTTGCCAATTGGTTTTACAAGCCGGAACTATGGGCAAAGGAGGCGAAATATTTGTGTTCGATATGGGTAAACCCATCAGAATTTTGGATATGGCAGAGCGAATGATCGCCTTGAGCGGTCTAAAACCTTATGAGGATATTGATATTAAGATTACGGGGCTTCGGGAAGGAGAAAAATTGTATGAGGAGCTTTTGAATGACGGTGAAACCACGCTTCCCACATATCACCCAAAAATCACGGTTTCCAAAGTAGTAATTTGCAATTTCAAGGAAACACATGATGCTATTGAAAATCTCATACTTCTTACAAAAACCGAACGGAAGAAAACGTTGGTAAAAGCTCTAAAAACGTTGGTGCCCGAATATGTGAGCAATAATTCAGTTTTTGAGGAACTGGACAAAAAACCTTCGCTTAATAATTGATTATACAAATACATCTTTATTTCAACTTCATTAAGAAGCCTAAACCCTATATTTGCAAAAAATTTAACTGATGCGTAAAAGAACTGGAAAGTTGCTCCTTGCCATAAGTTTGGTCTTATTGATATCCTCCTGTGTGTCCCGCCAAAAAATCGTTTATTTTCAAGATTTGCCCCAACAATTGGCTTCATTGGACAGCGTACAGAATACTTTTAAAATTCAACCTAATGACATTTTGAGTATCACGGTATCTGCGTATGATCCGGTGGCGGTTAAACCGTTTAACTTGGTTATGGCACCTGAGCAAGGCAGCTCCAGCAATCAATTGAGCGGATACCTTACAGGGGCAGATGGAACCATCAATTTTCCAGTTTTGGGAAAGATAAAAGTTGCCGGAATGACGCGCAACGAACTCAGCGATATGCTTTCCAAAAGAATTTCTGAATATGTTATCGCTCCCATCGTCACTATAAACATCGAAAATTTTAAGGTGAGTGTTTTAGGCGAAGTAAACAGTCCAGGAACGTATCCGGTGCAGGGAGAGAGGCTTACATTGCCCGAAGCACTGGGGATGGCAGGGGATATGACCTTATTTGGAAAAAGGGATAATATATTGGTAATAAGGGAAATTAATGGAAGAAAAACATTTCGATATCTCGATATACGCACTGCAGATGTAATGGATGATGAATTTTATTATCTGAAACAAAATGATATCGTGTATGTAGAACCCAATAACGCCAAGGTACAAAGTTCAAGTTTTAACAGTAACACCTCAATATACATTGGGGTTGCTTCTCTACTGTTATCTGTTATAGTTTTAATTGTTAGATAAGAATGCAAGATCTGCCCCAAAATAAGGAACAAGAACAAGAAGTATCCCTGAGGGAACAAATTGATATTTATTTGCGCAATTGGCCGTGGTTTGTCATCACCATGGTTGTAGCGTTTATAATTGCATTCATCTATCTAAGATACACCGTTCCCTACTACAGCAGTACGGCTACCATATTAATTAAAAATGAAGGAAATAACCAGGTTTCCGAATTGGCGGCCTTTCAGGATTTAGGGTTGGCCGGAACGTTGAACGCATCAGATTTTGACAATGAACTGGAAATATTGCGATCCAAAAATCTAACCGAAAGGGTAGTGGATGAGCTCAATCTTTCCGTTATCTACAATCGCGAGGGAAATATAAAGGATGCTGAACTTTTCTCGGACAGGCCTTTTCATGTGAAGGTTATGTCTACCCCAGACAATCAGTTGGTTTCAGGCAAAGTATTCTACATTACCCCAAAATCCCTGACAAAATTCTCAATTTATATTGATGAAAATTCAAATTCTCAAGATCACAATTTTGGTGATTTAGTGAATTTGGGTTGGGGAACCATAATGGTAACACCGAACGTTGAAGTTTTGAAAGATCTTGATGAGGCCAATTCCTTTGGTGAAATTAGGGTAACTATTGCCGATAGAGAAAGTGTTGTTGCCAATTTGCGTAGCGCAATGGAAGTCTCACAAATGAGCAAAAGCAGTAGTATAATTCAGTTAACCCTTACTTCAGCTTTACCGGATAAGGCACGAGCAATTTTAGATGAATTTATTGAACAATACAATGCAGACGCCATAAACGATAGGAATATGGTCGCCAAAAATACGGCCGATTTTATTCAAAACCGACTCGAGATTATTACCAATGAATTGGATAGCGTTGAGACAGGCAAAGTTGAATTCAAGGAGGAAAATAGATTGACTGATATTAATGCAGAAGGTCAGATTTTTCTGGAAAATGCTAGTGAATTCAACAAAAGGCAGATGGAGGTTGAGACCCAGATTGAACTTGTGAATACAATGATAGACTATTTGCAGAATGGATCCAAAAGCGATTTGTTGCCAGCAAATTTGGGCGTAAGCAAAGAAGGTTTTTCGGAACAGATCAATACCTACAATCAATTGGTTTTGGAAAGAAACAGGCTATTGCAAAGCAGTACCGAAAAAAACCCGTTGGTTTTGGGGCTTGATAGTGAAATTGGTGGCATGCGTAACAATGTTATGGAGAGCTTGATGAATGTGAAGCGATCGCTTCAAATTACGCGGCGGGATATTGGTAGCCAAAATGCACGCATAGGTTCAGAAATTTCAGAAATACCTTTAAAGGAAAAAGAATTTAGAAATATAAGCCGACAGCAGGAAATAAAAGAGTCTCTTTACCTTTATTTACTTCAAAAAAGAGAAGAAACCGCAATTTCCTTGGCAGTAACAACGCCAAAGGCGAAAGTGGTTGACCCCGCCTACAGTTCACGCGCACCAATTTCGCCCAAAAAGCAGATTATCCTTCTTGGAGCTTTGTTAGTAGGGTTGTTGATTCCATTTTTGGTGATTTATGTGAAGCAACTTCTCGACAATAAAATTAGAAATCGAGCTTACGTTGAACGCCATTCAAAACAAGTTCCCATTGTGGGTGAAGTACCAAAAATTGGTAAAAGGGAGGCTGAGCTTATTACATTCAACGACCATTCAATTCTTGCGGAATCTTTCAGGATTTTACGGACAAACCTTCAATATTTATTTGTCAATAAAAATGTTGACGAAAGCAGAGGGAAAAAGATTTTTGTCACTTCAACAGTGAAAGGTGAAGGTAAAACTTTCGTTTCATCGAATTTAGCCATTACACTTGCCAATAGCGGTGCAAGTGTGATATTGGTGGGGGCAGATATTCGAAACCCTCAGCTTCAGCGTTATCTTACCGGTAAGTATAACAAAGAAGGTGTTGTGGAGTATTTGGTAGACTTAGATAGTAATGCGGAGGATTACATTCAAAAATCCAACGACCAAAAAAATCTTTCACTTATGGTTTCGGGGACTATCCCTCCCAATCCCGCGGAATTGTGGATGCAACCAAGAGCGGCGCAACTTTTTGAGGAATTGGCGAATAAATTTGATTTTGTGGTGGTAGATACGGCACCATCTATGCTGGTTACCGATACACTTTTGATCAATAAATATGCAGATATTACCCTGTACGCAATTAGGGCCGGTTACACAGAGAAAAAACTTCTCGGTTTTCCATTGGAAAGTATCAAGAACAACAAATTGAACAACGTCGCCTTTGTGTTAAATGATGTGAGTATGGCAAACTTTGGATATGGTAATAAATACGGATATACCTATCAAAGGGAGGAAAAATCATTCTGGCAAAAGATTTTTAATCGTTAGCCCATGAAAAAGATGCTCCCTTACATACTTCTGTTGGCAACCGCATTATGTAAGGGACAAATGGAGTACAACGGTGAGATAAAACTTTCCGCGCTGGCTTCAAATAACGCCAATTCGCCTTTTTGGTATTATACAAATACAAATAGGGAAAAGGGAGAATTTACAAATGCGGCCGCAATCCCAAAAATTTCCGCTACATATACTTTTGAACGCTTTCAACTAGAAATGGGAGCATCGGTATTTGTTAGGGACGGTGCAATTGAACCCGTTCAGCGCGGAGAACTTTTTATCCATTTTTCAAATAATTGGCTAAAAGCAACACTGGGCGCAAAGGCTGTGGATGTGAATGCTGAAGGACTTTCCATGACCAATAAAAATTTTATTTGGAGTGGAAATGCGAGGCCTATTCCTGGGGCAGTACTTGAGGCAAATGAACCCATAAAAATTTCGCCCACATTTGGTATCGATTGGGGTATAGGCCATTACTGGCTAAACGATGAACGGTATGTAGAGGATACGCGTCTTCACTACAAAAGGCTTGGGATTAAAACCACTTTCAATGAAAATCACCAGTTGTTTGTACGTCTGCAACATTTTGTGCAGTGGGGAGGAACTTCCCCGGAATTTGGAAAATTGCGAAGCGGTTTAAAAGATTTTTTTTACATTTTTGCCGCAAGCGAAACCACCGAAACCAATAATGAAAACGAGACCGCAAACGCTTTGGGAAACCATTTGGGTTCAATTTTTGGGGATTATACATTTAAATATCCTATCGGAAATTTTTCTGTTTATCACGACCATCCGTTTGAGGATGGTTCCGGGACTCGTTTTGCGAATTTTCTCGATGGTTTGTGGGGAGTTTTTTTTCAACCAACCAACAAACGTTTTTTTTCAGGTATTTTATATGAATATACCGATACGGTAGACCAAAGTGGCATCTCGGTAGGAAGTGGCTTCGACAATTATTTCAGCCATAGCCTATACCGAAGCGGATGGACCTATGAGGGAAATATAATAGGTTTGCCGTTTATTCTTGCCAATAAAAATATGAATATCGCCGAAGACGGAACACCTATTTTTAACAATCGTTCCAAAGTGCACCATCTTGCTTTAAAGGGAAATTTTAAAAATTTTGAATGGATGCTGAAAACTACCTATGCGAAATATCTGGGAACGTATGGAAGACCGTTGTTTCCGGAGCGCAAAGATTCTTATAATTTTGCTTCCATTTCCTATAAAACCAAAGATTGGGGAACCTTCAAAATTTTGGGCGAAATTGATTTTTCAAATACGGAATCCACTATTGGCGGGGCTGGTGTGGAATATCAATATCATTTCTAAAATCAATATTTTATTGATCCTTTTCTTTTTTGCCGAATAAAAATCCCAATGGGAACCAAATAAACAAGAAGAGGAATTTTCCCGTCACCAATCCGTAAATAGTTATTAGTGCGGCTATTATCAAAAAAACTATCTTTAAATTTTGGGACATAAATTTCAGTTTTATTTCTGATTTCTATTTATTTAGAAAATAAAGAATCATCATTCCTCTTCGTTACCGCCATAAACCAAATCCACAAATTCTGTCTTTTCAATTTCACCGAAATATTCCTTCACATTAATATTTTCAAGTATTTCTGAAATATCCTCTTTTTCATAGCGAATGCCTTCCAAGAGTTTTTCGAGATTTTCCACGGACTCCTTTCCGAAGAAATCACCAAAAATCTTCACTTCCTTAATATATCCTTTTTCAACAAAAATGCGCAAATCAATTTCGCCAATAGTAAATCGCTTGCTGTTTTGAATATTGAATTTTGGGGAACGGCCGTAATTCCAATCCCAAGTTTCATACTTTTCCTCACGTAACTGGTGAACGGCTTTCCATTCCTCTGGAGTTAAATGGTACTTTTCAAACGGCTCACTTTCCTCGTAAAGTCCTTCCAGTAAAAGGGTTCTAAATTCATCAATGCTGAGTTGTTTCTCTAAAAATTCTGAAATATTGGCAACCCGGCTTCGTACAGATTTATGTCCTTTGGATTCAATTTTGCCCATTTTCACATTCAGGGCATTTGCAACTTCGGTCAAATCGGTTTTCAATAAAAGTGTACCGTGGCTCACCATCCTTTTTCCCGTAGAAAACTGTGCGGTACCGGAAATCTTCTTTTCTGCCACCTGAATATCGTTGCGTCCTTTCAACGCTGAGTCCAGCCCCAAATTTTTCAGAACCTTAATAACGGGCGCGGTAAATTTTTTAAAGTTGTTCAAACTTTTAATGTCGTGATTTGTAATAAAACTGAAGTTGAGATTTCCAAAATCGTGATATACCGCACCACCGCCGGAAATTCTTCGGATAACGTGAATGTTTTTCTGTTTCACATATTCGTGGTTTATTTCCTCCAACGTATTTTGGTTGCGGCCAATGATTATGGACGGTTCGTTCACGTAAAATAATAGGTAATCCTGATTTGGATTAAAATTGCGCAGGGCATATTCCTCGAGAGCCAAATTAATGCTGGGGTTGGTAATGCCCTCATTTTCTATAAAAATCATAGTTTGAATTTTTTTTGAATTGTAAAGATAGGGGTTATCATTTCCAAAAGCGATGGAGCTTTATAAAATGCAATAGTAATTTCCCTAAAGCAAATAGGAAATCTTGAAACCGCCAAACCAGTTTATGGGCAGTCCGGGATAGTAATATCTGGGATCGGAATTGCCAAACCCAGTTGCATTTATTAAAACCGAAGCGGCGTATTTTGTATCCAAAAAATTACTTACCCCGGTATTTAATTCAAAAAAAATGTTTTCTGAAATAGTGCAATTAAAAGATGCTTTTGCGTTTAAAACCGTGTATTTTTCTGAATATAAATCATTTGCATCGTTCAACGGAATTTTTCCTATGTGAAGAAAATTGGTGTTCAGCAAAAGATTTTTGAATTTCAGTTGAATCCCTCCATTCAGTTTTTTATCGGGCACTCCCGTGAGGTTGTTTCCGGAAAAATCATTTTCATTATCAACAAAATCCACAAAGTTGTGATCCGTAAATTCAAAATTCATATAGGGTGAAAAAAGAATATTTTTACCGATTTTTTCTCTATACTTTATACTCATTTCAACGCCTTTGTGTTCCGTCCTGCCTGCATTTCTACCAATAAATTGATCGTCTCCCACACGTTCTGCCACAAGTAGATTTTCGATATCCAAAAAATAGGCATTTGCCTGTATCTCAATTTTTCGTTTTTGCAAAAACAATTGACTGCCTATTTCATAATTATAACCTATTTCTGGACCCAATTCTGGATTTATAACTCCCGCTGGCGTCAAAGTTTCCTCGATGGAAGGATAATTGAAACCCCGACTCACGTTGGCGTAAGCGTTTACTTTATTATTGAATTGGTACAGCAAATTAACGTTTGGAGCTAAAATGGGATCAAAACTTCGGCTTGCATTTTTGTTCGTTGCGCCAATGTTGAATTGATCAACAAAATTATAATTGGTTTTATTAAAATTGAGTCCAAACTCTCCTTTCAATTTTTTGGAAAACGAAAGGGAAACTGTCCCAAAAACATTCAAATTTTTCCGTATTTCTTTGTTGTCGCTGAGCAAATCACCTTCCAGACTGCCATTGCCATTATTGTTTTCGTATAGATTTTCAATGGTTTTCCAATTGTATTCATCTTTGTAAAATTCACCACCGAAACTCAGATTTCCGCTATTTCCCAGAAATAGAAAATCTTTTGCAAAAACGGTCCGGCCGCCGTAGCCATTGGTAAATTCATCGAGAATATTGAATGGGCGCGGTTCATAATGATCTAAATAGCTATAAAATACGGTTGAAGTATTGCTGAATTTTTCAGAAAATCGATGTGTAAATCTCAGTCCTGCCAATGTTTTTTTATTGTTTTCAAAACCTTGGGCCTGCGCCCAGGTAAATGCCGCTTGGGCAGGATCTTCGTTGAAAGCGGTAATGCCAATGGACGATGGAATTTGGGCGAAATAATCTATATAGTTCAATAAGAGACCCAACTCATTCTTACCATTAAATCTATATTTTGAAGAAATTAAAAGCCCTTTTCTGTTGTATTTACTATTTTGGCGAAATCCTTCCGTTTGCAAATGGTCGTAATTCATATTGATTGAAAACTTTTCCGATGAAGTAGCCAAGGAAATAGAATTTTTTATCAGTCCAAAAGAACCAATTGTAAAATTGTTGTGAAATTTAGATTCGCCGCTCGCCAATTCTTTCGAATTCAAAAGAAGCGTGCCGCCCAAATTTGTGCCGTACTGAGTGGCTTTCGGACCTTTTACAATTTCCAGCGTTTGCAGGTTTTCCGGGTTAAAAAGATCGATTGTAGTTTCTCCTGCACCGTCCGTTATCGGGATTCCATTGAAATAGGCACGAATTTTATTGGTGCCATACAGCGTGCGCGAACCCACCCCACGAATCGTAATTCTATTTGTGTTTATGGCGCCACTTTGGATAAAAACCCCTGGAGTTTCATTTACTGCCGAGACTAAGTCTATTGGGCTGTATGTATTAAATTTTTCTTCGGAAATTATTCGGGTGGGAAGAATAATGTTGCTTTCTTTTTGATACGTTGAAGAGAGGATAACCTCCTCCAGATTTTCACAATTTGAAAGCGGCTGCAGTTTAAACTTTTGATTGGGAACTTCCATTAGAAACGTAGCAATGAAAAAATCTGGATGTTCCAATCTAATCTCTATGGGAAGTTGTACATTTTTTGGAAGAATAAAAACGCCATTTAAATTGGTTTCTGTAATTTTTTCCGAAGCAATAAGTATTGAAACTTCAGGAATGGGGCTTCCTTCACCAAACACAAAGCCTTTTAAAACTTGCGCCTGCGAAACATTAAAAAAGGCGGTCAATAGAATAACCGCCCAAGTTTTACAATTTAAATTCCTCATTAAAGTTTATCACATTCTTTATAACCTGAAGTATATGGAATTTTGTGTAACTAATTTGAATAACTCACTTTCCAAATCACATTCCCGGAATCATCATTTACCAGCAAATCTCCTTTTGGTGTAACCGTTACGCCAACGGGACGGCCATAAACATCATTTTCATCAGCAATAAATCCTGTGAGAAAATCCTCTGGCTGTCCACTCGGTTTTCCGTTTTCAAAAGGCACAAAAACCACTTTATAACCAGAAAATTTTGCGCGGTTCCAAGAGCCGTGTTGACCCACAAAAAGCCCATTTTTATATTTTGAAGGAAATGTTTCGGCATCGTAAAAAGTAAGACCGAGTGACGCGGTATGTGGCCCCACGGAAACATCTGGAACTATTGCCTTTGCTACCAAATCTGAACCTTTTCCGTCCATTCTCGGGTCTGGCAACTGACCAAAATAGGAATAGGGCCAGCCATAAAATCCGCCTTCCCGCACGCTGGTAACATAATCTGGCACCAAATTATCTCCTAATTTATCACGTTCGTTAACCGCCGTCCAAAGTTCGCCGTTCACGGGATTCCAGTCCATTCCCACAGGATTGCGTAGGCCGCTTGCATATATTTTTTCATTTTGTCCGTTTACATCTACTACTAAAATATTGGCGCGTCTTATTTCCTCATCCATTCCGTGTTCGGCTACGTTACTCGCAGAACCAACTGATATATAAATTTTGTCTTTTGCCTCATTAGTAATAATATTTCGGGTCCAGTGATTGTTATATCCACCGGCGGGCAGTTCCAGAATTTTATCGCCTTTCGCATCTTTTAGCGATGTTTGCCCTTCTTTGTAAGGAAATTTATAAAGACCATCTGTATTGGCTACGTAAAAGTTATTTCCTATTACCAACATACCGAACGGCTGGTTAAGGCCTTCAAGAAAAGTTTCCCGCAATTCCGCAGTGCCATCCTCATCCTTGTCACGTAAAATTGTGATACGGTCCGCACTCCCTCTGGTACTGGATTCGCATACAAACATATCGCCGTTTGGGGCTATGTATGTCCACCGCGGATTGTCAAAACCATCTGCATACTTTGTTACGGTAAAACCCTGTGGGGCAGCGGGCATTTTTCCATCGGGCCAATCTTTCATTCCGTTTCTGTTGGTAACAGATTCAGAAGCAAAAGGTTTTGGCAGCACGAGCGCTCCCAATGCAGTTTCAACGGTATCAGCTTGTTGTTTGATTTCAGTTTCGGATTTGCCCTCCATATATTTTTTCTTTTCAGATTTGCAAGAGAAGAATGCAAGGGAGAGTACCGCAGTGAATAGGAAATATTTTTTCATAATTTTTATTTTGAAATAAAAGTAGCCAATAAGAAATGGACGGTATTCGAGATGTTAAAAGTTTAATGAATTTTTAACGCTAAAAATCTGAATTGAAGATTGAGTGAATACCGGTTATAAATAGCTAAATCACATTAAAAAATTATCTTTGCGCATTATGGGCAGACTGGTTCAAATAGCAATACTACCAAGGCAGCAAGACGATTTGGATTATGTTCTAGAGCTTGCTTTGGAAAAGGAAAAACTTCGGAAAGGCCAAATAAGTGATTGGCGAATCAGAAAACGATCCATTGATGCCCGCCGGAAGCCAATCAAAATAAATTTACAGATTGAAATTTGGATGAAGGGTGAAAAACGTGAAATTATTCCGCCATTTGTTCCAAAAAATGTTTCCGAATCGAAAGAAATTGCCATCATTGGCGCTGGCCCGGCAGGGCTTTACGCTGCTTTGCGCGCTGTTGAAGCAGGATTAAAACCCATAGTTTTTGAACGTGGCAAAGATGTTCGTGAAAGGAGAAGAGATCTTGCTGCCATTAATAAAGATCAAATTGTAAATCCGGAAAGCAATTATTGTTTTGGTGAAGGTGGTGCAGGAACGTATTCAGACGGGAAACTTTACACCCGTAGCAAAAAGCGCGGCAATGTACTAAAGGCGCTGGAATGGTTTGTGCATTTTGGTGCAGATGAAAATATTTTGGTGGATGCGCATCCGCATATTGGCACAAACAAATTGCCAAAGATTATTACCGCAATGCGGGAAGCGATTATTGAAAATGGGGGCGAAGTGCATTTCAATTCGAAATTGACAGATTTAAAATTGAACAATCATGCTATTGAAGCGATTGAAATCAACGGCGAAAATTGGATGAAATTTGACAATGTGATTCTCGCTACGGGACATTCAGCTCGGGATATTTTCTATTTGCTTCACAAAAAAAATATTAAAATTGAAGCGAAACCATTTGCCATTGGCGTTAGGGTTGAGCACCAACAGGAATTAATAGACCACATTCAATATCACGGCGATGCGGAAAATCCCTATCTGCCACCGGCTAGTTATGCGTTGGTGGAGCAGGTGGACGGGTTGGGTGTTTATTCTTTTTGTATGTGCCCCGGCGGTATTATTGCACCTTGCGCCACGGAGCAGGGAGAGGTGGTTACCAACGGCTGGAGCCCGAGCAAACGCAATAATCCATATGCAAATAGCGGTATTGTGGTGAGCGTGGAGCCAAAGGATTTGCCAAATTATTCCGAAAACGATCCCTTTGTGTGCCTCGATTTTCAAAAATATGTTGAGCAGCGCTGTTGGGAAGCAGGCGGTAAAACCCAAAAAGTTCCCGCGCAGCGAATGATAGATTTTGTTGAAGGAAAAGTTTCCGAGGATTTTCCGAAGACTTCTTATCAGCCCGGCATTGTTTCAGCCGATTTAAATGAAGTTCTTCCTCCCTTGCTTTCAAAACGGTTGAAAAAAGCTTTTGTGGCTTTCGGAAAAAAAATGAAGGGATATTACACCAATCAGGCCGTTTTGCACGCTCCCGAAAGTAGAACTTCATCACCCATTAGCATCCCCCGAAACCCAGAAACTTTGGAACATATTGAGATACATGGTTTGTACCCTTGCGGGGAAGGAGCGGGGTACGCGGGAGGGATTATTTCGGCGGCAATTGATGGAATAAATTGTGTGGATGCCATTGTCCAAAAGTTGGAAAAATAAGCACTTTTCAATAAAGTTTTCTTCTTTGAGCATACCCAATTTTCAATTTTTATAAAGCTTCAAACAAAAATGTTCTGCTTTTCATTTTGAATAAAATTCGCTTTAAATGAAATTAAGTGATGACGTTTCATCTAATATTTCGATTAAAAGGAGGAGTGGCAAAAGCCATTTCCTAAATCTAAAAAAATATGATGAAACAAAAATTACAATTGCTTTTTACTGTAGCCATCACGATTTTCTTCGGAACAAAAACATTTTCACAAGATTGGGAAACTGTAGGAAACCCTGGGTTTTCCGCCGGATTCGTTGAGGATGTTTCCCTAGATTTTAATGCAAATGGAGAACCATATGTTGCCTATAGGGATGGCGGAAATATGCTGAAAGCTACGGTTATGAAATTTGATGGAACCAACTGGAATCCCGTGGGAAGTGAAGGGTTTTCACCGGGACAGGTTAGTTTTACTTCATTAGCTATTGACAATAGCGGAACACCAATTATCGCGTATTCAGACAGCGCAGAAACTTCAAAAGCAACTGTGATGAAATTTGACGGGACTAATTGGGTAGTGGTTGGAAGTGCTGGATTTTCTGCTGATACGGCTTACCATACTAAACTTGCGATTGGAAACAATAATGAATTATTTGTGGCATACCAAGATTGGGCGGAAGATTTTGGGGTTACGGTTATGAAATTTAATGGAAGCACATGGGAAACTGTGGGCGATTCCGGATTTTCTGGAAGTGGTTCCATAAATACGGATCCTTCCCTTGCCATAAATAGTAATGGCGAACCCTTTGTGGCGTTTCGCGATTCGGCAAATGGAAACAGAATGACGGTTATGAAATTTGATGGAAGTGATTGGATTCTGGTAGGGAATGCAGGATTTTCCTCAGGAAATATTATAAATCCATCCCTTGCTTTTAATAATAATAATGAGCCCTACGTAGCATATACGGATGGTGGAAATGGCGATAAGGCAAGTGTTATGAAATTTGACGGAAGTAACTGGGTAGCAGTTGGAAATGCTGGATTTACGACAGATGAGGCAATTAGTACATCACTCGCATTTAGTGATACGGGAGCACCTTGCGTTGCATTTCGGGATGGGGCAAATTCAAATAAAGTTACAACGATGATTTTTGACGGCACAAATTGGCAAGCTATTGGTACAGAAGGATTTTCGGAGGGTTCTTCAGGTTATATTTCGCTTGCGTTTGATAATTCGGGAAAACCCACTGTGGCATTTTTAGATGGTGCAAATGATTCTGGCGCTACTGTTATGAAGTATACTGGCACATTGGCAACGCAGGAAGTTGAAGCTCTTTCTTTAACCATATATCCAAATCCTGCCGAAGATTACATCAATTTGGAATGGGGCCTGGATGTGCAGCCCCAATCGTTTTCCATAATTGATATTCTGGGTAATATTATTTTAAAAACTTCAAAAGTGAAACAAAGCATAAATATTGAAAATTTGCGTGCAGGGATGTATGTGCTGGTGATTAATTCCGAAAATAATATTTCATATAAAAAGTTTTTAAAGAAATAGTCAATTAGCTCTCGCATTTTGATCATAAAAAAAGGCTATCATTTTTTGATAGCCTTTTCAAATTATATTTTGAGATATTATTTTATCTCAAGAAGTTCCAATTCAAACGTTAAGTCTTGTCCTGCCAATGGATGATTGGCGTCAACAATTATAAAAGTATCCTTCACATCAGAAACGCGCAATTGGCGCTCGCTACCATCTGGATTTTTGGAAACTAGGCCCATACCTACTTCCGGTTTTATTTCCTGCGGAAGGTTTTCATTCGGTATTTTTTGGAATAGTTCTTTTTGCACCTCGCCGTACGCTTCTTCTTTGGGAATAGTAATGGTTTTTTTGTCGTTCACCTTCATATTTACCAGACCCTTTTCAAAACCAGGAATTAGTCTTCCTTCACCCAGCTTCACCTCAAGTGGTTCGCGCTTTAGAGAGCTATCGAACACCTGTCCGTCATTCAGTTTTCCTGTGTAATGAAGTTTTACGGTTTCATTTCCTTGTACTTGATTCATATTATTGTTTTTTCAATTATTAAATGAATAAGTGGACAAAACTATAGGTTTGAGGAACCAATTCCACAGAATAGGGAGGAGAATTAAACTATTTAAGGAAATCTTAACGGTTTACTTACCGATGCAAAAATTGGCAAAAATATTTCCCAGAAGCTCATCGTTGCTTATTTCGCCAGTTATCTCACCAAAATAATGAAGTGCCTGCCGAATATCTATTGCCAGTAAATCTCCACTCAAATTGCTATCAAGCCCGTCCTGAACTTTTATAATTTCTTCCAGCGCCTTTAGCATTGCATCGTAATGTCTGCTGTTGGTTACAATGGTTTCGTTATTGCGAAGTGCGCCAGTGTTTACAAAATCAAGCAGTTTATTTTGTAAACCTTCAACGCCTGTATGGGTTTTAGCCGAAATTAAATGAAGGTTTTCAATTTCCTTTTGAAGATTTTCAATTTCCCATTCTGAAAGTTTATCGATTTTATTAGCAACGATAACCAGATTTTTCTGAGGGTATTTATTCTTTATCGTTTCAATTTCAACCTTAAACTTTGAACCCGATCCCGAAACTTCGTGATGAAATTTTTCTGCATCAAAAAGGTAGATAACCACTTGTGCCTGTTCAATTTTCTGAAAGGTTTTTTGGATTCCCAACCCTTCAATAGTATCGGTTGTTTCGCGTATTCCGGCGGTGTCAATAAATCGGAAACCAATACCGCCAAGGGTTATTTCATCTTCAATTGTATCTCGCGTGGTGCCAGCAATATCGCTTACAATGGCGCGTTCCTCGTTCAACAATGCATTCAATAACGTAGATTTTCCAACGTTTGGCTCGCCTACAATGGCTACGGGTATTCCGTTTTTCAAAACATTTCCTGTTGCAAACGAATCAATCAGCCTTTTAAATACTAAGATAATTTTCGAAATAAGTTTTTGAAATTCGTCCCTATTGGCAAATTCCACATCTTCTTCGGCAAAATCGAGCTCCAGTTCTATGAGGCTGGCAAAATTTAAAAGTTCTTCCCGAAGTTTTTTTATTTCAGAAGAAAATCCGCCACGCATTTGCTGGATTGCCAGTTGATGGCTGGCCGCGCTATCGCTTGAAATGAGATCTGCAACGGCTTCGGCCTGGCTTAAGTCCATTTTTCCATTCAAAAAGGCACGCAAGGTAAATTCCCCGGGCTGCGCCATGCGACAACCATTTCGTAAACATAATTGAATAATTTCCTGCTGGATGTAGCTACTGCCGTGACAAGAAATTTCTACTACATTTTCTCCGGTATAACTATTTGGATTTTTGAAGACAGTTGCCAAAACTTCGTCCAGTGTTTTGTTACCATCAACAATGTGGCCCAAATGAACGGTGTGTGATTTTTGATGTTCCAAGTTTTTTCCGGATACGGAATGAAACAATTGGGAAGCAATGGAAATGGCTTCATCGCCGGATAGCCGTATTACAGCGATTGCACCCGCCCCGGCGGGAGTGGCAAGTGCTACTATAGTGTCTGTGTGCATCATGATTGGCAAAGGTACTATTAACCTTCACAATTCTGAAAAATAAAAAATCCGCCAACGTGGGCGGATATTTTTATGACTGATAATCTAAAAATTGAAATTTTCAATAACTTAATTGTTCAACATTACTGGCATAACAAGCATTGTAACGTTTTCGCCTTCATCAAGCCCATCAACAGGGGTTAAAATTCCGGCTCTGTTTGGGAGACTCATTTCCAAGGAAACCTCGTCACTGTTCAAGTTATTCAACATCTCCGTTAAAAAACGACTGTTGAAGCCTATTTGCATATCATCGCCTTGATAATCGCAAGTTAGGCGCTCTTCGGCTTTGTTGCTGTAATCAATATCTTCCGCGGAGATGTTCAGTTCTGCTCCGGCAATTTTTAAGCGTATTTGGTGCGTGGTCTTGCTACTGAAAATGGATACACGACGCACGGAATTCAAAAATTGGGTTCGGTCAATAACCAATTTATTCGGATTTTCTTTTGGAATAACCGCCTCATAATTTGGATATTTTCCGTCAATCAAGCGGCAAACCATTTTAGTATTTTCAAAAATAAATTTCGCATTGCTGTCATTGTATTCAATCACCACATCCTCTTCGCTACCGGCTAAAATTGATTTCAGCAGATTCAGCGGTTTTTTCGGCATAATAAATTCTGCGGTCTGTGATGCGCTAATGTCATCACGGGTATATTTTACCAATTTGTGCGCATCGGTTGCCACAAACACAAGATTGTCTGTTGAAAATTGAAAGAAAACACCGCTCATCACAGGACGAAGATCATCATTTCCCGAAGCAAAAATAGTCTTGCTTATTGCCGTGGCCAAAACATCTCCTTGCACAACGGTAGATGAAGGATCTTTTAATTCCACAGCACTGGGAAATTCCTCACCACTTGCGTATGCTAGTGCATATTTACCGTGATTGCTGCTGATTTCAATAGTATTATTATCTTCCACGGTGAACGTTAGCGGTTGCTCCGGAAAGGTTTTCAGCGTATCCAGCAAAAGTCTTGCGGGAATGCAAATACTTCCTTTTTCATTGCTTTCCACTTCCAGTTTTGAAGAAATGGTAGTTTCCAAATCTGAAGCTGAAACAGTAAGACTTTGGGTGTCTAAATTGAACAAGAAATTATCCAATATGGGCAATGTGTTGTTATTATTGATAATGCCGCCTAAAACTTGAAGTTGTTTCAATAAATAAGAACTCGATACGATGAATTTCATTATATATCTTTTTAATGAGAAATTTTTACTCCATACTCGCCGTTTTATTTAATGTTTAAAGGTTGGCGGGTAATTCCACGACGCTCAAGGAAAGCACAGTAGAAGCACAAATATATTTCAATTGAAGTTTTTGTTAAAACAAACTTATTAACATTTAGCGCGTGTATTTCCGCTTGCGGATAAAGTTGAAAGCCAATCCAAAAAGTGCTAGTAAAACCAACGGCAACAATAAGTTAACGGCTTGCCATTGGGTGCGTTGCTCCACTGTTTTTTGCCTGTCCAGAAATGGCACCGCAATTTGCCGTGTGCGAATGTTTATAAGTCCGGTATCGTCCAAAAGATAATTGACCGTATTCAGCAAAAATTCTTTATTTCCATAAAAGGAATTTGTCATTTTATCGAACCCAAGTTCCAAAGGTCTGTTGCCCTGAAGTTGATTTTTAATGATATCACCATCACTTATAACCACCATTTTTGAAGCATTCCCATCATCAATATTTTTAAAATTTCCGCTTAAATTTATTGGTTTCACTCTATTCTTAAAAGCTGATGAAAATGAGCCCTCGAGCAAGACCGCAAGCGGAACTTCACCAGCATTAAATTCGTTTGGGTTGGGACCTTCGTTTACAATTTGAAGATTTTTTGGGATTTCTACATCAAAATCTATCGGGAACGGCAATCCTACAATTTTTGTAATGGGAGAAGTAGTGAGCAAAACCGTCTTTTTAATGCCATTTGGCAAGGTATCGATGGCACTTGCGTACTCAAATTTTACCGCTTCAATATTCGAAACAATAGGGTGGTTGTTGCCGCTTGAAATGAGCGGGCTAAAAAACCAAGGATACTGATTGTATTGAGATTCGCGCGCTTCCCCGCTGGCAAGTACGATAGGAGCGGAGTAAACATCTTTCACCAGATTTGGATTGATTCGAATTCCATATTTAAAGAAGAAATCGTTCAAATTCAAATCTTTTCCAAAAACAAATGTTTTCCCTGAAATGGTATCTGTCTGCATTTGTGTGGCATCAAGCAGCCAAAGACTTTTTCCGCCGTTCATTACATATTGGTCCAGAATATATTTTTCGGCATCGCTGAAAGCTTCCGTGGGTTGTGCGGCAACAATTAAATCGAACGAGTTTAATTCCCGCAAGGTTTTTTCAGGATTATTTGCAACCGAATCCAATGTAAATGGCGCTATGTAGTAATAATCGCGAAGCGTGGAGAAAAAATCTGCAATGTAGCGGTCATCGTATTCACCATTTCCTTTTAGTACGGCAACTTTTCGGGATTTTGCCATTACCAACTTTTTAAACCCATCCGCAAAAGCATACTGTAAATTTTGAAGCGAACTGTTTACGCGTTCTTCCGATGTAGCGCCCAATTGATTTTTCAGTAATGGAATTTTTACCGTCTTTCCATCATAATGGGCGAGCGCCCACGGGTATACCAATTCTGTGCTTTGCTTTCCATTTTCCGTAACCGAAACCTGTGCTGGGGTAAGACCAAATTGCTGAAATTGATTTTGAAATCGTTCCGGTCCTTCTTCGGTGGGATCTATAAATTCAAAATTTATTTTAGAATTGTATGCTGAAAATTCCTCCAGTAATTGTTCTGTTTCACTTTGAAGCCTTTTAAATTCGGGAGGAAAATTTCCCTTTAGAAAAATATCTACCACTATGGGTGAGTTTATATTTTCCACTATATCCTTAGCCGCTTCAGAAAGGGTAAAACGCTTATCTTGGGTAAGATCGAAGCGTTTGTAGAAATAATTCCCCAAAATATTCAGCAGAAGTAAACCACCAAAAACGATTGCGAGCCGCCCGATATTTTTTTTCAGTGATGTATTCATTTATTTTTCTTCAATTTAAATATTGTGAGCGCAATGAAAAAGGTAGTGACGCTAATAAAATAAATAAGATCGCGCGTATCCAAAACGCCGCGCGCAACACTGTCAAAATGTGCTTTCATTCCAAGTCCAGAAATATTGAAGGATGAAGATGTAAAACCTTGAAAACCATAGTACAAAACAAAGCAAAGAAAGACGGCGATTATAAACGCAACTATCTGATTTTGTGAAAGTGTGGACGAAAAAATCCCGATGGAAGTATAGGCGCAGACCAAAAAAAGCAGCCCTAAATAGGAACCAACAGTGCTTCCCACATCCAGATTACCAGGCGGATTTCCCAAACTGGAAACAGTATATACATATAATAGTGTGGGAATAAGTGCGATGATGATCAATAAAACCGCGCCAAAATACTTTCCCAAAACAATCTGCGGTAACGTTATGGGTTTGGTGAGCAAGAGTTCCAGCGTTCCCATTTTCATTTCATCGCTAAAGGCACGCATACACACGGCCGGAATCAAGAAAAGAAGAATCCACGGCGCAAATTCAAAAAAGGGCGAAAGATCTGCAAAACCAGAATTGAGAATATTGTAATCTCCATCGAAAACCCAAAGGAAAAGCCCGTTAAGCAACAGAAAAACAGCAATCACCAAATACCCGATTGTCGAGGAGAAAAAAGTGTTTATTTCGCGTTTTATTAGAGTGAGCATTGATTTTATTTCAGATTTTTTAAAATTTTACCATAAACTGTTACTAATTACTGGATACTGTCCAGCGTATCTACGCTCCACGCTGCGGCTTTTTCACGAAACATAGGTTTTGTATTGCTCCACACTTCTTTAAAAAGGGGACTGTTTCGGTATGCTTCCAGATTGGTTTCGTCATTCCAACGGCTATAGGTAAAAAAGATTGTATTATCGTTTTTGTCTTGGTATAATTCCAAAAACAAACAGCCCGGAAAATTTCTGATTTTTTCTTTTACTTCTTCAAAATTTTTCAGGAATGAAGCTATCTGCTTTGGTTCAAATTCCATTTTTACAATTCGCGTAAACATAGTTTTATTTCTGAAAATTAATTTTCGACTTTAAAATTCACGGTTATGGTATCCCGAAATTCCAATCCAAATAGGGTAGAAGCACCGCCAATGGTTGACGGATTACTCTTATAAATGGCCAATTCAAGATAATTTGAAGAATTCCAAAGCGCCAATTTTTTTCCATCTTCCTCCCGTTTTTCCGGTGGAAGATCAAAATTTATGGCATCGCTATAATGGGTGTGTATTTTATCAAACTTTGCCGTACGAGCGGTAATAATGAATTGCCTTCCCAAACCGACGCTTTCAAACAGTTTTTTGCCAATATTACTAATGATATTTCCATAATTATCAATGTAAATAACATTTCCTATAATCTGGCTTTCCTGCTTATTTACTACGGGTTTTATACCAGTTAATTGTTTTATTTCCGAAATATTCTTACCTATAACGTCCAACGTTCCGCCGCGGGCAATGTGGCCCGCCACTTTCACAAAAACATCCAACACTGGAAAATTACTTATTATTCTGTCATGGATATTTATTTCCACAATTTTTTCTGGATTGATATCTGAAGTCAACATCGAGATGATCCCATTATCCGCGCAAATAAAATAATGCCCGTCCATGAGCACGGCAATATGCTTGTTTTCTGGGTTTAATTCTGAATCTACACCAATTACATGAATGGTTCCCTGCGGAAAACTTTTGTACGCGTTCTGAATGATATAGGCAGCTTCGTGCAGATGGAAGGGCGAAATGGAATGGGAGATATCAACAATTTTGGCATCTTGCAATTCACTGTAAATTGCTCCTTTAACTGCGCCCACAAAGTGATCTTTTTCGCCAAAATCTGTGGTGAGCGTAATTATTGCCATAAATTATTGTTGATATTTTAATAAAAGACTTACCGCAAAAATACTTTACTTTTGTTAGAGGCAAAACTATTTTTTGCTTTCCGAACAAAATAAAAAAGCACGCCTTTTGAACGAACTTGTAATCGAACTCACAGAGATTAGTCCACGGGAATTCTTCGGACTTGAAAATGCAAACATCGATCTTTTAAAAAAATATTTTCCGAAGCTCAAAATTGTTGCCAGAGGCACAAAAATAAAGGCTTATGGGGATGAGGACGTGCTGGAGGAATTTGATAGGCGCATTACCATGCTTTTGGATCAATACGTAAAATACAATAAGATTGATGAAAACGTAATCGAGCGTGTTTTACAAAGCCGAAGCAAAGAAGATTATGAAACCCTTCCCAGTAGCAATGAGGTAATAGTTCACGGAGTTAGCGGGAAACCTATTAAGGCACAAACTGCAAACCAACGCAAATTGGTGACCTTAATGTCCAAAAACGATATGGTTTTTGCAGTAGGTCCGGCAGGTACAGGTAAAACATATACAGGTGTTGCTCTGGCCGTAAAGGCTTTAAAAGAAAAGGAAGTCAAAAGGATCATATTAACGAGGCCTGCTGTGGAAGCTGGTGAAAATCTCGGATTTCTACCTGGAGATTTGAAGGAAAAGTTAGACCCTTATATGCAGCCGCTTTATGATGCACTTCGGGATATGCTACCTGCAGAAAAATTGGCTTCGCACATTGAAACGGGCGTAATCCAGATTGCCCCTTTGGCATTTATGCGCGGAAGAACGCTGGACAATGCTTTTGTAATTCTTGATGAAGCGCAGAACACCACCCACGCGCAAATGAAAATGTTTTTGACCAGGATGGGAAAAAATGCAAAATTTATGATTACTGGAGATCCCGGACAGATTGATTTGCCACGCCGCGTGATTTCAGGTTTGAAGGAAGCATTATTAGTGCTAAAGGATGTGAAAGGAGTGGGAATGATTTATCTGGATGATAAGGACGTAATCCGCCATCGTTTGGTGAAGGAAGTTATAGCTGCCTATAAAAACATTGAGAATATAGATTGAAAACCACAATGAAAAATACAATCATTAAAACAGACTTTAAATTTCCCGGACAAAAAAGTGTTTATCACGGAAAGGTTCGGGAAGTTTATACGTTGGAAAATGATACACTTTTAATGGTTGCCACGGACAGGTTGAGTGCTTTTGATGTGGTAATGCCGAAGGGAATTCCCTATAAAGGACAAATCTTGAATCAAATTGCGACCAAAATGATGCGGGATACGGAAGATTTGGTTCCAAATTGGTTGACCGCCACTCCAGATCCAAATGTCGCCATTGGCGAAGCTTGCGAGCCGTTTAAAGTGGAAATGGTAATTCGCGGGTATTTGAGCGGCCACGCGGCCAGAGAGTACAAAACTGGAAAACGCGCTTTGTGTGGCGTTGCTATGCCTGACGGAATGAAAGAGAATGACAAATTTCCCGCACCTATAATTACACCCGCAACCAAAGCTGAAATGGGAGACCATGATGAAGACATTTCGCGGGAGGAAATATTGAAACGCGGAATCGTTTCAGAAAAAGATTATCTTCAATTGGAAGATTATACTAGAAAACTTTTCCAACGGGGTAGTGAAATTGCGGCCAACCGAGGATTGATTTTGGTTGATACCAAATATGAATTCGGCAAAACCAAAAATGGTAAAATTGTTTTGATTGATGAAATCCACACCCCGGATTCCTCACGTTATTTTTATGCGGAGGGTTATGAAGAGCGGCAAAAAAATAATGAACCACAAAAACAATTATCTAAAGAATTTGTGCGCCAATGGCTTATTCAAAATGGTTTTCAAGGTTTGGAAGGCCAAAAATTGCCTGTAATGAGTGATGAATATATTGAAACTGTTTCCGAAAGATATATTGAGCTTTACGAAAACATTACGGGCCAAAAGTTTGAAAAAGCAGATGTTTCTGATATCGAAAAAAGAATATTGGATAATGTTTCGAAATATTTCGCGTCTGTAAAGTCTTAATAAAAATTTAAAATTTCTATAAAAATTCCGCAAACGATCTTTTGATTGGTAAGCGGAATTTTTTATTTCAAGTCCTTACTACCACTAATTTGTTTTGAGTTAATCTTTAATTCAAATAAGTTAATTTCTTCATAATACTCTTGTTTTCAAAATGCTTGAAATGTAATTAAGCTACTTTAGAAAAAAAATTAGCGAATCGAGTATCCCCTCCAAATTTTTAAAATTTCCCTAAAAAGACTTTTAAAATCATTTTTTCGATTTAAGATTTTGAAAATATATAAATGCCATTTTTTTAAACAATAAAACCGCATTTGACTTTATTACGTAATTAAATAAAGCCAAATATGATTACATCTATTTGTGAATGAAATAAATAATTAATTAACCGAATGATAAAAATTTACTCGAAATCTTTCTTTAAATAAATTAAAATGCAGCCAGCGTTAGTTGGTCTGCGTTTTTTTTTGAACAAAAGGATAGAAAAAATATAAAAGAGATTAACTAAAACGCTAAACTATGAGAAACACTATTACCCGAAACCTGATGTTATTGGTTTCAATTTTATTAACGACTGGAATTGCAGTTGGTCAGACATACAATGTGACCAACGGTTCAAATAGTGGACCCGGTTCTTTACGGAACGCAATTAACATGGCTAATAATGATACTTTTAGTCCATCAACGATAACGTTCGATTCTGGTATTACAGTATTGCTATCTACAGTTCAATTGACTATTGGAGATGAAATTTCGATAATTGGAAATCCTGATGGTTCTACCGTAATTGATGGCACCGCTAACAACAATCGAGCTTTTAGATTTATGGGAGCAGGAGGCTCTGTTGATAATATCACATTCCAAAATTTTACGAGTGCCGGTAATGGTGGTGCAATAATTGTTCAAAATGCGACTGCATTTACTGTTGAAAATTGTAGGTTCATAGATAACGAAGCTACAGGAAATCTTGGTGGAGGAGCTTTAGCACTCGATAACGTAGTTGCAACTGCTGTAAATGGTTCAACATTTACCTCAAATGATGCAAGTAATGCTGCGGGTAGTGGTGGTGCTATATTCGTTAATGGAAGCGGAACGTTGACTGTTACAGGAACTTTATTTTCAGCAAATACTGCCGTAAGAGCGGGTGGTGCAGTTGAAACTAATTCCGCTGGACTTGTTTCGTTCACAGACTCAGATTTTGAGGATAACCAAGCTACTGGAGGAACCGCACCCGGAAATGGTGGAGCCTTTCACGTAACGGGTCCTGGAAATAGTACATTCACAGGGGGATCTGCTACAGGTAACTTAGCCATTGAAGGTGGTGCTTTCTGGAATGGCGCTGGTACTATGACCATTAATGGTGTTTCATTTACAGGAAATTCAGCGACAGGCCCAAATACAGGGGGCGGTGCGCTTTTTAACAATGGTGGAGGAACAATTTCTATTGATGCCGCTACCACATTATCACAAAATATTGCAATGGGCGCAACTCCGGGTGGCCGTGGTGGTGCTATTTTCAACAACACGGGTGGAATTCTTACACTAGCTTCAGGACTTGTTATTAATGGGAATTATGCCAGCCGTGCAGGCGGTGCAATTGAGGACGCATCTGGTGGAACTTTGACCTTAACAGGTATCACGATGGAGGGCAATTCGGCCGGTGCGGATATTGGATTGGGAACAATGGCAAACCCCGGAAATGGTGGTGCTCTGCACTTGTCGGGTACTACTGCTGCAATAATTACAAATAGCACAGTTAGAAACAACCAAGCAGCGCAAGAAGGCGGTGGCCTTTGGAATAATGCAGGAGTTATGACAGTAATGGGCTCAACCATTACAGGAAATATTGCTTCAGGTAATTTGGCCGATGATGGCGGAGGTGGAATTTTCAACAATGGAGGTTCACTCATGGTTTCTTCAACTACTATATCAAATAATGTAGCTGATGGAACATCTGGTTCCGGCGGTGGAATTTTCAGTTTAACGCCTGGAACATTAAATATTAATGGAATTACTATTTCAAATAATACTGCGAATAGAGCAGGTGGAGGTATTGAAGTTGCTTCGGCAGCAGGCGAAACATACACATTTAGCAATGTAACCTTAAACGGAAATTCAATAGCAACTGCAAATCCCGGTAATGGGGGAGGTTTTCATATAAGTGGCCCCGGAAATTCTACATTTACAGATTGTACGGTAACAAACAATACCGCTGTTGAAGGCGGCGGACTTTGGAATGGCCCTGGAACAATGACGGTTTCTGGAGGTGAATTAAGCAGTAATGAGGCAACGGGAAATGATCCAGACCAAGGAGGTGGAGCACTATACAATTTTGGCGGAACGATGATCGTAAATAATTTCGCAGATATTTTCAGCAACATTGCAACCGGTACTTCAGGTTCTGGAGGAGCTATTTTAAGTACTAGCGGAACATTGAATACAAACACCATTTTCCTTTCGTCGAACGGAGCGAATCGCGCTGGTGGTGGTATCGAAATTATTGATGGTACGGCCAACTTGATTGATATTTCACTTATTTTGAATGATGTAAACGGTTTGGCTACTGGAGGAACTCCCAATCCAGGTAATGGCGGCGGACTTCACGTTACTGGAAATGCCGCAACCGTAGTTTTAAGCGGAATTGTTTTCTTGAACGAAGCAGCTACTGAAGGTGGCGGTTTGTGGAACAACGGTGGTACAATGACTGTTCAAGGCGGTGTATTTTATACAGATACTTTTATCGATTTCAATAAAGCCGAAGGTGATGCGGCAGATGATGGTGGGGGAGGCGTCTTCAACAATGGCGGTACGTTAACCCTCGCTCCCGGAACGCAGGTAGTAAGAAACCTTGCCACTGGAACAGCAGGTTCTGGAGGTGGAATTTTCAACCAAACCCCTGGAAATTTAACAGTTGATGGAGTTACTTTTGAGGAAAACTCAGCAAATCGTGCCGGAGGTGGAATTGAAATAAATTCCTTGGCGGGCCAAACTTTTAATTTCATAAATGTTACTTTAAATGAAAATATCGTAAACGCTCCAGCACCTGGAAATGGAGGCGGACTTCACATTACCGGAGCTGGAAATGTTAATTTCAATGCAGGTATTATTACGAATAACGTAGCTTTTGAAGGTGGCGGACTTTGGAATGGGACTGGAACAATGACCGTGACGGGAACAACAATTACTGGAAATACCGCAAATGGAAATGCAACTGGAGGTGGTGGTATTTTTAATAATGGAGGTATATTAAACGTTGATGCTGCAACCAATCTTTCAGCAAATATTGCAATGGGTGCCACCCCTGGTGGTCGCGGAGGCGCGCTTTTCAACAATACTGGTGGGACTTTGAATGTAGCTTCAGGAAGTGTAATTTCTGGAAATTATGCAAGTCGTGCAGGAGGTGCCATTGAAGATGCTTCAGGAAATACACTCACATTAAATGGTGTAACGCTATCTGGAAATTCGGCGGGAGCAGATATAGGCCTGGGTACTATGGCAAATCCTGGAAATGGTGGCGCTGTTCACCTTTCAGGAAATACGAATGCAAATATTTCAAATAGCACGGTTGAAAATAATTTAGCCGCGCAAGAAGGTGGTGGTCTTTGGAACAACACTGGGACGATGGCCGTAGGAACAACGACGCTTAACGGGAATATTGCGAGTGGACCTTTGGCAGATGATGGAGGTGGAGCTCTTTTCAATAATGGCGGAACTTTAAATATCCTGGCTGGATCCGAAATCACAAACAACTCTGCGAATGGAACCGCCGGCTCTGGTGGTGGAATTCAAAGTATTGGCGGAACTGTAAATGTTACAGATGCTATTATTACCAATAACGTTGCAAATCGAGCTGGCGGTGGAATTGAAATCGCCGCAGGAACTTTAAATTTAAACACAACCACATTAAACACCAATAATGTAGGCGTTGCCCCAGCAGTCGCCGAACCAGGAAATGGTGGAGGTCTTCACTTAGGTGGAACTGCCAATGCAACTATTATCGGCGGAACAGTCAACGGTAATATTGCGGCCGCCGAAGGCGGAGGTCTTTGGAACAGTTTAGGAACAATGACATTAAGCGGAGTTACAATTACCAATAACACTGCAAGTGGTGATCTCTCTGAGAATGGTGGAGGTGGAGTTTATAATGATGGAGGAAATCTTTCTATTCTAACCAATACTTCAATAAATAATAATATTGCAAATGGAATTTCTGGATCTGGCGGTGGAATTTTTTCTTTAGATGGTACGATCAATATTGCTGATATCAATATTTTAGAAAATTCTGCAAATAGAGCAGGTGGTGCAATCGAAATTGTTGACGGTATCTTAAATTTAAATGGAACGACATTAAGTATGAATAATGTGAATGGAACTGCTGGCACTCCAAATCCTGGGAATGGGGGTGGTATTCATGTCTCAGGGGATGCAAGTACGAATATTGTTTCGGCTACGATATCTTCAAATTTATCTTTTAATCAAGGCGGAGGTTTATGGAACCAACTAGATGGAGAAATGAGCATTATAAATTCAATAATAAATCTCAATAATTCAACATCAGGATCTGGAGGTGGCGGAATATATAATAATGGAGGTTCTGTTGAAATAATTAATTCATCAATTCAAAGCAATAATGCCAATGGAGTTTCAGGTTCCGGAGGTGGAATTTTTACTTTGGATGGAGATGTTGCTATAATTGGTGGTATGATTGATGGAAACGCCGCAAACCGTGCCGGTGGAGGTATTGAAATTGTTGACGGAACTTTAAATATGCAAAATGCATCATTGATTGGAAATAATGTTGATGGTTCGGCAGGTGCACCTAACCCCGGAAATGGAGGTGGACTGCATGTAACGGGCGTGGCAACAGTTAATATTTCAGGAACTACAATTACAAATAATGATGCTGCTAGTGAGGGTGGTGGACTCTGGAATCAAGTAGGAAGTACTATGACTGTCGACAGTTCACTTTTAGACGGTAATGTGGCCAACGGAAATGACCCTACCAACGGTGGCGGTGGAATTTTCAACAACGGAGGTACTTTGATGGTTCAGAATACATCAACAATCACAAATAATACAGCCGCGGGAACTGCAGGTTCTGGAGGTGGAATACAGAACGTTGACGGTGGTTCGGTAACTGTAAACAACTCTATTATCTCAAATAATTCTGCGAATAGAGCCGGCGGTGGTATTGAGGATAATTCTACAAATGCACCCGGTACGCTCACGCTTATGAATGTGACTTTAAATGAAAATATTGCTGGCTCCGCTCCCGGAAACGGTGGTGGACTTCACATTACAGGTCCCGGAACTGCAACTATTACAAATGGAACCGTAAATGAAAACACAGCAACCGCTGAAGGCGGTGGATTATGGAATGGCACAGGTACTATGACGGTAAATAATGTCGATATCGACGGAAATACCGCAAGCGGAAATGATCCGGACCAAGGTGGTGGAGGTATTTTCAATGAAATGGGAACACTAATTGTTCAAAATGGAACAACTATTTCAAACAATATTGCCAATGGAACAGCTGGTTCCGGTGGTGGAATCTTGAATAATCTGGGTGTTTTGACGGTTTCAGATTCAGAATTTATTTCGAATACTTCAAATCGTGCCGGAGGTGCAATAGAGGACAATTCGGTTGCTGGAAATACGCTTACGTTGACCAATGTTGATTTAACGACCAACAGCACGGCTTCCGCACCCGGAAACGGTGGCGGACTTCACATTACCGGTCCCGGCGATTCAAATATCACTGGCGGAAACGCCACTGGAAATACGGCATCTGCTGAAGGTGGTGCGTATTGGAATGGAAGCGGAACAATGACCATTGACGGAACAACAATCGACGGAAACACCGCAAGCGGAAATGACCCAGACCAAGGTGGTGGCGGTATTTTTAATGAAATGGGAACACTGATAGTTCAAAACGGAACAACCATTTCAAACAACATTGCCAATGGAACAGCTGGTTCCGGTGGTGGAATCTTGAATAATCTGGGTGTTTTGACAGTTTCAGATTCAGAATTTATTTCGAATACTTCAAATCGTGCCGGAGGTGCAATCGAGGACAATTCGGTTGCTGGAAATATGCTTACGTTGACCAATGTTGATTTAACGACCAACAGCACGGCTTCGGCACCCGGAAACGGTGGCGGGCTACACATTACCGGTCCCGGCGATTCAAATATTACTGGCGGAAACGCAACTGGAAATATGGCATCTGCTGAAGGTGGTGCATATTGGAATGGAAGCGGAACAATGACCATTGACGGAACAACAATCGACGGAAACACCGCAAGTGGCGCAGCTGCTGACCAAGGTGGTGGCGGTATTTTCAACGAAATGGGAACATTGGTTGTAATGAACGCTTCGATTCTTAATAACGAAGCCGATGGAGCCGCTGGTTCCGGTGGTGGAATTCTGAATAATCTGGGCGTTTTGACAGTTTCAGATTCAGAATTTACAAGCAATAGTTCGGTAAGAGCTGGTGGTGCTATTGAAGAAAATTCAGTTGCTGGCAGTGAATTGAATCTCACCAATGTAACTTTCACAACAAATACTACATCTACATCGCCCGGAAACGGTGGTGGACTTCACATTACAGGAGCAGGAGATTCCAATATTATAGGAGGTTCGGCAACTGGAAATATTGCAGCTTCAGAGGGTGGCGCATTGTGGAACGGAACTGGAATTATGACAGTAGACGGAATGACAATAGACGCAAACACTGCCGAAGGTGACGCTGCCGACAACGGCGGAGGCGGAGTTTTCAACAACGGCGGAACGCTGAATATTATTAACGGAACTTCAATAACCAATAATCTTGCAACTGGTGCCGCTGGTTCTGGTGGTGGACTTTTCAGTACTGCCGGAGATGTTACGGTTACAGCTTCTTCATTCAATGGAAATTCTGCAAATAGGGCAGGAGGTGCTATTGAATTGATAGATGGAACTTTACAGTTTTCAGATTCTGATATGACAGGAAATGATGTAAACGGAACTGCAGGAACTGCCGCACCCGGTAATGGAGGTGGTCTTCACGTAAGTGGAAATAGTGGCCTGATTAGTATTTTGAGTAGTACTATTACTGGAAACGAAGCAGCCAGCGAAGGTGGAGGTCTTTGGAACCAAAGCGGAACCATGATGACCGTGGATACTTCAACTATAGATAGCAACAGTGCTTTCGGTAATTCTGAAGATACAGGTGGCGCAGGTATATTTAACAATGGTGGTATGCTAGAAGTGATTGCTTCCACAGTTTCAAATAATATTTCTGCTGGGGCTACTGGTTCCGGTGGAGGTATCCACAACGCTATGGGTGGTGATGCTGTAGTTATGAGAAGTACCATTTCTGGAAACACTTCAAACGGCGCCGGTGGTGGTATCTACAGCAACGGAGCTAGTTTTGATATCAATGCTGCAACTATTGCAACGAATGAAGCATTGGCTACGGGTGGCGGTATTCAAGCTACTACCAGTACTTCCTTGAAAAACACGTTGGTTGCGCTAAACAGTGGTGCAACGGGCGCAGATGTTTCAGGAACTTTTGTTTCTAATGATTATAACCTGATTGGAACCGATGGCGAAAATGCCTTCCCAGAACAGGCTAACGATATTGAGGAAGTTGACCCAATGGTTGGCCCGCTTCAAAATAACGGTGGTGTTACTGAAACCCACGAGTTGTTGGAAGGTTCTGTTGCCTACAATGCCGGTGATCCCGGAGATCTATTCAACGACCAAATTGATCAAGCGGTTTTTGATGGTATTCGAGACATCGGGGCTTTTGAAGCGCAAACAATTCTACTTTCTGTTGAAGATATTACAGCAGGTGGAAGCGGAATCATCATCTATCCAAATCCTTCAAGAGGAACGGCAACGGCACAGATTCCTGTTACATTTGGAAACAACATTCAAATTACAATTGTCGAAGTTGGGTCGGGTAAAATCGTTCGTACCTACAATGCTTCAAATGGTGTAAACAATATGGATTTCAGTGGATATTCTAACGGAGTGTATGTAATACGCATAGTTTCCGAAAACGCAACGTCAACACACAGATTGATTTTAGCACAATAATGTTAGGATTAATTTTAAAAGAAAACCCCTTCAGTGAAGGGGTTTTTTTATTTTCTTTTTCGAATTTCAAAATTGTGAATATACCCAAGGCTTAATTCTGAAAAATCTGCCTGCCCCCAATTGGCATTTATATTTGCCGAAACATAAAAGTTATTCTCGGGTAGTTTTTCGGTACCTATCAAATAGTATTTAAGTCCCAGCCGCGTAGCAATTCTATATTTTCTTTTGAATTTAAAATCATATTCGCCCAGCATCCAACTTTCTGGAATCTCCCGCGGCGTATTATCCCACCCCTCATTAATCCTCCAATCAATTTTATACGCGGGTTTATGCAGATTATAGCCCACTTGAAATTCCATACCCACCTGGTTCAACAAAATTTCACCTTGAACACTTATGCCGAAGTTCGTGGCATACCAAAATGGGGCAGATCCGTAATTTTCAAATTCCCGCCCATCCTGCACAAGCGACTCATTTCTTTGTATATAATCATAATAATGTTGGTAAAACCGGTAATAAAAACCGATGCCCACTTTATACGTTTTGTTGTAAACGCGCCCATATTCCCCGGCAATGGTGTACACATCTTTTTTGTCGTTAAACGCAATGGCAAATGCATTTTTCCCCAGACCACCACGGAATGAGTAGTATTCATATACCGAATTTTCATAGAAATTTTCACCTGTATAACTCACATCGCCCGCTTCAACCGAAGCATCCTTCACATAATTCTTGATATCTGCCGAAACGCCAAATACCATGGAATTATATCCTTGGTTGGGCAGGCGCGTATGACCGTTTGAGTGGTGCGCAAACCCCACGCCCGCACGCCAATCAATTTTTTCAGATGAAAATATTCTGTATTTGAAGAAAAGCCGAAACGCCCATGTAAGCGTAGTGGTCACAGCCTTGTTGTTGGGATTGTTTTCTGGGTGGTACTTCTCACTAAAGTATGAAGCGCCCATCCCAGCAACAACGGTAAAGTTATCCATCCCAAATCCCTTAAACTCAATATATGGAAGCACCGTAAGCGCAACGCCCAGACTGTCCATATTCCCAAAATCCGTATAACCAAAGGACAATCCCGTCTTAGGTCGCTTCAGTCTGTATGCCCATTCCTGCGGATTGTTGCTATGGTCCCGCCCAAAACCCAGTATCAATTGTTTTTGAAGATCGGTATCGGGAAACCCAAAATTGGATGGCGCCGTAATTCCCAATAAAATTTCGGGAGTAAATACCATTGCGTTTTTTTTCCAGTCAATTTCAGCTTGTGAAAAGCCAAAAATGGGAAGCAAAAACAGAAAAACAATCGGTAATTTTTTCATTGTAACAATGCAAATAAAAAAAATACTTCTCAAAAATAAAATTTAAATGAATTGAAAAGCACCGTAATGCGCTATGATGTGGACACTATCTATTTCATTTCCTGCAAAGCCTATTTCATCTCTTGCAAAGCTTATTTTATTTCCTGCAAAGCCTATTTTATCTCTTGCAAAGCCTTTTTCATCTCCTGCAAAACCTATTATATCTTAAAATTTACCATAAAATAGAAGCCTCACAGAATGTGAAACGTTTTTATAATCGAATTTTTTAATAAATGATAGCCGAAGTATGCCAAAAGGAAAGCAAATAGCAAAGGTTTGAATCTATACAAATGAGGAAAAATGCAAAGAAGTAATAGAAAAGGTTATTATAAGCAATTAATCCTCCGAAGCTTCAAAGTCAATCTCAAAGCCAGCGATTATCTTCAAAAGAACCATTTCAGAATTGCTCATATATTCGGTCCCAATGTCCTTGGCATTCATTTCATCAAAAAACGGATCCAATTTTCCGGCCTCGTAATTCTCGACCAGAGCAGGGTGCACGTAGTATTTCCTGCACACGGTGCGCGTATTGCCAAGGCCTTCCGCCGCGGCATCGTAAGCGGTAATAATGTTCTTCTTTTTCTGCGTCTCGGTCTCCGGTTTTTCCAAAACGGCCAGCGTTTCAAAGAAAATTTTGCTCGCTGCCCACGTCCTGAAATCCTTCGCCGAAAATAAATCGCCACTTATTTCGTGAATATAGTCGTTCACCATCCCACTATCAATTCGGTGGTGGTCGCCATCCTCATCATAATATTGAAAAAGTTCCCATCCGGGAATTTCCTCGCACTGCATCACCAACTTCTGCAATTTTTTATTTTGAACAGTAATGGAATGCGCCTTTCCTTTTTTCCCCACAAAATTGAACTTCATCTTGTTCTTGTGTATGGCCACGTGCTTGGTGCGCAAGGTGGAAAGGCCGTAGCTCTTGTTGTTGCGCGCATAATAGTCGTTCCCTATGCGTATGTGCGTTTCCTCCATCAACCGTACCACCAGCGCCAGGCATTTCCGTTTGGTCATCTTGCCTAGTTTCAGGTCCAGTCCTACCTGTTTTCTTATTTCCGGAAGCACGTTGCCAAAGGCCGCCATTTTAAAAAACTTGGTCATGTTCCGTATTTGGTTCCAGTGGGGATGGTAGCGGTATTGCTTTCTGTTTTTCTCATCGCGCCCCACAACCTGCAAATGGCCGTTCAGCACCGGGGTTATCAAAACCTCCTCCCAAGCCGGTGGAATCACCAGACTCTGGAAGCGCTTAATATCTTTTTTGGTCTTTATTTTTTTATCGGCTTCCGTGTAGTAAAATCCCTTCCCGTGGCGGTGCCTTTTAATGGTGAGTCTTTTCTCTGTAATGTAAACCAAATTGGCCAGCTCGGCAGCCTTTATCGGGTTTTTCAGAATCTTTTTTAGTTGTGGAGCTTTTATAACCATAGGCTAAAAATAGAATTTCAACCAATTATTTTCTCTTAAAGAAATTACAAAAGGCGATATTAAAATTGAATTTGTTATCCAAGAGTGTTTATGAGTTAATCTTGTTTATTAAATGAAAAACATAACTATATGTTTTTCAGTAGCGTAAATAATTGAAAATTTATACGAAATATATAACCAAATGTTTTAGAATGGATTAACTATGTTGTATGTTTACCGCAGGTTTCAAAAAGCCCCAAATATGAAACAACTCCTACTACTATGCGTCCTCGTTTTGGGGACAATTTCTTCTGCGCAAACAGTTGATAGTTTTAATCCTGAAGAAAGCAAAGGCGAACTTTACGAATACGCCGAATTTGCAAAAGCAGACCATAAAACCTTCAGTCTATACCAGATTCAAAACGCACCCCAAATATTCCGACCCTTGCCATCAGAAAACCACAGCGTTGGTTTTACCTCTGATAATTATTGGGTAAAATTCAATCTTAAAAACACTACGGATGATGCCAAAACGTATTATCTCGAAACTGGCAGGCCCATTACTGATTTTGTAAACCTCTATCAAATTTCAGAAAACGGAGACGTTCAGGAGTTTAAAAGTGGTGATCAAATTTTATATGAAGATAGACAGGTGCCGCACCGTGCCTCCGTTTTCCGGCTTGAAATTCCAGAGAACACCACGCAACAATTTTATATTAACCTGAAAAGCGATGGCGAGACCATCAACCTACCTTTAAATCTATATAACCCACGCGCTTTCTGGAGAGAGAATTACACACAGCAATTATTTCTTGGGTTATTCTATGGGCTGCTCATTCTTGCGGGTATTATTTATATGTTTTTCTACACCAGTCTCAAGCAGAAAGCATTTCTGTATTACGGTGCCTACGTGTTTTCCATTGGTTTTATGCAGGCTGCTTTGGATGGTTTTCTATTTCAGTATTTCTTTCAGGATGGAGGTTATTTTTCGGCACGCGCCGTATTGATTACCGCAGTGCTTTCCAATTTCTTTCTACTGAAGTATTGCGAATATTTTCTAAACGTAAACACCAAACTGCCCAAGTTCAAAAAACTGTACAACATACTCTACGGCATTGTAGTTATATCGTTTTTATTGATATTCATCAGCCCAAAAACACTTGAATTTGCTTATCCATTCTGCAACCTAAACGGTCTTTTGAGTTTGGTAATCATCCTCGCGACCATTTTCACAATGCGCGTAAAACGAATAAGAATAGACCCTTATTTTTCCTTTGGGGTTTTCTTTTTGGTAATTGGCCTTTTGGGTTTTGTGATGAATAATTTGAGTTTGCTCCCCAATAATTTCTTCACCTTGAACAGCGCCAAGTTTGGAACGGGTTTCGAAATTATATTTCTATCCATTTCGATGACTAATTTAATTAGGAAACTGCGGTTGGAAAAGGAAAATTCACAAGATGAAGCGCTTCAAAAATCTGAAGAAATAAGCGAAATGAAATCCTATTTCATGTCAAACATGAGCCACGAGCTTCGCACTCCCTTAAACACCATTATGGGAATAGCCGAAGTTGAAATGGGCAAACAGGCAAACATGGAAGACCGAAAGCAGTTTGAGATGATTAAGAATGCTTCGCTGAGCCTGCTAAGTAATGTGAATGATATTCTCGATTTTGAAAAAATTGAAAAGAATGAAATCGTATTGAAGCACGAGGAATTCAATCCATCAATCGCGCTTCACCAAATAAGCAACAATTGGAAAACCGAAGCAGAGAATAAGGGCCTTGCCTATAAATTTGAAATGGATTACGAAATACCCACCATCGTTCTGGGCGACGTGGAGCGTTTCATCCAGATTATAAACAATGTACTTTCAAACGCCGTCAAATTCACAGAGGAAGGCTCGGTCTATTTCAAATTTAAATCCATAAAAAAATCGAACGGTTTGCATTGTTTTTCTATTTCGGTAACAGATACGGGAGTGGGGATGAGCCAAGAATATAAAAAGAACGTCTTCAACAGTTTTAACCAAATGCGCTTGGGCAACAAGCGCAAATTTGGCGGAATAGGGTTGGGCCTTACCATTGTCCGGCACCTGGTAGAATTGCACCACGGAAGCATTCATATAGAAAGTAATGAAAATGAAGGAACCAATATTTATATAGACATACTCCTTCAAGCATCCGAAGAATCCAAAACAGTAATTATTGAAAAAACTCCTGAAATTGCTCCGCTGCGCAAGCAACACGTTTTGGTTGTGGAGGATAATTTATTGAACCAAATGGTAATGAGAAAAATGCTCAATAGCTACGAGCACGTCACATTTGCGGTAGTCAACAATGGAAAGGAAGCCATTGAAGCTTTGAAAAAGGATGTGTACGATATAGTTTTGATGGATTTGCAAATGCCTATAATGGATGGCTATGAAGCCACAGAAATAATCCGCAGCGGTGAACTTGGAAAAACAATAAGTGATATCCCAATTATCGCGGTAACGGCCGATGCCCTTCAGGAAACAAGATCACGTGTTTTGGATATAGGGATGAACGACTACATGACTAAGCCCGTAAGCCGCGATCTATTATTGGAAAAAATGAACAAACACAGAAATATTTTAAAAATCGCTTAAACCCCGAAAAAAGATTAAGCGATTTTAAAAAAGAAACTACTCAAAATAACTGAAGGTTTCCCCATCTTTTATGGAAAGAAGGGTTTCATAAATAAGTTTGATTACATTTTCCACATCTTCCCTGTGAACCATTTCCACCGTAGTGTGCATATAGCGAAGTGGCAGCGAAATTAAGGCACTAGCTACGCCACCATTGCTGTACGCAAAAGCATCTGTATCTGTCCCAGTGGCTCTAGACAAAGCAGACCGTTGAAAGGGAATCATTTTTTTCTCCGCAGTTTCAGTAATTAAATCCCGCAATTTTTGTTGGACTGCAGGTGCGTAAGCAATTACGGGCCCGCAACCCAACTCAATAAGTCCTTCCTTTTTCTTATCAATCATTGGGGTGGTAGTATCATGGGTCACATCCGTTACAATGGCAATATTCGGCTTGATACGCTGCGCAATCATTTCCGCGCCGCGCAATCCTATTTCCTCTTGAACGGAATTGGTAATGTAAAGTCCAAATGGAAGTTTGTTTTTGTTTTCGTGCAACAAGCGTGCAACTTCAGCAATCATAAATCCACCCATTCTATTATCGAGCGCACGACATACAAATTTGTCCTCATTAAGAATATGGAATGGGTCTGGGTAAGTAATTACGCAACCCACGTGAATTCCCATATTTTCGACTTCCTCTTTATTTTTTGCACCCACGTCAATAAAAATATTTTCGGGTTTGGGAGCCTCCTCTTTAGCTTTATCCCTAGTATGTATGGCCGGCCAGCCAAAAACTCCTTTTTTAATTCCATTCATCGTATGGATATGGACAATCTTTGAAGGGGCAATTTGGTGGTCACTTCCGCCATTTCTAATTACATAAAGCAACCCATTATCGCATATATAATTAACGTACCAAGAAATTTCATCTGCGTGGCCTTCGATTACGACTCTAAATTTTGCATCAGGATTTATAACTCCCACAGCCGTGCCATAGGTATCAGTGAAAAATTCGTCCACATAAGGCTTCAAATAGTCCATCCAGATACGCTGGCCGTCCCATTCATAACCAGTAGGGGACGGATTGTTTAAATATGTTTCTAAAAATGAAAGGGATTTTTCGTTTAAAAGGGAAGTATTCATAAATTTATTTTATTTCGAAAATCTTTGATGAAGCACAAAATTAGTTATTTCTGAAGAAGCGGGACAAGGCAATTTCATTATTTTTGGAACGTTTTTGGATATAAAAGAACCCATAAATACTAGGAAGCATTTTCAAATGGCAAAATATTTAATTTTCTTTTTACTTATAACCTCTGGCGCAAGGGCACAGATAATTTCAGAAACATCTGAAACCGCTCAAGACTCTACCCAAGTACTATATTATATTGTAGAAGGAGATACAATTGCGCGGGAGGCTATAAACCTAGATGAAGTCTATTTGCTTAAAAAATTGGAATTTGGCTCACAAACAGACCGTAGGCGCTATCTTATATTAAGAAGAAAAACAAGGAAAGTATACCCCTACGCAAAACTGGCCGCGGAAAGGTTGACCACAATGACGGAAAGACTAAAAACAATTGAGAAGAAAAGTGATAGAAGAAGATACACGAAAAGAATTCAGAAATATATAGAAGGAGAATTTTCTGAAAAACTGAAAAAGCTGACCCATACCGAAGGACAGATATTGGTCAAACTAATACACAGACAAACGGGGCGAACCGCTTTTGAGCTCGTTAAGGAATTAAGGACAGGATGGCGGGCATTTTGGTATAACACAACCGCCAGTTTTTTTGAAATCTCGCTCAAGGAAGAATACCAACCTTTTGATGTAAAAGAAGATTATTTAATTGAAGATATTTTACAGCGATCTTTTCAAGATTATATATTAGAAGAACAAAAACCAGCACATAAAATTGATTTTATGGAGTTGAAGAGCCATTGGAACAATTAATCTGTTGATAACTAATTGTTTAATTTTGTGATATAGTTTTTTAAACTTTTTATCTTCGCTATTCGCTCTTTAAAATATTTAGACATTCAAATACTTGTTCCAGATGTTTCTTGCAGTTTAAATAGTACATTCTGAAAAAAACCAAAATTATTTTAATTGTAATTGATGCCCTTTCAATACATTATAAATCCTTTTGGATTTCATTATAAAATATTTTTTCAGAAAGTTTGTAGGAATCAAAATCCGTTCTATATTTGCAACCGCTTAGAAAAACAGATAGCTGTTTTTTGCTTGACGCGGGAGGCTCTTGAAATTTTTTGGAATATTTTATTA
>NZ_JAHCTB010000002.1 GCF_018476645.1 Aequorivita echinoideorum | reverse complement strand
ATCAAAAGTTTTAAATCGAAACCTACTTTTTTGTAGGAAGTTTTTCGGCAGTGCTGTTTTTTGTCTTTCATTAAGTCTAGTACTAAAAGGTTTAATTTTTAGTCAACCTATTTCAGGAAAGTACATTGGTCTTAATTATTGCCAACGGTTATGTATATGAGCTGTGGCGTGTCTCGGGACAGACCTTTCCTGATAAAAACTGGCTTTGGGAAATCCGCAGGATTTTCCAAGTGAGGACTGACCAAGCCATAGCTTATATACGGTGTTGCCCACAGTATTTTTATTTTTTTATATTTCCGTTTTCGTATTCTACTTTTTTCTCTAAAATTCCATTATTGTCGAAATATAACCAAATTCCGTTTGCTTTTCCTTTTTTCGTTTTTCCGATTTCCTTTATTGTTCCGTTCTCGTGAAATTTAATATGTTGGCTGTCGTTAAATAAGTCGGAACTTCTAAATGATTTTATAACTCCATTTTCATAAAAGTCAATTAATACTCCGTCTCGCTTTCCATTATTCGATTCGTAAAGATATTGAGGTTTGAACGTATTTTCGTAAAGTAAAAGTCCGAAACCATTCAGTGTGTCATTTTCGAAATGCTTTAGTCCGACAATATTTTCGTTTCGGTCGAATAAAAATCCGCTTCCAGTTTTAAAGCCGTTTTTAGTTTGGACCTCAAATTCTTTAGTTCCGTCAGAACGAAGCTTGGTAATTGTGTCGATTTTTTCAATTTGAGAAGAGTCGGCAGATTTCGGGTCAGTTTTTTGTGAATATCCATTACAACTCACTAAAATCAGAACAATTAGGCTATATATTACGATTTTTGTCATATTGTGGGCAACATGCATATATAAACCACCATTATATATCTCTCACACATCTCTATAATTACTATTTCAAATATAACCTTTATTTTAAAACTCCCTCCAAAATCTCCACCTTCACGTTCAACAATTTAACCTCCTCCTCCAATTGGTCGATGCGCTGTTTAAAGGGCAGGGTTGGGTCTGGGACGTTGGTGGTAAAATAGTCGGGCAGTTGCGCGGCGAGGTCGGCAAAAAAATTATGGCCCAGTGCTAGGCTGTAATGCCAGAGCAGCTCCGTTTTCAGGCTCGTCTTTTTTACATCTGCCTGTAAATATTTGGGGTGGCGGTCCATATTTCTGCACAGTGCTGCCTTTGGCACATTCTGGGCGGTGAGGTGCGCATTCAGCATTTCGCCCACGTTGGGTAGTGCTATTGGTTTTGTGGCCATAAACTTTTACTGCTATCTATTAGTTTGTTATTTTATTCCTTAAAAACATACGTTCTTTTCCTTTTTTACATCCGTTATAGTATTGTAAATCATCCCATAAATTCTTGTAAAACATCTATCTAATTCCTGTATTACATTCTTACCGTTCCTTTGTTTCATTGTTTATATTCCTTTAAAAGATCGTTTATATACCTGCAACACATTCTTTATATTCCTTTTTACGGGTACAAAATGCCTTTATTATATCCGTTTCTCGGTTGATTTATTGGCAAAAAAAGGGCCCCGGAGGACCCTCTTTGGCTATGTTGTCTATTCAGCGGGCGGTGCTGGCGGAGCAAAGTTGGTTGCCGGCCTGCCGCCCCCTTGGCGCTCGAACCTGGGTTTCAAAGACTCATACGCCGTACGCGCATCGGGTACGCCTGCCATAGCGGCCGCCTCGGTAATCTTGTAAATTCCCAAGGCCATGGCATAACTCTCGTGACCCGCAACGCGATCCAAATCGTTCACACGCGTAAGGGCGGTCTGTAGCTTGTTCAAAAGTGGGGCCAGCGCATTTTTCACCTCCAGATCCTTGCGCATGGCGGTCTCGTTGAGGTAGTTCGGCAAATAGGAATCGCCCCCATTGCCAATAACGGTAAGTACATCTTCCACAAATATTTTGTTGTCCACGTTTATGGACAGCATGCTCCGCAGCTGTTCGGGCGTAAGGGCAATACGCGGCAGTGCGCTCAGTAGCGCATTGAGCGCATCGATGGCAGTGGTAATGATAGCCGGATCTATCGTCTCGTCTAAAAGGTTGATGTTTAGGTTTTGCATGATTTTTTGAAGTTTAAGGGTTAGTAAAAAAATATTGAAAGAAATTATTTTTCATTTAGGAACGAATGGCTGTTACCATAACACTTACATATTCTCGTACAAATTTTTCGAGTTTGTCTTCTGGGATTATTTCATAGCCTTTAGAACTCGATCTTTTCTCCCCTTTACAAAAACTTAGTCGTGGATATACCCGATTTGGATTTTTCTTATAAGCTACATTACAGTAGCAGTCATCAGTTTTTTCTATACAAGGCACGTAATTAAATAGATAGCTACCGCCATGCTTGTTGCCGTCTATTACAGTTATTTTAAATTCAATCGTGGCGCCATTCAATAAAAAATTTTCTTCTTCTGCTACCGCTTCTTTACCATCTTTTTGGTAATATATATTGGTATTGTAAGGAACTTCTGTATCTAACCGTACAAGTTCTAATATTAAGTCGGTTCCCGTTAGGTTTTTAATTTCAGCATAATTAATATCTTTTGATTTACCAATAACTTCATTGAATAAACCACGATCCTTTACATCGAACCCTTCCAACAACAATTGCTTTTCTATTGCATTGTACAGATAAGAATTTTGGTCAGCTTGTGTGGATTTGTCTTCTGAAGTAGGAGCCTTTAAAACAATACTTGGGTTAGGATTGGCCCTCATATATTTTTTAATTTCTTCAGTAGTAATTATTTCTTTTTGATTTTTGCCATTGAGTTTTACATAACCCTGCTGTAAGCTGCACGAGCCAAGGGTTATAAAGAGCATTAAGAAGAGTATTCGGTTGGTTGTTTTCATTTTATTTAATTTTAAAGATTAGTTAGTTATATTTTAGGTTATATTGTTAATAGCAATCACATTTCCAATCAAAAATATAAGTGTGAAAGGCCTTGCCCCATGAGCTTATACCATATATTTTAAAATTGCTCCAAGCTGTACTGCTTACACCACAGAAAATGTAGGGTTCGCCTGTAAAATCGTAATCATTACTTTTAAAATAACCCACTACAAAACCAACTCCATCAACTTTATAATAGTTGGCTTTTACCAACATACTGCTGCCAATGCAGGATACGTTATCCCGCGAATCGTAGTTTTCAGTAACAAATTCAAAAATTTCCTGGCAGCTGTATTCTTGGGCATTCCCACTGGCACAGCCCATAAGTAAGACGATAAGGAGTAGTTGTAATTGTTTCATATAACTTGCTTTAAATTTTCCCACCGCCACGGGCCCTACGCTGGCCCGTACTGCGGGGTGGGGAGCGGCAAACATCTCCCCAGAATGATTTGCCGCGTTGGGTACGAAGCTACTGAGGAATGGTCTTGGGTGTACTGTGGAAATCCACACTAGGATGAAAATACTTCAAAAAGAAACAGAGGGTAACGGCATAACTGGGAATAGTATGGCAAGGTGCTGTGCTATATAATGCGAAGGTCGCGCGCAAATAGCACCATTTGCAGGGTAGATTTTGCGCCCAGCACCTCCCGCATATTTTGGATTCTTTTTTCTATATAGCTGCGGCTGTGCCCACCCAATTTATTTTTCTGGATATGTATTGAAATATCCCCTTGGTTTTTTCCGTCGGCCAGCAACTTCAGTATGCAAATATCCAAAGCGGTTAAGGATAGTGGATTCTGTACACTCTCAATTTGGGGTGAAAAATAAGGCTGTCCATTATGCACACGGTGCACGGCCTCCTGCAAATCCCTTAGCCCATTGCGGTCCTTGCATACATAGCCTTCTGCCTGCGTGCGCTCCACTAGTTGTTTAACCGTACCGGGGCGGTCTTCCATACTATAGATGATACAGCGCAGATGGGCATCCCCCGCTTTGGCAGCCAAGGCAAGCTCCGCTCCGTCCTTTAATTTTTCGTCACGGTGGGAGGGTTTAAAACTGAGGTCGGTAATAAGCAACGGGAAGGGGCTACCCTCCATTTGCGCCTTGCGGAGCAGGAGCAGGGCATCATCGCAATACTGGGCAAAGGCAACTTCCCGCACGCCCATTTCCTTCAGCATTCGCTCCACCCCACCGCTTATGTGGTCCATATCTTCCGCTACCAAAACTTTTGTAAACATATCCAGCTTTTTTTTAAAGGGGAATTTCCAGCCGTGCCAGAAAACCTTCCCCCGGTTTGCTCCCAAAGGTAACCTGCCCTTTTATGTTTTCCATACGGTTTTCCACATGCGCCAGTCCCAATCCTTTTTTTGTCTGTGAAAAATCCACGCCCTTGCCATTATCTGAATAGTGTACAACAAGGGCTTTAGGTAGCATTTCAAAGCGAATTGCCACGAGGCTGGCGGCGCTGTGTTTTTTCATATTCACCATCAATTCCTGTAACACACGGTATAGCGTTTCTTTCTGAAAGGCGGAAAATTTTCCCCAGGAAATTTCATGAAGTCCTGCCAAAATCAGTTTGGCGGTTGCGCCCGTGTGTTGGGTAAGCATTTCCTCGAGGGTCTGTGGATAAGCGGCTGAGGTATCAATGGGTGCGTAATTTCTACTGAGGTCCCGGGCAAGGCTATATAGTTTATACAGCTGATTGCTTATAGCTTTTTGGGAGGGTTCCATCTGCACCTGGTCCATAACCTGATAGATGCCATTTGCCAGCTCATCGTGTATTTTTTTTGAAATGCGGGCTTCGGTTTGCCGTATCTGCTTGCGTTTTTCCCTTTTGTGCCGCTCATGCAGACGTTTGAAGATGATGATGGCTACCAACCCTACCGCTATCACAAGAAACAGGTATAATCTTTTTTGCGATTTTTCCTTTTCCCGTTCCAATTCTGCTTCCGCGGTTTTCTTCTGTTCTTTTTCCACGTTGTATTTTACTGAAGCATATTTGTTCTGCGCCAGTTGCCGTTGCTTTTCCAAACTATCGCGAATGGTTTTATAGGCTGTTATTTCTGGATTTTCGCTCATAACCGCAAACAGGGAAAGCGCATCCTCTAAATACGAAATACTGTTGAGTGTCTTGGCTACTTCATAGGCTTTGCCGGCATAAAGAAGGGCAGTTTCCTTTTCGTTTCTTTGAAAATAATATTCCGCCAAATCGTGATAACTGGAATAACGGCCTGGCAGATAGTTCGATTCCTCCCGAATCTGCAATGCTTTTTCCAAATTCTGAAGCGCTTGGGGGTCATCTATTTGGGATTGTATGAAACCTAGGTTGTTGAGAACCATGGCATAGGCAACCGGGTTGCTGTGAATATTGTTTTTTGCTAGTGCTAGTTTCAGTTCATCCAGCGCTTTCCTATAATTGCCCGCGTCCTTATGGATGGTTGCCCTGTTGTTATGGATCGTGATACTGTCAATTTCGGTTTTTGAAAATTGAAGGGCGCTGTCGTAGGCTGAAAGTGCCTTGTTATAATCCAGAGTACTGCGGTAAATTTTTCCCAATTGGTTGTAAAGTCCTTTTCTGGATTCCCTGATTGTGTCGCTTTGAGGGGAGGCATCAATAAGTTTTAGGGCCGCCACTACGGTATTTTCACTCTCATTGCTTTCCCCAAGGTGAAGTTGGCCAATGGCAATCAACCTTAAATCGGCAATGGCCTTATAAACTTTATTCTCTTTAAGATGTTTTTCTTTTTGAAGATTATAAAACTGAATGGCATTGGGAATATCCGTTCTCTGCTTCGGGTTTAGAATAGTATTGTAATAATAAGCGGTGCTATCCAACGGATTTTGCGCATTAAGGAGTATAGTTGGCAAAATCAGAATAAAACAAAAGAGGAATAAAAACAGATATGTTTTCATTCCCCTAATGTACAAATATTACCTGTTTCTACCCGCCAGTATATGGTGGAGGCGGTGGAGGCGGAGGCGGTAAATCGCCATCATCGCCACAACAGGCCTGGGTGTTTTTCGTTTCTTCCGAAAGAGTTTGCGGTGTACAGGAAAACAATCCCATATTCAGTAAAACCGCACATAAAATAAATACTATTTTTTTCATTGTTGAATTTTTAAAAATGGATACTGGTGTGGCCGTCCGGAAATTTTTCCAGATATATTGTAGGCAACACGTTAAGGGAAAGGTGGGGCCTTTCAGTTTTGAGAAGTGTGGAGCGTAGTGGTAAGGTTTTGGGTTACTTCTCAAAAATGGCCCTTGCCATACCCTGCTCTCCAGTAGTGGTATTGAATGCTTTGTAAACCTTCTTACACCAAAGGCGGCATTGCAATACTGAGGCAAATGAAGGAAGAATGGTTTGGAAAGGATGGAAAGAACGTGGAAAGGATGTGGAAAAGATTTTCCAAAGATTTTCCATGCTATTTTGTAGTTTTAAAAAGTTGAATAACAAGGTTTATGCACTGTAAATTATTAATTAACGCTTTTGAAAAGGTTCGCACCGAATTAAAAAAAGATGGAGTAACCCCTTCAGACCATAGGTGTGCGAAAGAACTTTCCGCAATCATTTCCAAGGATTTTATCTACGGCGAAAAAAGGTTAGGTTTTTATTATAAAGAGGCCAAAAACAATCCTGAAAAGGAAGTAGAAATACCCCAACCCCAAGTGCTTTTGGCATTGGCTAAGTATTTGGGATATGAAAATTATGAGGATTTTGTATTGAAAAATGAAAAACGAAAAGAAAGAGAAATGAAAGCTATTGACGAGGATGCCTTATTGCTCGCAAATAATGAAACAAAAGCACAGAATAGAAATAGATTAGAAAATTCAACCAAGGGAAAATGGAATACGAGGAATATTTTGGCAATTGTAGCCGTACTAATTGTGGTAGTTACTTCCATTTATCTGTATACAAGCAGACAAAAATGGATGGTTTGGAAAGAAGATCATTACGAACTGAGCTCATTTGATGCGGACTTGTTTAAAAATGGAATTTTGAAATTATATAACGAGGAGCACTATCAGTATTTAAAGAAAATAAGACCCAGCTGCAAGACAAAATTTTTTAATAACGATGGCACGGAGCGTATTTGGTATGGAAAAAATGCAAGGAATGATTATGAATATTTTACTGCTCTTGCCAAACATCCCGAAACAGGAAAGACCCTAAAACCAATTACAGAATATATCATCAAAAAACATATATGCCAATAAAGCCAACAGCCAACAGCCAACCCACAACAGAAAACAGTCAACAGAAAACAGACAACCGAGAACAGACAACCCACAACAAAGAACAGAGAACAGCCAACAGCCAAAGGCTAAAGGCTAACACCCAACCCCCAACACCCAAAGGCCAAAGGCCAACAGCCAACAACCATCAACCATCAACCATCAACCACCACCTAACTAATCCCCATCAAAAACTTCTTAGGAGTAGTACCAAATTTCTTCTTAAACGCAGCAATAAAATGGCTTGCCGTGCTGTAGCCCACTTTCAGTCCCACCTCGTTTACATTGTGTGAGCCGGTGGCCAGAAGTTGTCGCGCCACTTCCATTTTATAATCAAAAAGAAAACTAAAAACCGAATCCCCGTAAATTTGTTTAAACCCTTCCTTTAGCCTATTTATGGGCAGGTTTATTTCGTCCGCAAGCGCTTGCAGCGTGGGAGGTTCCGCCATTCGTGCGACCATAATCTGCTTCGCCTTCTTTATTTTTGAAACATTTTCCTCATCGGCCAAAAAGGGACACTGCTCCACATCGGCATCCGCAGGGCGATTAAAATAGAGGCTTATAAGTTCATAGGCTTTTCCCTTAAAATAAAGCGATTTTACGCTCGGGTGCAGATTGTAGTTCATCAATTGGTTGAGCACAATGGCCATCGAGGGTGAAATAGTGGCATCTTTGTAATATTTTCGGTCCTTGTTCTCCTCGCTCAAAAAGGTAATATAATTGGCTTCCGAAGAAAAAAAGCCGTGGAATTTATTGATGGGAAGCAACACCGAAAGTACCCAGGAATGGGGGTGTAGTGTCAGGTCCAGGGGTAGATCGCGCTGCGGGTTGTAGAGTAAAAGTGAATTTTCCTCCTTTAGCGGAAGCACATAATTCCCTTCATTAAATATAAACGCCGCAGAGCCCTTGATACAAAAATGGAACTGCACAAAATTGGAACTTACCTCTCTTTTAAAATGCTGGTTTTCATTGGTTTCATTACTGAATTTCAAAATAAAGAAACCAGAATCGATGGTAGTCTCTTCATAAAAACTTACCTTTTCGGCAAGTAAACTTGTAGCGACATTTTTTTGTGCTTCCATGGCAATCTATATGTATTTCTATTTAGAATAGTTCTAAATTAATCGGTTAGCTATGGCCGTTTGAACTGCGAATTTACTGCATTCAAGAAGGGAAATATCTAAATTTTAAGGAAAATTAACAGGTAGCGACACAAAAGATACCGCTGGCGTTATTTTTTAAAAAAGGATGCCCTTACATTTGCCCTGTTTTATATGGAGAACCTTTCCCAAAAATATATTTCAATAGTTCCCGAAGGTCATTTCTACGCCATCGGCCTCAATTACAAAAAGGCAGATGCCGAGATACGTGGACATTTCAGCATTTCTGAAATGGCCACCCAGCGTATTCTCGAGCAAGCCAAAGCTGAGGGGATTCCGTCCCTTTCCGTAGTCTCCACCTGCAACCGCACCGAATTATACGGCTTTGCGCAGAATTCATTCCAACTCATAAAATTGCTTTGCGAGCATACCAACGGTACCGTGGAGGAATTTGAAAAAGTGGCGTACGTTCACAAAGATAAAGAGGCAGTGTCCCACCTTTTCCGCGTGGCTACAGGTTTGGACAGTCAGATATTGGGCGACTTTGAAATTATAAGCCAATTGCGTAAAAGCTTCAAAAGATCAAAGAAAATGGGGATCATCAACCCATTTATGGAGCGTTTGGCAAATTCCGCAATACAGGCAAGCAAGCGCATCAAGAACGAGACGGGCATTTCCTCTGGCGCAACCTCTGTGAGCTTTGCGGCTGTGCAGTACATTATTGCCCGCGTTCCCTATGTTTCTGAAAAAAATATTCTGCTCTTCGGAACAGGAAAAATAGGAAGAAATACCTGCGAAAACTTGATAAAACACACCAAGAACAAACACATTACCCTTATAAACAGGACTAAAGACAAAGCCGAAAAAGTGGCGGGTAAATTCAACCTAATAGTAAAGGACTATGCGGACATACAGAGTGAAATCGCCCAGACCGATGTACTTGTAGTCGCAACCGGCGCACAGCAGCCCACCATTTCAAAGGAATTGCTGTACATCAAAAAGCCGTTGCTCATTTTGGATCTTTCCATCCCAAAAAATGTTTCGGATGATGTGCTGGAAAACGAACTGGTTACCTTGGTCCATTTGGACGATCTTTCCGCGGTAACGGACCAAACGCTGGAAAAGCGGACTTCCCAATTGCCTTTGGCCAAAAGTATCATTGCTGAAATTGAAACCGAATTCAATCAGTGGGCGGAAAACCGAAAGTTTGCCCCTACCATCAAGGCTTTAAAGACAAAATTATCAGAAATAAAGGCAGGTGAAATTGATTTCCAAAGAAAGAAAATCAACGGGTTCAATGAAGAACAGGCCGAAATAATCAGCAATAGGTTAATACAGAAAATTACGACCCACTTCGCCAATCATCTTAAAGGCGATGAAGGTTCTTCCGAAAGTATTGAACTCATTCGAAGGGTTTTCCAACTTGAAACTTCTACCCATTGAAAAAGGTAATCCGCATTGGCACGCGCGACAGTGAATTGGCGCTTTGGCAAGCAAACACGGTAAAATCCAGACTCGAGGCGTTGGGTTACACCACCCAATTGGTTCCCGTAAAATCCACAGGCGATCTTATTCTGGACAAACCGCTGTACGAAATGGGAATTACCGGAATATTCACCAAAACGCTGGATGTTGCCATGCTCAACGGCACCGTGGATATCGCCGTGCACAGTATGAAGGACGTTCCTACCCAATTGCCCCTAGGCATCGTGCAGACTGCCGTCCTGGAGCGCGAGGCTACGGAAGATATTTTGGTAACAAAAGGCACGGTCGATTTTGAGAGTCCCTGCACCATTGCCACGGGAAGCCTACGCCGAAAAGCGCAATGGCTCCACCGATACCCGCACCACACTGTTGTGGATTTACGTGGAAATGTAAACACACGCCTTCAAAAATTAAATGACAATAATTGGCAAGGAGCCATCTTTGCGAAAGCAGGATTGGAGCGTCTGGGATTTGTTGATGGCAAACGTATTAAAAGCCCCTCCTTTGGAGGGGTTGGGGAGGACCTTGACTGGATGCTTCCCGCCGCGGCGCAGGGAGCTATGGTCGTAGTGGCTTTGGAAAAGGATGAATTTTCAAGGGAAGCCACAGCGCAACTGAACCATCCGGAATCTGAATTGGCTACTTTTTTGGAACGTGACTTCCTCCGCACCCTCGAAGGCGGATGTACCGCTCCCATTGGGGCTTCAGCAGAAATTATGGATTCTGAAATACGGTTTAAGGGCTGCCTCTTTTCATTGGATGGAAAAACGAAGATTGAATTGGAAAAGAATTCAGCAATAACTGAAGAGCAATTGAAAACTTCCCATTTTAAGGATAACCTCCGTCTTGGCAGGGATTGCGCCCTGGAAATTTTGGGCAACGGCGGCGCGGAATTGATGGCATCGATTAAAGAAAAACTTGTATGAGTCTTTGGAACAAAACAAAGACCACAGACATTGCAGTCTGGTTTCTGGACTTGATTCTTCTCGCATTTCTTATTTTCGATTTTGGGTACGAAAACTTCAAGGATTTTAGGCATTATAAACTCATTGTGTTGCCCACCCTACTTTTTGCGCTTATCGCCTTCAATTGCTACAAATATTACAGGTTTAAAAACGAAACTACGGTCAGGCGAAGCACGCGTATAAGCCTAATCATACTATTGCTTCTCGTATTTCTGGAAGTAATTATTATTTTGGCCAACTACGAAACCTCTTTCGTGGAAACTTTTTTCAATGCGCGCTACGTCATAGAATATGGACTTCTCATTTACTTTTTTATCCGCCTCACTTTTTTTCTTCGGAAAATATATGGCCTGTACTTCAATCCCGCCATTCTCTTCGTGGGTAGTTTTGCCATTATTGCACTTGCCGGAACGTTTTTGCTGTTATTGCCAAGCGCCACCACCGCGGGCATTACATTTACTGATGCGCTTTTTACCGCTACCAGCGCCACAGCCGTTACAGGCCTGATAGTAGTAGATACCGCAAAGGATTTTACACCTTTCGGCCAAACGGTTATTATGATATTGTTCCAAGTGGGCGGTCTGGGGATGCTTACCTTTACCTCCTTCTTCGCATATTTCTTCAAAAGTGGCGCTTCTTTCAAGGAAAGTCTCTATATGAAAGACATTATTGGCCACGAAAAACTGAACAGTGTAATGAAAACGGTTATGCAGATAGTGCTTTTTTCACTGGTACTGGAAGCCATTGGTGCTGCGCTTATCTATCATTCCCTGGAAGAAAACGCTTCCTTTAAAAGCAAAGGATTTTTTGCTATTTTCCACGCCATTTCAGCCTATTGCAATGCTGGGTTTTCCTTGGCATCAAATGGACTTTACGATATAAGCCTTCGTTTTAACTACTATATGCAGTGGGTGGTTATGGCGCTCATCGTTTTTGGTGGCCTCGGCTATCATATTGCGGATAACATCATTCAGTACCTCAAGCAATTTATACATAACATTCTCAACAAAAAGAAAAAGGTTTTTATCGCCCGCGTAATAAATCTGAACACGAAAATCGTTCTGTACACCACCGCAATCCTCATAGCTGCAGGGGCATTGTTCTTTCTTTTTTCGGAACAGCGTACGCATTTATTGAACCATCAAACCGCTTTCGGAAAGTTTACCACGGCTATGTTTTCTTCGGTGACGGCACGTACTGCGGGGTTCAATACAGTAGATTTCGCAGATTTTACCATTCCCGGAATTCTGTTTATGATTTTTTTAATGTGGATAGGGGCTTCGCCAGCTTCCACGGGTGGCGGGATTAAAACGACCACCTTTGCATTGGCAACCCTAAATATATTTTCCATTGCGAAGGACAAAAAATACATTGAAATAGGAACACGCCGCGTGGCCACCGAAGCCGTTCAGCGCGCTTTCGCCATTATATCCATTTCGCTTGCTTGCATTGGCACGGGTATCCTGCTGTTGCTTATCTTTAATCCAGAATTCTCGCTGTTACAGATTGCTTTTGAAGTATTTTCTGCATTCAGTACCGTTGGGCTTTCGCTGGGCATTACCTCCCAACTTTCGGAAAACAGCAAATATGTAATTATCTTTTTGATGTTTTTTGGAAGGATTGGCCTGCTCAATTTAATGATAGGTCTGCTGAAAAGTGTCGGGAAAACGGATTATACCTATCCCGAGGAGAATATTTTAATAAATTAAATCGGTTACCGCCGGAAAAAAATAGAGTATGAAAATTGTAGTCATTGGTCTCGGAAACTTCGGAATGTCCCTCGCCATTAACCTATCCAACACTGGGAATGAGGTGATTGTGGCAGATCACGATCTGGAAAAAGTGGAGCTTGTAAAGAACAAGGTTGCCCACGCCGTAGCGCTCGACGCAACCAATGAAACTGCCTACAATGCGCTGCCGCTCAACAATGCAGACTTGGCAATTATTGCCATTGGCGAGCGTAACGGAGCCTCCATTATGAGCACGGCAATCGTCAAGAAACTCACAAAGGCAAAGATCATCGCACGTTCTGCATCTGCGTTGGAAGATACTATTTTGGAAGCTATGGGCGTGGATCAGATTATCCACCCAGAGCAGGAATATGCCGAGCGGTTTACCAAAAAAATAAACCTGAAGGGAAGTATAGACAATTTCGAAATTGATGAGGAATATCTGGTTTCCGAAGTTGAGGTTAGTAAGGAATTGGTGGGGCAAACCATTCAATCCTCAAACTTCCGTGAAATCCACAACTTGAACATCATTACCATCATCCGGAAAAAACAGCATACCAATCTCTTGGGAAGAAAATTGGAAAAGCGCGAAGTGGCTGGGCTCCCCACGCCAGACGTGGTGTACCAGCGGGGCGATATATTGGTGGTTTTTGGAAAGGATAGCGACATCAAAAAATATCTAAAAAGCAATGCCGACGGTTTTATCAACTAAAAAATTGAAGCTGAACCAAAAATCGCTATTGCTGAACGCGGGGATTTCGCTGGTGGAATACGATGCCATAAATATTGACCTTGTTTCTTTTGAAGCGCCTAAAAGTATTGAAAATGCAATCTTTACCAGCCAAAATGCCATCAAGTCATTCGTTGGAAATGTCCATTCGAGCGCAGTCGAGAACGCTTTCTGTGTGGGTGAAAAAACAAAATCACTTTTGGAGCAAAATGGTTTTAAGGTGAATAAAATGAGTGAATATGCTTCCGAATTGGCAGATTTTATCGTGGAGAATCATAAAAATGAATCGTTTCATTTTTTCTGCGGAAATATTCGAAAGGATGAAATTCCTTCAAAATTGAGAGAGAACGGTATTGAATTGAAAGAAATTGAAGTATATAAAACGAAACTGAATCCGAAGAAATTCCAAAGAACTTTTGACGCCATTCTTATTTTCAGTCCAAGTGGCGTGAGAAGCTATTGCGAAGCAAACCTGCAAGGTAATGCCGCAGGTAACCATATATATTCAACAATGATGATTTGTATAGGAAAATCAACTGCCAATGAAGCCAAAAAATATACAGAAAACGTGGTAATAGCAAACACCACGACTATAGAAAGTGTAATTACGAAAACGGTGAAAAGCTTGAATGGCTTTTAGCTCTTGGCCGTTAGCTCTTAGAAAAAAAATCCAAAAAATCCAAAATTACAAATACTATCAAATAACAGAATAAGTTAGCGACACAGAGCCAACACACTTAATTGCGAAAATAATGAGAAACTTCCGAGAGCTTGAAATATGGAAAAATGGAATTTTCATTGTTGAAAAAATATATGAAATTTCGGTAAAACTCCCTATTGATGAACGATTTGGTTTAAAAAGTCAAATTACAAGAGCTGCCATTTCTATACCTTCAAACATAGCTGAGGGCTGTAGCAGAAATAGTGAAATAGAATTTAAACGATTTTTGGAAATTGCCATGGGTTCATTGTTTGAAGTAGAAACCCAATTAACTATTTGCATACGGTTGGATTTTTTACAGGAAACAGAGCTAAATGATTTATTTCAAATATTAAATTCTGAAGCAAAAATGATCAATAGTCTAATAACAAAAATAAAAACACATAGTTAAAGAGCCAACAGCCAAGAGCCAAGAGCCAAGAGCCAAGAGCCAAAAGCCAAAAGCAAAACCCAAAAGCCAACAGCCAAAACCCAACAGCCAAAACCCAAAACCCAACAGCCAAAAGCTAAAAAAAAATGATAAAAAACGACCTATTTTTAAAAGCACTACGCGGTGAAACCGTGGAAAGACCGCCCGTCTGGATGATGCGCCAAGCAGGAAGGTATTTACCGGAATTCCAAGAAATAAAACAGAAATACGATTTTTTCACGCGCTGCCAAACGCCTGAACTTGCAAGCGAAATTACCGTACAGCCCATCCGCCGATACGGAATGGATGCCGCGATATTGTTTAGCGATATTTTGGTGATTCCGCAGGCGATGAATATTCACGTAGAGATGAAGCCCGGTGTGGGGCCTTGGCTACCGGACCCCATCCGCGCTGCGAAAGATTTGGAACGCGTTATTGTGCCAGACATCAACGAAACATTGGGGTATGTGATGGACGCCATAAAAATGACAAAGGAAAAATTGAACAATGAGATTCCGCTGATTGGTTTTGCGGGCAGCCCGTGGACTATTTTGTGCTATTGTGTGCAGGGGCAAGGTTCCAAAAACTTTGACATCGCAAAGCAATTCTGCTTTACAAAACCTACAGAAGCGCACCAATTGCTTCAAAAAATTACGGATACCACCATTCTTTATTTAAAGGAAAAAGTGAAGTCTGGCGTAAATGCCGTGCAGGTGTTTGATAGTTGGGGCGGTATGCTTTCGCCTTCGGATTATCAAGAATTCAGTTGGAAATACATTCAGCAGATTATTGATGCCCTAAAAGATGAAACACACGTTATCGCTTTCGGGAAAGGATGTTGGTTTGCGCTGGATGTAATGTCAAAAAGTGGCGCCTCGGCGTTGGGCGTGGATTGGACCTGTTCACCAAAAAACGCACGTTATTTGACTGGCGGAAAAATCACCCTTCAGGGAAATTTTGACCCTACGCGACTCTTTAGCCCACCTTCAGAAATAAAGAAGATGGTAAAGAAAATGATTGATGAATTCGGAAAAGACCGATATATTGTAAACCTCGGACATGGTATTTTACCGAATATTCCGTTGGAAAATGCCGGTGCTTTTATTGAAGCAGTAAAGGAATACCGGGTTGGGTAAATGAATATGCTGTCGCGCATAAGTGAGCTGAATTTCGCTAAATTATGGCGACTGGCGGCGGTGGGTCTGCAAAACCCGTTGATGGTTTGGCCCACATTCAAGGCAACGAAAAAAACGATGGAAATCTGTGATTCTCTTTTTGGAAAGGAACATCACAAAAACAATAGTACCAACGCTTTTAGGCATGCGCTGTGGAATATTTTGATATGCAAATACACTACTGCTCGTGGAAGGTCATTAAAACCAAGTAGGACTAACAAATCGATTGCGTGGGCGGAAAAGATAACTTCATTTCACGAAAAATTAATGCCGAATAAACCTTTGGAAAAGGCTATGGACCTTCATAACAATAAAATGGGAAGAAATTATTTTAAAGAACTTAAAGATGCTTCCGAAGAAGAAGTTATTGATTTTCTGAAAGTTAAAATGGATGAAGCGCAAAGGGTTGCAAATGTTGAGGAAATTGAAAGTCACAGAAATAAATTGGTTTATATTGAATAATCTATCCTACAAGGTCTCCAAGACATCCTGCAAGGTCTCCAAGACCTTGTAGGTATAAAGAAAAAACCTTGCAAGTCGAAATAAAAAATGCATATGCTCACAAACATTCTAAAAGCAATAAAAGCATACGGCGGGACTTTTGCGCTTATCAATAAACTTAAGCTTTGGAAGTATTTTGGCGTGCCTATGGCAATCAGTTTTTTAACTGCGGTTTTGATTGGTTTTTCAGCGTGGGGCTTGAGCGATAATTTGGGAGCCATTATTTCTAAAATCTGGTTTTGGGAGTGGGGTGCTGAAACTTTTAGATCCATAAGTAATTTCATTGGGGGAATTATCATCGTCACATTGGGAATAATTCTCTACCGCCATATAGTTATGGCTTTGAGCGCACCTTTTATGAGTCCGGTTTCGGAGAAAATTGAAAAGCACCTTTTTGGGGAAAATCATTCACATAGAAAAACCACAAATACGGAACAGTTATGGCGCGGAGTGCGCATTAATGTGCGCAATTTGTTGATGGAATTACTGCTTACCATTCCCATAATTTTGATAGGATTTATCCCTGTGGTTGGTGTAATTTCTTCGGTATTGCTATTTGTGATGCAAAGTTACTACGCTGGTTTTGGGAATATGGATTATACCTTGGAACGACATTTCAAGTATCGGGAAAGCATACAATTTGTTAAGAGAAATCGCGGTTTGGCTATTGGTAATGGAATAGTTTTCATGCTGATGCTGCTAATACCCGTTATTGGAATTATTATGGTGTTGCCGCTATCTGTAACCGCTGCGAGTACGGAAACGTTGAAGGTTATCGACTCTTCCTGCAAGGTCTCTAAGACATCCTGCAAGGTCTCCAAGACATCCTGCAAGGGTCTCTAAGACCTTGTAGGTTTAATTTAACGATTATTATGAGGATAGAAAAAATAGAACAATCGCATTATTACCATATATACAACCGTGGAATAAATGGAGCTACTATTTTTAAAACTGATGAGAACAAGCGTTATTTTCTTCAGTTATTTGGAAAATATATGTCATCAAATGTTGAGGTTTATGCTTATTGTTTGATGGATAACCACTTTCACTTTCTAATAAAAGTTGATTCTCAAGGAAATGAATTTACCAAAAACATTTCCAATTTTTTAAATGCCTATGCAAAGGCATATAACAAATTTGTAGGAAGAACTGGAAGTTTATTCGAAAAGCATTTCAAAAGAAAAAAAATAACGGATGAGAATTATTTAAAAAATTTATTGATTTATATACATAAAAATCCATCAGAATTTGAGGATTACAAAAATTTTAAATATTCTTCATTTCATCATTATTTGAAAAAGAGTCAACCAGAATATTTTAATATCTCTAAGGAATATGTCATAAACAATCTCTTCGATTCATTAGAAAATATGAAAGATTCGCACAAAGGAAAAATAGATGTAATTGAGGAAGTTTTGGGCAGTGAAGACCTACAAGGTGGCCTGCGGCAACACCTTGCAGGAGATTCATCTACAAAGAATAAAGTGAACAATTTTGCAGAAAAAGAAACTTTTATGAAAAAACAATTTGTTACATACATTAAAAATCTCCAAAACCAGATCACTTCCGCTTTGGAAGAAATGGATGGTTCGGCAAAATTCAAGGAAGATAATTGGACCCGACCCGAAGGTGGTGGCGGCAGAACACGCGTTTTTGAGAACGGTGCTGTTTTTGAAAAAGGCGGCGTAAACACCAGCGAGGTATTTGGGAAGTTGCCGGAAAGCATGCAACAATATTTTGGCGTAAAGGATGCCGATTTCTTTGCTTGCGGACTCAGTCTGGTGCTTCACCCGAAAAATCCCTTTGTGCCCACGGTTCACGCTAACTGGCGCTATTTTGAAATGTACGATGCCGAAGGTAATATTGTAGATAGCTGGTTTGGCGGCGGACAAGATTTAACGCCCTATTATCTCTTTGAGGAAGATGCCAAACATTTTCATAAAATTTGCAAAAATGCTTGCGATAAACACAATCCCACATTTTATGAGAACTACAAAAAACGGTGCGATGAGTACTTTTGGAATGCGCACAGGAATGAGGCACGTGGCATTGGCGGATTGTTTTTCGATTATTTGAAGGAAAATGAAGCGATGAAAATGCAGGATTGGTATCATTTTGTGACCGAGGTGGGCAACAGTTTTTTGGATTGCTATCTTCCCATCGTTGAAAAAAGAAAGGATATACCATATTCCAAAGAGCAACGGGATTGGCAGGAAATCCGCCGTGGGCGGTATGTAGAGTTCAATTTGGTTCACGATAAGGGCACGCTGTTCGGGTTAAGGACCAATGGCCGCATTGAGAGTATTTTAATGAGTTTGCCACCGGTAGTGCAGTGGAAATATGATCATCATCCGAAAGCGGGAAGCGAGGAAGCGAAGTTGGTTGCCGTTTTACAGAATCCGAAGGAGTGGGTTTAATTTTTTTATTTCCAAATCAATCCTTTTTTGGAAATTAATTTTTCTTCCGTTTGAAAATAATGAAACCGGGCTTTCAGCAATAATTTTCTGCCTTCTTTATTTCTGGTGAAGCTTAAATGTGAATTGCTATGGAATTTTTGCCAATGCCCAAAAAATATTTCAGCGTCCGTTTTTCTTTCACCGAATACCTTTGGAACGCTGTAATAATTTGAAACCCCGACTTTTTTACGCAGCCACCCGGATTTGGTTATCAAATATCTGGGATTTTCAATTGGTGCTAAAATTTCTTCCAAGTAGTCAACAAATAATAAGCTTTCCTTAACGGAAGCACCTGTCAAAAAACATGCAATTCCACCATCGTTGCTTTCTTCAATAATAATATTTAGTTCACAACTGGGGGTTTTAATAATTCCTTTTTCCAGCATTGCTCCTTTTAAGGATTGGGCAAATTTGTACAATTGCTTGTGGCGCCTACCATACTTCAAATAAAGCTTAAGCGCACTAATAGTTTTGGGAAGAAACAATACAAAAATTCCACTCATAATTGCATAGAAAAAATAAACCAATCCTTTGGAAAATAAGGTTACGATGTTATTTATTACAAGCTGTGGAAGAGAAAGAAGCAGAAGAGAAAAAAGCTCTATGGATGAATATTTAACCAAATCCCGATAATAGAATTTTCGAGTTTTTTTAGCTTTTGATTCTCTGTTAAAGTTCAATTTCAATTCACGTATCAAAACTTTTCCGTTACCTATTGCCGCATTCCAGCGAACTTTTGATTGTTTTCTGTTTTTAGCCAGAGAAACCATTTTTTCATTTAATTCTTCAATTTTTGGAAGTTTTGGGACAATTTCCAGCCGATCGATTCCGTTCTCTATAAATAAGTCTCCTTCCAATGAAATTCCGCAGAAGGCGTTAAATCTTCGGATGAGCATCTCTATATCTGCCCCGCCCATCTCGCTAGTTTTATCAATACAGGCAATATGCCAAATATTTGCAATTTTTTCGGGATTCTTCGGATTTATACGTATGGCGCGCCCACGCATTTGGTTGGACGTTACAAACGAACCTACAAATGAGGCCATAATTAATGTGTTGATTGCGGGTGCATCCCAACCTTCCCCAAGTAATGATTTTGTCCCAATAAGCACCTCAATATTTCCTTGTTCAAACAATTGCGTTATTGCGCCAACCATTTCCATTTTACCGCTTTCGGTAGGTTTTATCAAAACATATTCGCTGTCCCACAATATTTCCTGTGAGAAGGCATCCGAAAGGAATTTGTCCTTCAATTTTTGAACAATGGAATTATGTATTATAATAAGCGAACCTGTAAGCACGGCAAGCTTACTTTTTTGAAAGGATAATTCTGAATCTCTTTTTATGGTATGACGCAAAAACTGAAATATAGGCACGACCCCCAATTTGTTTATTTCTGAAATGGAATCACCATACTTAAAGTCTAAAAATTCTTTTCGGATATAATCCGTGAGGATTACCATCCGCAGATTCTCCTTAAGATTTGAAGCTTCAACCTTTACTATTTCAGCAATACTTTTAAGTTTAGTGGGACTTTGCGATAATGTGCGATATAAACGATTTTCACCAACAAGATTTATACGCTTATTTTCAAAGGCACCAATTTTTCTCAGGTCTTTTTCAATTGTGTCCAGCAGTGCCTCGTCTTCAATAAATTCGGTTCTGTTTACAATTAAAATAGGTTGTAACAAAGCTTCAACCCATTCATAATTCAGTGAAGGAAATGATATGTTTTTAGATTTTACACCTAAAATTTCAATTTTTTCTGAAGGAATAACGAAATCTATTGAGTTTAAAAATATAAGTATAGCCGAGTATAAACTTGGATTTTCATAGATTTCTTCCAAGCTATCCTCTGTATTACGATAATATGGGTGGCGAAGGATGAAATCTTGGAATTGCATATTGCTTTTTAGGTTTGAAACAAAAGAAACTAATTGCTCCCTATATTTTATTATGTAGCGAATCTGTTCTTGCTCGGGTTCGGAAAAATAAATATAATCCTGATGGGGACATAGATTTTCTGCCTTTACCAATTCCGGCAAGCTAATTTCCATATCAATGGGTCCGCAAAGTTGAAAATAGTTTGCAATTTCACTTAAATCACTATCATAGGGAGGGGTGGCGGTTAATGAAATAAGAATACAATCGGGTAATTTTTTCAATGCGAAAAGAGGCTTCCACCACTCATTTTTAAGGTGGTGCGCTTCGTCTAAAACAATGCATTCAATTCCCGACTTTTTAAAATGATTTTCAATTTTTTCGTGCGAGCCATCCAAATCCTTTTTAAAAAATGAATGAAGCGATTGGTAGGTGGAAAAAGTTATCGTAGCAGGGTTTTTTATATCAAAGGAAATTGAGATTGAATTTTCACCTTTTACAAAACACTGTTGCATCCTCTCATTCCATTGATTTCTAATTGTGAGCGTAGGTGCCAGAATAAGGGTTTTCTTATTTATCCGGCGAACCATTTCTAACCCCAAAACAGTTTTGCCTGACCCGGGAGGCGCTACTAAATGCAAATGGCCATCCTCCAGATGCAATGGAAAATCATCCAGAAAGCGCTGCTGATATGCGCGCCAGTTATATTTAAAATGAAGTGAGGATAGCGGGTTCAAATGATGGAAGGCTCAGATTATAATGGTAAATTTGTGCTGCTAAAAATAACAATAATTATGTACCCATTGAGAAGAAACCGAAGATTGCGAACCAGTGAAAGTATGCGGAGCTTGGTGCGGGAAACGATAATTTCACCCAATGATTTTATTGTCCCGCTTTTTGTGGTTGAGGGAACGGGAGTACGTGAGGAAATCGCATCCATGCCCAATTACTACAGGCTAAGCCTCGATTTGCTGAAAAAGGAAGTGAAAGAACTTTGGGAACTAGGCTTGAAATCGGTTTTGCTGTTTGTCAAAGTGGATGATAAGCTGAAGGACAATAGCGGCAAGGAAGCACTGAACGCAAATGGACTGATGCAACGCGCCATAAAAACGGTTAAGGACGCCGTGCCAAATATGGTGGTCATGACCGATGTGGCTTTGGATCCCTTTTCAATATATGGCCACGACGGCATAATTTCAGAAGGAAAAATAATTAATGACGATACAAACGCCGTCTTGGCAGAAATGGCGCTAAGCCACGCAAAAGCAGGAGCCGATGTTGTGGCCCCAAGCGATATGATGGACGGACGCATATTTGAAATCCGTACACTTTTGGAAGACGAGGGTTTTTGCGATACGGCTATTATGAGTTACAGCGCTAAATATGCTTCTGCTTTTTATGGGCCTTTTCGGGATGCGTTGGATTCTGCGCCAGTGGATGTGAAAGATATTCCGAAGGATAAAAAGACGTACCAAATGGACTATGGAAATAGGGACGAGGCCATCAAGGAAACCCTTATGGATATTGACGAGGGAGCCGATATTGTTATGGTAAAACCGGGACTTTGCTATCTGGACATCGTACGTGATATAAAGGAGGCCGTAAACGTACCCGTTGCGGTGTACCAGGTTAGCGGTGAATACGCCATGATCAAGGCTGCTTCAGAGAGGGGTTGGCTTGACCACAACGCCGTAATGATGGAGCAGGTAAATGCAATAAAACGTGCTGGAGCTACCATGATCGCCAGCTATTTTGCGAAGGATGTGGTAAAACTTCTGTAGTGGTTTAGGAAGAAATAGATTGAATTGAAGTTTTAATTCTTGGCTAAATTTTTTATTCTTTGAATTAAATTTTGACATACATTTGCTGCGTGAAAAGAGTTGATTCCCATTTATCGCGCTTGTTATTATGCATTGGGTTTTTCGTAGCCTTTGCAGCTTCAGCGTTTGGGTTTTCACCTTTGGCGGAATCTTTTCAAAATAAAGAAGGATCCATTTTATCTTCTGATGAAGGTTCAAAATCAAGTTTCTTTGAAGTACCCACTATTTCAGAAGTATCTTCAACCATCCCGCAGACGGAAACTTTTGGGGCTGGTATTTTCAATAGTCTTCAGCTTCATTTCAACTTTGTTACCGTTGAAATTTCTTCGCTTCAATATTCTTCCTATTACAGAAAAGACAGACGCCGCTTGATAGGGCAGTTGCTTTTTCCGTTTCATTTTTTTTGGTGATTTCTATTATTTCATTGGCTTAGGATTGGTTTTTTTTAAGCCAAATCCTCTTTGATATTAAAATATTTCACCTTAAAAAATTTAAAACCATGGAATTTAATTCAACAGTAGTGGGCGCAATTATTGTGCTTTTAATATTTATACCCGTCATTTATTTAATAGTGAGCGCTTCAAGTGGCGACAAAAACGTAAAAAAACAAGTAACGAAACTGGCGGGCGAACGTGGCGCCAACCTCAATAAAATTGATGTGATAGGCCGGCTGGTAATAGGCGTGGACGAGGCTTCGCGAAAACTGGTGTATTCATCAAAAAGAAATGCGGTAGCAGATTTTGTCTTAGTAAATATGGACGATGTGAAAGAATGTCGCCTAAAATCCATAAAAAACTCCGAAAAAACTTTGGATTTGGTAGCCATGGAACTTTTAGCGAAGGACAATAGGAGTGACATTGTTTTTTACGTTGAAAATGATGAAGATGATAGTCTTTCCAAAGATCCGTTTGTGTGTCTTCAGGATGCAAAACGGTGGGAAGGCATCATTAGGCCTTTTGTAAAGGCCAGTTAAACTCCCCAAACCGCCCTGAAAAGGGCGGTTTTTTTGTAATTAACAACTTGTTATTGTATTAGCGTTTTTTAAATCTTTATTTTAGTTGGAAATTTAAAACCAACCATGGCGCTGTTACTACTTTACGCAATACTTTCAATATTCTTTTCCTTTTTATGTTCCATTCTTGAGGCTGCACTTCTCAGTTTTACACCTACATACATACGTATGAAAACTGCCGAGGGTAAAAAATATGCCACCGTGCTGGCCAATTTCAAAAAAGATATAGACAAACCTTTAATTGCCATCCTCACGCTGAATACCATTGCGCATACCGTAGGCGCAATACTGGTTGGAGTACAGGCGGAAAAGCTTCCGTATAAAGTGGAAGTCTGGGGCATGAACATTGTCGGGATAGTATCGGCCATTATGACGATGCTAATTTTAGTAGTTTCAGAAATAATCCCGAAAACCATTGGTGCTACCTATTGGCAGAAGCTCGGGCCTTTCACTGCACTATTCTTGAAAGCAATCATTCTACCCTTAAAATATACAGGGATACTTTGGTTGCTGATGCTCATTACACGTTTGGTGGGCAAATCAGCCCACGTAAGCACAATGAGCCGCGAGGAATTTTTGGCAATTACCGATGCTGCCGAAGAGGAGGGCGTTTTTGAGGAAAATGAAACTACAGTTATTAAGAATCTATTGGTTTTTAAAAGCGTACAGGCAAAGGATGTAATGACGCCTTTCCCGGTTGTTACACTTGAAGATGAACGGATGAGCCTGAGTGATTTTCACAACAGCCATAAAAATTTAAAGTTTTCCCGAATTCCCGTGTATAAAAATAAAACCCACAATCTTACGGGATTTGTACTTCGGGATGAGGTTCTGGAGGAAATCGTTGAAACCCATGGCGATAAAATCTTGGCAGACCTTCGTCGCGATATGTACGTGGTAAGTGCCGAAAAACCGATTCCAGATCTGTTTGAAACATTCATAAAAGAGCGTGTACACATTGCTGCCGTGGCAGATGATTTTGGCAATACTATAGGTGTGGTTACTATGGAGGACATCATTGAAACTCTTTTAGGGCTTGAGATTATGGATGAAAGCGATAGTGTGGAAGATATGCAATTACAGGCACGCAAAAATTGGGAACGCAGGGCAAAGCGTATGGGAATAAAAATAAATAACGAAGCGGAAAATTCAAAAAACAAAGACGAAGAAGAGCAACCATGAAAAGTGCTGTAATCCATACTCCAATTGGTTTTATGGAAATTACCGGAGATGATGCCGGGATTGCTTCCGTTTGTTTTTTAAATGATTCCGATCAAAATTCTGAAACCGACATGCCTGTTGAATTGGCCGAAACAGCATCACAACTCAAAGAATATTTTGAAGGCACCCGAACGAAATTCAGACTAAAACTAAATCCGCAGGGAACAGATTTCCAAAAGAAAGTATGGAAAGAATTAATGGAGATTCCTTTCGGGAAAACTACTTCGTATCAAGCAGTGGCAAATAGGCTTGGCGACCCAAAAGTGATAAGGGCTGCGGCTTCCGCAAACGGTAAAAACCCCATTTCCATAATCATTCCGTGCCATAGGGTGATAGGCTCAGATGGCTCGCTCACTGGATATGCTGGCGGGCTGCACAGAAAAAAGTTTCTCCTCAACCTTGAAAATCCTGTTACACAACAACGCTTATTTTAAATGAAAAAACTTATTGGATTTTTTAAGTGGCTGGCAATTTTGCTTATAATTTTCGTGCTTGGTCTCTATATTTCGGGTTATGGTTATATTTTAAAGGGTGTTCGCGTAGTATATCTCACAGGGCACACTACGGCCTTTATTGATGATTTTCAATATTTTGAAAATGAGGAGATTCCTGCCAGTACAAATCCGCAGCCGTGGCCGCTTCATAAAAAATACAATGCTATAAAGGCTTCGGAAAAACTTTCGGAAACCAATAAAAAATTGGGGACAGTTGCATTTCTTATCATAAAAAACGATAGTATTTTATATGAAAAATATGCCGACGGTTACAGCGAAAAATCGCAGACCAATTCCTTTTCAATGGCAAAAAGCATCACATCGGCTTTATTGGGAAAAGCAATTGATGATGGTTTTATAAAAAGTTTGGAACAACCAGTGGGAGATTTTTATCCGCAGTTCCAGGATACAGGTTTAACTGTTGGCGATCTTTCATCCATGGCTTCGGGATTAAATTGGGATGAATCGTATTCCAATCCTTTTGGGATGACTGCACGCGCCTATTACGGCAGCGATTTAAGCAAAACAATTTTGAATCTACAAGTAACCGAAACGCCCGGTAAAGCGTTCAAATACTTGAGCGGAAATACGGAGCTTTTGGCGATGGTTATTCAGAAAGCGACCAAAAAGCAATTGGCTGAATATATGCGTGAAAGTTTTTGGCAACCAATGGGCGCGGAAAATCCGGCTTTGTGGCAAGTAGATGATGCTGAAAACAAATTGGTAAAGGCGTATTGCTGTTTGGGAAGCAATGCACGTGATTTCGCACGTTTTGGAAAACTATATAAAGACTACGGTAGATGGAACGGCCGGCAATTGCTGGACTCCACATTTGTGGCAAAATCCATTGAGCCTCGTTTTGCTGAAAGTCAGGAATATGGTTACGGTTTTTGGCTCAGCTATTTTATGGGAAAGAAAATCTTTGCCATGCGCGGTATTCTTGGGCAGTATGTTATAGTAATTCCTGAAGATGATATAGTAATCGTTCGTTTGGGGCACAAGCGCGGCGAAAAAACCGAAAAGCCATTTAGTTCAGATTTTTATGTTTTTGTATCGGAAGTTTATGGGATGATGGCTGAAATTCCCTAATTTTCCTTAGATTTAATTCTCCCCATTAGTAATTTTCGAAAACTATGATCAAGCGTATCAACTTGGAGCATATTCTCTTTTTGGATATTGAGACTGTGCCACAGCACGAAAATTTTGAGGAATTGGATGATACTTCAAAAATGCTTTGGGAACTGAAAAGTCAATATCAACGTAAGGAAGAAATCTCGGCAGAGGAATTTTATGAGCGGGCGGGAATTTGGGCAGAATTTGGGAAGATTGTTTGTATTTCGGTAGGTTATTTTGTGTTGAAAGGCGATGTTCGAAATTTTAGGGTAACAAGTTTTCACGGCGATGAAGTGAAGATTTTAAAAGAATTTAAAACTCTGCTTGAAACGCATTTCAACAAAACCCACCACGTTCTTTGCGCCCACAACGGTAAGGAATTTGATTTTCCGTACATCGCGCGGCGAATGATTATCAATTCTATATCGCTTCCGTTTAAGCTGGATCTTTTTGGGAAAAAGCCGTGGGAAGTGCCTCATCTGGATACCTTGGAACTCTGGAAATTTGGGGATTACAAAACATTTACTTCCCTTAAATTGATGGCGCACATCTTAGGAATTCCCTCCCCAAAAGATGATATCGACGGAAGCCAAGTGCGAAATGTTTTTTATAACGAAGGTGATATTGATAGAATTATAATCTATTGCGAAAAAGATACAGTAACGGTTGCACAAATTCTATTAAGACTTCGCAACGAACCCATTTTAACCGAAGATGAAATTCTTTCGGTTTAAATTTTCGAAATAAAATGAGTAGCTTTACCCAATACTCTAAAGTGATTCGCTATGAAAAATTCAACAAAAAATTCCTTTAAATATTTCATGCTTCCATTGGTTGCGATGCTAGCTTTTTTGATTTCCTGCAATGACAAAGTGGAAAAGGAAGCAACGCCCGCCGGACCAACAGAATTTACACTCGAGCAGAATAAAGCCGCGCTGGAACAAGTTTCGCCATCAGCAAATTCAGCGTCAAGTACAACACAAGATGGGCTCAATCCGCCACACGGTCAGCCAGGCCATCGTTGCGATATAGCGGTTGGAGCGCCATTGAATGGCGGAAATGCCCAACAGGCACAATCCCAAACTCCTGCTACTAACACAACAACTAACAGTAATGTAAACCCTCCACACGGACAGCCCGGTCATCGTTGTGATATTGCAGTGGGTGCGCCGTTGTAGATTTTAAAATTACCTAAAAAACGAAACCCGTTTCATTTAATTGAAACGGGTTTTTTCATAATTAAAAATTAATGGGTTACTCTTTAATAAATCGTTGTACAAATTTGTTTTGTTGGGTTCTAACTTCAAGAATATAAACGCCGGCCTGTAATTGTGAAACGTCCATGCTTTCAGTAAACGCACCTTTACCAACTATTTGCCCTACTAGATTGTAGAGCACATAATCGGTTGCGTCTGCATTCATGATTGAAATATTAAGAATATCGCCTTTCACAGGGTTCGGATAAATTGTCATTTTTAAATTTTCAAAAGTATTGCCATTAGAGGTCGCCATCTGGGTAGGGTTTGTACCAATATTCACAGTATAATCTTCAACTTCTCCATAGCTGAATGTTTCGCAGGCAGTTTGACCGCTATTATATTTCATAGAAACCCGCATTCTTGTAGGTCCAGCCAATGCAGAAGTGGGAACCGTAAAGCTTCGGCTTAGGGTTCCGCTACTAGTAGAATTGAAATTTACAACCAATTCGTTTGACTCAAACGTGCCATTTCGGTTATAATCAATCCAAACTTTCCAGTATTCGCGGTAGCTGGAACTTGCGAATCCTGCACTCAATTGAATCGTGTTTGAGCCGTAATTCACATTAGCCGATAAATTGGTATTATCTCTGTAGCCACCGTCGTTGCCCGAAGGGTTATTCAAATTATTTAAACGAACCAGATCAATCCATTCGTAGCTGGAGTCATTTCCTGAGGAAGCACAATAATTCACGCTCGCGCCTGGCGTGCTAACATTTACAATATTACTGAAACCAGAAGTGTTGCCAGCGGCATCTTTTGCCCTTACTTTAAATGAATATGCTGTTGAAGCCGTCAATCCAGTGATGTTCGCCGAAGTTGATGCTACGGTTCCCAGGTTTGTATTGCCTTGGAAAACATCATATCCAGTCACGCCAATATTATCGGAGGAGGCATTCCAAGAGAGGGTTAGGGTAGTTTGGGTAATATTTGATGCGACCAAATTTGATGGATTGCTAGGCGCCTGCGTATCGCCACCTCCCAGGTTTATGGTATAGTCTTCGACTTCCCCATAACTGAAAGATTCACAAGAGGTTGGAATTCCGTTATATTTCATTGAAACACGCATCCGTGTATTGCCGTCCAGGGCAGTGGCAGGAATTGTAAAACTACCGGTAACGGTGGCGCTCGTCGTCGGGGCCTGGGTCCAAACTTGTTCACCGGCATCGGTAAAACTTCCGTTTTGGTTATAATCTACCCATACCGAATATCCTTCGGCATAAACAGTTCCAGTCCAAGTAGGGGTAATGGTAATGGAAACGCTGCTGTTTTTGCTTAGTGCTGTATTGATATTTGTAAAATCTGAATAACCATTTCCAGAGCCAGACGGATTATTTATCGTACCCATTTGTACGCGCCCAATGTATTCATCATTTACATTGTTTCCTTTTGAAGCGCAATACGATAACTGCACCGAAGTAGTTGTAAAATTAACCGAAGCTGAATAGGTGGATGTGCTGCCATCATTGCATTTGCTTCGCACTTGAACTTCATATCCGGTTTCTGGATTAAGGCCATTGAGCGTTGAAGAAGTGCTGCTCGCAGCTTGCGTTATCCAAGTTGAAGAGCCAGTTGGGCGATAGCGTACATCGTATGTAGCGCCTGCTACGGCATCCCATTGTACAATTGCTGAATTTGAACCAACTCCGGAAACATTCACATCTGAAGGGGTTATTGCCTGACACACCGCAGCCTCGTCTGTGATACCTGTTATAATTAAGCTGAAATTTTGACTGCCACCACTTAAAGAGCCTTTATGGGTTACGGTAATAGTATACGTACCTGACGCGCCAGAAACATCAATTCTTTCAAAAGGATCAACATTGTTGTCGCCTGTGCCATTGCTTGTAATGGATGTTAATCTATATGGCATAAAAGTAGTTCCTCCCTTGGTTACGCGAATATCCAAATCGTTTACCAAACGTGGGGTTGACGAATTGGCTTGCGTTGTGGCTACCCCTGGAACATCCGTCCAGGAAATGGAAGCCATTAATTTGTTGATTCCGTCAGAATTTACGGTTATGGTATATGTTTGTCCAGCAGAAAGCGTCAATTCATCTATTTTTGAATTTGTTCCTTCAGCTGTAATGGTTTCTGCGGCACGTTTTGCATTCAGAAGTCCCCAACCATATACGGCATCTGGGCCTGTAGGTCCGGCATCGTCCGCAGTATGCATGGCCAAGCCTTTTAAGGTACTTGCCCGCATATAATTTCCATTTACATTATTATGGTGTTGCTGAAGAAGTAATAATGTTCCGGTAACGTTGGGTGAGGCCATTGAGGTACCGGTTATGGTACCATAGGCACTATCACTGGTTTCATAGGTTGATGTTACGGAAGTTCCATTTCCAGTAATATCCGGTTTTATACGAAGGTCATCCGTAGGGCCCTCACTGCTTGAACTATTAATGCTTACGCTTACGAGGTTTCCACTTCCGTTAATATTTGCATCATTTGCATTGGCTACTACCAAATTATTTTTAGATGTGGAATGCCCGGTAAGTTTATCATAGGCGCTATTTCCGTTCAGTGGATTTCCATTGTAATTGGTATTTCCATCATTTCCAGCTGCCACTACCATTAGATAGTAGGGAGCGTTGTACATAAGCTGGTCCCAATCGCGGGATTCCGTAATGTATGCCCCAAAATAGTAATCAGGAACCAAATCTGATCTGTATCCATAACTGTGGTTTGAAAGCAACATTCCATTAGCTGCCGCCGAAGTGGCCTCAGCAATATCATTATTCCACATATAGCCTCTTACGCGGGATTGTGGGGCCATCCCTTTTGCATTAGCTTGAACGCCAGATGCGGCTATTGTACCAGTTACGTGGGCTGCGTGAAAGTTCAATTGGGTGCCACCTTCTGAAGCGGCATCTTCTACGGTCACGCGGTTGTTTCCACCAGTACCGTCATACTCTTGGTGCGTTACACGCGCGTGACCGCCATCCCACACGTAGGCTGTCATATTTTGCCCGTCCACCGTTAGGCCAAGGCCGCCACCGCTGTTCAAATAATTGGCGCGTGTAGATATTGCCGCACTTACATTGAAGGTACGATAGTAGATAGGACTACCATCTTCAGCAATGTATTGAAGTTCAGCAAAACCGCCGTCTGGTAAAGCTACCGTATTGGGGATATTACGGCGTTGCGCTTCGGTACGGGCAATGTTTTTCTGTTGTTGGTTTTTCGCTGATAACCTATTTTCAAGAGCGTTCAAGTCTGCCAGATTATAGCGACTTGTAATTTGCTCTCTTTCGCTTTCGGTTTGCGAAAATGCCATTCCAGAAATAAGGAATAGTAAAAGGAAAATTTTCCCTTTCATTTTAAAGTTACTTGTCTTCATAAATAAGTTTGTTAAAGAATTAATGAATATGTTAAATTATGCATAACAAATTACAAAAATTCCGTTAAACAACAAATAATTTCGACAATTGGGTATTATTTATATTTACTTATTGTTGAAGTTTCATAAAACTGTAATGTAAATTCCATTTATCTTTGGAACAATGCAGAACAACCTTTTACTTTCAGTTGAAAATTTGAGCATAAGCTTTGGAACAAAAAAGAAGCAAGTAGAAGTATTGCATTCTATTTCATTTAATATTTATGAGAATGAAATTGTAGGAATTGTTGGCGAGTCCGGTTCCGGCAAATCAGTTACCTCATTAGCGATAATAGGCTTACTTCCAAAGAAAAATGCTCAAATAAATGGAGCAATTACTTTTGAAGGACAACAATTACTTTCTTTAAAAGAAAAAGCCTTCCGAAAAATTCGGGGAAAGGAAATTGCAATGATTTTTCAAGAACCGATGAGTGCATTGAATCCATCACTTACGTGTGGATATCAAGTTTCGGAAATCCTGAAACAGCATTTAAAGATGAATGCTTCCGAAGCAAAAAAAGAAACTGTTTCCCTTTTTGAAAAGGTAAAACTGCCGCGACCTCGGGAAATTTACAAAAGTTACCCGCACCAGATAAGTGGTGGGCAAATGCAGCGCGTGATGATTGCGATGGCCATTGCCTGCAAACCGAAACTATTGATTGCAGATGAGCCCACAACGGCACTGGACGTTACAGTACAAAAGGAAATAATTTTACTTTTGAAAAATCTTCAGCGCGAAACAAAGATGGGCTTGCTTTTTATTTCACACGATCTCAATCTGGTCTCTGAAATTGCGGATAGGGTGGTGGTTATGTACAAAGGCGATGTTGAGGAAATAGCGACTTCAGAAGAAATTTTTAAAAATCCGCAAGCCAATTATACACAGGCACTTTTGGCATCACGTCCGGCACTCGATGTTCGGCTGGAAAAATTGCCAACCATTGCATCCATTGCCGATAATTCGTTCAAAAAAAAGATTGTGAGCCCCGTTATGCGTGCCAAAAGGCATAAGCAAATTTATACCCAAACGCCTATTCTGGAAATAACCAATCTGGAAAAGAAATATTTCAGCAATGCTGGTTTATTCCGTAAAAAAGAAAAAATAAAAGCGGTAAATGATGTCTCGTTTAAAGTTTTTGAAGGTGAAACTCTGGGTCTAGTTGGTGAATCCGGCTGCGGAAAATCAACTTTGGGAAGAACTATTTTGCAACTTGAAAAGGCTTCTGCCGGAAGTATAAAATACAGGGGCAGGGAACTAACTACGCTTTCAAAGAAAGAGATAAGAAACTTACGAAAAGAAATACAGATTATTTTTCAGGATCCCTATTCTTCCCTAAATCCTAGGATTATGATTGGGGAATCATTGATGGAACCGATGGAGGTCCACAAACTGGCGAAAAATAGAAAAGAGAGAAAGGAAAGTGTACTTACGCTTTTAAGCAGGGTTGGCCTGGATGAAAGTTATTTTTACCGATATCCGCATGAGCTTTCCGGCGGTCAAAGACAACGCGTGGGTATTGCACGAACGATTGCCGTACAGCCCAAACTCGTTATTTGTGATGAGTCTGTTTCGGCATTGGACATTTCGGTGCAGGCACAAGTTCTCAATCTTTTGAACAGTTTGAAGGAAGATTTTGGCTTCACATATATATTTATATCGCACGATCTTGCGGTGGTAAAATATATGGCCGATCAATTATTGGTAATGAATAAAGGCAAGATTGAAGAATTGGGCGATGCAGATGAAATTTATGAAAATCCGCAGCGGGAATACACCAAAAGATTGATTTCTGCCATTCCGAAGGGAATTTGATCGAATCAAAATATTGAAAATAAAAAACCCGTTCTAACCTCACTAAGAACGGGCTTTACTTTAGTATCTGTTTTTATAACAGATTTGGGGCATAAACAACCATAAAAAGGAATTAGACCAGTTGAAAAACTTTTTTAACGATGAACATAACGTTCTGCAATAATTCAACTGTGCTTTTCAATGATCTAACTGCTCTTTTCATATGAGGTTAAGTTGGTAAGATTTGGGACTGCTAAGATGCGGAGGAAAATTTAAATAACCAGATAAAGTGTCAATAAATTCGATTAAATACACTAAACTTTAACATTTATTATAATTTTGGCTATTTTTGGCAATAAAAAACCACTGAAATTTATCAGTGGTTTGTTTAAGTTTGCTAAAAAATGTTTATAAATTCATTTCTGGAATTTCACCATCGATAACTAAATCGCCTTCAGTTGCCTGTTTAATTTCTTCCACAGATACTCCAGGTGCGCGTTCCAAAAGATGAAATTTTCCGTCGATAATTTCCAATACCGCAAGATTGCTCACAATTTTTTTCACGCATTTAACACCGGTCAAAGGAAGACTGCAGGATTTCAAAAGTTTAGACTCTCCCTCGCGGTTGGTATGCATCATCGCTACAATTATATTCTCGGCAGAAGCAACCAGGTCCATCGCGCCACCCATTCCCTTTACCAGTTTGCCGGGGATTTTCCAATTGGCAATATCTCCATTTTGCGAAACTTCCATTGCGCCCAGGATTGTGAGATCCACGTGTTGACCACGTATCATCCCAAAACTCATTGCCGAATCAAAAAAGGAGGCACCCGGCAAAGCCGTTATCGTTTGCTTTCCAGCGTTTATCAAATCTGCATCTTCTTCGCCTTCAAACGGAAATGGGCCCATCCCCAAAATCCCATTTTCGCTTTGAAATTCTACACTTATATCACCGCGTACAAAATTGGCGACCAGCGTGGGAATTCCAATACCAAGGTTTACGTAGTATCCATCCTTAACTTCCTTTGCAATTCGTTGTGCTATTTGTTCTTTTGAAAGCGCCATATTTAATTTGAATATTTTAAAATGGATAAATCTGACAATTTTACCATTCGATTTAGTTTATTTTTTTACTCGAAATAATAATTTCTTCAAATTATCTTTTTCGTACCGTACGTTGTTCAATACGTTTTTCGTACCGTTCACCTTTAAATATTCTTTGAACAAAAATTCCTGGAATGTGGATGTGGTTGGGGTCAAGCGTACCTGCGGGCACAAGTTCCTCTACTTCGGCAACGGTAATTTTGCCAGCGCCGCACATTGCTGGGTTAAAATTTCGTGCGGTTCCTTTGAAAATAAGATTTCCGGCTTCGTCACCCTTCCATGCCTTTACGAATGAAAAATCTGCTTCAAAGGCTTTTTCCATAACGTGCATTTTTCCGTGGAATTCCCGGCTTTCCTTGCCCTCCGCAACTTCAGTTCCGTAACCGGCCGGTGTGAAAAATGCCGGAATCCCGCTGCGGGCGGCCTCACAGCGTTGCGCCAAGGTTCCCTGCGGAATTAATTCTACTTCCATTTCACCGCTCAACATTTGGCGTTCAAATTCGGCATTTTCACCCACATAGGACGATATCATTTTTCTAATCTGATGTTTTTTCAGAAGCAGTCCCAAGCCAAAATCGTCCACGCCCGCGTTGTTTGAGATGCAGGTTATGTCTTTGACATTTCGGCGAACGAGCTCACCTATAATATTCTCGGGGATGCCGCAAAGACCGAAACCGCCGAGCATAAAAGTCATTCCGTCCTCAATACCTGCACAGGCCTCGCGAACGTTTTCAACTGTTTTTTTTATCATTTTTTAATTTTTCTGAAAAATACAAAATTTGAATCAGAGTTCCTTTTGAAGCTAAAATTGTTTCATAAAAAAACCGCTTCATTGCTGAAACGGTCTCGTCTATTTTGAATATTTCAAATAAAGTTAAAAATCAAACTCATCCGGAATTCCCTCGATATCTGATGCGCCCTCACGCCATTTGGCACAATCCGTTTCAATGGAAAGCTCTTCGGGTTTCGTGAAATTTGCCGTGGAGACGTTCAGGTCTTTGTCTTCATAACAACTTTTCATATACATTCCCCAAATAGGGAGCGCCATAGTTGCCCCCTGTCCATAGGTAATTGAGCCGAAATGCGTTGCGCGGTCATCTCCTCCAACCCAAACTCCAGTAACTAAATTTGGAACCATACCCATAAACCAACCGTCACTATTATTCTGTGTTGTACCGGTTTTACCCGCAATCGGGTTTTTGAAATCGTAGGGGTAGCCCGTCATTGCTTTTTTGTAAACCGGAGAGCCAGTTGCCCACGTGCCCCGCAAACGGGTTCCGGTTCCAGATTGCGTAACACCTTCCATGAGGCTGACTGTTACATATGCGGTTTCTTTGCTTATTACGTCCTTTGTTTTTGGAACATTCTGGTAGAGCACGGTGCCATTTTTATCTTCAATTCTTTGAATTAAAATCGGTTCTACATATACGCCCTCATTTGCAAAGGTGCTGTATGCGCCCACCATTTCGTATACCGAAACGTCTGGCGTTCCCAAAGCAATTGAAGGAACTTCTGGCATTTTTTCAGTATCCACGCCCATTTTTTGAACCAAATCAATTACCGGTCTTGGTCCAACTCTGTCAATCAACCTGGCAGTAATGGTATTTATGGAATTGGCCAACGCGTATTTTAAATTTACCATGCCACCGTAAGTGCCACCAGAATTTTTTGGTGTCCAGGGCTCAATTAAATTATGTCTTCCGGAAGGGATGGTATATAAGGTATTGGGAAGCGTATCGCAGGGAGACATGTGCATTTGGTCAATTGCCGTGGCATACACAAATGGTTTAAAGGTAGAGCCTATTTGCCTTTTCCCCTTTTTTACCATATCGTACTTAAAATGCTTGTAATCGATGCCTCCCACCCAAGCTTTAACCTCACCTGTTTGTGGGGTCATGGACATCATTGCGGCCTGTAATATTGATTTGTGGTAACGTATGGAGTCCATAGGCGTCATCAACGTATCAATATCCCCTTTCCATGAAAAGATGCGCATTTTGGTTTTCTTGTTGAAGCTCGCAATAATTTCATCCTCGTCTTTTCCCTGTTGTTTCATTTCGCGCCAGCGATCACTTTTTCGCATAGCGGAATTTAAAATACCTTCGGTTTCCTTTTCTGAAATATCCCGGAAAGGTGCTGTTTTGTTATTTTCATTCTGTTCATCAAATATAATTTGAAGCTTTGCCATGTGTTTTTTTACGGCTTCTTCAGCATATTCCTGCATTTTACTATCTATAGTTACATAGACCTTTAACCCGTCTTGATAAATATTGTACTTGCTGCCGTCGGGCTTCGGATTTTCCTTTATCCAGTCTTCCATAAAACTGCGGGCGTATTCACGAAAATAAGTCGCGCTTCCTTCGTCGTGGCCTTGCGGGGTAAATTTAATTTCCAGCGGAAGCGCCTGTAACGAATCCATCACGCTCTCAGAAATATAGCCGTACTTTTCCATTTGTGCCAAAACCACATTTCTTCTGTTTTTCACGCCTTCCTCATTCCGTATGGGGTTATAAAGTGAAGCATTTTTGAACATTCCCACCAAAGTTGCAGATTCCACCGTGGTGAGAGCCATTGGGGGTTTATCAAAATAAATGTTTGCGGCAGATTCAATCCCCACGGCTTGGTTCACAAAATCATATTCATTGAAATACATGGTGATGATTTCTTCCTTTGTGTAACGGCGTTCCAGACGTGTTGCGATAATCCATTCCTTTATTTTTTGAAGTCCGCGTTGTATGATGTTTCTTGAAACTTGTTCGGTAAAAAGTTGTTTTGCCAACTGTTGCGTTATAGTACTCGCCCCGCCGCGTGAGCCCAAAAAGATGGCCGCGCGAAGTGTTCCTTTGCCATCAATACCGGAGTGGTCGTAAAACCGGGCATCTTCAGTTGCTATAAGCGCGTTAACCAAATGATCCGGCAGTGAATCGAAGGGGACAGGAGTCCTGTTTTCCTTATAAAATTTTCCAATGGTTTTTCCGTCTGAAGAAACAATTTCAGTCGCAAGATTTTTTTCTGGGTTTTCAAGGCTTGTTTCATCTGGGAGACTACCGAAGACGCCCCAAGAAGCCAAGAGGAAAAAGAGAAGAATTATTCCCAAAAAACCTGCAAACAATTTCCAGAATGTCCGTATGTGCTTGGCGTTGCTATTGTCTTTTTTGGTTTTTTTCGGTGCTTTTTTAGTTGCCATAATTTTTACGGTTTTGTAGCTTCTTCAATACTTATTCCTACATCGGTTATGCCCTCGAGTCTTGTAACGCCTTCCACCGAGCCGTTATTGCGCATAGCTTGGTTTACGGTAAGTGTGTAATTTCCGTCTTCAAAGAAAGTTACATTTTCTTTATAAAACAGTTTGTTTTCCTTTACGTCTGTAATGCCTTGGCCCATCCACGAACCGTCCGCATACGCCATTTTGTATTCAAGTGTATCAGTGAGCGTTTTTCCGTGGGGAAAATTCATGGAAATTATTAAAAAAATGTTGTTGTATTTGTAATCGTTTGTATTTCTTACATTTACAAAGACATTGTACTTTTTAAGGGAATCCAATTGCGGGATTGTGAAAAGAAGTGTTTCATCTTCACCCCAGTGCCCGGAAAGTGCCTGTGTTTCGCTAAAAACCGTTTTTGATTCGCAGGAAGCTATAATGAAGATTCCTAAAAAAAACACCACAATTTTACCCATTGTTTTTTGGCTTTCGGTTCCTGTTTCTGCTTTTGTTTTTTGGTTTATTACCCGATTTGGGATTCCCGCTAGTTTCAGCACCAACTTTTGAGTGTGTTTTTTTGCGGTTTTTATTTCTTCGCTTTTTATTGTTTTGTTTTGGTTTGTCAAACCGCGTTAAGCTGTCTTGTCCAACCACATTGCTGAAAGGTTCCTTTTCAACCTTTGGCGCTTCAATTATATATTCCTCCAGCGCCATGGGTTTTTTACCTTTCTTATTCAGTTCAATAATTTCATTGGCTTTTTCAGCGGTCAGTTGGTGCCAATTCATAAATTCCTTTTCGTAAGCATACCAGAGCAAACCCTTGAAAATATCGATTTTTTGGCACGTGGCATTTCCTTTTTCGGTCTGAAGTTTTGTTTCAGTATTTGGAAAACTATCGAGAGCTTCTAAATAGGTATCGAGTTCATAATTCAAACAACACTTCAATTTTCCACATTGTCCGGCAAGTTTTTGAGGATTTAATGAAAGTTGCTGATAACGCGCTGCGGAAGTATTTACCGAGCGAAAATCTGTCAACCACGTGGAGCAACAAAGTTCGCGACCGCAACTTCCAATTCCGCCCAAACGTGAAGCTTCCTGCCGAAAACCAACCTGCTTCATCTCAATACGTGTATTGAAGGTGCGGGCAAATTCTTTTATAAGTTCCCTGAAATCAACGCGTTCTTCGGCTGTGTAATAAAATATAACTTTTGAGGCATCTCCTTGAAATTCCACATCACTAATTTTCATTTGAAGGCCCAGACGGATGGCTATTTCGCGCGAGCGCTTTTGCACATCTGCCTCTTTATCACGAACGCCCTGCCAGATATCGATGTCTTTTTGCGAAGCTTTCCGGTAGATTTTCGGGAGAGATTCAATTTTTAGGGGAATTTTTTTCTTCTTCATCTGCACCCGCACCAATTCTCCAGTGAGCGTTACCATGCCAATGTCGTGGCCGGGCGATGCCTCTGTAGCCACTGTGTCACCAATACTCAGTGTAAGGTTATCTGGGTTTTGGAAGAATTCCTTTCTTCCGTTTTTAAAGCGCACTTCCACCGCATTGAAGGGTTCCATATTGGTAGGAAGTTGCATATTTGAAAGCCAATCGAACACCGTTAATTTATTACAGCCATCGGTTCCGCAAGTACCATTGTTCTTGCATCCTTTTGGCTGTCCGTTGGCGCCCGTGGCACAGCTGGTACAGCTCATATTTTTATATATATAGCCCGATTTTCCGTAGAAATTTGGGACGAGAGTGAAACTAAAAATTCAATCAGTAAAGATACCAATTTAATTTACGATTTACGATTACGGATTTTGGATTTTTGAAGTTTCTTCCCCCGCACAAGTAAAGGAGGGAAGGCTTCATGAATTTTCAATTCCCTTTGGGAGTGGTTAGGGATGGGATTATTTCTTAAACTTCAACTTCTCCGAACGGCCTTTTTTGAAAATTTTATTGCTGTTCGGGATTCCTTGGCGTAGTCTTTTTTGTTCGTCTTCGGGTAAATGGATGATCTCAATGCATTCACTGCTGCAACAGTTTTCCATTGCTACCGCGCATTTTTCACATTGAATGAAAAGCAGATGGCAGGCTTCATTTGCGCAATTGGTATGTGTATCGCAAGGCTCACCGCATTGGTGGCAGTGCGAAATTACGTCATCCGTAATTCGTTCGCCGCGACGGTGGTCAAAGACGAAATTTTTTCCGATGAATTTATTTTCCAAACCTTGATTTTCCACTTGGCGGGCATATTCAATAATGCCGCCTTCAAGCTGAAAAACATTTTTAAAACCTTTGTGTTTGTAATATGCGCTGGCTTTTTCACAGCGTATTCCGCCCGTGCAGTACATTACCAATTTTTTATCTTCCTTGTAGTCTTTTAGATTGTTTTCAATAATATCCAAAGAATCACGGAAGGTATCCACATCTGGCGTAATAGCATTTTTGAAATGGCCAATCTCGCTTTCGTAGTGGTTTCGCATATCTACTAAAACTACATTGGGGTCATCAATCAATTCGTTGAATTTCAACGCATCTACGTGTGTTCCAATATTTGTTACATCGAATGTTGCATCGTTTAGACCATCGGCAACAATTTTATCGCGCACTTTTACTTTCAGTTTTAGGAAAGATTTTAAATCCTGCTCAATCGCAATGTTCAATCGAACGTCCTTCAGAAAATAAATACCATCCAGAAATTGCTTAAAATCAATAAATCGTTTTGCCGGAACTGAGAGCTGGGCGTTGATGCCTTCGTGGGCAACGTAAATACGGCCCAAAACATCCTGCTCGTGCCAAGTTATAAAAAGATGGTTTCTGAAAAGGTGCGGATTGCCAATTTTGGCGTATTGATAAAAAGAAAGGGTAAGCCGCTCCTCGCCAGCCTGTTCCAAAAGTTTTTCCCTTTCTTTTGCACTTAATTTATTGTACAGTTGCATGCTATACTTTTTTAGGTGAAAAAAATTGATTTTAATAGATTGGGCAAAATTAATCATTATATTTATTGTTAACAACAATACATCTCCCCATAGATTTTTACATTTGCCGTGAGCATAAAGAAATAGTATTTTAGCTAATTAAATTCCATCATAAAACATACTGAAAATGAGCACCGAAAAAGATGCAAAACTGAAAGCTTTAAAGCTAACTCTCGATAAACTTGACAAAACCTACGGAAAAGGAACCGTAATGAAAATGGGCGATAGCGCCGTGGAAGATGTGGAGGTGATACCTACTGGTTCACTGGGTCTAGACGTTGCGCTGGGCGTAGGTGGTTATCCACGCGGGAGAGTGATCGAAATTTACGGTCCGGAATCTTCTGGTAAAACAACGCTTACGCTTCATGCAATAGCGGAAGCACAAAAAAAAGGCGGGATTGCAGCGTTTATTGATGCCGAACACGCTTTTGATAGAATTTATGCCGAAAAACTTGGGGTTGACATTGAAAATTTAATCATCTCTCAACCCGATAATGGAGAGCAGGCATTGGAAATTGCGGACAACTTGATCCGAAGCGGTGCAATTGATATCGTAATTATTGATTCTGTTGCGGCATTGACTCCTAAAAGTGAAATTGAGGGCGAAATGGGCGACAGTAAAATGGGTCTCCACGCACGATTGATGAGCCAAGCACTCAGAAAACTTACAGGTTCAATTAGCAAGACTAAATGTACTGTAATATTTATAAACCAATTACGTGAAAAAATAGGCGTAATGTTCGGTAATCCAGAAACCACAACGGGCGGAAATGCGCTAAAATTCTATGCTTCCGTACGGTTGGATATTCGCCGATCTACACAGATTAAGGATAATGAAAGTAACGCTACTGGTAACAAAACGCGTGTCAAAGTTGTCAAAAACAAAGTTGCACCTCCTTTCAAACAAGCAGAATTTGATATTATGTATGGTGAGGGTGTTTCGAAGGTGGGAGAAATCATCGACCTTGGGGTGGATTTTGAAATAATAAAAAAAGCGGGATCGTGGTTCAGTTATGATGATACTAAATTGGGTCAAGGAAGGGATGCCGTAAAGGCTTTGCTACTCGACAATCCTGAGTTGATGGACGAGCTGGAAAAGAAAATTAAGGAAGCCATTGCTGCCTTAAACCAATAATTTTCAATCTCCCCGCGCAACCTTTTTTATCACCCCGTATCTACTTTATGTAGGAACCTTGATTATTATGGTTGCCCTCTTAATAAAAGAGGTATTTACTAAACAATAAATCACGGTACCGCAGTTGACTTTAGAAGAGCTCATCATAAAATGTAAGAAGCAGGATGCTGAGGCGCAGGGAGAATTGTACAAGCAGTTTAGCAGTACACTTTTTTCAATTTGCCTTCGATATTCGCCCAATTATGTTGAGGCTGAAGACAATTTGCAAGATTCGTTTTTGACCATTTTTAAAAAAGTGGGTCAATACAATGGCAAAGGTTCTTTTGAAGGCTGGATGAAACGCGTGGCGGTAAATACGGTTCTTCAAAAATATAGAAAGAAGAAAACGTTTGACATTGTTAGAGAGGAACAAATCGAGGATGAGGAAGATGTAGAATTGGAGAATGATGAAATTCCGCTTGATTTTCTTTTGAAAATTGTACAGGAATTGCCAGAGCGCTATAGATTGGTTTTCAGTATGTACGTGATGGATGGCTATTCGCACAAGGAAATAGCAGAAATGCTTGAAATTACAGACGGTACATCAAAATCCAATTTGGCTCGGGCGCGAATGATTTTGAAAAACAAGATTGAAGATTATAATGCTAAACATAACACTTAAAGCATTGTTTTTGATTATTTAGATTAATAAAAGGAAGCCCCTGCTTCGGCAGGGGATTCACTATGAAGGACAAAAAAAACATAGACAAAATTTTTCAGGAGCGTCTCGGCAAATTTGAGGCTACACCCTCTCCGCGCGTTTGGGATAATATACAGGCGAATCTGGCTAAGGATAAGGAAAAAGGAAAGGTTATACCATTATGGGTAAAACTTGGCGGTGTTGCTGCACTTTTGGCATTGTTCTTTGGCGTGGGAAATTTTGTTTTTAATTCTTCTGAAGAAAATCAGCCAGCCATTACCGTTGAAGAAAATAATGATGTGAATTCAGAAAATATTCTGAAAAATAACAGTGAGATTGATGCTGATACTTCAAATGATGTCAAAATAGCTTCGGAAGTAGAAACTACCCCGCTCAACGGCGAATCCGAAGGGTTTTCAAATAATAAATCTTCGGAAAAAAATGCTTCCAATAATGATGATTACGATCGCAATTCCATCGTAGATCCCGCTTCTTCAAAAGCAAATAAAAATGCCGTTGCCGTTCAAAATTCTAATAGAAAGAATACCAAAAAAGGTAAAAAAGAAAATTCTGATTTTTCCATTTCTGAAAATGACGGAGTAGCATCCACAAGCACTTCGAAAGAAAATAAAAGAAAAAATTACGAAAATGTCGATAAGAAATCTTCAGAAAATTTCAATGATAATGGGTTAATTAAAAAAGAAAATGAAATTCAGAATAGCAAAAATACAATTGTTGCCGACGGTCTTTCAGAAAAACAAAATTCAACCGGAGGAACTGAAAAAATAAATTCTGAAAAATCCGAAAATAAAAAATCAATCCTTGACGCCATTGCCGAACAAAATGGGGAAAAGGAAAAAGATGAAAACGAAAAACCTACAAATCGCTGGATGGTTTCGCCAAATGTGGCGCCGGTATATTACAGCAGTCTAGGAAACGGTTCTTCCATTGACCCAGATTTTGCGGATAATTCCCAAAGTGGGGATGTAAATTTAAGTTATGGGGTGCAGGTAAGTTACGCTGTAAACGAGCGGTTGAGTGTACGCACTGGAGTGAGCAATGTAAATTTAAGCTACTCAACTTCCGGTATTGACATTGCTTCCGGACCCGTGGCGTTTGCACTAAATTCAGTTGATTATGGTGGAAGAGGCACAATAATTACTGCTGTTGATAAGGGTGCGATAATGGAAGGCGTTCCCGGTGGTAATGATTTTGGATTATTGAAGACAAAGTCCACCGCACCAGATGCAAGACTTATCCAAAATATAAATTATTACGAAGTTCCCGTTGAATTGAAATATGCCTTTCTGGACTCAAAATTTGGGGTAAATGTAATTGGTGGTTTGAGTACCTTATTTCTTGGGGATAATGATATTTCCGTTCGCGCGGGTGATTTTAATAGCGTCTTGGGAGAAGCTAACAATCTCTCAACTATAAGTTTTACGACTAACGTTGGGCTGGGCCTGGATTATAAATTTTCCAGAAAGTTTACGTTTAATATTGAGCCTATGTTTAAATACCAGCTCAACCCTTACACAGATTCCTCGGTAAACTTTAGGCCCTATTATTTGGGTGTTTACAGTGGTTTTAGTTTTAGGTTTTAGGTTAGTTTTTAGTTGGTTTCGTTTGAGCGATCAAACAAGGACAAAAAAACCGTTCTTCGCCATAGGGACGGTTTTTTTTTATTCAGACTGATGGATTTAGAAGTTCATTTAAAATAACTTCCCGGGTTTCTTTTTTTAATTCTTTTCTGTTTTCCAAGGTGAGGCCGGAAGTTTCCACAAGTTTGTGAACTCTAGCTCTCATTTTTCCGGGACTGCCTATGAAGAAGGAATATGGGAATCTTTTTTTGTTATCGTGAAAGGTCATTGGGGCAATTGGTATCTGGTGCTCAATTGCCAGCCTAAAAGCTCCATCTTTAAATTCATCAAGAATGATCGATAAATCGTCTGGCACGCCACCTTCGGGAAAAATACAAACGCTCAATCCCTCGTTCAGTCTTATTTCGGCCCTGCGAAAAGCTTCCACGCGGCTTTTGGTATTTCCTCTGTCAACTAGAATGCAGGTGCGCTTATATATATACCCAAACAATGGAATTTTAGCCAATTCCTTTTTGCCCACAAATACAAACGGATTTTTATTAATATAAAACATCAACATTATGTCCGTCATGGAAGTGTGATTGGCAACAAATAGATAGCTCTTTCCTTTTTTAAATTTAATATCACGCTTAATTATTGGACGACAGCCCATTGCATAAATAATAAAAGTAGACCAAACTCGCGCAATGCTAAAGAAACATCCGTACCAAGAGCGTTTCAAAATACTGATTATGAGAAATGGAAAAAGCACTAACGTGGCGAAGGCAATGATTATATAGAACCAAATTCGGTAAAAAGTGGCAAAAATGGATTTTAATAGCTTCATCGGAATTCAAAAGTAATAATTTGAACAATGCGAATAAATCAAAAAAAGTACCTTTACCAAAATTTTTAAAACAATGTCCAGAATACTCACGGGTATCCAAAGTACCGGAACACCACACCTAGGAAACATTTTAGGCGCAATAATTCCCGCCATTGAAATGGCTAATGACCCAAAAAATGATTCCTTTCTTTTTATTGCAGATATGCACTCGCTCACGCAAATAAAAAATGCCGAAACACTTCGTGCAAATACGTACAGCGTAGCCGCAACTTGGCTTGCATTCGGGTTGGACATTAATCGAGCTGTGTTCTATAGGCAAAGTGATGTACCCCAAACTGCGGAGCTTTCGTGGTATTTAAGTTGTTTTTTTCCGTTTCAGCGCTTAACGTTGGCTCATTCATTTAAGGATAAATCAGATAGGCTGGAAGATGTAAACGCGGGGCTTTTTACCTACCCCATGCTTATGGCGGCAGATATTTTATTATACGATGCGGAAATTGTACCCGTGGGAAAAGACCAAATGCAGCACATTGAAATTACACGCGATGTAGCATCACGTTTTCACACACAGATGGGTGAAACATTTGTGTTGCCTATGGGGAAAGTACAGGAAGAAACAATGTATATTCCTGGAACCGATGGCGCTAAAATGAGCAAATCCAAAGGAAATATCATCGATATTTTTCAAGATGATAAAAAACTTCGGAAGCAAATTATGTCCATAGAGACGGATAGCACACCCTTGGAAGAACCTAAAAACCCGGATACATGCAATGTGTTTGCCTTATATAAAATTCTTGCTTCCAAAGATGATGTTTTGCAAATGCGAAAGAATTACGAAGGCGGAAATTATGGGTATGGTCATGCGAAGCAGGCTTTGTATGAGGTAATAGTTGAAAGATTTTCAGAAGAACGAGAGCGTTACAATTATTATATTACAAATTATTCTGAAATTGATGAAGCCCTTGCAAAAGGTGCCCAAAAGGCGGGAAAAGTGGCAGATTCGGTTTTAAAGAGAGTTCGTGAAAAGGTTGGATATTAATTTGATTTTTTTCGATTAAACCAACTGAAATAGTTTTCCCGGCAACGGTCTAATTATGCCTTTTAATTCCATATTCATTAAAATGGTCGCGGCTTTAAAAGCGGGAATTTGGCACTCAATGGCTATTACGTCAAGCAATTCCTTGTCTTTATCCTTCAGAAATCTAAAAACTGTTTTTTCCTCTTCGGTCAACTCAACAAAAAGTTGGGTCTGCTTTGGTTTTTCGGTTTTTGTGATCTCCCAACCCAACTGGTAAATCAAATCCGCCGCAGAGGTAAGCACCTGTGCTTTTTGCTGTTTTATGAGGTTGTTGCATCCCTTGCTCTGAATATCAGAGGCTCTTCCGGGTACCGCAAATACTTCGCGATTGTAAGAATTTGCAATATCTGCTGTTACTAGACTTCCGCCTTTTTCGGCAGATTCAATTACAATTGTAGCTTCAGATAGACCAGCGATGATTCTATTTCGCTTTAAGAAATTATTTCTGTCAAAGGTGTCACTGCTCCAAAATTCAGTAATAAATCCTCCATTCGCTTCAATCTTTTTTGAAAATTTTGAATGCTCCTTTGGGTAAAATTGATTTAAGCCGTGCGCCAAACAGCCTAATGTTTGCAGATTATTCTCAATTGCGGCCTTATGGGCGCAAATATCCACGCCATACGCCAAACCCGAGATTATGACGGGATCGAGCGGCGCCAATTCAGAAATCAAATCGGTACAGAATGTAGCTCCGTAGGTAGTAATTTTGCGGGTTCCCACGATACTGATTATTTTTTTATTCTGAAGATCAATATTTCCGCGGGTAAATATGAGAATGGGCGCATCTATGCAATGTTTCAATTTTTCTGGGTAGGTTTTATCCTGAAAAAAACTGACATCAATATTGTTTTTCTCAATAAATTCAAGCTCTGCATCGGCCTCTTCCAATTGCTGTTGGAGGTTTATTTCCTTCAGTTTCAAGAGTCCTATTCCATCGATTTTTAGCAGGTTGGATTTCTTTTCCTTGAAAATTCCCTCGGCGGAACCAATTTTCCTCAGAAGTTTCTTCGCTGAAATATCTCCCAAATTTGGAATTCGCTGTAAAGCAAGCGTGTAGCGCAGTTCGTTTTTTGTAAGCATGGAGTTTTTTTGTTCTGGGGAAGATTTAAAAATACAATTTTTTTAACTTGTTGATAAATTACCGAAACAAAAACTGGATTCATTTCAAAAAAAACTATTTTTGTTTTTATGCAACTTTCTACCTACATAAACGATCTACTATACCGTTACGAATGTGTTATCATTCCTGGGTTCGGGGCTTTTTTGACCCACTACAAATCTGCACAGATTAACGAAGGGACCAATACATTTTACCCTCCTTCAAAAATTGTTTCGTTCAATAAGCAGTTACAGGCAAACGATGGTTTGTTCGCAAATTACGTGGCTTCTGTAGAAAAATGCAGCTATGAAACCGCGCTTCAAAAAATAAGAAATTTCACCGCGAATCTTTCTTCGGAATTAAATGAAGGGAGAACTGTGGAATTCAAGAATATTGGAAAATTTTCTTTGAACGAAGAAAAATCGGTACAGTTCCATCCCATTGAAAAACAAAATTTCAGCACTTCTGCATTTGGGTTAACTTCATTTGTTTCGCCAAAAGTTGCGCGGGAAAGTGATAAAACTGTTTTAACCGCCACTGAAAAGCAACCTATTGTTTTAGCTCCGGAAATCCGTGAGACTAAACCATATCTCAAGTATGCTGCCATTGCCGTAATTGCGCTATCTGCCATAAGTCTGGGAAGTTTGAAGCTTTACGAAAACCAAGTTCAGGAATTCAATTACGCTGAACGTGAAAAAGCAAACGGATTGGTTGAAAATCAAATCCAAGAGGCAACCTTTGTGATTGAAAGTCCGTTGCCAATCTTGAATTTGAATCTTCACAAACATTCTGGGAATTACCATGTGGTTGCCGGCGCGTACCGTATGGAGGAAAATGCCGACAAAAAAGTGGAACAACTTGCCGAAAGGGGCTTTTCACCCATAAAAATGGATGTGTCCAAATATGGTTTGTACCAAGTTTTGTACGGAAGTTTTGAAAATCGAACAGATGCCATCAATAAATTAAATGAAATTAAGAGAACTGAAAACGCAGATGCGTGGTTACTTGTTCAAGAAATTAAGTAATTTCAGTAATTCGTTTAAATTTTACTCTATCTTAAATTCGTATCATTCTTTCCCGCTCTTTCCGCGTAACGGAGTATCTTTGCCGAAAATTTGAAAATGGAGCCCAAAACCCCGAAAGATTCCCGTACGATTATTACAGATTTAGTGTTGCCAAGTGAGACCAATCCTATTGGGAATATGTTTGGTGGCGAACTTTTAGCCAGAATGGACCGTGCTGCAAGTATAGCGGCACGCAGGCACAGCAGGCGTATTGTAGTAACCGCATCGGTTAACCACGTGGCATTCAATAAAATGATTCCGTTGGGAAGCGTTGTTACGGTAGAGGCTCACGTTTCAAGAGCCTTTACAAGTTCCATGGAAGTTTTCATGGATGTTTTTATTGAAGACCGCGAAAGCGGAAAGCGCAGCATTTCAAATGAAGCTATTTACACTTTTGTAGCTGTAGATGAGATGGGAAATCCCGTTAGTGTTCCGCCGCTCGTTCCCGAAACCGAAACCGAAAAAATACGGTTTGAAGCTGCATTGCGAAGAAAACAATTAAGCCTGGTTCTTGCCGGAAAAATGAAACCGAACGAGGCTACGGAGCTTAAGGCACTGTTCGAGGAGTAATTTTTTTATGCTACATTCTATAAACCCAATCTGCGGGGTTCATTTTTGTGGTGTTTTTATAAATATAGAATTTTAAAACTGTTTTTCCTTCTGTGGGGCTGTTCGCCACGGTACCAATATTTTGCTTGGTTGAAACCTTGTCACCACGTTTCACGGAAACGGTGCCTAGATTACTGTAAACAGTAATAAAATCTCCGTGCTGTATGTAAACGGCTTTGTTAGCACCTTTAATTTGTTGTATCTGCATCACTTCCCCATCAAAGACGGCGCGAGCAGTTGCATTGTTTTCAGTAGCAATCTCAACACCATTGCTGTTGGTGGTAACATTTGGAAATTGTGGATGCTGGTGCGTTCCGTAACTTTTTACAACCATTCCTTTTTCTACGGGCCACGGTAATTTTCCTTTGTTATTCGTAAAATTTGCCGCAAGTGCTTTATCTTCTGCCGTAAGTTCAAACTTTTCGCTGGAAGTAGATTTTGCTGTTGTGGTGGTCGCGGTTTTTGTATTGCTTTCCTTAGCGTTCGCGCGCGCTTTTTCTCTCGCAATTCTATTGGCTTCCTCGATTGCAGCTTTAATTAGGGCATCAATTTGGCGATCAATTTCGTCTGCCTGTCTTTGCTTTGTTTTTATTTGGGAAGTAAATTTGCCCTCATCTTTTTTAAGCGTGGCAACTAACGCCTGCTGGTCTTTTCGCTCCTCGGTAAGCTTCTTTTTTGCAACTTCATTTTCAGCAATAAGTTTTTGCTTTGTTTTCTTTTGTGAAATCAAATCGTTGTTGAGCGCTTGTAATTCCTCGGTTTTGGTTTTAATGCCCTCGCCTTGTTTTTTTCGGAATTTTGCATACTGCTTCATATATTGAATGCGCTTGTATGCCTGTAGAAAATTTTCCGAAGAGAGCAAAAACATAATTCGGCTCTGCTGGCTTTTACTTTTATAGGATTTCTGAATCATTGCTCCGTAATCCGCTTTCATCACTTTTAATTCCTCACGAAGCGTACTTATTTTATCGATGTTATCATTGATGTTTCGGGTAAGCAAATTAGCTTGTTGATTGGTAATTCAAATTAAATTTTCTGAAGCGCTTATCCGCTGGTTAAGGTCTTCAACTTGGGTTAATACGGATTTTTCCTCTTTTTTCGTTTTAAAAAGAAGGGAATTAATCTGTTTTATTTCATTGAGAATTGCCTGTCTTTTTTCCTCCAATTCCTTCTGTTTATCCTGCGCAAAAAGAATGGGGTTTGCAATAAAAAAAAGAAGCAAAAGCAAATATATGCGTGGGTTTTTCATTTAGTTAAGCTGTATTTCTTCGTAACCTCCCGGAATATCGAACGGAAAACTTACGTCCACATCAATGTCAATTTTTCGGTAATTGATATCAATTTTTGTTTTTGAACCTTTTTCTGAAGTATCAATTGTAATATTCGATGGATATAGAAAATCATTCACTTTTTGGTAATCTCCGTAACGAATGCTCAACAAACGTTCCTCACTGGGCTGCGAAAGTGTTTCTGAAATTATTTTGAAATTTTCGGGGTTCAGTAGCAGCGAATGTATAAAATTTTGGGGCTGCTGCTTGGGCTGGACTTTAAATTTATTCTGAAAAAGCTCCGCCGAATATTCTGAAGGATTCAATGTAAAAATGGACTGTCCCAACAATAAATTTTGCGTTTGCTGAAAATTGATAGGGGTGCCAATCCATTCCGCCAGTAAGGCAAAATTGCCATCAAAATAAGTACCGCCAAGGGTTTCGTAATAACTTACGCGCGTCGGCGTAATCAGTGCCTTGGCGATGGTAATCCCCAAAATGGAAGCTTTTATCCAAATGTTCTTGTCTTTTTCCATCCGCAGGCTTACGGTTATGCTTTGCTGTTTTTCGTCATCCTCATAAACCAATTGCACACGTCCCGCCAGCGTTTTAAAATCTGGTGCGGCAGCTTTGTGTGCGGCAATTACTTCCCGTGCTGATGCATTTTCAACTCCAGAAACATTTTTTGCGCCGCCGCAGGAAGTCAAAATAATAACCAATAAAATAGATAGAAATGTATGTTTCATAATTAGTTGGGAAGTTTCACTTTTGAAGCCTTTTCAGAATACATAGCGGCTTTTTTTGAATCGCCTTTTGCTGAATATGCCAAGCTCAATTGATGGTAAAAATCCCGTTCCATATTTGGGTCGTCCAGTATAAAATCCAAACCTGTTTCCAAGCTTTCAATGGCAGCATCGCTTTTTTCAAGAGAATTATTGGCAACTCCATTTATCAAATAAAGTAACGCTTGCGCCGGAAAAATTGCCAGTCCATCTTCGCTCGCCTTGGCTGCTTCCTTAAATTTTTTCAATTCAATTTGAAGCAACAAGGTGTTTTTCAGTAAATAATAATTGTTATCATCAATCTCAAGCCCTTTTTGGTAAAAATCCAGAGCGTCTTCTTTCCTGTTTTTCGCCACATAATAATCGCCCACTTTTTCATACACGCGGCCGTTTTCAACTGAAAAAAGATTTACTATGTCTGAAAGTTCATCTTCGAAATCGGGATTGTCATTAACAAATTGGATGAAATCACCCAAAACTTTGTATTTAGTTTCACGGTCAATTTCTTCTGAAGCGAAAACAATTTTCATAGATTGTAAAGCTTCGGATGTTTTTGATTCACCCAGGTAAAATTTGTAAAGCGCCAGATGCACGAGTTGGGAATTTGGATTGTTTTTCAGCAAATCCTTGGCGGCGCTGTATGCTTTCTCTGTATTTCCTTGCTCGCTGTAGAGAAAGATGAGGTTTAAATATTCCTTTTCATTTTTTGGGTTGCTGTCTATTTTTTCTTCCAGATTTTCAATGGCACCCTCTGTATTTCCGGTTGCCCTATAAATTTGTGACCGCAACGCATTGCGAATATCACTTTCGCCCCACACACCATCCAGTTCATCCAGCTGCGCCAAAGCTTTGTCATATTGCTTTGTGAGTGTGTAAAGGTTGGCGAGATCTTCTTTGTAATCCTCATCAAACGGAATTAATTTTTGAACCATTGGGATTGCTTTTTCATAATCGCGCTGCTGGTAGTATAGATCGTACAATTGTTCCAAAACATCTGGGCGATCTTTTTGCGTTGCCAAAACTTTTTTGAAACTTTCCTCAGCCTCAGCGTAGTTTTTAAGCGAAGTATAATTTTTTCCCTTTTCGAAAAAAACCACAGCTTTGTTCTCATCTGTTTTCGCTTCTTTTTCCGCTTTGTTCAAAGCGATGAGCGCCAACTCATAATTTTCAATTGCTTTTTGCTTCAGCCCCTCAAAAAAATTTTCCTGAAAAGCATCGGCAACAATCCCTAAATTATCGGACTGCGCTTCAATGGAATCGTTTTTTATCTCTTGGGAATAAAAATGCTGCGGAATTAGAGTTCCGAGTAGGAGGAGAAATATGTAAATTCTTTTATTCAAATTTCAGAAGATTATCAATTTCATTTTTAAGTTTTGGAAGATGGTTAATTAAAATTGACCAGATTATTTCATCCGTAATGTTATCATAAGAGTGGATTACTTGATTTCGAAGGGCGATTATCGATTTGGAACCAGAAATTTTTTTCTCAAAAGTTTTATCTGCTTTCAAAATTCTATTTACGGCTTCCCCAATAATTTCTAAATTCCTTTCCGTTGCTCTCTTTAAAAGTTTATTGGAGAAATATTCCGAAAAATTTGTAAAATTTCCATTATGAAATTCCTCTATTTCAGCGATATGCATTTGAATATCCACCAACCATTTTCTAATTCTATCATCCATAGATAAGCTTTTTATCTTTATTTATGGATGCCTTTAAAATCGGGTTTTTTAAAGATTGTTCCTCTACCAAATCCACTTTTCTACTAAAAAGTTTTTCTAATTCATTCCGGAAATTGATATAATTATCGAAGTAATAATAAAGATCAAATGATTCAAATTTCACCAATAAATCTACATCGCTTTCAGCTTTCAAGGCGTTTTGTGCTGCCGATCCAAAAATATAGAGTTGTGCCACGTGAAATTTTTGGCACAACTTATTCAATTGGTTTTTATGAATTTCCGAAAGGATCATTTAATAGATTTTATTTCAATTCCGAATAATCACCGATGCTTACGTTGGTGAATTTTCCATCAAAAATAGCGTAATTGCCAATCATTGCGTTGTCCAAGTTCGCATTTTTAATGGTGGCGTGGGTTTGAATTATACTGTTTTTAACGATACTGTCCTCAATTACCGTGCCCGCTCCTATGGAAGCATAGGGTCCAATTGTGCTATTTTTAAGTACCACATTTTCCGCGATAAAGCAAGGTTCAATAATTTTTGAGTTTTCCTTGGTTACTTTTTGGGAAATCAAGTTTTCATTTGCTTCCGCTAAAAAACCAAGCATTTTTTTGTTTGTTTCTACAGTAACCTCTTTGTTTCCGCAGTCCATCCACTCATCTACCGTTCCAGTTTTGAAAACTTTTCCGGCCGCCATCATTCGTTTGATACCATCGTTTATTTGATATTCGCCGCCATTGATGATGTTATTGTCCAAAACGTATTGCAATTCATTTTTCAATTTTGAAACATCCTTAAAGTAATAAATACCAATTACCGCTTGATCACTGACGAATTGCTTTGGCTTTTCAACCAGTTCAATAATTTCGTTTTTTTCGTTAAGATTTACTACACCGTATGCTTCCGGATTTTTCACTTTTTTGGTCCAAATAACGGCATCCGCATTTTTATCCAAATCAAAATCAGCACGAATTAATGTATCTGCATACGCAATAACAGCAGGTCCTGAAAGTGAATCCTTGGCGCACATAATTGCGTGACCGGTCCCTTTGGGCTCGAGCTGACGATAAATAGTTGGCTTTGCGTCCAAATTTTCTGCAAGTTTTTTTAAACTCTCGATAACATCATCCCCAAAGAATGCGGGATCGCCAAGAATGAAGGCAATTTCCTCAATTTCTTCGTTTAATACTTCGGCAATATCTTCCACCAAACGGTGTACGATTGGTTTTCCGGCAACAGGTATCAAAGGTTTTGGAACTGTAAGTGTATGTGGACGCAGACGGCTTCCGCGGCCTGCCATTGGGACAATTATTTTCATATTAACGATTACTGATTAACGATTTTAGATTTTTGAATTACTTTTTTTTCACTTCAACCCCGTACTTCCAAATCCCCCCGCTCCGCGAGAAGTATCAGTCAATTCTTCCACTTCTTCCCAAACGGCGCGCTCGTGTTTTGCGATTACCAATTGCGCAATGCGCTCGCCATGCTCGATGGTAAAATCTTCATTAGAAAGATTTACTAAAATCACCCCAATCTCGCCGCGATAGTCAGCATCAATAGTTCCGGGCGAATTTAAAACGGTAATGCCCTTTTTTGCCGCGAGGCCGCTTCGTGGGCGCACTTGCGCTTCGTAACCTATGGGCAATTCAATAAAAAGTCCTGTTTTTATTATTGCCCTTTGCAACGGTTTCAATGTTGAAGGTGCATCAACGCAAGCCCTCAAATCCATTCCAGCAGAGGCTATTGTTTCATAATTCGGTAAAGGATGGTTTGATTTGTTGATTATTTTTATGATTGCTGTGGAAGGCATTTCTTCGTTTTTATTCATAGTTCACTTTTAAAAGATCTTACCGGAGCAAGACCTGAAAATTATTTTCTGATAATTCTTAAAAATTCATTCTTTTCAGAATAAAACATAATTACGGCAAACACTAGTAACAACGCAGTTCCTATCCAAATATTTCCGTCAAAAGCGTAAAAGGAAATTGCAGAAAAACCTATTGCCAAAAGCAAGTATCCGCTTATTTTTTTCATTTCATAAGGCACACTGTAATACTTTCGGCCATAAAGGTACGAAAGCACCATCATACTGCCATAGGCTGAAAGTGTGGCAACCGCGGAACCCATATAGCCAATAATTGGGATTAGAATGTAATTGAGAATCAGCGTGACCACGGCTGCTAAAACTGAAATATACGCACCAAATTTAGTGCGGTCCGTAACTTTGTACCAAACGGAAAGATTGTGGTAAATGCCCAAAAAAAGATTCGCCAAAAGGATGAGCGGCACAATTTTCAACGCTTCCCAGTATTCGCTATTCGGGATTATAATGCGTTTTAAAATATCAATATACGCAACCACTCCCAAAAGAATAAAACAACCAAAAAGCGTGAAATATTTGGTGATGGTGGCGTAGATGGCTTTTGCGTTTTCGTGGGCGGCGTGATTGAAAAAAAACGGCTCTATCCCCAAACGGAATGCAGTTGCAAAAAGCGTCATAAACATACCCAATTTATAGCACGCAGAATAAAGCCCAACCTGTCTTTCGGCAATAGTTTCGGGCAAAAGGTATTTGAGAAGAATTCTGTCAAAAGCTTCATTTACGCTAAAGGCAATTCCAGCGATTAGTACTGGAATAGCATATTTCATCATTTGTTTCCAGATAGTTTTGCTGAATCCGAATCCAATTTTCACGTAAAGGGGCAACAAAATCAGAAGCGTTACCGCACTCGCAATGACGTTCGCAATAAAAACATAGGCTATTTTATTTTCAGGAAACCAAAGGGAATTCCAAAAATTGTTGCTTTCTGCCAGTTTTGGAAGCAACAACAGGAAAAATAAATTGAATACGAGATTGATAACAACGTTGAAAATTTTTATAATGGCGTAGCGCATCGGTTTTTCATTGGCGCGAAACCAAACAAATGGCAAAACTACTAAAGCATCCAAAGCCAAAATGAACAATCCGTAGGTTACATATTCCGTTTTGAATTCGGAAACCTCGGCAATAAAATTTCTGAACAATAGCGTTATTCCCAAGAAAACAAGAGTGGAAACGGTAAGCGAAGTAAGCGTGGTGGATTGCACGACATTTTGTTGGCTTTTGTCTTTGGTGACAAATCTGAAAAATGCAGTTTCCATTCCGTAGCTCAGCAGTACATTTCCCAAAATAAGAAAGGCCATGACGGTAGAGTAGATTCCATATTCCTCCGGCAATAAAACCTTCACATAAAGCGGAACGAGAAGTACCGTTAAGATTCTTGGTAGCACGGTGGCCAACCCGTAGATAAAGGTTTGTTTAAAAAGTTTTTTGAAAACGCTCAAGCTGTTGGGTTTAAGCCTACAAGCTTTTGAAAACCTTGCAGGAAAAGTCATATTTTGGAAAACCTCTCGGGTATAGCAAAAGTATTGAAAATATTGGTTTTCGAGATGAATTGGGTTTAGGGAAATTAGGTAAAAAGCGATGCAATTTCATCAGTGATTTTGGTGGGCCGAAATGATTCAGCATCGAGAAGGCACCAAAGCGTTTGCGCTTCCACAATGGTTTTCCCATCATTTATTCTAATAATTTTGTAATGCCTTTCGCATTTTACGCCTTCGTGATTTTCAATCCAAGTTTGTGTTTCAAGTTCTTCACCTAAAAATGAAGGGTTTTTATAGGAAATGAAATGATTTAGAACCACCCAAACATATTGTTCGCGCATCTTTTCATCCGTTTTTGATATCCAATGCGCTTCCGCAATATCCAGGCACCACTGCAGATACGTAACGTTATTGACGTGGTTCAAGGCATCAATTGCAGATTGCGGTACTTTGAATTTCTGTTTAAATACGAAAGATTTCAAAAGCCGAGAATTAATTTTGCAATGGTAAAATAGATTAGAATTCCGCAAATATCATTGCTTGTGGTTATAAATGGACCCGTGGCCATTGCGGGATCAATTCCGCGCTTATCGAGCATAATGGGTACAAAGGTTCCAATGAGTGCCGCGGTAACAATTACTGAAATCAGTGAGATGGCAATTGTAACTCCAAAAAGTAAGTCAAGCCCCAGCAGAAACATTCCTCCAACAACTAAAATGATAGAAAGTATGAGTCCATTTAAAAGGCTAAGTAAAACCTCCTTGATCAATCTTTTGAAGAGCGAACCTTTCAAGCTATCATTGGCAAGCCCTTGCAAAACAATCGCCGAGGATTGAACGCCCACATTTCCTGCCATTGCCGCAATAAGTGGCACAAAAAAGAAAAGTGCCGCGTGGTCTGCCATTGCACCAGAAAATGTGCCCAATACCGAAACACTCACAAAACCACCGATAAGTGCCAAGATAAGCCACGGAAGCCGGGCGCGGGTAAGCTGCCAAATGCTGTCGTCAGCTTCAACATCTTCTGAGATACCGGCCGCCATTTGGTAATCTTTTTCGGCTTCCTCTTTTATAAAATCCACAATATCATCAATGGTAACACGACCCACTAAAATGCCATTGTCATCAACCACGGGAATGGCTTCAAGATCGTATTTCTGCATAATTCTGGCCACTTCCTCGCCCTCAGTATGTACGTTTACATAATCCACTTTTGGGATGTAAATATCGCTAATGTGTGATTTTTCGGGAGCGGTCAATAGATCTTTGAGTGAAAGCCTTCCTTTCAATTTCCCCTGTTTATCCGTAACATAAATGGAATGTACGCGGGTAACATTTTCAGCCTGTCTGCGCATTTCACGAACGCAGCCGGCTACGGTCCAAGTTTCCTTTACGCGCACCAATTCTTTAGCCATCAAACCACCTGCGGTGTCTTCATCATAACGCAACAAGTCAACAATATCTGCGGCATGTTCCTCATCTTCAATGTGGTCTATTACCTGCTTTTGAATATCGTCATCGAGTTCCGCGATAATGTCCGCGGCATCATCGGTGTCCATTTCCTCGAGCTCATCGGCAATTTCAGAAGGGGAGAGGTTGTCCAAAATCCGCTCTCGGGAATCGTCATCCAATTCCATGAGCGCCTCGCTGGTAATTTCGCTATCCAGCAATTTCACAAGGTAGGTGGCGTCTTCGGTATTTAATTCCTCAAGTAATTCGGCAACATCGGCAAAGTGGAATTCCTGCAAAAGTTCAGTGAGCGCGGTCCGGTTGTCTTCCGAAATGAGCTGTTCTATCTGTTCGATAAATACTTCAGTGAGCTGAAATTGCATCGTTTTCCAGTTTTTGGGTAAGTGCTATGAATTGCGAAACAGAAAGTTGTTCCGGGCGTTGCCCAAAGATAGTATCTTCTTTTATTTTTTCTGAAAGATTGAAGGATTTTAAACTGTTCCGAAGCGTTTTTCTGCGTTGCTGAAAGGCGGTCTTTACAACCTTAAAAAGCATTTTTTCATCACACGGAAGGGTAAAATTTTCCTTTCGCTTCAACCGAAGCACACCGCTATCGACTTTTGGCGGCGGATTAAAAACCGAGGGCGGCACCGTAAAAAGATATTCCGCATCATAAAAGGCCTGTGCCAAAACGGATAAAATACCGTACGTTTTGCTGCCCTCCTTTTCGCAGATGCGCTGCGCTACCTCTTTCTGGAACATTCCCGTAAATTCTGGAATCTGTGCTTTCCATTCCAGCATTTTGAAAACGATTTGGGTTGAAATATTGTAGGGAAAATTACCTGTAATAGCAAATTGCTCGGCTCCAAAAAGCTGCGAAAGATCGTATTTCAAAAAATCTGCTTCAAGGATTTTCAGGTTTGTATTTAGATAGTTTTTTTCCAAATATGCAATGGATTCCGTGTCCAGATCCATCGCAACCACTTCCACGTTTTTCTGTATTAAATATTTGGTAAGAACGCCCATTCCAGGGCCAATTTCCAAAACATTCTTATAGCCTTGCAGGGTTAGCGTATCGCCAATTTTTTCGGCTATGTTTTCATCTTTTAGAAAATGCTGGCCTAGGTGCTTTTTTGCGCGTACTTCTTTCATGATTGTTCGCTCACGATTTCCAGTTCGGTTCTGAAACTCACAAATTTTCCGGCAAATTGTTTGGATTGCGCGCGAAGTTCGTCAGCATTTTCAGCATAATATTTTTCTAGCATTTCCTTATTTTCGGTCGTGTACTGCACTGCATAGGTTACGCCTCCCATTTCTTCTTCAACCATTACACGCGTCATCAACGCCTTGCTGAATTTTCCCGTAGCAAGCATCGCAGGAATATGTTCGTTTTTCATCCAGTCCAGCCAGCGCTCGTGGATGCTTTCTTCAATGTTGATGGTGACGTTGTAGATATACATTTCTTACATTCTAAATTTTCAAATAAACCTTCAAGATTTTAAAAAACCTCGCAGGAATTTTAGTTGATGGAATCTCCGCGAAGTGACCTGAATTTCTGCCGTGCTTCCACAAAATAAATACTATCCGCAAAATTGAAAATCAATTTTTCATATTGCTCTTTTGCCTTTTCGGGTTGTTCCAGCTTTTCTTCATAAAGCTTTGCAAGCAAGTAGTGCGCATCATCCGCTAAAATATCATCGCCGTAAAACTCGATAATCTTCAGATAATTTGCTTCGGCTTTGCCGTATTCCCCTAATTTTTCTTGGATTTTTCCTTCTTTCAGCAGGGCTTCATCCTCAATTTTTTCGCCTTTATTATTTGTGAGAATATCCTGCAAAACGGCGATGGCAGCTGTGTGTTTTTCCTGAAATTCAAGCAAATCTGCACGCGCGTATTTTTTCAGCGCTGTTTGTGTGCTGTCTTCCAAGGAATTATCCCGAATCATCAAACTCAACTGCATGGCATCATTTGCCATTAATTGCGAAGTGGATTTTTTTAATACATCCAGTTGCACCTGCGCCCACTCAAAATCCCCTTTAAAATAACTGGTTCGTGCCACTTTAAATCGGGCTTCTTGGGCTAGGACATCGTTTTGGACTTTCTTTTGGATTTGGGAATAATAGATTAGCGCTTCGTTGAATTTTTCATCAAAAACTAAAATATCGGCCAGTTCCATTTTTACGTGCGCCTCTTGGTAGGCGGTAAGTTGCTGCCTAGAAAGTTCTTTTAAATTTGAAATTGCCAAATCTTTTTTGTTATTCTGAAATGCAAGAAAATGGTTGTAATCCGTTTGAAGCAAATACGTTTCGCGACCGCGGCCGAATTCATTTAAAAGATCTTCAAATTTTTTCTCAATTTGCGGATAATCTTTAGCAGTAGCGGTTTTAATTTCAATATTCATTAAAATTTGGTAGGCTTGCAGGCGTGCTTCAGGAGTGTAACTATTTTCAATTATGAAATTTACAATTTCCCGTCCGGTTTCGTAATCTTCATCTGCAATGGTAATGTACGCAAGGTCACGCACGCCAGTGATGTCTTCATCGGTACGTTTGTAGATGGCCTTTTCCTGCGTAAAAGCCTTTTTGTATTCTTTCTGCTGAATAAAAAGCCAGCTCAATAATTCATTATAGAGCAGATCTGGATTTTCCTGTGAGCGCATCAAAAGCGTTTTTCGAAGAATTCCATTAGCTTCATTTAAAGGGTCTTCCGTGACATAAAGGCTGAAATACCGTTGCGCCAGACCTTTGTAGCTTCGGTTTTTTTCAACAATATCCAGATAGCTGGTGAACATTTTTTCCAGTTTTCCCTGTTCACCGTAAATACGCGCCAACTGTGAATTGAAATCCATTTTTTCATCGAGTGACATCGCTTTTTCGTACGTATTTACTGCTTCGTCCAAAAGGCTGTATTTTTCAAACGTTGAACCAACGGTGTACGAAAAACTTGGGTTTTCATCCAAGCTCTGGATCGCTTTGGCGTAACTATCATTGGCAAGTTCAGTTTTATTCTGAAGCGAAAAATTATAGCCCAATTCCACGTACAATTGCGGATAGCTTCTACCAGAATTCAATTTATCCTTCAGCAGTTTTTCCGCTTCCGAAAAATTTTCAAGTTGTTGGTTGGTCTCCACCAACGCCATAAAATAGTCCAGACGATACGGGTTTTCATCGTTCAGTTTTTTATAAATAACGAGCGCTTTTTCGTATTCGCCCTGTTCAAAATAATTTTTGGCAAGCATATCGCTCTGCGAAATGCCCGTGGAGAAAGAAAAAAGAAGAATGATAAATTGAAAATTCCGCATGGGGTAAATATAAGCAAATGCCCGGAGAGCTTTTGGTTTCAAAGAATATTTATCAAAAACAACGCCGTGTTGTTCTTCATATTTCAGAAATAGATAAGAAAAAAGACAATTATTTAAGTGAAGTGGCCACCTTTTCCAGTTCGGCATACCAGTTTTCACCGAATTTTCGAATGAGTGCTGTTTTTACAAATTTATAAACGGGAACCTGAAGTTCTTTGCCCAAGGTGCAAGCATCATTACAAATGGGCCATTTGTGGTAATTTACCGCAGAAAACTCGCTATATTCCTGAACCCGAACTGGATAAAGGTGGCAGGAAATCGGTTTTCTGAAGCCCTTAGCTATCAGGTCTATCGCTCCAGCGTTAAAAGCGTCCTCGATACCGCAACTGGCAATACCTTTATCAGTAAATGTTACGTAGGCACATTCCTTTCCGTCCACGAGCGGTGTTTCCAGTTCGTCAAGATCGGTTTTTATGGAGGTCCCCTGCGCTTCAATTGCCTTGATGCCCTCCGGACGCAAAAATGGTTTGACTTGGGGATAGATGTTTTCCAAAATTCCGACCTCTTCTTCCGTAAGGGGAGCACCGGCCTCGCCCTCAATACAACAAGCGCCTTTGCATGCATTGAGATTGCACACAAAATCCTTTTCTATAATTTCTTCGGAAACTATTGTTTTGCCTAATTGAAACATGGCGCAAAACTATAAAATTACCAGCTAAGAATAACCGATTCAATTTAAAACTGAATAAACAAAGTGGTTTTTGTTTCGCAAGACAAAACAATAGACTTACTTTTGCCGGCTCAAATTTTTTGGCATGGAATTCAATTTTAAGGAAATGGCGACTGCAACTATGGTACTTTTTGCGGTTATTGATATTATTGGCAGTATACCGGTGGTGATTTCGCTACGTTCAAAGGTTGGAAATATTCGCAGTGGCAGGGCGGCGATTATTGCCGCCGTTGTTATGATTGTGTTTCTTTTTTTAGGGGAGGAAATCTTGAAATTGATAGGCATCAACGTGAATGAATTTGCGGTGGCAGGTTCATTTATATTATTCTTTATTGCGCTTGAAATGATTTTGAATATCACTTTGTTTAAGGAAGGCGAAAATGCGCCCACTTCTGCCACGGTTTTTCCCATTGCATTCCCAATTGTGGCGGGACCCGGAAGTTTGACCACGCTATTGTCCCTGCGTGCGGAATATGATATTTTAAATATTATCATCGCAATTATCGTAAATATTGTTGTGGTTTTTGTGGTTTTGAGAACGTCCGGAACGCTGCAAAATTGGCTTGGAAAAGCCGGAATTGCTATTATCCAAAAAATATTTGGTGTAATTTTGTTGGCGATAGCGGTAAAGTTATTTACCTCAAACATTCAGGAATTGTTTGCGTAAGGTTGAACAATCCGAGAAAATTTTTAAAGAAACAAAATGAAAACTTTAATCTACATACTTATCGCCGCAGCTGCTGCATTAGTGATTTATAATGCATTTCAGCTTGATTTTAACAATCTTTTGCAGGATGACAGTTCCATTGCCGTGATAAGCATTCTGGCGGGATTTTGCTCTATTTTGTTGTTGGTAATTTTACTTATCTCGCAGAAAATTGCTAAAAAGAGCAAGCGAAAAATTTAATTGTCCAAATGATTTTCGGCTTCAAGCTCTAGGACCTTCAAGAGCATAGGGTCACCGTCATTTAAGATTATTTCATATTCATTTGGGCCGTACAGTTGCTGGGCAAGATTGGCTTTCAGTGTTTTTTTCAATTCTTCGGTATAATTTGAAAGATCAATCTGAGCTTCATTGAATTTTGAATATTCAATAAATTCCTTCGAAAGTTTGTCGTCAACAGTATAGGTGTTTTTAAAATCTTCAAAACTCATTCCTTTGAAAATCTTTCGGTTTTTTTCAAGATATTCAAAGATGAAATAACTCATAAACCCGCTTCGCGAAACATACTGAAGCGTTTCGTTTTCGATGCTAGTATCCTTCGGCACAAAAACATCTGGGATAATTCCGCCGCCGCCGTATACCACTTTTCCTTTTGGGGTTTTGTATTTCAAAGAATCGGCAACTTTGATACTGTCTGCGTGAATAAGTTCGCCGTTTCGGTACCGTTTTTCATAATCACTGTAATAATTTTCGTTCCCTTTTCCGTACGGGCGCTGAATGGAACGGCCGGTAGGCGTGTAGTAGCGGGCAATTGTTAAGCGAATTGCACTCCCATCGCCGAGAGCCATCTCGCGCTGCACAAGGCCTTTCCCGAAGGACCGCCTGCCGATAATAGTCCCTTTGTCATTATCCTGAAGCGCTCCCGCCACAATTTCACTGGCGGAAGCCGAATTTTCATTAATCAGCACATATAATTTGCCGTGCTCAAAATCGCCACGCCCAGTGGCGAAAGTTTTATTGATGTCCCCGCTTTTGTTTTTTGTGATGAGCACCAATTTATCGTCCTCCAAAAATTCATCAACCACTCTTTCCGCAGTGGAAATATAGCCCCCGGGATTGTTTCGAAGATCGAGAACCAATTTTTTGATGCCTTGGTCTTTCAGTTTTTCAAGTGCAGATTCAAATTCCTTATAGGTTGTTTCAGAAAAACGATTCACTTTTATGTAGCCAAGGTCATTTGTAATTTTATAGGAAGCATCAACGCTTACCAATGGCACCTGTTTTCTTTTCACCTTTACATCAAGAATTTTCTTCTCGCTGGGGCGGTATACTTGCAGTTCAACCTTGCTATTTATATCACCTTTCAGATAATTGGTAATGCTATCCCGCTCAACCAGCTGGCCATATAGTTTTTTGCCATCTGCATATAGAATTCTATCGCCACCCCTAATTCCGGCCCGCTCGGCTGGACCGCCTTCAATAGGCCTAATTACGGCGATGGTATCATTATAAACGTAGAAGCTTACGCCAATTCCCGTAAAAGCCCCGCGCATATCGTCTGCATTGTGGGCATATTCGCTTTTGGGAATATATACGGAATGCGGATCCAGATTTTCGAGTATTCCGTTTACGGTAACGTCCACAATACTATCCGTATTTACATTGTCCACATATTCATAATCAATGTAGTCTATAAGTCTATTGAGCTTGTCTTTTTTGGAATTTGTAGCGAAGATTTTCTCTGTGGTATCGTTAAAATTGAGCTTAGAGCCAATAAAAACACCTGCGGCCAGCGCCAAACCAATCCACAAAGGCAAGTATTTTTTTTGATTTCCCATAAAATATTAAAGTTCCAAATCTGTAATATGCTGAATGTCTACGCCTGCTTTTTCCAAAAAAGAAATGCCGGAATTGTCTTTGTATTCTGAAGCATACACCAATCTTTTAATTCCGGCTTGGTGAATCAACTTGCTACATTCCTTGCAGGGCGACATGGTTATGTAGAGCGTTGCACCTTTGCAGGCTTGCGTTGAGGAGGCCACTTTCAAAATTGCATTCGCTTCGGCGTGGAGTACGTACCACTTGGTGTACCCTTCATCATCTTCGCATATATTTTCAAAACCGGTAGGCGTACCATTGTACCCATCGCTTATAATCATCTTGTCTTTAACAATAAGCGCGCCAACTTGTCTTCGCTTGCAGTAAGAGAGTTTGCTCCACTCAAGCGCCATCCGTAGATAAGCAACATCGTATTGCCTTTGTTTGCTGTCTTTCATTCTAATAAATAGGCAACGAAATTAAAAGGAAGTTACAGCACTGCCAAAAAAAATGCTGTTAACTATTTGCCAAAGTGGGTAATAAGGTTATAATTCTGAAAGTGGATTTTTTTATGTATAAAGTTTTAATTTCAGAAAATCCAATTGTCAATAAGCATTGGGATTATCATACCAATTACAAGTGAGGAGACCACCAACACCCAATCCCTTTTATTGAAACGAAAGATGGTTTGGAAAATAAAGGCGATTATTAGGATTAAAATGACAACTATTATTTGGGCGGCCTCAATCCCAAGGGCAAATTCAAGCAAATTCAAGATTCCCCCGCCGGTGTCCAAAGCCGTAAAAAATGAGGCAAAGCCCAGTCCGTGGATGATTCCGAAGAAAATGGTCACCATGTAAAAAATTCCCAGTTTCTCTACCTTTTTCTCTTTGCCAGCGGTAAAAAGATTGAAAAGAGCGGTAATTAAAATAGTGATAGGTATTAAAAATTCAATAAGACTGCTGGAGACTTTCACTACGCCATAGCTGGCCAAAACTAGTGAAAGCGTGTGCCCAATGGTAAACATGGTTACAAGGATCAATATTTTTTTCCAAGAAGAAAACGTGTAGGCGGCACAGAGAACAATAAGAAAAAGAATATGATCGTACGCCTGCCAATCTAGAACGTGGTGCAGGCCAAGGTTAAAATACAACCAGAAATCTGACATTGGGGATTTGGGTTTTCAAGGTTTGCCCAAATATAATGATTGTATTGAAGATTTTGTTATCTTGTTAAAGGAATAATAATTTTTAAAAGATGAAAAAATTTATACTCTTCGCTCTTACGCTTTGTGCTTTTGAAGGTTTTGCGCAAGACCCGGAATTGTTTGGGACGTGGTATTTAGCCTCCTATACGGCAGACATGGAGGATCCTAATTTTATTTCAGCAATACAACCACCAGTATCTCCATATATAATTATTGATGAAAATTTAGAATTTTTGGGAGAAGGAGCATGCAATTCCTACATTGGAAATTTTGCTTTTGATTCAAATTCAAATGAATTAATACTTAATAGTTTCGATTCTACTTTAGGACTTTGCAATTTTGAAGAGCATAATAATTTTGAGGTTGATTATTTCAGTTATTTTCAGGTGGACTATAGCTATGAATTTGATATAAGCGAGTTTAACTCTGGAATTATGCAATTGGTTCTTTCATTTTCTCCCGGGTTTGATCTGGTTTACCAAAACGAGCCGCTGTCAATTTCTGATAATTTCATAAGTGAATTCAAAATCTACCCAAACCCTGTTTCAGATAAATTATTCATTTCATCTAAAAAATCTTTGTTGGAAAGCTTGATTGTTTATTCAATGACAGGCCAAAAAATGATGGAAATTTCAAATGAAAATAATATTGATGTTTCTTCATTTCCAAAAGGAATGTACTTTTTGGAGATTATTTCAGCTGAAGGAAAAACTATCAAAAAATTCATTAAAAATTGAAATGCAACAGCCCAATAATCCATTACACGGAGTAAAATTAGCCGATATCTTATTGCACTTAGAAGAAAAATACGGTTGGGAATATTTAGGCGAAAAAATAAATATTCGCTGTTTTACGCACAATCCCTCCATTAAATCGAGTTTGGTTTTTCTTCGAAAGACACCTTGGGCAAGGGATAAAGTGGAAGCTCTTTATCTGAAAAGCTTAAAATAAAAAAGCCCCGACATATCCGTCAGGGCATTGTACTCGAGGTGGCCCCGAGACTTCGGGGGAGCCCACACTCCCGAAAGAACTGGATTTTGAATCCAGCGCGTCTACCATCCCGATAGCTATCGGGACCGCCACGGTATTTTTTGTGTTGTTTGGTTTGGAATTTTTAGAAAAAAAAGCCCCGACATATCCGTCAGGGCTTTGTACTCGAGGTGGGAATCGAACCCACACTCCCGAAAGAACTGGATTTTGAATCCAGCGCGTCTACCAATTCCGCCACTCGAGCAAGCGGGAGGCAAAAATAAACAATTATTTAGAATATGCTTTATATTTTGAAATGGTATTTTTTAAAAATTTAGTGCCATAAATTTTTACCTTTGCAGCCAAACCTTCCAAAAACATAAAACTATGTCTTCCGCCACTCCCGAACCAAAGATTTTTGCCTGTAAACAAAGCGAGGCGCTCGCTCAGGATATTGCCAAATCCTTCGGGATTCCATTGGGAAAAATTATAACATCACATTACAGTGATGGTGAATTTCAGCCTTCTTTTGAGGAGTCTGTACGTGGAAGCAGGGTTTTCTTGATCGGGTCTACATTCCCCAATAGCGACCATTTAATGGAGCTTTTGCTGATGATTGATGCTGCAAAACGCGCTTCGGCAAGACATATTACGGCGGTTTTGCCTTACTTTGGTTGGGCCAGACAGGATAGAAAGGACAAGCCGCGTGTTCCCATTGCAGCAAAATTGGTAGCGAAAATGCTGGAAACGGCCGGCGCTACTAGAATAATCACTATGGATTTGCACGCAGACCAAATTCAAGGATTTTTTGAAAAGCCTGTAGATCACCTCTTTGCTTCAAGTATTTTTCTGCCATACTTGCGAAGCCTAAATCTTGATAATCTTACCATCGCCTCGCCAGATATGGGAGGTTCAAAAAGGGCCTATGCATATTCAAAATTTCTTGAAAGTGATGTCGTAATCTGCTACAAACAGCGGGAAAAAGCGAATGTCATTTCATATATGGAATTGATTGGAGACGTTAAAGGGAAAAATGTCGTGTTGGTTGATGATATGGTAGACACTGCGGGAACACTTACCACGGCTGCAGATTTAATGATGGAGCGCGGTGCCTTGAGCGTGCGCGCCGTATGTACGCATCCACTTCTATCCGGAAATGCGTATGAGCGAATCGAAAAATCAAAAATGTTGGAATTGATTGTATCAGATTCCATTCCCACGAAACCACATAGTAAAATTAGGGTTCTTACCTGTGCCAAATTATTTGCCGACGTGATGCTAAGTGTAAACGCAAATAAATCAATCAGTTCAAAGTTCTTGATGTAATGTATGGAAAACTATATTTCAGAAGTAAAAAATTGAAATACAAAATAGATAATCCAAAATAAAATTTATCTTTGCACTCCCTAAAAAACAGCTTTTTAGGGAGTTTTTATTCATAAATAATTTTAAGAAAAATGAAATCTATTACAATTAAAGGATCAAAAAGAGAAAGCGTGGGCAAAAAGGCGACCAAAGCCCTACGTAATGCTGGAATGGTTCCTTGCGTAGTTTACGGAGGAGAAGAGCCAATCAGTTTTTCAGCAGATGAAATTGCCTTCAAAGACTTGGTTTACACTCCAGACGTACACACAGTTGTAATCGATTTGGGCGGCAAAAAAATCAACGCTATCCTGCAGGATATCCAATTTCACCCAGTGACTGACCGTATTCTCCACATCGATTTTTATCAAATTTTTGATGATAAGGAAGTAACTATGGAAATTCCTGTTCGCACCGTTGGTAACTCTCGCGGTGTTCGTAACGGCGGGGTTTTACGTGTAGTAAACCGAAAACTTCGCGTGAAGGCATTGCCAGAAAACCTTCCTGATTTTATTGAAGCGGACATTACTGAAATGCGTATTGGCAACAAAATGTACACAAAATCGCTAAAAACGGAAGACTACAAAATCATGCACCCAGAAAACACCGTTATCTGCCAGATTAGAACTTCACGTACTGCTGTGGCTGATGTTGAGGAAGAAGCTGAAGAAGGAGATGAGGCAGCCGCTGAAGGTGCCGAGGAAAATGCAGAAGCAGCCGCTGAAGCATAACATTTTCTTTTTAAATATAACTGAAAAGCATCCCATTAATTCGGGGTGCTTTTTTTATTTTTACAGAAGATTAACGGCAGTATGTTCCCATTTCTCAAAAAAATTTTACGGACAAAACCCGCCAGTATTGTTTCAGAAATAGATCCAATGAAAAAATTTCTTATTGTTGGCCTCGGTAATATAGGCCCCAAGTATGCAAACACCCGCCACAATATTGGTTTCAAAATCCTTGATTTTTACGCCGAAAAAAATTTGCTTTCGTGGCAAACGGAAAAGTTGGGTGACATTGCTTCGAATAAATTAAAGGGAAGAACTTTCATTTTTCTGAAACCGAGCACATTTATGAATTTAAGCGGAAAGGCTATAAAATACTGGATGGAAAAGGAAAAAATTCCTTTAGAGAATATTTTGGTAATTACAGATGATTTGAATTTGGCATTTGGCACCATTCGCATAAAAACAAAAGGTAGCGACGGCGGCCACAATGGTTTGAAGGATACTCAGCAAATGTTACAGACCACCAATTACAACCGTTTTCGCTTTGGGATTAGCGACGCTTTTGTTAAAGGAAGACAGGTAGATTACGTGTTGGGCGAGTGGGAGGCAGAGGAAGAAAAGCAACTGCCCGAACGTTTGGAGCTTAGTGCTGAAATTATTGAATCCTTCGCGCTGGCAGGAATGAATACAACCATGAACACATTTAACGGTAAATAATTTTGAAGAAACATTCCGCAGCTTCAACCTATAAAAATGAACGGCCAAGTGTTGTTACCATTGGTACTTTTGATGGCGTGCACCAAGGTCACAACGCTATTTTGAAACGGTTGGTGGCCACCGCAAAAAATGACTATTTGGATTCCGTGGTGCTCACGTTTTTTCCGCATCCGCGTATGGTGCTTCAGCAAAACACGGAAATAAAATTGCTAAATACTATTGATGAACGTACCAATCTGCTTGAAGAAACCGGTATAGACCATTTGGTAATCCACCCTTTTACCCAGGAATTTTCACGTTTGACGGCACTGGAATATGTGCGTGATATTTTGGTAAAAAACTTAAAGGCGAAAAAGATAATCATTGGGTACGACCATCGCTTTGGAAGGAATAGGAATGCTGATATTGAAGATTTAAAGGAATATGGGAAGAAATTCAATTTTGAAGTCGAGGAAATTTCCGCTAAGGAAATAGATGACGTTGCCATAAGTTCCACAAAAATAAGAAAGGCACTCGATGCTGGCGATATTGAAACGGCCAATAGTTTTTTGGGTTATAATTTTATGATTTCCGGCGAAGTTGTAAAAGGAAAAGCACTGGGAAGAACAATAAATTATCCAACCGCAAACCTGAAACCCGCAGAAAAATATAAGCTTATTCCGAAAAATGGAGTTTATATAGTAGAGGCGCAAATCGCCGAACGCAAGGTTTTTGGTATTACAAGCATCGGTACAAATCCTACCGTTGGCGGAATAGATAGGACCATAGAAACACATTTTCTTGATTTCAATGAAGATCTTTATGGGAATAATTTGACCATCGAATTTCTGAAAAACATCCGTGATGAAGAAAATTTTGAATCCATTGAAATTTTACGACAGGCAATTATAAAAGACGAATCTTTTGCTAAAGAATTTTTAAGAAACCGTGAATAAATTTCTCTTCAAGTATATTGATAACACTGGCCTTGTTCTCTTTAGGGTAGTATTTGGTGCGCTCATTGCAACCGAAGCATTTGGCGCTATTTTTACGGGCTGGTTGCGCAGGACTTTAGTAGATACGCCCTTTACTTTCAACTTTATTGGGTTCGATTTTTTACAAAATCTGCAAGGGCCGCTGCTTTATTATTATTTTGTGGTGATGGGGCTTTTCGGCATCTTCGTGATGCTAGGGTTCAAATACCGTTTCAGCATGGTGGCGTATGCGCTTATGTGGACCTGTGTTTATTTAATGCAGAAAAGTAGCTACAACAATCATTATTATTTAATGATGCTGCTTTGCTGGATTATGGCGTTTTTGCCCGCAAATAGATGGTTTTCACTGGACGCAAAGATTAATCCTGGGATTAAGAATCCAGCCATGCCCAGATGGGTATTATTGATTTTAATCTTACAGGTTTGGATAGTCTATACCTACGCCAGCGTGGCAAAGTGGTATCCAGAATGGTTGAATGCCAGCGTTCCCGCACTATTTATGCAGGGGAAAAAACACTATTGGCTTATTGGCGAATTTCTTCAAAAAAATTGGGTGCACTGGAGCATTGCCTATGTAGGCATCCTTTTCGATCTGTTGATCGTCCCGCTCATGCTTTGGAAGCGCACCCGCCTTTTGGGCTTCGTTATTTCGGTGTTTTTCCATCTTTTTAATTCCATTGTGTTCCAAATAGGAATATTCCCGTATATGTCTATTGCTTTTGCCTTATTTTTCTTTTCACCGGAAACGCTTCAGAAACGTTTTCTTCCGAAGAAAAAATTATACACGGAAGGTGAAGTGATTATTCCGAAAAATAGAAATATCATCATTGGTGTATTTTCAATTTATTTTTTGGTACAAATTGGTCTTCCACTACGGCATTGGTTTTTTAAGGATGACGTATTGTGGACGGAGGAAGGGCATAGGTTGAGTTGGCGCATGATGCTGCGCTCGAAGAGTGGAAATCTTACCGTTTACGTCAAGGATAAAGAAAGTGGCGTCAAGAAGCGCTATAATTACCAGGAATTGCTGGGAGATAAACAGGCGAGAGCGGTAAAGACCAAACCGGATTTGCTATGGCAGCTTGCGCAGCGTATAAAAAAAGTGGAGGCCGAAAAGGGTAATGACGTTGCGGTATACATGGATTGTTTGGTGATGGTAAACAATGGTGTTTATTTCCCATTTATAGACCCTAATGTAGATTTGGCTTCAGAAGAATGGCATCCATTTAAACATCACGATTGGATTTTACCTTCGCCAGAGGATTATAATAAAAAGCCCGTAAAAGAATAACGGCTATTTTCTAACTTTGCTTTCAAAATAATTAATATGCTACAAGTAACCGATATCCGTGAAAACAAGGACAAGTATGTACAAAGCTTGGCAAAACGTGGACTGCAAACTGAAAATGTTTTAAATGAAGTATTGTCGCTGGACGAAGAACGCCGTGGTCTTCAAGCACAACTGGATGAGGTTTTGGCGCAAAGCAATTCCTATTCCAAGGAAATCGGGAAACTTTTTCAAAGTGGTGAAGCACAAAAAGCCAACGAATTAAAGGAAAAAACCATAGCGCTGAAGGAATCTTCAAAACAGCTTAACGAACAAATGATTGCTGCGGCAGAAAAACTGCAGCAACTTTTATACACTTTGCCCAATATCCCGAATGATTTGGTGCCCGCCGGAACCGATGAAAATGATAATGAGGAAGTTTACAAAGAAGGCGAAATACCTAAATTGATTGATGGCGCGCTTCCGCATTGGGAACTTGCAAAAAAATACGATCTCATCGATTTTGAACTCGGCGTAAAAATCACTGGCGCAGGTTTTCCAGTGTATAAAGGGAAAGGTGCACGTTTGCAACGTGCTTTGATTGCTTATTTTTTGGATAAAAACACCGCCGCAGGATATACCGAATACCAAGTTCCGCATTTGGTGAACGAAGCTTCGGGCTACGGAACTGGGCAATTGCCGGACAAGGAAGGGCAAATGTATCACGTGGAAATGGACGATTTGTATTTAATACCAACGGCCGAAGTTCCCGTTACCAATATGTTCCGTGGCGATTTACTGAACCATTCCGAGCTGCCCATTACCTGCACGGGTTACACGCCTTGTTTCCGAAGAGAAGCTGGCAGCTACGGCGCGCACGTGCGCGGGTTGAACCGTTTGCACCAATTCGATAAAGTGGAAATCGTACGCATCGAGCATCCCGATAATTCCTATAAAGCGTTGGACGGAATGGTTGAACATGTAAAAGGAATTCTTCGCGAATTGAAATTGCCATACCGAATCCTTCGTCTTTGCGGAGGCGATTTGGGTTTCACTTCAGCGTTGACGTATGATTTTGAAGTTTTTTCTACCGCGCAGGATCGTTGGTTGGAGATTTCCTCTGTTTCAAATTTTGAAACCTTTCAGGCGAATAGATTGAAACTTCGCTTTAAGGATACCGACGGAAAGAATAAACTTGCCCACACCTTAAACGGAAGCGCTTTGGCTCTGCCGCGTGTTTTGGCGGGGATTCTTGAAAATTACCAAACCGAGGATGGAATAAAAATCCCCGAGGTTTTGGTGCCGTATTGTGGATTTGATTTTATAAAATAATTTTTAACACGAATTCACGAATATTTTTTTAGGGCTTCAAATATGCTTCTCTTAAGAAATAAAATTCGTGAATTTGTATTGTCTTACATTCAAAAAATTCCCCTTTTACAACACTTTCCAAAGTTTCAAAAAAAATGATTTCTGTTATCATTTTTTGTAAACTTTTTGCCTGCGCAAAGCCAGTAAAAAATTTGTAATTAATTAAAAATAAATTAGTTGCAATTTATAATTTTAAAAAATTTGTAAACATTTGATTTTCACGTGTTGAAAACTTTGTTAAAAACCTTAACGAATTTTCTCCGCATTTCCCTTTTAATTTTTTCATATTTGTTAGTCCCGAGTAGCGACAAATTTTAATCTAAAAACAAAGGACAAATGAGTGCAATTGAACCAATTCTTCAAGAAAATAAAAACAGATTCGTAATATTCCCCATCCAGCATCACGATATTTGGGATTGGTATAAAAAGAGCGAAGCTAGTTTTTGGACAGCTGAGGAAATTGATCTGCACCAGGACCTTACCGATTGGAACTCAAAACTAACAGACGACGAGCGTTATTTCATAAAGCATATTCTCGCATTTTTCGCCGCTTCGGATGGAATTGTAAATGAAAATCTAGCCGAAAATTTCGTAAACGAAGTTCAGTATAGCGAGGCAAAATTCTTCTACGGTTTCCAGATTATGATGGAAAACATTCACAGTGAAACCTATTCGCTTTTGATTGATACTTATGTGAAGGACGACAAGGAAAAAGACCAACTCTTCAACGCAATCGAAACGTTTCCCGCAATCAAAAAGAAAGCAGATTGGGCTTTAAAATGGATTGAAAGCGATTCCTTCGCTGAGCGATTGATAGCCTTTGCGGCAGTAGAGGGCATTTTCTTTTCGGGTGCTTTTTGTTCTATTTTTTGGTTGAAAAAACGCGGATTGATGCCCGGACTTACCTTTTCCAATGAATTGATCTCCCGCGACGAAGGCGTGCATTGCGATTTTGCCGTGCATCTGCACAACCACCATTTGGTAAACAAAGTCCCAAAGGAGCGCATCCGTGAAATTATCGTGGACGCTTTAAACATTGAGCGCGAGTTCATTACTGAATCACTTCCCGTGAGTTTAATCGGGATGAATTCAAAATTGATGACGCAATATCTTGAATTTGTAACCGATAGACTTTTGGTAGAATTGAATTGTGAAAAAGAGTATAATGTGGGCAATCCGTTTGATTTTATGGATATGATTTCACTTCAGGGAAAAACCAATTTCTTTGAAAAACGTGTAGGCGAATATCAAAAAGCTGGTGTTACCAATAAGGACAAAGATTCGAACAAAATCAGTTTCGACGCGGATTTTTAAACTATTGTTTCTAAGTTGATACTATAGATTCTTAGTGGATACTATAGTTTGAAAAAACAATAGCGACAATAGTATCCATAGAATAAATAGTATCATTTCAAAATGAGTTATAGGAATTTACAGATATGGCAACTTTCAAGATTGCTGGTGATTGACGTTCATAATATGTCGCTGAATTTGCCCTCTTTTTAAAAATTTGAAGTTGGAAGTCAAATTAGACGGTCAGTAAAATCTGTGAAATCAAATATTGTTGAAGGTTATGGCAGAAGAAGATATAAGCAAGAATATATTCGATTTATGGTTTTTGCACTTTCTTCAAATGATGAAACTATTGTCCATTTAGAAACTTTATTTGAAACAAAATCTTTAAATAATGAAGATTTATTCAAAGATCTACATAAAAGATCCCAGCAGTTAGGAATTAAAATAAATAATTTTTTGCAAAGCATCGAAAAGAATCACAATAAGTTTGATGAATAATATGATGTTTATTAGTACTATGGATGCTAAGTTGGATATTATTTTAAGATTTATACATTTCAATTAAGACAATAGAATTCATAGTATCAATAGTCACAATAGAATCAAAAGTATCTAACCCCATAAACCCAAAATTATGAATGTAATAAAAAGAGACGGCCGCAAAGAACCTATAATGTTCGATAAAATTACGGCACGCGTGCGCAAACTGTGCTACGGTTTAAATGAATTGGTAGATCCCGTAAAAGTAGCGATGCGCGTTATTGAAGGACTTTACGATGGCGTAACCACAAGCGAGCTGGATAATCTTGCGGCTGAAATTGCCGCAACAATGACCACTTCGCATCCAGATTATGCGCGTTTGGCGGCTAGAATCTCTGTTTCAAACCTTCATAAAAACACCAAGAAAACTTTTTCTGAAGTAATGACGGATCTTTACGAATATGTTAATCCGCGTACCGGGAAAAAGGCACCATTGCTGAGCGATGAGGTTTACGAGGTTATAAAAAACAATGCTGAAGAACTGGATTCCACCATAATTTATAATCGTGATTTTGGGTACGATTATTTTGGCTTTAAAACTTTAGAGCGTTCTTATTTGTTGAAATTGAACGGGAAAATTGTGGAGCGCCCACAACATATGTTGATGCGCGTTTCCATTGGAATTCATTTGAATGATCTTGCGGCGGTCAAGGAAACCTACGAATTAATGTCGAAAAAATTCTTTACCCACGCCACACCAACGCTTTTCAACAGTGGTACGCCAAAGCCGCAAATGTCTTCCTGCTTTCTGCTTGCAATGAAAGATGATAGCATCGATGGAATTTATGACACGCTGAAGCAAACTGCAAAAATCTCGCAATCTGCCGGTGGAATTGGGCTTTCAATACACAATGTTCGTGCAACGGGATCCTATATTTCTGGCACCAATGGCACTTCAAATGGAATTGTACCAATGCTTCGTGTTTTCAATGATACCGCGCGTTACGTGGATCAGGGCGGCGGAAAGCGAAAAGGATCCTTCGCCATTTATGTGGAGCCCTGGCATGCCGATATTTTTGACTTTTTGGATCTGAAAAAGAATCACGGAAAAGAGGAAATGCGCGCCCGCGATCTTTTTTATGCCATGTGGATTCCAGATTTATTTATGAAACGTGTGGAGGAAGATAGCACTTGGACACTTATGTGCCCAAATGAATGTCCCGGACTGCACAATTGCCATAGTGAGGAATTTGAGGCGCTTTACCAAAAATATGAAGCAGAGAATAAAGGTAGAAAAACCGTAAAAGCGCGTGAGCTCTGGGAGAAAATTTTGGAATCGCAGATAGAGACCGGTACGCCATATATGCTTTACAAAGATGCGGCAAACCGCAAGAGCAATCAGAAAAATCTGGGAACCATAAAATCCTCGAATCTGTGTACGGAAATTATGGAATATACATCGCCGGATGAGGTTGCGGTGTGTAATTTGGCTTCCATTGCATTGCCAATGTTCGTCAAAAATGGCGAATTTGACCACAAAGAACTTTTTAAAGTAACAAAACGCGTTACCAAAAACCTGAATCGGGTAATTGACAGAAATTATTATCCCGTGATTGAAGCGCAAAATTCGAATTTCCGCCACCGTCCCGTTGGTCTGGGAATACAAGGCTTGGCAGATGCGTTTATTATGCTTAGAATGCCTTTTACCAGCGATGAGGCGAAAAAGCTGAACCAAGAAATTTTTGAAACGCTATATTTTGCGGCTGTCACAGCGTCTATGGAAGAAGCCAAAGCAGACGGCGCTTATGAAAGCTATAAGGGATCGCCTATTTCCGAAGGATTATTTCAACATAATTTATGGGGAATAAAAGATGAGGAATTGAGCGGCCGTTGGGATTGGGCAAAACTGAGAAAAGATGTAAAGAAGCACGGCGTGCGAAATTCACTTTTGGTGGCGCCGATGCCAACAGCTTCAACTTCACAGATTTTAGGCAATAACGAAGCGTTTGAACCTTATACTTCAAATATTTACACACGCCGCGTACTTTCTGGAGAATTTATTGTAGTGAATCAACATTTACTGGAAGATTTAGTGAAACTTGGGCTTTGGAATGATGACTTAAAGGAAGAAATTATGCGTGCGAACGGCTCTATTCAGGATGTAGAAATTATTCCGCAGGATTTGAAGGAATTGTACAAAACCGTATGGGAGCTTTCAATGAAAGACATTATAGATATGAGCCGCCACCGCGGGTATTTCATAGACCAGAGCCAATCATTGAACCTTTTTATGGAGAATGCAAATATGGCGAAACTGACCTCAATGCATTTCTATGCTTGGAAAAGTGGCCTTAAAACTGGAATGTACTATTTGCGCACGAAGAGCGCGGTGGATGCCATTAAATTCACCCTCAAAAAAGAAGAAAAGAAGGAAACGGTGGGCGCGCAGGTTGAAGCAGTTGTAGCGGAAGAAATTTCAACAAAACCTATAACTCCGCAGGAACTTCGTGAAATGTTGGCGCAATCCAAAAATGGGGCAGATGATGATTGCTTGATGTGTGGGTCTTAATTTCTTAAATATTGAAACAAATAAAAAACCCTTACCGAAAAGTAAGGGTTTTGTTTTGCATTGTATTTTCTGGGTGTTATGATTTTTTATAGCTACCGTAGTACTCTCCCATCAAATTCATAAGTGCAGTGACCAAATCTTTTGTTTCTAACAGAAGACTGAAGTATAGGGTCGTATTTTTTGGACTTGATTCTTCAGTTCTTGTTCTGGCAATCTGTTTTTCAATTTTATTAGTAAGACTCGTAAAAATCTTATCTTGATTTTGAAGCACTTTTTCAATTCTGATAAAATCTTTCTTTTCAAAAATATCTTCAATTTCCTTAAATAACGCTTCCAAATGCTGATCAATTTCTTGAAGATCCTTAATTTGATTGAATCGTAACGCTTTATGATTATTGTTTACGTGCTTATAACTGGCTTTTGAAATAAACTCCAGCGATTGTACAACATCGGTGAGATATCCGAGTACCACTATGTAAAAATTACTTCCGCGGACGCTGTTTTCATCAAGATTTTTTATGAAATAGAAAATATTGTCCCGAAGTTCCTCAACCTCATCATTAAGCTTCTTGACGCCTTTCTTGCTTTTCTTCAACTTTTTGGTGTCCTGTTTTGCGAGGCCACGAAGCATATCAGTATAGATTTTATTGGAACGCGAAACAACATTGCTAATGTTTTCGGCACTTTCCTGGATAATTCCCTGTACTGTTTTGCTTTCAGTCTTCTTCAATTTTGATTTGCTCAGTTTAAGCTGCACTTTATTTTTATGTGAAATATAATTGCGAACCAATAGCAATATCGCAAGAAGCAATAAAACGGCTATCATAGCCCCTCTTCCTATGTAAATGAGGTACGCCAATGTTCCCGCTGCCACAAATGCCACAAATGCTGTGAAAAACCAACCGCCAATTACGTTCAATACACCCGCAACTCTGTAAACGGCGCTCTCACGGCCCCAAGCACGGTCTGCAAGCGAAGTACCCATGGCAACCATAAAGGTTACGTAGGTTGTGGACAACGGAAGTTTTAAAGACGTTGCGGTAGAAATAAGTACCCCTGCAACGGTAAGATTTATTGAGGCACGAATCATATCAAACGCAGGTAGTTCATACGTTTTATGTTTTGGAAGTGCCACAACAGGTTTTTCGAAACGTTTATCTATTTTGGCCTGCAAGCTTTGTGGGATAATGGCTTCAAAGAAATATGCGAGTTGCGTTCCTCCTTTTACCAGCAAGCGGGAGAGCATATTCGGGTTGAATTTTTCATGTCCTTCGCCTTGGCGTGCCAAATCGATTTCCGTATCAGAAACAGTTTGTGCTTTTTTTGAAAACCAAAGCGTTAAAACCATAACGCCTCCAGCTATAAAAAGCAAAATGGGTTCTGCGGGAACGGCATTCGCCAAACTGGTCATTTCAAAATCCGTAGCTGCAACGCCAGAATTTACCCAGGCTTCATAACTATGGTAGGCAGCCATAGGTACTCCTATAAAATTCACCAAATCATTTCCGGCAAATGCAAGTGCAAGACCAAAAGTTCCAACGGCAATTACGATTACCAAAACATTTCTTTTGAAAATCATCATATAAAGTTGGGAGAACACTACCCAGAATATAAAACTTAAACCTATGGTAAGCCACGTATTTCCGTCTACAATTCCTTCAAAACTTCCGTAGAAGGGTGTGCCTTTCAAACCTTTCATAAAAATGAAATAGCTTATGGACGTGAGCGCGATACCACCGAATATTGCGCCAAAATATTTCATCCGGGGTTCTGCCTGAAAGGTAAAAATAAGACGCGAAATATATTGAACAATGCTACCCGCCGTAAACGCGACCACGACGGAGACAACAATACCCGTGACAATTTCCAAAGCTTTGCTTGTGTTGATGTACTTTGCAAGGTTGGTAATATTTTCGGTGTCTGAGTATCCAACCTTTATTAATGCCATAACCACGGCCGCACCCAAAAGTTCAAATACAATAGAAACAGTGGTAGAGGTGGGAAGGCCCAACGTATTGAAAAAATCCAAAAGGAGGATATCCGTAATCATGACAGCCATGAAAATGATCATGATCTCATCGAAGTAAAATTCGCCAGGGACAAAAATTCCCTTTCGGGCTACTTCCATCATTCCACTGGAAAAACTGGCGCCAATAAATATGCCTATACTGGCAATGATTAAAATGGTTTTGAAGGGGATAGCCTTTGAACCTATTGCCGAATTCAGGAAGTTAACAGCGTCATTACTAACGCCTACCACCAAGTCTGCGATGGCTAGAACCCCCAAGGCAATAATCATCATTAAGTAAATATTATCCATTGCTCGTTTTATTAAACTGGCACAAATTTCCCATATAAATTAGGATTGATTGTTACCAAATTGTTAACTGTATTTTTGGTTAAAAATGGAGGTCAAAACCCATTCTGTATTCAATTAAGTTGCTTGTATTTCCTATGGTTCCATACGTTATATCAGTTTGGAATTTGAGCTTGTGGCCCACAATATATTTTGAAATTCCAAAGGTATATTCATTGATGCTTTCAGTGGGAAAAAATTCGGTATCCGGAAGTACGGTGCTATATCTTCCGGCTACTTCCCAATTTGAATCAAAAAGATAACCGCATTGCAGATTAAGCCCATCTCCTTCGTAAACCTCCTGTCCTGTCAAAGTGCCATCACTATTGGTTGCTATGGGATTATCCGCTTGCCTATGGCTATATTCTCCCATAAATGAAAATCCTTCATATTTAAACATGGCATCCACAAATATTGTTGAAATATCCGTTTCAAAAAAACCGATGTCGTTTCGCATATACGCACCCATATTACTTCGGGTTTTTACGGCATTGTCGTTATAATCATATGTGGCGCCGATTGACAATTTAGGATTTTTTTCCCTATAAATATCACCGCCAATATAATCACCCCTTTTTGTGAAGTTTCCAAAAGGCAGCACTTCAATCCTGCCCGTATATTGATGGCCTCCCAGGTTTCCCGTAACCACATTTCTTCCCTCACCTTGTGAAAGCGCAAAAATTTCGCGGATAATTATTTCTTCTGAAATTGAAAAGAAGTGTCGAAGTTGAAAACCAACATCACGATCTATATTGAAAACCCGGTTTAAAACCGAACGGTCAACCAGTTGCATATCTGCCGAAGAAATTACGCGTTCACGGTTTCCGGGAAGTTTGGTCTGTCCGGCCCATAATTCCACATTTTTATAAAATTTCCATTTTATGACGGCGTCATAAATAATACGTGGCGCGTTGGCGGTAAATTCTGAAGCGCCAGCCATATCTAAACTGGAAAGGCCAAGCTCAAATTTATATCGAAGCTTTGGGGTATAAGCGAAGCCATCAAACTTTAATCGCGCCCGGCGAATTTGATAATCTTGCTCTGGTTTGCCGAATTGTGTGCCTTCATACAGCCACAATGAGTTTGCTCTAAACTGGATACGGGGGGCAAATTTTACGCTCCAGGAACTATCCTTCGCCACATAATTCACCATTCCGTTGCCGAATTTTGAAGAGGTTTCCTGTGCCGGTACGGTGTAGGCGAAAAGAAGCATTAGGCCAAGAAGACAACTGGTGCGGTACATTTAATTTCGAATTTTAGTTTTTGTCGGGAGCAAAGAACACAATTTTTAACGTCTCTAATGTTTCCTTAATGTTAAGTGATGGGACAATTTACTACTTTTCAAATGAAAAAAGGGCTGCCCAAATGGACAGCCCAGTTTTTAAAATCTAGTCGACAAAAACTAAACGATTTTAAATGTTGCCTATTATAAGGCGGTTACAAAGGAAAACTTTCAATGTTCCTTTACCGTAAACAGATGTTTACTAAATCATTAAGAGATAAAATTTTTTGAATATATTGAATATTATAATTATTAAATATCTTATAATGAATGTATTATAGGCTTAATGTTAATTCAACGTTATGTAATTGTTTAATTAGGGTTAATTTTTTAACTTTGAGTATTCAGAAAATTTAAAAAAATTAAACGTATGAAAAATATATTGTCCCTTTTGGTTATAGCACTTATTTCTTCAGTTGCTTTGGCACAAGAAAACAATAAAGACACTTTCTATCTAGATGGTGATGTTATTCAAGCTACACTTTACCACGATAATGGTGAGGTTGCACAAACTGGTTTTTACACAAAAGAAAACAAACTTCACGGTGAGTGGGTAAGTTTTGATAGAAATGGAAACAAAACTGCCGTAGCTAAATATAACAATGGCGCTAAAACTGGCACTTGGTATTTCTTTTCAAATAAAAATATTCAAGAAGTAACCTATGCGGATGCGCGTATTGCGAAAGTGGTTACCTGGAAATCTGAAAATACCCAAATTGTATCAAACTAGTTAAATTTCTTTATTGCATAAATAAAAATCCCCGGGTCATCCTTTGGCCCGGGGATTTTATTTTTTGCTAATCCACTATTTATTCAAAACTGTAACCAGTCCAGTTAAAGATGTTTCTGTCAACTGTTGGTGTTGTTCCTTCAGTTACATTGATTGTTGCGCCAGAAACTGACTTAATATCTGTAATATCCAATCCTGAAGCTGCATCACCTACTAAAGACATATTGATGTTTGCACCGTTTGCATCACCAGCACCGTCCAATAGATCGATAAAATCACTTGCCTCAGCATTTTCATTTGCAAATGCAACGTAGCCATTTGTTAAGGTAAGACCGCTTCCTCTTCGTACTTTGATCATATCTGCCATAGATACAGGAGCTCCATTAATCAATACAAGTCCATTGATTGTTGGGTTAGATTGACCTGAATCTCCAGGATTTTGTCCGTCAAGGTTACCGTCTCCTTCAATACCACGCGGGTCTTCAGTTATAGCGGTATAGCTAGCTTCTCTTAATCCATAAAGATTTGTAGCAGTACCGGTCCATCCTTGTGTCCAGTCAAACATATCATCCTTAATGTTTACAGCAATTGCATTACGAACGTTTACCGTTCCGCCAAACCACTCAAAGGCATCATCATCACCGAAGAATACACCTACGTTTTCAACAACAGTTGCATTACCAACTCCGTAGAAAGTGATACCGTTGAATTCCTTATCACCGTTAATACGCGCGCCAGTATATAATGCCTGTACATAAGTCATTACACCAGAATTGTCACTTGCATCTGTACCACCATAGGTTAAGTTTACAACCTCTGTTGTAGCTGTTCCACCACCGCTGATAGGTGCTTTACCAATAATCAAAATACCACCCCAGTCACCAGATCTTGGATTTCCGGCATTGGAAGTAAATGTAATAGGTGAATTGGCAGTTCCGCGAGCATCAATTTTTGCACCTTGCTCAATAGCTACATATACATCAGTTCCCCCTGCGGTAGCCCTGATTACTGTTCCCGGCTCAATACAAAGGGTTGCTCCGTTTTTAACGCTTAGTGGTCCATTAAGAGTCCATACTGTATCTGAAGTTAAACACACATTTGCAGTAACATCTCCTTTAAGATCTTCTGGATCTAAATCTGGATCGTCCTGTCCAGCGATAATACCATCTTTTTCGGCAGCGATCTCACAAGGCTCACAAGAACCACCGCAGTCTACAGCAGTTTCATCCCCATTAAGAATTCCGTCATTACAAGTTGCTACCGGTTCGGGTGTTCCGCCATCATCATCTTTACTGCAGCTGGAGATTGCTAAGGCTGCTAATAAAAGGCTGGATAAAAGAATTTTTTTCATTTTTTGTCTGATTTTAAAAGTTTGGTGCAAAGAAACAATTGTGTTGTTTCGTCACGTTTAGGTTAATATTATGCTTTTGTTAATTGCTAATTAAAAACTGTATGATACTCCAGCACTGAACAATACCCCACGTTTAAACGTTTCGATTGTGGTTTCTTGGCCATCTGGCAAAGTGGGATTTGCTACCCCAATGTTATTTACGTCCTGGCTCAATTTATACTCCGGGTCGAGGATATTCTTAATATTCAATTTGATTCCAAAGTTTTCATTGATTGCTATTCTATTTATGAAATCCAAAGTGGCAATAGATGAAAGCATGATATTGTTTTTACCCGATCCTGGATTGGCATCATCACCACCAGTTCCCAAAGAATAGATACTCTCACTGTTATAATTGAAAACCAACGAGCTGGTAATTCCAGTAGAGCCTTTTTTAAGATTGAGCGTTAAATCTGACCCGATTACCAAAGGTGAAGAACCTTCAAGTTCATCTTCTTGGTTCGTAAAACGAACAGTTAAATCATCCGTAGGAACATCTTCCAATTTTTGATTTGAATAGAGATAGGAACCATTCAATCCAAATGTCAAGGATTTTTCTGCTCCAGACTCATCTGCAAATCGAATTAGGTCTTTTCTGAGTTCGAATTCAATTCCACCCACATTTGCATCACCAGTATTTACATAAGAAAGTTCACTTGCGGCAGAGTTTACTTCAATTCTATTGATCGCATTTTTGATATTCTTGTAAAAACCAGTTACCGCGATTATTTCACCTGGACTGAAATAATATTCATATTTAAGGTCAACGTTGTAATTTTCAGCAGTTAATAATGAAGGATTACCAAAACTGTTGAAGGTTACATCTTCATATAAAAATGGCGCCACCTCTTTAAACTGCGGAAGCGTGTAGGTTTTACTACCTGCCATACGCACGATACTGTTTTCGTTGAAATTATATTTTAAGTTGAAGCTTGGCAGTATGAAATTTTCGTCAATTAGTGAAGGATCTGTGTTGGGATCGTCCGTGCTGGCAAGGTTTGTATCAAAAGTTACTTCTTGCTTCACTTGCTCGTAACGCACCCCGGCATTCGCTGAAAATTTATCTGAAAAATCATAGGCAACCTCGGCCAGTCCTGCATGAATTTTTCTATCACCACTATATGAAAATGGTCTGAAAGGATCAGTGCCATCACGGCCATCGCCACGGTTTGTGGTAAGCCTGAAAATTCCGGCATTAAGTGATTCCTGATTGAAAAGCGACGTGTCCGGGTTGTCAATATCCACAACGGCTGGGCTGTCGAAAAGGTAATTGATTTGCGTATAGTTGAAAGTTCTATCGGTATCGCGATAATTGTAGCCCAAACGTACGCGACTGTTATTACTGTCCTCGTTTTTGCCATTGAGGGCATAATCTAAGTAGAGCTTGCCGGCAAGGTCATTTTCTTCAAGATTTGAATAAAATCTGTTGTTAAGCGCACTACCGGAAGCAGCACGTGCTATATTTTCGTTGACATCGATAACATACGTGTTTGTTCTTCTGTCCGGTTCATAACCGCGTATGGTATTATAAGAAGCGCCGGCTTCCAGGCTTAATTTTTCGGTAAGCGTAAATGAGGTAAGAAGTTGGTTTACAAAAAGGTTGTTTTCATTTTCTTGTTGCCTTCTAATAAGCGCGCGTACGGGGTTTCCAGGCTCGTCATTTTCAGTTAAACCTGCTCTAAGGCCATAATAATCAGCAACGCTTTGTCCATTATTTTTTATGAAAAGACTATTTACGGCAATATAATCACCACCGGCGAAGCGGTACTTTATATTTCCCATTCCAAGTTTGGAAACATTATAGATATATTCAGTCCGGTCAAACTGTTGTCTGTAATTTCCGGATGCATTGATCCTATCTGAAGTTCCTTCCCTGAATTCATATTTGTTATCAAATTTTCCGACAAAAAACACGCTCAAGCTATTATCGCCCAAAGCGAAGCGCTTTCCGCCAGAAAGAGAGTAGCTCGAGTTCAACTGCGCATTTTGCATTTCTGGCTTATAATTATTGTCGAAAGAATGCACACCTAAATCTTTAATAGGAACCGAAACATTGTGGATATTCCCAATATACTTGGCGTTATCCATTGTAAGGAAGGTCTTGCCGATGGCACGTGAGTTAACCTCCGGAGAAATTGAAAACTGCAAGCTGCCGGAACCATTGAGTTCTTTGCTTACAATATTGATATTCGCTCCTGCAACATCACCATAAATTGGAGTAGAAAATGTTTTATTAATACCAACACTCTCAATTATATCGGAAGCAAAGAAATCCAATGAAATATTCTTATACTCTGGATCTTCTGATGGCAAAGGCAATTCATTTAAAGTAGTAGAGTTGTAACGATCGCCCAATCCACGGACGAAAACATTTTTTATTCCGGCCTGCTTTTTAATACCCGTAACCTTGGTTACCGCACTTTCCGCATCGCCCACTCCTTTGCGGGATAAATCTTCAGCACCAATAGATTGTGTAATTCCCACGGCCTTTTTTTGTTCCAATAAAAGTGCAACCGCACTCTCGCGGCGCGTAGTGGTTTTAATTACAACTTCATCTAGGGCTGCCGCACTTGCACCCATAGGTACATCTACATTCGTAACTTTATCGGCTACAACCTTTACATTCGGTATTTCAACGGTTTCATACCCTACAAAACTGTACACTACGGTATAAGTACCGGGTCCCACATTTTCAATGGAATAAAGTCCGTCAATGTCAGACGTCACCCCTTTTGTAGTTCCTTTTATAAAAATGTTTGCAAATGGAAGCGGCTCGTTATTGTAATCTGTGTCGGTCAATTTCCCAACGATAGAGCCGTTTTGGGCTACTGAAATTACAGTAAAAAGAAAGAAAAATAATTGTACTAAAGTTTTCATTTTTGTCGTTTGATTTTATGGTGCAAAGGAACTTCTGCTATGTAAAGACGATGTTAATTGCGCATTACCAATTCGTCACCATAGTGTTAGCTAAACGTTAACAACAACTTTGCTTGCGGCCATTGGTTTCATGGCTTAAAATAGTATCTTGCTTTTCCAAAATCTGAAAAATATGATGCAATGGGAAAGGTTGCTCTCCCTCCAAAAACAGGGAGTTAAAAACAAGCGCTTGCGAACCGAGGAAAATGAGACCCGGCTAGGGTTTGAAGTGGATTATGATAGAATAATATTTTCTTCCGCTTTCCGAAGCTTACAGGACAAGACACAAGTAATTCCGTTGTCCAAAACATCCTTTGTACACACCAGGTTAACACACAGTCTGGAAGTTTCGGTTGTTGGCCGTTCCTTAGGGCGAACGGTGGGAAAGGCAATTATTGAGAAGCATCCACACCTTTCAAAAATCCACGGACATCATTTCAACGATTTCGGCGCTATTGTAGCCGCAGCGGCGCTTGCGCACGATATTGGAAATCCGCCATTTGGACATAGCGGCGAGAAGGCTATGGGCAGTTATTTTTTAAATGGTGAAGGAAAACGTTTCAAGGATAATTTAACTGAAAAGGAATATCAAGATTTAGTAGATTTTGAAGGAAATGCCAATGGCTTCAAAATATTGACCGAGACCAGAAATGGTGTGGAGGGCGGCCTTCGGCTTTCGTATGCAACGCTTGGGGCATTTATGAAATATCCCAAAGAATCACTTCCGAAGAAACCAACCGCACACGTAGCCGATAAAAAATTTGGTTTTTTCCAATCTGAAAAGGAATTTTTCGAAGAGGTGGCCACCAATTTGGGAATGCTTAAAAGAAATGGGAATTCACTTAGTTTTTCCCGTCATCCGCTAGCATATTTGGTTGAGGCGGCGGACGATATTTGCTATACTATTATTGATTTTGAAGACGGAATAAACCTGGGTTTAATTGAAGAGGAATTTGCGCTGGAGTATTTGATAAATTTGGTAAAGGAAAATATAAATACTTCCAAATACCAAGAATTGAAACACACTGCAGACCGATTGGCATACCTTCGTTCCCTAGCCATAAGTACATTGATTCAGGAAGCGGCCTCCATTTTTATTGAGAATGAAGAATCAATTTTAAAAGGGGAATTTTCTGTGCCTTTGCTATCCAAAAGCAAATACACAGCGCAGATAGATGACATCATTAAATTGAGTGTTGCAAAAATTTATCAAAGCAAGGAAGTGCTGGAGAAGGAAATTGCTGGTTACACTATTCTAAATACGCTTTTGCACGCAATTACTACTGCTTTTGAAAATAAGCAAAATAGTAGCGAAACCCATTACGATAAACTCGTTTTGAAATTGGTTGGAAATTTTAATAAGGATGAAATATCTGTTTATGACTACCTTATGGAGAGTTGTTTCTATATTTCAAAACTTACGGATGGGAATGCTCTACAAATATTCCATAAGATAAAAGGAAGTCTTTGAAAATAAGGCATTTGTGTTAAATCCGACGGATTGAAAGTGTTTTTTATATTTTTTGTTATATTTTTATGAATTCGGTACAAGGATGTGCCGAACAAATCTCAAACCTACTTTTGGTTAAACTCCATAATTTAAATTCAATAAAAGACATGAAAAAATTTTTTTACTTATTATTATTTTTTACCGTTTCTCTTGTAACGGGACAAGAATCTAAGATTCCAATAAAGTCTTATCTTGAAAACAATCGAACGCAATTACAGCTTCAGTCCCAAGACATTTCAGAAATATCTATCGCTTCCCAAAGTTTTTCGAAGAGCTTAAATGCAGATAACGTATATGTTGAGCAACGTTATCAGGATATAAGAATCTTTAATTCCGTTTCGCCATTTGTTTTAAAAAATGGTCAGGTCATAAGCGCGAAGGTTTCTTTTATCCAGAACATTGCTTCAAAGGCAAATGCTGCAACTCCAACAATTTCTGCAGCTTCGGCAATAACAAATGCCGCCAATCAATTGGGTTTGCAAGCACCTAGTGGTCTATCGTTATTAGAAACAGGCGATGACAATAATTATATTTTTACCAATGGAAATATATCGTTGGAAAATATTCCGGTAGAATTGGTCTATCAAAAATTAGAAGATTCCAATACGCTAAAACTTGCTTGGAATTTAAGTATTTATCTTTTGGATGGAAGCCATTATTACAGTGTGCGCGTAGATGCTCAAACGGGAACTATACTTGCTACGGATGATTGGGTAGTGAGCTGTAATTTTGATGATCCCAACAAGGAACATTCACATTCAACAGAAGTAAGTTCACAAAATATCAATTCTCAGAGCATATTATTTGCCCCAGCTAAACAATCCATAATGGTTGATGGCTCCCAGTACAGGGTTTTTCCAATACCGGTAGAATCTCCCAATCACGGTGTCGCTGCTTTGGTTTCTGAACCAGCAGACCCTATAGCATCTCCTTTTGGATGGCATGATACCAACGGCGCCACGGGAGCAGAATTTACGATAACTAGGGGAAATAATGTATATGCACAGGATGATATTAACGGGAACAATGGATTTGGTTCTGCCCCTGATGGTGGTGCTGATTTGGATTTCGATTACGATTTCAATTTCAGTACACAACCAGTAAATATGCTTGATGCCGCTACAGTGAACCTGTTTTATTTGAATAATATCATGCACGATGTTTGGTATCGTTATGGCTTTGATGAGGCAAGCGGTAATTTTCAGCAAAATAATTATGGAAATGGCGGTAATGCCGGGGATTTTGTAATCGCGGATGCTCAGGATGGAAGCGGTTTGAATAACGCAAATTTTGGAACACCTCCAGATGGCGGATCAGGCAGAATGCAAATGTTTTTATGGAATGCTAATGGCCCTCCGGGGGAACCTTTGACTATAAACAATGGTCCGCTTGCCGGTGGTTATACCGGCGTGCCTGCACAATTTGGCGCTCCTCTTACAAATGTTCCAATAACAAGTGATTTGGTTTTGGTTGTAGATGATAATTCTGGTGGGACTTCCACAGATATTTACGATGGTTGCGATGTAATTACAAACGCGGCCGCTATTAATAATAAAATTGCAGTTCTTAGAAGAGGCGACTGTGAATTCGGCGTAAAGGTTTTAAATGCTGAAAATGCAGGTGCCATAGCGGTTATTGTGGTAAACAATGTAGCTGGAGCACCAATAGCAATGGGGCCAGGAGCTGCGGGTGACCAAGTTACTATTCCCTCGATAATGGTTTCGCAAGCAGATGGAGATGCTATTATTGCTCAGCTTTTAGCTCCGGCAACCGTAAATGGAACATTGGTTGAAGCGGGACCATTTCAAATTGATGGAGATGTTGACAACAGTATAATTGCTCATGAGTACGGACATGGAATCTCCAATCGTCTTACAGGCGGTCCAAATGCTGCCGGTTGCCTTCAAAATGATGAGCAAATGGGAGAAGGATGGAGTGATTATTTTGGACTTATTTTAACTATGAAAGAGGGTGATGCTGGAGAAGATGGTAGAGGTTTCGCAACATACGTTTTGGGCCAACCTTTAAATGGATTAGGTTTAAGAACAAAACGTTATAGTACAGATTTTACAGTAAATAACTTTACCTATGATAATATTAAATCCCCATCTATATCTATACCACACGGTGTTGGTTCAGTTTGGGCTACAATGTTATGGGATCTTACCTGGGATTTAATTGATGAATATGGTTTTGATCCTGATATTTACAATGGAACTGGTGGCAATAACATTGCTTTGCAGTTAGTAGTTGATGGTCTTAAACTACAACCTTGTAATCCAGGTTTTGTATCAGGACGTGATGCCATTCTTGAGGCTGATGAAATTGCAAATGGTGGCGCCAATAGATGTATCATTTGGAGGGCTTTTGCAAGAAGAGGTCTGGGGTTAAGCGCTAACCAAGGTAGTTCATTTAGTAGAAGCGATGGAGCACAAGCGTTTGATGTTCCTGCAGATTGCGTATTAGGAGTTGACGATCAGGGCAACCTTGATAATAACTTCATAATTTATCCAAACCCCTCAAATGGTGAGGTGAACATTAAAGCGAAATACGCTGCAGGTGATGCTACAATATCTATTTTTGATATGAATGGAAGAGAAGTTTTCAACCAGCAAGTTGAAATGCACAACGTTGTGAATATCAATGCAGGTGGTTTAAAATCTGGTATTTATCTAATCAAAATAGATGGTGAAAATTATTCGCACACCAGTAAGCTTATAATTAATTAAGATTAAAGCTTTTGAGAATAAAAAAGAGAGGCCTTCGGGCCTCTTTTTTTATATAAAACTTTGAATGGTGCTTAAGATTTTTTCTGAAGAAATCCCGCAAATATCCTGCAACTCTTCAATGCTTCCATGTTCCGGAAAAATATCTGGAATACCCAGTTGTACAATCCTATTTTTATAAATATTTTTTGCGCCGAACTCTGAAATGCTGCTGCCAAGACCGCCCTTTATAGTCCCATCTTCCAGCGTTATTATGGTTTTGTAATTTCTGAAAATATGATGCAGCAAATCTTCATCAATAGTTTTTAAATAGCGCATATCGAAAATTCCAACCTTTTCATTTTCAGTTTCTGAAAGCCGATAAATAGCTTCAAGGGCATTGTTTACAATGGTTCCAATTGAAACAATAGCGATTTCTGAACCTTCTTTTAAAACTTCACCTTTACCAATTTCCATTTTCTGAAATGGCTTTTCCCAATCAATTATTCGTCCTCTGCCACGCGGGTATCGAATAAAAATGGGCAGCGGTAAGCCGAGCTGGGCTGTGTACATAATGTTTTGTAGTTCAACCTCATTCCGCGGAGCGAAGATAATTGCGTTTGGGATACAGTTCAAAAATGCCAAATCAAAAATTCCGTGGTGCGTTGCTCCATCTTCTCCCACAAGTCCGGCGCGATCCAAACAAAATACGATTGGAATTTTTTGTAGGCACACATCGTGGATCACTTGATCGTAAGCGCGTTGCAAAAAAGTGGAATAGATATTACAAAATACCGTAAATCCCTGCGTGGCAAGCCCGGCAGAAAATGTAACGGCGTGCTGTTCTGCAATGCCTACGTCAAAAGCTCTCTTCGGATATGCATCCATCATAAATTTAAGTGAGCTCCCTGTGGGCATTGCCGGGGTCACGCCTATGATTTTGTCATTTTTTTCGGCCAACTTTACGAGGGTTATTCCAAATACATCCTGAAATTTCGGGGGAAGAGAATCATTGCTTTTTGGTTCCAAATCCCCGGTCAACGCATCAAACTTTCCGGGTGCGTGATACACTACTTGATTTTCTTCGGCTTGTTTTAACCCCTTACCCTTTTTTGTAATTACGTGAAGCAATTTAGGCCCCGTAATTTTTTTCAAACGTTCCAATTCAGAAATCAGAATGTCGAGATCGTGGCCATCAACAGGCCCGGAATAATCAAAATTTAACGCTTCAAAAATATTATCGGTTTCCGGGGCGACATCCAAATTCACTTTGGTAAAATAATTTTTTAGAGCCCCTACGCTAGGATCAATTCCAATAGCATTATCGTTCAAAATAACAAGTAGATTGCAATCTGTAACCCCTGCGTGGTTCAATGCCTCAAACGCCATCCCGCTGGCAATGGATGCATCGCCTATCACTGCAATATGTTGTTTGGCAAAATCTCCCTTAAATTGAGATGCAATGGCCATTCCCAACGCAGCAGAAATCGCGGTGCTGCTATGGCCCACCCCAAAAGTATCATATTCGCTTTCGTCCCTCTTCGGGAAACCACTAATTCCGCGCAGTTGACGATTGGTGTGGAAAATATCCTTTCGGCCGGTAATAATCTTATGTCCGTATGCTTGATGGCCTACATCCCAGACCAATAAATCCTCGGGCGTATTAAAAACATAATGGAGTGCCAGGGTAAGTTCTACAACCCCAAGGCTCGCGCCCAAATGTCCTTCTTTTGTTGCAACAATGTTGATAATAAAGTCGCGAAGTTCCTGTGCCAGTTGTGGCAATTTTTGCTTCTGAATTTTGCGAAGATCTTTTGGGGATTGTATGGTATCTAATATATTTTTTGGCACGATGTAAAGATACGTTTATTGCGAAATTACTTTTTTATTAACCGAATAATTTATGGAAAGTTAATTTGTAGTTTTGCGATTCAAAAGAATTTTTTGTGAGTATTATTGAACCATTTGACGATACGTTTTTTATGAAGCGGGCCTTGCAGGAAGCGGAAACGGCCTTTGAAAAAAATGAAATTCCCATTGGTGCCGTTATTGTTGTCAATAACCAAATAATCGCTCGTGCCCATAATTTAACCGAAACCTTAAACGATGTAACCGCCCACGCCGAAATGCAAGCAATAACCGCCGCTGCGAATTTTTTGGGCGGAAAATATTTGATTGATTGCACGCTCTATGTTACCATTGAACCCTGCCAAATGTGCGCGGGAGCATTATTTTGGAGCCAAATATCGAGAATCGTGTATGGTGCGCGCGATGAAAAAAGAGGATGTATAAATCTAAATACCCAGCTGCATCCTAAAACGAATATGATTGGCGGAATTTTAAGCGAAGAGTGCTCTCAGTTATTGAAGCGTTTTTTTATCGAAAAAAGAAATCTTAACTAAAAAAGCCCTTCGTTTGAAGAGCTTTTTGTAAAAATAAAATTCTATATATTTAATCGTGGATTACGCGAACTTGCGCCGCTACACGTCCTTTTCTGCCTTCTTCTTCCACATATTCCACTTTATCACCTTCGTTTAAAGCTTCGCCGTTAAGGCCCGTAATGTGTACAAAAATGTCCTTTCCGGTTTCATCGTTGGTAATAAAACCGTACCCTTTAGATTCGTTAAAAAACTTTACTGTTCCTTCCATTGTAAAAAAATAAATTAATAATTAGCTACAAATGTATAATAAATCTCTTTTGAAATGTTAATGAAATTATAATTTTTTTTTGGATAAAAAATTGAATTATTTTTTGTTGTCTCTTTGGTATGCCTGCATTTTTTCAATGTTTTCTTTCGTGAGCATGTAGTCTTTCACATTTTTTCCGCGCCAGCGATGATAAATAAATAAGGGCATAACGACAAAAAAGCCGACCATCAGCGACAGGCCGATTATTAAATTTCCCGTGGTTTCATTTTCAGATTGAATATAAAAACCTATTGCCAAAGCGATAAGCACAGCTATAAATAGGATAGAAATTATGTATTTCATTTTTATGTTATTCTAATTTACTATTGTCTTCCCGAAAAATCAATCAACTTCCTTCTGTATGCCGTAAGAAGCTTTGACTTTGATACGAAACCAAAATATACGCCATCATTGATTACGGGAAGGTTCCAAGCGCCCGTATCTTGAAATTTCTTCATAACATCGGTCATTTTATCTTTATTTAAAAGTATAGTATCGGGCGCGCTGTGCATTAATTCGCTGGCTTTTAATTCTTTGTATAGGGCTTGATCAAACATGACCGGTCTTAGGTCGTCCAGCAGAATAATTCCTTCCAGTGTCTTGGTATTTCGGTTTAAGACGGGAAAAATATTCCGTTTCGATTTTACGATTGCCTCGTGCACCATTTCCCCCAAAGTCATATCTGGATAAATATTTATGAAATCCTGTTCAATGACCGTGCGTATGTCCATCAATGTGAGCACTGCGTGGTCTTTGTTATGGGTTATCAATTCGCCTTTTCTGCCCAATTCCATGGCATAAACAGAATGAGGGATGAAATATTTAGTTATGGAAAAGGAAATGGCCGCAGTAATCATCAAAGGGATAAAAAGCTCGTATCCGCCGGTTACTTCAGCAATGAGGAATATTGCCGTAAGCGGAGCGTAGAGCACGCCTGCCATCAGGCCCGTCATCCCGACAAGCGTAAAGTTACTTTCAGAAATTGGTGTAGAAAGCAGCCCGCAATTGTTCAGGATTTTTGCTACCAGGTTTCCCATAATGCTGCCCATGAAAAGCACGGGAGCAAAAATTCCGCCCACACCACCGGCACCAAAAGTAAGCGAACTTGCAATAATTTTGAAGAGCAAAAGTCCCGTTAAAAGTGCAATAACAATCCAAATGCTGCTGAGCTCTAAGTGAAAAATATTATTCTCCAGCGCTTTTTCGGGATTGCCTTTTACCAAATTGTTTATTACGTCAAACCCTTCGCCGTAAAGTGGTGGAATAAAATAAATAAGAATACCAATGCCCAACCCACCTATTACCAATCTTTGAAAGGGCGATTTTATTTTCTCAAAAAAATCCTGAAAAAATGCATAGACGCGCGTAAAATAAACCGATGTAAAGCCAGCAACAAGACCCAAAACCATAAAAAACGGAACGTCCCTAAGTGTAAATGAATCAATTGCCTTGAAGGGCAATAAAATATCACTTCCGAAGAAAAAATAGGAAGTAAGAATTCCAGAAATGGATGCCAAAAGAAGCGGTAACATGGACGCTAGCGTAAGGTCCAGGCTAAATACCTCAATTGCGAAAATGAGTGCCGCAATGGGAGCTTTGAATATGGAAGCCATGGCGCCGGCAGCAGCGCAGCCAATCAATAAAGTTCTATTTGCTTGGTTTAAATGAAGTACGCGCGAAAGATTTGAACTGAGCGCTGCCCCCGTTGCCACGGTTGGACCTTCAAGACCCACCGAGCCACCGAAGCCCACCGTTAAAGGCGCGGTAAGTATGCTTCCAAACATTTGATACCGCTTTATAAATCCCTTTCTTTTTGAAATTGCAAAAAGCGTGGAGGGAATGCCGTGATTCACTTTGTTCCTTATTATATATTTTATGATTATATATACAATGGTAAGCCCAAGAATGGGGAATATAAAGTAAAATGCGGTATGGTAATATTGAATTAAATTCCCTTCGAGCAAATGCTGAATAAAGTGCGTAAGGTTTTTGAGTATAACGGCGCCAACTCCCGCAAGAAAACCAACCACAATACTTATAAAGTACACAAATTGCGTTTGCGAGATGTATTTTATCCGCCAGATAAGAAAGCGGGTCAGTAAAGTTCTTTTTTGTGTTGGCATTTTTAAAGCTATCAAAAAATCCTGCAATTGCAGGATTTTTTTCTAGGATTTTATTTCAACTTTTAAGTGAAGTTCTTCTAGTTGCGTTTCGTCAATTTTAGCTGGCGCGTCTATCATTACATCGCGGCCTGCGTTGTTTTTTGGGAAAGCGATGAAATCACGGATGGTTTCCTGTCCGCCCAAAATGGCAACCAGTCTGTCCAGTCCAAAGGCGATACCACCGTGTGGCGGTGCGCCGTATTGAAAAGCATCCATCAAAAAGCCAAATTGCGCCTTGGCTTCTTCGGTGGTGAAGCCCAAATAGTCAAACATTAACGCTTGTGTTTTTTTATCGTGTATTCTAATGGAGCCGCCGCCTATTTCATTTCCGTTTAGTACCAAATCATAAGCATTTGCCTTTACATCACCTGGGTTGGTGTCCAAAAGTTCCAATTGTCCAGGTTTTGGGGAAGTGAAGGGGTGGTGCATTGCGTGGTAACGGTTGGTGTCTTCATCCCATTCCAAAAGCGGAAAGTCCACAACCCAAAGTGGTGCAAATTCATTATTTTTCCGAAGACCCAATTGTTCTGCCAAATGCATACGCAGCGCGCTCAACTGCGTTCTTGTTTTATTCTTCTGACCGGCCATGATCAGCATTAAATCACCAGGTTTTGAATTGCATTTTTCAGCCCATTGCTTTAAAGTTTTTTCACCAAAAAACTTATCAATTGAGGATTTTAATGTTCCATCTTCGTTATATTTTACCCAAATTAATCCCGTTGCTCCAATTTGTGGGCGCTTTACCCAATCTATCAGGGCATCTATTTGCTTTCGGGTATATTTAGCACAGCCTTCAACGTTAATGGCCACGACCAATTCCGCAACATCAAAAACGGGAAAACCTTTGGGCTCGAAAGTTCCCCATTCGGGGGCTAGGGGGCAAAATTCCATCCCAAAGCGTATATCTGGTTTATCGTTACCGTATTTTTCCATTGCCTCATCGTAGGTCATTCGGGGGAACTGTGCTATTTCAACACCATTTATCTCCTTTAGCAAATGTTTGGTCAACCCTTCGAAGGCATTCAGAATATCTTCCTGTTCCACGAATGCCATTTCGCAGTCAATCTGCGTGAATTCTGGCTGACGGTCTGCGCGCAAATCCTCATCGCGGAAGCATTTCACTATTTGGAAATATTTATCCATTCCGCCCACCATCAGCAATTGCTTAAAGGTTTGTGGACTCTGTGGAAGCGCATAAAACTGCCCTTCGTTCATCCTCGATGGTACCACAAAATCGCGCGCACCTTCGGGAGTAGATTTTATAAGATAGGGCGTTTCAACCTCGATAAATCCTTCATTTGAAAGATAATTGCGAACCGCCATTGCCACTTTTGAACGGAAAATAAGATTCTCGCGAACGGGTTTTCTGCGGATATCCAGATATCGATACTTCATACGCAAATCCTCGCCCCCATCGGTTTCATCTTCTATGGTAAACGGCGGAGTTATGGAATCGTTGAGCAGATTCAATTCAGAGACTAAAATCTCCACATCGCCAGTGGGAATGTTCGGGTTTTTGGATTCGCGTTCAATAACGGTCCCGGTGATCTGTATTACAAATTCGCGGCCCAGTTTTGTGGCCTTTTCCATAACTTCTTTTGATGTTCTTTCCTCATCAAAAATGAGCTGGGTAATGCCGTAGCGGTCGCGCAGGTCTACCCAGACCATAAAGCCCTTGTTTCGGGTCTTCTGCACCCAGCCTGCAAGGGTCACTTGCTTGTTTATGTCTGCGGCGCGAAGCTGTCCGTTGTTGTGCGTTCTGTACATTTTTCTTCTGAAAAAAAATTTTAGGAGGCAAATTTAATAAGTAATATGGGAATGGAAGTGGTTTTGAGGGGATTATTATTATGTGTGGGTTGATGTGTAGTTTGACCACGAATGCACAAATGCATAACCGTTGTGGGAATACATTCTAATTTTTCAGAGAAATGTTTTATTTATTTAAATGAAATAAGTTCTGAGGCCAAGATTTTGTTTCAGTTGTGGTAAAATAAAAAACCCTGCAATGTGGCGTCGCAGGGTTTTTTATTTTTGGATTGAAGAATTATTAAGCCTCTTTCATTTGGTTTTGAAATTGCTTTGCCCTTAGCTTTTTAAGTTCCTTCATTTTTCGCTTTTTTCTTCTTTTAATCTTGGCGCGGTTTACCAGATAGAACATTACCGGCACCACGATAAGCGTAAGGAACGTGGCAAAAACCAGCCCGAAGATTACCGTCCACGCCAGCGGCCCCCAGAAAATTACGTTGTCCCCGCCTATGAAAATATTGGGCGCAAAATCTGTGAAAAGCCCGAAGAAATCTATATTGAAACCAATAGCCAGCGGGATAAGCCCAAGTACGGTGGTGATTGCCGTGAGCAATACGGGGCGCAGGCGCGATCTTCCTCCCGCCACAATGAGCTCAAAGTATTGCTGTTTGGTAAGCATATCATCATCTCCCATCTCTAGGTCGCGCATTTTGCGGTCTATGAGTATTTGGGTGTAATCTATGAGTACAATGGCGTTGTTGACCACGATTCCCGCAAGGGAGATTATGCCCATCATCGTCATAATAATTACGAAATCCATCTGGAAAACGACCAATCCCAAGAAAACCCCCGCAAGACTCAATACCACGGAAGTTAAAATAATGATGGGTTTTGAAAGCGAATTGAACTGCGCCACCAAAATTAAAAGGATGCCGCCCATGGCGAAGAATAGTGCCAAGAGCAAAAAGCTCATGTTGTCTGCCTGTTCTTCCTGTTCACCGGTAAAGGCGAGCGAGATTTCTTTAGGCAGATCGTAATTTTGAAGCTCAGCTTTAAGGTCGGTTACTATTTCGTTTGCGTTATAATCCCCCAAAACATTTGAGTATAGGGTGATGGTGCGTTTTAAATCTTTCCTTTTAATACTGCTGAAGGAGGCCGTATTGTTTTTCTTTACCAGAGAAGAAATGGGTACTTGGGCAATAGCACCTTGATTGTTTCTGAAAGTTACGGGCTGGTTGAAGAGCGCGTTTTCATCATATCTGTACTGCTCTGCAAGGCGAACGTTTATTTCATAGTCATCATCACCCTCTTTGTAAGTAGAAATTTCCTCACCGAAAATGGCTCGGCGCAGGGTTTGGCCAATTTGTCCTGTGGAAATTCCCAGTTGGCCCGCTTTCTCGCGGTCCACGGTCACGTCCATTTCTGGTTTGCTTTTGTTTACATCAATTTTCAGTTCCTCGATTCCGCTTATGCCCAGACCCTCAATATAGGAGCGCAGGTTTTCCGCTTCGCGAAGCATTTCCTCATAATCTTCCCCGGCAAGCTCAATATTGATGGGATACCCTACGGGCGGGCCAGCGGCATCTTTTTCAACAATAATGGAAGCGCCGGGAAATCCTTTTACGGATTCGCGCACCTCTTCCAGGACATCGCTACTCTTTACGCCGCGGCGCAATTGGAAATCGCGCATGGACAAAGTGATTTTTCCCTTGTGCGGCATTTCATTGGTAGCACCACCATCGGTCTGCGGGTTTCCGGCACCTTGCCCCACTTGCGATATGGCAGATTCAACCATGTAATTGTAGCCATTATCATCATATTTACTGATGGCGTCAAAAACCCTTTCTTCCACCTTTTTGGTCAGCTCATTGGTTTTTTCAATATCTGTTCCCTGCGGATATTCTATATAGGTGATAATCTGATTGGGTTCATTTTCTGGGAAAAATAGCACGTTGGGCTGTGCAATGCCAACTAAAATAAACGATAGAATAAGAACGATAACCGTTCCGAAGAAAAAAACGTAGGCCTTTCTTCCCAACAGGGCATATTTTAAAATCCGTTCGTAGAAATCCTCCAGTCTTTTAAGTGCCTTGAACTGAAAATAATCTACCGCGCCGGCTAGGAAATATTTGTATGCCCAAAGCATAATTGCAGTGAGAATGGCGAGATTTCCAAAACCACGGAATGCGGCAACATCCATAGCAAATCCTGAGACGAGCAATAAAATACCCACCCCAAGAAGGATCAAACTCCAGCGGATCAATTTCTTTTTGGCCAGAGGCTCTTCCTCTGTCTTCATAAATTCTGATGTAAGCATGGAATTTATAATCAGCGCCACAAAAAGGGAGGAAGAAAGCACCACCGAAAGCGTTATGGGGAAATAGATCATGAATTTTCCAATGGTTCCCGGCCATAGACCCAGCGGGAAAAAAGCAGCAAGCGTGGTTGCCGTAGAAGCAATAATGGGCCAAGCAATTTCTCCCATTCCCTGTTTCGCTGCCTTGCGAGGGGGCATACCCTCACTCATTAAAGTATAAACGTTTTCCACTACAACAATACCGTTGTCAACAAGCATTCCCAGCCCCATTACCAAGCCGAAGAGCACCATAGTGTTCAGCGTAAAGCCGAGAGCCGATAAAATGAAGAGCGACATGAGCATGGAAAGCGGAATGGCAAACCCAACAAAAAGCGCATTGCGGAAACCGAGGAAAAACATAAGTACCAAAACCACCAGAATTACCCCGAAAATGATATTGTTTACCAAATCGTTCACTTGGTTTTCGGTTTTTATGGATTGGTCATTGGTCAATGAAACGTGCAAGCCCTGCGGAAGGTAATTTTCCTGTTCCTCGGCAATTACTTTTTTGATTTTTTCAACTGCTTCGATCATGTTCTTGCCGGCTCGTTTTTTCACATCGAGCATAACTACCGGTTCGCCGTATTCGCGGGCGTAAGTTGTGGCATCTTTTTCACGGAAGTTGATGGAGGCAATATCCTTCAGGAAAATAAGTCCGTCGTCCCTTTTTACGACCACATTCTCAAGTTCTCTTGGATTTTCAATTTCGCCAGTTATACGAATATTCTTTTGAACGCCATTTGTAATTATATTTCCGCCGGAAATGGTGTTATTCTCTCCCGCAATAGCATTTATAATATTATCAAAACTAACTTGGGAAGCCGTCATTTTGTAAACATCCACGGCAATTTCTACTTCTTTTTCCTCTGCTCCACGAATTGTTGCCTCTTTTATTTCTGGAAGCAATTCTACCTGATCTTGAATATATTCGCCGTATTCCTTTAGTTGTTGTACAGGATAATCTCCCGTAAGATTTATATTTAAGATGGGAAATTCTTCAGAAAAATTAAGATCGAAAACATTGGGTTCTACCTTTGCACCGTTGGCTAACACGGGCCACGTGGTTTCAGCTTTTACAAGATCGACCTTATCTTTTATCAGTTGCTTTGCTATAGGAATTTCAACGGTTTCCTCAAATTCTACTATAATAATTGAATAATCCTGAACGGTTGTGGAGGTAATTTCCTTTACGCCCGCCACGTTATTGAATTCTTCCTCTAAAGGTTCAGTGATAAATTTTTCTACGTCTTCCGCAGAGTTTCCGGGATTCACGGAGCTTATGTAGATTTTGGTTTCAATTATCTCAGGGAACGCCTCGCGCGGCATGCTGTAGTACGCAAAAATCCCCAGGAATAGGATGATTGCCATCACTACATAGACCGTCATTTTATTCTCGATGGCCCACGATGATATGCTAAATTCTTTATACGGATTTTTGCTCATAACGCAGCTGCTTTCTTATTTTTTGATGATTACTTTCTGTCCGTCACGCAATGTTTTGGCGCCTTCTACAATTAAAATATCGCCTTCCTTTAAGCCGGATTTTACTTCAGTATGATTGTCGTAAGAGTAGGCCGTTTCAAGCACAACGCGTTTTGCCGTGCCCAGGGAATCATTTACTCTTTCAAAAAGGAAAGCAATAGTTTCACCTTCGGCATTTTCCTGAAGAATATTTTCAGGGATGGTAATGGCAGAATCTGCGGTATAATCATTTACCTGAACCGTAGCGATGAGGTTGGGCCTTACAAATCCATCTTTATTCGGGATTTCAACCTGAATGTCAAAACTTCTATTATTCGGATTAATATAATTGCTCACTTGGCGAACCTTTCCTTTAAATTCAGCGTTTATGGAAGGAAGTTTGACGTTTACTTCTGTACCCACTTTTACACTTTGAAGGTAATTTTCGGGTATGGAAGCCTTCACGTACATATCGCTCAAATTCACCAATCGAATAATTTGTGTTTGACCGGGAACAACAACTTGACCGGGATCTGAAATTACATCATCAACCACACCGCTGAAGGGTGCTGTAATAATGGTTTTGCCCAATTGGGATTTAAGCTGCTTGTTTGCGCTTTGGGCCGCCTCGTAGTTGGTTTTAGCCTGAAGAAATTGAATTTCTGAACCAATTTTTTGGTCCCACAGCCGTTGTTGGCGTTCAAAAGTAGTCTTGGCCAGTGCCAATTGGGCCTCCTGTTGTGCTACTTGGCTGGAAAGGCCGCCATCGTCAATTTTTGCCAACCGTTGTCCTTTGCTTACTTTTTGGCCCTCCTTAACATAAACTTGGGTAAGAATACCTGAATATTCTGCATTGAGAACCACATTCTGGTCTGTTTCCACATTTCCCTGAACCTCTACATAATGTTTGAAAACAGAATCATTGATAACCTGCGTGGTGACCAACGCTGGACGTTCATTTTTCTCTTTTTTGTCTATGAAAGCATTCAGCTTATCAATGTCGCTCTTCAGCTCCCGTTGTTGGTTGTTCAGTTCGGTTCTTTTGGCCTTTATGGCGCTAAGGTCTCCCGACTCCAAAATAGCATCAACCGACTGGTTGCCGTCTCCACCACAGGAAACGAGGGTGATAATTGCTAAAAGGAATAGTATTTTTTTCATTGTTTATTATGAGTTTATAAGATTAAAAGTTTATTTGATTGATTTTTTGATTTGAGTTTTGTATAATCCATCGAGCATGGCAGCTATTTCAGATATGGTTTCACGAATTTACTCATACTCTTCATCTGCTAAATATTTTAAGTCATTTGAAAGAATAACTTGGTTCAATAATTCCAAAACCGAACTATAAGCTATTTCAGTAAAACGAGCTTGATCTTTAAAAGAATGTCTTCCACTACCTTCAGCGATATTTGACGAAATTGAAACTGATGCCCTTCTCATTTGACTGGACAACCCAAATCTTTCTTCAGAGGGAAATTCTTGAGTTATCTCATTAATTTTTATTGAAAGTTGACGGGATTTCTGCCAGACATTCAATTTTTCAAATGAAAAGATTCTCATTTTTCTGTTTGTTTTAATTGAGTTTTCAAACATTTAAATTATTCATCAATTAAACTTTTAGTCCATTTCTTTAATAGTTTCCGAAGAAATCCGCAACTGCGGGATGTTAAGTACTGTTTCCAGGTTTGCTTTCTCATTGATTACATCCAGCATCGACTGAAAATATTGTTGCTGCGCCGAATATAATTGGGTTTGGGCCTGCCGAAGATCAAAACTTTCTGATAGACCTTCCGTGAATTTGGTCAGGTTTTTTGATTCAATGCGTTCAGCGAGTTCCAGATTTTTTTTTGAATTCTCATAAGTATCGATAGCAAATTGATAGTTACTTCTTGCGGTTGTAAGATCCAGCCTTATCTGCTGTTTTGTCTGCTCAAAATCAGTTTCGGCCTGCTCCAGTGCAATCTTGGTGCGCTGTGTTGCCGCGCTACGCTGTCCACTACTGAAAATGGGTATGTTAAGACTGATGCCCAAAAGAGAAGACTGAAACCAAACTTGATCATCACTAAAAAAGTTGAATTCCTGCCCATTTGCCGATGTTCCATAATTCACGAAAGCTGAAAGTCTGGGCAGTGCCTTACTTTTTTCAAGTTTCATCTCAAAAAGCCGCTGCTCCGTAAGATTGTAGGCAATTTTATAATCCACGTTACTTTCCATATTTAATGAGGAATCCAAAAGTTCCAGACTTATATTTTGTTGGGCTAGATCATTTAGTTCTTCAGTTAAAAGGACTGGTGTTTCCACATCTATTCCCAATGCAAGATTGAACATTTGTTTGGCAATGGCCTGTGTTCTTTTGGCATTGTTCAATTGGGTGTCAATGTCTAATAGTGTTATCTCCAGTTGTTCCACGCTTTCTTCTTCGGTTAGGCCGTTTTCAAAAATCTTGCGTGTTTCAAAAAGGTTGTCCTCCAGATTTTTTTTGTTTTTTTCAAAAATGGCTACCAATTCTTCGGCAAGCAGTACGCTTCCGTACGCATTCACCACTCCTTTTCTTACCTCTAGTCTTGTTTTTTCATTTGAATTTTCAGAAAAACGAAGAAATGCCTTTGCCGCTTGAAGGCCCACCAGATAACTGCCGTCGAAAATAAGCTGGTTAAGCGTGGCAACCGCATTCGCATTTTGCTTTGTGCCAAAGGTTACAGGGACAAAAGTACCGGGCGCACCACCACTGAATTCCGCTGGAATAAGCGTTACCGGTTGTTTTAAATTGTTATTGTAGGAAACGTTGGCGTCAATCTGTGGAAGTCCCGTTGCCGTAGTCTCCCATTTTTGCTTTAGAGCAATGGCAATGTCCCGCCGCGCATTGATGGACGTATAGTTGCTGTCCAGCGCAAAATTAATGGCCTCCTGCAATGTAAATGTGTAGTTTTTTTCCTGTGAAATCATCACGGATTGAAACAGTAACAAGCCTATTATTACAAGTTTTTTAAGCATTGGTGTGTTGTTCTTTTATGTATTTATTTAGTGTTAAATAACCTTTTTCCGTTACAATGCCGCGCAAGTGATATTCCAGATATTCTTCCGTGACAAACTGCTTGCTGAATTTTTCTGATAGAAATAGATTTTCATCCTTTGTGCCGTGTACGCACATAAAATAAAGCCTAGCAATGAACTCCACATCCAGACTGCTTCTGTAGAGACCTTGTTTGATGCCTCGTTGTAGGTTTCTGCGGGTGAGTTCCATCATTTTTTCAAAATGAAGTTCCTTTAAACTCTCATTTATTTCTGGGTAATACTTTTGAAGCTGGTATTGCGGTGAGGATTTTTCATCCTTTAAATGGCTCAATACTAGTCGTTTTATTTCATAAATTTCCTCAATGGGATTGTGGTTTTGTGCACAAATACTATCGATGCCGTCAGTAATGGTATTCATTATAGAGCAGGTACATTCCCGTACCAATTCAGTTTTATTGCTGAAATGCGTATAGATTGTTTTTTTTGAAATAGCCATCTCTGTTGCCAAATCATCCATGGTAACGCTCTTAAAACCAATGCTTAGAAATAGTTGCGTTGCTTTTTGTATTATTTTCTCTTTCATAACAGGCGGCAAAAGTACAGCAAGGAAACTTATAAAACAAAAAAAGTTTCCGAAGTTTAAAAGAATTTTTTGACCTTCATTTTCGCACAGAAATTATGCTTGTTATATTTTAGCAAAAAATTGAAGATGCAGTCATTACAATTGTATAGCGGGACCCTTCGGGAATATTTACAAAACGCTATAAATCAGAAAGAACCCAGCCATTTATACCAGCCCATAGATTATATTCTTTCGCTTGGCGGAAAGCGTATTCGGCCCACGCTTACCCTATTGGTGTGCGATATTTTTGGGGAAGACCACAAAAAGGCCATCAATGCGGCATTGGCAGTGGAACTTTTTCACAATTTCTCGTTGATCCATGACGATATCATGGATAACGCGCCCTTGCGCCGGGGAAAGGAAACTGTCCACGAAAAATGGGACGTGAACACCGCTATTCTCTCTGGCGATGCCATGTTGATCTTGGCGTATCAATTTTTTGAAAATTATGAGCCCAAAATGTTCCAAAAGTTGGCAATGCTCTTCAGCAAAACGGCTCTGGAAGTCTGTGAGGGACAGCAATGGGATATGGATTTTGAAACACGGGATGATGTTACGCTGGAGGAATACCTTAAAATGATAGATTATAAAACCGCCGTGCTTATAGGTGCCGCAATGAAAATGGGTGCCATAGTGGCAAAAACTTCGGAAGCGGATGCTGAAAAAATCTATCAATTCGGAAGAAATCTGGGGATTGCGTTTCAGCTTCAGGACGATTATCTGGATGTTTTCGGAAATCCGGAAAACTTCGGGAAACAAGTGGGCGGCGATATTATTTCGAATAAAAAAACATTTCTGTATTTGAATTCCCTTGAAAATGGCTCAATGAAGGAAAAGGAAGATCTTCAAAATCTTTTCAGCATAAACCCAAAGGATCCGGCCGATAAAATTGAGACTGTAAAACAAATTTATGAATCCTCCGGCGCCTCCGAAGCAACAAAAAAAGCTATTGAATTGTATACGCTAAAGGCTTTTGAAAACTTGGAAAGTCTAAATATTTCAAATGAAAAAAGGCAGCAACTGCAAACTTTTGGAAACGAATTGATGCGTCGAAATATTTAAAAGAATACCCGAATGAACGGAAAAAACGGATCTGCGTAAATGCTTCTTCGTTCATCAAAAAGCACATCGTATTTGAGGCCTACCGTAACGTTGCCATTGGTATAACCCACACCGGCATACAGCCCGGGATAGAAGTAATTTTCAGAAAGATTGGCGCCATCAAGTTCATACTTGCGGGTAACGTGCAACTGCTCAAATTCCGCAGAAAATTGTATCTGTGTAATTACATTGTACAAACCGATAATGCTTCCGCCAAAAATGGTGGAATTGTACGTGTCCCGCAAACTATTATAGGTCCCATTCAGGCCAATGCCGGCTGCAAAGCGTTCATCAAATTGATAGATGGCGCTGGGAGCGAGCGTCCCACTGAAAAAGCCATTTCCAAAACTTAAGCCTAGTCCTCCGCCGTAACGAACATTTTGCCAGAAATTTTGTTGCGTTTCTTGGGCACTTGTTTGCTGAAAGGACGCCATGATAAATAGGGCTATTGCAATTTTGCCAATCTTCGTAAATTCAGTCCTTTTCATTTAGAATATTTTAAGTTTTTTGAGCCATAAATATATAAAATCACCTCCGGTAGTTTATGTATTTATTGTATTTTTGTACCGTTTTATACAAAAAGACCCTTTGCAATTTTATAATGGATAAATTCTCATTTTTAAACGCAGTTCATCCTTCACATCTCGCTGAACTTTACGATAAATATTTACAGTATCCAGACAGTATCGAGCCCAGCTGGAGGGCATTTTTTCAAGGCTTTGACTTTGCTTCTGAAAATGGAGGTGCCGAAGCTTTTATTGGTGAATATTCCGGCGGAGATGCTTCGGAAAGGGAAAATGGTGACAAAAGCAATTTAAAGGAAGCGGTAGAGGATGTTGTAAAGGAATTTCAAGTTATAAAATTGATAGATGGCTACCGCACCCGCGGGCATTTATTTACCAAAACCAATCCCGTACGTGAGCGCAGAAAATATGAGCCCACGCTGGCACTGGAAAATTTTGGACTTTCGCAACATGATTTAAAGGCAACATTTAAAGCGGGCGAAATCCTTGGGATAGGGGAAGCAACGCTGGAAGTTATTGTAAAACATCTGGAAAGTATTTATTGCGATTCCATTGGGATTGAATATATGTACATCAGAAAGCCCAACGAAATACAATGGATTCAGCAAAAACTGAATGTTAACGACAATCAGCCCAATTTTTCAAAAGAACATAAAAAACATATTTTGAAGAAACTGAATGAAGCCGTTGCTTTTGAAAGTTTCCTTCATACCAAATACGTGGGCCAGAAACGATTTTCTCTGGAGGGTGGCGAGAGTTTAATTCCCGCACTGGATGCTCTCATAGAAAATGCCGCCGAAAAAGGAGTTGAGGAATTTGTAATGGGAATGGCGCACCGCGGGCGTTTGAGTACGTTAACTAATATATTCGGAAAAAGTGCCAAAGATATTTTTAGCGAATTTGATGGAAAGGATTACGCACAGGATATTTTTGATGGAGATGTAAAATACCATCTTGGCTGGACTTCAAAAAGAAAGACAGAATCCGGAAAGGAAATTAATTTGAACATCGCACCCAACCCATCTCATTTGGAAACTGTGGGTGCCGTGGTTGAAGGGATAGCGAGGGCAAAACAAGATGACCACCATAAGGAAAACCCCAATAAAGTTTTGCCAATTATTGTTCACGGTGACGCCGCAATCGCGGGACAGGGAATCGTCTATGAAATTGTGCAAATGGCGCAACTTGACGGGTATAAAACACAGGGCACCATACATATTGTGGTCAATAATCAAATAGGTTTTACTACCAATTATCTGGATGCCCGTTCATCAATTTATTGTACAGATATAGGTAAAGTCACACTTTCGCCTATACTTCACGTAAATGCGGATGATGTTGAGGCCGTAGTGCACGCTATGAATTTTGCGCTTGATTTCAGAATGGAATTTGGCCGGGATGTGTTTATCGACCTTTTGGGTTATAGAAAATATGGACACAATGAGGGTGATGAGCCACGCTTCACACAGCCTAAATTATATAAGGCAATCGCCAAGCACCAAAATCCAAGAGATATCTATGCCGAAAAGCTTTATGCCGAAGGCGTTATAGAAAAAGGATATACTGAAAAGCTCGAGCAGGAATATAAGGATAAACTTGAGACAAGTCTGGAAGATTCCCGCAAAGAGGATAAAACAACCATTACTCCTTTTATGCAGGATGAATGGGAAGGTTTTGAATATGCCGAGGAGGACAAAATGATGGAAGCGGTAGACACCACTTTCGATCTTAAAAAACTGGATGAAATTGCCGAAGCCATAACCAAACTTCCAGAGGACAAAAAATTCCTGAGAAAAATCGCAAAACTCGTGGAAGCCCGCCACACGATGTATTTTGAGGACAACAAACTAGATTGGGCAATGGGCGAATTGCTTGCCTACGGAACACTTTTAAAAGAAGGTCACGACGTTCGAATGAGTGGCCAGGATGTGGAGCGCGGAACATTTTCGCACAGGCACGCCGTTATAAAAGTTGAAGATAGTGAGGAAGAGGTGGTTCTTTTAAACCAACTTAAGGGCGATCAGGGCGATTTCTATATTTATAACTCATTGCTTTCAGAATATGGCGTTGTAGGTTTTGATTATGGATATGCAATGGCAAGCCCTAGAACACTCACGCTTTGGGAAGCGCAATTTGGTGATTTCAGCAATGGCGCGCAGATTATGATAGACCAATATATTTCGGCGGCAGAGGATAAATGGAAACTTCAGAATGGGTTGGTAATGTTATTGCCCCACGGTTACGAAGGGCAGGGAGCTGAGCATTCTTCGGCGCGAATGGAAAGATACCTACAACTTTGCGCAACGGATAATATGTTTGTGGCAGATGTAACAACGCCTGCAAATCTTTTTCATCTTTTCAGAAGACAATTGAAAATTAATTACAGAAAACCGTTAATTGTTTTTACGCCCAAAAGTTTACTGCGCCATCCCAAGGTAGTTTCCACAAAAGAGGAATTGGCGACCGGAAGTTTCCAAACTATTATAGATGATACCGAAGCTAAAGTTTCAAAAGTGAAATCATTGGTTTTTGTTTCGGGTAAATTCTATTATGATCTTTTGGAAAAAAGGGAAGAATTGGAAAGGGATGATGTTGCATTGGTACGCATTGAGCAACTATTTCCATTGCCGATTGAGGGAATGAAAAAAATTATGAAGAAATACAAAAATGCGGATGATATTGTTTGGGCACAGGAAGAACCAAGAAACATGGGTGCTTACTCACACATATTGATGCATTTTGAAGAAGCCAGAAACTTTAGGGTTTGCAGCCGTAAAATGTATGCTGCCCCTGCCGCCGGAAGCTCCGTTCGTTCAAAGGCACGGCACGCAAAAGTGATGGAAAATGTTTTTGATAAAACCATGGATCAATAAAAAATTCCTTTTAAAAATTAAAAAATAAACGCCCTGCTTTCAAAAGGCAGGTTCATAAAAGATAAAATTATGGCACTAGAAATGAAAGTTCCGTCTCCCGGAGAATCCATTACCGAAGTTGAGATAGCAACCTGGTTAGTAAAAGATGGTGACTATGTTGAAAAAGATCAGGCTATCGCCGAAGTGGATAGTGATAAAGCCACGCTTGAACTCCCCGCGGAAGCCAGCGGAATTATTACATTAAAAGCCGAAGAGGGCGACGTTATTGGTGTGGGTGAAGTGGTTTGCCTTATTGATACCGACGCAAAAAAACCGGGCAATGGCGAAGATGAGGAAACAGAAACCTACAAGAATGCAGGCGATGAAACCGGTGGGGAAAATTCTGGTCCAGATTTAGATAAGGAAAAAGCAAAAGAGAAAGAAAAGGAAGATAAAAAAGAGAATTCCAAAAAATTGGAGGCGGAAAAACAAACACCTTCAAAACCTTCCACTCCCAATCAAGCGCAGGATAAAAAAACATATGCCACTGGTAGTACATCTCCGGCAGCGAAAAAAATATTGGATGAAAAAGGTATAGATTCCAAAGATGTAAAAGGAAGCGGACGCGACGGAAGGATTACTAAAGAAGATGCCTCAAATGCTACGCCATCCATGGGAACCCCCGGAAATGGTTCACGAGGCAGTGAGCGCAAAAAACTTTCAATGCTTCGAAGAAAAGTTGCGGAGCGCTTGGTTTCAGTAAAAAATGAAACCGCTATGCTCACCACCTTCAATGAAGTGGATATGAGTGCCATTTTTGCACTTCGCGATAAATATAAGGAGCAATTCAAAGAAAAACACGGGGTAGGCTTGGGCTTTATGTCCTTCTTCACGCTCGCCGTGGTAAGAGCCCTCGAACTTTTCCCGGATGTAAATTCCATGATTGATGGGGATTATAAAGTTTCATATGACTTCAAGGATATTTCAATTGCGGTATCTGGGCCAAAAGGTCTAATGGTTCCAGTAATCAGAAATGCTGAAAATCTGAGCTTTAGAGGAGTTGAAGATGAGGTAAAACGATTGGCTTTGCGCGCTCGCGAAGGAGATATTACCGTGGATGAAATGACGGGTGGTACTTTTACCATTACAAATGGCGGTGTTTTTGGCAGTATGCTTTCCACGCCTATCATCAATCCACCGCAATCTGCAATCTTGGGAATGCACAATATCGTAGATCGCGCTATTGTTCGTGATGGTGGAATTGTTGTGGCACCCGTTATGTATGTGGCGCTGTCCTACGATCATAGAATTATTGACGGGCGCGAATCCGTTGGGTTTTTAGTGGCTATTAAAGAAGCGCTTGAAAGCCCCGAGGATTTATTGATGAACAATAATGTAAAACGCGCATTGGAATTGTAACCAAATTATTAAGAATATAATGAAAAAATCCGGCCATAAGGCCGGATTTTTTTTGGTTAGTTATTGAACATTCGCTTGCAGCTCCCTTCAATAAAATATAAAGTTCACCACTAAATTTAATAGGATAATTAACACTACTGAAACGGCAACCACAACCACGGCTGGATTGCTAGTTTCTGTTTCAATCTTATCATTATCATCTATAATAACTGAATCTTTCATACGGTAAATATCCTAAAATTTAAAAGAATATGAAATACGTACTAGTACGTAATTTTAAGATTTCTTTAAGAAACGTGCTCTATTTCAGCAATTCATGATTTTCCTTGGCCCAAATGAGGAGGCTATTGGTTTTGGGATCGGTAATCTTAAGTTTGTTTATAATGTTGCTCCTATGTTTTTCCACGGTACGGTGTGAAATAAAAAGTTGTTCCGCAATTTCACGCGTGGTTTTATCCATTGCAATAAGCTTTAGAATCTTTTTTTCAGAAGGGGTAAGAATATTTAGATTTTCAGTTTCGGTTTCGGAAAACCCTGAAATAAGCTCCTTTATTTTTGGGCTGAAAAAATGTTTTCCATCAGTTACTGTTTTTATACAATTCTCAATTTCCTCCAGAGCAAATTCTTTCAATATGTATCCGAAAATATTAAGTTCTTGTGCCTTTTGGTACAATTCCTTTTCTTTATGAAGCGTAATCAATACAATCTTTGTAGTAAATTGTTTTGTTCGGCATATCTGGGCGATTTCAATTCCAGACATTTGCGGCATTTGAATGTCTAGAATGGCTATTTCCGGCATTTTTTCAGCAATTTGGTTGTAGGCTTCCAGACCATCATTTGCCAACCCCACAAGGTTGTATTCCCTTTCAATCAAAAAGTCATTCAGTCCCTTTAAAAGTAGGGGATGGTCATCTGCAATAATTATGGATGGTTTAGCAATCATAGCGGAAATTGAAATTCAAGTAAAGTTCCTGTTTCTTTTTTTGAGGTCACTTTCATTTGCCCCCTTAAAAACCGGGTACGCTCCAACAATGTTTTAAGGCCAAGGCTTTTTACGTCCTGGAATTTCTCATTAAAATCAAATCCAGCTCCATTATCGCGAATGGAAATCAAAATATTATTCCTGAATTTTTTTATGGAAACTTTCCCGGCTTCGGCCTTGGCATGCTTCAAAATATTGCTCAAACTTTCCTGTACAATGCGGTAAATATTCATTTCTTCTTCTTTTGAAAAAATATTATCAATATTGTCAATCTCCGCTGAAATGAAAAGGTTGGTATTTTCGTCAATTAAATTTATAGTGTATTCTATTGCTTTTGTAATCCCTAATTCCTGCAAATGGAATGGATGGAGATCGCGTGAAATGGTTCGGACTTCTTCAATGGTGAGATCTACCATTTTTTTTGTTTCAATATCATTGCTGTCTATCAATTTATTTTTTATCAGAAGCAATTGTTGCCCAATCCCATCGTGCAAATCTTTTGAAATTCGCCTGCGCTCGCTCTCCTGCGAGACAATGAGCTCTTGACTGAATTTTTCCTGAAGCGTTTTGTTTCCCTTTAAATGCCTTTGATTTCTGTATAAAATTATAATTCCGAAACCCAACAAAATTGCGAGACCGGCAAGCAATATTGCTTTTTTGAAGCTTTCGTTGTCCTTTTCAAGCAAGGAAATATTTGTGGTTTTTTCTACCAGCTCCTTTTCCTTTTTCTCCGTTTCATAGAGTGTTTGGTAATAGGCCAGGGATGTAGCGGTACTTCTGTTATAAATAGAATCCTTGATGGCCCCAGCCGCCCTATTGTTATCCAGACTTTTTTTGAAATCGCCCATTTCATAAAAAATCTCTGAAAGGAGAAAATAGGAATTCATTATTTCATCCTCTATCCCGAATGTTTTGGCAACTTCCAGTTTTTGTTTTGCAAGTTTTAGGGCTTCATCGTATTTCCCAGTGGTCAATAAATATTTAGCCTTTCCGCTCAAATAATTGAGCTCTGTGCTATTGTCATTAAAGATTTGATATTCTTCCTTATCTATAAGAGCAACATGGGCTTTGGCTTCTTCCAGTTGTTCGTGTTCGCAATAATACTCGATAAGCCGTGAATGGATGCCAATATATGTGGACTTGTCCGGTGAATTTCTATCGAAAACCTTTTCAGCTTTTAAAAGGGATTTGTACTCCAAATCCCGCTCGCCCATTTTCTTGTAATCCAGCGCTTGGTTGTAATACTCATTTGCGAGATATGAATTGAGGCCCAGCGATTTCATTTTTTCTATAAGTATGTCGCGCTCCAGTTTTGCTTTTTCATAAAAACCATTCATGCTGAACATATTAATGATACCCTGTTGCGCAAAAACCATATAGCGGTACTCTTTATTGTCTTCATAAATACCGTACGCTTTTTTGAAATCCTCTCCTGCAAGCACAAATTTGCCTAGGCTGGAATACGCTTGGCCCCTGTAAAGGTAGGCATCAGCAATATGAAGCAAATCTGTGGATGAAAAATTTTTAAGCGCGGTGGTATAATCCTCAATGGCTTTTTTTAAGTCAATTTTTGCGTAGGCATTGCCGCGTTTACTGTAAAGTCCGCCAAGTAAAAAACTGTCCCTAATTTTGTATTTTCTAGCTAAAACGCCATTAATTATAGTAATTGCATTTAGCGGATCGTTACCATAATTGGTAAGAATATTCTGAAGATTCATTGCTTTTTTGGCGGCGGGCTCTACACTGTCAATCTCTTGTGCAAGGTTTATATATTCTTGACTGTATTTAATGAAGGCGTCATTGTCTTGCCTAAAAGTCTTGAAGAGCAAGCTGTCCAACGCGGCAAGTTTAATGGTGGGATTTTCTGTAGTATCCACAATATTTCTGAAATATGAAATATCCTGGCAAACACCTACAAATGGTGCGAGCATAATTACAAAAAGTAATGCTGAGAGGTTTTTCAAATCAAAAAAACTTTTGCGGGGAGACAATAAAAATAGTGATTTTTTATAAACAACAGCTTCTTTATGGCACTGCTTCTACTTTACATAGAAACAATTACGGCCGTAATCTATTACCGCACGATGTTTTTTAAGGAAATCTGCGCCAATTATTCCGTGGACGGGATTCTCATTTACCTGCTGTAATGCTTGGTTTACATGCGAAAGATCGAATAAAATGAAATCCATTTTTTTCACTTCAAGATTTGTATGTTTGAAGGTATTGCCCCGCGATAAAAGCGTTTCCATATTCACGGCGCCTGCGCCCGCAGCTTTTATAAGGCTTTCCTCGCTTGCCAATTTAAAATATTCGGTATAATTGAAGCCGATACAGCTGGTTGAGGCACCTGTATCTAGGATGAAATTTCCATTTTCGGAATTTATTTGCGCATTGAATAAATAATGCCCAGTAGCAAGTTTTTTAAGTGGAATACGCGAAAAACCCTGCTCCTCCATAAACTTTCGAAGTTGCTTCACTCTTTTTTCTGTAAAGATAGCAAACAAAATAAGTAGCTTTGCAGCTATGTTGACAGATACCCACACACATTTATATAGCGAAGCTTTTGCTGAAGATAGAAATGAAATGATGCAACGCGCTTTTGCAGCGGGTGTCGAGCGTTTTTTCATTCCCGCCATAGATTCTGGATATACTGAAGCGATGTATGCTTTGGAAAGGAATTACTCAAAGAACGTATTTTTAATGATGGGTCTTCATCCCACTTCCGTAAAGAAAAATTATGAAGAGGAATTGGCGCACGTTGAAAAACAATTTGAAAACCGAAATTTTTTTGCCGTTGGCGAAATAGGAATCGATCTCTATTGGGATAAAAGCACGCTGGAAATTCAGAAAATAGCTTTTAGGCGTCAAATCCAATTAGCAAAAAAGTATAAGTTGCCAATCGTAATCCATTGCCGGGAAGCTTTTGATGAGATTTTTGAAGTTTTGGAATCTGAAAAGGATGACAATCTCTTCGGGATATTTCACTGTTTTACGGGTACACTCCAGCAGGCAGAAATGGCAATTTCATACAATATGAAATTGGGAATTGGTGGCGTTGCAACTTTCAAAAATGGTAAAATAGATACTTTTCTGAAAAAAATCCCATTGCAAAATATCGTGCTGGAAACAGATTCGCCCTATTTGGCCCCAGCTCCTCACCGCGGCAAGCGTAATGAAAGCAGTTATATTGTTTTGGTTTCAAAAAAACTCGCGGAAATTTATGGGATTTCGGAAGAAGAAATTGCAGAAATTACAACTAGGAATTCCAAAGAAATTTTCGGAATTTAATTCGAATTTATGAACAGAACACCAAAAATACTCCTTATATATACAGGTGGGACCATCGGGATGATCAAGGATTTTGAGACCGGCGCACTGCGTAATTTCAATTTTGACGAATTGCTGAACCACATTCCGGAGTTAAAATTGCTTGACTGCGAGATTTCGACCACCACATTTCCCAAGCCCATTGATAGTTCAAATATGAATCCAACATATTGGGTAGAAATTGCGGAGATTATTGAAAATGAATATGGTGAGGTAGATGGCTTTGTAGTGCTTCACGGTAGCGATACTATGAGTTACACCGCATCGGCGCTTAGTTTTATGCTGGAAAATTTGGGCAAACCTGTAATTTTTACCGGCTCGCAACTCCCCATTGGAGATTTGCGAACAGATGCGAAAGAAAATCTAATAACATCCATCCAGCTGGCATCATTGCAGGAAAAGGGTGCTTCAAAAATTGCTGAGGTTTGTCTTTACTTTGAATATAAACTATATCGAGCCAATAGAACCACGAAACAAAATGCAGAGCATTTTGAGGCCTTTACCTCAATGAATTATCCGGAATTAGCAGAAAGCGGCGTACATTTAGTAGTGAATAATGAGGCAATCTATAAACCCAATAGACGAAAAAAACTGAAAGTCCATAAAATCTTGGAATCCAAAATTTTATTGTTGAAAATCTTTCCCGGGATTGCGAAAGAAACTGTGGAGCATCTTTTAAATTTTTCAGAATTAAAGGGGTTGATTATAGAAACCTACGGCAGCGGCAATGCCACAAATGAAGCGTGGTTTATAACTGCGATAAAAAAAGTGATTAAGGCTGGAATCCCGGTAATAAATGTAACACAATGTACCGGCGGAAGTGTGAATATGGGGCTTTATGAAACTAGTACAGACCTTAAACGAATTGGCGTTATTAGCGGAAAAGATATAACTACTGAAGCTGCCGTTGCAAAATTAATGTATATGTTGGGCCAAAAAGTTTCGGCTAATAGCTTCAAAACCATATATGAAACGTCTTTACGCGGCGAAATGAAATAAATTATGCCGTCAAAATTTTTTATGGCGTTATTTTTTTGTGATATTTGGCGTTCCATTTCCATTTATAATGGAAAAATAGAGAGGTGGCCGAGTGGTCGAAGGCGCACGCCTGGAAAGTGTGTATACGCCACAAGCGTATCGAGGGTTCGAATCCCTTCCTCTCTGCAAAAATTCAATTTGTGCAGCATAGATACAGTCTGTTAAGATTTTGTTGAAATTGATAACAATTCGATAACGAACCCGTTACTTTGTTTTTCCCTCGCAAATAATAATATTGTAGATTAACTAAATAATTTTATATCTTTAAACCTTTAACTAAAAAACAAACTTTAAGTCGATAGCAATGAAAAAATTATTTTCTATTATGGCAGTGGCCGCAATGGTTTTTGTAGGCACATTAAATGCAAATGCTGCAACAGCCCAAACTATGTCAACCAGCTCCCAAGCACTGGTTACGGCAGCTACGGTTTCAATTATTCAAGATGAGCCTGCACCTGCTGCGGACGAAACTGCTGATAAGGGCTGGCACCAAAATTTAAAAGAGCGTTTCGTGGAAGGTGGACCTGGATTTATGGGGATTGTTCTTTTGTGTTTAATCCTTGGTTTGGCGATTGCTATTGAGAGAATAATATATTTGAACCTTTCAACAACTAATACTCAAAAACTTGCTCAAAACGTAGAAGATGCTCTTAATAGCGGTGGCATAGAAGCTGCAAAAGAAGTTTGCCGAAATACAAAGGGTCCGGTTGCTTCAATCTATTATCAAGGACTTGACCGTGCAGATGAAGGAATTGACATTGCTGAAAAAGCTGTTGTGGCTTATGGTGGTGTGCAAATGGGTCAATTAGAGAAAAACGTTTCTTGGATTTCCCTGTTTATTGCATTGGCGCCTATGCTTGGTTTCATGGGTACTGTAATTGGTATGATCCTGGCATTTGACCAAATTCAAGCAGCTGGCGATATGAACCCATCTCTTGTTGCTGGTGGTATTAAAGTGGCACTTTTGACGACAGTATTCGGTTTGATCGTTGCTATTATCCTACAAATATTTTACAATTATATCATTGCAAAAATTGATAGCATCGTAAACAGTATGGAAGATGCTTCCATTACTTTGATCGATATGTTATTCGATTACAAAAACAGAACTCCAAACGCATAAACATTTAGATAAAAATGGCTTTACACAAAATCATTAAAATAATTGCATTGCTTCTTAGTGTTGCCGGGATTATATTTTTGGCAATGATTGTCTCTAAAGGAGATGAAGAAGTAACTGCTACAGGATATGGTGTAGATGGATTTCTATACGTAGCCTACATAATATTTGCTATTGTAATTGCGTTTGTATTAGTATTCGTACTAAAAGGAATTTTTGAAGGAAATATCAAAAGAACCTTAATGTCCGTAGGTGCATTTCTGCTTATCGTCGCAATTAGCTATGTGCTCGCTGACAGCACCCCGATGCAAATGCAAGAAGGCGAAATGCTTTCTTCCAGTGGCTCAAAATGGGTTGGTACAGGGCTCTATGCTTTTTACATTATGGCAATTTTGGCCATAGGTGCTATGGTCTTCAGCGGAATTAAAAAAGTAACAAAATAATGGCAAGAAGATCAACACCTGAAGTTAATGCAGGGTCTATGGCAGACATAGCTTTCCTTTTGCTAATCTTTTTCTTGGTAACAACTACAATTGAAAAAGACAAGGGGATTGCTAGGCAGCTACCGCCTAAAGAACCGCCGACGGATGAACAGGTAAAAATTAAGGAAAAGAATCTCTTTATAGTTAACGTTAATAAGAATGATCAATTATTGGTTGAAGACGAATTAATGGAGCTTAAAGATTTGCGCCAAGCAGCAGTTGAATTTCTAGATAATGGAGGTGCACCTGCAGGTTCTCCAGAGTATTGTAGCTACTGCAAGGGTGATAGAGACCCAGCGTCTTCAGATAATCCAGATAAAGCTGTAATTTCAGTGCAGAACGATCGATTGACATCTTACAAAATGTATATAGCAGTCCAAAATGAATTGGTTGCAGCTTACAATGTTTTGAGAGATCGTGAATCTGAGAGATTGTATGGGTGGAAGTTTACTGAAGTGAATCGAGCGATTGAAGAAGGAACCTATAATGGAAATGAGGAATCTGCCAAAGAAAAACTTGAGACTATCCAAAAACTTTTCCCGCAGAAGTTATCTGAAGCTGAACCAAAGAAATCTGGATCGTAATTTAATTTAATATGTCAAAATTCACAAAGAAAAAAAGCAGCGAATTGCCCGCCATTTCTACGGCATCCCTTCCAGATATTGTATTTATGCTACTATTCTTTTTTATGGTGGTAACCGTGTTGAGGGATGATAATTTGCTTGTGAAAAATACCCTTCCAAAAGCAGATCAAGTTGAAAAGCTTCAAAAAGATCGTTCTGTATATATTTACGCTGGAAAACCGAGCGAAAGATATGAGGACAAATATGGAAAGGAAGGTAAAATCCAGATTGGGGATAAATTTACAGATGTTTCAAATATTAAATTTGCTCTCACCGAAGCGCGTCAAAAGCTTCTGCCTGAATTACAAGATAGGGTAATGGTGGCGCTAAAAGTTGATGAAGAAACCAATACTGGGCTTGTAACAGACATTAAGCAGGAACTACGTGACCTAAATATGTTGAAAATAATCTATATCACTTCTCCAGGAAATGAAATAGATAGTCAATAGTTAAAAGTTAAAGTTTTTAATTGAACGCCTTGAATTTTCAAGGCGTTTTTAGTTTCTAATATTTTGAAAAATACGTTTATCTTTATCCTAATATGTGGCAAAAACATTTCAAAAAATTCATATTTATTTTTTGTGCATTAATCTCCATTGCGAGCTTTTCACAAGACACCATTAGAGTTGGTGCTGGTATTGATTCATTATACAGAGAGGATCAATTTTACATTGGCATTACCTATAATCTAATATCTTCTGCGCCTTCTGGAGTAAGGATCCGCGGTCTTAGCGGTGGCATTCAAGGAGGATTCACGAGAGATATGCCAATCAATAAAAGAAGAAACGTAGCAATTGCGGTTGGCGCTGGTTTGGCCTTTGACCAATTTGGACAAAATCTTTTCATAGGAGAAAGCGCTATGGATAATACGATTTTCAGAGTATTGAATGAAGACGAAATTGATTTTTCCAGAAATAGATTTACAATGGCAATTGTTGAAGCTCCTATTCAATTTCGCTGGCGTACTTCCACTTCAACAGAAAGTAATTTCTGGAGAATTTATGCCGGATTTAGAGTAGGCTATGCATTTTACTATCGCTCAACCTTCAAGCAACCAAATAATAATGTAAATCAAACTAAAATCCCTGAATTTGATCCATTACGGCTTTCTGCAACGTTAAGTTTTGGCTTTAGTACATTTAACTTTTATGGCTCGTACAGCATAAATCCTTTCTTCAAAGATGCCTTTACGGTTAATGGCGAGGCAGTAGATTTCAGAACAATAAAAATTGGACTGATGTTTTACATTTTATAACCAAAAATTTAGCATTACTATCTGTGGAATAACTCCCAAGAGTAAACCTAAAATCAACTCCGGATAATTGTGAGAATCACTGGATAACCTAGAGGATGCTACCCAACCGTTTGCAAAAAGTAATACACTTATAGATATTAAGAGATTTACTTTAAAGTGTACACTTAGGCCAATTATGAACATTAGCACGCCAGATATTCCTATCTGGTGAAGACTGGTTTTCATTTTGAAAAAAACCATGATCAATGCACTAAATGTTGAAAATAAAATAGCCACAAAGAAATAGTAAAGTTCTGGATCATCATAAGGATCAAATACCATTTTAATGATTAACAATAGTAACCCACATTGAATCATTAATGGATATTTTCGCTCACCTACTTCCCTTAAATGAATAGATTCAACAACCCCCAAATTTTTCAAAAGAAAAAATACAACTATGGGTATAAAGAGTGTTATTATGGCTATTGCAAAAAGCTTTGCCTGTATTAATTCCGGCTCGAGATATCGTGGGGTAACAGTGTAATAGAGCGCCGTACCAAGCAACGGCATCAATAGTGGATGGAAAAGATATGAGGCAATTTTAAGGAAGAATTTCATCAAATTTCTTTTCGGAGACGAGCCACGGGCAAATCCAACTGTTCCCGGTATTTCGCGATGGTTCTTCTGGCAATGGGATACCCCTTTTCCTTCAAAATTTTCGCAAGTTTGTCGTCTGTTAATGGCTTGCGCTTGTTCTCTTCAGAAATTGTTATTTCCAAAATTTTCTTTATTTCTTTCGTTGAAACCTCCTCACCTTGATCGTTTGTCATCGACTCGCTGAAAAATTCCTTAATAAGCTTTGTTCCATAGGGCGTGTCCACATATTTGCTATTGGCAACTCGGGAAACTGTTGAAACATCCATTCCAATTTTATCCGCGATGTCCTTCAAGATCATAGGCCGCAACTTGCGCTCGTCGCCGCTTAAAAAATACTCTTCCTGATAATGCATAATGGCATTCATAGTCACAAAAAGCGTCTGCTGTCTTTGTTTGATTGCATCTATAAACCACTTTGCGGCGTCCAGTTTTTGTTTAATGAACATTACGGCATCCTTTTGGGATTTCGATTTATCCTTGGACTCTTTGTATCCCTTCAGCATATTGGTGTAATCACGAGAAACGTGCAATTCTGGGGCATTTCTACCATTAAGCGTAAGATCGAGTTCACCATCCACAATTTTTATTGCAAAATCTGGAACTACGTGTTCGACCATTCTATTATTGCCAGAATAGGTTCCTCCCGGCTTCGGGTTGAGACTTTCTATTTCGTGTATGGCGTCGCGAAGCTGTTCTTCTGAAATATCAAATTTCTGAAGTAATTTTTTGTAATGTTTTTTGCTGAAGTGGTCAAAGGAATCCTCTATAATAGAGATTGCCAAGGTAACCGAAGGAGTCGGCTCGCGTCTCTCAAGCTGAAGCAAAAGGCACTCCTGCAAATCGCGTGCGGCAACCCCGGCTGGATCCAGTTCCTGAACAATTTTCAGCACTTTTTCTACTTTATCTTCTGTGGTGTAAACATTTTGGGTAAAAGCAAGATCATCAACAATTTCCTGCAACTCCCTGCGAATATAGCCGCTCTCGTCAACACTGCCCACTAAAAATTTTGCAATTTCTTCCTCCTCTTCATCAAGCCTGTAAGTATTCAATTGCTGAAGTAAATGTTGATTGAATGATGTGCCAGCGGCGTATGGCATTTGCTTTTCTTCATCATCAGCGCTGTAATTATTTGCCGAAAGCTTATAGCTGGGCACTTCATCATCACTCAAATAATCATCAACATTTATCTCGGTTTCAATTACTTCATTACCTTCATCATAGGTGTCATCCGTGTTATTGTCAAACTCATCCTCATAACTATCTGCCTCTTCCTTACCGCCTTCAAGTGCGGGATTTTCTTCTAATTCCTGAGAAATACGTTGCTCAAAAGCTTGCGTGGGAAGCTGTATCATCTTCATCAACTGTATTTGTTGTGGAGATAATTTCTGTGAAAGTTTAAAATTGAGTTGCTGTTTTAACATTGCTTGAATTAACTACATATAAAGTTAAAAAAAACCAGCTACTAATGTAATCCAGCAGCTAGTTTTAATATAATGTTAGTAATTTTTAAAGGTGCCCGAATATTAAAACTCAGCATTTCCCGGCGTTCGCGGGTAGGGAATCACATCGCGAATGTTACCCATCCCGGTAGCAAATTGCACCAAACGCTCAAAACCTAAACCGAAACCGCTGTGTGTTGCAGTACCAAATTTCCTTAAATCCAAGTACCAATAAAGCTCTTCGGCGCTTATGTCCATAGCTTCCATTTTCTCCTTAAGCACATCGTAACGCTCCTCACGCTGCGATCCGCCTACAATCTCACCAATGCCCGGAAAAAGCACGTCCATAGCGCGTACCGTCTTGCCGTCATCATTCAAACGCATATAGAAAGCTTTGATTTTTGCGGGGTAATCGAAAAGAATTACGGGGCATTTAAAATGTTTTTCAACCAGAAAACGCTCGTGTTCACTTTGCAAATCTGCGCCCCATTCTTCAATTATATATTTGAATTTCTTCTTTTTATTTGGGTTTGAATTTTTTAAGATATCAATAGCTTCGGTGTAGCTCACCCTTTTAAAGTTATTTTCCAGCACAAACTGAAGCTTTTCACGCAATTTCATAGCGCTGCGCTCGTCTTGCGGTTTGCTTTTTTCTTCTTCCAGCAATCTGTTTTCCAGAAATTCCAGATCATCAGCGCAATTATCCAGCGCATATTTTATCACATATTTTATGAAATCTTCCGCAAGATCCATATTTGCATCCAAGTCATTGAAAGCGACCTCCGGTTCAATCATCCAGAATTCAGCCAAATGCCTGCTGGTATTACTGTTTTCTGCCCTGAAAGTTGGGCCGAAGGTGTACACCTTTCCCAAAGCCATCGCGTAGGTTTCAGCCTCCAATTGCCCGCTCACGGTTAGGTTGGTTTCCTTTTCAAAAAAATCTTCTTTGTAATCAATTTTTCCATCCTTTGTTAAAGGTGGATTTTTAGCATCCAGTGCCGTTACGTGAAACATTTCGCCAGCACCTTCCGCATCACTTCCCGTAATAATTGGGGCGTGCATATAGAAAAATCCATTTTTATGAAAATACTCGTGGATGGCAAAGGCAAGTTTGGAACGGGTACGCATTACCGCGCCAAAAGTATTGGTGCGAACACGCAAATGCGCCTGCTCGCGCAGTTTTTCCAACGTATGTCTTTTTGGGGAAAGAATAGTCAACTTTACTTCTTCCGGATCTGCTTCGCCCAAAACCTTCACTTTGGAAACTTGAAGTTCCACGGTTTGTCCCTGGCCTTGGCTCTCAACCAGAATACCGGTAATCTGTACGGCAGCGCCAATGGTAATCTTCTTCAGAATTTCTTCCTCAAAATTTTCAAAATCTACCACGCACTGAAGCGTTTTTATGGTAGAACCGTCATTCAATGCAATAAAACGATTGCTTCGGAAAGAGCGCACCCACCCGCGTACGGTAATTTCATGGTGTGAGGGTTCGCTGTTAATGAGTTCAATTAGGGTTTTGTGCTGCATGGTTTTTGTTTAAGAGGAGCAAATATACTTCAAAAAAATTCCAAAAAAGAAAAATGGCAAAATCCAAAATAGCAACAGTTTAAAAACCAAAGTGCCCTGCAATAATGATCCCAAAATATTGATAACTAATAACTGATAACTGAAAACTGATCACCGCTCCTCCTCATCTTCCTCATTGTCCGGAATAATCTTCAGCGCAGGTTTTCGCATAGTTTCCTTATTGGCAATGCTTCGTTCCAAAGAAAGCAATAGGGAAGGGAGCAATAACAGGTTTGATAGCATTGCAAATAGAAGTGTGGCTGAAACCAGCGCGCCCAAAGCCACCGTACCGCCAAAACTGGAAATGGTAAATACCGAAAATCCAAAGAAAAGCACAATGGAAGTATAAAACATACTTACGCCCGTCTCGCGGAGCGCACCGTAAACCGATTTCTTTATTTTCCAATCATTCGCCATCAATTCTTGCCTGTATTTTGCCAAAAAGTGAATGGTATCATCCACCGAAATTCCAAAGGCAATACTGAAAACCAAAATCGTGGATGGTTTAATGGGAACGCCCAAAAAACCCATCAACCCTGCCGTTATTATAAGCGGAAGTAAATTCGGGATAAGCGATATAAGAATCATCTTTCCACTTCGGAACATCCACGCCATAAAAAGCGCAATTAAAACGATGGCGAGCGATAGCGACAAAATAAGATTGTTCACCAGATAATGCGTCCCCTTTTGAAAAACGAGCGCTTTTCCCGTAACGCTTACATTATAACGTTCTGGTGGAAAAACCTTATCAATTTCATCGTGCAGGTTCGCCTCTATACGTTCAAACCTATCGGTTTCAGTATCCTTCATAAAGGTAGTTATACGCGCAAACTGACCCGTGCTATCTACATAACTGCTTAACAAATTGGTGTTTCCGGCACTACTTTTTGCATACGAAAGTAAAAATGTGCGTTCTTGGCTATTCGGCAATTGATAATATTCCGGATTGTTGTTGTAATACGCCTGTTTGGAATATTTCACCAATTCAACCACGGAAAGCGGCTTCGCAAATTCCGGTATTTCCTTAATGTGGTCTTGCAATTCATCAATTCTTTTTAAGGTGGGAAGCGTCATCACGCCCTTTTTTCGCTTCGTATCCACCATAATTTCCAGAGGCATAATACCTTCATATTCCTTTTCAAAAAAGCGGATGTCCTTAAAGAAATCGGCACTCTTCGGCATATCCTCAATCAAGCTTCCGGAAACGCGAATGTTATAAATACCAATAATACTAGCACATAGCAGCACGACAGCCGAAATATAAATGGTGATACGCCGCTCTTTTACCATTCGTTCTATCCAATTCACAAAACCGTTGATCCACGTTTTATTGAGGTGCTCAAGATGCTTCGTTTTCGGCACATTCATATAACTGTACACAATGGGGATAATCAACAGGCTCAATAGGAAAATAGCCACAATATTGATGGAAGCCACAATCCCAAATTCCCGCAAGAGCTGGCTTTTCACCAAAATAAACGTTGCAAACCCCGAAGCCGTCGTAAGGTTGGTCATCAACGTGGCGTTGCCCACTTTGGTAATCACGCGCTGAAGCGATTTCGCTTGGTTGCCATGCTGTTTTATCTCCTGCTGATATTTATTAATGAGAAAAATACAATTGGGGATACCAATCACAATAATCAACGGCGGAATCAATGCCGTAAGCACCGTAATTTCATAATGAAGCAGCCCCAAAATACCGAACGCCCACATCACCCCAATAATCACCGTGCACATAGAAATAAAAGTCGCGCGCCACGAACGGAAAAAGAAGAAAAAGATGAGCGAAGTCACCAGCAGCGCCGCACCAATAAACATCCCAATTTCATCGATAATGTTTTGTGAATTCAATGTGCGGATGTAAGGCATGCCAGAGGTATGCACCTCAATCCCCGTCCTTTCCTCAAAATTTTCAATCAGCGGAATAAGGTCATTAATGATGAAATCCCGCCGCGCGGCAGTATTCACTATATCCTTTTTCAGATAAATGGCAGACCGCACCGATTTTTTATCCGGGCTATAGATCAATCCATCGTAAAAGGGCAGGTTGTCAAAAAGTTCATCTTGGTAGCCAGCCAGATTTTTCTTTGTAAAAATGGAATCCGTTATGAATGGCACCAACTCAAACCCCGTGGTGTCGGGGTTTTTCTGAAGTTTTTTTAAATTGCCCAGCGAGAGTGTCAATTCTACTTCATCAAACTTATTAATTTCCTTTGAAAGTTGCGTCCACGCGGTAAACTTTTCGGGCGTAAAGAGTGTCGAGTCCCGTATGCCCATGACAATCAGATTTCCTTCCTCGCCAAAATGCTTCAGAAATTCATTGTATTCCAGATTTATGGGGTGGTCGTCCGGCAGCAGGTTCGCCTCCGTGTATGTAAACCGCATATTTTTCCACTGAAAGGCGAGCGCAAGGGTAGCCGCCGCAATGGCAATCAATATAAAAGTACGGTTGCGAAGAATAAAACGGGCCACGGCAGACCAAAACCCGATGCTGAAAAGTTTGTTCAAAACTGTTTTTTAATGATTTGGCAAAGGTAATAATATATAAACAGAGGTAAAGTTTTTACTGGTTATATTCATTAGCGCAACATAATTTTGAAATGAATATTCCAATATTATTTGAAGCCTTTTTAGTAGATTTAATAAAAACAAAAAAACCATGAAACCAAAAAAAATCTGGGCAAACCTCGCCGTAAGCAATGTGGAGAAAACAAGGGAATTTTACACCAAACTCGGCTTTAGACCCAATGGTCCGCACACTACCAAGGAGCTTGCAAGCTTTTTAGTGGGCGATGATGACTTCGTAATTCATTTTTTTGAAAAGGAACGTTTCAAAACAAGCCTGGAAGGCGAGCTCGCAGACCTGTCCAAAGGCAACGAGGTCATGTTCACCCTTTCCGCAGAAAGCAGGGAAGAAGTAAACCAGTGGGTAACCAAGGTAACCGAAGCCGGCGGCACCATCCTCTTTAACCCACAAAAGCATTCAAAGAAACTGTATACCGAAAACAACTTCTACACCTGCGTTTTTACAGACCTCGATGGGCATAAGTTCAATGTCTTTTATATGTAATGCAATTGTAGATCTGGTTATTACCAATGAATACATAAGATAAAAATCACAATACGGCGCCCAATCCCCAGAATACCGCCTCATAAAAGGCTACAAAATCTAAACCCAAACGCCCGCAACAGCGGGCGTTTCAATTCCATAAACAAATAGAATGTTTATATTTGAAAGAAAACAAAAAAGCACGGCATACCTGTGCGGTATATACGTTACTTCTATACTATTTTATATATTCACATTTTAGCCACAAGTTGAATGAACAAACTAATTGAAAAACCACATCTGATTTTCTTACTTACGATTCCAATAATAATGCTGATTGGAATTTTGAGCAGAGATTCAGTATTGGACATTAATGTTCACGACACCTATTACATAATTGCTTACCTGCATTTAGCAATTCTGATTTCAATATTTTTTGGAATAATCGGAATTGGATATTGGATTATGCTAAAAGCGGACAGAAAACTGTCAAAATGGTTGAATTGGACTCACATTGGACTGACTTTTGGCGGAACTTTAGTTGTATGGATTTTGACCAAATTTTATCGGACTGAAATTATGGAATATGAATTCAACTATAATCTGACATTAATGATCACTCTGATTATTTTGCTTATGATTGTGGGACAATTGATTTTTCCGATTAACATCATTTACGGACTGATAAAAAAGAAAAATAAAACCAGTGGCTAACACTGGCTATAAGTAATTGCTTGTTCTCAACAAATCAATAAAATATTATTCAAAGTCACATCAGTTAGAAAATAATATTAGCAAAACTACATTATATAACAAAACCACAAAAATCAATAAGAGTATCTAACTAAATGTCTAATTTAAAAACCAAAAAGTATGATTAAAAAAACAATGAAAATGATGGCAGTAATGTTTGCTGCATCAATGCTATTAACCTCTTGTTATTCCTACACCAGCGTTGTGGGGTCAGGAGCGCAAGGAAACAACAAGACCACAGAATGGAACCATTACATAATCTATGGCTTGGCACCCGTTGGTGTTTCAGACTCTAAACAAATGGCTGGCGGCGCAGAAAATTACACCGTCCACACAAGACAATCGTTTGTTAATGGGTTGATTTCGGCAATAACCTTTGGCATCTATACGCCAACAACCACAACCGTAACAAAGTAAATTAATAAGCAAAGAGAGTTTGTCAACGTAGATAAACTCTCTTTTTTTATAACTTTTATGAAGAAGATAATATTCTACATCGCTATTGCAGTTGCAATAATACTTCTAGTAAACATAATTGAAATCCTAGTAACAGATTTGGATAGATTAACCAATTACGGTTACGGATATTTAGCTGGAAAGTTTTTGTTGTTCGTAGTTTTCATCGCTATTGCCCTTGTAACCAGAAAGCCAAAAAAGGCAAGCAACAAATAAAATTTTTTAAGTGCATTCAAAGCAATTGTTTTCTTACACATACCGTTGAAAAACCGCCAGACTGGTAGATTACTGTTCAGTTCCACAATCAATTTTATCATCCCTTTCTGATAAAAAATTGCATCAAATTAATCTATGGTGTAAATTTGCACCAAAACTTTATTATGGCAAGGCAGAGCATAACATTCACAGACCCAAATGACGCTTGGTTAAATGATCAAGTAAACACGAAAGAGTACGCAAGTAAAAGTGAACTCGTGAATGACTTGGTTAGACAGGCCAGAAAACAACAAGCACAAATTGATTGGTTGAAAATAAAACTAGAAAAAGCCGAAAATAAAGGTTTCACCACTGAAACGAGAGAACAGATTTTAGCTCAATCAAAGTCTTCATTTAATGGCTAATTATACAATAAGTATTGAAGCAAAAGAAGATCTCATACGCATACACCATTTTGGTATCGCCAAATTCGGAATGACACAGGCAGATAAATATTTCAATTCTTTTTTTGAATATTTTGAAATAATTGCGAAAAGGCCATATTCTTTTGAAGCGGTTGATTATATCAGAAAAGGGTACCGACGTTGCGTTTGCGGGTCAGATAGTATCTACTACAGAATAAACGGAGATATGGTTGAAATAATGGCCATAATTGGTAGGCAAGATTTAAATAATATTCTTTAATTACTTTAAATCGTCAAATAAAAAGTAAATTTAAAAGAAACATTATCCGCAAACTCCGGCAGATTATAGTAACCATAGCGGTACGCAAAGCTCAATCCAAACCCAAAAAGTATTTTATTCAGCTCCAGCCCGCTCTCATTGTACAGTTGGTTTAGGGTGCTAAACGGTATCCCCAGATGTCGCTCGCGGTTCTTCATATCGCCCAGTGCGTGCCGGGTAATCAGCACCATTTCAGGCTTCCACTTTTCCGTAAGCTTAAACCGGCGCAAACTATGCTTCACCTGCAATGTGGTAAGCCTATCAGAAAAAAATTCCCCAAAATACATCGTCTCAAAACTCTGCACCCCCGCAACCGAAAAGCGTTGCAGCACTTCATCCTTTGTAGGTTGGTTAGGGTAGGAGTGAAACAAATGCGTAAGCGGAAGGTCTCCCGTGGCAAGGGAACCCTCCAGTAAAATATTGGTGGATGAAAGATCGGTTCGTTTTATATAGTAATCCAGTTTCAATCCAAATTTGGTATAGTTGAAATCACTGCCCGCCACATCCTTAAAACCCTGTGTAATCTGCGCACTTATTTTTGGGAAACCATCAAAATATTCCTTCGTGCCATCCTCGTTAGTGAAAAAATTCGTCTTCGGGCTTATTCTGAAGGAAACCGTAGCTTCCGCAAGTTGGTAATTATCATAAGCAAAGCCATCATCCAAGAAAAAATAATTTTCAATATTATCAACATTGCTATGCTCCACCCGCACTTCCGATAGGATTTTGGGCGTAAGCTCGCTCTGTATATTGGCATACCATTTTCGATACTTATAAAACTGGATAATATTTACCAAACGTGGCTCAAATACGGAATATACGCGCGCATCCGTCAAATAATCAAAAGTCCCAATCTCTTTGATGTCATCTGCGTAATATAAATTGATCCACGCCTTTTTCTCCTTATTTACCCGCACTGCGCCGCCCAAACTATATTTTGCAGCCCTATCCTTAAATCCGTACGCAAAATAACCGCCCAATCTGTATTCCTCAAAAAGCTTGTCGTTTGTGAGTCCGCCAATTCCCAAGCGGATTCCTTCATAGTTATTGTATTTAATAAGGGTTTTAAGATCCACATCAAAAAACCCGATAGGATAATACCCACTGGAAAGCGGATGTTCCTTTTTCTCTTCTATACTTGAGAGGCTGTCTTTTTTTGTAGTTTCAATTGCGGGCTGCTGTGCAATGGAAGTAAAAGCAAAGAAGAAAAAACAAATGACTAATAGGTTGCGCATAAATGTGTTGGGAAGATTACTACGGATTTAAAAGTAAAAAGAAAGCGACTCAATTGCCGCTTTATTGTATTTAGTTTAACGAATGATGGGTTACACCGTCATTATTTCCTTTTCTTTCTTTGCGAAAATCTCATCAATTTTCTTAATGTGTAAATCTGTCATTTCTTGAATATCGGCCTCTAGATTTTTCTTTAGGTCTTCAGAAATTTCAAGGTTTTTCAATTCATTATTGGCATTTTTCCGGTCATTACGGATTCCAATTTTGGATTCCTCCGCGGCTGCCTTGGCTTGTTTTGCCAAATCCCTGCGACGCTCCTCGGTCAATGGTGGTACGCTTATAATCACACTCTCACCGTTGTTCATAGGGTTAAAGCCAATATTCGCCTGGTGGATGCCTTTTTCAATCTCGGGAATCATTCCTTTTTCCCACGGCTGTATGCTTATGGTCATCCCATCTGGAGTAGTGACATTCGCCACTTGGCTAAGAGGTGTCTGGCTGCCGTAATAATCAACCATAACACTACCCACCATCGAGGGTGAAGCCTTTCCGGCGCGAATGTTTACTAATTCTTTTTCAAGGTGCTTAAGCGCTTTTGCCATAGCTTCCTTGGCTTCGTCCATTATTAATTCTATTTCGTCTTCCATAACATGCCCGCGTATGCGGATATCTTTTGATTAAACTTTCTTTATAAATTTACAATTGTTCCTATCTTCTCACCAGAAACTACCTTCAATAGATTTCCTTTGGTGTTCATATCAAAAACAATGATTGGTAATTCGTTTTCTTGGCTTAATGTGAAGGCGGTGGTGTCCATCACCTTTAACCCTTTTCTGATAACATCTTCAAAACTGATAAAATCAAATTTTGTTGCCTGCTTGTCCTTTTCGGGGTCGCTTGTGTAGATGCCATCAACACGTGTTCCTTTTAAAATTACATCTGCTCCTATCTCAATAGCGCGAAGTACTGCGGCAGAATCTGTGGTGAAATATGGATTTCCCGTACCGCCACCAAAAATTACCACGCGTCCTTTTTCCAAATGCCGGATGGCTTTTCTTCGTATAAATGGCTCGGCCACTTCGTTAATGTTTATGGCACTTTGCAAACGGGTGGGCACGTCTTCGTTTTCCAGCGCGCTTTGTAGGGCAAGTCCATTGATTACCGTTGCAAGCATACCCATATGGTCACCCTGCACGCGGTCCATCCCACTACTGGCGCCAGAAAGTCCGCGGAAGATGTTGCCTCCGCCTATAACGATGGCCACTTGTACGCCATTAGCTGTAAGCGATTTTATTTCTGAAGCGTATTCCTGAAGGCGAACGGGGTCTATTCCGTATTGTCTTTCGCCCATCAAGGCTTCACCGGAAAGTTTTAAAAGAATTCTTTCGTATTGCATAGTTTGGGTTTGCTGTGGCAAAAGTAAAGAAAATTATTGATGAACGTTTTGCAAAATTATAATTGCAATCCATCACCAAAAAAAATTAAATGGAAAATTGATGACATCTGCAATGGCCTTTCGATGTAGAAATATATAATCCTTAATAGATTTAATATGAAACCGAAATTACTCTTTTTATCATTATGCTGTGCTTTTTCAGCGTGGGCACAAACACCGGAAGCCAGTTTTCATCCCGTATCTTTTGAAAAAACCGAATGCATTTCAGCTTCACAACGTGCGGAAGTTCGTCAACAAATTGAAAGAAACAAATTAGAAATTGAAAAGACACGTCCCAATGCGTTTCAGCACAAAGGAAATCACCCTTTATTTATTTTTCCTATACAGCCCAAAGTTGGCTTTAGTGGCTATGGATATTATTCGGTAAATAATTATGTGGACCACAACCCAACACCCAACGGAAATTTATTAGATTTTGAATGTGGCAATCGTACTTATGATTGGAGCAATGGCAACCACGAAGGTACAGATTACGTGCTCTGGCCTTACCCCTGGAAACGGATGCAGGAAGATTTGATGGAAATTGTTGCGGCTGCGCCAGGTACTATTGTTGACAAGCGCGATGGAAATTTTGACCTTAATTGTTTAAATAATGGTAATCCCAACTGGAATGGAATCATAGTGGAGCACGCAGACGGTTCGCAAGCGTGGTATTGGCATTTTAAGGATGGCGGGATTACCTCAAAAAATGTAGGTGAAACAGTTGCTGCTGGAGAATTCTTGGGAATTGCCGGAAGTTCGGGAAGTAGTGTGGTGCCGCATCTTCATTTTGAAATTTATGATGCCTCCGGAAATTTGATAGATCCGTACCAAGGGCCTTGCAATACTATGAATAGTGATAGTTGGTGGGCTGCCCAGCCAGATTATTTTGTTCCGGCGATCAATCATCTTTCTACTCACAGCACACAAGCGTTTGATGACACCTGCGGGGTGGTTGAAAACACCTACGAAGAATTGAATTTTGAACCGGGCGATGAGCTGGTTTTCAGAATTTTTTATAGGGATTTACAAACGGATGCCGAAACACATATCATTTTCAGAAAACCGGATGGAACTATTCAGTATGACTGGGTTTTTGCTTCGCCGTGGCAATTTTATCCCCAAGCCTACGCACAGTGGAATTTTGAGGTGGACGCCACCTGGCCAGATGGTGTTTATAACGTTGAGGTTGAATTTGGTGGAAATTCATACGAAACTATTTTTGGAGTAAATACCAATCTTGGGACAGCAGACGTGATAGTCAATGAGGTGTCCATTCATCCCAATCCCACTTCAGATAAAGTAAACATCACGTCAACTTCGCAAATGGATAAAATCAGGGTGTATGATGTTATGGGAAGAATTGTTTTGGAAACTTTTCCGAATGGATTAAATATAGAATTGGATCTTTCGCGATTAAATAGTGGAATGTACTTGGCAATTATTTCTTCCGAAGGGAAACAAACCGTGAAGAAAATTATTAAGGAATAGAAAAAATAAAGAAATTCTTAATTGTTTTTGAAAAAAAAAAGAGGCTGAAATAATTCAGCCTCTTTTCATTTTTATAAAGCTTATGATGAAAACTTACGCCAAAGAAACTCTTTTGAAGCCAACAACCTCAACGTCGCCGTACGTTTTCACGTAATCCCCAACGCTCTTTTTGTCGTCTTTAATAAAGTTTTGGTCAAGCAGCGCTTTTTCGTGATCCATAGTGGTGTTGTCACTGATGAAACGCTCGATTTTTCCAGGTAGAATTTTGTCCCATATTTGCTCAGGCTTGCCTTCTGCTTTCAATTCTGCTTTTGCGTCTGCTTCGGCTTGAGCCAAAACTTCTGGAGTCAATTGCGCTCTTGAAATGTATTTAGGAACATTTTTAAGGGTTTTGCCCAGACGTCCCAATTCTATGTTTTCTTTCTCGATAACGGCGATTCTCGCTTCAGTTTCAGAAGCAATGAAATCTGCATCAAAATCTTTGTAAGAAAGCGTGCTAGCTCCCATAGATGCTACTTGCATGGATACATCTTTTGCCAATTCATCAGCATTGTCAACTTTTTTGGAAAGTCCAGTCAACGCGGCAATTTTGTTACCGTGAACATATGAACCTACAAAGGGAGCTTCCAAAATCTCGTAGCCACCTATTTCAATTTTCTCACCAATTACACCAGTTTGCTCGGTCAATTTTTCAGAAACTGTGATTCCGTCAAATTTTGAATTCAAAAATTCTTCTTTTGAAGAAGTATTCAAAGCGATCTCGGCCATTTTATTTGCCATTTCTACGAATGAATCATTTTTGGCAACGAAATCTGTTTCGCAATTCAATGAAATAGCAACACCTTTTGTATTGTCGCTGTTAACTTTAGCGGTAGCAACTCCTTCACTAGAGTCACGGTCTGCTCTTTTTTCAGCAATTTTTTGGCCTTTTTTTCTAAGGATTGAAATTGCTTCTTCCATATTTCCGTCTGCCTCTACCAATGCCTTTTTACAGTCCATCATCCCGGCTCCGGTGGTTTGTCTTAGTTTATTTACTTCTGCGGCTGTGATATTTGCCATTTTTATAATTTTTTGAGTTTAATATTAAAAAAAGTCGTTCAATTTATTTCACTAAAGAAAAGAACTAAACGACTTTTAAATTTTAAGTTAAGGTTATTATTCTTCTTCGTTTAGAACTTCTTTTTTAGACTTTTGGCGAACCGGTTGTTTTGCCTCGCGCATTGCCTCTACATCTTCTTCATCTGTTGAAGGAACTTCAGCTTTTGCTTTTTTGCCGTCTTTTTTAGGGGCTTTTGCTTTTTTTGCCATTCCTTCTTCGTCATCATCTTCTTCGTCCTTACCGGATTTTCTTTCAGAAAGGCCTTCGATAATTGCTTCAGAAACAAAGCTCATAATGCTTTCAATAGATTTTGAAGCATCATCGTTACTTGGTATTACATAATCAATAACGCGTGGGTCGCTATTGGTATCTACCATTGCGAATACTGGGATGTTCAATTTTAATGCCTCAGCTACCGCAATATGCTCGCGAGTGGTATCTACCACGAAAAGTGCTGCGGGAAGACGGCTCATATCTGAAATGGAACCTAAGTTTTTTTCCAATTTTGCACGAAGACGATCTACCGCCAGACGTTCCTTTTTGGAAAGTGTGTTGAAAGTACCGTCTTGCTTCATTCTATCGATTGAAGACATTTTTTTAACGGCTTTACGGATAGTCACAAAGTTGGTAAGCATACCGCCCGGCCATCTTTCAGTGATGTAAGGCATGTTTGCGTTTTTTGCTTTTTCAGCAACAATATCCTTTGCTTGTTTCTTGGTGGCTACAAAAAGAACTTTGCGTCCACTGGCTGCGATTTTTTTAAGAGCCTCATTGGCCTCATTTATTTTTGCAGCGGTTTTATAAAGGTTGATAATGTGGATCCCGTTGCGCTCCATGTAAATGTAGGGCGCCATATTTGGGTTCCATTTGCGGGTAAGGTGGCCAAAGTGCACACCAGCTTCAAGTAAGTCTTTTACTTCTACTTTTTTTGCCATTTTGTTTTAGTTTACGTTCTGTGAAAGGATAGCAACCTCTTCTATATTGAATATGGTTTAGATGCTAAACTAACACCCGAATTTTTCGGGTTAACAGCTTTTTTAATTAATTATGAATATGAACTTTTCAACTGTAATTGGGCATCCCCAAAGAGATACCCAATCTATTTGATTAATATTAACGTTTAGAGAACTGGAATTTCTTACGTGCTTTTTTCTGTCCGAATTTCTTGCGCTCTACCATTCTTGGGTCTCTTGTAAGCAAACCTTCTGGTTTCAAGATTCCACGGTTTTCGTCATTTACCTCGCACATTGCGCGGGAAATAGCAAGACGGATAGCCTCAGCTTGTCCAGTAATACCACCACCAAATACGTTTACCCTTATATCGTATGAATCTTCGTTATTGGTAAGTGTTAATGCTTGTTTTACTTTATACTGTAAAGTTCCTGTTGGAAAATAGTTTTCCAGTTCACGCTTGTTGATGGTAATGTTGCCTTTTCCTTCGGTAAGGTAAACACGTGCAACAGCGGTCTTTCTTCTGCCTATTTTGTGGATAGTTGCCATTATTTACTGTTGTTAAGGTTAAAAGTTCTAGGTTTTTGTGCTTCCTGTCCGTGGTTTGCATCTGCATACACTTTGAGGTTTCTGAACATTTCTGCTCCCAATTTGTTTTTTGGAAGCATCCCTTTCACAGCTTTTTCGATAAGCCTTGCAGGATCTTTTTTGTACATCTCGGTAGCGGTAAGGCTACGTTGCCCGCCTGGGTAGCCAGTGTGGCGAATGTACGTTTTGTCATTCCATTTATTTCCGGTAAGATTAACTTTACCGGCGTTGATAATAATAACGTTATCACCGCAATCTACGTGTGGGGTGAAACTTGGCTTGTGCTTTCCGCGAAGCAAAATTGCAACTTCGCTGGCAAGACGACCCAATGCCTGGCCGTCCGCATCAACCAACAACCATTCTTTTGTAACGGTATTTTTGTTGGCAGATACTGTTTTGTAACTTAATGTATCCATTAGTTTTTTGTCAATAGGTTAATAAATCATTGTTTTCTCACCCTAAGACAAAACGGATTTTGCCTAAGAGGGGTGCAAATGTAATGTTATTTATTTGAAAAGCAAGGTGTGCGGAATATATTTTGTTGTGAAAAAGATATATAACCGCTGCGCTGAAAGATTTAAGACAAAACACAAAAATTAATTCTGAATTAAGAATTAAAATTTATTCTTTCACAAACTTTTTCAAAGCCACATTCTTCCCAGAATACAATTGCACATAATAAACGCCCGGAGCCAAATTTGAAACGTCTACGGTGGGAGAAATGGTGTCAACATCCAATTGCAAAACTTTGCTGCCCGTCATAGTATAAATGTTTATTTGGTCTATGGTTTTATCTTTGGTGTTTAGTTGCAGGGTGTGTTTTGTAGGGTTGGGGGAGAGAGTTATTGAGGATGTGAAGGAGTTTTCTTCTAAGCCTAATGTTTGGGAGTGTTTTATAATCCAGAAATCAAACTCTCCTCTTGAATTTTCGGTTTTGTCTCCGGAAATGTTAGAGCTTGAATATCCGCCAACTATATAACTTCTATCATTTGTTTGTATTGCACGTGCACGAAGGTCGGCACCTTCGCCCCCCACTGTATTTTGCCATTCAATAATGCCTACACTGTTAAGTTTAAGAAACCAGTAATCTGAACTTCCTTGAGAATTCTCTGTCTTATCTCCCGAAATATTGGAGGATGAATACCCGCAAACCAAATAACCTCCGTCTAAACACTGAATAATAGAATCTGGCTGTTCGGGTTCTGAGCCTCCAATGGTATTTTCCCAGACAACATTGCCGTCTTCATCTAATTTTACAACCCAATAATCAAAAGAACCTTGTGAGTTTTCAGACTTGTCACCAAATGCATCTGAATCTGAAGCTCCAGCCATAATATAGCCACCATCAGTAGTCGGGCTAATCTTTGGAAACAAATCAGACTTGTCTCCTCCAATAACTTTACTCCAAATTTGATTGCCAAAAGAATCTATTTTTAATGCCCAGAATCCATCATGAAGTGGTGTAATTCCAAATATGGTAGCGCTTAATATAAACCCTCCATCAGGTGTTTTTTCCAATCCAGTAAGAGTCACATCATCATACCCATATGACTTCTGCCATAAAATATCTCCGGTTGCATCTAACTTTACAAGCCAAATATCACGAAAACCATTTTTATAAACCGATCTGTCCCCTGATATAGACGAAGTAGAATAACCGGCTATCAAAAAACTTCCCTCATCAGTTTCAACAATCTTACTAATTATATCAATGCCATTACCCCCTATGGTATTTTGCCACTGAATATTTCCTGAATTATCAAGTTTTATTATCCAATAATCGTAATCACCTTGGCAATTTTCAGTTTTATCACCAGAAATATTAGAATTGGAATGTCCTCCCAAAATAAATCCTCCATCGGTTGTTTGCTTCACAGAGAATAATCTCTCATCTGCACTGCCCCCTAAAGTTTTTTGCCACATTATATTTCCATAAGAATCTAACCTTAGAACCCAATAATCATTTTCGCCTCGAGAATTTTCATTCTTTTCGCCAGAAATGTTTGAGTCAGACTCCCCAGCAACAAAAAAACCACCATCGTTTGTTTCAATTATTGACCATAGTTTATCACTGCCACTTCCACCAAAAGTCCGCTGCCAAAGGATGTTTGGATCTTGGGCTTGAGCTGTCAATAATGATAAAAAAATGACAAAAATTGTAAATATTTGTTTCATAACTATAATTTAAGTCCTTTAAAAATTTTTGGGCGCAAAATACAAGTTTTTTATTTTAGACAAAACATTCTCAATACTAAACATAAATTTTACTGTTATAAAAATTCTATATTTAGCTAATAAATTCTAAAACTATGAAACGACTACTTTTAATAATTTTTGCTGCAGGAATGATGGCTTCCTGCTCATCAGATGATGATTCATCTTCTGAAAATTCCATCGTAGGAACGTGGATTCTTACTGAGGCAAATCTTGCCATACCTGTAGACATTAACCAAGACGGGACGCAAAATAGAGATGTGCTGGATGAATTTCCTTGCTTTGAAGGATCTGTCAATTTTGAAGTAAATGAAACATATACCCGGAGAATAAGTACTGTAATTCCGGTAAATGAAGGTTTGGATTGCGGCCCGGCTACTACGAATTCAGGAACATACGAACTCAATGGAGACCAATTAACAATTACTGAAAGTAGTGGAGAAACAACAACGGCAACGGTAGATTTAAATGGAAACACCCTAAGCGGAAATTTCGAATTTCAGACCTATGGAAATGTGGAGCTGGTTTTCCAAAAGAACTAAAATCCTCCAAAACAGAGGGCATTTTTAATAAAATGCCCTCTGTTTTTACTGCTAACTGCAACTGATCCCGATAGCTATCGGGACTGAAAACTAGATCAATGCGCTTCTAGCCAATTTTCTCCCACACCCAAATCCACATCTAGCGGAACGCTAAGTTTATGGGCGTTTTCCATTTCGTACTTAACCATGGTCTTTAAATTTTCAAGCTCCGGTTTATATGCGTCGAAAACCAATTCATCATGAACCTGAAGCAACATTTTGCTTTTATAATTTTCAGCTTCCAACTTATTGTGAATATTGATCATCGCAAGCTTTATGATGTCCGCCGCACTCCCTTGAATGGGTGCATTTACGGCATTTCGTTCCGCGGCGCCGCGCACTACTTGGTTGCTCCCGTTAATGTCTTTTAAATATCTTCTTCGGCCCATAACAGTTTCCACATAACCGTTTTCACGCGCAAATTGTACTTGTTCACTTATAAAATTTCGAAGCTTTGGGTAGGTTTTATAATAGGTGTCAATCAGATCCTTCGCCTCGCCGCGGGAAAGATCGGTTTGGTTACTTAGCCCGAAAGCCGAAACTCCATAAATAATCCCGAAATTAACTGTTTTTGCATTGCTTCGTTGCTCGCGCGTTACTTCAGTTATGGGAACATTAAAAACTTTGGAAGCCGTAGAGGCGTGAATATCCTCTCCGTTTTTAAAAGCTTCAATCATGGTGGCTTCCTCGCTTAGCGCAGCAATAATGCGCAACTCTATCTGACTATAATCCGCCGCCAACAAAACGTAATCCTCATTTCGCGGAATGAAAGCTTTCCGAACTTCACGTCCACGTTCGGTACGGATTGGAATGTTTTGTAGGTTGGGGTTGTTGCTGCTCAAGCGGCCAGTTGCGGCCACGGTCTGCATATAATCCGTATGTACGCGGCCTGTCGATTTTTCAACCTGCCCAGGAAGTGCATCCACATACGTGCTTTTCAGTTTGGTGAGGCCTCGGTATTCCAACACATCGGCAATAATTTTATGGTCTTTGGCCAAATAGGAAAGCACATCTTCGGCAGTGGAATACTGCCCTGTTTTCGTCTTTTTCGGTTTTTCTATGAGTTTCAATTTTCCGAAAAGAATATCGCCCAATTGTTTCGGGGAAGCAATATTGAATTCTTCTCCTGCCTCTTCATAAATATGTTTTTCAAGTTGAAGAATATCCTTATCCAATTCCGAAGAAAGTTTTTTCAGAAATTCCTCGTCCAGATTGATGCCTTCCAGTTCCATATCTGCCAACACCCGAAGGAGCGGCACTTCAATATCATCAAAAAGTTTTTGCGTATTGGCTTCGCCGAGTTCTTTTTCAAAATGTTCCTTTAATTGAAATGTTACATCGGCATCCTCAACGGCGTACTCGGTTTGTTTTTCAACCTCAACGTCCCGCATATTCAATTGGTTTTTTCCTTTTTTGCCAATCAATTCTGTTATGGAAACTGGAGTGTAGTTTAAATATGTTTCGCTCAAAACGTCCATATTATGGCGCATATCTGGATTAATGAGATAATGCGCGAGCATCGTATCAAACAATTTTCCTTTGACTGAAATATCATATTTTGCCAACACCTTAATATCATACTTCAGATTTTGACCAATTTTCTGAATAGTTTCATCTTCAAAAAATGGCCGCAATTCTTCCAAAATCTTTTGTGCTTCCTCTTTGTTTTCGCTGAAAGGGATGTAAAAACCTTTTCCTTTTTCCCAAGAAAATGCAATCCCTACCACCTCAGCTTCCAGCGGATTTAAACTTGTGGTCTCGGTGTCAAAACATACACTTTTCTGTTTCAATAAATTCTGAAGAAAAAGCTTAGTGCCCATTCCCGGCTGTACCGTTTGGTAAAAATGTTCCGTATTTTCAATAGTTGCGCGGGAGTTGTAATTTTTGATTTCATCTGAAGCATTTTCATTCCCGCCAAAAAGCAAAAATTGGCCGCTTCCAGCCGAAGACGCGGTCGCTTTTTTCGCACTTTCGGAATTTGAAATCTGCGTAACCCTTTCTGAAGCGCCCTCTTCTGAAAATAATTTGAGAAATTGATCCTTCATTCTTCGAAACTCCAATTCCTCAAAAATCTGCTGCACTTTTTCGCCATCAGGCATCGAGAGCTCATAATCCTCTTCGTTAAATTCAACGTCGCAGGTAGTGCAAATGGTAGCCAATTTTTTTGAAAGAAGACCCAATTCGGCATTTTCCTCAACTTTTTCCTTCATCTTACCTTTCAGCTTATCGGTGTTCGCCAACAGATTTTCCATGGTTCCGAATTCAGCAATAAATTTTTTCGCTGTTTTCTCGCCAACGCCGGGCAGACCGGGAATATTATCACTAGCGTCGCCCATCATCCCTAAATAATCAATCACCTGTTCGGGACGCTCAACGCCAAAACGCTTCTGCACCTCCGGGATTCCCCATATTTCAATGGCATTTCCCATTCGCGCGGGGCGATACATAAAAATATTTTCAGAAACCAATTGCCCAAAATCCTTATCCGGCGTGACCATAAAAACCTGATAGCCTTGTTTTTCAGCTTGTTGCGCAAGCGTTCCAATGATGTCATCTGCCTCAAGACCCGAAAGTTCAACGCAGGGAATGTGCATGGCTTTCAAAATTTCCTGAATGATAGGTATGGATTGGCTGATTGCATCTGGAGTTTCGTCGCGATTGGCTTTATAGTCCGCAAAAAGTTCCGTACGCTCGGCGCTCCCATCCTTGTCAAAGCACACCGCCAAATGGTCGGGCCGTTCACGACGGATTACATCAAAAAGCGAATTGAGAAATCCCATAATTGCCGAGGTATCCTGCCCTTTGCTATTAATTGTTGGGTTTTTTATAAGTGCATAATACCCACGAAAAATAAGGGCGTAGGCATCGAGAAGGAAAAGACGTTTTTGGGTGGACATAGTTTTATTTTGACGAATTTCAAAACTACAAAACTTCTGCCGTGGGGCGAAATTAATTGAATTGCAATTCGTACTTTTCGCCATTAAAATTATTCTGAATGAAAAAATATTCACTAGTAATACATGGAGGTGCAGGCACGCTGTTGAAGGGGTTGATGACGCCCGAAAAAGAAGAGCAATACAAAGCGGCTTTAAACGAAGCATTGGAAAAAGGCTACGCTGTTTTGGAAAACGGCGGAAGCGCATTGGATGCTGTGGAAACCTCGGTAAACCATTTGGAAAATTCCCCACTTTTCAATGCAGGAAGGGGAAGTGTTTTTACAAATGAAGGCACACACGAAATGGACGCTGCCATCATGGACGGAAGCAATTTGAAAGCAGGCGCGGTGTCATTAATTACTGGAATAAAAAATCCAATTTCGCTTGCGCGTGACGTTATGGATAAAAGCGATCATGTTTTTTTGGCGGGCGAGGGAGCTATGCGTTTTGCGAAAAGTTTGGATTATACGTTGGAAAAACCGGAATATTTTTATGACGAACATCGTTATCAACAATGGCAAAATATAAAGGACAGCGACAAATTTGAATTGGACCATTCCATGAAAAAGGAAGGAAAATTTGGAACAGTTGGCGCTGTGGCGTGTGACCAAAATGGAAATATTGCCGCGGCAACATCAACGGGTGGAATGACCAATAAAAAATGGGGACGTATCGGCGACAGTCCTATGATTGGCGCCGGAAATTATGCCAACAATAAAACATGTGCGGTAAGTTGTACGGGAAGTGGCGAATATTTTATCCGTGGCGTAGTAGCTTATGATGTTTCCTGTTTAATGGAATACAAAGGAATGGCATTAGCAGATGCCGCTTCCGAAGTAATAAATAAAAGAGTTTTGGAAATTGGCGGCGATGGTGGATTAATCGCTGTTGATGCGAAGGGAAATATTGCCATGACGTTTAATACCGAAGGAATGTACCGAGGCTTCAAAACATCAGAAGGGGAAAAAGAAATAGGAATTTATAAAAACTGATGCTGTAAATTATTTAGATTCTGTAGAGAATATTATATTTTCAATCAACAATCAACAATCAACAATCAACAATCAACAATCAACAATCAAAAAGCATCCGCATCGGTCATTTCAATGTGTACTGGAGAGATTTTGATTTTCTTCTTTTTAATATCAATTCTATCACCATTTGCAAGAATGTGCGTCTTTAAATTTGTTAAGGACATTGGAGAACCTTCTGCCACAACTTTTTGATTATTGTGTTTCAATTTTCTTGGGTCAAAAAGAATAACCATTCCAGAGCCGATAACCTCGGCCATATTGCAGTTTTTTATAACCAAACCGGTATCTTCAGCTAGACCGATGCCTATCATTTTCGGAAAACGAGCAACTGCCTCGGCAAGCCTTCCAAAGCGTCCTCGACGTATAAAATGGGAATCGATAATGAGGTTTGGTATAAAATTCATCCCTTCACCCATGCCTACCGCGCCTTTTATAAATGCTTCTTTTCCGCTTCCGCCAGTAATCATTTCCTTGCTCATGCACATAGCGCCCGCACTGGTTCCCGCGATTACAAAATCCTCATTTTTATAACGATCGACAATAATTTTGTGAAGCTCCGTTCCGCCAATATATTGAACAATTTTAGACTGGTCGCCACCGGAAAACATAACGCAGTCTGCTTTTTTCATTAATGAAATATTCTTGGGATCTTCAGATTGGGATCGCTCACGGATGTCCATAACGTGAACATTTTCACAGCCAAGTTTTTTAAAGGCGTCGATGTAGTTTTGGCTTACTTCTTCGGGAATACTGGATGCGGTGGGCACTACAACTATAAACGCCTCTTTTCCACCGCTTTCGCGAACAACTCGTGAGAGTATGCCGTCCGTAATATATTCTAATGTATAAATTTCACTCTTTTCAATTCCTTTGTCTTCGTTACCACCTATGGGGATCAGTGTTCCTTTTACGCTCATGAATTTATTTGATTTGCTGGCAAAAATACGCTAATTGTTATGAAAATTAATTATATATTTATCTAATTCGATACAAATAAGTATCAACACTAACAAATCAATCAAGCTATGAGAATACGGGAAATCAACGCTATGCGCGGGCCAAATTACTGGTCCATTCGTCGTCATAAATTAATAGTAATGGTGCTAGACCTGGAGGAAATGGAAGATCGTCCATCAAATAAAATTGATGGCTTTTTGGACAGGCTCAAAATGATGTTCCCAAGTATGTACGAACACCGTTGCTCCGTGGGCGAGCCGGGTGGATTTTTCCAAAGAGTGGAGGAAGGAACGTGGATGGGCCACGTAATTGAGCATATAGCCTTAGAAATACAAACGCTTGCGGGAATGGATACAGGCTTCGGTAGAACCCGTGGTTATGGAGAACCGGGCGTGTACAATGTTGTTTTTTCATATTTGGAAGAAAATGTGGGACGTTATGCCGCAAAAGCTTCGGTTGAAATTTGCAAAGCTTTAATTTCTGGAGAAAATTATAATCTTGAAAATGATATTCAAAAAATGCGGGAGCTTCGCGAAGAAGAACGTCTTGGACCAAGCACGGGTTCCATTGTTGAAGAAGCCGAAGCGCGCGGAATTCCGTGGATTCGTTTAAATAAGTATTCGCTTTGCCAATTGGGTTACGGTGCCAACCAAAAGCGAATCCAGGCAACGGTTACCTCTGAAACCAGCAGCATTGGAGTTGAAATTGCCTGCGATAAGGAAGACACGAAATTCCTCTTGGAACAAGCCGAAGTTGAAGTTCCCCGAGGTGACATCATCGGTCGGGAAAGCAGTCTGGAAGAAGCTTGCCGCTACGTTGGTTTTCCGTTGGTAGTAAAGCCTGTGGGCGGTAACCACGGGCGTGGAATTACCGTAAATATCAAAAATTACGAAGATGCGCTAGTGGCATTTCACGCCGCGAAAAATGTTTCCCAAAAGGTAATTATTGAAAAATATATAACTGGTGAGGATTATCGGTTGTTGGTAATAAATAACGTTTTAGTAGCAGCTGCAAAAAGAAGCCCCGCGCACGTAATAGGCGATGGAAAATCTACCATAAAACAATTGGTAGATGAAGTAAACAAAGACCCGCGCCGCGGTTATGGGCACGAAAATGTGCTCACACAAATAACCATTAACGATCTTACAAAGACCATACTTTCAGGAAAAGGATATACGGAAGAATCTGTACCAAAAGAAGGTGAGCGCGTAATTTTGAAAGACACCGCAAACCTAAGTACGGGCGGAACGGCAGAAGATGTTACAGATATCGTACATCCCTCAAATGTTTCCATGGCTGAACGGATTTCAAAAATAATTGATCTTGATATCTGCGGAATTGATATTATGACTACAGATATTAGTCAGCCATTAAACGAAACCGGCGGGGCAGTTTTAGAAGTAAACGCAGGCCCAGGTTTCAGAATGCATTTGGCACCTACTTCCGGACTTCCCAGAAATGTTGCCGCTCCCGTAGTGGATAAATTATTTCCGAAACAAGGCGATACGGGCAGAATTCCCATTATTGCCGTAACCGGAACAAACGGAAAGACCACCACAACACGCCTCATAGCACATATGGCAAAAATGAAAGGTCATCGCGTGGGCTACACTACGAGCGATGGCGTTTATATTCAAAATAGACTTTTAATGAAAGGTGATTGCACGGGTCCAGCCAGTGCAGAATTTGTATTGAAAGACCCCACCGTAAACTTTGCGGTTTTGGAATGCGCGCGCGGCGGATTATTGCGTGCGGGATTGGGATTCAAAAAATGTGATGTGGGAATTGTGACAAACGTTGCTTCAGACCATTTGGGATTAAAGGGAATTCATACTATGGATCAGTTGGCTAAAGTAAAAGGTGTAATTCCAGAAACCGTTTTGCCCGATGGGTACGCTATTTTAAACGCAGATGATGATTTGGTTTATGAAATGCGCCGAAACATAAACTGTAACTTGGCCTTATTTTCAATGGATGAAGAAAATCCAAGGATAAAAGCGCTTCAAAAATTAGGTGGAATCACGGCAATTTATGAAAATGGATATGTTACACTTTGCCGCGGAACATGGAAAATGCGCATAATGAAAGCTGAAAATATTCCGTTGACATACGGCGGGAAGGCAACATTTATGATTCAGAATATTCTTCCCGCAGTAATTGCCGCCAACGTCCGCGGAATTGGCATTGAAGATATGAAAGTGGCTTTGGAAACTTTTATTCCGTCGGCCACGCAAACTCCAGGAAGGCTTAATCTTTTTCAATTTGAAAATTTTAGCATATTGCTAGACTATGCCCACAATCCTGCAGGAATGCTGGCTCTAAAGAATTTTACAGATTCCATGGAAGCGACCGTAAAAGTGGGAATTATTGCCGGAGTAGGCGATAGAAGGGAAGAAGACACCAACGAATTGGGAAGCATCGCCGCCGAAATGTTTGATGAAATTATCATCAGACAGGATAAAAATCTTCGTGGAAAATCGGAGGAAGATTTAATAAAAATGCTGAACGACGGAATAAAATCGAAGCAGCCAAACAAAAAAACGACCATAATCCCTTCAGAAAAAGAAGCAATTACACATGCCGTGAAGAATGCCAAAAAAGGTTCATTAATTATCTGTTGTAGTGATGTGATTCCAGATGCGCTTGAACTTGTTATGAAATTTAAAGAGCAGGAAAGCAATGGCCAATTGACCTTTTCGCATTAATTCTTATCCCGAAAGGCTTCAAAAAACCTTTAGTTTATTTTGCAACAAAAGGCCGCTTCCCCTCAAAAGCGGCCTTTTTCCATGGCTAATCTAAAATCTCTCAATTCTAATTACCGCACCAAAAATAGGATGTTTTTAGAGCTTCGATTTTACGCAAATGTTAACTTAAAGCAATGCTTTTTCCGAAGTTATTTTTCAAATGGAAACCGCTGATTTTCTTTTTAAAATGCCAAATAAGAGAATGTACGCGTAGCAGGCAATAATTAAGAATAAAGCAAATTTAAATCCGATAGTATCGGTTAAAAAACCATACGCTGGCGGAATTACTGCACCGCCCACGATCGCCATACAAAGCAATCCTGAGGCTTGCGGTTTTAAATCGCCCAAACCATCAATGGTCAAAGCAAAAATTGTTGGAAACATGATTGAGTTGAAAAATCCGACCAAAAGGATGGACCACATAGAAACCAAACCGTAGCTATGCATGGAAATAAGCAACATCAACACCGCCAAGCCTGCAAAAATGGCCAGCACTTTTGTAGGGTTCATTATCTTGGTTAAATACGCGCCAATAAATCTTCCCACCATGGCACCGCTCCAATAAAAAACAACGAAAGTTCCGACAATTGCTTTACTGTCAATTGAATTTAAATCGGTATTTAAAAGTCGTTCGGAAATGTACTTCATTGTATCGTTTTGTTGGATTATTTCAGAAAGATTCATGCTTAAAAAATAATTCACCAAATAGCTGCCAATGGCAACTTCCGCACCCACATAAACGAAAATACCCAATGCGCCGAGCAGCACGATTTTGTTTTTCAAAAGCTTTCCGTAACCGCCCACAGGATTTTTCTCCAAAATCTTCGGAAGTTTTATAAATAGAAATAAAATTGCCAAAAGCCCTATGAAACCTGCAATGTACAGAAAAGGAATCTGCACGGCGGATGCTTCGGAAATGTAATAGGAATTTTTTTCGAAATCATTTAAAGTTGAAATTTCTTCCGAAGTCATAATAGTATCACTCAACAAAAATGAAGCACCGATCAATGGAGCAATAGCAGTTCCCAATGAGTTAAATGCCTGCGAAAGATTCAATCTGCTGGAAGCGCCGTCCTCGCTTCCCAATACCGAAACGTAGGGATTTGCCGCAACTTGCAAAACGGTAATTCCCGCGGCGAGCGTAAAATAAGCAAGTAAAAATATTCCGAAAACCCTCTCTGAAGCCGCTGGATAAAAAAGCAAACAGCCAATTGCCATGGTAACCAACCCTACAATTATTCCTTTTTGATAACCAATTCGCGATAGCAAAGCGCCGGCCGGAATTGAAATGACCAAATACGCCAAAAAGAAGGCAAATTGAACCAACCCAGCTTGAAAGTAACTAAGCTCAAAAACGTCTTTTAGCCTCGGAATCAAACTATCCACCAAAACGGTAATAAATCCCCAAAGGAAAAAGAGAACGGTAACGGTGATAAATGCGGAGCGGAAGGATTTTTTTTCGGTCATATTTTAAATGATGCTATGGATTCTATGGATGCTGTTGGGGTTATTTTTTATTGTAAAAATCAGATGGGATATTTTCGTTTTTCCCGTTTTGATATTTAGTGACGGAATAACCTTCGTGAATGGAATAATAACCCGTCTCACCCTTTTTGTTAACGGCAATGTAGCCCACTTGAAAATCTTTATAATTTGGATTCTTTTTTATAATTCTACCTATTGCCTCCTCACAAGCCTGTTGAGGTGTTTTTCCTTGGCGCATCAATTCCACAATCAAAAAACTGCCCACGGTTTTCAAGACTTCTTCGCCGAGACCCGTCGCGGTTGCGCCACCAATTTCATTGTCTATAAAAAGTCCCGAACCAATTATGGGAGAATCGCCTACGCGTCCCGCCATTTTGTAAGCCAAACCGCTTGTAGTACAGCCGCCCGAGATATCACCATTTTTGTCAACTGCCAACATCCCGATGGTGTCGTGGTTTTCAATATTGATGATGGGTTTGTATTGCGAAGTTTTTTTCCACTCTTCCCACGCTTTTTTTGAAGCTTCGGTAAGCAAATTCGTTTTCTCAAAACCTTCCGAAATTGCAAATTGCTCGGCGCCTTTTCCAGCCAACAAAACGTGCGGTGTTTTTTCCATCACTTTCCGCGCAACCGAAATGGGGTGCACAAAATTTTGAAGGTAAACCACCGCGCCATAATTGCCGTTGCTGTCCATAATGCAGGCATCGAGGGTTACGTTCCCATCGCGATCGGGCAAACCGCCAATTCCAACGGATTGCCCTTCGGCATTTGCCTCTTCAATATTGCAACCTTTTTCCACGGCATCTAGCGCCGATTTCCCATCCTGCAAAACCCGCCAAGCTTCGGCGGTGCTTTCTTTTACGTTCCAAGTGGCGATTACCAGCGGAAAATTCTCAGCTGAATTTTGAGCTTTTTTTTCTTCGGAAGTGAACAAAGAATTATTGTTTTTCGAAGCAAAAACCGAACTTCCCATTGCAATTCCAAAAGTGGAAAGTGAAGCGTTTTGGATGAATTTTCTACGTTTCATAATTATATTTTCAGTTTTAAGCCCTTCGACTGCGCTCAGGGTGACAGTTTATTTTTTCTTTTCGTCTTTTTGTCATTTAATCCTTTCTTTTCAAGCTCATTTCAAAAACAATCTCTTTGCTCTTTGTAACCTCATCGTGCGTTAAAAAATTCCGCTCCAGTTTTTTTCCATCAACCGAAACGCTTTTCACATACACATTTTTTGGGCTTTGGTTTTTTGCAATGATTTTTACTGAATTTCCGTCCAAATGCAAAACTGCTTCCGCAACCAACGGACTTCCCAAAGCATAATTGGGCGAGCCGGGAGTAACGGGATAAAAACCCAATGCGCTGAAAATATACCACGCGCTCATTTGTCCGGCATCGTCATTTCCACAAAGGCCGTCCTCTTTTGGGGCGTACATTTCGTTCATAATTTTCCGAACGCGTTCCTGTGTTTTCCAATCCTCTCCGGTCCAATTATAAATATACGGAATATGGTGGCCAGGTTCGTTGCCGTGCACGTAATTGCCCATAATTCCGTCGCGGGTGATGTCCTCATTTTTTTCAATGTACTTATCGTCGAGTTCCATGGTGAAAAGCGAATCCAAATGTTTTGAAAACCGTTCCTTTCCGCCCATCATTGCAATCATTTCATCCAAATTCTGCGGTACATAAAGCCCGTAGTTCCAAGCATTGCCTTCAATAAAGCCTTGTCCGTGCGTATCAAGCGGATCAAATTCCTTTCTGAATTTTTCATCGGAAAGTTTCGGTCGCATATAGCCAATTTTCGGGTCATACACATTTTTGAAATATTCCGAACGTGCCAAATATTCATTTTCAGCTTCAATATTACCAACTCGTTGAGCGATTTGCGCAATGCACCAGTCGTCATAAGCATATTCCAAGGTTTTCGAAACTGACGAACTGCTTTTGTCCTCGGGAACAAAGCCCATTTTTTTGTAATCGCCAACGCCATCAAAATAATCAACATTTGCAGTGTTTATGGAAGCTTGCAAGGCGTGGGTTTTATCGAAATCGCCTACGTTTTTCGCCACCGCATCTGCAATTACCGAAGTGGCGTGATAGCCAATCATACACCAATTTTCATTGGCATAATGGCTCCAAATGGGCAACATTTTATGCACACTTTGATCGTGGTGGGCGAGCATACTTTTTATCATATCATTATTGCGTTTTGGCTGCAAAATATTGAAAAGCGGATGCAGCGCGCGGTAGGTATCCCAAAGTGAAAAAATGGTGTAATTGGTAAAACCTTCCGAAGTATGGATGTTTTGATCCAGTCCGCGGTATTTTCCGTCCACATCCTCGTAAATAATTGGGCTGAGCATCGTATGGTAAAGCGCGGTGTAAAAATTGATTTTATCTTCGGGTGTTATTGATTTTACTTCAATTTTTGAAAGTTCGCTGTTCCATTTATGTTGGGTTTCGGCTTTGGTTTTTTCAAAATCCCAATGCGGAATTTCAGCTTTTAGGTTTTTCATCGCCCCTTCCGTACTAACGGAAGACAGTGCGAATTTTATAGCAATTTTTTCGTTTTCCGAAGTATCAAAATTGAAGTAGGCACGAATTTCCTTTCCGGCCATTTCGGGGAAATTTTCTTCCTCGTTAAATTTTCTGTAAAAACCGTTGTATTTGGCTTTGTCATATTTTTTATGGCCGTAACTTTTGAAAGGTTTTGAAAATTCCATCGCAAAATAAACCGTCCGAGTCCGCGCCCAGCCGTGTGTTTGCCGATAACCTGTAACCGTGGAATCGTTTTCAACACGAACAAAAGTCCACACATTTTTATCGTCGTGCCCGTAAACGTTGTAAACCATATCGAGAATAATATGCGCCTCATCACTTTTCGGGAAAGTATATTGATGAAAACCCACGCGGTCGCTGGCAGTAAGCGCTGCTGTAATTTTGTAATCGTCCAATTTCACTTTATAAAATCCGGGTGAGGCCATTTCGTTTGTATGTGAAAATGTGGAAGCAAAACCTTTTTCGCCAGTTTCCGTTTTTAGCGGGTCCAGAACCAATTTCCCAACCGTTGGCATCACCAAAAAATCGCCCAGATCAGAATGTCCCGTTCCGCTGAAATTGGTATGCGCAAACCCGATAATTGTGGAATCTGCATATTGATAACCGGCGCAATATTCATAGGTTTTTGGGTTGTAACTTCCATCGGGTTTGACCATTGTTTGCACATTTGTCTGCGGACTCAATTGCACCATTCCGAAAGGTGCCGTGGCACCGGGAAAGGTGTGCCCCATCCGGTCCGTGCCAATAAATGGATTTACAAATTGCGTGAAATCCTTGGTTTGTGCGAATGTGTTTACACAACTGAAAATTGCGATGGTGAAAATCAGTTTTTTTATCATTTTAAATTTTAATTAAAAAATGGTCTCGACTGCGCTCGACCAGACATATTTTAGTTGTCTCCTTTTGGGATTAGGGGGCTGATTTCATCCACAAAAAGCCAAGCCTTTCCGCCATACCCCAAATGTCCTTTCGGGAGGGCTCCGAAGTTTTTTGCAGTAATTCTTATGAATTGGATGTTTTTATTTATTTCGAATTGAATTGTTTTGATTCCCGCTTCCTCCGAAGGGATTTCGGCGTCAATTTTTTGAATTGGCAATTCGGTAAAATCTTTTCCGTTTTCCGAAACCGAACAGGAAACTTCGGTGGGATAAAATATCCATGCACGTTGGTCCTGCAGAAAATTAACTGAAACAGTTTGTACTTCTTTTTTTGAGCCCAAATCCAAAGTCGCTTTTAAATCCGTATCGTGATAGCCCTGCCACGAGCCCGTCCTAAAATCAATTGCGCCTTGAACGCCGTCAATCAAGGCGTTATCCCCACCACCATTGTATTGGTTTGCGTATTCGGTTTCCAATTTTATGCTGAGGTTTGGGTCGATTTTGTAGAAATGGGTTGAAAGTGTTTTGCTTTCTTTTCCGTAACCGTTAGATGAATATGTTCTCAATTCTGTTTCTTCGGAAATTGTAAATGGTTCAGAATAAATTTTAAATTCAGAATTATTTATACTGTATAGAATCTCGGCTTCATAAATAGGCAGGTCCAATGAAATTTCAGTTTTATTTTTAAAAGCAACATCGCCTTTTGCAATAAATGGCGCGGGAACAATCAAATTTTCGGTGATTTCTGTCTTTGGGATTTCTTCATCTTTTGTTGCCCAAGTGGAAGGTTTATCGGTCATTTTGAAAACCAGTTTTCCACCATCCATAATTTCGGAATGATTGATATAACTTCGGGTTAACGGTTTTCCATTCAACGTTGCCGAAGCGATGTATTTGTTTTCATCTGAAAGATTTTCAGCAGCAATTTCAAACTTTTTTCCGTCCTCTAAATTTATCGTAGTGCTTTCAAACAAAGGCGTGCCAATAATATATTGATTGCTTGCAGGCGTTACGGGATAAAAACCCATCGCGCTGAAAACGTACCACGCGCTCATTTGGCCGCAATCTTCATTACCCGAAATTCCGTCGGGAGCATTTTGGTACTTTTCATTTAAAATTTGATGAATTTTTTCCTGTGTTTTTGCAGGTTTGTTTACGAAATTATAGAGATAGGCCATATGGTGGCTGGGCTCGTTTCCGTGGGCGTATTGGCCGATCAAACCAGTAATATCAGCTTGTTCGCGGCCGGAAGTTTCCTTTTTTGCAGTGAAAAGTTTGTCGAGCTGTTTTTCAAATTCAGCCTTTCCGCCCATTAAATTTACCAAACCAGAAATATCCTGTGGGGCGTAAAAACTGTATTGCCACGAATTGGCTTCGGTGTAATTGAAATTCACTTCGTACGGATCAAAAGGAGCAAACCACGTATTGCGGAAACGGCCGCGCATAAACTTGGTTTCGGGGTCAAAAACGTTTTTATAGTTTTGTGACCTTTCCATAAAATAATTATAATCCTCAGTTTTGCCCATCGCTTTCGCCATTTGGGCAATAGTCCAATCATTGTATGCATATTCCAGCGTTTTTGAAACCGATTCGCTTTCTTCCTCCACGGGAATAAACCCGAATTCCTTATAGCTTTTCAATCCCAGTTTATCCTGCATCGCACTGTGTTTCATTGCTTGCAACGCTTTCTCGGCATCAAAACCTCGAATTCCTTTTAGATACGCGTCCGAAATTACGGGCACGGCGTGATACCCGACCATACACCACGTGTAATTGCCCGCTAATGGCCAAATGGGAAGTATGCCACCCTCATCATATTTCGCCAAAAGCGAATTTATAAAATGTGTGGTGCGATCTTTTTCAATAATTGTGTAAAGCGGATGCGCCGCGCGATAGGTATCCCAAAGTGAAAAAACAGTGTAATTTTCAAAATCGTTGCTTTGATGGATTTCCAAATCCATTCCGCGGTAGCGACCGTCAACATCCTGATAGAGATTTGGCGCAATCATCGTGTGATAAAGCGCTGTGTAGAAAATGGTTTTTTGGTCAATACTTTGAGTTTCAATCACTATTTTTTCTAACTGATTTTCCCACGCAGTCTCGGCTTCAGTCTTAATTTCCTCAAACGATTTATGACGCAATTCAAAAGTTCGATTTTCATATGCCCCTTTTTCATTAACAGCCGAAATGCCAACTTTCACAAAAAGATCTTTTTCGGCGGAAGCATCAAATTCAAAGGCCGCTTTGGCCCCCTTACCCCCAAAGGGGGAATTTTCTGTGGAAGTATAATGGGTAACCGATTTATACGGACGGGAAAATTCAATGTTGAAAAAAAGCCGCTGGTCCTTTGCCCACGCTTCGGAATGTCGGTGACCGGAGATTTCGGTTTTTGAAAGGGGTCTAATTTCAGATGAAAGAATCTTGTCGCGATGGTCGAGATCGAGAATTACAATCTGTTTTGAACCCTTCGGAAACGTGTAATGATGGATTCCACTTCGTTTTGAAACTGTTAGTTCCACTTCAATATTGGTTTTGTCGAGCAAAACTTTATAATATCCTGGGGAGGCTTTTTCATTATCGTGCGAAAAATGTGCTTTGTACCCCGAATTTCCGTCAGATCCGTTATTAAAATTTACTTCATTTGTTGGCATTAAAAGCACATCGCCATAATCGCTTACGCCCGTGCCGCTGAGGTGGGTGTGCGAAAATCCATAAATATATTCATCGCTGTAGTGGTAACCGCTACAACCGTCCCAGCCATCCAAACGTGTGTCCGGGCTCAACTGCATCATCCCAAAAGGCAGCGTGGCGCCGGGATAAGTGTGGCCGTGGCCACCAGTGCCGATGAATGGATTTACATAATTAATTAGTTTTTTGGAAGAACTATTTTCCTGGGAAAAGCAGAAAAAAGAAAAGAGAATAAAGAAAAGAGATAATGGCTTTTTCATTTACAAGGTTTGGCTTTGAAAGATACTAAAACCGTTAAAATAAAGTGAACGCCCGCTTCCTTTTTTCGAAACTTGTTACCTTTAAAAATTCTTTCAAATATGCGCTGGTTTCTTTTTATCCTTTTTTACATTTTTGTAGATATTTATGCGTTTCAGAGCATAAAAACGATTACCAAAAATCAGTGGTTCTACGGTGTTTACATACTCATCTCATTGCTGCTATTGGCGGGAATAATCTATGAAATCTCGCTGCGCGGTTCCGAAAAAATGATGGAACCTCCCAGAATGTACGTGTTCGGGATTTTTCTTGCTGTTTTCGTCCCCAAACTTTTGCTTGTTATATTCATGTTCGGGGAAGATATTGTGCGATTTTTTGTTGGAATATTTATGAAATTTTCCGGCAGTGAAAAAGCATTTTATATGCCTTCCCGAAGAAAATTTGTAAGTACCGTGGCTTTGGGAATAGCGGCAATTCCTTTTGCATCGCTTATTTATGGAATGGTCAAAGGGAAATATGATTATCGTGTTCTTAAATATGCTCTTGAATTTGAAGATCTTCCAGAAGCCTTTGACGGCTACACGTTAACCCAAATAAGCGATATCCATAGCGGTAGTTTCGATAATCATGAAAAGGTAGAATATGCTATCAATCTCGTGAATGAGCAGCAGAGCGATGCAATTCTTTTTACTGGAGATTTGGTAAATAATGTTGCGGATGAATTGAACAATTGGAAAGAACTTTTTTCAACTTTAAAAGCAAGAGATGGGGTTTTTTCAGTTTTGGGAAATCACGATTATGGCGATTATGTTTCGTGGAAAAATCGAAGCGAGCAAGGTGAGAATCTGGATCGATTAAAAAATTCGCAACGCGAAATGGGCTGGCAACTTTTGCTGAACGAAAATAAATATTTGGAAAGAAATGGCGAAAAAATCGCCTTGGTAGGTGTGGAAAACTGGGGCGCAGGCGGCTTCAAAAAAGCGGGTGACCTTGACAAGGCTTGTGAGGGAATAGAATCCTCAGACTTTAAGATTTTGATGAGCCACGATCCTTCACATTGGCAGGAAAAGGTGAAAACCGACGATCGCAATTTTCATTTAACCTTAAGTGGACACACGCACGGCATGCAGTTTGGAATCGAGATTCCCGGTCTCATAAAATGGAGTCCGGTAAAATACAGATATAAAAACTGGGCTGGGATTTATGAGGAATTTGGTCGTTATATAAATGTGAATAGGGGCTTTGGATATTTGGGGTATCCTGGGCGTGTAGGAATTTGGCCCGAAATAACCGTGATTCAACTTAAAAAGAAACGCAATACCGTTTAGTATATGGGAAATGCTATATTTGTAGTACAATTGTTCAACTAACACATTACGTAAATGTCAAAATTTGGAGAATTAATTGAAACCCGCATTCCTGTCCTTTTGGATTTTTATGCGGAGTGGGATGAAGCCTGCAAAGGGATGCATCCGGTATTACGGGATGTTGCTGCGGCTTTGGGCGATAAGGCCCGCGTAATAAAAATTGACGTCGAGAAAAATAAGGAACTTGCAGAGGCACTAAGAGTTAAAGGGCTTCCCACATTAATGATCTACAAAAATGGCGAGATGAAATGGCGCCAGAGTGGGGAGCAGGACGCAAATACGCTTATAGGTTTGGTGAAGGAATATTTTTGAAATATTGTTCTAATTATTCATAAGTTAAAGTATTCATATTTTATATGGTTTTCATTTAAACCAAATACTAAAGTTTTTTTCCTAAAATTTCTTTAATTTAATCGTTTAAAGGCTAATTTTTCCGATAAGAAGTATATATTTGTAAGAATAGTTTTACGCTTAATCCCCAAATAGCAATGAACCAGTCTTATAATAATATAATGAAGAGTTTAATTTTGCTCTTTATTTTGCTCATAACCTCCCAAATTTTTTCTCAAGTAGGTATTGGAAATACGAATCCCAATCCCACTGCCGCACTCGACATTACATCTACTACTCAAGGTATGCTTGCGCCAAGAATGACAACAGCCCAGCGCAACGCCATCACTACGCCTGCCAACAGTTTATTGGTTTATGATACCACAGCGGAATCTTTCTTTTATTACGACAGTACTCCGGCTCCCGGCGCTTGGGTACGATTGAATTCAGGTGCGAATCAAAGAAATAATTATAAATTGGTAAAATCAGTGGCAGATTTGGCACCTGAACTCGCAGCAGGCGGAGGTTCCAAATATTTGCTTCAATCCAATACTTTATATGAAATTAATGGAACCATAACTTTGGCTTTTCCTATTGATTTAAATAGTGCCTATATTTCTGGCTTAGATGCATCTGAAGATGTTTTATTTAAGGCTACAGGGCCTATTTTCCAGGGGACTACAGGCGGCAGTATCCGAAATGTTACCTTAACTGGTGGCGGTTCAGCTTTTGCGATTACAGGAGGAACTTCTCTATTGGTACAAAACACTGTGGTTGCCAATTTTGCGAATGTGGGAACTATCTCCAATATAGGTTTATATTTCAGTAATATTGTACAGTTCGTCAATAATGCCAATGGGATAACCTATAATAATATTGGAAATTTGCTTTTAAATAATCAAGCTTGGTTAGATTCAAATAATGGCACATTTGAGACTTTCACCGGTACATTTGGGTTGATTGAGAAAGTGAGCGGGTTCACTTCACTTAATGGGTCTGATGTAGCAATGGATGTAAGTTCAAATCCAACAGTTGGAAATGGTGTCATATTAAGTAGGGCATTTTCTGGAACAACCTCAGCTCCTTCTGGTTTTATTAGAAAATATACTACAGGAACATATCCAGGTTATAATTTTACAAATTCTTGGACAGTGAATTGTCCGGGAATACCCCGAGAATCTGACGAAGTAGCAACGGGAAATTTGTATTACGATAGTTCTTCTGTTGTAAACATTACAGATAACAACGCGTTTAAGTTACCAGTTACTACAATATCTGTTAGAAATTTCAGAACAAGTAGTAGCGTTTCAAATAGAATTACTTACGAAGGAAGTAAACCTAGATCTATTAATATTTTTGCTTCAATTTCATTTACAGCTACCGGAGGTTCGCGTTATGCCTTTTCCATATATAAGAATGGTGTTTTGGTTCCGGGAACTACAGCCATTTATGATGTTTTACAAACTAATCAAAGACAAACTGTTTCGGTTATAGGCACAGTAGACATAAATCCATCACAGTATGTTGAAATATATGTACAAAAACTCACTAGTGGAAATGAACAATTTTTAACAACTTCATACAATCTAATCTTAGATTAAAAAGTTGGTATTTTCTTAATGGAAAATTTTTTATTTGAAATAACATTCAAGACCTTCGGCAAAACAAATCGAAGGTTTTTTTCTGCCTTTAGGCTATCGTGAAAAACAATGATGCTTCCACCTTTCAAGTTTTTAAGCACGTTCTGGAGGCATTTTTCTTTGGAAACATTGGAATCATAATCATAACTTATTATATCCCACATCACAATTTTGTAGCCTTTTTTACGCAGGGATTTTGATTGTTTTCCGGTTATTTTTCCATACGGCGGACGAAACAACAATCCCGAATTTTGATTCCGAAAGTTATGGGAATTGAACCCTGAATCTTGCATCTGTCTTTCAGCTTTTACAACATTCCCAATATATTCGGAAGTAGAGGTTTTCCAACCATTTAAGTGGTTGAAAGTGTGGTTGCCCACGGCGTGGCCTTCGGCTATAATTCTTTCAAAAATTTCGGGATGCTTCCGTACATTTTCCCCGATGCAAAAAAAAGTTGCTTTGGCATTAAACTTTTTAAGTTCATCCAAAACCCACGGCGTAACCTCAGGAATGGGGCCATCATCAAAAGTTAGATAAACAGAATTTTTCTTATTGAAAAATGCCCAGACCAATTCAGGATACAATCGCTGAATAAATCTGGGCATTTTTACGAAACGAAAGCTCACCTATTCTAGGGGGTCTTGACCTTCCGTGTTCTGTAGCGGCCGTTCAGACATTTGCTCCATTAGCGTGGAATCCAGCGGAATGTTGATGGTAGAATCCTGCGGAATATCTGCGTCTGGGTTCATCTGCTCATCTTCCGAATAGAAATGGCGGAACATTTTTAGATAGTCGTTGAATTTTTTCGCCTCGGCGCGTCCGTACGCTTCGTCATCATACATTACAACTATTTGCACCAAACTACGCAAACGTTCCATATCACTAATTATTTCATCTACAATGGCGCGTTGTTTGTTGAATTTCAATCCACTGTAGTAGGTTAGATGTTCCTTGTATTTTTCAGCAACGTCTTGATATACTTTCCGAGCTTTTTCAGTTTTATCAAGTTCATAATAACCCAGAACATATGGCTCTAAAAGTGAATAGTATTCAAAATAATCAACGGGCATTTTTTCCATTGCCAGGTCCAAAACTTTTTCGGCCTTGTCCTTTTTTCCACCATTGATTAAGGTTTCTGCGAGTCTTGCCAAATTGCTTCGGTACGTAATTCCGTTTCGGCGGGTTTCGGTATCGTGATAGATATCTGGGTTGCCGCTGTTGCCCCAATCCCATTTCATCACAATATCATACATTTTTTCGGCATCAACCCTGCCCATATCAAATGGGTTTCTTTTATCAATTGGTGTTTTTATGGGCACTAGTTTGTAAACTACCCCATCAAGTTGCAAATAGTCCTTCATCCACAGATAATCATCATCACCAAAGCTTCCACCGCTAAAATAAATGGGGCGTTCCCAGTTATTGTTCGCAATAATATCCAGCATTAGCAATCTATTTTTATAGATAACATCACCCTTTAGATTGATGAATATTTCAGAAACAATTTTATCGGCATCTTTTTGTGGCACAATTCCGTTTCGAAGTACTGCTTCCTTATCAACGGGAATGCGGATTACTTTTGAAGGAAAGGTATTGACCATTTGCCCGCTTTGAAGTTCAATTTGTGTGGCCGGGCTATCGTTTGCCACAAAATTCATCCACGTTTTTATATCAATGGTATCTTTTGTTGTGGGCTGAAAAACGGTAAAATCCCGTGTTCCCCAACGATATTTGTCGTGGGTGAGTTGTGAGGGAATAGGGTCGCTGGTAAAAGCCTTTTTCTTCATATCATCAATATACCAGTCAATCTGGAAAAGGCTGGTATTCACAATCCGCACATCCTGCCTGTAGCCTTCAATATTCTGTGCATACCAAAGCGCAAAGGTATCATTGTCACCAATGGTAAAAAGTATGGCGTTTTCATCACAGCTATCCAGATACATTTTTCCCATGGATTGCGCCGTGTAGCGGCCTGAGCGATCATGGTCATCCCAATTTTGATAGGCCAAAAGCACTGGGCTTGCAAGCGCGGTAATACCCAAAACTAACGGAAGCGCCATTTTTGGCTTCAGGTAATTTTTCATTAAATCGAAAAGTGCATAAACGCCATAGCCTATCCACATAGCAAACACGTAAAAACTACCCACTAGTGCATAATCACGTTCCCGCGGTTCAAAAGGTCTTTCGTTAAGGTAAACTTTTAGCGCAAGTCCCGTAAACAGGTATAAAACCAACAGAACCCAAAAGCTTTTTTGATCATTTTTGAAATGGAAAATCAAGCCAATTATTCCCAAAATAAGCGGAAGAAAATAATAGGTATTTCGCGCTTTGTTGTTTTTTACATCGCTCGGTAAATTATCCTGTGAGCCCAAGCGTAATTCGTCAATAAACTTCACGCCGCTAAGCCAATTGCCGTGCAAATCTGTGTATTGACCTTGAATATCATCTTGCCTTCCCGTGAAATTCCACATAAAATAGCGCCAATACATATACCCAAATTGAAACTCAAACATAAATTTCATATTCTGAAAAAAACTGGGTTTTTCAATATCGAGATATTGTCCAAAATTTTTCAGGAATGAATTGTAGTCACTCTTATCCACCAGCCCAGAATTATAGGCTTGCTTAAATTTATTTACTTCCTCTACCAATCGCGGTTCGCTTAAATATTCACTTTTAATAGTGAAATCAAGCCCTCCGGTAAATTCCATATAATTTGCATTATGTTCCGTGCTCCACATTCTGGGCAAAAATGCTTTGTGCTTATCTTCAAGATTCTGGCTTGCATTTTTATATTCATTTACAATAATATACTTACCGGTTTCTTCATCCTTCTCATACTTTGGCTTATCATCTTTATAGGGATCATCCGGATCTAAACCACCATAAACCTCTGTAAACAATGGGCCGTAGAATAAATGTGTTTCAGGATATTGTTCCCTATTGTAATAAGCTAAAAGTTCACGCGCATTGTTTGGGTTATTTTCATTGATTACAGTACCGGCATTCGCGCGAATGGGCAACATAAGCCAACTTGAGAAACCGATAAAAATGAACAACACACAGAGCAGAAGCGTATTTACGTGAACAAACCCTTTTTTGCGCGAATATTTAAGTCCATAAAAGAAAATAAATGCGAACAATAGTCCGGCGAAAATAGTTCCAGAGTTAAACGGAAGCCCAATAGTGTTGACAAAAAATAATTCAGAAGCACTGAAGAATTTCATTGTCATAGGCAGAAGCAATATAAAAATGAATACCAAAATTGCCACCGTCACAATATTCGCAATGATGAAGTTTTTTACGGTAACTGTTTTATAATGCTTGAAGAAATAAAGAAATCCTATTGCCGGAATCGTCAATAATGCCATAAAGTGAACACCAAAGGAAAGTCCTACAATAAAGGCTATCAATATAAGCCATCTATTTCCGCGTGGGCTCAACATTTCCCTTTCCCAGCGCAGCGCAGTGTAAAAAAGCACCGCCATTAAAAATGCCGCACTCGCATAAACTTCAGCTTCCACTGCATTGAACCAAAAACTATCCGTAAACGCAAATGAAAGTGCCCCAATAGCGCTACTCCCCAATATGGCGATAAAATGTGTGCTTTCTAAAGTCTCGTGGTGTTTTGAAATGAGATTGGTCAATAAAATGGTTAATGACCAAAACATAAAAAGTATGGTAAATGCACTGGCAAAAACCGACATCAAATTAATGGTAAGCGCAATGTGCGCCGCATCTGGTGAAAAAATAGAGAAAAATGCTCCCAATAATTGATAGAGAGGAGCACCTGGCGGGTGGCCAACTTCAAGGTTGCTCGCAGTGGTTATATATTCGCCGGCATCCCAAAAACTTGCTGTGGGTTCTACTGTAAGCCAGTAGGTTAGCAGTGCGATGGCAAATACACCCCATCCTGTAATTTTATTCCATTTCGTAAAGTTGAAAGAACCCATAGATGCTTAAAAATTTTCTTGCCGCGAATTTACTAATAATATAAATAGATGCACTTATTTATATGGAGTAACGTACTTTAGGTAATGTTATTTTTGAAGGATTTGCCAATGGAAAAAAGAAACCGCAATTTTTTGAAAGAAAAATTTGTACAAGCCAAAGTTTGTATTAAATTTGCCACCTCATTGTGGAATTGGCCCATGGTGTAACTGGCAACACGTCTGGTTTTGGTCCAGAAGAGTCTAGGTTCGAGCCCTAGTGGGCCAACAAAAAACGAATCCCGATCTTAAAAAAGATTGGGATTTTTCTTTTTTTTAAAAAATTGAAATTAATTCAGCAAAGACTCCCTTTCCATTTCCACATACTGCGCCACGGTTTTTACCAGTCTGTTATGGTTTTTTACAAATGGATTTTTTTCATCCCAAACATAACCCGCAAGTACAGAGCATATTTGCGATTTTATAATTGGATTTTCAATGGGGTGAAAAAATATCTTCTGAAGATTTCCTGTATACCATTCATTCACATAGGTCCTAAAAACATCAACACCCTTCATTATATATTCTTCGTATTCTTTTTCCCAATCAACTTTTTCATTGTTTAACTGCTTCGTGATGAGTTTTGCAGCCAATAATCCAGATTCTGTGGCAAAGGTAACGCCAGACGAAAAAACCGGATCCAGAAATTCGGCACTGTTTCCTGTAAGTGCAAAACCTTTTCCAAATATGGATTTTACCGCTTTTGAATAATCCTTGATTATATGGGGTTCAAAGAGAAATGGTTTTTCTTTTAAACGATCATAATAATATTCTGAAAGTTTCAGCATTTCCGTTAGTTTTTCCGCAGCATTCCCTTTGAAACTCTCAATAAAATCTGAAGGTCCCACAAAACCGATGCTGGTAGTGCCATTTGAAAATGGGATAACCCAGAGCCAGCACGTATCCGTGACCACATCAAATGTAATCAGCGTGCCTTCGGTGCCCTTGGGTCGTTCGGTTTCAGCAATATGGGTGTAAATGGCAGAATGCTTCGGTATAACGCTAGGTTTGTCAAGATCCAGCAATCTGGGTAAAACCCTGCCAAAACCACTGCTGTCTATTATAAATTTGGCGTTGATTTTATAGGATTTACCTTCAACATTTACAACGTTTGTACATGAATTTCCGGTTTCGTCAATATTCACTTCGGTTACTTGTTCTTCAAAAGAAACATCGACGCCCATTTTAATGATTTCTTGAGCCAAGGTATTATCAAAATCGGCTCTAGGGACTTGCCACGTATAATCCCAGCCTGAAGTAAATTTTTTGCTGAAATCAAAATTACAGACCATCCCGTCTTTCAAAAACCGTGCGCCTGCCTTTACTTCAAAATTTTTTGCTTTCAGGCAGTCAAGCAATCCAGTTTCCTCAAAATGCTCCATGCACCGTGGCAACAGGCTTTCGCCGATCACAAATCTTGGGAATTTGTTTTTTTCAACCACTTTTGTGCTTATTCCCTTGCCGTTTAGATACGCCGCCGCAACACAGCCGGAAGGCCCCGCGCCAATAATCAACACATCCACCGAAATATCATTCTTCATTATTAAGAATTAAATTTTTAAAAAATTCTAAATTTGCAATCTAAAGTTTCGTGCCCAAATTCGCAAAGCAGCGTTTTAATCAAATTAACTGATTCCCATTCATGCCAATATTGAAAGGAAAACTGGAACTGGCAGATTTTTATGATGTTATTTTTAAAAATCAGCCCGTCCAAGTCCACAAAGATACAGTAGAAACGGTTCACAAGAGTTTTGATTTTTTGAAAGAATTTTCAGAAAACAAAGTAATCTATGGCGTGAATACTGGCTTTGGGCCCATGGCACAATATAAAATTAAGGACGACGAGCGCGTCCAGCTTCAGTATAATTTAATACGAAGCCACGCTTCCGGCACCGGGAACCCCATTTCTGAAAAATATGTTCGGGCGGCTATGCTGGCGCGGCTCAATACGCTAAGCTTGGGCCATAGCGGCGTGCATCCTTCAGTAATCCATTTGATGGCAGAATTGCTGAACAGAGATATTGTTCCGCTTATTTATGAGCATGGCGGCGTGGGCGCCAGCGGGGATCTTGTGCAGTTGGCTCATTTAGCTTTGGTTTTAATTGGTGAGGGCGAGGTTTTTTACAAAGGCGAAATAAAAAATACTGAAGAAATTTTTAAAGCTGAAAATCTTCAACCCATAAAAGTTGAGCTTCGCGAAGGATTAGCGCTTATGAACGGTACATCAGTAATGTCTGGAATTGGCGCGGTAAATTTGCTATATTCGAAGAGGGCGCTTCGCTGGATGGTGGCTTGCTCTTCTGCAATCAACGAGATTGTGAATGCTTACGATGACCATTTGAGCAGCGAATTGAACCAAGCTAAAAAACATAGCGGGCAGCGGGAAATTGCCGCAAAAATGCGTGACCATTTAAGCGATAGCCATTTGACCCGTAAACGTGAGCATCACTTATATAATGGTGCAAATGATGTTGAGGTTTTTCACGAAAAAGTGCAGGAATATTACTCACTTCGTTGCGTTCCCCAGATTTTGGGCCCGGTTTTGGACACAATAAATAATGTTGAAAAAATTCTGATTGAAGAAGTGAATTCAGCGAACGATAACCCCATAATTGATGTCGATAAAAGAAATGTGTATCACGGGGGCAATTTCCATGGCGACTATATTTCACTTGAAATGGACAAGCTGAAAATGGTAATTGCAAAAATGACGATGCTCGCTGAAAGACAATTAAATTATCTGTTGAATTCAAAATTGAACGAGATGCTTCCGCCATTTGTAAATTTGGGAAAGCTGGGACTCAACTTTGGGATGCAGGGCGTACAATTTACCGCCACATCAACCACAGCCGAAAGCCAAATGCTCAGCAACCCTATGTATGTGCACAGTATTCCAAACAATAATGATAATCAGGATGTGGTAAGCATGGGAACCAATGCCGCACTTATCACAAAGAAAGTTATAGAAAATTCCTTCGAAGTAATCTCTATTGAAATTATTGCCATTGTTCAGGCTATTGAATATTTGAAAGTTCAAGATAAAATATCTTCAAAAACAAAGAAAATGTATGAGGACATTCGTAAAATAGTGCCCGTTTTTGCGGAAGATGTAGTAATGTATCCATATGTAAATAAAGTCAAGGCGTTTTTAATGGAAACCGAAGATTAATTTTAGGCGCAGTTATAATTTTGAATTTTCAGCGTCTTTTAATTTTGTAGCACATAGATTTTATGGAAAAACAGCCAAAAAAGAAATATGCATTAGTGACCGGCGGTTCGCGCGGAATAGGTCGTGCCATCTGTATTCAGCTTGCGAAAGATTCCGGGTATTCAATTCTTATAAATTACAATCACAACGAAGCCGCCGCTTTGGAAACTTTAAAGGAAGTAGAAAATGCTGGCACAAAGGGTGAAATTTTAAAATTTGATGTAGCAAATGCGGAGAGTGTGCAAAAAACTTTTGATGGTTGGTTTCAAAAAAATGAAAATGCTGTTATTGAAGTGGTAATCAATAATGCGGGAATCAATAAGGACGGGCTTTTCGTGTGGATGAAATCCGAGGATTGGAACAGCGTTTTAAACACTAGTTTAAATGGATTTTACAACGTGACCAATTATTTGATGCAGCAAATGCTGGTAAACAAATATGGTAGGATTATCAATATGGTTTCGGTATCTGGACTGAAAGGAACGGCAGGTCAAGTAAATTATTCCGCTGCAAAGGGAGCCGTTGTTGGCGCTACAAAAGCTTTGGCTCAGGAAATTGCCAAACGAAATATTACGGTGAATGCGGTAGCACCCGGCTTCATAAATAGTGATATGACCGCAGGTCTTGACGAAAAGGAACTTAAAAAAATGATTCCCGTGAATCGTTTTGGTGAGGCTGAGGAAGTGGCCCATCTGGTAAGTTTTTTGGCTTCAAAAAATGCTTCGTATATTACCGGCGAAGTCATAAATATTAATGGGGGGATTTATTCTTAAAAGAAACGGAATATGAGGCGTGTGGTTATCACAGGAATGGGAATTTACTCCTGCATTGGCAAGAATAAGGAGCAAGTAAAAGAATCTCTGTATAATGGAAAATCCGGAATCATATATGCTGAAGACCGAAAGGATTTCGGCTACCGCTCTTGTCTTACAGGGTGGGTTGAGGAACCCGATTTAAAGGAATATCTTTCGCGAAGACAGCGTGTAAGCTTGGGCGAAGAGGGGGCATACGCGTACGCGGCAACCGCCGAAGCTTTACAGCAGGCAAAAATTGACCAGCATTTTTTGGACACAAATGATGTAGGGATTTTATACGGAAACGATAGCACAACAAAATCCGTAATAGAATCAGTGGATAAAATCCGCGAAAAGAAAGATACAACTTTGGTAGGTTCGGGGGCTATTTTTAAAGCGATGAATTCTACGGTTACAATGAACCTTTCCACCATTTTTAAATTGAGAGGAGTCAACTTTACCATCAGCGCGGCGTGTGCGAGCGGTTCGCATTCCATTGGGATGGCGTATTTTCTTATAAAAAATGGAATGCAGGACATCATAATTGCTGGCGGAGCACAGGAAGTCAACACATTGGCTATGGGAAGTTTTGATGGGCTTGGGGTCTTTTCAACAAAAACAGATCCTTTAAAGGCGTGCCGACCTTTTGATAGAGATCGGGATGGTTTGGTTCCCAGCGGCGGCGCAGCCACGTTGGTTATTGAAAGCTATGAAAGTGCGGTAAAACGCGGCGCACCAATTTTAGGCGAAATAATTGGCTATGGGTTTTCCAGCAACGGCGATCATATTTCAACGCCCAATATTGATGGGCCCGCACGCGCCATGAAAATGGCACTGGAGCAGGCAAATATTGATGCCTCCAAAGTTGATTATGTCAATGCCCACGCTACATCAACACCTGTGGGCGATGCCAATGAGGCTCGGGCCATATCAGATGTTTTTGGGAAAGCATTTCCTTACGTAAGTTCAACAAAATCAATGACCGGACACGAGTGCTGGATGGCAGGTGCAAGCGAGATTGTGTATTCTATGATTATGATGGAAAATTCATTTATAGCACCCAATGTCAATCTTGAAAACCCAGATGAGGCGGCTTCACAATTAAACCTTGTTAACAAAACGTTAAACAAAAAAATTGATGTATTTTTGTCAAATTCTTTCGGTTTTGGGGGCACCAATTCCGCATTAATAATTAAAAAATGCAATTAGTAGCAATGAATAGAGAATTGATAGTTGAAAAGATAAACTACTTTTTGGTTGATGAGTTTGAAGTGGAAAAAGATGATATCCACCCAAGCGCAAATTTAAAGGAAACATTGGAGCTCGATAGCCTTGATTTCGTGGATCTCGTTGTGGCCGTCGAGTCCAACTTTGGCGTGAAATTGAAGGGCGATGATTTTGTGAACGTAGTCACACTTCAGGATTTTTACAATCTTATTGAAGCGAAAATAAATTGAAAAATTTTATAAAATCCAATGGCGGCCAATTGGGAAGGAAAAAGCAAGGGAACCGTATTTGGATATAAAATTTTCATTTTTCTCCTTAAAAATCTTGGAATCAATGCCGCTTACGCGCTTCTATTTTTTGTAGCATTTTATTATACCATTTTTTCCGTTAAGAGCACAACTTCTATTTTTTATTACTTCAGAAAAAGATTGAAATATTCTTTTTTCAAAAGTGCCATTTCCGTCTTCAAAAATTATTTGGTCTTTGGAAAAACCATCATAGACAAAGTCGCCATTTCCAGTGGACTTCGAAATAAATACACATATAATTTCGACGGTATTGAAAATCTAAAAAATCTTTTAAAACAGAAAAAAGGCGGAATTCTAATCAGCGCACACGTTGGTAATTTTGAAATTGCAGATTATTTCTTGGATGAATTGGCCGAGGATGCCAAAATTACATTGCTGATTTCAGACGCAGAACATCAGGCCATCAAAGAATATATGCAGCAATTTTTCAGAAAAAGCCGTACAAAATTTATTATTTTCAAGGAAGATATGTCGCACATTTTCGAAATAAATTCGGCGTTAGCCAACAATGAAATTTTGTGTATCGCCGGCGACCGGTTCGTAAAAGGTTCAAAATTTATGAAAGCGGATTTTTTGGGAAAAAAGGCAAAGTTTCCCGCGGGCCCGTTTTCAATCGCTTCCCGTTTGAACTTGCCGGTGCTTTTTGTCTACGTAATGCGCGAAAAATCCAAACATTACCATCTTTACGCCAGAACAGCGCAGGTAAAAAAAGGAAATGCCGAAGATTTGCTGCATCAGTTTACTGCCAGCGTTACGGGCATTTTGGAAAAATATCCTCTGCAGTGGTTCAATTATTTTGATTTTTGGGAAAAGGAAAGACTTTAAATTTTTGTCCTAAATGTTCAATTATTACCGCTGTTTTCAATAATCGCCCAATTCTATTTGTCGTATTTTTGGCTAAACTGAAAGCTAAAATAATCGGCTATATTAATTTGATTGAATGCTAAACGATGGATTTTTCAGAAAAAATTACAGATAGAAATTTTATAGAAAAGCTTATTCCGCAGAAGTTTCCCTTTGTGATGGTGGATAAGCTTTTGGAATTTGGGGAACGGGAAATTCGTTCTGGTTTCAGCGTGAATTCTGAAAATATATTGGTGGAAAATGGATTTTTTTCTGAAGCCGGACTCATTGAAAACATGGCGCAGACATCTGCGCTGCACACAGGCTGCAAGCATTTTGATAGCTCTGGAAATGCACCTACGGGCTATATTGGTTCCATAAAAAAAGTTGAAATTTTTGACCTGCCAAAAGTTGGTGAAGAATTGGAAACCACCGTAATATTGCTTCACGAGATTATGGGCGTTACCGTTCTTACTGCCCAAGTGGAATGCAACGGAAAAATTATGGCGCAATGCGAAATGAAAACCGTTTTGGCCGTATAGATTTTCAAGGAAAAATTTGAATTATAACGAACGAAAAAATGCAGTCCAAAGAAAAAAAAGAACTTTCCTTTATATCAAAAATCAGGGTGCGTTTTACTGAAACAGATCCTTTGGGCATTGTCTGGCACGGCAACTATATTCAATATTTTGAGGACGGCCGCGAAGCTTTTGGGCGAAAGTTTGGGATTTCGTATTTGGAGCAAAAAGCAAACGGTTTTACTTCACCTATCGTCAAATCTTCCTGCGAGCATAAATTGCCGCTGCGGTACGGCGATGTTGCCACGGTAAAGACCATTTTTATGAATTCGCCAGCGGCGAAAATGATCTTCAAATACCAAATTTTTGACCCCTCCGGAAATTTAGTCTGCACGGGCGAAACCGTTCAGGTTTTTTTGAATGATAAGGGCGAACTTTCACTGACCAATCCTCCATTTTTTACTGATTGGAAAGAAAAAATGGGGATTGAATAATGCGATTTTTTCTAACACATAATAAAATTATTTCGAGTCTTGGCTTTGACAGTAAAGCCGTAGTTGATGCTATTTCAAATGGAAATTCTGGATTGAAAATATTTCATAATCCAGAATTATTGCCAAGTCCATTTTGCGCGTCCATCATTTCTTCAGAAAAAATAAAGAGTGAATTCAATAAAATTTCCAAAGCTGAAAATTTTAAAAAACTCGAACAGTTACTGATTCTTTCGTTAGCCAAAGTAATCACTGCTTCAAAAATTGAATTGGGCGAAAAAGTGGGCCTTATAATTTCAACTACAAAAGGAAATATAGATGTTTTGGAAAACAATAGACATTTTCCAAAAGAAAGAGCCTATTTAAGCGAATTGGGAAAAACCATAAAAAATTTTTTCGGATTCAAAAATGAAGCAATTATACTTTCAAACGCTTGTGTTTCTGGTGTTTTGGCGATTTCTGTTGCCAAAAAATTCATTTCGGAAAAAAAATACGATCACGTTTTTATAACGAGTGGCGACTTGGTTTCAAAATTTGTTCTTTCGGGATTCCAGTCTTTTCAGGCATTATCGCCAAATCCGTGCCGGCCGTACGATAAAAACAGAACCGGAATAAATCTGGGTGAAGTTTCCGCGAGTGTTTTGGTCACCTCTTCCGAAAGTTTGTCTGCGGGCGTGCAGGAAATCTTACCCAGTGAATCCGTTGAAATTTTGGGTGATTCCACCTGCAATGATGCCAACCACATCTCGGGTCCGTCCCGCACGGGCGAAGGTTTGTACAGAAGTGTAAAATTAGCGATGAAGGAGGCAAAAATTGAGGCTTCACAGTTGGATTATATCTCCGCCCACGGCACCGCAACAGATTACAATGACGAAATGGAAGCGATTGCATTCAACAGGCTGGGCATACAAAACGTGCCGCTTAATAGTTTGAAAGGGTATTTTGGTCATACGCTTGGCGCTTCAGGCTTAGTGGAAACCATTATCGGGATGCATTCTTTGGAAAGAAATACGTTGTTTGCATCCAAAGGTTTTGATGAATTGGGTGTTTCAGAAAAAATAAATGTTATTTCAGAAAATATTGAAAAACCACTTTCCATTTTTCTGAAAACTGCTTCTGGTTTTGGCGGTTGCAATACGGCTGCAATTTTTAAAAAGGTTGAAAAATGAGAGCGGAATTTTTTATAAAATCCTTTTGCCGAATTGAGAATGGCCAAGTAATGTTCAATGGCAATACAATTTTCACGACTGAAAGCGAAATTTTTTCAAACTTCAGCAAAGAAACTTACAGGCATTTTGAAATTTCATATCCAAAATTTTTCAAAATGGACAACTTGAGCAAATTGGCTTTTTTAGCAGCAGAAATAATTCTGAAGAATGAAAATTTAGATGCTGACAAAAATAATATTGCGCTGGTTTTTTCGAACAGGGCTTCGAGCTTGGATACGGATAGAAAACATCAAAAATCAATTGAAAATTCAGGTTCAATTTTTCCAAGTCCGGCGGTCTTTGTTTACACTTTGCCCAATATTTGCCTGGGCGAGATAAGTATACGCCACCGCCTGTATTCTGAAAATAGTTTTTTTATCTTTGAAAAGTTCAATGCAGAGCATTTACAGCTGTATGCCCACAATCTACTCCGCACAAAAAAAGCCGAAAAAGTGCTGTGTGGTTGGGTGGAATTTGATGGGGACGATTATAAAGCATTTCTATATCTTGTTGAAAAAAATGCTGAAATTCCACATACGGTTCAAAAAATAGAAAGTTTATATTACAACGAATGAGCGATTTAAAACAGGAATTGAAGGCCAAAATCATAGAGCAGTTGAATCTGGAAGATGTTACTATTTCAGAAATTGATGACAACGATTCCTTATTTGGTGACGGGTTAGGGCTGGATTCCATTGATGCATTGGAGCTTATAGTGATGCTGGATAAGGATTATGGCATTAGATTGAGCGATCCAAAGGAAGGCAAAAAAATCTTTGAATCTGTGCAGGTAATGGCAGATTACATTGAAGCCAATAGGACCAAATAATTCAAATTAGCTAAATGGGCAAAGGCGTGGCCATAACCGGGATGGGAATTATATCTGCTATTGGAATCAATACAGAAGAAAATTTTCAGGCGCTCATTCATAAAAAAAATGGCATTTCCAAAATTGAACTTTTAGATACCGCGCATAAAAATGAAATTATGGTTGGTGAGATAAAACTTACCAACGCACAACTGGAGGCCCCGTTGGATCTGCCGTCCAACAATAACTATACGCGTACCGCAATGCTCGGTTCCATTGCTGCGAAGCAGGCTATTTCAAACGCAAATATTTTTAATATATCAAAATATAGAACCGGCCTCGTCAGTTCCACGAGCGTTGGAGGAATGGATATGACCGAAAAATATTTCTATGACTATCTTTCAGAAAGTGATTCACAGAAATACATCACCAGCCACCCCGCGGGCGATTCCACCCAAAAAATTGCGGAGCAATTGGGGATATCCCAAAGTTTGGTTACCACCATCAGCACAGCTTGCTCTTCAGCAGCCAATGCTATTATGCTTGGCGCAAGGCTTATAAAAGCTGGCAAATTGGATCGAGTTATAGTTGGCGGAACGGATTCGCTTTCAAAATTTACAATAAACGGTTTCAAAACCCTAATGATTTTAAGTGATACGCACAGTGCACCATTTGATGAAAATAGAAATGGGTTGAATTTAGGCGAAGGTGCTGCCTATTTGGTTTTGGAAAGCGATGAAATTGTGGAAAAGGAGCATAAAAAAGTACTCGCTTATGTGAAGGGATACGGCAATGCAAATGACGCTTTTCATCAAACCGCATCTTCTGAAAATGGTGATGGCGCGACACTTGCTATGGAAAAAGCATTAAAAGTGGCTGGAATGCTGCCGTCCCAAATTGATTATGTAAATGTTCACGGGACTGCCACGGGCAATAACGACCTTTCGGAGGGGCGCGCTTTGATTCGTGTTTTTGGAAATACGATTCCAGGTTTTAGTTCTACCAAAGCCTTTACGGGCCATACCTTAGCGGCGGCGGGCGCGGTGGAGGCGGTTTTTTCGGTTTTGGCTTTGCAGCACAATATTATTTTTCCCAATTTAAATTTTGAAACTCCTATGAAGGAATTTCACTTGCTTCCCCAGACCGAAACAAAAAATAAGGAGTTGAATGCAGTACTTTCAAATTCTTTCGGCTTTGGAGGTAATTGTTCAACATTAATTTTTACGAAGCAGCCGTGAGAAGCAAAGTATACATTAATGGTGCAGCTTGTATTTCGGCCCAAAAAGCGAGTGGGAATAGTTCGTTTTTTGAAGAAATTCAAAGCACTGCAGATAATGTCTTTTGGGCGGTGGAACCGGATTACACTAAATTAATACCTGCCGCATCCGCCCGCAGGATGGCTAAAGGCGTAAAAATGAGCGTGGCAGCATCAAAAATGGCGATAGATAATGCGGAAACTTCAATTTTGGACGCAATTATTATTGGGACCGGACTGGGATGTAAGATTGATTCAGACAAGTTTGTAAGCGCCATTATTGATAGCAGTGAAGAATTTTTAACCCCGACTCCTTTTATCCAAAGCACCCACAACACCGTTGCTGGCCAAATTGCTCTCGGAATGAAATGCACTGGGTATAACAATACATATGTACACGGTTCGGTTTCTTTTGAATCTGCTTTGCTGGATGCTAAACTTCAACTTGAAAATAACGAAGCCGCTTCAATACTTGTAGGCGGCGTGGATGAACTTACGGAACATACCCTAAAAATTCACGAGAAAATAAAGCACATAAAATTTGAGCGAATTGATTCATCCCAACTATTGCGCTCTAAAAGTGAGGGAACCATTTTTGGCGAGGGTGCCAGTTTTTTTATTACATCCAACCAAAAAAATATAAATTGTTATGCCGAATTGGCTGCTATTGAAATTATAAACACGCTTTCAGTTGAAAATTTACCAAATAACCTCGAAGCGTTTTTAAAAGCAAATGATTTACATGTCGATGAAATAGATTTAGCCGTTTTGGGGAATAATGGCGATGCCAAGTTTGACGTGTATTTCCACACGTTGGCGGATGGAATGCTAAACAAAATAAATCGCATTTATTACAAACATTTGTGCGGCGAATTTTTTACGGCCTCCGCGTTCGGGTTTTGGCTGGCCTCAAAAATTTTGAAATTACAGATAATCCCGGAAGTTGCAAAAATGGGCGAAATTGCTCCTTCCGAAATAAAAAATATCTTGCTTTATAATCAATATCGTGGAGAAAACCACAGTTTTGTATTGCTTAAAAAATGTTGAAATTCTACACAGTCAATGCACTTGCTATAGCATTATTTTCAATGCTAATTTTCGCTGGAATTTTTGGGAATGTTTCGCTATGGCTGTATTTTTTGTTCATTATTATTTGGGCCATAATTACTGCAATCGGTTCATTTCAAATAGGTTTGAATTACCATTTTCAATCTTTCAGCCATAATCACCGAATCACTGAAAATGAAATTGCCATAACATTTGATGATGGCCCGCATCCCATTTTTACTCCAAAAATCTTGGCACTTCTGAAAAAATTCAATGCAAGAGCAACTTTTTTTCTTATCGGAAAAAATGCCGAAAACCATCCAGAATTGGTTAATCAGATTATAGCGGAAGGTCACGCTATTGGCAATCATTCTTATTCACATTCAAGGAATTTTGGCTTTTTTTCTTCAAATAAAATTTCTTCTGAAATAGAAAAAACGAATTCAATTTTGAAGGAAATTAGTGGAATTGAAACCAAATTTTTCCGGCCGCCTTTTGGTGTTACAAATCCGAACTTGAAAAAGGCATTAGCAGATACACAAATGCATTCTATAGGCTGGAGCAAGCGGAGTTTTGATACCACAAAACTTTCTGAAATAAAGATTTTAAGAAGAATTACAACGGATTTAAAAAAAGGAGACATCATTTTACTCCACGACACTGGCCCAAAAACGGTAGCCGTATTGGAACAGTTATTGTTATTTTTGCAAACTCAAGAATTGAAGCCTGTCACGGTAGATAAAATCCTGAAAATTGATACGTATGCGTAACATTTTATTTTTGATATTTTTTTTCAGTTTTGCGCTTTCTTTACATTCCCAAGAATCAATTTTGGATGGTGCTGAGGTAGCAAAATTCAAGGAAAAAGTAATTGCTGAGGCCAAGAAAACCAAAACCATTAAAGCTGATTTTATCCAATTAAAACATCTCGATTTTTTGGCGGATGATGTAAAAACTTCGGGAAAAATGGCCTATAAATCGCCGAATTTGGTAAAATGGGAATATACAAATCCCTATAAATATAGTGTGATTTTTAAGGAGGATCAATTGCTCATCAACCATGGTGGCACTAAAAGCAAGGTCGATATTGGCAGCAGCAAACTTTTTCAAAAACTGAATGAACTTATTGTCAATAGTGTTAGGGGAAATATGTTCAGCGATGCGGATTTTGAAATTTCTTTCTTTGAAAGTCCCCAGTTTTACAAGGCTGTATTTATTCCAAAAGATAAAAAATTGGTTGAATACATCGCTTCCTTTGAATTGTTTTTCAATAAAGAAAACGCACAGGTTTTTGAAGTAAAAATGGTGGAGCCGTCAAAGGATTTTACCCAGATTATTTTTAAAAATAGGCAGTTAAACGTTCCCATCGATGATTCGGTTTTTAGCAATTAGCCTATTCATTGTTCTCGTTACCGCTGGCTGTTCGTTAAAAACCACGGAAGGATTGCGCGAAGTTACTGTAGCTCAACCTACCATCAGCAATCCTTATTTTTCCAATGCTGAGGTGGATTATGTTTACAAAGCCAAAATTGCACTGTACGATAAAAATTTTGGTGGCATATTAATTATTAAAAAGACCGGCTCGGACAGCCACCGGGTTGTTTTTACAACGGAATTTGGGAGCAAACTTTTCGATTTTTATTTTGAAGGAGAAAATTTTCAGAAGAATTTCATTATTCCGGAAATGGATAAAAAGTTGGTTGTAAAAACATTGGAACAAGATTTCCGACTGCTTATTTCTGAAAAGATTCAAGTTTTGGAAGAATTTGATTCCGAAGCGCAAAACATTTACAAAACCGATATTGGAAAGAATTTTGGCTTTTATTTTTTTGAAAAAGATTCACGAAGATTGCGAAAAATTGTAAAAGCATCAAAAAGGAAGGAAAAAGTAACAATAGATTTCAAAATTGTAGAAGAAAATATTGCCCAAAGCATAACGCTTCAGCACGAAAATTTTAAGCTCCGTATCGAGCTTGAAAAATTTAAAAAAGAATAAAATGCTGTTCCAAGATTTATATTCCATTTCGACACAAGAAAAAACAGAGAACGGAATTTCCGTACATCTTAATTTAAATGCCGAGCATCTCATTTTTTCGGGACATTTTCCCGGAAATCCAGTAATGCCGGGCGTTTGTATGCTTCAAATTTTAAAGGAATTGACCGAAGTGGCGGTAGGAAAAAAATTAAGGCTTTCAACTTCAACCAATGTAAAATTTTTGGCGTTGATCAATCCCGAAAAAAATCCCAAATTGCTTGTGAATATTGAAATACTTGAAGAAAGTAAATTGATAAAAATTAAGAATATTACCACTTTTGACGATACCGTTGCTCTAAAATTGAATGCGACTTTTACAATTATTTCATAATAATCTTTTTGCTGAATCTATAAATCTTCAAAATTAAAATCAGAAGAATATTTTTCAGAAAATTCGCAGTTTAAATAGGTTTAAGTTTTTACTTTACATCACCAAACTTTCTTTGGAAGCATTGGAAAAAGCACCCAAATGGAACAAATTTCTTTTCCCAAAAAACTTAAAAATCTCAAATGCTGCGTAATTGTTCCCACCTACAATAATGACAAAACCCTTCAACGGGTGCTGGATGGGGTTTTGCGATTTTCGAAAGACATTATTGTTGTGAATGATGGTTCCACGGACACAACGGCGCATATTCTTCAAAAATATCAACAGATTCAACAAATCCATTTTTCAGAAAATAAGGGAAAGGGAAAAGCGCTTCGTGAAGCTTTTAAACATGCGGAAAATCTGGGTTTTGATTATGCTTTGACCATAGATAGTGATGGGCAGCATTTTCCCGAGGATATTCCACAATTTATAACTGCGCTGCAAAAACAGGAAAATCCCGCTACGTTATTAATCGGCTCACGGAATATGGAACAGGCTGGAATTCCCAAAAAAAGTAGTTTTGGCAATAAATTTTCAAACTTTTGGTTTTGGGTGGAAACTGGAATTTGGTTGCAGGATACGCAATCCGGCTTTAGATTGTATCCACTTTTTGCGATGAAGGAGCTCAAATTTTATACGAACAAATTTGAATTTGAAATTGAGGCTATTGTAAAAGCTGCCTGGAGCGGGATAGAAGTAAAAAATGTACCAATACAAATACATTACGAGTTGGAAGATCGCGTGTCGCACTTCCGGCCGTTCAAGGATTTTACACGTATTAGCATTCTTAATACCTACTTTGTCGCGCTAACTTTTCTGTACGTGAAACCTCTAAATTTTATTAAAAAATTCAGACAAAAGGGTTTCAAAAAATTTTTGCGAGAAGATTTATTGGGAAGCGAAGACCCGCCGATAAAAAAGGCATTGTCCGTAGCGTTGGGCATTTTTGTTGGTTTTTCGCCATTTTGGGGATTTCACAACCTCATTGTGGTTTTTTTGGCGATGGTTTTTCGCTTAAATAAAATTATTTCATTTGCATTCAGCAATATAAGTTTGGGGCCTATGGTTCCATTTGTTATTTTGGTAAGCCTTCAAATAGGGAATTTCATTTTAGGCACTGAGATGAGCACCCCATTCACGGGAATACAAAATTTCGAACTATTGAAAAATCTGAAAGCCTATATTATTGGAAGTATTTGTTTATCAATAATTGGCGCAACATTATTTGGTTTTTTGGGCTATATTTTCTTTTCATATACGGCACGAAAAAAAATTGGCAGCAATGGGTAGCTTTTTTTTCAAAATATATAAATCTATTCTAAAAAACAGGATTTTAGCCGTCACTGCGTTTTCCCTTCTTTTAGTTTTTCTGATTTTTCTAGTCACCAAAATCAAATTTGAAGAAGACATTTCGAAGTTAATACCTGTGAATAGCGAAAATAGAAATTTGCATCGGGTATTGAACAGCGTAAATTTTACCGATAAGATTATTGTGAATATCTCCCGTAAGGACACGGGCAATGTTACGGATTTAGTTGATTTTGCTTCAGAATTTTTGGATAGTCTTGAAACAAATGCGGCTGCGTATGTGAAAAACGTACGCGGAAGAGTTCGCGATGAGGATATGCAGAATACTATGGATTTTGTGTACCAAAATTTACCACTTTTTTTGAATGAAACTGATTACGAAAATGTATCGCAAAGGCTAAAAAAGGACAGTATTGATGCCATTACTCAGGCAAATTATAGAAATCTTATCTCGCCTTCGGGTATAGTTTCCAAGAAAACGATTTTACGCGATCCGCTTGGGCTATCATTTATAGGTTTGGAAAAGTTGCGCCAATTGGGCGTTGCCGAGGATTTCTTTTTGAAAGATGGATTTTTGGTAAGTAAAGATGAAAAGCACATATTATTGTTCATTACGCCACAATTTGCCAGTAGTGAAACCGCAGAAAACGCTGCTTTTGCTGAATATCTTTATGAATTAAAAAAAGAATTCAATAGTAAATTTGATAAAAAAGTAGCCGTTGAATATTACGGAGCAGCGCTTATAGCTGTGGCCAACGCAAAACAAATTAAACGGGATATCCAATTTACCGTTGCAATTGCCCTAAGTGTATTGCTTTTGCTGTTCATTTTCTTCTACCGAAATATATTGGTTCCCGTAATTCTGTTCGTTCCCACCGCGGTTGGCGCTCTTTTGGCCATTGCTATTTTGTTTTTGCTTCGGGGTGAAATTTCAGCAATTTCATTGGGAATTGGTTCGGTATTATTGGGAGTTACGCTGGATTATTCCTTGCATATTTTAACGCATATCCGCAACAATGAACGTACGGAAACTCTGTACAAAGATGTGTCACAGCCCATTTTAATGAGTAGTTTCACCACCGCAATTGCTTTTTTATGTTTACTTTTTTTAGAATCGCAAGCTCTACAGGATCTGGGGATTTTTGCCGCAATCAGTGTTTTGGGGGCTTCGATTTTTGCACTCATTTTTATTCCTATAGTTTACAAAAATGAACTGAGCAGAAAACAGCAAATCACGTTTCTGGATAAAATTGCAGCATATAATTTCCAAAGAAACAAATGGCTGGTGGGGTTTTTGGTTTTGCTTCTCGCAATAAGTGGTTTTACGTACCATCGTGTGGTTTTTGAAAAGGATTTGTCAAAATTGAATTATGAATCTTCAGCATTGAAATTGGCGATGAAAAATCTGGATTCACTGACTGATGTTTCTTCAAAATCGCTTTATGTGGCAACGTATGGCAAATCGGTGGAAGGCACACTGCAATTGAACGATTCCATTTTTGACAGACTTCAGCAATTAAAAAATAACAATGAAATCCAAAGCTTCAGTTCCATCGGCGCGCTGGTTCATTCGCAGCGCGACCAGCGGAAAAGTATAGAAAACTGGAAACAATTTTGGACAAAAAATAGAATTGATAGTACCCAAAAATTTCTGATGGAATCTAGCGCGCGACTGGGTTTTAAGCCTGCGACTTTTCAGGAGTTTTATACATTTTTGGAAACAGATTTTCAAACGTTAAAGCCCGAAGATTACCAAAAAATCCCTTCAATGCTTTTGGAAGATTACATTGCCACTGAAGCAGATTTTACAACCATTACTACTTTGGTAAAATTGAATGATAACTCCAATTCACAGCAAATAATAAATGCGTTTCAAAACACGCCGAACACCGTTGTAATTGATCGACAACAAATGAATGAACGTTTTTTGGGCAACCTCAAGAATGATTTCAACGCTTTAATAGGGTATTGTTTTATCGCAGTTCTTTTGGTTCTTTTATTCTTTTTCAGAAGTATCTCTCTCACGATCGTAACGGCCGTTCCCATATTTCTCACTTGGTTTTTAACCGTTGGGATTATGGGTATTGTTCAACTTGAATTCAATATTTTCAATATCATTATCAGCACATTTATTTTTGGATTGGGTGTGGATTACAGCATCTTTATGACTAAAGGTTTGCTGAAGGAATTGCGCACGGGAGAGAAATTGGTAAACACGCACAAAACATCCATTATTCTTTCGGTATTGACTACAATTCTTGGCGTGGGGGTTTTGATTTTTGCGAAACATCCAGCGCTCTATTCTATTTCAATCGTTTCTATCATTGGGATTTTTTCGGCGATGATGCTGGCGTTTACGTTGCAGCCCATTCTTTTTTCGTTTTTTATGGGAAGCAAAAAAAGGCGTCCCGTTACACCGCGCATGTTTCTGAATTCCAGTTTTTCGTTCGCCTATTTCGGAATTGGGGGATTGGCATTATCGCTATACAGTATTATTTTAATGCCGCTATCACCTCGAAGCAAAAAGGCAAAAATGTTACGCTTCCATAAAATGATTTCGGTTTATATGAAATCCGTATTGTACACAAATCCATTTGTGAAGAAAACCGTGATAAATGCCCAAAACGAGGATTTTAAAAAACCGGCGGTGATTATTGCCAATCACACATCATTTTTAGATATTTTGGCAATTGGGATGTTGCACCCAAAAATCTGTTTTTTGGTAAATGATTGGGTTTATAAATCGCCCATATTTGGCAAGGCCGTGCAGCGTGCCGATTTCTATCCCGTTTCCAGCGGTATTGAAAATAGTATGGAACATCTTGAAGCTAAAATCAAACAGGGATTTTCATTGATGGTTTTTCCGGAGGGGTCGCGCAGTGCCACCCATAAAATAAGGCGTTTTCACAAAGGAGCCTTTTTTCTGGCAGAAAAGTTTGGTCTCGATATTTTACCCGTTTTAATTCACGGCAATGCTGAAATTTTGCCAAAAGGAAGTTTTATAATAAAGGACGGAAGCATAACCGTAAAAATCTTGCCCCGAATAAAATTTGAAGATAAATCATTCGGTGAAAATTATACGCAGCGGGCAAAAAAAGTAGGAAGTTATTTCAAATCTGAATTTCTAAACTTGCGAAAAAGCATTGAAGACATAAATTATTTCCACCGAATTATTTTAGAAGAGTATCGCTTCAAAGGCCATAAATTATACCGAAACATTAAAAATAAGCTTCGGATAAATGGGGAATTATATCACAAAATTATTTCTGAGCTAAAGCCAGATTCAACCATTATAAATCTCGCTGATGATTGCGGCGAATTGGATTTTTTGATGATTTTGGATGGTCCGGATCGTAAAATCTTCAGTAAAATAACTGATGACAAAACACATCAAATTCTACAAAATTCATTTTTAACGGAACAATCCAAAAATTTGCATTTCGTTTCAAATAGTTCAGAAATAGCAAAAGAGAAAATAGATTATTTGATTTTGGAAAGCGGGCAAATTTCAAATGTACCAGAAAATTTCTTTGGGGAATTTTCGGTGTCAACCATCATTTTATTGGGCGAAGAAGCCGTGGCAAAACATGAAATTTTCAGTACTTTCGGCTTTCAGAAAGTAACGGAAGCGGCTAAAATCAAAATTTTCAAACGCGCTGAATTTCAGAAATGATGAAAGAAAAATACGATGTTGTAATTATTGGCAGCGGCCTGGGTGGATTGGTTTCGGCCATAATTCTCGCCAAGGAAGGTTACAGCGTTTGTGTGCTTGAAAAGAACAATCAATTTGGCGGCAATCTTCAAACTTTTTCGAGAGATAAAACAATTTTTGATACCGGGGTACATTACATCGGCGGACTTTCCGAAGGGCAAAATCTCTATAAATTTTTCACGTATTTAGGAATTTACGATGACCTCCGACTAAAAAAACTGGACGAAAATGGCTTTGACAGAATAACTTTTGATGATGATAAAAAAGAATACAGGCACGCTCAGGGATACGAAAATTTCATTGAAAAACTCGTTATAGATTTTCCCAAGGAAGAAAAGGCAATCCGTTCATACTGCGAAAAACTACGGGAAACGTGCAATAGCTTTCCGCTCTACAGATTGGGTTCCGGAAAACCGTATTACGATAATACTTCGCTTTTTGAATTGAAGGCCAAAGATTATATAGATTCCATCACCGAAAATCAAAAGCTCCGCGCGGTCCTTGGCGGCAGCAATCTACTATATGCGGGCGATGGCCACCGCACGCCATTTTATGTGCATGCACTCTCGGTAAATTCCTATATTGAAAGTGCCTATAGATGCGTAAACGGGGGGAGCCAAATAACCAAAACTCTTTTAAAACGCTTGCGTGAAAACGGCGGAAAAGCCTACAAACGCCACGAAGTTACATCAATAGATATTGAAAATAACAAAGTAAAATCCGTTCGCACGGAGTCGGGTAAAAGTTTTGAAGGCGCTATTTTTATTTCGAACATTGATCCTAAAATTACGCTACAGCTTGCCGGTGTGGAACACTTTCGCAAATCCTACACAGCGCGTGTTCAACAGATTGAAAATACCATTTCGGCCTTCAGTCTATATTTGGTTTTGAAGCCCGATAGCTTTAAATATTTGAATTACAATTATTACCATTTTAAAGATTCCAATAACATTTGGGATGCCCAAAATTATTCACAGGAAAGTTGGCCCGAGAACTATATGGTTTCAATGGGAATAAAGAAATATAACGAGCGTTTTGGCGATACTCTCACGGCAATTACCTATATGCGTTTTGATGAAGTTTTGCATTGGGCAAATACGCACAATACAGCTGCAAAAAAGAATGATCGTGGACAAACGTATGAAGAGTTTAAGGCTGAAAAAACTGAAATATTTTTGAGGGAATTGGAGAAAAAATTCCCAAAAATCCGGGATTGCATCAAAGCCGTTTATTCTTCCACACCGCTGTCTTACCGCGATTATATAGGCAGTGAAGACGGAGCGATGTACGGCTATGTAAAAGATGCGGACAATCCGCTGAAATCCAACATTTCCCCACGTACAAAAATTGAAAATCTTTATTTAACCGGCCAAAGTTTGAACATGCACGGAATTTTGGGCGTTACCATTGGTGGTGTGCTAACCTGTTCAGAAATATTGGGGAGCGAATATCTATTGGATAAAATTTTGGAAGCCAACAAAAAAGAGACTGTGCAATAATATTTAGGTTTATGGCAACTATTAAAACTTCCCCAATAGAAAGAGTGCAATACATTTCAAAAAAAGATTTTATTGCGAAGTATTACAAGCCGCAAAAGCCTGTGCTGATTGAAGGTTTGACGGAAAACTGGGATGCTTTCGCAAAATGGAATTTAGATTATATCCAAAAAAATGCCGGGGAGCAGGTGGTACCGCTTTATAACAATGAACCTACTAAGGGAAAGCAATATTCTGCTGAGCCGGTGAAAAAAATGAAACTTCGCGATTATATTGAAATTCTTAAATCACAGTCTACAGACCTGCGCATTTTCTTTTTCGATTTAAAGGCAAGATTGCCGGAACTCGCAAAGGATTTTGAATACCCAGATATTGGGTTGAAATTTTTTAAACGATTGCCGGTGCTTTTTTTTGGTGGTGAGGGTTCAAAGGTTTTGCCGCATTACGATATGGACTTGGCAGATTTGGTCCATTTTCATTTTCACGGCACCAAAAGCGTGATGCTTTTTCCTCCCCAACAAACTAAAAATCTTTACAGAGTGCCCTATTCAGTACATAATTTGGAAACTATAGACTTGGATAATCCAGATTTTGATAAATTCCCGGCACTTGCCCATTTGCACGGTCTTGAAGTCATCATGAAACACGGCGATGCACTTTACATGCCCAGTGGTTACTGGCATTACATAAAATATTTAGATGGAGGTTTTTCAATGACACTTCGGGCTTTTCCAAGAAATTTCGGCCGCTTTGCAAAAATGCTTTCAAACGTCCTTTTTATGCGCAATTTTGAAAACGTCATGCGAAAAAGTTTTGGGCAAAAATGGATAGATTATAAAGAAAATCGAATCTTGCAAAGAACCAATAAACGCTTTGCAAACGAAAAATAAAAGTTGATTTGAAAGTTGTAAACCTTATATCAATTGGACTATTTTTTCTGATATGTCTCTCATCGTGCGGTATTTCAAAATCAATAAAAAACCGGCCAGATGTAAGCATTTATTCCGATGAAATTCCGGACCGCGTAAAAATAAACGATTCAACTTTTGTCGCTGGAAATAATTTTCTGCTCAAAAACAAGCAAGGCCAGTGGGAAATGTATGTGGAAGGAAATCCGTTGCAAATTGGAAAAATTACCGGCAGTTTAACACAGGAATTGTTGCAAAGACAGGAAGCTATTTTCTTCAATAAAATCGAGGATTTAGTCCCTTCAAAAACCAAATTATATGCCCTTCGTAAATTTTTGGCTTGGTACAACCGCAAAATGTACTTGCATATTCCTGAAGAATATAAAACCGAAATTTATGGGGTTTCACGATATTCTTCAGAAGATTATAATACAATTGCACAGCCCTATTTACGGTCACTTTATTTGCACGGAGCGCACGATATTGGCCACGCAATGCAGGATTTAATGCTTGTGGGATGCTCAACATTTGCCGTTTGGAATGGAAAATCAAAAGATGGCGAGTTGCTCGTAGGCAGAAATTTTGACTTTTATGCAGGTGATGATTTTGCAAAGGAAAAAATTATTGCATTCGTGAACCCCGAGCTTGGCCATAAATTTATGTCTGTAACCTGGGGAGGAATGATTGGTGTGGTATCGGGAATGAACGAGAAAGGTTTAACCGTGACCATAAATGCTGGGAAGTCAGAAATTCCGTGGGTCGCGAAAACGCCCGTTTCCATTGTAGCTAGGGAAATTCTGCAATATGCCGAAACCATTGAGGAAGCTGTTGCCATTGCAAAAAAAAGGGAGGTTTTCGTTTCTGAAGCCATTTTTGTGGGAAGCGCAAAGGATAGAAAAGCTGCCATAATTGAAGTTTCCCCTAATAATTTTGGTGTTTATGAAGTTGAAAATTCAGATAAATTAATTTGTTCGAACCATTTTCAAAGTGATGCCTATAAAAGTGATGGGCGAAACAGCAAATGGATTGCTGAAAGCCATTCGCAGTACCGCTTTGATCGGATGGAGGAATTAATTTCTGAGGAGGAAAAAATGGATGTTGGTAATGCTGTTGCTTTGCTTCGGAATAAAGAGGGATTGGAAAATAAAGAGCTCGGTTTTGGAAATGAAAAGGCCTTGAATCAATTATTGGCGCATCACGGAATTGTTTTCAAACCTGAAAGTCTTCAGGTTTGGGTATCTTCAAATCCTTATCAGTTGGGCGAATTTGTAGCGTATGATCTCCGTGAAATTTTCCGGGACAGGGAGCTTAACCCTTTAAAAAAAAGTATTTCGAAGGAAAACTTGAACATTTCCGAAGATCCATTTTTGAAAACACAGGAATATGCAGACTATGAGGCGTATCGAACTCTGGAGCGGAAAATTGAATATGCGATCGAAAACAACAAAAAACTAGAATTAGAAGATTTGAATGCACTTCAGAAAAAAAATAAAAATTATTGGAAACCGTACTATTTGACCGGAAAATATTATTACAATAATGGATACAATGTTGCGGCAAAAATTGAATTTGAAAAGGCACTCAAAAAAGAGATTCCATCTTTGGCAGAGCGTAAAGAAATTGAACGGTACGTTAAAAAATTGAGATAATGCAGTACTGAAATGGACGAAAGGAAAAAGAAGATTCCAGAAATAGAAAAAAAGACCGCGATTGAGATTAAGGAATTTCAAGAGGAGAAATTGAGAGAAATGTTGCGCTATATAAACGAAAAATCTCCATTTTACAGAAATCTATTTACAGGGGAAAATATTGATATTTCAACGATTGAAAAATTGGAAGATCTTCATCAAATTCCAGTAACTTCAAAGGAAGACCTCCAAAAACGTAACGACGATTTTTTTTGTGTGGAACGGCGTGAAATTATTGATTACGTTACCACCTCCGGAACTTTGGGCGATCCCGTAACCATTGCACTCACCGAGGCCGATTTGGAACGATTGGCCTATAATGAAGCAATTTCCCTGGAATGTTGCGGCATAACCAAAGACGATGTCATCCAATTGATGACCACTATGGACAGAAGATTTATGGCAGGTTTGGCCTATTTTCTTGGTGCACGAAAAATTGGGGCAGGGATTGTTCGCGTTGGTTCCGGCGTTCCAGAATTGCAATGGGATTCCATAAAAAAATTTAAGCCAACGTATTTAATTGCCGTGCCCTCATTTCTTTTAAAGTTGATTGAATATGCAAAACAGCACAATTTAGATATATCCCAAACGGGGGTTAAGGCAGCTATTTGCATTGGGGAATCTATTCGGGAGCAAGATTTCTCGCTCAATATGCTCGGAAAAAAAATTACTGAAAACTGGAATATTGAACTTTTTTCCACCTATGCCTCAACTGAGATGGGCACGGCCTTTAACGAGTGCGAAAACCATACTGGGTGTCATCACCATCCAGAACTAATCATTGTTGAGATTCTTGACGAAAACAATAGACAAGTGAAAAATGGTGAAGTAGGTGAATTGACTATAACCACGTTAGGAATGGAAGCTACACCACTTCTGCGGTTTAAAACCGGGGATTTGGTAAAATTTCATACAGAAGCCTGTTCCTGCGGCAGAAATACGTTGCGTTTGGGACCCGTTGTGGGCAGAAAAAAACAAATGATTAAATACAAAGGAACAACATTGTATCCTTCGGCAATTTTTAATGTATTGAATGATTTTTCCAAAATTGAGAATTATATCGTCGAGATTTATCACAATGAGTTTGGGACTGATGAAATTCTTATAAAAATAGCTTCAAAGAATATTTCAGAAGAATTTTTAAGTGAAATAAAAGATCATTTTAGGGCAAAACTTCGTGTAGCACCAAGAATACAGAGTGCGTCTTTTGAAGAACTTGAAAAAGTAATAATGCAGCCTTTGGGGCGGAAACCAATTCAAATTTTTGATAGAAGATAACAAAAAAAACTGGCTTCGTGTTTTAAACAAAGCCAGCTTCTTTTAAATGGATACAATTTAAATCTTGAAAGTGATAACGGGCATTTTTGCGTGATTCACCATATCCTCGCTTATGCTTCCATTGAAGAAATGTGAAATTCCCTTGCGGCCGTGGGTGCTCATCCCAATTAATTGGGCGTTGTTTTCTTTGGCAAAATTCAAAATACCTTTTTCAACGGAAGTATCATTATAGACATTGAGGGTGTAATTTTCTGCGCCCATTCCTTTCACAAATTTGTTCATTGTTTCCATTGCTTGGGTATTTGTCTTAAAATCGCTTGGCGTATTTATAAGCAACAAATGCATGGTTGCGCCTATGGATTTTGCGAACTTCTGGGCTTGGACAAATGGCGCACGGCATTCCTCAGTAAAATCTGTAGCAAAAACGAAATCCTTTACATTGAAATCGGCGTGTTCATTTTTAATTACCAAAACCGGAATTTTTGAAGTGCGCACTACTTTTTCGGTATTGCTTCCCACAAACATTTCCTTGAAACCGCTTGCACCGCGTGAGCCCATTACAATTAAATCTATATTGTTTTTCTCTGCAGCAGTCTGGGTATCTTCATAAATTTCATTGTGCCCAATTGCTTCGTGGATGTTTATTCCGTTGAGGTAAGGTTGCTCCAGCAATTCAGCAAAGTTTTTTTCGGCTTTTTTAATAAAGAACAAGGATTCCGGCAACTGCCCTTGGTCTGTGGTGGCGAGGTGTAAGGGCATTTCCATGGAATGGAGCACAAAAATTTCACTGCCGTGTTTCTTTGCAAGTTGAACAGCAACTTTTAGCGCATTTTCGGCTTGTTTTGAAAAATCTGTGGGAACAAGAATTCGTTTCATATAAGGGTATTTTTTTGTGAATTTAAGAAGGATTAAATTACAAAAATAATTCGTTTGGCCTTGGTTTTTATAATATTAAAAATTATAGTATATTTGCCCCGAATTTGATAGAAACTATCTGAGGGGACTAAAGTCCCCTCTTTTTATAGCTTAAAATGATGCGTGAAAAAGTAGCCCAACTGCTGGAAAATGCGCTTGATAAAAACAATTCACTGTTTTTGATTGACCTTTCTATTTCCGAACAAAACCAAATAAGGGTCACCATAGACGGCGATAATGGCGTAACCGTTGAGGATTGTATCGCTGTAAGCCGCGAAATTGAGCACAATTTGGACAGGGAGGAATTTGATTTTTCACTCGAAGTAATGTCGGCCGGAGTTTCTGAGCCGCTCGCAATACCAAGGCAGTACATTAAGAACATTGGCAGGAATTTGAAGGTGAAAACCAAGGATGGGGAAACCATAGAAGGTGAGCTTACCGCCGCCTCAGAAAATGAATTTACCCTCGAATGGAGCGCCAGAGAGCCAAAACCCGTGGGCAAAGGAAAAATTACCGTGGAAAAAAAGGCAACATTGCCTTATGAAAATATAGTAGAAGCAAAAGTGATGATAACATTTTAATTGGATTGATATGGAAAACTTAGCACTGATCGATTCTTTTTCAGAATTTAAGGACGACAAGCAGATAGATAGGGTAACGCTTATGGCAATACTCGAGGACGTTTTCAGAAATGCTTTAAAGAAGAAATACGGAAGTGACGATAACTTTGATATTATTGTGAACCCAGATAAAGGCGATCTTGAAATATGGAGAAACCGAATCGTGGTTGCAGATGGAGAGGTAGAGGACCCCAATGAGGAAATTTCCCTTACCGCAGCCAGAAAAATTGAACCGGATTTTGAGATAGGCGAGGATGTTTCAGAAGAAGTAAAGCTTATTGACCTTGGTCGCCGTTCTATTTTGGCACTGCGCCAAAACCTTATCTCAAAAATTCACGAGCACGATAATACCATTGTCTACAAGCAATTTAAAGATCTTGAAGGCGAAATCTACACGGCAGAAGTACACCACATTCGCCATCGCGCGGTAATCTTGCTGGATGATGAAGGAAATGAAATTATACTTCCAAAGGAAAAACAAATTCCTTCAGATTTTTTCAGAAAAGGTGATAACGTCCGTGGAATTATTGAAACCGTAGATTTAAAAGGAAACAAACCGGCCATTATTATGAGCCGTGCAAACCCCATATTTCTTGAAAAACTATTTGAACAGGAAATCCCAGAGGTTTTTGACGGACTGATTACCGTTAAAAAAGTGGTGCGTATTCCGGGTGAAAAGGCAAAAGTAGCCGTAGATTCCTATGATGATCGTATTGACCCGGTGGGTGCTTGCGTGGGTATGAAGGGTTCAAGAATTCACGGTATCGTTCGTGAACTTGGCAATGAAAATATTGATGTTATAAACTACACCACCAACTTAAACCTATATATCACGCGCGCTTTGAGCCCTGCAAAAGTTACTTCCATCAAAATTGATGAAGAGAAAAAACGTGCTGAGGTTATCTTGCGCCCCGAGGAAGTGAGCAAAGCCATTGGACGCGGCGGTCATAATATACGTTTGGCTGGCCAATTGACTGGTTATGAAATTGATGTGCTTCGCGAAGGAGCTGAAGAAGATGTGGAATTAAGCGAATTCTCTGATGAAATTGAAGGATGGATTATTGAAGAATTCAAAAAAATAGGTTTGGATACGGCCAAAAGTGTGCTTGAGCACGATATCAATGATTTGGTAAAACGCACAGACCTTGAGGAAGAAACCATCCTCGATGTTATAAATATATTAAAAGAAGAATTTGAAGAGTAGCTAAAACTTTAACTACTTTTATAGAAAATTTAAAGAAAATAGGAAAAAGCATTTATGGCTGAAGTAAAAACAAAAAGACTAAGTCAGGTACTACGTGAGTTCAATATCTCGTTGGATCGTGCCGTGGAATTTTTAAGTTCCAAGGGTTTCGATGTGGATGCAAGTCCAAATACCAAAATAACGGGTGATGAATACGGAGTTCTTTTTGAAGAGTTTGAAACCGACAAGAGCAAGAAGATGGAGTCCAAGGAAGTCGGTGAGGAAAAACGCAAAGAAAAGGAAGAACTTCGTCTGGAGCGGGAGCGGGAGCTTGAGGAAAAGCAGAAGAAGGAAGCCTCTCGCGTGATAAGAGCTGAAGCCAAACTTGATGGTCCAAAACAGGTTGGCAAAATAGATCTGGATGCCGGCAAACCAAAGCCTGTAACCCAACCTGAAAAGGAGATTAAAAAAGAAGAAACTCCAGTTGAGGCGAAAAAAGAGGAGAAAGTAGAAAAATCTGTAAAAGAGCCAGTTGCTGAAACTCCGAAGCAGGAAAATGTGAAACCTACCAAAGAAGTAAAGGCTTCAAAAGAAGAAGAGGTTAAAAAAGTAGAGGTTTCAGCTGAAAAGACAAAATCTGAAACCGCAAAGCCCGCTGAAACCAAGGTTGAACTAAAGCAAGAAACAAAATCTGAGGAGCAAAAAGAGGAAAAAAAGGATTCAGATACGGTCACTACCCAATACAGAAAGCTTGAAGGCCCTAATTTTACGGGACAAAAAATTGATCTTAGCCAGTTCAAAAAACCTGAAAAGAAAAAGGATTCAAAATCTGACGATAAAAAAGACAGAAAGAGCAAGAGACGCCGTATAAGCAAAGAACCTTCCAAAGGTGGTGCTGCGGCTTCAAACAATAATAGAGATAATAGGAATAACAAGGGTAGAGGACGTACCAACACTCCAAAAGAAGAGCCAAGCGAGGAAGAAGTACAAAAACAAGTGCGCGAAACGCTGGAAAAACTTCAAGGAAAATCCTCCAAAGGAAAAGGAGCCAAGTACCGCCGTGAAAAGCGTGATACCCACCGTCAAAAATCTGATGAACTTGCGCAGCAGGAAGCAGAAAACAAACTAATAAAGGTTACTGAATTTGTTACAGCAAGTGAGATGGCAACGATGATGGATGTGCCAGTCACAAAAATTATCTCAGCTTGTATGAGCTTGGGGATGATGGTAACCATGAACCAGCGTCTAGATGCGGAAACGCTTAGTATTGTAGCGGAAGAATTTGGTTATGAATTAGAATTTGTTACCGCAGATATTGAAGAATCCATCGATCAAAAAGTGGATGCTCCTGAAGATTTGGAACCGCGTGCGCCTATTGTAACTGTAATGGGTCACGTTGACCACGGTAAAACTTCACTTTTGGATTATATCCGTAAAGAAAATGTTATCGCCGGTGAGTCTGGAGGTATTACCCAGCATATTGGAGCTTACGGCGTAGAATTGGATAATGGCCAAAAAATCGCATTCTTGGATACACCCGGTCACGAAGCGTTCACCGCAATGCGTGCACGTGGTGCCCAGGTCACGGATTTGGCGATTATCGTAGTAGCAGCGGATGATGATATTATGCCACAAACAAAGGAGGCTATTAGTCACGCACAAGCTGCGGGCGTCCCTATCGTTTTTGCCATTAACAAAATTGATAAGCCCAACGCAAATCCTGAAAAGATTAAGGAAGGACTGGCTCAAATGAATCTTCTCGTGGAAGATTGGGGCGGTAAAATACAGTCACACGATATTTCCGCGAAAACCGGAGATGGTGTGAAAGAGTTACTGGAAAAAGTACTGCTCGAAGCTGAATTACTTGAGTTGACCGCAAATCCAGACCGACAAGCGAACGGTACTGTTGTGGAAGCGTTTCTTGATAAAGGTCGTGGTTATGTATCTACGGTTTTGGTTCAGGGCGGTACATTACGGGTTGGGGACTACGTTCTTGCAGGCCAGCACAGCGGTAAGGTAAAAGCTATGCAGGATGAGCGTGGTAATAACATCAAGGAAGCGGGACCATCAACGCCTGTTTCGGTCTTAGGATTGGATGGCGCACCACAAGCAGGTGATAAGTTCAACGTATTTGCAGATGAGCGCGAGGCGAAGACCATTGCTACCAAGCGTACGCAACTTCAACGTGAGCAATCTGTTAGAACACAGCGACATATTACGCTGGATGAAATAGGAAGACGTATAGCACTTGGAGATTTCAAGGAATTGAATATTATATTGAAAGGAGATGTGGATGGTTCTGTAGAAGCACTTACAGATTCATTCCAAAAACTTTCAACGGAAGAAATTCAAGTGAATATAATCCACAAAGCGGTGGGGCCAATTACTGAGAGTGATGTTCTTTTGGCATCCGCGTCAGATGCAATTATAATCGGTTTCAACGTTCGTCCTATGGGCAACGCGCGCCAGATTGCAGATAAGGAAGAAATTGATATACGTACTTATTCCATTATATACGATGCCATAAATGACGTGAAAGATGCGATGGAAGGTATGCTTTCTCCAGAAATGAAAGAGGAGATTACAGGAACTGCAGAAATTCGTGAAACCTTCAAAATTTCAAAAGTGGGTACCATTGCGGGTTGTATGGTTACAAGCGGTAAAATATTCAGAAATTCAGGAATACGCTTAATTCGCGAGGGTGTTGTAATCTATACTGGAGAGCTGGCATCCTTGAAGCGTTTCAAGGACGATGTGAAGGAAGTTTCTAAAGGGTATGATTGTGGTATGCAAATCAAAAACTACAATGATATTTACGAAAATGATATTATTGAAGCCTTCCAGGAGGTTGCAGTTAAGAAAAAACTCAAATAGTATTAAAATAAATTAAGTTTTAAAACGGTCTGAAAATCAATTTTTCAGATCGTTTTTATTTATGTGGTTTCAGTAATCATTTTCAGAAAATGTAAGATCATTATTTTTTTTGATGTCTATTAAGAAACTGACATATTGAAACTTCTTTCGAAAAATATTAGAGCCACACAAAAAAGTTTTAAAAATAATTTCAGAAATCTTTTTGATGAACCACAATTGAATAGTATATCGCTACGAATCAGTTATTTCTTGGATTACAATCGTGTAAAAAGGTGGTTTAGTCCCTCCCAAAAAAATTTCAATACAACAACGAGATTGGGAATTTCAGAAAAGATGATTCTGGGTCAATTTTCCGGCAGAAATATCCATTCTTGATTTTACTATTTGCGGCGTTCGGGCTTCAAAATAAATGCAGTAGGAAAATCTTTTTGAATTTCTATCATAGCTCGCTCTGCTTCAATTCTAGTAGCAAAATTGCCCACCCATACTTTGTAATTTGGTGTCTCGTATTCAATGGATCCGGGCCAATTGGGATAATTTGCTTTATATTTTTTTAGAATTTGGTTTGCTTGGTTTAATTCCCCGTAATAAAGCTGAATGGTAAGTCCGTCCGTGAGTTTGTTTTCTTTCTCCAAAGTTTTTTTCAGCGAAAGCAATTGCACAATTTTTTCATCTTGATTTACCGTTAAAGTTGCTTCTTGTGAATACCCTTGGGTTGAAACAAAAAACAGTAAAATGCTGGCTATAAAAATCTTGTAAAAGGTTTGTTTGTGCATAATTCTAATAGTTTATTGCAAAAGTAAATTTTATTCGGTTTGATGGGTCAAAAATTATTATTTAGAACAAATATAAATTACCCATTAACACTTTATTTGCATTTCTAAAATCGACTTTATAATGTACTTTTGTGCCTTAATTTGAGGAACGAAAACAGTATTGGATACGCGTTAAACAGTTAACTAATTCTGTGCCAAACTCTCGACAATAATTTTAACCATTAGTATGAAAAAGGTGAATTGTTTACATCTACGTTCAAAAATGCCGCTCCTTTTGTTAGTGTTTCTACTAACTTTTTCAACTACCATATTTTCACAGACTGCCCAAGAACAGCCCGGTGCGCCTGAGCCAACGGTAACTGAAATGGCTGTTGATGATGCTGCGCAGGCAAGTACTGGTAGTGGAGACGCTGCGGCTGGTGAAGCATTGTTCAAAGCAAATTGTGCGGCTTGCCATAAACTGGACAAAAAAGCGGTTGGGCCACCATTACGTAACGTTGCGGACAAGCACGACAGACAATGGTTGTACGACTGGATACACAATAGCCAAGCGATGATTGCGGCGGGAGATCCTGTGGCGGTTAAACTTTTTGAAGAGTACAACAAATCAGTAATGACCGCTTTCCCGGCATTATCTGAAACTGATATCGATAACATTCTTGCCTATACAAGTCAGCCAATTCCAACTCCTACCGAAACATCCGTGACTGCAACACCGACTGGAGAAAGTGGCGGAGGGGTTTCGAATGCTTTGGTTTTGGGGGCGCTTGCACTTATTTTCTTGCTTTTGATAATAATGCTTTTCTTGGTTACAAACACGTTGAAGAGAATAGCAGAGGCAAACGGCGTTGTTTACGAAGAAAAAGAAAAGGGAACCCCTATTTGGAAAGCATTTGTTCAAAATCAATTTTTGGTTTTGGTTACATCTATATTTTTGATTTTAGCAGCTGGTTACTTGGGTTACGGATATTTGATGCAAGTAGGTGTTGACCAAGGGTATTCGCCTGTTCAGCCTATTCATTATTCGCATAGAATCCACGCGGGCGACAATCAAATAGACTGTAAATATTGCCACAGCTCGGCAAGAACAAGTAAAACTTCTGGAATTCCATCCTTGAATGTTTGTATGAATTGCCACAAGAATATTTCTGAAGTAGCAGCAGAGACCGCAACAGAAGAACATTCAAAAGAATTTTATGATGGTGAAATTGCCAAGCTTTATAAGGCTGTGGGCTGGGATGCCGCTACACAACAATACACTGGAAAAACGGAACCTGTGAAATGGGTAAGAATCCACAATCTTCCGGATTTTGCATATTTCAATCACTCACAGCACGTGACCGTAGCCGGTATTGCTTGCCAAGAGTGCCATGGAATAATTGAGGAGATGGAAGTTGTTGAGCAATTTGCACCACTTACTATGGGCTGGTGTATCAATTGCCACAGGGAAACAAATGTAAGTTTGGCCAGCAACGAATATTATGCTAAAATTCACGAAGAATTATCGAAGAAATATGGTGTTGAAAAACTTACCATTGCAGAATTGGGAGGTTTGGAATGTGGAAAATGTCATTATTAATATTCGAAAATACTGACAAAAAATATTAAATAAGAAATGCGATAAGGTGAACCGTAAATTGGTGTAATAACTGGAAACGAAGAACCTGAAGAATTATAAAATCTAAATCGTACACGCCCGGAGCGAAATCAAAGGGTAAAAAATTGTAAATAAATAATATGGCATCAAGCAAGAAATACTGGAAAAGTGTTGAAGAGCTTAACGAAGACAGCTCTATTGTTAAGGCGCTAAGGGATAATGAGTTTGTGTCCGAAATTCCTACTGATGAGTTTTTAGGGAATAAAGAGGCTTTGGAATCTTCCAAAACTACCCGTAGAGACTTCTTAAAATATGTAGGGTTTACTACAGCTGCGGCTACAATGGCTGCCTGCGAAGGTCCGGTAATTAAATCCATTCCCTACGTAGTCCAGCCAGACGAGATTGTTCCCGGAATTGCGAATTATTATGCCACTACTATGGCAGACGGTTTCGATTTTGCCAATGTGTTGGTAAAAACCCGCGAAGGTCGTCCCATTAAGATTGAACGGAATGATCTTGCGGTTAATGGAGGTAGTGCAAATGCCCGGGTGCACGCATCAGTGTTATCGCTGTATGATAAAAATAGGTTACAAAACCCAGCGGTTGATGGCAAAGATGTAAGTTGGGCACAATTTGATGCTGCTGTTGCCCAAAAAATGAATGAAATGGCCGGTCAAAACATTGTTTTGCTGACCCAAACATTCGCAAGCCCATCCATTTCAAAATTGATCTCTGAATTTACTGGCAAATATCCAAATGTCCGCCATGTTGTTTACGATACAGTTTCTTGTTCTGAAGCGCTAGATGCATTTCAGAACAAATACGGAACACGCGCTTTGCCTGATTATGATTTTTCTAAAGCAGAAGTAATTGTTTCAGTAGGCGCCGACTTTTTAGGAGACTGGCAAGGGGGAAGTTATAGCAAAGGTTACGCCCAGGGACGTGTGCCAAAGAACGGGAAAATGTCGCGTCACATACAATTTGAGGCAAATATGTCCCTTACTGGTGGAAATGCGGATAAACGTATTCCTGCAACTCCTTCACAACAAATGCAGATTTTGAAAGCGTTGACAGGTGGCAGTGCCTCAGGGTTGCCACAAAATATTGCCGATGCCGTTTCAAAAGCAAAAGCGCAACTTCAGAAAGCCGGAAGCAAAGCATTATTGATAACCGGATTGCCAGATATAGCCGCACAGACAATGGCTTTGAATTTCAACTCAAACAGTGAGGCGATGGATTCATCGAAGCCATTACTTATTAGGGCTGGAAGTTCTGCCGAAGTAAAAACAGTTGTTGACGGTGTTATTTCCGGAAGTATAAAAGGATTAATTACCGTAGGAGTAGACCCTGTTTACACCCTTCCGAATAAAGAATTTGCCGAAGCTTATAAGAAATTGGACTTGTCAATTGCCTTTGCGATGAAAAAAGACGCAACTGCTTCCTTGGCGAAAATGGTTGCAGCAACCCCTCATTATTTAGAATCTTGGGGTGACGCACAGATTAAGAAGGGAACATTCAGCTTAATTCAACCTACAATTCGTCCATTGTTCAACACGCGCCAATTTCAAGAAAGTTTGGTTATGTGGACTGGCAATGGAAATAATTATTACGATTATTTAAAAGAAACTTGGACTTCATCCATTTTGGCAGGAGGAGGTTCTTGGAACCAAGCGCTACACGATGGTGTAATTTCCAATGATTCTGAAATAATTATAAACGAAAATCCAGGTGCTGAAACAGTTCAGGCAGCCGGAATGATGGAAAGTAATACCAGTAACGGCGCACTTTCTGCAATATCGCAAAACGGCGGTTATGAACTAACATTGTATACTAAAGCAGGTCTTGGTGATGGCCAACAAGCTAATAATCCTTGGTTGCAGGAATTGCCAGACCCCATCACCCGAACTACGTGGGATAATTATTTGACAATTTCAGCATCAGATGCTGAGGCTTTGGATCTCGTTAATGACCATGTATCAAATGGGGCGCTGAATGGTAGTTATGTGAATGTAAAGTTAGGTAACACGGTTCTCGAAAATGTTCCGGTTCTTATTCAGCCTGGACAAGCAAAGGGTTCTGTTGGTTTGGCTTTGGGTTATGGCAAAACGGCTGCAATTCAAAAGGAAATGCAGACTGGAGTTAATGCGTATACTCTTTACAACAATTTCTCATCAGTGCAAAATGTTACTTTGGAGAAAGTTGGCGGAATGCACGAATTTGCCTGTGTCCAATTGCAAAGCACTATGGCAGGACGCAGTGAGGATATTATTAAAGAAACTACACTTGAAATATTCAACACTAAGGACAAGCATTACTATAACGAGATTCCTGTAACGGATTACGATCATAACGAAATTTCCGTTCGTGAGCGAAACGCGGATATTTGGAGCACTTTCGATGACACCGTAGGTCCACACTTTAACCTATCCATAGATTTGAATGCTTGTACAGGTTGTGGAGCTTGCGTTATTGCTTGTCATTCTGAAAACAACGTTCCGGTTGTAGGTAAGGATGAAGTAAGGAAGTTCCGTGATATGCATTGGTTGCGCATCGATAGATATTATTCCGCTGGTGAAACATTTAAGGAAGAGATTGAAACCTTAGAAAATCTACCGGCATTTGACACATACACAGCTGTGGAAGTCCCAGCTTATGAAAATCCTCAAGTGGCATTTCAGCCAGTAATGTGCCAGCATTGCAACCACGCCCCTTGCGAGACTGTATGTCCAGTTGCTGCTACCTCTCACGGGCGTCAAGGTCAAAACCAAATGGCTTACAACCGTTGTGTGGGTACACGTTATTGTGCCAATAACTGTCCTTATAAAGTTCGCCGTTTCAACTGGTTCCTATACGCCGAAAATGACGAATTTGATTACCATATGAATAATGATCTTGGACGTATGGTGCTCAATCCAGATGTAGTGGTACGTTCCAGAGGTGTCATGGAGAAATGTTCTATGTGTATACAAATGACACAGAAAACAATTTTGGATGCCAAGCGAGATGGTCGAGCAATCAAAGATGGAGAATTCCAGACGGCTTGTTCAAGAGCTTGCGATACAGGAGCACTTGTATTTGGAGATGTAAATGATAAAGATGCTGAAGTAGTTAAATTGAAGAAAGATAATAGAATGTACCATTTACTTGAGAATGTAGGAACTCAGCCGAATGTTTTCTATCAGATGAAAGTGAAAAATACTTCAGAAGCATAACAAATAAATTTAAGAAAGAACCAATTATTTAATAATTAAATATGTCGTCACACTACGAAGCACCTATAAGAGAGCCTTTGGTAATTGGAGAGAAATCCTATCACGACATCAGTGTAGATGTAGGAGCTCCGGTCTTGGGAAAGGCCAATAAATCTTGGTGGATTGTTTTTACTATTTCCCTAATTGCATTTCTTTGGGGACTGGGATGTATTATTTACACCGTATCCACAGGAATTGGGGTTTGGGGATTGAATAAAACAATTGGCTGGGCTTGGGATATTACCAACTTCGTTTGGTGGGTAGGTATTGGTCACGCGGGTACACTTATTTCTGCTGTACTTTTGCTTTTCCGCCAAAAGTGGAGAATGGCAGTAAACCGCTCAGCAGAGGCGATGACGATCTTTGCGGTTGTTCAGGCTGGTCTGTTCCCTATCATTCACATGGGGCGTCCTTGGTTGGCTTATTGGGTACTTCCTATTCCTAACCAATTTGGATCGCTTTGGGTAAACTTCAACTCGCCTTTGCTTTGGGATGTATTTGCGATATCAACATATCTTTCAGTTTCATTGGTGTTTTGGTGGACAGGGTTATTGCCAGATTTTGCAATGATTCGCGATAGGACTACAAGTCCATTTCAGAAAAAAATCTATGGTATTTTAAGTTTTGGTTGGAGCGGTCGAGTAAAAGATTGGCAACGTTTCGAGGAAGTTTCATTGGTACTTGCCGGTTTGGCTACTCCATTGGTACTTTCGGTGCACACAATTGTATCTTTTGACTTTGCTACATCAGTGGTTCCAGGATGGCATAGTACTATTTATCCACCATATTTCGTGGCAGGTGCTATTTTCTCTGGTTTTGCAATGGTACAGACGCTTCTTATAGTTATGAGAAAGGTCTCAAATTTGGAAAACTATATTACCGTTCTCCATATTGAGTATATGAACAAGGTAATCCTTCTAACTGGTGGGATTGTAACCGTAGCCTATCTCATAGAGTATTTCATTGGTTGGTATTCTGGTGTACCTTATGAAAACTATACTTATTTGTCCTTTGGTGCGGCTACTGGACCATATTGGTGGGCATTCTGGGCATTGATTATTTGCAACCTAATTGTGCCACTTACACTCTGGGTAAAAAAATTAAGAAGAAATATTCTTTGGACATTCATCGTGGCATTCATTATCAATATTGGTATGTGGTTCGAGCGTTTCGATATTATCGTGATTGATTTGAGTAAAGATCGTTTAACATCTTCTTGGACTATGTTCGAGCCTACTTTTGTTGATATTGGAACCTTCATAGGAACAATTGGCTTCTTCTTTGTCCTTTTTCTACTATACGCACGTACTTTCCCGGTAATTGCACAAGCTGAAGTAAAAACGATTTTGAAATCCTCTGGAGAACAATTCAAAAGATTGAGAGCCGAACACGGTGACGATCATCATCACCATGTTGAAGTAGAATCTTATCCAGCTGCGGAAGGTCCTTCGGCAAATATTCCAAAAAATGATCAATTTAACGGTCCGTCTGAAGAATTTAATGCTGAAGAAAATAGGGTAGATTCTGAAGCTCGCAAAGCTGGGCTTGATAATATGTTAAGTCGTTTGGGTACTTTTGATCCAGCAGTTCAAACCCAAGATGATTTAACTAAAATAAGTGGCGTTGGTCCTATTTTGGAACAAAAACTTCACGAAATTGGAATATTTACTTTTGATCAGGTAAGTAGAATGACAAAACGTGATTACGATTTGCTTGACGAAATCATCACGGAATTCCCAGGAAGAGCGGAACGTGATGATTGGGCTGGACAGGCTGAAATCTTAAAAAATAAAAAATAGTTATGGCTTCAAAAAAGATACACGCTATTTATACAGATGACGATTTGCTTTTGCAAGCCGTCAAACAAACGCGCGCAGAACACTATCATATTGAAGAAGTGTTTACGCCATTTCCCGTTCACGGACTGGATTCTGCTGCCGGCGTTGCGCCCACTAGAATTGCAATCACATCATTTCTTTACGGATTGTTGGGATTGAGTGTTGCCGTCACTATGCTCAACTTTATAATGATTGAGGATTGGCCACAAAATATAGGTGGTAAGCCAAGCTTTGCTTTTTACACAAATATGCCTGCATTTATCCCTGTAATGTTCGAGATGACCGTATTCTTTGCTGCGCACTTAATGGTTGTTACATTTTATATGCGAAGTAAAATCTGGCCTTTCAAAAAAGCGGAAAACCCAGACCCTCGTACTACCGATGATAGATTTTTGATGGCAATAGACGCCGAGAATCACGATATAGATATTCTCACGAAGTTTTTATACGATACGGGAGCAGAAGAAATAAGATTAATTGAAAATGAACAAGAACATTAATATGAAAACATTGATTAACATAGCAATTGTTGCTATTGCTTCGGTATGTATGGTTTCTTGTTTTAACGATAATAAGCCAAACTATCAATATTTCCCTAATATGTATGCTCCGGTAGGATATGAAGCCTATGGAAGCTATAATACAGAATATTTTGAGAATGGGCAGGAAGCAATGACGCCTCCTCCGGGAACAATCCCGCGTGGATGGCAGCCTTATGATTATGAAAACACGACTGCTGGTTTGGAACTAGCAAGAGTTGAGCTTCAAAACCCATTAGAAATAAACGACGAAAATCTAGCTGCTGGAAATCAACTGTACACTATATATTGTGCTGTTTGTCACGGCGACAAGGGTGATGGAAAGGGAATTCTGGCACAGCGTGAGAAATTTTTGGGTATTCCTAGCTACGCTGATCCAGGAAGAAATATCACGCCGGGAGGAATTTACCACGTTGAAATGTATGGGTTAAATAGTATGGGTTCATATGCTTCACAAACCAATGAAAAGGAGCGTTGGCAAATCGCCATGCACGTCATGAATTTAAAAGCGGCTTTGAATGGTCAGCCAGGTTTACTTGGTAATCCAACAGATTCAACCGCGGTTGATTCCACCAAAATGGCCCAGCCGATTGTTGTTGACAGCACAGCAACCGCAAATGTAGAACGTAATTAAGGAATTTAAGAGAATAGCTAAAGATATGTACACGCTACCTAGAAGTTTAAAACTGTTTTCCATTATTCTTGTTATCCTTGGAGTTTTGGGTATCGCCTATGGATTTTTAACCACCCCAAAAACAGTTGAGGAAGTTAAAGAGATTATGGCTGCAGAAGCTAGCCACGGAGAAGGCCACGATGAAACGCATGCGGCTGAAGGCCACGATGGGTCACACGAATCCAATTTTGTTGATACGGCAAGGGGAGAGGAAGGCTATGCTGAACGTGCGATAGCCCACGAAAAAGAAGCCCACGAAGAAGCCCATGGGATTTCACATGAGGAACACGTTCTGCACCAATTGCAAACCAGACCTTGGTCCGCAACTTTTGTGGCAGCATTTTTCTTTATGATGATTGCTTTGGGAGCACTTGTTTTTTATGCCATTCAGTATGCATCTTCGGCAGGATGGTCGCCAGTACTTTATCGCGTGATTGAGGGGGTAACCACATATTTACTTCCTGGTTCTATTATTGTATTTTTAATAGTAGTTTTCGCAGGAACACATTTTTACCCTTGGCAAGATCACGAATTGGTTGCCGAAGATAAAATTCTTCAGGCTAAATCCGGATATTTAAATTTTCCATTTTTCTTGGTTAGGGCAATTATCTATATTTTAGGTTGGAATTTATACCGTCATTTTTCAAGAAAAAATTCTTTGAAATTGGCTGAAACAAATGATATTGCTTACCACCAAAAGAACTTTAAATTTTCAGTCTTCTTTTTGGTATTTTTCTTGGCTACAGAAGCAACAATGGCTTGGGACTGGTTTATGTCTATGACGCCACACTGGTACAGTACACTTTTTGCGTGGTATATTTTTGCCACAATGTTCGTTTCTGCAATTACAGTTATTTCGTTGACAACAATTTATTTGAAAAGCAAGGGTCTATTGCCCTTTGTAAGTGATAGGCATTTGCACGATTTGGCTAAATTTATGTTCGCCTTCAGTATTTTCTGGACGTATCTATGGTTTGGGCAATTCATGCTTATTTGGTATGCAAACATTCCCGAAGAGGTAACTTACTTCATTCTTAGAATTCAACAGTATAATGTTTTATTCTTTGGAATGTTGATACTTAATTTTGTTTTCCCTATTTTAATGTTGATGAACAGTGATTACAAGCGTATTCCTTGGTTCGTAGTTATGGCAGGTGTGGTTATTTTGGTTGGCCATTATATAGATGTATTTCTATTGGTAATGCCATCTACTGTTGGCCACAACTGGCACTTCGGAATTCCTGAGATTGCTGCAATTTTGTTCTTTCTGGGTCTTTTCATATTTATTGTTGGAACAGGACTTAGTCGAGTTTCGCTTCAGCCGAAAAATGATCCATATATTAAAGAAAGTGAAAACTACCATTTTTAATCAATTTGTTTAAAGAAGATATCATAAGATGACCGCATTTTTAGTTGTACTAGTAATCATTCTTTTTGGAGTAGCTGTTTGGCAAATGAACAGGATTTTCCAAATGGCACGTGTTAAACCTACTGGTTTTTCAGAAATTGCCTCAGCGAAGGACAATAACATCAATGGTTATTTGATGATGGGCTTCGTGATTTTTATGTACGTATTGGCATTTGCTTCATTCGCACTATGGAGTGATGTCCTTTTGCCAGAATCTGCATCTGAGCACGGTGTGGGAACCGATAATCTGATGCTTGTTTCCATGATTATCATTTTCGTTGTTGGTATTCTTACACAATGGTTACTTCATTACTTCGCATTTGTTTACAGAGGAAATATTGTAAGAAGAGCAACATTTTTTGCTGATAATGATAAACTTGAATTTATTTGGACAATTATTCCGGTAATTGTTTTGGCAGGTCTTATTATTTACGGTCTTTTTACTTGGACAGATATAATGAACGTTAGCGAGGATGATGATCCGCTAGTTGTGGAGCTTTATGCACAGCAGTTTAATTGGCGCGCGCGTTATTCTGGCGAAGATAATACTTTGGGTGAAGCGAATGTTCGTCTTATTGAAGGTGTTAATCAACTTGGTGTTGATGCGGCAGACCCTAACGGAAAGGATGATAAAATTGTTACAGAACTACATTTGCCCGTTGGCAGAAAGGTGTTATTCAAAATGCGTTCCCAAGATGTGCTTCACTCAGCATATATGCCATTTTTCAGAGCACAAATGAACTGTGTGCCAGGTATGATTACCCAATTTGCTTTCACCCCCACGATAACCACGGAAGAAATGCGCCGAAATGATAAAATTGTGGAGAAGGTGAGGCACATCAATGAATTACGTACCGCAAAAAGTAAGGAGCTTGCTGCAGCCGGCGAAGCCCCATTGGATTCATACGAATTCGATTATCTTCTAATTTGTAATAAGATTTGTGGTTCCAGCCATTATAATATGCAAATGAAAATCGTAGTGGAGTCTGAAGAGGAATATCAGGCCTGGTTGAAAACCCAACCCACTTTAGCGGAACAACTTAGTAATGAGAATTAATAAACAATAGCTTAAAAAGATATGTCAGCACACGCAGCACAGGTCCACGCAGTAGACGATCATCACGATGATGGTCACGGGCATCATCATAAAGAAACCTTTATCACAAAATACATTTTTAGCCAAGATCACAAAATGATCTCCAAACAATACCTTATCACAGGATTGTTTATGGGTATTATTGGGATATTAATGTCACTTTTGTTCAGATTGCAATTAGCTTGGCCAGATCATAAATTTACAATATTTGAAATTTTCTTAGGTAAATGGGCTCCAGATGGAGTAATGGATCCAAGCATTTATTTGGCATTGGTTACCATCCACGGTACCATCATGGTATTCTTTGTATTGACGGCTGGTTTAAGTGGAACTTTCAGTAACCTACTTATTCCCTTACAGATTGGAGCTAGGGATATGGCCTCAGGGTTTCTGAACATGGTTTCCTATTGGCTATTTTTCCTTTCCAGTGTTGTAATGTTATTTTCATTATTTGTGGAAGCAGGGCCAGCTTCTGCAGGATGGACTATATATCCACCTCTTAGTGCATTGCCACAGGCAATACCTGGATCTGGAGCGGGAATGACTTTATGGTTATCATCTATTGCAATTTTCATTGCATCGTCATTGTTAGGATCATTAAATTATATTGTTACAGTAATTAATTTACGTACCAAAGGAATGTCGATGACAAGACTTCCCTTAACTATTTGGGCGTTTTTTGTGACTGCAATTATTGGGGTTGTTTCTTTTCCAGTACTGTTCTCCGCGGCTTTGATGCTTATTATGGATAGAAGTTTTGGGACTTCGTTTTTCCTTTCAGACATATATATTGCTGGGGAAGTGCTCCATCATCAAGGGGGTTCGCCGGTACTTTTTGAACATCTTTTTTGGTTCTTGGGCCATCCAGAAGTTTACATCGTGATATTACCTGCTATGGGAATCGTGTCTGAGATTATGGCAACAAATTCACGTAAGCCAATTTTTGGATATCGGGCGATGGTCGCTTCTATTCTTGCAATTGCGTTCTTATCAACTATTGTTTGGGGTCACCATATGTTCATATCGGGAATGAATCCATTCTTAGGTTCGGTATTTACGTTTACAACATTGCTTATTGCAATTCCTTCAGCAGTAAAGGCTTTCAACTGGATTACCACACTTTGGAAAGGAAATCTTCAAATGAATCCCGCAATGCTTTTCTCCATTGCGTTTGTTTCCACATTCATTACAGGAGGACTCACGGGAATCATTTTAGGAGATAGCGCACTGGATATTAATGTTCACGATACATATTTCGTAGTTGCTCACTTCCATTTGGTAATGGGTATTTCAGCGCTTTACGGTCTATTGGCAGGGGTATATCACTGGTTCCCTAAAATGTTTCAGGGAAGAATGATGAACAAAAATTTAGGATATGTCCATTTCTGGGTAACTGCAATAGGTGCTTACGGAATTTTCTTCCCAATGCACTTTGTGGGTATGGCTGGTCTTCCGCGTAGATACTATACAAATACTAATTTCCCATACTTTGATGACCTTGCAAACATTAACGTGGTAATGACCATTTTTGCGATCATTACAATCGCAGTACAGGTTGTTTTCCTATACAATTTCTTTAGTTCTATTTTCTACGGAAAGAGAGGTCCAAAAAATCCTTGGAACGCTACAACTCTTGAATGGACCACAGAATTGAAACATATCCACGGAAACTGGGAAGGTGCAATACCTCACGTATACCGTTGGTCTTATGACTATAGCAAATTAAACAAGGATGAAACAGATTATGTAATTCCAGGTCAGGATTTCATTCCGCAGAATATTCCGCTTCAGGATAATGAAGACGAAATGGATCATTAAAAAATCATTTAAATTTAAAAAAGCCCTTCCTAAAATTGGAAGGGCTTTTTCTTAGTACTTCTACGTAATAAATCAGTACCGGTACGTATGGCGTAATTGTTAAGATTGGAATACATTTACAATGAGTAAAATAATGTAGGAAGTGAGGAGTCTACAATTTTTTTGAAAGCCATGCTGAAAAGTATGGCTTTCTTTTTTTAAGGCGTGAAGCTAAGGATTGCTATCTTTGTTAAATGAATAAGAACCTTGATCCCACAGGGGAAAATCTTTCGCCACAGGAACTCGATATTGAAAAGAAATTGCGTCCACTAAGCTTCGAGGACTTTACGGGGCAAGATCAGGCTTTGGAGAATCTTCAAATATTCGTAAAAGCTGCAAATCTACGAGGTGAAGCACTTGACCACACCTTATTTCATGGGCCTCCCGGTCTGGGAAAAACAACTTTAGCATACATTCTCGCAAATGAACTGGACGTAAACATTCGCGTAACTTCTGGTCCGGTTTTAGACAAACCTGGTGACTTGGCGGGTTTGCTTACCAATCTTGATGAACGCGATGTCCTTTTTATTGACGAAATACATCGGTTGAGCCCTATTGTGGAAGAGTATCTTTATTCAGCAATGGAGGATTATAAAATTGATATTATGATAGAATCTGGACCCAATGCCCGTTCTGTTCAAATCAATTTGAACCCATTTACATTAGTGGGTGCAACAACGCGCTCCGGATTATTGACTGCCCCAATGCGTGCAAGATTTGGTATTTCTTCGAGACTACAATATTATACTACCGAATTGCTCACGACAATTATAGAGAGAAGCGCTGGAATTTTGAATGTTCCCATTTCTATGGAAGCTGCCATCGAGATAGCGGGAAGAAGCCGCGGAACACCTCGAATTGCGAATGCGCTTTTGAGAAGAATTAGGGACTTCGCACAAATAAAAGGCAACGGGAAAATTAATATTGAAATCGCTAAATTTGGGTTGGAGGCCTTGCACGTGGATGCGCACGGTCTTGATGAGATGGACAACAAAATCCTGAAAACAATCATTGAAAAATTTAAGGGTGGCCCAGTAGGTATAACCACCATTGCGACTGCAGTCTCAGAAAGTCCCGAAACTATTGAGGAAGTATATGAACCTTTCTTGATCCAGCAGGGTTTTATAATGAGGACCCCACGCGGGCGTGAAGTTACCGAAGCCGCATACAAACACCTCGGCAAGTTGAAGGGACCCACCCAAGGCGGACTTTTTTAAACTTTTATATTTCATTAGCGCGAAGTCGAGGGTTATTCTTTTAATTAATTGGTAGCTAAATGCGCAGAATCCAAATTTAGTTATGGCAAATAAAAAAATCCCATCAGTTTCAGCTTTTAGGTTTTTAGTGCATTCCGTACAAATACTGAAAAACCCTTTGCCTTTTCATCACGAAAATTTTCAGAGAAAAGGAGATACATTTCGATTGAAACTTGGCTTTGGAAAATCCGTTATTTTTTCACGCGATGCCGGTTTTGCCCAATATGCACTTCAAAAAAATCAAAAGAATTTTACAAAATCACCCATTCAAACCAAAGATCTTTCAAAATATGTGGGCTTTGGATTATTGACGTCCGAAGGTGAACTTTGGCAGAAACAACGAAAACTTATTCAACCCGCATTTCACAAGAAGCAGCTGACTAATTTGTTGGATACCATAAATCTTGCAATTGAAACTGAGTTGCATAAAATTGAAACCAATAAATCCATCGATATATTTCCCATTTTTAATGATCTCGCCTTTCAAACTGTGGTGAAATCACTTTTCAGCAGTGCAGTAAATTCCGAAGAAATTAACAGGTTGCAACACATCACGGAATCTGCTCAAAAAATGTTGGTAAAAGAATTGCGTCAGCCCTATTTGGGCTGGTGGTTTCGGCTGAATGGTGAAATTGCAAAGCACGTTTCCGAAACTGAGGAAGCGCGCGATATTCTGAAAAAACTGGTCAATGACAGAAAAAAATCTGGGAAAAGGGAAGACGATTTGCTTGATATGCTGCTGGAAGCTCGATATGAAGACGGAAGCGAAATGGATGAGGAGCAATTGATAGACGAAATATTAATACTCTTCACGGCAGGGCACGAAACCACTTCCAACTCACTAACATTTACCAGTCAATTATTGGCTCAAAATATTGAAATTCAAGATAAAATCTTTTCCGAAATATCTCTCGCAAGAGAAAATTCAAGCAACCTTATGGAGTTTATCAAGGCTTGCGATTTTACAAAAAATGTTATTGAGGAATCGCTCCGGTTGTATCCGCCGGCGTATTTTATTGACCGCGTAAATAGTACCGAAGACGAATTTAACGGCTTGCGAATTCCTAAAAATTCAAGTCTCTTATTTTCGTTATTGGAAATCCATACCAATCCCGATTTTTGGGAAGAACCGAAAAAATTTAAACCAGAGCGCTTTTCTGGAGTAAGTCCATATGCATTTTCCTCGCATTATTATCCCTTCGGTGCTGGACCGCGTATGTGCATTGGCAATAATTTTGCGATGTATGAAATGATTTTGGCAGTTGCAAAATTGATTGAAATGTTTAAGATTTCAGAAAAAAAGTCAGCCATTGAAATTAAGCCATTGATAACCTTAAAACCGAAAGATGCGTTTTTAGAATTTGTAAGAAGATGAAGAATGATTTTTCAAATTTTATTATTCACCAAAATTTATTTTGATTCAGAATTCATCCAAATATTCAAAGTTGATCAAAACCGAAGCAAAACGCCTTGGGTTTTTGTCTTGCGGCATCAGCAAAGCTGAATTTTTGGAAGAGGAGGCGCCGCGGCTGGAAAATTGGCTCAAAAACAACGCTCACGGCGAGATGGCATATATGGAAAATCATTTTGATAAACGGCTGGACCCAACAAAGCTGGTGCCTGATTCCAAAAGTGTTATTTCCCTATTGCTGAATTATTTTCCTTCGGAAAAACAAAATCCCGAGAGCTATAAAATTTCAAAATACGCGTATGGTGCAGATTATCATTTTGTGATAAAAAACAAGTTAAAGCAGTTGATGGAATTTATTCAGCAAGAAATAGGCGATGTAGATGGTCGTGCTTTTGTGGATTCTGCGCCGGTTTTGGACAAAGCGTGGGCTGCGAAAAGTGGTCTGGGCTGGATTGGCAAACACAGCAATTTGCTTACAAAACAAGTTGGTTCTTTCTATTTTATTGCAGAATTGATTGTGGATTTGGAGCTTGAGTATGATCACGCTGTAACAGACCATTGTGGGAGTTGCACTGCCTGCATTGATGCCTGCCCAACGCAGGCAATTGTGGCTGATAAGGTGGTGGATGGCAGTAAATGCATTTCCTATTTTACCATTGAATTAAAAAATGAAATTCCCATTTCAGAAAAGGGGAAATTTGAGGACTGGATGTTTGGGTGCGATGTCTGCCAAGATGTATGCCCGTGGAACCGCTTCAGCAAACCGCACAGCGAACCACTTTTTAATCCAAATCCTGAAATGCTTTCCATGTCAAAAAAAGACTGGGAAGAAATCACGGAGAGTGTTTTTCAAAAAATTTTTAAAGGAAGTGCCGTGAAGCGCACTAAATTTTCTGGTTTGAAAAGAAATATAAACTTCTTAAAAGATTAACCGCTAAAATTTCTTCCTTTCGGTTAACATTTTAACTTTGTAGGTTCCCGAAAATAATAAACAACGAATTTGAATTTGGGAAAACCCAAAAAATCTTCGGCATAAAGATTTTGGGCAAATAGTATTTCAATAGCAATAAAATATGAGCAAACAGAGCAGACGCAGAGAAGCATTATTGTACCACGCAAAACCAAAACCCGGCAAAATTCAAGTTGTACCCACTAAAAGCTATTCTACGCAACGGGATCTTTCCCTTGCATATTCGCCTGGGGTCGCGGAGCCTTGTTTGGAAATTGAAAAGGAAACCAATAACGTATATAAATACACCAATAAAGGAAATCTCGTCGCTGTAATTTCAAACGGGACCGCGGTTTTGGGATTGGGAAATATTGGTCCTGAGGCTTCCAAGCCTGTAATGGAAGGGAAAGGCCTGCTTTTTAAAATTTTTGCAGATATTGATGTATTTGATATTGAGGTAAATACAGAAAACATTGATGAATTCATCGCAACGGTAAAAAATATTGCACCCACTTTCGGCGGAATTAATTTAGAAGATATAAAAGCCCCCGAAGCATTTGAAATTGAACGTAGATTAAAGGATGAGCTGTCCATTCCGGTGATGCACGATGATCAACACGGGACGGCAATTATTTCGGCGGCGGCCCTATTAAATGCGCTCGAGATTGCGGAAAAGAAAATTGAAGATGTCAAAATTGTAATCAGTGGAGCAGGGGCTGCAGCGGTTTCCTGTACTCGGTTGTATAAAGCTTTTGGCGCAAAGCGTGAAAACATTGTAATGCTGGATAGCAAAGGTGTAATCCGGAACGATAGGGAAAATCTTTCAGAAGAAAAAGGGGAATTTGCCACCCACCGAAAAATTGATACTCTGGAAGAAGCCATGCAACATGCCGATGTTTTTGTTGGACTTTCCATCGCGGATATTGTTACGCCCCAGATGCTAAAGACCATGGCTGCAAACCCTATCGTTTTTGCCATGGCAAATCCCAACCCCGAGATTGAGTATGATCTTGCCTGTAGAACACGTGAGGATATTATTATGGCAACCGGCCGTAGCGACCATCCCAACCAAGTAAACAATGTTCTTGGGTTTCCATTTATATTCCGCGGAGCGCTTGATGTGAGGGCAACAAGAATAAACGAAGCTATGAAAATGGCCGCCGTTAAAGCGTTGGCAGAATTAGCCAAGGAACCTGTGCCGGAGCAGGTAAATATTGCTTATGGCGAAACCAAATTGAATTTTGGCAGGGAATACATTATTCCGAAACCGTTTGATCCTCGTCTCATAGCAACCGTTCCACCGGCGGTGGCAAAAGCTGCTATTGAAAGCGGTGTGGCCACTACTGAAATTACAGATTGGGAGAAATACCAAGATGAACTTTACGAGCGGATGGGAAGCGATAACAAGATCATTCGTTTATTGATGAACCGTGCGAAGCTAAACCCTAAACGTATCGTTTTTGCCGAAGCAGATCATCTCGATGTTTTGAAGGCTGCACAAATTGTACACGAAGAAGGAATAGGAACTCCAGTATTATTAGGCAGGAAAGAAATTATTCTTGAGTTAATGCAGCAGATAGATTTTGATGCGGACATTGAGATTATAGATCCTAAAAACGGAGAGCAGGAAGATAAGCTTCAGCATTACGCGCAAAAGCTATGGGAAAAACGCCGAAGAAATGGAATATCTCTATACGCTGCAGAAAAATTGGTTCGTGAGCGCAATTATTTTGCGGGTATGATGCTGGATGAGGGCGACGTTGATGCTATGATTTCTGGATATTCCCGTTCGTATCCCACAACGGTTGTTCCCGTTTTTGAAACCGTGGGCAGATTTGAGGGCGTTGGAAAAGTGGCTACTACCAATCTGATGCTTACCAAACGCGGACCTATCTTTATATCAGATACTTCAATAAATATCGATCCCTCTGCAAAAGACTTGGCTAAAATTGCGCAAATGACTAATTATACTATGAAAATGTTTGGGCTCCAGCCAGTTATCGCAATGATTTCCTATGCCAATTTTGGTTCGTCTAAAGATGCGCACGCCACCAAGGTTAGAGAAGCTGTAGAGTTGCTTCATAAAAGCAATCCAGATATGATCGTGGACGGCGAATTACAAACAGATTTTGCACTGAACCAAGAAATGCTTCAGAAGAAATTTCCGTTTTCAAAATTGGCCGGAAAAAAGGTCAATGCTCTAGTCTTCCCGAATCTTGATTCTGCCAACAGCAATTATAAATTATTAAAGGAACTGAACAATGTGGAATCCATAGGGCCCATTATGTTAGGGATGAAAAAGGCTGTGCATATTCTGCAATTAGGCGCGAGCGTTGAGGAAATTGTAAATATGGCAGCAGTGGCTGTTGTCGATGCCCAACAAAAAGAGAAGCGCGCGCAGCAGAAGGGGAAAAGTACTTAGTGAATATTTAAGATGAAATATATAATCTTAATATTTATAGCTATTTCATTTATGGCTTGCGAAAAAGTTTCTGAAGATGATATAAAAAATATTGAATATTTATTAGGAACTCCAATTGAAACAAAATATACGATTGAAAATTTTGAAGAACCTTTTGATTTTGCAGATTATTATAAAATTTTTGATTTAAAATTTTCAGAGCAGGAATTCAATTTATTAATGAAACGTGTTAAGTTGGAAGAATTTGAAGCAAATTTAAATACCGGTTACAAGACAAATTTTCAATATTATCGGGAATATTCCAATAAAACAATGACTATGTTTTTATCAATTGACACAATCAAAAAATCAATTCATTATTCCTTAAAAATGTGAAAAATATCGATGTACGTTCCCAAGTTGCTAAGTTCTATTTAACGGTTTTTTTCACCTCTATATTTTCACATTTTCCCCGCCACCAGTTGTAAATAATTATACTATATTTGACCCCTTTAAGTTTTCGTTAACACATGATTACGCACATACAGGGCAGACTGGTTGAAAAAAACCCGACAGACGTAGTGATAGATTGTAATGGCGTTGGTTATTTCATCAATATTTCCTTACATACATTTTCTGAACTTCCCCAGACCGAAAATGTAAAACTTTTTACTCACTTGCAGGTTCGGGAGGACGCTCATATTTTATACGGTTTTACGGGAATAGCAGAGCGGGAAATTTTTAGGCTGCTTATAAGCGTATCTGGCGTAGGTGCTAGCACTGCCCGGACCATGCTTTCATCCCTAGCGCCAGATCAGGTTCTGGAAGCCATAGCCCATAACGATATTGCTACTATTCAATCGGTTAAGGGAATAGGAGCCAAAACCGCCCAACGTGTGGTACTGGACTTAAAGGACAAAATCTTAAAAGTTTACGGCTTATCATCAAATTCTGGGGGGTCGAGCAATACTAATAAAAATGAAGCGTTATCAGCTTTGGAGACATTGGGCTTTAACAAAAAATTGGCAGAAAAAGCCTGTGACAAAATTGTTAAGGAAAATCCTCAGGCTTCTGTCGAGTCTATAATAAAACAAGCTTTAAAAAATTTGTAAAAATTGAGTACAAAAAATTACGTGAACACGAGCTATTACAGGCTTCTATTAATATTAGGTTTCATTATTTCTGGTTTTTCATCCTTTGCGCAGGACTCTACCGCGACAGGATATTCTCAAGGGCAGATGTATCTTCCCAACCCACCAAGCATTCAGGATTTATATACCTATGACCCCATAACCGATAGATATATTTTTACAAAAACATTGGGCAATTTCAATGTAACCTACCCAATTATACTTACTCCGGAAGAGTATCAGGATTTGATCCAAAAGGAACAAATGAAAGCATATTTCAAGGACAAGATTGATGCGGCGGATGGTAGAAAGGAAGGTTCTGAAGAACTTCAGAAAAATTTATTGCCCACATTTTATGTGAATTCAAACTTCTTTGAAACCATTTTCGGCGGAAATACTATTGATGTGATACCACAGGGTTCCGTTGAAATGGACTTGGGCTTACTTTATACGAAACAGGACAATCCGGCTTTTTCACCACGTAACCGAAGCAATTTATCATTCGATTTTGATCAGCGAATCAGTTTAAGTTTGCTGGGAAAAGTAGGGACAAGGCTTCAAATAACGGCGAATTACGATACGGAAAGTACTTTTGATTTTCAGAACCAAATAAAACTGGAATACACACCTACCGAGGATGACATTATTCAAAAAATTGAGGTTGGTAACGTAAATATGCCGCTTAATAGCGCACTTATACAGGGCGCGCAAAGTCTTTTTGGGGTGAAGGCACAGCTTCAATTTGGAAAAACTACGGTAACGGGTGTTTTTTCAGAACAACAATCTGAGACACGAACCGTAACTGCGGAGGGCGGCGCTACGATTACAGATTTTGAACTTTTCGCTTTGGACTACGACGAAAACCGCCACTTTTTCCTTTCGCATTATTTCCGTGATAATTATGATAGGGTTCTGGACCAGTATCCATTTATAAACAGTAATGTGCAGGTTACGCGTATTGAAGTCTGGGTGACCAATAGAACAGCGGGAACCAATAATGTGAGAAATATTGTAGCCTTGCAGGATATTGGTGAGTCTGACCCTACGAACATAGGTTTGGATGTTCCGCCCGGTGGTTTTATTAATGCGCCACGGACTGCTTTTCCAGATAACGGGAACAATGATTTTAACCCATTTGGTATCAATGGCGGTGCCCAAACGGTGCTTAATCCGCTAATTAGGGATATAGCCACAGTGCAACAAGGGTTTTCTGGGGTACAGGTAAATGAGGGGATTGATTATTCCATTTTGGAAAGTGCCCGCAGACTGGATCCCGGCGAATACCAACTCAATTCGCAGTTGGGTTATATATCCTTGAACCAGCGCTTGAACAATGATGAAGTTTTGGGTGTTGCCTTTCAATTTACCGTAAATGGAAGGGTATTTCAAGTAGGGGAATTTTCCAATGATGGGGTTGAGGCCAATGGCGGCGGTCGAGGCGGTGAAATAAATCCCAATCCAAACCCTATCCCCGGGGAAGGGCAACAAGTTGCGCTTGCTCAAAACTTGGTTGTAAAAATGCTTAAAAGTAGCATTACCAATGTTAATGAGCCCATTTGGGACTTGATGATGAAAAACATTTATCCCATTGGTGCATATCAATTGGAACAAGAGGATTTTGTGTTGAACATTCTCTATACAGATCCTTCACCCTTAAATTATATTAAACCTGCAGGGGCTCCATTTCCGGAGCCAAGTCTCACAGATCCCAACGATGTGGATATTGAAAACTCAACACTTTTGCGAGTTTTCAATATGGATAGGTTGAATTTCAATAATGATCCACAACAGGGCGGCGATGGATTTTTCGATTACATACCGGGTATAACTATCGATACCCAGAATGGAAATATCATCTTTACAACGGTTGAGCCTTTTGGAGAATATCTTTTTGACCAATTAACACTGGACACACCGCCCAATGGCGAATCACAGAATTACGAAATTCCTGCTACTTACAACGCGAACCAAACGCGTTATGTTTTTAGCACGCTCTATAATTCCACCAAAATTCAAGCTGAACAGCAACAGAGTGATAAAAATAAATTTCAATTGAAGGGAAGATATAAATCAACCGGTGCGGACGGAATCCCAATTGGTGCTTTCAATATACCGCCGGGCTCTGTAACCGTCACCGCTGGTGGAAGGCAATTGGTTGAAGGTGTAGACTATACGGTTAATTATCAATTGGGAAGAGTTCAAATTTTAGACCCTTCACTTTTGAACAGCAATACGCCCATATCAGTAAGTACCGAAAATAATTCGCTTTTCGGTCAGCAAACAAAACGTTTTACTGGCTTAAATGTTGAGCACCAATTCAGTGAAAATTTCTTAGTGGGTGCCACCTATTTGAATCTCAACGAGCGTCCATTAACCCAAAAATCTTCGTATGGCGTCGAGCCTATCAACAATACCATTTTTGGGGTAAATGCGAATTATTCAACTGAAGTTCCATTTTTAACCAGACTTGTAAACAAACTTCCGAATATAGATACCGATGTGGAATCGAATCTCTCCGTTCGAGGGGAATTTGCATACTTAATGCCCGGGGCACCCAAAGTTTCCGACTTTGGAGGAAAAACCACAGTGTATGTTGATGATTTTGAGGCTTCGCAAACAGGCAATGATATAAGTGCGCCCAATAGTTGGTTTCTTTCCAGTACGCCCATTGGCTTTGGGGGAGATTTAGCGAATGAAGATTTGGGCTACAATTATCGTAGGGCTAAATTGAATTGGTACACCATTGACCCTGTTTTCTACAGTGGCCAAAGGCCAGAAGGAGTTACCGATGAAGAACTTTCAAACCCTTTCACACGCCGTGTATTTAGGGATGAAATTTTCCCACAGCAGGACATTATCCAAGGACAAACTCAAGCATTATTCACCTTAGATCTTACTTATTATCCTGGGCAAAGGGGTATGTATAATTTTAATCCTGCGGCTGCTGGAGGAAACGATTTGCCAAATCCTACTGCCAATTTCGGTGGAATTGCACGTGCGTTGACCACTACAGATTTTGAAAGGTCGAATGTTGAATACATTCAGTTTTGGGTAATGGATCCCTTCATTTATGAGGAAAATGCCACAAACCCTGGTGGAACGGTAAGCTTCAACCTAGGAAATATTTCAGAAGATATTTTGAAAGATGGGCGGAAGCAGTATGAAAATGGACTGCCTGAAGATGGCGGTAACGCAAATACACTTTCTACAGCTTGGGGAAAAGTGCCCACTAGTCAATCCCTTATTTACACTTTTGATACTGAAGGCCAAGAAAGAACCAATCAAGACGTAGGATATAATGGTTTAAGCAACGCTGAAGAAGCTACGAGATATCCGGCGTTTGCTGGCTTAGCGGATCCTGCAAATGATGATTACCAATTCTTTTTACAGGCTCCTGGAAATATCTTGGAGAGATATCAAATGTATAACGGCGTTCAGGGCAATTCACCTGTGGAAGTAACGGATACCAATCGTGGGTCTACCGCTCAGCCTGATGTGGAGGATATTAACCGTGACAATACAATGAACACGGTTAACAGTTATTATCAGTACAATGTGCAAATGTTCCCGGGGATGAACATTGACAATAATGACTACATTACAGATATAAAGGAAATTGAAGTAACTACACAGAATAATGATGTGATTCCGGTGCGTTGGGTTCAGTTTAAAATTCCTATCGGTCAGCCGGATGAAGCCATTGGTGGGATTTCAGATTTTAGATCGATACGTTTTATGAGAATGTTCCTTTCACAATTCTCACAGAATACAACGCTGCGTTTTGGTACGTTGGAATTGGTGCGCGGGGATTATAGAAGATTCCAACAAACGCTTGATATTACTGGCGAAGATCCATTGCAGGATAATACTTCATTTGAATCTGAAGCTGTAAGTATTTTAGAAAACGAAAATAGACAGCCCATACCTTATGTTTTGCCTCCCGGTGTTTTCCGCGAAGAATTGAACAACAATAACAACATCATTCGCCAAAATGAACAATCACTTGCACTGCGTGTTTGTGGATTGGAACCGGGTGATGGGCGTGCAGTCTATAAAAATTTCAATATAGATATGCGACAGTATGAAAATCTTGAGATGTTCATACATAATGAATCGTTGGTAAACCAATCTGCCTTGAGCGATGGTGATATGGTTGCTTTTATGCGAATGGGGAACGACCTTACCAATAACTACTATGAAATCCAGATTCCATTGAGTCCCACAAATTTTGGTGCGACAAGTGCAGAGGATATCTGGCCAGCAGAAAATAGACTGGATTTGCCATTGCAACTTCTGCAGGAGGTGAAGACGCGTACTCCGCTTAATGGTACAGATGTTACCTTTTACAACCGTTCTGAGTTGGAAGGGGGAATTCCTACCGAAAATGAGATGCGCATAGGTATTTTGGGTAATCCAAGTTTTGGAAATGTGCGTGTCATCATGCTAGGGGTTCGCAACAGCACGGGCAGTGATATTTGTGGTGAAACGTGGTTTAATGAGCTTCGTCTTTCTGAATTGAAAAATGAAGGAGGTTGGGCGGCCGTTGCAAGTCTGGATATGAATATGGCAGATTTTGCTACTGTAAGTGCAACCGGAAGAAGAAGCACCGTAGGTTTTGGCTCGATTGAGCAGGGTCCAAACCAAAGAAGCCGTGAAGATGTGCAGCAGTATGATGTTGTTACCAATTTGAACCTAGGGCAATTGCTTCCGAAGAAATGGGGTATTCAATTACCTTTTAACTACGGCAGGGGTGAAGAGTTGATAACGCCACAGTTTGACCCTGAACTTCAGGATATTGAATTGGATACAAGGCTTGACAACGCAGTTTCTGATGAGAGACGTGATGAAATAAAGGAACAATCTGTAGATTATACGCGCCGCCAAAGTGTTAATTTCATTGGAGTGCGAAAGGAGCGAACGGGAGATGCCAAACCACAGATTTATGATGTTGAGAATTTGACTTTGTCATATTCCTACAATCAGGAAGATCACCACGATTTTGAAATTGAGGATGCCATGGAACAGAATGTTCGCGTGGGGGCAACCTATAATTATAACTTTCAGACAAAACCTATTGAGCCATTTAAGAAAAATGATTCGCTTTTCAGAGGAAAGTATTGGCAGTTTTTGAAGGATTTAAATTTTAATTATTTGCCTACCAATATTTCAGCAAGTTCAAATATTATTCGTCAATATAACGAGCAAAAATTCCGTGAGCTAAACCTGCAGCCAGGAAATATTGGTCTGCCTACATTATACCAGCGTAATTTCTTGTTTGATTGGCAATACACACTTAATTATAATTTGACCAAATCACTTCGTTTCAATTTCACTTCAACAAATAATAGAATTGTAACGAATTATATTGACAACCAAGGATTCGCGGATAATTCTATAGGAGTGTGGGATGGATTTTTTGATGTAGGGGAGCCCAATCAACATTTTCAATCGCTTCAGTTAAATTATGATTTGCCGTTCAGCAAATTCCCATTCCTGAAATTTGTTCGTGCAACCTATTCTTATCAGGGAGATTACCAATGGCAGGCCAGTAGTGACTTGTTTCAGGCAATCCCTATTACCTTGAGTGATGGAACCACACAAACCTACAATCTTGGTAATTCAATTCAAAATGCGAGCACGCACCAAATCAATTCCAGCATTGATATGAATGGTTTCTATCGCTATATAGGGTTAACAAAAATCAATCGACGCGCGCAGGCTAGAGGAGCCGGGGGCGCAGGAAACCTTGAAGGCGGAGAGGACGGCGAAGGTGGCGATACCAGAGGCGAAAAAGGAAGTAAGGAAAAAAACTCATTGGCGAAAAGCAAGTCCAGTGTATTAGGTTCTGGTGCTGGTGGCGGTGCTGCCGGCGATGGCGGAAGCCTAAGTGCGGGCGACAAAGCTTTGAATACGGGTATTGGATTGTTGACCTCGCTCAAAAAAATACAATTTAACTATCAGGAAAATAACGGTATTTTCCTTCCCGGTTACACGCCGAATATTGGTTTCGTGGGTACCTTGAAGCCTACTGCAGGATTTACCTTTGGTAGCCAAGCGGAGATTAGGGATTTGGCGGCGCGAAAAGGATGGCTCACGCTTTATCCAGAATTCAATGAGCAATATACTGAAGTGGAATCAAGACAATTGGATGTTCAAGCCAATTTACAGCCTTTGAATAATTTGATTATTGATATAAATGGAAGCAGAATTTATTCTGAAAATTACGCCGAAAATTATATCGTGGAAGATGGGCTGTATCGCTCACTTACGCCAAATACCTATGGAAACTTCACAATTTCAACATTGCTGATTCAAACTGCATTCAGCCAGAGTGATGAAAATTCCTCAGCAGCATTTGATACCTTTAGTGAAAATCGTATCGTTATCGCAAACCGTTTGGCCGAAGATTACTACAACGGCGCAACAATTCCTCGGGATTCCCTTGGGTTTCCCGTAGGCTTCGGCAGAAATAGTCAAGACGTTTTATTGCCGGCATTTTTGGCGGCCTATAAAGGAAGCGACGCTTCAAGTGAAAAGAAAGGATTCCTGCGGGATATTCCATTGCCAAACTGGGATATTAAATATACCGGACTTATGAATATTCCCTGGTTCAAGAAAAACTTCAAACGTTTTTCATTGCAGCACGGATATAGAGCAGGCTACACGGTGAATCAGTTCCAAACCAATCTGGATTATGATCCAAATATGCCTGAGGCTTTGGATCAAGCTGGAAATTTTAAATCGCGGACGTTGCTCACCAACGTAAACTTAACCGAACAGTTTTCACCACTTTTACGAATGGATTTTGAAATGAATAATTCTGTAAAAATCTTAGCTGAAGTACGTAAGGATAGGGCACTTTCATTGAGTTTTGCCAATAATCTTCTTACCGAAATTAAAGGGAATGAATTTATCCTAGGTCTCGGGTACCGAGTGAAGGATCTGCGTATAGCCACAAATTTTGGCGGTAAAAAGTCTGTAATGCGAAGCGACCTGAACTTTAAATTGGATTTATCAAGAAGGGATAACATAACCATTATCCGTTATTTGGACATTGTAAATAATAATCAAACAACGGCTGGACAGACTATTTACGGAGCACAGCTTACTGTGGATTATGCATTGACCAAAAACTTGACGGCGCTATTCTATTATGATCATACATTCTCAGAATACGCGATCTCAACTGCATTCCCGCAAACTACAATCCGTAGCGGATTTACATTGCGTTACAATTTTGGAAACTAAAACTTAAAATTATAAATATGAATATTCCAACCAACTTAAAATACACGAAGGACCACGAGTGGGTAAAGATTGAAGGTGATACTGCAACTGTGGGCGTTACAGATTTTGCCCAAGGAGAATTGGGCGATATTGTTTATGTGGAAGTGGAAACTGTGGGCGAGACAATGAACAAAGAAGAAGTTTTTGGCACTGTGGAAGCCGTTAAAACTGTTTCCGATTTATTCCTGCCGCTTTCAGGTGAAATTCTTGAATTCAATGAAGCCTTGGAATCTGAACCTGAAAAAGTAAATTCTGATCCTTACGGAGCTGGCTGGATGATAAAATTGAAAATTTTAGATTCAAGTGAAATTGATGGCTTACTGGACCATGAGGCGTATAAAGAGCTTATTGGATAGTAAAATATTATTAATTCTGGCCGTTATGTACAGTATATTCATTACGGCCATGTTTTTTTTGCCCACTTCTGGTTTCCCAAAAGTAACGTTCAGTGCAGCCGATAAGTTGGTTCACGTTGGTATTTACTTCTTTCTCGCCATTAGCTGGCAATGGTTTATTTCTGAAAAACACCAGAAACCATTACCTCGAAACATAATTTTTGGACTGTTGCTTGCATTTCTTTTCTATGGCATAATTATTGAGATTTTACAGCACCTGCTAACAGCCTCAAGAGATGCCGATTTGCTAGATGTTTTGGCAAATATGGTTGGAACGGTAATAGGAGTTTTGGTTTTTCGAAACTTGAATCACTTTTTTAGACTTTAAAACTTCAATTAATTTTATATTCAATTATAATTTCTATATTTTAGCAACACAATAAACCCAATATTATGGAACCCAAAAAAAACCCAAAGGCCGATGTTAGCCGAAGAAGCATGCTCTTCTTCCAGCTCGGGATGGTGCTTATGCTATTATTGGCGTGGCAGGCAATAGAGTGGAAATCGTATGATAAAAGCGATACAGATTACGGAAAACTGGATTTGGGCGATGAGCTTGAAGAAGAAATCCCAATCACGCAACAGTTAACTCCGCCACCACCACCGCCACCACCGCCACCAGCACCGGAGGTTATTGAGGTTATGGAAGATGAGGAAGAAGTCGAGGAAACTATAATCGAATCTACTGAAACCAATCAAGAAGAAAAAATCGTTGAGGTAAAGGAAATTAAGGAAAAGGTTGTTGAGGAAGAAATTGCCGATGTACCTTTCGCCGTAATTGAAAATGTGCCAATCTATCCAGGTTGCGAAGGTGAAAATGGAAACGATGCAAAAAAAAGATGTATGTCTTCCAAAATTAGTGCCTTCATCAATAAGAAATTTAATACGGAGCTTGCCGGAGATTTGGGCCTTTCAGGAAGGCAGCGTATCGCGGTTCAATTTAAAATTGATAAAGCGGGTAAAGTTGTTGAGGTTCGTGCTAGGGCACCACACCCAAGACTGGAAAAAGAAGCAATGGAGGTAGTACAATCACTTCCAAATATGACTCCCGGAAAACAACGTGGAAAACCAGTCGGGGTTTTATATTCTCTACCTATAGTTTTTGACATTCAATAGGAATTCCTCAAAAAAATTAGTAAACCGCTGTTGATAATTCAACAGCGGTTTTTTTTTGGCACAACAGTTGTAATTCATAAAATATGTTAACCATTTTAAAATATAGATTATGAAAACAAATGAAACAATGCCCGAAAACAAACGCCAACTAAAAAAGCAAATCAACATAAAATGGAACTCCCGTCTGTTTTTCCAATTGGGATTGATAGTTAGTTTGCTCATCGTGTTTTTTGTAATGGAAAGCACCATTGGGATGACCGTAGTCTCTGCAAAAGCAAAAGCAAGCGATGGACTGGAAGAACCACCAATGATTACTTATTCTATTGAAATGGAAACTCCAGTTGTTGAGCCAGTGAAACCGGAAATAAAACAACCCGTAAAAAGACAGATTGTGACAACTACTAATGTGGTTGCCACATCAAATCAAGATCCTATTACTGAAGATTTGGTTCCTTCTGTAGATGTGCCGATGGTGCAAGATGTTCCAGTGGCTGCGCCTGCGGTTCCGGTTGCGCCAGCGCCATCAAAGACAGAAAATATCACAAACGTTGAATTCGTGCCTGTATATCCCGGATGTGAGGCTCTGGGAAGCAACAAAGAAAAAATTGATTGTATGTCTTCAAAGATAAATACGTTTATAACCAGAAATTTCAGGACTTCCCTGCTTGAAAATTTGGATAAAAATGAAAAGAAACGAATCTATGTACAGTTTAAAATTGATGCTAAGGGTTACGTAACAGATGTGAAAGCGAATTCAAACAATGATCAATTAAAAAATGAAGCCCAGCGCGTAATAAGTAAACTACCTACTATGAAACCTGGAAAACAGGGCGATAAAAATGTAGATGTACTATATACCGTGCCCATTGTTTTTGACATTCATTGAAAAAAAATGTTTTTCCCAAAAAGCCTTCAATCCACAATTGAGGGCTTTTTTTGAATTCAGCCATTATAAAAAATCTGTATCTTTCGGGCCGTAAACAACTATTCCCCATGAAACTGTATTTTTCGTTTCTTACTTTTCTTTTTTTTCTTTCCACTTCCGCACAATCACAACTCGCTCAATATGAAAAATTTCCGGTTTTTGAGGAATGTGCTTCGGAAGAAGTTGAAAATCTAGAAACGTGTTTCAATTTCACACTTCAAAAATTTATTTTTCAAAATTTCAGAACTCCAGAAATTGTTTCTTCAGAAAATTATAAGGGAAATGTGAATGTTCTTTTTGAAGTAACCAAAGAAGGTCTTTTCCAAGTTTTATATATCGATGCCATTTATGATGAATTAAAAGTTGAAGCCCGACGTGTTTTTTCGGAATTGCCACAAATAAAACCTGCTACTTACAACGGGCAGCCGGCCTACGTACAATTTACCTTGCCTATTGCCATTCCGCTTGTGGAACCCGGAAAACTGAATGTGGAAACCAATATTTCTTCCGAAGAAAAGAAAATTGATCTTTTAACAAATGAATACGATGAAATTGAAAATCTTCCGTATGAAAATGAAGAATACCGAAGCAACATTAACATTCCGCTATCGCACCACAATTACAGCCTCTTTGATCCAGTATTGAATAAAGTTGGGCTAAATACGCACACCGCGCAGAAGCCTTTTGTCTATTCTGAAGTAAATAAATATTACGACTTTGAAAAAGAGAATCAAAAAATTTTGAAATCGAAAACTTCGTGGTTTGGCCGCAAATTTTGGAATGAGCATATGGTTACAATCAAGGGAAAGGATTATTGGTTAACGCTCGATCCAGGAGTGGATTTACAAGTTGGGAAGGATATTGATGCTGATATAAATACATATAACAACACGAGATTGGTCTACGCGCAGGGAGGAATTGGAAAGCAAATCGGTTTTTTTGCGGTTGTTTATGAAAGCCAAGGCAGATTTGCAGATTACTTCAATCGGTATGCGGAATCAATACGGCCAGATGGGGGCAATCCGGCTATTATTCCCGGGCGTGGTATTGCAAAAGCATTTAAGGAAGATGAATATGATTATCCCATTGCGACTGGACATATTTCGTACACCCCTTCAAAATTTTTCAACATACAATTGGGTCACGGAAAGAACTTTATCGGTGATGGCTACCGCTCTCTTCTCACCAGCGATAATGCCAGCCCGTATCCGTTTTTTAAATTGAATACAATTTTTTGGAAATTAAAATATACAAACACCTATATGTCTTTGCGGGACGTACGCCCAGAAGTTACTGATGACGGCTCTTTCAGAACGAAGTATATGGCCAATCACTATTTAAGCTATAATATCAGCAAACGGTTGAATATTGGTCTATTTGAATCTGTAGTTTGGCAAAATGATAACGATAGGGGGTTTGATTTTAATTACGTAAATCCTGTAATTTTTTACAGAGCGATTGAATTCTCCACCGGCTCGCGTGGCGGAAATGCACTCATTGGTTTAAGTACTAAATATAAAATCAATGATCGTGTCAATATTTATGGCCAGTTAATAATTGATGAGTTTTCTTCCAGTGATGTTTTTGGCGGAAATGGAAGTTATAAAAATAAGACAGGATATCAACTAGGGGCAAAATACTACAATGCTTTTGGTCTTGAAAATCTCTATTTGCAGGCAGAATACAATCGGGTACGGCCATTTACCTATTCGCATAATACCATTGTGCTCAATTATGGGCATAACAACCAGTCCTTGGCGCATACGCTTGGTGCTAATTTTTCAGAATTTATAGCCATTGCGCGCTATCAAAAGGGAAGGATTTTTGCCGATTTAAAGCTGATTACCGCAAAACGTGGACTGGAACTGGACAATGTGGAAAATTCACCTTTTTATGGAGGAAATATTTATGGAACTGAGGACAATAGAATTTCAGATAACGGAAATGAATTGGCTCAGGGTAACACAACGGATTTTTTCCACGGAGAATTTCAAGCAGGCTATTTACTGAATCCTGCAACCAATCTTAAAATTTACGGAAGCTTGATTTTTAGGGATTTTAAACCCGAAATAAATAACGCTACTACTTTTGAAAACCAGACAACGTGGGTAAACTTCGGGATAAGAACCGATTTATTTAATTGGTATTACGATTTTTAGAAAATTAATTTTTCTTTCCTTTGGCAGCACGCTGTTTTTTTATTTCCTCAATTTTTTTCAGTGCTTCTTTATTTTTCGCGTTGTTTGAATCTGGACCTTCGTATTCTCTGACATACTCTTTATAAAAGGTTCTCAAGAATTTATCGGTACTTATAAGTCTGTCAAAAGCGATAGTATATACAGATTTCCATCATCGCTCTGTGCAAATGTGAAGGTTGAAATAATTAAAAACGTGGAAAAAATGTATCTTTTTAAATGCATGGGTGTGATTATTTTTTGAAAGTTTGAAAATAATAAAATTGCTGAAATAAAGGCATAAGATTCAAGAATTATATTGCGAAGAAAACGCAGGAAATGTATCTTTGCACAGCAAAAAAAATGAGCTTGTCCATTACACAATCACAAACTGTAAACCAGTCGGTTATCCGTAATTTTGTTGAAATTACAAAACTCCGCCTTTCCGTTAGCGTGGTTTTTTCTTCCGTGGCGGGCTATCTTTTGGGAGCAGACACCATAGATTTTTTTGTGCTGTTTCTCCTATGTGTTGGTGGCTATTGTATGGTAGGTGCTTCAAACGTTTACAATCAGATTATTGAAAAGGATCTTGATGCTCTGATGGACAGGACAAAAAATAGGCCCCTTCCCGCTGAACAAATGACGGTGCGGTCCGCTTTTATTTTGGCAAGCATCTTAACGATTATAGGCATTGCGGTACTTTATAGTATCAATCCCATCACTGCAATGTTTGGTGCTGTTTCCATTTTTATGTACGTGAGTTTATACACGCCCTTAAAAACAAAAACACCACTATCGGTTTTCGTGGGAGCCTTTCCGGGTGCAATACCTTTTATGCTTGGCTGGGTCGCAGCAACCAATAATTTTGGGATCGAGCCAGGAACGCTATTTATGATTCAATTTTTCTGGCAATTCCCACATTTTTGGGCCATAGGTTGGTTTCTTTTTGAAGATTACAAAAAAGGTGGGTTTTTTATGTTGCCTAATGGAAAAAGAGATAAGGGCACTGCCATTCAAGTAATACTGTATACAATCTGGACGGTGCTGGCATCACTCATTCCAGTTGTTGGGGTTACCGGTAAACTTTATTTGACGCCAATTTCGGGAGTTTTGATTGCAATTTTAGGGATGGGACTTATTTATTATGCCCTTCGTCTTTACAATCAAAAAACCGCAAAGGCAGCCAAGCAGTTAATGCTTGCAAGCGTGAGCTATATCACGCTTTTGCAAATAATTTATGTGGCCGATAAATTTATTCGATAATGGAAGAGCGAAGTCTGGAACTGAACAAAAAAATATAATGGCAATAGATTTAACCGAAGGTAGCGAACAATCAAAAATCAACAGGGCAAAAAAAAATATGCTCTGGTTTGGTATCATAAGCTTGACTATGAGTTTTGCTGGATTGACGAGTGCTTATGTGGTAAGTAAAGAGCGTCCAGACTGGATAGGCGAATTTGAGATGCCCCAGGCCTTTTACATCAGTTTGATTTTTATTGTTTTGAGCAGTATTACCATTCATTTTGCAAAAAGTTGTATTTCAAAAAATAACAATAAAGTGGGAATGCTCCTTCTTTTTGCCACGTTGTTTTTGGGAATTGCTTTCGTGTTTTTTCAATTTCAAGGTTTTTCTGAAATTGTGGCGAATGGATATTACTTCACCGGAAGCGAAAGCTCAATAACCACCTCATTTATTTATTTGGTTGTGCTTTTGCACGCAGCGCACGTATTTGCTGCCGTGATATCAATTTTAGTGGTAATTTATAATCATTTTAAACAAAAATATAAAAACGGCAAAACCCTTGGAATTGAACTGGCTGCAACCTTCTGGCATTTTGTGGATGTAGTGTGGGTATATCTGTTTTTGTTTTTATATTTCGTTAGATAAAAAATTAACGTATTTTTGACCCTTATTTAAACCAAATTCTCTTTATGGAAGCTACTGTTGTAAAAACAGGTACCGAAGGAAAAACCTGGGGAGGCGGAAACGCTCCGTTGCGGGCCAGTTATGGAAAAATGATGATGTGGTTTTTCATCGTTTCCGATGCCTTGACTTTTTCAGGATTTCTCGCCGCTTATGGATTTTCTCGATTCAAATTTGTGGATGCCTGGCCTATACCGGATGAGGTATTCACCCACTTTCCATTTCTACATGGAGTAGAAGCGCCAATGTACTATGTGGCGTTTATGACGTTTATTTTGATATTTTCCTCTGTAACCATGGTTTTGGCCGTTGATGCAGGTCATAGAATGGAAAGAAGCAAAGTCACTATCTACATGTTTCTAACTATCATTGGTGGTATAATTTTCCTTAGCTCACAAGCTTGGGAGTGGGCAACTTTTATACGTGGGGATTTTGGTGCTGTTGAAACTAAAGGAGGTCAAATCATCCAGTTCTTGGATAAAGAAGGCGAACGCGTTGCTCTCAGAGAATTTGCAACACCTTACAATGGTCCTAGGGTAACGCATACAGATGAAAATGGAATTTGGTACAAAAGTGAACCTGTAACAAAAACAGAATTTTCTTTTGAAGAAGTAAAAGCAGGATTTCTTGCTAACGAAAATCTATTGGTTCGCGTTCAACAGAAAGATGAGCACGGTCACCATAAAATTCTTTCAAGAGAGGAATCTGTGGCAAAAGTCGTGAATGATGGAAGTTTGGTAGTGGAAGGTGCAAATCTTACCCATAATGAATATGGTCATCCACTTTTTGCAGATTTTTTCTTTTTCATTACAGGATTTCACGGTTTCCACGTTTTTACTGGTGTTCTCATCAACTTCATTATTTTCTTTAATGTTGTTTTGGGAACCTATGAACGTCGCGGACATTACGAAATGGTTGAGAAAGTAGGTCTATACTGGCACTTTGTGGATTTGGTTTGGGTATTTGTATTCACATTCTTTTATCTGGTTTAAGAATATAATTTTTGAAAAATGGCACACGAGCAAGAACATAATTTAGCAATTTTCAGAGGAAAGCTAAAATTCAAATCAAACGTCCATAAAATATGGGGCGTATTCATACTGCTTTCCATAATAACCATAGTTGAAGTTGCTTTGGGTATTATTCGCCCCGCCTTTTTGGTAGATACCCATTTTCTGGCGCTAAAACTTCTTAATTGGATATTTATTTTGCTTACCATTGTGAAGGCATATTACATTACTTGGGATTTCATGCACATGCGCGATGAAAAAGCTGCACTGAGACGTGCCGTAATCTGGACCACCATCTTTTTGATCTGCTACCTTGTGGTTTTGCTTTTGATTGAAGGAGATTATATTTATGAAGTCTATAAGAACAATTTTATAAAATTCGATTTTTAAAAATATTTAAATCACATTTCAAAAAGCCCTTCCAGCCGAAGGGCTTTTTTTTATTCGGTGCATTTTCAATTTAATAGCTAAAACATTGCCCAGCCCCATTTTAGACCGTATTTTTGCAACACGAAAAATTTGATAAAATGAAGAAATATTTAGTCCTTGGCATCCTCTTTTTATTGCCCATTACGGCCTACATGTTCTTTGCTTCGGGCATCAATAATTTTGCTACCCTTCCTGTATTGACAACTTCAGTTTCGGAATTGGATGGATTTAAAACGCTCGATGGAAAACCGGTTCAACTGAAAAACCATATTACAATTCTAGGCTTCTTCGGCAGCGATCTTGAAAAACATCGTGCCTATGCATATAACTTGGCGCATAAAATTTATAAGAAAAACCGGGAGTTCAATGAATTTCAGTTTGTGATCCTTCTTCCGGAAGGTACCCAAGAGCAGGCGAGTGGAATTGAAGATAAGCTGAAGCAAATTGCTGAAACTGATAGATGGCTTTTCGCCTTTGGAAGCGATGAAAATATCCGCAACGTTTTCAATTCACTTAAATCAAATATAGAACTGGACGAAAACCTTTCTTCGCCCTATGTTTTTATTATTGATAGGGATGGAAATCTAAGAGGCCGGGATGATGATGAGGACGAAGGCACAATGTATGGTTTTGATTCCAGCACCATTGCGGAAATTAACAATAAGATGAGCGACGATGTAAAAGTGCTTTTGGCAGAATATCGAAGGGCGCTGAAAAAATACAATGCAGATAGCGATATATAGAAAAGGAGGAAAAGATTTAATAAGCATTCAAAAATGAAAAAAAAATATTCATACATCGGCATTTCATTTGTCATTTTAATTTTTGGAATTTGGGCCATCCCAAAAATTGTTGATCGCTTAACCTCCCCCGACCTTTCCTACATTGAAAAAGGCGGGGCGATAGCTGAAGTGCCAGCCTTCTCCTTTACGGATCAGGATGGTAAAACAGTTACCAATAAAGATTTTTTGGGCCAAGTGTATGTAGTTGAATTCTTCTTTACTACGTGCCCATCCATTTGTCCCATCATGACGGAGAATATGAAAAAGATTCAAGATGAGTTTTTAGGAAATCCAAAAGTAGGCATCGCTTCTTTTACAATAGATCCCGAACACGATACGCCCCAAGTATTGAAGGAATACGCTAGAAATAAAGAAATAACCAAACCCCAGTGGCGCTTGCTCACTGGCGAAAAGGAAAAAATATACAATTTGGCGAATACCGGTTTCAATATTTACGTGGGCGAAACCACAGAGGAAGTCAATAATTTTGAGCATTCCGGAATGTTTGCGTTGATTGACCAAGAGGGAAAAATACGCTCCCGCACAGATGAAAACGGAAACCCAATTGTGTATTATGATGGTTTGGAAGACAGCCAAATCCAAATGTTGAAGGAAGATATTAAATCACTTTTGTAATATGGAAACATCAATAAATACCAACAAAAAATATAATATCTGGATTTGGATTTTATCTATTGCCATTCCGGTTGCCGTGGCAGTGCTTTTTACGGTTCGTATTCCCGGGGTTGAGCGTCTTGGCTTTTTGCCTCCTATCTACGCCGGTATTAATGGCCTCACCGCAATAATTTTGATCGCAGCAGTCTACCAAATAAAAAAAGGAAACCGTGCTACCCACGAAAAGCTAATGAAAACTGCAATTATACTGTCCGTCCTATTTTTAGTGATGTACGTGGCCTACCATATGACTTCAGACAGTACGCCATACGGTGGCGAGGGAATCCTAAAATATGTGTATTATTTTATACTCCTAACGCACATTTTACTTTCCATTACCGTTATTCCATTTGTGCTCATAACGTATGTTAGGGCTATTTCGGGGCAATTTTATAAGCACAGAAAAATTGCGAGAATTACATATCCCATTTGGCTTTACGTGGCCATAACCGGTGTAATTGTTTATTTTATGATTTCCCCTTATTATTAAGTTGTTATGAATTATAAATTTTTTTTTCTGATTTTCTGCGGAATTTTTCTCTTCAGTGTTCCCGCCGAGGCGCAATGTGCCATGTGCCGGGCAGTTTTGGAAAACGAAGATGGCGGTCACGCAGCAAAGGGAATAAACAACGGAATTATGTACCTCATGATTTTCCCATATCTTTTAATTGGCGCTGTGGGGTACGCCATTTATAGGAATAGAAAAAAGGCAAGGACAGAGAAAGCTTCATAAAATTCAATTCAACATTTCCGGATATTTGTTGTAACAATTTCTTTTCAGTCCAGTCATATAAAAAAGGTTTTTAAAAAGTTTTATCTAAATAGAAAATTTTGAAAACCTTAAAGGCACAAATATTCACAGTATTCAACTGAATTTCAATTTTTCAAAATGATAGAAATCAAAAATCTCCATAAATCCTATCACATGGGAAAAAATTCGCTCCATGTTTTGAAAGGAATCAATTTCACGGTTTCCGAAGGAGAGATGGTTTCAATCATGGGCTCTTCCGGTTCCGGAAAATCCACGCTACTGAATATTTTGGGAATCCTTGATGAAGCTGATGAGGGCGCTTACAATCTGGATGGGACGTTGATCAAGAATTTAAATGAACGCGTTGCCGCCCGCTACCGAAACAAATTTTTGGGCTTCATTTTTCAGTCCTTCAACCTTATCAATTATAAATCTGCACTGGATAATGTTTCCATGCCGTTGTATTATCAAGGCGTAAAACGAAATATTCGAAATGAAAAAGCAATGCACTACTTGGAAAAAGTAGGGCTTGCAGACTGGGCTTCACATCTTCCCAATGAACTTTCCGGGGGGCAAAAGCAGCGCGTTGCCATTGCTCGCGCGCTAGCAAGCGATCCCAAAGTACTTCTAGCCGATGAGCCCACAGGAGCTTTGGACACCAAAACTTCCTATGAAGTTATGGAACTCATTCAGGGCATTAACGATGAAGGGAAAACCATTTTGATAGTAACACACGAAGATGATATAGCGCATATGACCAAACGCATTGTTAACCTTAAGGATGGATTGATAATAGACGATTCTACCGTAAAACAGGTACGTGCAAAATCTGCGGCAAATGTTTAATATTGAACGCTGGCAAGAAATTTTTGAGACCATAAGGAAGAATAAGCTGCGTACCTTTCTCACCGGTCTTTCCGTAGCTTCCGGTATTTTTATTTTGGTAATTCTCCTCGCTATAGGCCAGGGCATGCAAAACGGAATTGCTAAAGAATTTGAAAACGATGCTACCAATCGAATAAGCGTATGGACCGGGATAACTTCGGTAGGGTACAAAGGTTTGAACCCTGGCCGAAATATTGAAATGGATAACCGCGACTATGAAATGGCAGTTGCAAAAAACCAGGATAAACTAGAATTGAAATCTGGTGTATATAGCATGTGGGGCGTTTTAACCACGTACGGAAACGAAAATGGGAGTTATAGAATTGAGGGCGTGCGGGGCGATTATCAATTTCTGGAAAATGAGACCTTAACTGCCGGAAGGTATATAAATCAGGGCGATCTAAATAATTTCGAAAAAGTCGCGGTATTGGGAAATCGGGTAAATCTCGACCTTTTCAAAGGAAAAAACCCGATTGGCGAATACGTAGAACTGACCGGAATAAAATTTAAGGTAGTTGGAGTTTACACAGATCCTGGTGGGGAGCGGGAGGAAACCCGAATTTTTATTCCGCTTACCACTGCACAAAGGGTTTTTAATGCTGGGGACAAACTGCGTTCACTGGCATTTACTTTGGGGAAGGAAGATAATTTTGAAAAGGCTTTAGCCGCTTCAACGGCATTTTCAGAACAATTGGAAGCAGATTTAAAAGTCAAGCATACCATTTCACCCTTAGATGAAAGGGCCGTAAATGTGAACAATACACTGGAACACGCCAAAAGATTTTACGACCTCGATACGATGATCCGCATGTTTTTTTGGGGTGTGGGTATTTGTACCATAATTGCTGGAGTTGTGGGCGTAAGCAATATTATGCTCATCATTGTAAAGGAGAGAACCAAGGAAATAGGTGTGCGTAAAGCCATTGGCGCCCAGCCGTGGTCCATAATCGGGATGATTTTGCACGAGTCAATATTCGTTACTGCAATCGCAGGGTTTTTCGGCCTCATTTTTAGTTTATTTCTTTTGGAAATTGTTGGTCCTTACATTGAAATGGATTTTATAAGAAATCCTTCCGTGGATTTTTCGGTAGCCATAACAACAGTGATTATTTTGATTGTGGCAGGTGCAGCCGCAGGATTTTTCCCAGCATATCGGGCAGCGAATATAAAACCTATTGAAGCGCTTCGTGATGAGTAAACTTTTCAGTAGAGATAGTTGGTCAGAAATAATCGAAGCTCTAAGCAGCAATTGGTTTAGAACGGTAATGACGGCTTTTGGCGTTCTTTGGGGAATTTTCATTCTTGTAATATTACTTGCAGCTGGTAATGGTCTGGAGAATGGTATAAAGCAGGGTTTCAGCGGTATGGCTACCAACTCCATGTTTATGTGGTCCCAAACCGCCTCGCAGCCATACAAAGGATTGCCAAAAGGAAGACGATATAATTTTAAAACGGATGATGTTGCCGCTATTAAGCAAAATGTTCCTGGGCTTCGGTTTGTGTCTCCACGCAATCAATTGGGTGGTTTCCGTGGAAGCAATAACGTAGTGCGTGGGTTGCAAACCGGCGCCTTCAATGTTTATGGCGATTATCCTGAAATTATTGAGCAACAGCCCATGGATATAACCTCAGGCAGGTTTATCAATTATTCAGATATTAATGAAAAGCGAAAAGTTGCCATCATAGGGAGTGGCGTGGTGAGTACTCTTTATGATCCCGGGGAAGAGGTAATAGGCTCCTACATAAAAATAAACGGAGTGAATTTTATGGTCATTGGCACCTATAAAAAAACGGGTCAAAATGGGGATCCCGAGGAAATGCAAAAGGAAATTTATGTCCCTTTTACTTCCTTTTCTCAGGCTTTCAATATGGCAGATATTGTGGGTTGGATGGCCATTACCGCGAAGGACGGGTTTTCAATTACAGAGTTAAAACAGCAGGTGTTCGATGAAATTAAAACACGACACAGCATCCACCCAGATGATGATCGGGCCATTGGTAATTTCGATTTGTATCAAGAATTCAGTAAAATCAATGGACTATTCACGGCGTTGAATTTTGTTGCCTTTTTCGTAGGTATTTTGGTATTGCTTTCTGGCGTAATCGGTATCAGCAATATAATGCTCATCGTGGTTAAGGAAAGAACAAAGGAGATAGGAATCCGGCGTGCTTTGGGCGCAACACCCTGGGAAATTCGTTCCCAAATTTTGTTGGAATCCGTATTTCTTACCATTATCTCCGGCATGGCGGGAATTATTTTTGCCACCTTAATATTGGCTGCCGTAAATTATCAATTGAGCACGATGGATACCAGTGAGATGATGTTTATCAACCCATCCGTAAATATTGGTGTAGTGGTGATTGCCCTTCTAATTTTAATAGTATCAGGATTGTTGGCTGGATTAATTCCCGCACAGAACGCAATCAAAATTAAGCCTGTTGAAGCTTTACGAACCGAATAAAAATAACCGAAAACCGAATATTTCAATAAAATGAAAAGAACGAAAACCATTATCATACTTACTACAATTGTAGTGTTTTTTGCCGTTGCCATGTTTTGGCTGTATTCAAAAAATATGGAGAGCCCCGTTGTCTACACTACAGAGAAACCCACAATGGGAACAATTGTAAAAAAGACAGTAGCCACTGGTAGTATTGTACCAAAAGAAGAAGTTCTCATTAAACCAAATATTTCAGGAATTATTGATGAAATTTTTGTGGAAGCCGGCCAAACCATAAAAGCGGGCGATTTGATTGCCAAAGTGAAAGTAGTTCCCAATGTTTCTTCGTTGAACAATGCGCAAAACAATATCACAAGCGTACGCACGCAAGTGGAAACGGCACGTTTGGCATTTGCAAACCAGAAAAGTATTTATGAAAGACAAAAGGCGCTTTTTGAAAAAGGGGTTATTTCTGCCAATGAATTTGACAATGCACAACTTGCTTTTGACCAAGCGCAACAAACCCTGAAGCAACAGGAAGTGGGGTTACGTGCGGCCAACCAAAATTACGATATCGTAAAAACGGGTACCACCAGCGGCCTTGGGGCATCTGCCAATACTGAAATCCGTGCAACGGTTTCGGGGATGGTTTTGGACGTTCCTGTAAAAACGGGTAATCAAGTAATTGAGGCCAATAATTTTAATGACGGTACCACAATCGCTACAATGGCAGATGTTGATAGAATGATTTTTGAAGGAAAAGTGGATGAAAGTGAAGTAGGAAAAATTAAGGAAGGCCTGCCGCTGGAAATTACCGTGGGTGCAGTTCAAAACCAAACATTTGATGCCGTTTTGGATTATATAGCGCCAAAGGGATTGAGCGAAAATGGCGCAATTCAATTTGAAATAAAAGGTACATTGAAGAATTTGGATTCCACAACCTTCATACGTGCTGGATTGAGTGCGAACGCATCCATTATTTTAGCAAAGGCCGAAGATGTACTCACTATAAAAGAAGCACTTGTACAGTATGATGACAAAACACAAAAACCTTTTGTTGAGGTAATGGTGGGAGATCAGCAATTTGAAAGAAGGGATGTAGAACTTGGAGTAAGCGATGGGATAGACGTGGAAGTGAAAAACGGTATTTCCCAGGATGATAAGATAAAAGTTTGGAACCAAATAAAACCTGCGATGCCCACAGCAGGTGGTCAAGGCTAGATAATTTCAAATTTAGTGTAACAGATTTTAAGAATTCAAGACATATTCAGCAACAAACAACCTATGAAAAAGCTATCAATTTTATTCTTTTTCCTTACGATAGGATTTTCTGTAACAGCGCAGGACAAACTGTGGACTTTGGAAGAAGCAGTTACCAGAGCGCTTGAAGAAAACATATCAGTAAAACAAGCGCAATTGGATCTCGAACTCGCCGAAATAGATAAGCTTACGGCGTTCGGTAATTATCTGCCAGCTTTCAACATCTCAGGTGTAAATTCTTGGAATACGGGTCTTACGCAGAACGTTACTACTGGAGTGCTTCAAAACCAGACTACTCGAAATTTTTCAGCAAACGCAACTTTGGGAATCACAATTTTTAATGGTTTGAATAATCTACGCCAAGCACAAAGGGCTAAACTTTCAAGGCTTGCCGCACAATATAATCTTGATCAGATTAAAGATAACACGGCTCTATTTGTAGCCAATGCCTATTTGGAAATTTTGTTCAACAAAGAAAATCTAAATGTCATTAAGGCCCAGCATCAAATTACGTTGGAACAGTTGGAGAGATCTAACCAATTGGTAGATGCAGGATCCATACCGCGTGGTGATTTGCTGGAGATTCAATCTACATCAGCAAATGAGGAACAGCGCATTGTGGTGGCCGAAAATACCATCCGTATTTCATTGATTAATTTGGCTCAAATTCTTCTTATAAAAGATTATGAAAATTTTGACATCGCTGAAACTTCCTATGATGCCCCCTTGAGCGATATCACAAATAATAGCCCCGAGCAAATAATTGCCAAGGCAAAGGAAGAACGCCAAGAAATTAAAATTGCGAATGCAAATATAGACCTCGCGGAAAAGGATGTGCAAATTTCACGTAGTAATTACTATCCCACATTATCAGGTTTTTTGAATTACAATACGCGTGAATCTGGTGCAGACAGAATTTTGCAGGGCGGCGTGGATCCAGACCAGCCCACACAAGTTATTGGGCAGGTTGAGGCCACCGGGCAGACGGTTGTCGCCCCCAATTTTGGCCTCGTTACCGCACCACCAACTCCATTTTTTGATCAACTTTATTTGAATGATGGAATTTCCTACGGACTTCAACTAAATATTCCGGTATTAAATGGGTTTTCAACACGAGCTAGTGTACAGCGCAACAAAATCAATGTTAAGCGAGCTGAATTCGAAAAAGAGCAAGCGGAATTGGAGTTGGAATCTAACGTTTATCAAGCCTATACGGATGTTGTGGGTGCTCGCAAAGCGTATGAGGCTGCAATGGTTGCCGTTGAAGCTCAGGAGCAGGCATATCAATATTCTACCGATCGTTTTGATGTGGGACTTTTGAATTCATTCGATTTCAGCCAAGCGAAATTTAGATTGGAAAACGCCCAGAGTGAAGCGCTTAGAGCAAAATATGATTATATTTTCAAAATAAAAGTATTGGAACTATATTTTGGTATACCTGCAACGGAATTAAAGTTTTAAGTATGAAGAAAAAAACACTTTATTGGATAATAGGAAGTGCGGTGGTACTGGTGATACTTCTCATTGTAGGGAAAAAAGCTGGCTGGTTTGGAAAGAGTGGCGATTTTAAAGACGTAGAAATTTCTGAAATTCAACCCATTGATATCATTGAAACCGTGGCGGCGACCGGAAAAATTCAACCAGAAATAGAGGTGGCCCTATCATCTGAAGTTTCTGGAGAAATTATTGAACTTGCCGTTGCCGAAGGACAAACCGTTGAAAAAGGCGATTTGTTAGTACGCATAAATCCAGATTTAATCCAAGCGGCAGTGAGTCAATCCCAAGCGGGTCTTCAAAATGTGAAAGCACAGTTATCGCAAGCGCAGGCAAGTGAAAAAAACGCAAAACTGAATTATGACAGAAACAAGGCACTTTTTGAAAAAGGCGTAATTTCAAAATCGGAATGGGATAATTCTGTCGCCGATTACGAAATGGCGCAGGCCAACGTCCAGGCTGCATACTACAATGTGCAAAGTGCTTCGGCAAACGTAAAACAATCTGTTGATAATCTCTCCCGGACCACAATTTACGCACCTATGTCTGGCACAATTTCAAAACTTTCCGTAGAAAAAGGGGAGCGGGTTGTGGGGACCGCACAAATGGCAGGGACGGAAATCATACGCGTTGCGAACCTCCAAAATATGGAAGTCGAAGTTGATGTGAATGAAAATGATATTGTGAAAGTTTCCTTGGGAGACAGCACCATCGTTGAGGTTGATGCTTATTTGAAACGTGAATTCAAAGGAGTTGTCACGGAAATTGCGAATAGTGCCGAAAGTGCATTGACCGCAGACCAAGTTACCAACTTCAAAGTAAAAGTGCGTATTCTGCCAGAATCCTATAAAGATTTAACCGAAGGTAAACCTGAAAGTTTTTCGCCCTTTCGCCCAGGAATGACGGCGACCGTGGATATCATAACCAATAAGCGAAAGGATGTTATTGGAGTTCCCATCAGTTCAATTGTAATTAAAACCGACACTACAGATTCTAAAAAAACCTATGGGGCGCAGACTTCTGCCACAACAGCTGAAAAGTTTGAGGCGGTCTACGTAAAAGATGGTGAAATGGCACAACTTAGGGTAGTAAAAACAGGAATTCAGGACGACTCAAACATTGAAATAATTTCTGGCTTAAAAGAGGGTGAAACCGTTATTACCGGTCCATACAATACTGTTACAAAATCTTTAAAACAGGGAGACAAGGTTCAAGCGACCAATACTCAAAATGATATAAAAGAGTAATGGCAACCATTCTTTCACTTGAAACTTCAACAACCAATTGCTCTGTTGCGTTAGCCATTGATGGGAAAAACGTTGCGTGGAAGGAAAACAACGATTTAAAATATTCTCACGCTGAAAAATTGCACGTTTTCATTGAAGAAGTTTTAAAAGATGCTTCTGTTGATTTTGGTAATTTAGATGCAATTGCTGTGGGAAAGGGCCCAGGTTCTTATACGGGACTTCGAATAGGAGTTTCTGCGGCAAAGGGTCTCTGTTTTTCATTAGATATTCCGTTACTTGCAATTTCCACATTAGAGATTTTGGCAATACAAGCTAAAGCAGAGAGTGGGATTGTAATACCTATGCTCGATGCCCGAAGAATGGAAGTGTACACTAGTGTATTTTCATCTGAAATGAAATTAATCCGTGAAACCAAAGCAGAAATTCTTTCAGAAACTTCTTATTTGGAATATTTGAATACCGGGAAAGTGATTTTTTTAGGGGACGGCGCCAAAAAATTTAAACAAATTTGCGCGCACAAAAACGCTGTTTTTTTGGAAAATAAATATCCTTCCGCAAAAGATATGGATTCTATTTCTGAAACAATGTATAAGAATAGTGACACCGTAGATGTCGCATATTTTGAACCTTACTATCTGAAAGACTTTGTATTGGGAAAATAATTTTATTGAAGACTATCGAAATAAGATACTACATTAATTAAATCTTTTTCCTCATCAAGATCTAAATCATTCCTTTTCATGTATTCTTTTATTTCTTTTTTCTTACCATCCATCACTTTTAGAATTTTTGATTCTTTACTTGGAAGTTCATAGAATCGACCATTTTCAACTAAATAATAAGTTGTGGATTTTGTAAATGAAGGCGGTAAGTTTCTATCATAAGAAGTTTTAGCAACCTTGGGTTCTATGTATTTAGCAGTTACTTTTTTATATAAACTGTATTTTTTCCCTTCTGAAAGAATATTAAAATAACCCCCATTATCATTGGAACCTTCAAAAGGAATGAAGACATAAATATCATTTAATATTTTGACATAGATGCTTGGATCTTTCATTAAACCCCCATAAATTTCAGAATCGTCTTTTTTTATTTCTATTTGATCAGCATAAGCATTATAACGCATAAGAATGTCATTTTTTATCAACTGTTCATCTTGATATATATTTCCCCTGAGAAAATTTTTATTTACATAGGCTTCATTCTTGATGCTTTCAAACTGAGCTTCCGTAAGGCCAAAAGCCAAAGCGCGTTGATTAATATCAATCATTCTTTCAAAAACACCACCTAATGAACGTTCTTGTGTAGCTAATGGATCTGTCTGTGAATATGATAAAAACGTAATAAAAAGAAATACGAGTTTAGCTAATTTATTTTTCATTTTAATATATTTTTTTATTTGAAATAAATATACCTAATTATTTTTAACAGGAGCAGAAATTTTCTCCAAATTAAAATGATGCACATCGCGCTGCGGAAACGGAATGGTAATTCCGGCAGCCTCAAGCCGCCCTTTTCCCTCTTCAAGCATCAACCAGCGAAGTGCCCAAAAATTGTCATTGGTTGCCCAATACCGCAAGGAAAGATTTACTGAACTATCTCCCAATTCTGCAACAACGATCATCGGAAATTTTCCTTCTTCCTGAATTACGGTTTCTTGCTCGTTAATTAAATTGAGCAATATTTCCTTGGCCAACTTTATATCATCATCATAACCTATGCCAAATATCAGATTCTCACGCCGAATGCCTTCTTCAGTGTAATTGATGATGTTGTCGTTGCTCAATTTTCCGTTCGGTAAAATTGCTAATTGATTTCCAAAGGTTGTAAGCTTGGTGTTGAAAATACTTATTTCTTTCACAGTTCCTTCAATTCCTTGCGCTTTTATGAAATGCCCCACTCGAAATGGTTTTATCAATAAAATTAAAACTCCTCCCGCAAAATTGGCTAAAGAGCCCTGTAACGCTAAGCCTATGGCCAGTCCAGCGGCACCAATTATTGCGACTAAGGAAGCAGATTCTACGCCCAATTGCGTAACTACCAATACGAAAAGTAAAATCTTCAACCCCCAGTTTATAAGGCTTGCAATAAAATTTTCAAGTGTGGGGTCGTATTCTTTTTTGTCAAAAAATCTGCGAATAAATTTATTTATGATCTTTATTATCCAAAGACCAATAAATAACATAAGCATCGCACCCAGTAAATTCGGCAAAAAATCTATGAGTTTATTTCCATATTCTTCAATGTAGATATCAATATCCTTAAATTTTTCCATTTAATTTTCTTTAATTATTTGTATTGCTTTTTCTATTTCTTCAACAGGCAGCTTGCAAGCGTTCCCTTTGCAAACGTAAATTAAGGTTTTATCTTTCTGAAATCTATTTTTGAAAAGTGGGCTGTCGTTTTGCCCAACACTACCAGCAATTACAGCATTTGGCAGAAAATGACGATTAAGTTCCTCGATTTTTTCCAAAGCATTTTTTCCGACGACTACAATTTCAAAAAAATCATTTCTAAAATTTTGAAGCAAATCCAGCCAATTTGAAAATCCGGAAGGGTAACGTTCTATTTCAGGAAGAACGTTTTTCAGCATTTGCTCCGCAATTTTTGCAAAGGTACTATCTTCAAAATACTTTGAAAGAATAAACAGGTTTTTCGCCATTATTGAATTTGAGGAAGGCACAACGTTATCGCGATATTCAAAATTTCTCGCGATGATGGCCGGTTCGGTGCTTGAAGTGAAATAAAAGAATTGTTTTTCCCTATCAAAAAAATGCGCCAGACAATAATCGGCAAGTTTTTTTGAAGTTTTCAGCCATTTTTCATCGATTGTAATTTGATATAATGAAATGAAAGCTTCCATGGTTGCTGCATAATCTTCCAAAAATCCAGTAATGGTCGATTTTCCGTTTTTGTAAGTATGCCAAAGTTTTCCATCTTCAGAAATTTGCTTTTCTGAAATGAAGGCTGCGTTTGTTAAAGCAATTTCTTTGTAATCTTCATTTCCAAAAACTTTATAGGCATCAACAAATCCTTTCATTATCAACGCATTCCAAGAGGTAAGTGATTTATCGTCCAGCCTCGGTTTTTCTCTTTTGTTTCTGAAATTCAAAAGAAGTTTCTTCCAAAATTCTTTCTTTTGCCGAAGAGTTTCTTCCGTAAGCTGAAATTTTTCGGCAATTTCCGAATCTTCCATTTTTCTTATTAAAACATATTTATCCGTTTCCCATTTCCCAAATTCATTAACGTTATAATATTCACTGAAAATTTCAAAATCTTCATTTAAAATCTGTTCCAGTTCATTTTTTTTAAAAGTATAATAGGCTCCTTCTTCAAGCTTTTGCTGCGCGTCAACGCTATCAGCATCAAGAGAGGAATAAAAACAACCTTCCTTATTCATCATTTCATTGGTAATGAATTGAAGCGTTTCTTCAACAATTTGTTGATACAGCATATTCTTACTGGCTGAAAAAGCGTGGCTATAAAGGCTTACTAGTTGGGCATTGTCGTACAGCATTTTTTCAAAATGGGGAACGTGCCATTTTTCGTCGACACTATATCTTGAAAATCCGCCACCCACTTGATCATAAATTCCCCCGAAGGCCATTTTCTGCAGCGTTAATTCCACGTAATTTGAAAGTTTTTTATCTTTTTCGTCCTTAGAAAATCGGAGAAGAAATTCTAAATTATTTGGCATCATAAATTTTGGGGAGCCCCTTTGTCCGCCAAATTTTTTATCCAATTGTTGTTTCCAGTTTTCTACAATTTCATATAAATGAAACTTTTCAATTAATTCATTTTCAGTATTTACGTTTATGAAATCCATTTTTTTGATTCCGTCCGCAAGACTTTCAGCATAATCATATAATCGTTGCGGATCACTTTTAAAAAGCGAATTAATTTGTTGCAAGGCACTTACCCAATCGTTTTTCTTGAAATACGTACCTCCCCAAATAGGTCTGCCATCCGGCAGTGTTACTACATTGAGCGGCCAGCCAGCACTCCCAGTCATTAATTGTACGGCATTTATATAGGTTTGGTCCACATCCGGTCGCTCTTCCCGGTCAACTTTAATTGAAATATAATCGGCATTCATAACCTTTGCTACTTCTGTGTTCTCAAAACTTTCATGTTCCATAACGTGGCACCAATGACAGGCTGCATAACCGATGCTTACGATAATAAGGGAGTTTTTTTCCTTTGCTTCGTACAATGAAGATTGATTCCAAGGTTTCCAGTTTACTGGATTGTGGGCGTGCTGCAGCAGGTAAGGACTGCTTTCATTTATTAGTTGATTTGTGAATTTGGGATTCTCCAAAATTTATTCTGAATATGGGATTTAAATTAGGATGCCGCTATAGTTGTTTATGAAATACCAATTTTCACAAACTGAATTGTTGCGAAAGCTGTGTTTCACACTTTCATGAATCCAAAATACAAATTGTGTAAGCGAAGAATATGAATTTTACGTTAAAAGAATTACGCATTTACCGCTTCAACGGAGTGGACTCTTCCATTTAGCATATCCTTCAACATCGTTTCAATACCGTTTTTCAAGGTAATGGTTGAAGATGGACAACCGCTGCACGCGCCTTGCAACAAAACACGGACTGTTTTGGTATCTTCATTAAATGAATCAAACTGAATATTACCACCATCACTCGCTACGGCTGGCTTTACATATTCGTCGAGTATGGCGATAATTTCTTGTTCTATGTCAGAAAAGTCAGATTCCCTAGTATGTGTAGTTTCAGTTGAACTTTCTGAAGAAATTTTTTCCTTTTTATTTAAAATAGCATCACTAAATATAGGTTGTCCGCTTTCAATAAATTTGCGGATGAACTCACGTATTTCCATTGAAATCTCTTGCCATTCTGCAACATTATATTTCATTACCGAAACATAGTTGGCACTAATAAAAACTTCTTTCACAAAAGGAAAATTGAAGAGCGATTTTGCTAGGGGCGAATGCGCAGCATCGTCAATATTTTTGAATTCAAAAGTATCGTTGGCCAGAGGCTTGTTTGCCACAAATTTCATCACGGAGGGATTCGGGGTGCTTTCCGCATATACCGAAACGGGTACTTTTTTTTGGGTTTCCTTTTCCGTAATTACTGGTTTTCCCGAGGCCAAATATTCACCTATGGATTCCGCAACTTCGTTTTGCACAGCATCCCATTCAACAATATTATATTTTTCAATAGCTATAAAATTTTGCGATATATAAACCGTTTTTACAAAAGGTAAATAAAAAAGCTGTTGTGCAATAGGGCTCGGTTTTGCCTCGTCAATATTCTTGAATTCATAACTATTGGCGCGTGTTAGAAAAGAATTTGTACAGAATTTTACAATATTTTTATTACTTGTAGGTTCTATATCTATGTTAAATCGAGACATTTGTTATATTTTTTTTACAAATATAATTATAATGATGACCTTAAGCCTTAAACATAATCCGAAATAACCTTTCCGATTTAAAAGAATTAATGTGCTAATAGCTTTTAGATAAAGCAACTTCCCACCTATTAAACTGCATTTCCGGGTGAGTAAAGTCTACTTTTCCATCAAATTTTCATTGTTACCTTGAAAATTTCCATTTTCCTAAATGCTGCTAAGTCCGTATGTTTACAGTTCAAAATAACATATGAACGGATTGCGCATTTACTTTTGTATCATTTTTTCTTTATTCCTAATGCAGGCTTTTTCCCAAACAAAAAGATTGCTTAACAATGATGTGTTTTTACTGAAAGGAGAGGTTGTTGATGATGAAACTAGTTTGCCTATTCCCAAAGTAAATGTGGAAATTTTGGGAGGCCAATACACAACGACGGATAGCGGCGGAAGATTCTCAATTAATGCCAAAATTGGTGATGAATTGGTTTTCAAAAGTGATAAATTCATAACCGTTTACCACACAGTATTAGATAATGATTTTGTGACAGTCCGTGTTTTAAGAGCGAAGAATGAAGATCTTTTAGATTTATCAGAACAAAGTCAAAATCAAGCTCAGAACATTTTCAATGTTTATTTGGATTCTGCACGATTTTATTTAAAAAGCGATGCTGAAAAAAGTATAGCATTTGTCACAAAATCATTAGAGCCTAAAAAAGATTTTTCCCCTTCAAATACTCAGAAAAGTCAGGCTTTTGAAACTTTGGGCGATATTAATATAGAGTGGGGCCAAACAGATTTGGCTATTGATAATTACAAGCAAAGTCTGGGTAACCGCAATAGCATTAAGGTAAATATCAAATTGGCCAGTGCCTATTCAAAAAATAAGAATTACCAGGAGAGCATTTCTTTATATGAAAAATTATTACGAAATAAACTTTCGTCTTACCAAAAAGTACAAGTATTTGAAGGTCTAGGTGATACCTACGCGCTAATCAATGAAGACGCAAAAAGTATTTTCAATTACCAAAAAGCACTAGATTTTGCAAAGGAAAATAAATTCGCTCCAAAAATTACCGATTTAAATTCGAAAATTGGAAAGGCCTATGCCAAAAGTGGCGCAGCTACCGTAGCTGAAGGTTATTTTGAAAATTCCCTCAAACTGGCCAAAAGGGAAAATAAAGGAAGGGCAGTTTCAGAAAAAAATAAAGTTGCGGATTTTTATAACCAAAACCGGGAATTTGATAAAGAAATTGAGCTTCGTGAGGAAACGTTGATTGAAATGGAATCTCTTGGAAACACGGCCAAACCGGAGGATGAAGCTTTAACGCCTCAACGGCAGAACTATAAAATTGCCAATGCATTTGTGGCGCAGGAAAAATATCAGGATGCCATTCCGTATCTGCAAAAGAGTATTGCCGAAGCTGATGCAAAGGAAGATTTGGTCGTGAAAAAGGATGCCACAAGAAAACTTTCGGAAATTTACCGGGACATAGGTGAATTCGACAAAGCTACCGAAAGCTACCAACGTTATGTGGAAGTAGTGGATGAACTTTATATTAAAAAGGAACAGGAAATAAGCCAGGCCGCACGTTTCAGCAAGGAAATTGCATTGAAACAAATGCGCATTGCCAGTTTGGAAAATGAGCGAAAATTGAACGAGAGCCGTTATAAATTGGCTTTTCAAAACCAAGAACTCATTGAAACCAATAACAAAACACAAAAGTGGATTATTGGCTCGCTCATCGCCGTAGCGTTGTTGCTGCTTTTTGCGGCTTTTACCCAATTCAAAAACGTGAGGCAGCAGAAATATGCGAACAATTTATTGGCACTTAAATCGCTTCGGTCACAGATGAATCCACATTTTATCTTTAATGCGCTCAATTCCGTGAATAGTTTTATTGCGGGAAATGATGAGCGCGCGGCAAATAGATATTTAAGCGAATTTTCGCTGCTTATGCGCTCTGTCTTGGAAAATAGTGAAGAAGATTTTATTCCATTGGAGAAGGAAATTGAATTGCTGCAGCTCTATGTAAAATTGGAGCATTTCAGGTTTAAGGATAAATTTGAATATTCAATTGAAATTGATGAAAAAATAAATCAGCAAAAATTTGTAATTCCGCCGATGCTGCTTCAGCCCTATGTTGAAAATGCCGTGTGGCACGGCCTTCGTTATAAAGAGGAAAAGGGATTTCTGAAAATAGTTTTCAAAGAAATGGATTCTGAAACCATAAAAATTACCATTACGGATGATGGAATTGGCCGTGAAAAATCTAAAGAACTGAAAACCGAAAATCAGAAAAAGCAGAAATCCAAGGGGATGGGAAATATTCAAAAGCGAATCGCAATTTTGAATGATATGTACAAGGACAAAATTGATGTCCATATTGCCGATGGTCCCAATGGTACCGGCACCCAAGTTTCGTTAATTTTAAAAAAAGATTGAATTACTTGTCAAAATAAAATAATATGAAATTAAATGCCATAATTGTTGAAGATGAAGAAACTAGCAGGGAAATTCTGCGTAATTATTTGACGAAATATTGCCCGAAAGTTGTGGTAAAAGGTGAAGCGGCAAATGTGGATGAAGCTTTGGTTTTAATACGAAATAATGATTTGGACTTGGTATTTCTCGATGTTGAAATGCCCTACGGAAATGCATTTGATTTGCTGGACAAAGTAGGCGACCGCCAATTTGAGACTGTTTTCGTCACGGCATACAATCAATATGCTATGGATGCACTGAATGCGCACGCTTCTTATTATTTGTTGAAACCTATTTCCATTGATAAATTGATTGATGCCGTGGATTATGTAATGGAAATTAAGGAAAAGGAAAATAAGCTTCAGCAATCCGTTTTAAAACCAGTGAATGCCCAAGTTTCAGGGAAAATTACCATTCCGCTTCAAAATGGCTTTGAAGTCCTGCAAATGGAGGATATTTTGTACTGTCAAGCCGATGACAATTACACGCAGATTTTCTTGAAAAAAGGGAAAAGATTGGTAAGCAAGACGCTAAAGTTTTTTGAGGATTCCTTATCTGAAAATGGATTTGTCCGGGTACATAAATCCTTTTTGGTGAATGTCAACGAAATTGTGGAATATAAAAAGGGGAAGGGCGGAAGCTTGGTTCTCTCCAGCGGAAAGGAAATTATGGTAAGTCCTTCACGTAAAAAGGATTTGTTGGCATATTTCGGTTGAAAATTTTAAACTAAATTATCCTATGATTATAAAACCTGTAAATGGAAAGCATCCCCAAATTCCTGACGATTGTTTCATTGCTGAAAATGCAACCATCGTTGGCGACGTAAATATGGGCAATGAATGCAGCATTTGGTTCAATGCAGTAGTTCGGGGCGATGTAAATTTCATAAAAATGGGAAACCGCGTAAATGTGCAGGATGGTGCCGTTATCCACTGCACCTACCAGACCTCCGGCACAACTATTGGCAATAACGTTTCCATCGGCCACAATGCCATTGTTCACGGGTGTACGGTGCACGATAATGTTTTAATTGGTATGGGAAGCATTGTTATGGACGACTGCATCATTGAAAGCAACACCATAATTGCTGCGGGCGCTGTGGTTTCCAAAAATACCATTGTTGAGAGCGGAAGTATTTATGCAGGAATTCCAGCTAAAAAAATAAAGGATATAAGTCCAGAATTGACTAAAGGTGAAGTGGAACGAATTGCAAATAATTATGTAATGTATTCCAGTTGGTTCAAGGGATAGTTCTTAAAAATCTTTTTTTTCTACTGAAATTTTTTTGGAATACTCTTTCAATAGAAATTGAAGCGTATCGGTTTCCGCATTGGTGTAAAACTGAAGCGTGGGAGTTTTTTCTTCGGTATTCAATAAATTATTCTTTAGAAGAATAGAAAGCGTCTGTTTGGCAACAGCCTCGCCAGAGTCAATAATCTTCACGTTTTCTGGCAAGATTTTTTTCAATTGTGGAATAATGTACGGATAATGGCTACAGCCCAAAACCACATAATCTACTTTTGCGGCAATCATTGCCTCTGTGTGTTTTTTAAGAAGAAGTATCATTTCATCACTTTCCAATTTACCGGCTTCAATCAAAGGGACTAAGCCTTCGCCAATAATTTCAATGACACTAATATCCCTTGTAAATTCTTTTGATTTGCTGAAAAGTGCGCTACTCAAGGTTCCTTTTGTTGCCAAAATGCCAATGCTTTTTGAAACCGTTTGAAGTGCAGCAGGTTTTATGGCAGGTTCTATTCCTATAAATGGTATGTCAAATTTTTCACGTAATACCGAAATTGCATTGGTGGTTGCGGTATTGCAGGCAACCACAATCATTTTGCAATCCAGGGCAAGCAAAGCTTCGGTGTTTTTGATACTGAGACCGATTATTTCCTCTGCGGATTTATTTCCGTAGGGCGCATTTTTACTGTCTGCCAGATAGATTGTATTTTCAAATGGAAGTAATTTATGAATCTCTTTCCATATAGAAGAACCGCCCACGCCAGAGTCAAAAACGCCAATAGGTTTAGAATTGCCCAAAAGTTTGATGTATTTTTTTCGATATCAAAAATAAAAAATGCCCACTGAGTGAGTGGGCATTTTTACTAAATTTTATTGAAAATTACATTCCCAATTCTTTTTTTACATCAGCCATAAGATCTTTACCATCGGCAAGAATTACACCACTACCGGTAGTAGAATCCAAAACGTACTGGAAACCTTGTGCACGCGCAACTTTTTGAATTGCGGTACGCGCCTTATCAAGGATTGGTTTGAAGATATCTTCTCTCTTCTTGTCAAGATCCTGCAAGGCTTGTTGTCTGTACTGTCCAATGTTATTTTGCATAGTCTGAACTTCTTCAACTCTTTTTTGATTTTCCTCTTGAGTTTTAGTTTCAGCTTCTCTATCGTATTGCTGAATTTTTGTATCAAGCTCTTTCGCCATTGCCTTGATTTCAGTATCATAGGTTTTCTGTACTTTTTCGAGTTGGCCTTGTGCAGCTTTATAATCTGGCATCGACTCAACAAGCGTTGCAGTATCTATGTGTGCAACTTTAGACTGGGCATTTACAAAACTGGTAGCGCCAACAAAAAGTACGATTGCTACAAATAACGATTTCATTTTTTTCATTGTAAGTGTATTTAATTTAAGTGTTATTTTATTTAAAGTTTAGATTATAAATTGTAAAATTAATTGCCGTTACGTTTATCCTCACGCGCTTGAATAATGGAATCCCTCCTGCGTTCACGCTCTTCAAGCAATCTTTGGCGGCGGGCTTCAAACTCGGCTTTTTTCGCATCCCGAATGGAATCTCTTTGACGTTGGCGCTCAAGCATCATTTGCTCGCGCTCGTTCTTTTTTTCCTCTATTGCCTCAGCGCGCTCTTCTTTTTCTTCGGCACGTTCCTTTTCCTCTGCAGTGATGGGGCCGTCAAGCGGGTCTGGGCTTTCTTCAATTTGCTGCTGTTCCCGTTTGGTTTCGGCTTGTACTCTTCTGCCTGCGCGCTCAATGCTTCGTAAAACCACATCGCTTATATCATTTCTTTTAGCTGCGAAAAGCATAACCACATCTGCCGATTTGTCAAAAATGAAATCATATTTCTTATTTTCCGCAACTTCTTGGATAATATTGAATACTTGATCCTGAATAGGTTGTACCAATTGCCTTCTTTGAATCATTAAATCCCCATTCGGTCCAAATCGGTCTTGCTGGTATTGAAGAATTTCATCTTCCTTGATTTTTATTTCTTCCTCACGCTCCTCGATCAACTCAACAGTAAGCAAGACGCGTTCGTTGGCGAGGTTCAGTTTCATTTGGTCAACTTCTTTTTGTTTCTTTTCAATGTCCTGTTTCCACCGCTGGACTTTTCCTTCAAGTTGTGTGGAAGCTTCTCTATATTCTGGAACATTTTCAAGAATATATTCCATATCTATATAGCCTATGCGGACGCCACGCTGTGCCGTTGCCATCAAGCTGAAGCACATTACCGCCAATGTAAAAAGAAGTATTTTTTTTGTCTTCATATTTTGTGGTTGTTGTTTAAGAAAATATCGTGCCAATTTTAAAATTGTTGTCCAATGATGAAATGTGTTTCCCATCCATTTTTCTCGGTTCCGCCCAAAATGGGATCAAAACCGTAACCAAAATCAATACCCAATAATCCAAAAGCCGGCATAAATATACGCAATCCTGCGCCAGCTGAACGCTTAAGTTCGAAAGGATTATAATCCCGGAAGCCATCATAAGATGCTCCGCCCTCGGCAAAAGCAAGCACATAAATGGATGCCAGTTGGGCCAAGGTAACAGGGTATCTTAACTCTAACGAAAATTTATTGTAAATCGTATTTCCATCGATGCCAGATAATGACTGATTTGGATAACCTCTTAACTGTATAACCTCGCGGCCATCAAGACTGAAAGCACCCAGACCGTCACCACCTACAAAGAATCGTTCAAATGGCGGGATGCCGCGATCTTTATTGTATGCGCCCAAAAATCCAAATTCTGTATTGGTTCTTAAAACAAGTTTTTCAATAACTCGGGTATACCAGGTAGCCTTAAATTTTATTTTATAATATTCCAGCCAGTTAAAACGCTGCTGATCTATTTCTGAAATTCTGGCTCGTGCATCAACCAATTGGGCACTGTTCGAATTTGGATCTGCAATGATGGCTTGCTGTACAGCCCTATCTTCACTTAGCGCACCATAATCTACATTGTTGAATGCTGAAAATGGCGGTGTCAATTTTGCAGTCAAGCTGAAATCCGAACCGGATGTAGGGTAAATTGGGTTTGTAGCTGTGTTGTTTCTGCTTATCCCGATCGTGTACGCAAGGTTGTTTGAATATCCATCTCCAAAAGTGAAGAGTCCTGTATTATAATTACGGAGGTTGTAATGCTGAAAACTTATAGCATTAGACCATACAAAGAAATCATCTGGCCACTTAATCTTCTTTGCCAACCCCACAGATCCACCGGTAATGGTAAAACTTCTATCCCTATCCGTATCATTTGTTCGGGGGTCAAATAAATACTGAATCGTATGTGAAAAAGAGGTTGATAATTGAACAGGTTTTTTACCGCCCAACCAAGGTTCTGTTAGGGATAAACTATAGGTTTGATAAAATCTACTGGCCTGTGCCCGCAATGAGAGTTTTTGCCCATCACCCATAGGTAATGGCCGATACGATTCTAAATTGAAAATATTCCGAAGCGAAAAGTTGTTGAATGATAATCCCAAGGTTCCAACAAATCCGCCACCGCCATAACCTCCTTGAAGCTCTATCTGGCTGGAACCTTTTTCAACCAATGAGTATTCCAAATCTACCAATCCATTTGCTTCATCTACTTTCTTGAAATTCGGACTCATTTGCTCGGGATCAAAATATCCCAACTGGCCAAGTTCGCGGATAGTCCTTACCACATCACGTTTACTGTATTTCTGTCCAGGTCTAGTGCGTAATTCCCGGTAGATTACGTGATCATTGGTGCGGTCGTTACCGACCACAGTTACGTGGTCAAAATAGAAAAGATTTCTTTCAATGATTCGAATTTCAAAATCGATGGTATCATTACGCACCGCAACTTCCACGGGATTTATACGTGCTGCCAAATATCCATTATTTTGGTAGAGATTGGTAATATCTTCCGCATCGGGTGATGATTCATCTGCAATTCTTTCTTGCAACAGTGTACCGTTATAAACTTCACCTTTTTTAATTCCAAGTACTTGGCGTAGTTGCCCATCGGTAAAGACGCTATTTCCTAGAAAAGTAATATCACCAAAATAATATTTATCGCCTTCTTCTACTTTTATGTTTAAGGCTACGTTTTTATCATCAATAATCTTGAGTGAATCGCTAACAAAACGTGCATCTCGATACCCGTTCGATTTGTATTTTTTCAGAATGGATTCCTTATCTTCTGCATAACCATCTGCTGTGTATTTTGAACGCTTGAAAACGCGAAGAAAATTTTTCTGCTTAGTTTCTTTCATAGCGCGGCGCAATTTTGCATCTGAAAATTGCTCGTTACCTTCAAAATCTATCGACTTCACCTTAACCCTATTACCTTTATCTACCACAATTTTCATATCGCGTGAAACTTCAACACCGGTAGAATCAACATATGGAGTGGTGCTAATAACAACATTTGTGTTAAAGTACCCATCCTTTTTAAATTTATTGGTGATATAATTTTTAGTCGTATTTAGAAGGTTTTTGGTGATTTTAACCCCTGGCTTTAAATCGTTGTCTTTTAAAATTTCTTTTTTCTTTCCCTTTTTAACGCCCTCAATAGTAAGCTCGTGAAGTTTTGGAAGCTCAACGATGTAGAGTTCAAGATCTACTTGATCTCCCGAAAGATTGGTAACGTAAAAAGCAATATCACTGAAAAGATTTTGTTCCCACAATTTTTTGGTCACCTGGCTCAGTTTTTCGCCCGGAATGTAGATCCTGTCACCTGTTTTCAGTCCTGTAAAAGCAATGACGGTCTGCTCATTAAAACTTTGTGCGCCAGTAACTTTTATTTCGTTAATTGTATATTTTCGACCACTGTCAAGTTCTTTCTGCTGTGCTTGAAGCGAAAACAGTGAAAGTATTGTAACTATTAATAGACAATAAATTTTTCGGGATGCGGGCAATAGGAAACTATTCATTAAGTTGTTCACTTGTTTTTCCAAATCTTCTTTCTCTGTTTTGATAATTTAATATAGCTTCAAAAAGATGATCCTTTGTGTAATCTGGCCAAAGAGTTTCAGTGAAATACAATTCAGCGTATGCTATCTGCCAAAGTAAAAAATTGCTGATGCGTTGCTCGCCACTGGTACGAATCAACAGATCAACGTCTGGCAAATTTTGCGTGTAAAGGTGATTATTAATTACTTTTTCATCAATATCAAGCGGCGAAATTAGGTTATTTTTAACTTTAAGACTAATCTCTTTAATTGTTTTTGTTATTTCTTCCCGCGAACCATAGCTAAGCGCAAGGGTGAGGGTCATTCTACTATTTTGTTTAGTTTTTTCAATAACATCCATTAGCTCACTATGCGCCTTTTTGGGCAGCGCATCTAGATTGCCGATGGCATTTAATTTTATATTATTTTCAGTAAGGGTTTTTATTTCCTTTTTGAGGGAAGAGACGAGCAATTTCATCAAAAGTTCCACTTCAAGTTTTGGACGGTTCCAATTTTCAGTTGAAAATGCATACAGTGTTAAATAAGGTACGCCTATTTCAGCGCAGCCTTCAACAATTTCGCGAACGGCCTTTGATCCATTTTCGTGACCCATGGATCTAAATAGCCCTTTTTGTTTGGCCCAACGTCCATTGCCATCCATAATAATGGCGAGATGCTGCGGTAATTTATTTTTGTCTATTTGCTCTTTCAGACCCATTATCTAAAAATTACAATAACATGGCTTTCTTCCAAAAGCAAAGGTTACTGTTATTCCAGTGAAAACATACCAGTCATCACTATTTACGTTTCCAAATTTTAAAGCTTGATTATCCTCTAAATCCTTTACAGGGTTGCTACCATCAAGATTATCGGTAAACGTGTAGCGTACGCCAACTTCAAAACCTACCATTGCAAATGTTCCCAAAGTAGCCTTATAGCCTACAACCATGGGTATAGCCATGGTGCCTGCCTTATCGTATTCAACTATTTCGTTGTCATTTTGTTTAAAAAGCGCATTATAGCCAAAATAAGTAAGACCTGTATAAAGATAGGGTGCTGAAATTTGCTTGGCGGCGTGCACGTCATATTCCCAAAAGGTATATTCTAGTCCCACGGAAAGTTCACTTATTGTATTTTCAAAGGAATAGCCGCGCTGCTCTCTTCGGCTATTGCCGCTATCGGCATCATCGCCATCAATTTTTGCGACAAGAAACGAAGCGCGAAAGGAATGGCGCGGGCTTCGGTTCCACTTGGCAATACCGCCTATGGCAAGGTTGTTAGGGTTAATGTAATTTGTCTTGCCAATGTCCCCAATGTAATTGGAACCACCAATCATAGCACCTATCTCGTAGGTCTGTGAGTTTGCCCAAAAGCTTGTAAACACTATAAAAATTGCGGCCGCGTAATACTTCATATACCCTAAAAGTTTGCAAATATAACAATTAACTTGGCTTAACTATATTCTAGGCCAATTTGTCTCAGTTGATTAACAAATTTTAAAAGATTTTATTGTCTAGTTGCGCTTGTCTTCGCCCCATAAAAGTTTTTTACGAAGAGTTTTTATGAAGCTATCATCGTTTAGCTGAAGCAATTTAATAGTAAAATCGGCTTTTTTGATGATGAGGGTGGTTTCATTTTCCAAAGTTGCGATGCGGGAATCCATGGAAGCCAAAAAACTAGTCTCGCGCCCCGATACCTTTAAATTTATGGTGCTGTTATCTGGTATAACTAATGGACGCGCGTTAAGGTTGTGCGGGGCAATTGGGGTAATAACAAAACTATTGGCACTGGGCTCAATAATAGGGCCGCCGCAACTAAGCGAATAGCCCGTGGAACCAGTGGGTGTAGAAACTATTAGCCCGTCTGACCAGTATGATGTAAGGTAGCTGTCGTTCACAAAAGTTTCCACCTTAATCATGGAAGTGGTATTTTTTCGGTTTACGGCAATTTCGTTCAGTGCGAAATTGAGTGAACCCAATTCATTGTTATTTGGAGCGGTGTTCAACGTAAGCAAACTTCTTTCTGAAATGGTATATTTTTTATTCAAAATAAGATTGATGCTTTCTGAAATTTCTTCTTTTTGAATCGTCGCCAAAAAACCAAGCCTCCCAGTATTGATTCCAACTATCGGAATATTTAAATCCCTCACAAAAGTCACCGCCTTTAAAATAGTGCCATCACCGCCAATGCTGAAAAAAAGATCAAAACTCGCATCCAATTTTGTGAAAGTTGCCAGCTTTGAAAAGTTTTTGGTAATGTCTTGATTGCGGTTTATTATTTCCAGGAAATTTTCTTCAATAAAAACTTCAACGTCCTTTTTCTGAAGCGCATCAATCAACGTCTGAATATAGGTTTCAGAATTTTCGTGATAAAACTGTCCGTAAATACCTATTTTCATTTATCTGAATTAAATCTGTTTGTGGTTTGCTTCACTAAATATTTAGGTATTTATCCAGATAATTGGATCTTTCCTTTAAGTCTTCCAGAAACTTATCTTCTTCGTGCTGGCTTACAATCACATAATTATATCTTCTGAAAGTCTGTACAATGGTATTGATGCCGGAGTGCCCAACTTTTATGGTTACTTGGACGGTATCATTCACAATTTTTGAAATGAAAGCGCCAAAAATGCGCGTACCGTTAGATTCTACAATTTGGCAAATTTCGCTGAAGGAATAATCCTGCACCCCTTTTTCCACCACAATAATTCCACCGGTTTCGTTGAGAAATGGGGTATTGTTGAAAAGGCTCATAATGTCGCCAAGCTCGTAATAGCCCAAGTATTTATTCTCTGTTCCCAAAACTGGCATAATATTGCTTCCATAAAGCGCGAACGCTTCAAGAATATCAAGCCAATTGGTGTCTTCCAAAACATGGAAAGGCTCAATGGCATATTGATAATCACTCAATAATTTGTTGCTTTCAAAACAGTAAGCATCTGTTTCAGAAATGCTTCCTATATAATGACCATCTTTTTTTACGGGAATATGCGAGTAAGTAAGCTGATTGAAAACCGCCTGAACATCCTTCAATTTTGAAGAAACGTCAAAAGCTTCCACATCATTAATAATATAATTTTGGATTTCCATTGCAATATTTTTAGTGCAAATTACTTAAAATAAAGATTTATAAAGCCTGCAAAGGTTTGTATTTTTGTTAAATATTGGCTGAAACAAAGGCGGGAAGATAGTAGTCCGAAGTGAAATTTTAATAAAGAATATTTTAAAATCATTTCAAAAATTATTTAAGAAACCAACCTGAAATTTTGAATCAGAAATCTGAAATATTTAAAAGAAAATGACAAAACTAAGTGTAAACATCAATAAAATTGCGACGCTTCGGAATGCGCGTGGCGGCAATATGCCCAATCTTTTAAAGGTTGCTGAAGATGTACAAAAATTCGGCGCACAGGGCATTACAATCCACCCAAGGCCGGACGAGCGACACATTCGCTATAAGGACGCTTACGATCTTAAACCAATCGTAAAAACGGAATACAATATCGAGGGAAACCCAATTGATTCTTTTATGAAAATGGTTCTTGAAATTAAACCGGAACAGGTTACGCTGGTTCCAGATGCGGTGGATGCCATAACGTCAAACGCCGGTTGGGACACGCTCAAAAACAAGGATTTTTTAATTGAAATTATTTCTGAATTAAAACGAAACGAAATCCGAACGTCCATTTTTGTGGACCCGGTAAAAAAAATGATTGAGGGCGCAGCAAAAACGGGAACTGACAGAATAGAATTATATACTGAAGAATTTGCAAAACAATACGCGCTCAGCAATAAAGAAGCCATAAAACCCTATACAGATTGTGCGATTTTAGCGAATGAATTGAATTTGGGCATCAACGCGGGACACGATCTTTCCCTGGAAAACATCAAGTTTTTCAAGGAAAACATCCCGAATCTTTTAGAAGTGAGCATTGGGCACGCGCTTATTTGCGAGGCGCTTTATGATGGGTTGGAGGTTGTGATTTCTGGGTATTTAGAGAAGTTGGGGTAATTATGGGGAAATATAAATTAAATACGATTCAAAAAATACTATTCACAATAATTCCATTTTTAGCTGTAATATTTTTTTTAATATTTTTTGTTTTTCGAATAAATTCATCATACGATGAATACTTAAATATATTTTGGATTTTATTTATTTTAAGTTGGTTACAAACTATTGTTTTGATAATTCGGATATCAAAATTTAAAATTGAAAAAAGTAAAAAAACAGTATATATAATACTAATTATTAATGTTTTTTATCAAATTTTCTATATATGGATTGTCGATAATAAAATTATAAATAATTCGAGGGAAAATATTGACTTTATTTAAAGAACAAATTTTAAAATGGCACTAAACTCACAAATTTTAGGCGAAGGAAAACCCTTTGTAATCCTGCACGGTTTTTTGGGCATGAGTGATAACTGGAAAACATTGGGAAATCGATTTTCAGAAGAAAATGATTTTCAGGTGCATCTTTTGGATCAAAGAAACCACGGCCGCAGTTTCCATAGCGATGAATTTTCATACGAAGTAATGGCAGAAGATTTGAGGATATATTGCGAGGAGCACAACCTTCAAAATATTATCCTGCTCGGTCATTCCATGGGTGGAAAAACGGCAATGCAATTTGCGGTTTCATATCCACAGATGGTTTCAAAATTAATTATTGCAGATATTGGTCCCAAAGCATATCCGCCCCACCATCAAGATATTTTGAAGGCGCTATCCATGCTGGATTTCAATAAAATTGAATCCCGTGGCGATGCGGAAGATATTCTTTCAGAATACATTAAAAACGAAGGAACCAAACTCTTTGTCCTCAAAAATTTATACCGAAAAAATAAAAACGAATTCGCACTGCGATTGAATTTGCCAGTGCTTTCTTCAAAAATAGGAGCTGTAGGGGAAGCGCTTCCTGAAAATTCGGTTTTTAGTGGCGATACCCTTTTTCTTGGCGGCGAAAAGAGCGGTTATATAGAGCCCATGGACGAGATTTTAATAAAGAAACATTTCCCGAAAGCGCAAATTGAAACCATACCAAATGCGGGTCATTGGCTCCACGCAGAAAATCCAGATGATTTTTATGCGGCCTGTATCAAATTTCTATAATTCTTCAAAGTAGTAAGCATAGAAATACTTGCATACATTCAAAAAATGCTGAAAAGAATCCCGAATGTTATGATTTTTTTATAACATTGCATGAGACTTTATTATGTACGCATAATAAATTTTCGAATTTTATTCAATTAATTCCTCTAAACTGATAGTAAAAATTTAATTAAACAAAAAACTATGAATAAACTATTCCTTTTTGCCGCCTTCATACTTGCAAGCGCGGTTACTTATGCGGGCGGTTACCGTGTGAGCTTACAGGGCCAAAAAGCCCTGGCGATGGGGCACACCGGTGTTGCCGTAATCAATAGTAGTGAACTTGTGTTTTTTAACCCAGCAGGTTTGGTTTATCTGGAGGATAGATTGAACATTTCCGCCGGGGTAAGTGGCGTTTTTTCTGGCGTTGCTTATCAAAATTCTGCAAATGGCGCCTATGCCGAAACAGACAGTCCAGTGGGAACACCGTTATATTTGTACGCTTCTTATAAAGCTACGGATTGGTTGGCCGTAGGTCTGGGAGTTTACACACCTTATGGAAGTACTGTGGAATATGAAGATGATTGGGAAGGATCCCATTTGGTGAACAACATCGACCTTAAGGCGTTTTACGTTCAGCCTACCGTTTCAATTAAAGTGAACGATAAGTTCAGTTTTGGTGGTGGAGCTATTTATGTGAATGGTTCTGTGAATTTCAATAGAAATCTGAACCGTACTTTGACCGATCTTGAAGGAAACCGTTCTGAAGTGACAATTGATGCTTCGGGAGTTAGCAATTGGGGATGGACGGCGAGTGCTATGTTCAATTTTACTGAAAATCTTCATTTGGGTGCCACTTATCGTTCCGAAATTATTTTGGAAGCAGAAGATGGCGATGCCACTTTTGAAAATATTCCAAATTCACCTTTGACCCCTTTTTCAAACACAACATTTAATGCTTCTTTGCCGTTGCCGGCAGAAATGACGGTGGGTATGTCTTACCAGTTCTGTGAAAAATGGCTTTTTGCATTTGATTACAACAGAGCATTTTGGGACGTTTATGATTCTTTGGACATAGACTTTGCGAACGAAACACCAGATTCAAGAAATCCACGGAATTATAAAAATGCTTCAATTTACCGTTTTGGACTTCAGTATGATGCTTCAACAATGTTCACTTTGAGAGCGGGTTATTATTTTGATGAATCTCCTATACAAGCTGGTTATTTTGCCCCAGAAACGCCACGTAACGACAGTAATAATTTCACTGCCGGACTTACGGTGAACGTAAGTGACCATTTACAGATTGATGCTTCTTTCCTATATTCTAGATTCAAGGAAGTTGATGCCTCTTATGATTTCTATACTGAAAATGGCGTAAACGTTCCTTTTAGCGGAACTTATAAATCAAACGCGTTTGCTCCAGGATTAGGGCTTACTTACAAACTTTAATTTTTTTAAAAAATGAAAAATATTCTAAAATATACATTTGCGGTCGTAGCTGTGGGTTTTGCAAGCTGTGAGCCTGAATTTGATAATCCTGTAAATGAAGAAGGATTTTACACTAGCGGAACGGCAGATTTTTCAAGATACGTTGCCGTGGGAAATTCCTTGACAGCAGGTTTCGCTGATGGAGCTTTATACATCACGGGCCAAAATAACAGTTATCCAAATATAATGGCTGAACAATTTTCACTAGCCGGTGGCGGTGAATTTACTCAACCACTAATGAATGATAATTTAGGTGGTTTGCTTCTTGGAGGAAACCAAATCACTGAAAACAGATTTGTGCTCGCCGTTGGGGCCAATGGAAACCCTGGGCCAGTACGTTTAGAAGGAAACCCAACAACTGAGGTTACAAATAAACTTGTAGGTCCATTCAACAATATGGGCGTTCCGGGAGCAAAAAGTTTTCATTTAGTCGCGCCCGGTTACGGTAATGCTGGCGGGGTTGCTCAAGGTGCCGCCAACCCTTATTTCGCACGCTTCGCAAGCAGTGATAATGCAACAATAATCGCCGATGCAACTGCTCAAAACCCTACATTCTTCAGTCTTTGGATTGGTAATAATGATATTCTGGCTTACGCAACCGCGGGTGGTTCTGGGGTAGATCAAACAGGAAATTCAGACCCAAACACCTATGGAAATAATGATATCACAGATCCGAATGTTTTCGCTTCGGTTTATAGCCAGCAGGTAGCTGCATTGGCCGCCAACGGGGCTAAAGGTGTTTTGGTGAATATTCCAGAGGTAACTTCAATTCCCTATTTTACTACTGTCCCTCGAAATGCCATTCCATTGGATGCGGCTACGGCAGGTGCGTTGAATGCACAATTTGCCGCTTATAATAATGCGGTTTTGCCTGGTCTTGTGGGCGCGGGAGTTATTTCTCAAGAAGAAGCAGCACTTAGAATGATTAATTTTTCTGCTGGCCAAAATTTCCCTATAATGGTTGACGATGATTTAACTGATTTAACCCAAATCCTACAGGGGCCACCCTTTAGTTTGCCGGCACAGACCGCAGGATTACTAGGCCAGTTGCGCCAAGTGAAACCAGATGATCTTATAGTTTTGCCAGCATCGTCAGTTTTAGGCTCGGTGCCAGACCCAAGCAATCCTCAGGGTGTGGTCGGTGTAACCATTCCATTAAGTGACGATTTGGTATTGGCCGTTACAGAACAGGCTCGCGTAACAGCGGCAAGCATGGCATACAATGCAACAATCCAAGCGTTGGCAAACGCAAACGGTCTTGCTTTCGTTGACGCACGGGCTGCTCTAAATCGAGTTGCTAACGGCGGTATAAGTTATGACGCAGGTTTGCTTACCAACCAATTTGTAACAGGCGGAGCGTTCTCCTTAGACGGGGTACATCCTACGGCACGCGGGTATGCTTATGTTGCCAATCTTGCCATACAGGCAATTAACGAAACATACGATGCAACCATCCCAACCGTAAATATTGGAGATTATCCAACAATTACGTTGACCAACAACTAAATTTTAAACGAGTTTAAATATTAAAAAAACCGCCTTCAAAATGAAGGCGGTTTTTTTATCTTTATTCAACAACCAAAATTTTATAATATGAAATTCCTTCTAAAATTACTGCTTACGGCACTCGCCGTCGTGGTGCTATCACAAATTCTTCCGGGTGTTATGGTAGATGGCTATGGCACGGCCATTGTTGTGGCCATTGTTATCGCGTTGCTTCGGCTCATTGTAAAACCCATTTTGATTTTGTTTACGCTACCCATAACCATAATCACTTTCGGTCTTTTTCTATTAATTGTAAATGCCATAATTATTTTGATGGCAGATTTTTTTGTGGGAGGTTTTAATGTTGCTTCCATCTGGTGGGCACTACTCTTTAGCTTATTGCTTTCCCTTTTTCAATCCATTCTTTTTTCGCTTTTGAAGGAAGAAAGATGAATGCGCTCCGGTTAATTTGAAGTCGATATTTAACCTTGCTTCGGAATAGCCTAATCTCTTTCAGAAACAACGGGTTGTAAATGTTTGTTGGGTTCTTTAAAAAGCCGTATTTTTGCGTCCCGAAATTCAGAAGAGAAAAAATGAACATTACAAAAAAAGACATTGATAAATTGAACGCTGTAATTACAGTGGAAATTTCAAAGGACGATTACGCTGGAAAAGTTGAAAAAGTGCTGAGCGATTATCGTAAAAATGCCAATATTCCCGGTTTTAGAAAAGGACATGTGCCAATGGGAATGGTGAAAAAGCAGTACGGCAAGGCTGTTTTGGTAGAAGAAGTGAATAAGCTTTTGCAGGATGCGCTTCATAAATTTCTTACCGAAGAAAAACTGGATGTTCTGGGAAATCCACTTCCGAAGAATGAAGCAGACATCAACTGGGATGCTGATGATTACTCATTTGAATTTGAATTGGGCCTTGCGCCAGATTTCAATGTGGATGTGAAGGGCAATGAAGTGTTGCAGTACAAAATCGTGGCAGACGAGGAAATGTTAAATAACCAAGTAAAAACAATCCGCAAGCAATACGGAAAATTGATTTCTAAGAATGAAGTTGAAAAGGGTGATGAGATTACCGGTACTTTTACTTCTTCAGAAAAAGAAATTGAAAAGAAAACAACGCTTTCCACAGAAGATATTGCTGGAAAATCACAGCTTGAAAGCCTAATGGGCGCAAAAGTTGGCGATATGGTTTCCTTGAATACCAAGGGTATGTTTGCAGATGATCACGACAATCAAAAATACTTTGGCGTTGCCCACGATGATGCGCACGGTCTCGATATAGCGGTTTCCTTCAAAATTGAAGAGGTCAACAAACGCGAAATGGCGGAACTTAACCAAGAATTATTTGACAAATTGTTTGGCGAAGGTGTGGTAACTTCAGAAGAAGAATTAAAGAAAAAAATCAAGGAAGATGCTGAAGGGCAGTTTGCGCAGCAGAGCGATCAAAAATTATTGAACGACGTGGTAGATTCATTGATAGAAAACACAAAATTTGATCTCCCAGATGCATTTTTACAGCGCTGGATTGCCGTGAGCGGAGAAAAGAAACTTTCTGAGGAAGATGCAAAAGCCGAATACGAAAGAAGCGAAAAAGGTCTTCGCTACCAACTTATTGAAGGAAAACTTCGCGCAGAAAATAATCTTCAGGTTACCTTTGATGAATTGAAAGAGTATTCTAAAAATATGATAAAAGCCCAAATGGCGCAATTTGGTCAAAACAACCCTACGGATGAGGAATTGGAATCCATTGCGGCAAGAATTCTTTCAAACAAAGAAGAAGTGCAGCGTTTGAGCGAACAACTGAACACCAATAAATTATTAAACTACTTTAAGGAAAATGCAAAGCTGAAGACCAAAGAGGTCACCTACGACAAATTCGTAAAAGAAGCCTACGCGTAATTCAGCGAATAAATAGTTATCTTTAGGCGTTGGATTATTTATAATTTAACGCCTTTTTCATTCCTGCAAATGGCAGGATATAACAACAGTTTTAAAATAAGGAATTGAACATTTATGGACTATAGTAAAGAATTTAAAAATTTTGCCACTAAAGATCAGGGTATTAATGCTATGTACTACGATCAAATAATTAGCAGTATGTACCCAGTGAATTTAACGCCCAATATTATAGAGGAACGCCAGATGAACGCTGTTGCTATGGACGTTTTTTCACGCTTGATGATGGACCGGATCATATTTTTAGGAACGGGAATCAATGATCAAGTAGCAAATATTGTACAAGCACAACTCCTGTTTTTGGCAAGTACGGATGCCACGCGCGATATTCAAATTTATATAAATTCTCCGGGCGGTAGTGTATATGCCGGATTGGGAATTTACGATACCATGCAATTCATTAAGCCAGACGTAGCTACCATCTGTACTGGAATGGCGGCCTCCATGGCCGCAGTGCTTTTGTGCGCGGGCGAAAAAGGAAAAAGAAGCGGTTTAACGCATTCCCGAGTTATGATACACCAGCCATTGGGCGGAGCGCAAGGACAGGCAAGCGATATTGAAATTACCGCGCGGGAAATTATTTCGCTAAAGGAGGAATTATATAGAATAATTGCTAAACACACTGGACAAACGTATGAAAAAGTTTACGAGGATAGTGATAGGGATTACTGGATGAAAGCGGATAGGGCTTTGGAATATGGAATGATAGATGAAATTTTGACCCGAAGCTAAAAAGGATTTTTTTTGAAAAAGAATAATATGCCAAAAGAAGATTTAGAGTGTTCATTCTGCGGAAGGAAAAAGGCTGAAACAAATTTGCTGATAGCAGGTTTGGATGCCCATATTTGTGACCGCTGTATCGAACAGGCACACGGAATTGTGGTCGAGGAAGCATTGCACTCCGGCAATGGCGAATTGACCAAAGACCTAATGCTGAAAAAACCAAAATTGATAAAGGCTTTTCTTGACGAATACGTTATTGGTCAAGAACATACTAAAAAGGTTATGTCAGTTGCAGTTTACAACCATTATAAAAGGTTGCTGCAGCCAAAAAGTGAAGATGATATTGAAATCCAGAAAAGTAACATTATCATTGTTGGCCAAACTGGAACTGGAAAAACGCTGATCGCAAAAACAATTGCACGTATGTTGAATGTACCACTTGCCATTGTTGATGCAACTGTTTTAACCGAAGCTGGCTACGTAGGCGAAGATGTGGAAAGTATCTTGACGCGCTTGCTTCAGGCGGCAGATTACAATCTTGAAAAGGCAGAAAATGGAATAGTTTTTATTGATGAAATTGACAAAATAGCCCGCAAAAGCGACAATCCATCGATAACCCGAGATGTGAGTGGAGAAGGGGTGCAGCAAGCTCTGTTGAAGCTTTTGGAAGGAACCACTGTAAATGTTCCGCCAAAGGGAGGAAGAAAACACCCCGATCAAAAATTCATTGAGGTAAATACTGAAAATATTTTATTTATCGCTGGAGGTGCTTTTGATGGTATTGAAAGGCATATCTCAAAACGCTTGAATATGCAGGCCGTTGGTTTTACCGCGTCAGTCAAGGAAAACCAAATGGAAAAAGACAATATGCTTCGGTACATTATTCCGAAAGATTTAAAGGATTTTGGCCTGATACCTGAAATCATTGGCCGTCTTCCAGTATTAACCTATATGAATCCGTTGGACAAGGAGACGCTTCGCGCCATTCTTACCGAACCAAAAAACGCCATTATAAAACAGTATAAAAAATTGTTTGAAATGGATGATATAGAATTTGTTATTACGGAAGAAGCACTTGATTTCATTGTTGAACAGGCCATTGAATATAAACTTGGGGCCCGCGGCTTACGTTCATTATGTGAAGCTGTTTTAACAGATGCTATGTACGAATTGCCTGGTACAGATCACAAAAAACTGCACGTTACAAAAGAATATGCTGAAGAGAAATTGAATAAATCAACACTCAAGAAATTGAAGGCAGTTTCGTAATCGCTTTATATCACAAATACTTTAACCCAAAAAAAAACCTCGGAACGTTCCGAGGTTTTTTATAATTTATATGTTTTTGTAGTTATGGCGTAGCCAAAAGTATTTTGTTTTTGTTATTCAATATTTTTTGCTCCATTTTCTCTCTTTTACTTTTAAGATTATATCCGGCTACTTGATTGTCAGAATTTTTCACTTGCTGTGTTGCAGAGCAAGAGCAAAAAGAAGCTGTAAAAACTAAAAAAGAAATTATGTAAATAAATTTTTTCATTTGGGGGCAACTATTGTTTTTTGATGAAGCAAACTTACAGCGGAATGCAGGATGCCACAAAACTTTTAGTTGAACGTATTACATATTCGTTGAAATGCAAACCCGTGAATAACAGTGTCGTTTAAGTGAAAAAATCATCGATTTAATACACTTCTACGTCTTGTTGAGAAGTCTTATTGAGTGCCAAAAGTTCCTCTAAATAGTCCCGGGAATTGGAAAGTCTGGGAACTTTGTGCTGGCCACCTAGTTTATCTTTAAGTTTTAGCCAATCGTAAAAAAGTCTTTCCCGCGCCGAATGAATTTTTGGCGCATTAAGCGTCGTATTATTGTACCGTTTTGCTTCGTAATCGCTATTTACTTCCTGAAGGGCTGAATCAAGTAACTGAGAAAATGTCTGCATATCCTGCGGAGGAAGCTTGAATTCAATCATCCATTCGTGGGCGCCCTTTTTCTTTCCATCCATGTATATAGGAGCTACGGTGTAATCCACAATTTCAGCATTTGTAATCTGTGAAACTTTCCGAAGGGCACTCTCCGCATTTTCTATTATAAGTTCTTCGCCAAAAACGTTGATGTGGTGCTTGGTTCTCCCAGTAACTTTTATACGGTACGGATTGGTCGAGGTAAAACGAACAGTATCCCCAATTTTATATCGCCAAAGACCCGAATTGGTAGTAATAACTACTGCATAATTTTGTCCTTCCTCAACTTCACTCAGCGGAATTACTTTTTCTTCTGGAGTGCCGTAACTGTTCATTGGGATGAATTCGTAGAAAATTCCGTAATCCAACATGAGCATCAATTCCTTATTATCATTTCTATCCTGTATGGCAAAAAAACCTTCCGAAGCATTATAGATTTCATAATACCTGAATTCACTCTTCGGCAACAATTTATTATACTGGTCTATGTAGGGATCAAAATTTACGCCTCCGTGAAAATACACTTCTAAATTTGGCCACACTTCAAACAAATTTCCTTTGCCAGTGGTCTCCATTACATTGTTCAACAAAACAAGCATCCACGAGGGCACCCCGGCGAGGCTTGTAACGTTTTCCTTTATGGTCTCGTTTACTATCGCTTGCATTTTGGTTTCCCAATCTGCCATCAATGAAACTTCGCTGCTGGGCGTACTGCTAAACTCCGCCCAAAACGGCATATTATCAATTAAAATGGCCGAAAGATCGCCAAACACAGTCCCATTTTCCTGATATAATTGCTTGCTTCCGCCCAGCCGTAAACTTTTTCCTAAAAATAGATTCGCATTTGGATTATTGTTTAGGTACATACACAGCAAGTCCTTACTGGCAGCGTAATGGCAGCCTTCCAAAGAATCGAAAGTAACGGGAATAAATTTGCTTTTCGCATTTGTGGTTCCGCTGGATTTTGCGAACCATTTTATGTGGGTGGGCCAGAAAATATTTGTTTCGCCCCTACGTGCGCGCTCAATGCGCGCTTCATTTTCCTCATAGGTGGTAACGGGAATTCTATCTGCAAATTCGCGATAGCTTTTTATGCTGGAAAAATCATATTCACGACCTATCTCCGTATTTTTTGCTTTGTAGAGCAAGTTGAAAAGTAATTCTTCCTGAACCTCAATGGGGTACTTCAAAAAAAGATCAATTTGATGAAATCTTTTTTTCAGAAACCACGAAGCAATGGAATTTACGATGGGGATTGGCATGTTTTTCCGCTATCTTTATGCTATAAAAATAACAATTTTATAATTACGAATATTTCTTTTTTCGGGCGATGTTGCGCCCAATTGCTTCAAAAATAAATTCGGAATAAAAAATTTGGATCCATGAATTACGAAGGAGTGCTCACTAAAATGCAGACCGAAAACGGTTCGCCCATTCAGTATTATTTGGTTTTTGAAAATGATTTTTTAAACGTTAACCAATTATTGGATAAAAAAATTTCCATCAATTTTCTTCGTTATCAGTGCCTTAATTGTGGACTTCAAAAGAAAATTTATAGACAAGGGTATTGTTATGATTGTTTTTATTCCATTCCGCAGGCGGCAGATTGGGTTATAAATCCCGAAAAAAGTAAGGCGCATTTAGGAATTGAGGAACGTGATCTGGATTACGAAAAGCGCGTACAATTGCAGCCCCATGTGGTTTATCTAGCAAATAGTAGCAGTATTAAAGTAGGTGTTACGCGAAAAACACAAATCCCCACGCGATGGATAGATCAAGGAGCGCACGAAGCCATTGAAATTGTGGAAGTGCCCAATCGCTATCTCGCGGGCATAACCGAAGTCGCACTGAAAGACCATTTAAGCGACAAGACAAACTGGCGAAGTATGCTGAAAAACGATATTAAAGATGAGGATTTGGCATTATGGCGAAATAATTTAAGGCAATATATTCCTGCCGAAGCTGCTGAATATTTCATTGAAAATAATGTTGAAACCAATCTTCAATTTCCGGTTTTGCAATATCCATTGAAACCAAAAACCCTCAATCTTGAAAAATCACCTTTTTATGAAGGCGTTTTAAAAGGGATTAAGGGTCAATATTTACTTTTTGCGGACGATACCGTTTTCAATGTGCGTGGCAACGAAGGTTATGTGGTTTCCATCACCGTAAATTGATCAGTTCCCAGATTTTGTATTGGTGGTATCAGTCTTCTTTTTGCCGCCCAAAAGTCCACCCAGAACATTTTTAATGGTTTGCGTAGTTTGTTGCTGTTGTGTATTCTGTTGGTTATTCCCTGTATTTGTTGAAGTTTTTGTCGAATCTTTTTTGGTGCCACCGCCCAATAGTCCGCCCAAAAGATCGCCTCCTTGGTTGATCAACTTATCTTTTTGTTTGGCCAAAAGTTGCTGTGTCAATGTATTTATAGCAGTTTGTGTGTCTACGGAAACCTGCGGATTTGTAAACGTTCCTCTCAAGCCAATCGGAAGGTTCACGCTCATTTCATTAGCCTCTTTCGGGCTAAGGTTTTGCATCAATTTTGTAATATCACTGCCCAAATATTTTGCGGGCACGTCAAATGTTAAATTATAATCGATGGATTTATCGAGCCCATGTGTACCTGCTACCGCCACATCAATTCCTTTCACATCAAAACGGAACGGCTTTACTTCAATTTTTCCATTGTTGAAGGTTAGGTTGGTGCTTACATCCCGCAGACTCAATCTATCCAGGTCCAAAAATGAAATTTTATTGCCCAGAGTTGATAACAATGGCGTTTGTTGAGGATCAACTTCTGCCGTAATAATTTGTGCCAAAGCATTTCCGGCAAGTGTTGAAAGTTTTGGCGAAAAATCATTTGTCAACTGCCCGTTCAACTGAAATTTAGTGTTCAGGCTTCCTTGTAATGACTTTGCGATAGGAACCAGAAACTGGAACATTTCAAGATTTTCAAACGATTGGTCAATGTCAATTTTGCTCAAATCCAGATCTACGGAAAAGGTTGGAATTTCGTTTTTTGTGGAAATATTTCCTGAAAATGCTATGTTACCGCCAAAAATATCTGAAGTAAAATTGCTTATTGAAACAGCCTCATTTTGAATGGTCGCCGTGCCTTTGGCATCGCTCAATTGAATATTATCGTAAACCAATTTTTTTGCCGAAAAATCCAAAGTTGCATCGAGAAAATCTGGAATTTTTATCCCTTCGGAAGTTGTGGTTTTTTGCGCTGATTTGCCTTCTTCAGAAGTATTTGTCGAGGTGGTTTTTTCTTCTGAAGACATAAAATCGTTTACATTGAAATTATTGGACTGTACGGCAAATCTTCCTTTCAAATCTTGCTTGCTCATTAAAAAAGGAATCAAATTTTGAATATTTCCAGAAGCTTTAATATCCGTAGATCCCGTGGTGGCATTTAATTCCCTTAAAGTGAAAACGCCAGGTTGCAGCGCAAGATTTGCATTGGATACTTTAATTTCATTTTTAAAACCGGCATCCTTGTAATTGAAATTCGTCAAACTTGCGGTGCCGCGGGCATCTATTTTATCATAACGTTCCTTTTCCACAGATTCCATATCAAACTCGGCGGCAAGATCTGCCCTGAAAATCCCGCTCAGATTTTGTTCCATTTCCACGGGTAGTACTTGTTTAATATTTGCAAGATTTAAAACTCCCTTCATTTCCATATCCACAAGCGCATTTTCGGTCATATTTTTAATATTGGCCTGCATCTCAAAAGGTTCATTGTCTATGGTAAATGTAAGTTTAGGGATATTTAGATAGGTGTCTGCCAGCAGCCCTGTTTCATTTATCAGTTCTGCATCAATGGTGATATTTTCGACGGATTTTGGCAAATCTGGATATTTAAACGAAGCATTGTTACTGGCTACTTTAATATCCATGGTTGGTATGTGGGTGCTGTCCACAATTCCTTTTATCATTCCATTTACCGTGAAATTTCCGGTGGTTTTCACGTCATTTATTTGTTTTACGTAGGCTTCGGGAATTACGGCCAGAAAATTTTTAAAATCTGAAGATGGCGTTTTGAAAGATAAATCCACCTCGTTGTTGGTTTCGTTTACTTTTACAAATCCTTCAAATGTTAAAGGCAGCTCATTGATTTTGGCTTCGTTTTCAAGAAATGTGTATTTCTGATTTTTAAGGTCGAGTTTAAAAATTGCATCCAGCGCAATCTGGTTTTTGGTCAAATATTTAAGACTGTCAATTCTGAATGATGCCAAAGCTCGCGTTTTCGTATCCAGATTGCTAATTTCCTGCGAAAAATCCCCACTTCCCTCGTGCTGAACGTCCGTAAGGATTAAGAAAGTTTTGCTAGCCTCATCCAGATAGTTGATGCGCGAATTTGTAATTTCATACTCTTGAAGGTCAAAACTGAATCCTTCCTCGTTTGCGTTTTCCTCAGGATTGACAGCCGGTGCATCGTCTTTTATAGCAATATCGTAATTGGCATTTCCTAGTGAATCTATCTTTATATTGATGAACGCCCCATCAAGATGAATGGCATCAATCTTCAAATTTTTAGATTTGAAAAGTTGCATGACGCCCATATCCAGTTTCAGGCTTTTACCGCTAGCCAACGTATCGCCGGCAAATGGAGCCTTGTTCAAAACATTGAAATTATTCAGCTGAAGTGAGGCATCGGGAAAACTTCGGAACAGGCTGAGATCCAGTTCTTCCCAAGCCACAGTGGCGTTCAGGTTTTCATTGATGGTTTTCTTCAGCATTTTTTCAAGGCTTCCCTTGAATAAAAACGGGGCGGCAAGTAGGAGAATAAGTAGAATCCCCAGAACGATACCGAATATTTTGAGAAATTTTTTCATCTGTATTCGAAACTTTTAAACTGTTCGCAAATTTACTTGGTAGTCATTTTCTTTTCCTTAATTTCGTCTTAAATGTTAAAATTGGAAACGCTAAAACCCAACCACCACGTATATTTTTCGTTAGGAAGCAATATGGGAAACCGCTTTGAGAATCTGCAAAGTGCCATAAATTTTCTGTTTGAAAAAGTGGGACAAATTGTAAAAATCTCTTCGGTTTATGAAACACCAGCAATGGGTTTTGAAGGGGATCCTTTCTTGAACTGTGCCGTTTTGCTGCATACAGATTTAAAGCCGAAAAAAATTCTGAAAACAATTCTTGCCATTGAAAAAACAATGGGCAGGGTGCGCGGCGCCACAAAATCATATACATCGCGACCTATTGATATTGACATCATTTTTGTGGACGAACTCATTTTAGAATCTCAAGAGCTTACAATTCCACATCCCCAAATGGAGAAGCGGAAGTTTGTGTTGCAACCTTTGGCAGAAATCAATTCGCATATAATCCACCCAATTTCCAAAAAAAACATCATAAAAATTTTAGCCGAATCTACGGACAACAGTACACTTTTAAAACAAAACAAGTGGTTGAGCAACCCGGTGAAGGATTTCAACATTTCTAAATATAATTACATAGCCATTGAAGGAAATATTGGTGCTGGGAAAACCAGTCTCGCCACAAAAATTGCAAATGATTTTAATGCAAAATTGATTTTGGAACGTTTTAGGGACAATCCTTTTCTTCCCAAATTTTATGAGGATCCCGCACGCTATGCCTTTCCTTTGGAAATGTCTTTTTTAGCAGATCGCTATCAGCAATTGGTGGACGATATTGCGCAGTTCGATCTTTTCAAGGAATGTGTAATTGGTGATTATGACATCAATAAATCACTGATTTTTGCCCAGATTACTCTGCCCGAAGTAGAATTCCTGCTATATAAAAGGTTGTTTTCGGTAATGCAAAAGGAACTGCCCAAGCCAGATTTGTACGTGTACCTGTATCAAAATACGGAAAGATTGTTGCAAAATATTAAAAAGCGTGGAAGAAAATACGAGCAAAGTATCGAGGCGGATTATCTTCAAAAATTGAATGCCGGGTATTTGGAATTCATAAAAAACCAACAATCTGAAAATGTGAAAATTATTGATATTTCTGAAATTGATTTTATCAAAAACCGTGAAGATTATTTAAAGGTTTTGAAAGAAATTGCGGATTAATTTATTTCTGAAGTTTACAGAATAAGTCCCAAACCACAACCCCCACGCTCACCGAAATATTAAGGGAATGCTTGGTGCCAAACTGCGGAATTTCAATCACCGCATCGCTGGCGGAAACCACTTTTTGCTGCACGCCTTTCACTTCATTTCCAAAAATCACGGCATACGTAATATGCTTATTAACAGAAAAATCGTTCAGATTTATCGCAAGTTCCGCTTGCTCAATAGAAGTAACAAATACACCTTCGCTTTGTAATTTTGAAACTACATCAACCGTATTTTCGGCGTATTCCCATTCCACACTATCCTGTGCGCCAAGGGCAGTCTTGTTTATGTCCTTGTGCGGTGGCTTTGCGGTAATGCCGCACAGATAGATTTTCTTCACCAAAAATGCGTCCGCGGTGCGAAAAACGGAACCGATGTTATTCAAACTCCGAATATTATCGAGAATGATAATAAGCGGCGTCTTTTCTGAAGCTTTATATTCTTCAGTGTTTATTCGGTTCAGTTCGCTGTTTTTTAATTTTCGGTTTTTCATGGATGCGCAAAGTTAAAAGTTATTGTGAAATTGGATTGTTTCTCAAAGCAATTTTGAATGATAATTTCTGCGGAATTGTTGATAAAACTGAATAATTCACAATCACTTCATTTTTAGGAAAAGGGCAATTTGGTTACATTTATCGATTGAATTTTTAATGTAAAGAAACCCGCCTGCGCGGGCATTTAGTATGGCGAAGAAGGAAACCCCGTTGATGAAGCAATACAACACGATAAAAGCGAAGTATCCCGATGCTTTGTTACTGTTTCGTGTGGGCGATTTCTACGAAACTTTTGGGGAAGACGCCATCCGTGCCGCTGGCATTTTGAACATTACGCTCACCAATAGAAACAACGGGAGCGAGCGTACCGAACTTGCTGGTTTCCCGCACCATTCATTGAATACCTATTTGCCAAAATTGGTGATGGCGGGTTGCCGGGTTGCAATTTGCGACCAACTGGAAGACCCAAAAATGACCAAAACCATCGTAAAGCGTGGCGTCACCGAATTGGTCACGCCCGGAGTTGCTTTCAACGATGATATTTTAAAATCGAAATCAAATAACTTTTTGGCGGCGGTTTATTTCGGAAATAAAAATCTTGGGGTTTCATTTTTGGACGTTTCCACAGGTGAATTCTTGGTTTCTGAAGGTTCTTCCGAATACGTTGATAAACTGCTTCAGAATTTCAATCCTTCGGAAGTGCTTTTCTCCAAACAGAAACGGAAAGTATTTTCTGAAACATTTGGAAATGAATACCATACTTTCTATTTGGAGGATTGGATTTTCCAAAGCGATTACGCCTTTGAAACGCTCACGAAGCATTTTGATGTAAAAAATCTAAAAGGTTTTGGAGTCGACCATCTGGAAGACGGCATTATCGCAGCGGGCGCAGCGCTCCATTATTTAAGTGAAACGCGTCACACAAAGTTGCAGCACATCTCAAAATTGGCGCGCATTGCCGAGGAGGAATACGTTTGGATGGACCGTTTTACCATCCGCAATTTGGAATTGTACCATTCCACCCAACAAAATGCGGTTACGCTTTTGGATGTGATTGATAAAACCATTTCGCCTATGGGCGGAAGGCTCTTGAAACGCTGGATGGCACTTCCGCTGAAAAATGTGGACAAGATTACCCGCCGGCACGAAGTGGTGAGTTTTCTGTTGGATAACCCACTTACTTTAGAGAAAATTCAACAGCATACAAAACGTATTGGCGATTTGGAGCGATTGATTTCAAAAGTGGCCACGGGAAAAATCAATCCCCGGGAGGTTATTCAGCTTAAAAATTCCTTGGAGGCTATTGTTCCTATCAAAGTTTTGGCGCTAAATTCCAAAAATGAATCGCTGAAAATCATTGGAGAGCAATTACACGATTGCGAATTGCTTCGGAACAAAATAAAAGAAACACTCTTCGAGGAAGCGCCGGTAAATATTTTAAAAGGAAATACAATCGCGGAAGGATTTTCGGAAACACTTGATGAACTTCGGAATATTTCAGCAAATGGAAAGGAATATTTGGATGCAATGCTGGAGCGCGAAACAAAACGAACAGGAATTTCTTCATTGAAAATTGCTTCAAACAATGTTTTCGGTTATTACATAGAAGTTCGAAATACGCATAAGGACAAGGTTCCACAGGAATGGATTCGTAAGCAAACTCTGGTGAACGCCGAGAGATATATTACGGAAGAATTAAAGGAATACGAAACTAAAATTCTTGGTGCCGAGGAAAAAATACTCGCATTGGAACAGGAAATTTTTGCCAAACTGATTGATTGGTTGCTTCAGTTTATTGCATCGGTACAACAAAACGCTGCACTAATTGCACAGTTGGATTGCCTGTGTTCTTTTGCAACACAAGCGAAAGATGCCAATTATACGCGTCCACTTTTGGATGAAACGTTTGATTTGGACATAAAGGAAGGCCGCCACCCTGTGATTGAAAAACAGCTCCCGCACGATACTCCGTACATTGCGAACGATGTTTTTCTCGATCGTGAAAACCAACAAATTATTATGATCACTGGCCCCAACATGAGCGGTAAGTCGGCAATTCTGCGGCAAACGGCATTAATTGTTCTGCTCGCGCAAATGGGAAGTTTTGTGCCTGCCTCAGCAGTGCGAATGGGCTGTGTGGATAAAATCTTTACGCGTGTGGGTGCGAGCGATAATATCTCCATGGGCGAATCCACTTTTATGGTGGAGATGAACGAGACAGCAAGCATTCTCAACAATCTTTCAGAGCGAAGTTTGATTCTTTTGGATGAAATTGGTCGTGGCACCAGCACCTATGATGGTATATCAATTGCGTGGGCCATCAGTGAATATTTGCACGAGCACCCTTCAAAAGGAAAAACGCTTTTTGCAACCCATTACCACGAATTGAATGAAATGACGGAAACGTTTCCGCGGATAAAAAACTATAATGTTTCTGTAAAGGAATTGAAGGATACTGTTCTTTTTCTTCGGAAATTGGTTCCGGGCGGAAGCCACCACAGTTTTGGAATTCACGTGGCAAAAATGGCAGGAATGCCGCAAGCGGTGCTTCAGCGGGCCAATAAAATATTGAAAAGGCTTGAAAAGAGCCATGCTTCGGAAGAATTGACCGAGGAAATGAAGGCAGTTTCAAAAGAAGAAATGCAATTGAGTTTTTTCAAATTGGATGACCCACTTTTGGAAGAACTTCGTGAGGAAATTTTAGAGATTGATATTAATACACTTACGCCGGTGGAGGCATTAATGAAGTTGAACGAGATACGGCGAATGTTGCAGCGTAATGCATCAGTAAAATTTAAAAAGTAATTTTTTCATTTAATTTCTCAAAAAAAACTTTGCTTTTGAAGTAAAAGTTTTAAATTTGCTCCCGCTTTGGTAACGAAGCAACGTTCATTTAGTATTCTGCGAAAATAGCTCTTCCGATAGTTATCGGGATGGTAGAGCGCAGAAATTTGAAAAATGCGAAAATAGCTCAGTTGGTAGAGCGCCACCTTGCCAAGGTGGAGGTCGCGGGTTCGAATCCCGTTTTTCGCTCTAAATGCGACAAACCTTCGTGGTTGCGGTTACCCCGAAGCGTCGGGGCCGTTTTTCGCTAATCATAATGCCGGATGCAATTCGGCATTTTTTGTTAAGTCCGAGTTGTAATATAGACAACTGCTCGAGTGGTGGAATTGGTAGACACGCCGGACTTAAAATCCTGTGACCATCTGGTCGTGCGGGTTCAAGTCCCGCCTCGAGTACTGAATAAAACCCCTGTAAATTCAGGGGTTTTTTGGTTTTTAGAACTCCTTTTTCAATTATGGAAAATGAGGATTTTTTAACAAACCACCCTGTAATCCACCCTATAAATCTGAAGATTTGTATGGCAAAAAAACGTTATTCTACACCAAAACTCTTTATTCCACGTGTAAAGGGAAGGCCATCCGTTGCCACTGGCAAGAATTGGTATGTATCATTTTATTGGAGATCTGATCCCAACGGGCCTTTAGATAAAAAAATCACATTTTTGAAAGGGATTAATAGACTTCCCACCGCGAAAGAACGTAGAGCTGCGGGAAAGCAATTGTGTAAGGCTTATGAAAAAATGCTGGAGCGTGGCTGGAATCCAGTTACAAAAGAAACAAAAAGTGTCAAAAAGTCGAAAACGAGAAATTTAACAGTAAACGAGGCGTTGACTTTTGCTCTTAAAATTAAAACCAAAAATAGAAAAGGCACGACCTCCAGCGGTTACGAACAACATCTAAACCGATTTTTGGATTGGGCGAAAATTGAGGGTTATTTTGGGATGGAAATTTCAAGATTTAGTCTGGATAATTTTTATGATTTTTTTGATTGGCTTCGCAACGATTATACCAATGAAAAGACCGGTAAAAATTTAGCCGGGACTTCCATTAACAACCACAAAAGAAGTTTGTCCGCTTTATTCACTACCTTAAAAAACGAACGGATACTTCCTGTGAATTTTATTAAGGACATTCCAGATGTGGACCAATCGCCTGTAAACAACAAGGCATTTACGCTGGAAGAACTGAAGGCGATTAAATTAAAGCTGCAAGACGAGGATCCATACCTAATCCATTTCATCAGTTTTATTTTGTATGCACTGCTTCGCCCGCGGGAAATATGCAGGTTGCAGGTTAAGGATATTCAATTGGATCAAAACTTTTTATCTGTAGAAACGAAGACTGATGCTTTGAGCGTGCGGCGTATCATTGATAAAATGAAACCAACCATTGAAGCGTTACATTTGGAAAATGAACCGCCAAGCTTTCATATTTTTAGCAATATGAATAGGCCGCGCGACTGGAGCGATGCAAAATTAAAAAGCAGGGTTGATCATTTTGGGGAGCGGTTCCGGAAGATAAAAAATGAAATGGGTTTTGGTAGCGAATATTCGATTTATTCATTTCGGCATACAGCTATTATGGATTTATTCCATTCCTTGCAAAAACGGGGGATGGGGGAACAGGAAATTTTGTTCAAGTTGATGCCCATTACGCAGCATAAAAGCGTGGCGGGAATAAAAAATTATTTACGCCAGCATAAAAAATCCATCCCGCCAGACCACAGCGAAATTTATACAATTGATTTTTGAGTTGTAAAGAAATACTTTACAACTGAAACTTTAAAACGTCTCACTTTCCACGTCCACTTTCATAATATCTTCACTGATATATTTCCGGTTCAGCTTTTTCATAATGTGGAACTGATTGTATTTCACGCTTATTTCATCAATCATAAATATTTCGTGAGGGGAGCATTCAAAATTTTCTTTGTAGCTATACCCGCGAACGCGCACGCGCAACCAATCTTCCCACCATTTTTTGAATACATTCTGAAGGTTTAGTTTTTTGGAATCCTCAAATTTGCAAACGGGGCGGCCACCAGAAACGCCACCATAAATACAAAAATCCAGATCACTTGTATTTTCAGGCATAACGGCAGTGGTCACGCCTTTATTACTTTCCACAATTGCGGGCTGTACTCCCATATCAATGATGACGATATCACTTCCTTCATCATCCAAATCGCTATAAATTTGCCCGTCCTTTGTGTAAAACACGCGCTCATCATTTGCGTAGTTCAATTTGTAGAATCTATTTGAATTTGTTTGCTTCTTTGGAATTACCTCTAAGTGGCGGTGCGATCTTTTTGCCCTATTCAAAATATTCTTTTGAAGGAAATTAATCATTACGGCCGTTTCCTGCGGAACGATTTCAAGATTGAGCCAGTTTTTTAGTTTGTTCACATATTCGCCAAAAGTCATATCTGGCATAAAATCCCGCAATGAAAATGATGTTGGGAACACATTCAATTGCCCATCGCTGAATGAGAATTCAAAATTATTGAAATCTGATATCGATCGGTTGGTGTACAAAAGCGTTAATCGTACCAAAATAGGATCTTGCTCATTTGCCGGAGTTACTTCAATGTCCAATTTTTCATCCAACTGCACACGGTTTTCGGTGCTGTAATATCTTTCAAGTGTTGTCAATGTGCCGGAAAGTGCATTTTCCCTTAAAATTTCCAACCTAAAATATTTTGCAAGCGTTGGGTCTAAATTGATTGTGAAAGCTAAATTGTACGTGCCATCATTTTCTGGTACAAAACTGCGTTCATAAACATTGTACATAATGTTTGATGCAGTTTCCATCCTTGTTCTCGACGTGAAGGCAAACTGCAGATATTGGCTACCGTCCAATTTTTCAAGAAATTTTTCCGGCATATACACGGCTTTCTTTAAAGTTTCATCTTGAAAGATTTCGCCCACAGCTTTCAGTCCAGCTGTTTTATAGCCAAACTTCAATATTTCCAGTAAATAGGGAAAAGGCACCATTACATTCCGGTTTATATATACATTTTCTTCGCCAGAGGTATCGATTTCATTTTGAAGAAATTCGCCATTGGCGTAGTTATTTACAAATCCCTCAAAAAGATCATAATTGCTTTCTTCCTTAATTTTTGGATTGTAGACCATTGGAAAATTGTACCCTAAAAGTGGCCATTGCTGATCTATACGATTTTTTGCATGCTGGCGAAGGTCACCCGCTAAGATTATGGGCCAAGGCAAATCCTTTAATTTGGTTTCATAAACCGGAAGCGTGGCCTCGCCAAATGTTATCTTGCATTCTAAATTATCGCCAAAAACTTCACCCAAGAATAGATTTGCACTATAATGAGAGGATGGCAATTTTAACCTACCGGGAATCTTTGAATTGACATCGGTAATATCATCCAGCGTAGGCAGTCCCAATTTTTCCAGAATTGCATTATCGGCCTTTATTGTAAATGGTAGGGAATAACTCTTGTTTATGCTGTCCGTAAAAATGTCGTTTTCTTCATTTAGCGACACACCAAAAGCCAGTAAATTCAATTCAAATTGTTCTGATTGAAAATAGATCATTGTACTGCAGCTTTAAATTTTAAGGTGAAATCGGTTACAAATTCGCGGGTCTTGAAAATATCTACATTTCTAAAATTCCGGATAACTTCAAATCGATCTTTGCCAATTTGGATCCAGATTCTTTTTGCGTGCATGATGGTGCCCAAGAAGTCACGCTCGGCTTGGTATATATTTCCAGTATTAATTGAAAAACTCTTCGGCCTCTTGATTTCAATTGTTTTTTCGTAATCCTGTCCTTCGCGAGTTAAGGTTGTGGTTGTGCTGCCATCATCATTGGTAATTTCCAAAGGTCCAGTACAATTAAAAATTTCTGGGCAATCCCATTCGTTTTCCCAAATAATCTGGGTGGTTGGCATCTGGGAATGTTTTATCTGGATTTCGGTCTTCATTTTCTCAAATTCCAACAAGTATCTATTTCCCGGTACGGCATTCAATTCAGAAACCTTGATGAGTGCGGTATAAATTTCAGTATTTGAAAGATTGACAGGCCAGATAGTGGGTATTGGTTCGGCTACATTATTTCCAACAATTAAGTTAGCTTTGAAATTACTTACCGCACCTATATAGCGCATCGATATGGCAAGCCAACCGTCTGCCGCAACTTCTATTTTTTCTGGAAGATATGTAAGTCGCGTAAAAAATGCTTTTTCAGCCTTGCCATTGACTGGATTTCTGCCGTTGATGAATCTCAAATTCTGGAATTGGTTTCCTGAAGAAATAGTTTGTGCCAAGTTGTTTAAACCAAGGATGGCAACATTATTTAGTCTGATATCATAACGCACGGGCTTTATGGGAACATAAAATATTGAGCTGTTCAATACCGGAATCAATTCTTGAGTCAATAGAATTTTTGTTTCCAAACCAATAACGGACTGCATCAAATTTTGGTAATACGGTACGCGTTTCACGTAATTTTTAATTCCGAATTTGCCTGTAGCTTTTATAGCCAGCGTGGCCTGCTGGTTTGCAGCTGAATTATTCATTGATAATTTGTTCCTATCTTCCGAATAATAGAACCCGCCGTTTACCAAACCGGGAAGCTGCTTGGCAACAATGAGCAAAATAACATCAATTGTGCGCGTGCCGGTTTCTGGGTTTGAAATTGAAATAGTGGCGGGATAAGCGCCCAAATCCAAGGTTTGCGTGTTAATGGTACGCACGCTCACTGTGCTGAAGCCTGCATCCAAATCGGTTTCGGAAAACTCCAACCAGCCAACATTTGTGGACACCACATTGTCCACGGAACTGTCTACCGTAAACGTGCGCACATCTGTAGGGTTTAAGTGGTACGTTTCCGAAAATTCAAGCCCGGCAGGATTTACCACCACATAATCGTTTGGGCCATCGCCAAAAATTTTTATAACCACGGTGCCAGTTACCGTGTTTGCGCCATCATCCACCAAAAATTGGGCAATATGCGTACCTAAAGGAACGGCGTTAACATCTACATAGGCCGCAACCTGGGCTGTGCCCACACCGTTGGTCTGGCTAAAGGTTAGGTAGGTTTGGTTTGACGTAATGCTCCACGGCCGTGATGCGGAAACTTGAAAGAAATTTCCGGAAGGCGGTGTGTTCCCCTGTGTGTAGTTTACTTGCCAAATTACCGGAGATATTGCCAATTGCACATATTGAAGAATGCGCAATGTAACAGGCAGTATATAGTTTCTGTCTTGGAAAACGAATGGTCGCTTGACTCGCAAAGTAATATTTCCAGTATGGTACCCAACAGGCAATTGATTTGCTGCCTGCGGTTTAATAGCAATAGTATAGCGCAAACCAATTATTTGGTCTTCATCTTCCTCATCATACGCATAATCAATAAAAATAACATCGAGCCAGTCTGGCTTCCCAATTATCTGTACTTGCGACCAAGGAACAAATTCTGGCAAGAGCAAAACTTCCTCATTGGGGATGTTTCCAGAAAAAGGAAGGTAGTTGAGACTGAGCGATGGGGGTTGAAAGCCTGCCATTATTTTTTCTTTTTGATTTTTGAATCCTGTTTTATCTTATCCAGCTTTTTCTGCACCTCCTGCCTTTTTACCTCGGCTTCTGCGCCGTAGTAGGTAACTGCTTCTACAGGTACTGGATTATCCAGCCTTTCCAGTAATCGCTGAAGCAATTGATTGTTCAAGTACATATCTGGACTTGAACTTGAAAAAGTTGCGGAACTACTCGAATTATTTGAGGAGTTGGTAACGTCTCCGCCAGAAGCATATAACCCTAATTTTCGTCTTCTTTTTGTTTCCAGATAATTAATTATTTCTGGTATTTCCGGTTCTTTCCGCATAAACTTAGGGATGTAATATTCCCCTACGTGTGCAACCCCTGCAACTTCGTGTCCGGATTCATCAATATATCCGGTTCCATAATTATCCGTGAAACCACCACGGGCGAAACCGCGGCCAGGTTTGTTAGCCTTAGCTATTGGAGTATTTGCAATTTTGCTGACTTGTGCCAATCCTGCGCCAACCGCAACTCCTGCCATAATAGGAGCAATAACCAAATTTGCTGGAGCCGGAAATCCTTCTAAACCTGCTTGATATGCTAGAGTTGCGTTCTGATAGGTTGCAATTGTTGTTTCTGCTATTTTAATTGCCTTCCAAGCGGCAGAGCCTTGGTTGAATGCGTCGGCGGCAGTGCTTAATGAGGATATAATTAATCCAAGTTTCGCGTTTTCAGCTGCTCGTGTGATTTCAACTTCGTCTTTTTTAGCTTCAGCAATCTGTTTTGCAAATTCATTTTTTATTTTGGCTTCCTGAAGTCCATAATTTTTTATGATAGCGGTTTTGAGTTCTTCGGCATTTCTTACATCATCCACTTTATCCAATTCTGCTTGCCTCAAAATTTCCAACTCACGTAAAGCCAGTTCCTGCGCTCTTGCTATACGCAGTTCTTCTTTTTCTAGTTTTGTATCCGCATTTTCTACTTCTCTTTGTAATTCTTGGTCGGCAAGCATTTGCCTGTTTTCTTCTTCTAGCTTGTTTATTTTGTCAATATTCTCTTTTGCTTTTTTCTCCTTTAGATTGGATATTTCATTTTCCCACTCGGTTTCAATCTCTAGAAGCCTGTTTGTGTGATTCTTGTATTTTTCAATCTCTGCAGCAAATTTGGCGTCAATTTGAGCAATTTCCTTATCAAGACCAGATTTTTGGTCTATAAGTCTGTCTTCTCGAATTTTCTTTAAAAATTCATCAATATTTTTTTCTTCGGAAGCATACTTTGCGGCGGCCGTGGCTAAATCTTTTTGGGCTTGGGTTAGTTTTTCCTCGACTCCAAGAATTGCATTAAGCCTTGCTTCCAACTCATCTATTTCCTTTATGATTGGAGCTGCTTCTTCATTTGATTTTGAAAGCTCCAAAAGTTCTTTCTTCTTAGCAATTTGTTCACGAAGCCAAGCCACGGTTTTTTCAGCGGCTTTTGATGAAGCATCGCCTTCTTTTTGGGAATTTCCAGTGACTTCTTGAAGATCAATACCTAATTCCTGTAATAATTGATCTCGTTCACTCAGCAAACTATTGACCCGAGATTGTTCGGTTGCTAATTTTGATTCCGTAAACTCCACATTTCTTATTGCAAGAGCTAAAGCATTTCTATCCCTTACGGATTGGTTGAAAATATTTCTTTCTCCTTTGTATTTGTTTTGAAGAATATTTAGTACTGCGCGTGCGTTTTCAAGTTCTGTTAATCCAGCATTAACCCTAATGTCTGTATTATTTTTTAAAACGCGAGCCATAACTTCACGTAGTTTTCTTTCACGATCTAAATTTGCTATTTGCTTATCCGCTACTTTTTCATTTTTGCCTTCAATCTCATCCTGCTTTCTAGCAATAATAATTTTATTAATTAATTCTTCATTTACTTTTCTGATAGCCGTTTGGAGTTCGTTGTTTGAAACTTTTTCGGCATCAATATTTTCTAAAAGCTTTGGATATTGCTGTTTCAGTTCATTAATCAAGCGAATGCGGTCTTTATTGGAAGTGTTGACATTCATTATTCTAGATTCCAATGAAAACAATTCTAATTGCTGTTCTTCCAACTTATCTGTTAATGTTTCTGTGGGCGTTATTGCTTCGGCAATATTTGCTCCCAACTCATAGAAAAAGCTTGAAGTGCTGGAAAAAGATTTTCCTATGAATAATTGGAAATTTTTTAGTGATGCGTTCCATTTTTCCTGTGAATTACCCGCATCATCCAGTATATCTCCCGCACGAGCAATTTCAGTTTTTGCAATATTGGCAACTGCCTGTACAAAATTTGGCGTTTTAGCGAGCTCTTCATTCAATTTTGCGGTTGAAATTCCTAGATTATCAATTCGCAGTGCAGATTCTTTTGACAAACCCTCAACCAAACTATCCCTTAATTTATCTACACTTTTACCAGTTTGTGCAGCTCTTACATTAAGAAATTCAAATAAGGTTCCAGCTTCTTCTAAGGATATATTAAAATTGTCAAATTCAACAAGTGATTTTTTAATATCAATATCAGACAATGCGCCACGGGTGGAAATTCTAACTTTTTTAAAAGCTTCTTCGCCGCGTTCGCCCAATTGTTCAAATGCAAACTCAACACCTTTTGCTTCTAAAGCCATTTGCTGGGAATCAGCAATAAATTGCTTTACATAACCAAAGCCTTGTTTGAACACATCAAAAAGCGCTGTGGCACCTACTGTTACACCTGCAAAAGTGGCAGCTTGTGAAAATATGGATTTTGACTGCTTTTCTGAAACATCAATAGTTTTGGTGATCTCATTCCGGAATGCCCTTTGCGCGGCAATCTGCCTTTTATATTCTTGCTCAACAAACGCCAGTTTTCGGTTTGCCTTTATCCAATCATCCGTACCTTCTTCTACTTTATTTACCGAGGCTCTTACCCTATACAATTCTTGTTTGATTTTGGCTAAAGTGTTTTCCACTTCATAGCCATTCATCTTTAGCGTAAGGTTTAAAGATTTATTATTTGCCATTTTGTTCTCTATTGAATTGCAGTATCATATCATTAATAACAATCTCAACCGCTTGTGTACGGGTATTTGCCAATTGTTCCACTAAAAAGGGGATTACCCCGCTTTTATCATAAATTTCCTCAAAAATTTTACGCTCTGGAAGATTGAAGGGATGCGCTTTTCTTTGAGACCTAGAAATATTATACCGGGAGGCTTTGTAATAAACTGAGGTAGCTTCGCGCACACCCACAAAACCATAATTTTGAATATACCCATGGACTGGGGATGAAAGATTAAGACCCAAAAGCCTGTACTCCCCCATTTTATGCTTGACCTTAGCGGTATCGTGAAGTGATTTTTCTTCCGTGGTTTTTCCTCTCTTTAATTTTTGGTCTATAACCGTACGTAAATATGCCTCAACTTTACGCGACGCCTTTAATCCAATGCGCCTTTCTTGCTCTCTAATGCTTTTTTCGGTAGGTTCTGCCATTTTTTGAAATTTATGGCAAGTTGGGGGTTCTGGAGTTTTAAAAAAAGGACAGCGCGGTAACGCTCTTGCGCTACTGGTAAATGCTTATATTTGAAAGGCTAATCAAATAAAACTATGGGGAAAATGGATAGAGTTCAAGCTGAAGAAGCTGTGAAGCATTTGCATTTCAAATTAAGTCTTTTTAAAGATTTTGATCTAAATACGGTTACGCAGGTAACCAATATTGCACGTGAAGCAAAAGCAATACTAAAAAAGTTTGAGAATACAAAAAATGAAATAGCATTACTAAATGAAGTGATAGCGGTAGAAGCCGAATACACACCACTTAGGAATCTGGATGAAGAAACGGAATTGAGTTACCAGCTAAAAGCAATACGGTTAACCGGCCAGGCGTTGCAGAATTTTTTGATGTAGTTCTGGAAAATTACCTTCCAAGACTACCGATCTGGAAAGGAAAAAAAGTACGTCTTCCAGTGTTCTGTACCTATGGGAGTCTGCAATGTACCTTTCAAGCCCGTTGTTTTCTGCTTTTGCGTGCAGTACATTATCCACACCTCTTATAAATAGGGATGTGCCGTTTTTAATTTCTAGATGTGCCGTAAAACCGTGATCATATTCACCAATGGTCTTAAAACCGAGGCTTTTAAAAAAACGGTTGTAGGTATTTTCTTGAAGCGTGCTATTGGTAGTTTCTGATTTCATAAAGCTTGTTTTAAAATGTTTAGGCGTCCAAGATTTTCTTGTGTAAGCCTGGCAATAAATGTTCTACAATTAAAATTCTGGATATAATAGAGCGCACTTCTTCTAAAGTAGCGCAACGTACACCATCCACAGGCTCGCGCCGTAACCCTTGGTTTTCTAAATATACGCTAAGTATGTTATTGAAGCAAGAAATATGGATGCTCGTGCCACATTCAAATTTATGGTATGCCGTGAAACCATTATCATATTGATCGCCGCCTTTTAACCCTATTTTTTTAAAAAAAAGACTGTACGGGTTTTCTGTAGTTTCTGCTTTCATAACTTTTCTTATTTGGTGCAAGTTGGCAAAGGTGATGCCCTAAAAAAAGGACATAAAAAAACCGCCTTCCACAACTGGAAGACGGTAAATAGGTAGCGTTAGTAGTAAGGCTATAGCCCGTGATGATCGTAAATGTCGTCCAATGCATTAATAAGTTCTGCGTAGCGCTCAGCCATTTCCTGCCCAGCGCTGTGTGATTCCGCAATAAATCTATCCCACGTAGCAATTACTATTTTGGCATTTTTTTCCAAAGCTTTCATTGCCTTTGGGGTTTGTTCTTTTTCGTTTTCCTGCCAAAGCTTTAATTGGGCTTCCATATTGGCTTTGTACTTTTTAAAGTTATCAATTTCAGTATTGATGTTTTTTAGGGAAATAGATAATGCTTCCATTTCTCCTTCAATTTCCTTTGCTCTATCGTATGCTTCTTCTGTTGCTTTCATAATTTTTGATTTTATTTTTTAATTTTTTTATTCTGGGCGCCAGCCACGTTCCAAGGCAATGGAACAGGCCTTACATAGTTGCTTCCCCATTGCCCTGCGCTCTGCAGGGGTTTTAAGGGAGTTTATGTTTTCCCGAAGCGTTACCTTTCTTTCATACGGCTTGCCGGGGACGGGGCGCAGGTAAAAATAAACGTACCAGTACTTGCCCTTGCCCACGGAGGGCTTGCCATCCTCCCGCGGGATAAATAGTTTTGGTTCTGAATAGGGGTTGTGCAGTGCCATAGTTCTTCTATTTTGCGTTTTCCCGGGGCCATCCCGCTTGTTTTTGCTGTTTCTCAATCTTGTTAAGATCGGTAAGGAACGCGCCCAGCAGCTCAAAGGTGTAGCTGCAGCTTTGGCGGGCGGGCTTGGGGTCTGCAAAATCGCTGCCCAAATAGGCAAAGAACATGGTGGTAAGGTCATCCAGCATACTTTTTGCGCTGGCGGAATCAATCAATTTAAAATTGGCTTGGTACACGCGGTCCTTTAATGGAACGGTGGTGTTTTGGTTTTCTTCTTTAGACATATCGAAAAAAATAAAACGAAACCCTGCGTAGGCGTGTCTAAACAGTCAAGGACTGGATTGCCTAACTTTCGTTTTGGCCACCGTACAGGGTTTCTATCGTTAAAAAATGTGGTTCGGGATTTCTCCTTGTACCGTTTAGACTTTGCTAAAGTAATAAATAATTATAATTACCAATCACTTTTTTTAGGATTTTTTATAAAATCCTCGATTTGAGCAGGAAAAGAATTTAATAAATTGTCAAATTCTAATTTTGCTTCTGAAGTATATTTTTTCAATTCACCTTTCTTCTTAAAAAATGACCAAGTAAGGCCGCCACCAACTATTTGGAAAGGATAACCATATATTTGGTCATTTGGGGGTAATTCTATTATTTGAATATCTGTTCTTATTTTCTCATTTTTAAATCTAAAAATCATTTGTAACCTAGCGTCCCAATTAATTCTGTTAGTTCCACCATTTAGAATTGAGATTGCGTTTGGGACAATTATTTCATATTTTAAATATTCATTTTCTATTTCTGATTGTTTTGAAAATTCCGCATTTCTTATATTATATTCAGCCCATTTTTTTACTTGATTATAAAGACTATCGGCGGACATTTTTTCAAATTCCGAAACAACATAACCATTAATTCCACTTGGCGTAACTTCAAATTTTTCAACTTGATTTTGGGAATGTGTTATTAGCATAACAAATAAAACCGCAAAAAATGTAATAACTTTTTTCATACCATAAAATTTTAAGTTACCGAGGAATTTTGCTAAGGTAGCAAATTTATGGCAATGGTGGGGGCATAGGTTTGTGTGGGGGCAGGACATAAAAAATCCCTCGAATTCGAGGGAATTAAACTTTACTTCTTAAATTTCTTGTTTTCGTGTTTTTTTTGGAAAACGTGGAAAATCGATGGAAATTTTTTGGAAAATTTATAGAACCCTAACTACAGACATTTTCAATATCACTCCAATCATCCGGATTAACAATCAACTTTTCATCACCGGCAATGGTGAAAATGAAGCGATAACCGTACAGGCCTTCGTTAAAAATAGGGCCTACCTTTACCCAGCGCACGCTGGCAACCTCAAATTTATTGTACAATGGGCTGTCGGGGGCGGCATTGTCCAACCGCATACGGGCAATGATCTTTAAGCCTATTTTTTCGCAGTCGTCTATTTTTTCATCCTGATCTATAAAATTGCCTTGCTGCGGTTTTTTGTAAATGGTGAAGGCGCAGGTGCGGTTTAGCACGCTGTTGTTCTTTGTGCTGTTTTCGGCATCGCCCTCCGGACTTTCCACGCACATGGCCGGGAAGGTAATGCCTTTGCGGAATGCGCCCGTAATTTCGGCAAGGTCCATCCGGAAAAAGGAATTTTCGGCAAAATCTACCAGTTTTGCATTCAAGTTTTCTAAATAGGCAATGATGGGTGCGTGCGTCATAATAGCGTGTTATTTAGGGCTTCGACAAGCTCAGCCTGACATTTATTTCTTTAGGTTTTTAATTTCAACGAGTTCATTTTCATAATTTCCCAGAAATGCCCAGGCATTCAATTTCAGCGTGGGTTCCAGCTTGCTGGGATCGTAATTTATTTTATGCTGTATCAACTTGCCAAAGGGTACATATTCCCCGGATTGCTGTTTTATAGGGTTGCCGTCTGGATCCACCAACGTTTGGGGCGCAGGAAATACATGCGGATGCGCGGCCGCTATGGCGTTACGGCAACCGGCGTAGGCATATAGTATTGCCAGCTTTTTTTTGTGGTTCAGCTTTTGGAAAAATTTCACGTCACGCTCAATCAATATTTTGCTGAAAGGCTGTCTTGTGTCGGTAGTGTCATTATCACTTTTTGATTTTCTGCGGTAGAGCGTGGCGCACAGATTATCAAGATAACGCACATCTGTAGTTTTTCTATAATTTACATACAGCGAATCTGCCAGTGAAAATTCCTCTATTGAAATATTCTTCAGCCTATCGGCAGGCGGATAAAAAGTGATGCGATTTCTTTTTATTGGGGGCAAAAAAAGGGTACGGGTAACGTCTGAGAATAAAAACTTGGCGTGCGCCTGGTACGCCTGTGGCGGTATCTGTTTTATGGCAATCCACGTTTTTATGAAATTATTGCTTTTTAGCAATACTTTAACCAGCTGAAAATACAGCTTCTGCCGGAATCCAGGCAATTCTTTTACTATTTCCGGTTTGTTGTGGAAATACTCTAGGTTGTGCGCTGATTCCATTAACTGGCGCGGTGAAAGTTGGTTCCATGATGTTGGTATTTTAATGTTCACTCTCATAAAACTTGGCGTTTTTTTCTGCGGATGTACAGGAAGATTAGCAATGCTATTATACCTAAGCCAATTCCAAGGGCAATCCAAGTACTCATTCTTTTGATATCAATATCGGTTTCCTTCGATTTTAATTGCAGGTTTTTGTCTTCGTCAAGCAGGCGTTGTTGTTCCAAAATAATGGAATCCTTTTTTGAAAGAACATTGTTAAAGGAATCGCGGACCGTCTCTATTTTTTTTTCTGAAGAAGATTTTACTTCCGAAAAGCCATAAAAGGTTTCGGTTATCATTCCGTTTTTTTCTTCAATAGTACGTTGTGCGGGAACGTTGTAGTTTGCCACTTTCCCGGTGAAATTTTGCAGAACGTTCTGGCGGTGTGTGTCCGTAATGGCGTTCACCGTCTCAACGCTTTCGGTCTGGTTTTTCAGAATGAGATTGCTCATTTCCTTGCGCGCAACCTGCTCAATATAGACATCACTTCGCTTATTTTTCTTCTTACTGGCGCAACCGCCGAAAAAGAAAATGGAAAAACCAAGCAATGCGCAGGCCAGCATTATTAAAATGATGCGGACATTATCTGTGTGGGTGCGTTCTTTCATAATTATTTATTGTATGGAAGTTTGTTGTATCTGTCTGGGCTGGCATACAGCATTGAATATTCCGGAAGGACGTCAAAACTTGGGCAGGATTTAATCCTTTCCCAGCTTTCAATCACACCATTGGCGTTGCCGTCTTTTGAAAAATCACGGTGGCCCACAACGCCCAAATCCTTGGTGATGTCTTGCCCGTTTTCCTTGCACCATTTAATGGCCTCGTGAATGCAGGTGTGCAAGGCGTTTTTTTGATAAGGCGTGCGCGTATCTTTTGCCGTGTTTACGTCCAAAATTTCAACACCGCCTACATAGCTGATGTGGATAGTGTCTGAATTATGCCCGGCTACGCCATTGGTTATTTCTGAAAAATCGTACATTTTTTTAATGGTCCCATCTTTTTCAATGATACGGTGGTAGCCTCCTTTTTTCCAGCCACGGCCACCCTTGCTTTTGGGGCGCGTGAAATAACTCTGTACAGCCTCTGCGTTGCTGTGTCCGGCCGTGCAGTGGATTACGATGTTTCTAACTTTTCTCATATATTGAAGGGTTTGGGAATTTATGTTTTAGGTAATCTGCCACGCCGTTGCGCCACCCGGCATCTGAACAGGAAATGCAACTGGTGGCATCAATGCGCTGGTAATCTTCCAGCGTTTTTAAGCGGCTCAATTTTACATCTTTGTACGGCAAATGGGGAATTTGGTATATATTGCCGTACACGGACTTTACCACCATACCAAAATCCAGTGTCTTGCTGTGTTTCCAATGCTGGGACAGTGCCAGAAATTTATCTGAATTGTAAATGATGGGCGTGTGCACATCAAAATGAAAGGTGGTGTGGCCCAATCTTTTTAAATATTGGAAGGTGTGCTGCAGGGATTTGTTGTAATTGCTATCTGGTGCGGTATGCGATAGGCAGCCTTTTTGATAGTTTGGGTAATGCTGCGGCACTATTTTTTTATGCAGAAAGAAATCATCGTTCATAAAAAGGAAATCGCCTTGCATTACATTTTGGCACGCCCACTCCACTTTTTTGGCGATGCAGTATTCCTTGTTGCCTTTGGCTTCGGGCAGGTAATGGAATTCTACTTTTTCTGAAAGGAAACCGGGGTTTTCCCCCACGACCACTACTCTCCCTTCGGCTCCGCTCAGGGACCGTGTTGCTTCGACAAGCTTAGCATGACATACGTTTTTTTCCAGTGCGCGCAAGGAATAACGAAGTTCTTCATTGTTATGAAGGCTTCCGGCACCGAGTATGTAGAGGATGTCCATTATTCTTTTTCGTTATTATTCGGTGCTGGCGTTACGTTTATTTTTTTTGAGTTGAAGCTCGTCAACCGTTTCATAGCCAAAAAGAAATTCTCACAACGGTGGAACATATATCCTTTTACTATTATAAGGCCGTCAACGTAGAATAGTATGTATATTGGCAGAAAAAGGTCAAACATTCCATATTTCACATCCACCGCCTTTACGCACAAATAGAACATCATTATAAAGGCTCTTATCTTCAAGTACCAGCGCACGTGCGGTTTCAGTTTTTTGCGCTCAAGAAATGCCCCATATATCAAATGCCCGTACAGCACGATCATTACCAGCCAAGTCAGCTCGTGAACCTCTGGCGGCAACGCCCTTAGCGCGGCGTTCATTTCTGAAAAAAAATCACTCTTTTCCATCGCTTCCTAAACTTCGGGCTATCCAGTTGCCCAATTCCTTAAAAATTCGTTCAAACAGACCTTTTTCCTCAAAAAGTTTTTTTTTGACCGTCATAATCAGATTCAGGCTGAAAAGACCCAAAAAAAAACTGATTATCAATCCCAGATAAACAGGCACAACGTTCGCCGCGCTTACCTCGTAGCCAAACCAGACAAGGAACATAGAGATCAGCACGGTGGCAACAATATCAGACTTCTTCGGATTCCGCGCATTCTCGTCCCTGTAAAGCATATATATAGCTATAAACGGAGCCACCGCGCCTATTATAAGGAACTTGACGGCAATAGGCTCAAAACTACCGAAACCGCTCACGCTCGGGTTGGCGTACAGCGTTCCCCAGCAAAAAGCTGAAATATATATAGCTATCTTAAAACTCATTCTCGTGAGGGGTCTTTTTTTTTATTTAAATTATTCCCTTTAAATTTTCGCGGGTTACTTTTCTTTTGATTGAGTTGAAACTCTCGCTGGTTGCGCTTCCGCACTGAAATTTTATTACGAAATCCTTTGGCGTGGAAGCATCTACCGTACCACCGCCTATTAAGTCCCAAACACGAGCGTTCTGACCGCTTTTTGATGTTCCGTAGCCGTGGGCGGCAAAGGTGCGCGTCTCGTCGTCACTTTCGGTAAAATCAACGTCAAATTCAAATCTCGCAAAGGCTTGTTGCGTTGTAGCTATTCCAGTCAATGGCAGTTCGCACACCATTACTCCATCTGCAAAAAGTGCCACATTTCCTATTGGACTTCCATTCTTCGTATAATTTCCATAGACAAAAAACTTTAAGGAACTTCCTACTACCATATCTTCTGGTTGAATAGAAAACACCTCGGAAATATCTTGGTACGATGTTCCCGTTGCATTTATAAGTCCAGTAGAACCATCCGTTACTATTTTTTGGAAAATAATTCTTTCGGTTAAATTGGTAGCTGAAATTTTTTCCGCCAAAGCATCTTCCAGTCCCGCGATTTGCGCAATAGTATGTAAATGCCCAAGCAACGAATATCGCCCATCCAATGAAACGGTAATGATTGCACCCTCCGAAGTAACCGCACGAAGAACGCCATCATTTCCTAAATTAAAGGATAACGTGTTTAAAACATCATCGGGGAATTCCTCGCCGCCATTATCTAAAAAAGAAGCGGTGAGCGTGGTGCCATCCTCACGCGTGATGGTAATGGTTTTATTAGTATCGCCGGTAATACTTATCGCATTTATTTTTTTAGCAAACGCTTCCTGCCATTGGTCGGAGTTGCCTGCGCCCGAAAAGTATTTTCCTTTTAGAATAGCATTGTTATTAGCCAATATTTTTAAAACATCGTCATTTCCAAAAAAACCTATTCCGTAATAATTTTGATCGTTTCCAGATGAAAAAAATGCAAATTGCATAACCGCACGGTTATTTAAAGAAGCTGATTTGCCGATACTTTGAAATATACGACTGTTATTTGGAGCGTTAGGGGCAATGAAATTGGACATACCTAAATAGGAGCTCACCGCTTCATTATACGTATCAAAAACAGAATCAGCGCCAACAGCATTTCCTCTTACAATTACTTTTCCTTTAACCACCTGTGAAGTTTCCCCAGTTTTTTTCAACCTATTCGCCAAAGCATCCGCAATATCTCCACTTTCCACCATTTCAGCTTCGGTTTTGTTGGCTACTTTATCCAGTCCCACGGCGGCTTTTGTAAGCGTAAAACTGCTTAGTACATTGCCTGCCGTATCTTTTAGTTGTATTTCTTGCCCAACAAGCGCAATACTCGCCGCCAGATTGCTTACAAAGGCACTTACTGGAATTTCAGAAAGCACCTCGCCCGCATCATTCTGAAGCTCCAGTTTTTCGGTAGCTTCATTATAGAAAAAAGTTGTGCCCTCGTTGTTTAAGAAGCCAACAGGTAAAACTGACAGTACATTGCCGTTTTGGTCCAGTACAGAAATCGTCGCGTTTGCTTGGTCTGCTACTAGAGATATATTGGTGAGACTTGAAGCGGCGGCGGTTGGCTGGTCGGTAATATCCTTAAACATATAATCAAAAGCTTCCAGCACTTCTGGATCTTCGCCCAGATCATCGCCGCCGTAGTTGCCCGCGGGCGCATCAAAAATATAGCGTTTGCTCACGCTTTCGCCCTCAATGGTCTGGGTGGCGGTAACGTATAAAAATGTTTTTTGCATCCAAGGAAAGCCATCGCCATCGCCTTGGTTAAACACATCTTCAATAGCTTCTGTGCCAATATTTCCCAATGGTACTACCAGTTGGTTCAATTCATTTTCAAGAAAGATTTCAACCTTGCCCAAGGGAATAATATCGCCCGCACCAATTTCCAGATTTGAGGCTTCGGGGATTTCGGTAACGTTTCTGTTCAATAAATAAAACCGTTGCTCCAGCGTGTAGTTTTCTTCGTCACCAATTAGCTTTATGGTATAAAACTGCATTTTCTGGCCCGCATCGCAGGACCAGGGAGCGTGCGCCAGAATAGCATCTGCTATTACGCCCAAAGGCTGTTGTGCCAGCTGCACATCTGTAAGCGGCAAAAAATAATTTTTAAAATGAATATCTGGCGCAGGCGCGGGTTTTGAGCCAAAGCCATTGTAGGCATTGTTAAACCACAAATACGGCCGCATTGCGGAAATATCTATATACCATACTTTGTCCACTCCCGTGGCTGGAAATGCAAGGCGGTTGGCGTACAATAGTATTTGGTCCGTTGGGTTCTGTATCTGCCATTGTTCATCAATAAACCGTGCAATTTCAATAGCGTTTCCGCTTCCCGTTGTGATGATGGCAAAGGCATTATCTGCCGTAGGCTGTGGCACTGCGGCCGTAACTGCGCCCAGCGATGCAAAAACGCCCTCAAAGTCGGCGTGGTCGAGCCTTGCCAGATTATCCAATATTGTGGCGTGGTCTTCCAAAATGACGCCCGCCTCCTGGAAATCTTCCGCAGTGGCTTGCGTGGCACGGTTGATAACCGGATTCACGTTTGTTTTGTTCTTAAAAAGATCGCTTGGGCGTTGTGCGGACATTCTTTAATGAATAATTATTAATGAATAATGAATACTTGTTGGCAATTTCCGTTAGTTGTGGTTTTTAAAAAAGGACATTCTTTTGGTTGATGGTTGATGGTTGATGGTTGATAGTTGATGGTTGTTGGTTTTAAAGGCTTAATGTACTTTTTGTGTTGTAGGCTGGGCTTGGGGTGGGTTTGGCCTCGCGTAAATGGTAGGCAATGAATGTTTGCGGGAATGCGGTAAGGTGCGCGATCAGTTTGCGTAAATAGGCATTGCCTTCTTCATTCTTTACCCGGCTTAAATGATCGATTGCCGCATCTGGAAGGCTGTTCTTTTTTTCGCCCGGAACTTCTGATGTGGCCACAAATAGCCCTTGTGGTGTAAATTCAAAAATGCCTTCATTGGTAATGCTGGCAATGGTAAGCGCCACCTGTGCGGCTTGTGCCAAATACAATGCCTTTTTGGCTTCTTCGTTTGCTTCGGCTTTTATTTGTATTGTAGTAGCCTCGCCCAATACTTCATTAAAGAATTGCTGTTCTACCTTGCGCAGGTGTGGTTTTAACTTTAAGAAGGTTTGGCGACTGTTTTCAATATTGAAATATTTTTGGAAATCTTGCGTTTTGCGCACATAAAATTCACGGAAAACGGTGTAGCCGTCTTCTTCTACCCAATCTGCGAAATCATTTGGGTTGGCTTCCATTATTGCCAAAGCTTCATCAATTGCTTCATTGCCGGTATTTAACAATGAACGGCGCAAATCCTTAATTTGCCACCAATCTGCAGGGGTGCTGTTTTGGTTTTGGCTGATGTGAAAGCCATTATCTGATACTTGAATGATGCCCACAAAGGTGTAGGCGAGCATTGCGAGGTTGCTAGATGCTTCCTGCAGCAACTCCAATACCTCCAAAGGCTTGCCCGCATCGGGTGGGGTTTCGGTGTAATCTTCATACATTCCTCGGCCGGTTACGGGCTTGATGTGCTTGCGCTCGGCTTTTTTGATGTATGGTAATACGAGATCAAAATCAAAATCGAAGTTGATTGTTACGTGCTTTTTGAAGGTGGCTAAATCGTTTAATAATGTGGACATTTGGATTGTTTGATTTTTAGATTGTTGGATTTTTAGACAATTCTTCAATTTCTATATAGCCATTGCTTAGTTGTTGGTTGATGGTTGTTGGTTGATAGCTACTTCTTCTATTTCAATATATCCTTTAGTGTCATTTATTTCCTTTCCTTCTTGGATCGCCTTGTCTATTTCATCGGCAGCTTCTTTTCGTTTTTCCTTTCTTTGGGCAGAAGTAAATCCTGCCCATTCGATGCCGTATTTTTCTATGAAGTAGGCGTCTGCTATGTATATAATGTATTTCTTCATAATCAACTTATAGGTTTATTTAGGTCTCGACTGCGCTCGACCTGACATTAAAATTTATTTTCAGTTCCGGTTGGGTTTTTGTCCAGGGTTGTTAATTCGGTTACGGCAAAATCGCCTTCCAAAGTGGCATCCCAACCATTGTAATCGCGTAGGGTGCGCCATATTTCCAAGGTGGTTTCGCGCTTGGTTTTCATTAGGGCATTTAAAATGCTCAATGCTTCGCGCTTGTTGCTGCCGCCGTTGCCGTTTAGCTTGTTGCCGGGTATGCCTACGCCCATCAAAACCGGGTCTGCACCAATGGCACCCATAATTTCGGCATTACCACCACTGGCATCTAAAAGCATTGTACCATCGCTATTGGTTTTGGTTTCCAGCGGCACTACTTCAATTCCTTTTACCCATTTTCCTTCGCGGTCCTTAAATACGGTGGTCTGTATGGATTTGCCCGCATTGGCATTGCCGGAAAGATGGTTGTCTATAGCATCGGAAAGGGCTTGGCGGATTTCCTTTTTCTTATCGAGGGTATATTTTTGCCAGTCGTCGCCATAGGTCTTCACAAAATATTCATCACTGATGTACACCATAAATTTGATGTTCAACTGGTTTTTGGCATACGATTTTTTGAAGTCCGGAATGTTGTTTACCACTTCCATCCACCCATTTTTATACACGGAATGGTGGTCTGCTTCCGGATAGTAGATTTCATCCAGCATTGGATAAAATATTGGCATCACGAATTTGTGGAACTTATTTTTCTTGCAGTATTCCTTAATTTCTTCCGCGGAAGCGTATATATCTACCACGGGAATTTTCTGTACGTATTCGCTTTTTACGTCTGTTCCGGATTGCCAATTATGGCAGAAATAGGCGTTTTCGATCAGACCCGTTTTTGGGTTAATCAGCTCATAGCGCATTTTGGCGGTTGGCTGGTTGCGAAGCGAAACCACCTTGCTGAAATCGTTGCTGAGAATGTATTCCGGAAACGCGATATTCCACGTTTCCAAGTTATTTATTACTTCAGTCCAAACGCGTGGCATCTTGCTCCGGTTGAAAAAATGCAGGATGTCTGGTTGGCTGGAAAGCGGCACCACGCTTTTGTCTTCCTTGCCGTCATCGGTCTGGTCTGTTCTATTCAGTCGGAAACCCTGGCCGTAGTGAGCGGCCTTCATGAGGCGGTAACTTGTTCCACCTGCCCCATTTTTGCGTAGGGTTTCCAAGAAGTTTTGGGGATAACGGTTGTCATCGCCCCATAATGCTATTTTATTATTTCCTTTTTCCTCTGGCTTTATGACTGTGTGGCTTTCCTTGCTATCAGAAAAATGTACTGCGGTGGTGCCGCCCTTGCCAAAATATAAGTGCTGTGAATGCTGTGTTGCCATTAGTAGATTACGGTTTTTCCATTGAAACGGATGATGTGCTTGATGTGGATTTTCTTGATGCTTCCATCTTCCAAGCGGATGTTTCGGGTCTTGTTTTTAAAGTGATTGGGGCTTTTTTTGAAGGTTTCCCTTTTTTCTGAAGGAAGCATCTGCAACGCTTTGATGCCAAGTGGATCCAAAGGCGTTTCCTCCATTACCAGCTTGGCATTTTCATAATGGTACATCTTGCCGCCCGTTTTGCTGTTTTTATTAAGGCTACGCACGGACATATTGAACTTAATGGCACGGCCTTCTTTATTTGGGGTGCGCATTTCTTCTAGGACATCATTTAGATATACGGTTTGCTGCATAGAGCGAATTTGAGGCTGTTTGGATTTCTAAAAAAGGACACGGATTTTGGTTGCTGGTTGCTAGTTGCTAGTTGCTGGTTTGTGTGTCCTTTTTTGGGGTTTGTGAATGGTGCAATTTTGATGGAAAATGAACGATTTTGAGTGAAGTTAGTTTGGCTACTGAAGGGCGCGATACGCATTTTGAGAATGTGCTGGCCTTTTACCTAGATGATAAGCGCACGGAAGAACAGAAACTGGCGCTTCTTTCCCCTTTTGAAATAGAACTAAAAAAACGCTGGGAAGCGGCTTTCCAGATGATGCTGGAATTTCGCAGCCAAGAGGATGCCGTGAAGAAGCTTGTAGCTGTTTTTGGCGTGAGCAAGGCCACGGCATACCGCGATGTGAAGCGTACGGAAATGCTATTTGGCAGTTTTAAGCGGTTTGATAAGGAAGCGTGGCGGTACATACAAATTGAGCGCAAACACAAGTATTTGCAGATTGCTTTGAAGGAAAAGAATATGGAAATGGTGTACAAATTTGACCAGGCAATTGATAAGTTGCTTGGGTTGGATAAGGAGGATAGCCCTATTGATCTGGATAAGATTGCAAGCCAAAATTATGATATTATAATCAGCAACAAGCAGGCGCGGCTTATTAAGATGATACACGCGCAGGGTGGGGTTGTAAATATGAATGTTCGCGATACCATAGATATTGATTTTGAGGAATTGAAAAATAAAGATGAGGACGAGCAGGAATAGGAAAATAACGCTCAATCTCGCCCAGATTGTTGCTATTACCGCTACCCAGAAAATTAAATATCTGGAATGGGGACGTGGAACTGGTAAGAGTACCATTCTCGCCTATTTTATGTTGATGATGGCAAAATATATGCCCCGCGCCACTTTTATCTTGGTGGGGTGTACGTATGCGCAGGTACTCAGTAACACACTTAAATCTACCAAAAAGGCGCTGGAATTTTTCGGGATTTATGAGGATATTGATTATGTGGTGGGCAGTAGCCAAGGCCGTAGGCTAGGGTATAAAATGCCGTATGAGAAGCCGAATAATTGGAATAATATTATTCATTTTAGTAATGGTACGGTATTTCAATTGGTTGGCTTGGATAACCCTAATAGTAGTAATGGGGGTCGTGGTATTAATTCTTCTGGAATATTGGCAGATGAAGCTGCTTTGTTGGATGATGAAAAGCTGGCGATTAACGTAAAGAACACGAACCGGGCGATTGCCAAGAGCGCCATTCACGGTGATAATCCTTATTTGCTTTCAGAAACTTATGTGAGTTCTACACCACTTACCAAGAAAGGGGCGTGGTTTTTAAAGGGTGAGGAATTAGCAAAGCGGAAGCCAGAGGATATTTTCTTTCATTCTGCTACTGCTCATTGGAATCTTGATAATGTGCGGGCGGATTACTTCGAATATATGAAAGATAGCTACAGCAGCGAATTGGTGTACAATGCCGAGATGCTGAACATCCGTCCCAAGGAAATAGCAGACGGCTTTTACCCACAACTTACCGAGGACCATTATTATACCAACTTTGACAATGATTATCTGGAAGGGATTCCTCTTACTGATTTGAGTGGGAATGTATTCAATAGCAAGCAGGATAGTGATGTTATAAAGAGTGATCCTTTGATTATTTCAGTGGATTGGGGTGCAAACATAAATGCTATGACTGTACATCAATTGCAGGACGATACTTGGTTTGTGTTAAAAGAATTCTTTGTGAAGAGCCCGAAGATACTTGATGATCTATTTATTGAGCAGTTTGCGCCATACTATCGCACCCACACGTGCAGGGACCTATATATGTACTATGACCGTACCGGTAACAACAGAATAGCCAACTCAAAGCTAACCTTTGCCGAGCAAGCTAAGGAGTTACTGCAAAAGCTGGGATGGAACGTGTATCTGATGACCACCGGTGCAAATCCAGATTATGTTTTGAAGTTTAGACTTATCAACTCAGCACTTAAATATGACGGCAAAAAGAATTTGCCGAAGATTCGTATCAATAAAGCGAACTGCCCAAACCTTATTATATCAATGGAGCATGCCGAGGCTTATGATCGTGGACGTGGCCTAGAGAAAGATAAACGGCCAGAGCAACGTAAGGGAGTGGAGCAGGAGCACGCCACACACCTTAGTGACACCTTTGACTATCCATTCTTTGCAATGTTCTGGGATCAATTCAATGGCAGTTCCGTAAAGCAAGAAGACCTACCAATATCAACTTTTTAGCCCAAGGCCAGACCCCGTTTCATATTTCGCTGAAAAATGGGGTGGCAAAAGTCATATCGTTATAGGTCACGGCGGTTTAACAGGGCGAGAATTTGAAAAAATCTTTTACGATTCCAAATGTTAAAAAATTGAATAACAGAATATTAACTAAATATTTTTGAGAATGAAAATAGATTATAGCGAAGAAATCCGGAATTTCCTTAAAAACAACTTTGAGCCAGTGCTTTCAGAGGCGCACGAAAACGAAGAAACTTTAAAAAAATCTTTATCATCAATTCACTCAATGTTGGTGTCTATATTACCTCGTGATTGGGTAGTCGAAAGCGAAGTTTACGAAGCGTTAACTGAATTAGGTTTCAAAAGTTTTTACTTTGAAAGTGAGCCTGTGACTAAAAAAAATGAAGAAGGAGAAACAGTCGTGGTATTTGAAGGATGGAAAGGATTTGCCTATTTCCTCCAGCCAATCAATTAAGCAGATCCTGAATTTTACGCAGGTTTATTTCGTCCTGGTGCAATGATTTTTCGGTTCGGTTTATCTGTTGTAATATTTTTCGGTGTTCAATTTTATCGGTTTCCTTTTCGGCGGCAGCTTGCCATTTCGAAATTCTTTTTTTCTTTTTTGAAATCTGGCTTTTCAAATTCCGGCGCTTGCGGTCCAGCTCCAAGGGTTCAAGTTTTGAAAAGTCCTCAGAGGCTTTTACGGGCAGTTTTGTCTTGTAAAGCTGCCAATGCTCCAGTTCTTTCCAAATTGTGTCTTTCTGCTCATCCAATTCCTCTATTTGAAGCATTAATGACAATGCCTCGTTTTCTTTTTCGTCTGGAAGATCGTTCAATTGAAATTTCAGATCACACATATCGTAGAATAGATCCTTGGCCTTTCGGAAACGCTCCTTTAATTCTGGTGGAAGTTCGCCGTATCTTATTTTTTGGAAGTAACTTTTGGCAGCCAATTCCTTTAAATGTGCGCGTTCTGATTCTTGTTGCCCAATATTTTCCACTCTTGGGGCGGGTTTGGGCGGTGGAGGAATCGTTTTTGGTTTTTCCGGTGCTGGGCATTCGTTTTTTATCATGCGAAGCTCACGGATAAGCGTAGCCATATTCCGGTCGCTTTTTCCTTGCTCCAGCACTCGTAATATTCTGTTCTTGGCTGATGGATGCGCCGCGTAGAGCGATACACCTATTCTGTAGTCTTGATTTTTAAACCAATCTATTATTTCCATAAGCGAATATCATTTTTTCTTATTAATGGCAAAAGGACATAAAAAAACCACCCCGAATTGCAGGGGTGGTTTTTGGCTAAGTCAAACTAATTTAAGAGAGAGAACCGGGGTCCGCATGCCGTCTAATACTATCATTACTATTAGAACAATTAGAATTAGAAGGGGGTTTGTTTATATTATGAATAAATCCTGTACCGTGCCTATCATAACCATCTTGATAGTATAATATCTTCAGGGGGTTAGGGCTTGAATAATGGGCTTTGGTTCCAGATGTTTTTAAAGCGACATCGTTAACGCTGTCGGTACTTCCAATTGAAAGAACCATTACTTGAATTTGCACTGCTTTTGCAGCTACTACACTTACCATATCAGCGTGGCGTTCCACGGCAACCTGGTCTTTCGAATTTTGGATCGGGTCGGCTGTAGTAGCACCGAATCCCGTGAATGCTATCATCAGAATCGCAATCAGAAAAATCCCAGCTTTCGCTTTCATAAAGTTTTTCATTTGTTTGGTTTTTTGGTTTAGCTAATCATTAAGCGTTAGGTTTGTTTTCTTCAAAGCCTTTTAATTTTGTCTCGGCAATTCTTTCAACGTTTGGGCTGTCCGTCAACTGCAGAAGCATTTTAACTTCATCAGTTGTCTGGGCATTTTGTACCAATTTTGCAACATCCTTTACCAGTAATTTTTGCTTTTTCAGAAAAGGAAGCGTGTTTTCATTGGTAGATATCCACGGGAACACGCCTCGTTTTAGCCTGTAAATGGCAAGTAATTTCTCATCACTTACAGGCTGAAAGGCATTGACCTTCCCAATATTTGGGATGTCGTAATTACCAGGCTTTATGTTGAACGGTTTGCTCACGGATTAGGGTGCTGGAACTGGAAACTCCTCAATGGTTGCTGCGTAGTGCGGAGCCATATATGCAAGGGTATCCGTTATCTTGATTGTGGTTGTTTTTGGATCACCAGCTTTTTGTCCGCTGGTAGCTGTAATCTCAGACATATATGCTGGAGATAAAGCGCTTCCCAATTGGCGAACTGCACCATCTTTTTCCTTCACGATAAAAATCATAGGCATATTCTTGTACTTGCGCACATAACCTACCACTTTTGGTCCAGTTCCCGGAAGAGCTCCAGTCAATGAATTACCAATTGAAAGATTTCCTTTTTCACCAGCGTGCGTGCTTTCAATCAATCCTGTATCTGGATTGATGTAAATTTTGTGAAAACCGCGACCTTCTTTGAAGGTGTGCGCCGTTGCAATGGTACCGATGCTATCCAAGTCTGTACCGTCCGCAATATTTGGCGGGGCGACAATAGTTTCAAAATCTGAAACAGCGGCACCGTACACGCCTGTTTCACTTACTCCAGCTGCTACTTCAATAGTAGGGCAAAAGTCAAGGTTTTCTAATGGAATGGGATCAACACATTCTGCCATGGTCTTAGTATTTTTGGGTTAAAAATGAACTGTTGCCAAACGCGAGCTCTGAAATAATATCTTCGCTCTGAAGGATTTCATCCTGCGTCATAGAACGCCCATCGATATTTATTTTTTTAGGGGCGTTTGGTTTAAAGTACCATTCACGGCCTTGTTTGTCTTTATAGACTTTAGGCTTTTTTGATTTTTCAGAATCGGCATCACGGCGCTTTACTTCTGCATCGATTGCTTCCTGAAGCTCTTCGATGGTCTGTAAGCTAGCGTAATCAAGACCAAGGTCTTTGGCTGTTTGATTAAGTGAGATGCGTATTTTCTGGGCGGCGGCGTCTTTAACGCTATCAATTGCATTTGAAGCAATCAAATCGTCAGCGGATTCATTTTTTAATGCTTCCGTAACCACTTTCTGGTCTGCAGCTTTGTTTTCAGATTCCGATGATTCCAATTTTTTCTCTGCTGCTTCAATAGCATCCTTCAGCTGTGCATTGGTTGCCAATTTTCCTTCTGCGGCATCGTTGAGAGCCTGGACATCTATTCCAAGCTCTTCACAACGCGCAGTTAACTGTTCTTTGTTCATTTAACTAGTTTTATGGTTCTACGGTTACGCCTTCAATATCAAAATAAGATTGATTGCGGTCTGCGGATCCAAGTCCGTACGTGGCGTCTTCATAGTTTGAAATGAAAACCATTTCATTGATCAAGAAGTCATACCCTTTCCAGAATTCCATAAAGATTTTCAATTTATAATCTTGCTTCTGGATATCGGTTACTTTTGGCTCATCGAATACATCAATCAATCTACGGAAGTTGTTTTCCGTGGTGGCGAAGATTAGATCGCTATCCCATCCTGGCAATCCAACGATTTCACGTTTGCCCAATCGGGTTTTCATTACGTCATTATTGAATTTACTTTCGCCAAATTTATCTTCGTAATCCAATTGATAACGCTCCACGTTATTCTCGGACATAAAGATTTTTTTGATGATGCCTTTTTTCTTGAACTTGGTAGGCAACTTACGCTCAAAAGTTGTGACCTGCGCCACCATATTTGTGTCAGTAAGCGCATTCATAGGAATTTTGAATGCCGTGTGCGAGTCTGCGGGGTTGGCAGCTGCCACATCTGCACCTAACATATTCTGAAGGATGATGTCGATTCCGTTCATTGAAAAACCGAATTCTTCTAGTTTCAATGGGTCATAAACACCGTTGATTGAAAGCCAATCCATATTTTCAATGGTTTTGGGTATCAATTCGTTTTCAATGATATACTTTGAAATAGGCATATCCTTCATATCCTTGTCCTCAGCATACAGATCTGCGAAATAGCTATGTAGGATTTCTGCGGGAATCAGCGGAAAGTTTACCTTTTGGTGGTAATCTTTAAGGATTTTATGTGCGATTTGGGCTTTTCCCAACTCGTTCCATTCAGGCTTAAAGCCCTGCACTACGTTGGTAAGCAAGGTATGCGCCTGTGGGTAGGCTCCCTTTATTTTGGTAATGGGCTTGGTGTGTTTGTCCAAAGTAATTTCCGCGCGGTTCATTGAAGCGGAAATAAGCTTTGGATTGTTCGCCAAGTAAGTGTTTAACTCCTTTTGAACATCATCAATAAGAATGGTTTCGTTTGCCATGGTTATTTTTTAATTTGATTGTAGATTGAGTTATTGAAATTCAAATACCCGTGGGCGGAATTTGTAGGTTCTTCTGCGCCGGCACCTGTGTGGCTTGCACCAGGTTTGCCGTTAAGCACGTTAATTTGTGCATTCAGGGCGGTTGCAATAGCTGTAGCATCTGCATTTTCTGCAAGGTTTTCAACACCTGCTAGCGTGGCAGCAGCTTTTAATGCATTTACGGCGGCAACGGATGCATCTTTTTCAGATTGCAATGCCGTAGCGTGGTCCGTAATGGCTTTTGCTAGATTTGCTTCTGCAGTTGCTTGCGCATCGGTGGCATTTTTTAATGCAGTGGCATTTTGCGCCAATGTATTTTCGATGGTCGCTTTTTGGTCTTCGTTAAGGAAGCTACCATTGTCATTTGTGGCCAATGGAGTTTCAAGACCAAGCGCGGCCTGCAGTTGTGGGTAACTGTTAGGTTTGCTCATTGTATTATTTGGGTTTTGATTTTCGGTAGGATAGGAAAAAGCCATCGCGGCATATTTGCGGAACATTTGCTCTTGGCTCATGTTCTTTACATTCTTTGGAACGTTTTTGGCTTTCTTCTCAATCAACTCATCATAAAAGCCTTCTTCTAAAGATTCAGCGGCCGTGAACCAGTTATCTTTATAGTTCAGATATTTTTCAGCAACTTCAGCGGCAGTGATTCCCAATTTTTCTTCCAGAATGGTTCCAAGCGATCTATCAAAAACTTCAGCAGCTTTCAATTGCTCTTCAACTTCCATTTTATTGCCATAATAAATGGAGCTGGTGTTGTGGACCATAAAAGTGGAATTCTTGAAACTCTTGATCGTGTCTCCAGATAAAAGGATCAATGATGCCATTGATGCGCAAAGTCCATCATTGTAAGTAATGATGTTTTTTTCTGAAGCATACAGAAGGTTGTGGATTGCTTGGCCTTCAAAAATGTAACCGCCGGGAGAATTGATGCGTACGTGGATGGTATCGGCAATATTTTCAACCGCCTTAAACTCTTCACGAAATTTATCCGCAGTATTTATATACTCAAAAGTATCCCAATCAAAACCACCAATTACTCCATAGATATAAATGGTGGCCTCGCGGGCAGCTTCGTTTTTTACAACCTTAAAATAGGGTTGGGGTTCTTTGCTCATTAATACTGTGCTTCGGGTTACTTTTTCTCGAAGTACAATATTATTTCGGTTGGGAATTTATAAAAAGGACACCGTTATAATGTTCCAGCCAAGGTAAATGCGAGGTGTGGGATGTCTGGCATAATATTGTTTACCGTGAAGTATTTTGCAGCTCCATAACCGGAGCCGCCCATTTCTATCTGATACCCTTTAATGCCTGCGGGATTGTTTGCGTGCAGTTCATCATAGGTAAAAAGCAAAGGAAATGCCTGAGTACCGTAAAGATGCTGCGCGTGCTGTTTTATCAATAAGGCAATTACCAATTTATTGTTATAGGTTTCCAGCAAATCTTTGATGGCTCGATCCATTGGGAGTAATGGGAATGAGATTTTGGTATCGTAAATTTTATTTGAGTTTTTCAACTTAGTATCATTGCGCACACTGAATTTTTCTGGCAATAACGGTATATCCATTGCCTGCACCGTCTCCGGAAGATTATTCAGAATAAAAAGTATATCGGTATTTAAATGCAGATCGCTGAAGGCGGGTATCTGGGAAATTTCAATTATCCGGATTTTTGCAAAAGTGTCGTAATTAAAATCTGTGTGGATGTTACAAAGGTCTGTTATCATAATTGCGAAAATAAAAGGGACAAATTGTGAAACTTCTCAAATTGTCCCCGAAGTTGATGTAAGGTTTAAGTTGTTTTCCAACTGATCTTTTTTTCTTTTGAAATCCCGGTACAAAGTATCCATTTTTATATCTTCCTCATCTATCTGGTAAACATCCAGCAACGTGCGCATACTTTTAAGGAAAAGTTTTTTATCCAGGGATTTTACAATGATCATGTGCGCATAAAGCTCTTCCCGAAACATCTTATCAATCTGGGCATTGAATAGCTGGGCGGTGGCAGGAGTTATGTGCATACCGTTTTTCTCGTAATAGCTTTCTGATATATCTACTTTAAAGATTTTACGGAAATCATTCTTTTGGGGGCGCACGTCTTGATTTCTTCCTAGAAGAGAAAGGATAACACTTCCCATAAAAGTGGCACGGCTAGCCTTAATATGGTCTGTGCCGCAGCGCGTTTTTAAATATTTGTAGACGTGATCTGCTACAGGAATGTTGTGGGTTATGGAATAATCTTGGGGCATTTTAACAGGGATTTTTCAAATATAGTTAAAAAATCCTGTGGGAAAATAACTGTTATCGCTATTTATTAAATAGATTTTAATAATCGTATTGTAAAATTTGCTCTTTTAAAATTTCAGTATTGCTGTGCAAATACATTTCTGTTGTGGTTATTTTTTTGTGGCCTAAAAGTTCTTGAATGAATTTTATCCCTACACCTTTTATGTGTAAATGTGTTGCTCGGCTATGTCTAAGGTCGTGTGGACGTATTTTTCTATGGATTCCATTTCTTAAGCAATTCACTTTTACGATTTTCTGAATACTTCCGGCGGAATATTTTAAACTATCCTGACCATTGAACAGATACTCTGTGGGCTTGTATGCTGAGTAATATTTTCTGAGGAGTTTTATAGTATTCTGGGGCAACGGCACCATTCTGTCTCTGGCCCCCTTGCTTTGCCGTATATGGATAACGCCATCTTTACGGATGTCCGTAATTTTTAAATTCAAAACCTCACTGGTGCGCAAGGCTCCAAAATACTGTAAATTTATTAGTGAATGATGTTTTAGATTGACTATATTTTCTGTAATCTTGGCGGCTTCATCCATACTTAAAATATTTGGAATGTACTGTTCTCTTTTGGGATTGGGTATTCCTTTCATTTTATGTGCTTCGTTAAGCACTCCTTTGTACAGATGGGAAATAGCTCCTTTTCGCTGTTCTCTGGTTCTGGTTCCTTCTTTAAACAGGATAAATTTGATTATATTCTTTTTGGACACCGCAGATGGTTTTTGATTGCAGTATTGTAAAAAACTGGCTACAATAGGGGTGTAGACCTCAATAGTCTTACTAGCTTTATTTGCCATCTGAAGATAATCCACATATTCTTGGATGTCTATTTTTCTCATAATATTAATTTTAAGCGTTAGTATTTTAAAAAGGTGTGTTTAGCGGGTAGTTGTACACTATATACTTGCAAATGGACATTTACGAAGTTGCACGCAAGCCATATAATCTTTGCTTACATATCCGCATTTAGATTTACCTCCTTCTAATTTGCAAGTAAACAGTTCACTTTGTTGTACAACACCAGATATAGGTAAATTTAAAACCTTACCTAGTGCGTCATCAATCTTATCAGACATTGGTTGTCTTTCTCCGCTACCTGCTTCAATATCTTCAAGTCCATTCTTGAAGTATTCTAGTATCTCTATTAATTCAGTTTGTAATTGCTTATTCATATCTTTAAATCGGTTTTAAATCAACCCATATCCACGCACGTTGTAGGCAACTGCCTTGCTACTTTTAACAATCGCATTGTTCCCAACCATTATCTGTTACTCCACCACCATTACCGCTACATTCAGGGCAAGGCAACTGTTCGCTTCGCCCTACAACATCGGGTATAGAGCAGTTTTTTACTACTATTCCTTGTTTATTAAAATGCTCGGTTAATTGTTCAAGCATTTGAGGGGTTCCATCATACCACCTTGCATCGTTTATTACTTTAGCCCAAAGCTCTTTTTCTTCTGTTGTCATTATATTAAAATTAGTGTTTCAAATCCGTAAAAAACCGACTCCATACCCACGGGCGTTATGCCCTATACTTGGACACAACTTCGTAGTAACCATCAGATGTATTCATTAATCGGTATTCTCTTCCTGTATCAACGTGTTTAAATGTTACTTTGTGTGGACTAAATTTTGCGCCTGTTTTTTCCACTTTTATAACGCTGTAATCGCCTTTGAATATGTAATCACCTTCTAAATTCATTGGGTGTTTGGAGCGCAAAAGGCACACGTCTCCGATTTGTAATTCGGAAAGAGAAAGTACAGGGCATAACACTGTATTGCCAAAAGTGGGGCTGACGTTTTTCAATTTATCTTCTGTATTCATATTAAACTTTTGTTTTTCAATTAAACTTCGGTGGTACTATGCCCCACCATCGGCAATACTTCAACGTTCTACTTAATTAGCCAACTAAGCAGAACTTGCACTTAGTGATAACTGTCGTTCCAGTCTATATCATCATCTTCATCATCAAAACATTGATCTGCCAGAAAATAGGCAATGGCAATGATGGCTATCAAGAGAAGAATGATTTTCATTACACGGCCTCTATAAGTTCAAAATATTCTACCAATGCCGCGTGATGGGCTTCAAACAACTTCTTGGCGGTTGTAACCTCTACACTATTGCCTATAAACTTTTTCTTGTCTGTTTGGTTTCCTACCAGTTCATAACCTTTAGGAAATCCTTGAATGCGCAATAGCTCTTCCACCATCAGCATCCGCATCTTTATATCCACAATGCCGTAGGCGGCCATAAACTGCTTAATCTTCACCATTGTTTCGGTATCATCTTCGTAAATGGGAATCGCAAAACTTTCTGCAGACGTATCACAAATAACCAAACCAAGTGGCTTTTTGTCTTGTCGGGCAATTATAGCCGGACACGGTTTTTCTACCGAATTGCCAGGGTTTTTGTATTGCGGGTTAAAAAGAAATGTATTGATAAGATTATGCTTATCGTTTCCCACAATAGTTCCTGCAGGATAATCGACTGATCTAACCTTCTGGCCAGACGAATAATTCATCATGAAATATTCAACCCTTGCAAATCGATCTTTGGTAGAAACAGTTGGGCAAGGTTCATTTTCAGAATGTGCGCCTCCATTTCCGTAATAACTTTGAAGAAATGAAACATTTGTCAATCCTAATCTTCCCTGTACAGCTACTGTTGGGCACGGTTCATTTACTGATGGTGGTATATGTTTTCCTGTCTTTCCATTAATGCTATTATATTTCAAAAGAAAATTGCAACCCACCAAAGCTTGATTGGATCCGTTTGTTAAGATAGTTCCCGCTGGACCTTCCACAGAAACTACTTTGCCCCAAGGCCGACCGCTAAAGTTTTTCTGAATAAAACTTTCATCACCATTTGCAACAAACTTTAAAAGTCCAGCATAAATGCGCTTTAATGTATTTTCTACTAATGGTTTTTTTCGGTTGAAAATTGAAATTCCTTCTTCTTGAAAATTCAAAACTTCCTTAACCGCTTTCCATTTTTTAAAAGGTGCTTTTTCTTTTTCTGGATGTTTGGCGTGCGTTTGTCGGGGCCAGTGAATTGGCAGATCATTCTTTGCGAATTGTGCAAAGTATCTTTTTCTTGAAGTGTAGGCTCCAAAGTCTGCCGCATTCAATAAACGGTAATCAAACTCAAAGCCACGGCTTTTTACGGCATCCACCCATTTTATATAATCTTCGCCTCTTTTCTTGGAAACCGGTTTACCTTTTTCATCAAGAGGCCCCCAGCTCATAAATTCCTCTACATTCTCAATCATTAAATAATCCGGATTAAGCACATCCAAGTACATAAACAAATGATTGGCAAGCGTACGACTATCGGCATCACGTGGCAACCCACCTTTTGCTTTGCTAAAATTGGTACACTCCAAACTTGCCCAAATGGTAATGATGCAATCTGGGTAAATTTTGCGCAGCGCATCCACGCGAAGTTTCAGGAAAAAAACTACTTCCGGGTTACGGATATCTTCTATAAAATGCTTTGCCCACGGGTGATTGCGCCTGTGGCTCTCGATGGCTTTGGCATCGTGATTAACGCAAGCTGTTACCGTGGTATCACAGTTTGCTAGGTGGATACCAGTACTCGTGCCGCCGGCACCGCAGAAAAGGTCTATTACAAATTCTTTCATCTATTGATTTTTAAGCGTTAGTTTTAATTAAAAATGGTTTCCTGTCCGTTTCTTTCCAAGAGCGTATTTACACAGTGTCCGCAACAATGGGAAAATTTTTTTTTACTTCCCAAATAAACATCACTAGGGCTGTGGTGAAATTGCCTTTTGCAACGATCACAATTGTAAGTGCCATAATCTGCACTGAAGGAGTTCTGAAAAAAATGAAGGTGAATCCTGTAGGCGGTTTCAAATTTGTCTTTCTTGGCCTGTTTGTATTTTGCCTGTTTTTCAATGTATTCTTTTGCATCGAACTCCCAGAAATGTCTTCCCCATCCAAATTTTTTCGGATATACCAAAGAAGAAAAAAGCTCTCTGCATCTTTGGCATAAATCATTATAAAGTCTATACTTTTTATAATGATTTTCTCTGATATCCTGATTTCTGGCCCGTTGATATTTTCGCCTATAATATTCCGCTTTATGTGCAAAATTTTTATTTAGCACAAAAAGGATTGAGATTTTATCAGTATTGTCTTTTTTCATTTTTAAGCGTTAGTTTTAATATTCAGTGCGTTTATTAAATAGCTTTCCGCAGCGCACGCAACGGTCTGCAAGTATTTCCACATTTACGCTGCCGCCAAGCACTTTAATGTGCTTTGTTTTATGGCGGCAGAAAATGCGGGTGATGTTCATTAATTTTTATCTTCCTTGTTGAAATACGCCAGATAGTAATACATCTGCTTTTCTTCATCCCAACCTTTTTCTAGATACTTGGCGCTGTTCACCGTACCTTTTGCCACCTTTATAGTTATCCCAGTATCTAGGCTAATCTCGCTCTTGATACGTTTTCTGGCTTCGGAAACGCTTTCATTTGAAATATCGAAATCGGTGATGCCATCCAGTTGGTATTTGCCTGCGCGTTCGGTTTTGTAGTGGGAAAACTCATTGTTCAAATCTTCGCCCAGATCCATTTCGGCCAGAAATTCATCTTCGCTGAAAAAATCACTTTTTGCAAAGTGGTTTACCGCTTTATTTATGAAAGCCACTTCTTCCATTTTATCCGTAGCCGGGAGCACGACATCCTTTCCAAAATCCTGGCAGAATTTTAGATATTTCTTGGTGTAGAAGCTGCTGTCTTCCAGTTCTTCCAAGCCAAGGAAATTATCGATCCAATATTTGGTGTCGTATTTATTGGAATCAAAATGTAGAACTTTGCGCTGGCCTGCATCGATATCGTTAATGATAATAGCTCCTTTATCCAACTTATTGAGGTTTACCCCTTGCTTCAGAATTACGTCCAAGTGGTTTTCCTTTTTTTCAAATTCAATGAAATCGTACTTCATTTCACTTTTGAAAATGCCGATGCCATCATAACTTCTATCTTCCATCTGGATGTTTTTAAGAAAAGCGATATACACTTCCCCACTCTTGATGTGCGGGTGGTTTCCACAATCGTATAAAAGTTGGGTGATTTCTTTGGAAATGGCTTTATCGTCAATAAAGGATAAGTCATCGCGGATTATTTCAGGTTCCGATAATGCCTCTCGAAGTTTTGAATCTTCCGAAAACTTAAATAGCTGGTCTGCTTTTTCGCGAAATGGTTTGAAGAAAAATTCCTTTAAAATGGGCCGCAGCTCATCATTGACTTTGTAAGGTTCCTTACTGATGAATAACTCCTCATTTCGGGAGCGGTTGCCTACTTTGTGGATAAATAGGGTTTCGATGGTTGTTGCAAATAAATTGATCATAGTTTTAAATTTTAAGCGTTAGTAATTGTTTTAATATTCTTGATTTTTTCATTGAAGGGAAGCGCGTATTTATCGAAAAAATATCTTTTCTGTTTTGGAGGAGCAAGTTTCAATCCTATAGATATTAAAGCACGTTCAATTGTGCTGAAACCCTCAAATTGTTTTTCGTGAAAAAGACTGGCGCAAGCATAAATTGCTTGGTATCCAGAAAACGCTGCATAGAACGAATCACATTTAGAAATTCTGAATTCGCTAGGGATACCTCTATAAAAACCCATCCACGTTACTATAAATTTATCGGATGAATAATATTCACCGCTTAGATGGGAAAATTGTTTGTCAACCTCTCCAGCATCCAATATTTTTTGAATTTTCAAATATGCTTTTTTCCTTGAGTCAGCTATTTGCTTATTGTTTTTGGATTTCATTTTACTTTTAAATTTTACTGTTTAAACTGAATTCTTCCTGGTCTTCGGTTCTTGGCAATAGGCTGTAAAGCTCCATTGTCAATCTGCGTAATTGTGCGGCCTCGCGCACATATTTTTCCTCGTTGAGGGATTGGCTGTAATTCTGGAAAGCATCTTTAAGCACAAAAGCGGTGTGCAACTCCATTTTTATTTTTGGTGCCTTGGGCTTGTTGGGATTGATCAGCTTTTTTAAAAGGCTGTACCTAAACTCATCCAGAATGCTTTTGTGCACGTGCTGCGCACTTTTGTTCTGCAGATAAATCAATCGCTCCAACGTTTTTGCATAATGCTCCCCGGCATTGGCTATGGGTCCAAGGTCATCACTGCTTTTTGTTTGTAGAGTGATTTTCATACTTCAGAAAATTCAAAAACTGGGATTTTATCACCTTCTTCGCTTATCACCTCGGTTTCGTGTATCTGAAGAAGTCCTCCAAGTGTCCATTTACACCCTCTTTTTTCAACCCATCTTCCTATGCAGCTGTAATAAAATTTTTTAGTCGGTTCTTCAATTTTTGCATCAATAAATTCTTGTAATGTTTGGGATTCGCCACAAGAAGGGCATTTGAATTTCCATTTTTTTACATCTTTTCCAAACTTTGGTTCTGCTTCTGATCTCCATTCCTGAAGTGTTAATGTTTTTCTTGACATAATTTTAAATTTTAAGCGTTAGTATTAATTTTCTGCAAACGCCGGTTGGCTTGGGTCTGCGTTGTTATAAAATAGCATCTTATTTACATTGGGCTCGCCGTATTTTTTAATCACACGGTCACCCATTTTTAGAGCAATGGCATCTAGGCCCGCAAGCTTCTGGTCTTCCTTTATGAAGCTGTACCATACCTTGCTTTCATCGTTTTTTAGGTACACTACCATTTTTACACGGCTGCACTTCGGGCAGCTGTTTTTGGAATGCTGGCATTTGTCTAATTTTTTGTTCATTGATTTAATTTTTAAGCGTTAGATTTTAAGCGTTCAAATACTTTGAATTCCGTTGGTTTATTCCAGCCTTTTTGGAGCTCGATCACTACGGTTTGAATTCTGGCATATTGAAATGTTTTTCTGGGAAGTGCTGTCAAGGATTTTATTCCGAAATCGTGCAGAAAGCGAAGACGAACATCAGAATCAGAAAGTGTAAACCAGGGCATTAATGCAATTACATTATCTGATATCGACATACATTCCTGCAGCAGTTTGTAGCCAAACTTCATCCCTTTTTCGGTTTTGAATTCTTCCGGGGCGTTATCCAAAAAAGCTGATTTTGTTGAAAATGGCGGGTTCATCACAATAGAATCCCAATTCATTTTTAAAATAATGTTTCTGGTCACAAAATAATCTGGTGGAGAAATAACAGTGAACCCTTTTTTAATCAAAGCATTTACAAGGTTTCCGGTACCTGGAGTAGGTTCTAAAATTGCATCAGCATTGGTAGGTACCAGACTGGCCATATAATCACACACTTCTGGTGGTGTTTGAAAATTTGTATCTATTACGATTTCTTTCATTTTTTAAGCGTTAGATTTTTTGATAATTTTTTCTTCAGTCCTAGTATTCGCATACAGCCCAAGTGCAAAAGCTTCATTTTTTCTTTTTCGTTCCATTGGACTGGTTTGCTTATCTGTGTGGGGGATTTAATTTGTTTCAGAAAAGCACGGTGGATAGGACCTTCATTAGATTCAGCAACCAAAAGACCAGCGCGAGCGGGAATAACTTCTAGCGCAATTTCTTTGAGGTTTTCCGGCACGCAGAAATACAGATATTTAATCATTGGATGATCGTGTCCGTGCAATTTTTCGGAATCTTTCAAAAGATCGGCCTTAGAAATTTTTATTTCAACCTCGGTGGCGTATCCAGATTTTGAAAGAATCAAAACATCGCATTCGTGAAGTGGCCCAATTCCTTCCTTCCACCTGCTTATTCCCCAATGAACATTTGGAACGATAATATTTTGCCTAACACCGAAGTGCTGCATTGTCAAGTATTCAAGATTTGTGCAGGTGAATTTCATTTTTTAAGCGTTAGATTTTTGCGTTCACTTGCTATCAAATTTTCCAATCCAGTGACAATGGTTTCATTTAGGTTGGCTTGGCAATAGCGGTATAGCTCGTCAAACTGGATTTCCTTTTTCAGGAAGCGGCGCACGGCCATTCTTGCTTTTTCGTAGTCGGTTCTGGCGCGGCTGTTGGTTCCGGGTTTTATGCTTCGCAGGCCGTATTTTTCCAAGCGCTCTGCCTTTATTTTAATTTTCCGTTTTCCGTGGGCCTCTTGGTTTGCTTTTCGTTTCGCCTTTCGGGTGGCTTTTTTCCGTTCGTTGGCGTTCCATTGTTTTTCTAGGTACCAGAATCCCATTTCCTTGGCATCTCGGCGGGCGGTGTCTAGATAATCGTTGATGTACAGAAAATCCCAATTTCGTTTTTTGCCCCACCTTTCGGCGCAGTCCACCATCCAGATCCATTTATGGAATTCGTCCAGCATCGCCGTTTTGGTAAAATATTTACCGGTGAACGTGATCATCTTTTTATCAAACAGTTCCTCAAAGGCATTGAAGAATGCGCCTGCAGCACTTTGGTTTCCAAGTTTTAAGCGACTGATGTACTTCATAAATTCCTGAAACAAAAGCATTCTGAAAAATTGCTGGCTCATAGTCCCGTTCTGGGCTTCCTTTTCCAGAATACGGCCATCGATGGGGATGTGCTGCGTGTGGTGGTCTGCTTCCAGTTCCTTGCAAAGTTGCCATTGGTCCCTAATCTGGGCCGTCAGTTTATCGCTTTCCGTGGGTTTTCGATGAACGGCATTTTTTTCGGGCGAAAAATCCGCGCCCCGGTTTGCCTGTTCCTGCGGGTTGGTTACGCTTCCGGTGGTCTTGTTGTTGTTCTTGTAAGTGGTCTGGTAAGTGTTCTTGTGTGGAAGGTCTGGCGCGGATGCGCCAATCCTAATCTCAGGGGAAGGCGAAGCATCCCCTTTATTTTCATGATTATTTAATACTGTTCCTGTAACAAGACCACTATATCCTGCTTTGCAGGTTTTACTTTTCGTAACAATTTGTTTTGCAGTATTTTGTGATTTTGCGGGATCGTGGTCTTTTACCTCCAGAATTTCGGGCGAAAACTCCACAGAAAACCCAACATTGGGACCGTGGTTTTTGTAATTTACTAAAATACCTGCCTCCACCAGGGCGTGTACGTGGCGCAGGATGGCTTCGTTTTTGAAACGGCATTGTGGCACTCCTTCCACTTTATAGCGCCGTAGGCTCTCGCTGTTGGTGCGCAGGCGTGGCAATATTCCTGTAGTACTTACGCCGGCATTCATCTTTCTGGCATTGTTATCGCGAACCTGGGCGGCGAAGAAAATAACCAGATGGTTGAAGGTGGCCAGCTCATTCTTTAACGTTGGCCATTCACGCATTAGGAAATTGGTACTGTGATTACGATTGAATTTCAGCATCGCGCTATTGTATGTTTCCGGATCTGCTGTGCGCAATCCTTCTGCAGCGATAAATTCTTTGTGCAGCACGCGCTGTTTTATGGTATGTTTTTGGTCCTTGGCCGCCTTGCGCAGGTGCTGGTTGATCTTTATGATGCTGGAGCTCTTTTCCTTCTGCGCCTTGTTGAACTCGTTGGCAGCGCGCATTGCATTCTGGATGGTGGCGTTAATGGCTTCTTTGTCCAGATAGGCATACCGATACACCTTGGGGGATTTTTGCTGAGGAGTTGCAAAATTCTGGTGTATCAGCGAGCCTATTTGGGAGGGGGAGTTAGTGAATGGGGTCATAATGATATTTTATTTGAACATGAAACCGTCATTTTGTGTTGGTTCTCGGAGTTTCCAAAGCGGGTTACGCTATGTATATTTATTTTATTTTTGGAGTCAATTTCAAGCTGCATATATCGTGCGCACCCAGACCGGAAGATGCACCGGTGATTGTTGCATCTGGAAATATCATTTGCTATTACATTCTTAGTTTCCTGCATCTAATCTTTAAAATAGCGCCACGCGCTTTTGGTTTTTGAAATTGTACACCTGCTCTATCAAATATTTGTATTCTTTGATATTGCTTTTCTTTTCCATGATATTTGGCGCTTCAGAAACTTTATTCTTTAATACTTCAAAATCACAGATTCCGGCTTCTTTGAGTTCCATCACCGCACCGATGAGATAGCGATCATTTGAAAAAACATATCTTCCGAAAATTTCTGTGGTAAGGTTCACGAGCTCCGTTGCCTTATCTAAAAATTTTACTTCAAATTCACCATTCCTGAAGGCTTCCATAGAATTGCTGCCCTTTGCTTTTGGATTTCCATACATCAAAAGATCAATGGATGCAGAGTAGATGATTTTATATTTCCTAAGAAAATCCAATAAGGTTACATAATCCTCTATGCCAAGTCGGACGTAACATTCCAAGAAATCACTGTTTTTCCATTTATCGCTTCGTGAATTAAGTGAAGCTATTTTTTTAAGATCCAGTTGCTCACATTCCACGTAATGCACTGGAAGTTCTAGGCGTTTCGTAGCCTCAAAGCGGTGTTGGCCATCCACAATTTTCAGATTATTATCTTTTCTGAAGACAATAACCGGGCAATAGGGTAAGAGGTTGAGCCCCTTAGAAATATCTGCCATAAGGTTTTCTACCTTTTTTTCATTAATGATCCTATTTCCAAGAATTGTTGAAAACTTCTCGTATTCTTTAGTTACTGTGATTTTAGGTGGATTCATAATTCTTCTAATTCGTTATTTTTAAGCGTTACAAATGCAGGCCGGGGTAGAGGTATGTCTCCCCGGCGGCATCTGGTTAAAGTGAAAGTCTGTTGCTTTCGCTTCCGGTATTTTAAACGGCTAGCAGTTTTATGAGAATCTGTTTTTAACCTTTAACCTTTAATCTTTCTGCCGTCCGTTATATTTATTTTTCGTGCATCAATTGGCTTATCAACATCTCTTCATTTCCGGGGCGAAATTGCTCGCCCAGCTTTTCGCAAACCTTGTCGTACACCGTTTTTTTGGTTCGTTTTGGTTTGTCCTTTTTATTTATGGTTGCGGCACCCATTTTCAGAAACGCTGCGCGCTCTTCCTCGGCCATTGCGAGGAAAGCGGGAAACAGTGCTTCTGCGGTTAGGTGTGCCATTTTTTTTTATCCTTGGTACTTGCGGCTGAAATCCGCTAGCGTGTTATACGTTTTTATTGTTTTCCAATACTCAAAAAATCCAAATCGCTTGCGCACCTGCAGCTTGAACTTCTTGCCGCTGGGGATCAATCTGTTGTTTTCGGTTTCTACTGGCGTTTTCATTGGTTCAAATATTTAAAATGTGGGCGTTGTTAAAAAGGACGTTTCCGTGAGCTTGCTTATGTGGGTTGAATACTTGACTGTACGGAGTTTCGCCGCTTCATAGAATGGAAGCATATCAATTTCTTCCATTCGTGTTTTGATGCGGTGGATTTCATTAATAATGCTTGCCGTTTTTTCCTGACTAATGGGTTCTTTTTCTAATGCCAGAAATGCCGAAAGCCGAAATTGCTGATTGTCCAGACTTTTGTATTCCTCTACTAGGTTTCCTGTTTTCGTTTCGTTTATTTGGTCTTGGATCGTCATGATTGAGAAATTTTAACCGCTTGCTTTTTAGGCACGCTTAATTTGTATGAATCTGAAAACAAGATTTTCCCTATTTTGACACCGCAGCATTTACAGGAAAATCCTGTAAAATGTTCTGAAATTGGCTCTTCCATATCATCTGGATCGATCTCATTGTCTTTTTCTATTAAATATCCACAGGCAGGACATTCAAATTCAATATTCACGGTGAGTTTTGGTTTGAGATTATACAACTCAAAGTGTTTGGAAGAAAGATTTTCCAATCTCTTGTTGCGCTCTAAAATTATCTTGACGTGCTCCGGATTGTTGAAATCCACCTTTTCACCGTTTATGGTATCAAATGGTCTTTTCATAACTCAATTGATTAAACCTTCCTTTCCCGCCTTGATCATCAATGCGGTTTTAGTCTGCACACCCGTTTTTTCAAATAGGCTGCGTTTGTGCTGGTTTAGGGTAGTGGTGGTAATGCCGAGCTCCAGCGCCACGACATCATCTTTGTGATCATCGGCAAACATATCTATCATAATTACCTCGCGGGGTTTTAATGCTTGGCCGTTGATGCGCAGAACTTTGTGCTTGAAACGCAAAGAAATGCAGTCCCTTCGGTGCCTGTAGTTTTCTGGCTGGCTAAGGATGCCATCCACAATATCTGGCGTGCCGTCCAGACTTCCATAGCAGAAATAAATATAAAGTTCCACCATCCTTTGATAGGAAAGCCGTGCGGGTGTGCCATCTGCAGCGGTAATGTTCTGGAGTATTTTTTTTGCTTCGTGATCTGCTTCAAAGGCTTCAATGACGGCGATGGCGTTTTTACCTTTTAGTTCATTGAATGTGTGCGTTTTTCCATTTTGCAGGAAGCGCACCTCCATAGTTTCGTGGATTCCAAAGAATTCGATATTGCTATCCGTTTTTTGAATTCCCGCAATAAGGTGTTGCGGATGTTGGTTTTCTGTTGTACATTTGTTGTGCATAAGTATTGATTTAAGCGTTAGTAGTTTGTGCATTAGCCTGGAGTTCGCGCTCCGGGCTATTTTTTTGTGGGTTATACAGCCCTATTGCGCTGTAGGCTAACAACAATAGGGCGATACCCATCCCAATAATGGTTAGCACAATTGATATCCTGTCCAGGATGATTGACTTTTTTAATATTTTTTCTAGGTTAGCCATTGGTAAGTTCTTTTGCGGCTTCGATAGCGGCCTCACGGCGTTGTTTTTTTTCTTCCAGCTGCTTGGTCCTTTCCTCAAATAATTCCCAAATGGCATCTTCAACCTCAGTATTGCTGTGGTTGCCGTTGAGTACGCCAGAAAGATATCCGGAAGTAAAGGGCTTGCCTCTATAGGAAAGGATTCGTTTTTCAAAAAGCCTATCGGCTATTTGAAGGAGGAAACCGGGACCAAGGATTTCCTTAATGGTTTCTGCTTGCGATTTTTTTATCATAGACAACTATTATTGCGCCTACCAAAAACAAACAGTATATTTGTTTTAGTAAACTTTTAGTTTTATTTCAATTGATAAGGCAAATATCAAATTAAAATCTGAATAAATCAAATTTTAGTCTATAAAATCGATTTAAAATTTGAAATATAATTTTATAGTGTTGTAAATGAGCATAATAGAAAGGATTAATGTGATTCGTAAAAATGAAGGGCTAAACAAGAGCCAATTTGAACGAATGATCAATAAATCAACAGGTTACCTAAATATGCTAGAAAAGAAGGGAGCAACACCTTCTGTAGACATTCTTCTTGAGATATTAAAAAACTTTCCAGATTATAATTTGAATTGGATTTTATTAGGCAAGGGCGAAATGATGAAATTTTCTGCAGAAAAATCTGAATCAATCGAAAGTGTAAATGAAGAAAAATCTGAATACTTAAGTAAAGATGATTATTTGGCTTTTTTAAAGCAGAAACTCGAAGATAAAGAAATGATCATCAAGCTGCAAAATGAAAAAATAATGAAAATTGAAAAAGATAAAAGTAAACGCGATGCTGGATGAAGATAGTATGGCGTAGGAAAATATGAAAAATAAGCAACATGGGATTTTTTGATTTTTTATTTGGGAAAAAAAAGATTGCTAAGAGCAACCAAAATTCTTATTCCCAAAAACAACAATCCGCATCTGAAATGATGGCCGAAGCTATGGCTGGCGGGGTCAACTTTAAATCCCACAACGATTATTCCGGTTATACGGAAAAATCTGAAACTGAGAAGGCAATAAACACATTGCGCGGTATTTTAAAAGGGATAGACATTGATAATGAAGTAAACCAAGAAGAACTCCAAGAATTGTTCAACTGGTGCAGTATCAATAAACACTTGTCACGGCGAGAACCAATTAAAGATTTTTGCATAAATATTCAATCGGTGAGAAATAGAGGAGACACGAATGAACTAATAAAAGATCTTTCTTGGGCTGTTGAAAATTATTCCGACGATAATCCCTATTACAAGGATTTTACCGTAGATATTCAAATACTTCAAGGTATTTGCCACGGAATATTGGCAGATGGAAAAATAAATAATGAGGAAGTTTTAGGATTGCAAAAGTGGCTAGACAACAATTCGCAATTGGAAGACTACTATCCTTATTATGAATTGCGTGAAATTATTTATGAAGTGCTTAGAGATGGTGTTATTGATGAAAATGAAAAATTAATTCTAAAAGCGCATTTTAAACAATTTTCAAATATTGCAATAAAAGAAAATATTGATTCTCTTAATAAAGAAATATCGGGAATAAAGATAAAAGGATATTGTGCATTAAATCCACAAATTTATATTGACGGTCGCAAGTTTTGTGCTACTGGTGATTTTTCCCGTAAAAGTAAAGAGGAATTTTATTCAATAATTGATGATTTAGGCGGAGTTACAGCCAACCACATGACCAACACCACGAATTATTTAATAGTTGGCGGAAAGGGTAGTGCTGCTTGGTGTTTTTCATGTTATGGCCGAAAGGTTGAAAGGGCCATTTCAATGAGAAATAGAGGTTTTGATATTCAAATTGTAACAGAAGAAGATATTTGGAATTTTATTGACAATCAAAAAGCAATAAATTAATCTACAAACCACCCTGTAAAATTTAAGAAAATGCATTTTTCAGGTTATTTAATAAATTACAACTAACAGTTAATCAAATTATTAGGAGTTTATCCAAGAATTGATGCAGTACTTAAAATCCTGTGACCATCTGGTCGTGCGGGTTCAAGTCCCGCCTCGAGTACAGAATCCCCGATGTTTCATACATTGGGGATTTGTTTTTTGTAGAAATGGCAAGTGTCTATATTTTATATTCAAAATCTGCGGATATTTTTTACACGGGAAGTTGTGCTGATCTTTCTGTCCGTGTCCGGCAACATCTCGATAAGGTTCATACGGGTTCATTTACCAGCAGGGCCTCGGACTGGATTTTGTTTTATTCTATTGAAAATTTGGACCGTCAACAGGCGAGAAAAATTGAGCTTCACATTAAGGCAATGAAGAGCCGTACTTATATTGAAAACCTTAGAAAATATCCCGAAATGGTCTGCCGCTTGGTCGAAAGGTTTGGTGCGGGTTCATCCCGATAGCTATCGGGACCCGCCTCGAGTACTCAAAAGTCTCTTCTTTATTGGAGAGGCTTTTTTATTTGTAATAAACGGTTGTACACAAAATTTACAACCATATTCCCCAACGGAAAATATATTGCAAAAAATAGCGTCATACACAACGCAAACGTATACGGTCCAAACCATTGCACGAGAATATTGTCCGGAAACACATAGGAGGTTTCTAGCGCATATCCACTGAATTCCAAAAGACCCATTGCTAACAATCCGTAACAATATTGATTAAAAAAAGAATGACCGCGCAATAAAATTGAAATGGGAATCATGTAAAGACCATAGCAAGTTATGATTTGCCACCAATGTTGAAATTTAGCAATTTCGAGCGATTGGCCAATTGTATTCATAATAACACCAGCGCCTAAGTATGTAAAAATATAGACAGCATAGAGGACTCCCTCAATTTCTCGAAATTTAGCGGTAATGTATTTTTTCAAAATTTACGTTTTCCCGAATTTATTAAAATTACAGAACGCTTTAAATTGTAAGCATAAAAAAAGTCCCTTTTAATTTAAAAGGGACCTTTTATTTTAAGTTTTTGGAAACTGATTATTTGTTGTCAGCGTCGTTTACTTCTTCCTGTACTTCATCAGCAGCGTTCTCGATTGCATCGCCAGTTTCTTCGGCAGCATTCTCAACAGCGTCAGCTGCATCATCCATTGCATCTTCCATATCGTCAGCTACATTTTCTGAAGTTTCATCAACTTTCACTTCAGTAGTTTCTCTGCAAGAGTAGATAGAAGCAACTAAAGAAAGAGCGGCAAATGATAAAAATAGTTTTTTCATTGTTGAAATAGATTAGTGATTAATAGTGCGCAAAAGTAATTAATTTTTTTAATCAGCAATTTTTTTCAGATAAATATTTCCAATACCTTTTTGGAACATGTTTTATGTGGAGTTTCATGTTTTTTCGCGAAGCTATATTAGTGCTTTTGAAATAGTTACCCCATAATTCCTGAAACTGGAATTCTTCAAAAGAGAAATATAAATTTTCGCTGCTTTTTAGGTTTACATCATTAGAAAGATCCATTTCTACCATTTCTATTTTTTCCAAATCATAATAAACGCCATAATTTCTTTTTACATCATAAATTATCCATTTTTGGTCCGCATATCTTTTCTTAAAATGGTCTGCGTTTAAAGGCAGAACATTAAAATCTGGTTCAATGGTGGCAAAATAAATTCCATCACGCGTCAATCGGAAACGCACAAAGGCATCCATTCTGTGTTTTTCTCTGTCAATTTTTTTTACAATTTTTTCAATTTCCAAAACATATGTATTTGAAAAATCCTTTTCAATATTTTTTTCGGCAACCATAGCCAGTCTCACATATTCCAATATTGTGTTTTCCATATACGGCAATTCGCTCAAGTATGTTTTATAGATTTTTCTTTTAGCGGATGCAGATATTTTTTTTGACAAACCCTTCCATACACGGTTGGCTTTTTTTGAATCGGTTACTACGATTTCTGATTTATCGAAAAAATTTTCAGTTGAAATTTTCTTATTTTCAATGGAAACCAGTTTTAATTTCTGTTCATAAATATGGAAAATCGTCGTGAGCAAACCTTCAAAACTCCCGTCATATTTTATAATTGTTTTCATACGGGGAGTGCATTTATATTGTCAAATAAATTTAATTGCGAACTGTGAAGTTTGCTGAACTTACTGGAGGATTGCTGAAGAATAAGCGATTTAAGCTGGGCGGAGGTTCTGTCTTTTGTCTCATAATTTTTGGAATCGCAGATTAAAAAATATTTAGCTCTATTTAGGGAAACCCCAATAGCTTTTAAATTTTCCCAATTCAATTTTCGAAATTTTCTCGCATTCATTATTTTATGGACAGATTTTACGCCAAGGCCTGGAATTCGTAACAACATCCGCATATCGGCTCTGTTGATATCAACAGGAAATTGATCGAGATTTCGTAATGCCCAACTCAATTTTGGATCAATATCCGAATCTAAATTTGGATGTTCCCTATTCAATAATTCTCGAACATCAAAACCATAAAAGCGCATCAACCAATCGGTTTGATATAATCTGTTTTCCCGAAGCAACGGAACATCAGTACCAATAGATGGCAACCTATGATCATAACTAATGGGAATATAACCGGAATAATAAACCCTTTTTAGATTGAAATTTTTATAAAAATGTGCAGAAGTGTACATAATTTCCGCATCCGTTTCACCGGTCGCGCCCACAATCATTTGGGTGCTTTGCCCCGCCGGAGCATATAGCGGTACTTTCTTCAGCAGTTTTTTTTCACTTTTATATTGAATGATTTCATTTTTGACCTTTTCCATCGGTTTTATGAAATCTTTTCTATCCTTGTCCGGAGCCAATAATTTTAAGCCTTTTTCCGTTGGGATTTCAATATTTACCGACAATCTATCAGCATAAAGTCCTGCTTCCCGCATCAATTCATCACTCGCCCCCGGTATGGATTTTAGGTGAATATATCCATTGAAGTTTTCTTCCTCCCGAAGTTTTTTTGCAACAGCTATCAATCTTTCCATTGTATAATCGGCATTTTTAAAAATACCACTGCTTAAAAAAAGACCTTCAATATAATTTCTTCTATAAAAATTTATGGTTAAATCCACCACCTCCTGCACTTTGAAGGCCGCGCGTTTAATATCGTTGCTCTTTCGGGTAACGCAATAGGCACAATCAAAAATGCAATGATTTGTGAGCAAAATTTTTAAAAGGGAAACACATCGTCCATCCTCGGTGTAAGTATGGCAGATTCCCATACCACTGCTGTCGCCCAAACCTTTATTTTTATTTGATCTTTTACTTCCGCTCGATGAGCAGGAAACGTCATATTTTGCCGCATCGGCGAGAATATTCAATTTTTCTTTAATTCTTTCGAAATCCATAGCAATTTGGAATTTCCCAAAATTAAGGAAATATTCCAAGCTAATGGGATTTATTCCAAAATTAATTCGGATTTATTCCAAAAAAAATTATATTTGTTTTATGGAAACAGAATTATCAATTGAAGCTAGACGTTTCAAAAAAATTCGGGAAGAGCTTCGTCATACACAACAATCTTTTGCTGAAATTCTTGAAATAGGAAGCACAACTGCGGATATAGAAAGGGGAAAAACGAAGATTACTGGTAAGACGGTAGCTTTATTGCTGAAGCAATTCAACATAAATCCGCTGTGGCTTTTTGGTGAAAGTTTTGAAAAATATGTGGATGCATTTCGTGGTGATGTAAGCCCCAAAATGATTACCGTTGATAAAACTGGAACGGAAAATATTCTTTTGGTAAATCAAAAAGCGGCCGCTGGATATCCACACAATATTCAAGATGTAGATTGGTATCAATCCTTACCGGCATTTAATATTCCTTTACCCGAATATAGAAATGCATCTTACCGGGGATTTCAAGTTGAAGGGGACAGTATGTTGCCAAATATTAGGCCAAATGAATGGGTTCTGGGAAAGGCAGTGCCTAATGTTACCGAAGCAAATGATGGTAAAATATATATAGTGGTGTTAAAGGATTCGGTATTGGTGAAAAAATTACAGAAAGTTCCCAATAACAATCAAAATATCAGGCTCATTTCATTAAACGAAAGTTATTTGCCCATTGATGTAAAAATAAAGGATATCCAGGAATTATGGATGGTCAATAGCAAATTGAGTTTTGGGATTGATGAACCATCAGAAAGTATTTTGTTGCGCCAACTTCAGCAATCAATGGAAGATTTAAAAGGGCAGATACACAATCTGGGCAATAAAAAAAACGATTCCTAGGAATCGCTTTTTCTTTTTTTAAAAGGAAAATTAATCTTTGTCCTTTTCCTTGATTTTCATATTTCCGTCATCGTCGGTTTTAATTTTAACCTTTTCGTCTTCGGTTTCCATTTTTATTTTGTCGCCATCTTCGCTCACATCAATATCGGCGCCTTTATCCTGCATTTCTTGAACCGTCTCTTCTGCTTCGGTCATCTCTTTTTTATCTCGGCAAGAAGATAGTGATACGGCAAAAATACCTGCGAATACTGCAATAAGTGCTACTTTTTTCATATTTGGGTTGTTTAAAAATTATTAAAGTTTATACATCATCAGTTCCACCGGTACCGGTGTTTTCCTGAATTTCATTAACTCCCTCTTGAATGGTGTTTTCCACAGGATCCGTGGCATCATCATCAGTCATATCCTTTACTTCATCCTCGGCATCATCCAAGGCATCGTTCACATCATCAACCACATCTTGTGCATCATCTGCTTTATTGGTATCACGGCAGGAAACAAAGGTCGTTGCGAAGGTAAATACGAGCGCGAGGCTTAAAATTGCTTTTTTCATAATTAATTATTTAGGTTATAGTTTAATTTTAGTTATCGTCGCCAATGTTATCAATTTCCTCGTTAATTTCTTTATTCACTTCATTGTCCACCTTTTTGGCGGTTCTTTCCAAAATGCCTTCTCTCTCTGGAGTTTCATCTGTAGTTTCTACGCGAACCTCACGTATTACTTCAGTGGTTTCGGTTTCTTTTTTATCGCGGCAAGAAGTGATGGATATTGCTGCAACTGCGATGGATAAAACAAAAATTCGTTTCATAAGTAAAATATTGGTTATGTTTATTTTTTTAACAAATCTACTTTTTTTGAAAAGCGACTTCTATTAAATTTTTACTAAAAGTATAAAATTAATTAAGACCGCATTTGTTTTTATCTAAAAATGAATTGGTAACGCTCTAAAAATCGATGCTTTGCATGTATTGCATAATTGAAGCGGTGGCACCGGTATTTTGATTTACGAAATGGCCGGAAATCATCCCCGTTTTCTTTCTGAAAGAATCATCATTTACCAATTTCTCAAGAATTCTCGTGCATTCTGAAGCACTTTCAACGGCAAACAATCCAGCCAAATTTTGAAGCTTTTTGGCCTCGGGGAATTTTTCAAAATTTTTCCCAATAAGTATAGGAACTCCGAATGTTGCGGGCTCCAAAATATTATGAAGTCCGGTATTTCCCGCCGCGCCGCCCACATACGCTATATCCGCATAACTATAAATTTTCGTAAGCAGACCAATGGTATCAATTATTAAAACTTTTGATTGGCTTAAATCCGTATCTTTTTCTGAAAAAAGTGAAGTTTCCGATTTTATTTTTTTCCGAAGATTTTCAATTTTTTCCGTGTCAATTTTATGAGGCGCAATGATGAATTTCACATTTTTTGGGGCAATGTTTATATATTCCAAAAGCAGATTTTCATCCTCTGGCCACGTGCTGCCGCAAACAATGCACATGTTTTTTCCTTTAAAATTTTCGACGAAAGGAAGGGAATTATCCATTTCAATCTGCCGCGAGACCCTGTCAAAGCGTGTATCGCCGCTCACGCTCACATTTGTGAAATTTTTACTTTGAAGTAGTTTTTCAGAAATTTCATTCTGAACAAAAATATGTTCGAAAGTGTGTAGCGCCTTCAGCATAAAACCGCCATAATTTTTGAAAAAGATTTGGTTCTCACGGAAAAGTCCGGAAATTAATAAAGTGGGAATACGCTTTTTTTCAAGTTCAAAAAGATAATTGGGCCAGATTTCATACTTCACAAAAAATGCAATGGATGGTTTTGCAAGCGCAATAAATTTTTTGGCATTTTTTTTTGTATCCAAAGGCAAATACACTACAACGTCTGCCACAGGAGTATTTTTTTTGTTCTCAAAACCGGAAGGAGAAAAGAAAGATACCAAAACCTTATAATTGGGTTTCCACTTTTTAAGAGCTTCCATTATGGGAAGTCCCTGCTCAAACTCCCCCAAGGATGCACAATGAAACCAAACGATTTTATCTTCAGCTGAAAGGGATTTTTCAAGAATTTCGAAAACATCTTTTCTGCCGTTCACAAAGAGCTTCATTTTTTTGTTGAACAAAGCCAAGCCTTTCAAAAAAAATGAAGACAGGTAAATTAATAAATCATATACGCCACGCATAGGCGGTAAAAATACCAAATTGTAAGCATTCATTTTTAATCTGATGTCGTTCAAACAAATTAAGAGGAATGAAATGCCTATTTACTTCCCATCGTACGGGCAAACAAATATCATTTTCGTATTTTTGGCGTGCTTATTTTATCCCAATAAAAAGAATGAAAAAAATACAAATGGTTGATCTTAAAGGTCAATACGAAGCAATAAAAAGCCAAGTGGACAGCTCAATACAGGAGGTTATTGATACTACAACATTCATTAATGGTCCGGAGGTTCACGAGTTTCAAAAAGAATTGGAAATATATCTTGGCGTTAAGAATGTAATTCCGTGCGCAAATGGAACGGATGCCCTTCAGATTGCGATGATGGGTCTTGATTTAAAACCGGGAGATGAGGTTATTACGGCAGATTTTACGTTCGCAGCTACAGTTGAGGTTATTGCACTGTTGCAGCTAACGCCCGTTTTGGTGGATGTAGACCCCGTAAATTTCAATATCGATATTGATGCCATAAAAAAGGCAATTACCCCACGAACCAAGGCAATTGTGCCGGTGCATCTTTTTGGACTTTCTGCAAACATGGACGCCATAATGAAGATTGCCGAAGAACATAATCTTTATGTCATTGAGGATAACGCACAGGCAATCGGGGCGAATTATATTTCAAAAGATGGTTCCAAAAAGAAAACAGGTACTATGGGCCACGTAGCATCCACTTCTTTTTTTCCTTCCAAAAATTTAGGATGTTATGGTGATGGCGGCGCCATTTTTACAAATGATGATGCCCTTGCCCACACCATCCGTGGGATTGTGAATCACGGAATGTATGAGCGTTACCACCACGATGTAGTTGGCGTAAATTCACGATTGGATTCCATTCAGGCTGCTGTTTTACGTGCAAAGTTGCCACATTTGGATTCGTATAATGAAGCGCGAAGAAATGCCGCACGCAAGTATAGCAAAGCGTTCGCAGATATGGAAGCTGTGGTTATTCCGAAAGGAGTTTGTGATACAAATAATTCAATATGTGATGTATGCGACTGCCATGTGTTTCATCAATACACTTTACGAATTTTAAACGGAAAGCGGGACGCCTTGGTAAAACACCTCAATGAAAATGGAATACCTTGCGGCGTATATTATCCCATTCCGCTTCATTTGCAAAAAGCGTATCGCGATGAGCGTTATAATGAAGCAGATTTTGAAGTGACAAACCAATTGGTAAAAGAAGTTATTTCCCTGCCCATGCATACCGAACTGGATGAAGAGCAGATTGATTTCATCACAAAAACGGTAATTAATTTCGTATCTAAATAATGTAGTGATGAAAGAAAAGATTCTGGTAACAGGCGGATTGGGATATATTGGCTCACACACAGTTGTAGAGCTTCAAAATTCTGGATATGAAGTCATTATTGTGGATAATCTTTCAAATTCAACATTGAATGTGCTTGAAAGAATTACAAATATTACCAAACAATCCCCGCAATTTGAAAGATTGGAACTTCGGAACAAATCACACGTTGCAGATTTTTTCAAAAGAAATAAAGGCATAGCGGGAATCATCCATTTTGCCGCAAGTAAGGCAGTGGGTGAGAGTGTTGAAAACCCACTTTTGTATTATGAGAATAATATAAATACGCTCATTTATTTACTTCAGGAATGCAATGCGCTTGGGATTGAAAATTTCATTTTCAGCTCTTCCTGCACGGTTTATGGCGAACCGGATTCTTTGCCTATTACCGAAAATGCCCCTGTTAAATCGGCTACCTCACCCTATGGAAATACAAAGCAGATAAGTGAGGAAATTTTAAAGGATACGTGTTTAGTTTCACCATTGAAAACCATTGCGCTGCGGTATTTTAACCCAATTGGAGCGCACGAAAGTGCTGAAATTGGTGAGCTACCTGCCGGTGTACCCCAAAATTTGGTTCCCTTTATAACCCAAACCGCTGCTGGCGTACGCGAGCAGTTATCGGTTTTTGGGGACGATTATCCCACGGATGATGGTAGCTGCATACGTGATTACATCCACGTAGTGGATCTTGCAAAAGCGCATGTTGTTGCGTTGGAAAGACTTCTCTCAAAAAGGAATGAAGCCAATTTTGAAATATTCAATCTCGGTACGGGCCGCGGGAGTTCTGTTCTGGAAGTCATAAATTCTTTTGAAAAAACCACAGGCCAAAAATTGAATTATAAAATAGTGGACAGGCGTCCAGGCGATGTTACCGCTGTATATGCGGATACGCAAAAAGCAAATGCATCGCTAGGTTGGAAAGCCGAAAAATCAATGGAAGATGCATTGGATTCTGCTTGGAGATGGGAGCAAAAAGTGCGGGGATTTTAATTAGAATAATGAAAGTCAAGTGTTTAAATTTGGAATTAACCCAGTTTTAACGCTTATAATTTGTAATTGGATAGTAGCATTCGTTTCTTTGCAATTCATAAAAAATCAGAGAAAATATAAGTTATGGGTTTAGTTTCAGTGAAACGAAAAACAAAGAAAGAAAAAAGGTATACCGAACAAATGGGAATGTTCACTACAAATGTGACATACGTGAAAAAAACATTTATGAAGATTCCATTTAAAACAGTACACAAATACCGCGAAACCTATTATGGGAAAATGAAGGATTGTGTGGATTGTATTATTACCGCATAACCTCAAAAAAATATGTAATTAAAAACCCCGAAAGATTGATTTCTTTCGGGGTTTTTATATGATTTATTATTTTATCTCTAGATGAACTCTTATCTTACAAAAGATAAATTAAGAGACTAGATAATGATTGGACTTTGGCAAATTTTTCTTCTAGTACTTGCAGCTCTAATAATTTATATTTTTTACAGAATATTGAAAAAAATTATAAAGTGATACTCTTAAAAATAATTGAGATTCTAATGCACCGCTTTTTCCGTCTCTACGGAGCCATCGATCTTTTTTACCAATCCCTGTAATACGTTTCCGGGACCCACTTCTATAAATCTTGTGGCGCCATCCTTTATCATATTCTGCACGCTTTGAGTCCATTTTACGGGTGCAGTAAGTTGAAATATCAAGTTTTTCTTGATTTCAGCCGGGTCTGTTACCGCAAATGTTGAAACGTTTTGGTAGATAGGACATTTCGGATTTTTAAATTCCGTAGCTTCAATGGCTTTTGCCAATTCCTCCCGCGCGGGTTCCATTAACGGACTGTGGAATGCGCCACCAACGGGCAGAAGCAAGGCGCGTCTGGCACCTGCTTTTTTCAATTCCTCGCAGGCCAGTTCAACCGCTTTTACGTCTCCGGAAATAACAAGTTGGCCGGGGCAATTGTAATTTGCCGCTACTACGGTTCCTTCCACATCAGCGCAAATGGCTTCTACCAAACTATCCTCCAGCCCAAGCACTGCCGCCATGGTGGATGGTTCAAGTTCGCAGGCTTGCTGCATAGCCAAGGCGCGTTTGGATACTAATTGCAGACCATCAGCAAAATCCAAAGTATCATTGGCCACTAATGCAGAAATCTCTCCCAGTGAATGCCCCGCAACCATATCTGGCTTAAATTTATCGCCCATCATTTTTGCCAATATTGTTGAGTGCAAAAAAATAGCGGGCTGCGTTATTTTAGTTTCCTTTAATTCTTCGGCGGAGCCTTCAAACATTGTTTTTGCAATGTCAAAGCCCAAAATTTCATTGGCTTGCTGAAATAGTTGTTTGCCTTTGTCTGAGAATTCATATAGATCCTTGCCCATCCCGCTAAACTGGGCTCCCTGTCCGGGAAAAATGTATGCTTTCATAAATGTAATTTTGTTTTAGATGGAATTATTTCCGCACCCAAGTTTCATAGGTAAAACTGTATTTGTGTTTTTCATCTTTGGGATGTGCGACGCTTTCGATCAGCTTCCAATTTTCACGTGAAAATTCAGGAAAAAAAGTATCGGCCCCAAAAGTGCCGTGAACCCGTGTGAGCTCGATTTTTTCGGCGTACGTTAAGGCCATTTCGTAAATTTCGCCTCCACCAATAATGAAGGGTTGGTCATCATCTGCCTTGGCAATTGCAATCGCTTCCTCCACGGAATGTACTACCACGGCACCTTCCTTTTCATACTTATTATTTCTTGTAATGACCAAATGGGTCCTATTAGGCAACGGTTTGGGGAAGGTCTCAAAAGTCTTTCTTCCCATTATGATATAATGACCCGTAGTAAGCTCTTTAAATCGCTTGAAATCATCAGGCAAGTGCCAAAGCAAATCGTTATCCTTTCCCAGTTCATTATTTTCGCCCGCAGCGGCAATCATTGTAATCATTGTACGTCTGGAGGTAATGGGTTATTTATTTCATTGGACCTATTGGCGGGTCTATTGGTGGGCAGTTGCAGTTCATTATCCACATTTCTTTGTAGTTCCGCAATTCTTTCGGCCTGCTTTGCTTTCAACTTTTCCAGCTGCCTGTCTTCCCATTCTTTCCCCATAAATTTATTCATGATAAATACATTGAATAAATGAATAAGGAAAAAGAAAGTCCAAATTAAAATGGCCCAGACAAACCAGCCCTTGAATAAAAATTCCTCCCCATAGCCTAAAATGGGGTTTATAACAATTAATAATACGGAGCCTACCAGAAAAATGATGAAGTGCCGCATGAGGGCCTTTTTCTGTTTTATGCGTTTGCGGGCATATTCATACTGCTCACGTTGTTCCGCATCAATTCTTTCCTTTTTATTGGTTTTTGAAAACATGGTTGGTTAATTTTAACAGCTCTGGAATTACCCGTGTAATTTTGAGTATGGTAAAAATACCGAATTTTAATTTTAATGGCTCTTCACTTATGGAAGATTTAAGAAAACTCTTTCCCGCACTCGGCAAATGTATCTATGTAAATACGGCGTCAAACGGACTCATCCCAAAACCGGTGGTGGAATGGAGGCGCGAACACGACCTACAATTGATGCACAACGCAAGTGAATTCAGGGATGGGCACAAGCAGCATTTGGACCAAATAAAGGGAACAATTAGTAGGTTCTTTGGCGCAAAAGCTTCCCAGTTGGCGCTCATCCCTAATTTTTCCTTTGGAATGAATTGTATTCTGGAAGGATTGAAAAAGGGACAGAAAATCCTGCTCCTTAAAGATGATTATCCTTCCATCAGCTGGCCAGTGGGCACACGCGATTTCAATATTTGTTTTGCTGAAATAAATGGAAATTTGGAACAGAACATTGAACGCGCCGTCCAAGAGCATAAGCCGGACGTGTTCATTTTCAGTATCGTGCAATGGCTCAACGGCGTGAAGATTGATTTTAGGTTTTTGGAACAATTGAAAAGTTACCACCCCAATTTACTGCTGGTGGCAGATGGAACCCAATATTTGGGAAGCGAAAAATTCAATTTTTCTGAAAGTGTGATTGATGTGCTTGCAAGCAGCGGGTACAAATGGCTTACCGCTGGTTACGGCAACGGTTTTTTATTGGTCAAGGAAGAAGCAAGGGAGCGGATTGTACCAAAAACAATAGGCTTTAATAGCGCGGAAACTTTTGATAGCGTTGCCGAGGATACCAGGTTTATGAAGCATTTTGAACCCGGGCACCAAGACACGCTCAACTACGGAAGTTTGGAGCAATCGCTCCTTTTTTCTGAAAAAATAGGGGTTGAAGGAATTTATAACCAAGTGGAATTTCTTTCAAATAAAGCTAAAAATGAATTTGAAAAATTAGGGCTGCTCTCTTCAGAAATATTGAATCGGAAAAACCATAGTTCCATTTACAATTTAAAAGGGGACGAGCAACTTTTTCAAAAATTAAAGGATGAAAATATTATTTGTTCATTTCGTGGTGGCGGGATTCGCGTAAGTTTTCATTATTACAATACCGAAGCAGATATTGATGAACTTGTTTCCATTCTTCAAAAAGAGTTGAGATAGTTAATTGACTTTATTCTCAAATTGAGCAATGTCACCTATCGCTGTTATTTTTTTCTGAAAACGTAATTTTTGTAATGCGAATTATCATCGGTAAAATAGGTCTCGATGGTAAGGTTGGCCTGCTGTGCCAGCCATTGCACGGTGGCATCGTCATATTTTTGGGAAATTTCGGTGTGGATGGTTTCCCATTCGTCGAAAGTTACCGTTAGGTTTATTTTTTCAACCGTTACGCTCATGGCCTCGGTTGCCACCAAAAAGCTTTTGGCCGTACCGGTTTCGGGATTGTAAGTTTCCCAATGAATAAATTTTTCGGGTTGAAAATTTCCGCCCAGCTCCTTGTTAATCCGCATCAACACATTTTTATTGAAAGCTTCCGTAATTCCGCTGCTATCGTTGTAGGCATCCAGAATGGTCTGCGGATTCTTCTTTTGGTCAAAACCCATAAATAGCAAATCATCCCCGCGCATACCATCCTTCAACTTTGACAAGAATTCAATTGCTTTGTGGTGCTCCAAGTTTCCGATGTTGCTTCCCAGCACCATAATCACTTTTTTGCGCTTATCGTACCCCTTTAAGCGTTCCAATACCTCAAAATATTCACCAACTTCAGCATCAACATTAAGGGCGGGCATTTCCTTCGCCAAATTGTTTGCCAGCAGTTCCACGGCATTTTCACTTATATCTATAGGCTTGTAAACAAAATTGAAATTGTTTCCAGCCATATATTTCAGTAAAACTTTTGTTTTTTTTCCATCTCCGGCACCCAGCTCTATCATGTCCATTCCGTTTTCCCTATCACGAAAGAGTTCGCCTATCGCTTCGGTATTGTTTGAAATGATATCGTATTCGGCATTGGTAAGGTAATATTCCGGCAAGGCCATAATATCCTGAAATAATTTGTCTCCAATTTTATCATAAAAGAATTTGGAGCTCAAATATTTAGGGCTATTGGTAAGGCCCTCAAAAACTTCTTTTTTGAAAGCTGTACTCAGTTGGGGTTTGGTGTTTGTAGACATAGGTTGAAGTGTAAAAACTATTTTGCCAGGCGTAAACCGGTAAATTGCCAGCGTAGGTTGGTGGCGAAAAAATTGCGGTAAGTGTGCCGCGTGTGTTTGTTTGGCGTGGCCACGGAGCCACCGCGCAGCACCTTTTGGTTTACCATAAATTTGCCATTGTACTCACCGAGGGCACCGGGCAATTTTGTGTAGCCGGGGTAGGGTAAGTAGGCACTTTCAGTCCATTCCCACCTAGTTCCCCATTCAAAATTGTGTTGCGCTGCCTCCCATTCAAATTCGGTGGGGAGACGGCAACCCTTCCACTGGGCATAGGCAAAGGCCTCAAAATAGGAAATATGCGAAAGCGGAGCTTCCATTTCTATCTTTTGCAATCCCTGAAAGGTGTATTGGTGCCATTGGCCGTCAATAGTATGCCAGTACATGGGTGATTCAATATTATGTTGCTTTACCCAATCCCAGCCTTCTGCGTGCCACAGGTTGAAATCCTTATAGCCGCCGGCATTAATAAATTCCAGATATTCTGAATTGGTAACCAGCTTGTTTGAAATTTTATATTCCTGAAGAAATACTTTGTGGCGGCCCAATTCATTATCATAACAGAAATCCTCTTTTTCGGCGTGGCCAATTTCGTAGATACCTTCTTCCATTTCAATCCATTCACCATCAAATTCTTGAATGGGATTTTCATTGAAGTTATCACCGTATTTTGGAAGTAGGGGATTGTTGCCCAAGATGTATTTAATATCCGTAACCAGCAATTCTTGATGTTGTTTTTCATGATGAATGCCGATAGTCAAAATATCTTCGATTTCTTTTGAAATATCAGTATTTAAAAATTCCCGAAGCTCATTGGTTACATAGTGTCTGTAGTCATAAACCTTGGCAACGCCGGGTCGGGATAAGTTACCGCGATCATTACGTACCACCCGCTTACCCACATTTTCATAATAACTGTTGAAAACGAAGGCGAAGTCCTCGTGAAACAATTGATAGCCTGGTTTATGGGGTTTTAAAATGAATTCCTCAAAAAACCAAGTGGTGTGCCCCAAATGCCATTTGGGTGGCGAAACGTCCACTATGGGTTGTACCACATAATCTTCTATTTCAAGGGGTTTACAGATTTTTTCGGTATGTTCTCGGGTTTCCAGAAAAAAGGAAACCAGATTTTGGGTCTCAATCATAAAAAAAAGTGTCGTCATTTTATTGAAGACACTTTAAAGATAGATATTCTATTTTTTAAAGGTGTTTAGGGAATGTTAAAGGCGTTACTGTATTTCAATCCACTTTTGATACAATTCGGTTTATTTCTATTGATGGTATATTACTGCTATACGGTGCCTTTGGCGTGCTATACGGTGCAGTATTTATCCGATACGGTGCTTTATTTATGCTATACGGTACAGTATTTATCCGATACGGTAACTAATTTTTGCGATACGGTGCCTTAGGCGTGCTATACGGTAACTAATTTTTGCGATACGGTGCAGTATTTATCCGATACGCTAGCTAATTTTTGCGATACGGTGTAGTATTTATCCGATACGAGAGCTAATTTTTGCGATACGGTGCTATATTTCTTCTATATGGTTCAATTTACTCGCAATAAGGTAATGTTCTCTTGTATTCTGGCGGGTGACTTCAGCGATATGATGGTTTGTATCGGCGAAATTTTTTCTTAATTCTATAATATGATGCTTCATTTTTGCCATATGATTCTTCATAATAAAAAACCATAATCTTTCAAAAATGTTAAATAGGGTCTTTTCATTTTTCATTTTAGAAAAATAATAGATTTCCAGAAAGTATAATGGATGCTGTGGGTTTTTCCCATTAAAAATTAAAGGGAACAGTGTACGAAATAGCGCGGGGTTTGCCGCCCATCATACCTGGCTTCGCCATTTTTGGGATGGCGGAAATGTTTCGTTTTGCCTCTTCCTGCAATTCCTTTGTGCCGCCGGTCACTTTTTTAACCTCGACCATTCCTTTTTCATTGATGATGAATTCAACGATCACCTTTACATCGCCATTTTTTTTATAGCCGGCTGGGAATTTAAAGTTTTTTGAGATGTGGGTGGCCAATTGCGTATTGAAGCAGTTGTCCCGTTGTGCGGCGCTCCCATTTTCACAGCCCGGCCAGATGGGGCCTATTTCTTTTAAGGTTACGGTATTTTTATCTACGGTTCCCCATTCTTGGGCAAAAGTAGTTGCGGAGATAAGAATGCAAGCGATAATGAACAGTTTTTTCATATACATATTTTAAGATTAAATGGCTACGGCACCTTTAATGTGCGGGTGCGGATTGTAGTCCACGAGCGTAAAATCATCAAAAGTGAAACCAAATATATCTTTTACATTTGGATTAAGCAACATTTTGGGCAACGGTCGCGGTTCTCTGGAAAGTTGAAGGGCAACCTGTTCGTAATGGTTGCTGTAAATATGGGCATCGCCAAAGGTGTGTACAAAATCCCCAGCCTCATAACCACATACCTGCGCCACCATCATGGTGAGCAGGGCATAGCTGGCGATATTAAAGGGAACGCCCAAAAAGCTGTCTGCACTGCGCTGGTACAACTGGCAGGAAAGTTTGCCGTCCGCCACATAGAACTGAAAAAAAGCATGGCAAGGTGGGAGCGCAGCCTTTCCATTTGCCACATTTTCGGCGAAGGGCCTTGATGTATCCGGCATTACGCTGGGGTTCCAGGCGCTAACCAACATTCTTCGGCTATCTGGATTTTTTTTTATGGTTTCAATTATTGCTGCAATCTGGTCAATTTCCTCACTGTTCCAGTTGCGCCATTGGTGGCCATATACCGGGCCAAGATTTCCATTTTCATCTGCCCATTCATTCCAGATTCGTACCCCATTTTCCTGTAGATATTGAATATTGGTATCGCCTTTCAAAAACCACAGCAACTCGTGGATAATGGATTTTAAATGAAGTTTTTTTGTGGTCACCATTGGGAAGCCTTCGCTTAAATCAAACCGCATCTGGTAACCAAAAACACTTTTGGTGCCAGTGCCGGTACGGTCGTGTTTCTCGGTTCCGGTTTCTAGAATATGTTTTAAGAGGTCGTGATATTGCTTCATTTTTCAAAAGAATAGTTGAACGGTCTAAAATAATAATAGCTATGGCCTTGGTCAAATTATTTACGCTTTGCTTTTTAAGAAGTTATTAACCATTCCAAAATTTTAGTATATTTATTTATTCAACTTGCCGTAATGTTTAAATCGTATACAACCTCTATTGGAATTTTGGAATGTTATCCCAATTATTGCATAGCAAGGGTCTCCGTGCCATTGGTTACAAAGGAAGGTGCCAAGGAATTACTTCAATGTAGCTATAAACATTTTGGCAATAAAAGATATGTGCTCATTTCAGACAGAAAAGATATTTATAAAGTGGATTCCCAAGCCTATAAATTTGTGAACCCACGGAAAATTGTGGGAATTGCGCTGGTTTCTGAAAACGAAAAGGTTAAATCTGACGCGCTGGAAAAACAGAAACTATTTGACGGTGCCTTTGGTTTTTTTGAAAATATGGAAGATGCCATAGACTGGGCAAAAACGGTAGTGAAATAAGTTTATCCTATGATCATTCCGGCGATGGTGGCCGAAATCAATGAGGCGATAGTTCCGCCTATCAACGCTTTCAAACCAAATTTTGACAATGTCTTTCGCTGGCCTGGCGCAAGGGAACCAATACCCCCAATCTGTATCCCTATGGAAGCGAAATTTGCAAATCCACAGAGCATATACGTAGCCATTATGATGCTTTTTTCATAGGTAAGATGTACGCCGCTTGCCACGTTTTTAAGTTCTGCCAACTGTATGTAACCCACAAATTCACTGGCTGCAAGCTTTATCCCAAGCAATTGCCCCATTAAAAACATATCTTCCTTTGCTACGCCAATCAGCCACATAAGCGGTGCGAACACCGTTCCTAAAATAGCCTCTAGGGAAAGACTGTTGTAGGAGGATTTATTGGCAATATAGCTATTGGCATTGGTAATATCGCCAAGCCAACCCAAAATCCCATTGATCATAGCTATGAAAGCCACGAAAACCAAAAGCATGGCACCCACGTTTACCGCCAACCGCAGGCCTTCCGTAGTTCCGTTTGCAATGGCATCAAGAAAGTTGGAGCCAATTTTTTCTGAGGAAACCTTTACATCGGTATTGATGGGTTCGGTTTGAGGGTAGAGTATTTTTGAAATAACAATCGCGCCCGGTGCGGCCATGACCGATGCCGCCAGCAGGTGCTTTGCGAATGTAAGGCGTAATTCCGGATCGTCCCCGCCCAAAAAACCTATGTACGCTGCCAGTACCGCTCCCGCTACCGTGGCCATTCCGCCAATCATCACCAGCAGCATTTCGCTTTTATTCATTTTTTCCAAATAGGCTTTTATAAGAAGGGGTGCTTCCGTCTGGCCCAAGAAGATATTTCCGGCAACGCTTAGGCTTTCGGCTCCTGAAATATTCAAAAGTTTTGTAAGCAACCAGCCCATTCCCTTTACTACTACTTGAATAATTCCGAAGTAAAATAGAACCGAGGTAAGCGCGGAAAAAAAGATGATTGTGGGCAATACCTGAAAAGCGAAAATGAACCCAAAGGAATTAATATCCAGCATCCCGCCAAATAGAAATTCACTTCCCGCTTTTGTGTATTCGAGTACGTTTACAAAAAGTTGTCCTATGCCTTCAAAAATATTTTTTATGAAACCGACTTTTAAAACCCCAATGGCAATAATCAATTGAAAAGCAAGGCCAAGCCCTACCGTTTTCCAGTTGATCGCTTTTTTGTTTGCGCTGAAGAGAAAGGCGATTATAAGCAACGATACCATCCCCAAGGCACCGCGCCAAAAGCTGCTAAAGGTAAAACCGTTGCTGGGTATTATTTCTGAAGATTCAATGACCGATGTGGCCGCCGTAACTCCTTCGGTGGTTTTGGTTTTTAGTATGTATTCGGTATTATTTTCTGAAATGGAAAGTGTGGAATCCGTAACCTGCCCTACCCGGAACCTGCGAATGCTATCGCTGGGCGTATTGAAAAAAAGAACCAATAAATTATTTTGGAATATATAATCACCAGCAGATGCAAGGCTATCTTCCGAGGAAAGTTGAAACTCGAAGGAGCCGTTTTCCAATTTTAGGTAATCCCGCTCTGGCTGTATTGTTAATGCGGAGAGGCCATTTCCGTTTTTTGCTTCTGAAAATTGCCAGGTTTTTTCTATGCTCTGCCCAAAAACAGTTCCGAAGAAAAACAAAGCTAGTGTAGCAAAGAGGATTTTTTGCATGAAGGTTTTATTTCAGTTATGATATTGTGACAAATGGATTTTAAGCAATTATTCCCTTTTTGAAATTTCATCCCTTATTCTTGCCGCTTTTTCATAATTCTCACTAGTAACGGCGTCCTCCAGCATTTTGTTGAGGTCTTTTAAAGTATGGCGGCTATAATCCTCACCGGTTGGTTTTACGGATTCCTTATCCTCCCCCAAAATCAATTCCTCGATGACATCATCCTGCTCTTTGGTCGTAGGCTTTTTCTTGGACGGGGTTTTTAGGAAAATACCCGCTTTGTCCAGAATATTTTTATAGGTGAATATGGGAGCCTTAAATCGAAGGGCGAGCGCAATGGCATCGCTGGTTCGGGCATCAATTATTTCCTCAATTTTATCGCGTTCGCAGATAATGCTGGAATAGAATACGCCGTCCACCAACTTGTGGATAATTACCTGCTTGATGACTATCTCAAACCTATCGGCAAAATTCTTAAAAAGATCGTGGGTAAGGGGTCTGGGAGGGGTTATTTCCTTTTCAAGGGCTATGGCGATGGATTGTGCCTCAAATGCTCCAATTACTATGGGCAGCTTGCGCTCGCCGTCCACTTCACTTAAAATAAGTGCGTAGGCACCATTCTGTGTTTGGCTGTATGAAATCCCTTTTATGGTAAGTTTTACTAAACTCATTCTTCAGTAATCAATTTTTTGTACGCAATGTTCAGTTAAACAATCAATTATAAAAGTAACGAATATAACTATAAAATAAAAAGGCTGTTTAAATTGGGATGTTTCCGAATCTAAACAGCCTTTTTCGAGGCGCAAATTAACAAAAATTTATGCGTTTTGCGCCTTAAACTCTTTTAATTTTTCAGTGAGTTTGGGTACAATTTCAAAAGCATCACCCACCATACCGTAGTCTGCCGCTTTGAAAAATGGAGCTTCGGGATCGTTGTTGATTACCACCTTTACCTTTGAGGCGTTGATACCCGCCAAGTGCTGGATGGCACCAGAAATTCCCACTGCTATATACAGGTTTGAAGCAACTGGTTTTCCGGTCTGTCCTACGTGTTCGCTGTGTGGTCTCCAGCCCATATCGCTCACTGGCTTTGAGCAAGCCGTAGCAGCACCTAGAGTTTTGGCAAGATCTTCCAGCATTCCCCAGTTTTCTGGACCTTTCAATCCACGACCGCCTGAAACTACTACTTCAGCATCGGCAATGGTTACCTTCTCTGTAGCTTTATCTACGGAAACTATTTCCATGTCGAAATCGTGGGCATCAAGATTGGGCGAAAATGCTTCCGTTGAAGCTGCGGCTTCACTTTCCTTTAAGCCATAGGAATTTTTACCCAAGCCAATTATCTTTCTGTCCGTTTTTATTTCGGTAACGGCAAAAGCTTTATTAGTAAATACATTGTGTTTTACTTTAAAGGGCGAAGTACTTTCCGGTAAGCTTACAACATTTGGAACATATCCAGCATCCAAATTTACCGCAAGGGCGGGAGCGAGAAATTTGCTGTTGGCACTAGAGGTCAAGACCACAACTTTGGCATCCTCATTCTTTGCGGCCTGAGCCAAAACATCTGCATAAGCCTCTGCATTGAACTTATTCAATTTATCATTTGAGACTTGCAATACTTTGGATGCGCCGTATTTTCCCAATTCTGAAGTGTCATTAGAATTCACCGTAACTGCAGTAACTGATGTTCCCATTTGGTCAGCAATTCCTTTTGCATAAGCAACCGCTTCCAAGGCTATTTTCTTGATTTTTCCTTCTTCTGATTCTGTATAAACTATTATAGACATTAGATTTTAGATTTTTAGATGTTAGACTTTAACGTTGAGAAAGGAGCGGATGTTTTTATCTTACATCACACATCTTTTATCCCAAGTCTAGATTACTTTCGCTTCGTTGTGTAAAAGATTTACCAATTCGTCCACACTATCTACCAACTTAACAGCACCTTTGGGAGCTGGTTTTTCAAAAGCAACTGTGGTTGTTTCGTTGTTTGAGTCGGTGGGATCTTTTACGGTAAGCGGCTTCGTACGCGCCTGCATAATCCCACGCATGTTTGGGATGCGAAGATCACTTTCCTCAACCAAACCTTTCTGTCCGCCAATCACCAAGGGAAGCGAAGTCTTCAAGGTTTCCTTTCCACCGTCAATTTCACGGATGGCAGTTGCCTTATCGCCTTCAACCTCTAGGCTTATACAGGTATTTACAAAATTGGCCCCGGTGAGTTTGGCAACCATCCCCGGTACCATCCCGCCATTGTAATCAATGGATTCACGTCCGCCAATCACCAAATCATATCCACCTTCCTTGGCAACGCTAGCCAATTGCTTCGCTACCGAAAACCCATCCGTGGCGGGAGTATTTATCCGTATGGCTTCATCGGCACCAATGGCCAAAGCCTTTCTTAGGGTTGGTTCGGTCTCGGGGCCGCCCACGTTTACTACGTGTACTGTAGCTCCCTGTTTTTCCTTGAACCACATAGCGCGTGTTAGGCCAAATTCGTCATTTGGATTTATTACAAATTGCACGCCGTTGGTGTCAAATTTGGTATCGCCTTCGGTAAAATTAATTTTTGAAGTTGTGTCCGGTACGTGACTTATACAGACTAATATTTTCATCTTTACTGATATTTGAAAAGTAGGAAGATGTGATGCCCCAATCTACATCTTCGCTCCATTTATTATTGATAAAAGGGGCATTATATATTTAAAATTCTTTTAAATCAATATTTTAAGAACTTTCTAAGGTAATTGAACCCCTGAAAAGCAACGTCTGCGAAGATACTCATATAATTTGAAAATTTGCTATGCACGCATAATAAAATATGGTTAAATCTTTTTTCTTTTATACTTTACGCGTTTGAAATAATAGTATTTTTGCTATCCCTATTCCAAAAGCAATTGGCTTAACAAAATATATCAAAAATATGGGATAAAGGAAGGTAACGCCCAGCGTTTCAATAATAAGATAGAAATAGTAAATAGATAATATTTTGAAGACACTACAATTCAGAGAGGCAATAGCCGAGGCGATGAGCGAGGAAATGCGCCGTGACGAGACTATATATTTAATGGGTGAGGAAGTTGCCGAGTACAATGGAGCGTATAAGGCCAGTAAAGGCATGCTAGATGAATTCGGGGCCAAGCGCGTGATAGACACCCCCATTTCCGAGATGGGTTTCTCTGGAATTGGCGTAGGTTCAGCGATGAACGGAAACCGTCCCATCATTGAGTTTATGACTTTCAATTTCTCCTTGGTTGGGATAGACCAGATCATAAACAACGCTGCAAAAATGCGCCAAATGAGTGGGGGGCAATTCAATATTCCTATTGTTTTTAGGGGGCCAACGGCTTCCGCAGGACAGCTTGCCGCAACGCACAGTCAGGCTTTTGAGAGTTGGTATGCCAACTGTCCGGGGTTAAAGGTAGTAGTGCCAAGCAACCCGGCCGATGCAAAGGGGCTTTTGAAAAGCGCCATCCGCGATAACGATCCGGTAATTTTTATGGAAAGCGAGCAAATGTACGGCGATAAGGGCGAGGTGCCGGAAGGGGAATATTTAATACCCCTAGGTGTGGCAGACATTAAAAGAAAAGGTGATGATGTCACTATTGTTTCCTTCGGAAAAATTATTAAGGAGGCCTACAAAGCTGCCGAGGAATTGTCGAAAGACGGAATTGAATGTGAGATTATCGACCTGCGTACCGTTCGGCCTATGGACAAAAAGGCGATATTGGAATCGGTTAAAAAAACTAACCGACTTGTGGTTTTGGAAGAGGCTTGGCCTTTTGGGAACGTTGCCACCGAAATTACTTATATGGTACAGAACGAAGCATTCGATTACTTGGATGCGCCTATCGTAAAAATCAATACCGCAGATACCCCGGCGCCATATTCCCCTGCATTATTGGCAGAATGGTTGCCGAACAGTGAAGATGTAATAAAGGCAGTAAAAAAGGTGATGTATAGGGATTAAGTTGGTCCCGAAGCTTCGGGATCAAGACCCGAGTCACAAATTCCAAAACACAAATCACAAAATTCAAATGAGTATTATAAGTTCTATGTTCAAAACAAAAACCTATAACTTAAAACTTTGAAACCTTGAACTTGTAACCTTGAACCTGCAACCTGTAACATTCAACATTCAACCTGCAACCAGAAACCTTAAATTTTGAATCCTAAGCCCTAATGAAGCACCTTTTTACTATCCTCTTCTTATTTTTAAGTGCTTCTGTTTTTTCCCAAACTAAGGTTAGCGGAACAATTAAGGATGCTTCGGGTCAACCCGTTGCATTCGCCAATGTTATATTTAAGGATTCGCAGGAGGGTACTATTTCAAATGAGGACGGCCGGTTCTATCTGGAAAGTGATAAAACATATACCGGGGTTGTTTTTTCCTTCATCGGTTACACAACCCAAGAGGTGGACCTCACCAAGCGTTCTACCTATACTATGGAAATTATTATGGAGGAAAGCGCTTCGTCCCTAGATGAGGTAGTGGTCTTTAGCGGAAAGACCTCAAAAAAAGACAACCCGGCTCTCGATATCCTTCGAAAGATTTGGGAAAACCGAAGACAAAACGGAACCAAAAAATTCAAACAATACAGTTACGATAAATATGAAAAGCTTGAGTTTGACCTCAACACCATTGATAGCGCGCTCATTAAAAGCCGTGTTTTCAAGGGGATGGAATTTATTTTTGAGCAGACCGATACTTCAAACATTACCGGGAACACCTATCTGCCCATTTTTATAAATGAAGCTGTATCCAAAGTATATGGAGATAATATTCTGAATGAGGAAAAAGAAGTACTCCAGGGGAACAAGAATTCGGGTTTTGACAACAACCAAACGCTCATAGCCTTTGTAAAGGATCTGTACAGTGAGTACGATGTGTACGACAATTACCTGAAGTTTTTTGATAAGGCCTTTACCAGTCCGCTTTCCCGAACAGGAATTGATGTGTACAACTACGTACTTTTGGACAGTGCTTACCGCGGCAACAAGTGGTGTTACAACATTGTGTACTATCCGCGGAGGAAGAACGAGCTCACGTTCAAAGGTGATTTTTGGGTGAACGATTCTACGTGGGCCATCAAGGAAATAAACCTCCAGGCCTCCAAGAGTGCAAACCTAAACTGGGTGCGCGAGGTGTACATTGAACAGGAGTTTGAGGTGCTGAACGATTCCATTTTTCTCATTACAAAGGATTACTTTTTAAGCGATTTCAGTTTCCGCAAGAAGGAAGAGGCCCGCGGGGTCTATGGAAAGCGAACTACTCTTTACGATAATTATGTTTTTGATATCCCCAAGGATAAAAAATTCTATAGTGAACAGGTAGATCCGTACCAATATGAAGTGTACCACCGCCCGGATGAATACTGGGAACAAAACCGGATGGAACAGCTGAGTAAGGACGAAAAGGGCGTTTATAAAATGCTGGACACGCTAAAGACTGTACCGCGCTTCAAGGCGCTGTATAACATTGGCGCAACCTTGGCCAGCGGATATTATGAGGTAAATAATTTTGACATTGGCCCCATCTTTTCCATTTTTGGCTACAACGAAGCCGAAGGTCTGCGAATCCGCTTGGGAGGCAGAACATATTTTGGCCAGAATGATCCATGGCGCCTGGAAGGTTTTGGCGCGTATGGATTTGGGGACGATCGTTTTAAATATGGTATTTCCGGGAAATGGCTTTTGGACAGAAAATCAAGGCTTACAATTTTTGGTGGCAATAGACGGGATGTGGAACAAACAGGTGCCAGCCTTACCAATACCAATGATGTGCTGGGTCGAAGTTTGGCTTCCTCTGCAGTGATATCGGTAGGGGCTAATGATAGGCTTTCGCGAATCAATCTTACCACGGCAGGTTTTGATGTGGAGCCGTTGAAAAACTTTGTGGTGAGGATTACGGGCTCGTACCGTACTTTAGAATCTGCTACCGAAACTTTCAGTATTGATTATAGGGTAATGGAAGATGGTATTTTCACGGGTGAAATTAGAAGTGAGATAAGACAGCCAGAAATTGAAGTAGGCCTTTATTATACGCCCAAACGGAAGACATCGGGCTATGGCGTGGAACGTACAATTATCAATGACGGGGATTTCCCAACGCTCTACGCTGGCTATACCTATGGATTGAAGGATGTTTTGGGAGGCGATTTTGAATATAAAAGATTGCAGGGGCTGTACACGCAGCCGTGGAACATTGGCGGAATCGGGCGTTTGCTCTCTACCGTAGAAGTAGGCACAACCTTTGATCCCGTTCCGTTGAGCTTACTCAACCCAATTCCTGGAAACCAAACCTTGTTTAGTTTGTACAATACTTTCAACCAACTCGATTTCTACGAATTTGTGAGCGATACGTATGCATCGCTCCATTTACAGCACAACTTTGGCGGACGGATTTTTAGCCGAATTCCCGGCCTTCGCAATCTGGACCTGCGGGAGGTAATAGGCTTTAGGGCTGTGTATGGTGAAATTTCAGAAGAAAACAAAGCGCTGAATGCTTCCAATATTGTGTACCAAGCGCCAGAGGATATTTACTGGGAATGGAGCGTGGGCGTGGGCAACATCTTTAGAGTGTTTAGGCTAGACTTCAACTTTAGAGGCAACTATCTGGACAATCCGGGCGCACGGAAATTTGGTGTTACCGGAGTTTTTGGGTTTTCGTTCTAGCGCGTACATTTTTTGCTTACCTTTAGCTTCCTTCTTCGAAACAGTTGAAACTTAATAGATTCGCATTATGAATTCAATATTTATTGTTTTTACTAAAACTTTTAGTAACACCTCATTGTCAGTTTCCCAAATGCGTTTCAACCCACTACAACGCGCTATCCTGATAATCGTATTCGGATTTTTTTCTGTGACAACATTTGCTTCAGAAAAGGTTGAGGTAATTTCTGAGGCCGAACTACAGCTACCACCCAAAACTTTTTCGGAAAACCCGATTGTGGATTTCAGCTTGTATGTTTCCTCCAAAATTTCAGATACTGTATATCGAATTTTCTATGCGCCCAGCAAGAAAGAGGATTTTGCCACCGTATGTACTTTTGAGACAAAACCAAGATTGGAAGTAAAAAGCACAGTACCCACCCATACGGCTATCTATACCTTGGAAGGGAATTTGGATTACAAGAAATTTGGTTTGGATTTGTTGACCAAGCTACAATAGCCCCGTATTTTATTTGAATGTCACTTTTTGGGACTAAAACAATTCAAATACATAGCCCAATAGCCAGTACAGAATTGCGAAGACTATAATGGTGCCGATGCAGCCACAGCCGCCACCGCCAATTTTTTTTGCGCCCCATCCGGCAAGTATAATGCGTAAGAGTTTTTTCATAGCTTGTTGATTTTTTTGAAATTTAAAGATAGCCAATTGGTTTATTGGGTTTCCTAAATTATTTCTTAATATATTAAAATTCCAAAAAACCAGAATTTGGTACGTATTTCAATTCCTAAATTTTTAGCGCCATAGATAGTGTCATAAAAAAATTGTTAGTAACAAATAAATCATCCTTTCTAAAAATTTCATCGTTACCATTCAAAAATCGTCCTTCGGCACGAATGTAGAGATTTGAAGCTGGTGAATAATCTAGGTTCATACTATATGCAGCGGTCGCAAAACCGTTATCATTAATGGGCGAAATGATAACACCGGTTTTATCTTCGTAATATTCTGCCCTAAAAACGGTTTTCCATTGCTCGCTTATTTGGTACTGGGCAATTACTATGGGGCTGAACCAGCTATCGTAGTTCTCGCTGTTTTTTGTGGTTTGCTGTAAACCAATATCAAATCCAGCCGTAATAGTCACGTTATCAGAGACTGTAAAAAGTCCGTAAAAATTATTGAAATACCGCATGCGCCTGTTTTCATCGGCATCATCCGTTCCGGCAAATGTGCTCCAGTTTAATGTCGCTTTTTCTGAAGGTGTATAGGTAAGCTGGGTACCAAAGGCCGGCAGCGAATTTCCTTGGACGCGTTTTATACGCTGCCAGCCATTGGAAATTACGGCCGCCAGCACCCAGTTCGCATTTGGGGAATAGGTGAGTTTTGCACCTGCCATAAAGTATGGGGAATTTTCAGCCAGCAAGGAGCGGGTCAAAGTAGGATTTTCTGAAGAAATAGCGCTTTCAAAACCTATATGCGAAGGCATAATGCCCACATCAACCCAAAGATTATTTTTGCTATTTAAGGCAATGCCAACGTTCGCTTCATTAATTATTTTGAAAACATCATCCTCCGCCACGTAATTGTCCGTGGCATAAGTCCCAGCCTGCAAAGCCAAATTTGCCCTGTACTTAGGTTGTTGCACTGCTATCTTTATAAGTCCCAAATTTAGGTTGAATTCATTATGCCGATTATGATTGTAAAAGAAGGGCTGCCGAAATGTCGAGTCCGGTTGATTAAAGTCATAAACATAAAAAATATCCACAAATGCTGTAAGTTCAACCTTTGGTTTTTGTTGCCAGAGGGTATCTATCTGTGCCTTCGCATATTGAGAATACGCCAGCAGGAGTGCGACTAGTATCACGAGTTTATTTTGTCTATGCATTGCCGAATATTTTAGATACTGCCCCAACATTATTTTTTTTGGATAGAACAACAACAATATCGTGAACAAATATGCGAGTCTCTCCTTCGGGAATAATAATTTGGTTATTTCTTTTTACTAAGATAAAAGAAGAATCCCGTGGAAGGATACGTTCCCTGTTTAGATCCTTTATAAATTTGTTGGCCACACAGGATTCTTTTTCCACAACCAGTTCAAGCAGTTCAAAACCATCTCCCAGATCGAGAAATTCCTTAACGTTTGGGCCTTGTACGGCACGGTATAGGTACTTTCCATTTAATCGGTATGGATTTTCAACCGTGTCAATATTCAAATGCCCAAATACGGGAAGCAGATCATCATTGTTTACTGAGCTCACCAATCTTTTTATTCCCATCTGTTTGGCCAAAAGAATGACCAGCGCATTGACTGAATCATCATTGGTGGTAACAATGATGGCATCGGCACTTTCAGCCTTTGCTTCCTTTAAAATTTCCATACTTGTGGCATCGCCGTGTATTACCACACAATCAAATTTTGTGGCAACCCAATTGGCGCGCTCCTTATCCCGTTCAATTACGTAAACTTCTTGATTATCATCTATGGCTGCTTGAATTACGTGTTTTCCGGTTCTGCCAGAACCTACAATTATTAAATGCATATATTTTGGATTTTATAGTTAAATTATTCTCGGTTTTGTTCCATAAAAGAGCGCGCGAAGCAACACCAATACGGGAATTATTTCTATACGTCCCGCCCACATTTGTACAATGTAAACCGTTTCCAGTATGGGAGACATGGAGGGATCCGTTATTCCCGTGGAAAGTCCTACGGTACCTTGGGCAGAAGCCGATTCAAAAATGGCATCCGCCAACGTATAATCCGGTGACATATAGAAAAGTGTTAGCATGGTTGAAATAAATACGAACAGTAGGTAAATAAGCGTGAAGATTCCCGCTCTTGCCAATTCGGCATTCATCTCTTCAGAATAAAGGATTTCCTTATTGAACTTTATGGTTTTTACCGTGTTTTTGGAAAGAAATATTTTACTGATGTGCCAGCGCAGTCCTTTTTGCAAAAGTAGGGCGCGTATAATCTTAATGCCCCCAACAGTAGCTCCCGCAGAACCACCTACAACCATAGCTCCAACCACTATAAAAAGCACCGAAAGATCATCCCAAGCGTTTATATTTGATGTCTGCCAACCCGTAGTAGTTAAGGCACTGAGAAATTGAAATACTCCCTCACGGATAGGATTTGCCACCTCTTCAGAATTATAAAGCAATAGTGAAAGAATGATGCCGCCAACCATGGACACCACTATTATGGCACGTGTTTGAATATCGGTCCACACTTCGCTGAACTTTTTCATAAATATAAAGCGGTACAAAAAGGGAATAGAGAGTCCCCCCAAGAGCATCGGGAGTAGAAAAAGCATATCCATTTTAATGGATTGGTATCCCGCAATGCTGTCATCCAAAGTGCTAAAGCCCCCTGTAGATTGTCCGGCCATCGCATGGTTTATGGCATCAAATATATTTTCGGATAGGGGATAATCAGGTAGTATAAAATAGGTGCCCACCCCAATATATAGCATCATGGCAGCGGTTACAACCAAATAGACCTTCCAAATGGACCGGGCGGTCTGTATAACCGTGGTCTTTAATTTTGTGCCACTGGCCTCAGAACCGTAGAGCAAAATACTGCCCTGCCCGGGAATTTGCCGAAATATAGCAAGTGCCATAACAATAAAACCTGCGCCCCCTATCCATTGTGAAAAATGTCTATAAAATAAAACTGCCTTGCCCACGGAAGGCTCGTGAACACTCATGGTAAGTCCCGTAGTAGTAAAGGCACTGGTACTTTCAAAGATGCAGTGCAATGGATTTTTAAAATACAGCAGGCTTGATTGGTAATTGAAACCGTCCGGGACAAATTGCTGCATTACAGAAAATGGCGTCATCTGCGCAATTACAAAATAGGGCAGGCCTCCCACGATAATGATCATTAACCAGCCAAGGGCCGCAATTATCAGTGCATGTTTATACTCGGGTTCGCGGGTATCCCTCACAGAAGTATAAAGTAGAAACCCAATACAGGCGGTAATAACCCCTGAAATCAAAAAGCCATAAAGTGAATACCATTCGCTATAGATAAGCGCCACGATAGCTGGAACCATCATTACAAAACCTAAGATTATCTGGAGGCTTGCCACCTGTTTTACAATAGTTCTGTTCATAAAATTAGCTTGTTGTGTTTTGTAAAGTTTTAAGGTCTTGTGCCAATTGCTTAAGGATATCTTCAATGGCAATTTTTTCAGTAAAGACCAAGGAGGAATTTTTATAGGATTTTAAAAGAGAATCTACAGTACCCTGAAACAGGAGTATTTTTTTTCTGAATTCCTCCAGACTATTACTGCCCAAAATTGCTTTCATATGTTTATTGATGTGATGGTCACAGCGTAATTGGTTTTTAGCTTCAGAAATAGAAAATTCATTGAACTGGCCATTTAATTCGTTTACGAGCGTACAGATATGTAATATCAGATTAAGTGGCGGAAAAGGTATATTTGAAAAATCCTTCTTCATTCCCCAAGATTCAAAAAGTAAAGAGGGTAAAAGCCAAGATGGAAACGGCAAGTAGTATCACCATAATCACAAATGCTCGAAACACGTGCTGTGTTTCCTTTTGCCAATCGCGCAGGGAGTGATACTGCTTAGTATTGTCCCCATCATAAAAAAAGTCCCATTTCATTTCCGTAGTATTTACTTTGCAAAGTTCCTACGAAAAGGATAAGCGGAACATAAAGGTTTATGGTTGCTATATAAAAATTTTATAAAGATTACTGAAAACGATACCCTACGCCACTCTCGGTTATAATGTGCTGGGGATTGTTCGGGTTTTCCTCAATCTTTTTGCGTAGCGATGCCACAAAAACGCGTAGATATTGGGTTTCTGTCTGGTATCCAAAACCCCAGATTTCACGAAGAATAAATTGGTGCGTGAGTACCTTCCCTTCATTCTTGGCGAACAGGGCCAGAAGATTGTATTCGGTAGAAGTAAGTTTTAGCAGTTGGCCTTCCTGTTTTGCCGTTCGTGCCACAAGATCAATTTCCAAACCATCAAAATTGAGAATGGTTTTTTGCTCCGTTGTCTGGGTGCGCTTTATGGCGGCACGAATGCGCGCCAGCAATTCACCCGTGCGGAACGGTTTGGTTAAATAGTCTGTAGCGCCATTGTCCAATGCCCTTACAATATCGGCCTCGCTATCCTGTACCGAAAGGATAATAATGGGGTTGTTGTACCATTCCCGAAACTGCAAAAGTATATCGTGGCCACTAGCATCGGGCAGCCCAATATCCAGCAGTATTAAATCTGGTGGATGATTTGCACCCAACAGCAACCCCTCTTTGCCTGTGCTTGCCTGTATTACCTTATAATCGTTGCTTTCCAGATTTATCTGGAGCAATTTGCGTATTTGCGGTTCATCATCCACTATCAAAATTTCTGCCTTTCCCATGTTATATTTCTTCGGTTTTTATGGAAGCGGTCTGAACCGGAATCCTGATGGTAAATTTAGCCCCTCCGTTTTGTCTGTTTTCCAAAAATATTGTGCCGTTCAATGCTTCGGTAAACCCTTTTACTATGGATAGCCCCAAGCCTGTGCCACCAGTTGCGGTACCGTTTAGTTTGTAAAATTTATCGAATACAGAATTTATTTCAGATTTGGGAAAACCCTTGCCCTCGTCCATCACTTTCAGTATCAATTGGTCTTCGGCATATTCCATTTCAATGTAAATATTTGAATCAAAAGGGGTGTGCTGCAATGCGTTGTGGATTAGGTTATGCAGAATAACCTCCAGAAAGCCACCGTCAAGTTTTATGGGTGGCATAGTTTCAGTGGCTTCAAAAAGTATCTTGCGTTGGCCGGCAGTCTGGTTTTGTTTCACCACGTTAAAAACCAATTCATTCAAATCAAACCAGTCATAAGTTGGTTTTAGGGTTCCCGCCTCCAGCCTGCTCATATTCAGCAAATTTTCAACCTGCCTGTTCAAACGTACCGAGGCTATTTCTATTTCTGAATAAAGTTCCTTTTTATTGGTTTCGGAAAGATGGTTATCTGCATCGGTAATAGTATCTACCGCACCTATAATTGTTGCAATGGGGGTGCGGAGCTCGTGGCTCAGGCTGTTGAGCAGGGTGTTGTAGAGCTTTATGGTCTGGGTTTTCTCTTCCTCATCGCGCCTTTTGCGTTCAAATTGCCTTATTTTGAAAGTGAACACCGCATTGATGAGGGCTACCACAAAATACATAAGGAACATCAGCAAATCCTCTGGCGTGCCTATGTGGAATGTAAATAGGGGAGGTATAAAAAAGAAATTGTAGATAAGTGCGCTCAAAAAAGCCGCTAGCATTACGGGATAGATTCTGAATACCATCGCCAATAAGGAAACCAACAGCAGAAGGATAAGGGCCACCGTCCGGTATCCAATAAAATCGATGGCATAATAGCAACCTACCGAAACAAGCATGGTCGCCAGAATGCTTATAGCATATTGTCTGTATATGGGAAGTTTCCGGGAGATGCCTGCCACTTGTTTTTATTGTAAAGTTAGGCAATGGGATATAAAGATTTTATAAAAATTAGGAAACCAAATATCTTAAATAACAATAACTAAGACTTATAGTGCATACCGTATTTTCTCTTTTGCAATATTTAATATGAAGCTACTAAAGTAGATTGGAAGCTAGAAAAAACACCACCGTAAAATAAATCCAAAGTTTAGAGAAGATTATGTGTACACTGCTCTTAAACCGCTTGCCTCTCCATAATTCTTTGGAATACACAAAAAATTGATTCCTTACAAAAGAGACCATTTACAAGCCAGACTAAGGCGATGAGGTATGTGAGAGAGTTTTTTGAATAGTAGTCGTCACGAAATAATAAATTGGCTTGTTTTTATAGAAGTGTTATTTGTTCTCTAAAATCATATTCAAAAATGAAGTCGGTTGAAGGAAGTAGTTTGGGTTTTCATCCAGTTTTTCACTACTACTAAAAAACATTTAAAGGATTGCTTCAATACTCATCGAAAAAGTTATTCGCATATTCTAATGATATTTTCTCCTGTTCAAGTCTCCAGTTGTTTGTTTTCAAAATCTCGTAAAGCTCTTGTTCTTCGTCTGTTAAGTTAAGTTTTGTGTAAATATTTCTCGGTGTTCCATTGTCGTCTTCAAAAAATTTGTTAAAAGCATGCTTGTCCATTAAAACACTTTTTGTGTGCGGAAAGTAAGTCCTAAATTGTGAGAGTATTTCAAAGCCTTGGACATCTATATCACCCCAATAAAGCAATTTAAGATTGTCAAACCAACGCACATATTTGAGATTGAAAACACTAAAACCACTACCAAAAATTGCTATGGTGTCATTCATTCTTGGAAGTGTCAAAGTAGTGTACAGTGTTGTCTTGTTTTCTACGACCAAAACTTTTTTGATTGGTAAGTTCAGATTTTCAAATTGGCTAACTGGAATTGCAATATCATCAATTCCCGAAAAAAATCTGTCCGATATTGTTTTGTCAAGTACCTTAAACCGAATTTGTGGTTCGGCATACTTTAAGTTAAACCTTTTCTCAAATAACTTTTCGTCTATTTTGATATGTGCTGAAATTAGAATATCAAGTAATTCTCTGATTACGCTTTGATTCTTCTCTAAAAACTTTGTATGAACCTTTATAGGTAATTCTCTTACGTACAAATTTGGTTTTGGATTTTGTTTAAAGTATTTACATACTTTCAAAATACTTTCCCATTCGGCTTGATTAGCAATTACCTTCAATGGATTTTTGATTAACCAATTTTTTAATTCTGGAAATGTTTCAAGGATGCACTTTGTGCTTTTAGAGAATAACTCAACTTCATTTTTTCGACCTAAAAATTTCAAAAAATCTTTTTCATTATCAAAATAAATTGAAATTGGCAAATCTTGAACACCTAAATATTTTGTCTTCACTTTCTGGAATTCCAATGTATAGCCAAATCCCTTTTTCTCTTTGGATTGGCTGATGATTTGTTGAATTTCCTTTTCAAATTCGGGTAACGAAGATTTTGTGTACGATTTATCGCCACGAATATTTATTTTTGAAAACGGAATATTTTCAACCAATGATTGAAGAAAAGAAGTGTATTTTTTCTCAGCTTTATTTTTTATTTCTTGAGGCGTAATCATTGGCTCAAATAATTTGTTTTTTCTTCTCTGAATTGTTCAATCGGCATATCATATAGCCAAGAATGCCTTTCTTCTTTGCGTTCTACAAAGTGAACGAATGAAATATCGTTTTCAACGATGTGAATATTATCACTTGGTGTAACCACCAATAATTGTAAATGAAGTTGCTTACATAGGGTTACTAAATATCTTGCTTTGTCTTCATCTTGTGCTTTAAACGCTTCGTCAATAGCAATAAATCGGAATGAATTACTTTGTAATCCTTCTTTAGTCAAACCAAATTGATAAGCAATTGCAGAGCCTAAAATTGTATAAGTAAGTTGAGCTTTCTCTCCACCAGAAAGCTGTCCCATAGCCTCATAAGTTTTGAATTTCTGGTTGGTCTCTTTGTAAAATTCTTCAGCTTTGTAGTTGAACCACGACCGAACGTCCATTACTTTTTTTCTCCAATCTTCTTTATCTAACTTTTCTATAAAGGGATGAATGTGATTGTTAAAGTGATATTCTCTTCCTTCAATTGTTTTCTCCATTTGATAGACATTAGGAACGGCTTCTTCCAATAGCCTTCTAAATTCTTTTACTTCATCATTGATTTTATTTGGTGCTACAAGTTGTATGTAAGTCTTTGGACTGTTTTTAAAATCTATAGCTTTTAGCGAATCATTCAGATGTCTAATGTTTTCTTTGATGGTATCCGACCAGTTTTCAAAGAACATTCTAAAATCACCAACTTTATTGGTGATGGTTTCCTGCAAATAATCATTAAATTTCTTTTCAAATTTTGGAAGATTATCCTTTTCTAATCTTTCCAAAAACTTTTGGTACTCGCTGATAAATTCTAAGTGAGTTGATTCGGGCAAAGCATTTACATCAGAACGCCAGTCTTTGTATTTGCTAGTAATAATTTCAGTCGGCTGTTTAAAGACATTTATTTTTACGCTGACTTCTCGCTCGTTTTGTTGCTTTTGTTTATTTAGTTCTGCTATTTCTCTTGAATTTTCATCCTGGAAATTTTTGCGTCTTGCTTCAAAATTCACATACTCAATATTCAACAAATTGGGATTTTGTATTTCAAACTCTGAGCTATCAATATTTCCCAAAGACTCAAAAATGGCTTTGTTGTCTTTTACCGTTTTATCAATATTATCTATATCGGTCTGTTTTTTTCCTTTAGCAAATACCTTGTTTTCAATCTCGACTTCAGAAAGTTGCTTCAACTTATCCTGCACATCTTTCAACTGCTCTTGTAATTTCTTAACTCTGTCATTTGTTTTTTCCAACGCTTCTTTCTGTTCCGTCTTTTCTTGTATGTCACGGGCATAAGATTGCCAATCTATATCATCATACTTGTCAAACTTTGAAAACAGATTGTGGCACTCATCTTTGAATGCTCCTAAATTTGTTATTTTAGAATTTTTATTTGCAATAGCGTTTTTGTTTTCCGTTTGTTGTTTTTGCAGATTGCCCAATTTTCTCTTTAAAGCCGTAATTTTCTCTTTATTATCCCAACCCAAAACATAGTTTTCTTTTCTCGAAATATGTGGCCGGTCGTCTTTTTCGTGTTTTCCTTTTCTGAATTTTATTAAGCCATTCTGCGTAATAACCATTTCTGAATGACGTTCAAATTCTGAAAGATTATCCACACAAGTAAAGTTGAATTGAGCTTCCAAATAATTCTCAATCCATTCAGCATACTGCGTTTTGGGCTTTATCTCAATTTTATTAACTAAGGAATTTTCGTTAATGTCCTTATGTCGCATACTTTTAAGATAATCCTGTTGTTCGTACTTGTCGTAACGAATTCTACCTCTCAAGTCATTGTTGTTCACATACTGATTTACTTTTGAGTAGTACTTTGGTGGAACAATCAAACGCAAAGCGAAATTGTGAAGCACTTTTTCAATAGAAGATTCCCAAGCTAATTCATCTTCCGTTACTTTAATCAATTCACCTATGAAAGGAACTTCGTCTTTGGTAGCTCCAATACTTGAAATAAGTTCTTCTCTAATATCCGCTACTCGTCCCGCAATGTTATTTTTATTTTTTTGAAGCGTTTGAATGGTTTTTACTAATTCGTTAGTCGATTCAGTAAACTCATCTTCTTTATTTTTTAATGCTCGAAGATTTTCACTTTCATTTTCAATCTTTTGTTGTGTGCTTCGCTTTAACTGTTTTGCATTTTCACGATTTTCATTAAATATGCTTTCAATTGGATTGGCAGGCAGTTCAATGTTTCGAGCGATTTTGTTGTAATCATCAAGCTTCTTACTTCGATTCTCTTTTAATGTTGTTAGGCTCTTAATCTCCTTTTCTAAATCTTTTATTTTGCTTCCGACTTCATCCTTTTCAATAGAAATAGAAATTGCTCTTTCTTCCTGCTTTAATTTTTCCTCTTTACTTCGTAAATCCGCTAATTCATCATTCAATCGTTGCAATTCTTCTTTGCATTTTTCTAATTCCTTTTGACCCAACTCAACACCTTTTTGGGCAAACCAATAGACAGCCGTTTTTTTTGAATACTCCAACTGTTTCAAGTTTTCCTGAATTTCCCCCAGTTTGTTAGCAATTTTATTAATTGGTGTAAGCTGTTTGATTTGTTCTTTTGCTTTTTCAATGTTGGTTTTTGCATCCATTAATGTGAGAAAGCTCTCTTTTAATTCAATGAACGCTTCTTCTGAATTTTTGCCATTCTCTGTGTACTCCTCCAACATATTGGTTCTGACAAACTCATCTAAATCTTCCAAGACCTTTACCCCGACAACTTGGTTGAATAAGCTCAAAGCTTTTGTAGAACGCATTCCGAAAAGATTTGACATTCGTTCTGCATAAGCAGTTGGGCCGTCTAAAAATTCTATTTTTCGTTTGGACGTATTCGCATTGTAGATTTTATCTAATCGCTTTTTCCAATTTCCTTTACCGTCAAACTGACTGAAATCTTTTTCTATTTCAAGAGGAATGTGAGCAATACCGAATTGTCTTCTTAGTTCGCTGTTCGAAAACCAACGTACTTGGAATAATGTGATTTTCTTTTCATCCGTATTTTTAAAATGAGCAAGGATTACAGAATAAGTGCTTGTGTCACGCAACTTTTGTGTGGAAGTAGAAGTCTTTCCTTCTTCTTGAATATTTCCGTAATGCCCCAAAACATAAGTTTCTTCTGTGCGGTCGCCTTTTTTCTCAACACCTGAAGATTGATTATAAAAACGGTCTCTTTTAGCAGGAACTACTAAAGTTAACAAAGCATCAATATATGTGCTTTTTCCAGAAGCGTTTGCACCAGTCAAAAGCGAATTATTCCCTTGGGGATTTATTCTAAAAACTCTTTCATCAAAAGTTCCCCAATTAAAAACTTCCATATATTGAAGTCTGAACCCTGCTTTATCCGAACTTGTACTAAACAGACTCAACATATGCTTGTAACTTTGTTTTAAATTCTTGTAATATATCAGGGGTGATTTTTTCCTTGATTATTCGGTGTATCTGATATTTCGTTTCGTTGTCTTTTTTGCTGATTTCTTTCAAGTAGCCAAATTCAACTACTCTTTTTATGTAGTTGTCCATATCTTTTTGAAATTTCAACTTGTTGTAGCCTTCTTGCAAAAAGAGTTCTAATTCGTCTTTTATTTCGGCATCAGTAATAAATTTCTCAGTAGCCAGCTGTGTCGGATTGCTGTCAAATTCTTCTAAGCTTTGTCTTAAAACTACAAGTACAATCGATGTTTCAAATCCAATTTGTCGTCTTTGAACTAAGCCAAGTGTTTTTCCTTCGTTGTCTTCAAATTGTTTTACAAACGCAAAACCATCGTCTTTTTTTACAATGAGTTCTAATCCTATTTTACTGATGTATTCTTGGATTTCAATTTGATAATTTATTATATCGTCCCATACGTTTGAAGAACGTTCGACAACGCCCTTTAGCAATTTTACAATTGCTTTACTGTACGGTGTTGTATTTTGCTCTAAAGTGCTCATTTGGTGAAAATAATTTCAGGGATTTGTATTTGTTTGTTGTTTTTAGAATTAAAAACGATACTTTGAGTATTGTCAGGGCTGATATAATGTTTAAAGTCTTTTGCAATGCCTATGTATCCAAACAATTCGGGCAGCCCTTTTTCAAGTCCTCCGTAAATTTCAACGATATCTAATAGTGTGGTTTGTGATTTTTCATTTAAAACATCTTTAACTCTTTTTCGCAACAAAGCTTTGTCAATGTTTGATTGTGAAAACAACTTACCTAAATGCGCGGACGAAGTAATGCTTTCATCCGCAATTTCTGGTTTACTTATATATGTAATTTCTTCGCTTTGTTCTGTTGTTAATTTTCGTTCAAACGGAATGTTGATTTTGATTTCCATTTCCAGTTCAAACGAAGTTTCAGGTTTCCTTTTTGTTTTGCTTATTGCTACAAGCTGTTTCTTTATTTCTTGGATGATGGTTTTGGTGGCTTCCGATTTTGAACCTTCGTTTTCACGAATAATACGGCTTAATTTTTCAGCCATTTTATCGTTGGCTTTATAGACCTTTTGACCTGAATTGTGAAGATGTCTTTTCATTTCTTTCAAGAACGGGTCATTTACACAAATTGATTTTTCTTCTAAAGTTCTATACAATTCCTTAGTTAGAATTTCCCATCGGTTTTGCAAGTCAGGGTTTAAAATGAATGACCAAAATGCATAAAAGCTTTTTCCTTGCGGACTACTTTTCAGTTCATCCAAAGCATCAAAGGTAAATTCCAAGATATCGCTTTTGGTTAAACTACCGTCAGCGTGCTTTTGATAAATCCCCTTTGTGATTTCTTTGAAATTATCTTCAACCTCCTTAAAATCAGATAATAATTCTTTGGCTGATTGATTGATTTGATTAAAGCGAGGAACAATTTCAAACTCTTCGAAAACCTTAACATCTTCTCCAATTTTTATTCTCTGAATTTGCTGTTCAATTTCTAATTTCTTTTCTTCCAACAACTGAATACGTTTCTCAGCATCTTCATTGGTAAATTCAACCAATTCCTTCAATTGATTTAAAATGTTGTTGAATTTTGATTCAGTCCCAACAAATTCCTCTTTTTTTAAACTTGTCAACCAGTCTATAGTTTTGCTCGAATGAGCTGAAAGTTCATAAAAAACCTCTCCTTGTTCATCAGGGTAGTTAGCTAAGAAGCCTTTGTTTGTCCAATAATGTATATATTTTTTTGCCTTTTCTTCGTAAGTGTCAAAAACATTGATTTCACTGTCCTCATCATTTTCAACTTGTTTGTACTCTAAGAAATCAGCTAATTGTATTTGAATATTATCTGACGAAATTGTGTTTTGTCCACTTGAAAAGGTATTTGTAAGAAATTCAATAATCATTTCTCGATTTCGCAAACGCAGAAGCTCAACACTTGGTGAAGTATTTAGCGTGTTTAGTATTTGAAAAATGTCTGCCATTGTCAATATTTCTGCTTATTAGGAATTACACCTCTCACACCACCTCGCGGATCTTTAACGTCATTGTTATATCTTGGAATTAAATGAATATGTACGTGATTTACTGTTTGGCCCGCTTTTTCTCCCACGTTAATTCCAATATTGAAACCTTCAGGATTAAATCTTGCTAAAACTATTTCTTTTACTTTATTCAACATAAAAATACAAGCAGCCTGTTCTTTAAATGTTAAATCGAAATAATCTGAACAATGCCTTTTTGGAATTATTAAAGCGTGTCCATTATTAACAGGAAATTTATCGTAAATAGCATAAGCTGTTGCTGATTCTACGATTAATTCAGTGTCTGAATTGGGGATGCAAAATGGGCAATCGATTTTTTCCGTTCTGATTATTTGATTGTAATGTTGATATTCATAAATCTCACAATTTTCATTTTTGAAAAATGATTTTGAATTTAATATCACATTGCATTGGTAAGTTTTCTTTTGATGGATTTTATGCGTTCTAAATCCTTCATATTGCAAATCACGTCTTACTGCAATATAAACTTTTCCCGTTGGCTTGATGAGTTGCGATAATTCCATCAAAATAGTTGCCTGCTCTTCAGGTAAGAGAACATTCAAAACATAAAAACAAATTATCGTGTCATACTTTTTGCTTGGATAATTTGGCAAATGAAATTTGTCATAGCCTTCAATATTTATCCCTTTAGCTTTGAGTAATTTAACATCACTCCCAAAACCGCAACCAAAATCCAAAACACTACCAACTATTAGATTATTATTAAGCAATATTTTCGCAGGAAAAGACAGAGTATCTCTTTCCTTTGCGGTCAAGTGGCTATTTGGATTTGATTTTAAATTTTCCATCCTTCAAAACCTCTGTTTTCAATTAAATAGTTACAACTATTTTGTAATTGTGAAATACCGATATCTTTCCAAGAATCGAATGATTGGTTGCCCAAAAGTGAGACTTGAATTTCTTTTTGGAATCGTTTAGATTGATGTTTATAAATGATTCCCCAATAATCAATAATTAGATTTTTTTGCCTTTCAATAATTTCTGGTGTGGGTACTTTATTTCTCTTTTTATTATTAATTCTTTTGTCTGAAGGAATCAAGTTCCAAAGATCATTGTTTTTCCAAATGGAAAAAGGAATCATATGGTCAATATCATAGTTTGAAATTTTTCTGCCTGTCCAAACGCAATAAATATTACCTTTTTTTTGAAGAATTTCTTTATAAAGTTTTTTCGATTCCTTAACATCTCTTAATGTTATTGGACTTTTTAAAACTTCATTAAGCACTTTATGAACGGAAAGATTATTGCCGGAAGCATTTACTGAAAATTCTGCCCATTTAAATAAAATAGAATCTTGTCCATTGATGAAACTACCTAATATTTTAAATGCTTGGTAATATTCAAGAGGAATTGAAAATGTTCCAAATTCCTTGATTAAGATTTCAATATCTATTGTCGATTTTTTTCTGATTATTTGGTTTTCATAATTGAAAATGGAATAAAAGTCATTGCTAATAGAACGCCCAATATATTTCATTGGCATTTTAGTAATAGTATCTCTAAGTTTTTTTGCTAGTTCAAAAAAATCACTTTGCAAATCTTCAGGTATTCCTTTATTCTTTAAGTCGTTATAAAAGGCAGAAAAACCGCCACGAGTTTCGTAATCAAAAATTAGTTTACTTAACTGATTACTGAAAGCTAAATTCGTTTCACCATTAATTTGTGGAATTGACGTATGAGATTGCAAAATTGGATAATAATATATCAACCATTTTTCAATGAGAAGTCCAGTTGGAATATGAACACGGTTTTCTAAAAAAGAAATATATGGTGAATTGTCTTGAATAATATCGATTACCCCGCGTAATAGTGCAAACTTGTAAGTAGAACTTTTACTGTCGCGTTCAATAATTTTGCTGATGTTATAAAAGATTTCTGTAGTCATTAGCGAGTAATCTTCAAATATTAGTAGTTAATGTCAAAATTTAAAAATCATTTGATTCATAAATTATCATCACCCCACCCCCAAAACACGCATTCCGCCAGTATCGGGCAATTCCAAAAGCTCCCCATTTACATTTTTATAAAACCGCACCCCCACCACCATCACTACGGCAATGTTTTCAGGTAGCGCACCGTCTATTCCCAAGGAAAGATTTAAGGTTAGGGGCGCAATCGTTTTTTGGGTCAAGGCTATGGGTTGGCTACTTGTAAAAACTGCGGGTGTGCGTAAAGGTTTTTCCAAAGGCTCATAACATTTTTGCGTTTCGCTGTATGCGTAATTTGGTACGGTTGCCGCGCCTAGTAGAAAACAAAAATGGGTACTGTCAGCCGCCGCGGTTATCTGCTTTTTTCTGTCCAAAAGAGGGGAGGTCCAGCGCAGGGCGTTTCTATCCGCATTCAGCGTGGGTTTCTCATTAATGCCGCCTACGCTATAGACTAGCGGTCTGGCATTTATAAATTCAAAGCCCTCAAGCAAGTTTCCGTTTTGCCTAAGGTTCAATTCCCGTTTCCCGCGGTTTCCGGCTCCGGCCGCTACAACCTTTCGCATCGCCCCGCTCAGCCTGCCCGAAAAATACCTGTCGCACAGGTCTTTTCTTGCGGTCATAAACGCCAGGCGCAATACTTTGGCCGCTGTGCTCGCCCCGCCCATCTCCATCATATTGTCACGCGTACCTTGGCTCTTCGGGCTATTTTTTATCTTCTTTTCATCAACCTTGGGCGTTAGCCGCACGATGGTCCCTTTTTCGTCCTGCGAAAAGGTTAGGCCGCCCAGCGAGCCCGTTAATTTCAATAGGTCATTTTTTAAACGTGCCATAGTATTTTTTTAGATTCCCAATAACTTCAAATCTGGGTGTTTAATAAATTCCTTAAAAATAGATAAGCAGGCAAAGGCCGTATGGCTTATGCCCAAATAGGGGAGAGAACCAAAAGGGTAAAGCGCACGGTCAAAACCGTACCAACCATTTCGGATAAACTAAACTAACCAATTCCATTCAGAATGGCAAATAATAATATGCAGTACAATTAAAATTTATGCGGTTTCTGAAATAGCTTAAAGTATTTCATTTTATAAATAGAAAATCCCACGTTTCCACTTGTGAGCTTCAGGGTCAATCGAGTGATGGGGTTATGTGCTTTTGCTTTTTTGAATTTTAAAATTAAGTTCACATTATGGAATAATTGGCTGTATCAATACTTCATAATAACAATCAGTTTTTTACTTAGATTTACTTTTTATAAGTACCAAATACAAATACTACACTCCTGTGTGATGTTATTTTTACCCACACTTGTGCGCATTTATAAATTTAAATGGAAACCCATAAAATCAATTATGAAAAACTATTTAGCAATTTTATTTTTAATTTCTAATTGTGTATCCGTATTTTCTCAATCAGATACCTTGAATCAAAATCAAATCAGCATAAAACGGATGGGTGACAACTATGAGTATTGGAAATCTGATTCCAAATTCACAGGTATTATAAAAGTAAGATTGTCTGATACGTATTGCTATCAAGAGGTAAAAAATGGCATTTTAAAGAAAGATGGGTGCGCTAACGTTGAAAATCCAAAGGCTATATTTGTTTGGTCTAGCATAGCAAAAGATTATGACCCTGAAAAGGCACTTACTTTTGATAAATTACAGCAACAAATACAGGAAATAAGCTATCGGTCCAAGGGTGGTGATAGTGCAAAGTTTGATGAAAAAACTCTTATGCTCAATGGTGAAGAATATAATGGATATATAATGCAACGTGATACGCTATATTTCTATTATTCTGGAAAAGACAGGTTTTTTAATACCTATTTTAAAAATGGTAACATCCACGAGTATATAGAAAGTAAAGATCATCGTAAACATGGTCTATATATTAAATATGATGAATTAGGCGAGATATTGGAACAGGGAAACTATTCAATGGATAAGAAAACAGGGGAATGGGTTGAAAAAAATTTACAAACGCTATGTGTAAACAACTACGTTTATGGAAAAAAGACTGGTCTTAATCATTACTACAAAAATGATAGGTTGATTTTGATAGAAAAATATAATTATGGAGATTTAGGCTATTACGTTGATGTAGAGTACAAGGGTGATTCGGTGTATCACAAAAAATATAGTATGGACGGAAAATTATTATCCACTTCTATTTACAGGGATAATCAATTAATGGAATTCATAACAAATTAAATTAAGTTGTGCAGTAGATTTTTACAAATGATACTGAGGTTTTATTATTGCCCTGCTCCCGGGCTCGCCAAATATCTGGAGTGCAAGAGTGGGTCGGTAACATCATGAAAAATAACTAAGAAACACAAACATCAATATTTACTATATTATACAATGGCGATTATTTTAAGTATCATCAGATTAAAATTAATAGTAGTTTTAATAGTAATTCCAATAATAGGCGTTGCACAGACATCTACTTATTCGTTTACATCCCCAGAACTAATCCCGAACCAAAAAATTAAGGACTTATTGGATAAAAACATAGAACTATGTTTTGATAATACCGATATAAGTACCCGTGAATTACAACAGCATATCCAATTCTATACAATAAATGATTCTTTAAAAGTGAGCTTAGTTACTTCTCCAAAAGTAATTTTAGATACTAAAGTAGATTGGGGATTGTTAAATATTAAGGGCGTATTTAAATATAGAAATAGATTGGTAATTGTTGAAGTAGATGAAAATACAGAAAAGGTTTATAAGAGTTTTTTTAGAAAAAAATCTAAAGCAGTTAAATCAGTAATTGATTTAAACGTAAATGCTGAGCCATCTTGCATCACACTTTATTTTTTGGAGAACAAAAACTTTATATTTCTTCATAAAACCTTTATGTTTTAATTAAAAAATATAAAAATTTATAGTTTTATATATTGATACTTGAACAGTTTGTCTAGGATGGGTACTATTTCAAAATAGTCAAATTCACACAAATAATAATTTCCCCTCACTACCGCGCGATTGCATCGCGTGGTTCTGCTACCTCTGCTACCGCGCTTCCGAGATTTCGGGAGTGCAGGAATGGGGAGATTGGTGGCTTGGCGGAGGCTATTTTGGCAGAAAATTAGGAGCGCTTGCCAGATTTTTAGGACTTAACCCAATCACTGCCGTAGAAATAGGACTAGCAGGAGGAGCGGCTGGTGAATACGTTGATACGCAATTGGGGAGAATCCTTTGTTCAATTTTTAATAGAGGGCCAAAATGAAAAATTACCTTAATATTTTACATTACTGTTTTTATCTTTTTTTTGTCAAATTGGATTATTGGTTTAATAAAGTGAATCCCTTTTTACTGCTCTATAAAATACCTTCTATAAAAAAATATCATCAAAAACAAGATTGGAACCCATACCATGAGCGAAAGAAGATATGGAACGATCAAAAATATGGTTTCAATATCATTATTGCAGGTGGAATTTTAATCGCAACACTCGCAGGAATATTTATTAGCTTGGTTTTTTTAATTAATAATATATTTAAAATATATACAACTATTCCTACTTACATTATTGTAACAAGCTGTGCTTTAGCTTACTTTATCAGCTATTTGTTTGAATTTAAGGAGGATATGTATTTAAACTATTTTGAAAAATACCAATTTTGGAATGTTAATAAAAAAAGAATGAATATATTTCTTTCTTTACTTTTTGTGGTATTTGTTATGATTGTAATCATATTTTGTGTGTTCAAAAATTAGTCTTAAAATGAAAAAAGATAATGAACATAGTTTTGCTCTTATCTATTATTATAAGTTGTTCAAATATATCTTCAATCAAATATCAATCTGAGAAAGGGTGATCATTCCATTATAACCCTGTTCCTGCACTTCGGAGATTTCAGGAGCGCAGGAGTGATATGGGATATCATTCGAAATAAAAAAGAACTAAAACATTAATATTTACTATATTATACAATGGCAATTATTTTCAGTATCATCAGATTAAAAATAATAGTAGTTTTATTGGTAAGTCCAATAATAGGCGTTGCACAGACGTCTACTTATTCGTTTACATCCCCAGAATTAATCCCAAACCAAAAAATTAAGGACATATTGGATAAAAATATAGAACTATGTTTTGATAATACCGATATAAGTACCCGTGAATTACAACAGCATATCCAATTCTATAAAAAGAATGATTCTTTAAAAGTGAGCTTTGTTACTTCTTCAAAAGTAATTTTAGATACTCAAGTCGATTGGGGAATATTAAATATTAAGGGCGTATTTAAATATAGAAATAGATTGGTAATTGTTGAAGTAGATGAAAATACAGAAAAGGTTTATAAGAGTTTTTTTAAAAAAAAATCTAAAACAGTTAAATCAGTAATTGATTTAGACGTATACGGTGAGCCATCTTGCTCCACACTTTATTTTTTGGAGAACAAAAACTTTATATTTCTTCATAAAACCTTTATGTTTTAATTAAATCATAATAAAATATAGTTTTATATATTGATACTTGAATAGTTTGTCTAGGACGGGTACTGTTTCAAAATTGTCAAATTCACACAATAATAATTTCCCCTCACTACCGCGCTCCCGAGATTTCGGGAGCATCGCGTGGTTCTGTTGCTACCACGCTCCCGAGATTTTGGGAGCATCGCGCGGCCAAAAGCTTAAGCCATTGCTTCCTATTTCCATTTAAAGAGTTAAATGTTGTAGAGTTCCATTCTTTTTTGAAGTGTTTTTTTCATCCGTTTCTATGGAGGAATTTAATTTTAGATCTAGTTTGGTACTCCCTTTTGTCTGGTACTTTCTTTTCCCAATAATAGACTCCACCTCAAATTCAGCCGTAATCTTTGCCACTGTAATAAAGTCTATTTCAATAGGGTACCTTTAAACCCCTCGCAAACCATTATGGAATTTCAGAAAATATTTTAAAGTCAATATGTGATTCCAAATGGTTGTGCTTAGGGTATTTTCTAAAATCAAATTCAATAATGCCCTGTTCTAATTCCCCAAAAGAGTCCAAACAATTTACTATTCTCCAACCAGCAAACATTTCTCAAAATATACCAGCGTAATGTTCAAGCCTTTTTCGTCTCGTGATTTTATAATGAAATGTAGAGTTCCGTATGGGTTATGCAATTAATGCGAATTCTTGTAAAAAAATCATAGCCAAATACATAAAAATGTGCCGTATACTGCTATCAGATTAAGTGAAAAACCAATCATAAGCCCCTTTTACTACCACGTAAATACGCATAAAGTTCGGGTAAAGTCCGGGTCACCTTAGGGTTAGCTTTGAATAATTTCCGGGTAAATTTGTAGTTTGGATGATTAATCCGCGCACTCCCCTTGTGCATAGGAGGTCACTCCCGCGCGATCCGCAGCGCATGGGTTGCTATAGGTCTTGCCATCGCAACCGCAAACGGGCGCATATTCCATAGTACAGGGGCCATCGCTTATTTTGGTAGTATCAATACAAGCAATCGTCTTTCCACCGCCGCAGGAGGATGCTGCCATCATCCCAATTAGTAAAAGACTTGTAGCCAATACGGATTTTCTGTTAGGGAATGTCATATAGTTATCATGCTTTTGCGACTTCTAAAATACGCTTTTTTACAAACACTCCAACTTCCCACGTGTATCTTTATTTTCATATAATTTTGTAAAATCTTCCAGTAATTCGTTTACTGGCGGGCAGGAAACGGTTTTGTTCCCAATGCCATCGGGGTCTGTTGCTTTTCCTGTGGAGCGAGTAGTGTACTTCTTTTCCAGACATTCCGTAAGGCTATTATTGATAAGGTAGTAACGCTTTTCAGAAATATCATCTTTCGTAGCTCCTTCTTCTTCTTCCGCCTCCCCATCAAATTGCCAAGTAGTATGTTTATAAAAGATGAAATAGGGCTGGTTATTCAGAACATAATAACGGTCTACGGCCTCATTATGCGAATATTCGTTATAAGCGTGCTCTATAAGCCTGAGTTTGTTGTCATTTAGATAATACGTTACCGTGCCACCGCGTTCCCCATTGCAGTTATAGGTAAAACTGGAAGATGTATAGCGATTGTGGGTAATATCCAGATTGGTCTTTTCATACGCCTGCTTTACATCTCCCAAACTCTGAATCTTTAATGGTATTTCTCCCTCAACGCTTTTGCTTGGAGGGGTGGTGGGAATTTCGGTCAGTACATCCTCTTTCTGCTTCTCTTGATTTTCACACGCTGTTGTAAAAAGTAATAACAGAGCTATAATAGCATATTTCATAGCGGTTTTTATGTAAAAATAAAAAGATAAACCCACCGACTAATTGCGAAGGGAATTAACTATTTGTTAAAATTTGATAGGGCTATTATGTCCGCGAATTAATTTCAATCCATTAGAAATCTACAACGGTAAAGGTAAATTCAAGATCCCTTTTATCACGGTCTGTGCCTCCATTATCGTTATCGCCAATTACCACAGTAAATCCGGTGGCAGTCCTGTTTCTATAGGCAATTGCTGGATCATCAAAATCACTTCCGTCACAATTTCCATTACAATCCACATTCGCCAAATTAATAATATAATTTGCTGAGGGTCTCGCTGAAGAGAACGTTACTTGATAGATCCCCTTTGAAGTTCTGCTTACCGTGGCGCCAAAAAGTTTGGGTGTTGTAAAGGTGGTGGCGGTACCGCCCGCAGGCACTACCAAACCTGCAGCAACAATCTGCGGAATCCCAGATATGGATTGCCAGCTTGCATTTCCGTTCGCATCAGATGTCAATACTTTATTATTGTCATCTCCCGGGGTGGCATCCACATAGCGCAGCGTGCCATTTACCTGTAGCCGTGCCGTGGGGGAGCTTGTACCTATACCCACTGTAACATTGGTATCTGTAGCATCACCCAAGATAATACTTCTATTTTGACTGGCTACGGCTCCTTTCCCAATAGCCGTAGCACCCGAACCGCTTGCCGTGGCTCCGGTTCCAAAGGCCGAGCTGTTCAAAGCTGTCGCCGATGCACTGTTCCCCACTGCGGTGGTATTGCTTCCGTTTGCGGTAGCCTGTCTTCCAAAAGCAAGCGCATCATCCGTCTGTGCTCGTGATTGTGAACCTACGGCAACACCATTTGAACCGGATGCAGTTGCCTGATAACCTATGGCTGTGGCTCTTGTAGCGGTGGCAACAGCTGTATTCCCTATGGCGCTGCTTTCGTCTCCACCGGCATTTGAATTGTATCCTATTGCCGTTGCGCGCAGCCCAATTGCTTCGGCATTTCTTCCAAAGGCGGCGGCATTATCTGCCGTGGCTTCTGCCTCAAACCCCACGGCAAGTGCATTTGTTCCTGTGGTAACAGAGCTAATCCCAAGATTCAGCGAATTGTCTATTTTGAAGCTCCCTACCGCAACATTATTTATTCTAAAATTTAGAGGTTGGGCGTTTACGGTGCCCAAAAATGCTCCCGTGGCACTGGAATTTCCGGTAACGGACCATTGCTGGGAATCTGTAGCGGAAGATTTTACCATTAGCCACGAAGATCCATTCCAAAAATAATATCCCACACCATTACCGCTAGTAACCGCAGGGTTTGTATTGTAGATCATAAGGCCTATGGCATTTGGATTAGTGCCGTCAATACTATTATTTGAAATAGTATTCAGAAAAACCCTGGGAGCTATAAAGCCTTTGTTTGTTGCCGTAATGTCAAGGGCGCTGGAGGGGTCGGGATTTGTAGTGCCTATACCCACTTGGGCTTGTGCATAGGTTATTGCCAATAGAAAAAAAAGGGGAAGTAATTTTTTCATCAGTTTGTTATGTGTTGATTTGGGTGAGAAATATACGCAAATTTTAAAATATCGGTTTTTCCCATATCAAAATCGTGCAATAATGAATATAGACGGCAATAATGTTCGCCATTCCCAAAAGTCATATATATGAAAAGCCCTATATTTGCCGCCCATTAAGAATAATGATATGAAAACCACCTTCGACGTACTGATTGAGATCCCAAAAGGCAGCCGGAACAAATATGAATATGATTTTAAATTGCGAAAGATCCGTTTTGACCGTATGCTCTTCAGCAGTATGATGTACCCTGCCGATTATGGTTTTATCCCTGAAACCCTGGCGCTGGATGGCGATCCACTGGATGTTTTGGTACTGGGAGGCGAGCCTACATTTCCCATGTGCGTTATGGAAGTGAAACCGATAGGCGTTTTCCATATGGCCGATGAAAAAGGCCCGGACGAAAAGGTCGTCTGCGTCCCCGTATCAGACCCCATCTGGAGCAGCTTGAACGACCTATCTGATATAAACCCTCATTTGGTGCGCGAGATTGAGCATTTCTTCCAAGTATATAAGGATCTTGAGAAGAAAAAAGTAGATGTGGGCGGTTGGGGCGATGCCACCGAAGCAGTTTCCATCTACAAGCGCTGCGTAAAACGCTACAAGGACACTCCAGAAGTATTAGGGCATTTCAGTATTTAATTTTTTTGGCTGTTGGCTGTTGGCTGTTGGCTGTTGGCTGTTAGCTTTTAGCTGTTAGCCGTTGGTCTGGTGTTTAGTCCTTTAAACTCTAAAACATTTAATCATTTAATCCCTTCATCCAACAATCCAACAATCCAAAAACTTCCTATTTCGTATCCCAACCTATTTCCCTATTTTTGCAATCGCAAATTTTGAAACCAATCTAAATTAATTAAATAATGGAACAGAACATTATCTTTATTCCCATTGCACTTGCCGTTCTTGGGCTTTTGTTTATGCTCGTGAAAATGAGTTGGGTAAAAAAGCAGGCCGCAGGAAGCGACCGCATGCAGTTTATTTCAAAGAGTATCAAGGAAGGTGCCTTGGCATTCCTAAATGCTGAATATAGATTGCTGTTGATTTTCGCTGTAATTGCTGCCGTTCTTCTTTTTATTGTATCCATCATTGTGGAATCTACTAGCTGGATGATAGTACCGGCATTTATCTGTGGGGCCATTTTCTCTGCCTTGGCTGGAAATATCGGGATGCGTATTGCAACCGATGCCAACGCCCGTACTGCCGAAGCTGCAAAAACCAGCCTACCACAGGCACTTAAGGTTTCCTTTGGTGGCGGTACCGTTATGGGGCTTGGTGTTGCTGGTCTTGCCGTTCTTGGGTTAAGCCTATTTTTTCTATTCTTTATTGGCCAATTCATTGGCAACGACCCTGTAAATTTTTATACTGAAATGACCATCGTTCTGGAAGCCCTTGCTGGTTTCTCCTTGGGTGCAGAGAGCATTGCGCTTTTCGCCCGTGTAGGAGGTGGTATCTATACAAAAGCTGCCGATGTGGGAGCCGATCTAGTGGGGAAGGTTGAAGCTGGTATCCCAGAAGACGATCCACGTAACCCAGCAACCATTGCAGATAACGTGGGTGATAATGTGGGTGACGTTGCCGGAATGGGGGCAGACCTTTTCGGAAGTTATGTGGCTACCGTTCTTGCCGCTATGGTGTTGGGGAACTACGTAATCCGTGATATGTCCTTGGATATTCCGTTTACCGATGGATTCAATAATATGGGGCCAATCCTACTTCCAATCGTGATTGCAGGGGTAGGTATCCTTGCTTCTATTATAGGTACTTTCTTTGTTAGCATTAAAAATAATGATGCCAAGGAAAGCCAGGTTCAAAAAGCATTGGATACAGGTAACTGGGCCGCAATTCTTATTACGCTTATCGCAAGTTGGTTCTTGATTGACTGGATGCTTCCGGAAACCATGAATATGAAATTCTTTGGTGAAGGGTATAAAACCATTGCCTCCATCAATGTGTTCTGGGCTGCGTGTATTGGTCTTGCCGTTGGGGCATTGATTTCATTCGTAACCGCATATTATACCAGTTTGGGTAAAAAACCTGTATTGGATATCGTAAAAAATTCCTCCACGGGTGCAGCAACCAATATTATTGCAGGTCTCGCCGTGGGGATGTATTCCACGTTTGCATCGGTATTGTTATTTGCAGCCGCAATCTATGGTTCGTATGAACTTGCCGGTTTTTATGGAGTGGCATTGGCCGCTTCAGCAATGATGGCTACTACGGCTATGCAACTTGCTATTGATGCCTTTGGACCTATAGCCGATAACGCTGGAGGTGTTGCCGAGATGAGCGAATTGGAGCCGCACGTTCGTGAGCGTACAGACGTCTTGGATTCGGTAGGAAACACTACTGCTGCCGTTGGTAAAGGTTTTGCGATTGCTTCCGCGGCGTTAACGGCATTGGCGCTTTTTGCCGCTTACGTTACCTTTACTGGTATTGATGGTATTAATATTTTCCGTGCAGATGTACTGGCCATGTTATTTGTGGGAGGTATGATTCCCGTAGTCTTTTCGGCTATGGCTATGAAATCCGTAGGAAAGGCCGCAATGGAAATGGTACAGGAAGTGCGCAGGCAGTTCCGCGAGATTCCAGGCATTATGGAAGGAACCGGAACGCCACAGTATGCTAAATGTGTGGATATTTCAACAAAAGCTGCCCTAAAGGAAATGCTTCTCCCCGGATTGCTTACCATTATTACGCCTATAATCATTGGTCTGCTTTTTGGCGCTGAACCGCTTGGAGGCTATATGGCGGGTGTTTGCGTGAGCGGTGTTATGTGGGCTATTTTCCAAAACAACGCCGGGGGGGCTTGGGACAATGCCAAGAAATCCTTTGAAGCGGGCGTACTCATCAATGGCGAAATGACCTATAAAGGAAGTGATGCCCATAAAGCTGCCGTAACGGGCGACACCGTGGGAGATCCTTTCAAGGATACTTCAGGTCCCTCAATGAATATTTTGATTAAACTTACCTGTTTGGTCGGTTTGGTAATTGCACCAATCCTCGGAAACCACGGCGATGTGAATATGCCACCAAAAGATTCAGAAGCACCCATTTCATATTACACCAATGCAAAAGGTGACAAGATAGTTTTAACGAATGAGCAGGTTCAGTATATTGAGACCGGAAGCACTATTGGGAACGGTGAAAATCTTACCGATAAAACCGAAACTATGGTTGAGATGTTGACCAACGACAATACCGATCAGGTAACCGCAAAGGTCACGATTACCACAACTGTGGATGGCGTTGAAACAACCGAGACTAAAACTTTCACCGGCACCGAAGAGGAAGTAAGAAGCCAATTGAAGGATGTCGAGGGAATGAAAATTAAGGTAAAGGACAAAGAATAACACGCTTCTTTAACCCACGTTTCTTGGCACAAAAGCCAAACCGAAAATTAAAACCTGCAAGGTTTCCAAAACCTTGCAGGTTTTTTTAATTTTAAAAAGCCAAAAGCCAAAAGCCAAAAGCCAAAAGCCAAAAGCCAAAAGCCAAAAGCCAAAAGCCAAAAGCCAAAAGCCAACAGTCAAAAGCCAAAAACACCCATCCATTGTTTAATATTTTCAAAAAAGACCCCTTACAGATTATTACCTTCCGAAGCTACGGAACGTCCAATCATCTATATATAAAAGGTCGTGCGCTGGAGGATGAAAATATAGATCTTTCAAAAAAGGGATTTTTCACCTTGCTCTGGAATACCTACAAACGTTTTGAAACCGATCTCATAAAAAATACCCCGCTCAAAGTAACGCTCCCGGACGGTAGAATTATTCAAACCAAAACAGACCATCATGGGTATTTCTTGATTGATGAGACTATTGAAGGCCTACATCCTTTGGTTGATGAAAACGGTTGGTTGCACTATAAAATCTCTTTCGTTGAAGATTTTCCAAAACGAAAAATCCAGCAGAACAATTCATTTAAAGGTGAGGTTATGATTACTTCTGAAACCGCAGAATTCGGGGTAATAAGTGATGTGGACGATACCATTATGCATACCGGGCTTACCTCCAGATTTAAATGGAAAGTTTTAAAGAATACGGTTTTTAAACGTGCTGAAAAGCGGATTCCGCTGGAGGGCGCGGCAGACTTTTATGAAAAACTGCAGAATGGATCTACCGGCAACCAAAGCAACCCAATTTTTTACGTAAGCCACAGTCCGTGGAATCTATACCGATACCTTGAATATTTTCTTCAGAAAAACCATTTTCCGAAGGGGCCTATTCTATTGCGGAGCTTTGGGAATATTTTTCAAAAGAAAACCCAAGCTGAAAAACCACAGAAACAAAAGGAAATCATAAACATCTTAAAAACGTATCCGCAGCTGCCCTTTATCCTTATTGGCGATAGTGGCGAACACGACCCTGATATCTATATTGAAATTGCCGAATCGCATCCCGAAAGAATTCTTGCCATCTACATGCGCAGCGTAAACCATTCCCGTAAGATGCTTCGCGTAAAGGGTCTTTTTGAAAATTATGAGACGGTCCCGGTCTTGTTGGTTTCAGAAAGTAGTGCTGCCGTTGCTCACGCGCATAAGCAGGGTTTTATTCAGTAATATTTTTGAAATAGTCGTAGATTGCCAATTGCGATTGCACCGGCTCTTCTGAGTTGGATACGTATTCGTTTTGTTGTTCGGCATCAATAATTCGCGCTTTTAGGTTGTCATCCAATTCAATATTGATTATTTCCCGGATGGTTTTCTTATGGTCTTCATCCAAAATAGGCGTAACCACTTCAATACGGTGGGTAAGATTGCGCGTCATCCAGTCCGCGGAGCCTATGAATATCTTTTCATCGCCCCCATTTCCAAAGATATAAACCCTTCCGTGCTCCAAAAATCTGTCTACAATACTGGTAATGTAAATGTTTTCGCTTTGGCCCACAATACCCGGCACCAGTGAGCAAATACCTCTTATTAAAAGTCGAACTTCCACGCCCGCATTGCTCGCCTTATAAAGTTCCTTTATCATTTTCTCATCCTGCAAGCTGTTCATCTTCAATATAATCAGGCCCTTATGCCCATCATTGGCGAGTGCAATTTCTTGTTCCACCAAAGCCGTAAAACGTTCGCGAGAAGTAAAGGGGGAAACCAATAACTGTTTGGTTTTTGGGATAATCATCTCACGTTCCAAGACCATAAAAACCTTTTTGAGGTCTTTGGTGATTTTCTTATGGGAAGTCATCAACCCAAAATCAGTGTACAGCGTCGCAGTATTTTCATTGAAATTTCCCGTGGCTATGTAGGCATACCGCTTCGTCTTTTCCTCAATTTCACGTTCAATGTAAAGTATCTTTGAATGCACTTTTATATCGGGATAACTATAGATTACCCGCGCGCCGTTTTCCCTAAAAATAGCACCCCATTTCAAGTTGTTGTGTTCATCAAACCGTGCTTTCACCTCCATAAAAATGGTAACGTCCTTTCCTTTTTTTGCGGCGAGCGCGATGGCATCATTAAGTGCCGACTCATCCGCAGAGCGATAAATGGTCATTTTAATAGTAGTGACCGTATGGTCTGTAGCGGCTTCTTCCAACAGTTTTATAACAGGCTCAAAACTTTGGTACGGGTAGTGGAGGAGCTGGTCCTTTTTGTCAATAGCCTCAAAAATAGAATCGCAATCTGTCAAGACCGGATGCGGCAATGGCGGAAGTTTTTCATTGGAAAGCTTCTTCTCGGTAGGGTTTGGAAACTTGAAAAAGTCCTTGAAATTATGATAGCGCCCGCCCAAAACAACATCGGTGTGGTTTACGTCCAAAGCCTTTTTTAGCACATCCCGAAAATCCTTCGGCATCTTTGGGTCTATGAGTACGCGGGTGGCCTGCCCGGTATCGCGTTTTGGGAGCGCGGCCTTGATTTTTTCCATTAGATTGCCGGAGAATTCATCTTCAATATAAAGCTCTGCATCGCGGGAAATCTTAATGGAATAAAATTCTGATATGGAATCTTCGGCGTAATCTTCCAAGAGATTATGCTTTAAAACATCATCTATAAAAGTGATGTTGAAAGTATCATTGTCGCTTGGGAATACGAAAAATCTGGGTTCGGTTTCGGGAATTTCAACCAAAATAAATTCGTCCTCACTTTTTTGCCCTGCCAGATAAAGCATTTCATTTTTCACAAAAACCGAATGGTTGCCGGTGCAGGGGTTGCAGCTTACATCGATAATTTGTTTAAGGCTTTCATCGTAATAGGCTTTTGAGATTTCTTTTTGTTCTTTGGAAAAATCCTCGTAGCGAATGAGGTTTATATTTTCCGAAGCCAATTGTGGGATTATTTCTTGATTGAAAATGCGTCCGAATTCATTTTGCTGAATATCTACCTGTTTTTTTATTTCCTTTAAAACGCGGTTAGGCTTGGTAATAAGTTTTTTACGAAGGGGTTTTTTTATGTTTTTTATCTGCCGAATATCTGAAACCCGTACCCGGAAGAATTCGTCCAGATTTGATGAAAAGATTGCCAAAAACTTGATGCGTTCGTATAGCGGATTGCGTTGGTCTGCCGCTTCCTGTAAAACGCGGTGGTTGAAGCGGAGCCACGAAAGGTCGCGGTGGTAAATTTTTGAGTTGTAGAGTGATGCCATAGTGTTATGGCAAAATAATAGTTTTAAAACTGAAACTTTGTGAGGGAAACGTTAAGGTTTAATTGAAATTAAAACAGCCCGTGCAACTCTGCATCAATCTTATTGATAACCTGTCCCAAATGTTCTGGATCGTCCACAAAGTTGATATTGTCCACATCAAAAATGATTAAATTTCCTTTGTCATAATTATGAATCCAAGCCTCGTAACGCTCGTTTAGGCGACTTAAATAATCTATGCTTATAGAGTTTTCATACTCGCGACCCCGTTTGTGGATCTGGTTCACCAAGTTTGGGATGCTGCTCCGCAAATAAATCAAAAGGTCTGGGCCCTCGGTTACGGTTTCCATCAGGTCGAATAGGGAGCGGTAGTTTTCAAAATCACGGTTGGTCATTAATCCCATCGCGTGCAGGTTTGGCGCAAAAATGTAGGCATCCTCATAGATGGTCCTATCTTGAATTACATTTTTACCTTTTTCACGTATTTCGACAATCTGGCGGAAGCGGCTGTTCAAAAAATAGATTTGTAGATTGAAGGACCACCGTTCCATTTGATTATAAAAGTCGTCTAAATATGGGTTGTCCTCCACATCCTCATAATGCGCTTGCCATTTATAATGTTTTGCGAGTAAACGGGTTAAGGTAGTTTTCCCGGAGCCAATGTTTCCAGCAATTGCTACGTGCATAGTGCTTATTTATTTGGGGTGGTTAGTGTAAAGGTGTGCAAATTTTTGCCGTCATAAATATACAGGAAATCATTGGTTAGCTGCAAATCCTTTATCTCCATTTCGGGTAATTTCAATTTCACTGTTTCTCTGGACGCCTCATCATTTCGCTTGGCGAAATCTGGTAGGTAATAGAGCGAATTTTCTTTTAGGGCGATTAGGTTTTCGTTTTGCTGAATTATTTTTTCATAACCGGGTGTGTCTGCTTCATTTAAAATACTCCCGTAAATATTGAAGGCACGCAATTTCTGCTCGGTGAGCATAAAACAGTAATTGAAATTGCTTGCCTGTGAAATCAATTTACCGGGAAAAGGTTGGGAAACTATGGTCTGTAATTTTGAGGAATAATTGTAAAGTTCCAGCTGCTGGGTGTCCATGTTAAAAAGCCAAAGGCTATTGTTGCCAGCGTTTGTGGCGGTGCTTACGTTCAGAAATTGCGGTAGGTTGTTAAATACAATCCGTTCAATCTCATTCAGCCTATTATCCAGTAAAATGACAGTATTCGTATCCTGAAAAAACACCACCACTTTCAGTGGATTTATTATATCAACAGAGGTTATCCGCCCCAATTGCAGGTCATTATAAACAAAATCACCATCGGGACCGGATTTTTTTAGTACTCTGTTTTCAATGGAATAAATATTCTTGTATGAATCTACCCCTACAAATCTATCGGCTACAAAAGGCAGACTGCTTTCCGAAGTCAACGATTGCGAAAAGCTAAATTGATAGAAAAACAGAAAAAGAAGTAAAATCCGCATAGGTGACGCAAGATACAAAATTGAAATTTCAGTAACTGTTTTTTTGGGAATAGCTGCGCACGTTTTTCTTAATAAAATGCTTTAAAACTTTGAAGGTAATCATAATTGTAAATGTTTTAAGACCAAATTATTTTACCTTTCAACCAAAAATTGTTGTTATGCGAAATATTTTCCTGGGCATCGTCATTGCTTTTGCCATTGTTTTTTTGCTTCGGTATTGCGAAAATCAAAAAGACGATCGCGAGCAGTTGGAAGCGAACACGGCGCTGATTCAAAGGGAAATAAAAAATGTGGGCAAACTCATTGTTACGGAAGGAAGTTACGCGCAAGTGTATAGCTATAGTGATAGCCGGGATTTGATGTTTGGGCTTGTGCCTTCCAAAAAGGGAGCGCTGATTGTAGTGAATGCCAAGGCAACCATTGCGTACGATTTAAGCAAGGTGAACAAAATTGTGGATGAGAATACGCGCACGGTAACAATCACGGACATTCCGGAGCCGGAACTATCCATCAACCCAAATATTCAGTATTACGATATTTCGCAACAGTATTTCAACCAATTTACCGCTTCAGATTACAATAAAATAAAAAGCAGAATTGAAAAATCCCTTCGGAAGAAAATTGAGGAGTCTGAGCTTCGCACCAATGCAGAAAACAGGCTTATTTCCGAACTTCAAAAAATATATATTTTGACCAATTCCATGGGTTGGACGCTTCGATACAATTCAAAAGTTGTTGAAAATGAAAATGATTTACAACAGTTGAAATTATAGCAAGTATTCGCGCGCGTGGCCGTTTTCAACAAGCCATAAATTCACGTCCAGGCCATCAATTACTATGTTTGCCAAATACCTTCCGTATTTTTCCTGTTTATCTTTGTAAGAATTGATAATGACCTCCTTATCCAGTATCATTTCCCGTAAAATATCCCGGACTATAAGTCCCTGTTCCCGTTCCTCGCCTCGAATTTCCGGCGTATCTATGCCGTAAAGTCTGAATTTCATCTGCTGGAAATGAAAAAAACCGAGATCAACCATTGCGGTGATTGTATCACCATCATAAACATCTATTACCTTCGCTTTGTATTGGTACATAATTTTAATTTTTGGTTAGTCTATAAAGCTACAAAATTCTGGCTTTGAATATGTTGCTAATTCAGATTTTCGAAATGAAACTGTTGAAAATTAAATATTTCGTCCCAAACTGTTCCACCCTCCGCCGTTAATGGCCTCAATCCCATTTTTCTTTAGAATTCCAGCGGCACTGGCACTGCGAACGCCGCTTGCGCAGCAGGTAATTATTGGCTTATTCCAATTTTTAATTTCTGAAATTTTTGAGGAAAGTATTGGCAGCGGAATATTTTTGGAACCGGGAATAGCCCCGTTTTTGTATTCATTTTCACTTCTTACATCAACTATATAGGCTCCACGATCTTTAAATTCCTGGATTTTTGCTGTTTTGTTTCCGAATAAAAAATCAAATAGTCCCATAATTTTATTTTTATAAGCCTAAATTTACTCCTTTCTGCTTAAAATATATCTTTTTCAGAATCGCTATCTTGCGGAAACTATGAATAAGATTTCCCGTAAAAATGAAATTATTCAAATGGCCTCAAAACTCTTTAAGGAAAAGGGTTACAGTGCCGTGACAATGCGCGATATTGCTGCGGGCATAAACATTAAAGCGGCCAGTCTTTACAATCACATAAGCGGTAAACAGGAAATTCTTTCAGCAATTATTTTAAATGTTGCCAAGGAATTTACGGTTGGTATGGATGGCGTAATTGCCAAAAAAGGAAGCGCTATTGAAAAAATTGAGCGCGTAATTGAACTTCATATAGACATAACGGTCAATTATTCTGAAGCCTTGGCTTCTTTGAATAATGACTGGATGCATCTTCAAAAGAATGACCTGGCTGAATTCATAAAAATGCGGGAACGCTATGAGGAAAATTTCCGAAGCATCATTAAGCAGGGTATTGCCAGTAATGAATTAAAACCCAATCATCCTGAGGTTATTCTGTTTTCAATATTTTCCACCTTGCGGACTTTATATTTATGGTACGAAAAGCGGGGAAAACTGGACGTGAATATTTTGAAGAAAGATATGGTTTCGGTATTGATTAAGGGAATAATTTAAATAAAATCCCCTCCTTTTAGGAGGGATTTAGGGATGACTCTTGTATTTATAACTAACAATTGTTAGTTTTGAACTTTTAATCCGACTAAAATAACGTGGCAAAATTCCATAAAATAAAAGTAAAGGACGTCCATAAGGAGACGAGGGATACATCTGTAATAACCTTTGATGTTCCCAATGAACTGGCCGAAGATTTCAAATTTAGGCAGGGACAGCACCTCACTTTAAAGGCAGATATTGATGGCGAGGATACGCGCCGTAGCTATAGTCTATGCTCCAGTCCCGTGGATAAGGAATGGAAAGTAGCGGTAAAACTAATTCCCGGTGGAAAATTTTCAAACTTCGTAAACAAGAAGCTTCAGACGGGAGATGTCTTAGAAATTATGCAACCCAGCGGAGCTTTCGGTGTTGAAATTTCAGAAGAGCCCAAAACGTACGTTGCCTTTGCAGCTGGAAGTGGTATAACGCCCGTATTATCTATGATCAAGACACATTTGGCGTTGGAGCCAAATGCTAAATTCAAGTTATTCTACTTGAACCGTACGGTGAAATCCATTATATTTAAAGAAGAAATTGAACAACTTAGAAATCAGTACTTTGGAAGGTTTGAAATATTTTATTTCCTTACAAAGGAACAACGTGATATTGAGTTGCTCAACGGAAGATTTACATCTGAAAAACTTCGTGAAATTTTTGATAAAATTCTTGATGTTTCTGCAGTAAATGAAGTGTTCATCTGCGGACCCGAACAAATGATATTTCTTATAAGGGACGAATTATTGCTGGCAGGATTTCCAAAAGAGAATGTGCATTACGAACTTTTTGTTACGGGGCTTTCAGAAGAAGATAAAAAACGTGCCGAACGCTTGGCGCAACAAAAGGTTGATGGGGTAGAAGTAACCATTGTCGACGGCGGGAAAGAATTCCATTTTACCATGACAGAGGATTTTGACAATATTCTGGACGCAGCGCTCGCCGCCGGTGCAGATTTGCCTTTTGCCTGTAAGGGTGGCGTTTGTAGCACGTGCAAGTGCGAAGTCTTGGAAGGAAGCGTGGAAATGAAGATAAATTACGCGCTTGACGAGAAGGAGGTCTCGCAGAATTTGGTATTAAGTTGCCAAAGCGTGCCAACTTCAGAAAAAGTAAAAGTAGATTTTGATGTATAATAACTTAATCCCGCAAGATTTTTAAAACCTTGTAGGCTTAAATAAAATGATATTATGAGCGAAAGAGAAATAAAAAACCTAGAAGAAATTTTTGAAGCCCGCATAGCGCGCGATGAAAAAATAGAGCCAAAAGATTGGATGCCGGAAAAATACCGCCAGACCCATATCCGGCAAATGAGCCAGCACGCCCATTCTGAAATTATTGGGATGCTTCCCGAAGGAAATTGGATAACCCGCGCACCTTCTTTACGTAGAAAAGCCGCATTGCTAGCAAAAGTGCAGGATGAGGCAGGCCACGGATTGTATCTGTACTCTGCATGCGAGACTTTGGGCATTTCCCGTGATGAATTATATGAGCAATTACATTCAGGAAAGGCGAAATATTCTTCGATTTTTAATTACCCCACGATTACTTGGGCAGATATGGGCGCGATTGGTTGGTTGGTGGATGGCGCTGCAATTATCAACCAAGTGCCACTCTGCAATACTTCCTATGGGCCTTATGCCCGGGCGATGGTGCGCGTTTGTAAGGAAGAAAGTTTCCATCAGCGCCAAGGGTATGAAATTATGCTTACCCTTTGCCGGGGAACAGAGGAGCAAAAAGCAATGGCGCAGGATGCCCTGAACCGTTGGTGGTGGCCAAGTTTGATGATGTTGGGGCCTACAGATGATCAATCAGTCCACACGGAGCAATCCATGAAATGGAAACTGAAACGCAAAAGTAATGATGAGTTGCGTCAACAATTTATCGACCAAACAGCGCCACAGGCAGATGTTTTGGGAATCACCATTCCTGATCCCGATTTAAAATGGAACGAAGAAACTGGTCATTACGATTTTGGAGAAATTGACTGGGATGAATTCTGGCAGGTCGTAAAAGGCCACGGTCCTTGCAATAAAGAACGAATGAAAGCCCGTGTTGACGCTTGGGAAAACGGCGAATGGGTGCGCGATGCCGCAATGGCACACGCAGAAAAGAATGAGAAAAGAAAAATAGCAAAAGCAAGTTAAATAGATGTGAGACGTGAGATATTGGTAGTGAGAAATTGCGCTTTAAATCTTTTGTCTAACATCTCAAATCTAAAGTCTAATGTCTGATAAAAAAAACTGGCCCCTTTGGGAAATATTCGTTCGAAGCAAGAACGGACTGGAACACCGCCATTTTGGAAGTCTCCACGCGGCTGATGCTGAAATGGCAATGGAAAATGCCCGCGATGTGTATACCAGGAGAAATGAAGGCGTAAGTATATGGGTGGTAGAAAGTAAACACATCACCGCTTCAAATCCCTCAGAAAATGGTGAGATGTTTGAGCCTGCACAAGATAAAGTATACCGCCATCCCACTTTTTACGATTTGCCAGATGAGGTGAAGCATATGTAGTGGGAAATCGAAATCGAAATCGAAATTGAAAAATGAAAAGTTATAATTTAGATAGTCGTTTTGAAGATTTCGCAGCTTCCATTGTTGTAATTTTTATGCAACCACCCAAATCTTTTGCAGCCGATTATCTTGCTAAACAACTTATAAGGTCTGCTTGCTCCTCAGCACTAAATTTTGGAGAATTTGAAGGTGCGGGTTCAGATAGGGATAGGGCAAATAAATTAAGAATCACATTAAAAGAATTACGTGAATCGCTCAGGAACATAAATATTCAAATTAAGGCGGATCTGATTAAGATCAATGAAGTCAATTCGATAAAAAATGAAAATGAAGAACTTATTCGAATTGTTGTTTCACTTCTAAAAAAATATTGCTAATGTTTTCGATTTCGATTTAATTTTTGATTTCGATTTTAATAACCCCCAATGAAAAATAATTTATATAACTACATCCTAACAATCGCCGACAATTCCTTAATCCTTGCCCAGCGATTGGGAGAGCTTTGCGGCCACGGTCCAACTTTGGAAACCGACATTGCACTCACCAATATTTCTTTGGATTTATTGGGGCAAACGCGCAGTTATTATCAGTATGCCGCAAAAATTTCCGGGGAGAATAAAACTGAGGATGATATTGCCTTTTTACGAATTGAGCGGGAATACAAAAATTGTTTGCTCGTTGAGCAGCCCAATACACATTTCGGTTTCACCATTGCACGTCAGTATCTTTTTGATGTCTACCATCTTATGTTGATGGAAAAGTTGCAACAAAGTCCGGATGAAACACTGGCGGCCATCGCAAAAAAGGGAATCAAGGAAGTAAGTTATCACAAGCGTTTTTCCTCAGATTGGGTAAAGCGTTTGGGTGATGGGACGGTGGAAAGTAAAGAAAAAATGCAAGAAGCAATTGATGCCCTGTGGCGCTTTACGGACGAACTTTTTTTTATGACCGATGCTGAAAAGGAAATGGCGAAGGAGGGAATTGGCATAGATGTTTCAGAATTCAAATCAACTTATTACGAAGAAGTTTCCGAAGTTTTAAAAGAAGCTACACTCGCAGTTCCCGAAAGCAAGTATTTTACAAAAGGTGGAAAAGAAGGTATCCACAGCGAACATATGGGCTATTTGTTGGCCGACTTGCAGTACATGCAGCGCACGTATCCCAATATGCAATGGTAAAAAATTCTCCTACAAGTTTTCCAAAATCTTGTAGGTTTTATAATAAACGATGACAATTATAGAAAACCCAGAAATACAAGCAAATTTAATCCCAATTCTGAAAACCGTTTCAGACCCAGAAATCCCTGTGCTTTCTGTTTTGGATCTTGGTGTAATTCGCGAAGCGGTTGAGAAAAATGGAATCGTTCACATAAAATTGACGCCTACCTATTCTGGATGTCCGGCTATGGATGTAATTGGCGACGATTTAAAGACGGCTTTTTCAGAAATAGGAAAAAAAACGGAAGTAAAACTGGTGCTTTCCCCAGCGTGGAGCACAGACTGGATTTCAGAGGAGGGTTTAAAGAAAATGGAGAAATACGGCATTGCGCGTCCGCTCTCGGAATCGCACGATAAAGACGTTTTGCTTGGTAATAAAAAAATGGTAAAATGCCCACAATGCGGCAGTACAAATACCCATTTGGTAAGCCAATTCGGTTCCACGGCGTGCAAAGCTTTGTTCAAATGCGACGACTGCCAGGAACCGTTTGATTACTTTAAATGTTTAAAATAAATAATGAAAAGCATAACCACACAAATAGAAAATAAAGTTGCAACCTTAACGCTTAACCGCCCCGAGGTTTTCAACAGTTTTAACCGTGAAATGGCACTGTTGCTCCAAAATGAATTGGACGAGTGCGAAAAAAATCCTGAAGTTAGGGCAATTATTATCACGGGTAGCGGAAAAGCTTTCTGCGCCGGGCAGGATTTAAAGGAAGTAACAACTCCAGAACTGAACCCGGGCTTCAAAAAAATTCTTGAGGAACATTACAACCCAATCATTTCGCGCATTCGAAAGATTGAAAAACCAGTAATTGCTGCCGTTAATGGCGTTGCTGCTGGAGCGGGCGCAAACATTGCATTGGCTTGTGATGTGGTAATCGCTTCTGAGAATGCCAGTTTTATTCAGGCTTTCAGTAAAATAGGTTTGGTGCCGGACAGTGCAGGGACTTTCTTTTTGCCTCGGTTGATCGGTTTTCAAAAAGCATCGGCATTGATGATGCTGGGCGATAAAGTTTCAGCTGATGAAGCCGAAAAACTTGGAATGGTGTATAAAGTGGTTGCTTCAGAAAATTTTATGGAGGAAGTGAATAACATCGCAAACACGTTGGCGAATATGCCCACAAAAGCGTTGGGATTGACCAAGCGTTTACTGAATAATTCAATGCAGCATTCTTTGGAAGAACAATTGGATTTGGAAAGCAAACTGCAAATAGAATCCGCACAGAGCGAGGATTATGCCGAAGGCGTTGATGCGTTTGTAAACAAAAGAAAACCGGAATTTAAAGGAAGATAATTAACGATTAACGATTTTTGATTGCTGATTTCAGAATTAAAAAAGGCAGGAATGTTACCTAACCAGCTTGAAGATAGACTGATAAAGTTTGCTGTAGATGTGTTATTAATGTGTAAGCACTTTGATGGTTCATTTGCTTCAGAGCATTTAACCAAACAGCTAATCCGCTCGACTACTTCTGTGGCTTTAAATTATGGGGAAGCCAGAAGTGCAGAATCATCGAGAGATTTTCTGCATAAAATGAAACTTTCTTTAAAAGAATTGAGAAAGTCATTCGTTAATATGAAAATTCAAAAAGGCGCGAATTTGATAACCAATATTCAAATGATAGATAAGCTACTCATCGAAAATAATGAATTAATCTCAATTTTTGTAGCTAGTATAAAAACGGCATCACAAAAAAATAATATTCAATAACTTGGAAAATCAAAAATCAAAAATCGTTAATCAACAATCGTTAATCAAATTTGTGGGAATTATAGGTGCAGGAACAATGGGAAGCGGCATTGCACAAGTTGCCGCCACCGCTGGATGTGCTGTAAAATTATACGATACCAAAACTGAAGCTTTGGAAAAAGCCAAAGCCGATTTGGAAAAAATAATGGATCGTTTGGTTGAAAAAGGAAAACTTGATTCAAATGAAAAAGAGCGTATTCAAAATAATATAAAATATGTCAATTCATTAAAAGAACTGAAAGATTCCCATTTAACAATCGAAGCCATTGTAGAAAATCTGGATATCAAAAAAAATGTGTTTTCAACACTTGAAAAATTTGTGAATGAGGACTGTATTATCGCTTCAAACACTTCATCCTTATCTATCGCCTCAATAGCTTCATCCTTAAAAAAACCGGACCGTTGTATCGGAATCCATTTCTTCAATCCCGCGCCATTGATGCAGTTGGTTGAGGTTATTCCTTCAATCCAAACTTCCGAAGAAACGTTAAAAACTTCCGTAGAAACAATTAAAAACTGGGGAAAAACCGTGGCCGTTGCAAAAGACACACCCGGATTTATTGTAAACCGCGTCGCCCGCCCATTTTATGGCGAAGCGCTTCGGATTTATGAGGAAGGAATTGCTTCATTTTCTGAAATTGATGCGGCAATAAGAGAAATGGGCGGTTTTAGAATGGGCCCTTTTGAATTGATGGATTTTATTGGAAACGATGTAAATTATACCGTAACCGAAACCGTTTTTGAAGCCTTTTATTACGACCCCCGTTACAAACCTTCGTTCACCCAAAAACGTTTTGCCGAAGCAGGCTATTTGGGAAAAAAAACCGGAAAGGGGTATTATAATTATTCAACCAATGGAAGTCAGCCTGATCTTGTCGAAGGCAATGTTGATTCAGAAAAAAGTAAAATTATTTTCGAAAGAATCCTTGTAATGCTCATCAACGAAGCTGCCGACGCCCTTTTTTGGAACATCGCCTCCGCAGCGGATATTGACAGTGCAATGACCAAGGGCGTGAATTATCCAAAAGGATTGTTGGCCTGGGCAGATGAGAAAGGAATCGATTGGTGTGTTGCCAAAATGGACGAACTCTATAATGAATATCACGAAGACCGCTATCGGTGTTCGCCACTATTACGGAAAATGAATCGAGAAGATTTGAGGTTTGGGGTGTGAGATGTGAGCAATGAGGGTTGAATTTTAAGAAACACATTTTATGGAATCAAAATATCATTTTAGATTTGAAGATTTACAAGTGTATCAAAAGGCGATAGAGTTTGGAGAATATGTAAATGCGTTGATTAAAAAATTTCCGAGAGAGGAACGTTTCGAATTAACCTCCCAATTCAAAAGAGAATCAGATTCTATTGCACTAAATATCGCCGAAGGTTCTTCGGGTACAGATAAGCAATTTTATGATTATTTGGGAAACGCTTGGCACAGTGCCGAAGAATGTGTGGCTTGCAGCACAAAAGCAAGATTGAGAAATTACATAAAGTTTGATGAAGATGAAGAAATTAGAAAAGTCATAACCGAACTTTCCAAAATGATCACAAGTTTAAGAAATACAATTGCCAAAAGGCTTAAATAAATAAAATTATGTCCTCCTCATCCCTCATTCCCCACAGCCTCATCCCTAAAAAGATGCTCAGTCAGGATGCTTTCAGTTCTTGGTTGGGCATCGAAATACTGGAAGTTGAAAAGGGCCGGTGCAAAGTCGCAATGACCATTCGCAAAGAAATGCTGAACAGCATGAACAAAGCCCACGGTGGGATAAGCTACAGTTTGGCAGATACTGCTTTTGGTTTTGCCGCAAATACGCACGGGAAATACGCGGTTTCCATTGAAACTTCAATCAACCATATTGAAGCCTTAGATGAAGGTGATTATCTTACAGCGGAATCAGTCATTGAAAAAGTTGGGAATAAGCTGGGATTTAACATTGTGGAAGTAAAAAGAGGCGAAGAATTGGTAGCTTTGTTTAAAGGTGTGGTCTATAGAACCTCAAAAGATTGGGAATAATGGAAACGAAGCTATTTTATTTCGATTTTAATTTTATTCAATTTTAAAAATAACAATTAACAACTAACTACTAATGAAATTATGAAATGGCAAGGCAGAAGACAGAGCGGTAACCTCGATGACCGCCGTGGAATGGGCGGAAAAGGCAAATTGGCCGCAGGTGGCGGAATTGTCGTGGTTATCATCGTAATGGCTCTCAATTTTTTTGGAGGTGATACGGGAAAGCAATTGGCCCCAATTGTTGAACAATTGGGTGGGAGCCAAACACAACAGACCGAACAACGCGAACTTACAACACAAGAAAAGGAAATCGGTGATTTCATGGCTACCGTCTTGGCAGATACCGAAGATGTTTGGAATCAAATTTTTGCCAGCAATAATCTTGGGAATTACAAAGAGCCTACAATGGTGCTTTTTACAGATGCCGTAAGCACAGGCTGTGGAAATGCAACAGCGGCCTCCGGACCATTTTATTGTCCGGCAGACCAGCAGGTATATATGGATTTGGCCTTTTTTGACGAATTGAAAACTAGATTTGGCGCAAAAGGTGGCGATTTTGCAATGGCGTATGTGACCGCCCACGAAATTGGCCATCACATCCAAACGCTGTTGGGCACATCGCAAAAAGTACGACAATTACAGCAAAGGACTGGCAAAGCTGAAGCAAACCAACTTTCAGTCGCGTTGGAACTTCAGGCCGATTTTTACGCTGGGGTTTGGGCGCATTACAACCAGAAATATTTGGAAGAAGGCGATATCGATGAAGCCCTGAGTGCCGCCAATGCAGTGGGCGATGATGCTATTCAAAAAAGAATGCAGGGCCACGTGGTGCCAGATTCCTTTACCCACGGAACTTCCGAGCAACGAAAAACCTGGTTTATGAAAGGGTATAAAACGGGAGATATTAAACAGGGAGATACCTTTTCGGAAATAGTTAGATAGTTTGGTAGTCGAGTAGTGGATTGGTTTTGGGCTTTTCCTTTAAAATATAAAATAAAGTGATGATGAGTAATGTGCATTTTAAGTTTGAAGAATTGAAAATTTATGATAAGGCGCTTGCTTTTGGCGAAAAAATCAATTCTCAAATCCAAAATTTTCCAAAAGAAGAAATGTATCGACTCTCATCTCAATTTATTCGTGCGGCAGACTCAATTGCGCTCAACATTGCTGAAGGTTCAGCGGCATCGCCTGCCAATTTCAACCGTTATCTGCAAATGGCTTGGGACAGTGGACACGAATGTGTTGTTTGCAGTACTAAAGCATTTTTGAGAGGTTTTATTTCTGAAGAAATAAATGAAGAAAATAGACAAGCAATCGCAGAACTCAATAAGATGATAACATCCTATAAAAATTTTCTAAAGAAGAAAATAACTAACAAACCACAAAACTAAAATACTACGATACTTAAAATGAACGCATACATAATCGACGGAATACGAACGCCAATAGGCAGTTATCAAGGAACGCTAAGTGCTGTGCGTACCGATGATCTCGCTGCTTTGGTAATTGCTGAAATAGTAAAACGAAACCCAAATATCCCAAAAGAAGCGTATGACGATGTTATTTTGGGTTGCGCAAACCAAGCGGGTGAAGACAACCGGAATGTGGCGCGAATGGCTGCGTTGTTGGCAGGTTTGCCAGTAACCGTTCCCGGCGAAACGGTGAACCGACTTTGCAGCAGCGGCCTTTCGGCAATCATTCACGCAAATCGGGCGATAAAGGCTGGCGATGGCGATCTGTTTATTACGGGCGGTGTCGAGAATATGACGCGCGGGCCTTACGTTATCGCAAAACCTTCTTCCGCTTTCGGGACCGATGCCAAAATGTACGATTCCAGTTTTGGGTGGCGATTCGTAAATCCAAAAATGGCCGAAATGTACGGCACGGATGGGATGGGAAATACGGCCGAAAATTTAGTGGAAAAGCACAACATTTCCCGTGAGGATCAAGATGCGTTTGCTTATCATTCACAGATGAAAGCCGCAAAAGCGCAACAAAATGGACGTTTGGCAAAGGAAATAGTTCCGGTGGAAATTCCGCAGCGAAAAAAAGATCCCATAATTTTTGCAGAAGATGAATTTATCCGCCCTGAAACCACGAAAGAAGTTTTGGCAAAATTGCGCCCTGCTTTCAAAAAAGATGGAAGCGTAACCGCAGGCAATTCTTCGGGATTGAATGATGGCGCAGCGGCAACGATTATCGCTTCGGAAGATGCCGTAAAAAAATATGATTTGAAACCGATTGCAAGAATTGTTTCTTCAGCAGTAGTTGGCGTAGAACCGCGCATTATGGGCATTGGTCCCGTTGAAGCTTCCAACAAAGCACTTGCAAAAGCAGGGTTAAAAATGGAAGCTATGGATGTAATCGAATTGAACGAAGCCTTTGCTTCGCAAGCTTTGGCGTGCATACGCGAATGGGGATTGAAAGATAACGATCCACGAATCAATCCCAATGGGGGTTCCATCGCAATCGGCCATCCGCTTGGTGTTACCGGAACTCGAATTGCTTATTCCGCTGCTTTGGAATTGCGACTTCAAAAGAAAAAATATGCGCTCATCACAATGTGTGTGGGCGTTGGGCAAGGGTATGCAGCAATTATTGAAAATGTGAATCTATAAGTATGCAAAAAACACAACACTATATATTAGGAAATTGGGCTGAAGGAAAGGGCGAAGGCTCGCCAATCCTCGATTCGGTTACGGGCGAACATTTCACAAATGTAACCACGGAAGGACTTGATATCCCTGAAATCCTGCAATACGGTCGTGACAAGGGCGAAACGCTTCGGAAAATGACGTTTCAAGAGCGCGGATTGATGTTGAAAAAACTCGCGTTACATCTTACCAAAAAGAAACAACAATTCTACGAAATTAGCTACCGAACCGGCGCCACAAAAATTGACAGTTGGATCGATATTGAAGGTGGTTTCGGTAATTTGTTTGCCAATGCCTCGCTTCGGAAATTATTTCCGAATCAGCCGTATCACGTAGAGGGCGACCCCATCGACCTCTCCCGTGGCGGGCGTTTTATGGCGCACCACATTATGGTACCGCGTGAAGGTATCGCCGTTCACATAAATGCTTTTAACTTTCCCGTTTGGGGAATGCTCGAAAAATGCGCCGTAAACTGGATGGCGGGAATGCCGGCCGTGGTTTTGCCGGCACCGCAAACAGCGTATTTGGCCGAAGCGGTTGTAAAGGAAATTATCGCTTCGGGAATCTTGCCTGAGGGTTCGTTGCAACTCATTTCCGGGACGGCAAAAAATATACTTGATACCGTGGAAAGTCAAGATGTGGTTACGTTTACAGGTTCTGCGAGCACCGGAAAAATTCTGAAAAAGCATCCTCGGTTGATTGAGGAATCGGTTCCCTTTACAATGGAAGCCGATAGCTTGAACGCTTCCATTTTAGGTGAAGACGCCGTTCCCGGAACACCGGAATTCGTTCTTTTCATAAAAGAAGTTCGCAATGAAATGATCGTAAAATGCGGTCAAAAATGTACCGCCATCCGACGAATTATCGTTCCCGAAAAATTGGTTGAAGACGTACAGATTGCCCTCGGAAAACAATTGGAAAAAGTCACCATCGGGGATCCCAGGTTGAAAGAAGTGCGAATGGGAGCGCTGGTTTCCGATGCACAGCGCAATTCCGTAAAAGAACAGATTCAAAAAATAACCCAAACCGCAAAAATCGTTTACGGCGATTTTGAAGATTTCGAAGTGCTGGGTGCCGATTCAAAAAAAGGCGCGTATTTAAAACCTATTTTGCTTCGCGAAGACAATCCGTTGCAAAACGAAGCCGCACACATTACCGAGGCTTTTGGGCCCGTGAGCACGCTTATGCCTTATAAAACTTTAGAAGATGCTATCAAACTTTCCAAAATGGGGAAAGGTTCGTTGGTGAGTTCAATCGTTACCAATGACGACAAAATTGCGAAGGAATACACGGTTTCCGCAGCAACGCACCACGGAAGAATTTTAGTTTTAAATCGCGAAAGCGCCAAACAGAGTACAGGTCACGGTTCGCCATTGCCCACTTTGATTCACGGCGGCCCTGGTCGCGCGGGCGGTGGCGAGGAAATGGGTGGCGTGCGCGGCGTGAAGCACTATTTGCAACGTTGCGCTATTCAAGGTTCACCTTCAACACTCACTGAAATCACAGGAATCTATCAGCCAAAAGCCGATTATAAAGAGGCTGAAAAGCATCCGTTTGCGTATCATTGGGAAGATATCGAGCCGGGAATGTCTATCAAAACGCACAACCGAACGATTACCGATACCGATATCATCAATTTTGCCAACCTTACTTGGGATCATTTTTACGCGCATACCGATATCACTTCGCTCGACGGAAGTATTTTTGAAAAGCGTACGGCGCACGGTTATTTCATCTTGGCCGCCGCCGCCGGACTTTTCGTCTATCCAAACAAAGGCCCGGTCGCCGCGAATTACGGTTTGGAGGAGTGTAGATTTTTGCGTCCCATTTATCACAACGATACAGTATATGTGCGGTTAACGTGCAAACAAAAAATTGACCGCGAGCAAAAAGGAACCGAATTGCCCTCGGGAATCGTAAAATGGTATGTTGAGGTTTTTGATGCGAATATTGATGAAAATTCTTCCGAAGAAGAAAAGCAGGGAGAATTGCTAGCCGTCGCGACGATTTTGACGATGGTACAAAAAAAGCAGACGGTTTTTGCGGAAATGACTTCGGAAGCTATTCAGAAGTATTTGAATAAACTTTCCGTAGAATCAAAACCAAATTGGGGCACGATGACGCCACAGCAAATGGTGGAACATTTGGAATATACGTATCGAATTGCTTCGGGAGAGATTCAGGATTTTAAAATTGCAACCCCTTCAGAATATCTGGAAAAAACGCATTCCACTTTATATAATTATAGAAAAATGCCACGGGAATATGATTTTCCGCTAGCAAAAGAATCAAATATCACCGAAACAAAACACCCCAATTTGGAAACCGCAAAGGCCAAACTTTTGGAAGCGAGAAATGAATATTTAAACTATTTCAAACAAAACCCCGATGCCAAAACCAAAAATGTGGTTTTTGGCGAATTGAACAAATTTGAATGGTATCTTTTGGAACGAAAACATTTGAACCATCATTTTGAGCAATTTAATTTGATAGACTAATTGAGCCAAGAACCAAGAATCAGGACAAATATGTCTTGGCTCGTGGTTCTTGATTCTTGAATAAAAAATTATGAATGAAGCATACGTAAAACAAGAGATAAATAACAACATTGCGACCATTGAATTTTTCCATCCGGCGCATAACAGCCTACCGGGAGATTTGCTGGCAAAACTCGCAAGTACAATCACCGAAGCTGGAAATAATGATGAAGTAAAAGTTATTGTTTTGAAAAGCGGCGGTGATAGAACTTTCTGTGCCGGTGCGAGTTTTAACGAATTAATCAATATTAATGACGCCGAAACCGGAAAGGTTTTTTTCAGCGGATTTGCAAACGTGATTAACGCCATGCGCAAATGCCCAAAATTCATCATTGGAAGAATTCAAGGGAAAACTGTTGGCGGTGGCGTTGGTGTTGCTTCGGCGACTGATTATTGTATGGCAACCAAATTCGCGGCTATTAAATTAAGCGAGTTGAATGTGGGAATCGGTCCGTTTGTAGTTGGGCCCGCTGTGGAACGAAAACTCGGTCTGAGCGCAATGAGTCAAATTGCCATTGATGCCAATTCCTTTTACGACGCTGAATGGGCACGACAAAAAGGATTGTACAATCAAGTGTTTGATTCGTTGGAAGAATTGGACGAAGCTGTTCAAAAATTTGCTGAAAACCTTTGCAATTACAATCCGGAGGCAATGAAAGAAATGAAGAAAGTATTTTGGAGCGGCACTGAAGATTGGGATGAGCTTTTGGCGGAAAGAGCTGTGATTTCAGGGAGGTTGGTGCTTTCAGAATTTACAAAGGAGAAACTAAAAAGTTTTGGTTAGGATGAAAAGATAAAAGGATTAAAAGACAAAAGGACTGAAGTAATATGTCGTTAAAGCATAATTTTAGAAAATTGGCTATTTGGCAGGAAGCAAGAAAGATTGTTAGTGAAACTTATTTGATAACTTCAAAATTTCCAAAATCTGAAATTTACGGACTTTCAAATCAGTTGCAACGGTGCGCAGTTTCAATTGCCTCCAATATTGCAGAAGGTTCGGCAAGGAATTCCGATAGGCATTTTGTTCAATATTTGGAAACAGCTTTGGGATCGACTTTTGAGTGGGAAACACAGTTGATCTGTGCTAACGATCTAAAATATATTGATGATTTGGCATTTGATAGAAATCTGCAGACAATACAAAAATTGCAAGCTATGATATCAAATTTTAAAAAGACACTAAACTAAATCTCTTTTAATCCTTTTTGTCGATTTATCTTTTTATCCTATAATTTAATAGAATGATTTACAGTTTCAAAGGCCACATCCCCATAATCCACGAAAGCAGTTTTGTGCATCAACTCGCTGCTGTTACTGGAAATGTTATTATTGGTAAAAACTGTTATATCGGTCCGGGTGCGGCAATTCGCGGTGACTGGGGCGAGATTATTTTGGAAGATGGCGTGAATGTGCAGGAAAACTGTACCATCCATATGTTTCCCGGTAAAAGTATTGTGCTTAAAGAAAGCGCACACGTAGGGCACGGTGCAATCATTCACGGAGCGAATTTGGGCAAAAATTGCTTGATTGGGATGAACAGCGTGATTATGGACGATGCCGAAATTGGCGATGAATGCATTGTTGGCGCCATGAGCTTTGTAAAAGCTGAAGAGAAATTTCCAAAACGGAAATTAATTGTTGGCAATCCGGCAAAAGCAATAAAGGATATTTCAGATGAAATGATTGCTTGGAAAACCGCCGGAACGAGATTATACCAACAATTGCCTGCGGATTGTCACGAGAGTTTACGGGAAGTGGAACCGTTACGGGAAATTCCAAAGAACAGAGCTGTACAGGAAGATTTTTATAAAACTTTGGAAGAATTTAGAGCCAAGAACAAAGAATAGAGACAAATATGTCAAAAAATAATTTAGATAAATTGGACGAGATTCCCGCCTCTGCGGGAACTGCGTTCAAAATGCCCAAAATGGGCGAAAGCATAACAGAAGGAACGATTATCAATTGGCTGGTAAATGAAGGCGATTCCTTTGAGGAAGGCGATATTTTACTGGAGGTTGCAACAGATAAAGTGGATAATGAAGTACCTGCGCCCGCATCAGGTAAAATGATTGCGCATACATTTAAGGCAAAAGACGTTGTTCCCGTTGGGGAAACTATTGCTATTTTGGAGCTTTCTGAAAATGCAAAAACCGAGAAAAAAGTTTCTAAATCCCCCGCAGTTACCCAAGAAAAATCAAAAGGGAAAATTTCAAGTTCAACTTCAAATTTAAGTCAAAGAGTGGCTCCCCTTCCTTCGGGAGGGGCTGGGGGTGGGCGTTTTATTTCGCCTTTGGTTGACACTATTGCTCGTAAACATCACATTTCATACGAAGAACTTGCCAGAATTCCCGGAACAGGAAAAGATGAGCGCTTGCGAAAAAGTGATGTTATAAATTACCTTGAAAAGGGCCGACCGTTTCAGTTTGCCCAAGCCGTTCCCGAAGTTTCGGGATTTCAGATTCCCGATTTGAAATTCGATAAAGGAAAGGGCAAAATCGTGGAAATGGACCGGATGCGCCAAATGATTGCCGACCATATGGTTTTCAGTGCCAGCACAGCGCCACACGTAACGGCTTATGTGGAGGCAGACCTGACCGAAATGGTGAACTGGCGCAACAAAAACAAAGATGCTTTTCAGAAGAAATACAACGAAAAACTAACGTTTACACCACTGTTTATTGAATGTGTGGCGAAGGCAATTCAGGATTTCCCGATGATAAATTCCACTTTGGATGGGACCAATATCATTGTAAAAGACGAAATAAATATAGGGATGGCAACGGCGCTTCCTTCGGGAAATCTCATAGTTCCCGTTGTTAAAAATGCTGATAAAAAGAATTTAAAGGAATTGGCCGAAACCACAAACGAACTCGTAGGAAAAGCCCGCGACAACAAGTTGAAAGGTGACCATACCAAAGGAAGTACGTTTACAATAAGCAATGTGGGAACTTTCGGAAGCTTGATGGGAACGCCAATAATCAACCAACCCGAAGCCGCAATTTTGGCAACGGGAATCATAAAAAAACGTGCCGAAGTAATCGAAAGAAAAGAAGGCGATACCATAGAAATCCGGCAAATGATGTACCTCTCACTTTCCTTTGACCACAGAATTGTGGATGGCTATTTGGCGGGTTCATTCTTGAGAAGAATTGCCGATTATATGGAAAAGTTTGATATTAAGAGGAGTTTTTAGTTTTTAATTCTGAGTTTTTTGTTATGAAAACAAGTTTGATTAAGGACAAAAGTTTTGAATTTGCACTTTCAATTATTCAACTTTACAAAACTTTACAGCAAAATAAGGAATTTATAATTTCAAAACAATTGCTTAGAAGTGGCACCGGCATTGGAGCAAATGTTTCTGAAGCTTTGGCTGGGGAAAGTAGGGCAGATTTTTTACATAAGATGGCGATTGCCAGTAAAGAAGCTCGAGAAACAATTTATTGGTTAGAGTTGCTTGATAAAAGTAATTTGGTTAATAATAATTATCAGAAGCATATTGAAGATTGTATGTCAATTGTTAAAATACTTACCGCAATTGTTCACACGACAAAATCTAACTTAAAATCCAAAACTTAAAATTAAAAACTTTATTTTGACGAATAAACTTTCAAAAAACACACTTTCGTTTGCCTTCAAAAATCTAGTCACGGCCAAGTCGATGACCGAGATTTATGAGGAAAATTTTAAAACGGTTTCAAAATACGTACACGCTACCTCGCGCGGACACGAAGTGATCCAAACCGCTTTAGGGATGCAACTTTTGACACAGGATTATGTGTATCCGTATTATCGTGATGATTCTATTTTGCTAGCCATTGGGATGAAACCTTATGAGTTGATGCTTCAGGTTTTGGCGAAAAAGGACGATCCCTTTTCGGGCGGAAGAACGTATTATTCGCACCCAAGTTTAAAGGATGATGATAAACCGAAAATCCCACATCAAAGTTCAGCCACGGGAATGCAGGCCATCCCCGCAACGGGAGCTGCGATGGGATTTTGGTATAAAGAATCGATGAATTCGGAATTCGGAATTGAGAATTCAGAATTTCCAATCGTGGTTTGCTCTTTGGGCGACGCGTCCGTTACCGAAGGTGAAATTGCCGAAGCATTCCAAATGGCAGCGTTAAAGCAATTGCCTATTTTGTATTTGGTGCAGGATAATGGTTGGGATATTTCAGCAAATGCTGCGGAAACCCGGGCACAGAATGCTTTTGAATATGCAAAAGGGTTTCACGGTTTGGAAGCCATTTCAATCGACGGGACCGATTTTGAGGAAAGTTATAATACCATTCAAAATGTAATTTCAAAAATCAGAACCGAAAGAAGGCCGTTTTTGGTGCATGCGAAAGTCCCGCTTTTGAATCACCATACTTCGGGTGTGCGGATGGAATTTTATCGCGACGATTTGGAGGAAGCGCAAAGTCGTGATCCCTATCCAAAGTTGAAGAAATTGCTGATTGATAATGGTTTTTCTGAAAAGGAACTTTCTGAAATTGAAACCGAAATCAAAATCGAGGTAAAAAAAGCTTTGGAAAAAGCCTTAAAAGCCGAAGATCCAAAACCCGAGGATTTATTCACACACGATTTCGCGCCAACGGAAATTACCGAAGAAGTGGGAGAAAGAAGTCCGAAAGGCGGTGAAAAAGTGGTAATGGTTGATTGTGCGCTTTTTGCCATTGAGGAATTGATGGCTAAACACAACGAATGCCTGCTTTACGGTCAGGATGTGGGTGGACGCCTTGGCGGTGTTTTCCGCGAAGCCGCAACATTGGCCCAGAAATTTGGCGACAATCGTGTTTTTAACACACCCATCCAGGAAGCATTTATTGTGGGAAGTACGGCAGGAATGAGCGCTGTTGGACTCAAACCGATAGTTGAGGTTCAATTTGCAGATTATATTTGGCCGGGCCTTAACCAACTTTTCACCGAAGTTTCCCGAAGCTGTTATCTTTCAAACGGGAAATGGCCCGTTTCAATGATTTTACGTGTGCCAATTGGTGCTTACGGCAGCGGTGGGCCGTACCATTCCTCTTCCGTGGAAAGCGTGGTAACCAACATTCGCGGACTTAAAATTGCGTATCCCAGTAACGGAGCCGATTTGAAAGGTTTGCTGAAAGCGGCCTATTACGACCCAAACCCGGTAGTAATTTTTGAGCACAAAGGGCTTTATTGGAGCAAAGTGAAAGGAACCAAAGGTGCAACTTCGCTGATGCCTGCGGAAGATTATGTCTTACCTTTTGGAAAAGCGTGGGTTTTGCAGGAAATCTGGAAGCAGGAAGAGGAAGAAACACTTTCAATAATTACTTATGGGATGGGCGTACATTGGGCCATGAACGCTTCCGAGGAGCTAGGGATGCAGAATAAAATCGAGGTTGTCGATCTTCGGACGTTGCATCCTTTGGATTATGAAACCGTTTTCAAAAGTGTCAAAAAATGTGGAAAATGTTTGGTGGTGACCGAAGAACCTTCGGAAAATAGTTTCAGCAGAGCGCTTCAAGGTAGAATTCAAGAGGAATGTTTTCAGCAGTTGGATGCGCCGGTGATGCTCATTGGTTCTGAAAATATGCCGGCAATTCCGCTCAATTCGGTGCTTGAAGAAACGATGATTCCTTCCACCGAAAAAGTGAAGCAAAAGATTTTGGAAGTTCTTTCCTATTAGAAAATTTCAGCTACATTTTTTCAAAAGTGGGGTAGATGGCATTGTAAAAGCTCTCGGGATTGGTTTCTTTTGAGTAGAGCAAAACACCATTGCATATTTGCTTCATATTAACTTCAAATGCAATTCCCTTTGAGGTTTTGTAAAGAATGTAATGCTTGCCGTTATCTGTGAATTTCCCTGCGGGATCGAGCCTGTAATATCTTTTTAGCTCATCGATTGAAGATGAAACTCCCAAGTTGTCTTCGGTTTTAAAATCATTTGAAAGCGAGCGTATGGCTTTTACTCGGCTGAAATCCTCCACACCCATCTGGGTGTTAGTGTAGATGGTAAGCAGGTTTTTTCCATGCTTCCAAGTATTCACCGCTTTTCCCATCCCAGCGTTGCTAATGTCGGGTTTTCCCAAACTATCCAAAATGGGATTAAAATTTTGGTCCAAAACAATGTTGCCCAATCTTTTCCCAGGAACTATAAATGTTTGTGGAGTTTTTTCGGGTTTTGGGGATGCGACTTGCTGCAATTGATTTTCTTCTGAAGAAACGTTATCGGTTTTTTCATAGTTATTACAGCCAGCAAAGGATAACGCAAGAATAACTAGTAATAAAAATTTCATTGGTAATTTTTTTCAAATTAATATAAAAAAACCCACGAATGTGGGCTTTTCAATTAATTATTTTCCATCATTCCCGGAGGATATTCAGCTAAAATTTTTGCGACTATTTCTTTTATTCGGGCTTCCTTCTTTTCCATATCTGCTGTAACAAGATTGGCAGTGCCTATTCCCTGCCAGACCAGATTGTTAGTCTTGGCATCAATTAAATCAATGTAAAGCGTTCCTTCAGTAGATCGGGATACAGTATTTCCGCCGTAAAATCCGCCACCGTACCACCATGGATTCCAACCCCAGCCAAAACCGAAATTGTTATTGTAGACATCCACTCGCTCTCTTTCTTTGGTAAAAATGCTTACTAAAATAGTGGGGGATTCAGATTTTGTAAAACCTTTCATCGTCAAATTTTCCTCAATAGCACGCAAAATTCTTTTTTTGTCAAGATCGCTGATTTCAGCTTTATCAATTCCTGGTCTAAAAAACGCAAAAGAATTATATTGGTTGAAATTCACTTCCTTATCGTAGTCCGTTGCTACGCGAACGGTTGTACAGGATGCAAACACAAAAAGGAATAATAGTGGTAAAAATTTAAATATTTTCATAGCAGTATTGTTTAAATTTAAGCAACAGATTTTTTTAATTAAATGTAAAAAATTTTATTCAAAAAGTGAATCGTCTACCAAATTGGGAAGCGTCACTTTTAAGTTTGGATTATCCTGCATCGCCCTTTTAATTGCGAAAATTGCTTCATCATTTCTAGCCCAACTCCGGCGTGCGATACCATTATTTACATCCCAAAAAAGCATGCTTTCCAAACGGCGTTGCGCGTCTATACTACCATCAAGAACCATGCCGAAGCCACCATTAATAACTTCGCCCCAGCCCACGCCACCGCCATTGTGAATGCTTACCCAAGTGGCGCCGCGGAAACTATCGCCAATCACGTTTTGAATAGCCATATCTGCCGTAAATCTGCTTCCATCGTATATATTTGAAGTCTCGCGATAGGGTGAATCTGTTCCGCTAACATCGTGGTGGTCCCTTCCCAAAATAACTGTCCCTATTTTTCCTTCTGAAATAGCTTTATTGAAAGCCGAAGCAATTCTAATTCTTCCCTCAGCATCTGCGTAAAGAATTCTTGCTTGGCTGCCTACAACCAATTTATTTTCCTGTGCACCTTTAATCCACGTAATGTTATCCTGCATTTGCTGCTGAATTTCCTTTGGTGAATTTTTCATTAATTCTTCCAATACTTCGCAAGCCATTTCGTCCGTTTTCTGAAGATCCTCCGCTTTTCCGGAAGCGCACACCCACCGGAACGGTCCAAAACCATAATCGAAGCACATAGGGCCCATAATATCCTGCACATAGGAAGGGTAGGCCCATCCCCCAGCCCCTTCTTCGAGGGAAGAGGAGCTTGCCATTTTTCCATTTTGGTCTTTATAAACATCAGCACCCGCGCGGGAGGCTTCAAGCAAAAACGCATTTCCATAATCAAAAAAATAAGTGCCTTTTGAAGTATGCTTGTTTATAGCGTCCACGTGTCTTCGCAAGCTTTTTTGAACCTCATCCTTAAATTTCTCAGGATTTGTTGCCATCATTTCATTAGCTTCCCCATACGTTAATCCCACAGGGTAATAGCCGCCCGCCCAAGGATTGTGCAGTGAAGTTTGATCGCTTCCCAAATCAATTTTAATGTTTTCCTCATCAAATTTTTCCCAGACTTCAACAATATTTCCATTGAATGCGATGGAAACCGTTTCTTTTTTTGAAACAGCATCTTTAACCCTTTTCGAAAGCAAATCCAAATCTGATATTATTTCGTCCACCCAACCTTGACTGTGTCTTGTTTTGGTAGCTTTTTCATTTACCTCGGCACAGACGGTCACGCACCCGGCAATATTTCCAGCTTTTGGCTGTGCGCCGCTCATTCCGCCAAGTCCGGAGGTTACGAATAAGCCACCTTTTGGTTCTTTTTTAATTTTTCTGAAACCATTCAAAACCGTAATTGTGGTCCCGTGCACGATTCCCTGAGGGCCAATGTACATATAGCTTCCCGCCGTCATTTGGCCGTATTGCGTTACGCCAAGAGCGTTGAATTTTTCCCAATCGTCCTGTTTTGAATAATTTGGAATCATCATTCCGTTGGTAACTACTACTCGCGGCGCATCTTTATGTGAGGGGAAGAGCCCAAGCGGATGCCCTGAATTCATAACAAGCGTCTGTTCATCGTTCATTTCAGAAAGATATTTCATTGCCAAAAGATACTGTGCCCAATTTTGAAATACCGCTCCATTTCCACCGTAGGTAATCAACTCGTGCGGGTGTTGCGCTACCGCGTAATCCAAATTATTTTGAATCATCAACATGATAGCCTTTGCCTGCTCACATTCACCCGGATATTCCTCGATAGGCCGGGCGTAGATTTTATAATCTGGACGAAATCTGTACATATAGATTCTTCCGTATTTATCAAGCTCTTCCGAAAATTCCGGCAAAAGTTCAGCGTGATGTTTGGCATCAAAATAACGGAGTGCGTTGCGCAATGCAAGCTGTTTTTCCTCTTTTGAAAGAATATCTTTTCTTTTGGGAGCGTGGTTTATTTGCGCGTCGTACGGTTTTTTATTCGGAAGTTTTTCGGGAATTCCTTGCTTTATTGCTTCTTTAAAAGTCATTTTCTTTATAATATTTATTGGTGTTTTCCAGTCTTTTTATTGAAGCCATAGGGACAATGCCTGCAACCGCTTTCGCAACAATACCCGCGTTTTAAGTGGTATTGTTCGGTAAAACATTTGTATCCTTCTGGCGTGAGGTAGTAATCACCTTCCTCAATTTCAATTTTTTTCTTTGGAAAAAGCATATCACAAAAATACGGAATTCGATACTGTGAAGCGACCGCACCGTAATTCCTTTTTTATATTGTACTTTGTAATTGGTTTTTTTTGAATTGATATGATTTTAGTGAACCGTTTTTTGCTTCGGAAGAAATTTATCGGCATCACACTTTGGCCATTTATAATTGTGCGCCACCGAAGTTTATGTGAGGACAAAACATTTTTGAACCACGAAAGGATACACTTGCGGCAGCAGGCTGAAATGCTCGTACTATTTTTCTATATCTGGTACGGGTTGGAATTTTTATACAGATGCTTTCAATATGGAAATAGGTATTTGGGATACAGAAATATTTCCTTTGAAAGGGAAGCATACCAAAGTGAAAAAGACCTCAATTATTTGGGAAAGAGGCCTTTTTTTGGTTTTTTGAAGTATTTGTAATTTATTCGATTGTAAGTTGATTCGCCTGAATGACACCTGAATTTCCATCGGGATTGGCTCCCCAAGAAAAATTGAAATATTCTCCGCCGGCATTTTCGTAATACCAAAATTCAATTTTATGTTTCCCTTTTGCAAGATTTACCGTAGAAGAGTTTGTATCACCCACGCCATCTACCCAAACATTGTGGATAAGGGAGCCATCAATATATATTCGTGCACCATCGTCACATAATTCTGTGAATGTGAAATCTCCAGTATTCCTTACCTCATATGTTCCCACAATTTTTACGACAAATCCGTCATTATTGGATGGTTTCATGGCAGCAACGTTGTTAAGAGCCCCTGTGTAAAATCCTGAACGGTTTATTTTTGTTTCTCTCTCAATAGTATTGAGATTAGGAGATACTGTAGGTGTGATATTGTAAGAATAAAATTGAACACCTCGATTGATGGGCTCTTCTATAATTAATCCTGTTGCTGTTACTGCCAAGTCTGAAGTTTTTGTTCCCGTCTTTGTGCCGCTGCCATAACCTGCTATGGTTATATTTCTATTTGGGGCAACCTGTAAAGCCTGGCCATTTACTGAATTAATATTCAAATTAAAATTTGCGGTGTTGACCGTTCTATTGTTTGTTAGTGTGCCGTCTGAATTATAAAGATTATTTCCATCCCCAGCATTAATTTTGTTCCATCTATTATTGATCCAGTAGTAAAATCCAGGTATTACATTGTTTGGGGCAGTACCTGCGGTAGCAGTATTAAATATTAATAAGCCATTGGCAGGATTGGTAACAGGAGTCGCTGTAGTTGCTGATGACAACGCTACTCTATTGATTAATAAACCTCGGTTATTGGCTCCAAGATCTAAAGAAGCACTGCCGTTGGGAGCAATATTGCTTATTCCCACAGAGCCAGTAGCTGCAATGTTTATATCATCAACTCCAGTTGGAAATCCAGTTGGAGAATCATTTTGAACACCTATTTCCAATAAACTATTTTCTACACCCGTTCCATTTCCTGATCCGTTATCATCGTAATTTATGTAAGCGTAGTCACTGCCGGCATTGGATCGACTTCTAAATACTATTGAAGATGCGCCACCATCATTTCCATGTTCCAAAAGAATTGTTCCGTTATTTGCAGATGCAGGAACACCCACAGCTTCGTAGATATGAAGGGAAGCGGCAGGATTACTTCTGTTAATCCCCACACGACCATTTGTATATATGTTATCTGAAATATCATCTGGCGCGACCGTTGTATTTGCTTCAAACCAGTCTTTAATTGAATTGTTATATAAATCGGTCGCCAAAATTTGCTGTACCGAACCACTATTATTTACTGTTAAATAGCGCAAAGGATTTGAATTGGTATTGAATGTCGGAGTGCCGTAAGCCTGAAGATCCAAGCTCCCGTTTGAATTAAATCGAAATCCCGGGTTTGAACCATTTCGTATATTCAGAGCTCTGGTATTCAAATCCAGCATTCTATCTTGATTTAAACTACCATTGGCATCATATATATTTTTATCAATTCCTGATTGCAGTGCAACCCAGGAAGTTCCATTCCAATAGTGAAATCCTTTGCCCGTTGTTGTATTTGTGTTATAGACCAAAAGACTTTCATCAATGGTAGCCGTGGTAATGGGTGCTCTATTGTTTAAATTCGGAATATTGACCCGCGGAATAAGTATGCCTTTATTGTTGTTGCCATCACGTACATCCAGTAATGATGATTCTGCAGGATCTGTATTTCCTATACCTACTTGGGAAAATAGGGGCGCGGCAAATAAGAATACAAGTGGGAGGAGTATTGTTTTTTTCATAGATTTGGGGAGCTAAAAAACAGTAATCTGAAATTTGTTAAATGAAATAGTTACGACAAACCTAATACTTTGGTTCTATTAATAAAAAAAATTAACTCATTTCAAATTTAACCTGCTCTTTGTCGGTTTTTTGAAGCTTTTAATCTAAGTTATCTCAAATAAAACTTCCTTGTTTTTTGACACTAAAAATGTTTTAACTGCCTCAATCAATTTGAAAGATTTTGGGGTTGGTAATTATAATTTGTCCCTTCGGCGTGAAGATTTAATCCATCCATTGGTATCTGGCAATAAATTCAGAAAACTTAAATACAATTTTGAAGAAGCAATTCAAAAAAAATCGGAAGCCATTCTTACTTTCGGCGGAGCCTATTCTAATCATATAGCAGCAGTGGCTGCCGCTGGAAAGCAATGCAATCTTAAAACGATTGGAATTATACGCGGAGAGGAATTGGCTATCAAATTTCAACAAAATCCTACCCTGGCTTTTGCATCCCGTTGTGGAATGCACCTTCAATTTATTTCTAGAGAGCAATATAGGTTAAAGGACCAAGTGGAGTTTCTTAAAAACCTCAAAAAAGATTTTGGAAATTTTTATTTGGTTCCCGAAGGGGGTACAAACCAACTTGCAGTGAAGGGCTGTGAGGAAATTATCACTTCAGAAGATACGCAGTATGATTATATTTGTGCGCCGGTAGGTACTGGCGGTACATTGGCCGGATTGGTGCGCGCATCCTTGCCAAACCAGAAAGTTTTGGGTTTTTCTGCGCTTCGCGGAAATTTTATTTCTTCAGAAATTGAAAAATATACCTCAAAAACCAATTTTGAAATAACCGATTCCTATTGTTTTGGCGGTTACGGTAAAATAGATGCCGTTTTGGTGCGTTTCATTAATGAGTTTAGGGAGAAAACGGGAATTCCGCTAGATCCTGTATATACGGGTAAAATGATGTTTGGAATCATTGCGCTTTTGAAAAGCAATTATTTCAGTGAAAATAGCCGTATTTTAGCCATCCATACCGGAGGACTTCAAGGAATTTCTGGAATGAATGAAAAATTAAAGAATAAAAATCTACCTCTAATCCAATAAAATGATTGGCAGAATTATTACCATACTTTTAATTTGCGCTGTGTGTTTCAGCAGTTGTAAATCCAAGAAACGAGTGGTTTCACATAGAAAAAAACCAAATACTGAGAGAGTTGTTCGCGTAAAACAACCTGTTAAAGAGAAGAATACAAAAGCTGAAGAGCCCGCGGTAGTTGAAGTTCCTGTAAATATTTCTTACAGCGAGAGAGTTGCGAATTATATAAAGGAATATGCGCCAATTGCCAAAGAGGAAATGCTACAATACGGAATTCCCGCCAGCATTACGTTAGCTCAAGGAATTTTGGAAAGTGGCGCTGGCGCAGGGGAGCTTACCTTAAAAGCAAACAACCATTTTGGCATAAAGTGCCATAAAGAATGGGAGGGTGACCGCGTATATCACGACGATGATGTGGACCAAGAATGCTTCAGAAAGTATAACGATCCAAAATATTCATTTCGGGATCACTCACTTTTTTTGACAACCCGTAGCAGATACCAAGATTTGTTCAAATTAAGAAAAGATGATTATAAAGGCTGGGCAAGGGGGCTGAAAAAGGCTGGATATGCCACAGATCCGCGCTATCCAGATAAGTTGATAGGTATTATTGAAAGATATAATCTGGAAGATTACGATAATGATGTGCTGGGCGGAAAGAAAAATAATTCAAAACCTGTTGACGATAAGATTGCAACTTATTCAGTCCAAGCTGGAGATACGCTTTACAGCATATCGCGAAAATTCAATTTAACCGTTGAAACGCTAAAAGAATATAATGGTTTGCGGGATAATAATATTTCTATTGGCCAGACCCTATACCTGCACGCTCCCAATTAATTAAAAAGTATTATGAAGTACGAACGAAGCAGTGCCTTGTTTAGAGAGGCAAAAAAAGTTATTCCCGGTGGTGTAAATTCACCAGTACGCGCATTTAACGCCGTGGGAGGAACGCCTGTTTTTGTAGACAAAGCCAAAGGCGCGTATTTATATGACGTGGACGGAAACAGACTTATTGACTACATAAATTCCTGGGGACCTATGATTTTAGGCCATGCCCACGAACCCGTCGTAAACGCTGTAATTGAAAAGGCTAAAAATGGAACATCCTTCGGGATGCCTACAAAAATAGAAACCGAAATAGCAAATCTTGCCGTTTCTATGGTGCCGAATGTTGATAAAATCCGCTTCGTTAATAGTGGAACCGAAGCTTGCATGAGCGCAATTAGGCTCGCTCGCGGCTATACAGGCAAGGATAAAATCATAAAATTTGCTGGTTGTTATCACGGCCATAGTGATTCATTTTTAATCCAGGCTGGTAGTGGTGCGGTAACGTTTGGGACACCAAATAGCCCAGGAGTAACTGAAGGAACTGCCAAAGACACCCTACTTGCCCGGTACAATGATCTTAACAACGTTGCTGAAGTAATCTCAGCAAATAAAGATGAAATTTCCTGTATTATTTTAGAACCCGTGGCAGGAAATATGGGTTGCATTCCACCGGCTGAGGGATTTTTGCAAGGATTACGAAAACTATGTGATGAGAACAAAATCCTTTTGATTTTTGATGAAGTTATGACGGGTTTTCGTTTGGCTGCGGGTGGTGTTCAGGAATTATATAATGTAAATGCAGATATAGTAACCTTTGGAAAGGTGATTGGTGGAGGTTTGCCAGTTGGCGCATTTGCGGCACGAAATGAAATTATGGAAATGCTTGCTCCTTTGGGTCCCGTTTATCAGGCTGGCACGTTGAGCGGAAATCCGCTGGCGATGGCTGCTGGATTCGCAATGTTGAAAGAACTAAACGATAATCCCCAAATCTTTGAATCAATCAACAAAAAAACGGAATATCTTCACGAGGGAGTGGCTTCGGCATTAAATGAAAACAAAATCACCCACACCATAAATCGTGTTGGTTCCATGATTTCAGTGCACTTTTCTGAAATCCCCGTGACGGATTTTTCTTCAGCGGCCAATGCTAGCAATGACACTTTCAAAAAATTCTTCCACGGAATGCTAAATGAGGGTATATACATAGCTCCCAGCGCATTTGAAACTTGGTTTATTTGTGATGCTCTTTCCTATGAAGATTTGGACCAAACAATACTTGCTTGTAAAAAAGTAGCTACTATGCTATAATAACAAACCCTTCCTAAATTCTTAGGAAGGGTTTGTTTTGTTTCTGAAAATCAAATTATTCCATTGTTTTCCACTTAGCATATTGTTTCTCGTCCAAGATTTTTTTCATCAATTCTTCTTCAGAAGCATCAAATTTTTTCTTGTTAGCAACAACGGTTGCATCATTTGCATCCTTACCTTCAATATGTTTTTGGTAATTCACGTGCTTTGATACCAAGGCTCTAAAAACAGACCTGCTTTGGTCGCCACTCAGTCCTAACTCATCGGTAAGCTTAGCGGTTTCCGCTTTGGCAATCACTTCAGGTCTAGACTGGTCTTGTGATAAAGACTGAGCTGAAATTGACTGCGCTCCTAAAAACATTACGGCAGAGAAGGCGAATACTTTTATTAAATTTTTCATTGTCTTTGGTTTTTTAATTTTGAGGTTACTAATGTAACCATTGGATATAACTAAACCAATAATTAAGCCAAAAAAATTATTTAACCGTTACTTTCTGCCTTTTTGTTCACCACTTCTTCTTTTTTTGAAATGGTTGCGCCGCTGCTTATTGTCCCTTTCCATTTTAGCGAATTGCTCTTCGGTTAGTATTTCTTTCATTTTCTTTTTAAGAGCTATACGTCTGTCCAGCATATCATTTTTGGCCTTAAATTTTTCTTCGGAAGACATTTCTTTCCAGTTTTTTGAGCGCTCAGGTTTCGTTTTGCTGTTTTCGACTAAAATCTGTTTAACTTTTGCTTGCTGCGCTTCATTTAGATCCAGCTTTAACGCCATTTGTTTTGAACGAAGTTCAGCCTTTTGCTCTGGGGTATACTTTTCCATTTGAGCTCTTTTTGCCATTCTCCCACTTTTTTCATTTTGTGCATTTAGGCCAAAAGTGGCTAGTACCATTAAAATAACTATTACATTTTTCATCTTGTTTATTTTTAAATGTTCAACAGTACTTTGATGTTTTTTTAGTCCAAAGGTTTAATTACGGAAAATATTCAAATGAAAAAAGACCGATACGTTCGGTCTTTTCTTTAAGTTTTTATGGTGGATTTAATCTAGGGATTCTATATATTCATCCAGCATCTGTAAGGCTTCCTCGTGCACAATGGTCCTGCCCAATTGGGGCATTCTATAGGTGGGAACAGTACTTTGAAATCGAGCAACAATTTCCCCACGGTTTGCATAAATTCCGGTATTCTCAAATAAGGTCTCAAATCTGAGATCCAAGCCAAAAGTAGATGGAACGCTACCTCCAGGTTGATGGCAATGCGCACAATTTACATCCATATAAGCGCGAGCACGATCATCCAAAAGTAGTGAAGTATTTGTCCAGTCTGGTAAAACACTAATATTTGAAGCATTGACACCTTCCAAAAAGCCATTTGCGGTCAAATACTCCAATTGATTTTGGCTAGTGTAGCTGGGTGTAAAATTGAGACTTCTTAGTTTCAAACCAATAGGAAAAGTTTGGGAATTGTTATTATGGCAGGTAAAGCAATCCTGTTTTGAAGGGATTTGATAATTGATATTCTGGGTTTGCCCACTCGCATCAATATAACTAATTGATTCAATACTGCCAGATTCGCGATATGTAGCTTCCGTTTGCTCGCTATTCCAAATGTAGTCGCCAACGAGCCATGCTCCATTCACTTTTAGCATAACTCGGGTTTCAATAATCTTTTTTCCGAGGGACGGATTTGTTTCATCGATAAAGTAATAAAAAGTTTTGGAAATCAATGTGTTATCTGGAAATTGTGGTAGATAATCTGAATTGTTATAACTCATTTTTTGACCCGCAGGAAGTCTGATTAAACGTTGTTTCTTAGCATAATCCGTAAACAAAGTACTGTTGATTTCGTATAGTTGAACGCCGCTGGCAGGTTGTAGATTAGAAAGACTACCAGAGAAAATACCCATTTCAGATAAAAGTGGTAAAAAGGAAAGCGGTGTATCTACCGTGAATGTATTAACCGTGTTGCTGGGTGCAGATTCATTTTCTTCTTCATCAATAGCTGTAACGTAAAAACTATAGGAATTTCCGGGAAGAAGTCCTTCAATTACCGCTGAAGTTTGTGAAACGAAAGTGAAATCATTATTTCCATCCTGATAAATTCTGTATCCAGTTACCCCAATATTATCGGTTGAAGCATCCCAAGTTAACCGAAGTGATGTTTCGGTTTCATCTGATGCTACCAAATTTGAAGGCGCAGATGGGTTTTCAGAATCAATATTTTGATATGTTTCATCATCCTTTCCACACGAAAAAAGAATAAAAAATATACCGAAAAATAAAAAGTGTAGTTGCTTCATTTTTATGAAATTAATGGGCTAAAAATATAAAAATCCTCCGTTAAAAATATTAATTCCGCAGAAAATAACATTTCGCTCAATGAAAGTAAGCGTTGGCTAATAGTACATTTTATATTGAAATTAATGTCCGTAGTTTTTATAAAATAAAAAAAGAATTTCCACCGCACAAAATTTTCCGTAGGGATGCGGAACCCCTTAAGCCAAAAAGGAGGAAAAAAGTTTTGGGCGGTGGTTTTTTCTAAAAAAAAAGGAACCGCCAAAAGCGATTCCCGTCCTATTCAACAATTCTATTTTCTTAAGAAGTCTTTACCACCAGATTCCCATCAGTTTTTTCTACAGAAGCAACCTTACTTTTGGTTAATCCTTTAATGGCTTTGTCCCATTTTTTATTGCTGAGTCCTGTTTTTGTTTTTAAAGCTTCAAGTGCGATTGGATTTTCGACTTTTAGAATGTTGAAAATCAATTTTTCATCCTCAGTCATATCCACTTTTTTCTTTTCTGGACGCATTTGTGGGAAGAAAAGTACTTCCTGTATTGAAGCATTATTTGTTAAAAACATAATAAGTCTATCCATTCCAATCCCCATTCCGCTGGTTGGCGGCATCCCATATTCCAGTGCGCGCAGGAAATCGTAGTCAATAAATGCAGTGGCTTCCTCATCGCCTCTATTGGCAAGCTCGAGTTGTGCTTCAAAACGTTCACGCTGATCTATTGGGTCGTTGAGTTCGCTATAGGCATTCGCTACCTCTTTTCCGCAAACCATCAGTTCAAATCGCTCGGTAAGTTCGGGATTGTCCCGATGCTCTTTGCAAAGCGGGCTCATTTCCTTCGGATAATCTGTAATAAATGTGGGCTGAATAAAATTGGCTTCACATTTTTCACCAAATATTTCATCAATCAATTTTCCTTTGCCCATACTATCATCCACCTCTATTTTCATTTGCAGGGCTGCTTCACGAATTTCATCCTCGGTTTTTCCGGTAATATCAAAACCAGTATATTTTTCGATAGCCTGCGCCATTGTTACACGTGGATAGGGCGCTTTAAAATCTACTTCATGCTTGCCAAAAGTCGCTTTTGAAGTGCCATTAACTTCTTTGGCACAGAATTCCAGCAACTGCTCACAAAAATCCATCATCCAGTTGTAATCCTTATACGACACATAGATTTCCATCGCCGTAAATTCAGGATTGTGCGTTCTGTCCATTCCTTCATTTCTGAAGTTTTTTGAGAATTCATACACCCCATCAAAACCGCCAACGATCAATCTTTTCAGGTAAAGCTCATTGGCAATGCGCATATAAAGCGGAATATCAAGCGAATTGTGGTGGGTAACAAATGGTTTTGCCGCAGCGCCACCGGGAATGGGTTGCAATATTGGGGTTTCAACTTCAAAATAGCCTCTTTCGTTAAAAAAAGAGCGCATGGCGTTAAAAAGTTTCGTCCTTTTCACAAAAACTTCTTTTACATGCGGGTTCACGACCAAATCTGCATAGCGCTGGCGATAACGCTGTTCCGGGTCTGTAAAAGCATCGTGCACTTTCCCATCCGCATCAACCCTTGGTTGTGGTAGGGGTTTTAAGGCTTTGCTCAACAGCATAAAGTTTTTTACCATCACGGTCTTTTCACCTACTTGTGTTTTGAATAGTTCGCCTTCAATACCAATAAAATCGCCTATGTCCAGTAATTTTTTGTAAACTTCGTTATAAAGTGTTTTATCCTCGCCTGGGCAAATTTCATCCCGGTTAAAATAAACTTGGATTTTTCCATCAGCATCCTGGAGCTCAGCAAAAGAAGCCTTTCCTTGAATCCTTCTTGACATAAGCCTTCCGGCAATTATAACTTTTTTTCCTTCCTCAAAAGATTCTTTTAGCTTTTTTGAAGTATTGTCTACGGGGTATAAATCTGCGGGATAGGGGTTGATGCCAAGAGCGCGCAATTGTGAAAGTTTTTCCCTTCGTATTAATTCAAGTTCAGAAAGTTGCATGTGTGTGATATAAAAATAAGTTTGCAAAGATAGGAAATAGAATTTCGAAATGCGAAAGTTGAGATTTCGAAAACCGATGGCCGCTCTTTCGGAATAAACTTTGTGTATTGATAATAATCGTAAATTTGTTTTATATGAAAAATTTCAGAACATTAAAACCTATGAAATTTTATGAACATATCATTCTTATTAAAATTGAATATTCACTAACTAATAACACATTATGAAAGCTTTTTATTTATGTATCCCACTTTTGATGTTGAATGCTTGCAAAAGCCCCAACACTACATCAACCACAACGGAAAAAAATCCCACTAAAATGGTAAGCGTGAAGAACCAAGAATGTCCCAACGGCGGGACTTGCACCGTTAAGGTTCAAAAAAATAAAAAATTAATGGTTCAGGAAGACGGAACGGGCGCACTCTATCCGCAGATTGAAGCTGGTGATAATATGGTTGTAGTTTATACCTACGAGAAAAAAGGCCCTGAAGGTACTGCGGACGGGGATTATATGGAAACAATCCATTTTGAAATTCCAGCATCAACCACTAATATGAATAAAGAAGGAGTTGCATTAAAGGATGTTAAGATGCTCTTTGGAAGACAATGTTTCTGTAGGGATGCGGGTTTTTATACTATTGATAATGGAAAATTATTACTGGAGAAAAATGGGAATACCATTTCAATGGATTTAAAATTTACAACAGATAAAACAACACAGGTTATTTCCCATATTTCAGAAACGGTTCAAATATAAATTTTTCAATCTCATAAAATAAAAAAGGCTGTCATTTTTGACAGCCTTTTTAGTTGTAATATATTTTAGGAATTAATTTTTAACAACCTTTTTCGTCGTTACTTTATTTCCATTTTTAACTACCAAGAAATACATTCCGCTGTTTATATAACCATAATCAAGCGCTTTGTTGAATGTTGTTCCTGCTGAAGCATCATCAAAAACAAACTCGTTGATCAATCTTCCTCTTAAATCATAAAGCGAAACATTGATATCATCATTTGAAGCAGGTTTGAACGAAAGATTAAAAGTTCCATTTGATGGGTTTGGATAAACTGCAAAATTCTCAAAAGCGAAATCTTCTGTGGATAGTTCTCCTTGAACGGTAATAACATCACCATTTACATTGTAGAAAATATTGTCAGATCCCTTGATCATCATTCTACCGGTAGTGGTATTAATATTTGGCACATCAATGGTTGCAGTTCCTGTATTTGGAACATTCAATGCAATAGTAATATCGTACGTTTGACCACCATCTGTTGAGAAAAGGATATCAACATTAGCGCAATTTACTGGCGCTACATCCGTACCGGCTACATCCCAGGTAACAGTCTCTGTAGTTTGCGTAGTCCAAGTTGTAGCATCCGTTTGCGAAGTAACCACAAATGGCCCAGAATTGCCATCAAAAACTATAAGCATGTTATCATTAGCCGATGATCCTCCATTGGCAGCATTATCCCTAACGGTAAGTCTGAAATTCATATTTCTTCCCACAGAAGGAATAACTTCCCAAGTATTTTGTGTTTGACCATTTAAAACTGTACCAATAGCAGGTAGATATCTCACAGGGGAGGTAGTAGGCTCAACTGATCTAAATGCCGGCCCTGTAGTAGATGTGTTTTGTGGTGGCATAGGAGCTACTTGATTATTAAATTGCTCCCAGCAATATGAAAGTGCATCTCCATCAGGGTCTGTAGCACTTCCTGTTAACATCAATGGAGTAGATTTTGGGACTGTATAATCCTCACCGGCATCTGCAACAGGGGGAAGATTGTTAGTGGCACTTTCAGCTCCACATTGACTTTGTCCAAAGCGTACGTTATTCCACATTTCTTGAATGCTTATAGCGTGGAAATAATCGTCACTCACATTCTGAACATTCGGAGGGCAAATACCCGCATATCCCATAATGGTAGAGGCGCTTCCTGGCTCATATGATGCATTAGATCTTTGACAATTATTGTTCTGAGTATGATTACCACCATATTGGTGACCCATTTCGTGGCATACGTAATCTATGTAGAAGGGATCTCCTATAGGTGACGGCAAACCGGTTACTCCTCTCGCTTTACTTCCAGATACACAAGGAGAACGTAATTGTGCTATACCGCCACCTCCAGTACTAAAAACATGACCAATATCATAGTTTGCGGAACCGATGATATTATCTACAGTTGATTGATTTTGACCTAACATAGTAGAGCCGTTATTATTGGTATAAGGATCGGTACTGGCATTGAGAAATATGATTTCGTCGTTGTTAGGTACTAGTTCCATGGTTACTGCCAAATCTCTTTCATAAATGCCATTTACTCGTGTCATCGCTACGTTCATAGAGGTTAGTACGGCTGCAATTTTTTCAGAATCTGGGGCACTTGCAGGTATTTGCTGAATAACTTGCCAATGGTATTGTGCGTATTCTCCTGTACAGGCAAGCGCTAGTCTAAAGGTTCTTAATTTACCGTCATCAGCATTTTGTATTTCATATTCGTTACCAGAGGTATTTGCTCTTGGACCCATTTCCTCTTCCACCATACACAAAAAAGGATCAGTGGAAGCTGGTAATGTATTTCTAGAATACCCGATGTATGCTTGTCTATCTGTAGTATAGGGATCAATATAGAACGTTGCATTTTTTGCAGATTGAATCATCACACTAACTCCATTTGGAGAAGTACTGAATCTCGCAATTGCAGTTGGGTCATCAATACCTTGACCTACAAATGAGCGGATGTTTGGAAATTTTTGCTGCAACCCTTGAGAGAAGGTTGGTGCGTCTGCAACCTTAAAACGCTGCATTTCCCCATTCGCCACAGGAAATTCAATAACAACTGTGGAATTTTTTACATTCGCACGCGCCGGTGCGTTGTTCAAAGAAGATAATAAAGCAGAAGAATTTAAACTATAAATTTTATAGTCTGAAGGAATTGAATTTCGAACTTCCTTCGCTTTAGATTCTGTCGCTCTTTCAGAAATGGAAGTCCAAATCTTAGAAGAACTTTGTGCGTACATCCCAAAGCAAAATAGCGAGAAGGATAATACCACAATGGATTTAATGGTACTTTTTTTCATCTTAAAAATGATTATTTGAATATTTAGAACTGTAAATATAACAGTCTTGAACGAATTTGATGAATTTTTCATCGATTTTTACATAATTACGCATCATCAAATTCACATAAAATATTAAAGCAAACCGTGATCAAATTTTTAAATTATAATTTTGTAAAAAATTACATTCAAATAGGAGTGAATAAATTATTGCACGTAGAAAACTTAGGATTGCAGGATTACAAGAAAATTTGGGAATATCAAGAAAAACTTTTCAATGAAATTCTTGATATAAAAAGTAACAACCGAAAGCAAAATGCTTCCGCCATTACTCCCAATTATCTTCTTTTTGTGGAACATCCGCACGTATATACCCTGGGAAAAAGTGGGGACATCCAAAATTTATTGATTTCCGAAGAAAATTTATTAAAAATAGGGGCTAATTTTTACAAGATAAATAGAGGTGGGGACATTACCTACCACGGCCCTGGCCAGATTGTGGGCTACCCAATTCTGGATTTGGAAAATTTTTTTACCGATATCCATAAATATCTTCGCCTGCTGGAAGAAATGGTAATTCTTACTTTAAAAGAATATGGTTTAAAAGCTGAAAGAAGCAGTGGGGAGACCGGCGTTTGGCTGGATGTGGCAACGCCATTTGCGCGAAAAATTTGCGCGATGGGCGTACGCGCGAGCAGATGGGTTACCATGCACGGCTTTGCCCTAAATGTCAATGCGGATTTGGGGTATTTCGATAATATGATTCCCTGCGGAATTAAAGGCAAAGCAGTTACATCTTTGAATGTAGAATTGGGAAAGGCCGAAATTTCAATAGAAGAAGTCCAGGGAAAATTGGTAAGGCATTTTTTAAATCTTTTTGAAGCAATATTAGTAAAAGAAGGCTCCCCAGCTCAATTCATCAAGTAGTAAATAACAGTATCTGATTCTCCCTTAACCGCAATTGCAATGGATTTTCGTGGTCCACCCTCGGCCAATGTGGCGGTAGAGGTTCCATAAATGGGAAATCCGTCTACAATTTTCGCACTTTCATCAAAAACATACACCTTATTTTCCTGTGTTTCGGTAATGGTTACATATACATTTCTGTCCACAGTAAAAAGTTGTGGTTTTGAATATAGACCAATGGGAAGCTCGGCCAATTTTCCATCAATTCGCAACAGGTTGTCATCAAGCGTCGCTTTTGTATTGCCCTCCATTGCAAACCAATAACTGCCGCCCACATCAAGTTTTTGGGTTGAAATTTTACCGTTTTGGTCAATCCTAATTTTCGTGTTGTCCTTCGTAATTACTACAAAATAACTGTCTTCCTCAGCCACCGGTATTTCAGAAAAATCAAAATCTTTTGAAACTGAAACGCGCGTTTTACCCACCCTGCTCAAAATATTCAGTTTTCCATTTTCCTCAGCAATCAAAATATAATCCTTGTTGCCCATACGTATGTGTTTCGGAGGTTGGACAATTGCGGATTTTGCCTTTTCGAACCCGAAACCTTTGACCGTTTTTCCGCCTTTATCATACATCAAAACTTGTTTCCCCTGTGTGATTACAAACCTGTAATTGTGGTTATTGTCATAATCAAATACCGAAAGCGGCTGCGTTACGTTATCGCGAAACTTGATGGGAAAACCTGTAACATCATTTCCGTTTCTATCAATTATGTAAAAATTATTTTTAGTTGCAAAAGCCAATTGTTTATTGCCATTCCCATAAATATCTATTTCTTGAATTTTTCCCAAAATGGCATTTTCCAATTTTTTCTTCCAAAGTATTTTTCCACTTTCCGAAATAAAATAGAGCACATTTGAAATATCCTGAGTCACTACATTTGTCCCATTTCCGAAAAGTTGTGGTGCGCCCAAAAGTGCATTTTCCAGTTTGGTATTGAATTTTTCTGAAATACTTCCGCCTACTTTTACAGCCCCACCAGAAGTTTCCTTGCATGTAAAAGTTACGTGCGCAAAATTCCTATCATAACTAAATTGAATTGCCGCCAGCGGAATTCCATCAAATGAAGCATTTTTGAGTGTCTCAGATTTTTCATTTAAAAAAAGTGAAATATCCTTGCCAAAATCGCCTTTCATTTTTAAAATCAAGAGTGAGGATGCGTTGCTTAAAACGGGGGCATTTTCTTCAAACGCAGTCGTATTTTTTAGGGTTGAATTATTTTGAAATGCTGAAATTATTGTTTCGGCATCGGACACGTTTTCAGTAAAAACGAAGAAATTTTCCAACTGAAAAATATAATTCGCATTGGCTCCATCCAGCAAAGGCGCAAAAGTTCTTTTGAACAAATCTGGTTCGCTGAAGGCGCTAATTTCCACCTCACGGAACGAATTCTCGAGCGTGAGGTAACGTGCCAACACATCTGTGGTCAAGGATGGGTCAATACTTTTTACGAAGAATGAGATGCTGTTGCCCAAGTCTATTTTGCCCGCTTCGCTTACAGAGCCAAAAATACCGGTGGTCCCAGCATTTTCATTTTCGCCTCGGAAAATTCGTAATTCCTTTTGAAATTTTTCGGCATCGTTAAAGGTGAAGCTGAGAGCGCCGCGTGCATTTGCCGGCGCCAAATCTGCAACACCGTTCGGTTGCGGAATTTGATCCTTGAAAATATTCAGTAATTGCGGAATTGTATCCGTTGCAAGCGTGATGCCCGTTGCGGTAAGCGATTCGGGGCTTAATTGCAAATTCAGCGCGGACCACGAGGTAAAGTTTACCTTCGCCGAATCTGGCAATGAAACATTGTTTTCGCGAAGCAGTGCGGTTAATTGTCCAGCGTTTGGAAGGTTGTAAACTTTGCCAAAGGTTTCATCTTTTTCAGTGTTTCCCTTCAAGATTTCCTGAAGAATTTTTTGCGAGGAGGAAGCAATAAAAATACTGTCCACGGTAGTTGTGTAAACGGTTTCCTTCGCCAGTGTTACCCTTTGGAACGAAAAGTCATCAACGGTCAACGTTTCAATTGTTTTGTCTTTTAAGGAATCTGTTACAAAAAGTTGTGGATGCTGTTTGCTTATAAATGTGTAAAATGAAGTGGAATCATCGATTTTATTTATGGAAAGAACACTTTCGTTCTTGGGCCGTAAATTCTGAAGAAAAGTACTTTTTGAAATCAATAAATATGGGGAACTTTCACCAAATTTTGATAGCAATGCATTACTTTCAATATCGCCGCGCACTGTTTCAAAATTTGAAATCTTAAACACCAGCGATGCACCTTGTGGCACAAAATCCATCAGCGTCCCCGTCTTTTCTGAAGAATTTTCGCAACCCACCAAAAAAACAGCAACCGTAACAATACTTAAAATGGAAGCAATCGCTTTCCCCAAAAAATTTCCCATAGATACAAAGATAGCAAGAGTGACCCCTGTTTTTGAAATGGCCAAAAATAGGTTATCTACGGGTTTTCAACAATGGGATTTTGGATTTTTGGATTTTTCGATATTTAGAAAATTAGAAAAAAAATCCAACAATCCAATAATCCAACATTCTAAAAATCTAAAGATCCAGTTCCAATTGTTCCGGAAGCAGTTTGAAACTCTTTCGGTGAAAATGATTGCTGCCAAATTCCCTGATGGCCGCGCGGTGCTGCAGTGTGGGATACCCCTTGTTCTGCTTCCAGTTATATTGCGGAAATTCTTCGTGCAGCGCCATCATATAATCGTCTCTATAGGTTTTTGCAAGAATGGAGGCCGCCGCAATGTGCAGATATTTACCATCGCCTTTTACCACACATTCATGGGGAATTTCCTGGAAGGATTTAAATCTATTGCCATCGACTGCAATAAATTGTGGCGCACAAGATAATCCTTCAATGGCGCGGTGCATCGCCAAAATAGAAGCATTCAGAATATTAATGGCGTCAATTTCTTCCATCATCACATGGATCACCTTAAAACAGATGGCCTCACGTTCAATTATTTCACGTAACAAATGACGTTTTTTTTCTGAAAGTTGCTTGGAATCGGTTAAAAATGGATGCTCAAAATTTTCTGGCAATATTACCGCCGCAGCGGTCACCGGTCCGGCAAGACAGCCTCTGCCAGCCTCATCAGCCCCGCATTCCACTAAATGTTTGTTTATCTTGAGTTGCAACATCGTGCGCAAATTACAAATTCCATATTTTAAAAATTCAAAATCCCCCAAATTCAAAATCCCAAATTCCGTAATTACATTTTTTAGACGTTTGTAATTTGGTATTTCTTTTAATCGTGGAAGTTATTTTTCGTTATTTTGCCGTGTAAGAAATTCCGCGAATGAAAAAGATATTTCTGTTTTTCCTTTTTGCCTTTTGCTTTACTATTGGTTTTGCACAGCAACCTCCGGCAAAGCGGGAAAAGCCACCTATTGATTACTATAAAATTATTTCTGCGGCGCGTGACACAACCTATTTGGACACTACCTTAACGATTCAAAAAAAGTATAAATTCAATTATTTACGAAAGGATAATTTTGAACTTTTAAAATTCGTGAACGTGGGCCAAACCTATAATACGCTCGCGTATTCTTTTGATAGGCTCAACCTAAAACCACTTTTCACGGCCCAATCCAAACATTTCAACTATCGTGAAATTGAGGACATCAACTATTATAACGTGCCCACACCGCTCACGGAACTCTATTTTAAAACCGCCTACGAACAAGGCCAGCAGCTGGATGCATTTTTTACGCTCAATACTTCGCCACAGTTTAATTTTTCAATCGGTTACAAGGGCGTTCGATCGTTGGGAAATTACCAGCATATTTTAACAAGTACGGGAAATTTGATCTTCACTTCAAATTATCACACAAAGAACAGAAGATATACCGCGCGCATACACGTGGCGGCGCAAGACATAAAGAATGAAGAAAATGGTGGGCTCACGGATAATTCGCTTCAACTTTTCATAACAGATGATTCTGAATTTACGGATCGCGGAAGGCTTGACGTGAAATTTGAGGATGCCGAAAATAAACTTGAAGGACTACGCTTTTACGCAGACCATCAATATGAATTGATAAGCCAGCGCGATAGCACGGGTTACGCGGTGCTGACCTTGGGAAATGTACTCAATTACGAGGATAAATTTTTTAGATATAATCAGGTGGCGCCTTTTTCTGAATTTGGCCCCAGTTATGTAACGGCAGATTTATTTACCAAAACCAAATTGGAAGATTTCAATGCGAAGGCGTATGCAGATTTTGATAATTCCCTCTTCGGAAAAATTACAGCTTGGGCGGGCTTTACAGATTTTAATTATGGGTACGATTCGGTTTTGATTCTCGACGAAGGCAGAATTCCCAATAGAATCAAAGGAAATATTATTGAAGCCGGCGCAGCTTACAAAAAAGAATACCGCGGATTTCAACTTTCCGGAAAAGGTGCCATCAATGTTGCTGGAGAATTTGACGGTAATTACTTGACTGGGGCTGCATCGTATAATCTGAATGATGAGTACAGGGCTGAGGCTTCGCTCACCGTACATTCCGTGGCGCCCAATTTCAATTTTCAACTATATCAAAATGATTATGTGAATTACAACTGGAGAAACGAGCTGGAAAACGTAAAAACCCAAGAATTTAAGTTTGAATTGGAGACGAGAAAATTTGGTAGTGCTTCCGTAACCTATACGGGTATTGATGATTATACCTATTTCGGAATTCGTGAAAATGATTCTACTCCTTCGCCGTTCCAAGCTTCGGAACGTATCAATTACTTAAAGATCAAGGCGCAAAAGGAATTTAGATACGGCAATTTTGCGCTGGAAAATACGGTGCTGTACCAGCAGGTTTTGGGTGGCGAAAACAGTTTCAATGTACCCAATCTCATCACAAGAAATTCACTTTATTATGAAGATCATTGGTTTAAGCGTGCGTTGTACCTGCAAACGGGAATGACTTTTAAGTATTTCGCCAAATATAATATGAACGCCTACGATCCCGTATTGGCAGAATTTTATGTCCAGAATAATCAGGAATTGGGAGGTTTTCCGCTGTTGGATATTTTCTTCAATGCGAAAATCAGGCAGACACGCATATTTTTCATTTATGAGAATTTCACCTCCATATTTTCAAGCCAGAACAATTATTTTTCCGCACCGGGATATCCGTATCGGGATGCTGTGTTGCGGTTTGGACTGGTTTGGGATTTCTTCCTATAAAATCTCTCCTAAATAAAAACCCGCCAAGCATTTTGGCGGGTTTTTAATATTATAAAATTTAAATTCTTTTCTGAAAATTAATCTTTCAACAATCCTCGGGAAATCACTATTTTTTGAATTTCAGAAGTACCTTCGTAAATCTGTGTGATTTTTGCATCGCGCATCAACCGCTCCACGTGGTATTCCTTCACATAACCGTTGCCTCCGTGCACTTGGACGGCTTCCACAGTAACATCCATCGCAGTTTTTGAAGCGTATAATTTTGCCATAGCACCGCTCATATCATAATTATGGCCTTGGTCTTTGTCCCAAGCCGCTTTCATAACCATATGCCGCGCAGCAGTTATCGAGGTGTGCATATCTGCCAATTTAAAAGCAATGGCTTGGTGGTTGCAGATTTCTGTATCAAACGCTTTTCGCACTTTTGAATAATCGCGGGCCAGCTCATAAGCGCCAGAGGCTATGCCCAAAGCCTGTGCGGCAATACCAATTCTTCCTCCGGAAAGTGTTTTCATGGCAAACGTAAACCCAAAGCCATCTTCGCCTATGCGGTTTTCCTTGGGCACTTTAACATCATTAAAAATCAAGGAATGTGTATCGCTTCCGCGGATGCCCAATTTATCTTCTTTCGGGCCAATTTCAAATCCGTCCCAGCCCTTTTCAACGATAAAAGCATTTATTCCCTTGTGTTTTTTGTCTCTATCAGTCTGTGCTATTACCAAATAATAATCTGCGCTACCGCCGTTGGTAATCCAGTTTTTGGTACCATTCAGCACATAATGATCGCCTTTATCAATTGCAGTTGTTCGCTGCGAAGTAGCATCACTTCCGGCTTCCGGCTCGCTCAGGCAGAAAGCACCGATGGACTCGCCCGTGGCCAATTTGGTCAAATATTTTTCTTTTTGCGCTTCGGTGCCGTAGGCTTGCAGGCCATAGCATACCAAGGAATTATTCACGGAAACAATTACGGAGCAAGAAGCGTCAATCTTGCTTAATTCCTCCATAACCAGCACATAGCTAACGGTATCCATTCCGCCGCCGCCGTACTTTGGGTCTACCATCATTCCCAAAAAACCGAGCTCGCCCATTTTTTTGACTTGTTCGGTCGGAAATTTTTGAAGGTTGTCCCTTTCAATTACACCCGGCAAAAGTTCAGTGCGGGCAAAGTCGCGAGCAGCGTCGCGAATCATTAGGTGTTCTTCGGATAGACTGAAATCCATAAGCTTTTTGAAATAAAATTTTTTAATAAAGAAAAGCAAAGGTACTTATAAAAAGCAAATTCTAAAAACAAATACCAAATCCCAGATGAGGTATGAATGTTCGTAATTTAGAATCTGCCATTTGTTGTTTATTCGGGATTTGCTGCGAGTTATTTGGGATTTATAACAACTTCCTTCCTATCTTTAAACATCATTTTTTAGAAATAAATTGAAAAAGGAAAGCTACCATATTATAGGAGTCATGAGTGGAACCTCGCTGGACGGAATTGATTTGGCGGAAATTAATTTTAAGTATTCTGAAGGCAAATGGGATTTTGAAATAATAACTGCGGAAACCGTTCCATACAGTGTCTTTTGGAGAAATGAGCTAAAAAATGCGATTCAATATTCCGAAGTAAAATTAGATCGGCTTGATTTTAAATACACCGAAAAACTTTGCAATGAAATTCTGAACTTCATAAAGAAAAATAACATTTTAGAAATCGATGCTATTTGCAGTCACGGCCATACCATTTTTCATCAGCCAGAAAAGGGTTTTACATATCAAATAGGAAATATTCCGCGCATCGCGAAAATGCTGGGACATACCGTAGTATGTGATTTCAGAAAACAAGATGTGGAGCTTGGTGGGCAAGGTGCGCCGCTTGTGCCCATTGGCGATAGAATGCTTTTTCCGGAATATGACTATTGCTTGAATTTGGGCGGCTTCGCCAATTGTTCTTTTGAAAAAAATGGAAAAAGGATTGCTTTTGACATTTGTCCGGCAAACATCGTCCTGAATAAATATGCCGAAAAATTAGGGAAGGATTTTGATGAAGATGGAGATTTCGCCAGATCGGGAACTATAGATGATAATCTGCTTCGGCAATTAAATTCATTGAAATTTTATTCTGAAAACCCACCGAAGTCGCTGGGTGTGGAATGGGTAAATAAATTCATATTCCCAGTGTTGACAGCCTCAAAACTTTCCGAAGAGAATATTTTACGAACCTTTACCGAGCATGTTGCCATACAATTGGCAAACCAATTCCCTGAAAAGGCTTCGGTTTTAATAACGGGTGGCGGAGCGTATAATTCTTTTTTAATGGAAAGGTTGAAGGCAAACACTTCGGTTGAAATAAAAATTCCGCAACCTGAAATCGTGGAATTCAAAGAAGCGCTGGTTTTTGGGTTTTTGGGGGTTTTAAAACTTCGGGGTGAGAATAATTGTCTAGCGAGCGTTACTGGCGCGGTTCGCGATCATGATTCGGGGAAAATATTCTTCCCATAAATTTTATCTAAAATCAACATAAACACTTTTCAAGTTTTTTATATTTGTTGGCGAAACTCACCTATTGAATGAAGGATTTACTCAACAAGTACGAAAGCAAAGAACCCGAAATCGTTTTTCACTGGAATGACCCCGAAACCGAAGCCGAAGGCTGGACGGTCATAAATTCACTGCGCGGAGGCGCCGCAGGTGGTGGAACCCGAATGCGCAGCGGACTGGATATGAACGAAGTGCTTTCGCTCGCCAAAACCATGGAAGTAAAATTCACCGTTTCTGGACCTGCCATTGGCGGCGCCAAATCTGGGATAAATTTTGATCCATCAGATCCGCGGAAAAAAGGGGTTTTGGAGCGTTGGTACAAGGCGGTTTCGCCTCTGTTAAAGGCTTATTATGGCACTGGGGGCGATTTGAATGTAGATGAAATTCATGAAGTGATCCCTATTACCGAAGAAAGTGGCGTTTGGCATCCACAGGAAGGTGTTTTTAACGGTCATTTTTCCCCAACCGAAGCAGATAAAATCAACAGAATTGGGCAACTGCGCCAAGGTGTGATCAAAGTCTTGGAGAACGAGCATTACTCACCGGATGTTTCCCGAAAATATACTGTTGCAGATATGATTACCGGTTACGGAGTTGCCGAAGCCGTGCGCCATTATTACGATATTTATGGAGGCAATGTGGAGGGAAAGCGCGCGGTGGTGCAAGGATTTGGAAATGTGGGTGCAGCTGCGTCATATTATCTTGCGCAAATGGGAGCCAAGGTTGTTGGTATTATAGACCGCAATGGTGGCATAATCAATAAAGATGGATTTTCTTTTGAAGAAATAAAACAATTGTTCCTTCAGAAAAATGGCAATACGCTCATTGCTGAAAAAATGATGCCTTTTGATGAAATAAATGATAAAATCTGGAAACTAGAAACTGAAATATTCGCTCCCTGCGCTGCTTCAAGATTGGTTACCAAAGAACAGATTTCAGAAATGATAGCGTCTGGGCTTGAGGTAATAAGCTGCGGTGCCAATGTGCCTTTTGCGGACAAGGAAATTTTCTTCGGTCCCATTATGGAATTTACCGACGAGCGCGTAAGTTTAATCCCGGATTTCATAAGCAACTGTGGGATGGCACGTGTTTTCGCCTATTTTATGGAGCGGAAAGTGCAAATGACGGATGAGGCTATCTTCAACGATACTTCCATTACCATAAAAAATGCAATCCAAAATACTTTCGACAACAACAGCACAAAAACCAACATAAGCAAAACCGCATTTGAAATTGCACTAAAACAGTTGTTGTAACCTAAAGAAATTCAATAATTATGGCTTCAATAATAATCTTAATTTTTGTAATTGGATATCTTTCAATTACACTCGAGCATCCACTGAAACTTGACAAAACAGTCCCTGCGCTTATCATGGCATCACTTATATGGGCTGTGTTAGCAATTGGATTTATGAACGGCTGGTTTGACGTAATCAATAGCGAAGAACAGGCTTTCAGCTATTTATCTGGTGGCGAAACGGCAATGGAAGGTTTTGAGGGAACGTTGCTGCATCATCTAGGGAAGACGGCAGAAATTTTAATATTTCTGATTGGTGCGATGACCATCGTTGAAATCATTGATCTTCACCGAGGTTTCGAAATTTTAAAAGGAGCGGTAAAAACTAAAAGTAAGCGAAAATTATTGTGGATTATCGGTATTTTGGCATTTATACTTTCGGCAATAATTGATAATCTTACGGCAACCATCGTTTTAATAACCCTGCTCAGAAAATTGATTCACAAACGTGAGGATAGGCTTTGGTACGCTGCTCTTGTCGTTATTGCGGCAAATGCGGGTGGCGCTTGGTCTCCAATTGGGGATGTAACCACTACGATGCTTTGGATTGCCAAATTGGTTTCAGCGGGCGGACTTATTGAATTTGTTGTGCTTCCCGCTATTGTATGTTTCTTGATTCCGTTTGGTATTGCTAGTTACATGCCAGTATTCAGAGGGACAATAGCCATTGATTCCCGTCAAGATAATGAGGACGAAAAGCTATTGAGCAGCAGAACAATGCTCTTTTTAGGTCTTGGGATGATTGTCTCTGTACCCATATTTAAAACATTGACGCATTTACCGCCTTACATGGGGATGATGCTTGCGCTTGGAGTTGTTTGGTTGGTTTCAGAATATATTCACCCAGAAGAGGACTTCAGTAAAGAGAGAAGGCACTTGTATTCGGCGCATAAAGCACTTTCTCGAATCGAGATTTCCAGTATTCTTTTCTTCTTGGGAATTTTGATGGCAGTAGGAGGACTGGAGGCTTTGGTCTATGGAGTAGTCGATGGGGAAGAAGTTGGAACATTACGATATCTCGCTGAGGTTCTTCAAAATGCCATTCCTAATCAGGACGTGGTTGTAATATTGCTCGGTATTTTCTCAGCAATCATCGATAACGTCCCGCTTGTTGCAGCTTCCATGGGAATGTACGATTTACCGATGGACTCTGTACTTTGGCATTTTATAGCATACTCCGCCGGTACGGGTGGAAGTATGTTGATAATTGGGTCAGCAGCTGGTGTTGCAGCAATGGGAATGGAAAGAATCGATTTCATTTGGTATCTCAAGAAAATTTCCTGGCTCGCATTCTTGGGCTTCATAGCTGGTGCCGGGGTCTTCCTTTTATTTGAAAGGGTGATATTTCATCACGTTTAACAATTTCAAGTAATTAATTTCGTTATCCACTAAACTAAAACCTTTTTATGCTTAATTTTTTTATTCAGGATGGGGCAGAAGTCGCACAGGATGTTGAACCTGTTGTTGAAGAAAAGACCCTTTCCATAATGGAACTCCTTATGAATGGAGGAGTTGCCGGGCAAATTATTATCGCCGTACTTTTTGTACTGCTTTTTGTTGCCGTTTACATTTATTTTGAAAGGCTTTTTGCTATAAAGGCTGCTTCAAAAATGGATAACAATTTTATGCATCAAATAAGGGATAACGTTTCGTCGGGAAATATTCAAGCAGCAAAATTATTGTGCGCGCAGCATAAAACACCGGTAGCCAACTTAACCGAAAAGGGAATCTCCCGTATAGGAAGTCCATTGGAAGATATTAACACGGCAATAGAAAATGCCGGACGTCTGGAAGTATATAAACTTGAAAAAAATGTGAGTGTCCTTGCCACTATTGCGGGCGCCGCACCTATGATTGGTTTCTTGGGTACGGTAATAGGGATGGTATTGGCATTTCATCAATTGGCAACCAGTAGCGGACAGGCTGAAATGGGCAGTCTTGCCGAAGGTATCTATACGGCCATGACTACAACCGTTGCGGGATTAATAGTAGGTATTATCGCTTATATGGGTTATAACCATCTTGTAGTGAAAACCGATAAAGTTGTGCACCAGATGGAAGCAACTGCGGTAGATTTCCTTGATATTTTAAATGAACCTGCCTAATGAATTTAAGAGGAAGAAATAAAGTAAGTGCAGAATTCAGTATGAGTTCTATGACGGATATAGTATTCCTGCTATTGGTTTTTTTCCTGCTTACCTCCCCTGCAATTACGCCAGATGCTTTAGATTTAATACTTCCGAAGGCAAAAGGGAAGACCTCGAATGTGCAGAAAGCCTCTGTAAGTATTACCAAAGATGGTGCATATTACGTAAACAAAGAGCGCGTGAGCGAATATAGCATTGAAAGCGAATTGAAAAACGCATTGAATGGCCAAGAAGAACCGACTATAATTTTGCGAGCCGAGGAAGGCGTTCCCATTGAGGATGCTGTGTTTGTCATGGATATTGCGAATAAAAATAATTTCAAGGTGGTGCTTGCCGTCCGGCCAAATTAAGTTGCGATTATTCAAAAGAATTACGAAACTTTCCAAACAGAATTTTTCAAAAGTTTTGACAATTTTTACCACAAACTATATCTCCCAACCCTGAATCTTAAATTTTAAACCTTGAATATATTAGACACAGAGCATAAGCGTAAAAGTATGACCATAACGGTGGTCATGCACGTGCTCTTACTTATTCTTTTGTTTTTTGTTGGGATGAAGTATTTGGATCCACCATTGGAACAGGGAATTGCGGTAAATTTTGGAACTACCGATACAGGAAGCGGTAATATCCAGCCTACGGAAAAAATACAATCGGCGCCACAAAAGGCAACATCGGAGCCAATTTCACAACCAAAAGCAGACATTAAAGAAGAAGTTGTCACGCAGGAAACGGAAGATGCTCCCGTGATAAAAAACGAGAAGCCCGTAAAAGAGCAAAAGGAAACTCCAGTTAAAGAAGAGCCTAAAAAAGAGGTGAAAAAACCAGATCCAAAGCCAGACAAATCCACGACCGATGCGCTTTCAAGCATACTCAACGGCCCAAAGAGTGATGGTTCGGCAAAAGGCGGTGAGGGTAATGACCGTTCTCCCGGCGATAAGGGAGACCCAAACGGCGATCCCAATGCTAGCAGTTACTACGGAACCGGTAAAGGACTTGATGGCGATGGAAATTATTTACTTGGCGGTAGAAAAGCATTGAATAAAGAAAAATTTGTTCAAGATTGCAATGAAGCTGGAACTGTGGTAGTAAGTATTGAAGTGGACCGGAATGGAAAAGTAATCAATGCAACACCAGGAGTCCGCGGTACCACGAATAACTCACGTTGTTTGCTGGAACCTGCCAAACGTGCGGCAATGGCTACCAGATTCAATTCTGATGATAAGGCTCCTGCAAAACAGATTGGCAAGATTATCTACAAATTCAGTCTTTCTGAATAATCAAAAAATCGAAGGGTATCAACTATTCTGAAACTATTAACTGGCTTTTTAACCAATTGCCCATGTACCAACGAGTGGGACAATCAGCCTATAAAGCAGATTTGACCGCTACCATAAATCTCGCCGATTATCTTCAAAATCCAGAGAGAAGTTTTAAAAGTGTTCACGTTGCGGGAACCAATGGCAAAGGGAGCACCAGCCATATGCTCGCTTCCATTTTTCAACAAGCTGGTTATAAAACGGGGCTGTACACTTCACCTCATTTAAAAGATTTTCGGGAACGAATAAAGTTGAATGGTGAAAAGATTTCCGAAGAAAAAGTTTTGGATTTTGTAAATGAAAATAAACGGTATTTTGAAGAAAATAAACTTTCCTTTTTTGAAATGACTGTCGGGATGGCCTTCGATTTTTTCAGAAATGAAAAAGTGGACATAGCCATTATTGAAGTGGGAATGGGCGGCAGGTTGGACAGTACTAATATAATTATTCCAGAAATTTCTGTCATTACAAATATAGGGCTGGACCACACACAGTTTTTGGGAAATTCCCTGGCTAAGATAGCTGTGGAAAAAGCTGGGATTATAAAGAGAAATGTTCCGGTGGTTATTGGCGAAACCCATCCGGAGACCAAACCAATCTTTGTTGATATTTCTTCGGAAAAAAAAGCGCCAATTTTTTTTGCCGAAGAAATGGATTCACCGAATTACGTTTCAGACTTAAAAGGAATCTATCAAGAAAAAAATAAAAAAACAGTAGTGGCAGCGCTGAAAATACTTCAAAAAAACTGGAATATTTCAGAAAAAAATATTGCAGACGGTATGGCAAGCGTCGTAAAAAATACCGGCTTATTGGGAAGATGGCAGATTTTGAATGAAAATCCAAAAATAATCTGTGATACGGGACATAATAAGGACGGGCTCAAACTGGTTTTAAAGCAACTCGCAGATGAGAGTTTTAACCATTTGCATATTGTAATGGGCATAGTAAGTGATAAAGATTTGAATTCTGTATTACCAATGTTTCCTAAAAATGCCACCTATTATTTTTGCAAACCAAACATTCCTCGGGGTATGGACGCATCGGTTTTGGCATCCCAAGCTAAAATTTTTGGTTTGAATGGCTCTGAGTATATTTCGGTAAAAAGTGCATATCGTACTGCCTTACAGTCCGCTAGAGAAAATGATTTGGTTTTTGTTGGTGGAAGCACTTTTGTGGTAGCTGAAGTTTTGTAATTTTTTTCAAATAAATATTTGCGGGAATTAAAAACTAACCTATATTTGCAACCTCTAAACGATTAGGGGCGATTAGCTCAGCTGGTTCAGAGCACCTCGTTTACACCGAGGGGGTCGGGGGTTCGAACCCCTCATCGCCCACCAGATTTTAAAAAGCCGAAGTATAGACTTCGGCTTTTTTTATGCATTATTTTGTTTACATATTATACTCTTCCAAATTGGATCGATATTATATTGGTTCAACAGAAAATATAGACACTAGATTAAGGGAGCATCTATGGAATCACCGTGGATTTACCGCAAAGGCGAAGGATTGGACGCTGAAATATTCCGAAACGTTTTTGGGAAAAAACGAAGCTATCAAGCGTGAGTTTCAAATTAAAAAATGGAAAAGCAGAATAAGGATCGAAAAATTGATTGACGCAAACTCTTAGCTCAACTGGTTTGGCGCATCCCGAATTGACTTCGGGAAGGTCGGGGGTTCGAACCTTCCGAAATTAATTCGGAACAGGCTCTCATCGCCCACCAGATTTTAAAAAGCCGAAGTATAGACTTCGGCTTTTTTGTTTCCTCCCATAACTTATTTAATTTTATAACAGCATTACGTTATTTTGGCGTAGATTCATAGCAACAAAAACCTACCAATCCATTGAATCATTTTTTTAAAAGATTATTGCTTCGCTATCTTAAAAGAAGACCTTCTGGCTCCATTGGTGCTGGTTATACAAAGCGCGTCAATAATCTCGAGGTTGAGGTTACGCACGAATTTTACGATTTTATTTATCTGCTGTTGGGAATTACATCTGCAGCATTTGGTTTGAAGGGTTTTTTGATGCCCAGCGCATTCATTGATGGCGGAGTGATGGGTATTTCTTTAATGGTCAATGAGCTTTTTGGTATCCCATTATCCATTTTAATCGTCTGTTTCAATCTGCCATTTTTGGCATTGGCCTATATTTCAATAGGAAAAAGATTTGCTATAAAAAGTATTATCGGTATCGTCCTTTTGGCACTTGCAATCGTTGTTTTGCCATTTCCGGAAATCACGGATGATAAAATTTTAATAGCGGCTTTTGGCGGATTGTTTTTGGGTCTGGGCATTGGTCTGGCGATACGCGGAGGTTCCATCATTGATGGAACCGAGGTTTTGGCAATTTTCATAAGCCGAAAAACTAGTTTGACGGTAGGCAATGTAATCCTCATTTTTAATGTGATTATTTTCTTGAATGCCGCCTACTTTTTGTCAACTGAAGTGGCGCTCTACGCTATTCTTACCTATTTTTCGGCTTCAAAAACGGTGGATTTTGTAATTGATGGTATCGAAGAATTTATGGGAATTACCATTATTTCAGAAAAAAATGAAGAAATAAGACTTGCCATTGTTGAGAAATTGGGCAGGGGTTGTACCATGTTTGTGGCGGAAAATGGTTTTTCAAAAAGGGGAGAAGTTTTACGAAGCACCAAAGTAGTGTACACTGTAATTACAAGGCTTGAAATGTCCAAACTGAAGACTGAAATTGATAAAGTAGATAAAAATGCCTTTATAATTATGGCTTCGGTCAAAGATGCCAAAGGCGGGATGATCAAGAAAAAACCAATAAAAAAAATAAAATAGTTTGAGAATTTTCATTCAAAAAAAATTACTTTTGGATGTTGAAGGGTTATTAACTCAGTTGGTTCAGAGTGTCACGTCGACAACGTGGAAGTCACTGGTTCGAATCCAGTATAACCCACAAAAAAACCTGCAATTTTGCAGGTTTTTTTATTTAAATATATTCCAAAATTCGCTCGAGCGCCATTCCGCGAGAGGCTTTTATAAGAATCTCACTATGTTGCGGAGGATCTTTTTGCAGTTTTTCTACTAAGTCTTCAAATGTTTCAAACTTTTCAATAGAATTACTGCTGCTCTTAGTTTTGAAAAAATTACTTCCCACTAAATAAAATTTTCCGAATTGATTGCTCGATATGTAATCAACAATGGACTCGTGCTCAGCTTCGGCATCTTTTCCTAATTCAAACATATCTCCCAAAAATAGAATTTTATTGTCCCCCTTTGCATTTTTGAAATTTTCCAGTGCAGCCAGCATGCTTGTCGGGTTCGCATTATAGGCGTCCATCAAAATGGTGCACGACCCTTTTTTAATCAATTGCGAACGATTATTGGAAGAAATGTATCCCTCAATGCCGGTTTTGATTTTTTCTATGGGAATTTTAAAATGATCACCAATTGTTACTGCTGCGGAAATATTTGGAAAGTTATAAGAACCAACCAAATTTGTATGTATTTCAGTTCCGCGATATGAAACTACGAGCAGCGAGGAAGCATCAGCCAAGTCAACCAAATAATCTCCATTTTTATGGCCAAACGTAATCCTTTGCATTCCTTCAGTTTGAACCATTTGCTTTTCATCATCGGCATTTACAAATACAGTCTTTCCATTATTTCGGATATAATTGTACAGTTCAGATTTAGCTTTGATAACGCCTTCTACGCTTCCAAAACCTTCGAGATGGGCTTTGCCAAAATTGGTGATATAGCCAAAATCCGGCTGCGCAATTTCACATAATAGGGCAATTTCTCCGTGATGATTGGCTCCCATTTCAACAATTCCAATTTCTGTGCTTTCGTCCATTCCAAGCAATGTTAGGGGTACGCCAATATGATTATTGAGATTGCCAGTAGTGGCCGTTGTTTTATATTTTTGTGAAAGAACGGCGTTAATAAGTTCTTTAGTAGTAGTTTTTCCGTTACTACCTGTAAGAGAGATAATATTGGTCCCCAAAAATTTTCTGTGGAAATTGGCAAGTTGCTGAAGCGTTAATAGAACATTTTTTACGAGGATCGTTTCCCCTGTGTTTTTATGAAATTGGGGTTCGTCGACAATAACTTTTAAAGCGCCTTTATCCAAAGCTTCTTGGGCGAATTGATTTCCGTTGAAATTTTCTCCCTTTAGCGCAAAGAAAATGCAGTTCTTAAAAATTTTTCGCGTGTCTGTGCTAACGCCGCTGCTTTCTAAGAAAATTTTGTGGATTTGTTCAATATTCATATAACTCGATTAAAAAACCCTCCGAAGCTTATTGCTGCGGAGGGCTGTAATTTAGATATAAAATTTATTTAGTTGCGCGGTCTTTTTCCTTTTTTGGATTTGGAACCTACGCGGCTCATTGCGCATCTAAAGCCGATATAGTCTGTTGCCATATCTTGTGGGAAATATCGTCTCTGTGCAGGATCCAGCCAGTAATCTCTATCTCTCCAAGAACCTCCTTTGTAAACACGTACTTCATTATCTACTAAAGTGGTTCTGTTTGAAGATTTGTCATACTGACGATCCAGTTGGCCTGTGCTGTCCGCATAAACCTTTTGAATTGGAGAGTTGTACATACGCTCGCCTTCTTCTTCTGACTCATCTTCACTTCCGAAAGATTGATAGTATCTGGAAGAACGCTTATCTCCGTCTCTGAAATCCCTGTTGTCACTTTTAGAAAAATTGGTTCTCAAATAAGTTTCGTTTTCGTCGATTGGAACTTGTAAAATTTCACCGGGAAGATTTCTTGCTACAATTTTTCCATTGCTTAGCGTATCATAAACAATAGAATCTGCCGTAACGATTTTAACTCTTCCATCTTCGCCAATAGCGTTTTTGGTGTAAACATTTCCACGGTAATAGTTGAAATCATTGAATTCATCATCAACAATAGGACGGTAAATATCAGCAACCCATTCTGCTACGTTTCCAGCCATATCATAAAGCCCGAAATCGTTAGGTTGGTACGATTTCACTTCAGCAGTAATATCCGCACCATCATCACTCCATCCAGCAATACCTCCGTAGTCACCATCACCTTGTTTGAAGTTAGCTAATTGATCACCACGTGTTCTTCTGTTTCCAGAACGTGTATATTGACCTTCCCAAGGATATTTCTTCTTACCTCTATATACATTATAATTTCTTATTCCTACCAATCCCAAGGCTGCATATTCCCATTCAGCTTCAGTTGGTAGCCGATAATCAGGCATTAAAAGACCATCTTTTCTCTGTATATACAAATGAGTGCTATCCTTGCTTCTTTTGGCAATTGATTCAGAGGCTCTACCACCACGTGTAATAGAATCATTTCCACCATAAGCCATTGTAGGAGCATTTAAATAGGTTTCTGTACTAAAAGTTGAACCAGGTTCAACATCATACCTCGCATTTCTTGCGGTTATTCCCTCGTTTTCCAAAGTAAGCTCATTTACGCGATCTGTTCTCCAATTGCTAAATTCAACAGCCTGTAACCAGCTAACTCCCACAACAGGATAGTTAGCGTAAGCTGGATGGCGTAGATAATTGTTTGTCATTACTTCGTTAAAACCTAAGCGATTTCTCCATACCAAAGTATCTGGCACTGCACCATCGTAAATTTTTGAGAAATTTTCATTTGAAGGAGGGAAAACTTGTTTAAGCCAATCCAAATATTCTAGATACATAAGATTGGTAACCTCAGTTTCGTCCATGTAGAAAGATTGAACATGTTGTTGATTCGGCGCGTTATTCCAATCGTGCATAGGATCATCTTGCACTCTACCCATAGTAAATGTGCCGCCCTCAACAAATACTAGTCCAGGACCAGTTTGTTGTTCTTCATATTTTGGATCATATTGAAAACCACCTTCTTTGGAATTCATTTTCCATCCAGTACCACGGGAACTATCTTTATAATCCCTGGAATTATTGCAGCCTATAAATAATGAGGTCGCTACAAGTGTAACAAATAGCTTAAGTGCTAGTTTTTTTCTTAACATCATAGATTTAAATTATGATAAATGGGTTCGCAATATAGTAATTAACGACAAATTCACAATAATATTTCATTATTATTGCCGAGCAGTATTTTGGCATACATGCCATTAACAGCAATGCAAACGTATTAGTTTAAAAATTATTATCCTAATTCGTATTCGTGAAAAAAACTTTAAATAATTGCCCAATACTAAGTGTATATTTGAAGCGTTATTGGTACTAATGAGAAAAGTAATACTTGTTTTAATTATCCTTGTCTTGCCATTGTTGGCAATTTCACAATCACGGAACGTTACAATAGACTGGGGAGATTCAAGCCAGAATTCATTCGGTGGGGTTTCTGAAAAATCTGCCAAATCGATTCGGGAAAAGGCATTGAATACTTTGAGTCTTCAAATTTCAAATGAAACTCTTATATATCAAACGCAATGGGAAGATTCTGGGTTTGCCGATAGAAATTCCATAACCGTTTCAAATATAACTTATGGTGCACTTACTTCAGAAGAATTAAAAAAAGTGAACGTTAATTTGGTGCCGAATCAATTTACCTACAGTATCGCTAGCACTGAATCCCGTGACGTTGTATATACAATTTTAACTGCATCGCCAGTGGTAAGGACTAATGGATCGCTCCGGAAAGTGATTTCTTTTTCCGTAGATTATCGATACGGTCCTCAGGCTAGAAATCCAGTTCCACCCATATCAAATTCAGTATTGGCGTCGGGGAAGTGGTATAAATTTAAAGTGGAAAATACGGGTATTCATCGTTTGGATAAATCATTTCTAAACAGTCTTGGTTTGAATACAGATAACATTAATCCACGAAATATTAAGGTGTATGGCAATGGTGGAAAACCGCTTCGCCTACTAAACAGAAGAAACGATATTTTTGATCTGCCGGAAAATTCTATTCAAGTTGTGGGAGAGGAAGATGGCAGTTTTGACAATGGGGATTTCGTGATTTTCTATGCCACAAGTACAAAGGGCTATGATCTGGAAAATGATTCCAACCTTAACCCTTATAGCGATGACTCCTATTATTATGTCACTGCGGATGGCGGTGCTGGAAAAAGAGTTCAAAATATGGTTGAGCCAAGTGGTGCTGCAACTATTTCAATCAATCAATTCAACGATTACCAATTTCACGAAGAAGACGAAGAAAGCCCTACGAAACTGGGGAGAAGATGGTATGGAAATCGGTTTGACGTTCAGAATGAACAGACCTACGAATTTGTTTTCCCCAACATTGTCACCGCCCAACCATTGAATATTGTGATAAAATCTGCAGCGGCATCAGAAAGTGCAACATCCCTTGCGGTTTCGGTTAATAGTACAAGTTTAAATCCAATCAACTTTAGTGCGCTTGGTGAAAATCAACTCTTGATCGCGCAGAATGTTTCAACCGAGGTTCTTCCCAGTGGTGAAACTGTTACAATGGATTTTAACTACAATAATGGAGGAAATCCATCAAGCGTTGCTTATTTGGATTATATAGCCGTTAGTGCCGTAAGACAATTAACGGGCGCTGGCGCCCAGTTGCAGTTTACCTATAATGAGGCAGGCAATCTTTCTGGAATTGGCGAATATCAAATAAGCAATGCTGCCCAATTCACCCAGGTTTGGGATGTGACGGATTACCGATTTATCACAGCCAAGCAGAATTCTGAAAATTCCTCGGCGCTTACATTTAAGGCAAATTTGGGTCAACAACGAAAATATGTGGCCATAAACCCAAATGATTATTACACGCCAATTAAATTAGCACAATCTGTTGTTCCAAACCAAAATCTGAAGGGAACCATATTTAATGATGCTTCCGGGAATTTTAAGGATGTGGACTACCTAATTATAACCGCTCCATTTCTTATTCAGCCTGCATTGCGATTGGCAAATTATCACAAAGATCTGCAAGGTCTAAATGTGAAAGTAGTGACAACAGATAAAATTTATGAGGAATTCAGTTCTGGCAAGCAGGACATTGGGGCCATTAGAAATTTTATACGCTATGTTTATGATAATGCTTCAGCCGAAGCGAATAGGGTAAAATATGTGTGTCTTTTTGGCGATACCTCCATAGATTATAAAAACAGGCTGCCCAATAATAACAATATTGTTCCATCCTTTCACACACTAGAAGGCCGAAGCTCTACAGATTCATTTGTCTCTGATGATTATTTTGGAGGTATGGCTCCAGAGGCTGGGACTATTGGGGGTGGCTCAATTGATTTTGATGGTAGTACGGAAGGAGATAGTGATAAATTGGATATTGCTATGGGTAGAATGATAGTCGATAATGTTCAGCAAGCAAATGCCATGGTGGACAAAGTTATCAACTATACTTCAAAAGATTCTTATGGCAATTGGAGAACAAATTTTGTACTCGTCTCAGATGATGTGGATGTGTCTTCTGAACAATCTCTCCAAGAAGACTTAGATGCGTTAGGCGATGAAATTTCGGCCAACAAACCCTTTGTCAATGTTAAGAAAATACATTCAGACTCCTATCAGCAGGAAACATCCGCTGGCGGAAATAGATATCCTGACGTAAATGATGCCATTACAAAAAGTATGGAAGTAGGAGCCATCATTTTGAATTATTTTGGGCACGGTGGCGAGGATGGCTTGGCTCACGAAGTGATTTACACCAAGGAAATGGCGCAAGAATATAGGAATATAAATAACCTACCGTGCGTTGTTACAATAACTTGTGAATTCACAAAGTTTGATAATCCGCTTCGTATTACGGCTGGGGAATTAACATATCAAAATCCAGATGGGGGCGCAATTTCATTAATTACAACTACTCGCTCTATTTTTATCGATTTAGGTCAAACATTGAATCTTTTAATGGCCGATGAATTGTTTGGATTTACTATGGATATTCCAAATCCACCCGCAGAGGCTTTAAGAATTGCAAAAAACGATTTAACGGATTTCAGGAGACGAGTGGTGTTTTACATCGGCGACCCAGCAATGAGCCTTGCTTTTCCTAAAAAGGAAATTCGATTGACTACATTAAATGGAGTTCCCATCGGCCAAGCGGCAGACACGCTAAAGGCTTTAAGTAGAGTGAAATTTGAAGGTGAAGTAACCAATACTTCCGGAGCAGTTTTAAATAATTACAACGGAATTTTGGAAGCAAAGGTTTTTGATAAATATGTTCAAAGACAAACATTGAATAACGATGGTCAAGGGGAAATCTTCAATTTCACAACCTTGGGAGAAGGCATCTTTAATGGGCAGGCAACCGTTACAAACGGTCGTTTTGAATTTGAATTTGTAGTACCTCGGGATATCCAGATTCCAGTAGGCAAAGGGCGCGTGAGCCTATATGCACAACGCGATAATCAACTTGAGGACCAAGCAGGTTTTAACCAGGAAATAAATGTTGGGGGTTTAAACGAGAACGCTCCGGCAGACAACGAAGGCCCGCGCATTCGTCTTTTTATGAATGATGAAAGCTTTGTGTCGGGTGGTATTACAGATGATTCGCCAAACTTAATTGCCAAACTGGAAGATACCAATGGAATTAATACCGCAAGCGGAATAGGTCACGATATTGTGGCTATTCTCGATGGCGACGAATCCAATCCGTTTCTTTTGAATGAATTTTACCAAGCCGAAGTTGATGATTATACGCGAGGTGCCACTAGCTACAAATTCCGTGATCTTGAAGATGGATTGCATACGCTTACATTGAAAGCTTGGGATGTTTACAACAATTCTTCCACAGCGGAAATTCAGTTTATTGTAGCTGGAGATGATGAGCTAAAAATCACAAGAGTACTAAATTATCCAAATCCATTCGTTAATTACACGGAGTTTTGGTTCAACCACAACCGCCCGGATGAAACACTGGATGTTCAAGTTCAAGTGTTTACCGTTACCGGAAAAGTAGTATGGACAAAAAACCAAACATTGCCACCTTCCGGCAGTTTCTTATCCCGTGATATAGTTTGGGACGGCCGCGATGATTTTGGCGATAGAATAGGAAAAGGTGTTTATGTATATAAGATAACCGTTAAATCTTCGTTAACGAATCAGCGGGTTGAAAAGTTTGAGAAACTCGTTATCCTTTAAAAATTAAAATTATATTTGCCAAAAATTAATAATATGAAGAAATTTTTTATCCCAATTTTAGTAGGCTTGGTTGCTTTTAAAGCATCGGCACAAGATAATACAGGTATTGAAAATCGTGTGATTACTACAGGTGTTCCTTTTGTGCTCATTGCCGCAGATGCTCGCGCAGCTGGTATGGGAGATATTGGGGTTACAACATCTGCAGATGCTTTTTCGCAGCAATGGAATCCCGCAAAATATGCATTCGCGCTGTCTAAGCAAGGAGTCGGTGTTACGTACACTCCATATTTAAGTAAATTGGTCAATGATATTTTCTTAGGAAATTTAACCTACTACAATAGAATTAATGAGAGAAGTGCAGTTGCCGCAAGCTTCCGTTATTTCAGTTTGGGAGATATTGAGTTGCGGGAAACTGCTATTCAAGAACCGCTTATTCAAAGTCCAAATGAATTGACTTTTGATATTTCGTATTCGTTACGTCTTAGCGAGCGCTTCGCCATGGCGGTTGCGGGTAGATATTTACGTTCAGATTTAAGACTGCAATCAAGTTTTGATGACGCCGCCGCTGGAAATTCTTTCGGGGTAGATATTGCCGGTTACTATCAAAGTGAGGAAATTGCTTATGATGATTTTGACGGCCGTTGGAGAGCAGGTTTCAATTTTTCAAACATTGGTCCTAAAATTAAATATGATGAAACAGGATCTGAAAGCAGTCTCCCTACCAATATGGCTTTGGGAGCAGGGTTCGATTTTATTTTGGATGAATACAATACAATCGGTCTTTCTGCACAGGTAAATAAACTTTTGGTTCCCACACCTAGCGATTCAAACGACGACGGCGTAATCAATAGTGAAGATGATTATTACAACGAAAGTTTCGCAAGCGGAATTTTTTCATCTTTTGGCGATGCTCCAGATGGTTTCAGCGAAGAGTTGAAAGAATTTACTTGGGCATTGGGCACAGAATATTGGTATCAAGATGTATTTGCCTTACGTGCGGGATATTTCAACGAGAGCGAGGAAAAAGGTTCTAGAAAATTTGCTTCGTTGGGAGCAGGATTCCGTTACACTTCCATTAGTATAGACATTTCATATCTATTCTCCACATCCCGTGTTGTTAGCCCATTGGAAGGTACCCTTCGTTTTGGTCTTACCTTCAATTTTGGAGATACGTACGATGAATATTAAAAAGATGTAAAGTTCGGGTTTTTAAGAGTTTAGCAAATGCTGAATATTTGGACGATTTATAAACTTTTAAACATATATTCTCCCAAACTTTAAAATGAAAAAGCAAAAAATTGAAATCCAACTGGAAGTTTTTGAAAATCTTTCAGAACTTCCCGAAAATATTCAAAAATTGATGAATAGGGCGCAGCAAGCACGAGAAAATGCTTATGCGCCCTATTCGCATTTTAGGGTCGGGGCGGCGCTTCAGCTTTCATCTGGCACGATTGTAACTGGAAATAATCAGGAAAATGCAGCATTTCCTTCCGGTCTTTGTGCAGAGCGTGTTGCCGTCTTTAACGCAGGAGCCAATTTTCCAAATGAATCCATTGCACATTTGGCCATTACGGCGCGTTCCGAAAACAAACAGACTACAGAGGCCATAGCTCCCTGCGGAGCTTGCCGTCAAGTGCTGTCTGAATACGAACAGAAACAAAAAAGCCCCATTTCAATCTTTTTTATGGGTGAAACCGGCTCTATAATTAAGGTAGGTTCTGTTCAGGATTTACTTCCCTTAGGCTTCAGTGCAAAATATCTTTAATAAAATTTGAGCTTTGCTACAGGCAGGCAAAATTTTCAGAAGCATTTTTCCTCGCCATAAGAATTTATTTGCTCGTGGAATTTTAAACCATGTTTAGAATTTGGAATTTGCTTTTTGGGATTTGTATTTTCTACATTTAAAATCCTATTTTTGTTATCCGTTTAATAAATTTTCCATTCGGAAATTCTTATAGTTGATAGATGAAGAAAATCACAAAAAAAACATATCTGGATTGGTATGAGAATATGCTTTTTTGGCGCAAATTTGAAGACAAACTTGCCCAAGTTTATATCAATCAAAAAGTGAGGGGTTTTCTTCACTTATATAATGGGCAGGAAGCGGTTTTGGCCGGTGCATTGCACGCAATGGACCTTACCAAGGACAGGATGATAACCGCCTACCGCAACCACGTACAACCAATAGGGATGGGCGTAGACCCCAAAAAAGTTATGGCAGAGCTTTATGGCAAGGCTACCGGAACTTCTCAGGGATTGGGTGGGTCTATGCATATTTTTTCCAAAGAACACCGTTTTTATGGCGGGCACGGAATCGTAGGAGGCCAAATTCCACTGGGGGCAGGTATTGCTTTTGCAGATAAATATTTTGAAAGGGATTCAGTAACGCTTACCTATATGGGTGATGGTGCGGTTCGTCAAGGAGCGTTGCACGAGGCTTTTAATCTTGCCATGCTTTGGAAATTGCCAGTGGTTTTCTGTTGTGAAAATAATGGATACGCAATGGGTACTTCCGTGGCGCGTACCGCAAACCATACAGATATCTGGAAATTGGGACTTGGTTATGAAATGCCCTGCAAGCCCGTGGACGGAATGAAACCGGAAGTGGTGGCAAAAGAAATGGATGAAGCAATACAGCGCGCCCGCCGTGGCGATGGACCTACATTTTTGGAGCTGCGTACCTACCGTTACCGTGGACATTCCATGAGTGATGCGCAACATTACCGCACCAAGGAGGAGGTTGCAAAAAAACAGGAAGAAGACCCAATAACTTACGTCCTTCATCAAATTTATGAGAAGAAATATGCCACAGAAGCTGATATAAAAAAAATTGATAAAAAGGTGAAAAAGATGATCGAAGAGTGTGAAAAATTTGCAGATGAATCTCCATATCCAGACAAAAACGTGATGTTTGATGTGGTTTACGAACAGGAGGATTATCCTTTTTTATCAGATAAATTATAAGAAATGGCAGAAGTAATAAACATGCCGCGATTGAGCGACACAATGGAAGAAGGAACGGTAGCAACCTGGCTTAAAAAAGTAGGTGATACCGTAAAGGAAGGCGATATTCTAGCCGAAATTGAGACCGATAAGGCGACGATGGAATTTGAATCCTTTTACGAGGGAACACTTCTGCATATTGGTATCAAAGAAGGTGAAACCGCTGCCGTGGATTCCCTGTTGGCCATCATAGGCGAAAAGGATGAGGATATTTCCGATTTGGTAAGCGGAAAATCTTCAGATAAAAAAGATGATTCGGAAACCGATCAAAAAAAATCTTCAGATAAAAATGCCGAAAAGGAAAAAGCACCAAACGATGGTGAAGCCGAAGAAAATGATTCTGAAGAAAATGATTCCAATGAAGAAACAACAAATGAAGATTCAGGAGAAAAAGATTCTGAAAGTGCTGATGCCGGAGATGAACTACCCGATGGGGTTGAGGTAATTACAATGCCCCGCTTAAGCGATACCATGACTGAAGGTACCGTGGCCACTTGGTTAAAAAAAGAAGGCGACAAAGTAGAGGAAGGTGATATTCTGGCCGAAATTGAAACCGACAAAGCCACGATGGAATTTGAATCTTTTTATTCCGGGGTTTTATTGAAAATAGGAATAGGCGAGGGTGAATCAGCACCTGTAGATGCGGTTTTGGCAATTATTGGCCCAAAGGGAACTGATGTTTCAGGTATTACCGAAAACTTCAAAAAAGGCGGAAAAACTTCAAAATCTGCGGATAAAAAGGAAAAATCCTCTGAAGACCAAAAAGACGAAAAAGACCAAAAAGAAGAAAAGGACGGAAAAGACGCTTCAAATAAGGATTCTAAACAAGAAACAAAAAAGGAAGGTTCTGCAGAGAAAAAATCAGAGACTGAAAAATCGACTTCAGAGAAAAGAATATTTGCTTCGCCTTTGGCGAAAAAATTGGCAGAGGAAAAGGGTATAAACCTGCGCCAAGTAAATGGAAGCGGTGAAAATGGGCGAATCGTGAAAAGCGATATTGAAAACTATCAACCTGCCGCTGCACAAGGCTACACGCCCGTGGGTACTGAAAGTTTTGAGGAAGTGAAGAACAGCCAAATGCGAAAAACAATCGCAAAACGCTTGAGCGAATCAAAATTTACCGCCCCAGAATATTACCTTACCATTGAACTGGATATGGATCACGCAATAGCCGCGCGCGAAGCCATAAATGCCAATCCAGATGTGAAAATTTCGTTTAACGATATGGTGATAAAAGCTTCTGCAATGGCACTTCGAAAGCATCCGCAGGTAAACAGCCAGTGGACGCCAGAGGCCACAAAAATCGCAAAGCACATTCACATAGGTGTAGCCGTGGCGGTGGATGAGGGTCTGGTTGTGCCGGTTTTAAAATTTGCGGACCAAATGACATTCTCACAAATTGGCGGACACGTTAAAGAGCTGGCAGGCAAGGCGCGCAACAAAAAATTGACACCACAGGAAATGGAAGGTAGCACGTTCACGGTTTCAAATCTTGGTATGTTTGGCATCAAGGAATTTACGTCCATTATCAATCAGCCAAATTCAGCAATACTTTCCGTGGGTGCAATTATTCAAAAACCCGTGGTGAAAAATGGCCAAATTGCCGTGGGCAACACAATGACGGTAACTTTGGCGTGCGACCATAGAACGGTTGACGGAGCTACAGGAGCCAAATTTTTGCAAACATTGCGGCAGTATATTGAGAATCCCGTGACTATGTTTGTATAAATTATGGTAGAATCTGCAAGTATTTAAAAATCTGGAAATTTAATTCAAAAAAATTCCGATGTAAGCTTTGATAGTAGCATACTTGATTGAAAATTAACTTCCCGATAGCTTCAATGTTGCTGAATGCTATCGGGATTTGTGTATATTTAAAAAATGAAAAACGTACTAATTACAGGAACTTCACGCGGAATTGGCTTCGAACTTGCCAAAATTTTTTCAGAAAATGGACATCGCGTTTTGGCGCTTTCGCGAAATTCCAAACCTATTTCAGAATTAAATCTAAAAAATGTAACGGCGTTCGATTTTGATATTACTGAAGCTGCATCAATTTCAGCGGTTACGGAGTTTTTAAAGAAAAATATGAAAGAGGTTGATATTCTTATAAATAATTCCGGTGCTTTGGTAAACAAACCTTTTTCTAAAATTTCTTCGGAAGAATTTAAAAAATGCTACGAGGTAAATGTTTTTGGCGTAGCTGAGTTGACAAAAGCGGTGCTTCCATTTATGAAAAAAGCGGGGCACGTTTTAAATATAAGTAGTATGGGCGGAATTCAAGGAAGTGTTAAGTTTGCTGGCCTCAGCGCTTACAGTAGCAGCAAAGGTGCAGTAATTACGCTTACCGAACTTTTGGCTGAGGAATATAAGGAATCCGGACCTTCATTTAATGTTTTGGCACTGGGATCTGTGCAGACCGAAATGCTTGAGGAAGCTTTTCCGGGCTACAAAGCAGCTTTATCAGCCACCGAAATGGCGCAATATATTATGGATTTTTCCTTGAACGGAAACAAATTTTACAACGGAAAAGTATTGCAGGTTTCCAGTTCTACACCTTAATTTTATGACGGAAATTCTTGAAAAATACATTCCACAGGCATCGGTTATCCCGGCGTTTGAATTAATTAAAAACCATAACGTCCATTTAAAAATTGTGAATGAACGTGTTACACGTCACGGCGATTACCGAAAAATGCCAAACGGCCAACACCAGATTACCGTCAACGCAACACTCAATAAATATCGGTTTTTGATAACGCTTGTCCACGAAATTGCACATTTGGAAGCGTTTACAAAATTTGGAAGACATATAAAGCCACACGGGCTGGAATGGAAACGCACGTTTCAATTGATGATGCTCCCATTTTTGCGCCCAGAAGTTTTTCCAAACAATCTGTTGCCGCTTTTGGCCAGGCATTTCAAAAACCCGAAGGCATCAAGCGATACAGATGCCACACTTGCGCTTGCGCTAAAACAGTTTGATCCCCAAAATGATAAAAACTATATATTTGAAATTCCCTTCGGGGCACATTTCAGAATTTATAATGGCAAAATTTTTAAAAGGGGGAACCAGCGCGTCAAGCGTTTTGAATGTACCGAGATTGCCACCGGAAAAGTTTACCTTTTTAACCCCAATGCGGAAGTGGAATTTTTAAAATGAGTTTATATGTTTAGTGGTTTAAGAGTTTATAATTTGACTCAAAAATTTAATTAAATGTATTTAAACTTTAAACAGATAAACTCTTAAACATATTAAGAAAATGAATAAAAATTATTACGCGGTAATTATGGCAGGCGGCATTGGGTCTCGGTTTTGGCCGATAAGCACTCGGGATTTTCCAAAGCAATTCCACGATATGCTCGGCACTGGCGAAACGCTTCTGCAAAAAACCTTTTCGCGGTTAAATAAGATTATTCCCTCAGAAAATATTTTCATTTTAACGAATGATAGCTATCTGGAAATTACGTTGAAGCAATTACCACAAATTTCAGAAGAGCAAGTCATCCTTGAACCTGCAATGCGAAATACCGCGCCCTGCATTCTGCTTTCTGCATTGAAAATCAAGAAACAAAATGAAAATGCCATAATGCTGGTTGCGCCCAGTGACCACTGGATTGAAGATGAAAACGCTTTTCAAGTAGATGTGATTTCCTGTTTTGAAGCTGCGCAAAAAGATGAAAAATTGTTAACATTGGGCATTGAGCCCACATTTCCAAACACCGGTTATGGCTATATTGAAAGTGAAAAAGAAAATTTATCGGAAATTAAACATGTGAAGCAATTCCGCGAAAAACCTGATTATGAAACCGCAAAAAAATTTTTAGCTGAAGGAAATTTTCTTTGGAACGCCGGTATCTTTATTTGGAGCGTAAAAAGCATAATAAATTCCTTCGAAAAATATCTGCCTGAAATGGCATCCATATTTGAAAATGGAATTGAAGTTTTAAATACTTCCGAAGAAAAAAAATTCATTTCCGAAAATTATGAAAAGGCAGAAAACATTTCCATCGACTATGGAATTCTTGAAAAAGCGAATAACGTATTTGTAAAAAAAGCTTCGTTTGATTGGAATGATTTGGGGACTTGGGGCGCATTACACGAAAAATTACAGAAAGATGAAGCTGAAAATGCTGTGGTCAATGCCTTGCACCATCTCAAAAATGCATCCGGAAATATGATTTATACCACCTCTGGAAAATTGGTGGTCATAGATGGTTTGATCGATTTTATTATTGTTGACAAAAAGGATGTTTTGATGCTTTTCCCAAAGAAAAAAGAACAGGAAATAAAGCAGCTTTTGAATGAACTCTCTGAAAAATTTGAAAAAAAATATACATAAATGAGCAAGGAACAGAATAGGGACGATATACAGATTACACCGAATGATGAGGAATTCAACACGGTAAAGCTGAATACTTGGGCAAGTTTAAAAAAGTTTTTGAAAGAACTTTTTGACATTCGCGCAGATACGGATAGGGATGCAACAATTGAAGCTGTACAGAAGGACATTTCCTTTAAGGGTCACACGTCTTGGATCCTTATTTTTTCAATTTTTGTAGCATCCATCGGTCTCAACGTAAGTAGTACCGCGGTGGTAATTGGTGCTATGCTTATCTCGCCACTTATGGGGCCAATAGTAGGTATTGGTCTTTCCGTGGCGATAAATGATGTCGCAACCCTACGGAAATCATTGATAAACCTGGGCGTGATGGTTTTTTTGAGCGTACTTACCGCCTTTTTATATTTTAAACTTTCTCCCCTTACTGAAGAAACACCTGAACTCATAGCGCGAACCTATCCTACGATTTTGGATGTATTGGTAGCTATTTTTGGTGGTCTGGGACTTATTGTTGCCAAAACGAAAAGTGGAACAATCGCGAGCGTTATCTTCGGGGTCGCAATTGCTACTGCACTTATGCCGCCTTTGTGTACTGTGGGTTATGGACTTGCAATCGGGAATGGTGAATATGCACTTGGTGCCCTTTATCTTTTTTCTATAAATGCTGTATTTATAGCGCTTTCTACATTTATTGTTTCAAAGCTTTTGCGTTTTCCTTTGGTACGCTACGCAAATAGCAAAAGGCGAAGAAGAACAGCGCAGATTGCCTCGCTCATTGCCATCGCTGTAATGGTTCCTAGCGTTTGGCTGTTTATAAAACTTCTTGATCAACAGGTTTTTGAGTCCAAAACGAAAGATTTTGTAAAGAATGTTATAAAGTACGAAGGTGCCGAAGTTGTAAAATTTACCCAAGATTACAAATCTAGAAATATTGATGTATATCTTATAGGACAACCCGTTCCGCAGGCAAAAATAAGCGAATGGCTTGCTGAACTACAACAAACTGAAAAGTTAGAACAAACCAATTTAAGGATTTACCAAGGAGCGGATCAGAGCAATGCCTTTGCTGAACGGCTTTCCGGGGAAGTGCGCGCAGGTATTCTTGAAGATCTTTATGTGAAAAACGAGCAGGCCATCCGCGACAAGGACGAACGTATCCGATTTTTGGAGGATCAAATAGCAATCATAAAAGTGCAAAATCTGGCTTTCGGCGATTTGAGCCAAGAACTGAAGCTAAATTATGAAGGGGTGGAAACGTTTAGTTTTTCAAATAAAATTACTACAGATTTCAAAAGAACCGATACCATTCCTGTGGTCTCGCTTCAATGGAAAAAAGGGGTGTCCTCACGTGAAAGACGGGAAAACAGTGAAAAAATTAAGGCCTGGTTGAAATTTAAAATGAAACTGGATACGTTGCAGATAGATTGATGGCAAAAAAAAAACCGGCACATTGGCCGGTTTTTTTATTTTCTTCTTTCTTTTAATTTTTTATGAATTTAAAAGTCTCCGTTTTTTTATCAATTTGAAGCATCGCAAAGTAAACTCCAGCTTTTAAAGAAGATACATCTATGGAGCCATTGTTTGAAATTTTTGTATTGAATATCAGTTTTCCATTTACATCAATAATTTGAACCGGAGTTTTATCTAAACCGTCCATTGAAATAGTCAATATTTCAGAAGTAGGATTTGGATAAATACGAATGTTTGTTTTATCAAAACTCGCAATTGATAGGGGACTGCTGCCTTCTACAATGATGTGGGTGGTATTCATATCCGGATTTTCAATGACATCTACAGTGCCGGACGGCCATTCAATAATCAAGGTTTCAATCTCTGTGCTGGTACCAATTCCGAAGTGTGCCAAGAGGGAATTCATATGTGAAAAACCTTGGCCAGAGCGTACTTCACGCATTTGCGTTCCCCACGCGCCAACAATCTTAACGCGGGCGCCAATTCCATTTTTATTGCTATCCACACCTTCCAAACCTACTTTTACCCAGTTATTTCCATTTCCAGCATTTATCCAAAGATTTCCATCATTCACAACATCCAAAAATCCATCATTGTTGAAATCGCCAATTCCACCTTCATCAAAACTCAAATCTTGTCCAGTAAAGGTCATGTCGCCATTATTCAAATAAAGTTCTTTTGACATTTCAGAAAAAATATCTACAAAACCATCATTATTAAAATCGCCAGACTGATTTTCCCACGCGCCAAGGTCAGTAGGATTTATTCCGGATCCCACAATAACATCGGTAAACATCCCGGTGCCATCGTTTTCCATTAATCTGTTTTGAAAATCGTGGTTAACTATAAAGGCATCAAAATCGCCATCGTTATCAAAATCCTCAAAAACCGTAGCCCAAGATTGCGCATTGTCCCGCATACCAATATCCAGTGCGTTTTCAGTGAAGGTGCCATCGCCGTTATTGGTATACATTGCATTGTCACGGTCTTCGTCTCCCGGAGCTGCTCCGCCGCGGCATTTGGTTAAATACATATCAGTATCGCCATCGTTATCGTAATCTACCCAAATAGCAGCGTAGTTACCTGGTCTATCCAATGTTTCAATCAAAGTTTGGTCTAGAACAAGATTTTGACCGCCGTTGTTTCTGTAGGGGTGGCTAAGATCCACATCGTGACATACAAAAACATCTAAAAGACCGTCATTATCAATGTCTGCCATTGTGGAGCGTTGTGAGAAAATATATTCATTTCTAGGATCTTCCGTGTAGGCAGTTCCGTCAGAATTTGCAAAAAGAAACGAAACGCGGGAATTGTTTCCCAAAACTAAATCATTATAGCCGTTTCCGTCAATATCCCCTGCCGCCACGCTCCAGTCTGGAACATTTTGGATATTCATAGGATAAAAAACTGAGTTAAAAGAGCCATCCGGTTGTTGGTAATCTATTCCAACCCCGGTGCTAGATACGCGAACATAATCATCAAGGTAATCACCGTTCATATCTACGGCAGCTTCAGAGGTGTCATTGTAATTACCCAATAAATCTGCATTGTTGGTAAAAGTTACTTGCGAAAAAATGGTACTGCAACCCAAGAAAGCTACGCAGTAAAGTAATTTTTTTATCATGATTAATTTGATTTTAAGCGAATAAAAATAAATCAAATTAATTGATATTTAAATTTTTAGGATAAAAATTATTCTTCCTTTAATTGAACGTTTCTAATTTTCTTGAAAAGGTCTGAAGAATAAACAAAATTTACGACATCCTTATTATCGGTTTTAAAAATGTCCTCTTTATCTCCTTGCCAGGCAAGTTTACCTTTCTTCAAAAGAACAATATTTTCACCAATTTCCATTACCGAATTCATATCGTGGGTAACAACGACCGTGGTTATATCATTTTCGTGGGTAATTTCTTGGATAAGATTATCAATCAATGTAGCCGTTCGCGGATCAAGACCTGAGTTTGGCTCATCACAAAATAGGAATTTTGGTTTGTTTACGATGGCTCTCGCAATGGATACCCTTTTCTGCATTCCCCCGGAGATTTGTGCGGGAAATTTTTTGTTCACATTTTCAAGATCAACACGTTTTAATACCTCATTTACGCGCGCAAGCATATCTGCTTTTTTCTGTTTTGTGAACATCCGCAGCGGAAACATTACATTTTCTTCAATAGTCATGGAATCGAAAAGTGCACCACCCTGAAAAAGCATCCCAATTTGCTCCCGTAGTTCGCGCTGTTCTTCCTCATCCATATCTTGTATGGCTTTATCTTCGTAATAAATTCTTCCTTCCTCTGGCCGAAAAAGGCCAATTAGGCATTTTAGCATGACCGTTTTACCGCTACCGCTCTGGCCAATGATGAGGTTGGTTTTTCCTTTTTCAAAAGTGGTGGAAATTCCTTTTAGAATTTCTTCGCTCCCAAAACTTTTATGTACATCTTCTACCTTAATCATTAGCTTAACAGGAGTTGGGTTACTATATAATTTGCAAGAATAATAAGCACACTGGTCCAAACGAAGGAATTAGTACTCGCCCGGCCCACTTCCAGCGCGCCCCCTTTCATATAATAGCCTTGCCAGGATGGGACTGTGGCCAATATGAAGGAAAATATAAACGTTTTAAAGAAGGCATAGAATAAATGAAAGGGTTCAAAACTATCTTGAAGCCCAGCAATAAAGTCTGCTGAAGTTGTAAAACCGCCATAGACACCCGCAAGCCATCCGCCCATTACCCCTAAAAACATGGAAATAGCAATTACGAAAGGATAGAATGAAAGTGCTATAATTTTTGGGAAAACCAAATAGTTAAGTGAATTGATACCCATTACTTCCAGTGCATCAATTTGCTCCGTAACCCGCATAGAACCTATGCTTGAGGTGATAAATGAACCCACTTTACCAGCCATGATTATGGAAATAAATGTGGGAGAAAATTCCAAAATAACGGATTGGCGCGTGGCAAAACCTATCAAACTTTTGGGAATCAAAGGATTCGTCATATTCAGTGCGGTCTGGATGGCAACCACCCCACCCACAAAAAATGAAATGAAGGCAACAATCCCCATGGACTTTATAATCAAATCGTTGATTTCCTTAAAGATAAGATGTCTTAAAACCGATGTTTTGGTGAAACTCCCAAAAACCCTTTTCAGCATCAAAAAGTAGGAGCCAATATCTTGTATATACTTCATATAAACGAACTCTTTCGCTAAAGTAACAAAATTAGGCGAGTGATTTTTATAATTAAGGTATTTAGCTTTTATTTATCTAAAAGCATTTTCATTTTGTGGTAGATGGCCGTGTTTTCATAAATTCCATTGAAATAATTTTCACCCGGACCCCTCGCAAAAACTGGTACCATCGTTCCAGAATGTCCCGGCGTAGAAAAGGTTGATTTCAATTTGTTGTAATCTGACCCATCCGCGGCAAGGGTAAAGCCGCCCGTTTCGTGATCAGCCGTGACAAGTACCAATGTTTCGCCATTCTCTTCGGCAAAATCTAGCGCGGCACCAATTGTTTTGTCAAAATCCAATAGTTCCTCAATCAGGTAATCGGCATCGTTGGCGTGGCCGCCCCAATCAATTTGGCTGCCCTCGACCATCAAGAAAAATCCGTTTTCATTTTTTGAAAGTTTTTCAAGAGCAAGTTTTGTGGCATCCGTCAAAAAATTGCCACGACCTTCGCTCATTTTTGGCATGCCGTCTTCCGCCATCAAAATAATTTCCTTTCCCAACGAAGGTTTTGTGGGAAGATTTTCGGTAAAAACCGAATATCCCTTCTCTTTCATTTCATTTAAAAGATTTCTGCCATCCTTTCTTTTTTCAAAAAATTTGATGCCACCACCGGCGAAAAAATCCACTCCGGAATTGGGGGCGAAGGTTGCAATTTCTTCGTAATAACTTCTGCGTTTTACGTGGGCGTAAAAACTTGCGGGTGTAGCGTGCACAATGGATGAGGTAGAAATAATTCCCGTTGCGAAACCTTCTTTTGAAAGTTTTTCAACAATAGTTTCTACTGGAATAGTATCATTATCAACACCAATAGCACCGTTATATGTTTTTACTCCCGCGGAAAAAACCGTCGCGCCTGCGGCAGAATCCGTCACCAAGTCACTTGAAGATGAGGTTTTACTGAGGCCTATGGTGGTGAATCTTTCAAAATTGGGCTTGCCGTTTTTATAATATATTGCCGCGGAAACTTGGCTTAGGCCCATTCCATCGCCAATTAAAAGAATGATATTTTTGGGCTTTTTGGTTTCAGAAAAATTACTTGAAACCTTGTTGTCCTTCACATTAACTGAAATGCAGGAAGATAATACATAAGAAATTGAAAGTAGGGCAAAGAGGGATTTAAATTGCATTCTGAATTTTTATTCGCAAAAATAACGAATATCCAATAGTTGAAAGGTTAAGCGAAGTTTATATTGCCAGCCAAATTTAGCGTACCCCCAATTTTTTAAATATATTCTTCCACCGAAGATTGCGGATAAATCTTCCTTCTTTTTCTGAAACAATATATTCAAGTTTCTGCTTTTTTGCGTTTTTAAAACCATTCATACAATTCAGAAAATATTGCAGACTTTTTTTTCTGAAGGCAAGCTTGGCTGAAGCAATTGTTGTAAGCCAAAAACCATAGCGCATTTTGTAAAAAGCCTCGCCCTGTTTGTGTTTAGCAGTTTTAGTGTAAACCTTGCCAGTGGGTTTTAAGTGCTTTACATGCAAGCTGGTATCAGTCTCAATTTTCCAGCCGTGGTACTGCGCAAGTAGTTCATCAACCGTGTCCCAGCCCATTGTGCTTTTGAGGCCGTGTATATCAAAGAAACATTCTTTTCTATATGCTTTCAAAGCTCCGCGAATGTGATCTTTGTTGGTCAGGTTTTCTATAACCCATTTCCCGTTTTCTTCAATATAACAAAAACCGCCCGCCATTCCGCAGGTCTTATTTTTTGTGAACAGTTCTGAAATTTTTTCCAAATAGTTTGATGGAAAAATAAGGTCTGCATCAAATTTGCAGATTACGTCGTAATTGTTATCCAGCCGTTCAATACCTTTATAAAACGCATTGATAACCTTACTTCCCGGCGCGTGGGTTTCTTCGGAACGGAAAAAAACACGCTCAACAATACTGAATTTTTCAGAAAATTTATCAATAATATCCTGAGTGCCATCCGTAGAAGAATCGTTTACGACTACAATTTTTTTCGGAAGTAGCGTCTGTTCCACCAATGATTGAAGCGTTTTTGCCAAATGCGCTTCCTCGTTATGGGCGGGTATAATTATGTAGAATTTCATCTAATCGCGTTCCGCATAAACCAAGTAGTAGCGCGGTGTAAACCTTCGCAATATGGGACGAATTCCTATTTTATTTACGGGATTTGTAAATTTTTCACGTTTAAGGATTCGCCAGCCAGCTTTCTCCAGCAACCAGTCAAATTGCCAATCCTCAAATTCGTGATAATGCCGGTCCCACTTATCCGTATTACTTTTATATGCCGAAGCAAACCAAAGTTGCAGTGGCACGGAAGCTACCAACTTTTTAGCCTTAATATCGCTTAAAACGTTGAATGGAGAGACCAAATGCTCAAAGATTTCGAAGGCGGTTACAACATCAAAAGCATCGGTTTTTACCGCATCTGTCTCAGTGTCTAAATCCTCACCAGCCGTATTTGTTACGTTAAAGCCCTTGTTGGTAAGCATTTCGGAAAATGGGTTGGGAACGCCCAAATCCAAAATTCTGTCTTCCTTTGAAATAACTTTTTCTAAAAATTGAAACGTATGCTTATATCTTTTTTTGGGGAATTGGCCTTCGTACATATTTATAATTCAGAATTTTTAAATCCTATAAACTATAGCATTAATATTCATTCCCGCGCCAACACTGGCAAAAATAACAACGTCATTCTCTTTTACCGAATATCCTTTCAGTTCATTGTTTAAAACGAGATCGTATAGGGTAGGGATGGTTGCAACGCTGCTATTGCCCAATTTATCAATACTCATGGGCATACTGTCCTTGGGCGGTGTTCTGTCATAAAGTTTGTAAAATCTGTTTACAATCGCTTCGTCCATTTTTTCATTGGCTTGATGGATGAAAATCATTTTTACCTCGTCAACGGATATTCCACTTTGGTCCAAACAGGTTTTCATGGCGTCGGGAACATTGCTCAGGGCAAATTCATAAATTTTCCGGCCGTACATTTTTATGTATCGGCGTGTATCCTTTAATTCGAGATTGTTGCTTTCGCCAAAATAAATAAAATGTGCTTCCTCAAAAGCGAAAGTGGCGCTGTAGTGACTTAATATTCCGCCTTCTTCCGAAGATTTTTCAACAATTGCCGCCCCCGCGCCATCACTGTAAATCATAGAATCGCGGTCGTGTGGATCTACCACCCGTGAAAGGGATTCGGCTCCAATTACCAAACACTTTTTTGCGATTCCGGACTTTATGAATGCATTTGCCTGGATCATCCCCTCTATCCAGCCTGGACAGCCAAATAGCACATCGTACGCTACGCAAGTGGGTTTTTCTATCTTCAAATTATGTTTTACGCGTGTGGCGATGCTTGGCACGGTATCACTTTGTACGGAATCGTAGTTTACATCGCCATAATTATGCGCAACAATTATGTAATCCAGTTCTTCCTTGTTTAAGCTCGCATTCTTTAAAGCATTTTCTGCAGCAAAGGAAGCAATGTCTGATGTTACCAGGGTTTTAGGCAGATAGCGTCTTTCGGAGATACCGGTGATAGCCTTAAATTTTTCAATAATCACATCATTTTCATGGCCAAAGCGGGTACCATCCTCGTTATAAAAATGGTGTTTTCCGAAATGTTCATTTTTGGCAATTTCACTCGGAATATAACTGCCTATGCCAGTGATTTTAACGCCCATTGGTTTCAGATTTTTGATAAAAATACGTAAAACGAAAGATGTAACAATGTGTCAAATTATGAAATAAGATTTTATATATAATTTTGGGAGCGTTCTGTTTATTTCAGAAAAAATTTTGAAATAAAATACATTTGAAAATCAGCTATAAAAATGCCCCGAAATTCTTTTGAAATTTCGAGGCATCGTTATAAAATTCAACTGTTGTTAAACTTCCATATAACTTTCAATGGGATCGCAGGTACATATTAAATTCCGGTCCCCATAGGCATCATCAACTCGGCGAACGGATGGCCAGAATTTATTTTCTGACACCGATTCCATAGGGAAAGCCGCTTGTTGTCTGCTGTATGGAAAATCCCACGTATCTGCTGTAAGCATTTGAAGCGTATGTGGTGAATTTTTCAAAACATTGTTTGCATCATCTTTATCTGCAGCATCAATTTCTTTTCTTATTGAAATCATCGCATCACAAAACTGATCCAAAGAGGTTTTGCTTTCACTCTCCGTAGGCTCAATCATCAATGTACCTGCCACTGGGAACGACACAGTAGGCGCGTGGAAACCATAGTCCATTAAGCGTTTTGCAATGTCGGTTACCTCAATGCCCTTAGCTTTAAATGGACGGCAATCCACTATCATTTCGTGAGCTGCACGGCCGCGCTCACCAGTATAAAGAACATCGTAATGGCCATTCAATCTTTCCTTGATGTAATTGGCATTCAAAATTGCGTATTGAGTTGATTTTTTCAATCCATTTACGCCAAGCATACATATGTAGGCATAGCTTATCAAGCAAACTAATGAACTGCCGTAAGGTGCCGCCGAAATTGCAGTAATCGCTTTTTCGCCGCCAGTTGCAATCACAGGGTTTGAAGGTAAAAAAGGAACCAACTGCTTCGCTACACAGATTGGACCTACTCCGGGACCACCACCTCCGTGGGGAATCGCAAAAGTTTTGTGGAGATTTAAGTGGCAAACATCAGCACCGATTGCGCCAGGATTTGTAAGACCTACCTGGGCATTCATATTAGCGCCATCCATATAAACCTGTCCGCCAAATTCGTGAATAATCCCCGTGATCTCGCGTATTCCCGACTCATAAACGCCATGTGTGGATGGATATGTTACCATCAAGCAGGAAAGATTGTCTTTGTATTTTTCTGCTTTTTCACGTAGGTCATCAATATCGATATTTCCTTCCTCGGTAGATTTTGTTACAACTACTTGCATCCCCGCCATGACTGCGCTTGCGGGATTTGTACCATGTGCGGAAGATGGAATAATACAGATATTTCTATGATGGTCGCCTCGGGATTCATGATAAGCCCTTATTACCATCAAACCTGCATATTCGCCTTGCGCACCGCTATTGGGCTGTAATGAAGTACCAGCGAAACCGGTAATTTCGGTCAATTGCTTTTCGAGTTTTTTCAAAATGGTTTGGTAACCTTCCGCTTGCTCTACTGGTACAAATGGATGCATATTGCCCCACATTGGGTCACTCAACGGTAGCATTTCTGCGGCGGCATTCAGCTTCATTGTACAAGAACCCAAAGAAATCATGGAATGATTTAAGGATAAATCCTTGCGCTCCAGTTTTTTGATGTAGCGCATTAAATCTGTTTCACTGTGGTAGCTTTTAAAGACTTCTTGCTGAAGAAAATCAGTTTTACGGGAAACTTCCTTCGGAATTTTATTGCCTGTTTTCAATGAAGTCAATTTCTGAAAATCCTTCTTTTTGGCTTCGGAAAAAATGGAAAGTATCTTATTTAAGTCTTTGATAGTCGTGGTTTCATTAATGGAAATTGAAACCGTATCATCATCGGGATAATAGAAATTTACCTCTTTTGCTTCGGCTAAAAATTTAATTTTGGTAGCATCGGTTTTGATTGCGATGGTATCAAAATAGGTATCGTTAGCTTGCTCAAAGCCCAGTTTTTCAAGGGCATTTGCAAGTGTTGCCGCTCCATTATGAACTTTGTTCGCAATATATTTCAAACCTTCCGGCCCGTGATATACGGCATACATTCCAGCCATAACGGCAAGTAAAACCTGTGCGGTACAAATGTTTGATGTTGCTTTATCGCGTTTTATATGCTGCTCGCGCGTTTGTAATGCCATGCGCAGGGCGCGGTTGCCGTCGGTATCTTTGGTGACGCCAATAATTCTTCCGGGAATACTTCTTTTGTACTCATCCTTTGTCGCAAAAAATGCCGCGTGTGGACCACCATACCCTAATGGAATACCAAAACGTTGGGTAGTTCCCACAACCACGTCAACCCCAAAATGGCCGGGAGATTCCAGCATTACAAGGCTTAAAATATCTGCTGCAACTGCAACCTTAATTTGGGAATCGTTCGCTTTTTGAATGAAATCTTTATAATTATGGACTTTTCCTGTTCTGCCCGGATATTGCAAAATAGCACCGAAAAACGCTTCAGAAAAATCAAATTCTTCATGATTGCCTACGACCAGTTCAATGCCAAGTGGCTCGGAACGGGTTTGTAACAATGAGAGGGTCTGCGGTAAAATTTCTTCAGAAACAAAGAATTTTGAAGCATTGTTTTTCTTTTTATCCCTTTCCCGAACGGCAAAAAGAAGCGCCATTGCCTCAGCTGCGGCGGTAGATTCATCCAGCAGTGAAGCATTTGCGAGTTCCATCCCGGTTAAATCCGTTACCATAGTTTGGAAATTGAGCAGGGCTTCCAATCTACCTTGGGCAATCTCGGCCTGATAGGGCGTGTAAGCCGTGTACCAACCTGGGTTTTCAAGGATATTTCGCTGGATTACGGGTGGGGTAATGGACTGGTTATAGCCCAGACCGATGTATGTTTTGAAAAGTTTGTTTTTGGTGGAAAGTTCAGTAATGTGCTCAAGATATTCCTGTTCGCTCATCGCCGTGTCCAGATCCAGCGCCTTTTTTAGCAGAATGTCGTCTGGAACGGTTTCGTAAATAAGTTGGTCGAGGGAGCTCACACCAATGGTTTTAAGCATTTCTGGAAGATCATTCTCCCGTGGGCCGATATGCCTTAAAGCAAAAGAATCTGTATTCATTATTTGCGATTGAAATTTAGGTGGCAAAATTACAATTTTAAACCTTATTTTTAGGTCTTTTAACTAGTTGAAAAAGCAAATTTTTCAACCAAAAATGTAGGTTATAAACACCTTACAAAAATTCCCAAAATGAAATTGCTGCGCCATTTTTTTTCCTTTTACATAAATAGCAGTATACACGTGGCCGTAGCGGTATGTTCCTTTGCAATAATAACAGCTCTGGAATTTGGATTTAGAATGGATTTGACGCTTTTTGCTTTTATATTTTTCGGAACAATATCTGGCTATAATTTTGTAAAATATGCAAAAGTAGCCGGCCTACACCACCGGACTTTGACAAATTCACTGAAAACGATACAGGTTTTTTCCTTCGTTTGTTTCTTGGCCTTTTGTTTTTTCGGCTTAAAACTTCCGTTGAAAATATTGGCTTTTATAGCAGCGTTTGGCCTACTTACTTTTTTTTATGCAGTTCCATCATTAAAAAGAAAAAATTTACGTTCGCTATCGAGGTTGAAGATTTTTATCGTAGCGGTGGTTTGGGCGGGCGTTACGGTTATTGTTCCGGCAATCTCAAAAACGGGAAGTTTTCATTCAGATATTTGGCTAACCTTTTTTCAAAGAATATTGATAGTAATTGTACTCACATTGCCCTTTGAGATTAGGGATGTGCGCTATGACGCGCTTTCTCTGAAAACATTTCCGCAGCAAATAGGTATAGGCAAAACGAAATATTTAGGAATTATATTTCTGGGAATAAGCCTTCTTCTTGAAACATTCAAAGAAAATTTCTCTTTTGAATATTTTACGGCACTTTTAATTTTTTGTGTGATTTTGGCAGCGGTATTGGCTATTTCAAAAACCGAACAGCACAAATATTTTTCTTCTTTCTGGGTGGAAGGACTCCCTATTTTTTGGTTGCTGATTTATTGTTTATTATTAGCATAGAAAGTTATTCGGCACTCAAGTTTTGCTGAATTTTATCCTGTAAAGCCCGTTTTTCTTCAGAATTTAAAGTTCTAAGGCGGGAATCGTGGAGAGATTTTGTGAGCTGTGTGTTGCTTTTGGTATAGGTTCTGCAAAATTTACAAATTGCCAAATGGAAAAAATGGATTATTTTCTGAAAAAAGGACGTTTCCTTATATTGACTTTTATCGCAAATTTGTTGTGCTTCCTCACATTTTATAAATAATCCCATATTTTTTTATTTGTTGAACCAGTTATCATTCAGGCATTCCATAAGCGTTTTTCGGGCGCGGTGAATGATAACCCAAAGATTAGACGGCGTAATATTGTATTCTTTACAGATGGCATCCGTATCAAATCCTTCCACAGTTTTCAGCTTAAAGATTTCAGCCTGTCTTTTATCCAATTTATCGAGGCAATCCAGTATTGCCAATCCCAATTCCTCGTTTTCGAGCGTGTCTTCCGCAGTTTTGTCAAAAGGGTCTGCGGCATTTTCTTCCAGCCAGTCTCCTTCGGAATCTTCATTTTTATAATTAATATGAATTTCAGCCTTCCCCTTTTTCGAATTTATTTTTCGATAATAATCAATAATTTTTCGCTTCAATATTGAAATTAGCCACGTGCGTTCCGTGGCTTCACCCTTAAAATTTTTGCTGGATTTCAAAGCGGCCAAAAATGTATCTGAAATAATATCCTGCGCGACCACGTGGTCGTTTACGCGAACAATGGTGTAATTGTAGAGGTAATCAGCGTATTTATCTACCCATAAATTGGGTTGCAGTATTTCCAAGGAATTATTTTTGATACTCCCAAAAGTAGCAAAGTTTATATGAAAAAATCCAGGATGGTAATTTGTTTTGGCATAAATTTTTTTCCGAAGTGGGTTATTCCCAGTACATTTACCCCACTAATTATTTTATTTCTTTCCCAATGAAAAAATTTATACTTGGAACCTTTGCGTTTCTATCAATTTCTATCACAGTTTTTGCACAGGAAGCCAAGAGTGTTTACGCTACCATGGATATTGAAAACGCCGCCGAATTTAAAGCGGAATTCCCCGACCAAATAGATATTTTAGGGACGGGCAATGGTCACGCCGCCGTATTTATTTCAGAGAATGTTCGGCATTTAATTCACGACAAAGTTAAAACGCACGGGCCGGGTTATGTTTTTAAAACTAACGAAGCTGCCGCCCTTAAAGCAATAAATAGGGTAAAGCCACAAAATCGGGTATTAATTGACTACACAATTGATCAGGATGCATTGGTAAATCAGGGTATCTCTATGGTAGATGGGGATAATATTGAAACAGATATTTTAATACTTCAAAATTACGGAACGCGTTACCACAATAGGCCGGCCGCAACACAATCGGTCTTGGATTTGAAAGACAGATGGGATGGAATGATTGCAGCCGCCGGACGGACGGATGTCCACACTCGCATTTACAATCACGTAAATACAAATATGCCGTCAGTAATCTTGACTTTTGACGGCGCCCAAACTCCGAACGAATTTGTAATTATTGGCGGACATATAGATTCTACATCTTTTCCAAATAACGATAACGCGCCCGGTGCCGATGATGACGCTTCCGGTATTGCAACTATGACTGAAATGGTTCGTGTATTGCTGGATATGGATTTTGTGCCAAACCGCTCCATTGAGGTAATGGCATTTGCGGCAGAAGAAATTGGGCTAGTAGGTTCAGAGGAAATTGCGCAGAATTATGCTAGCAATAATGTGGACGTTGCAGCTTTTGTTCAGTTTGATATGACTGCCTTTAAAGGTTCTTCCGAAGATGTTTATATCACCACAGATTTCTATAACAGCCAGACATTGAATAATTATTTAATTGATTTGATGGACCACTATAATAGCACCGGCGAGCACGCTTTTACCTACGGATTTTCACAGTGCAATTATGGCTGCTCAGACCACTTTAGTTGGGCAGACGCTGGGTACGATGCTGCGTTTCCTTTCGAGGCAGAATTGAGCGATAGCAACCCAAATATCCATAGCCCGCAGGATGTATATACATTTTTGAACAATACGGACCAATCGGTTAAATTCGCCAAATTGGGTCTTGAATTTTTAATTGAAGCCGCAAAACCTGCTACACTTTCAGTTGAAGATTTTTCTGAAAAAGCTGTTTCTATTTATATGAAAGACAAATCACTGAATTATCTTTTGAGGAATTCAAATTCAAACGTAACAGAAATTTCAATCTACACTATCGCCGGGCAGAAAATAACCACCGAAACAATGAATGCCGAAGCTGGAAGTATTTCACTTTCGCAGTTTGCGCAAGGCTTTTACATAGCTAAATTCACAATGGAAAATAACCATACGGTTACCAAAAAGTTTGTGTTGAACTAATGAACTTTATGCTGTAAACAAAAATGTAAGGCTTCAAAAGTGTGAAACTTTTGAAGCCTTATTTTATGTAAGCAACCCCGCCCGTTTCAAAAGCGCTTCCGGATCTGGCTCCTGCCCACGGAATTGTTTGTACAGTTCCATAGGATCCATCGTGCCACCTTGTGAGAGTACAAATCCTTTAAACTTATCGGCTACTTTTTTATTGAAAATGCCTTCTTGTTTGAAAAGTGCAAAAGCGTCCGCATCCAGCACTTCCGCCCATTTGTAACTGTAATATCCTGCTGAATAACCGCCTTGGAATATATGCGAAAACGAAGTACTCATACAATTTTCCTTTACATCTGGATACAACTGCGTATCTTCGAAAGCTGCAATTTCAAAAGACTTTACATTATTTACATGAGACGGGTCGCCGCCGTGCCACGCCATATCCAGCATTCCAAAACTTAATTGCCGTAATGTGGCCATACCCTCCAGAAATGTTGCAGATTCTTTAATCTTTTCCACATATTCCATCGGTATTAATTCCCCAGTTTTATAGTGGGTGGCAAACAGCTCCAGCGTTTCCTTTTCATAGCACCAGTTCTCTAAAATTTGACTTGGCAATTCTACAAAATCCCAATAAACACTGGTGCCAGAAAGGCTAGGGTAGTGGGTATTTGCCAATATACCGTGTAGTGCATGACCAAATTCGTGAAAAAGTGTGGTTACTTCATTGAATGTAAGCAGCGAAGGCTTGCTTGAAGTAGGCTTTGTGAAATTACAGACTATGGAAATATGCGGTCTTTCATTTTTACCATTTTTTATTTGTTGCGGTTTGTATGAAGTCATCCAAGCGCCATTTCTTTTTCCTGGACGCGGGTGGAAATCAGCATAAAAAATGGCAACCAATTCACCTTCGTCATCTTTTACTTCATAGGTTTTTACATCTGCGTGGTATTTGTCGATATTCTGAACTTCTTCAAAATGTAGTCCGTACAGTTTTTCAGCTACCGTGAAAACGCCTTGGATCACATTTTTCAATTCAAAATAAGGCTTCAGCTTTTCATCGTCCAGATTGAAAAGTTTTTGTTTCAATTTTTCAGAATAATATGCGTCGTCCCATTTTTCTAAACGATCAATATTGTCCAGATCCTTCGCAAAAGCCGTGAGTCTTTCAAATTCCTTTTGGGCTGCTGGTTTTGCTTTTGCCAAAAGTTCGTATAAAAATGATTTTACTTTTTCGGGAGTTTCCGCCATGCGTTCTTCAAGAACAAAATTCGCGTGGCTATCATAGCCTAACAAATTTGCGCGTTTATGCCGAAGTTTCGAAATCTGCAAAACATTGTTTTGATTGTCCAGTTTATCATTGTGAAAACCCTTGGCGCCAAAGGCAATCGCCATTTTTTTCCGCAGTTCTCGATTGTCTGCATACGTCATAAACGGAACGTAACTTGGATAATCCAATGTAAAGACCCAACCGTCTTTTCCTTTTTCCGAAGCGGTTTGGGCGGCGGCTTCAATTGTACCTTCGGGCAAACCGGAAAGGTCTTTTTCATCTGTGATATGAAGTTCAAACCTATTGGTTTCAGCTAATACATTTTCGCCGAAAGTGAGGCTCAGCTTAGAAAGTTGGGTGTCTATTTTTCGCAATTCGCTCTTTTTTTCTTCAGAAAGATTGGCGCCGTTGCGCGCGAAAGACTTATATTTTTTAGTGAGCAACATTTGTTGTTCTGCATTCAAATTCAATGAATCCTTTTGTTGATACACATTTTTTACTCTTTCAAATAAAGCTTCGTTTAACAAAAGATCATTGCTGAATTCCGTAAGCATCGGAGAAATTTCCTGCGCTATTTTTTGAATTTCGTCATTTGTTTCGGCACTATTCAAATTAAAAAAAATACTTGTTGCCCTATCCAGTTTTTCCCCCGTGTTTTCTAAAGCTTCCAGTGTATTTTCAAAGGTAGGCGCATCGCTATTCTCAGTAATGGCGTCAATTTCAGCTTTTGTTTCAGCAATCAATTGTTTTATGGCAGGTAGAAAATGTTTGTTTTCTATTTCTGAAAAAGGGGCGGTATTGTATGATTTTAAAAGGGGGTTCATTAAGATTTTAGATTTAAGACGTTAGATTTTAGATTATTTGGATCCAACGATTTAATATTTTAGAATACTGAATACTATTTACTGAGCACTGCGAACTTTAGCGGCGCCTTCCTCAACCTTCATTTTTAGGCCTTCTTTGTAGGCAATAATTTTGTCAAGCACACATTTATCTGAAGCTCCGATAATCTGTGCTGCGAGGATTCCTGCATTTTTTGCGCCGTTGAGCGCAACTGTTGCCACGGGAACGCCGCCCGGCATTTGCAAAATGGAAAGAACGCTGTCCCAACCATCAATGGAATTGCTGGATTTTACCGGCACGCCGATTATGGGCAATGGCGAAAGCGAGGCAACCATTCCCGGAAGGTGCGCTGCGCCGCCCGCGCCTGCGATTATCACTGAGATTCCGCGGGTGTGTGCGTTCTTTCCGTAATCGAAAAGTTTATCTGGGGTGCGGTGGGCAGAAACGATATCTACTTCCACCTCAATATCAAATCCTTTTAAAATGTCGATTGCTTCCTGCATTATTGGAAGGTCGCTGGTGCTTCCCATTATTATTGCTACTTTGCTCATTGGGTTCAAGTTTCAGGTTTTAGGTTTCATATTCTAAATTTTAGAATATGAGGTTTGAAAAATTGTTTTTAAATATTATTTTTTATCCAATCTCTTATTGCTTCAAATTTCATTTTGCCTTCTGAAATTGAAATTATAAAATCATAAATTTCATCTTCCGAAGCTTTTAGGGTATATCCGCCCTCTGCCAAAAGTAACCTCATAAAAGCATACCCCATTCTTTTATTTCCGTCAATAAATGGATGATTGATAATTATGCTTTCAACAATTGCCGCAGATTTTTCTAAAGCCGTAGGATATAAATCTTCACCACCAAATGTTTGGAATGGCCTATTTAATGCTGACAAAAGGCTTCCGGTATCGCGAATTCCGGCACTACCACCAGAAGATTTTGCAATGATTTCATTCAATTCTTGTGCTAATTTTAAAGAGATCATTGCGCTAGCCTGTCAAAAAGATTTGACTCTTTTACAAGCAAATCAATCACATATTCTTTTCTTTTTTCGTCTTGGTTTATTACTTTTTCAATCAAAAAAAGCGCTTCGTCCAGTTGCTCATCAGATAAGGATTCTATTGCTTTTTTAAGATTTTTCTTTTTTTCTAAATATGTCATAAATACCATTTTTATGAAAGATACGAAATCTAATTTCTACTTATAACCTCAATCGTCTTCTTAACGGCCTCCGCAATTTTTCTTGCTTCGGTAATGTCCTTATTTACAATGGTTACATGTCCCATTTTTCTAAAGGGGCGGGTTTCCTTTTTCCCATAAATGTGGGGCGTTACGCCTTCCATTTTTAAAATTTCATCAATATTTTTATATAAAACCGGGCCGTTGTGGTTTTCTGCGCCCACAAGATTTACCATTATGCCGCCCACTTTGCTGTCCGTGTTTCCCAACGGTAAATTGAGAATGGCGCGAATGTGCTGTTCAAATTGGTTGGTGTAGCTTGCCTCGATGCTGTAATGGCCGCTGTTGTGTGGGCGCGGGGCAACTTCATTCACAAGGATTTCGTCGTCCTCGGTCTGGAACATTTCTACCGCCAAAAGACCCACATGCTCAAACGCTTCGGAAACTTTTTTGGCAACTTCCCTGGCTTTATTCGCAACACTTTCCGCTATCCTTGCAGGGCAAATTACGTATTCCACTTGGTTGGCTTCAGGATGGAATTCCATTTCAACCACGGGATAGGTTTTTACCTCCCCGGAAGGATTTCTGGCAACAATTACGGCCAATTCATTTTTAAAGGGAATTAATTTTTCTGCAATGCACGCGCCTTCGGGTAACGGGATAATATCTTCGGCATCCTTAATTATACTCACACCTTTACCATCGTATCCGCCTGTGCAGCTTTTCCACACGAATGGAAAATGAAGTTCCTTGCGCACTATGGCTTCATTTAGCTGATATTTATCCTCAAAATTCTTGAAAGGCGAAGTAGGGATTTTTTGCTCTTTATAAAATTGTTTCTGAACCCCCTTATCTTGAATATTCCGCAACGTGGCTGCGCTGGGATATACTTTTGTCCCTTCACTTTCCAGTTTTTCCAAAGCGTCCACATTCACACTTTCAATTTCAAAAGTAAGCAGGTCCACTTTTTTTCCGAAGTTATAAACCGTATTAAAATCCATCAAATCGCCCTGTTCAAAATAATCTGCAGCAATACGGCACGGCGCTTCGGCACTTGGGTCAAGCACGCTCGTGCGGATGTCCCATTTTCGGGTTTCGTAGAGCATCATTTTGCCCAATTGTCCACCGCCAAGAATTCCAAGGGTAAAGTGGGAAGAAAAATAATTCATCTTAAATCGCTATTTTTTGCGTGATTAGCAAAGATAGTAAAATGGTATGTGGCGTGTATGATAATCTGCGGAAAGGCTACTCTGTTTTATCGGTTATTTTCCGGTTTTGTTCGAGTGTAGTTCAGGATTTGTTCGAAAAATCGCGGTGTTTTCGGAAGGATTCCCGAAGAAAAGTGGAGCGAGTGTGGGAGAAAGGTAGCTGAAATATGAATTTATAGTATGCTAATTAATTTGAGAACAAACCAAGTTTTTTTATAGTTTTAATGAATCTAATTTTTTCACTATGAAAACGTTTGTAAATAATACCAAGACAAAAATTATTGTAATAGCATTGGTTGTTGGCCTCCCATTGCAAATGTGCACCACCAATAATGATGATTGCAATTGCGGGCCGATTGCGGGCGAATTTTTCGACATAACAGGAATGGATTTGAGCAGCTATGAGCGAATCGATGAGAATGAAGTTGAAATATTGGAGGAAAATGAAGCCGTTGCGTACGATACCTATGATGGAATCCAGCTTGAATATGACGTAGACTTTATTTCTGAAGCCTCTCAAAAAAGCCTCGGTTTTTCGTTGATTTCCAGTGCGTATGCCTGTTCTTGCAAGCAAGATGGTTATGCTGGCTCTAAATTCGAAAAATTATCCAACTTGACCGTTACCACGCTGAATGATTTTGACGAAGATCACCTGGCTGGCTCCGTCATAAACGATTTAATTGTAGTAAAATCCTCCTTTAGGGATGCAAATGGCGAATATCTGCAAGACTTTTTGGAAAATTATGCGGAGTCCAATATTTCTGATCCATACTTAAATTTAAAAGTGGACAGAAAGCCAATCTTGGATGAAAACTTCAAAGTACGTGTGAAAGTTGAATTATCAACTGGTGAGGTGTATGAGGAGGTGACTTCAAATATAATTTTGCAATAAGCAACGAGTCATTATTATTTCCACAGCAGTGAAAATTGGCAATTTTAGTTGATTAATTCGCATTTCCTATATTTACATTTCAACTAAAAGCAAAACCATTTCTTAAAAAACGTATAGCTCATTGCAGACAAAAAAAATTTACTTCGCCCTACTATTTTTGATGTTTCCTATCCTTACTTTTTCGCAAGAAAGCAATCTTGGCGCTTGGTATGCCTATACCGGAAGTAAGAAAATTGATTCACTTTTCAATTGGCACCACGAGGTACAATTCAGAAATTACAATGCGGTTGGAGATTTAGAGCAATTACTTTTACGGACGGGAATTGGCTACAATCTTTCGGAAAATAACAACAATGTGTTGCTAGGGTACGCGTATATCCTCAGCCAAAACTATGTAGACGTAACCGATGAAAAAGTGGATGTTAATGAGCATCGTATTTTTCAGCAATTTATTACCAAGCAGAATTTCAATTTTTTGTCCCTTCAGCATCGGTACCGTTTTGAGCAACGTTTTATTGAGAGTGATTTCAGATTGCGGTTTCGGTATTTTTTATCGGTCAACATTCCTTTGGGCATTTCCATCGCTTCGGAAAAACCGCTGTATGCGACAGCTTACAATGAAATTTTTCTGAATACCGAAGAAACCATTTTTGATAGAAATAGACTATATGGCGCATTTGGTTATCGGTTCAACGAAGCTTTCCGAGTAGAATTGGGCTATATGAACCAATTTTTACAAAATGGCAGTCGAGACCAGATTATGGTCATGACTTTTCTTAACTTTTGAGAGCCTTTCAGAAAGCAACCTCTTTTCAAATTCCATGAGCCTTTATTTTTGTAAGTTTGTTTCTTCATTCCTCAATTCAAAAGAAAATAAATTTACTTCTATTTAAGAGCTCATGACTAATATTATTTTATTTGGCCCTCCGGGCGCAGGCAAAGGCACTCAAGCAGATATTTTAAAGGAAAAATACAATCTGGTGCACATCTCAACCGGTGACGTTTTTAGATATAACATAAAAAACCAGACTGAATTGGGCACGCTGGCAAAATCGTATATTGACAAAGGTCAATTGGTGCCAGATGAGATTACTATTGATATGCTGAGCAATGAGGTTGACAAAAATCCAGATGCCAAGGGTTTTATTTTTGACGGTTTTCCACGCACCGAAGCGCAAGCCGAAGCACTTGGGCATTTAATGGATGACAAGGATTCCCAAATTGATGCTATGGTTGCACTGGAGGTTGACGATGAAATTTTAGTAAAACGGTTGCTTGAACGTGGTAAAACTAGCGGTAGACCAGATGATGCCGATGAAAATGTGATACGAAACCGAATAAAAGTCTACTACGCCGAAACTGCAATCCTAAAGAATTACTACAAAAAAATGGATATGTACTACGGCATTGATGGCGTGGGAAGCATTGAAGATATTACCGAACGCTTGAGTCAGGTTATTGATAAAATTGGTCAATAATTAAAAATTCATCAACCATAATTGCAGTTCGCAAACAAGAAATAACATAGGATATATGACCGAAGGGAATTTTGTAGATTACGTAAAGGTGCACGTGACTTCCGGTAAAGGAGGGCAGGGGAGCAAGCATATGCGCAGGGAAAAATATATCCCAAAAGGAGGGCCGGATGGTGGCGACGGTGGTCGTGGCGGACACGTAATAATTAAGGCGAATAAGAATCTTTGGACACTTTATCATTTAAAATTCAAAAGACATTTTAAGGCAGAACACGGTGAGCACGGAAGCAAGCAGACAAGCACGGGCGCGGACGGAGCAGATGAATATATTGAAGTGCCTTTGGGCACCGTAATTAGAGATAAGGAAACGGAAGAAATTTTGTTTGAACTTACCGAGGATGGTGAGGAAAAAATAATTGCGAAAGGTGGCCGTGGAGGGCTCGGTAATGCCCATTTTAAGTCTGCTACAAACCAGACTCCCAGATATTCGCAGCCAGGCGAGGAAGGCGAGGAAAAGGATATTATTCTTGAATTGAAAATTCTCGCCGATATTGGCTTGGTGGGCTTCCCAAATGCTGGAAAATCCACATTGCTTTCAGTAATTACGGCCGCAAAACCGAAAATTGCCAATTATGAATTCACCACCCTCAAACCTAATTTGGGCATCGTTGAATATCGCGATTTTAAAACCTTTGTAGTTGCGGATATCCCAGGAATCATTGAAGGTGCAGCCGAAGGAAAAGGAATCGGCCATCGCTTTTTGCGCCACATTGAACGCAACTCAACACTGCTTTTTTTAGTACCAGCGGATGCGCCGGATATAAAGGAACAGTATGATATTTTAGTTGATGAATTGCGTCGCTACAATCCGCAGTTATTGGACAAGGAACGTCTTGTGGCAATCAGCAAAAGCGATATGCTTGATGAGGAATTAAAAGCGGAAATGAAAAAATTGCTCGACAAACAATTTAAGGGAATTCCATATTTGTTTATTTCATCCGTAGCGCAACAAGGATTAACGGAGTTGAAGGACAAACTTTGGGCAATGCTGAATTAATAAAATCTTTTCATTATTGTTAAAGAAAAATAAACCGAAACACATCGGAACGTTTTTTGCTTATTTTTAAATAAAGAATAACGCAATGAAAATTATCTATCTTTTGCTTTTTGCCGCGGTCCTTACTTCCTGTGGTGCCACCGTTGCGGTGGATTATGATAAACAAGCCGATTTTTCTACCTATAATTCCTATAATTATTATCCAAATATAGACTCTGGTTTGAGTGAGCTCGACGACGAGCGGATTATGCGAGTAACAGATAGTCTGCTTCAGGAAAGGGGTTTTGTTAAAACCGAAAATCCATCATTTTTAATTAATTTCTTTGCAAGGGAAAGCCTTTCAAATTCCCAGAGCACTATTGGATTTGGTTTTGGTAGCGCCGGTGGAAACGTGGGTGTAGGAGTAGGGGGCGGAATCCCAATTGGCGGCCGCACGATCAACCAACAATTGACCATGGATTTTGTAGATTTTGCGCAGGATGATTTGGTTTGGCAGGCCGTTTCAGATGCCGATTATAAAGAAAGTTTTTCGCCAGAAAGGAAAGAAGCATATTATTTCAGCCTTATCGAGAAAATACTTTCAAAATATCCTCCTGAAAAAAATTGACCGTTTTATTTTTGCAATCCATTACACATAGTTCTGGATGTTTTTGAAAATACCAATAAATAGTCTGCTAATATTTAATTTCTGAAATTTGAATACCAAGCATTTCATCACATACATAGTTTTTTTATTTCTTTTAAGTCCTTTTATAGCAATAGCACAAAGCGATTTTCAGCGTGCTGAAACCTATTTTGAACAAGAAAAATTTTCAAAAGCACAACCCATTTTTGAAAAATTTCTGCAACAAAATCCTTCAGATAAAAAAACCCGCGAATATTTAGGAGATATAGCTTCCTATGAAAAAGATTGGGATACGGCCATAGAATATTATAAAGCGTTGGCAGCCGAAGAGGACAACAATGCAAATTATCATTTTAAATATGGCGGTGCCTTGGGTATGAAAGCATTGAGTATTAGCAAGGTTCGGGCGTTGGCGTACATTCCTGATATTAAAAGGGAATTGGAACGCGCTGCGGATCTCGATAAAAAACACATAGAAGCACGCTGGGCTTTGGTTGAATTGTATATGCAATTACCTGGAATTGTAGGTGGTAGCGAGGAAAAAGCACAATCTTTTGCGAATCAACTTTCAAAGATTTCCGCGGTTGATGGTTATTTGGCAAGCGGTTACATTGCTGAATATTCCAAACGTCCAGAAGAAGCTGAGAAATTTTATAAAAAGGCAATTGAAATAGGTGGTTCACCCCATACCTATGAAAAATTGAGCAACCTTTACGAAACAAACAATCAGCCTAACAAAGCACTGGAAACTACGGCCACTTCCCTAAAAAAACACAAGCGCAACCAACTGAATTACCAAATTGGTAAAATTGCCGCGCAGTATAATATAAAGCCCCATTATGGCATTGAGTGCCTTTACCAATATCTGGCAGATTATTCGGTAAAAGATGGCGTTCCGCGGGATTGGGCTTATTACAGGCTCGCCCAAATTTATAAGAATTTGGGAAAGAAGGAAATTGCACTCACTTGGATCAATAAAGCACTTTTGGAACGAAATAATTTTGAGGAAGCCAAAAAAGAAAAGTCGCTTATTTTAGCACTATAATTCAGGTTCAGCAAAAATTTTTCAGATAAACTTTTAAACACATAAACTCATATTTTGCAATGAGAATCCACTTTATAGCCATAGGCGGTAGCGCAATGCACAATCTTGCATTGGCCTTGCATCAAAAAGGAGATAAGATAACCGGTAGCGATGATGAGGTTTTTGAGCCTTCAAAAAGCCGATTGCAAAATGCGGGACTTTTACCGGCCGATGAAGGCTGGTTTCCGGAAAAACTGACTTCAGAAATTGATGCTGTAATCCTTGGTATGCACGCAAAAGCGGATAATCCAGAACTTCTAAGGGCAAAGGAATTGGGACTGAAAATTTTTAGCTATCCAGAATTCCTTTACGAACAATCTAAAAACAAAACCCGGGTAGTCATCGGCGGATCACATGGAAAGACTACTATCACCTCCATGATCCTGCACGTAATGAATTACCATGGCAAGCACGTAGACTTTATGGTGGGAGCACAGCTCGAGGGGTTTGATACTATGGTGAAAATTACGGATGAAAGCGATTTTATGGTGATTGAGGGTGATGAATATTTATCCTCACCCATAGACAGACGGCCTAAATTTCATCTATACAAACCCAATATTGCTTTATTGAGCGGAATTGCGTGGGATCACATCAACGTATTTCCTACCTATGAAAATTACGTTCAGCAATTTGAAATTTTTTTGAAAGAGATTACAAACGGCGGCGCCATAATTTATAATGAAGAGGACGCTGAAGTGAAGCGTGTGGTTGAAGCTGCGGCCAATCCCATCAAAAAATATCCGTACCAAACACCCGAATATTCCGTGGAGGATGGCGTTACACTATTAGAAACTCCCGAAGGTCCCATGCCCGTAGAAATCTTCGGAAAGCATAATCTCAACAATTTGGAAGGGGCGCGCTGGATTTGCCAATTGATGGGTGTGGATGCAGATGATTTCTATGAAGCCATTTCAACTTTTAAGGGCGCGAGCAAAAGGCTTGAGAAAATCACTGAAACTAAAAATGCGGTAGCCTATAAGGATTATGCCCACTCACCCAGTAAAGTAAAAGCAACTACGGAAGCCGTTAAAAACCAGTATCCAAATAGAAAACTGATAGCCTGCCTTGAGTTGCACACCTATAGCAGTTTAAACCCAGAATTTTTAAGGGAATATAAAGGAACACTGGATGCGGCCGACAGTGCGGTAGTTTTTTATTCGCCCCACGCTGTAATGATAAAGCAACTTGAAGAAATAAAAGGCGAACAAATAGAACAGGCTTTTGATAGGGAAGACTTGGTTGTATTTACAAATCCCGCAGATTTTAAAACATACCTTTATTCCCAGGATTATGATAATACCTGCCTGCTTTTAATGAGCAGTGGCAATTATGGAGGGTTGGATTTTGAGGAGGTTAAGGGGTATTTAAAATAAATATAAGACCGCTTCGCTGCAAGACAAAAGACTTAAGATTCTAAAGAACATACTTCAAAGCATTTTCAAAAGTTTTATGTTATTTTATAAATTTCATCAATAAATCCCGAAATATTCTTTCGGGATTTTTTCAGCATTTCCTGTTTTGCATTTTCAAAATTTTGCGGACTTTTATCCTGTGAGAGTTTAAATTTTCCCTCCCAATTAGTTATTTCAATTTCAAAGGTTTGAATATATTCCAGCAATCGTTCCATACGTGGATCCTCTTGTTTCAGAATAAAATTTTGATCGTTCGCTTCCAGGAAATCGGTCATATCAACCATTGTTTTTTTGATAGCTTTCGGGTCGTTTATAAGTTTAATGTTGCCCGTTACGTGAACGATAATATAATTATAGGTAGGTAAATGTGGGGTATTGTAAATTGAAGGCGAAATATAGGTTTCTGGTCCTTTGAAAATTACTGTGACTTCAGCACCATTTTGCAACGTTTCTAGTTGCGGATTACTTCGGTCTATATGTGCGACCAATTTTTTTGAAGTTTCATTATAAATGATGGGAATGTGAGTGATAAACGGTTTTCCCTCTTTCGCACTCACGAGCATTCCCAAAGGAAAATGCTGGATAACTGAAATCATTTTTTGAATATCGTGCGATTGATGGTGGGAAGGTGGATACATATGCGGCAAATTATCAAGTTAAAGATAACAAACCATGGCAATTTAGATTAGCGCATACGCTTCATTTTGCTTCCATATTTTAAAACTTTACTGAAATTTCCTTTTGCTCAGCTTCGGTAAACAATCTCGAGATTATTAAAAAACGATAGCCTAACGGGATTTCCAATGAAAAACTGGCGCCGCGCCCTTTGGTAATATCTATGGTTAAATGCGTATGTTTCCAATATTCGTATTGATCTTTATTCATATAAAAATTTACGCCTTCCACTTGTCCTAAAAGCACATCACTCTCGTCTAGATACAGATCGTCCTTTTGCAAAAGCATCGGCGCCGAACCATCACAACATCCACCACTTTGGTGAAAAATTAAATCACCAAATGTTTCTTTCAAGGAATTCAAAACTTCGGCCGCTTTATCAGTTATTGCTACTTTGGTAGTTTTCATAACATTGTTTTTCTGAAATTAAAAAAAATAAAAGTTGCCTTTTCCAGACCGGACAAAGGCAACTTTTTTTAATCTATAATTAATTTAAAAGAAACCTAATTTCTTTTTATCATATGAAATAAGCATATTTTTTGTCTGCCTGTAATGGTCCAGCATCATTTTGTGGTTTTCGCGGCCAATACCAGATTTTTTATAGCCCCCAAAAGGTGCGTGTGCCGGATAGGCGTGGTAATTGTTTACCCAAACACGCCCAGCTTTTACCTTTCGCGCCACTTGATAGGCCTGGTGCATATCCCGAGTCCAGACGCCCGCACCCAATCCATAAAGGGTGTCATTTGCTATTTCAATGGCTTCTTCTTCGTCTTTAAACGTAGTTACGCAAACCACTGGGCCAAAGATCTCCTCTTGGAAAACGCGCATTTTGTTATTTCCCTTAAAAATTGTGGGCTGAATGTAATAACCCCCTTCCAGACCTTCATTGTAAGCCGCTTCACCGCCAGTTAGAACTTCACAGCCTTCCTCTTTTCCTATTTTTAAATAATTGAGGATTTTCTCATATTGGTCGTTGGATGCCTGTGCGCCCATCATCGTGTCAGGATCAAGCGGATGGCCAATTTTTATGGCCTTTGTTCTTTCCACAACGCGCTTCATAAAGTCATCAAAAATGCTTTCCTCTACCAAAATTCTTGATGGGCAAGTACATACTTCGCCTTGATTGAAAGCGAAAAGTACTGCGCCTTCAATAGCTTTGTCGAAAAAATCATCATCTGCATCCATAATACTTTTGAAGAAAATATTGGGGGATTTACCGCCCAACTCCAAAGTAACCGGAATAATGTTTTTTGAAGCATATTGCATGATAAGTTGGCCGGTAGTGGTTTCGCCAGTAAATGCAATTTTATTTATCCTTGAACTTGATGCCAGAGGTTTTCCGGCTTCAAGACCAAAACCGTTTATGATATTCAAGACTCCGGCTGGAACAATATCCTGTATCATTTCTGCCAAAATCATAATACTTACAGGGGTTTGTTCGGCAGGTTTCAGTACTACACAATTTCCGGCGGCGAGTGCCGGGGCAAGTTTCCAAGTAGCCATTAATAGGGGAAAGTTCCATGGAATTATTTGCCCGACCACGCCAAGGGGTTCCCAAATATTAAGGGAAACAGTATTTTCATCGAGTTCACTGGCTCCGCCTTCCTCAGCGCGGATTACACCGGCAAAATATCGGAAGTGGTCCACAGCAAGTGGAAGATCGGCAGCGCTGGTTTCACGTATAGGTTTGCCATTGTCCCAGGTTTCCGCACGTGCAAGCACCTCAATGTTCTTTTCTATAACATCCGCAATTTTCAGGAGTACGTTGCTGCGCTCCGTGGCAGAGGTATTGTTCCAGCTTTTGGCAGCTTCCCAAGCGGCATCAATCGCCTTGTCCACATCTTCCTGAGTGGAGCGTGCTACTTTTGTGAATGCATTGCCGTCTACTGGCGAAATGCTTTCAAAATATTCGCCCTTTACGGGAGCTACCCATTTTCCTGCTATAAAATTATCGTATGTATCTTTGAATTCCGGCTTTTCGATTGCCTTTCCTTTCTCGGTTTGGATCGTACTCATAGTTTTTGATTTTGATTATCACTTTTTTAATTTTAATAAAGATATTTTAATAATTTCGCAATAACTTGAACAATTCTATCAACCAATAACACAATACTGTAACTTTAATAGAATTGTGTTATTTTTTTGTACTATTGGTGAATGGAACACTCACTGCGAAACCATAGGGAAAGCCGAAAAATCTATACACTGGTTGAAAACCGCACGACCTACAATGCAGAGTATGCTGAGTTGAATATCTTCGAAACCCACAAAGCTGCTGAACGTGTTTCCCTAACGTTCGATTTTCCAGTGATTGCGAGTATGCTCACGGGCAAAAAAATTATGCATCTTAAATATTTGCCGGATTTCGAATTTTTGCCTGGTGAATCTGTGGTGATGCCCGCCAATGAAGAAATGGTAATTGATTTTCCCATAGCTACCCAAGCAAGTCCCACGCAGTGTCTGGCACTTGGTATAGACCCGGGAAAGATTAGTGAAGTCGCTCTGAAATTTAATGAGCAGATTAATTTTGAGGAAGAAAATAATAACTGGAATCTTGAAAAGGGCACAGCTTCGCATTTAACCAACCAAGTTGAGGTCAATTATTTGATCGAAAGATTAGTAAGTACGTTTACGCATAATTCTGCCTCAAAAGATGCATTATTGGATTTAATGATTCAAGAGTTGATAATCCGGCTGTTGCAGACCAAGGCGAAGCAAAGCATTCTCAATGATACGCTTGATATTTTTAGTGATACGCGCATTGGCTCTGTGGTAAAATATATAAAGGAAAACCTAACCGATAGGTCCATAAATGTGGAACAACTTGCGGAAAAAGCATATATGAGTTCGTCCAGTTTTCATAAAAAGTTCAAGAATACATTGGGGATTTCGCCCGTAGATTTTATGAATTCTGAAAAAATTAAGTTCGCCAAAAAATTGATGAAGGAAAATAAAAATATGCTTATTTCTGAAATAGCCTTCAAATCTGGCTTTAACAATGTGAGCTATTTCAACCGTCAATTCAAAAAATTGGAATTGATGACGCCACAGCAGTTTATTTACTCGTTCAGAAAATAATTATTTTAAAGGTTTAAGCGAAGAAAAAAACACAAAGCCGAAGCCAATAAACAACATTAGGTGAAAGGGAAAAAGCCCAAAATCCCCACCCGTATTGCCAACCGTAAATGCGCTGAACATTCCAAAAGCAAAATAGAGCATTAAAAATCCTTCAATAATTGTAATGGCCGAAAATTGATGGGTGAGATATTTATTGCTTTTCCATGTTTCTTTAAAACTGCCCACATTGAATTTTGGCGTGCGTATAAATTCACTCTTTTTGCCAAAATGGCCCTCCAAAACCGCCAATGAATTATGTACCGAAAAGCCCATGGCCACTGAAAAAAATGTGAAAAACATACCAATATATCTGATGAAATTTTTCCATCCGCCGCCGTGAATCCTCGAAAAAGTAATCCAATAACAAACGAAGAAAATTAGCGTACTCAGGGCAAAAGTTGCCAGCACATAAAACAGATATTTCAGCTCTGGATTTTTTGCTTTTATGTAAAGCATGGGTACGCTCAAAACCGCAATCATCAATATCAAAATAAACATACTGCTATTCAAAAGATGAAAAAAACTATGGAATTTTGTCCTCCATGAAATCTCAGAATCCTTTAAAATTGAAAAATAATTTTTCTGGAAATTTTCCGCAGCGCCTTTGTTCCAGCGAAATTGTTGGCTTTTCGCAGCGCTTATAACCACGGGCAATTCCGCTGGGGTCTCCACATCTTCCAAATATTTGAATTTCCAATTTTTCAATTGGGCACGGTAGCTTAAATCGAGATCTTCTGTGAGCGTATCGCCCTGCCAATTCCCCGCATCGAGGATACAGGATTTACGCCAAACGCCCGCCGTCCCATTAAAATTTATAAAATGGTTGCCAAAATTTCTACCCGTTTGTTCCAAAATAAAGTGGAAGTCAAGCGCAAAAGCCTGAATTTTCGTAAGCAACGAATAATCACGATTTATATGCCCCCAGCGCGTTTGAACAACACCAATTTTTTCATCTTTGAAATAGGGAATTGTTTTTTGCAGCCAATCCTTCTTCGGAAGAAAATCGGAATCAAAAATGGCAATAAATTCCCCGGTTGCGGTTTTTAAACCTTCTTTCAATGCCCCGGCTTTAAAACCAGTTCTATTTTTTCGTGAAATATGCTGAATATTGATTCCTCTGTTTTGCAGTTCTTTTATATGAATTGCAGTGCTTTCAAAAGATTCATCGGTGCTGTCGTCCAATACCTGAATCTGCAACTTTTCCGAAGGATAATCTATTTCAACAATGTTATCAAGCAAGCGTTGCATTACATAAAGTTCATTGTAAACTGGGAGTTGAATGGTTACAAACGGAATTTCTTCGGGATTGTTGAAATTGAATTTTTCGCCTTCCCTGTGATTTTTTTTTGCTTTTAAATAATTAAACAGAAGATTGAGTTGCGCGAGTGCGTAGAAAAAAATAAGTAAAAGTGAAAGGGCGTAAATGCCAACGACGAAGTAAACAAAAATCATTTTAGTGAATATTTAAAAATCCATCCCAGAATTTTTATGCCTGCAAATATAGCACCTTTTAAAGTCCCCGAAACTTTTGAAACTCCAATCCTGTTTCGGTATTTTACGGGAATTTCAACGTAAGAGAATTTCTTTTTGAGAATTTTCAGTTGCATTTCTACTGTCCAACCATAGGTTTTATCCTCCATGTTCAGTGCGAGCAATCTGTTGTACTTAATAGCACGGAAGGGACCCAAATCAGTAAATTTTGAATTGAAAAATAAACGCATCAATCGGGTTGCCAATTCATTACCGAAACGCTGCGGAAATGTCATGGATCCTGTTTCGCGTAACTCTTTATCGCGAGCCCCTATTACAAAATCGATATTCTTTTCAATAATTGGGGCTACTAATTTTGTCAATTCCTCAGGATAATCGCTGTAATCGCCATCCAGAAAAACGACAATATCTGGTTTGGGGTTCAGTATTTCAAGGTATTCCAATCCTTTTAAACAGGCATTTCCGTACCCTGATTTTGGTTGAAAAAGTACCGTGGCACCTGCATTTTTAGCGACTTCTCCAGTTTTATCGTTCGAGTTGTTATCTACCACAATTATTTCGGAAACTATATTCGGAATATCCGCAATAACTTGGGCAATGGATTTTTCTTCATTGAAAGCGGGAATAATTACTTTGATGTTTGGAACCATTGCAGAACTTGTGGTTTTCAGGTTGCGAAGGTCATAAAAATTTGTGACAAACTTTGGACGCAAACTGTAATAAAACCTAACGGTTAAGATCGAAAATTGCTGAAAAAATGATTATTTATTCACGTAATTCATTAAATCGATATCATTTCCCAACAAAATTTCATTGCTGTTGATTCTGTTTTTTAATGGACCGTTTTCCAATTTTAAAACTCCGCGCGGGCATACCGCCGAGCAGATGCCACAGCCTACACAACTTGAGCGTACTATATTTTCGCCTTTTTGTGCATAAGCTCGAACATCAATTCCCATTTCGCAATAGGTGGAGCAATTTCCGCAGGAAATGCATTGTCCGCCATTGGTAGTAATCCTGAAACGTGAAAATAAGCGCTGCTGAAACCCAAGAATAGCAGCCATTGGGCATCCAAAACGGCACCAAACCCTACTGCCAAAAATAGGATAAAAACCAACCCCGATAACACCACTGAAAACGGCTCCAATCAAAAAACCATATACTTTGTGCAATTGATAACCTGGGAAGAGAAAAAGTGTCCCAGTATTGTTCAAATGATTGTACAGCAAAAGGCTGATGAGTATGGTGAAATATGATATTGCGGCCAACTTTGCATCCTTTGCCAACTGTTCACGCCTAAAGATCATTGCCCAGCCAAAAACCAGCGTTAGTAGTGTCACTACCAACCAAATAAACAAACCTTTGTCCAGCCACACATCATCATACACTTTGCCACCAGTTTCCGCTTCCACCACAATTTCCTGTCGTGGCGCTCCGGCCAAAAGCAACGTTCCTTGAACACCTTCCTCAATCTGTTTAATTACTTGGGCATTTTCATTATAAGAAATAATATGAAAGGGAATACCAATGCTGCCCATATTTTCAAACGAAATATTGTCACCGTTTCCTTCCCTATCAACATAAATAAAGCGGCTTGCACCAGCTTCGGCGGCTTTTTTTCCGCGTTCAGCGAGCGGTGTGCCATCTCTTTCGCTTACAAAAACTATATTTTTTTCGAAATTATTCCAAGGTCCAATAGATTCCGATTCCTTATTTTTTATGAATGAATAGACCATTGCCACGGTCATAACGGTTACAAAAACCACAACGCTATGCACTACCCAACGTTCAATTTTCCAAGCGACCATGCGCTTATCGCTGAGATGCCGGTATGGATCGCCTGCCGTTTCCGCAAGACCACCACAACCACAAACCCAACTACAATACCAGCGTTTGCCATATTTATAGGTAAGAATGGGCGTAATTACAAAAATGGAAAGCAATCCAAAGATGAGCATTATAGTACCGATGCTACCAAAATTTGTAAACTCCTCAAGCCTGCCCGAGAATAAATCGTAATTAAGCGGCCAAATATTTTTTAAATCGTAAGAGGGCATGCTTAGCGCTCCCATAATATTTGGAATCATAAAGGCGAAGCAAAGCTGAAAAAACATCACACTGCATGTGCGGATAATCTCGTAGCGATTGTGGCGATATTTCCAAATAAACTTTATTCCGAAGAGCAAAATGGCGAGGGTATAAAGCACGCCATACACAAACCACTGGCTGGATGGTCCACCGGTCAATTTTTCACTCAACGGATCAAAAAGAGAAACAACGCCGGTATTTTTGCCGCCCTCAACCACACCGAGCAAATTGGGAAACCAATACAAAATAATGTAAAAAACGGTGAGTGCAATTCCTAAAACCCAAGCAACGAAACCACGCGACGTCATTGCCTTGAACATGACACCATCATTTTTGATACCTGCCTCCGTGCCTTTATATTGGCCATAGGTAAACACTAAAACCCCTGTTATCATTGCAAAAAAAGCAATCCAAAACCAAATAGGATTCTCGGGCAAATTGATATTGAAAGCCGCCAAAAGCAAAACAGTAAGACCTGTGATACCTAGCGCGGTTCCTATTTTTTGAAGCGCATTTAAAGCTACGGGCGGTTGCCCAGAAAGTGACATATCATTTTGAATTGCGCCCATATTTTTTTATAAATTAATTTTTTAAGATTTTGAAAAATGCAATTTTATCTTTTGAAGCGGCGTTTTGTTGAATTCTGGATCAAAACACGCCTTTTCAAGATTTTCAATTGTAAAATCAATTGTTTTTTCGCTGTTGAGCCAATGGTCCCAAACATTGTGTTTCATTCTAATTCCAAAGGTATTTATGCCCACTACTTTTCTGTTTGATGTGCTAAATTCAATGTCCATAGCGCGTTTACCAGTTTCACATTCCCAGTGATAATGGGAGTTTTCTTCCTTCGGTTTGTTCCAAACGCGACCGTAGGTTTGGTATTCTATATTGAAAAATTTTGCGGAATTGAACCAGATTCCCGGATTCCATTCCGTGGGATTGTTGCAAATGGTTTGCGCCACGGTTTCGCCCATCATCCGGCCAGTGTACCACACGGCTTCCACGCTTTTTCGCTCCCGTACCGCTTCACGTTGCTGGGCGCAATCGCCAATGGCATATACATTTTCTTGATTAGTTTTTAAGAATCTGTCGACGAGAATTCCTTCGTCGCAATCGAGGGGTGTATTTTTCAGCCAATCAATATTCGGTTTTACGCCAGAACAAATTCCGAGAAAATCACAGGGTAAAATTTTTCCTGATTTAGTTTTTACTGAAGAGACTTTTCCGCTTTCATCCGAAAATATTTCAGCCAATTCTTCTTCGTGAAGCAAATTTATTCCGTGGCTGGCTATTTCTCTGGAAATTAAGTCTGCGGATTGCTGCGGTAGCGTTCCTGCCCAAAATCCTTTTTCCCGAACCAAAAATGTAACGGGAATTTTTCTGGTGTGAAGCATTTCAGCAAGTTCAACCCCAATTAAACCCCCGCCCACGAGCACCGCATTTTTGCAAACATCATTATTTTGCGCGTATTTTTCAATCTGTTCCAAATCCTGAAGCGAAACCATACCAACCACTGCCTTACTTTCCTGCCCTCGCCAGCCGTGGAATTTTGTTGTGCTTCCTGTGGCAATTATCAATTGGGAATATTCAATGGCTTCGCCGCTTTCGAGAATGCATTTTTTTTCAGAAAAATCAATGGATTTTACCCAATCCTGAACCAAATCAATTCTATTTTTTTTCCAGAACCAATCTTCGTACGGCTTTGTGTGTTCATATTTCAAATGCCCCATATAAATGTACATGAGGGCAGTGCGGCTCCAAAAATGTTCACTTTCACCGGAAATAATGGTAATTTTTTTATCCGAAAGTTTCCGAATATGCCTTGCCGCGGTAACGCCGGCAATTCCATTTCCAATGATTACTATGTGATCCATCTACTGCGGAATATTTTGTTGGTTGTTCAAGCTCCAATCGTACGGAATATAATTTAACTCCGCATCTTTATTGATTTTCACATCCGAATATTCATTGATAAACTCTATGATGGTTTTTCCATCAACCTTAAAATCTGCTGGATAAAATTCGAAAATTGAACTGATTTTGGGATCATTCGGGGTAATTTGATTTTTTGGGCCATTCAAAAATTCGTTCGTGGCACGGGTCATCAATTCATCCACATTTTTCGCGGTGTACGCTTCCCGAAGCAATTTTGGGCAGCTTTCGCTGGCACAATTAATGGCGAAATGAATGCGCGGCTCTTTCATTGGCTGAAGAATTCCCTTTTCAATGGTATTTAGGGAAACGGTTTTATCGCCTATTTTAATGAACTCAGTCCCCCAGGGCCCGCCGTCATCCGTAATATCTTTGATACTTCCCGGCATATTATTCCGAATAATCAATTGCACCGTACCGGCATTGTAACTGTTGATGTAATATGCCAACTGCTCTTCAATAGGCCACGATTCCTGCGGCGGATTTTCCGCCAGATTTTTCATATAAGCGTTTAATTTCAAACTGTCTGACTGAAAACCGGGATAATCTACATAGCCTTTCTCATCTACATATTTTTTCAAAAGTGCGTCCCATTCAGAATGGTTCACGATATTCTCTTGAATATCGGAAGAAAGTTCTCCTTTTTTTTCGGTTGCGGGCAAGCCTTTATCGTTTTTGCAGGAAACTGCAGAAATTGCAATCAGGACTAAAAATATCAGCAAATTGAAAGTTCTCATTAGGTAAATATTTTGAATAGATTGTTTTTCTGAAGCAAAACGAAAAATTTATTTTTCTGAAAACACATTGATTGATTTTTCACAAATCTGCTCTTTTGGATTTTTAGAGCATTTAATATTCTTCAAATAATATGAATAAAGTTCGTCCGCATCAGCGCCCATCCAGCGTTTTAAATATATCATTAAAAAATGGAATTGCAGGTTCCAAACGCCCTTCTGCTTGTACAATCTTGCTGATGTAGTCAGCGTTTGCTGTATAACCACGTATTTTTTTCGGGCATACAATTCATTTATTAAAATATTGTCCTCATAAATTACATAACTTTCATCGTAACCGCCAATTTCATCAAAAAGATTTTTGGTAATGAATTGACTTTGGTCACCGCCCCGGCAGGCTCTCCAATTGAATTTCGTAAACCATCCCATCAATTGCAACCACCAATGCTTGCTGTCGAACTTCATTCGGAAGCACCCCGCCGGATTGCCCTTTTCTATTTCAGAAAATATATACCGATCAAAATCTTTTGGCGGAAAGGAATCTGCGTGCAAAAAATATAAAATTTCACCCGAGGCGTTGCGGGAACCTGTATTCATTTGGCGCGCGCGTCCTTTTTCTGAATGTAAAAGTTTAATTTCCAGCGCGTGCAATGAATTTTTTGAACTGTTTTTTGAAAAATTTTGAATTGCGTTTTGGGTTCCATCCGTGCTCCCGCCATCTACCAGAATTAATTCGACCTTATTTTCACCCGAAATATTTTCAGAAAGATGCAGCAATAACCTTTGAATGTTTTTAGCCTCATTTAAAACGGGAATGATGATGGAAAGAGTCAATAAATGGGATTTTTAGATTTCAAATTTTACAATACCCTGATGGTATTTCAGAAAATGCAAATATTATTTCTGCTCGTTCAAGTTCCAATCGTATTCTTTGTAACTTAGGGTTGCGCCCTTGTTTATTTTGGTTTTGGAATACGTATTTATATAGCCTATTACATCCTTTTTTCCGCTTACGGTAAAATCTTTTTGATACCAATCAAAAATAGAGGAAAGTTTTGGGCTGCTGGCCGAAATTTCATTCTTGTCGCCATTGATAAAATCTTTAGTCACCATTTCCAATTGCTCATTTATTTTGGCGGCAGTGTACGCTTCGTTCAACAATTTTGGGCAAGAAATGGAAGCACAATTCACGGCAAAGTGAATCCTAGGTTCGTCCATTTTGCGCAATACGCCGTTTTCGATTCCACCGAGTGAAAGTTCCCTATTGCCAATATTTACAAATCCTTTCGTAAAAGCGCCATCAATATCCTGAATGCTTTTTACGGGATAGTTATTCAATATCAATTTTACGGTTGCCGCATTGTAGAGATTTATGTAATACGCCAGCAATTCCTGTACGCTCCAGTCGTTATCCGGTTCTTTTTCTGAAAGCATTTTGAGATACGAATCAAGTTGTGTCCTGTCTTTTTGAAAGCCTTTGTAATCAACCATTCCCTTGGCATCAACGTGTTTTTTTAAAAGCTTGTCCCATTGCGAATGGTCTACATTTACTGAAGAATTTGCAGTTGTGGACGTTAAATTTTCGGGAGTTGATTTTGTGGGTTGCCCTTGGCTGCTTATCCCAGCTGCCGAAAGTAGGTTGCAGCTTTGAATCGTAAAAAATAGTATTGAAATTAGAATAAGCGTGGATTTCGTTTTCATATTGTTGAAGTTTTTTTTGTTTACTAAAATTACGCAAAAGGCACCTATTTGGTTTTTATGGGATACAGTTCCTGTGAACCGAAAGTTTTGGGAAAATTTTCGTCCCCATCAAAGCCCAGCTCAATGTCCCTGCCGTCGTGCGGGATGTGTTTCGTTTTGAAAATGTAATCCCAAATACTCAAACTGATGCCGTAATTAACGCCATATTGTGCGTTTTTTGGCAAAGTTTTGGCGTGGTGCCAAATATGCATTTTGGGGTTGTTGAATACATATTTCAGAATTCCGTAATCCCAGCCCAAATTGGCGTGATTTAAGTGACCGATAGTCAAGGCCGTAAAATGTACAATTGCAACCGCTTCTACTTCAAAACCGCCAATCACGGCGAGGGGAATATACAACAGCGATTTGTAAACCACGGGTTCCATCCAGTGATAGCGCAGGTGCGCCGCAAAACCCATCTCTTTTACGGAATGATGGAGTTTATGGAAATTCCATAAAAAGGGAACTCGGTGGAGAAGTCTGTGGGTGTTCCATTGAACAAAATCTGAAACCAAAAAGAACACGAGCAAGCTCAACCCAAAGGGGAAATCATCAACATCAAAAATTTGAAAATCAGAGACTGTAAGTCCGAAAACAGATAAACCATCGTTCAATAGCTGTTCTGTTGCATTTGAAAGAAAAATAAGAACGATTAAATTCAGCAGAAAAAAATTGAAGAACATATAAAATGTGTCCAGCCAAAAATCTTTTCTGAAAATTTTTTGGTTCTTTCGCCAAGGGAAAATAAGTTCAAGACCCCAAACCAGTAATGAAATGAGAATGAGCCCATAAAAATAATTATCCCAATGGAAACTGGTTATCTCGCTCCATAGATAATTGAAATATCCTTCATACGAATCCTTAAAAAGCTTGAAATATTTTTCCATACGTGCGTTTGGATTTTTTATGTCGCTTTCAAATTAAAATATTTACAATTGCCGGATCAATTCCGTAAACAGTGTAATCATGTCCGGTTCGGCTTTAGCCGCAGAAGCAATTATATCTTCAATATTTACAGGTTCCAAATGGTCTGGATCACATTCATCAGTCAACACGGAAACTGCGGCCACAGGAAGTTTCAGGTGGTTAGCAACAATAATTTCGGGTACAGTGCTCATTCCCACGGCGTCTGCACCAATTATCTTCAGATATCTGTATTCGGCGCGGGTCTCTAATTGTGGGCCAACCACGCTGGCATATACGCCTTTGTGTAGATTGATCTTTTTTTCAGAAGCAATTTTTTCAATTTTTTGGTTCATTACCGCATCGTATGGCGCGCTCATATCCACAAAGCGTTCTCCCATTTTTTCAACACCGCGAAAGGCTAGGGGAGAACCACCTTGTAAATTTATGTGGTCGTCAATGAGCATAATCTCTCCTTTTTTGAAACTCAGATTTATTGCTCCGGACGCATTGCTGACCAACAAATTTTTGATTCCCAAAAGATGCATAACGCGTACGGGAAAAGTTACATCCCGCAACGTATAGCCCTCATAAAGATGGAAACGGCCTTGCATTACCACAACTTTTTTTCCTTCCAGCAGGCCGTAAATAAGTTTTCCTTTGTGGAATTCAACGGTTGCGGTGGGGAAATTGGGAATGTGGTTGTAACTGACTTCAGCTTTAATTTCAATTTTCTCGATAATTCTGCCAAGTCCTGTTCCCAAAATAATCCCAACTTCCGGATTCTCAAATCCGCGGTTATTCAGAAAGGAAACGGCTTCCTTTATATATTTCATCATTCCCATTTATAAAAAGTTTTTATCCAAGTAAGGCGGTAAAAATTGCTGAAAGACATCGATATTTTTAATGTCCTCATAATAATCAACATCGCTCATTTGGGCCAATTCTATATATTTTTCTTTCTCAATATCATTAAGGGTGTCGCGCAGAACGGTATTTGTGCCCCAGTTTTTATTTTTGAAAACTTTAGGGTTCAGCTGCGTCATTCCAAATAAGTAATAACCGCCATCTTCGGCGGGTCCAATTACGTATTTGTTTTCTTCCAAGGCTTCAAACGCTTTTTCAATATCCTTTTGCTGAAGTTCATAAATATCACTTCCCACAATCAGCACTTTTTCATAGCCCATCGAAAAAATTTCGGTGAAGGCATTTTCCATCCGTTCACCCAAATCCTCGCCTTTTTGGATTTTTTTTCTGAAGATTTCTGGATTCCAAATATCATCTTTCCGAATTTTTTCAGAATAAAAGACGTACTTATCGGCATTCAAATTTTCAGTGATTTTTACGGTGTGCTGCAGCAAAAATTGATATACTTTCAAAGCACTTTCATCACCAATGGATTTTGCCAGTCTCGTTTTTACCTTGCCGAGTTCTGGATTTCTGGTAAAAACAATAATTGCTTTTTTTGAGGATGGGAAATGAAAATCAAAAGCCATTTCATTGTTCCCGTCCACATCATTTTTACTTAAAACTGCCATTATTTGTCGTAAATTTTAATGCCCTTTTTCAGCCATTTTCCCCATTGTTTTGAGAAGGCGTGGACATTTTCAGTTTTATTGCCATTATGATCTTCGACCGGGTATTCCGTATTTTTCCATTCAAAAATACCCCCGTACATATTGCGGATATTGGTAAAACCAGCCTTTTTCATCTTTTCGGCAATTTGTTCACTTCGAATTCCCAAAGAGCAGTACACTATAATTGGCCTTGATTTATCACTAATTTTTTTAGAAATTTCTTCGGAAGAAAAGGTGTTATAGCCCACAAATTCTGCATTCGGAATATGGCTTACATCATACTCCTCCCGTTCACGGGCATCCAGAAAAAGTGATTTGTTTTTCATTTGAAGCATTCTGGCTTCCTCCACCGAAATATAGGGAATACTACGGGTGTTGTATTGTTGCAGCAATTCATCCAAGGTTTTTTGCGCATTGCCAAAAAATGGAAAGAGCATCATAAGTGCAAAAATTATCTTCATACTTTTTCAAGTGTTGCCATCACGCCTTTTTCATCAAAGATTTCATTTTTGTGGCATTTCATAAAATGGTCGCAATAAAGGCAAATATTTTTCAGTTCCTCGTTTTTTTCGGCGGCCGCTTCTTCTGAAATACCCAGCGATTCGCCCATTTTGAGCGGATTGCCATCATTCAGCATTTTAAAAACCGCGTTTTGTGAAGCACGTTTCAGCACGTCTGCCACTTTTTCCTTTCGGGCATCACCCATTGGAAAATGCGTTCCCGGGCAACAGGGATTTATGCGCCAGAGCTGGATGCTGATTTCCTGGGGAATATCTGAATAACCGCCCAAAAAATTTCGTGCTCCCGAAAGTATGGTGCAAAAATTATGGGAAGGATCCTTTAGCCAAATATTATTTTTCAACGCTTTGCCGCGCGCCCAATTTCCGCCCAGCCACATATCTTCACTGGCGCCCCAATATCCCCAACTTAATGGATTTTCGGTTAAATAGTGTCCGCCTTCAATCAATGGGTCTTTTTCTGTGCCAATGACGCCACAGCTTTCAAAAAGTTCAGCCAGCTCCATGAGTCTTCCGCCCGCTTTTTTGTGATATCTATCAATACTGGCAATATCAAATCGCGTAACGCCTTTGTCAATTAGAGTCTGTAATTTTTGTTTCGTAAGCAGATCGCCATTGGTCTGCAACATAATCTGTATTTCGTTTCCGTAACGCGATTGCAGTTTGTCCAGAATAGCGTATAATAATTTTTTATCGGCCAGCGGCTCACCACCGCTCAAGATCAATCGGTCCATTTTATTGGGCAAATTGTCTATTATGGCCATGCAATCGTCGTGGCTTATGCGCTTTCCAAAGGGACTGGAATCATTATAACAGTGGTCGCAATCATCATTGCAAAGTTGCGTGAACACCCAATAAACAGACTGTATATGGTTGAAATCTTGATTCATACTTATTTTTTTATTACAAAATTGGTAATGAACAAACTTTGCTGTTCATCCTCATTTGCTATGTTTTTTGGAAGAGTCAAAACTCGTTCTTCCGCAATTTCTATTGTTGAAAAACCAGCTTTTCTCATCTTGTCCAAATAAAAATCCTGATAACGAATTCCGTTGATGCAGCCGGTAAACTGTTTCACTTTTATATACGAAGATTCGCTGAAATTTGATTTTTTATTTATGTCTGACATTGAAAAAGTGCCGTCCTTTTTCAGAATTCTGTAAACTTCGTCGAAAGCTTTGTCTAAATTTGGAAGTAGGCTGAACACCCCATTCGAGGTTACCGAATCTACACTATTGTTTTTTAATGGAAGATTCTCAATATCACCTTGGTGAAATTCTATGTTCTTGAAATCCTTTTCTAAAGCAATTTTTGAAGCTCTGTCAATCAATGATTTTGTCAAATCGAAACCTATAACTTTTCCAGTTTCACCAACGATTTTTCGAATTATAAATGAATCTATGCCAGCTGCACAGCCCAAATCCACAACTGTATTTCCAGCTTTTATATTAGCATGTACAAATGGAAAACCGCAACCCAAACCTAAATCTGATGCTTCTTCATAGCCTTCAAAAGTTGGATACTTATCTTTAATAGGATTAAAAATGGGACTGCAGACATAGCTTGTCTGGATCGCGCGTCCTTTTTCATTATTCAAAATAACTATTTCAGAATATTCTGAATCGATTTGTTTTTTTAAATCCAATTTCAAAACTGTTTAAACAGCAATTCCATAGTTTTCCTTCGGCACTTCAAAGTTTCCGGTGACTTCTTCGCCGCACATCCATTTCACTAATTTTTCAACGTAATTATCCAAATGGGTAATTTGCTGTACGCCAATTTCCACAATAGGGTCAAGCGTAGTTGCCATCAATGTGCCCCCATATTCGTGTGTTTCCCAAGTGATAATTTCTCCATCTGGTTTGGTCTGAATTATTTTTGCTCCTTTGGGCGCAGAAAGATATGAGCCATGCGTGTGCCAGCAGGAATGGCGCGGAGAAAGACCTTCATAAATGGGGTGCGAAAAATCTGTATCACTTATAGGCGGATTATTCGGGTTTTCTACCCACCAATAATTGTTGGTTGGCCTGTCTACCCATTCTGCATCCAGCCATTCTGAAGTTGTATCTCCTTCAACAAAAACTTTTTTTCCTTTTTTCAGAAAACTATAGATAACCTCTTTTTTTTCAGTAATAATATCTTGATTGGATTGGAATGGAATCATCAGCCCTTCAAGTCCTTCCAGTTCATCATCGCTTAAATCGTGAATGTAAACTAGTTTCATCACATCTTTATATTTTGGAGCCGTCGCAAAAACGTAATGGCTCCAAACGCCGTTAAACAGTAACCCTATTTTTTTCATTTTCTTTTTTTTGAAGGATTAAACGTATCATATTTTGGTATAATTTTCCCAGCGCAGCATAAGAATTTTCATCATCCGTGGGTATGGCACCGCTGTCGCCCAAAGGTCCACTAGCGGTAAGTATCATTGTGCCATTGGTAGTTTTTTCATCTAAAACAATTATGGGCCGTTGCCAGGTGTCTTCAATAATTACATCTGCTTCCGGAGCGGCTTCAATGTAGCCACATGCCCACCAACCGCTGATGTTGTGGTTGTAAATGAGTAGATTGATATCAACCCCTTCCATCAAATTGTGACGATCGGTCTTCACTTTATAGCGAATGTCAATTGTTTTTTTCTCGTTGCTCATAATCCACTGGTTGCCGGGAATCCAATTGGTGAACCACCCATCAAAACAGAAGAGCGTATTTCCTTCCTTTAGAAAATCTGCCACTTTCGCCTTCAGCCTGCCCATGGCAATGTGGTCGCTGCCATTTGGCACAACTAACAAATCATACGGTTTTAAATCTGGATCAAAGTTTTTTGTGACTTCCAAAATGGTGTATTCCACATTTTTATTTGAAACAAAGTATTTATGTATTCCGTGCAAACCATTTGAAACTACTGCCGCTTTTATCATGATTTTAAATGTAATTAATTAATGAACTGTTTCCAAAATTCCACTTCCTTTTTAACGCCGGATTCTTCATCCTCATAAAATTCCCTTAAATCTGAATGTTGCTTCAAATGGCCCTTCATAATTTTTCCTATGCTGTCTCCCATCACAATAGCCTCTTTTAAATCGTGCGTTACAAAAAGCGCTGAAAGCTGCATCGTTTTGGCAAGTTCCTTAAAAAGTTCCTGCATTTTTTGTCGCGTTGTACTATCCAAAGCGCCAAATGGTTCGTCCAGCAAAAGCAACGAGGGTTCAATTATCATCGCCCGGCCAAATGAAATTCTTTGTCGCTGGCCGCCGGAAAGTTGGTTTGCCATTTTAGTTGCGTGGTTTGGCATCCCCAAGTATTCCAGCATTTGCATTACTTTTTGTTTCACGTCCTTCTCCGGTGTTTTTCGTAACCGAAGACCGAAAGCTACGTTTTCAAAGGCGTTTAAATGCGGAAACAAAAGTGCCTCTTGATATAGATATACGATGTTTCTGCGCTGTGGTTTTATATTTGAAATTTCTTTTCCGTTAAGAAAAATTTCGCCATTGTTCTGATGTTCAAGGCCCGCAATAATTTTTAGGAGGGTAGTCTTTCCGCTTCCGCTAGCGCCCAATAGACTTACCACGGCATTTTTTTTCAGCGAAAGATTTATGTTCTTTAAAACCGTCTCCTTTCCAAAGGTTTTATCCAGATTTTTTATTTCGAGTATGTTTTCCATCATTCCGATTTTTCAGCGAAAAAAATAAATCTTTTATTCAAATACATCAAAAGCATTGGCGGAATCACCAAAAGGCAGCACGCAAAGGACGCATAAAAAATATTTGCTTCGTTCACAAAATTAAAAACCTGCACCGTCAATGTCTTAATTTTTCCCGAACCAATTAAATTGGTCAGCCCATATTCAAACCAAGAAATAAGAAAAACTTGAAAAAAGCATAATAGAATGGCATTTTTTGAAAGGGGATACAACACTTTCACGAATGTTTGAAATGCATTTCCTCCCAAGGTTTTGCTCAGCTCCTCAATCGATTTTAAATTTTCATTCCAAAAATTCAGATAAATAATCACGCCAAAGGGAAACGCAATTAGAAATTGCGCAATAATTACGCCCAGCGTGGTTCCCGTAAGTTGAACGAGTATAAAATAATATTGGAATATAACCGCCATTACTACCGGCGAAAGAAGGTAAGGAATATAAGCCAAGACCATAAACGTATTCCTCTTTTTGCTATAAGCTATATGTTTTGAAATGAAAAAAGCCGAAAGAGTAACAAACAAAGCCACGGAAAATGAAATGCCCAGCGAAAGAAAAAAGGTTGAAATCATATTGCTGTTATCCAGAAATCCCCAAGCAGCGAGGGATAATTCTTTCGGAAAAATTTCCGGATACGGCCAGCGCCTGCCAAATGAAAGTAAGAGTAAAAAAGCTAGGGGAAGCCCAATGGAAGCGATAAATATGGATTGAAGAATTTTTCGGGCCATCATACTGCTGACGTTTTAAAGAAATTTTTATTTCTGAAAAAAAGCAGTATTACCACGGATAGTATCAAAAGCACATACAGAATGCTCATAGCATAACCCTGCGGAATGTCATTCAAATTGAAGCGTTGTATTTTTTGAATAATAGCAACTGAAATCATTTGTGGATCCTGCCGTCCCAACAACAGCGGGACTTCGTAGCTGCCCATTATGAAAATTGTAAATAGATATATGGTAACGGAAGCGCGTTTCAGCAAAATGGGGAGGGTAACTTTCCAAAGAATTTGGCGATTGCTAGCGCCAAAAGTCTTGGCCAAATGCTGAAAGGAAGCAATATTTTCAGTTTTAAATAAATTTGAAAAAAGAATGATGAAAAATGGCGTAATCAATAAAACCGAAGTAAAAATAATACCTATTCCATACGCATCGTGGATCCAACTGGGAAAAACCCGTAAATCCTCAATCCAACCCATATTAAAACCCAACCGTGATACAAATCCAGATTTGGACAACATTTGAAAACTAAAGAATGCCATTACCGTTCCCGGAAAACAGAGCGGAAAATAAATGGCGGTTCCCAAGAGCCCGTCCCGTAAATTTTTTTGCCATTTAATTGAAATAAGCAAAGCAACGGCAAGGCTTATCGCCATACTCACCACGGAAATATAAAGACTGAAACCGATTGCGCTCCAAAACGGTTTGCCAAAAAATACCGTTTGCCAGGCTTTTGATGAGATTTCGGTATTCAGAATTCCAATAATACCCAAACTGTAAAGTGCCGCATAAACCATTCCCGAGACCACGGGAACGGTTACAATGGCCACAAATAAAAATCGGCTCACATTTTTAAGCTTGGGTGTGGGCATCTATTATTTTAAAATTATTTCTTTTCTGAAATCTTCAGAAAGCCTAATCATATATTCGGGAGCCAGTTCCATCAAGGCTTTGTCCTGAATTTCATTTCTATTGGGTGCTTGTTTGCGGGAGGGGATATTCTCAAATTGATTTCTTTCATTTTCAGAAAGTTTTTCCATATTTAGCACGGTTCCATCTCCCCAAACGGAAGGTTTCATCTTTTCCAATTGTGCCTCAAATGAAACCATAGTATTGGCAACGACCATGGCTGCTGCCTTTACGCCAGATAGCTTTGTAATTCCCAAATAATGAGAATTCTGAATGGTTCCAAAATCTGGCACGTACGCCTTTGCAGTGGGAGGAAAAAGACCTTCAGCCGTTTTGCTGTCTACTTCCGCATCGTTATTGCTCATCGTAAAAAGTAATTCGCCACTGGCAAAAAGCTGGTGCATTTGCGCAACGCTCTCAGGAAAAACTTCGCCTTTTCGCCATAAATAGGGCTTCAATTCTCGAATGTAATCCCACAGTTGTGCGCTGTATTTTTCATATTTTTCTTCGTTAAAATCGCCCATTAATTCTTCTTTATTTCCGGCAATATCAATCAACAGGGCCTTTAAAAATGTAAGCCCGGTAAAACTATTATCAAAAGTAAAAGTCCCAGGTTTGCTTTTTACGAATTCCAAAAGCTCCGCTCGGGTTTTTGGCGGATTTTCAACCTTTGCAGAATCGTAGATAAGCGCCATTTGTACATTTCCCCAAGGCATTTCATATCCAGCGATGGGCTGCTGGAAATCCGTGCCGATGAATGGATTTTCAAAATCTATATATTTGGAATTGGGCACGGTAGAAGTCCAAGGGCCAAAAAGGCCATCAATCTGTCTTAATTGGTAGAAAGTTTCACCGTTAATCCAAAGCATATCCACATCACTTTTCTCCTTGTTTGCCTGCATTTCAGTCATCAACAATTGAACGATTGCCGAACCTTGTCCATTGGTAATTTCGAGATTTATATCGAGTTCCTTTTTCACTTTTGGAACGATATAATTTTTCATGTATGAATTTATTTTTGAATCGCCCGTCCACATTATCATTGTAACAGTTTTACCGTGGGCTTCCTGTTCAATTTCTTCCCAAGAAAGCTTCGAAGTATCCCGCACCTCTTTTTTCTCTTTTTCGCCGCAGGCAAGCATAGCCAAGCAAAGGATGAATAATGATACTATTTTTTTCATATATATAATTTTTGAAAAATCTGGCAGAAATAACTTCCGCCAGATTTACATTTTTTTTAAAATAAATAGCGCGCACCAAATTGAAATTGTCTTGGCGGACCAGCGTTTCTTTGAATAAAAACCCCCGAAGATGCCGGACCGGGTTGAATCTGATTGCTTTGGGTTGCGTTATTGCTGTATCCGCTCAAATTTTCAACGTTAAATACGTTGAAAACATCTGCACGCAATTCCAGACGGGTACCTGTGGTAAGTTTAAATTGATGCTGTAAACCTACGTCAAAATTGAAGGACCACGGCAAACGGTCGCTATTCCTGGCCTCACCGGGTGAGCGGTCACTGTTTCCCTGGTAGGCATCTCCAAACGCAGAACCGTCACTATTTAAATCTGTAGTGCCGTAAATAGATGCATCGGGAATCCTGTTTATGGGTTGTCCGCTTTGAAGTAGCGATGCCAGCGTGATTGTGGAGCCATCCAAAGGATAAAAATTAAAAATTCCGTTGATTAAATGGCGTCTATCGTTAATGGATGGCCCGTATTCATCATCATAATTATTGGCATCATTTGGGCGAAAGTTGATGTCTTCCGTATCGTTTTTTAGTGAAGAAAGGGTATAATTCAATCTATATGAATAATTGCTGGTTCCCCTTACTTTTTGAAAATTGAAACTGGCAGCGTAGTAACGCGATTTTCCTTCGGTTTCAGAAACAACTACATTTCTGGCAACACCGGAAACTTCTTGACCATTGATGATACCAATGCCATTGATAATGGGGACGGGTCGAGTAGCATCTGCTTCTTCCTGTGTGCGGATATCCTCTGGATCAAAATCCGGACCTATGGGGAATTCCTCTGCGGCGTTGAGGTTACGAAGCCTCAATAGATTTTCCCCACGATTATGGAAAAGATCCACGAAAAATAATTTATCCTCTTCAATCTGCGCTTGATAGCCCACGGAAAATTGATGTGAATATGGATTGTCATATCCATTTGGGTTTAAAATTCTTCTTTCATTACTGAAAACCCCTTCCCTTTGGTCTTGCAATGATGCGCCGGTTGGGCCGTTCAAATAAGTAACGTCTGTAAGATTTGCAGAAACATTGCCATCAAAAGTCACTTTGTCAATATCGGTATCTGCGGGAAGTATTCCCATATCTATAAACGCTTGAATTTGTGCTTTATAGTCATCAGAGTTTGTGTTCTGCTGAAGCGCATCACTGTAAATAGCGTAATTTATTTTATCGTAGGCAATTCCGTAACCGCCACGAACTACGCTTTTTTCGTCAATTTCATAATTAAAATTGAATCTTGGCGCAATGTTGTTCCAGTCGCCCTCATCGCTACCGCCTTTAGAAAGATTGTCATAATCATAACGAAGTCCTAGTGTAAGGTTTAATCTGTCGGTTACTGACCAAAGATCTTCAAAATAAATACTGGAAATGTTATGTGTTTTGCCAAAGGAAGATGGGCGTAGTTCCACATTGTAGTTGAGCACCGCCACATCGCTAGGCAAATCGTTTATTCCCAAATCCTGGGTTACACCGCTATTACGAAGATTATCGAGTTGGGCTTGCGTAAGTTGTACGGTGTAGTTTCCAAACGGATTGCCCCCGCCAAATAATTGGTGGTCGCTACTGATGAAATTAACCCCGGCCTTAAGTGTATGGTTTTCCAAATAATACTTGAATTTTTGCTGAAACTGAACCGTATTTTCTATTTCATCAAAAACGTAACCCGGATTTCCTAAAATGGCAATAAGCTCTTGGTCTGGATTCAATACGGAAACCTGTGGATTATTGGGATTGTTCGCTTTCGCATAATCCCATTTAAAGCGACTGTACATAATATTGGTTTCACCGCTTATATTGCCTAGGTTGTATGAATTTTTTAAGGCCAGATTTAAACTATTGCGCTCTTGGGTATTTCCCGCAGATTGAAAGGTTAAACCACCTTCCAGTCCACCGCCTTGGCGCTCAATGCCCACGAGACCCACATTGGCCCGCAGACTGCTTCTGAAATTTGAAGACCACAGTTGATCTATTTTTGCTGAAAACAATTCAAAATAGTTGGTTCCGCGAACGGTTTCCGCAACGCCCAAATCTGGGGAGTTGAGCAAATTGTCCTTCACATCTGTAGTATGCTCAAAATTAAAATAGTAAAACGTTTTATCTTTTACCAAAGCGCCGCCAACACCACCTCCGGCTTGATATCGTGCAAATCCATCCTTCACTTGGTTTCCGGAAAGATCGCGCTGTGCAAAGGGGCTGTTTCCATCAATGGATGGGCCGGGTCTTGTTACAAAAAATACTTCACCGGTAAGTTCATTGGTTCCAGATTTTGTGGTAACGTCGATAATACCATTGCTAGTTAATCCATATTCCGCGGAATAATTACTGGCAAAAACGGTAATATCTTTAACAAAACCAGCTGGAATTGGGAATCTTTGACCTCCCAAAAAGTTTTCATTATTGTCAAGACCGTCAATTAAATAATTAGTGAAAAGAGAATTTCCACCGTTAACGCTTACATTGGCTGCTTCGGGAAAAAATCCTGTTGCTTGGGTTACGTTTGGCAATCTGTACAAAACCCTAGTAATATCGCGGCCCTCTACGGGTATTTCCTCAATTTCTTGTTCAGTTAATTCAAAAGAAACTTCGGCATCCCTTCTGTTTATTTTTGCTGAAGTAGTATTTGATAGCGTTACTTCCTGCAATTGCTGCTCGCCGCTTATAGTCTGCGAAACAGCCAGCACAATGCTCGGATTTTGATTGGAACGCACATCAATTTCCTGCGTAAATGTGGGGCCGTAGGTTTCATTTCCTTCAAAAATTACTTGATAGCCATTGATGACGGGTACAGATTTAAAAATAACTTTCCCTTGGGCATTGGTAGTTTCTTGTAGGGTTAGGCCTCTGGAACCGTTTGTAAGAATGAGTGTAAGGTTGGGCACGGGTTCTCCCGCTTCATTTGTAGTGGAAACAGTAATATCTTGTTGGGCAAATGCACTTAATCCAATGCATAAGGTTACCCAAATGAGTAAATTTTTTATCATCTTAAAATTGTTGGTTTAAATTAGTTTTAGAAAAAAAGCGAATTAGGCTAGGGAAGGGGAACCTTTATTAAAATAGGTTTTGGAAATAATTTTTTCAACTAGAAAATTTTTGAAATATATTTTTCGCTTGTTGAAAGTAAGAAGCTGAACCAGAATTTTGAAAATGCGCTGACGTATTTTTCTGAAACTGTTCTTTAATAGTTCAACATCAGCGATTGAATCAATATCTACAAGCGTTTCTAGAAAAATTATCTGTGCATTCTTTTTCAGAAGCAATTGGCAAAGAGCGCTGCGCAAATTTCCGGTTTGCCAGGGAAGTTTCAGAAAAGACTCGGGTTCAAAATAGGCTATGTTCAGTCCCATCAAATAATATCCGCCATCACGGGAGGGTCCCAGCACAAGCGGATTTTTACGTAAATTTTCCGCAGCTTCAGCTATATGGGAAGTTTGTAATAAGGGCGTATCATTGCCTATGGTTATTACATTTTCAAAACCGCTATTGTAAACCGCTTTTATAGCATTTATATAACGTTCTCCAAAAGTATCCCCTATTTGTTCTTTTTCTGAAAAATGAAAATACGGCAGCCCGCTCTTTTTTACTTTCTCAAGCGTGTCTTTATTGAGTTCGCTGAAAAGTTTTGAATTTTTACTGAAAGGTTTGTATGACGCTTCCGCTTGTGCAGAATTTGCAAAAATTAGTATAGCGGTTGCCTGTTTTGTCATAGATGGCTAAAGAAATTTATATTCTTTAAAATTGGGTTTTCCAAAAACGTTGGAACAAGTTTTTTTCGAAGGTTTGCTTAAATAAACGAAAAAAATACGCGCACGGTTTTGAATTATGTAAATATAAAAAAGTACTGCTTCTAAAATAGAAAAGATCGCAAATGTTTACAAGTTGCTAATCAAAGGAATAGACCACTCCGCTCGTTAAATCATATTGTGAATTGGGAATTCCCACGGCCGGAAATTGATTATATGTAAACGTATATGAAGTCTTAAACGCAAAATTTTTGAACATTTCAATAAGCAAGGATGTCTGGCTACTTATACGGTAATCCTCAAAATCCCTTAATCTGGGTTGGTAATAGGTGGTACTTACAACACTTATAGTTTCTGTGGGATAGATGCTGAATGAAAAATAAGCACTTCCCCGAAAACCTCGTGTTACAGCCCTCACATCATCATCCAGTTCTTCCTGCTCATACATTATAAGTGTGCCTAAATAAAAACGATATCTATCTAAAGTAGTAAGCTTGAATCGGGGCCCAGTGCCCAATAATCCTCGAAAATTAATCTTTGAAACCTTATTGTATTGAGCCTGCGCAAATGCTTCCCAGGCAATTCTGGGATGGAATTTATAATTATAGCGAAGATGCTGAATACCGCTGTTCTCAAAGTTATTGCCTTCCACTTTTTGAAACTCGATGTCATTTTTCAGAATTACCAGATGCCTATCCATTTTGTACTGTAAATGAATGCCATTGCTTAGGCCCAAGTAATCATTTGCATTTCGTTTCACCGAAAAATTAAAGCTTGCCGAACCCGAAAATCCTGAAGTATCCGTAACCTTGCGCAGCGATTCGGCGTTCAATATTTGCGAATGGCTTGATGATAAAAAACTAAAAAATAGAAATAAAGTAAAAAGATACTTCATTTTAAAACGGTACTGATTTAAAGATTATTCTCCCCAATTTTCCTTTTCGGAAGCGGTCCACAATTCTGGGAAAAATTTGCGCTGTTGAAATTTAGGGTGTAGATATTTTTGCCATTCAGATCCGCCGGTGGCGGCTTTGTTTTCGCCTTTACTATTTAGATAATGGTTGGCGGTATCCAAATGCACCATGGGCCAGGCAACATTGTAAAAATGATCAAATTGTTTTAGTTTTTCTTTTAACTCGTCAGATGGATTTTCCATCTGCATCACACGTTCCTCCAAGGTTTTTCCATTTAATTTTCTGGCGAGTTGCTTAAAATCCTCTTCGTATTTATCCATAAATTGTTTAAGCGTCAATGAAATTTTTCCGGTTTTACGATTGTAGCCGGCGTCCTTCCAATATAATTGTTCAAAATAATCATCCATCGTAGGATTTTCTGGCAGACGTTTCTGCCCATAGGAATTCACAAGATTTTCCAGTTTTGTGCAATAAATCTCAAGTATTCTGAATTGCGCACTTTGAAAACCGCTTGCGGGCGTAAGCGTGGCTCGGAAAATATTGTAATCCTCGTGGCTCATCCCATCTTTCATAATATCAAATGAGGTAATGAGCATCCGGGTGTATCGTTTCAATCGGTCGAGTTTGTCTATCCAGATTTTTTCAGATAAATTTTCACCTTCGGAAAGTTGGCTGATTTCCAAAATCATCATTTTCAATACCAATTCCGTGATTTGGTGGTACATTACAAAAATCTTCTCGTCCTCAAAATCTGTTCTTGTCTTTTGAAGCGTAAGTAGGGTGTCCACTTGTATATAATCCCAATAATTTATAGGTTTTGCTTGAAGTAATCCCTTTAGATAATTGTCTGGATTTTCTCCGAGATTAAGATATTTTTTCTCTAATTCCGTAATTATTCCATCGTTTGCCATAGCGGTTTTTCTGAAAATTTGCACCTTAAAAATACAGTAATTTTGTGTGCCTATAAAGTTTTTGATAGCTGTTTAAAGTACAAAGCCTCGTTCCAATTTTCGTGAAACAAGGCTTTGTCATTAAGTTTAAAATTTTATTAATAGAAAGATGCGCGATTGTCCTCAATATCAGCATTTTTCTTCAATGCATTGTAAACTCCAGAGTTTGCCGCTGGAGCAGATTTAGCAGTTAATTGATTCGCATAATTTGAATAGGACTGCAATTTCGGGGCAGCGTTAATAGCGGTAACCTTTAGCTTGAAAACACCCGTTTTGCCATCAATCAACGATGTGGTTTCTCCGGCTTTTTTGCCAAATGCGGCGCCAACAACCTTTGGCTCGTTGCCGGCACCGGGAACCAATGGGCTAGACATACTCACTGCACTTGCGTTTTGTACGGCAACTTGTTGTTCTTTGGCTATTTCTTCAAGGGTATTTCCTTTGATGGATTCACGGATTTTCTCGGCTTTTTTCTTATTCCGAAGAATAGGCGTTACTGTAGCTGAGGCTTCGCTTACTGACATTAATCCTTTTTCGTTTCTGCGCGTAAGTTGGGCAATTACATAGCCCTCTGGCGTACTAAATCTTTTGGTATCGCCTACCTCAGTTTCTTCATTGAAAGCCCAGGTTACAATCGATCTGTTGTTTCCAATACCGGGAATATTAGCATCCATAAAACCAATTTTGTTCACGGGTTTTACTTCTTTGTTCTGGGTTTTTGCTACTTCGGCGAAATCACCTTTTTGTACGGCAACCTCAAACTTTGATGCATTTGTAAATACATCGTTATTCGTTTTTTCCGAAGCTTCAATATTTTTAACTACGGTAGCCAATTTCACGGCTTTCTTTGGCTCCGTTTGTTTGGTTACTTCCACAACGTGGTAGCCAAAATCTGTTTCAACCAACCCGATGCTGCCCGGAGCATTTCCAAATATAAAATCGTTGAAAGCAGGAACCATCATACCGGGAGCGGCAGGGCCTAAATCGCCTCCATTGCTTTTTGAAGTATCATCAGAAAATTGTGTTGCAAGTTCGGCAAATTTCGTTTTGTCCTTTTTCACAACAGTCAAAAGGCTATCAGCAAGCGTCTTCGCTTCTTCTTTAGTTCTTGTGATGGTTTCGGGAGCGCGCATCGTTCCAACGTATCTAATCAAAATATGTTTTGAGGTAGTGCTATCTGGCATTTGCTTTGTCTCCAAAACTTTGGAAAGATTATACGTATTGTCAACTCTGTAAGGCCCGTAAACGTTACCTTGGTTAAGATTGATCAAAGTATCTGCAACGCTCGCTGGCAAATCTTTTTTGAACATCCAGCGGTCGTAATATGGAACATCTGAATTTGCATTTACATATTCCTCGTAATTTTTTGCATTTCTGAAACCAGCGATGGTATCGTTCATCTTTGTGCCACTGTTGAATTCCACTTTGTTGTTTAGCATGGCAGCGGTAGCGGTTTCAGCATCGGCGATATCTGCTTGTGAAGGTTCTTCGCTAAAGAAAACATATTGAATATCAGCCTGTGGGTCAACTTGATATTCCTTTGGATGTTCAGAAATATATTTTTTTATTTCATCGTCCGAAACGGTAATTTCAGCATCCGGGATTTTTGAATACGGAATGTACACATATTCAAAACTTACATTGTCATTTTGGAAACGGTAGTCCTCTTCACCTTCAGCAACCGTAGCGCGCATACCACCTTTAACCATATTCATATAGGTGTTTTGCAAAATACTTTTTGCAGTATTTTCTTCATAGGCCAGCCACTGGTCGTACGCTTGCTTGTTTGAATTTTTAATACTTGCAATATATTCCTGTACTTTGGCATCATCAACCTCACCAGCGTCGTTAAGGAACGTGGGATTGTTTGCAAGTGAAGTTTTCAAAGCGTTATCAATTTGCGCTTTCTCCACTGTAATTCCAGCTTTTTCTATCTGCTCCTCCATAATCACACGGCGAAGTTCACGCTCCCATACCATATTCATAGCTTGGGTGGAATTGCTGTTAGGCCCCATTTGCTGTTGTGCCATCTCCACATTTTCCATAAAGGATTGGCGTGAGATATCGGTGCCATTTACGGTAGCGATGTTGTCCCCACCTTTTGGTCCGGTGCTGCCCTTTGTTAAAATGTCACTTAAAATAAATGCGAATAAAGCCAAAGCGATAATAAGGATAAGGAATATCCCCCGTTTTCTAATACTGTTTAATATTGCCATTTGATGTTCAAATTTATAGGGGGCGAAAATACCATTTTCCCACCATTTATGAAAAGGTTAACAAGAAAAAATAAGGATTCATTGAAAATCTAGTCTTCAGTGATTTTTTTCACTTCTACCAACTCAATCTTGGTACTTGAAACTTCAAGAATGGTAAATATATAATCTTCCATTTCAACGGTTTCGCCCTTTTCGGGGATTTCTTCGGTATGGTTTACAATAAGTCCGCCAAGGGTCTCGTAGTTTTCACTCTCCTCAAGGTCCAGTTTAAAAGTCTCGTTAATATAATCAACTTCCAGCCGTGCCGAAAAACGATATACGCCCTCGCCCAAATCTTCTTCAATAAGCGCAATGCTATCGTGCTCATCCTCAATGTCCCCAAAAAGTTCCTCAATAATATCCTCCACCGTAATAATACCGCTGGTGCCGCCGTATTCATCAATTACTACGGCCAGACTTTTTCGTTTTTTGCTCAAGATTCCCAAGACATCTTTTACCAGCATCGTTTCGGGCACAAAAACAACGGGCATCAAGATTTTTTTTAGGGTTGAAGGTTTTTTGAAGAGTTCAAAGGAATGGACATACCCCAATATATCATCGATATTTTCTTTGAAAACCAAAATTTTTGAAAGTCCGGTCTCAGTGAAGATTTTTGCCAATTCCTTCGGCGAAGTTTCAATATCAACGGCCACCACCTCGGTTCGGGGAATCATTGCTTCCCGGGATTTCACTTCAGAAAAATCCAGCGCATTTTGAAATATTTGAATTTCACTATCAATTTCGTCCTGCGTTTCGGCAATCTCCATTTGTTCCGAAATGTAATTGCCCAGTTCCAGTTTGCTAAAGCTTAACTGCACTGTATCTCCTTCAGATTTGAAAATGAGCTTCAAAACCAAATCTGATATCCAAATAATAAATTCTGAAATCAATGAAAATATGATGTAAAAGAAATAGGCGGGGAGCGCGAACACTTTGACGAGGCTATTCGCATAAATCTGAAAGAAAACCTTCGGAAGAAATTCAGCAGTAAGAAGTATTACCAAGGTTGAGATTATGGTCTGTACCAACAAACCCGAAAAACCTGCAAGCGGTATATATTCCATCAAAAGATCGCCCATGAAAAAACCATAGATTACGAGCGCGATATTATTGCCCACAAGCATGGTAGCAATAAATTTTGAAGGACGTTTGGTTATTTTTTTTAAAATTTCAGCAAGAAAACTGTTTTGCTTCTTTTCAATTTCAATATGGATTTTGTTTGAAGAAACGTACGCAATCTCCATCCCGGAGAAGAAAGCCGAGAGAATGAGCATGGTAACAATAATGATAATGCTGTAATCCATTTATAGTTTCAAAGTATAAAAGTTTGAAGTGCAAAATTAAGGGTAGCGGCCTTAGATTTTGAGCTTGAAACCTTTTATTTTTTATTGCGCTCTTCCATTTTCTTTCTGAAATTTCTTTTGAAGAAAAACATAAAGATTGCGACAATTACAAAAAACAGAAACAAATAGGCTCGATTGGGCTCTGTGGTCCAATTTACAACTGCCTGATACGCGAAAAATATCGCGATAATAATATATGCGTATTCAAAAAGGCGGTATAATTTATTGGCCATCTTCGGTTGCTTTTTTATCTATAAGTTGCACTCCTTGGTTTTTTCGCGACAGAAAGGTAGTAAAATCTTGACTGCTGTCAAACATTGCCCCGTCGTTATAAGATCCATCCTTAAATTTTATCTGGTACGGCTGGTCTGTGAAAACCCATTGATTTTGCTGATCCCAGTACAATTGATTCGCTCGCAAAACAACGCTATCCGCTGTGACGAGCACCACATTTTTGCGAAGGTCTACCAAGCCGGTTCCATCAAACTGTATTGCATAATCTGAAGTTACCGTACTTTTTTTGCCTTCTTCATCCCAAAAAAGAACTTCAATTCCTAATGGGAATTCCTTGTAGGGAAATGTAAGGTTAGAGTAATCCAAAAGTTTATCTGCCATAAGATTGGTGATAAGTTTTCCGGAATCTGTGTATTTGAAGTTTATTTCCTTTCCCTCGGCAATGGGTGCACCATCAGAAAGATTTAGTCTTTTTACATTTTCATAATTTCCCTCACATGCAAAAAGCGTGATGGCAAATACCAGAGCCATCACGCTTTTAAGCATATTTATAGGTGCGATCATTCTTATAAGTTAGGAACCTTCACGCTACCACCAACCCAGCATCCGCTAAAGCTAATAGTTTTGCCGCCCATACCTGCGCTGAAAATGTCACTTTTTGAAGGAGCTCTTTGTCTATAGCTGCTTGCAGTAGCACTTGCAGTTGAAGATAATGAAGGATCAACACGTGCAGCTTTGTCTGCCATATCTGCAGCCAACCAGTTCACGGCTCTCTTTTCAAAAACGGTTCCACCGCAATTATTAGAGCTTTCACCAATCATCTGTGCCATTTTCAAGTAAGCAATACCTGCTGACGGTTTTACGCCAATCATTTTGTTGTAGTAAGTTCTAGCTTGACCGTAGCTTCCTTTTTTGCGGAAGTTTTCAGCTATACTGTAATATATTTTTGCTTTATCTGCATTGTTGGTTTCAAGGTCTGCAGCCTGATTGAAATATTCAAGCGCTTGGCTTCCTTTACCATCTTTTTCAGCCAATTTACCTAAATAGTAAGCAGATTTTGCTGAAGGCTCAAGGGTGTGCAATTGCTGAACCAATTTAAAGAAAAGTGGATCGTCACAATCTTTGGCGCTCAAGCGTCCCGCTGCATTTTTAACCCAGCTAACGTCTGTTTTCTTTTCTTCAAAATCTTTTGAATATAAAGGAACCAAATTATCGCAATCTGCAAGTTGGCCTAACTTACCATTTACACTGCTTTCCACAGTTCCATAAACACCAATATTGTTTTCATAAACATCCTTGGCATCTTTTTCCTTCTCGGTTAATGCTGTTCCCGCTTCCTCTTTTTCCATTATAGGAGTAAGTCTTTCAGCAAGATCATTTTTCTCTTTATCCAATTTTTCGATGATAACATCGTAAAGATCAAATATTTCCTGAAGCTCTTTTTCGCCAGTACTGTGAAGATCTACTGCCAATGAAAAATAGGCGTAAAGGCTCTTACCGCTGGTAAAATTTTCAGGATCTTTTTTGAAAGCGTCGTCAAAAGCTTTGAATTGCTCCGCTTTTGTACCCACATTATTATCATACCTTATTTGGGCAATGGTAGAAAGTACGTCACCTTCTTTTGTTTGCTCTGGAAAATTTTTCAATCGTAACTCCCAAGCCTTGATGAGATCATTTACTTTGCTTTTATCGCCTTTTTCCTCTACAAAATATTCAAACATTCTTACTCCATATTGGTAGATAGCAAGATTGTAATTTGGACATTCCGTAATCAATTTTTCGTAATGGGGAAGTGCAGCTTCGTAATTTTTAATTTTTGCGGGCTCCGTGAAATAGGAAAGGGTAACAGCACAGTCGTCTGGCGCTTGGGCAAAGGTTGTGCTACCCAAAGTGAGTGCTAAAATTGAAAATAATAAAATCGCTTTTGTTTTCATGGTATTTAAATAATTGGTATTAATCATATAATCTTTTTTCGAACCAACGGTCGTTTAGTGAGAAACTTAAAAATGTATTTACAAAATTTTCTTGAATGAGACCCAAATCCGTAGTTCCACGTCTGCCAACTTCAACTCCTATGTTCACATTTGAGAATAATCGGCCAACGGGTAACCCAACTCCAAAAGATATGCCAAACTCATCAATATCCTTTCCGCCCACGTTCAATCCGGTTTCTTCAAACCTTATTCCTGCTCTGTAAACCACTCGCTGGAAGTAATTTCCGAAGGAATTATAATTCGGAATAAAATATCCTCCAAGCCTTGCTTTGTTTGCGTTGGTGTACGAAACGTTTTCATCGGTCAGGGAACGATTGGTAAAACTGCTCGTTTTTTCATTTGAATATTCTGCCGCAATTGCCCAATGTTTTGGTTTTCCAATTCCGGCACCAACTGTAAATTCTGAAGGAAATTTAAAATTGGTATCGCCAACTGCAATATTACGAATGTCGGTAAGATTGGTATTATTGGGAGTTGAAAGATCCAATACAGAAATAGTTCGGGAATTTTCCGAAGTAATATTGGTACCTACAGTATATACCAATGATGTTGAAAGTTGGAGATTTTCATTCAACATCCGCTTATACATAGCGCCAAAGTTATAGGTAAACCCTAAAAGGTCAGACCGATTAAAAACTTGGGTAGCCTTTTGAAATTCCCTTTGCGTTGTGGCAGTATTTTCTATTTTCCCGAAATTGTAATTGGCATCAACCCCCACGTTCAATTCTGGAGTAACTTGATATGCCAAAGAAAGAAAAGCTTTGTTTAACCCTCCATTTCCAGTGTAATAGGTTGATCCGGATTCAGTTTCCGATAGAAAATCATAACCAACCGAAGTGTAAGGAATCAACCCAAAACCCAACCCAAATTTTCCCATCGGTATTCCGATTGCGAGATAATCCAAAGATGTGGCAGAAGTATTCTGGCTGGCTGCTTCATTCTTTTGCGTAGTAGCTTTGTGACTGGCCCCTACCGAAAAATTTATTAATCGCAAATCTGCGTAAGCAGCAGGGTTTTGAAGATTAAGGTGAATACTATCCGAAAAAACACCAATTCCACCCATCGCTCTATTTTCAGCAGTTCCGTGAAATTTTAAGATTCCAATTCCGTAGTATGAATAAGGTGAGGTGGTGCCCTCTTGCGCAAAACTTAGTGCCGAAAAAAGTATGAAAACTCCTGCTATTATCTGTCTAAACATCAATGCTTGTTATGTTCTAAAATGTGGTTTAGTCCTTCCAACAAAAAATTTGAGTTGGCAAAGATGTCATTTTTTAAGCTATCTCGCAAAAAATGTGCATCGCCCCCTGTTAAAATAACTGTTAAATCATCATAAGCGGCCCTATATGTAGAAATGAAACCATCCATCTCGTAAACGACACTATTGATAATTCCTGAATGTATGGATGCAGTGGTAGAATTCCCAATAATAGTTTTAGGACTGCTTGCATCAAGTAACGGTAATTTTTCGGTAAACGTATGCAGGGATTTATACCGAATATTTATACCAGGGGAAATTGCTCCACCCAAATATTCATTTTCGGCGTTTAAAAAATCATAGGTAATGCACGTGCCGGCATCTATTACCAATACATTTTTACGGGGATAAGTATCTGCGGCTGCACTTATGAGCGCAATTCTATCTACACCCAACGTTTGAGGCGTAGCATATTTATTTATGAATGGTACTTTCGTTTCGTGGTTCAGTGAAAGTGCATTGAAACGCTGTTTGAGTTTGCCCATTTGGAAATCCGTCAGTTTCCCGACTGATGAAACTAAAGTATATTCAATATTTGGAAAGGAGTCGGCAATTTCAGACAGCGTGTGCATAAAATCCTTTTTTATGCATTTACGGGATTGCTGTAAAATTTTGCCGTCAAAAACTGCAAGTTTTACGAGTGTGTTGCCTACATCAATTACCAGATTCATCATAGAAAATAAGTTAGCAAAATTACAAGGGGAAGTATTAAGAATTTGTTAATGCCGTATTAAATTGAAAATTCATAAATTTTATTTTTTTTCGACTATTGTTTTGCGAAAACGAAAATAGCTTTATATTTGCCGTCTCAATAATGGTGCCTTAGCTCAGTTGGTAGAGCAACGGACTGAAAATCCGTGTGTCCCTAGTTCGATTCTTGGAGGCACCACAAAAACCCGAAACAAAAGTTTCGGGTTTTTTGTTTTGATTTAGAAGATGCATTTTCTGTATATTATTTATTCAAAAGCCATAGACAGATATTATATTGGCGAAAGTCCTGATGTGTCTATGAGGCTGGAGCAACGCAATAACCATTACTTCAAAAAAAATTTCACGAAAGCGGCAAAAGATTGGCAGGTTTTGTTGCGCTATGAATGTACGGACAGAAATGGGGCTCTACTTCTTGAAAAATTCCTGAAAAAAATGAAGAGTAGGGTATTTTTAGAAAAAGTAATTTCCAATCCGGAAATCCTTACAGATATCTTAAAGAAAAAGCTTCCCTAGTTCCCCCGAAATTTCGGGGTTGGAGGCACCACAAGAACCCGAAACTTTTGTTTCGGGTTTTTTGTTTTCAAAGTGCTTATTTCTAATCTATTATCAAAAAAAACACATCAAATTTTTTGTTTTAAAGGTGTTGGAATTGGTTTTTTTTAAAATCTAATTTTCGGTTTGTTGTTTCATCATTTCATCAAAAGGAATGATGGTATCAAAACCTTTTCTTTTGAAATATTCCATATTCGCAACATCACCTGTGGCCAAAACAAAATCGCCTCCCCAGGCGCCAAGACTTTTTACAATTCCGTTGAAATCTGAAAAAAGACGTTCCTGTATGGGCTGAATTTTTAAAATTTCTGAAATAATCCGTTCGTGGGCAACCATTAAATTCTCAAAATCCTGAAGCGTATAACACAGCAAAAGTTTGCGCGATATGTCAGAAATTTTTAAGATTTTCGATTTGCTTACCGAATGAGTTCGGTACTTTTTAATGCCCTCTTTACTATTCTGTTTCTCATTTAAATAAATGAAAAACAATCTGTCCGTAAAAAAATCCCAAGGCAAATGTATTTTTTGCACAGAACAATCATATCCAGATTTTTCAAAGAAAATAGGGGAGTCATGTTGTGCCGCAGCAACATCAAAGCCGCTTCCGCCAAAACTTTTCCATAGCAGTTTAAAAGCATCAACTTCTGCCCACTGCGCAATATTATTTATTAGAGTAGACGAGGTGCCAAGTCCCCAATTTCTTGGAAAATCGAGCTTGGTTTTAATTTTTATTGCTGTACTTTCTGAAAGAAATTCTGGATTCAAATCCTTTGCTTCTTGAAGAATTTTTAAAAGTTGGATCGAAATTTCATTCAAATTATTTTCAGAAAAGAAAATTCCATTTTCAATTTTAAATTTATCCGAAAACCAAACAGTTCCATCGTTATCTAAACTTTCCCATAAAATCCCATCCTCCGTGGAAGGGTTAATTTTCAAGCTTTGGCCATACTTTGTGGGGATTGCCAATGCTGTGGCACCATCGAGTACAACATACTCGCCCGTTAAAAGTAATTTTCCGTTGCTGCTGAATTTCTGCATTAATTCCTCAATTTTTCCAAAAATTGCACAACCGCGTTATGGGAAACCGCGCGCGTTTCAAAATGGCTCAATGCGTTCTGTTTTTCTTCTTTTGAAGCGTGCATTTGGTTCAAAATATTCATCAAATGCATTTTCATATGGCCTTTTTGGATTCCTGTGGTAATAAGCGATCGTACAGCAGCAAAATTTTGCGCCAGTCCAGCAACCGCAAGTATTTTCATCAATTCTTTCGCATTTGGTTTTTGAAGAATTTCAAAAGCCAATTTCGTCAATGGATGAAGTGATGTTAAACCTCCAATAGTGCCCACTGCCAAAGGAATTTCGATCCAGAATGTGAAAATTCCATCTTCAATTTTAGCGTGCGTAAGGCTACTATAGTAGCTATTTCTGGCAGCATAGGCATGGACGCCAGCCTCTACGGCGCGAAAATCATTGCCCGTAGCAAGCACAACGGCGTCCACTCCATTCATTATCCCCTTGTTATGCGTTACAGCACGCCGTGTTTCTGTTTTTGCAATTTCAATGGCGCGTACAAATTTTTCGGCAAATTGGTTTCCGGTAAAGCCTGAGGTGGCGAGTTCACTTACATTGCAGCTTACCTCAGCACGTACCAAACACTCGGGAACATAATTGGAAAGTATGCTCATGATCACTTCGGGAAACTCATTTTCTTTGCTGAATGCTTCAAAAGTTGCAGCTTCTTCCTCAAAAGTGTGGGCCATTTGTTCCAAACAACTATTGATGAAATTGGCTCCCATCGCGTCGAGTGTTTCAAAAGTTGCGTGAATGTAAAAGAAACCGTCGAGGATGTGCGATTTATCAACCAGTGAAATATCCAAAAGGCCACCGCCCCGTTTTTTCATGTTTTTTTCAATGCTTTCAATGCTTGCGCGTAGTTTCGATTTTACGGTTTCAAAAAAAGAATTGATGCTTTTTTCACTTCCGAAGTAATTGAAATGAATTTGGCCATTTTTTTCGGTTGAAATTACTTCAGCCTTAAAACCGCCGCGCTCCATCCAGAACTTTGCTGCGTTGCTCGCGGCCGCAACAACTGAACTTTCTTCGGTAACCATAGGGATGGCGTACATTTTTTCGTTGATGAGAAAATTGGGTGCTACGGCAAAAGGCAGGTAATAATTGGAAAGGGTGTTTTCTATAAAATCGTCGTGGAGTTGCTGGATGGAATCGTTTTCGTTCCAATAATCCCTTAAAATTTGAATTGATTCCGGATTGTTTTGTAGGTAGTTCTTGGCAAGCCATTCTATTTTTTCGGCTTTGGATTTTTTTGAAAATCCTGTAACAGGTTGGTTCATCAAAATAAATAATGTTGAATTGCAAAGATACTATTTGCGACCATTTCATGGAATTTCACATTAAAAAGAAAAGGTATTTGAAAGCTTCTCGAGCATTTCAAACACCTTTTGCAATTGCTTAAAAATAAAATCCTTTAAGCTTCTTTCTTTTGGGCGTCTTTAGTTGGCTTAGGCCGCACATTGAATTTTTTGCGTTTGGGTCTCAATTTCCCAAAACTTCCAATGCTGATTTTGCCACGTTTCGATTTTTTATCACCCTTTCCCATTATTTTTTGTTTTGTTGTTTTTTAATGGTTTTTTTGTCTATATCTACTTTATTGGTTTCAATATTTCGATTGCCTGTCGGGTTCGTTGGGTTTTTCTGTTCAGTTTTTCTTTCAAATTTCCTTTCCATAATATAATTTTTAAGAATTCGTCTTATTTTGAAATTCTAAAGTACAAATACCAAGTCTTAATTTATGCCAAGAGCCTATTAAAGATAGGTTAAACCTCCCGAATAGATTTTATAAAAGCTGCAATTCCACCAATTCCATTTTCTGAAAGCTCTTTAATAAATGCGCTCCCAATGATAGCGCCCGAAGTGTCTTTTGTTGCTTGGCGGAAAGTTTTGGCATTATTTATTCCGAAGCCAACAATTAATTTATTTGCGAGCGAAAGCGATGCAACCTTTTGAAAATAACGCGTTTGTTCTTCGCCAAATTTTTTTGAACTACCTGTAACACTCGCACTACTCACTAAATAGATAAAACCATCAGAAGCAGTGTCAATTCTTTTAATTCTTTCTTCGGAAGTTTGCGGCGTTATCAAAAAAATATTCAGCAAACCATATTTTTTGAAAATTTCAGCATAATGTTCTTCATATTCCGCCAAAGGCAAATCTGGAAGAATAACGCCATCAAGGCCAACTTCAGCACACTTTTGGCAGAAATTTTCGACACCGAATTGAAGGACTGGATTAAAATATCCCATTAAAATCAGTGGAATGGAAACCGTTTTTCGGATGTCTTTTAATTGCTGAAAAAGCAATTGTGTAGTCATTCCATTTTTCAGAGCCGTTTGCGAGCTTGCTTGAATGGTAGGGCCGTCAGCCAAAGGGTCGCTGAAAGGCAAACCGATTTCAACCATGTCAACGCCGTTTTTTTCCAATTGCTGAAGAATTTCGACCGTGTCATCCACTTTTGGGAAACCAGCAGTGAAATATATTGAAAGGAGTTTTTTATTTCCTAAAAGTTTGTTTTGAATTCTGTTCATTATAAATCGAAATGTTTTATATACGCATCCAAATCCTTATCGCCACGGCCGCTCAAATTCACGACAACTACATCCTCTTTTTTGAACTTTCTGTTTTCAAATATTGCAAGCGCATGGCTGCTTTCTATTGCAGGGATAATACCTTCCAGTTTGCAGAGTTGCAATCCCGCTTCCATCGCTTCGTTGTCGGTTATCGAAATAAATTCGCCCCTTCCACTCGCAAAAAGATGCGCGTGCATCGGGCCAACTCCCGGATAGTCCAAACCAGCCGAAATAGAGTACGGTTCCGTAATTTGACCGTCTGCCGTTTGCATCAAAAGTGTCTTACTACCATGGATTATCCCCACTTTTCCCAACGCTGAAGTTGCCGCACTTTCGCCACTATTAATTCCTTTTCCAGCGGCTTCAACAGCAATTATCCCAACTTCGGGATTGTTTAAATAATGATAAAAAGCACCGGCTGCATTACTTCCACCGCCAACACAAGCCACCACAAAATCTGGATTTTCGCGTCCTTCTTTTTCTTTTAGTTGTGTTTTTATTTCTTCCGAAATTACACTTTGAAAGCGTGCAACCATATCTGGGTAGGGATGCGGGCCTACCACGCTACCAATAATATAATGTGTGTCAACAGGGTTATTGATCCAATCACGAATTGCCTCATTGGTAGCATCTTTCAAAGTTTTACTTCCGCTTGTGGCGGGAACCACTTTTGCCCCCAGCATTTTCATTCGGGCAACATTTGGCGCTTGACGTTTTATGTCAATTTCGCCCATAAAAACGATGCATTCCAAACCCATTAAAGCACAAACCGTTGCGGTTGCAACTCCGTGTTGCCCTGCGCCGCTTTCGGCAATTATTCGGGTTTTGCCCAGCCGTTTTGCCATTAAAATTTGGCCTATCGTGTTATTTACTTTGTGTGCGCCTGTGTGGCAAAGATCTTCACGCTTTAAATAGACTTTGGTATTGTATTTTTCTGAAAATCGCTTTGCGAAATAAAGTGGCGTTGGACGTCCCACATAATCTTTCAGCAATTGGCGGAATTCTTTTTGAAAAGAGTCCTCGCCCATAATTTTTAAATAGTTCTGTCGAAGTTCCTCCACATTTGGATACAGCATTTCGGGAATATATGCGCCGCCAAATTCACCGTAATAGCCTTTTTCATTTACGTTATAATTCATGTTTTCAGTATTCAGTATTCAGTCTTGGTTCTTGCGTCTTGGTTCGTGATTCTTTTTAGTCGTGTTTCAAATTTTCAAGTAGCTTTTTCAATTTTGCAATATCTTTCATTCCCGGCTCAATTTCAAATTTGCTATTTACATCAATCGCGTGAATGGGAAGATTCGTTTTCAATAGATTTTTTAGGGCTTCAATTTCTTCCAAACCAATGCCACCGCTTAAAACAAAGGGTTTTTTTGAAGGATATTTTCTCAGAATTTCCCAATTAAAAGCAAATCCGTTTCCACCTTTTTTATTTCCCTTTGTGTCGAAAAGAAATGCATCAACTTTGTTTTCATACGGCTTTAGTTGAACAAAATCGAAATTATCATCAATGTTGAAAACCTTCCAAACCAACACGTCGGGATCAAATAGTGTCAAATATCCCTGCAAATCGAGTACATATTCCTTAGTTTCATTTCCGTGAAGCTGGATGACGTCCAAAGAATATTTTTTCACCAATTCAATTATTTCTGAAATCTTTTCATCCACAAAAACACCAACTTTTTTAATTCCGTTAGGTAGCGAAGGAATGTTACCATTAAAAAACCTCGAACTTTTTTCATAAAAAATAAAACCCAGATAATCCGGCTGAAGTTCTGCAACTTCGGCGATGTTGTGTTTCATTCCGCAAATCTTTAAAAGTGGTTTCATCTTAAATTTTGAATAAATTGTTTCGCAGTTTCACCTGGATTTTCAGTTTTCATAAAATGCTCACCTATCAAAAATCCTTCAAAACCATAGGTTCGCAGCTCTTTTATGGTTTCTGTATCGCTGATGCCGCTTTCGGAAATTTTTACAAAATCGTTCGGAATGTGTCCAGAAAGTTTTTTACTGATTTCAATATTTACTTTGAAATTTTTCAGATTCCTATTGTTCACGCCTATCATATCCACATTGGGCAACAATGATTTTTGAAGTTCTTCGAGATTGTGGACTTCCAATAAAACATCGAGTTTCAAGCTTTTTGCTAAATGGGAAAATTGTTTCAATTCTTCTACTGAAAGACACGCGGCGATCAATAAAATGGCATCCGCACCATACGCTTTGGATTCGTAAATTTGATACGGATCGATGATAAATTCCTTCCGAAGAATGGGAATGGAAACTGTTTTTTCAGCAACTAAAAGATCATCGAGCGAACCGCCAAAAAAATTGGAATCCGTTAAGACCGAAATTCCTTTAGCGCCCGCAAGCTCATATCCCGAAACAACTTCGGGTAACAATACTTTATCGTTTATCACAGATTTGCTGGGCGAACGGCGTTTGTGCTCGGCAATGATTCCTGTTGTTGAAATGCGCAAGGCTTCCGCCAACGATTTAGTTTCTTTTGCGAAAAGCGGAAATTTCTCCAAAAAACGCGTTGGTATCGCCTCTTTCTTTGCTGCGACTTCTTTTTGCTTGTATGTGGTTATGGTATCTAAAATTGTCATTTTTTGTAATGAGTAATGAGTAGTGAGTAGTGAGTATTGTTTCTTGTTTGTTGGCTCTCGGTTCTTGGCTCTCGATTCTTGGTTCTTGATTCTTTTGTCAAATTGATATTTCCTGTAATTTCTTCAATGAATTCAACGCTTTTCCCGATTTCAACGATTCTTTCGCTTTTTCAAAACCATCTTTTATCGTGCAATTTTCAACCACAGAAATTGCCATTCCAGCATTGGCACAGACCACATTATTTTGCGCTTCGGTACCTTTTCCATTCAAAATATTCAGAAAAATTTCGGCAGAATCTTTAACTGTTTCGCCACCAAAGATTTCAGATTCCTTAATCTGTTTTACTCCAAAATCTTCTGCTTTCAAAATAGTTTCAGCATTTTTCGAAATCACTTTTACGGGGCCCGTCAGTGAAATCTCGTCATATCCATCCATTGCGTGCAAAATGGCGTAGTTTTTTTCACTTTTTTGATAGAGATAACCGTACAGGCGCGCCAATTCCAAATCGAAAACCCCAACTAACTGATTATTTGGGAATGCTGGATTTACCATTGGTCCAAGCATATTGAAAAAGGTTTTTACACCCAATTCCCTCCGAATTGGCGCAACATTTTTCATAGCGGGGTGGAAGAGTGGCGCATGCAAAACACAGATTCCGGCTTCGTCCAAACTTCGCTTCAAAAAATCTTTTTCATTACTGAATTTAATGCCCAAAGCTTCCATTACGTTGCTGCTTCCGCTAACGGATGAAACCCCGTAATTTCCATGTTTTGTGACTTTTATACCGGCGCCTGCCGTTACAAATGATGCCAACGTTGAAATGTTAAACGTGTTTTTTCCGTCGCCGCCCGTTCCGCATAAATCAATGGTGCTATATTCATTAAAATCTACCGCCAAACACAAGTCCAACAATGCATCGCGAAAGCCTTCAAGTTCTTCCAGACTTACGCTTCGCATCATAAAAACGGTCAAAAATGCAGCAGTCTGGCTTTGGTTGTATTTACCTTCGGAAATATTCAGCAAAACACTTCGCGCTTCTTCTTTTAAAAGTTGTTCGTGATTTATTAATCTGTTTAAAATCTGTTTCATTATTAAATTGAGGAGTTTAAAAGTTTACAGGGTTAATACCTACTGTTACTGAATATTGCTTACTTATTTAACTTTCAATCCAATTTTTAATAATTTGCTTTCCCATAGGTGTCAATACACTTTCGGGATGAAATTGTACGCCGCAGATATCGTAAAATTTATGTCGCACAGACATGATCTGCCCATTTTCATCAATTGAAGTAATTTCCAAAACCTCCGGAAAACTTTCTTTTGAAATCACCCAACTGTGGTAACGGCCAATTTCAAATTCATTTTCAATTCCTTTGAAGAGAGGTTCATCTTCCTTTATAATTGTAGCTTTCGTTGCAACGCCATGAAAAACTTTGCTTAAGTTTTCCAACGTTCCGCCGAAAACTTCCCCAATGGCTTGCTGCCCCAGACACACTCCAAAAATAGGTTTTGAGGTTGCGTATTTTTGAATAACCTCTTTCAGCAAACCTGCTTCGTCTGGGATTCCAGGGCCGGGCGAAAGCAGAATTTTATCATAATTTTCTGCTTCTTCCAAATAGAATTTATCGTTCCGTTTTACGGTTACTTCGCAATCCAATTCCTCTAAATAGTGGACCAGGTTGTACACAAAACTGTCGTAGTTGTCTATTACTAATATTTTCAGCCCCATCCCCAGCCCTTCCCCCGAAGGGAAGGGAGTTTGGTTTGAATTGTTATTTGAATTTTGTTTTGTCATTTTTAAATTGAGTTTGTTTGTTCCCCCTTTGGGGGTTAGGGGGCTATTTTTTCCGCTAATTCCAGCGCTTTTGTAAGTGCGCCGAGTTTGTTATAAACTTCCTGTAATTCGTTTTCTTCATTACTTCCAGAAACCACACCAGCGCCCGCTTGGTAATGCAGTGTGTGGTTTTTGCTCATAAAGGAACGTATGATAATTGAATGATTAAAATTACCGCTGAAATCCATAAAACCAATGGCGCCGCCGTAAAATTCGCGACTTTTATTTTCGTATTTTTCCAGCAATTGCAGCGCTTTGTGCTTGGGTGCACCGCTCAATGTTCCCGCGGGAAATGTGTCCGCCACAAGCTGCATTGTTGAAGTTTTTGGATTTTTTGTTGCCGTAACTTTACTCACCAAATGTATCACGTGCGAAAAAAACTGAACTTCACGATATGTTTCAACTTTCACGTTGGTTCCGTGGCGGCTTAAATCATTTCGCGCCAAATCAACCAGCATTACGTGTTCGCTGTTTTCTTTTTTGTCTTCGGAAAGTTTTTTGGCGAGCTCGGCATCCTGTTCGTCATTTCCGGTGCGTTTAAACGTTCCGGCGATTGGATGGATTTCGGCTGTATTTCCTTTTACAATCAATTGCGCTTCGGGCGAACTTCCAAAAATTTTAAAATTTTCATAGTCAAAATAGAAAAGGTAGGGTGAAGGGTTTACGCTGCGCAAAGCCCGGTAAACATTGAAATCATCACCCGTAAATTTTTGCGAAAACCGTTTGCTGGGCACAATTTGAAACACATCGCCGCGCTGGCAGTGCTCTTTGCATTTTAGCACTAACGCTTTAAAATCCCTATCATTCAAATTTGAAGTGCGCTCCCCATTTCTTTTAAAGGGGTATTCCGCAAAATTTTTCGATTTTAAAAGCTGCTCAATTTGTGGGATATTATTTTCAGCTTCAAAAGTGTGGGCAAAAATATATGCTTCATTATTGAAATGATTTATCGCAATTATATTTTGGTAAACTGCGTAAAACAAATCGGGCATTTCAAGATTTTCCTCTTTTTTTGCAAGCGGAATATCCTCAAAATAACGCACCACATCAAAAGCCATAAAACCGAAAAGACCGTTGTTTATGAATTTGAACTCATTTGCTTCTGAAGAAAAGGAGGCGGCAAATTCATCTAAAATCTTTGGAATATTAGTTTCTTCAGAATTATCCAACTCAGAGGTTTTTCCATCCGGAAAATGCTGCATAATTTTTTCGTTTTGAACTTTTATGGAAGCAATTGGATTGAAGCAAATGTAGCTGAAACTGTTGTCATTGGCGTGATAGTCGCTACTTTCAAGCAAAAGGCTATTCGGGAACTTATCGCGCAACCGCAAATAAACCGAAACTGGCGTAAGGGTATCTGCAAGTAATTTTTTTGAGTGTGTTTTTAGTTTGTATTTCATCAATTTAAAAATGTTGAATAAAAAAAGGCTTGTCGTGATTGACAAGCCTTTTCGTATATTTTTTATACCATAGGTGTTTCGCTCACGAGTTCTTCCGTAAGGTTTTCCACCACCAAGTATTTTGTGTAAATCTGTTCATTTAATCGGGTTCAAAGATAGGATAATTTTGAATAAACAAAGTTTTGTACTGAAAAATTTAAGGATTTGGAATGTGTTAGACGTATTAATCAAAAGTTAATTTCATTTTAAATGAATTGGTTTTCAATATTTTTGGCGGATGAAATTACTCCCGATTATTCTTTTTATTTTGCTATTTCAAAGCTGCGCAGATAATAAATCTGAAGCAAAAATGAATCTTGAAACTTCTGAAGTTGCGATGAAAAATCTTCAAAATAATGACGAAAGTTTCATTTCAAAAAAAGTGGTTTCCTTGAATTTTGAACAACTTCAGAAGAAATATTTTCAGAAAAACAACGATTCCATTTACGTTATAAATTTTTGGGCCACGTGGTGCAAGCCTTGTATTAAGGAACTTCCAGCCTTTGAAAAAATTGCTTCGGAATATGCGGATAAAAGAGTGAAAATTCTTTTGGTCAGCCTCGATTTTCCAGATAAAATCGACAGCCAAGTAATTCCTTTTATCAATAAAAACAATATTAAATCTGAAGTAGTTTTACTGGACGATGCAGATGCGAACAGTTGGATTCCAAAAGTTTCGACGCAATGGAGCGGTGCAATTCCCGCGACAATTATTTATAAAAATGACGCACGAAAATTCTACGAACAATCGTTTACATTTGAAGAACTTGAAACAGAACTGAAAACATTTATAAAGAAATAAATTATGAAAATGAGAAAAATTATAGGCACGTTGGCATTTGCCGCTATTGGAATTTTGACGCTGAACAGCTGCAAAAATGAACCAACTGACAAAAGTGAGGAATTTGCAATTAACGAAACCGTGCAACCTGAATTTGTTGAAATGCCGACCGAGACGGCAGCAACGGGCTATTCCATAGGCGATGAGGCCACAGATTTCAAATTGAAAGATGTGAATGGGAAGATGGTGTCGCTATCAGATTACGGAGACGCGAAAGGATATATTGTAATTTTTACCTGCAACACTTGCCCGTTTGCCGTTGCAAGCGAGCAGCGGATTGTGGATTTGGATAAGGAATTTAAACCCAAAGGGTATCCCGTGATCGCTATAAACCCCAATAATCCCGAAGTCCAGCCGGATGATACGTACGAGTTGATGCAGGCAAAAGCTAAAGAGGCCGGGTTTACATTTCCATATTTATACGATGAAAACCAGACTGTGTACGCAAAATATGGCGCTACCAAAACTCCGCACGTTTATTTACTTCAAAAAGATAATGGTAAAAATATTGTAAAATACATTGGTGCCATTGATGATAATGTTCGAAACGGTGCCGAAGTAAAGGATCGTTTTTTGGCGAATGCCGTAAATGAGTTATTGGCAGGAAAAGAAGTATCGGTTAAAGAAACAAAAGCTATTGGTTGCTCTGTGAAGCAATAGCTAACTTTTGGAAATATATTAAACCGAAATCGACGATGTAAAGTTGGTTTCGGTTTTTTATTTTATGAATTATCAATTAGTTACTTTTACAGAAAATTTTACAATGGAAGATTTATCTCAAAAAGAGTGGCGCGAAAAACTGGCGGAAGATGCCAACGCTATGATTATAGATGTGCGCAGTGATGAAGAACTGGAGGAGGGTTTTATTCCTGGAGCCAAACAAATGGACATACGGAACCCAAATGAATTTATGGAAACCGCACACCAGTTGGACACTTCAAAAAACTATTACGTATACTGCCGTTCAGGGGCAAGAAGCTCACAGGCGTGCGCTATATTTAATTCTTTGGGAATAAAAAACACCTATAATTTAGAAGGTGGTTTTATGGAATGGGATGGTGAAAAAACAAAATGATTTTGAAAAATCCCATCTACATAATTCTTTTTCTATTTTTCATTTTGATCGGCTGTAAGGATAAATCCCAAAATGCTGAAATCAGAAAAATTTCGCCTCAGGAAGTTTATAATGCCGTTTACAATACTGACGATATACAGTTAATTGATGTAAGGACGGTAGATGAATACAAAGACGGCCATTTGGGAAAGGCACAAAATGTATGTGTAACCGATTCGGATTTTAGGGAGAAGGCTGCGCTTCTGGATAAAAATAAACCAGTATACGTATACTGCAAAAGCGGAGGTAGAAGTGCGAAAGCGGCAATTATCCTAAAGGAAATGGGCTTCACTGAAATCTATGATATTGATGGCGGCTATACAAATTGGAAGAGCCAAGGACTGGAAACAGAAAATTAAGATTTTCAGTCATAATATTTTTAACGAATTGATTTATATGTGGTTAAATCAAAGCTAAAGTGCTTTAATCCATTTCGGAAATAAAAATCTCTTTGTAAATTCCATGTGCTTAAAATGTGGTTATGGATAATGAAGAGAAAATAATTCAGGAAAAAATGCGTGGGCTTATCTCGCGCAGTTGCGAATTCAATACAGAGCCTTCGCAGAAATACAGGGATTTTCACAAACAATTTTTAAAATTTTACTTCAATGTAATTGATGTCAATATTGATTACTCCAATTCTACGATACTTCTTTCGAATTCAAAACCTATAACCGCAGATCCCATACGTTTGTACGATTTAAACGAAGCGATATCGGAAGAAGTTTCCTATAATAATCTAGAGGAAACTTTGAAAGGCTGTTTGGAAAATGGAAACCTTCAACATAAATTTTACAAAAAAATGTTGTTCCAATTCAGTACTAAAACGGACGATTTTGAAGATGCAATGAGTGCTTAAATCAATATTGTACGAATTTTAATCCTGCTGAAAAGAGCATGTAATTAAGTCCCGTATTTCTCTGATATCTATTCAAAGTTACATCAACACTTTTTAGACCATATTTGCCGAGATGGAATTTCGTAAAAATATCTGTATAGGATATTCCAAGACCATATTGGTTTGCTGAGAATTCACTTAAATCAAAATCTGAAGTGTAAAATTCTTCCGAAGAAAGATGCGTCTCAAATGGCGCAAAATAATCTGAAGCCGTTTGATTGTAAAATCGATAATTGGGATAAACGGTAAATCTATCCGAAATTTTTATAGGTATTTCAATACTAGCTGTGTGGGATGATATTCCCCAGTCATCAAAATAATAACGATAAAAAGTGCGGACTATAAAGGTTTCATTTATAAAATAATTTAATCTACCTCCAATTGCCGTCTTAAATCTGTTATCCGGAAGTCTCTCTATATCATCACCCAATTGAAAATTCTCCCTAAATCTATTTGGTAAATCGCTGAAGTAAACGCGTTGAAACGGTGTTGAAAGCAATCCTTGTTGCTGGACAAGGTCAACAGACATGGAGCCTTGAAGTCTTTTAGAAAGTATTTGTGAAAATCCAAAACCCAAAGAATATGAATTTCTATTCTTTTGGTCTAACTCTTCAAAGGTAGGAACATCCCGGAATTCAATGGGATAAATCAATTTCCAAGTATCCAGATATACATTGACATTTACGCTTACTTCGGTGTTTTTCTCATTGAAAAGTCTGGTGTAACTTCCGCCAAAACCTACAGAAAAATAATCATATTCAGAAGAGATGGAAGCTTTGGCGCCCCATATTTCATTTCGGTCATCACTGCTGTGTGCATAATTTATACTTCCGCCCGCCCAAAGGTCACTGGAAGAGGCTCCCGAAGAAGCCACAAAGGGATCTGCATTTTCGCCACCATCAAAAGGATCTATATTGCTTGATGAGGCCGATGTATATGCTGAAACGCCGGCATCAACCGTCAACACATCATCAGCATTTAATGGTACGGAGACAACAATTGTGGGTGAAAATTCAGTAAGTTTTTCTGTTCCTAATCCACCCGTAACGGCAGCGTTGTCACCATCCTGGGAATAATAGCTTGCCAGTATGTCAATTTCGGCAGCTTCCAAAACCCTTTTTTTGTAGGTCGCAGTGGAATCTTGAGCTAGTCCGGCCCAAGTATATAATCCCACCAATACAAATAGTATCGTTCTCATAGATTAATTGCAGCCGCAACCGCCGCCAGTTTTTCCTCCATTAGCACCAGATGCAGACTCCCTATAGGCTTGCGCATTTGTTTCAAATCGTTTCAATGGCTTCTCGGCCAAGACCATATCTGGGTCATTAATATTTACTTTTTCATATTCCTTTACAGCCGTGCAAGAGGTGAAAAAGAATAAAAAAAGTGATGTAATTGTTGACAGCTTTCTCATCATTTGGTATCTAATTGAATATTATCTGAAGAATATAACTTGCCATCCTCGGCAATTAAAATGCATTCAATTTTTGGCAACTGGTTTATGAAATTGAGTCCTGTTTCTACTCCCATTACAAATACAGAAGTGGCCAGAGCATCAGCAATTTCAGCCTTTGGCGCAAATACAGTAGCACTTATGATTCCGGTAGCGGGAAATCCTGTTCGTGGGTCAATAATATGTGTGTAACGCACACCGTCAAATTTTACATATTTTTCATAATTACCGCTAGTGACAACTGCACTGTTATCTATGGGCAAAAGGGCAAAAGCCTTATTTTTATCCATCGGGTTTGTAATGGCCACCTTCCATTTGCTACCATTGGGTTGCTCGCCCCAGGTATTCATATCTCCCGAGGCATTGATAATTCCACCCATTACCCCTTTTTTAATCAAAAGTTCTTTAGCCATATCTGCAGCGTAACCCTTGCCAATAGCCCCAAAACCTATTTTCATACCCTCGAGTTTCAAAAAAACCGTTTTTTCTTCCTCATTCAGCACTATATTTTTATATCCTACTTTTTCTACGGACTTCTTTATGGCTTCGTTCGAAGGCATCTCGGTCATTGTGCCATCAAACTTCCAGATTTTGTCCATAGATGCAAAGCTGATATCAAATGCGCCATCTGTCAATTCTGAAATTCCGATACATCTTTTAATCAGCTGAAATAATTCATCAGCTACTTTTACGGGTTTTTTACCAGAATTTCTATTTATTTCTGAAGTTTCCGAAGCACTGTCCCAAGAAGAAATGAGTTTTTCTATTCTGGTAATTTCCGAAACGGCAAGGTCAATATGTCTTTCCGCTGCTGTTGAATCTTGTGCAACCACGGTAATTTCAAAACGACTGCCCATTAATTTTAGGGTACGCTTGTAAATTTCCTGAGAAAAAATTTGGTTAGCGCACAGCAGGGCAATCCATATAAAAATGGCTCTTTTCAATTTATTTTATAAACGAATTAAGTTTTTCAATATAGTTGGAAACCGTAGTTTTTTCATAACCAGTCTCGCCAAGGACGTTTCCGTTTTTATCCAGTATCACTACGAAAGGAAAATAACCTTGCGTATTATATTTTTCTGCCAGTGCGTTATTCTGTTGTTGCTGTGCCTCAGAGAATTTGTTTTTCGATTTTCTCGGAAAATCTGCCTGAAGCATCACATAATGCTCTTTTGAATACGTATCAAATTCGGCAGTACTCCAGATTTCTCTGTCCAGTTTTATGCACGGTGCACACCAATCACTTCCTTGAAACACAAGTATTATGGGTTTGTTCTGTTCTGTAGCGGTTTTTTTGGCGATCTCGAAATCTGTTTCCCAGTTTTGTGAAATGGCTGCGTTTTTGAAAAGGAAAAGTGATAAAATAAGAAAAAATGTTGCTTTCATAATTCTAATCGAAATTTAATGTTATTCTAACGAACATTAGACAAAATTGGTACCAATTAATTCAATTTGCATTAAGTCTAAATAAAATCGAAAATCTCAATGATGCGTATCTCATAACTTCGCTGAAATCGTATTATTTCCAACGGAATTTCTATTAAATTTGCCGCTCAAATATTTCAGAATTGGCAAAACAGATCACAAATACCATTATTATGATTCGGCCGGTTGCTTTCCGGATGAACGAGCAGACCGCCGTCAATAATTATTTTCAAGAAGACCTATCCTTAAAAAATGCTGAAATCAATCAAAAAGCGCAACAAGAGTTTGATGCTTTTGTTGAAAAACTTCGCGCGGTTGGCGTGAATGTTATTGTTGAAAATGATGACTCAAGATTGGACACGCCAGATTCCATTTTTCCGAATAACTGGATAAGTTTTCACGAGAATGGCGATGTGGGTCTGTACCCAATGTTTGCTGAAAATCGCCGTCGTGAAAGGCGTGAGGAAATTTTGATCCGTTTGGAAAATGAAGGATTTGTAATTAATAACATTTACGACTATACTCCTGCCGAGGACGAAGGATTTTTCTTGGAAGGTACAGGAAGCATTTTGATGGACCGGGTAAATCGGAAGGCTTATTGTGCACTTTCTCCCCGGGCTGATGAAGAACTTTTTATTGAATTCTGTGAAGATTTTGAATATACTCCGGTAATTTTTATTGCTAACCAAACAGTGGACGGCAAGCGGATGCCCATTTACCACACCAACGTAATGATGTGTCTGGCAGAAAATTTCTGTGTTATCTGTTTAGATACCATCGATGATGCGAAGGAAAAGAAAAATGTGTTGCACCATCTAAAAGCAGATGGAAAGGAAATAATTACCATAACCGAAGGGCAAATGCACCATTTTGCGGGAAATATGCTACAATTACAGGGAACGGATGATAAGTTTTTGATTATGAGTTCCGCCGCACACAAAAGCCTTAACACGCAACAAGTTGCTGCAATTGAAAAACATTGCAAAATTCTGAGTAGCAATCTCCATACCATCGAAACCTGCGGTGGCGGAAGCGCGCGCTGTATGATGGCAGAAGTCTTCCTTCCGAAAGAATAAAGTGCAGGAATTATTTTTTACTGTAAATTGTATTCAGGTCAAAAAGCCAAATACCAATAATTGCCACCAATAATAAACTGAGCGGAAGGGAAGTAATTATCAATAATTTTTGAACTGCTGTCAATACATTGGTTTCCTCCTTTGCGTGGCCCAAGAGTACAATTCCCACTGAAAAAATAGTCAATATTATTCCCCAAAGCCAGCGATGTTTTTTACTCGGGTTGGGATTGCCATTATCTGTGAACATACCCAAAACAAAGATTGCGGAATCTACCGAAGTAACTAAGAAGCTAATTAGTAGCAGAATAACCAAACCATTTATAAATGTTTGAGCGGGATAATTTTGAAGAAAAACAAATATTGAAGTAAAAACATTATCAAATTCGCCATTGTACGCTCCCCAATGTGCAATCATTTCAAAGGCCGATTGACCAAAAACGGTAAACCAGAAAAAACTTCCCAAGGATGGGATCAATAGCACGCCAATTATTATTTCGCGAAGCGTTCTCCCTTTGGAAATTCGTGCAATGAAAATTCCGGTGAACGGTGCCCAAGCAAGCCAAAATGCCCAATAATAGTAGGTCCAATCGGTTAAAAACTCGTCACCCGGATTGTAGTTTCCAATAGCAAGACTCATCGGTACAAATTCAACAATATATTGGTACAGCGCCAAGAAAAAATGCTTCAGAATCAATCCAATATTGCTTTGTACAAATACGAAAAACAGAAGACCCACCGTAAAATAAATATTGAGTGTCGAAATTCTTTTAATGCCCTTTTCAACGCCACTCAAAGCGGAAATCAGAGAAAAACTTCCGATGAGAATAACCAAACCTATAATGATTCTGTAATCCAGGGATGCTTCAAATAAATGATTCAATCCCCCTTTTATTTGCGAAGCGCCCAGCCCCACAGCCGCCACAAGCCCGAACACCGTGGTCAAAATCACAAGTACATCAACAATTCGTAGTAAATTTTTACTCCAAAAATTTTTGGTACCGGCGTTTATTAATGAATTAAAAGTATTGCTGGTAGCTATGGGAAGCCTTTTATGGAAAAGTGCTAAACCTACCACCAAAGCAAATATGGTGTAAAATGCCCACGCCGTAAAACCCCATTGATAAAATGTAAATTCCAAAGCCATGATATTTTCGGAAATGCCTGTTTGTAATGGCGGATTTTGTTGCATAAAAACAGGTTCCTGAACCGCACGAAGCAAAATACCGGCACCCATTCCCGCGCTGTAAAGCATGGCAATCCATTCAAGCCTTGTAAAATCCGGTTTGTCTTCAGGCAATCCCAATTTAATTTTTCCCCAGCGAGAAATGGCAATTCCAAGCAGGAGTAGTACACACCCAAGCCCAAGATATAGATAAAAAGCCCCAAAATAATTGCGCACCCAGAGCGAAATACTTTCAATGAAATTATAGGTCTTAAGCGTTTTTAAATAAAGAAAAACTGAGAAAATCAGTAAAATGCCCATTGTGATGGTGAGCAAGGAATTTCTTTCAGAAAATTTAGGGAATTTCAAATTAGTTCTTTCGGTTGGAATGAGGTTATGTTTTTAATCATTCCACCAAATATAAAATAATGAAAGGGAAGCATCAAATACCAGTACAGTCTGCCCCAAAGTCCTTTTGGCCGGAAGGTCGCCGTTTGTATCAATTCATTTTTATCATTAATACAGAATTCCAGCCACGCCTCGCCGGGCAATTTCATTTCAGCGAACAAAAGTAGCCGTCTAGATTCGCGGTCTGCGTAGAGAACGCGCCAAAAATCGATAACATCTCCCGTAAAAATTTTCTGTGAATGCGTGCGGCCCCTTCGCAAACCTACCCCACCTACAATTTTATCCAAAAATCCACGGGTTTTCCAAAGAAAATTTCCATAATACCAACCGCGCGTCCCGCCGATTGCCCAAATGTTATCCAAAACTTTATCTGGGTTTTCAACCTTTATAACTTTTTTATCTTTCAAACAACCGTATTTTGGTACTTGGATGTAATCTTTCAAACCACTCAATCTGCCCGCCACCATAGAATCCTTCCAACTGGAAATCACCAAATTTTGTTCAATTTTTGTGAACGCCTTTTTTATAGCTTCTTCATACGTAATAGGATTGATTTTCAGTATTTTTTGCAATTTGTTATCCCGGGCAACAACTTCGGTTTTCATGCTGTTTACCAGATTTACCGCAAGTTTATAGGATGTTGAGGTCACAAAATATAGCCAATACGAAGAAAGCCGTGGCGACATAAACGGAACGGAAATAATGGTGAGGTGCAGATCCCTTATCTCAGAATATTTTAAAAGCATTTGCTTGTAAGTAAGCACATCTGGCCCGCCAATATCAAAGGATTTATTATAACATTCCTCCCTGTTTAGTACCCCCGTTAAAAATGAAATTACATCACGAATGGCAATAGGCTGGATTCGGGTTTTTAGCCATTTTGGGGCAATCATCACAGGCAGTTTTTCACACAAATCCCTAATAATTTCAAACGAAGAACTTCCACTGCCCACCACGATTCCCGCTCGAAGAACGGTGAGGTTGAAATTGCCCGTGTAAAGAATCTCTTCCACTTTTTTTCGGGAAGACAGATGTTTGGATAATTCGTCCTCATTTACCATACCGCTCAAATAAATTACTTGGTTTACGGTGGTTTCGGCCATATACTTATTGAAGTTTTCTGCCGATTTCTTTTCAATTTCAGTAAAATCCTTATCGCCTCCACTCATGGAATGGATGAGGTAATATGCAATATCTATGTTTTTTGGAAAATCGGTTCGGTCTGGCTCTTTTGCGAAATCAATTTCATAAACCGTTACTTTTTTTGAAGTTTCCGGTTCCAAAGGCAACCTATTTTTATCGCGTACGCAGCAAATAATGTCGTGTCCTGCCTTTAAAAGTTCGGGTAAAAGACGCATCCCAATATAACCGTTTGCACCTGTGAGTAGAATTTTCAAAATAGAAGTTTTGTTTAAAGATATATCTAAAATATACAACAGAAGTTAAAAACCCGTTAAGTTATAAGCATTTCTGAAGCGCAAAATACTATCTTTAAAACTTCAGCTAAAACCGATAATTTCAATGAAAATCCTCAAAATTGTGTTGCTTATTGCAGGTGTGGCGCTTATAATTTTTGGCCTTTACAATGCCTTTGTTCCGCAAGCCGTAATAGATGTGGGCCCCATTGAAGTAAATGCGCGGGAAGGTATTACCAACCAGACCTTGGGGATGATAGGCATTGGCGTCCTAGCTTTATTGGCTGGGATTTTGGTAAAAAACAGGCGTTAGGAATTCAGCGTTTTTAAAATAGCCATTACCGCTGCCGCAATATATTCCACGCCAATGGAAATGACAATAAACCCTACAATCCTTGAAATGGCATTGATGCCAGAGGCTCCCAAAAACTTGGTGATGTAATGCGCACTTCTTAAAATTATGAATGTTGCAACGCCCACGGCCAAAACTGCGAGCAATACATAGATTATTGAAGTGGTTGTCTGGTATTTTTGATTGAATGTAATTAATAAAGAAATAGACCCCGGACCAGCAAGCATAGGGATTGCGAGCGGCGTTAATGAAAATTTCTCGCGCTTGTCCAGATCTTTCATCACCCGTTTGTTTTTCATCCCTTTATGTTTTGAAAATGTTCCCGTAAGCAGGGCAAAACCGGAAGTTACTATTATCATTCCGCCGGCAATTCGCAAAGCGTTCAGGCTTATTCCGAAGAAAGCCAATAAATAAGTACCCGCAAAAAATGAAATTATCAAGATTACAACCACATTTACTGTAGTAAGTAAAGATGTTTTATTGCGCTCCTCCGCACTTTCATCACTCGTAAGCCCAACGAAAACGGGTACCGTGCCCAAGGGATTGATTACCGAAAAAAGAGCGGCAAAAACATATAAAAAAATGTCCATTGTTTTTTCGGCAAAGAAAATATGCTTTTTCTCTCCCAAGTTTACCGCTAGATTACCAAACGGTTATTAAGCAATGTCGCCAAAATCTGGATTTTGTGGCGTTGCTGCGGCCTTGGCTTCCAAAAGTTTTTTCATGAAATTATGCACCGCCACATCTTTTTTTCCGGCAATTATCCTAAAAAAATGGTTGTCCTTATAAAGGGTATATTCATCTGAATTTCCTTTAAAAATCACCAATTTTCTGTACGGAACAATCAACCCATAATTCTCAAGTTTGCTTCTGAAACCGATTATAATCCCATTCGGCCTCATTTCAATATTGCACACGTTTCTGTTTTTATCGCGCGCCATCAGCTGTGTAATTTCCTCACTGGCTTCTTTCAGTATCAATTTTGGGGAACCGTTTCCGCGCATTTTAATTCGCTCGCGCAACCCAAAGGGTTTTCCCAATTCCGCTTCAATTTGGCGTTTAATTTCTTTATCGTTGTAGGATAGGTTCAGCAGCATTTTTTCCTTTAAAGATACTTTATTGCCAAACATTTCAAATTTAAAAATGGGTATCTTTGCGCTTTTAAATTTCCAGCTACATGAAACTTCAGCAAAAAATAGAATCTGAAATTAAAAATGCCGTTGAAAAAATCTATGGCGCAACGCTAGAGTCTGTTGAATTACAGACAACCCGGAAGGATTTTGAAGGTGATATTACCGCAGTGGTTTTCCCGATGTTGCGTGTTGTTAAGGGAAATCCCGTACAAATAGGCGAGGCAATTGGAGCGTTTTTGGTTGAGAACGTAGCGGAGATTTCAAAATTCAATGTGGTTCAGGGGTTTTTGAATCTTGTTTTAAGCGATGCGTATTATCTGGAATTTTTCAATTCGGTTCAGGATTTTTCCACATTCGGAAAAGTTCCGCAGGGAGACACAGCCATAATGGTTGAATATTCTTCGCCAAACACCAATAAGCCGTTGCATTTGGGCCACGTTCGCAATGTTCTTTTGGGATATTCAGTAGCCGAAATTGAAAAAGCGGCTGGGAAAAAAGTGTACAAAACCCAGATTATCAACGACCGTGGAATTCATATCTGTAAAAGTATGCTTGCCTGGGAAAAGTTTGGAAATGAAGAGACTCCAGCTACCACTAATTTAAAAGGCGACAAGTTGGTGGGTAATTATTATGTGAAATTTGATCAGGAATATAAAAAGGAAATTCAGGCCTTAAAGGAAATTGGAAAAACGGAAGAGGAAGCGAAAGCCCAAGCACCACTTATAAAGGAAGCGCAGGAAATGCTGCGTAAATGGGAAGCTGGCGATGAGGAAACCGTTGCGCTTTGGAATAAAATGAACGGTTGGGTATATGCTGGTTTTGAGGAAACTTATAAAAATATAGGCGTTGATTTCGATTTCTATTATTATGAAAGCGATACTTATTTGCTGGGCAAGGATATTATTGAAGAAGGCATTAAAAAAGGTGTATTTTTTATGAAGGATGATGGCTCCATTTGGTGCGATCTTACCGAAGAAGGCCTTGATGAAAAACTGGTATTGCGGAGTGATGGAACCGCTGTTTATATGACGCAGGACATAGGCACCGCAGTACAGCGCGTAAAGGACCATCCGGACGTTGGCGGGATGATATATACCGTTGGTAATGAGCAGGATTACCATTTCAAGGTGTTATTTCTTATTCTGAAAAAATTGGGGTATAGCTGGGCAGAAAATCTGTTCCATTTAAGTTACGGAATGGTTGATTTGCCTTCGGGAAAAATGAAAAGCCGCGAGGGAACTGTAGTGGATGCAGATGATTTAATTGAACAAATGACAGAGACAGCCCGAAAAATTTCAGAGGAACTTGGAAAGATTGATGATTTTTCAATAGAAGAAAAAGAGGCACTTTACAAAATGATTGGTCTTGGTGCACTTAAATATTATATTTTGAAAGTAGATCCAAAAAAGCGGATTCTTTTCAACCCGGAAGAAAGTGTCGATTTTCAAGGGAACACGGGGCCCTTTATTCAATATACCTATGCGCGGATCCAGTCCATTCTCCGAAAGGCTGGAAAAGTTTCTACTGCCCTCGACCTAACATCCATAAAAATACATGCCAAAGAAAAGGAACTCATAAAAATAATTCAGCAATATCCGGATACCATTCAATTGGCGGCAGAAAATTACAGTCCGGCTCTCATTGCAAACTACACATACGATCTTGTGAAGGAATTCAATAGTTTTTACCAAAATGTACCTATTTTGGCCACGGACAATGAACAGGAAAAATTATTCCGAATAAAACTTTCCGCGGCGGTTGCCGAGGTAATAAAAAGCGCATTCAGTCTTTTGGGAATAGACGTTCCGGAGCGGATGTAGAATTTTTAAAAAAAAACTTGGAAAGAGACATTTGGTGTAATGCCCAAAGAAATTTCTTCTATCTTATTTACGGTTGTTACATTATTTTCGTTTCTCGCAACTGAGTAACGAATATTCAAAATGTTCTCCCTATTAAGAATATTTAGAAGTGCCAAATTTAGCTTTCCACTTGTTCTAGATGAAAATTTCCAGTTATACTCGGCAGATAAATCGGTTCTAAAATAATGCGGTAATCTTTGTTGATGTGGACTATCATATTTTATGATTGGTATTCCCCCCACAATTTCTGTTTCAGTATTTTCTAGGGGAATTGTATACGGTTTTCCGCTGTGCCAGTTTACCCCCAATGCTATTTTTAAGGATTTATACACATAGGTCCCAGCTAAAGTAGCAGCATGTTGCACGTCTAAATTGTTGGGAAAAATTTTCGGTTCCAAAGTTTCAAAGTTATACTGGTTATTACTATAAGTGTAACTAATCCAAGTACTTAATGCGCCAGTTTTTTTGTTTAGTGTACACTCTATGCCTCGAACCGAATAATTACCTATTGCTTTTGTAAATTGATATTGATTTTGAAGACCTTGGTTTGCGCTATTAATATTATCAACCCTTTTGTAAAATCCTTCCAAGTTTAAAAATAGATCTCTTTTGTTATAAATAAGCCCCAGGGAGATTTGCTTACTAGTTAGTATTGGAATTTCTTCCCCATCTGCCAAAACCCATCTCCGTTTCTCGATGCCCAAAAAATCACTATCAAAATCAATTCGCTGGGTAGTGGCCTGGCTTTTAAACTCACCCATTATCTCGACAGCAAACCCATACCCAACTTTTTGATTTATAGTCAAACGGGGTTCAACTCTATATTTTTCAAATTTTGAAAAATAATTGATTCGTGCTCCACTGAACAAGAATGTTTTTTTATTTGGCGCTACGTAATCCAAGCCTGCAAATAATGCATGGGTGCGTAAAACTTTTTTTTCATAGTCCCTAAACCTGGGCAGATTCACGTCTTGGGTATTTGCAATTCCAATTTCCGAGAAATGATAACCACCCTGAAGAATCCAGGATTCTGAAAAGCCTACATTTGACTCCAATTTAATACCGGTTTCCAAGACTTCATTTTTTTGAATTTGTTCTTGTGCCGTAAATATATCCTTTTTTATAGCGTCTAAAAGATAGTATGTGCTGTATGTGGATGCTGTTAACTCGGCATTATCATTTAAAGTATGTTGCCAGCTAAGCCCCCCCAAAATACTTCTTTGGTCAAGTTTACTGGTTTTTGACTGTGAATTGACAGAAACAGTTTCGGTAAAATCAAGTGAATTATCTATAGTCAATGCGCTAAATTCAATAAGATCCTTTTCCGATATTTTCCACAACATTTTTGTGCTTATGTCATAAAACCCAAAATCTTCATCAGTAGTTATTTGAATATTGCTTTCCGAGTCTTCAATATCTGAAATTTCACTATCCTGAAAAATCCGGCTGGTATAATTTCTATAGATGGGAGACTCAAAAAATTCATTTATCGATTTTCTGGCTGCAATTTGTAACCCAAGTTTTTTGGAAATGGGCATTTCCAAAAATGCATTAATATTCATCAAATTGGCACCGATTCCAGCTTGCGTTTCGTTCGGGATTTTGTTATTTGGTTTCATGGATATTACTCCTGAAACCCCTTCGCCATACCTTATGTTCGTACCGTTTTTGTGAACGGTAACATTTTTTGTAATATCTGGATTTACGGCAGATATAAGCCCGAAAAAATGTCCGGTTTGATACATTTTTATATCGTCCCAGAGCATTAGGGTTTCATCATGAGTACCACCTCGAATGTTGATGTTTGAAATTGTTTCGTCAACACTTGTAATCCCCGGAAGCGCTTGTGTTATCTGTAGAATATCATCTTCTACTTGTCCAGGTAAAAGTCCAAAGTTTTCTGTAACAATCCTTATGGATCCATCTAGGTTTTTATTGATACCATTGGTAAAAATATTCTTTACCACCACAGCATCCAGTTCAAACACGCTAGTTCTGAGTAATATAATGGTACATTCTCTTGATAAATCTGAAGTATTCCCTTCAATGGTCCTATATCCTACAAATGATATTGAGTATAATGAATTAATATGCTGGGCTGGAATGAAAAAAAATCCTTCAGCATTTGAAGTGGTTCTATACGGCCCATCTCCTAAAAGAATAGTGGCGCCCTCCAGAGGTAATTGGGTCTCAAAATCCTTAAGTTGGACACAAAGATGATTTTCATCATTGGGAAGAGCTATAGATATGTATCGCTCATTTATGCGGTGATAGCGTAATGGTGTATTGCTCTGCAGATGGGATAGAATGTTTTCTACCGTTTCTTTTTCTTCTGATAACGGTTTTATCCTAATTTTTTCAACCTCTTCCGTAACGTAAGAGAAACGAACCGAAAACTTTTTTTCCACGTAAGTAATGTAGGACAATAGGGTGGTCTCTTCAATTTTCTGTCCAAAGGATTTTATTCCCAAGACAATAAATATTGAAATGAAAATAAGTTTTTTATAGCTAGTTGCTATTTTTGGCATTAATATATACTATTCCTTTTTTTCCTAATTTATATTGTAGATTAAGTGGCTCGCAAATGGCTTGTAATGCTAAATCGAGATTGGAATGTGTGAAGCTGCCAGTGAATTTTTTTTCAAAATTCACATTTTCTAAGGTCACTTTTATCGGGTATTGTCTCTCAAGTTCTTTTATAACCGTAGTCAAACTCTCATTTCTGAAAGAACTTTCACTCAGAAACCAAGTTGGACTGGTTTGTTGGACCTCTCGGTTAAGGGCTAATTTTCCATCCTTTATATAAACTTCATTCCCAGCAGAAACCTGTAGAACAGTATCCGCAAAAGCTACGCTTACCAATCCTTCATAACAAGAAACTGAAAGTGCGCCTTCCCTTGCGCGAACATTAAATTTTGTTCCCAGAACACTTACAATTCCTTCAACGGTTGCAACACTGAATTTATTTCCTTTTGCCACATTAAAGTGCGCTTCACCTTCCAATGAAAGTTCACGGGAAGTGTTCCATCTCTTTTTGTTGTAGGTAATTTTTGATCCCGAATTCAAAACAACTTCAGAATTATCGGGCAATAGAAAAGTTTCCGTTTGAGCTATTTTTGATTCTACCATAGTGTCAAGTGTGGTGGTGTAATAATAGGTAGCGAAAACAACGGCCAAAAAAGCTGCGACCTTCCAGGCATATGAAAAAATGGTGTTATTGTTTATATGCCGAACATGTTTCCTTTTTTCTAAAATTGCTTTAAGATTTGAATCTACATCCATATCCGGCAATTCAAATCGAGAACTTAGGTTGGCAATTTTAATATGTGAAGCATATTCTGGATCCTCTTCCAACTGCTTACGTTCTTCAGGTGAAGCCTCATTATTTAGCCATTTGTGCAATAAGTAATTTTTCTCCATAATAATCTTATTCGTAGCTAAAACAAAGTAGAGCCAAAATACCCTACCTTGAAATTAAATATTTCCAATTTCCTTGCGGAGTGTTGCCAATGCTTGGCTCATTCTTTTTTCCACTGCTTTTATTGAAATATCAAGCATTTCTGCTATTTCAGAATATTTTTTACCTTCAATTCTATTTAGCAAAAAAGCAGTGCGTTGGGCTTCAGTGAGATTTTCAATGGATTTTTTAAGTTTTTCGCTAAATTGTGATTCTTCCATTAAAAATTCGGGAGAATGGTTATTTATTTTTTCTGGTTGGCTTTTGGCATGTTTAAGCACAACCTTTTTATGTGCAACTTGATTTAAAAAAGCATTGTTGCATACCGTATATAAGAAGGATTTTGCCTTTTCTTTTGAAACTTTGGCACAATTTTGCCATAATTTTATATAGGCTTCTTGGACCAAATCATCTGCCTGAGAGGAATTTCCACATTTAATATATATAAACCTCCAGATGGGCTTTCCATATATTTTATACAAAAGGTTGAATGTGCTCTCGTCACATACATTTTCCGTATTTTTCATAACTAGGTTGATGGATTTCAAATATATTTAAAAACTTTTCAACTTTTGAGGTAGGGTTTATTTTAATTTAATTGTTCTAACTGTAATTTCAATATTTTATAAGTGCAAAGAAAACACGCATCATTTAATTTTTTCTTGGCTTTAATAACCCTACTATTAATTTCCTGCCAAAAGGAAGAGCAGGAATTTATAGATGAAACACCGCCAGAAACCATCACATCTTCCTCTGTTTTGACCAATCTTTTATTAAGAACTGCTCAAAACCCAGGTGCTTATGATGATATAGTGGATGGCAACAGTTGCACCTCAGTAAATTTTCCTGTCACGGTAACTGCAAATGGCCAACAAGTTACACTAGTAAGCCACGAGGATATTATACTCATAATACAGATTTTTGGGCAGTTTCCAAATGATAGTGATGTTTTGGAAATTGACTTCCCAATAACGGTACAAACTTTCGATTTTTCAGAAATAACCTTAAGTAGCCAGAATCAGCTGGATGCACTCGCGCTAGCTTGCGACACTAGCTCACAAGAAATAACGTGTCTGGATTTTGCGTATCCCATTAATTTTTTAACCTATAATGCTGAACAACAAAGAACTGGAATTGTAACAATAAACGAGGATATTGAACTATTTGGGTTTCTTCAGAATCTGGATGCTAATACGTATGTGAGTTTGGATTTTCCCGTTACGGTTTTTACTTCAGGGGGAACGGTTGCAAATGTCTCAAATAATGTAGAGTTACAAAATATGATACTGGAATGTGCAACAAATAATAGTGAAGCGCCTTTTGATGTGGCTCAATTTGAAGAAGACTTAACAACTGGTATTTGGTACGTAACTTACTTTTTCGACGATTATGATGAAACCGATATATATGAAGGATACGGATTTGCATTTACTGAAGATGGAATGGCACAGGCAGTGAAAGACGGAAATACGCTTCCCGGAAACTGGAGCTTAGATTCAGATTATTCCTTGGAATTATTCTTCGGTGAAAATGATCCGCTGGATGAATTTGATGATGACTGGGAAATTATAGAGGCAAATTCTGAAATGATAAGATTGAAGCACACTAACGCTGGTAGTGACAGCACTAATTATTTAACATTTGGCCGAGATCCAAATACGGGTATTAACACACAATTGAATGTTTTTATCGAAAATCTCATAACCGGCAACTGGTATATAAATTTGTTGCGGGAAGGTGGGACAGATAACACATCGAATTTTAATGAATACCAATTCTCCTTTTTTATAAATGGCGCTGCAACTGCCATTAGTGGAAATAATACTATAAACGGTTTTTGGACTGTAATTAGCGAAGCTAATGAGTTGAATTTGATAGTCAATTTCGATACAGCAACCAATAGTGATTTCTCTTTGCTCAACGATGATTGGGACGTTTTAGAAGCTAACCAAAATATTATTCGTCTTAGCGATGAAAATGGAAATACCAGTGAAACCGATCTCCTTACCTTTGGTAGAGAGCCAAATACAGGAGGTGGTGGGCCAGATCCGCAGGAACTCACCAGTATATTGCAATCAGGTACTTGGTATATTGACAGCTATTTAGATGATGGGGAAGATGAAACCTCAGATTTTTTAGGATTCAACTTTACATTTTTTAATAACCAGAGCATATTGGCTACAAATGGATCTCAAAATATCGATGGAAATTATATAATAACTATTATTGATGAAGAGCTAAATTTCGATTTCAATATGGATAGCCCACTGAACGGAGCTGATGACGATGAATATAAGGTGATTCAATTTACAAGCAATACCGTAATTTCAATCACCAGAAATAGTACAGGTGAAATTGAGGACACCTTAATTTTTAAAAAAAATTAATTAATACATAAACAGTAAATAACTATATAAACTATGAAAACTCTATTAAAAACAGCACTTATTATTTTTAGTATTCAAACATTGACCATTTCCTGTCAAGGGGATGATGATAGCAATTCACAACAGGATGCTCCCCTTCAGCAAAACATAGAAATAGTCCAAAACGGAAATTGGAGAATAACCTATTATTTTGATACCGATCAAGAGGAAACAAACCATTTTACAGGATATATCTTCACCTTTAATTCAAATAATAGTTTGGTTGCAGTTAAGGGAGATAATTCAGTCACGGGAACTTGGTCCATTACCAATGGCAGCTCAAGCGATGATGATGGTGGAAGTTCCAATGATACCGATTTCAATATTTTCTTTTCCTCTCCCGCAGATTTTGAGGAACTTTCAGATGATTGGGATATTATTTCGATAAGTAATTCAAAAATTGAACTTACAGATGTGAGTGGTGGCAATGGCGGTACAGATTTTTTGACCTTTGAAAAAATTTAATTGATTTATCAATCCGTTTCTAAAACCATTCCTCAACGGAATGGTTTTTTTTCAAAAATAAATTGATAGAGGTAGGGTTTTTAGTTTGAGAACGGTTCTAGTAATGTAAACCATAAATATTTAACTATTATGAATAAATTAGCCAAATTTGCCTTAGTTGCTTACCTTTTATTGTTTTTGGTAAGTTCTTGCAGTGAAGACGATTCCACACCTTTTGATGACTCTAATACCGATTTGGTGTCTGTAGATTCTGAACTGGGCAATCTTTTACTGCGTACATCAGATGACAATAATAGCGCATCGATAGATTGTATTGATCTTGCATATCCCATCACATTTTTTATCTATAATTCTAACCAACAGCAAACAGGAACCCAGACCATAGCAAATGATGGAGAGCTTTTGTCTTTATTGCTTTCCCTTGAGCCTGGAACTTTTATAGCCTTGCAATTTCCGGTAAACGTAATCCAACAAGATGGAACTATTGTTCAGGTAAACAGTAACGCTGAGCTTGCAACATTAATTTCTTCCTGTGGCTCAAACGGTGGCGGCTATACTACAGACTTTGAAACAATTCTCACATCAGGATCGTGGTTTGTGACCTATTTTTTTGATGATCAAGACGAAACAAATGACTTCGCTGGTTATGAATTTACCTTTAATACGAATAATACAGCAATAGCTGCTGGAACTTCTATCAATGTTAATGGTACCTGGAATTTAACTGGAAGCAGTATTCCGGACCTTATATTATTTTTCGGTAATAATTCCCCCTTTGATGAACTGGACGAAGATTGGGACATAATTGAAGCTACCCCAGATATCATAAAACTGAAACATATAAGTGGCGGTAATGGCGGTGTAGATTTCTTGACTTTTGAACGTAATCCCAACGGTGGAGGAGGAAATTCTTCAGATTTTACAAATATTTTAACAAATGATGTATGGTATGTGAATTTGTTAAACGATGATGGCGACAATGAAACCTGTGATTATGTAAACTATGAATTTCAATTCAACGCAAATCAAACTGTAACTGCCACAAGTACCAGCAATACTGTAAATGGTACTTGGACTACTGCAAACAGTGGTAGCGGTCTCGACCTTATACTCAATTTTGAAATTTCGGGAAGTGATGATCCTTTTGATGATTTAAATGATGACTGGGACGTTGTAAATTTCGATGCACAAAACATTATGCTTCTGGACATAAGTGGCGGAAACGGAGGTACTGACTATTTAAATTTTGGAAGAAATCCATATGAGGATTGCAGTGGCGGAGGAAACCCCGAAGAGCTATCAACCATACTGATAGATGGGCAATGGTATGTACAAAGCTACATAGATGATGGTGACAACGAAACTAATGATTATAATGGTTACAGCGTTACATTTAACTCAAATGGAAGCGTGATAGCACAAAATGGTGGAAATACCATTAATGGAACTTGGAGTGTTATAAATAGCAGCAGTGGTCTTGATTTAATTTTAGACTTTGGAAATACTATTCCTTTTGATGAATTCAATGATGATTGGGATGTTGTAAATTATTCAGATATTAAAATTGAACTCACCGATGTAAGCGGCGGCAACGGCGGCACCGATTTCCTTACCTTCGAAAAAATTTAAAACACAAGTTTGAATTATAAAAAAAGCCACGAAAGTTTCGTGGCTTTTTTCTTTTCTTAATTTTCATATAACGATTTTCCCGCGGCTTCGTATTTGTCGCCCTTTGTCCAGATGGGTTTTTCGGAATCGTTGCCTATCAGCCTTCCAGAGAGCACATAGCTTTTGAAGAATTTCAATAAATAATCAAAATCCAGAGTGTCCGCTTCATCACTGGCTTGGTGATAATATTTTGTAATTTCCGCATCAAAACTGGTAAAGCCCAAAGAATAGGTGGGGGCAGGAATTCCAGCTTTGGCGAAATGTACGTTGTCACTTCTGTCAAAGAGCCCCTGCTCCGGCGCGGGATCATCAGTTGCGCGCAGGCTAAATGCCGTAGCTGCATCCTTAATATTTTTGCTCGCCGTGGTTCGTTCCAAACCAATGATGGTCGTAATAGATGTGTCATTATACCCACCATTATCACTATTGAAACAAAAAACCATTTTATTTAACGGCAAAACAGGATTTTCAATGTAGTATTTACTTCCCAAAAGACCTTTTTCCTCTCCCGTAAATAAAATGAAAAGCGCCGAGCGTTTGGTAGGGTATTTCGCCAAGTTTTCAGCCATGCTCAGTACCGTTGTCGTTCCCACAGCATTATCCCTCGCGCCATTGTAAATAGTATCTCCCGTTTGGTCTGGGGCGCCAATGCCCACGTGGTCGTAATGTGCAGCGTAGATAATGTATTCATCTTTTAATTTGGCATCGGTACCTTCCACAATCCCGATTACATTTTGGGAAATTATTTCAGTAATTGCCGGTTTTTCCAATTGCAACTGAATATTGTGGTTATTTTTTGATTCCAGATTTTTAGCATTTAAACCCTTTGGATCAAAAACCCAGAGGTAGGCAGGGTTTTTATTTTCGGAAGCAATATTTTTTGAGGCGATTTCCAATTTATCCGCATTAAAATTATGGTCAATAAACGCCCATACGTTTTCGTTGGTATCAACCAATTCAATGATTGCCTTTACGCCATTTCTTGCGGCAAATTGTTGCTTTTGCTCTCGCAACCCAAAAGCGGCCTGCGCGGTATTGGTATTTGCATCGCCGGCTTTAATGATAATTATTTTTCCCTCTGTATTTTTCCCCTCGTAATCATTTTCCAAACCGTAGCCCAAAAAGATAGCATCTCCTGTAAAATCGATATCGTTAGCCTGCAAAACTGCCAATTGCGGATAATTTTTTCCATCTATATTTAAATTTGCATTTTTAACGGAAGGAGTTTTGGTAAGCGGCACGCGCTGGTAGTAGGAATCTGTACCGGGAATGGGCTTTACTCCGAACTTTTTTAGAGTATTGGCCAAATAAGCCGCGGCGATTTTATTTTCTGCCGTACCCGTCTCCCGGCCTTTCAACGAATCGTCTGCCAGAAAATATATGTGACTCTCAATAGTACTTTTTTTGACGGTGGCTTCAACTTTTTCCTTTTCTGTTTGGGAAATTAATTGCAAAGTGATTAATAGGAAAAACAATAAGGCGAGATTTTTCATAGTAACATTCAAATTCAAATGAAAAGATTTTCTTCAGAATTTAAAGATATAGAAAGTTGGGAGACTTTTGGAAGAACCAAATGTCCAAAAAATATATGACTGAAGTGAACTATTTTCTGCTAGCATATAGACTCAACTGCGTATCCACTGCATCTAGCTGTTTTAAAACATAATTCATATAAGCCAATTTGGAATCCAGATTTCCAATCAAGAACAGTAGATCTTTTTTCAATTGCGTATCTTCCAAAAGAATTTTCAAGGCATCTTCCGCTTCTTTATCTGTAATGTTAATTTGGCAATCCTCCGGCAAACGTACCGAAATGCCTTTTCGCGAACCAATATAAATATCGCCGCAATGCGTGCGAATCTGATCTTGAATTTCCTGTGGCATCAAGCTTCGTAGGCTTTCCCTATATTTGTTGGGCACAAGCATAATAGGTACGGTATTCCAGTTTAATTCGTTATAAGATATAATGGATTGCTTAAGACTATCACTTCTAATTAGATTGATCTGGCCAGAAAAAACCAATTCCTTGTAGGTTGAATTCTGCATCCGTGCGCTGTTTATTTGGCTAGCTTGGTACAAATCAACAAGGCTTGAGCCCGATTTTTTAAAGGCCTTGAGTGAATCATTAAAGTATGCTATAGATTTTTTGGCGTGCTCGTTTACTTGGGCATTGTAAAAAATATAGGTTTTTACGTATGATTTTTCTTCCTTTAAATCGTCCAAAAGTCTGTTGACATATCGGGTTTCCAACCGAGTATTTTTTCGGTATTCATTCCATTTATTTAATTGAAGCGCAATTAGAATACCGATCACCACAAGTATAATTTCACCCAGCGCATACACGACATAACGTGTTAACCGGCTTTCTTTCAATAAACTATATCGTATATTTCGAAATATTTTTGCCACAAGAATTTGTTTTTAAATTTATTGATGTCTCAATTCATAAAAAGTAGAAGCGCACTGACAATAATAGCATACGTTATTAGAGTAAAAATTTTCATTACCAATAATTTCATTTAAAAATCAGTATTCTAAATAATTAAAGACCAGACTAAAACGAAAAGGATATGGGACGAAGAACATGTTTTCCTGTCCGAGAGGTGTTAGTTATTTACCTAAGAATTTTTAAATGATGTATTACAAGGTCTGCAGCCTACTTAGAAGTTCATTACGCATGGACTTGCTCATGGGGATTGCCTTTTTTGAAATTACCACGTGCGTGCCGGCCACTTCATTGATCTGGGAAAGATTGATAATGTAGCTGCGGTGTATTCTTAAAAAATGATTATACGGAAGTTTTTCGTCAATATCCTTGAGCGTCATAACAAGTAAATACTCCCGCGTTGCGGTAAAAATGCGGCTGTAATTACGGTCTGCTTCAATGTAATAAATATCCTTAATATCTATTTTCAGCATCTTTTCGTTATGGCGAACAAAAATGCGATCGTTCAAGATATAGGGAAGGGTGTTTTCGGAAGTATGTGCTTCAATACTACCATTTTCCTTGGACTCGGCATTTCTTTCAATTGAGATTCTATCCACCGTCAATTCAATGGCACGCTGCAGATCCAATTTCTTAAAAGGTTTAGAGATGAATGCATAGGGATGGGTTTCCTTGGCGCGATTAAAATGCGCCTCATCCGTGTTTGCGGTGAGATAGATTATAGGAATGGCGAAGCGCTTGTGTATTTGCTGTGCAGTGGCAATTCCGTCCAAATTCCCTTTCAATTGAATGTCCATTAAAATAATATCGGGCCTGTCAATAGCTATATTTTCTAAGGCTTCCTCCCCGCGCGGTATAATTCCGGTGACATCGTATCCCAATTCAATAAGTTGCAACGAAATATTGGCTGCAATAACCATTTCGTCTTCCACAATCAATATTTTGGTTACGCCATCCATCAAGCCGTTACATAATTTTTAAAATGAAAAAGAAGGGTAGTTCCGTGGGAATGATCTTCATGCATAGTACCGTTGAGTTGTTGTGTGAGCAATCGAATAAGTTGCGTGCCGAAACCCGTTCCTTTTGGGACGGCACCTTCCATTTTTCCTATGCCGTTATCCGAAACTCTTAGTTGCAAAGCATCCTTTTCGTGCTTTAAACTGATGTCAATCTTACCAGAATTTCCATCGGGAAATGCATACTTCAGCGCATTGGTAAGCAGTTCATTAACGATTAATCCAATTGGCACCGCGGTATCCACATCCAGGTTCAATTCATCCATGGCACATTCTATACGTACTTTTTGTTCTGCGTTGAAGGTATCTAGAACGCCTTCGCCTAAATTTAAAAAATAATCCTTCATTTCAATAGCGCCTAAATTATTGCCCTGATATAATTTTTGATGAATTATCCCCATGCTCTGCACGCGGTTTTGGCTGGCGAGCATAGCTTCCTTGCTTGCGGTATCTGTCAATTGCGCAGATTGCAGGGCGATAAGGCTTTTTACCATTTCCAGATTGTTCTTTACCCGGTGATGGATTTCTTTGAGCAGCAATTCGTTCTGCTTGTTCTTTGCATCCAGTTCCGTATTAAGTATCGCCAGCGCTTTCCTTTTTTTACGAATATTTTGAAGGATAAAAAACATTCCGAAGACAATGATGGCGAGCAGTGCGGCTAAAATAACGTATAAAGTCTGTGTGCGTTTTTGTTGTGCAATTTGTGCATTTTGGGTCGTGATGGTTTGCTCTTTCTTCTCCGTTTCGTATTGGGTAAGCAGTTCGCTCATATTCCTATCGCTTTCCAATGCAGCAACGCTATCACCCATAATCCGCGCCTTTTTTTGATATTCCAGTGCTGCGGGATAATTGCCCAATTTTTCATAAATAGTGCTGGCGTGCATGTAATTTTCAGGCAAATTGGGCAGATCGCCACTTTCTTCGGTAAGTCTTATTGTTTCCAATTGATACGGAAGCGCTTCTTCATAATTTCCCACTAACAGATTTATCTCCCCCAAATTTGCACCTATGGTATTAAGGGCGTTTTGGTAATTTGATTCCTGTGCCAGCCGCAAAGACTCTTTATAGTTTTGGAGGGCTTCAGGATAGCGACCTAGTCGCTTCAACGCATTGCCGCGATTATTATAAAAATCAGAAAGGGACATGGCGTCAAATCCTTGGTTTATTGCTTCATTCAACGCTTTCTCAAAATATTCCAGGGCTTGTTGATAGTTGCTTAAGGCAATACTGGCGTCACCAGCTGCAGTGTAGGCAAAAACCAATTCGCGTTGAAAATTATTTTTCTCACATATCGCGATGGTCTTCTTTGCGTAATCCAGCGCTTCCTGCTTTCTTCCTTGCAATAAAACATCCTGTGATAATCTGCTATTGGCACCGGCGATGCCCATTTTATCACCAATGCTTTCCATCAATTTAAGGGCTTTCAAATCTGCTTCCAAAGCTTTTTGTAGCTCTCCTTTCTTTTTGTGAACCCATCCAATTTTAAAATAAGTAGTAGCTTGCCCTTTTTTATCTCCAATTTTCTGATACCCTTTTTCAGCTTTTGAAAAATAGAAAGAGGCAGAATCCAGCTGAATCATATTCGCATGAATTCTTCCCTTCATTTCATAAAATCTGGGTTGCCATTTGGTATTTTTATTTTTATCGGAAAGAAAAACTCCTTTTCTTGCGTAGATTATAGCTTTATCCAAATCCTTCAGGGAATAATAATCTGTAATATTGCTAAGTAGCTCTAGTTTTTTTTCTGCAACGGTAGTAGTTTCCAGCGAGTCAAGCAGATTTTTTATTTCGTAATCCTGCGAGAAAACTTTTGCTGTAAGCATGAAACAGATAAATGCGAAGACTGCAATTTTTATTTTGAGAAAAAAAATTTCTTGTGTTTGGGAAGTAGTGTGGGGAAAACCTCTCCGCGAAACCCAAGCTAATACCCCGCGCAGTAGTAGTGGTTTCATTTTTAATTGATTATTGGTTGTTGTTAAATATAGTGAGATTAATTATATCTACCTTACTGTTACTCACCCCAATGATGGAAAATATATTCAATTTCTTTAATTTTTTGGTTATGGGGAAATTGTTCGCTCAACTTATCAATTAATATTTTTCCTTTTCTGCAATCCTTGAAATCATATTGGCATTTATAACTGTAACCCAAGGCCAACCTATAGTTTGCTTCAAAGTCATTGGGAAATAACTGTAGTGCTTTTTTGTACTGAAAAACAGCATTGTGGTAATTTCCTTTTGCCAGCCAAGCATCGCCATCGTTTACATAGAAATGATATTTTTCTATTTCATCTTTCTGAATTTGAAACGAAGTGACTTCCAACTCAGGAAAACCAAGGCTAAAATTGTAGATGCCAAAATATAGTCCCGCAAAAATCAAGGGTAATGATATGCAAAGTAGAATGGCAAACTTTCTGCTTTCCCTTTTGCGGTTGCTTTTAATTTTTTTTCGAATGGCAAGCAATTCTTCAGGACTGGCTTTTTTAATATTGAATTGCCTCCCGGTAACTTTGTGATATTCCCGCTTTGTAGTTTTAAAATTTTTGGATTCGAAAAATGATTTCCTATTTGGCAGGAGATTTTTGTTATTACGAAGCGTAATAATCATATTCTGTATGCTGCCAAAACCACCAACCATAACATTAAATTTATTTTCAATAATACTAATTTTTTGGGAGTACCACCCATTTTAAACAGAAATAGGCTACCCAAAAAAATTAAACGTACCTTCGCGCCATATTAAAACCGTCTTCTTAGGTATAAAGGTTCTGTAATAGACCGAATTCTAAAAGCGCCGCGATAAAATATTTCCAAGCGCAGCGGTCTAACAAAATATAAAGTGCAACCTTTTTTGAATTTTAATAATTGAAGAATCCAAAAGCGAAGCGCTAAAAACAATCTGAATAAAATATGTCATTTAAATCCCTTGGGCTTTCCAATGCCCTGCTGAAAGCAATTGAAAAAAAAGGTTACGAAACGCCTTCGGTAATTCAAAAAAAAGCAATTCCCTTAATTTTGGAAGGAAAGGACTTGCTTGCCTCCGCACAGACCGGTAGCGGCAAGACAGCTGGTTTTGCGCTTCCCATTTTACAAATATTAAACAACGAACCTCCGTTGCGCCAACGTCCGGTAAAGGCCTTGATCCTAACGCCCACCCGCGAACTCGCGGCACAGGTGCAAGAAGAATTCAAGGAATATGGCGAATTTACCAATCTAAAGTCCACCGTAATTTTTGGCGGAGTGGGCGCAAACCCACAAATTCGTGCGCTTCGAAATGGAGTGGATATTTTGGTAGCCACGCCGGGACGTTTATTGGATCTTTATGAGCAAGGTGCCCTTTCACTTTCAAAAGTTGAGGTGCTGGTTTTGGATGAGGCCGATAGAATGCTGGATATGGGTTTTTTAAGGGATATAAAAAAAATTCTGGCATTGCTTCCTTCAAAAAGGCAGAATCTGCTTTTTTCGGCTACATTTTCAAAAGAAATAAAAGCCCTTGCAAACGATTTTCTCCATCATCCCGTCTTGGTAGAGGCAACCCCCGAAAATACTACGGTTGAAAAGATTGACCAAACAGTTTATAGGGTAGACAAAACCCAAAAAACAGATTTGACCATCAAACTTATTTCTGAAGGAAACTGGAAACAAGTGCTCATATTTACCCGAACGAAGCACGGCGCCAACCGTCTGAGCGAAAAACTTGAAAAAGCTAGAATCACTTCCGCGGCAATCCACGGGAATAAAAGCCAGGGCGCACGAACCCGCGCACTGTCCGGGTTTAAGGAAGGAAAAGTACGTGTTCTGGTTGCAACAGATATTGCGGCACGTGGACTCGATATCCCACTCTTACCGCACGTTATTAATTACGAATTGCCAAATGTACCCGAAGATTACGTGCATAGAATTGGCCGGACCGGAAGGGCAGGAGCCAGCGGTGAAGCACTCTCATTGGTGAGTCTTGATGAAGTGGGCTATTTACGGGATATTGAAAAATTAATTGGCGAAAAACTGGAGGCCAAAACCCTTCCAGATTTTGAACCCACCGAAACAATGGCCGACGTAAAAGCCGCGGAAGAGGAAAAGAAGCGGCAAAAAGCACAACGCCACAGCCGTGGTCGCAATACCGGCGAAAAAGCAAATTCGCCTTCAAAAAAGAATAGGGGAAATAGGAGTAGAAGAAAAAGATAATCTTTGCGCTTCGTAAACTAAATTTTATCCAAATCCGGTACCGTAAGTTCCGCAATATCCCAATCTGCTCTTTTGGCCCTTGTATGGTAAGCAATTTTCCAAAAATGTCAAAGGGTTATATGAGGTGTAATTCGGGTAATGTTCCAATCTTCAAAGGGAAGCTCGGGCAGGTTTTTGGCAGTCATTTTTATTTTTTTTGTAGAATTAAAGATAATGATTTGAAGGTGATTTCTAAATAGCATAGACCAGATAGGAATACTTATATTTGTTGCCCATCCCCATACGTATGTCCATAAATTCTTCGGAACAATTTCACTTTTTTGATTCCATAACTGCCATTCCCACGGTAGACTGGAGTGCGATAATTCCAAGACAAAATGTATTTCTTTCGCTGGAATTTCTTTTTGCATTGGAAAATTCATTGCGTCCTTCCCTAAAATTGATACCCGTGCTTATCTATAATTCTGAAAAAAAACCTTTGGTAGCGGGAGTTTTTCAGATTTCAACTTTTATTTATAAAAAGACAGCAAATCAAAGCAGTTTTCTAAAAATATTTCAGGACTGCAGGAATACGGACGATAGTTTTTCAATAAAAGGATTGGTTTGCGGGAATATTTTTGCAACAGGCGAAAATGGTTTTGCATTTTCCAATGAAATTTCAAAAGAGGAAGCAATTACGTTAATGGCTACTGCGGCGCAAAAATTGAAAAATAACGATTCATTGAAAAATGAATTCTCAATAATGCTCTTTAAGGAGTTTTGGGAAAAATCTGTTGGCGCCGCCAAACGCTTGGAAGCGTATAAATACCGTCCATTTCAGATTGATGTGAATATGGTGCTGCAGATGGATTCACACTGGCAGAGACTTGAAGATTATCTGGGAAGTATGAAGGCAAAATACCGTGCGAAGGCAAACAGCGCCTATAAAAAGTCAGCCGCGCTGTCTATCCGCGAACTTTCAGAGGACGATATTCAAAAATACGAACAGGATTTAGTACGATTATTCAATAATGTGCTGCAAAAATCCCATTATAGCTACGGCGTAAACTATCCATTGTGTTTTTTTAATTTGAAGAAAAATTTGGGCAACCGCTTTCATTGTAGGGGATTTTTCTTCGGGGAAAAATTGGTTGGATTCAGCACCGCTTTTGAAAACTGCGATAATTTGGAAGCCAATTATGTTGGGATTGACTACGGTTACAATTCTGAATTTGCAGTGTATGAACGAATCCTTTACGATTATGTGGAACTGGCAATTTCACTGAAAGTGGATCAACTTCATTTGGGCCGCACAAGCGAGCTGATAAAAAGTGCACTGGGCGCGCTTCCGGAAGCCATGACGTTATATGCCAGACATACTTCAAAAATGAAAAATATATTACTAAAACCTGTTTTGGAAAACATCTACCCGAGCGAATTTGAGCTTCGGAAGCCTTTTTTGAAATAAGTTCCCATTTTTGTTGAATTCATTTGAAAATGACGGACGCGCTACAACACAATTATTGATGGTAAAAAAAAATTTAGATAAATTAATATTTAGTGTGTCTTTTCATCATCAGACACATACTCCAAAATATCGCCGGGCTGGCAATCCAGCACATTGCAGATGGTTTCCAAGGTGCTAAACCGAATTGCCTTAGCCTTGCCAGTCTTCAGAATGGAAAGGTTTGACAATGTGAGGCCCACTTTTTCGGAAAGTTCGTTCAATGACATTTTACGCTTTGCCATCATTACATCTAGGTTTACAATTATGGGCATTGCTTATACTGTTAAATCATTTTCGTTTTGAAGATCAACACCTTTTTGGAAAATCATCGCAATTATATAGATAATGGCGCCCATCAGGATAAACGCCCTGCTGTCTGACCAAAATTGTGCGAGGTTTTCAATATCATAGCCATGATGCATTAAAGTTCTGCTCCACTGCCTTGCAATAAAACTGATAAGGCCAATGGATAATGTGAAATAGCCCAATCGTGAAATTTGGTGTGAAACGAAGCTATTAAATGGTTTTGACAAATCCATTTTGTGCATCAGTGTAATCACGATATAAAATAAAAAAGCTTTCAAAAACGAAATGACGAGGATAAAACTATAGATGCCAAAAAATGCCCGCTTATCTTTTTGGTACATTTCACTTAAATCCAAATTTTGATAAAGATTTGGTATGATTTCTGGGTTGTACAGGCTGAAGAAGAAATTCACTAGTAATCCACCAGCCTCAATAGACAATCCTACAAATATGAGCCAAGCTACAACATAGAGGGCCCAAAACACGAAATTATTGGTTTTTGACATTTAAATTAGGAATTAAATTAGAATGTCAAATTTAAGAATATTTATTGAAAAACAATAAATATAAATTTATAATCAATAAATATTTTATATCAATTAGTAATTAAGAGTGTTTGTTATTCGTTCAGAAGATTTATTTGAGCTAAATAAAATTTGCGAGAAATTTTTAGTATTTAATGACAATGTTAAAGATTACAGTTCTTTTTATATGGAGTCATTCAATTTAACGCCCAAATCATCGCCTCTTCTTTAGTGGCTCTAAAAATAGTATTGTGCTTTTCCTTTGGTGCATCGGTATATTTCCATTCCATTCCCGCACTGTTCCTTTCAAGTTTTCTCGCTAATTCCCTCGTGTGCGTATAAATATCTTCCGCACTCGACCCGGCGAACCAAAATTTCTTTCCTTCAAGCCCACCATCTTTTGTTAGGGACTCAAAATTTTTAACCAAATAATTCTCATTGTACCACAGCGAGGGATCCATCGCCATGTAAGCGTCAAACATACCCTGATCCAGCAAAAGGGTTTCTACAACAAATAAGCCGGCCAAGGATTCGCCAATAAGGGCCTTTTTATTCTTAGTTCGATAGCTGTTTTCAATTTTTGGGAAAAGTTCGTCTTTAATAAATTCCCTGAAATTGTTGGAGCCGCCCGGCTCTGGCACATATTGTTTATCGTAGGCGACCTCACTTGGCCCTGTTAGATCACGCCTTCTATTGGTGTTTTCAATACCCACTAAAATAAATGGTGGTATTTTTTCTTCTGAAATCAGTTTTTCAAGGGTATTGGCTATATGCGGAAAGTCTTCCTTAATACCGCCATCGGGCATATAAAGAACCGGCAGCCCATTTTGTGATTCCTTATATTTTGTCGGCAGCCATACGTTTATTACCCTTTCTTCCCCTAAAATTTTAGAGTTGATAATAAAGTCTTCATGTGCCGGGACAGGGTCTGTTGGTACAATCCCTTTTTTACCGCAGCCAATAAAACTGAATGCCACAAGGGCGCAAAGAATAATTTTGTACATAACTTTTATATTTAATGCAACTAATTTTCTTTATAAAGGTATCCAACTTTTAGCAATGATTTTACGAGGACATTTAAATTTTAAAGGAAATGATCTTATTCTTCAAAAGAAGAATAATGAATTTAGAAGTATCTGGATTTTAAGTTGTAAAGCATAAAAAGCGAGTTACTAACTCCGATTTCAACAACCAGCTACTAATTTCTAATTGAAACATTTCTCTACATTGAAACATGACTATAAATAATTCCCAATAAATTTTCAAGAATAGAATATGTTAAGAGCGTTTTAATGACATTTACAGGACTTTTTTTTAAAATCATTTGATACCTTTGCGCCCTGTGTTTAAAAATCGGATAAAAAATATCGTAGCGCTGATTTTATTGGCATTTTTCGTTTCAACGAAATTGGCCGGTCTGCACGCGCTTGTGCATATTGATGATCCGGACCATCTCTTACATTGTAGTTTGTGTGACCATGCCATCTCAAACGATAAGATAAATCCGTTTCAACCAACTGTGGTTGCAGATTTCGAGCTGCAAATACCTTTGCTATTTCTCGAAAAGCACTATTTTCTACACTATTCCAGTCCTTTTTCTTCAGGGAATTTCCGGGGCAAACTTTTTTCAAGGCCCCCGCCTATATTTTCATAATCTCCTTTATTTCAAACGGTCGTAAAGCTGTTTACAGAAAGATGATCCTTTTTAGTTTCCTACTAGAGGATTTAAATTCAACTGTAATGGCTTTGCCCGTAATGGATATTTAGTTCTTGGCCTCTGCGCTTCGAAATAACTCCAAATTTCAGATTGATGAATTTTATGAAAATAATGGTATGGTCTTGCTTGACCATGACCTCACTGCTTTCCGCACAGAATACCTATAATATTAAAGGTGTTGTTATGGATAATGATACCAAACTCCCCATTGAGGGGGCAAGTATCTCTTTGAATCAAAAGACCTATGTTTCAAGTGAAGAAGGGAATTTTTTATTCCAGGATGTTCCATCCGGAACATTTGTTATTTCTGTGTCCCATCTGGGATATTCCAAAAAAACTTTTGAAATTTTTGTGCCAACTAAAACAGACTTGATTTTGGCCCTAACCCAAGAGAAAACAAATTTGGAAACTGTCCAGTTGCACGGCAAGACAAATGACCGAAGCTCTCGGGAAAACCCCCAAAGTACCGTACTTGTATCCCGTGAATTTATGGAGTTAAATCGCAACAATAGCTTGATGCAAACACTTGAAAACATTCCTGGTGTAAGTACTATTAATATCGGCTCCGGCCAATCCAAACCCGTTATACGGGGTCTAGGATTCAATAGAGTAAGTGTGGTTCAAAATGGTATAAAGCACGAGGCCCAGCAATGGGGCAATGATCATGGATTGGAAATAGACCAATATGGTATCGATAATATTCAAATTATAAAAGGCCCTGCTTCAGTAATGTACGGCTCTGATGCAATTGCGGGGGTAGTGGATATTCTTCCGCCAAAAATTCCTATTGCGAATTCGTTTGGCGGCGAGGTAAACTTTTTGGCCGAAAGCAATAATGATCTTTTGGGAATTTCCATGGGGTTGGAAGCTAGGAAACAAAAATGGTTTTACCGGGGCAGATTTACGTATCGCAATTATGCCGACTATCGTGTACCTACGGATCAAATACGGTATGAGAGTTATATTTTTGAGCTTGACAATCGGCGGCTTCGTAATACCGCTGGGAGGGAAGCCAATGCGGCACTCAGTGTTGGGTTTTTGGGGGATAACTTTAAGACGGAAACATTTTTCAGCAATGTAAATGCAAAGAATGGCTTTTTTGCAAATGCCCACGGTCTCGAAGTGCGCACTTCAACCATAGATTACGATAGTAGAAACAGGGATATTGACCTACCGTTCCATCGAGTCAATCATTTCAAGATTGTAAACAATTCCACCTTCTATACCGAAAATCAAAAAATTCTGGTGGAGGTTGGTTTTCAGAATAATCATAGGGAAGAGCATTCAGAACCCGTACCGCACGGCTATATGCCAACTCCCCCTGATAGTCGTGAGCGAATATTCAGAAAAAATACGTTAACCATAAATGCAAAGGATTTATTTGATCCTATAAATGGGCACCATCTTGCTTTTGGCTTTAATATGGAATACCAAAATAACTCCATTGGCGGTTGGGGCTTCCTAATTCCAGAATATAATAGATGGGTTGCCGGCATATTTGCTTTTGATCGTATTGAATTTTCAGATCAATGGAATTTTCAAGGAGGGTGCGTTACGATTACGGATACATTCACACGAAGCCTTATTTTGATTGGTTTCCATCACAATTTGCGAATGGAGATGGTACCTCATCCGCTGTTTTTTTACAACGCGCAGTAGATAAAAGTCTGCATTTTTCCAATATTACGGGCTCAGCGGGAGTCAGTTATGTTTTAAATGATGTAACCTATAAATTGAATATTGCTAAAGGGTTTAGAATGCCATTGGCAAATGAACTAGCATCAGATGGTGTGAACTACCATATGTACCGCTATGAAAGGGGAAATCTGGAGCTGGAACCAGAGGAATCATATCAATTGGATTTTGATGTGGATTATACCTGGAAGAATTTGAGGGTTGGCTTGAGCCCATTTGTGAGCTATTTTACAAATTTCATTTACCTGAATCCTACTCCCACTTATTTTGAAACTCTCCAGATATACGAATACACCCAGAATAAAGTGTCGCGGATAGGTGGTGAGCTTAGTGTAGGCTATACAATAGCGCCAGGTTTGGTTATTGATGTCTCTGGTGAATTTGTTCGCTCAAGACAGTTGGATGGACCCAAAAAGAATTTTACGCTGCCTTTTTCACCACCTCTCACATTTTTGACTTCCACTAGCTACATTTTGAAAAATGACATCGCAACCTTTAGGAATTTGAGGTTTCAGTTTGACTGGCGCAAGGCTGCCGCCCAGCGTGAAATCGTGCCGCCAGAGGAAAAAACCGATGGTTACAGCTTATTCAATCTGTCGGTTACCGGAAATATTAAACTGACGGAAGGCAGCAACCAACCAGAATTCAGAATTAGGATAAACAATTTGTTCAACACAAAATATTTTAACCACACGAGTTTTTATAGGCTCATTGATGTACCGGAGGCCGGGAGGAATATATCCCTGTCGGTTACGGTGCCCATTTAATAAGTATCAATTAAAATTAAATACATATGTTAAAAACAAGTTTCAAAAAATTGGCAATTCTATTTACGGGAGCATTGGTCTTTGCATCTTGCAGCAGTGACGACGGCGAAGAAATAGATGAGGAAAGGCCAGAGATTACGGTTGCTTACGAAAACGGCTTCCCAACCTCCTGTGCGGAGCTGAAAAGAGGAGAAACGTACACCTTTCGCGCCCGCGTAACGGACAATCTAGCCCTAGCGGCATATAGTCTGAATGTGCATCACAATTTTGATCATCACACCCACGACGACCAAGGGTCGCTATGTGAGTTGGAGCCTATAAAGGAGGCCCAATCCCCATTTATCTATTTGGAAAATTTCAGCATTGCGGAAAATCCCCAAACTTACGAGATATCAATTCCGGTAACCATTCCAGAAACCGTGGATCTTGGGGACTATCACACTGCCTTTTCAGTAACAGACCAGACGGGATGGCAATCAAGAACTTCAATAGACATTAAAATCATTGAATAAATTCTGAATTACGATTCAGTCAAATCGAATAATATGAATTCACAAAAAATCAATTCTATAATAATTCAATAAACATTAAATTAAAAAAAATAAAAATGAGAAACACAATTATCACTGGATTTACACTATTGATCGGCGCATCCCTTCTTGCGCAGGACACACAAACACTGGAGCATTTTGATACAACTTCTATTGCTCCCATTACAGAGAGTTACCCAAATACAGATGGGTACTATACAGGACATAATGCATATGGAGATGAGGAATTTGCCGAAAAATATGAAATACAGGGCTCTGCCCAAGTGTATGGTGTAATGGCAATTCACGAAGGGGAGGAGGGAACGAGTGCCTTAAATACTTCCTATCGCATTTACACAGTAGCAGCCAACGGATTGCCCGGTACACCCGTGGCAAGTAAAAATGTGCCGTATAATGATGTGCCCGTGGATGGCTCTATGTTTACGGTTGATTTTACCAATCCAGCGAGCGTGAGCGGAGAATTTTTTGTTTCATTCAACTTAAACGACTACGTGCATGGAAATCTTGGTACTAAAAAAATTGCCATAACGCACGCCCCCCCACGAGACACGTCCTGCATCAGATTTTGGTGTATTTGCACGTAACGCCATCAGATGGCACAGTCACGGTGCGCCAGCCTGGAAAGATTACCGCACCGAAAATTTCACTGATTATGAACCCGCAATCTACTTTTCACTTTTTCCAATAGTTGAAATGGAAGTGCTTTCAGTTGCTGATTTTGATGGTCAAGGGAGTATCGGTGGTGTTTACCCAAATCCTTCCAACGGAAATTTCCAAATTCCAATCAATTCGAAGTACGGTGGTGAGGGAACATTAACCCTTTATGATATTGCAGGAAAAAAGCTAGATTCACAGGCTATTGATTTGCTTGCTGGCAATGGTACGTATTCGTATTCTTCAACTAGTCTAAAAGCTGGAATTTATGTGCTTTTCATTCAAACTCCAGAGGGAAGTATCGCTCAGCGCGTAGTGATTGATTAATTTAAATTAGGCGCGAAGACTAGTATAATCTTCGCGCCTTATCAAAATTTTATAATATGAAAACTATAATTAAAATTTTCAAATCAATAAATATTGCATTTCTTCTATTTCTTTTCCTTTTATCCTGTAGTGATGATGATGCACCTGCAGTGATGCCCCCACAGATAGCAGATTTGGAAGTTGGGTTGGCAAACAGTCGCGAGGCATTTATAGGGTCCGATCTACATCTCGAAGCCGCGGTTCTTGCACCCGGACTCATACAAACTATTGCTGTAGAAATTTCAAGCCAGAGTTTGTCCTGGAATTTTCAGAAAACGTGGCAAGAGGAGTTTAGTGGACTTCGAAATACTGATTTCCATGAACATATCGATATTTCAGAAGATGCCGAGCAAGGCACATATACTTTCAGAATAATAATTACAGACCAGCAGGGGCAGGTTGTCCAAGAGGAAGTGGACCTTACCCTTTTGCGTATTGAGGATAACGTGGCGCCTACATTAAATATGTATTCAACACCCCAAAATGGACAACAGTATGTGGAAGGGGACGTTATTGCCGTTTCCGGCATGGTGGCAGACAATACATCGCTATCATCCCTTTTGATAGTCTTGGTGCGGGAGGATGAAGGTATACCTGATTCGGAAATTAATGGTAATCATCCAAACGTTATAGTGATGCATAATATTGATCATTTTGACGCACTCGATTATCACGAATTTGAAGCTGAAATTTCGGTAGGTGCCACATTTGATAATAACATTCCACCACAACCTATCACAGGCGAGAACGATTGGCAATCAGGAATGTATTATATTCTTGCTGTGGTGACCGATGTAGTAGGAAATAAAAGTGTTTCAGACCGTTATCCCATTGAATTTTCCCTGTAAATGGAAGCTTCTTTATGAATTTTCGAAATTCAAGCTCAAAAGTGTTATTGTATTGTAAAATATTTGAAAAGTTTGCCATCCTATTCCTAAAAATGGTATATTCAAATATTAACTATAAAATCAAGGACTTATGAGAACATTTAGAATTTTAACCACATTTCTTTTTGCCACATTATTGTTGGCTTGTAATAATAAAAATACCGACTTTGAGGATAAGTTGGCAAAATTGCAAAAGGAAAACGATAGTATTGCTAATGTCCAAAACCAAATCAAACAGGAGCACACAGCCATGATGAAACAGCATGAGGAATTCATGGAAGAAATCTCAAGCGGCAATCTTTCCGATTCTACACTAGTACGTGATATGGCACAGCACGAGGTAATGCTGAAAAAACAAGATGCGGTTATAAAGGCAAATGACGAATTGATGCAGGGTCACAATCAACTCAAACAGGATTTTGCAACCTTGCCGGAAGCTGAAAAAGAAGCCCAGCTTAAGGAAATGATGGACGATCACGATCGTATTATGAAGGATCAGGACATGCTTCAAAAGGAAATTGAACAAATGAAGGATGAGCACTCAAAAATGAGAGAGAACTTGAGTACACAAAATAAAAATGAGGCTACTACCACTTCCTAAAATTGAAATTTAGGAATAGGATATATATGGGAAATGATTTTTTTCCTTTCAATATCTTATTTTGAAGCCCACCTTTTATTGATTTATAATAACTAGTAAAATTATTTAGCTTTCACTGCGGTACAGTTGTCCAGAATATAGTTGAGATGGGTAACATCTTTTGAATTCAAACTAAGGGTACCCGTAACTGTAATTATATCATCAGTATAAAAGTTGGGTTTCTTTTTAAAATGAAGTTCCACGGTAGTTTCCGGACCGGCCATTCCACAGAAAAAACAAGCCGCCATTGGGTTTTTGGAAAGTATATATAAATCATCCTCAGGAGAAATATTTAAAAAATAACCGCTAAGGGTTATTTCCTTTCCCTCCAACTTCTTAACGTCCTGTCCAAACGTGGGATACAATAACAATTGATCTACAGAAGGGAAGTATTTATCCGTAAAACTAACATCGGCAAGATGTTGCCAACTTATGTGCTCTTGGCCTGTACAAAAATGTAAGCCGAAGAGAATAGCGGCAATGGCAAATTTATTTCTCATTACTTAAAATTTTAGATATATTCAATGTTAACAATGGGTAAATTGATAACAATACTGCAAAAATCACGGTGATAAAAACTATGAGAATGGTTTTGGCAGCATTCGTATAATTGGGCTGCCATAACATTTCCATATTATATTCAGTTGCGAAGTAGGAAGAAGTAAGTGCCATCAGCATTAATGTCAGCAGCCCGCCCAAAAATAATGACACGGTTACGATGATAAATCCTTCATAAATCAAAATTTTTATCAGCTGGAAATTGGTTGCGCCATAAGTTCGCATTAGGGCCATATCGAATGCCCGCTCCTTTACGGTTTTAAATAAATTGATAAATATGGTTATACAGGAAATTAAAAGGATGGCATACGCTATCCAAGAAATAGCAACAACCCCAATACCGGTGAAACGGAAAAGACGTTCCAGCTCAAACTTGGGCAATGCTGCTTGAAAGGACGACTCCTTATTAATGCGCCTTGGCATTGTCAATAGTCCCATCGGATTTCTAAAGGTTACGAGCATGGAAGTTATTTCACGCGCTTCATTTACTTAAGTATCTTCAATTTTCTGTTCAATATCATTGTGATCACTATCGTGAAATTCGTGACCAGACGCTTTCTCGTGGTGGTGTAGCTCCCAAATACTTTCAAGTTTGCTAACTATTAGCCTGTCAATAACCTTCCCCGTTCTTTCGTAAATACCAACAACTTTCATAGGATGATGGTGTACGTCTTCTGTACTTTCCGCCAATCCGTGCGAACTCAAAAATGTATCGCCTATTTTTAAATTTGCTTGGGAAGCAACCTCACTTCCCAGTATCACTTCCAGAGGTGCTGCCACTTGCCTTCCTGTCCCAAGTTTCGCATTAAAGAATTTAGAAAAATCACTATTAGTACCTACTATGCGAAAACCTAAGTAATTATCGCCGTAGGATATGGGCACCGCAAGTTTTACCAAGGGATTTTTGGCTATTTCTTCCGCTTGCTTCAGCGATATATTGCCAGTAGGATTATCTATGTGCAGCACCGAAGATAATATAAGTTGCAAAGGGCTACCCTTTGCACCTATCACCATATCTATATTTCCATAGCTATTCTTTAGCTGATCCTGCAGGGAAGCGTCCATTTGCTGAATTCCCAGTAAAAGCCCAATACTTATGGAAAGTGATAAAACACTTAATATTGAATACAGTGGCTTGTATAATATATTGCTAAAGGTTATTTTCCAAAGATTCATAACGCCATAACATTTTGGAACAAAGGCTTTACACGTTGATCGTGCGTAATCACCAAAAGATTAGCGTGATTTTGTTTTGCTTGCTGTAGTAGCAATTGCATTACGGCTTCACAATTTTCGTCGTCCAAACTTGAAGTGGGCTCATCTGCTAATATCAATTTGGGCTGATGTACCACTGCCATTGCAATTCCTAATCGCTGTAGCTGCCCCTCACTGAGTTCAGAAATTTTGTGTTTTGCACATCTTTCAAGATTTAACTGCTCCAAAAGGGAATAGGTTAAAGTTTTTTGATTTTTTTCCTTTGCAAAATATAAACGTGCCTGTAGATTTTCAACAACATTGAGCGTTTTTACAGCATAACTCTTTTGAAATACCATCCCGATATTTTGACCAATAAATTGATCTTTCTCTTTTGAGGAGAGTTTTTCAATAGTAATATCATTGAAGAATACGCTTCCCGTTTTTGGGCGCAGAAGTCCAGCAATAATATGGAGCAAAGTGGTTTTTCCGACCCCCGATTTTCCCAGAATCACCGCGTTATCATTATCGCTCAATGTGATATCCGGAAATTTCAGTAAACTATCTTTAGTGCTGTATTGAAAAGATATGTTTTTTGTGATCAGCATATTAGGCATTTGAAAGTACTAGATGATTTCTGTTTTTAATAGCTATAAATAATCCTAGTGCAAGAAAAATTACTGCAATTCCTAAAATTGTGAAGGCAGATAAGAATTTTGGCCTTAATGCCATATATTCAAACTGCGGAAGTTTTACTACATCCGCTTTTGTAAAATTTCTGTTGTTATATAGATAGGGCACAAAATGATTGCGCCAGGTTTCGGAAAATCCTTCCACTTGCTTCCGAAAATTTCCATAATCGGAAGTTGAGGTCCCGGCCATTTTTGTAATTGATTCCTGGGTAATTATGGCAGGAGAAATCCACTTAAAATAGGATATCCATTCCTGTTGTTTTTCCAACTGCAAGTCATAGTTTTCCAGAACAGGTGCTAATTCCTGTCGAACCAAATTCTCTGAAGCAAAGTAACTATGCCAAAAAGTGCGCTGTTGTGTTGAATCGTTAATGGCATATTCCGGATGGTCCCGCAGGTAATTGTCCAGAATTTCATCCTGCCTTTTCGTGGCATCTGCCTGTAATGTGCGTATTTGGTTTATCATCAACGCCCGTGAGGGCATGGGGTAGAGCGAGCTTCCCAATTGGTTGAGGACAGAGGGAATCAATAGAACGAAAAAGATCCAAAATCCCAAAAGGGAAACGGCATTTCTTGCGGAACTACCTACCCATACGTTTACAAGAAAAGCAACAGCGAACCAAAATAACATATAGACTATTGTTATACCTATTAACCCGAGTAACAGCTTTATTGACACAAACGGATTTAAACCGAAAATGAAAAATATAACAAGCATTGCCAAGATAACTAAAACTGATAGCCAAAAAAATCGCAATCCCAATTTTTGCAAGACCCAATTTTCGATACGTATAGGTTGCGCGGCCAAAAGACGTAAGGATCCTGATTCCTTTTCTGCAGAAAGGATATCATAGCTAAATGCGATAATCAGCAAAGGCAATAGGTATACTATAACAAAGGCGAGATCAAAACTTCCAAAAAGCAATTGTATGGGGCTTGTCATTTCGGTATAGTCCTCCATAAATCCAGAGCGGGAAACGGCTGGTTTTTTGTAATGCGAATACATATCACTCTGTCCCGTAGCGATAAAGGTAAAATTGTGTGACGGCATCGCTGCCAACCGGGGATAATAATTACCTACTACCATAGGATTGTTTGGATACCTCCAAGGCGAAACGGAAATTTCCATCCCCCTGTCCAGACTGTCCAAAAGCATTACCATACTTTCATCATTTCGTAAGGTTTCTTCCTTTGCAGCCGTTATCACTTTTTCGCGTTCTTCAATTTTTTGCAATCCATTATAAGTGGCAAACCCGAATAACAACAGCAAAAGCACACTTAACAATTGGATCCACCTATTTCGCAACAATTGCTTTAATTCATATTTAAAATTGTACTTCAACATAGCTATTTAATTTTTACAACAAATAATAGTATCCCAAAAGAGAGCACAAGCCATCCACCCAACAGTACAATATTGCCATTGTTCTGTGATAGTGTTTGTTTCAGGTTTGAAGGCTCATATTTAAATGCGGGTAATTTCTTCCAAAAATCAGCATCCGCCTGCCAGGACCAGTCGCCAAATTTTGAGTTTTCCGCAAAGTGGTCATTTAGGAATTTTTGTGTGTTTATACGATACTGTTCTGCAGCATCATTAAAATTCCAGTGTGTTTCGTAATCAGTATGGGCAATGGACATGCTCAAAAACCGGGCAGGTAAAAAGGGTGAAATGGCAGCCATACTTTGGTACACCTCTGTTTGCTTTGCATACTGTTCTTTCAGGTAATTATAATGTTTAAAATATACCATAGCTTCGTGTTCTTCACCTTTCTGCATTCTATATCCATCAAAATTGAAGGGTAATTGGCTTATGCTATCCACCTCATATTTTTCAAGCATTTCTTTTTCCAGCTTTTTTGATTCCTCACTCCACGGATTGTGTCCGTCAAGTCCCTTTTCCTTATCTGCCAAAATATTTGCTGCAAATTCCTGCGCCGTTGGGTATGGATATTTGGCCTGTGCAATATTGGTAGCCATCTTTGGTACCACTAAACAAGCGAGTATCCATATGCCCAGTGCACTAACCAGTGAGATGCCTGATTTTTTAACTGAAGCTGAAATGATTAAAACAATGTTTATAAAAACCGCATAGAAAACAATATAGACCGCAAACATTGCAAATAGAGCTTTCCAACTAAATGCGCCAAAGTCCTGTAAGCCTGATAGCACAAATCCTGCTATTAAAAATAATAGGAAAGCAATCAAAAAAATGGGTACAAAAAGCGCCATCCATTTGCCCAACATCCATCGCCAACCGGAAATTCCCTGACTTTTTAAAAGCGTGAGCGTGCCCATTTCCCGCTCTTTTGTAAAACTATTGTAACCCAATAAAATAATAAGCAGTGGGATGAGAAAAAGAAGAATAAAATCTGGCGTAAGATCGCCAAACCGTGCCAATCCTGTTTGGTCTGCCGCAGCACTAAAGCGTGCTTCGTTGCGTGCGTGCGCTTCCAGAAATACGGAAGTCCCCGTATATTTGTCCACCCCTTGATCCAAAAGTGATAAAGGATATTTTGGTTTAAAGGCATAGGTTCCATAATGTGCCGCTGAATGGGGATTCTTTTCCCCTTGGTTATCCCAATTGGCGCGTTCGCTTTGCGTTGCAGTTTCATATTGGGTATTCACTTGTTGGTATTGGCGCGAACTGATAAAAACAGCAACGCCCAGTAACAACAGAACAATTAGGAGCGATAAGCGTACCCGGCTCTCACGGGACAATTCCTTTATTTCTTTGATGAAGGTCTTTAAGATCATGGCAACGCATTTTTGTAATCCATCGTCTTTAAGTATGCATTCTCCAAATCTCCCAGAGAAATTTCTGAAGCCACAAATTGTTGCTTCAGTTGGCCATCCTTCATAATCCCAATGTGTGTGGCCACCTCTCTCGCCCTAAAAATGTCGTGGGTCGCCATTAGAGTGGCCACTCCCTTTTCTTTTAATCTTTGTAAGAGCAAACCAAATTCATTGCTGGCGCTGGGGTCAAGACCAGGGGTAGGCTCATCTAATAACAAAACCTTCGCATCCTTTGCCAATGCTATAGAAATTCCCACTTTTTGCCGCATTCCTTTTGAAAATGTAGCGATGCGCTTTTCAAAAGCATTATTCTGTAAACCTGCTTCCGCCAAAAATGCTTTCAATTGGGTTTTGGACAGTGATTTTCCAGCAATTCCAGAGAAATAGTCCAAGTTTTCCATCGCAGATAAATTGGGATACAGCATCAAATTTTCTGGAATGTAGGCTAAGTATTTTTTAGCTTCCCTCGAATTGGTAGTTACATCGATCCCATTTATACTGGCGCTACCGGAAGTAGGTTGCACAAATCCCAATAAAAGATTTATAGTCGTGGTTTTTCCAGCACCGTTGGCCCCCAAAAGACAATATATATTACCCTCAGCTACGGTGAGATTCAGCTTGTTTAATGCCAAATGATCCCCATATTTTTTCGTCAGGTTCTGTGTAGTTATCATAAATTTCGTTTTAATTATTCCTTTAATGTTACCTTTCGCTCTACCGAATTGAATGCGCCGGGAAGCAAGTTTCCGTCTTTGTCAACGAGTTCTAATTTCACGGTAACCTCGCCTTTGGGCAGCCCTTTTATTATGTAGGGAACCCATTCCGTTAGCTCAAAATATTGTCCGTTAATGGTTGCTTTTACGTAATTACCGCCCTCAGAGAGCGTAGTGTTTAATAAATAGAAATCGAGTAATAGATTCTCGGTATCCTTTCCAGCGTATTCGCCTTTGGGCCTACTGTAAATTATGGTGGGAGTGTTGAGGTCAACCTTTGGGCCATTTGACGCTGTTTTACCTATTGTAACCTTCTTAGCGACAAATGCATTTGGATTTTTTACACTTTCGTGATACGACCTGCTTAAAAATGCCACTAGATAATGCGTCCCTGGGGTCAATTCCTTTTTGAAATTTGATTCATAATGTGCTGAATAGGGGTCGTTGTCCACAATAAAATGGATGTGCTGCCCTTTGTCTGAATTGGCGAGCATTTGGGTTAAATTTGAATTGGTCTGCGCGCCAAGTTCATAGTTTTTTACATCGAAGTTAAATGCTACGCTGTCGTTTTCGTTTGTGATGTTTTCCTCTGAAGGTTTCATCAATTTTAATGAGGCTTCTGAAAAAGACGGAGAGCTTTCGAGTTTTTCAAGGGTGATTTGGGTAGCGGAACTATTTTCAGAAGCTTCGGTTTCCGGACTCATGGTTGCATTCGCTTCCGAAGTTTTTTGCTTGCAGCCTACTAATAAAATGCCCATTAAGATAATAGCGATGTTGGTTTTGATTTTCATACTTTTTCTTTTTTATGGTTATTGAATTTATTTTGATTTCAGTTGTTGTTTAAAATGCCAGCGGGTGGAACGTCCACTGTTTTCGATTTTGAGATTATGAAAATCAAGCGTGCGGTTGTCCATTGCATTCAAAGTCCCGTCAATTCGGGAGATGTAACTCTTCGTAATTGTTTGGTTTCGAACAAGGGTTACGTCAATATTTCCCACGGCAAAATTTAAGGTGTCTTGGCTCTTCAGTTTTAATTTACAGCCTAATAATTGTAGTTCTTTCGAGATTCGGTAATGGTCTGCACGGCTGCATTCAATTTCAACTTGTGTGACATTTTCAAAAAGTTTTTGTGGCTTGTAGCCTCCTTGCAAATAAGCTTCCTCAGTATATTTTTCGATATTTTTATTATAGAGGGCAGACAAAAACTCTGGGTTTCTATAGGAATACCAAGTGTAGATATTGGTTTCCATTCCCACGGTATAAAAGGGCTTATACCAAATTATATTTTTATTGTTTACAAGGAATGTAACGGTATCGCTTTCAGTTAAAAATTTGGTGTCCGTTTCTTTTAAATGTGGTTTATTTTGAAGCGAAAATCCATTTTCTGCTTCTAGTGCGAAACCAATTCCATTTTGGCCAACAGGTTCTGCAAAACTGTTCTGAGGGCCCAAAATTTCCAAATAGCTATTCCTGCCCCGTAAATAAATAGACTTGGCTGTGGAATCAATGGGACTGAAACCGGGAAGCCCGCTATCCATTCCCGCATAAGTTGATTTTAAATAATCATTATGGAGCATCATGTTATATGATATACTATCCAAAACCACATACAAATGGCTGAAGGAAACCTGGTTTTCCGTACGGCTAAAAGATTTATTGATTGCGCTTTTGTCAATTAAAGCATCTTTCTGTTTCTGAACAGGTTCGGTACAACCCAAACAGAGCAGAACAATGGAGGTTTTTGCAAGAAAATCCCAATTCATTAATGAGTATTTTAAAATTTGAAAAAAAATGATGACTCCGGAAGAGCTATTTCAAAAACAGGTATAATAACAGGCGCTTCGCTACATTTAGGTCTGTACACGCACGGCTAAGGCAAACTTTTAGTGAAAACACATACATCATCTTTAACAAGCCAAGAGTAGGAACGGCCTGTTATGAATACCTGCAAAAATTTTTATACTAAATAATGAGGTGGAGGTCTGGAAAAAAGAGGATTGTGAACAGCAGTGTTCTGAATATACTGATTAGCAGATTCAATAATTGTTTTTTTGTGATTTAAAACAAATTCCTTTTTTAAATCTGGATATGGATCATGGGGAAGTAGAACCGGCGTGATGTAATTGTTCGTAATCGCGAGATCGCAGAGAACACAATGTACGGCATGTTTATCATCATCTAAGCTATGAAAGAGCGAGTGGACTCCAGCCAGCTTCACCGAAATGAATAATAGAAGAAGGACTAATGCCGTTTTATTTTTAATTGCTTTTCCCATACCAATAGTTACAAAAATAGCAAACTATTCTTGCAAAGTTGTTTCCTATTCTCAAAAATCCGCCACACAAAGTTCATTATTGGCCATAGCGCCCGCAATATTTCCGGTTGCCACGGCATAGGCTACCGAACGCATAGGGCTGGCATTATCCCCACAGGCAAAGATGCCGGGAATAGTTGTTTTTTGTAAGAAATCTACTTTTAAATGACCAATTTCAGTAAGCTCGCAACCCAATGCTACGGGCAGATTTATGGATTGTTCAAACGGTAAGGCCGCATATACTGCTTTAAAATTTTCCTCCTTTCCGTCGGCAAAATGTACGGATTTCATATATCCATTTTCGTACGAAATAGATTGTAGGGGAATTTCGTTAATTTTTATTCTATTCTTTTTCAATTTTTGAAATTGTTCCTCGGTGAATTCAGCTTTGCCTTGGGTTAAAATGGTTAGTTCCTTCGTTAGGTTTCGCACCAGCGCAGCGATGTGAAAGGCACGCTCGCCATTTGCCATAATGCCCGTTTTTGCGTTTTTAAATTCATAGCCGTGGCAGTACGGGCAATGGATGGCAGAAATCCCCCAACAATCCGAAAAACCTTCAATATTTGGCATAATATCTTTTACTCCGGTAGCGAAAATCAGTTTTTTTCCCCTAAAGTTGTTTCCTTTTTCGGTTTCAACCTCAAAGCCAGCTGCAGTCTTTTTTCCGCTTACCACAAAATCTTCTTGGAATATTACTGTTGGGTAATTCAAAACTTGTTCTTTTGCCTTTTCAGAAATATTCCTCGGCGTTTCCCCATCGTGTGTTATAAAATTATGCGAATGCGGTGTTTGCCTATTGCAAGGCTGCCCGGCGTCAAGTATCAATACGTGCCTAAGCGACCTGCCCAGTGCCAGGGCCGCGGAAAGCCCCGAATAACTCCCGCCGATAATGAGTACGTCAAAGTCTTTCTGTTGTTTCATAATTCTAATATATAATCAATTTCTTTGGCTTCTGTAATTCAAAAAATGTCCTGTAATAAGTCCGAATGCACCCACATAGATAAGCCCGGTGTGCATATGAAAAATCAAATCAACAACGATGGAGACCGCAATAAGGATAAACGAAATAAGTAAGGTCATCTTCACCAGCCGTGTAGCATTACCGCTTAAAACACGATATACCGGAAACGCACCCAAAAAAAGAAAACCCATGTCAATATAGGGATTGTCCGTAATTCCAAAAGGAACAATGAGTAAAAGGGGTAGAAGCAGGCAGTGGATCAAACAGAGCAAGGCAGCGCCCATTCCTGCCAAGTCAAACAAGCGTTCTTTCATAATAAAAGATTAGTGCAACAATGTCGCAAAAATAATCATTATCTTTGCAAATGCAACAGTGTTGCAATAAAAGTTTTAATTGAAGATGAGAAATACACAGGCCACGCAAAAAATTTATGATATTATCAAGGATTCGGAAATAGCACTATCCCATTCAGAAGTTCAAAATATGCTGCCCGAGGGATTTTGTGATAGGGCCACGATCTACAGGGTTTTGGAAAGGTTGGCACAGAAAGGTTCAATCCACAAAATTGTAAATGTGGATGGGGTGATTAATTATGCGGCCTGTGAATATGCTGCCAATACACCATCTGCTACCCACGTGCATTTTAATTGCGAACGCTGCCAGACGGTTACTTGTCTTGAGGAAATAAAACCGAATTTCACCCTTCCGAAAAATTATAAAATACACCAAAGCAATTTTGTGCTTTCTGGAATTTGTCCCAACTGTTCCGCGAATTAGATAATTTATTTCAGGGTTTATCACATAGTTTATTGATGATGGATAATGTATGGATGGTGTATGGATAATGTATAGATAGTGTATGAAAACACTTGTGGCGTGTTTAGGCCTAAAATTCCATTACCCCCACTTTTCCATTTCTGAATAAAAACTTCTGCGGAACGGCTTTCTGTAATGCCATCAAGGCTATATGCGGGATTGTGGTTGCTGCCAACAGAAATAGAATCAAATCCTCAGATTGAAAATTTTCCCTGAAATAATACCCAATACCCAAAATGCCAATCGAAATAAGGTAAATACCTGCCGATTGTTTCAGATAAATAAAGAGCTTATTTGAAAATTTATCTTTTTGAATGGCTTGGATTTGTGATACCAAGGAAGGGAGGCTGTGGAAAAATACAAACACTAATGTAAAGCTGATGAGAAGATTTGTAAGCAAAGACGCGGATAATACCAATAATAATATCCCAACAACCAGTATGAAATTTGGAAATGTAAGTCGGCGGAATGAAAAATAGGAGAGCAGTATTACCAGTGTCATAATCAAAAGTATGAGTGTTCCGCCACGCAGTATTTCAAAGGAAATATTTGAAAGGTGAAAATGTTCCAATACAAAATACAACTGCTCATAAGACCCAATAAACATTAAAGTAAAAAGATTGATACCATAAAGCAAATAAATGGCATACGCGGCAAATCCTTTCGCCATTAGAAGTCCGCTTAAAAGTTTCCCCCCAAAATGATAGGCGCTTAGTATCAGAAAAAACAGAATCCCGATTTCCCTAGTGAAAAATAGAAGAAAAACCATTATAGAAATGATCGCGATATACACAATCAATTTGATGGCAATATTCGGCAGGCCATCAAGAGCTTTGTGCTTCAATAAATACAAATCATTGCAACCGTGGATAAGCCCTATGGTAAGTATAAGAAAAAGGCAAGTGTAAAACACCCAAGGTAAATCTGGATTAAAGGCGCCTGTCCCCAAAACTCCTAGGAATAACGCGGAGATTACAATGCTGAAAATTAAAGCCTTTATCCACAAACCTTTTATGATTGGGTTCTATATCGCGCAATATTTCTCTTGGCATTTTCCAAAACCTTTACCAGCAAAGGGTCATCGTGCATATACCGATCCATCTCTACAAAACACCAATTCTGTAAGGTTTCAAATTGCAAAGGTTTGGTCACTACAATCCCGCCATTTATATGAATAGTTTCAGGAATGGGTTGGTAATCGATAAGAATCTGCGAAAGGTATTCAATGGCAGTACGGGAAGTTCCGGGGTCATTGATGGCCGGCGAACTTGCTTTTACGGCTACTTCAACAAAATGTTTGATTCCGGTTTCCACAAGATCCATAGGCACTTCATTAGAAATGGGCAAGGCCTTTAAAATGCGTCTGAGGGTTTTGTCGCTCACTTTTTTCCCAAGGGAAAGCAACTTTTGGTCCCTATAAACAAATTCCCCCAAATGGATTTCCAGTTTTATGGGAAGATTGTGTTCCTTGGAAATTTTGGCAAGCGATTCAAAATCGGGTTTCTGTATATAGCCACAATGCTGGGAGAAAATTTCAATTGTTTCGTTAGTTGATATTTCTTCTTCATTCCCTTTCTTTTGGTTGAGTTTATCCACCCATTTTTGATTCTTTAGGGTTCTATTATACATATCCTTAAAAATTTTATTGATATGGATGCTCTGTGAAATGGAATGAATAAAATAGATAAAAAGAAACACACTGATTATGGCGAAAAGAATCCCAATGCACGCACCAATGGCCGGATGGCTATCATTAGTGTCAAGGCTTACGGCCGCTGCCATTATCATCGCGTAAATAATGGTGCCGCTGGTCACGCCAAGAATCAATTGGTGGTGCTTTTCAGATAGGAGCAGTGGTATAAGACGTGGCGAATAGTTATTGATGTTTCGGTTCAAAACATTCATAACCATGGTATAGCTAAAGATGGTTAGCGTAAAAATCCCTCCAATAATAAAAGAGTAAATGGTCTGGTTGTCCTCCTTCGCTGTAATTAGAAAATATTTCAAGATACCATCGTTCTCAATTCCCAGATCTATAACATTCAACAGAATTGCGAATAAGCAAAAACATAGCGCCAGCCCCGAAGGCAGTAGCGCTATGCTGTTACTTATTTTTTTTAATATGACTTTAGTTTGCAATTAGGCAACTTTTTTGTCCATACCTATTCGTCCAAGGGCTTGTTCCGCGGGAACATAACCTGCAGCAGCAGACTGTTTTATGGCAATATACGTAATCATTAAACCATAGATGGCTTTAGAACTTACGTCGGCTATGGTGAAAAGGGCTTGACGTAAAACTACCCCATCGGCTGAATTCATAAACGCCGGTACCAAATAGGCAATTGGGTAAAGCGTCCAAGCAAACATCATCAACCAGAATACTTTTATTATGGTAGTGTTGGTGCCGCCTGTCAATGTTGCTCTCTGCGAGGCAATGGTTCCGCCCACCATAAAATTCATAATTACGAAAAATACGGTACTTTTGGCACCCCAAATATAGAGATTGGTGATCTCAGAAACCTCATAAAGCTGGCCAACGTACCCTGTAATAATCATTCCCCAAGCTGCCAGAATAAGTAAGGTCGCTTTTTTGAAAAGGGCTGCGCCAGTTACATTTAGCACAATAAGCAATTGTACCAAAAGACATGGAATGGTTACCATCCAGTTCACATAACGGAAACCATTGCTGAAAGTACCTTCGGAAAGCACATAACTGTTACCATTATAGGTGAAAATATCAGTAAGCAGGCTGGCCTGACTTACAAGAATAAGCCCCGCGCTTACCATAACAATACAAGATAGGGCTGTGGCTATACGGTACTTTGGTGCCACAAATTGCGAAACGATTAGAAAAAAACAAGGGCCGCTAGGTGTGCCCCTACGCCCATGGTTAACAGATGGTCAATAGCTTCAAATTGCCCAACGCTGTACTCAAATAAATTTTCAATGTTTTTCATAGCATTTGTTGATTGGTTAACTTTTTTTGTCGAAGATATTTAGAAAAAGGTTCAACAATTGTTAAAGCATTTACAAAAAATGAAGTTTTTAAGAAATAAATATTTCTCCTTTTAAAAACGTGGATTGATGAATAGCACATTGCTAACATCAAAAGATTTAGGACGATAATCTTACAAAGGAAGTATGCTTCTATCTTAAGTTTGAAAGTTTATTCTGTGATAAACATTGAAAGATAAAATATAGGATGTGAACGCATCCTTCAAGATTATTATAGAAAACCAAAGAATTGAGTTGAAAGGAAATGGGACGAAACGGAATTACTGCCAGTCCATTTCGTCCCATTTCAATGAATGAAAATTATTCATTTTCAAAGTAGAAAGCTCTCGGTATCACCCCCACATTAAATGTATTTTGGAGAATCCCCTGTAAACTGAAAACAAATGCCTGCCCATTTGAGGAATAATCCTTGGCATCGGCAATGTATATTTTTCCATCATTTACATTAAATCCGTACAGAACTTGAACGCCGGCTTCTTCGGTAGTGAATATTGGAGTTGTATTGAGCACAAAACTGTTGCTATTAACCGTAAAAATTTCGTTATTCAAGGTATAATAAAGCATTCCATTTTCCATTTCCAAAAACCCTGGGTGCTGTGTTTCGGGAAAGTCAATTGTGCTCTCCACGGTTTGGCTCGCCAAATCAATTTTATAAATCCCGCCCAATGTCTCGTCTTCGGTATAAGCTGGTTTTCCGGCGCAGAGCACATACAATTTTCCGTTATCGGCAACCATTCCGTCCGGCACGTCCGCTACCGTTATGGTTCCATTTACGCTCTGGGAGGCCACATCAATCACGGTAATGGCATTGCCAAACCCGTAACCACCCTTATGGGCCACATATATTTTTCCGTTCTCCACCAAAAGTTTCTCAGGACCTTCCCCAACGGGAATCTGTGCTTCCACCAGGTTGGTTTCGAGATTTAATACGGCCACAAAATCATCATTGGCATTGGTTGGGTCACCCCAATTCGTAATAAAACCTTTGTTTCCGGAAAATGCTATGTAGCGCGGGCTGGATACCATTTCTGTAATCGTGGCGATTTCCTCAAAGGTATAGCGGTCCACAACTTCCACGGTAGAACTATTATTGACAACTATATAGGCGTTATCTTCAAAAAAACCCATACTTTGGGCGACATCGCCCAGATTTCTATTATTTACCTCCGTAAAAATTGAATTTGAAAGCTCCCCATTTTCACCCACAAAAGATACCGATGCATTTGAATTCCCGAAACCGCCTTCGTTCAAGATAAACATTCCATTGGCATAGGCGCCCGCCGGCGGCAATTCTTCCTGTGGAAGCGCATCATCATCGCTGTTGCACGACACTGTAAAAATGGAAATCAATAATAGAAGAAGGTACGGTTTGAACATTGTTTTTTTCATTGTTTTTAAAATATTAAATTGATATAAAAATTAAAGTTTCTTCCCGGCATCGGTCGGTTAAGTGCGCTTTGGTAAGCCGCATTCCACAAATTGAGGGCCTGTACGCCCAGCATATAGCGCTTCCGCTTTCCAAATGAATATTCGGCGCCTAAGTTGGCGGTCATATAACTATTTAAAATATTTTCTTCGGAATTGTCCGTGCTGGTATACACTTTCCCATTCTGGAGATGTTGGTAATAGGCCGAAAAATTCCCAACTCCATATCCTACTGAAGCAGTAAATTTGTGAAACGGCACGTAGGTAAGTTGATTTCCGGTTTCCTTATTTTCTGAAACGGTGTATGCGTACGTAGCAGTGGCGTTCAGTTTGTGTTTTCCGAAATCTTTATTTGCTGAAAGCACACTCTCAATGCCATAAATTTCAACCTCATTGGTGTTTTTTGGCCTAAATATTCCATCGTTGCCTGGAATGTACCGAAGCAAATCGGTCACTGTATTATAATATCCGGTAACTAAAAGCGAGGCATTATTAATATGAAATTTATTACTGACTTCTCCTTGATACGAAGTTTCCGGCTTCAAATCTGGATTGCCCAGCCCGGTCCAATAGAGGTCATTAAAAGTTGGGATTCTGAAATTCTTTGAAGTGTTCAATTTTAACTGGTAGAAATCGGTAACCTCAGCGCTTATCCCGGCGGAATAGAGCAGGGGATTGCCGTAATTTTCATTGGTTTCCTGCCGAAGGGTAATTTCATATAAAAAAGATTTCGAAATAAAATGCTTAAACCCCAACAGAGCAGCGGCAAGATTTCGCGTTTCCGAACTAATGTCTGAACCCTCGCCGCTATTTCTGGTGAAATTTCCCCCAGCCGAAAGCAACATTTTTTTTGAAATTGAATAGTCCAGCGAATACTTGGCAATCACGCTTTCAACGGTGCCGAAAGTGAAAAAATCACTATCAATATTCGCAAAATAATTATATTCTTCAGTTGTAGAAGCGACTTTCAAATTTGAAGCAAAGCTGCCCCAAATACTTTCCCACTCCACCAAAGCACGGGTGTTGAAATCTGTATATTTCGTTTTTAGGGCATTGGGCGTAGGCACGGAAAAATTCCTTCTTCCGTCATAAACATTCGCATAAAAATTCAATTTATTTTTTAAGTTTAATTTTGAACCGGCGGCAAAGGCCACGTTCGTATTTTGATATTGACCGTTTACATTTTTGCGTTCACGCTCTGGAAAAGGATAATCATTATCAGAACCATTTCGGGCAACGCCAAGCATTACGCTCAAATTTTCTGATGAATATGTTGTGCGATAATCAACCCCGTAGGTATTGAATTCGCCGTAATTCATAAAAAGTTGATTGCTGAAACCTTTATTATAATTCAATTCATTTTCCAAATGGATGCTCCCGCCAATGGCGCCGCTTCCATCCACAACAGAGCCGCCCGGTTTTACTTCAATTTTGTTGTATCCGCGTGTATTTATCGTATTGAAATCGGTTTGCCCCGTAGTCTGTGAGTTTATGTTGATTCCGTTCCACAGCACCGCGGTCTGCGATGCGGTTGTCCCGCGAAAGGATGGCGAAGAAACCATTCCCAAACCATTTTCCTTGAAATAAATAGGCGTGTTGAATGTTAGCAAATTGGTAAGCGAGGCCTGGTTCCGTTTTAGTACGCTATCCTTTAGAACAGTAGCAGTAACCGTATATGCAGAATCCTGAATTTTGAAGGGTGTAAGATACACATCATCGAGCGCGGTAACGGGATCCGTCTGTGCGTTCAACAAACCGGTGAATCCACCGAAAAGTAGGAAAATGGTAACTAGATGCTTCATAAACCCAAGGCCTTTTACCCGAAAGCCATTGCTTAAAATGTTGGGCAGTTGGCAGGTCTCCTGGCTTGCGTCCCGGTAATTTTCCTTCCCATCCCAATAGCTATCGGGACAGTGGATTTTTCTGAAGAAATATAATTACGGGCATCCGCTTTTGGCGGACAAAGCTTACAGTTGCGGGAACAGCATAGGACTTGTGATTTACAATTTTCGATTGCAGATTTTTGATTTCTGCACAACCTGCAAGGTTTTCAAAACTTCCTGCAAGGTTTTCAAAACCTTGTAGGTTTTAATCTTCAATCACGCACCTATTTCCCTTTTAATGTTTCTGAAAGAAAAACTTCAGAAACAAACCAAATGCGGCGCAAAAGTAGGAAAACGAAATGCGATTACAGCAGAAAATTTTTATTTTCAATTGAAAATGCCTCAAATTCCGAAGCTATAGGTTGCCCAAAAACTTTCCCAGTCGGCATCCTTACTATCCGGTGAAGGTATCATATGGGTTACGTGTACAAACCAATCTCCCTCGCGGTCTATAGTAAAATTGCATGTGCCGTTTGCGTCAGTTCGGGAAGTTTGGGAGGTGGCCGACTTATTTCCGGTGCGGTTTCTGGCGGTGATTGTTTTATTGGCTAATGGTTTTCCCTTGAATAGAATTTGGGCGTGTAGCGTTTCTCCGATTTCCAGGCTATATGGATTTTCCAAAAGAACGATTTCCAGATTTTGACCTACAATAGTTTTATATAATGTATCATTTGCTTTTGGTTCACTTTGCACAAGCAATTTTAAATAGCGGGTGTAACGCTCGCGCTGTTCCGTTTTATTGACTTCATCTATGGAAATATTTTCAATATTATCCTCTTTCAAGTACGATTTGAATTTTTCATTCGGCAACGTGATTTTAGCATAATTTCTTTCCGAATGGATAAGTGCAAGCCCGTTAAAATCTACTTTTCGCTTTAATATTGGAAAGGCGCCATTTTTGTTTTCTTTTAAAAGATTCACAGCTCCGTTTTCATTCAGCATTTCAAATTTTTTGGTCATTTCAGCCTGTAATGGCCTTTCCAATTGCACGTTGAAACCATCTGCGACAAATAGGTGTACTTCGAGCATATCGCCTTTTTGGAGTCGATATTGGTAGGCAAGCAAAATATATTCGTGCGCCACGGCGGCAGTCGCAATAAAGGCGGCAATTAAAAAAATGAAATTTCTTTTCAGCATAACTTTTTGTTAGGGAAGTTTTCAAAATAAAACAGGAAAGCAAAATACTATTTATTTAACAATTGAGGCTGGGCGCACAAACATAGTTATCATAAACTTCACATATTTTGAAATTGTCCTATGTAAATTTAAACTTTTAAAAATCTAAATTTTGAACTGATGGAAAAACGAGAATTGGGAGATTCCGGACTGCACGTGTCACCGCTAACTTTTGGCGGAAATGTATTTGGCTGGACGGTAGATAAAGAGCAAAGTTTTAAATTACTTGATGCCTTTGTAGACGCAGGTTTCAACTTTGTGGATACCGCTGATACTTACAGTTGGTGGGCGCACGGAAACAAGGGTGGTGAGAGCGAAGCAATTATTGGGAAGTGGTTTGCTTCTCGAAAAAACCGGGATAACATCATACTTTCCACAAAAGTAGGCTCACAGAATAATGAGCATCCTGTGGATGTAAGTAAAAAATTTATTCTAAAGAGCGTGGAGGAATCGCTGAAAAGGTTGAAAACCGATTATATCGATCTATATCAAACACATTTTGATGATGAGAAAACACCGGTGGAAGAAACACTTTCAGCTTATGATCAATTAATAAAAGAAGGAAAAGTTCGTGTTATTGGGACCTCAAACATGTCGCCAGAACGAATCCGCGAATCCTTGAAGGTTGCCGAAAAAGAAGGATTGCCCAAATACCAAACCCTTCAGCCGGAATACAGTCTCTTGGAGCGCGAAGGATATGAAAAAAAATTGCGAGGCATCGTTGAGGAAAATAATATGGGTGTACTGAGTTATTTTTCACTAGCGTCCGGATTTTTGACCGGAAAATACCGAAGCAAGGAAGATCTTGATAAAAGTGAACGTGGCGATTCAGTAAAGAAATATTTGGACGATAGGGGAAAGCGGATTTTAAAGCAATTGGATGAAATTTCAGAAAAGCACAATACAACACAAGCCACAATATCATTGGCATGGTTGATGGCGCAACCAACTATTACCGCACCTATTGTAAGTGCTACATCATTAAAACAAATGGAATCAATTATAGATGCGCCCAAACTTAAACTTGATAAAGAAGATATGGAATTGCTGGACAAGGCGAGCAGTTAGAATATATTTTCAATGAATTTTTAGAACATCAATAATCGAGAATTATTGATGTTTTTTTATCCCCGCTTTTCAACTTCCGAAGCAATTAATGTAAACATTTTATGTATATCTGTTTACCAAACTGTATAAAAAATACACAATTTAAATATTTCTGAATTGGTTAAAGGCCTTGCTGTCAGCACTTTTTTCAATGGCACAACACTTGCCTTTTGGGAATTCAAAATATCACGACACAATTTTAGAAATTTAGAAAGCGCCCAATAATGAACACCCATTCAAAAGAAACCCAAAGTTCCGTTGCCATTTCAAAAGAAGGAAATAACCAGGATTCCCTAAAAAATCTAAACTTCACCCCAAAAAACGTAAGAACACCACTAGGAATTTTTGTTCTGGCAAGTACGTTCTTACTTATGTTCGCCGGGGCATTTTTGGTATATGAACTTCAGCCGGAGTTTTATCAATTCAATTCTGATAGGATTAATTCGAATTGGGGCTTTGCAATATTTTTGGTAACAGCTGCACTGTTTCTTTTCAAAGGATTGTTTTTCCTCTATAATTTATACTTGTATTTTCGCTATCGCTCCATAAAATCCGTCAGCGATGAACTTTTGCCCACGTGCACGGTAATTGTGCCGGCCTACAACGAAGGAAAGCAGGTTTGGGATACATTGATGAGCTTGGCAAATAGCAATTACCCTGAGCACAAATTACAGCTGATCGCAATTGATGATGGTAGTCAAGATGATACTTGGCACTGGATGCAAGAGGCAAAAGCTAAACTGGGAGCACGTGTTTACATTTACAAACAACCCGAAAACAAAGGAAAAAGGCATGCGCTCTACCGCGGATTTAAATTATGCGGCACGGGTGATATTTTTGTGACCGTTGATAGTGATTCGGTTGTGGAGGCAGATACGCTGCGCAATCTGGTGAGCCCCTTTGTAACGAATGAAAATTGCGGTGCTGTTGCCGGGAATGTCCGGGTTTTGAATAATCAAAAATCCATTATCCCAAAAATGTTGAACGTAAGTTTCGTCATGAGTTTTGAGTTTATCCGTTCCGTTGAAAGTGCGCTGGGTTCGGTGCTATGTACGCCGGGAGCCTTGGCTGCCTACAGAAAAAAGGCTGTTTTTGCCTGCTTGCCCGAATGGATAAATCAAACATTTATGGGGCAGCCATCAGATATTGGTGAAGATAGGGCTATGACAAATATGATCCTGAAACAAGGTTACCACGTTCTTTTCCAAAGAAACGCCTACGTGCTTACCAATGTTCCGGAGCGTTACAAAGGGCTTTACAAAATGTTCATCCGTTGGGCGAGAAGCAATGTGCGGGAGAATATCAATATGGCAAAATTCGTCTTTACGAAATTTAGAGAAGGGTCAACCGCCGGCACAAGGCTGTTGTTTTTCAATCAATGGTTGAAACTGATAATGGCGTATCCGTTAATTATATTGATGCTTGCTTTCGTAATAATGCACCCCATCCTATTTTTGACCTCCACGTTTTTCAGCATTTTGGTGGTGTCAAGTTTCCCGGTATTATTTTATGCGAAGCGATATAATATTGCTGAATCATTTTGGGCATATTCCTATAGCATTTTATACACCTTTGGGCTATTTTGGATAACACCTTACGCCATTGCCACCGCAAACAGAAGGGGTTGGTTAACGCGTGGACTTACAGCGAAAAAATAAAGGAGAAAAAGAATTGCATTCCCAATGTCAATATTTGGGGCCTTTTATTACAACTTGGGAATGCAACTAAACCTGTTGATAACAGTAGGTTTGTTTTGATTGTTGCGGTTTTGGAAAAATTGATTTTTAGTAGGGATCTTTTTGGGCCATTACCGCAACTTTCTCTTTTTATTCTTTTCTGAAGTTTTATTTTTCTTGTAAATCCATTCAACAAGAAAACAAAATACTATAATTCCCAAAGAAATACCCACGCCAAGCAGATTTGAATTTGATTGCTGAATAATAAGCGTGACAAAGGCTATTGCGCACAAAATGGAACCCGAAAGCGTTATAATTTTATTGGCGTTAATTTTTTTCGCCTTGCGAAAACCCACATAGTTTACAACAGCAAAAATAAGAAGAAATCCTGCGCTACCCGAAGTTGAAATACTTTCCAAATTCAAGAAATTAGCTGCAATTAATGTCAAAATCACGGTTATTAAAAGCCCAATGGGTTTATTCCAAAGTTGATCCGTAAAGGCGTGCGGAAGCTCATCATCTTGTGAAAGTTCATAGCTAACCCGGCTCCCGCCATAAATCGTGGCATTTATTGCGGAAAAAGTTGAAATAAGTGCCGCAATGGTCATAATCGTAAAACCTATCTGTCCAATCATTGGTTTTGAAGCGGCCGCCAGAACGTAATCTTTCGCTTTGGCAATGGCATCGAATGGTAAGGAGCCCACGGTAACCAATGCAATTATAATATAGAGAAATACCACGAAACCAACTGAGATAAAATAGGCGAGCGGAACATTCTTTTTTGGATTTGCAATATCCGGAACTGCATTGGCTATAAGTTCAAAACCTTCATAGGCAACAAAAATTACCATTCCTGCAGTAAGCAATTGGATAGGGTTTTCCCAGTTTGAAGGATTGAGTTGCGCCACATTTTCATTTCCAAAAAGACCATAAATTCCTAAGCCAATAAACGCGAGAAGAATAAATAGTTTAATAAAAACTGCCACACTTTCTATTTTTCCCACCACTTTGAGGCTGTAATAATTTATAAGGGTTGCCAATAAAATTACGGCCGTAATGAAAATATGGGTATCAATTGATTTTTCACCGGTAATTGAGATTAGATTAGGCGCATACGAGCCGAAAGCGCTTGCATAGAGCGAAAGCATAATGATGTAGCTTATCCAAAGTACATTATTTATTCCCCCGCTAAAAACTCCTGTTCCAAATCCTTCATTCACAAAACGTACCGTGCCACCGCGATCGGGGAAAACCAATGATAATTTTGAAAAGGAATAAGCGGTAAACAGCGCAATGACTCCAGCAAATAAAAACGCCACCGGGGTTCCGCCTTTCCCCAAAGAGACTGCCAAGCCCAAGACGGCAAAAATTCCTCCACCAACCATTCCGCCAATTCCTATGGCGATGGCATCAGTCAGGGTGACTTTATCTTTTTGCTTCATATAATTAATTTAACTTCAATAGTTTATTGAAAATATTAAAATGGTGTTCATTGCTTCTTAATGAAATAGCAAGTTTGTTATCTCTAAAGTAAATGTTGTACAATTCCCCAGTCTTGAACAGTGGAAATAAAATTGAGTATAATCTATCCGTAAGAATTCCTTCTGCCCCTTTGATTACATAATCTACTGTATCCTTGAATTTTTCTTGTTTTCCAAAGAGGCGTTTGATCATATTCGTGTTTTTTGCCCTTTGAATAACAAATTCGGAACAATCTGAAGGGGAAAGTTTTGTTTCCCATAATGCGGAAGTTAACAAGCTTTGTGATTTCGAAGAAAGCAAAAGATTGCCAGTTGATGAGTAAGTAGCTCTTTTATAAGTTAATTTCCAAAGTTTGGGAACTTCTATTTTTGCTTCTATAAAATAGGACCACGCATTAAAATTCCCTCTCACCCTTCCATTCTTTGAGGCAATATAATCTTCAAAATCACTGCAAAAATCTTTGTTTATTTGGTAGAAAGGAGATGACAATTCTCCAGAAGAAGCATTTGATTTTATTTTCATAAATCTCTATCTCAAAATTTTTTCAAAGCAAATGCTATTTTCCACACCCGCATATTGACCGTAATTATCAATCTGTTTGTAGCCACTTTTTTTGTAGAGCGAAATGGCCTCAGGCTGTTTCAATCCGGTTTCCAGCAGGCATTTTTCAAACTTCAGTTCTTTGGCCCAGATTTCCAATTCCTTCAAAATTTCTCCCGCAATTCCTCTTCCTCTATTTTCGGTTGGAACAAACATTCGTTTTACCTCCATTGCGTTGTTTCCAATTTCTTTAATGGCTCCGCAGCCTACTGGTTTTTCATTTTCGTTAAAAGCCACAACAACATATTTTATAGTGTCAATTTTATTGAATTGATCGTAAAAAGCGTGGTCTTGCCCATCGCGTTCAGCGAGTTCGGCATCAAGTTTTTTCACCAACAATTGAAAGTTTCTGTCAGTGGAGTGGGTTCTTTTCAATTCTATATTTTTCATTTTCCGAAATTTGTCGGGCTACTTCAAAGTTAAATCATTTATTCGAAGCCTTCCCGCTTCATTCTATTTTCATTGTTTTCTATTGAAATTCTATAGAATTCTGAAACCTTATTTTTTTTGATACTCCCTTTCAGAATGTTATCTTTGCCAGCAACCCAAAAGCGTTTGCCAAAGGTTGAAAATTTAATGAAAGCAAGATTATGTTCGACAATTTAAGCGATAAGCTGGACAAAGCGCTGCACGTACTTAAAGGGCACGGCAGCATTACTGAAGTAAACGTAGCCGAAACTTTAAAGGAAGTGCGGCGCGCCCTACTGGATGCGGATGTTAACTTTAAAACCGCGAAGGAATTTACCAATACCGTAAAGGAAAAAGCACTGGGTCAAAACGTGCTCACCACGTTACAGCCGGGCCAGTTAATGGTAAAATTGGTTAAGGATGAGCTTACGCAATTGATGGGTGGTGAGACTGCCGGCATTAATTTGAGCGGGGCACCATCCATAATTTTGATGTCCGGTTTGCAGGGTAGCGGTAAGACTACCTTTTCCGGAAAACTTGCCAATTATCTAAAAAATAAAAAAACAAAGAAGCCGCTATTGGTGGCCTGTGATATTTATCGTCCTGCGGCTATTAATCAGTTGCACGTTGTGGGTGACCAAATAGGAGTGGAGGTCTACAGTGAGCCGGAAAATAAAAACCCGGTAGCTATTGCCCAAAATGCTATTGCGCACGCCAAACAAAACGGCCACAATGTGGTGATTGTGGATACCGCCGGACGTCTTGCTATAGATGAGGCAATGATGAACGAAATTGCTGAGGTGCACCAAGCCATTAAGCCACACGAAACACTTTTTGTGGTGGACGCAATGACGGGGCAAGATGCGGTGAATACTGCTAAAGCCTTTAACGATCGATTGAATTTTGACGGAGTTGTGTTAACCAAACTTGATGGTGATACCCGCGGTGGTGCGGCTATTTCCATCAAAAGTGTTGTTGATAAGCCTATCAAATTTATAGGTACGGGCGAAAAAATGGATGCCATAGATGTGTTCCATCCCGCGCGTATGGCAGACAGAATTTTGGGGATGGGCGACGTGGTTTCACTTGTGGAAAGGGCCCAGGAACAGTTTGATGAGGAAGAGGCCAGAAAACTTCAAAAGAAAATTGCAAAGAATCAATTCGGGTTTGATGATTTTCTGAATCAAATCCAGCAAGTGAAAAAAATGGGGAGTATGAAGGATTTGGTGGGAATGATTCCCGGAGCTGGAAAGGCTTTGAAAAATGTAGACATTGATGATGATGCATTTAAGGGTATTGAAGCCATAATCCACTCCATGACCCCAAAGGAAAGAACAGAACCCGCAATAATAAACGGGAGCCGAAAAAAACGAATCGCCAGCGGAAGTGGAACAAGCGTACAACAAGTAAATCAATTGTTGAAACAATTTGACCAAATGAGCAAAATGATGAAAATGATGCAAGGCGGCGGCGGAAAGAAGATGATGCAAGCTATGAGCAGGATGAGGTAATTTTAGTTATCAATTATCAATTATCAGTTATCAGTTATCAGTTATCAGTTATCAGTTATCAGTTATCAGTTATCAGTTATCAGTTATTAGTTTTCAGTTATCGATTATTCTCAATCTCAAATACAAAAATTTGATGCAATTTTTTAAAGTTAGATAATATTTCAACCCACAACCCACAACCCATTAAAATATGACAATCCTAGACGGAAAGAAAATAAGCAACGATATTAAGGCTGAAATTAAAGCTGAAGTGGATAAAATGAAAGCCAATGGCGAAAAAGTTCCGCATTTGGCAGCAATTATTGTGGGTAATGATGGCGCAAGTCTAACGTATGTGAATAATAAAGTACGTTCATGTAAAGAAGTAGGTTTTGATTCTACTTTGGTTACAATGAGAAGCACCACAAGCGAATTGGAACTTTTGGATAAAATTGAAGAACTGAATAATGATGATACTATTGACGGTTTTATAGTCCAACTTCCACTGCCGGAACAAATTCAAACCCAAAAAGTGTTGATGGCTGTAAACCCAGATAAGGACGTTGATGGTTTTCACCCAACAAATTTTGGACGTATGTCATTGGATATGTCCACTTTTATTCCAGCCACACCCTTTGGAATTTTGGAGCTTTTGGAGCGGTACAATATTCCCACAAAAGGCAAACACACTGTTGTGATAGGAAGAAGTTATATTGTGGGAAGACCAATGAGCATATTAATGGGAAGAAGCGGTTTTCCCGGAAACAGTACGGTTACCCTGACCCACGAATACACTAAAAACATTACTCAGATTACCTCACAGGCTGATATTATTATCATAGCCGTTGGAATTCCAGGGTTTTTAAAAGCAGAAATGATAAAAGATGATGCCGTTGTGATAGACGTTGGAACTACCCGTGTTGCCGATGATACCAATCCGCGCGGTTATGTTTTAAAAGGCGATGTAGATTTTGAAAACGCAAGCAAAAAGGCCTCTTTCATTACACCCGTTCCCGGCGGCGTAGGACCTATGACAATTGCGATGCTGCTTAAAAATACACTGTTGGCACGGGAGCAAAGAAGGAATAATTAAATTCCCTTTCCTTCTTTAATTTTCCAATCCAAATACCTGTGCAGATCACTTTCAATCCAGCCCACGCCAATTGTTAGAACGGCAATATCGTCTATATAACCTATTCCCGGAATAAAATCTGGAATAATATCCATAGGATTTAAAATATATAAAAGAGCCAAAACAACCGTTGCAATAGTGAACCACGGCACATTTGGGTAGACGCCATTTTTTACGTCTTTAAGCATTCCCACTAGAATTTTTCCGAGTTCGGCATATTTTGAAAGACTGTTTGCCCCGCTGAATTTTTTATTGATGGCTTCCTCGTTGTCCATTACAATTTCAACATCTTCGTCACGTATTTTTGCTACTTCGCCTTCAACGTATTCTTCAGATATTTCGTTATTTTTTGATGCGGTATCTCTATTGCCGGGATTGAAGTATAGCTGTGATAAAATTCCTTTGAATGACATAATTTGGTTTTTATTTTAAAGGTAAAAAATAGAAAAGGAGATAGTTTTAAAATTTTGTTATAAAAGCTGAAGCGTAAAAGAAATAGAGTAGCGCCGCGAGAAATAAAAGTATCAAGAACCAATAAGGCTTCATTTGCAATGGGTCTTTTCCAAAAAGAATTTTGGACATTGTAAACATAATGGGTCGATGCTTAGCAATAAAATTATAGGTGTGGTCACTCAGCCAAGTGAACCAATTCTGCTTATGATATAAATTGTGAAGAAAATGCTTTGGGTTTTTAAAATAGGTAAAACTTCGGTATGCGGAATCCGGACCGCTATAGATTTTTCCGCTTGGCTCAATGAGTCGAGATGCTTTTTTGAATTTCTTCAGCGGAATATCCTCAAAATACGCTGCAATTTCCTGAAAGGTGATATATGTTACGCGATCTTCGGTTTTGGATTTCCAATGGATAATCCAGTATTTACAAAAACCACATTCGCCATCCCAAACCATTGTGGGATTTTGAGGAGGGAAATTTGTCCTTTCAATTTTGCCAAACATTTTAAGAACATTTATAAGCGTTTATCATCAGGACTGGGTGTTCCGCGACCGTACTCATCTTTATAAATCTTCACAACAACAATAAAAAGGCTAATCAACAAGGGTCCAAAAATAAGCCCAATAAACCCGAAAAGCGGAACGCCCACAATTACACCAATCAATGTAATTAATGGATGCACATCATCCAGTTTTTTTAGCACATAAAGCCTTATAATATTGTCGGTACTTCCTACCACTATCAAACCATAAAGCAAAATCCCCCACGCTTGAAAGTCATTTCCACTGGAAAGGGAAATAATAAAAACCGGAAGAATGCCAATTAACGTACCCACAAAAGGAATCATTGAACCAATGGTGGTAATAACGAACCAAAACCACGGCTCATCTACCCCAAAAATGAAAAACCCAATCAAAGCAATAATACCTTGTGCAACCGCTACAAGTGGGATACCAATGGCATTGCTTCTTACTTTTGCATGACTTTCAGTGCCTATAAGTTTTAGGTTTTTCTTTTTTATGGGAATGTATTCAAAAAGGGATTCGCGCAGTTCACGTCTATTGGTAAGCATATAATAGAGCATAAAATACATCAAACCGATTGCGATGAAAGCATTGAATGTTCCTCCAGCCAATTGTTGCAGATTCGTTGAAACCCAAGAGGTTATGGATGAAGTATCAATTTGCGAATGGATATCATATCCAATTTTACTTTCCATCGAAATGAGTTGCTCTTTTACTGCTTGGGTAAGTTCTTCAGAATTCTGTACGGCTTTTCCAATTTTATTGCCCAGCATTAAAACAATTCCCGCTATTGGAATGAGGATTCCAACAAATGAGACCAATATTAAAAAAATGGCCGCCAAACTTTTGTTCCATTTTTTTCTTATTAAAATTCCCATCCATTTTCTAAATAGAACATATAGAGTGATTGCGCCAAGAACACCCGATAAGTAGGGCAAGATTTCATAAAATATGAGCCCTCCCAAGGTCATAATTAGGAGCAATACAAATATTTGGCGGATTAATTGCGGATCTATGGGTTTCATTGAGTTTATTTGGCGAATAGGTTAGTTAAATTTTTAAAAGCCTTAAATTCCAGAGCATTACCGGAGGGATCCTTGAAGAACATTGTCGCCTGTTCGCCCGGTTGACCTTGAAAGCGTATGTATGGCTCAATAATAAATGTGATGTTTTTTTGAATTAATTTTTCTGAAAAACTTTTAAATTCTTCCATACTTAGAACAACGCCAAAATGTGGGATGGGCACGTCTTTTCCGTCCACGGGATTGCTTGACGATTCATCTTCTACAAATTTTTTATTTAAATGAATTACAAGTTGGTGGCCAAAAAAGTTGAAATCCACCCAATGATCACTGCTCCGGCCTTCCTCAAAACCGAGGACTTCACCGTAAAATTTTCTGTTCATTTCTAGATTATTTACGGGTATCGCCAAATGAAATGGTTGGAGTGAAGTAACCATTAGTTATTCCGAAGCGCTTTAATCAATTCATTTTTTTTCATTTTGGAACGTCCTTCGATTCCCACTTTTTTTGCCTGTTCATAAATTTCGGCTTTGGTCCATTCTTCATAGGGTTTTGCTTTTCCGCCTTTTTTACCGGCATCTGGCGTGTTCGCTATCCGTGCGGATTTTTCCTTACTGTATCCTTTCTCAACAAGGGCCTCGTATTGTTCTACATTTTTGATTCTTGATTTTGCCATAACTTTTCTGTTTGGTACTAAAAAAACCCTTTGCCATAAAGCAAAGGGTTTTAAATAATTAAACTTGATCTGTATCTTTTCTACGTTTTAAAAGCCCAATTCCTGCAAAGAAAAAAATGATTCCCAGTATACTTAGGGCCCAACTGTTCATGCCTACGTTCATACTTCCAAAAACGCCCAACACACCAAGGATAAGGGCGATTCCTCCGGCAATGGTCAATACCAATCCTAAAATTTTAATCATAATCCAGTTTTTAGTTAGCAGATTAAAAGTAAAGGAAAGGTTTCAGTTACAGGCAAATCTTAACAAAACCTTTGCAGCTGAAATATTACTTTGATGATGGCTCCCAGCCTATCATAAAATATTTGAATTTTGCCTCATCGGGTATCTGGGTAGCTTCCACTTTGGCATCCATGTTATAGCGCAATTCTTCGGGAAGATTTTTTTTGTCTATGGTTAAATATATATCTGAATCCTTCAAAAATACGACAACCGAATTTATGGTTGTTTGAATATTATCTATGGTATAATTTGCTTTAACGTCCTTAAAAGTGCTTGCGGGAGTAAGGCCTTTTTCGGTTTTGTATCGTGGATCAAAAACTTGGATATTCGTAATTTCTGAATCTGGGCTGCTTTCATCATTTGGCGAGAGAAGAAGCAATTTGCTTCCATCCTTATCATAAATTTCCACTTCGCCCTGTGTGCCGATGGCTCCCTTTACGGAACTTAATTTTACTATGGAATCATTTGAAAAAATGGAATCGACCTGCTTCATTTTCATTTCTTTCGAAAAATTTCCAACAGCGCCATTTTTAATTAGATAAGGATCGCTGTCTTTCCCGCATTGCACAAAAGCCATTGAGATTCCAGCGATAAAAAGTATTTTTTTCATTATTGAGTTTATTGTTTATAAGATTAAGTGATTATAAGTTTAAAAGTTTATAATTTTCATTTTTTTGCTAATTGCTAATTGCTAATTGCTAATTGCTAATTGCTAATTGCTAATTACTAACGCATCATTTTCCCCAAAATTCCCAGTACACTTCGTATCACCGTGGGGCTAGAAAGCGTTTTAATCCAAGGATTGGCCGTGCTCCTTCTGCTTATGGAACGACTTGAAGTTGTGGTCTTTCTGGCGGCTTCCTTTTCTTCGCGTGCTTTTTCCTTCACCTCTTCTTTATTGGCCGTCTCAATTTTTTCGGTCAATATTTCATAGGCGCTCTCGCGGTCAATTACTTCATTGTATTTTGGGATAAGTTTCGAATTTTTCAGAAGCGATTTCAATTCGTTTTCGCTCAGAATATCCATTCGGCTCATCGGCGCACGGAGCATAGTCCTTGCCAGTGGGGTAGGGATTCCTTTTTCATTGAGCGCGCTTACCAAAGCTTCGCCTATTCCCAATGAGGTCAAGACTTCATCGGTTTTATAATATTCAGAAATAGGATAATTTTCCGCAGTAAGTTTAATCGCCTTTCTATCTTTTGCCGTGAATGCTCGCAGTGCGTGCTGAATTTTCAATCCCAACTGGCTCAATACCGCATCCGGAACATCGGTTGGGTCTTGGGTAACAAAATAAAGGCCCACACCTTTGGAGCGTATCAATTTTACAATACTTTCTATTTGATTGAGCAGTGCGCTGCTGGCTTCGTTGAATATTAAATGTGCCTCGTCAATAAACAGAACCAATTCTGGCCTGCCGCTATCGCCCTGCTCAGGAAAAGTGGCATAGATTTCAGCTAATAGACTGAGCATAAAAGTTGAAAAAAGCTTCGGCTTATCTTGAATATCGGTCAAGCGGATAATGTTTATGTAACCAAAACCATTCTCGTCAATGCGAAGTAAATCTTGCGGATCAAAGGATTTTTCACCGAAAAAAAGATCGGCGCCCTGTTGCTCAAGCTCCACAACTTTCCTTAGAATTGCGCCGGTTGAAGAAGATGAAATTCTACCGTAGGCTTCAGAAAATTCTTCTTTTCCCTCATCCGTGGCGTATTGAAGTATTTTTTTGAAATCTTTTAAGTCCAGCAACGGCATTTTATTGTCGTCACAATATTTGAAAATTACCGCGACAATTCCGGCCTGCACATCACTTAAATCTAAAATTCTGGAGAGCAATACGGGGCCAAATTCACTAACGGTAGCGCGCAAGCGAACGCCCTCTTGGTCTGAAAGCGTAAGAATTTCTGATGGAAATTTTTTTGCTTCATAGGGAAAACCGATGGCTTTATGGCGTTCCTCAATTTTTGCGTTATTCTCACCAGGTGCGGCGATACCGCTTAAATCTCCTTTTATATCCATCAAAAGAACCGGAATTCCTTTTTCTGAAAGATTTTCGGCAATAATTTGAAGTGTTTTTGTTTTTCCCGTACCCGTCGCGCCGGCAATCAGTCCGTGGCGATTCAAAGTTTTTAAGGGGATTTTCACGTAGGCATCCGTCACGGTTTCGCCTTCAAGCATTGCTGCGCCAAGGTTTATGAAATCGCCTTTGGTTGTATATCCGCTATTTATATAATCGAAAAAAGCCTGCTTATTTGCCATCTTTGAAAATTTTATTCAAAAGTAATAAATATAGAGGCGCTATATTTAAAAAAACTATTTACTCTTGCTGAAGAAACTTATAGTTTTTGCTCATCAAAATTATTTCGCAAAGAATACAAAATGCTTTAAAAATCTGAAACTATTGCTTTTTCTCGATGTAAATATTGCTTGAACCTACGCTCCTCAAGGTTACTGCGCCGCTTGAGGCATCTTGTGTGCCTGTAATAGTTATTACATCATTTGCGTTAAGTTGCAGGACTTCAGTGAAATTTATGGAAGAATTGTTATGGCTACCCATGGAGCGAATATAACCGGAGGAACCAAATGCTCCCACTGCTACCCCGTTTACCGCTATCCTTACATCGGGAGCTGCGCGTTGTACAGACGAATTAAGAGAAACGTTAATATTCACAAGGTATCTACCAGCCTGTGTGATAGTGATTTGATTTCCCGATATTACATAAAGCGAAGGGTTATCATTCCACAGAAAATTTCCGAAAACTGGAATGTTTATACCCGCGGCAGGATTTACATTGGTTGTAATATCGGTATTTGAATATTTAACAGATTGCCCAACTGCAGGAGTTGATCCGGACAGAGTATTCCAAACTGGAGCTGCAGGAATATTACTGTTATACTGAAATTGATTTGTATCTGTATTAAAGATAGTTAGACCTTTGGCAGGGAGCGCAATTGCGTTACGTTGTAATGTGGTCATTCTTGGAAAAAGAACGCCCTGTGTAGTTGAAGTTACATCTAAAACGGATGAAGCGTCTGGATTAGTATTTCCAATACCAACCTGCGCAAGTGCCGTTGAGATTGTAAAAGTGACTGAAAGGAAAAGTAAGAATAAAAATTTTGGTTTCATAAATCTGGGGAATAATAGTAAATCATTGGATATATTTTGGAAAAATATAACATATATCGTAACTAATTAAAATAAAACCTCCTTTAACACAGGTATTTAGACAAAGCGATAAAAAATTCCGTCCAAATTAATACTCCCCAAAAAAAGTACCGTCATTTTTTATTTACTTTAAGATTTAACTCTATAAAATTTTACTTGGGACATGAAAAAACTTATTTAATATTTTTTTTCATCTATAATCGTACTTTTGCCGCTATGAAAAATGAAGTGCAAAAATTGGTGGATAAGGGTTTGATGCTACCGTTGATGGAGGAGTTTTATACCATTCAGGGTGAAGGATTCCATAAAGGTACTGCTGCCTATTTTATTCGTGTGGGCGGTTGTGATGTAGGCTGCCATTGGTGTGATGTCAAGGAAAGTTGGAATGCGGCCATCCATCCGCCAACGGCTATTGAAAACATTGTGGAAAATGCTTTAAAATATTCAAAAACAATAGTTATTACAGGCGGAGAACCTCTCACTTGGGATATGGGCCCGCTTACCACCATGCTGAAAAGTAAGGGAATGCAGACCCATATTGAAACGTCTGGAGCCTATGAACTTACTGGCATTTGGGACTGGATTTGTCTTTCGCCAAAAAAAATGAAACTTCCCACTGCAGAAGTTTATAAGGAAGCAAACGAGCTAAAAGTTATTATTTTCAACAAAGATGATTTTCGCTTTGCGGAAGAGCAGGCCGCCCAAGTAAGTGAAAACTGCATACTATACTTACAGCCGGAATGGAGCAAACGCGAGAAAATGAGTCCATTAATCGTGGAATACGTAATGCAAAACCCAAAATGGAAGGTATCATTGCAGACCCACAAATATTTGAATATTCCGTAGTCTGAAATTACGAATCACAAATCCCAAATCCAATGACTATCGGGATTGAATTTTGTGATTTTTTATTGGGGTTTATAAAAGCTACGCCTTTTTAAAAGGGACTTCTACGTAAACCGTGTCCCAGCCAATCAGCAAAGTAGTTCCGTTATTTTCTGGTCTAAAAATCATAGAAAGTGACTCCGTAGGTGCGGCAGCATCACGAGTTGGTACATTTATTCTCGCTACGTCCATATCTTTTTTATAGCTGAAGGCGCCCCAAACATTGGTGTCACTATTGATAATTATCGTCCATTCATCTTCGCCCGGAATTGTGTAAATGGTGTAAGTCCCCGGCTTAAGCGTGGTTTTTCCAAAAACCAAAGGCGTGTAAATGGTAAGCTCAGTAGCCTCGTTTGCGCCAGTTCTCCATACTTCCCCGAAAGGAACCAATTCTCCGAAAATGGTTCTGCCTTTGCGTGACGGGCGACTGTAAATTACACGGGCCAATGGTTTTGAATTCTTATCTGGGCGCGCCATTGCAAGGTCTAGCGGCGAAGCATCCATCTGTGGGAAAGATTGCGCTTGCACATTTTGACTTCCCGTTGCGCAGGAAAGGACTAAAAATAGAAGAAAGGCTATATTTTTCATAAAAAATTTATTTCTAAAATAGGACAAATTTTATTCCCGATGGTTTAATTGCCCACAAAAAATTTACGTCAGATTTTTTTTTTAGGAAAGGAAATCTGACCCGATAGGCCGATTTGGTTTAAATATTTTTGAAATGATTAAACAACAAGTATTCCTAAATGCTTTTTCACAAGAATTTGTTAATAACTTAAAGAGGACAGAGTAAGCAAACCCCTAATTTTATTGGGTATTTCGTTATATTTGTTCGTTACGAAATTATTTGAAAATCATATCAGAAATTTATGAGCGAAGAACAGAAAAAAGGTAATTATGGTGCCGACCAAATTCAGGCATTGGAGGGAATGGAGCACGTACGGATGCGTCCGTCCATGTACATTGGCGATGTAGGTGTTCGCGGGCTTCACCACTTGGTTTATGAGGTTGTGGATAACTCCATTGATGAGGCCATGGCCGGGTATTGTGATACCGTTGAAGTATCCATAAATGAAAACAATTCGATTACTGTAAAGGATAACGGGCGTGGAATTCCAGTAGATCTTCATAAAAAAGAAGGCGTTTCCGCGCTACAGGTTGTAATGACCAAGATTGGTGCGGGTGGAAAATTTGATAAAGATTCCTATAAAGTTTCCGGGGGTCTTCACGGGGTGGGAGTTTCCGTAGTTAATGCCCTTTCCGAACATTTGACCGCCACTGTTCATCGCGATGGGCAAATTTGGCAGCAGGAATACGAGCTTGGAAAAGCCTTATATCCAGTAAAACCAATTGGAGACACGGATTACCGTGGAACCATTGTAACCTTTAAGCCAGATGCGCAGATATTTCAGCAAACGCTGGAATTTAATTATGACACCCTTGCAAGCAGGCTGCGCGAGCTCTCATTTTTGAACAAAGGCATCACTATTTACCTCACCGATAAGCGTGAAACCAATGATGATGGGGAATTTACAACTGAAAAATTCCACAGTGAGGAAGGGTTGAAAGAATTTATCCGTTTCTTGGATGGCAACCGTGAACCAATCATTGCAGACGTTATTTCAATGGAAGGTGAGAAAAACGATATTCCGGTGGAGGTTGCCATGGTTTATAATACTTCTTTCAATGAAAATCTACATTCTTACGTAAATAATATCAACACGCACGAAGGTGGAACACATCTTTCGGGTTTCCGGGCCGGATTGACGCGTACGCTGAAAAAATATGCAGATGCTTCCGGAATGCTTGATAAACTCAAGTTTGAAATTTCCGGAGATGATTTCCGAGAAGGATTGACGGCCATTGTTTCAGTAAAAGTTGCAGAGCCTCAATTTGAGGGTCAAACCAAAACAAAACTTGGAAACCGTGAAGTTACCGCGGCGGTAAGCCAAGCGGTTTCAGAAATGCTTGAAGACTATTTGGAAGAACACCCAAATGATGCAAAAACAATCGTACAAAAAGTTATACTCGCCGCCCAGGCACGCCACGCCGCAAGAAAGGCGCGTGAAATGGTGCAGCGCAAAACCGTGATGAGCGGTGGTGGGCTACCCGGAAAACTTTCGGATTGTTCAGAGCAGGACCCTGAAAAATGTGAAGTATTCCTTGTGGAGGGTGACTCCGCGGGCGGTACGGCAAAACAAGGGCGTGACCGTAATTTTCAGGCTATTCTTCCGCTTCGCGGTAAAATATTGAATGTTGAAAAGGCAATGCACCATAAGGTTTTCGAAAATGAGGAAATCCGAAATATTTATACAGCCCTCGGCGTAACAATTGGTACTGAGGAAGACAGCAAAGCGCTAAATCTTGAAAAACTTCGCTACAAAAAAGTTGTAATTATGTGTGATGCGGATGTTGATGGAAGCCACATCGCAACTTTGATACTTACATTTTTCTTCCGTTATATGAAGGAATTGGTTGAGGCGGGTTGTGTTTACATTGCTACGCCACCTCTTTATTTGGTTAAGAAAGGTGCTAAAAAAGAATACGCTTGGAGCGATAAGGAACGCGATAAATTCAATGAGGAATTTGGGGGCAGCGCATCCATACAGCGTTACAAAGGTTTGGGTGAAATGAACGCGGAACAACTCTGGGACACCACTATGAATCCAGAATTCAGAACGCTTCGCCAAGTAACTATTGACAATGGTACCGAAGCGGACCGAATTTTCTCCATGCTAATGGGAGATGAGGTTCCGCCGAGGCGTGAATTTATTGAGAAAAACGCGGTTTATGCCAATATCGACGCGTAATAACTCAGTTAAATATTTTACAAAAACCCACGTTATACTTCGTGGGTTTTTTAATTTCAATTTCCCCTAATAATAAATCATATGAAAAAAATTCTTTTCCTTCTCGGAATAATGGGCAGTTTTTCCATGAACGCCCAAGAAAATCTGGAAGACCTCTTGGCTTCCGGTATTGCAGATGCACAGCGATTTGCCACTGGTTATATTTCGCCAGCGGCGGAAGCTATGATTTATAATACCTCAAATGGATGGGTGCAATCTGCTGAGGTAAAATCTTTTTTAAAATTTGATATTGCATTGGTTGTCAATGGAACTTTTGTGGATGATTCGCAGAAAACCTTCATCTTAAATACTTCAGAATATAATAATTTGCAATTCAGTGATGGCAGTACTACAAAAGAAGTTGCCACGGCGTTTGGGGAGAACGATCCGGATATTTCCGTTTTTGCCGAGGTTAAAAACGGACCTTTCACCCAGCAAGTCGAATTCAATCTCCCGCAAGGCCTTGCCTCCGCGAATTTGAATATTCTTCCCGCCGCTTTTTTACAAGCCCGACTGGGGATTTTAAAGGCAACTGAATTGAAAGTGCGCTATTTCCCAAAAATTGAACAGCAGGATGTGGAGGTTGGTATTTTTGGGTTGGGAATCCAGCACGAAGTAACGCAATGGCTTCCGGCTGAAAAGGTTTTTCCCATCGCTGTTTCGGGTTTTGTGGGGTATAATAATCTTAGTGGAAATTACGATTTTACTGAAAGTGAAATAATTGATGGTGATAATCAGCAATTTGATGTAAAGCAGAACTCGTGGATTTTTCAACTTCAAGCCTCTACAAAATGGCCTATTTTCAACCTATACGGCGGATTGGGCTATGTAACGGGCACGTCAAATTTTGATGTATTGGGAACATATAGGGTTCGCGCAGGGATTCCACTTTTGGAAACCACTAGCGAATTTAACAATCCCTTTTCCGTGAAAACCAAAGTTTCGGGCGTTCGTGGAAGTCTGGGCGCGAGTCTGCAATTAGGGTTTGTGGGATTGCACGCAGATTACAATTTTGCGGAGTACGACAATGCATCGGTAGGGTTGCATTTTGGAATTTAATGGATTAATCTCTCGACTTTTAAAGAGGATAATAGTATTTTTGTGTCGCTAATTTTGATAAAAAATATTGAATTAATAATTTATAAAAAATAGATAAATGAAAGTAACAGTTGTAGGGGCAGGCGCCGTAGGCGCAAGTTGCGCAGAGTACATTGCCATCAAGAATTTTGCAAGCGAAGTAGTATTGGTAGACATTAAAGAAGGTTTTGCCGAAGGAAAGGCAATGGATTTAATGCAAACTGCTTCTTTGAACGGTTTCGATACCAAAATCACGGGCGTAACCAATGACTATTCCAAAACAGCAGGTAGCGATATCTGCGTAATTACTAGCGGAATTCCACGTAAACCGGGAATGACCCGTGAGGAATTGATTGGCATCAATGCAGGAATCGTAAAAGAAGTTTCTTCAAACCTTGTAAAAAATTCTCCCGAAACTATTATTATCGTGGTAAGCAATCCGATGGATACTATGACGTATTTGGTTCATAAAACATCTGGGCTGGATAAGAATAAAATCATCGGGATGGGCGGAGCTCTGGATAGCGCGCGTTTTAAATACCGTTTGGCGGAAGCATTGGAAGCACCTATCAGCGATGTAGACGGTATGGTAATCGGTGGCCATAGCGACACTGGAATGGTACCGTTAACGCGTTTAGCAACCCGAAACAGTGTACCAGTAACGAAATTCATTTCCGAAGATAGATTGAACCAAGTAATGGAAGACACCAAAGTTGGCGGTGCAACACTAACCAAACTTTTGGGAACTTCAGCCTGGTACGCTCCGGGTGCGGCGGTTTCTGCATTGGTGCAAGCCATTGCGTGCGACCAAAAGAAAATGTTCCCATGCTCCGTTATGCTAAATGGCGAATACGGAATGAAGGATATTTGCATAGGTGCCCCAGCAATTTTGGGCAGAAACGGTATCGAAAAAATCGTGGAACTTGACTTAAATGATGCAGAGAAAAACCATATGAAAGAAAGCGCTGAAGGTGTAAGAAAAACGAATGATTTGCTTGAAGTTTAGATTTAGCAAACTATTTCCAACATTGAAAAAGCCGGTTCCCCGAAATTTCGGGAGCCGGCTTTTTTATAGTTAATTTGTTTTATCCTTTGCTCTTTCAGCGAAGCAGTCGTAAGTCTTACATCTTTTTACCCACACTTGCTAGACCCACAATCCTTGCAAGTTAAACACCCCTCTTGGTAAATGAGCGAAGTACTGTTGCAGTTTTCGCACTTTTGTTTTTTCGCTTCGGTGCCGTCGGCAACGTAACGTTTCAGCGCGCGCGCAACCCCGTTTTTCCAAGTATTGATGCTTTCGCTGTCCAATTGCAGACTGTTAATTAAATCCACAACTTTTTCAATGGGCATTCCGTGGCGGAGGGTGCTGGAAATCAATTTTGCATAATTCCAATATTCTGGGTTGAATTTATGCGAAAGTCCTTCAATTGTGGTTTTATAGCCTCTTTTATTTTTGTACTGAAAATCATAGCGAGAAGTTCCGTCCTCATTTCGGTTTTTAATGATAAAGCCGTTATTCGCCCAACGCGGAATCATAATTCCATCCTCATCATCGGCAAAGCCGGTAAAAATTTCATAGGGTTTTCCGTCAATCAAACCAATAAAAGCAATCCATTTGTCTTTGCTATTTTGAAACCGAACCACATCGGCTTCCAGAGTTTCTGGGCGTTTTGTGGGAAAAGTAGTTAGCGTTTCGTTGCTTTCCTCTTTCTTTTCGTCATTAGAAATTAATACGCCGGAACGCGAGCCGTCGCGATACACGGTAACGCCTTTGCATCCGGCTTGCCACGCTTCCAAATAGAGCTTGCCAACCAATTCCTCCGAAACGTCGTTTGGTAAATTGATGGTTACTGAAATGGAATGGTCCACCCATTTTTGCACCGCGCCCTGCATACGTACTTTGCTCAGCCAGTCCACATCGTTGGAGGTTGCTTTGTAATAAGGTGATTTCTTCACGATTTTGTTCAATTCTTCCTGACTGTAATTTTTATCAGTCGCAATGCCGTTCACCTCCATCCATTGTTTGAAACGGTGGTGGAAAACCACATATTCCTCCCAACTGTCGCCCACTTCGTCCACAAAATCAACGCGAACATTTTTATCGTTCGGGTTCACTTTTCTTCGTCTTTTATAAACGGGAAGAAAAACTGGCTCGATGCCGGATGTGGTCTGCGTCATCAAACTGGTGGTTCCGGTTGGTGCAATGGTTAGCAGTGCAATATTTCTACGGCCGTATTCCAGCATATCGTAATACAGTTTTTCATCAGCTTCCTTTAGGCGAAGAATAAACGGATTTTCTTTTTCTCTTTCGGAATCAAAAATTTTGAACGCACCTCTTTCTTTTGCGGCATAAACCGAGGCGCGATAGGTTTCAAGTGCCAGATTTTTATGGATTTTAACTGAAAAATCATTCCCTTCCTTGCTGCCGTATTTTATGCCCAAAGCGGCGAGCATATCGCCTTCAGCGGTGATTCCAATTCCAGTTCTTCGGCCTTCTTCCGCTTTTCTTTGAATGTTTTTCCAAAGATTTCTCTCTACCGCTTTTACTTCGTCGTTTTGTGGATCGGCATCAATTTTTGCAAGGATGGCATCCACTTTTTCAAGTTCCAAGTCGATGATATCATCCATTATTTTTTGGGCGATAACGATGTGTTTTTTGAAAAGGTCAAAATTGAATTCGGCTTTATCGGTAAACGGATTTTCAACATACGAAAATAAATTGATAGCAAGCAAGCGGCAGGAATCGTAAGGACAAAGCGGGATTTCGCCGCACGGATTTGTGGAAACCGTTTTGTAGCCCAAGTCGGCATAACAATCCGGCACGCTCTCATTTATTATGGTGTCCCAAAAAAGAATGCCCGGCTCTGCAGATTTCCACGCGTTGTGTACAATTTTTTTCCAAAGTTTTCCAGCTTCAATTTCCTTTGAAAACTTAGGGTTTTCGCTAAATATCGGATATTTCTGAATATAATTTTTTCCATCTTTCACGGCCTGCATAAAAGCATTGTCCATTCGCACTGAAACATTTGCGCCCGTTACTTTTCCCTGCTCCATTTTCGCATCAATAAAATTCTCGGAATCGGGGTGGTTTATAGAAACGGAAAGCATCAATGCCCCGCGACGCCCGTCTTGAGCAACTTCACGTGTAGAATTTGAATACCGCTCCATAAAGGGAACAATCCCAGTAGAGGTCAACGCTGAATTTTTTACAGGTGAACCTTTTGGGCGGATGTGCGAAAGATCGTGCCCAACGCCACCGCGACGCTTCATCAATTGCACCTGCTCTTGGTCAATTTTCATAATGCCACCGTACGAATCTGAATCACCATCATTGCCAATTACAAAGCAATTTGAAAGCGAACCGACTTGAAACGGATTTCCAATTCCCGCCATTGGGCTGCCCTGCGGCACAATATATTTGAAGTTTTTAATAGCATCAAAAACCTCTTCCTCGGTCATTGGGTTGGCGTATTTTTGCTCAATTCGTGCAATTTCATTGGCGATACGGCGGTGCATATCGTCCGGAGTTTTTTCATAAATATTTCCGTCAGAATCTTTAAGCGCATATTTGTTTACCCAAACGCGGGCGGCAAGATCGTCGCCTTTGAAATATTTCAATGAGGCTTCAAAAGCTTCGTTTTGTGTATAAATGGTTTTGTTTTTTGGTGGGTTTTCTATCTGCATATTTCAGGCTTTTATTATGATTAAATATTTTCAAAAGGAGAATGTAAATGTAATTATTTTGAAATGTCGCTTCTGTTATAGGTTTCAGAAGTTATCAAAAGAAGATTGTTAATTAATTGTTTTTCAGAAATATAAATATTTTTAAATCAATAAAAGTTTGCAATTTTTGAAAATTCGTTTAAAGAATATTTCGTCACGTATTGATAGTAAGCAGTTTGGCATTTCGGAAATTTTTCTTCGAAAGAAATTAAATACTGATTTATTTTTTTAACAAATTATTAGATATTTTCTGAAGACTGGACAACTCGCGCTTAATTTTTTTATATTTGGCGCGTGAACAAAAAGTGGTACTTTTTTGGATTGTTACTTGCGTTGGCCTTCTTCGGAATTAGCCTTGAGCAAACAGCTGCGCCCAATCAAGAAATTGTTGTTCAGTTTACTGCGGAATCTATTACTTCTGAAGATGCGGAAGAGACCATTGCTGAAATTACGCAACAATTAAAATCCATTGGCATTGCTGAAGTGCAAGTGTCCAGAATGCTTGATGGTAAATTTAAGGTTACCTATTTTAGTGTCATTGATATTGCCGAGGTTAAGGGTCTATTCACTGCGCAATGCAAGTATCCTACCCACGAAAATTCGAATGGTAAAGGGGGCAATTCCTCAAAAATTCCTTTTAGCAATACTGCTGAAGTTTATAAACTTGAAGTAGTTAAAATCCAAAAAAACTATGCTTCGAATTTTGGTTTTCACGGTGTGCCGGTGGAGATTAAATCGCTGAAGGACCAATATTTAAATCAGTATGTTTCATTTGGCAACGCCGAATTCACTACTGAATTAAAACCTACCATTGAAAGAAAAATTGGTAAAAATTATCATTATAATTTTTCTTTCAAGACTTCAATTTCACATAAAATTCCGGAGGTCCGTGCGGGGCCAAATGTGTAAAAGTGGATATTCTTTATAGCCACAATTTTATCTTCTGAAATCTTTGATTTTCAAATAGAGGACTTTCAAAATTAAAATTTTAAATAAAACCAGATAATTGTCAGATATAACGGCAAATTATATATTTGCGCGATTTTTCAGAAAAAAATCTGACCAAAAAAATACATTCATGCAAAACAAAGGACTAATTACCCTATTTGCCATCCTGTTTGGGTTGGTAAGTATTTATCAGCTTTCATTTACCTATGTGGCAAACAAGGTGGAGAGCAGTGCAAAGGAATTTGCGAACAGCAAATTTTCAGAAAATGAACCCCGCGAGCGGGACAATGCGGAAAACCGATATTTGGATTCCGTTGCGAATAATTCAGTAATGTTCGGTATTGATTACCAAACCGCGAAGGAAAAGGAGCTAAACAAGGGGCTTGACCTTAAAGGAGGTATCAACGTAATTCTTGAGGTTTCGGTTAAGGACATTCTTAAAGGACTTGCAAATAACTCAAAGGATCCTGCATTTAACCAAGCGTTGGAAAATGCGAGTGAGCTTCAGAAAACAAGCCAAGACACTTATTTGGAATCCTTCTTCAATGCATTTGAAGCACTTCCGGGTGAAAACGAACTTGCTTCACCAGATATTTTTTTCAATAAAAATTTAGAGGAAGACATTGAGGTTGGTATGACCAACGCACAGGTAAGACCAATTATACAACGAAAAATTGATGAATCAATCACTTCAGCTTTTGAGGTATTACGAAAGCGTATTGATAAATTTGGTGTTACACAGCCAAACATCCAGCGTTTGGGACAATCGGCAAGAATTCTTGTAGAGCTTCCCGGAGCAAAGGATGTTGAGCGTGTTAAGAAACTTTTGCAGAGTACTGCACAGCTTGAATTTTGGGATACCTATAAATTTGAGGATTTTGCACAATTTCTTCAAGCGGCCGATGCTAAAGCTGGTGAAATGGCGAGCGCTTCATCTTCAAATGAAACTGAGGAAGCTGTTGCTGTAACCGATACCACAGAGACCGCAACGGATTCTACTGCCACCGAAGATGATGACGTAAGCGCACTTTTGGGCGGGGAAGATATGAATGATACTTTGGTTGATAACAACAACGCCAATCCCATACTATCAAAAATGGTTTATCCTGGAGGTCAGGGAAGTCCGATACTTGCTACCTTCAGATTAAAAGATACAGCTGCCATAAATGGTTATTTACGTACTCCACAAATTCGATCTTTATTGCCGAATGGGCTTCGATATGCAAAATTTGTTTGGGGCTTGCCAGAATCAAATGCGCAATTGAACGAAGAGGTTACGGCACTATACGCTTTAAAAGGAAATCGTGAAAACGTTCCGCAACTTGGTGGTGGCGTGGTAGTAGATGCAAGCCAAGAATATGACCAGTTGAGCCGCGTGGCAGTTTCCATGCAAATGAATGGCCAAGGTGCCAAGAAATGGGAAGAAATGACTGGCAATGCGTATCAAACTAGAGGGAATATTGCTATAGTTCTTGACGATGTAGTTTATTCAGCTCCTGGTGTTACTTCTGGGCCTATCGCCGGTGGGCGAAGCCAGATAACTGGAGATTTTACAGTTTCTGAAGGACAAGATCTTGCGAATGTGTTGCGTGCCGGTAAACTGCCCGCATCTGCTGAAATAATTCAGGCAGAGGTCGTGGGTCCTACGCTAGGGCAGGAGGCCATAAACAGTGGGGTGCTTTCTTTCGGTATTGCTCTTGTTTTGGTTTTGCTATGGATGATTGGATATTATGGAAAAGCGGGAATCTTTGCAGACGTTGCCTTGCTGGTAAATATCCTTTTCATTTTTGGAATTTTGGCAGGGCTTGGAGCAGTACTTACGCTTCCAGGTATTGCTGGTATTGTATTGACTATTGGTATGTCCGTAGATGCGAACGTACTTATTTTTGAAAGGATTCGGGAAGAATTGGCCAAAGGAAAAGCGCAAAAGGATGCCATTAAAGATGGTTTCAACAATGCATTGTCTTCTATTCTTGATGCCAACATTACTACTGGACTTACCGGTCTTATTCTTTTGGTGTTTGGTACCGGACCTATCCAAGGTTTCGCTACTACTTTATTGATAGGTATTGCCACTTCATTGTTTACGGCAATATTTGTAACTAGATTATTTATTGACAGCTATACCAAAAACGGTAAATCGCTTACTTGTTCTACTTCACTTACGAAAAATCTTTTCAGTAATGTGAATATTGAATTCCTTAAAAAGCGCAAGATGGCGTATGTTTTTTCAGGAATTATGATTATTATCAGTTTAGGTTCTTTGTTCACCATTGGTCTTAACCAAGGTGTGGATTTTGTGGGCGGGCGTACTTATACCGTGCGTTTTGACAGAGATGTAAATTCAAATGAAATTCAGAATGAATTGATATCAACCTTCGGAAGTGCCGAAGCCAAAACTTACGGTGGCGATAACCAACTGAAAATTACTACCAAATATAAGGTAGAAGAAACCGGTACCGAGGTAGATACCGAAATAGAAAGAATGCTTTTTGAAACGGTTAAAAAATACTATCCGGCAGATATGACCTACGAAAGATTTGTAGGAGATGATGAAGGTAAGACCATTGGTAGAATGGAGTATTATAAAGTGAGCCCAACAATTGCAGACGACATTAAGCAGGCCTCTTTTTGGGCTGTACTTGGTTCGTTAATCGTGGTTTTCCTTTACATTCTATTGCGTTTCAGAAGATGGCAATTCAGTCTTGGAGCCGTTGCTGCGGTATTCCACGACGTGCTGATTGTACTGGGCGTATTCTCTTTGACTTATAGATTTATGCCATTCAGTATGGAGATTGACCAAGCGTTTATTGCGGCAATCCTTACCGTAATTGGTTACTCGCTCAACGATACCGTGATTGTGTTTGACCGTATTCGTGAATATTTTGGCGAGCACCCTACGTGGAAAATGAACCGTATGATTAACGCGGCATTAAGCAGCACGCTTAGCCGTACCTTAAATACGTCCCTGACAACGCTTGTGGTGTTGTTGTGCATGTTCTTTTTGGGTGCGGAATCCATTAGAGGATTGCTGTTTGCAATTATTGTAGGTATTTTGGTGGGTACATACTCATCATTGTTCATTGCAACGCCAATTATGTACGATACCGTAAAGCGCAAGACCGCAGAGGACTTTGTAAAAAGAAAAGAAGAAGATCCAGCACTGGAGGCGTAAAGCCTTTTTCTGAAACATAATAAATTTCATTAAAAAACCTTTCTGATTGAGTTCAGAAAGGTTTTTTGTTTTCGGCCTTTGCTGCATCTTTTCAATAGACAGTTTTAATAAAGGAATGTAATATTTTGAAGTTTCAATTGACTGGGTGTTGTTTCAAATAAACCGGGTCGGGGTTTGAAACGGTCGGGTTGGGGTTTGAAATGATCGGGTCGGGGTTTAAAATTGGCGTGTGATGTTTCAAATGAATTGGGTTCATCCTTGAAACCATCGAAGAGTGTCCTAAAAGGAATTTTTTTATTTCAGAAGAAAAATTTATAGCGAAGTAAATTCAAACCTATCACCATTTTGAAGGTTCCATCTATCAGATAGCCCCGCGTTTACTTCCAAAACATATTGTGAAACCGTCTCTGAGGGCAATGAAGTTTCGTCATTGGGTTTTGCATTTTTCTGGATGCTGTTTATCTTTTTTTCAGCGTTAAAATAGATAATGTCCAAGGGTATTTCAGTATTCTTCATATAAAAAGAACGGCGCTGTTCATCGTTAAATACGAAGAGCATTGCCTGGTTTTCGGGCATGCTGTGGCGGTACATCAACCCCGTTTGGGTCTGGTATTCATCATCTGCAATCTCGATATCCAATTTCGCAATTATGGAATCTGTTTCCGCTTTGAAGAGGGTAAGCTCGCCTTCCTTTGTAAATGTAATTTCCTTGGTGAGACTTTTTGTTTCTTCGGTTTTTTCCTTGCAATTGTAGAAGGAAAAAATGGACATTGAGATTAAAACGGAAACGAATATTTTCTTCATTATTGAATTTTTTTGCCACGAATACACCCTCGGTGCTTTTAAATTTTTTTACCACTAATACGCGAATAATTCTTTTAAAATATTCGTGTATTTGTAATTGATTTTTTTTACGCTGCCAACGGTTTTTTGGAGGCGCGCCACATAATGTAAACACCTGCAATTACAAAGGGAATGCTCAGCCATTGCCCTGTGGAAAGTAGCCCAAGTGCCGACTCAAATCCGCCTTGGCTCTCTTTCACAAATTCCACGAGAAAGCGAACCATAAAAAGAGTAATCAAAAATACCCCGAAAATATAGCCCAACTGTTTTCTCCGTTCTGTTTTCCAGTACAGATACCAACAGATAAGAAATACAAAAACATACCCAAAAGCTTCATATAATTGGGCCGGATGACGAAAAGGGACGGTGTTTAATAGATCGGCGAATTGTGGATTATTCACTATGGCCTCATACGCCTTTGCGGGAGACTGAATCCCTGTTGCGTTTACCGCCTCCCGCGGACGGATGCCTTCGTGCACAAAACGTACGCCCAGTGGAAAATCACCGGAAGGCTTGCCGATAATTTCAGAATTCATAAAATTTCCTATTCTCACAAAAATTCCGCCTGCGGCCACTGCTATAATTATTCGGTCCAATACCCAGAGCACCGGTTTTTTAATCACTTTTTTACTGTAATAAATCATAGCGGCAACTATGGCGATGGCCGCACCGTGGCTAGCGAGCCCTTGAAAACCTGTAAATTCAAATTCTGGCACCGTTTGGATGGGCAGAAATACGGACAGCGGATCTTCCACAAAAAGTTCTGGCTGGTAAAAAATTACGTGACCCAAGCGTGCGCCCACAAGCACCGCAACGACCATATATATAAAAAGTTTGTCAAGCATTTCCTGTGGCTGGCCCTCGCGCTCAAAAATACGCTTGGTCAAAAACCATCCCGCGGTAAAGGCAACCACAAACATTAAACTGTAATAACGAATCATGAAAAATCCCAGATCGATGCCCTCTGATGGATTCCAGGTAATAGTCAAAAAAGTGTGCATAATTGGTTTTTGGGTATGGTTGGTAAAGATATTATTTTATATGCGAAATCGGGATTTGAAAACCATAATTCAAGGTTTGTTCTTTTGGGGTGGTACGGGGTCGTGGCCAGAGCCTCCCCAGGGATGGCAGCGCGAAATGCGTTTTGCGGCGAGCCAACTGCCGCGTAAAAGTCCGTGTGTTTGTAGCGCCCCAACCGCATAATGAGAGCAGGTAGGAGTAAAGCGGCACGTAGCCGGAGTCAACGGCGAAATCATGTTTTGGTAAAAGCGGATTAACAATACAAATGGAAAAATGAGTATTTTCTTTAAGCTGAAATCCACTGCATTTTGATTTTAATTCAATGAAAATGTAGTGCCATCCTTGCCGTCATTCAATTGAATTCCCTTGCTGGCAAGTTCGTCCCGGATTTTATCACTTGTACTGAAATCTTTATTGGCACGGGCTTGGTTTCGAAGTTGGATGAGCAGTTCAACAGCCGAGATCAATTTCTGGGAATCCTGTGAACTCTCCGAAGCAATATCTTGAAGCCCGAGTACATCAAATAAAAAGTCGTGCAATGTTTTTTGAAGTAAATGCAAATCTGTTTCGGTGATGGTATCTTTTCCCTCTTTGAGTGAATTCACAAATTTTACAACTTCAAAAAGATGCGCAATTAGTATTGGGCTATTGAAGTCATCATTCATTGCATTATAGCAGGCTTTTCGCCAGAATGCTACGTCAATACTGCTTTTTCCTGTTGATTCTGAAAATTGGGAAATTTTCATTTCCGAAAGCATTCTGTAAGAATCCATCAACTTATTGAAGCCTTTTTCCGAAGCTTCCAAAGCATCATTACTGAAATCCAAAATGCTTCGATAATGCGCTTGGTACATAAAAAATTTCGTAACGGTAGGCGAGAAGGGTTTGCTTAAAATATTATTTTCACCACTGAACATCTCATTCGGCAGAATAAAATTACCGGTGGATTTTGACATTTTTTTCCCATTTAGGGTAAGCATATTCGCATGCATCCAGTAATTGACTGGGCTCTCGTGATTACAGGCCTCTGCCTGGGCAATCTCACATTCGTGGTGGGGAAATTTTAGATCCATTCCACCCCCGTGAATATCGAATTTGTTGCCCAGATATTTGGTGCTCATTGCCGTACATTCCAAATGCCAGCCAGGAAATCCATCACTCCAGGGTGAGGGCCAGCGCATAATATGCTGTGGCTCGGCTTTTTTCCAAAGGGCAAAATCCTGTGGGTTTTTCTTTTCGCTTTGTGCGGCCAGCTCACGTGTATTGGCAATCATATCTTCAAGATTTCTGCCGCTGAGTTTACCGTATTTGTTTATTTCATTGAATTTCAATACATCAAAATAAACAGATCCGTTTTTTTCATAAGCAAAACCTTCAGCAATAATTTTTTCAACAATTTTGATTTGCTCCGCTATATGTCCCGTTGCGGTGGGCTCAATACTGGGAGGCAGCGCATTGAATTTTGCCATAGTGGTATGAAAATCTACCGTATATTTCTGGACCACTTCCATAGGTTCCAGCTGTTCAATTCTTGCTTTTTTAAGAATGGGATCATCTCCGCTCTCGCCATCATTTTCCAAATGACCGGCATCGGTAATGTTCCGTACATAGCGGACTTTATACCCTAAATGCTTTAAATATCTAAAAACTAAATCAAAGGACAAAAAGGTTCTGCAATTGCCCAAATGTACATTGCTATACACTGTAGGCCCACAAACATACATTCCCACAACATCAGCGTGTATGGGTGAAAATTTCTCCTTGCTTTTTGAAATGGAATTATAGATATATAGATTTTGCGAATTCAAGATTTTCAGCTTTTATGAATTGGTTTTATGCGGAACCGTTCTATTTAGAACTATTAAAATTGAGTGTCAAATTTTATGTAGTCCAGAAATTCCCTTCGTTTCTCAGAATTTTTAAAAGCGCCACCAAATTCGCTAGTAACCGTACTACTGTCAATATCGCGGATACCTCTGGAGTTTACGCATAGGTGTTTGGCATCTATAACGCATGCAACATCTTCTGTTTTAAGTACTTTTTGAAGTTCTTGAACAATTTGCATAGTTAAGCGTTCCTGGACTTGAGGTCTTTTTGCATAGTAATCCACAATGCGGTTCATTTTTGAAAGTCCTACGACCGTTCCATTGCTGATGTAAGCAATATGGGCCTTTCCAACGATAGGAAGAAGGTGGTGCTCGCACGTAGAATATAATGTGATGTTTTTTTCCACCAGCATCTCATTGTACTTGTATTTGTTTTCAAAAACGGAAGATTTTGGCTTTCTTTCGGGATGTAGCCCTCCAAAAATTTCCTGTACAAACATTTTTGCCACGCGATTAGGTGTTCCTTTTAGGCTGTCGTCGTTGAGATCCAAACCTAAAGTCTGCATGATATTTTGAACATCTTCTTTTATGCTCGCTATTTTTTCGATATCACTTAATTCAAAAGCATCGGGGCGCAAAGGTGTTTCTGCAGAAGAGCTAATATGGTCATCGCTGTTATCCTCCATTGCTCTTAATTGTTTTTCTAAATCCATGAAAATGTTTCTAAATCTAAAATATGGGCAGCAAAGATACGTAATAGCAAGTTGTTAAAGAAAGTGGGGGGTTATAATTCTATACTAATAATTAAAAATTGAAAATGAGTGAGGCAATAAAATTTGAATATACAGTGTTAATTTTCGTCGAATCTGTAAGTCCTATAGAGTAAAGTTGTTGATTTCTCTCTTGCTCTGATCTTGAATAGGCTAAATCGAAGGAATAATCACCAAAATTGTATCCTGTTCCCAATGAGAAGCCGATTAGATTGCTTAGTATATCTTCGTTCTGATAAGGACTTTGTTCGTAATGAAAGCCGCCACGTAAGCTAATTTGATTTATTCGGTATTCTCCTCCTGCTTTAAAGGTTGAAGCTCCTTGAAGAGAATTCTGGATAATGGTATTTTGATCTGAAAAAAATGTATTATTGGAGGGTCTGAATTCAATTTGAGAATAATCCTTGTACGAATAATCGAAACTTATAAGTCCGGATTTACCAAAAATATATGCACCGCTGGCCGTGACTTTACCTGGAGTCTTCAACGTATAATCTTCAAACACATTAATAACGTTTGGATTGATAATTTCTAATATTTGTTGCCCGTCTTTTGTGCGCTGCGTTTCCAAATATTGAGTGGTTTCCTCAGAAATTTGGTACCACGTGGGCGTATCTAAACTCAAGCCAACACGAAATTCATCTGAGATTTTGGCAATTCCTCCAATCTGCGCGGAAAATCCTGCGCCATAAACGGCAAGATTATTTTGAAAGGCAATATTATTTACGGTACTTCCCAAATTGCTGTTATCCTCGAGCAATAAAGTACTTCTTTGAAAATCGATAGTATGAGTGTTTAGGTTTACACCGATATAAAATTTATCGGTGATTTGAGCCCCAAAATTTATGGAGAATTTCCCATTATATCCTTCCGATAATAGTACATAGTCCTGATTGAAAGAGCCATTGGCAACGTTTGAAACATAGGCAGAATTATTAGGATTATCTGCATCTACTGGGTCGAAAATAAATCCTTGGTATCCCAATAATGCATTTTGAGCAGCTGTTCCTTGGGTTTGTCCCAAAAAATCGTATAATTCAGATATTGATTCATTTTGTTGGGTTACCAAAAGATTTAATGGAATCCCTTGAGCCTGCTGAACGAAGAAATTTGAAATGGAATTATTTCCAGAGCCTGAGATGTACAATCTATTATCAAAATTTCTATATATATTATAGTTCACACCAACGGTAAATTTTTTCCAAATAGATTCCTCATTAAAATTATCAAATACAAAGACCCCTCCAGCCTGATTTAGATTGATATCATCCGAAAAACTTTTATTTCTGTTGTTGAAGTAGGTTGAATTATTTTCAACATCAAATAAAGAAGCTGAAAGTGTAACATTCGAATTTAAAAAAACAGCACTTCCAGCAGGATTTATGGACATTGCGGAAAGGTCTCCGCCCAGGGCTCCCATAGCTCCGCTTAACGCTGTGAACCTAGCGGTACCAACATTTTGTTCCGTAGAATATCTAAGCGCATCACCAATGCCTTGAGCGTTTATAAAAAATATGTTTCCTATGATGAGAAATAGGAATGAAAACTTCTTCATTAATTATAATATTTAAAATTGTGAATGTTGCGGTTAAATCTTACCCGCGGCCTCTACCGCCTCCGCCAGAGCGTCCACCGCTGGATCTTCCACCCCCACCACGCATCGAACCAGAGCTGCTTCTTGATGGAGAGGAAAAATTACTGCTTCTGCTTCGAGTATTTTGCGTAGGTGAAGAATAATTATTACTTCGCGTAGAACGTGAATTTCTTATGCTTCTATTGTTTGAATTGTTTCGTACCGAATTGTTGGAACGCACAGATCTCGTATTATTTCCGAATGAAGATCTTGAATTTCTGTAAGTGCTATTTGCGCGTACGTTATTGCGATTTATCCGTCGGCTTGCTTCGGACCTTGAGTATGAATTTCTTGTAGAAGCGTTGCTGGATCGGCCTCTATCGGTTCTATTGTATGAAGTTCTTCCATAGTCTGTGTTTCTTCTTCCTCTATTATAGGAAACTCCGTTGTAATTTCCATTGTAATAATTATTATAATAGCCTCCATAACCATAATATCCGCCATAAAATGGATGTCCCCAACCACCCCAGCCGTAGCCGTAAAAACCTCCATAGAAAGGATATCCCCATCCATAGTTTACGCCCCAGAAAGGTGAGTAGTATCCATAATAGCCGCCCCAGCCACCGAAATATGGGTTGCCCCAGAATCCAAGTCCGCCGAAACCAGCGTATCCGCCCCATCCGCCGTTGTCATAAATATTCACTACAACGTTATCGCTATTGCTTCCCCAGGGGCCGTATGCATCATCGTAGTCGTTTTCCTCAATTACAATATACCCATCCTCATCAATGGATTCTGTGGTGGAATATGCTTCAATGTCCGTAAAGATTGCACCCTCTTCGGGTAAATCATTATACATATTTGTTTTGGATTGAAAATATTGCTTGTAATAATTTGATTTACCTTCCTCACCTTCATTATCATAATCATCATCTATTGTTTCATAAGAATTATTGCGAGAAGAATAAATTCCATCATTATCGTTATAACCATCTTTGTAAGTTCCGCAGGAGAGTAAAAATAAGGAAACACAACCAGCCATAAACAGGGGCAATTTGCGTTTTATATCGAGAGTTTGAGTAAACATATACGTGGTATTTTAATTGTTGAACTTCATAAAAATAATTAGTTTTGCTGAATCTAACTAATCCTTTAACAGAGACACAACATTTGTGCCAAATACATAGCTATGGCAAAGAATTTAACCCCTCGAGCGGAAGATTATTCCAAATGGTATAATGAATTGGTTATTAAGGCAGATCTCGCTGAAAATTCCGGGGTGCGAGGTTGTATGGTCATAAAACCGTATGGTTACGCAATTTGGGAAAGAATGCAAGCCGAGCTTGATAGAATGTTCAAAGAAACTGGGCACCAAAATGCCTATTTTCCACTTTTTATACCAAAATCTTATTTTAGCAAAGAAGCAAGCCATGTAGATGGTTTTGCGAAGGAATGCGCCGTAGTAACGCATTATAGGTTAAAAAATGCGGAAGATGGTAGCGGAATCGTGGTGGATCCTGAGGCTAAACTCGAAGAAGAGCTAATTGTACGCCCAACTTCAGAAACAATTATTTGGGATACTTACAGAAAATGGATACAATCTTATCGTGATTTGCCTTTACTAATTAATCAATGGGCCAATGTGGTAAGATGGGAAATGCGCACAAGACTATTCTTGAGGACTGCTGAATTTTTATGGCAGGAAGGTCATACTGCCCACGCCACAAAAGATGAAGCTGTAGCAGAAGCAGAGCAGATGATGAACGTATATGCAGACTTTGTTGAAAATTTTATGGCTATTCCAGTTGTAAAAGGAACCAAAACAGAAAGCGAGCGTTTCGCTGGGGCTCTGGAAACCTATTGCATCGAAGCATTGATGCAGGATGGAAAAGCTCTTCAAGCGGGTACTTCACATTTTTTGGGGCAAAATTTCGCTAAGGCTTTTGATGTGAAATTTACTTCAAAAGAAGGAAAATTGGATTATGTTTGGGCCACATCCTGGGGGGTTTCAACTAGGCTTATGGGTGCTCTTGTAATGACACATAGTGATGATAATGGTCTTGTTTTGCCCCCAAACTTGGCGCCTGATCAATTGGTTATCGTGCCTATCTACAGGAATGAAGAGGAATTTGATGGCGTGGACGCTATTGCCAAAAATTTGATGAAACAACTTCGGTCGAAAGGTGTGCGGGTTAAATACGACAATCGCGATACGCAGAAGCCAGGTTGGAAATTTAATGAGTATGAATTGAAAGGAGTTCCATTGCGTATAGCAATTGGGCCGAAAGACGTTGAAAAAGGCACAGTGGAGCTCGCCAGAAGGGATACATTCCAAAAAGAATTTATAAGCCACGACAAGGTGGTGAATACTGTAGAATCATTATTGGGTGAAATTCAAGAAAACCTTTATAAAAAGGCTATTTCCCATAGAATTGAAAATACTTCGGAGGTAACTTCATATGACGAATTCAAAAAAGTATTGGATACTAAGGGAGGCTTTATCTTGGCACACTGGGATGGTACTTCAGCTACCGAGGAAATGGTAAAAAACGACACAAAAGCAACCATTCGGTGTATTCCTTTGGATGGAGATACACAGCCCGGCACGTGCATTTTTACAGGAAAACCTTCTCAAAGAAAAGTGCTTTTTGCTAGGGCGTATTAATTTTTTTAAAAAAAGTTATTTTGGATTTGTGTCATTCAAAAATAGTTGTATTTTTGCATCCGCATTAAAAAACAAAATGGTCCGTTCGTCTAGGGGTTAGGACGCCAGGTTTTCATCCTGGTAACAGGGGTTCGATTCCCCTACGGACTACAAGATTTAGAAATAAACAATAATACAATGGCAAATCACAAGTCAGCATTAAAAAGAATTAGAAGCAATGAGGCAAAACGTTTACGTAACCGTTACCAGCACAAAACTGCACGTAACGCTATGAAAAAGTTTCAAGAGCTTACTGATAAAAAAGAAGCGGAAACTATGTTTCCAAGTGTTGTTTCAATGATTGACAAATTGGCCAAGAAAAACATTATTCATTCAAACAAGGCTTCAAACCTTAAATCGAATATGGCAAAGCACGTTGCAGCGCTTTAATTGAAGCGACTAAAGTTTATAAAAAAATCCTCTCAATTTTGAGAGGTTTTTTTTTGCCCTAAATTTATTTTTTTACCGATGATGGAACTAAACTTATATAGTTACCATCATTGCGCATAATGTCCCTAACAATGGTTGAGGAAATATTTGAAACTTCTGGGGAACATATCAAAAATAATGTCTCTACGGATGCCATTTTATAATTTGTCTGGGCAATGGGTTGTTCATAATTTAAATCCGTTGTATTTCGAAGTCCGCGGATTATAAATTGTGCTTTCTCCAAAATACAGAAGTTTGCCGTAAGCCCCGTGTAACTTTTTACCTTGATTCTATTTTCATTCCTGAAAGTATTCTGGATGAATTTAATGCGTTGCTCTAAGGTAAACATGGTTTTTTTATCTGCATTCACCCCAATTGCAATAATAAGCTCGTCAAAAAGCGGAAGCGCACGTTCAATAATATCTACGTGGCCCATAGTGATGGGATCAAAAGTTCCGGGAAATACTGCGCGTTTCATCTATCTTTTTTTAGATATTAAATTACCAAGTTACTTGACTTTAAACTAAATGCCATTAATTTTTTCAATAAAATTTTGAAACCAAAATAATTAACGCGGCAATCACCGTAGCCAAAACTACTCCTCGAGCTCTGTAATATTGATGTTTTCTTATAAACACGAAAAAGGCCAAAAAGTTGAGTATAGCTCCCAGCGCAATTAAACTTCCTAAAAAATCATTTTCCAAGGCAGCCTGCAATGTAGCCTCAATGCTCGCCTTTGAGAAAAAATAAATATACAGATAGATGCCAGCGATATTTGCCGCCAAACCTATCAATAAACCTATTAAAATTTCCTTTCCCTGTGGTTTCATACAACTATCTTATAAATCCCAAGAATTCAAATCCTTAATAGCGTGATGCGCCGTTAGGTCAAATTGTACGGGTACTACGGAAACAAATCCATGTTGCAGCGCCCACTCATCAGTATCCTCACCTTTGTCCTCGTTAACAAATTCTCCCGTGAGCCAATAATAGTCACGTCCCAATGGATTTGTCCTTTTGTCGAATTTTTCCTCCCAATGCGCATTTGCCTGTCGACAGACTTTAGCACCTTTTATCTCTTTAGCCGGCAGTTTCGGGATATTTACATTTAAAACAACGCCTTTCGGAAGACCATTTTTCAATGTTTGCTCAGCAATAAGCTTTACATATTTCTTTGCGGGAGAAAAATCTGCCTCAAGCGAATAGTCCAAAAGCGAAAATCCTATGGACGGAATACCAAGCGTACCTGCCTCAACGGCCGCACTCATGGTTCCACTGTAAATCACGTTTATGGAAGAATTGCTGCCGTGGTTGATACCGCTTACACATAAATCTGGTTTTCGCTTTAAAATTTCATTGACCGCAAGTTTTACGCAATCAACCGGCGTTCCACTACAGCTGTATTCCGTATGTGGATCATCATTTATCACTTTTATACTATTGCAATAGAGTGTATCATTAATAGTAATCGCATGGCCCATTCCGCTTTGGGGCGAGTCCGGGGCCACCACCAGCACATCTCCTATTTTATTCATCACCTCAATCAAAGTCCTTATGCCCGGAGCGTTTATTCCATCATCATTGGTTACGAGGATAAGCGGTTTTTTTTTCGCCATTTTTTTATTTTTGAATGAAAACAAAAATACATTTATTAATCTTCAAACTACAACTATCCATAGCCATTTACCTGAAAATCTGTTTAACAAAAAATTAGTACCGCTTATCCTTCGTGGCACGGTTTTTTGTATAATTTAGAGCATTTAATATAATATTTTACTTCTATGCGGATAATGAAAAAGAATTTTAAAGTTTTATTCCTTGCGGTTTTTGTTGCAGTAGCGTCCTGCAGTTTCACTACAAAGGAATTTAACGACCCAGATAAAGACAAACTCCTACTCGATTTAATAGCTTATGTTTTAGAAAAGGGCCACTATGACCCTAAAGATTTGAATGATGAATTTTCTGCAGAAGTTTATAAGGATTTCATCAATGGATTAGATCCTTTGAAGCGTTATTTTTTAGCTTCGGATATTGAAGAATTCAGCAAATACAAAACTAAGATTGATGACCAAATCAAAAATAAGGAATTGACATTTTTTGATTTGGTATATTCCCGTTTTCAAGATAGAATGGAGGATGTGAAAAAAATATATCCCGAGGTGCTCTCGCAGCCATTCGATTACAATATTCAAGAATCTATTGATGTGGATTATGATAATCTAGAATACTCCAAGAATAGGGATGAATTGAAAGCACGATGGAAGCAACAGTTGAAGTTTACGGCACTCTCTAGCTACTACGATTCTGTTGAAGAACAAAAAAATAGAGAGAAAGGAGTTTCAGATAAAAATACAGATGAAGACAAACAAGAAAGTTCTTCGGAAAAGCAAAAAAAGGACGAACCTTTCGAAGCAAAATCATTGAGCGAGCTTGAGGAAAAATCCCGTGAGACTACAAAAAATTCACTGGATGAATATTTCGATTTCACTAAAGACCTTCAGCGTCAAGATTATTTTGCAATTTATCTGAATACCATTGTCGAGGAATTTGATCCGCACACCAATTACTTCGCACCGCCTGATAAAGAAAGATTTGATTTGAGAATGAGTGGAAAATTGGAAGGAATAGGAGCAAGACTTCAGAAAAAAAATGACTACATCACTGTAATTGAAATCATAAGCGGTGGTCCAGCGTGGCGCAGTGAAAAAATCGAGGTTGGCGATGCAATCTTAAAAGTAAAACAAGAAGACGAAAAAGATGCGGTAAGCATTGTGGGCATGCGAATTGATGATGCGGTGAAGCTCATTAAAGGGCCAAAGGGAACCAAAGTTACGCTTACCATTAAAAATGTGGATGGTACTATTTCAGACAAAACCTTGGTTCGGGATGTGGTTGAGCTTGAAGAAACTTATGCCAAATCATCTTTGATAGAAACCGATGAACGTAAATTTGGATTGATCAATCTTCCGCAGTTCTATTTTGATATGGAAGATTACAAAAACAGAAACGCTGCAACAGACGTTAAAAAAGAAATTGAACGTCTTAAAGCAGAAGGGATGGAAGGATTAGTGCTGGATCTTCGCGATAACGGTGGTGGTTCTTTGCGCACGGCTGTAGATATTGCTGGGCTTTTTATAAAAAAAGGTCCCGTAGTACAGGTGGGCTCTTTTGATGGAAATAAAGAAGTGCTTGAGGATAAAGATCCGGAAATTGTTTGGGACGGTCCTTTGGTTATTTTAGTAAATGAGCTTTCCGCGTCGGCTTCAGAGATTTTAGCTGCTGCTATGCAGGATTATAAACGTGCAATTATACTGGGAAGCAAACAGACCTACGGTAAAGGTACAGTTCAAAATGTGATTGATCTAAACCAATGGCTGCGTCAAAATGATTTGGGCGATATGGGTGCCTTAAAAATTACCTCCCAAAAATTTTATCGCGTGAACGGTGGTTCTACCCAACTTGAAGGTGTAAAAAGTGATGTGGTTATGCCAGACAGATACAGCTATATAGATGTGGGCGAACGTGATTATGATAATCCACTGCCATACGATAAAATTGATGCGGCAAAATATGATGTGTGGGATGGGTATATAGATTATGAGGAGACCATCCAAAAAAGTAAGGAGCGAATGGCAAAAAATGAAGATTTGCAATTGATTGACGAAAATGCCAAATGGATAAAATTGCGCCGGGATGAGAAAACCGTCAATCTTAATTATGATGCTTACAGTGCAGATATTGCAGCCCGCAAAAAAGAAAGTGAAAGATTTGAATCTATTGATAGTTATGATAACAAATTGAGCTTTAATTCATTGCCGTACGAAACTGCATTGATGAAAAAGGACACAACACTTTCTGAAAAGCGAAAAAGATGGCATAAAAACCTAAGTAAAGATATATATGTGGAAGAAGCCGTGCACGTGCTCGAAGATTTAAAACTGAATAACATCAAGCAGAAAAAAGTAGCCGATATCAAAAATTGATAACTGCATATTTTTAGTAAATTTGAAGTGTGAAAAAATCCACTTCATTAACCAAAATTGCGCTCCAAAAGTTTAAAAAAAACATTTGGGGCGTTTTTAGTTTTGCTTTTTTGGTCATGTGCGTATTTTTGGCTGTTTTTGCATATGCTTTGGCGCCAGATGATTCTGAAAATGCCAACCAAATGCATTTGTCAATCCATTCCAAGAATCCAGGGTTTCGGGTGCAGATGCTTACGATTCCTGCGAAGGTTGAGGATCAAAATGTTGTTACGGCTTTTTTCTTTGGAAAAAAAAATGCGGATACTGAAATCCCGATTTCAAAATATTCCATCAAAAATAATGGCATCGAAATAACGGAATATATGCAAGATGAAACGGCCGGTCTTCAAAAGGAGTACAGTCTTTCGCAGTTCCCCGATTTGCAACACGCAAGTGAAATCCCCGATAACTATATTTCAGAAAGAAAATTCCTTTTGGGAACCGATAAGTATGGACGCGATCTTTTAAGCCGAATGCTTATTGGTATCCGTATTTCGCTTGCAATAGGTTTTATAGCTGTTTTAATCTCCCTACTTATAGGTATTACAATGGGTGCCATTGGCGGATATTTTGGTGGAAAAATTGATGCCGCCATTATGTGGATCATCAATGTAACTTGGTCCATCCCCACATTGCTTTTGGTAATTGCAATAACACTTGCGCTGGGCAAAGGATTTTGGCAGGTATTTATCGCTGTAGGCCTCACGATGTGGGTAGAAGTGGCACGCGTGGTACGCGGACAGGTTATGGGCGTGAAGCAGATGCAATACGTAACTGCGGCTCGGGCGCTGGGATTTAATGATTTCAGAATAGTTACAAAGCATATTTTGCCCAATAGTCTGGCTCCGGTTATCATCATTTCTGCAGCAAATTTTGCCAGTGCAATTTTAATTGAAAGTGGACTGAGTTTTCTGGGCATTGGCGCGCAACCGCCCGTTCCCAGTTGGGGCGGCATCATTAAGGACCATTATGCCTATATTATTTTGGGAAAACCCTACTTGGCGCTTATCCCCGGTTTGGCAATTATGAGTTTGGTGACCGCGTTTATGCTCATAGGAAATGCGCTGCGAGACGCGCTGGATGTGCGAAACTCTTAATTATGAATCGAAAATTTATTTATCCACTTGTGATAATTCTTGTTACGGTTGCATTTTATTATACTGAAGATTTTTTGGACGAAAATAATTCGGAAGAAGTTAGGTCAGAAATTTCTGTTCTATCAAAAAATACTTCGGCTGAAATCGAAAATTTTTATCTGCCTGCTGCAACTGGCGAAATAATTAAGCATAAATTTTATACACTTTCATATTCCGAAGAAAATGAACAAGCATCGTGGGTGGCGTATAAATTGACCAAATCCCATCTATCAAAAAACAATTTCAAGCGGCCGTATTTTAATGAAGATAAGTTGGTGAAAACCAAATCCGCAGATTGGAGAAATTATAAAAATTCTGGCTATGACCGCGGACATCTATGTCCTGCAGGAGACCGAATTTTTTCTCTTGAAGCTTACACCGAAACGTTTTTAACCAGTAACATAAGCCCGCAGGACCGTGAATTCAATGCTGGAATTTGGAATCGGCTAGAACAGAAAGTGCGAAGTTGGACCAAAAAATATGATAGTGTTTACATATTTACTGGCGGTGTTTTGCGTAAAAATCTAAAAACCATTGGTTCCGAAAAAGTTACTGTGCCGGAGGAATTTTTCAAAATTATTCTACACGTTTCAGATAGCGGGTACAAAACCATATCTTTTGTTATTCCGAATAAAAAATCGAGTGAATCATTCTACAAATACGCTGTGTCAATCGATGAAATTGAAGCAAAAACTGGAATCGATTTTTTTCCGAAGTTGCCTGATTCTATTGAAAATGTATTGGAAAATACTATAGAATTAAAAAGTTGGAGAAAGAAGTAATGTTGCCGAAATCTGAAATTTTTTACGAATAGTGATAATTTGATCCGTCCAATTTCACAAAAATGAAAAGTAGAATCGTGAATCCCCATAGCGCGGAACCTCCATAACTAAAAAATGGCAACGGTATTCCCACGGTGGGAAAAATACCGGTAACCATCCCGATATTCACGAAAAAGTGGAGAAATAAAATTGCGGCAACGCTGTAACCATACACACGGCCAAACTGCGATTTTTGTCTTTCAGATAAAATTATAATACGAGTAATCAACCCCACAAACAATAAAATAACAACCATACTTCCCACAAAACCCCATTCTTCGCCCACGGTACTGAAAATGTAATCGGTATGCTGTTCTGGCACAAAATTTCCTTTGGTTTGGGTGCCTTCGGTCCATCCTTTTCCGAACCATCCGCCGTTACCTATGGCAATTTCGCTTTGGTTTGTATTGTAGCCTATTCCACGCGCATCCACTTCTTTCCCCAAAACAATATTAAAACGGTCACGATGGCGTTGTTCAAAAACGTTGTTGAAAATGTAACTCACCGAAAAAGCGAACCCAATACAAACCGTGGCCAAAAGAATGTATTTTATGACATTGGGACGTTTTTTTCTATTTCTGAAAAATAAAATACCCGCAATCAAAAGAACACCGATAGTTACTCCCACTGCACCAAAGGCCAATGTTGAAACAAAAAGAACGGTTGCGAAGAGTCCCAATAACAGATAAACACCGTGCAGCCCTTCCCGGTAAAGTGGGAAAACGAAAGCGGCATACACCAGTGCGCTTCCGGGATCCGGCTGCGGAATTATAAAAAGGGCAGGCAGCGCGAGAATAAGAAAGGCACCAATCTGGTTTTTGATTTCTTTCATATCTGTTTGGATATCGCTCACATACTTTGCCAAAGCCAGCGCAGTAGCTGCTTTCGCAAATTCACTGGGCTGAAGTCCAAAACTTCCAAAACTGTACCACGAGGTGGCCCCGGAAATATTCTTTCCAAAAACGAACAGACCCAAAAGTGAAACCAGCGAGACAATATAGATAACACTGGCAAAACGTTCGTAAAATTTTGATTCAATGGCGAGGACGAAAATGATGAGGATAACACTTAGGCAAATGAAGAGAAATTGACGGGCGTAAATTTGTTCAAAATCAAAAAAACCCTGGGCAGAATCACTCAAAGATGCGGAATAAATGTTCATCCAACCCATGGCTACCAAGGCAATGTAGATGGAAACCAAAATCCAATCAAAACGGACAAAATTTTTGGGACTTGCCATTATTTATTTATGGTAAATGGAAGCCCGCTGTAAGGCTTGGCGTATTCGTTTTCAAGGCTTCCTTCCAAAACAAATTTTTCCATGTCTTTTCGGGTAATTTCACCTTTTAAATATTTTTCAATCATAAGTCCGGCAATTCGTCCCGCCCAACGCGAACCCCAATAACCGTTTTCTACAAAAACTGCAATGGCGATTTTTGGATTGTCCTTGGGTGCAAATGCTACAAAAATAGAATGATCCGTAAGTTGAACGCGCTTTCCGTCAATCTTGGTAAAATTTTCTGCGGTTCCTGTTTTTCCGCAAATTTCAATCCCCGGAATTTGAATGGATGCCGCTGTCCCCCGTTGATATACTTGGTGCATTCCATCCACAACAGGTTCAAAATGCTTGGCATCCACAGTGGTGTAATGCTTTTCTTTAAATTTCTTCGGAATGGTGTCCGGCCCAATAATGTTTTTTATGATGTGTGGCGTGTAGTAATAGCCACGGTTGGCAATGGTCGCTGTAAAATTCGCCATCTGCATCGGGGTCAATAAAACTTCACCTTGCCCAATAGCATTTGAAATTGTGGCTGTAGCATACCATTTATATTCCGGAAATTTATAGGCTCTGTTATAATATTTTGAATTTGGGATATAACCGCGTTTCCCACTGGGAAGGTCATAACCCAGAAAATCGCCAAGCCCAAAACTGGAAAGATGTGCATTCCAATGGTCAATCCCCTCCTGTGGTGTCGCATATTTTTCGATACTTCTTCTGTAAACGGTACAAAAGTAAGCATTACAGCTATTGGCTATTCCGCCAAGCATGGCAAGGGGAGAAGGGTGGTGGTGGCAACCCAATTTTCTTCTGCCTCCATAATTATAGCCACCGTGACAAGCTACGGTTTCTTTTAAATCGATAACATCTTCCTGCAGACCAATTAAACCAGTAAGTGTTTTAAATGGAGAGCCCGGAGGATATTCGCCTTGCAAAACACGATCATATAATGGTTTCGCAATAGTATCATAGTACAATTTTGTGAAGTTTTTGGAACGGTCGCGTCCCACCAACAGTGCGGGATCATAACTGGGTGCGGTCACCAAGGTCAAGATTTCACCAGTGGAAGGCTCAATAGCCACAATGCCCCCACGTTTATTTACCATTAATTCCTCACCGTATTGCTGAAGAATTGCATCAATGGTTAGCGTTACGTCGCTTCCGCGTTCCGGCAACGTATCAAAAATTCCTTCTTTGTAAGGGCCAATGTCCCGATTGAATCTATCTTTCTGAATATATTTTACACCCTTTACGCCGCGCAAAACTTCTTCGTATTCTTTTTCAACCCCGGCGGTGCCAATTAATTCTCCCATTTGGTAATACGGATTTTTTTCAATAATGGCATTATTTACCTCGGCAATGTACCCCATTACGTTTGCTGAATGGTTTACCTGGTATTCACGTAACGAACGCCGTTGTATATAAAAGCCAGTGTATTTGTACATTTTTTCAGAAAGCGAAGCATAATCGGCTTTGTTCAACTGTGGAATTACAACCGATGGAAGCCGCGGCGAATAGGTTCGCGCCTTTTCCATGATATTCAAAAAATCCTGTTTTGTAATTTTTAGAAGAGCACAAAATTCCAAAGTATCCAAGGGTTTCACATCTCTTGGAATAACCATCACATCATAAGAAGGTTGGTTCGAGACTAAAAGTTTGCCATTTCTATCAAACATATAGCCGCGTTGGGGATAGTCATAAAGAACCTTTATAGCGTTGTTTTCTGATAATGCTTGCGAAGAAGCATCAATAACCTGAAGATAGAAAAGCCGCGCCGAAAATACCACGCCGCTGAAGAGCACCAATGCTATCAAAACTATCTTTCTCATTGCGTCTTTCGGTTAAATAAAATTAAGGTACATAATATAACAATTGTGGTAAATATGCCCGAAAATAGTGTGGATTTTAACAGCAACAGCATGTGGTTAAAACTGAAAATTTCTAAAAAAAACATTATAAAATGATGCATAAAAACCATCGCGGCTATATAAACCAATCTTTCCAGCGGATCAGCTTTCTTTATTTTTATAGTGTTGTATTCATAACTTACACCAAAGGAATATTTTAAGACCACAGGCCGGGCATAGGCTATAAATGCACAGGCCGCGGCGTGTACGCCTCCGGAATCCTCAAAAATATCAATAGAGAGACCGAGTAAGAAACTCAAAAATATGAGTAGGGTCTTATTGCCGTCCAAAGGATAGAGAAGGATAAATAAAAGATAGAGATACGGGTTGATATACCCCAAAAAATTGATGTTGTTAAGCACAAGTGCCTGCAAGAAAACCAGCACTATAAAACGTACGATATTTATCAACACATCATTGTTCTGCATCTTCCACTCCTTTTTCCAAATCTATTATCTCCCGCGCATCGTTGTTTTTTATTAAATATACGTGCTCGAGGCTTGTCATATCATTGAACAAATCAATATTCACGTAGTAATAATTGTCATCTTCATCCAGCCGAAAATCCCTAATAGTTCCGATTAAAATTCCCTCGGGAAATATGGTGGAGCGGCCTCCGGTAATAATGGTATCACCCTTTTCCAATTTTGCGAGCCTGGGAATATCCACCAATTGCGCAATATTTGGATCCTTTGTATTCCAAACCAATGAACCAAAATGACTGGATTTTTTCAACTTCGCATTAATTCTACTTTTTGTGTTCAATATAGATTGTACGGTTGCATATTTATTCGAAACATCGCTAACAATCCCTACCAATCCTTTGGAGGAAATTACTCCCAAATCAATGGATATACTATCGCGCTCGCCCTTGTCCAATGTGAGTTGATTTTTCGTTTTGGCGTAATTATTATTGATTACGCGTGCCGTAAAATATTCAAATTTATTTGCGACCAATGTTGTGTCAAGCTCAGGTCCGGACGCGTTTTTTTTTAATTTTTCAAGTTCCTGCCGCAGCATTACGTTTTCTTCCTGTAGGAGTTCGTTTTCTCTTCCTAAAGAAAAATAATCGGTCACATTATTTTTGAACGTAAAAATTCCGCCCGTGATGTAATTGGCAGAACTTATATATTTATTGTTGTGGTAGTTATGCGTTTGAATGGTAAGCCCAAGCGAAATAACAAACAATACGGCAAACAGCAGGAAATTTTTATTCCGAATGAAAAAAAATATAATCTGCTGCATTGCTCGTTTGGGGTTATAGTATTCTCGTTTCTTGTGTTTGCAACGCCATTAAAGGGTAATGTTATTTCCGAAAAAATTAAATTGAAAGAATTTTCTAAATTTCCCTTCCAAAAATCTTTTATTTAATAAGAACGCTTTTGAATTTATTCAAGTTTTTCAAGCATATTCCCGTACCGCGCACAACGGCCCGCAAAGGATCTTCGGCAATATAAACTGGCAGGTCAGTCTTTTGCGAAAGCCTTTTATCCAGACCACGAAGCATGGAACCGCCCCCGGCAAGGTAAATTCCTGTATTGTAAATATCTGCCGCAAGTTCTGGCGGGGTTTGCGAAAGGGTTTCCATAACCGCGTCCTCAATTCTAAGGATGGATTTATCGAGCGCTTTCGCTATTTCTCTATAAGAAGTTTGCACCTGTTTCGGTTTTCCGGTAAGCAAATCACGCCCTTGAACGTCCATTTCATCTGGCGGCAGTTCAAGATCTTCGGTTGCAGCACCGATTTGAATTTTTATTTTTTCAGCAGTTCTCTCGCCTACATATAGGTTGTGCTGGGTGCGCATATAATAAACAATGTCATTCGTAAAAACATCCCCGGCAATTTTTATGGACTTATCACAAACAATTCCCCCAAGGGCAATTACGGCAATTTCAGTGGTTCCACCGCCTATGTCCACAACCATATTTCCCTTCGGCTGCATAATATCAACCCCAATACCAATGGCGGCTGCCATGGGTTCGTGGATCAAATACACTTCCTTTCCGTTAACGCGTTCGGCACTTTCCTTTACCGCGCGCATTTCCACTTCGGTAATTCCGCTGGGAATACAGACCACCATCCGTAATGAAGGTTTCAGCCATTTCTTTTTCAACGCGGGTATGTCACTGATAAACATGTTTATCATTTTTTCACTCGCATCAAAATCTGCAATTACCCCATCTTTAAGAGGACGAATGGTTTTAATGTTTTCATGGGTTTTTCCCTGCATCATCGCGGCCTCGCGTCCCACGGCAATTATTTTTCCGGAGGTTCTGTCCCGTGCAACAATGGACGGTGCGTCCACCACAACTTTATCATTGTGGATAATCAGCGTATTTGCGGTACCAAGGTCAATGGCTATTTCTTCAGTTAGGAAGTCAAAAAATCCCATAGTGTAAGTTGGTGGTATTGAAAGTTAACGTGTTAAGTTTGGTTTTAAACAAATGTAATAAATTTTAGTGCTTAAAATGGCGCGTTCCGGTAAATACCATCGCCATTTTATGCGCGTTGCAATAATCGATGCTCAATTGATCCTTAATGGAGCCACCGGGCTGAATGACTGCGGCAATCCCAGCATTGTCAGCAATTTCCACACAGTCCGGAAATGGGAAAAAAGCATCGCTCGCCATGACGGCGCCTTTTAAATCAAATTCAAATGAAGTGGCCTTTTCAATGGCTTGGCTCAATGCGTCCACGCGGCTGGTCTGGCCCGTTCCGCTGGCAAGCAGTTGTTTTCCCTTTGCCAAAACAATGGTGTTGCTTTTTGTGTTTTTGCAAATTTTTGATGCAAACAACAAATCTTCTAACTCCTGTGCGGTAGGTTTATTGTCCGTAGCTTGGGTTAAGTGGGATTGGGCATCTGTCACGTTGTCCTTGTCTTGTACCAAAACACCGTTTAAACAAGTGCGTACCGTAGTTTCGGGAAGGTTAGTTTTCTTTTGAACCAACAAAATCCGGTTCTTTTTGCTTTCTAAAATATTTTGGGCCTTTGCAGAAAATGAAGGGGCGATAACCACTTCGCAGAAAAGGTCGTTGATTTCATTTGCGGTGGCTTCATCAATTTCTGTATTGCTGATTAAAATCCCTCCAAAAGCTGAAACAGGATCTCCCGCAAGCGCTGCCAAATATGCTTCCTGCACCGTGCTTCGCTGAGCGACACCACAGGCGTTGTTGTGTTTCAATATTGCGAAGGTTGGTGCTTCGCCTTCAAATTCAGCCATTAAATTTACTGCGGCATCAACATCGAGCAAGTTATTGTAGCTCAGTTCCTTTCCGTGAAGCTTCGTGAACATTTCATCAAAATTTCCGAAGAAATAACCCTTTTGGTGCGGGTTTTCGCCGTAACGCAATTCCTGTTTTGGTAATTCGGCAAAATTTTCAAAGCCTTTGAAGGTTGAATTATTTCCTTCTTCAGAATTGAAGTAATTGAAAATCGCGGTATCGTAGCTAGAAGAAACGTTGAAAGATTTTGCGGCAAAACGTTTGCGGTCATTCAATGAAATGTACCCATTGTTTGCTGAAATCAGTTCCAAAAATTCTGCATAATCGTCCACCGAGGAAACGCAAATGGTATCCTTAAAATTCTTCGCAGCTGCACGGATCAGTGAAATTCCGCCGATGTCAATTTTTTCAATAATATCTGCTTCCGAAGCGCCCGATGCTACTGTTTTTTCAAAAGGGTACAAATCCACTATCACGGCGTCAATTTGCGGAATATTGTATTGTGCCATTTCAGCTATGTCGCTGTGGTTATCCTGCCTGTTCAAAATTCCACCGAAAACCTTTGGGTGCAATGTTTTTACCCGACCGCCCAAAATACTGGGGTAATCTGTAACGTCTTCAACGGCAATAACCTCAATTCCAAGGTCATTGATGAATTTTTCAGTCCCGCCGGTTGAATAAATTTTAACGTTTTGCTCGTTCAGTTTTCGTACTATCGGCTCAAGCCCGTCTTTGCTGAAAACAGAAATTAGGGCCGAAGTGATTTTTTTGGAATTGTCCATTTTAAAAAATTAAGGTGCAAAAGTACATAATTGAATAGTAAATTTGTAACATAACAACAGAGAAAACGTCATACGTTTTATATTTTTAATCGACGTTTTTGTGATTCAAAATTCAAAGTTCAAAGTTCAAAGTTCAAGGTTTAACCCTTTGAATGCACTCGAGGTGGCAGATTAAAAATCAAAAAAATCGTAAATCGTAAATCAAAAATTGTAAATGCTCATCTACCTTCGTGTTTTAAAGGAAAGTTTCAATTTTGCAATTAATGCGCTGAAAAACAATAAGCTGCGTACCTTTCTTTCCTTGGTGGGTGTAACCATTGGAATTTTTTCGATTATCGCTGTGCTTGCGGCGGTAGATTCACTTAAAAAGGAGATTGAGGGGAGTATGAGCGGTTTGGATAACAGCACGATTATAATTATGCGATTTTCCTTTGGCCCCACGGACGTTCCCCGATGGAAAGTTGAACAATTTCCAGATGTAACTTATGAGGAATATCAATATCTGGAACGAAGCGTGCCGAATCTGGAAGCCGCTACTTTTACGCTCAACGTGCCCAATGAAAATATAAAATACGAAGACAATCAAGTAGATAATGTACCTATTGGCGCGGTAACGGACAGCTATTATTACATTGAAGCGTTGAAACTTTCCGAAGGTAGATTTTTTAACGGAGCGGAATCTAACAGCGGTTCCATGGTCGTGGTGCTGGGGGACGAAATTGCCAATCAGCTTTTTGGCGGAGCCGAAAATGCCATTGGAAAGGAAGTTCGGATTTACGGGAGAAAGTTTAATGTAATTGGGGTTTTGGAAAAAGAAGGAGCCGGACTTTTTGGGAATTCAAAAGACACCTCAGTTTGGATACCGGTGAATGTGGTACGCAGAATTTATGGCGATAACAATAAAAGTACCTTTCCGCAAATTGTAATAAAACCTGAAAAGGGCGTGGACAATGCCGAATTTATTGCCATGCTTACACAACAGCTTCGGTTGAAACGCGGATTAAAAACGGATGAAACAAGTACATTCTTTGTAAACCAACTACAAGGTTTCGCCGATTTAATTGATAATATTACAGGGAGTATGAATGTGATAGGGCTAATTATCAGCGGATTTTCACTCTTGGTTGGCGGTTTCGGGATTGCAAATATTATGTTTGTGAGCGTAAAGGAACGAACCAATTTAATAGGAATTCAAAAATCGCTTGGTGCGAAAAATAAATTCATTTTGTTCCAATTTTTATTTGAAGCGGTAATCTTGGCGGTAATAGGTGGATTGATTGGTCTTTTCCTGGTTTTTATCGTCTCTATTCTGGCTTCACAATTTACCGGAGATTTTCAGTTTGTGCTTTCTCCGTGGAATATGTTTGTGGGAACCGCAATTTCAGCGATCATCGGTTTGATTTCTGGAATACTCCCGGCAATTTCAGCTTCAAAACTGGATCCTGTAGAGGCAATTAGAACGGGAATGTAATTTGGCTTAGTAAATTCCAAAAAACAAATACCAAATTCCAAATACTTCCCTTTATTTGGGATTTGGAATTTAAAATATTGGAATTTGGGAAGAAGTTGCTTCTAAAATTTCTCCGAAATACTAAAGTATTGTTGCGACTTCTTCATTAACCCATTCCAGAAAACGTTCGTCCTCAACAGAAAAAGGATTTGCCGTGTGCGAATCGATATCGATTTGACCAATATTCTTACCGTCCTTAAAAAGCGGAACAACTATTTCGGCTTTCACGTACATACTGCAAGCAATATAATTGTCCTGTGCCTTTACGTCTGGCACTACAAAGTTTTCATTGGAAACTGCAACCTGCCCACAAATTCCTTTTCCGAATGGGATAACCGTATGGTCTGTTTCTTCCCCCGCAAACGCTTTTAGATGAAGTGTTTTCTTAGCTTCATTGGCAAAGTAAAAACCCACCCAGTCATAGTAACCAATGGAGCTCTGCAATAGTTCGCAAACATTGGTGAGCCTTTGGTCCACGGTTTCGCTAGTGTTTGAAAGTATGGTTTTTACTATAGGTTTCAGTTGGGTAAACGGCATCTTTATTGAGAAATTTTTGGTTTGGGTAAAAGTATTTCAAAAGCGTAACATACGCCAAAGTTAATTCCTGTATTTTTGTTAAAAACCCAAAAATCCGTTGAAGGAACTTTTCAGAAAATACAAAACGGTAGTGCGCTTTGTCCTCTTGTTTTTAGGGACTTATCTCGTGCTAAGTTTATTGTATGGATTGTATTTGAAACTTTCGGAAGGGGGTGAATATTTCCCAGATTTTATTACAAATTTAGTGGCGAGACAGACCACTTCAATTCTTTCGGGATTAGGCTATCAAAGCACGCTGATTTCCGAAGGACCGGTTCCCAAACTTTTAATAAATTTCAACGGCAGAAATATTGCCGAAATTATTGAAGGATGCAATTCCGTAAGCATCATCATTTTATTTATTTCCTTTGTTATTTCCTTTGCGGAAAAATTCAAAAAAACATTTTTGTTCATTTTTTCCGGCGCGGTCCTCATATATATAGTAAATGTTTTGCGGATTGTCATTCTTGTAATTGCGCTATATCATTATCCCGAACAGGAAAATCTATTGCATTCAGTTGTTTTCCCGGGAATTATTTATGGAATGGTTTTTCTGCTCTGGATGCTCTGGGTGAAAATGCTGAGTCCCAAACCCACCAAATCTTAAATGGAAAAAGCTCTAAGAATAATATTGTTGGTGTTGCTTTTTGGAACGCTGGTGTTGGTGCGTGCGTTTGAGGATTCACTTTTTTACGATCCGCTACTTAATTTTTTCAAAAGTGATTCTGACCAAAAACCGCTCCCCGAAATGGATACCTTCGCATTACAGGCCAACATCGCGTTTCGGTTTTTGATCAACACCCTCATTTCACTGGCCATCATTTTCGTCATTTTCCGCGAAAGGGGTATTGTAAAACTATCGGCTGTGCTCTATGCCTGGTTGTTTGCTATTCTTTTTCTCGCTTTTAGTTTTATCATATTCACTTCAGAAGAAGTTGGCACACATATGCTGCTGTTTTACGTACGCAGATTTCTTATACAGCCCATTTTGCTTTTGGTGCTGTTGCCTGCTTTTTATTTTCAGAAGAAAAATTAGCATATATTTTTGATACCTTTACGGCATAAAATTTTATAGAATGAAAAAAATCACGCTATTATTTTTCGCTTGCACGCTTGCATTTTTCAACTCTTGTAAGGAAAATCCAAAAGATTCGGACCCTGAAGTAGTAACGATAGAAAATGACGGTGCCGAAAAGCATGAAATTGCAAAATCCAACGCTAAGTTCAAAGATGAACAGGTCGCTCAGATTTTTGATCAGTACTTACAGGTGGAAGGTGCGCTGGTAAATACGGATGAGACTATGGCAGCCAAGGAATCTTCAAAATTATTGGAAATTATTACCGAGGTGGATGATGATCCTACAACCGTAAGGGCGCTAGAAACTATGGCAAACACAGATGATGTGGAAATACAACGTCTTAATTTTGTAAAATTGACCGTGGCAATGGAAGATATTCTTGCAGATGCGCTTGAATCTGGCGCGGTTTACAAGCAATACTGCCCAATGGCTTTCAATAATACGGGTGCTTACTGGCTAAGCAGCAGTAAAGATATTTTGAATCCATATTTTGGCGATAAAATGCTAAAATGCGGTAGGGTAGAAGCTGAGCTCAATTGATTTAATAAAAGCTTTTCCTTCAACAGAAAGGCTTTTTTGTATTTTTACGCTTCATTATTAGACCAATAAATTCCATTAACTATTTTGTTTAAATATTTAATTATTAATTAATGAAAAAACTAATCTATATTTTATTTGCAATGTTAGTAATTGCTGGTTGCAATAATGGTAAAAAAGAAGAATTGAGAAACGAAAATGAATCTTCTAAAATGAATGAAGTCGTCGCTGTTCATGACGAATTAATGCCAAAAATGAGTACCGTTGGCGAGTTGCAGGGGAAACTCCGCGCCCAAATTGATTCCATCAACCCTGACAGTACAAAGGTAGCGGTACTTGGTGAATTAAAAGCTGCCAATGAAAATATGATGGAATGGATGAAAAGTTTTGGAAGGGATTTTACTTTTGAAGAAATAAATAAGGATGAAAAACTATCACCAGAGAAAGAACAATTATTATCCAAATACGAAAAAAGTGTTTCTGAACTTAAAGAACAAATGAATGCGGCCATAAGAAACGCTGAAACGATTATTGAAAAATCCGAAAATAATTAGGACGTTATATCCTTCGCAGAAAAGTCTTCTTTTTTCCGGGAAGGCTTTTTTTGTATTTTTGCTTTTTATATGAAACAAGTAATTTCCTTTTCACTCGCCATTTTGCTTCTGCTTAGCAGCACTGGCATTGGCTATGCGCAGCATTTTTGCGGAGGCCTAAAAATGGATGCGGAAATTGCTTTTGTAGAAAAATCGCTTTCGTGCGGTATGGATATGGAAACCCACCCGTGCGATGATGAAAAAACAATCGCGGAGGGTCATTTGTGCTGTGAAAACCAATTTACCCAAATAAATACAGACGATAGCTTTGCAAAAGCTTCCTTGGATTTTAAATTCGACAATACTTTTGTCGCGGCTTTTGTATCTGTTTTCGTTTTAGCTGAAGTTGAATTATTTACAACAAGCCGCAATATCTTTGCGGAATACAATCCGCCTCCCATAGATAAAGACATTCCCGTTCTTTATCAATCCTTTTTAATTTGATTTAAATCTGCTTTTGCAGATAGCTTAGATTTTAACTCCAAATTTTCTTTGGAGTGCTATTCTTTATAAATCAAATTGAAAAAAATGAAACACACATATAATATTAGCGGAATGACGTGCAATGGATGCCGGACTTCCGTGGAAAATAAACTTTCAGAAATTGATGGAATAACAAGCGTTTCGGTGAATTTGGAAAAAGCCGAAGCGGAGGTTGTAATGAAAGAGCATATTTCTTTGAAAACACTTCAAAATGCACTTCCGCCGAAATATTCCATTTCAGAAAAAAGGGAAACGAATATTTTTTCTTCTTCGGAAAATGTAATGCAAACCCACGAGCAATCAAAGTTTCAGCAGTTGAAACCTTTGTTTTTGATTTTTCTTTACATTTTTATCGCTTCGGTTTTATTGAATTTTAAAACTTGGAACGGTTCAGCTTTTATGCTGGATTTTATGGGACTTTTTTACATAGTTTTCAGCTTTTTTAAAATGCTGGATTTAAAAGGTTTTCCGGAATCCTTCCGAATGTATGATCCGCTTGCAAAGGTTTTTCCGCCCTACGCTGTAGTATATCCATTTATTGAAACAGCATTGGGACTCATGTTTTTGATGCGTTTTCAAATTGAAATCGCATTAATTGCAACTATCATAATTCTGGGGATTACAACAATTGGAGTTACGCAGACTTTGCTCAGCAAAAAGAAAATTAAGTGTGCGTGTCTGGGTACGGCCCTCAATTTGCCTATGACGGAAGCAACTTTTATTGAAAACAGCATTATGCTTTTTATGGCGATTTTGATGCTTTTGAAATTATACTTCTTATGAAAAAGTTATTTCAATTGTTATTTTTATTGCCAGCTTTTCTTTCCGCACAAGAAACTTTGAAGGGCGTTGTGCTAGAAGCGAATACTGAAAATGCTGAAATTCCGCTGGGCGGCGCAAATGTGTATTGGTTAAATACTTCAGTGGGAACCGTAACGGATTTCAACGGAAATTTTGAAATTCCTTATAAAAAAGAATTCAAAAAATTGGTAATCAGTTTTATTGGTTACCAAACCGATACGTTGCAAATTAATTCAATTAAGTTTGTAAAACATTCCCTGAAACCAACAGCGAATTTGGATGAGGTCACGGTAAGATCACGTCAAAAGGCTAGCTCCCGTTCGTTTTTGGAATCCCAAAATGTTATCAACGTAAGCAGTGGCGAATTGCTAAAAGCAGCCTGTTGCAATCTTGCGGAAAGTTTTGAAACAAACCCCAGTATAGATGTGAATTTTGCCGATGCGGTTTCTGGAACGCGACAAATAAAAATGCTCGGTCTTTCCAGTCCATATATTTTGATAACTACTGAAAATGTGCCGAGTATTCGTGGTGCGTCGCAGGCGTATGGGTTAAGTTTTATTCCCGGAACTTGGGTGGAAAGTATTCAAATTACAAAGGGCGCGGGAAGCGTGGTGAATGGGTACGAAAGTATTGCCGGACAAATAAATGCTGAACTTCAAAAACCGTTGACGGACGACAAAATTTTTGTGAATGCCTACGGCTCCGGTAACGGCAGGTTTGAGCTGAACACACACCTTAACAATAAAGTATCCGAGCGTTGGTCAACGGGATTGTACATCCATGGCAATCTTCGTGAAACAGAATTTGATAAAAACGGGGATACCTTTCTGGACGCACCACTTATGAACCAAATAAATGTAATGAACCGCTGGCAGTACGTAGATCAGGAAAACGGCTACGTAGGATTTGTAAATGTGAGGTATATGAATGACGAAAAACGAAATGGACAAACATTTTTCAATCCAAATACAGATCGCGGCACCACCAATGTCTGGGGAAGTGAAATAAAAACGCAACGTTTTGATGCATCGGGGAAATTTGGATACGTAAATCCTGAACTTCCTTGGCGCACTACCGGTGTGCAGGTTGCGTACAGCCATCACGATCAAGAATCCTATTTTGGGCTCAATGATTACAACATTCAACATACTAGTCTTTATGCCAATGTGCTTTATAATTCTATCATCAGCGATTCACGCCACAAGATAAAAACCGGTTTGAGCGCAACGTATGATGGCTATGAGGAATTGGTCTATTCTGAAAATTTTAATCGTATTGAAAATTCCATCGGGGCATTTTTCGAATATAATTTTGACAACCTGGGCGATTTGAATTTTTCTGCCGGAATTCGGGCAGATGTCCATAATCGGTTGGGGACATTTATTACCCCGCGCCTGCACGTGCGCTATACACCTTGGGAAAAATCCGCATTCCGACTTTCTGCTGGAAGGGGAAAAAGAAGCGCCAATATTTTTGCGGAAAATCAACAGTTTTTCGCCTCTTCCAGAAACCTGAATATTCTTGGCAGTGGTGGCGCTATTTACGGATTGGATCCCGAAATTGCTTGGAACTACGGCGTTTCGTATCTTCAGGGTTTCAATCTTTTCACTCGTAAGGCAGATTTTATTGTTGATTTTTACAGAACGGATTTTGCGAACCAAGTGGTGGTAGATTGGGAAAATCCGCAACAGATCAATTTTTATAATTTAGAAGGTGAGAGCTATGCAAATAATTTTCAAACCGAATTTAACTATAACGCCTTTGAACATTTTGACATGAGATTGGCGTACAAATATTATGATGTGCAAACCACCTATCTGGATGGCAAAAAGCAAAAGCCATTAACGCCAAACCATCGTTTTTTTGCCAATGCTTCCTATGAAACGCAATTCAGTGATGCGGGGAGAAATTGGAAATTTGATGCTACGTTCAATTACTTGGGTGAACAACGTTTTCCTTCAAATGAAGGATATTTGAAGACTATAGGTCTTTCAGAATTTTCACCCAGCGTTTCAACATTGAACGCCCAAATTACAAGAGTGTTCTCCCCGAATTTTGAAGTGTACATAGGTGGCGAAAATATCACGAATACCAAACAGGATAATCCCATAATAGGAAATGAAGACCCATTTGGCTCAACTTTTGATTCTACGTATGTTTACGGGCCCATTTTTGGAAGTATGTATTATGCCGGGCTTCGCTATCGAATAAATTGATATTTAAAAAAAAACAGAAATATGAAAAAATTGATTTTTGTCTTAATGATTACAATATTTGGCGCCACTGGTTTTGCCCAGAATAAAAATGCCAAAGCAACGATTGAGGTTGATGGTGTTTGCGGAATGTGCAAGGATCGTATTGAAAAGGCATCCATAAAAACCAAAGGTGTAAAATCTGCATCGTGGGACGTGAAAACGCACCAATTGGATTTAATTTATAATGAAGGAAAAACAGATTTAGCCAAAATCCAACAGAGCATTGCGGATAGCGGTCATGATACCGAAGATATAAAAGCTAAGGAGGAAGTTTATGCTAAAATTGATGATTGCTGTAAGTATAGGGATGAGAATGTGGTTAACGACCACAAAGATTAAACTTACCTATAAGTTTTTTAGTTAAATTATAGCTAATGAGTGGATAACGAGTGGCAATCCCGTTCTAACTTTATTGTATTAATAAAAAAAATAAAATAGTTATGCCACAAGAAAAGAAAAACAGCAAACCGCAACCTGCTAAAGGCCCACAAGCCAAAAAACAGGATGACAACAAGGCACCAAAAGCTGCTCCTAAGAAGAAGTAGTTTTTCGGAAGGTTTATTAGATTAAACCGTGAAAACCATTCCAAAATGTTTTGGAATGGTTTTTTTATTTTTACTGAAAAATTAAAAAAATGAAACAAATATTAGGAATAGGCTCCCGCATAAACCATCCAACGCATGGAAAGGGAGTAGTTACCAATGTGACCTCAAAAATGTATTGGATAACATTTATTGAAAATGGATTGGAAACAATCTCACCGGATGAGGATTTTGAAATCATTGAAGCATCAGAAGATGAAGTGGATACGGTAAGTTTTGCAGAGGTGGAAAAAAGCCTGCGCGACATTTTAAGAAAATGGAATGGTATAAGCGAAGTTGTACCTATGGCGGATAAATGGAAAGGTGGCACTATAGTATTGCGGCCAAATGATAAAAACCTGGCAACTAAGGAAATTCCAATAGACACCTTTTTTCATAAAATTGTAATGCTGCGGGACCGGCTTAGGGTAATGGAGCAAAAAATCAATTCCAGTAAAGAACTTGCCGAGCAGGATAAAATTGATCTTCAGCAATACATAACACGTTGTTATGGTAGCCTAACCACTTTTAATATACTTTTTAAAAACTCTTCCCAGAATTTCAAAGGAGAGGGTTCTAAAGATTGATTTCCTCATAATGCTAAACTTTAACTTATTATAAAATGACGTATTAAGTTTTATATCAATAAGCTGAAGCAAAACATTATTAGAACAATAAAATTATTTATAAGTTGCGAGGAGCTGTTTTAAGTTAATTTCACATACCATTTTGATAACATTTTCTTAATCTACGTAGGTTAAAAGTTGTTTTTGTAAGATTTTATTGGCACATTTGATATGCTAATTCAAACTACAAAAAAATGAAAACAAACTTAAGTAGATTTTTGACACTACTTGTAGTGTTAATTGTGCAGCTCAGTTTTGCACAAGAGAAAACAATTACCGGTACGGTGACGGACGATACGGGTCTGCCACTTCCGGGGGTAAACATAATTATTAAGGGAACGAGTACGGGTACTCAGTCAGATTTTGATGGTAACTATACTATTGACGCTGCTGTGGGTCAAACGTTAGTTTATAGTTATGTAGGTTTTGATACCCAAGAAATTGCAGTGGGAGTATCAAATAATATTAATGTTGAAATGCAAGCAGGATCTACGCTGGATGAGGTGGTTGTTACGGCGTTAGGTGTATCGCGTGAAAAACAATCATTGGGATATTCAACTCAAGAAGTTGCTGGTGAAGAAATTGCCACAGTAAAAACCAATAACTTTACTAATGCTCTTTCTGGTAAAGTATCCGGTGTTCAAATCCGAAGGAATAATAATTTTGGCGGATCTACGAATGTGGTGATTAGAGGTATCACATCTTTGTCAAATAATAACCAAGCATTGTTTATAGTCGATGGTATACCTATAAGTAATGAAAATACAAATGCTGCAGGACAAAGTACCGCTTCAGGAGGAACATATGATTATGGAAACGCAGCAATGGATATAAATCCAGATGATATTGAATCTATAAATGTATTGAAGGGTGCAGCTGCATCCGCACTTTATGGTTCTCGCGCTGGAAACGGTGTGGTTATCATAACAACAAAAAAAGGCTCCAGAACTAAAGGTTTAGGAGTGACTGTTAATACAGGCGCGCAAGTGGGCTTTGTTGATAAAAGCACATTTATTAAATATCAAAAGCAGTACGGTGCTGGTTATGGTCCATATTATGCTGGTTTGAATAATTTGTTTTTTAATGATGATATTGATGGTGATGGAAATCCGGACGTAACAGTTCCCTACACGGAAGACGCATCCTACGGAGCTCCATTTGATCCCAACCTATTAGTTTTTCAGTGGGATTCCTTCGACCCAGCATCGCCAAATTATAGAGTAGCTACACCTTGGCTACCAGCAGAAAATGGACCTATAACGTTTTTTGAAACACCTATTACTTTATCAAATTCCGTTTCAGTTTCAAATGGTTTTGAAGAAGGTTCTTATCGAATATCATATACCAAATTGGATCAATCCGGTTTAATGCCAAATAGTGAACTTGATAGACACAACTTCTTATTCAATGGAAATTTTAATGTTTCCGAAAAATTTAGAGTTAGTGGTTTAGCAAATTATATTAAAACGGAAGCATTGGGGCGAAACTCAACAGGATATGGCGATAACATTATAAGTAACTTTAAACAATGGTGGCAGACCAATGTTGATATTCAAGATTTAAAGGATATCTATTATGCTACTAACCGAAACGTTACTTGGAATCCTGCAACTTCAGAACCTGGGTCAAGACCTATATTTTGGGATAATCCGTACTGGACGCGTTATGAAAATTATCAAAATGATGAGAGAAACCGTTTATTAGGAAATTTTGAGTTGCAATATGATGTTACAGATTGGTTCAATATTTTAGGTAGAGTATCTACAGATACTTACAGCGAGCGTCAAGAGGAGCGTAGGGCTGTTGGGTCGGTGGCATCTCCATTTGGAGTAACACGTGGTAATACTGACTCTGGCTATTTAAGGAGGGATATCACTTTTAGTGAAACGAATTATGATTTGATGTTCAATTTTGATGGTAATTTGAGTGAAAATATTGGAATAGCTGGTATTTTAGGAACTAACATAAGAAGAAACGAATTACAATCACTAACTTCCTCTACTAATGGCGGATTAGTTGTGCCAGGTTTGTATTCGCTACAAAATTCTGTAGAGCTTCTCCCTTTTTCAAATGAAGTAGCTGAGAAAATAGGTGTTGACGGTGTTTACGCAAGCGTATCATTTGATTTTAATAATACTGTATTTGTTGATGGAACAATAAGAAGAGATCGTTTCTCCACACTACCGGAAGATGAAAGCTCTTTTTATTATCCAGGAGTATCTACCAGTTTTGTATTTAGCAAATTGTTAAATGTGGATGCTATTACTTTTGGAAAATTAAGAGCAAATTATGCAGAGGTTGGCAATGGCGCTCCATTCGGTAGACTTGTAGATAACTATATAAGAAATAATGATATTGGTTTTTCTGTACCGAGTAGTGCGAATAATCCAAATTTAAAACCAGAGAGAACGAAAAGTTATGAAGTAGGTCTTGAAATGCGTTTTGCCAATAATAGGATTGGTTTTGACGTAGCCTACTACAAAGCAAATACCTTTGACCAAATTTTTAATACCCCTGTTACTGCGGCGAGCGGTTATACTTCAAAATCAATTAATGCAGGAGAAATTGAGAATAAAGGTATCGAGGTAAGTTTTAATGCCACTCCATTAAAGTCTGATAGTTTTAGTTGGGTAATAAATACTAATTTTACTAAAAACGAAAATTTAGTTGTTGAACTTGAAGAAGGAACAGAAGCAATCCAGCTAGGTAGGTTCCAAGGTGGTGTTACTATAAATGCCGTTGCAGGACAACCGTATGGAATTATTAATGGAACTGATTATACCTATCTTAATGGAGAAAGACTTGTGGATGAAGACGGATATTATATTTTAACCCCATCCTCAAATAACAATATTGGTGATACAAATCCAGATTGGTTGGCGGGTATAACAAATACTTTTACTTATAAGGATTTCGCATTTAGTTTCTTAATAGATATTCAAGAGGGTGGCAGTATATTTTCCTTAGATCAATATTATGGTCAGAATACAGGTATTTATGAAAATACAGCATTTATAAATGATTTGGGTAATCCTGTTCGTAATCCTTTAGACCAAGGTGGAGGATTTATCAATCCTGGAGTCACTGAAGATGGATCTCCTAACACAACTAGAATAGACGCTTTTGAAGCTAGTCCTTTTGGCTACGCAACGTATCCAAATTCAGAATTTGTGTACGATGCAAGCTACGTAAAATTGCGTCAAGCCTCTTTGACATATACTATGCCATCTAAATTCCTTGATAATACCTTTTTGACTGGAATTCAGTTAAGTGTTACCGGATCTAATTTATGGATTATCCACAAGAATATTCCAGATGCAGATCCAGAATCTGGATTAAGTGCTGGTAACCTTCAAGGTTATTCAGTTGGTCCACTTCCTACAACCCAAGATTATGGGTTTAACATTAAAGCACAATTTTAATAAAAGAAAATGATGAAGAAACTAATAATTATACTTACGACGGCCCTAATTGCCGTATCTTGTTCGGATAACTTAGAAGATCTGAACCAGAATATTAAAGATCCTTCTACTGTTGGTGGTGAAAGTTTATTTGCTTCAGCTGAAAAACAAATTGTAGATCAGATTGTTACATTAAATGTTAATCAGAATAATTTGCGTTTATGGGTTCAATACCTTCAAGAAGCTACTTATGAGGATGAAAGTAATTATGATCAAATTACAAGACCTATTCCAGACAACCACTGGACGGCTATGTATCGTGATGGCTTAAAAGATCTTGATGAAGCTGCTAGAATAATAGAACTTACAGATAATGATTTAACGAATGATCTTAAACCAAATAAGCTTGCAATAATCGAAATAATGACAGTTTATGCATATAGCAATTTGGTTGAAACATTTGGTAATGTTCCTTATTCTGAGGCTTTAGATAGAGATAATGCTCTGCCAGCATATGATGATGCAGAAACTATTTACACGGATTTAATTTCAAGATTAACAGCTGCTTCAAATAACTTAAATCCTAGTCTAGGAAGTTTTTCTGCTAATGAAGATTTAATTTATGGAGGAGATGCTGCAGCCTGGAAAAAGTTTGCTAATTCATTAAAGTTAAGAATGGGACTAGTGTTGGCAGATTCAAATCCTTCATTATCTCAATCCACTGTGGAATCTGCAGTTTCTACAGGAGTTTTTACCAGCGCTTCGGATAATGCCTTTTATTCCTATTCTCCCACGGATCCTAATACAAATCCTGTATATGTGGATTTAGTTTTAAGTGGCCGTTTTGATTTTGTGATCGCTGAAACTATCGTTGATAGAATGAATGATCTTGAAGACCCAAGACGACCAGTATATTTTACTGATGTAGATGGAGAATATATAGGAGGTACAATAGGAACATTGAATACATATGCATTGTTTTCTCACGTTGCTCCTCGTATTGCAGAACCAACATATCCAGGTATTCTAATGGATTACATTGAAGTAGAATTTCTCTTATCTGAAGCTGCCGCTCGAGGATATTCTGTTGGTGGTGACGCCGCTAGTCATTATACGGCTGGTATTACGGCTTCTTTTGAATATTGGAATGCAGATGGTCTTGCAGATTATCTTGCAAAACCTGAAGTAGATTATAATTCTGCATTAGCTACTAGTACATCATCACCCGCATGGAAGCAGGTTATTGGAACTCAGGCTTGGCTCGGTCTGTATAATAGAACCTTTGCATCCTGGTTATCAATTAGACGTTTAGATTATCCAATTTTAAAAGAGCCTGCAATGCCAGAAACAGGTTATCCAGTTAGATATACTTATCCAGTATCTGAACAAACTTTAAATCCAGGAAATTACAGTGCTGCTTCCAGCGATATTGGTGGAGATGCGGCAGAAACACAACTTTTTTGGGATGTGTTTTATACATTTCCATTTTAGTTTAAAAATTTAAGGTAATAAAAAAATCCCCAGTTCAAACTGGGGATTTTTATTTAAATTATTTTATGTATCTAATTAAATTTATTATTCATGTAGTCATAGAACAACAACCCTACGCTCCTTGGCTTGCGCCCTATGCGTTCTCTATAATTGTTGTGGGATTTTTCTTTTTCTTATTCAAAATTTTTGAAACTGCATTTGCACATTATTACAATCGGCCCTTATTCAGATATTATTTAGTTTACAAAAAACTTACGCGCGACCAAAAATCGATACTTGAGACTGAATTTGTTTTCTATCAAATGCTTTCAGAAAAGCATAAAAAACAATTCGAACACAGGGTTGCAAATTTTATAAATGAAAAGAAATTTGTTGAAAGGGGAGGAGTGGCTATTACAGAACGGATGAAATTACTCGTTGCGGCAATTGGGTGTATGCTCAGCTTCGGCAGAAAAAACTATTTATATGCACTTATTGATTTCGTATTAATTTATCCGGAAGAATTTTACAGCTCAATAAATGAACACTACCATAAAGGGGAATTCAACCCTCGTGAAAAGGCGCTCGTGCTTTCTTGGAAGGATTTTGAAAATGGCTATAAAATTGAAAATGATAATTTGAATGTGGGTATTCATGAATTCACGCACGCTATGCAACTTGAGGCAAAGCAGGCAAAAGACATAGATTCCGTAAGATTTACGAAACAATTTCAGAAAATTTTAAAACAGCTAGCGAAAGTCGATGTTAGGGAAAAACTGGAAAAAACAAGATTTTTTAGAATGTATGCTTTTACCAATCAATATGAATTTATGGCTGTCCTGGCAGAATATTTCATTGAATCCCCAACGGAGTTGAAATCTAATTTCCCCGAAATTTACAACTACACAAAAACTATTTTGAATTTCAACTTCAACGATTATTGATTTCTTTTTGAAATTTCAGATACAATCAATTCCGCGTGCACGCGCGAGTTTTCTATAAACCATTTGTGTGTTTCAAGACCGCCACAAATTACGCCCGCCAAGAACAAACCTTCAACATTTGTTTCCATGGTTTTAGTGTTGTATTCAGGAAAAAAGTTGCCATCATCAGAAAATTGTATACCTAGTTTTTGCAAAAAATCGAAGTCGGGTCTATAGCCCGTGAGCGCGATGACAAAATCATTTTCAATAACTTTTTTACCATTTTCAGTAGTAATAAAAACTTCGGTTTCGGTAATTTTTTCAATTTCTGAATTAAAATAGGCTTTGATGCTGCCTTCTTCAATTCGGTTTTCAATATCGGGTTTAACCCAGTATTTTACGCGTTCGCCAATGGAGGCTCCGCGAACCACCATAGTAACCTCACCACCCTTCCTGTGGACCTCTAATGCCGTGTCCACAGCCGAATTGCTTGCGCCCACAACAACCACTTTTTGCATAACGTATGGGTGCGCTTCCTTGTAATAATGATTCACTTTTGGCAAGTTTTCTCCGGGCACATTCAGATATTTCGGGATGTCGTAAAATCCTGTGCTCAAGATTATATTTTTGGCGGAGAATGAATTTTTATTTGAAATTATTTCAAAATGATTTCCTTTTTTTTCAATGGAAAGTATTTCTTCGTAGAGATTTATTTTTAAATCATTTGAAGTCGCTACGCGGCGGTAATATTCCAAAGCCTCATTACGAGTGGGTTTGGGATTGTTGCTAATGAAGGGAATGCCGCCAATTTCCAATTTCTCTGAAGTTGAAAAAAATGTCATATTTAACGGATAATTGTAAATGGAATTGGTAAGCGCGCCCCGTTCTACAACAAGGTAATTGAGGTTATGCTTTTCACATTGCAAAGCGCAGGCTATACCAATGGGACCCGCGCCAACAATCAAGACATCTTTTTCTGAAATCAATTCTTTAATAATTGGAATTTTTTTTTGGAATACGAATTATTTCGTCATTTTTATCAAGTTCTCGATGGTTTCTGTAGGATTTTTTGCTCCGAATACAAAGCTTCCCGCCACTAAAACATCTGCACCGGCTTCTACTAGCTGTTTGGCGTTTTTATCAGTTACGCCTCCATCAATTTCTATTTTCGTTTTTGCACCATTTGCATTAATAATTTCCTTTAGCGCTCGTACTTTTTTATAGGTATTCTCAATAAAACTTTGTCCGCCAAAACCAGGATTTACGCTCATCATACACACCAAGTCAATATCGGCAATGGTATCTTCCAGAAGTGAAACATTTGTGTGCGGGTTAATAGCAACGCCAGCCTGCATTCCTTCCGCTTTTATGGCTTGTAAGGTACGGTGTAGATGCGTACAGGCCTCGTAATGAACCGTAAGAACTGCAGCGCCTAAAGTCGCAAACTCCTTGATATATCTATCGGGATCCACAATCATTAAATGTACATCCAATGGTTTTTTCGCGTGACGGGAAATACCCTTTATTACCGGCATACCAAAAGAAATATTTGGTACAAATACCCCGTCCATTACATCCAGGTGAAACCATTGTGCCTTACTGTTATTTATCATTTCTACATCGCGCTGCAAGTTGGCAAAATCTGCAGCAAGTATGGAAGGTGCAATAATTGTTTCGTTCATATTTTTTCGTTTATGGCGGGTATAATAAGATTTAAATTAAAAATGGCTTCAGCAAATTCTGAATGTTTTTGGGGTATTTTTCCTCACCCTCATAAAGAGATAGATAGCTGTTCAAATTTTCAAGGTCTCCCTTATCTTTTAAAATGCTGAACCCTGCCTTGTATCCCTTAAATATCCTATCGTTTATTTTTTGGGAAAGTACTGTTAAGATATTATGATGCCTTTTATCTTCTCTGATACTTTTGAAGAGCGTTTTCAATGTTTCCTTCTCTCCTTCCAAAACTTGAAGGAAGATTCCATTATTGTGAAGTAGAATTCCAGAAATATCGCGGGGCGGATTATTTGCAAGAATAAAGGAAAATAAGGCTTCTAGCTCATTTTCAGAAAGTTGATCGGTTTCATTGCTGATATAGCAAATGGTATGTTTCATATTTTTCTTCCAAAGATAAAAAAACCTCCGGTAATCAGCCGGAGGTCATTCATCAATCAAAAAACGAACAGTATTTTTTTCGCAAAAGCGAAAAATCTGATACTGTAAGTAATTTTAATAGGGTTTAACCCAGATATGTCATTAATATTTTGCTTCGCGAAGTATGCTTCAATCTGCGTATTGCCTTCTCCTTAATCTGGCGGACACGCTCTCTTGTAAGGTCAAAAGTTTCACCAATTTCCTCCAGCGTCATGGGATGTTGGTCACCCAATCCAAAATAAAGGCGGATCACATCTGCCTCACGTGGCGTAAGGGTTTCAAGCGCGCGCTCAATCTCGGTTCGCAATGACTCGTGGAGTAATGTACGGTCTGGATTCGGGCTTTCACCACTTCGCAATACATCGTATAGATTACTGTCCTCACCCTCAACTAGCGGTGCATCCATGGAAACGTGACGTCCTGAATTTTTCATGGATTCCTTCACATCATTAATCGTCATATCCAGTTCTTTTGCAATTTCTTCAGCGGAAGGTGGGCGCTCATTGGCTTGTTCCAAATAAGCGTACATTTTGTTGATTTTGTTGATGCTCCCAATTTTATTCAAAGGAAGGCGCACAATACGTGATTGCTCAGCCAATGCCTGAAGAATAGACTGGCGAATCCACCAAACGGCATACGAAATAAATTTAAAACCACGGGTCTCGTCAAAACGTTGTGCGGCTTTAATTAGACCAAGATTTCCTTCATTGATAAGGTCTGGAAGGGTAAGACCTTGGTTTTGATATTGCTTGGCCACCGACACTACGAAGCGCAAATTTGCCTTTGTCAATTTTTCCAGCGCGCGTTGGTCACCCGCCTTTATGCGCTGTGCCAATTCTACTTCTTCGTCTGCGGTGATTAAGTCAACTTTTCCTATTTCTTGAAGGTACTTGTCCAATGAAGCAGTTTCCCTGTTGGTAACCTGCTTTGTAATTTTAAGTTGTCTCATTTAAGATATTCCTGTAATTTGGGTTTAAAACTTTTGTGTTAGGTTATACGTAAAAAGGCTTCAAAAGGTTACAGGAGTTTTAAATAAATTTTAAGAAAAGTATTTTTTCTTCTTCAAACATCAAAAATTTACTGCGGAACATCGAGGTTTTGCGTTTGTGCTGAATCTATGGATTTTGTTGCGGCGGCTACAATGCTATCCATTCCAGCTTTGCTGGTGGTCACTATCTGCTTTCCGCTTTTGCTATCATAATAATAGTATTTTTTGCTGACGGTAAAATCTTCATCGATCATCTTTCTTATTGCATTTTTTTCTGAAGAATATTTAGCAGACTTACTTTCATTTTTTTGTGCCTTTATTTCCTCGTTTTCAAATTTTGTTTCAGAACTAATTAATTCCCTTTTAGAAATAATGATTTCTGAAGAATTTTCCAACGAATCCTTTTCCGAATCCATTTGCTCAAGTTTTTCGCTTTCTGTTGAAATGTTATTCTCCAACGGCACCTCAGTTTCATTTTGGGAATTTTGAGGATTTGAATTATCCATGCCAAAGTTGAAAATGAAAAAACCAGTGAGAAAAACCAAAATCACCGATCCTAAAAGCCAATACACAATCACTCTTTTGCGCCTTTGGTCTTGCTCATCCAGGGTTGTATCTATCTTTTCCCAAAGCATATTGCTAGGTGCTTTTTTGCCTTGGCTCAGCTTGCTCTCAAATAGCTTTCCTATGTCCTCTTTCTGTCCCATTATATAGCTTTTGCGTTTAGTTCTTTTTTGTATTCGTTGACTTTATCCCGAAGAATCAGTTTTGCCCGGTGGTAATTCGATTTTGAGGTGCTCTCGGAAATTTCCAAAAGCGTGGCTATTTCTTTATGCGAATACCCATCCAACTGGTATAGGTTGAAAACCAGGCGATACTGATCCGGCAGCTCTTGGATGAATTTTAATAAAACATCAAGTTTGATTTCTGCATCATCATCTACTTCTGTAGATTCCAAGAGAAGATCGTCCTTTACTGATAAATGATTCTGTTTCGTAATTTTATATTTATCGATTGCTTTGTAAATAGTTATACGCTTCATCCAGCCTTCAAAAGAACCTTTGTTTTTATAGGTTTTTATTTTCTGAAAAATAGCTATAAAGGCATCGTGCAAATTATCTTCGGCATCTGCCTCATTTCGGCAATATTTCAAGGAAATGAAATAAAGCATGTCTTTATATTCCTGAAAAAGCTCATTTTGGGCCGTCCGGTCGTTCTTTGAACATTGCGCTATTAACTTTTCTAGGTTCAAATAAAAATTTTTAAGCTTGGCAATTTATGGCTTTTAAAATTATGGGCACGATAGCAATCATTTCTCCCGTAATTGTATCCTCAATCCGTACATAAATTATCATGGGATTCATTGAATTTTCATATAAAAGATTGGTGATTTGATTTGTCCCTGCCAGCAAATCTTCTAGATTTTCGAAATACCGAAGGGCAATATCATCTCCATCGCGAAGGGCAATCAGTGAATAGATACACCATCCATAGCTTTCCAGATTAAAAATAGCCTTGCCTGAACCGGGTTCTGTTTCACATTCCTCAAAAAGAAATTTTTGACACGGTTCCCCACAATTTTTCGATATTTTGAAGGTGTCAATGTTATTGGAAATGGTCATCTCGTTTTCATTGAAATCCAAGATTTTCCAATCGTAATTCCAGTCTTCACTTATAGATTCATTCCCTGTTATGTAAATATTCAAATGAAGTTCATCTTCAATAAAATAAGTAATCCAAGTACCTGCAAACGCCTCATCATTGTAATGCAAACCCGCATTGCCAAAATTTGTAACTTGAAATGTTGCTCCCGTATACTGGGCATTGGGGCCTTCTAAATGTGTAATTGTCCAGATGCAATCAGGTGCCGTGAGAATATTATTGCAGTTGCCTACGGTATCTGCTTTTATGCATTTGTCTATGGCATCTTTTAACTCCTCATTGTTATTGATTTCATACGGTTCGCCGTTGTCCAAAATACTCGTTATTGGGTAACTTAAGCTTATGGACTTTCCTGCTTCCAGACTACCCAAAAATTCACTAAAATATATGTCCGTGCCAATGGTTTCGTAGGCTATTATTTCCATACTTTCATTATAAACTATTAAGGTAAATGGATAGTTGAAATCAATGCACGTAATTGGGTTTTCAAAATCGTTACTTGCTGCTTTTGTAACCAAATCATACAATTCGGAATCTACTTGAATTACTTTATTTGGGTCGGCTTTGTCCAAAGGTTCGGTCTCGCAGCCCATTAGAAATACCAAATTTAAAATTGCCAAAGTAGAGAGTAGCTTTTTCATAATAGATGTGTTTGCTTTATACCCTATAGTCTATCAATTTCTGAAAAGTTGCGTGGTGAAGTGAAGATTTTTTTTAAATAATATTTCTGAAATGGTTTTCAATTCTAAACACCCTCCCAATACTCATAAAAAAAGCCTTCAAATTGAAGGCTTTCAAAATATTAAGATTTAATTCGATATCACTAAATCCTAACATGTCCATCACCGTACACGTAATATTTATTAGTAACCAGTTGTTTTAATCCGAGTGGCCCGCGGTGGTGAAGTTTATCTGTACTAATGGCAAGCTCGGCACCCACGCCCATTTGTCCTCCATCTGTGAATCTTGTGGAAGCGTTATGATATACTGCGGCGCTATCAATATTTTCCATAAAATGCGCAGCTGTACCTGCATTTTCCGTGAGTATGGCGCTGGAATGTCCGCCACTGTATTTATTTATTTTGGAAATAGCATCTTCCAAACTTTCCACAGCGCCTATTGCTATTTTCAGTGCCAAAAATTCTTCGTACCAAATATTGCTATCGGTAATTTCTTCTGAAGAAGCCAGTACTTTTTTAACTTCAGAATCAACAAGAATTTCCACTTTTGAAGCTTCCAAAACTTCCTTCAGTTCTTTCAACTTCGCTTCATAATTTGGAAGATTAATGTCAATTAAAACTTTATCCAAAGCATTGCAACCGGAAATTTTATCTGTTTTTGCATTGATGATAACCTCAAGCGTTTTTTTCCAATTGGCATCTTCGGCAATATAAAGAAAGTTGTTTCCACGACCGCTTACCAAAACCGCGCAAGTAGCGTTTTCTTTTACAAACTGTATCAACCGTTCGTCCCCTCTCGGAACAATCAAATCGATTGGTTCCGTAGGGTTTTTTAAAAATGCTTGGGTTTCCTCTCTATTCATTTCCAGCATTTTTATCCAGTCCTTTTCCAATCCGTTTTCCTGCAATGCTTGGTGCCAAAATTTCACAAGAATTTTATTGCTATGATAGGCTTCTTTTCCACCTTTCAGTAAAATCTTATTGTTTGCTTTGAAAGCGAGCACGGCGGCTTCAATAGTTACATCGGGCCGGGATTCATAAATAATCATGATCGTTCCAAAGGGTGCGGTTTTATTGATGATTTTCAATCCGCTATCCAATTCGTTTTTGCTAATCTCAGCATTCACTGGGTCGTTCTGGGATTTCACTTCATTGATGGCTTTTATCATTTCATCAATTTTGGAATCGTCAACCACCAATCTATCGTAAAGTGCTTGGTCATCCTTGTTGAAGGCATCAAGATCCATTTTATTCGCATACAATAAATCCTTTCTGTTTTTGTCAATAATTTCCATCATTGATTCTAAAACCTTATTTTTCAATTCTTCCTTAATCAACTTCATATTTTTTCTCTTTATTTTATGCGTAAAATTTTGTTCCAATATCTTTTCCCTTTAAAATATCGACAATTACGTTTTTACGCTTTCCGTTGGCGATATATGTGGGAATATTCTTTTTAGCGGTTTCCTTTGCAATTTTCAACTTAGATTTCATCCCGCCGCGTCCTTCACCCTCGCCCTTGCTGGATTTCTGAACGTATTGCTCAACTGCTTCATCATGATGGACTTTGCTCAGCTTTTTTGAAGCATCATTATCCGGATGACCTGTGTAGAGCCCGTCTGTATCTGTTAAGATAAGAAGCGCATCCGCTTCAATAAGCTCCGCCACAAGACTTGCAAGTTCGTCATTATCGCTGAACATCGACATGGTCAGCGAAACGGCATCGTCCTCATTTGCAATGGGTACAATGCCTTCGGCGAGCAATCCTTCATAACAGTTTATCATATTTTCACGGTGTTTTCCTGGTGAAAAATCACGCTTTGTTGCCAAAATTTGGGCACAGCGCATTCCGTGATCGTGGAAAAGGCTGTAGTAGTGGCGCATCATGCGGGGTTGCCCAACGGATGAATATATCTGTCTTCTTGTGGCGTCATCCTTCGCAAGACACTCGCCAAGAACTTCTTTTCCCGCAATTGCGGAACCTGAGGATACCAAGACTGGGCAGTAATCATTTTCATATAATTCCGCAATCTGGCGGACCAATTCATTTAAAATGGGTCCAACAATACGATTGTCCTTATTTGTCATAACGTTGGTTCCTACTTTTATAACCACTCGTTTTTGCTTCATAACTTTTATTTCTGGTTTTTTATTTTCCTAATTCGGTTGCTCGATTAAATGCTGCGTAGGCAGCTTCTTTTATCAGTTCCTTTACATTATTGTCTTCAAAGGAATCAAGTGCTGCGCGAGTGGTACCACCTTTTGAGGCTACCATTTCCATCCACGCGGTTGGTGAAAGATCAGATTCATTGAATAATTTCACCGCACCTTCAAAGGTCTGGGTAACCAATATTTTTGAATCATTTGAAGAGAATCCCATTTTCAGCGCAGCTTCCATCATAGATTGCATAAAATAGAAAACATATGCCGGTCCACTTCCTGAGATACCTGTGGATGCATTGATGAAATTTTCATTTTCAACGTGAATGGCCTCGCCCGTGGTATCGAGCAGATTCCGGACCATTAGTAATTCTATACGGCTTACTTCCTTCGCTTCAGTGAAGGATGTCATTCCCAATCCCACCTTTGCCGGCAGATTGGGCATGGCACGAATTACTTTTTTAATTCCCAGACTTTGCTGGATTTTTTCAATGGTTACTCCGGCCATCAGCGAAATAAATAATTGGTCGTTATGAACCATTTCCTTGATCGATTGAAATAGTTCTTCGCTGTGATGGGGCTTTACTGCTATAAAAACGACGTCCGCCTTGGGAAGGCAGTCCTCAATTTTTTCAAATACATCGAAATATGATAATTCTTTAAGTGTCGCGATTTTCTCGGCAGAGACATCATAGATCATTAAATTTCTACGGTTGAGCAGTGGCGATTTCGCCATACCTTCCGCATATGTTAATCCCATATTTCCCGCACCTACAACTAGTACTTTCATATTAAATTTTAAGTTTATTTTCCATAAAGGTGCAAGTACTATGCGAAAGGGTTCTTATATGATTTAAATTGAAGTTTATGTGGTCTGAAATGACTGATAGCCTAATGAGAATGGCTCTTACGAAAGATTTGTTAGAATTTTATGTCAAAAATTTTAAGGTGACATAGTTGCGCACCTTTTAAATATAACTGAAAATGTGGCACAAAAAAAACCCCGCAATTTGCGGGGTTTTTTGAATTCAGACTAAAAAGTTTAGTCTCTTTTTCTATCTCTATCACGATTGTCGCGACCGCGGTTATCGCGATTGCGATTATCACGTCCGCCGCCCTTATTGTCATCGCGCGGTGGGCGCTCTTTATAACCCTCGGGTTTTGGTAGGATTGCTTTGCGTGAAACGCGTTCTTTTTTAGTTCGTGGGTCTATTCCCATATACTTTACATCAAAAACATCGCCCATATTTACGACATCCGAAACATTTTCGGTACGTTCCCAAGCAAGTTCGCTAACGTGAAGCAAAATCTCGTTTCCGGGAGCATCTGTATATTCAACCACGGCTCCAAAGTCAAGCATTTTGATAACTTTCACTTCATAAACGCTGCCCACTTCCGGTTTGAAGGTAAGCGAATCAATTTTAGCCAATACCGCATCAATCCCTTCTTGGTTTGTTCCCAAAATTTCAACAATTCCTTCTTCGGTCACAGGGTCTTCATTAATTACAATAGTGGTTTTGGTAGCTTTCTGAAGTTCCTGAATTACTTTACCACCTGGGCCAATCAAGGCGCCAATATATTCATTAGGGATGGTAACAGTAATCATTTTTGGAGCGTGAGGTTTCACATCTGCATTTGGTTGCGCTATCGTGTCCGTCAATTTTTCTAAAATATGAAGTCTTCCATCAGCAGCTTGTTTTAGTGCATTTACTAAAATTTCATAGGAAAGTCCTTTCACTTTAATATCCATCTGGCAAGCAGTTATTCCGTCTGCTGTTCCGGTAACTTTAAAGTCCATATCTCCTAAGTGATCTTCATCACCCAAAATATCAGAAAGAACTGCATATTTTCCAGTCTCGGCATCAGAGATCAATCCCATTGCAATTCCGGAAACTGGTTTTTTGATTTGCACCCCAGCATCCATCAATGCCATGGTCCCGCTACAAACGGTTGCCATGGAGGAAGAACCGTTTGATTCCAAAACCTCTGAAACCACTCGTACTGTATAGGGGCAATCTGATGGGATCATTCCTTTCAGTGCGCGTTGTGCCAAGTTTCCGTGACCCACTTCTCTACGCGATGTGCCGCGAATTGGACGCGCTTCCCCAGTTGAGAAAGGGGGGAAGTTATAGTGAAGGTAAAATGTTTCCTCGCCCTCGTGAGATGGCATATCAATCTGGTTTGCTTCGCGTGAAGTCCCCAAAGTAACAGTTGCCAAGGCCTGCGTTTCACCGCGCGTGAAAATTGCTGAACCGTGGGTAGAAGGAAGATAATCAACCTCGCACCAGATAGGGCGTATATCGGTGGTTTTCCTTCCGTCCAAACGCAAACCTTCATTTAAGGTAAGATCCCGAACGGCAGCTTTTTCAGCTTTGTTGTAGTATTTTGAAACTAAATCTCCAAAATCTTCTAATTCCTCTTCAGAAAAACTAGCTTTAATTTCTTCTTTTATTTCTGCAAATGAATTGCTTCTATCGTGTTTGGCAGAAGCAGATTTTGCAACGGCATATACTTTATCATACGCCAATGAGTGGATTTTTTTCTTCAAATCCTCATCTTCACGCTCTGGCTGGTACTCACGAACTTCCTTTCTGCCAACAGCTTCGGCCAATCTAAGTTGTGCCTCGCATTGTTTTTTAATATGCTCGTGGGCGAATTTAATAGCTTCGACCATTTCTTCCTCGCTAATTTCCTTCATTTCGCCTTCAACCATCATCACAGAATCTGCGGAAGCACCAATTACCATATCAATGTCCGATTCTTCTAATTGCGCTCTAGAAGGGTTGATTACAAATTCGCCGTTGATTCTTCCCACACGTGCTTCAGAAATAGCACATTCAAAGGGAAAATCGGAAAGCTGTATCGCTGCAGATGCCGCTAGTCCTGCCATTGCATCGGGCATAACATCTTCGTCGTGGCTCATCAACTGAATCATTACTTGTGTTTCAGCGTGATAATCCTTTGGAAAAAGTGGACGCAGAACGCGGTCCACCAAGCGCATCGTCAATACTTCTCCATCGCTGGGTCTGGCTTCCCTTTTAAAGAATCCGCCAGGATAGCGTCCCGCAGCGGCAAATTTCTCGCGATAGTCTACCGTTAACGGTAGAAAATCAACATCGCTTTGCTGGTAGTTTGAAACTACTGTACAAAGCAGCATACATTTTCCAGATTGTACAACAACAGAACCGTGGGCTTGTTTTGCCAATTTTCCGGTTTCGATGGAAATTTCACGTCCATCACCTAGGTCTATGACCTCTCTAAATACTTTAGGTATCATTTGTTTTTCATTTTTGCGCGTATGGTTATGCGCAGTTAATTTTGGTCAAAGCCTGATTTTCAGACTTAGTGTTGTTGTGTTGTGTGGTTGACCAATGAAAAACCTAAGGGTAGCTTTTCTATGTGTTCCAGAAATAAATTCTGAAAAAAAATGTAAAAATAAAGGGCTCGTAGGAGCCCTTTAGAATATTACTTACGTAATCCTAATTCTTTAACGATAGCACGGTAACGAAGGATGTCTTTTTTCATAAGATAATCCAACAAAGATCTGCGCTTTCCAACCAATTTAACCAAAGAACGCTCAGTGTTGTAATCTTTGTGGTTAGACTTTAAATGTTTCGTCAAATGCTCAATACGGTGGGTGAACAATGCGATTTGCCCTTCGGCAGAGCCGGTATCAGTTTTCGACTTACCGTGTTTTTCAAAAATTTTCTCTTTTACTTCTTGTGATAAATACATGCCAATATTATTAAAATGATTTTTATGTAATGATCCCTCCCGACAGCCTCGGGATTGGAAATCAAGGGTGCGAAATTACAAAATTGAAATTGAAATCACAGGGCAATTGCATAAAATTAATTTAAAATATATCTATTTGTGATATTTTAGCGTTGTAAATTCATAAACTCCTAAACCTCAATTTGTATGAAAAGAGATTTCAGTAAAATATGTATGACATTTTTAGCGCTTGGTTTTTCTATCTTAATTGGTTGTGATAAAGATGATGATACTCGAGCGGAAGATATAAATTTTAATACTGAAGATTCTGCGCGGGCAGCTAAAATGGATAACGTAGCCGAAGGTACGTTTAATATTATGGAGCAAGCATTTGTGGAAAACGAAACTTCTCTACGCAATCCAAATGCTACATCGCTTTTCCCCAAATGTACACAAATATCCGTTACCGTTCAAGGGAATTCGATATTGGTTCTAGTAGATTTCGGTAATTCTTGTACACTTAATAATGGAAATGTGGTGTCTGGTAGTATACTTTTGGACTATGGCCCGTTAGTGGGTGGGGCCTACATTATAAACTATTTATATAATGATTTTGTTTTTAACAATAATGGAGTTAGCGGAGGAGGTGATTTTAAATACGAAATCGCAAATCAAAATGGTAATCCCCAATCTACATTAAATGAAACTATAACTGTTACATTCCCAAATACATCTATAACTGGTACACGCGTTGGACTTCGCGTATCAGAATGGGTTGAAGGTGTGGGATCAGGAACCTGGCAGGACAACGTCTATAATGTCACTGGAAATTGGCAAACAGAATTTACAAATGGATTTGAACGAAGAGGAGAGGTAATAGATACCTTGGTTAGAAAACTTTCCTGCCCATTTTTAGTCAGTGGTTCTCTCGAAATAGAACAGGACGGTTCAACAGCAATAATTGATTTTGGGAACGGCGAATGCGATAATCTTGCATCGTTTTTTTATAATGGAGAAGAATATCCGTTTACAATGAATTAAAAAAAGCTGCCCTATTTTGGCAGCTTTTTTTATGCGGTTGTTTCGCGAAGTGGCCTGTTAAGCACCAAATCCAAGTAAAGATTTATTTTTTTCTTTAATTCCTTTCTGTGGGTTATGAAATCCAAAAAGCCGTGCTCCAATAAAAATTCAGCGGTTTGAAATCCTTCTGGAAGTTCCTTTCCAGTGGTATCGCGAACTACACGGGGTCCCGCAAAACCTATCAATGCTCCCGGCTCGCTAATATTTATATCGCCCAGCATAGCAAAAGATGCAGTGGTTCCACCAGTAGTAGGGTCTGTTGCCAAAGATATATATGGTATTCCAGCATCACTCAATTGAGCTAATTTCACGCTAGTTTTTGCAAGTTGCATCAATGATAATGCGGCCTCCATCATTCGGGCGCCGCCACTTTTTGAAATTATAAGAAGCGGAATGTTGTTTTTAAGGGAATAATCTGCAGCACGTGCAATTTTCTCACCAACTACACTTCCCATAGAACCGCCAATGAAGCTAAAATCCATACAGGCAATTACCAAATCTGAACCCATGGATTTCCCAACAGCGCATCGAACGGCATCTGTTAATCCCGTTTTTTCCTGTGCTTCTTTGAGCCTATCCGTATATTTTTTTTTGTCCTCAAAATTCAAGGAATCCTTGGAAGTCATATTTTTATCCAATTCCTTAAACTTATTGTCGTCAAAAAGGATTTCAAAATATTCCTTGCTTCCTATCCGCACGTGATAGCCATCCTCTGGGCTCACATAATAATTTCGTTCCAGCTCTTCGCTGTCCACAATTTTACCAGTGGGGGATTTATACCAAAGTCCTTTTGGGACATCCTTCTTTTGTTCGGTTGGGGTTTGAATCCCTTTTTTCGTTCTTTTAAACCAAGGCATATTTTTAATTATCAATTAAGAATTCATACTTCTGCATTCAGAATTAAAGCGTGTTAACGTTGTTCAAATCCCTAAATGCTTGTTCCAGCCTCTTCTTAAAGGTAAGTTCGCCTTCACGGAGCCATTTTCTGGGATCGTAATATTTCTTGTTGGGTACTTCAGGTCCTTCCGGATTGCCTATTTGTGACTTCAAATAATCTACATTGCCCACAATGTAATCGCGGACTCCTTCAGTATAGGCATATTGCAAATCAGTATCAATATTCATCTTTACAACACCGTAGCCTATTGCCTCGCGAATTTCCTCTAAAGTGGAGCCGCTTCCGCCGTGAAAAACAAAATCTACTGGATTATTGCCGGTATTGAATTTTTTCTGAACATATTCTTGGGAATTTTTCAAAATCACCGGTGTGAGTTTCACATTGCCAGGTTTGTAAACACCATGAACATTTCCGAAGGCTGCGGCAATCGTAAACTGGTCGCTCACTTTTTTTAATTCTTCATATGCATATGCCACTTCTTCGGGCTGTGTGTAGAGTTTGGATGAATCCACGTGGCTGTTGTCAACCCCATCCTCTTCGCCTCCGGTAATGCCCAATTCAATCTCAAGGGTCATTCCCATTTTGCTCATCCGTTCCAAATATTTTTTTGAAATTTCGATATTTTCCTCAATCGGTTCTTCGGAAAGATCGAGCATATGTGAGCTGTACAGTGGTTTTCCAGTTTCTTTGAAAAATTTTTCACTAGCATCTAGCAGCCCATCAATCCAAGGGAGCAATTTCTTTGCACAATGGTCTGTATGAAGAATAACGGTTGCGCCGTATAATTGGGCAAGTTCGTGAATGTGCTTTGCGCCTGCAATTCCGCCGGCTATTGCAGCTCTTTCGTTTTCATTTGAAAGACCTTTACCAGCATTGAAGAGACATCCGCCATTCGAAAATTGTATGATTACGGGAGCCTTAAGCGCTGCCGCAGTTTCCATCACGGCATTAACGGAGCTCGAGCCTACTACATTTACAGCGGGCATGGCAAATCCTTTCTCTTTTGCGTATTTGTGAATTTTTTGAACTTCTTCACCGGTGGCTACACCGGGTACAATTCCGTGGCTCATATGCTATAAGATTTAGCAAACAAAAATAATAAATTTTAATGGTTTAGAAGGGATAGTTTATACCGATGTTGTAAACCGCATTCGGGAAATTATAGTCTTTGAACCAGCGTTCTCCCACTGGTCTGGCCGGATTGTGTGTTTTAAAACCAATATCAAAACGAAAAACAAAAAAATTGAAATCAATACGTAATCCAAAGCCGGATGCCACCGCAAGTTCCTTTAGATCTGAAATTCCGCTAAAAACAGAAGCCTCATCATTAATATTGTCAAAAACATTCCAAATATTACCAGTATCCACAAAAAAAGCACCTTTGAATGGGTCTAATATTGTAAATCGATACTCCGCATTCAGGGCAATTTTAAAGTTTGCCTCATTAAACTCGTCATTGCTTCCACTGCTTCCCGGCCCCAAATCATAAGGTCTCCAACCACGATTATCGTTGGCGCCCCCAGCAAAATAGCTACGTGTAAACGGGATACTGTTGCTATTTCCATACGGTACGGCCAGACCGCCAAAGGCACGAAACGCTAAAATATGATTTCCGTTAAGTTCCCAATGCTTTATATATTCTGCTTCACCCTTTATGTATTGAGAAAAAACTACACCCAACGCCCGGTAATTACCATCAGCATTTTTTTCAAAACCGGCAATGCTCGAAATCCCGGAGAGCAGATTGCCGGCAGACTCCAACTTAAATCGTGTCCGCGAAAAATTGTTATCCTGAATATTTTCCCGTGTGTCTCTGGTTCGGGTAATGTTTGTGGCAAAAATTAAATTATCCTCGGTAAGCCGCTGCTTGCGTTCGCCAATATTGTTAACAAGTTGGCCCGCGTTAGTATCTTCGGAAAAAGGAATTATAGTTCCGTTGTTTACATCTTCAATAAATGAATTGGCACCTTCGGGTATGGTTAGCCTAATATTATTATTGCTATCAGTATTATAATAAAGCGGATTCACGCTTCCCGGCGTATTCGCTTCGGTCTGCTGGGCGATATCGTTTAGTTGATCAAAGGAATTTCTATATACGTTGAAGTAATTTGCGGTGTTTAAATTCCGAACATACTGTAGATTCAATAAATCAAATTGGTTCGTGATGATTTTTGAAGGTTTCCAGCGGTAGCTATAAACGCCGTTTACCGTTTGGCGGTCCAGGCCAATATTATTTTGCGCGCTCGCACCTACGCTCATAGTGGTCGATGGCGACATATATTTGGGAATCAATTTTTCCGTTTTTATGGGAAAAAGAATTCGTGGAAAAGTGAGCTTAACATCTCCGCCTATTTCAGAAATATTAAAAAAACTGCTATCCCTATCTGCCGCATCTTTGGAGGAACCTACGCTTCCGCGGCCGGAGATTTCAAGGATTTCGGCACCTCTGAAAATATTTCGAAAAATCATGCTTCCGCTGAAACCAATTCCAAATTGCTGAATTGTTGAAGTATAAGCATCAAAATCAAAACCCAAGGTAAATTTATCCCTCGGCGAGAGTAAAATGGTAGAAATTAGTTCTGCGTCACTGGAATCTGAAGCTATTTCCCTATAGGTAATGTCTGGATATTTAAAAATCCGAAGATCGCTTATTTGGTTAAAGGTGAGCGTCCTATCAATATCCTTATAAATATTTCCCGGCGTAATGGAAATGGCATCCGTAATTGCTTTGGGCCTAAATCGCATTTTTCCGTAACTGTACAGCTTATAATTTTTATAGGTTATGGAATCCTGAAAGGGCTCATTGCGGTTTGCAAATGAAAAGTCCGTAATAATACGCACTTCCTTTACCGTATGTACTTTAAAAGGTTCCGTGTAGGTACTATCGCCCTCGGTCACTTTCCTGTCTGGCAATATATAGGTGATGTTTGCCTTGTGGTCCGTGTTCACCGTATCCGCTTCAAAGCCTACGTAATCTTGGTCAAAATGGTATAGCCCGCTATTTCTGAATTGAATTGTGAGTCGATCCCTTTCATTCACAAAATCATTCGCAGCATATTGCCTTCCCGAAACAATAAATGTATTGGCCTTTGTTTTCTGAAAAAGCGAATCTACCACTGGCGAACTTATTTTTTCTGAAATGGAATCCACCACGTATGGCCTTTTGCGCGTCACTTTATAGATTACTTCCGCGCGCTTTTCCCTCTTTTCATTGGGGATTACTTTATAGTCCACTTCATTGTTGAAATAGCCAAAACTGGAATACCAGCGTTTCAGACGTTCCACGGATTTATCGGTCTTATTTTCAGAAATTATAACGGGCGCATCGCCGGATTTCTGAAGCCATTCATTGAAATTCACATAGCTGGTGTCTATCTGGTCCACCTGCTTTTTGGAAAGAAATTTAATTAGTCGCTCTTCCCTTTTCGGGTATTTATGAAGCCATTTTTGGTAGGTGGAATCTGGATATGGATCTGCCAGATTGTAAATATGGAGGCCCAGCGGAACACCAATCAAGGGAATAGTTGGGTTGGGTTTTTGTGCCAATTGACTATAAACGCCCGCATCCTTTGTTTCTACACTATCAACTATTATCGTGTTTTTGGTGAGCAAAAACGCATCATCATCCACACGTTTTACCGCGTTGCAGGAAAAAAAGAAGACCATTAATACTGAAAATAGTGATATTTTTGCTGGAAGGTGCTTCAACGGTACGGGTTTATTCGGGTTCAAAAATACTATATTTTGGTCAGCAAAAGTCAGATAAAATTAATAACGGGTCTCAACCAAAAAAAGTACCGGGACAAGGCAGGCCTTTTTGTGGCGGAAGGTCCTAAAATTATATCAGAATTATACGATGAAGGCCTAAATCTTCACGCGCTTTTTTCTTCGGAAGAAAATAAAATCGGGGCCACAAATTATTTTGAAGTAACTCCGGCAGAACTAAAGAAAATTAGCTTTTTGAAAACGGCAAATACTTCCGTAGCACTTTTTGAAATTCCGAAACCGAAACCCATTGCGCAATTCGGGCTTGTTATGGCACTTGATGCCGTGCGCGACCCGGGAAATTTGGGAACAATCATCCGCCTTTGTGATTGGTTTGGCGTGGAGCATCTGGTTTGCTCACACGATACGGCTGATTGCTATAACCCAAAGGTTGTTCAGGCCACAATGGGTTCTTTAGCACGTGTCAACATTCATTATATTTCTTTAAATGAATTTTTGAAAAATTGCAATCTTCCTATTTATGGAGGAGTTATGGACGGAAATAATATCCATACTGAGAAAATTTCAACACATTCAATTTTGGTTATGGGGAATGAAGCCAATGGAATTTCAGATGAAATAATGAAGCTCATTACCCATAAAATCACAATCCCAAGGTTTGGAAAAAACCAAAAAACCGAAAGCTTGAATGTGGCAACGGCAACCGCAATTCTTTTGAATGAATTTAAACGGTCTATTGGAAAGTAAAGTTGATGAAAATTCCGCGGGAAGCCATCTTGTCAATGTTTCCGGTCCACGGACTGTTAGGGTCGTCATCGCGTACCAACTCATCATTCAAGGCAAAAACGCCACGAATGGAAGGGGTAAATTTGAAATAGTATAGATAAAAATCGATACCGAAGCCAACCTCATAATAATTGGTGGATTTAGTAGTTCGAAACCGTCCCTGCTCATTGTCTTCCGGGTTATCCTGATTGCTGGAAAGGTTCAGCGACGTAGAAATTCCGCCCACGATAAAGGGTTTAAAATTATTCAGTCGTTTCGTTGAAACTTTTAGCAACAGTGGCACATGGATGTATGTAGATTTCACCTCGCGCAGAAAATCGCGTTGTTCCTCAAAACCTGGAAAAATCAAATCACGCTGGGTAAAATACAGTCCCGGCTCGAGCCTTAAATTCATATAGCGGTTAAGGCGCATATCACCAATAAGCCCCACATTAAAACCCGCAGAACGGTTTACGGCAATTTCGGTATTGTCATCTGCAAAATGTTCTATATAATCTATTTTGAAATCGTAATTGTTGAAGCCCAGAAAATAGCCCCACGTTAGGAATCTTTTGTCAAAATTCTCCAGGTTTGCAATTCTTTCCTTATTGAAAAATCCCTGAGCCACAGCGCTTTCTGCAATAAACAGTATGGCCAGTACAAAAAATAGTTTCTTCATAAAATTATTTAGTAGCAGTGTAAATGGTTGCCACGCCAAAAGTTTGCGGTTTGTTTACCACTTGTTTAAACCCAATTTTGACCAAAATATTGTTGAGTTTTTCGCCGTAGGGAAAAACCGAAGCGCTTTCGCTCAAATATTTGTACGCAACCTTATCTTTTGAAAAAAGTTTTCCCACAAGAGGTAAAATTCTTTTTGAATAGAAAAAATATCCCTGTTTAAAAGGAAATTTGGTGGGCACCGAAGTTTCCAGAATAACAAAGGTGCCATCCTTTTTTAAAACGCGGAAAATTTCTGAAAGGCCTTTTTCAAGATTTTCAAAATTGCGTATGCCGAAGGAAACCGTAATTGCATCAAAAAAATTATCTTCAAAAGGCAGCGCTTCAGAATCGCCCTGCACAAAATCTATCTTCGATGAAAAAGATTTCCCAACTATTTTTTTTCGTGCCACGGATAGCATTCCGTCAGAAAGGTCAAGACCCACAATTTTTTCGGCATTGGTTTTTTCGGCAAATTGGATGGCTAGATCTCCCGTTCCGGTTGCGATATCGAGGATGGAATTCGGATTTTTCCCAGCGACAAAACGAATTACTTTTTTTCGCCATTTCACATCAGACCCCAAGGAAATTATACGATTGAGTCCATCATAATTTCCAGAAATAGTATCGAACATCTGTTCAACCTGTTTCTTTTTTCCTAAACCGGAATCTTTGTAGGGTGTTATTTTTTTTTCCATAAAAGGTGGGCCTTCCTGTTTTTTCCGCGGGGCAACAAAACTACATATTTTTTGGTATTTGTAATGGCTTATCGCGTAAAATACATTAAGGCTTTTGGCTTGAGCCAATGGGTTTTATTTCTTTATATTTGTGGCCTAACTGTGCTTTTACCCATATTTTTTTTGGACTGGAGACACGTATTTATAAAATTGGATGAGAATTATTATTGCCGGTGCGGGAGAAGTTGGTTTTCATTTGGCAAAATTACTTTCTTTTGAATCGCAGGACATAACGTTAATTGACACAAATCGGGAATCGCTTGCCAATGCAGACACACATTTGGACATTCGCGCCATCCGTGGTGATGCCACTTCCATTTCAGTTTTGCAGGATTCCCGCGTGGATGATACGGATTTGGTCATCGCGGTTACTTCCAGCGAGACCACAAATATTACCGTTTGCGTTTTGGCGAAACAACTCGGCGCCAAGCGTACCATTGCCCGCATAAGCAATACTGAATTTATTGAAAGGAAAGATGAGGTGGGTTTTACCAAATTTGGTATTGATGAACTTATTTCTCCAGAATCCCTAGCCTCTACTGAAATTGAATTATTGTTGAACCAAAGCGCTTTCAATGATACTTTTGAGTTTGAGGAAGGAGCATTAACCATGATTGGGCTCAATCTTTCCAGAACCTCGGCCTTCGTGGGAAAATCCGTAAAGGAAATCGGGAAAATGTATCCTGAATTGAAATATGTGCCCATCGCGCTGCAGCGTTTTGGCACGCAGTACACTATAATTCCGCGCGGCGATACTATTTTTAAGGATGGCGACCAAGTTTATTTTACAACTATTGAAAAAGGGGTAAAGGAAATTTTTAAGCTATCGGGAAAATCACATCAAGATATAAAAAAGGTGATGATCCTTGGCGGAAGCAAAATAGGCTATAAAACGGCAAAGGATCTTTGCAAAAGTAAATTCAAGGTAAAACTGATAGAAAGTATCAAGGATAAAGCTTTTGAAATTGCCGATGATATTCCCGGATGCCTTGTAATTAATGGCGATGGTAGAAATGTAGATTTGCTGCAGGAAGAATCTATTGAAGAAATGGACGCTTTTATTGCCGTAACCGGAAATAGTGAAACAAATATTATGTCTTGCCTTGTAGCAAAATCCAAGGGCGTGAAAAAGGCAATTGCCCTCGTGGAAAATATGGATTACTTCCAGCTCTCGCATTCCATAGGCATTGATACTTTGATAAACAAGAAATTGCTTGCGGCCAATAATATTTTTAGATATGTGCGAAAAGGAGATGTTGTGGCAATGACCAAATTAAACAATATGAATGCCGAACTTTTGGAATTCATAGTCTCGCCCAATTCAAAAGTGAGCAATAAAAGAATCAAGGATATCGATTTTCCTATTTCAGCAATTATTGGAGGCGTGGTGCGCAATGGTGAAGGTATTATTGCCTTGGGTGATTTCGAAATTAAAAGCGGCGATAGAGTAGTGGTTTGTTGTCTTCCACAGTCCATCAGTAAAGTTGAAAAACTCTTTATATAATGGGTTCGCTATCCAAGCTCAATTATAAAATCATTTCACATTTAATGGGATTGCTGCTCGCCGTAAATGGCGGATTTATCATGCTTTCTTCATTGGTAAGTTGGTATTATGAGGATGGCGTATTTAACGATATGGTCCGGGCAGGCCTTGTAGCCCTAATCGTTGGCGGCGCAATTATGTACGTCACCAAGAATCACCGAAAGGAAATCCAAAAGCGGGAGGGATATATTATAGTTACTTTCGGGTGGATATTTATGGCTCTCGTGGGCACCTTGCCATATATTTTTACCGGCGCTATACCCAGTTTTACGAATGCTTTTTTTGAAACAATGAGTGGTTTTACCACCACAGGCGCTTCCATTTTAAGTGATATTGAAGCTGTGCCAAAGGGAGTACTTTTCTGGCGAAGCATAACACATTGGATTGGTGGAATGGGAATTATTGTTTTGGCGATAGCCATATTGCCCCTTTTGGGAATTGGAGGAATGCAACTCTTTGCCGCCGAAGCGCCGGGCCCAGGAGGGGATAAGCTTCATCCACGAATTACGGACACAGCAAAGCGATTGTGGCTTATATATGTAGGCTATACTTTAGCCGAAACAGTATTGCTTAAACTTGCCGGAATGAGTTTTTTTGACGCCATAAACCATTCGCTAGCAACATTGAGCACCGGGGGATTTTCAACCAAAAATGCCAGCGTCGCGTATTGGAACAATCAGCCGCTCATTCAGTACATTATCATCGTATTTATGTTTTTGGCGGGCAGTAATTTTGTACTCAGCTATTTCGCTTTTAAGAGAAAATTTCAAAAAATATTTCAGGATGAAGAATTTAAGCTGTATAGCATTTTTGTGATAGGGCTCAGTGTTATTGCGGCGTTACTTATTTATTTTCAGGCAGATGTTACGCTTTCATCCATTGAACATCCCCAGGTCTTGGGTGCTTTTGAAAGTGCCGTTCGCCACGCGTTTTTTCAGGTTTTAACGGTTGTTACAACCACGGGTTTTATTAGTGCAGATTATACCCTTTGGACGCCTTTCTTAACACTTTTCTTCTTCGGAATAATGTTTTTGGGTGGATGCGCAGGTTCTACGGCTGGGGGAATTAAAGTGATGCGGCATTTGATTATGATTAAAAATGGAGTTTTGGAATTCAAAAGAACGCTTCATCCTCACGCTATTTTGCCAGTTCGGTATAATCGAAAAGCCATTCCGCAACCTATTGTTTTCAATATTCTTGGCTTTTTCATTTTATATATGCTTTCCTTTATTGTGGGAACATTGGTTTTTGCTTGGCTGGGGTTGGATTTTAAGACGGCGCTGGGTGCGGCGGCGAGTACTTTGGGGAATATTGGTCCAGCTTTGGGTGATTTGGGACCGGTTGATAATTATGGGTATTTGCCAGCGGCGGCCAAGTGGTGGTCCAGTTTTTTAATGTTGATAGGAAGACTGGAACTTTTCACCGTACTAATTCTATTGACTCCGTTTTTCTGGAGAAATAGATAAATTTTTAAAAGAAATTTTCAAGCAAATTAAAAAGCCCAAAACGGAAGATGTTTTGGGCTTTTCTGTTTTTAGTTTATAAAATTATTCAACAATAATCCTTTTAATTTTTCCGGTGGTTTTATTTCCCAGTCTTATTAAATAAACACCTGTAGAAACATAACCCATATCCAGTTTATAATGGTATCCATCACCGCTATTTTCAATTTTTCTGAATAGCAATCTTTGGCCCAAAGTGTTGTAAACAGTAAGTATCAAATCTTCGGAAAAAGTCGTAGTGTTAAGATTTACATCAAAAATATTGTTTCCAAGACTTAAAACTGTGAATTCTGATTCATCTAGATTGTTTTCGCCTGCTGTAAGAACGCCAATTTGAGCTGTGTAATCTTCCGTTTCGCCATATGTAGTTTCTTCACATGCGTCATCTGGTACAGCGGCATTCCAATTGGTTTTTACTCTCATTAAATGTTGGCCTAAAGTTGCATCTGCTGGAACTACAAAATCTGTTGTTTCAGTGTAAGAACCACCACCTTGTCCAGGAGCTATAACATAATCGGCCACAACTATTTCATCATTTGTGAAAAGAAAATCATCGTTGAAATCTACCCAGACACGTACGTGCTGGTCCCCATATTCAGTAGTTAAAGTCAAATCATAAGTTGTGCCCGGCTCAAGTACAGCAACTTGATCCGTAAAATCAGCATAACCCTCACATTCAGAAGGATTATTGATATCTGTAAGTTGTACCAATCGCAATCCATCACCAAGTGAGCAATCTCCCACTGGCTGGCAGTTTTGGTTTGTTACCACTTTGGAAGTTGAATCGTTCGAAGTATCGCTATCGTTGGGTAGCGAAGTGTAAGCAGTAAGGTCATAATTTCCAAATGCTGAAAAATCTCCAGTTTGTGTGAAAGTATATGTAGTTGAAGAATTTGCGGCCAGTGGTCCAGAAACAACTTCGGTAACCACGGTTCCTTCCAAATCATAACTAACATCAAAATTTGATTGGGGCTCTCCACCAAAGTTGGTAATGGTAACCACAATGCTTTCTGCGGCACTTAAATTGGTCCCAGAGTTGGGAGCAGTTATGGCCGTTACACCAATATCATTGGGTTCAAGGAATGTTACGGTTTCGGTAGTTCCGTCATTTCCTGTGTCCTCATCTCCAACCAAATTTGTTTCAGAGAAAATGGAATACGTTTGGCCTACGTTATTCAAGTTAGCCGTTGCGGTAAAAGTATATTGTGCGGTTGTGGCTGAGGGTATGGTTCCCGTAAAAGTTTCTGTAATTACGGCGCCACCGTCAACTTGGAATGTAACCGGAAAGTTTGAGGCGCTATTTTGCCCATAGTTAAATATGGTTACAGTAACCGTTTCTGCATTTGAAAGTGTTCCCGTTACAGGTGAATCTATACTTACAACACCTACATCATTATTGAAATTTGGTGCGATTTGAAAAACCCCGACCACATCTTTTCTTCCGCTGTTCATATATTCATTTATGAACCAAAAAGATTTATCGTTAGATGGATCAAGATCGATTTTACTGTAATCTCCATAGCGAAGTCCGGGAATATTTTGGTTTCCAGCTGCAATTAGTTCTTCGGCAACGGTCATTGTGTTTAGAGGATCATTTGCAAAACGCCCTGTATAATATGAACTAACACGGAAATTCGTGGGATTGGCAGTTGTAGGTCCAGCCATAGCGGTATAACCCATTCCTATATTCCCCTGAACATCCATCATCATACTTGCATGCCAGGCGTGTTTTCCATTGGGTGAGGTGTAGGTTCCTTCCTGGTAAATGCTCCAAGGTTGGCCATCTGCTGGCTGTCTTATCTCAAACCAACGAACTCCGGCAAGCTCACCATTGCTGGCATCTGTATCTACTACAAAGTTGAATACTCCAGAATTATGACCGCTATATTTTCTGAATTGTGCCTGATTCATTACCGTAGCTTGTAAGGCATCAATATCTGCACCTCCGCCCGGTTGTGCCAAATTTGAGAAACTTCCTCCGTCAAAAACAGAAATAAAAGGAGTAGTAATCAATTCTATGGGGGCTGAAATTGTTGAATTGCCTGGGGTTGCCCAATCTACATCTACCGTCCAAAGTTTTACGTGATCCTGTGATACTCCTGTCCAAGCATCGTCCTGTAAATATACAATGGGTAGACTTCCCGTGGCGGGTAGGTTATCATTTGTAACGTTTAAGGCTTGTGGGCTGTAAAAACCGCTTGTCACGATTCCCGGCAATGGAAAACCAATTATTTGCGCAGATGGATCACCAGTTAGCATTTTATCCCGTTCCATTGCATAGATTTTATTCGTGCTTCCAGTATTGTCAGTCATATAATAACCATCACTCCATACCGAAAGTTTTTGATAATCATTTATTTGTGGAATAGTATACACATACCAGCCATCATTTAATGGATCTGGACCATCGGAAACGGCAATCTGCGCGCCATTTCCCAAAAAAGACATAACAAATCTATCCGCAGCATTGTCATACGAAATGGTCAAGTCGCAACATCCACCATTCGGAAATATGGTAGGATTTGGGCTTAATTGACCAGTTAAGGGGTTTCCAGACTTATCAAAAATTCGAAATCCAGTATTGAATACAACAACCGCGTGGTTTGGACCAACACCAATTGATGGATCTGTAGGTTGCGAACTGGAAGCTGCGGCATCAAATACTAAAGTGGGGGCTTTACCGTCAATTTTTTGTTCCAAAGCATTGGGATTTCTAACGAAATAATCATCTTCTGTCTGGCTATCCTTTCCGGGAACGATCAAATTTTTTGAAGCACGTCCATCTTGCATCACTGCCTCCTTCACGCGTGCCGGCTGTAAATTATTTTGTGAGGCAATCGAAGGAACGTGGACTACCGAGCCTATCTTGCCAACGTACGTTGCTTTCGTTTTTTCCTGAGCTTGCAACCCGACGAATGTGAGGAAGAAGAATAAAAATGTAAATTTAGTTTTCATTAAGAATGCTAATTTAGGGTTGTAATAAGAGTTTAGTTTTTTTGAGGGACTTAAAAATAGAAATATTCCGCAAAAAAAAAATGGTTAAAGATTAACTTTAACCATTTGATATTGCTTTACATAATTAATATTAATCCATCACTTTCTTTATGCGAGCCATGGCTTCCCGAATTTCATTTTCTGAAGCTGCATAGGAAATACGGATGCAGTTTGGGTCGCCAAAAGCTTCGCCGGTAACGGTTGCAACGCCAGCTTCTTCTAATAAAAACAATGAAAAATCTGATGCGGTGTTTATATTCTTTCCACGAAGGGTTTTTCCAAAGTAGAATGAAATATCTGGAAAAACATAGAATGCACCTTCGGGTTCATTTGTTTTAAAGCCATTTATTTCTGAAAGAAGATCAAGAATTATTTTTCTTCGCTCCTTAAAGGCATCAATCATATATTTAATCTTGCTCGGCGGATTTTCAAGTGCCGTAATCGTAGCGCGTTGCGCAATACAATTGGCTCCACTTGTAATTTGGCCCTGCATTTTATTGCAAGCTCGCGCAATCCATTCTGGAGCGCCTATGTAACCAATTCTCCAACCTGTCATGGCATAGGCTTTTGACACACCATTTACAACGACAGTACGGTCATACATATCTTCAAATTGCGCCATAGAGGCGTGCTCACCAGTAAAATTGATGTGCTCGTAGATTTCGTCACTAATTACAATAATATCTGGATGTTTTACCAGCACATCGGCCAATTGTCTCAATTCCTTCTCACTATAAACCGATCCGCTTGGGTTGCAAGGGGAACTGTACAGAATCACCTTTGTAGCCGGTGAAATGGCGTCTTCCAATTGTTTGGCAGTGATTTTAAAATCAGTTTCGATGGAAGTTGGAATTTCCTTCGGCACACCTCCGGAGAGCTTGCACATATCAGCATAACTCACCCAATAGGGAGCCGGAAGCAACACCTCGTCACCATCATTTAGCAGAACCATCATCAGGTTTGCCAGAGATTGTTTGGCACCGGTGGAAACTACAATTTGTGAAGGTTTATAATTAAGATTATTATCTCTTTTAAATTTCGTAATAATTGCCTGCTTTAAATCCCCATAGCCATCCACGGGACTGTAGGAATGGTAATCATCATGTATGGCTTGTACAGCAGCTTCCTTCACGAAATCAGGAACTGTAAAATCAGGTTCGCCCAAACTTAGACCAATAATATCTTTGCCCTGTTCTTTCAATTCCCTTGTTTTGGCTGCCATAGCAAGTGTGGCTGAAGTTGCCATTTCATTTACTCTCTTGGAAAGTCTTTGGTCCATATTTTTATACTGATAATGCAGGATTTACTCCCATTTCGCGCAGATGTCTAAAGTGGGCAATAATTGCTTTGCGGGTTGTTTCGTATTCTTTGTAGGGAAGGTTAAATTCCTTGGTTGTGTTTCTTACTATTTCAGAAATTTTTGTGTAATGGATGTGGCTTATATTTGGGAAAATATGATGCTCAACCTGATGGTTTAAGCCACCTGTGAACCAATTCATAAACTTATTTTTAGTGGAAAAATTCACGGTAGTAAAAAGTTGGTGGATGGCCCACGTATTCTTCATCGTTCCGCTGCTATCCGGCAACATCATCTCCGTATCCTCAACCACATGAGCAAGTTGAAAAACAAGGCTGAGTATTATTCCAGCCACATAATGCATGATGAAAAAACCAATGAGTATTTGCCACCAAACTATATTGAAGAATAATATGGGGATGACAATCCACAAAGAAATATAAATAATTTTTGTGATTACCAGCGTGCTCCATTGCTTTATGGGGCTTGGAAACTTACCGTAGCTTAGCTTCTGCTTCAAATATCTGCGCGTTTGGAAAAAATCTACCGTAAATACCCAGTTAAATGTCAATAAACCATAAAAAAGAACGCTGTAGTAATGCTGAAATTTGTGAAGCCAATGCCATTTGGCGTGTTTTGAAAACCGAAGAATTCTTCCGGCCTCCAGATCCTCATCGTGGCCGTGTATATTAGTATAGGTGTGATGGAGCACATTGTGCTGTACCTGCCAATTATAAACATTCCCGGCAAGAATATACATACTGCCGCCCATTACCTTGTTGATCCATTTTTTGGAGGAATACGCGCCGTGATTGGCATCATGCATTACATTCATTCCTACGCCTGCCATTCCAATTCCCATTACTATTGCTGAAATTAATTGGAGCCACCACGGTAAATCCAATGTCAGAAGCAAAAAATAGGGGGTAAGGTAAAGGGAAAACATGATAATTGTTTTAAGATGTATTTTCCAGTTACCGGTTTTAGAAATATTATTTTCTTTGAAATAATCGTTTACGCGCTTGTTCAAAGTCCTAAAGAACTTTGCGGTATCTACGCGTGAAAATGCCAATGGGGTAGGGGTCAAAATGAAAATGTTTTTATTGCCAAATAATAGAGAGCGACAAAAATACACATTAATTTCTGAAAGATAATATACTTTTGTAGGCTAACAATGAATATGGAACTTCTCTTAAAATACTTTCCCGATATAACCGAAACGCAAAAGAAACAATTTGCGCTTCTGCAATCTCTTTACGAAGACTGGAATCTCAAAATAAATGTTGTTTCCCGGAAAGATATTGATGAACTCTATCTACGTCATGTGCTGCATTCGTTGGGAATTGCCAAAGTTCAGTCTTTTTTACCTGATGCCAATATTCTGGACGTAGGAACCGGTGGCGGATTTCCAGGGATACCCTTGGCCATACTTTTTCCGGAAACCAACTTCCATTTGGTAGACAGTATTGGAAAAAAGATTAAAGTAGTAAATGAAGTTGTGGAAGGTCTTAAACTGGATAACGTAAAAACAACAAATGATAGGGTAGAGACCCTAAATGGGAAATACGATTTTATTGTAAGCCGTGCAGTAGCACAGATGGAAACCTTTGTTCACTGGGTTCAAGGGAAAATTGCAAAGCATAGTCAACACGAACGCAAAAATGGAATCCTCTATCTAAAAGGGGGTGACCTCTCTGAAGAACTTCAGCTGTACCGTAATGCTTCTATATTTCCATTAATCGATTTTTTTGAAGAAGATTTTTTTGAGACCAAAAGCGTCGTGTATCTTCCGTTGAAGTTTAGGAGGTGATTATATGATTAGTATTAAAAATTAAAGCGGAAGTTAAGTCTTCCGCTTTTACAAAAAGATTGCTTGATGCACTTTTATTTTATCTGCTAATAATTATAAATTCAGATCTTCTGTTTTTTGCATCTTTTTCTGGGGTGCAACTATCTCCACAGTCAAATATTGGTTGACTTTCGCCAAAGCCTTCCCCGCTAATTCTACTTTCATCAATACCTTTTGAAATTACATATTGTACAGTAGACTTTGCTCTTTTGTCAGATAAGTCTCTGTTGTATTCTGCAGGACCTTTATTATCGGTATGTCCTTCAACTTTAATTACCATTTTAGGGTATTTTTTCATTAGTTGAACCAACTTGTCTAATTCTAAAGCACCTTGTGGCTTAATATTATATTTGTCATAATCAAACATAATTGGATTTAATACAACTTTGTCCTCAACAATAATATCTTCAATTGGTCTTAGTTTAATTTCTGCGGCCACTTTAGATTTGTCTGATTTTAAACCAGTCACTGCGTTGCTTTCAAAATCTGCCATACTACCTTGAACTACAAAATCTTGGTCACATTCAACTTCAAAACTCACACGACCGTCGTTACCTGCAATTTTCGAAGAAAGAAGATTTTCGTTTGAGTCATAAAGATCAACTTTGGCGCCAGATAGGGGCTCATTAGTATATTCATTTATTACAATACTTTCTATTGTCGAAGAGCATATTTCTTTCAATTTAAAAATATTGTCTTTTTCCCCATTTCGATTTGAGGATACAAAACCTTCTTTTGAAGTATCATCATATTTAAAAGCAAAATCATCAGACTTTCCATTAACTGGGCTTCCAAGGTTCATTGCTTTACCAAAGCCATTTGAAGACTCTTCTGCATAAAATACGTCCAATCCACCTAACCCTAAATGACCGTTGCTCGAAAAATATAAAGTACCGTTTTTTCCAACAAAAGGAAAAACCTCTTTTGCTTCGGTATTTATATTTTTTCCGAGATTTTTGGGTTCACCAAATGAACCATCATCATTTATTGAAACTTCGTAGATATCAGATTCCCCGAAACCTCCTGGCATATCAGAAACAAAATATAATGTTTTGCCATCTGCGCTCACGGCAGGGTGACCTACAGAATATTCTGAATTATTGAATGGTACCGATTGTATATCCTTCCAAACTCCATCAACAAGTTCGGCGTAGTAGATATTAAGTTGGTTTATTCCTTCTTCATTTTTTTTGTATTTTCCGTCAAAATAATCATTTCTATCAAAATACATACGCTTTCCATCTTTTGAAAAACTTAAAACTCCTTCGTGGAATTTCGTGTTTACATCACCTTTAAGTGGTTTAATATCTGTAAATGTTCCTGCGGTATTTGTAGCTTCGTAAATATCCAAAAACGGTTCTTGGTTCATTTTATGGTTTTTTCTTGCCGTATTTCTTGAAGATGTAAAGTAAAATTTGTTTCCAAGCATTTCACCACCAAAATCAGTATGTTCACTTTGAAGTTCACCAACTATATTTACCTCAAATTTTTCAGCCTTATCCATTAATTTCGGAATATAATTTGGATTTTCATTGAATGCTATTGCTCTAGAATCATTTGGAGCCATTTGAGCAAACTTTTTCATCCAAATATTGGATTCTTCAGATTTACCGTTGGCTTTTAATGTCTGGGCATAACTGTAAACAGTTTCTGGATTATTGGTTGTTGCTACAGCTTCTTTAAAATAAGGTTCAGCTTTCTGAGTATCATTTATGTAATAGTAGGAGTTTGCTAGCCTGGTATAAACGTATTCATCAGCTTTTTCTCTCTCTACAATTTTTTCATATTCTTCAGCAGCTTTAATATATTCTAAACGATCAAAATGTTGATCTGCTTTTTTTGTGTCTCTATTCTGGGCTGTGGAGATAAAAGTTCCTGCAATACCAAGAAATAATAATAAGTATATTTTTTTCATGATTTAGATTATGTAGATTAAAAGAATCGTGGAGAGCGCAAAACACGCTTGTTAAACAAAATATCGAAAGTTAGAATAATCTCATGTGATGCATCCGTATAGACATCTAAGTCTGATACAATTCGATCATAAGCATATCCAATTCTTAGGAAATCTGTTGCTTGAAAGCCCACAATTCCACTAAAAGAGTCGTCCAATCGATAGGATGCTCCAATTTCTAATTTATCAAAGAAAAGTGCATTTAGGTTAGCATCAAAAGAAACTGGTGCATCAAAAGCAGATTTCACCATTGTCGATGGTTTTAGCTTAAAGTTTTCAGAAACTTGAAATACGTATCCGGCAGTGGCGAAATAGTGCTGTGTTTCTGAACCATATCTTAAACCATTTTCATCAATGTGTACAGAGTTGAGCATATTGGGTACAGACAATCCTAAATAGAAATTATCAGTATAGAAAAATGCTCCTGCACCTATATTTGGATAGGTATTATTGATGTTTTGTGAGAAAAAGGGGTCATTGGGATCTTGAACTTGAAGTCCCGCCAATCCTACATCGTGAAATGTGGCTCCGGCCTTCACCCCTAATGCTAATTTTGCAGATGCTCCCAGGCGTAAAGTGTATGAAAAATCTGCATAAACATTGGTTTCTTTCACAGGGCCTAATTCATCATTTATTGCAGAGAGACCCAAACCTACATTACTGCCCACTGGCGAGTGCCCTGATACGGTAATAGTTCTTGGGTTTCCGTCTATATCAGACCACTGATCTCTATACAACGCTGTAATTGTTAATCCCTCATTCGAACCAGCGTATGCAGGATTTATAACATTCATGTTGTACATATATTGGGTATACTGAGGATCCTGCTGAGCATTAGCATACTTGATGCCCAGAAAAATTAATAATGCGGTTGCTAAATAGGCTTTTTTCATTTAAAATATTTTTTCATTAGTTAATGCATATTCAATAATAAGCAACAAACCCCGCTCTTTCTGAGAAAGGGAGAGTTTGTTGCTCAATTTGAAATTTTTAGTTTACAGCTCTGTTAATGTATATCCATCCATTGGTGTTTGTTCCAAAAACTGGATCATTGCCAGAAAGGTTTATAACATAAAAATAAACACCGGTTGGTAATTCCTCTCCATCAGTAGTTTGACCTACCCATTGATTGGTATAATTCTGGAATTCATAAACTAATCTTCCATTTCTATTGAATATTTCTAATTTCTCGATTCCTGTACGAGAAGCCAAGAAACTAAGATCGAGGTTGTCATTTTGTCCAGGAGAACCATCAGGTGAGATACCTTGGCTTATTAAACAATCCGCATTATTTTCAAATCTGTTTACAGTTATACTTGCCTCAGCAACACATCCTTGATTGTTTACGTTAACCGTATATATACCAAACTCTGTAACTTGAATGCTTTGTCCAGTTTCCATTAGCTGACCTCCATCTAAGAACCAGCTATAGGTGATATCGCCGTCTATAGGCTCTATAAATTGAACAGACAAGGTAATTTCATCTCCTGTACATTTGGTAACATCGTCTCCTAAAGTAATCAATGGAGCAGCAGCTTGAGTAATGTTTATTGAATCGCTTGCCGTGCAACCATTAAAGTTTACATCAACTGTGTAAGTGCCAAAATCAAAAACTGTAATAGTTTGCGTGGTTTCACCTGTACTCCATAAATAACTTGTTTGATTGGTAGGTGCACCAGATACATTCGCGGTTAGTTGATATCCATCTGAAATATCACACAAAACTACATCTTCTCCAATATTCACCGTAACATCATTTACGCTTACATTAATGGTTTGGCTTTGTGTACAATCTTCATAAGTTACATCTACGGTATATGTACCAGATTGGGTTACAGTGATACTTTGAGTAGTTTCACCAGTACTCCAAGCAAAAGTTACATCGTTGATATCAATTGGATCCGTATCAGGACCTTCAATTATATCTGCATTAAGCACGATGTTCGCCTCATCACATACTGTAATATCATCTCCCAGATCAACATCAAACTCTATCAATTCAATTGTGAAGGTATGAGTAACTTCGCAGTCAAAATTTGAAACGATAACCGTGTACTCTCCAGGAATTGTTGCATCGTAGAAACTCGCAGTAGTTGGTAGTTGATTGCCGTCTCTAAACCATTGATAAGAGATATCCTGCAAATCTGGTAAGTTGCTCGGTGTTCCCGATAAGGTAACGGAAAAGTCAGCATCACATACTGTAAATTCGTCTGGAAGTTGATCAAGATTTGGCAATCTATTTACAAACAAATCAAGTTCTGCTAGATAATAGCAATCTGTTGTAAGTTGTGGTATGGCCCAATCCAGTCTTACATATACCGTTTGTCCAAATGGAATTGTATTTTGGAAAGTTGTGGGGTCCGCTATAGGGTTTACGGCATCGTGCGCATCTTCCTCATCTTCATAATAACTTAAGATGATATCTCCCTGTTGCCAGTTATTGCCATAAATATCAATTTCTGCATCGGTAAGATCAAAGGTGGTTAATCCTGTACCGCTAGTATCACAGAATGTAAGCGGTTGTGGGCAACCTGCTGTGGGACAAAGATTAACACTACTCATATCATCAATAAAGAAGTTATAAGGTACACCGCAATCAAGCTCAAAATCAATCTCTAGATCAAATGTAAAATCTCCATAGGGCAACACATTTATATCTATCTCATTTAGAGTAAAACAAAAAGTATTGGGTCCATTACCTTGAGCTGGGTTTGTTACCGTACCCACAATATTATCATTTTGGATTATATTTAGAGTAATATCTTCTAGTGATGGTGGTGGTCCTTGGCTTATTGGGGCATCGTAAGAACCGCAAACTTGTAGAGGAAATCCAGGAATGCTGGCGGTTACACCACTTCCACAACCTTGTATATCTGTAGATGGCTCTGGTATAAAGCAATTTTCGCCAGCAGGGCTTATATCTTCAATTAATGCATATCCAAATGAAGAATCACCACAAATGCTTGCATCATCATCTCCCGCATATAGATCATCCACATATAGATAACCATAATGTGCGGTCAACTCACACCAAGAAACTATAAACTCTGCACGCAAGGGTTCTCCAGAATAATCAAAAGTATTTAATTTTATACAGGACCATTCTGAATATAGTGTACTGGAAGATCCCGCAGGTATGAAAATACAGTCATTAGGGTCTGATACTAAACATCTTTGTTGTACTACATTGTTATTTTGGTCATAAAGTCTAATCTGTGCAAAGGGTTGTTCTTCAAAACTGTGTCCAGCTGGATTTTCAAGAACCAGTGCAAAATTGAATACGAATACTTGGCCTGCAATAAATTCTTTGTTCATGGCCGTAATTTTTGCGCCAGATGTATTACTGTTTAATCTGATAGCGTGGTTCGAACTCAAATTGTCTGGGTTTGTTCTGGCAAGAGGAATCGTAGCATTAGGATCATTACCGGGCGTGGTATAGACAACGTCACCTGTCATCACATTTGGAGTAGGGCCAATATTGATTGCGTTTGCGCCCTGCATACTTTGCCCGCAGGTTTTATGGTTATTAATATTTGGAAATTGTACAAAACTATAACCCCTAGCAGATTCATTTCCGTTTTGGTCTTCAAAGCCAGGATCTTTTATACATCCGCAATCCTTCTCGCTTACTGTTATGGCTACCGCAGGGCTTTCACAGCCCGCAGCATCTGTTTGGGTAAGATAATATACGGTCCCAGAAACTAAAAGTTCTGTAGTGGGGCTTGCGATGGATGCGCCTTGGGTTCCACCATTATCTGCATACCAGTTTAGGGTCCATCCTACTTGATCTGGGAAGACCTGTAGGTCTGAAAGATAGTCTGCATTTGCTCCAATGAGCATCCAGGCCGTAGCAGAGCAAAAAGATTGCTGCGAATCCACGGTGGGGGCGGGCGGAGGGGTCGGGCATTGACCGTAGGACAGGGTGGAAAATACACCCAATATCAATACTAGTATTTGTTTTCTCATAGAAAAAGCTTTTTTATGTGGTAATTTAATTTTCATTATTCCTCAATTTATAAAATAAAGAGGGCTTAGAAATTTCTAAACCCTCTTTATTTTCCTTATTCCTTAATAATTCTAACTACTTCTACAGATTCGCCAACTGTTACAACGGTGAAATACACACCAGAAGCTAGAGAAGTGTAATCCAATTCTGTTTCGGTATTGTCAATATTGTTAATTTCAAAAATCTTTTGTCCGGTAACGCTAAATACTTCTAAACGTTGCATAGGCAATGAATTTTTAAATGTAACAATACCATTGGTTGGGTTAGGGTAGTAGCTAAACCCATTAAAGCTAAAGTCGTTGGTATTAAGTATACCGTTGGTGTCAAATTCCAAAGACTCGACTTCGCTGTATACAGGGATTTCTGGATCGCAAACTGAATAAATAATCAAATCAAATGATTCGTTTAACTCCAGCCCTTGTATAATTTCAAAATTGGCAGTACCAGATACTGTTTCTGAATAAACAATAGTGCCTTCAGAATCTGTAATCTCTATCAAATATCCTTGTACCGAAGTTGTCACTGCAGGATCGTTCCAAGTCACTACAGCTGATGCAGTAGCTCCATCTGATCCAAGTTCAACATTGACATCAACATCTGTAGGTGCGGGACAATCCAATTCCACTGTTACCTCTAAAAATTCGCTTTCACAACCATTCTGTGTCTGTGTGATGTAATAAGTGGTATTATGTCTCAACAAGAAATTTGGAGAAATTTGTACATACTCTCCATCTTCAAGAATGTAATACTTCAAATTTTGGCCTGTTACATCAAGATTTGAAAGGGTTTGGCCAAAAGAATAGGTTTGATTACTTGGACCGGTTGGAGCAAGTGTTTCTTCTACTGTTATTACTACTTGATTCGTAACAGGTGCGCTACATCCAAATATATCTAACTCTACATTATATGTAAATGTTCCGGGCACATCGCTTTTAAAATATACTTTATCAGTGGCAGCTCCAGTATAGGGCAATGTAGCATTGGGATCAACAAATAAATCATTGGTTGAATTCCAGGTTATGGTACCATTGGTATAGCTTCTGGTAATATTTACCTCATCTACTGCCCACCACCAAGACCACTGTCCTGTATATCTAAAACGAATTCTCACATTGGCAGAGCCTGTATAGTTGGCTAGATCTATTGTTTCAAATGCAAAATTCTTTGGAGTAACCGCGGGTGTTCCTACGTCTGATGAATATGTTTTAAGGGTTACCCAACTTCCATTGTTCTCGGATATCTCAACTCTACCTTGTGTAGGTTTTGTCTCTAAATAATCATATAAATGATAAAATGTGAGTGTCGCACTTTGAACACCAACTAGATTTAATGGTGGTGATATAAGTTCGGTATCAACTGCTCCACCAGGACCAACTTCATCCGAAATTGAAATATAAAATTGCGAATCATCATTACTCATAATACCACCAACTGGACTATAAGGTGAATTTACCAATTTCCACCCAGCACCTGCAGGATTATCTGGACCTGTAGAATTATTTACGGTGGTCCAACCCGTGTTCATGTCATTAAAATCATTATAAACACCACCGGCAATTAATTCAATAATATTTCCAGTACACGTTTCTACCGTTTGTGGGGTAACGGGAATATCGCCCGCACCTATTGCGGTAACTTCTACGGTATCTGGTGGTGACGTACACCCAGTAATTGGGTTAAAACCGGTTACGGTAAAGGTAGTTGTCTGTAAAATTGTGGGTTGTATTTGATCACCCGTAGCTGTTTGTGGCGCTCCGGATGGGTCGTTCCAAGTCCAAGTGTAATCATAATCCATATCTGTACTGGTAGCATTTAAAGTGGCATTTTGACCAACACATACAGTAGGGCTGGTAGAAGTCGCTTGCACATCGAAAATCTCGTTCACAACTGCTATAACCTCGGTTCTTGGTGATTCGCATAAAGGTTGGTCTTCTATTACCGTCCAGTTATAGAAATAATAATAAGATGTAGAAGTACCCGTACTTGTCGAGCCACTCGTTACTTCCCCAACGTTTCCAACCGCATAAGGGAATGAGCTATTTGCCGCCGTTGTATATACCAATGCTGGCCCTACACTTTTTAACAGTCTATAGCTCGATCCACTTGTCAATTCAAAATTAAGGGTTAATGTTACAGGCGTAGGCGATGCCGTAGAACCTGATGGAATTGAAAAGGTTGCTTGCTGGTCTGGTTGTGTTCCTCCAATATCTTTCAAAACCACAGTAGTTGTGCCACCACCTGCAGTAGAAAAAACCTGTACATTTACTAGAGTAAAATCAGTAACAGCATTTACTATTACTCCATAATTGTTAAGAGTTGAAGTGCTTATGGTTGTTGGGCCGGGATTGGCCTGACCAGTTAAATTTCCTTCACCCACAAAAGCCTCGCTTACCCAGAAAGAGGTAGTTTCATTGATATTGGGGGTTTCGAAGGTATTTCCGGTTCCTACAGGTTCACCTCCTGATGCACTTGTATACCAGAATAAATTGTCAGAATTTCCAGTGGCGCTCAAAGTCGTGGTTCCTTCCCCGCAAATCTCATCTCCAGGGTCCGTGGTTAAAATAGCCAATTGACCCAAGCAATCAAATTCGTTAAATGTGACCATCATAAATGGACCTTGGCAAGTTCCCAAGGATTGGTTCACAAAATAAACCGCACCATTGGTAAGTGTAATGGCAGCAGTATTGGGTATCAAAGCACCAGGTACACCATTGTTGTTTTCATACCAGTTTAAATCTGCGAAATCATTTGTTGGTTCTACACCTTGATTGGTATTATCAAACGCACTTAACTGTTGATTGAAAAATTCGTAAGTAGATTGTCCGTCTGGTACAGGAAATGTAGCACAATCAAACCCTTCAATATCTATAGTATATTCAGTTGTAGTGTTAGCTCCGGCGGTGGAGACTACAATAAAGTAATCTTGCCCGCCCGTTACAAAAACATCAAAATCAAAATCATCACCCGTGGTTGTAGTACTACCTTCATAACAGTTAGTGCCTATATTGGCACAACTTGTATAAAGAAAGACGCCTACATTATTTTCACCAGTAATATCAGAAATTGCAATATTCAAATAATCATCCGAAGTGGGTGTGTACTTGTACACTACATCAAAACCTTGTAGGTAGTTAGCGCCAACACATCCATTTCCGGGATTTCCAGTATAATCGTTGCCGTAGGTTGCGGTATCAACGTCAGTCTGGTTGTAGGGGAGTGAAGTTATTGTAATTGGTGCATCACAATCGGTACCTATAGCAACCGTCTGGAAAGTTATGGGGCCTGACCAATTGCTTGCAACCGGGGGTGCTCCAGGTGTACAGATAGCGCGTACATAAACATCATAAACAGTACCATCAATTAAATTTTGAAGTGTTGTAGGATTGGTCGTGGTTCCTGTAACAATACTGAATGGAGGTCCTGGGGGAAATGTATTAGGATTTGGAAAACCTGTAACTCCATAAGCAATTTCCCACTGGGTGGCACCGGCGAGATCAGTCCAAGAAATATCCGCCTCGTCAAAGGTTATATTATCTGCCTCTAAGTAAATAGGTGCTATACAATCTACTTGTTCTACGGCCAAGAAATCATCTACATATAAAAAATAAGTTCCGGAGGCCCAGTTGGCTCGTATACGCCACGCAAATCTAGAACCAGCAGGAACACTTGCCGCTGGAATGGTATGGGTAAGTGTGGCGCAATTGGTAGAAGGTACGTGATTGCTACCATTAATTACGGCATATGTAGTATAGGTAGGAGTAGTGGCATCTGCATTAACGGTATATTGAAGATCAAATGTCCCAAAACCTGCAGGAGTGGCACCGCCACCTGGATTGTTGATAAGTTTATAATCAAATGATATTTCTATATCATCACCTGTAGCAGTCTGTATTGCAGAACGCAACGATGGATTTGCATTGGTAGAGCTTATTGCAACTCTTACAGACCGGTTGCCCTCACAGGGAGTAACGTTTGTAGATTCAAAAGCGGTGGAAGAAATAAAAACCCATCCTGGCGGTACTGGTTGCATAGCACCTGTGCCTTCAAAATTTTCCGGCAATAAAACTTGAGCTGAAAGGGTCGCTGAGAGTAGAAACATAATCCCCATACTCAAGTAAGAGTATAATTTTTTCATAGGTAATTGTTTTAAGTGTATTTGCGTGATTGAATTCATTTGATTTCATCAAGATGAAATGAAATATTTTTAATCGAGACCTGAATGACTAGATTCAGGTCTCGAATATTAAACTATCTTAGTTTTTGACCAGTTTGAACATAGCGGACTTACCGTCTATGGTCACCTGTACGAGGTACGGCCCGCTGGCCAGCCTTGTCATGTCCATCGTGGTCTCCAGGCTGTTGATCCTCCTTTTTGCCACC
>NZ_JAHCTB010000027.1 GCF_018476645.1 Aequorivita echinoideorum | reverse complement strand
GTTACGTCAAGGTCGGCCACGGTGTTCTCGTTTCCGCAGAATTGTTGCGCGGCATCACCTGCCGGAGGGGCCGGCAGGGTGTTGTTCACCTCGGCCACGGCCTCGACCCGGTCGGACTGGCAGAGTACCTGCCCCACGCCCACGGTCCAGTTATAAAAATAGTAGTAGGAACTCGAGTTGAGTGTACTTGTCCCATAGGTACCGTTTGTGATTGTCCCCAGATTGCCGGCGGTGCCCAGCGAATAGGGAAAACTGTTCCCGCTGGAGTCCCGTATGAGCGCAAGGCTCGGGTTAGAGGTCTGCAAAAGTCGGTATCCCGTTCCTGGCGTGATAAGGAAATTTAGCTGTACGGTTACCGGTCCGCTGTTGGCGGTCACAGAGGTCGATGTTGATTGCACCAGTGCCCCAGCGCTGTCGAACAGCGATATCTCAAGGTTGCCCGATGCGGTTGGGTATACATCTACGCTGTTAAGCGTAAAGCTTTGAGACGCATCAAACTGCAGTCCATAGTTCAGGGTGCTTCCCAAAGAAGAGGTTCCGGTCGGCGCGGGCTTGCCCTGGCCACTTAGAGGTGCCTCTCCCTCAATGTAAACTTCCTCTGCCCAATAGGATGTTGTGGCGGTGAGCACCGGGGTCTCGAGGGTGGGCCCTACGGCCACCAGGTTCCCTCCGGTCTGTGCGTCGTACCAGTATACCTCGTTCCCTATGCCCCCGGGCT
>NZ_JAHCTB010000026.1 GCF_018476645.1 Aequorivita echinoideorum | reverse complement strand
GTTACGTCAAGGTCGGCCACGGTGTTCTCGTTTCCGCAGAATTGTTGCGCGGCATCACCTGCCGGAGGGGCCGGCAGGGTGTTGTTCACCTCGGCCACGGCCTCGACCCGGTCGGACTGGCAGAGTAGCGAACCAATGATTACGGTATAATCATGAGTTTCTCCCCACGTTCCGCCGGGATTGCAAGAACTTGTGGGAAGACCAGCATATCTATCCATTATTCTCATTACCGTAGCACCATTTTGAGCTGAAACTGGAATGGTTATACTTCCATTAGTATTATTGCTTCCAGATGTAGATGAGAAGAGAAGTTCCCCCACGTCCTCGAATGATCCGTTTTTATCAAAATCAATCCATATTTTCATCCATTGACTGCTAAAATTATGAGTTGCTTCAAAATTATAGGTTTGACCGGGTTGTATTGCTCCAATAATTGACGTGTTTCGGAAATCTCCATAACCATTTGTTGAACAACCTGATCCTATGTGATTAATTCCTGCTGCGGCCATAATAAAGTCATCAATATCGTCACTTGCTGAACAGCCGGTGGGATATGTGGGAATACAGTAGTTTTGACTAGTTGTTCCTGCTCCCCCTTCTATATACACTTCCTCTGCCCAATAGGATGTTGTGGCGGTGAGCACCGGGGTCTCGAGGGTGGGCCCTACGGCCACCAGGTTCCCTCCGGTCTGTGCGTCGTACCAGTATACCTCGTTCCCTATGCCCCCGGGCT
>NZ_JAHCTB010000025.1 GCF_018476645.1 Aequorivita echinoideorum | reverse complement strand
TACTCTGCCAGTCCGACCGGGTCGAGGCCGTGGCCGAGGTGAACAACACCCTGCCGGCCCCTCCGGCAGGTGATGCCGCGCAACAATTCTGCGGAAACGAGAACACCGTGGCCGACCTTGACGTAACGGGCGACAACATACGGTGGTACGATGCCGCGGGCAACCCCATCGGCACCGCCACCCCGCTGGTGGACGGGAACAGCTACTTCGCCACCCAGACCGTGGACGCCTGTGAGGGCGATGCACTCCAGGTGACCGTGGAGATCGTGGACAAGTCGGATCTGCCCGTCGGGGACAGGAACCAGCCGTTCGAACAGGGAGAGACCCTGGCCGACCTCGACGTTACCGGTGACAACATTGCCTGGTACGCCGATGCGGACGGGACCACTCCCCTGCCGCTGACAACCCCGCTAGTGGACCAGGAGACCTACTATGCGGGCCAGACCCAGACAGAGCTCTGCGAGAGCGACCTTCTGGACGTGACCGTGCACAGGGTGCTGGACGTGCAGGATGCCGCCTTTGCGGGGCTGATGATGTACCCCAATCCGGTGGGCGACGTGCTGAACCTGAAGAACCAGGGCGCCAACATAGAGTCCGTAGAGATATTCAGCCTGGTGGGACAGCGGGTGGCAAAAAGGAGGATCAACAGCCTGGAGACCACGATGGACATGACAAGGCTGGCCAGCGGGCCGTACCTCGTACAGGTGACCATAGACGGTAAGTCCGCTATGTTCAAACTGGTCAAAAACTAA
>NZ_JAHCTB010000024.1 GCF_018476645.1 Aequorivita echinoideorum | reverse complement strand
AACGGTCTCGTATAACCGTCAGTTACGGGCAAGTTAGCGAATTTTTTCGGTTGAGCACAAACGTTAGCAATTCCGAGTGGATTCGGACGTAGTTGAATCCGCCGTAATTGCGGTTATACATTGTTGGCAACTGGCTTTTTATTCCGTTTACCATATTTTCCACCATTTATTTTTTTCGGCTGTCAGTTTTTTTATCGGAACTGGTTTTTGTTCTAATTCTTTTCCTCTTTTAAAAACCATTGTATTTAAGTCCAGTTCATAATCCGTTTTGTCATATTGTTCTCCGCTTTCACAATTATTCCAATCATAAAGTTGACCTTTTAGGATGCCATTTTCAATTCGATTGTTTCTAATTCCGTCCCAATTTAAAGTTTGAATGTATTTTATTTCATTAGGTTGTTTAATAACTGCTATCGAATTCGAGCTTAAAATTAAAATTAGGTCATTATTATATTTTAATTTTTCCGAAACATAATCTATTTCGTTGATTGGGTTTATTGTTTCAATATCAACAATGTAATTAGTATTTAATTCATTGACTGTAGATATTAAAAAATATCGGTTATCTTTTAAATTGATAATTTCAATCTCTTTTTCGATTTCTCCGTGAAATCCGTAAACCCATTTTTCTCCGTTGTTTTTTGTAAATTCTATTGGAATGCAATACTCGGATAAACAACCATTAATAGCTAAATATCCATCCATATACGCAGGTGGATATTTTAAAATTTTATATGGATTTTGATTTTCAGTCACGGTTTTTTCAGCTTGTTGCCAACGTTTGG
>NZ_JAHCTB010000023.1 GCF_018476645.1 Aequorivita echinoideorum | reverse complement strand
CCAACAATGTATAACCGCAATTACGGCGGATTCAACTACGTCCGAATCCACTCGGAATTGCTAACGTTTGTGCTCAACCGAAAAAATTCGCTAACTTGCCCGTAACTGACGGTTATACGAGACCGTTGGGCAACATTAGGAAAAACGAGCAATTTTTCGGATATTTAGAACTTAAATTTAAATAAAGTGGCAACTGTAGATAATATAAGAAACGGATTGATAGGCAAAATACTATCTATTAGAAATAAAGATTTTTTAGTAGCTCTTGATAAACTAATTGCTTCAAGTTCTTCAGAATCTAACATTATTGAACTGACGAAAGAGCAAAAAATTATGTTAGAAATGAGTGAGCAAGATATTAAAAACGGTAAACTAATTTCTCAAGAAGCTATGGACAAACGAAACCTGGAATGGCTAAACGCAATGTAATTTGGACACGGACAGCAGACATTCAGTTCGTTGGAATTTTAGAATATTGGGTTAAGCGAAATAAATCCAACACCTATTCAAAAAAACTCGTAAAACTGGTCTCTGAAAGAACAAAACAGATTGCCGATAAACCTTTGATTTACAAAGCGACTGATTTTAAGGATGTAAGAGTAGCTTCACTAGGAAATTTTAGTATTTTCTATAAGTTTAATGATAAAGAAATAATAATCACAGCATTTTGGGATAACCGACAAAATCCTAAAAAACTATTGAAAATTTTAGAAAACAGAAAATAACGTTGCCCAACAAAGATCTGAGTTAAAAAACAAATCTTTTTAGTCCAATTTAGATACAAATTCCGCATCATAGGGCAAACCACTTTTTGCAATTGCAAATGCCTGTTTCAACAATTTATTTGCCACAGCTATAAG
>NZ_JAHCTB010000022.1 GCF_018476645.1 Aequorivita echinoideorum | reverse complement strand
CTTATAGCTGTGGCAAATAAATTGTTGAAACAGGCATTTGCAATTGCAAAAAGTGGTTTGCCCTATGATGCGGAATTTGTATCTAAATTGGACTAAAAAGATTTGTTTTTTAACTCAGATCTTTGTTAGGCAACGTTTTTATTAATTTTCAAATATGTCATTATTCGTAAACAATTCCGAATGTACATTTAGTTTAATATGAAAATCACTTCTTTGCCAAAATCTGGTTTTAATTTGGTAATCTTCATTACTAGAAACATCTTTAAGTTGGTCAAATAGATTTGGTGTAATGTCGTTGTTAGTCATCAACCAAAATCCGTCATACTTATGTTCTATTATTCTATCTGTCCATCCTGAAATTGAAGAGGGACTAATACTGTTTTCAGAAAATTTACATTGAACCAACCATTTTAATTGTTTGTCTGAATTTAAGCCACCAACTTTTTCAATGACTTCGAAATCACGACCTCTGTCAGACGCTCTTGTTTTTCCTATTGGAATTATGCTTGTAATATTAGATTCTTTTTGTAGCAGTAACTCACAAATTCTTTCAAATTGCCTGTCCTTGTCGCCAAGTAATTTATTCCAGTCAAAATGAATTGGTGCTTTAAATTCAAAAAATGGTTGAGATGATTCTAACTTATTACTTAATATAACTCTTTCTTCTTCCTCTTGATTATCATCAAGCATTCCAGCCACCATAAAATGAGCTATTTCTGTCGTTATTAACAGAATATGAAAGTTGTTTTCATTGTCAATTCCAATTTTATATTCTCTTTTTGTTAACGGATATTCGTAATCTATTTCATCAATTACGGAATTAATTTCGTTGTAGAAATCAATATTGAAACTATAGATTTTTGAATTAGCCAAACACAATAAGTATTTTTCTCCTTCGTAAAAATTATCAATTGAATGTTGATTGCTGAATATTCTCTGAAAGCTAGGTTTTAAGTTTTTGTTTTCTACAAAACTGCAGATAATTCCTAAATGACCGTTACGACCTTTAAAAACACCTTTTGTTGTCGTTTTAATTTCAATTGATTCAAATTCATTAGACGTGTTCTTAGTTTCGGATAATTCTTCGAATCCAAATTGCTCGGTTATAGAGTCAAGAAATACTCTTATTTGTTCATTATCTATTTCTTCTTCCATTCAGTTCAAATGTTGCCTAACGGTCAAGTATAACCGCAGTTACGGGCAAGTTAGCGAAAATTTTCGGTATGGAACTGACGTTAGCAATTCCGAGTGGATTCGGACGTAGTCGAATCCGCCGTAATTGCGGTTATACATTGTTA
>NZ_JAHCTB010000021.1 GCF_018476645.1 Aequorivita echinoideorum | reverse complement strand
TTTGTATTATACTGAAATAGGTTGACCTTTTTTGGTTTCATTTTTCGTTTATTAAAAGGTCAAAAAATCTAAATTTTGTTTGTTTTTTTTGTAGGAATGGTATGCTACATTTTGTTTTATATGAACAAAAGAAGGGGTCTTTAAATTCAAACTCAAATGAGTTCTTTTATTGTTGTAGATAGCGACAGCTCTTTTGATCATCTTGTTAGCTAAGGTACTGTTTTTTATAGTTTGTTTAAGTCCATATTCATATTTTAATGTTCTGTTGATTCTTTCTGCCACGGGGTTTTCATAAGGATCGTACTGTTGTGTCATCGATAGTGTTATGTTGTTTTGTTCAGCAAATTCGGTATATGCTGGGTTACAGTATTGAATTCCACGATCGGAATGATGGATGAGTTTTTCATTGGGATATTTACGGTTTTTAATGGCCATAGCCAGTGCCTCTATGCAAAGCGATGTTTTCATGTGCGGGGCAAACTTATAGCCCATAATCTTCTTAGAATAGGCATCGGTGACCAGTGCCAAGTAACAGTGTTTGTTTTGTGTTTTGATATAAGTAATATCACTTACCCAAAGTTGTTCAGCTCGAGTAGGAACTTTGTCCTTTACCAGGTTTTCATATTTATAAAAATGATGTTTGGAATTAGTTGTTATATAATACCTTTTCGTCTTTGGAACTAAGAGATTATAAGCTCTTAAGAGTTTATAGAATCTGTCTCTTCCCATTTTTATCCCAAGGGATTCCATTTTAGGTTTAAGGTTGTCGTGCAGCTTCATGCCACCGGTTCTCTGACCTACTTCATTTCTATAATCCTTGATCATTTGAACTACAATCTGTTCGTTGTTTACGTTAACTTTATGAGACTTCAGACGCTTGTAAAAAGCTTGTTTGCTAATCCCAAAACATTGGATCAACCATTTTCTTTTAAACGGTCTTGTTTCTTTTTTTCGATCTCGTCTGCTAATGTTTTGGGCAATGACTTTTTTGACATATCCACTCCTGTAATGAGTTCCATATCAGCAATGATGTCTTGCTGGAAGTCTTTTACGAATTCCAGTTCTTCAATGCGTTCTTTAAGTTTTTTTATTTCATCTTTCTTGCTCATACCACGTTTCTTTTGTTCCAAGGTACTGTATTTTTTTAACCAGTAGTCAATAGAGGATCTGGAAACCTGATATTTTTCTGAAGCATGATTGACGGATATTTGTCCGTTTTGGATTTGATCAATAATCAAAAGTTTTAAATCGAAACCTACTTTTTTGTAGGAAGTTTTTCGGCAGTGCTGTTTTTTGTCTTTCATTAAGTCTAGTACTAAAAGGTTTAATTTTTAGTCAACCTATTTCAGGAAAGTACATT
>NZ_JAHCTB010000020.1 GCF_018476645.1 Aequorivita echinoideorum | reverse complement strand
ACTTCCTCTGCCCAATAGGATGTTGTGGCGGTGAGCACCGGGGTCTCGAGGGTGGGCCCTACGGCCACCAGGTTCCCTCCGGTCTGTGCGTCGTACCAGTATACCTCGTTCCCTATGCCCCCGGGCTGTGCTGTAAGGGTCATGCTGCCCGATTGGCATACCACGTCTCCCGTGGTGGAGAGTATCTCGAGGTCCGTGCAGGCGAACTCGTTGGCGGTTATTGCCAGCAGCGGGCTCTCGCATCCCAGTACCGTCTGGCTCACGTAGTATGTGGTTCCGTTAACCAGCGGCGTGGTCTCGGGTATGGACACGGTGCCGGCCGCGTCGGAGTACCAGTTGAGCCCGGTGCTGTGGACGTACTCCTCCACGTCGAGGTCTGCAAGGGTCTTGCTGCCCACGAAGAACTGGTTTGCGTCGCCGATCGGCGCGCCCAGGTCTGTGGCGCAGTCGTAGCCGTATATGTTCAGGGTGTAGCCCGTGCTGCCGGACTGGGACGCTATCACGATGAAGTACTCCTCGCCGGCCGTGGCGTAGAAGTCGGGTATCAGGTAACCGTCCGCGCTCGTGGCGCCTCCCAGGCAGTTCCCGCCCACGTCTCCGCAGCTCTCGTAGACGAACACGCCCGAGTTGGCATTTGTCACGCCGGTGAGCTCGATGTTGACGATGTCGTCCGCGGTTGGCGCGTACCTGTAGACCACGTCGTTCCCGTCAAGGAAGCTGGCCCCGGCACCGCAGCCCGGTGCGCCGGAGAAGTTGTTGCCGTAGTTCGCGGTGTTGTCCGTGTCGCTGTAGTCCAGCGCGCCCACGGTCTTGTCGCCGCTCTGGCTCACAGTCGCTGTGGCAGGGACGCGCGGAGACTCGCAAAGAACTGCACCACCTCCAAATTGCCAATTGTAATACCAGTAGTAATATCCAGCATTAAAACTTGTTCCAGTTATTGTAATTGCTGAAGATGTGTATGGAAATACTGCTCCTGCTGTGTTTCTATAAAGAGCAATAGAAGTACCTTGACCAATCTCATAATTTGTTCCAGGACTGAGACTTGCGTTTAAAGAAATTGTTTGTGGTGTAGACCCTCCCGTTACAGTTGTTGTGTATGGTATGTCATATAGAACAGTTTGGGTATTATCTCTAATCGTAACACTCCCACTAGATCCAATTGGATCTGTTGGGTAAATGTCAACAGATAGTAATTCGGTTTGAATGGTTACATCAAAAAACATTCTTTGAGTACCTATAGCTATACTAGAGCCTCCCCCAGCTCCAATATTGTTATCTATAGCGCCAACGCTACCTGCTGTTCCTGTGCCCTCGATGAATACCTCGCTTGCCCAGTACTGCGTCGTTGCCGTGAGCTCCGGTGTGGTGAAGGTCGGTCCTATGGCCACGGGGTTGCCCCCTGTCTGGTTCTCGTACCAGTAAATCTCGCTCCCGGTCCCGCTTGAGGTCGCCGTGAGGGTCACGGTGCCCTTGCAGGCCACGGTGCCGCCTGTGGTGGCGGTGATCAGCAGGTCGCTGCAGTCTATCTCGCTCACGGTGATGGCCAGCAGCGGGCTCTCGCAGGTGCCGAAGGTCTGGCTCACGTAGTATGTCGTCTGGTCCACAAGGGGGGTGGTGTCCGGTATCACGTTTGTGCCAGCTGCGTCGCTGTACCAGGTCAGCGTGCTGCCGCCCATCGTGCCCTCCACGTCAAGGTCGGCCAGGGTGGCCGGTGCCGCGAAGTCCTGGTTTGCGTCGCCCACGGGCGCCGGGAAGGTGGAACAGGAGAATCCGTTGATCTCCAGGGTATAGCCGATACTGGGGTTTAGCCAGGAGGAGACCACGATGTAGTAGGTCTGCCCGGCCACCACGTCGAACTCCTCTATGATGAGGTCGTCGTCGCTCGGTCCGGCCACGGTCCCGGCCACGCAGTTGGTCCCTATGTCGCCGCAGCTCTCGTAAACGAACATCCCGGCATAGAAGCCGTTGAGATCCTTGAGCTCGATGTCTATCACGTCGTCCATGGTCGGGGTGTACATATAAACCACGTCGTTCCCGTTGAGGTAGTTCTCCGTGGAGCCGCATCCGCTGCCGGGAGCCGCCGTGAAGGTGTTGCCGTAGTTGGAGGTGTTGTTGTTGGCGTCTATGTAGGGCAGGGCCGGGGGCACGATAATATCACCGTCCTGGCTCACTGTCGC
>NZ_JAHCTB010000001.1 GCF_018476645.1 Aequorivita echinoideorum | reverse complement strand
TGTTCATATAAAACAAAATGTAGCATACCATTCCTACAAAAAAAACAAACAAAATTTAGATTTTTTGACCTTTTAATAAACGAAAAATGAAACCAAAAAAGGTCAACCTATTTCAGTATAATACAAATCACCTCTTCCCTAAAATTGCTAAATTAAAAATACCATATTCGGAAAATGACGAAACATATATTCCTGTTTTAATATCTTTATTTGGAGCTAAATCAATAGAAGATATTCAAAATCAAATTTTTGTTGAACTATATCCTATTTTAAAAAAAAGGGGAATCAAAATAGTAGCAGGTTTAGGAAATACAGTTTTAAAATATTTTGGTAGTAACCTTAAAGATTTATTGTCAGAAACAGGAACATCAAGCGAAAGCCTAACAGATTACAGAAAAATTCTTATTTGTATTGATGATATAGACAGAAAGAGTTCAGAACTTGACTTAAAAGAAGTTTTCGGTTTTGTAAACAATCTTGTAGAAAACCTCAGTGCAAAAATTTTACTAATTGCAAACGAAGATGAACTCAGAAAAGAAATAAATACTGACGATATTGATAATTATTCACTTTTGAGAGAAAAAGTAATTGGCATATCAATAAACTTTAACTCCAATGTTTCACTAACCTTTGATAGAATTATTGAATCAAAATACAAAGCTGAAAACAAATCATATTTTGACTTTTTGAGTGAGCATAAAAAAACTATAGTCAATCAAATTTCGCTTAATAAAGACAATCTTAGAAATCTATTGTTTTTCTTAGAACATTTTAAAATAATCTTTAAAGAAACATCTGCCTATCTTTCTTCAGAGAGTAAATTCGACAGTATAAAAAAAGATATACTCGAAACAATTTTGAACTTCACATTGCCGATATCAATTGAGTACAAATTAGGTAAATTAAACACTTCAAATTTTTCTGAAATAATAGAAATTTATCAAGGTTTTTTATTTAATCTATCAAGATTTCTTGGAGATTCCAATAAAAAAAAAGAGCCTAAAACCTACCCTGAATTATTTAAAGAAAAATATTTACCAGACGACAACATCCAAAGAAAGTATTTTGATTCTATTTTCAATTACATAATTGGGAAAACTTCTTTTAAAATTGAGCTATTATCAAATGAGTTAAATTTAATTTACAAGTTTGAGGATAACACGATTCCAGAACGAGAGAAGTTGATTTCTAAATTAAACTATTGGGGTTGCGTTGATTTAAAACATTCAGAATATCGTTCGATTACATCTTCAATTTTAAAATATGTAGATAAAGGAGAGTTTTCCTTAGAACAATATCCAACCGTTTTTCATTACGTAACAAGATTTAACAATTTGCTTGGTTACAATATTGAAAACCTAAAAAAAAGATTTAAAAAAGGAATACATGCGGGTAAGGATGATTACAAATACGAGAGAAATATTCATTTTCGACTATCAGTTGATAGAACAAGTGAATTTTATGATGACCTGAAAGAAATTGTTGAATATTGTCTAAAAATAAATAAAGGAATTAAAGAGCATCAAGAATTAAAAGAACTAACTGACATTTTTAATTTATTTTCATCTGATTTTAATTCTTTCTTAGAAAAAGTTGAGGAGATGAATAATGAGTTTATGTTCACACCTTATTTTACTAAATTTGACTTCAGTAAAACGTGGAGAATAATTAAAAAACTGGATAATTCACAAATCATAAATCTTGCTTTCTATTTTGAAAGTAGATATCAAAGGAATATTTATGAAAAGATTTTCCCTGAAAAAATATTCTTAGAAAACTTGAACAAAAAAATTGAGGATTCAATTTCGAATAAAAACACAGAAAAATTGAAAAAAGTAGCTTTAAAATTTTTAGATGAAAAAATAATTGATTCAATTAAAAATTTCCCAGAATAAAGTAAGAATGCCAACAATGTATAAGCGTAATGCGAGCGAAAGTGTTAAACTTAAACGAATTGAATATTTACAAACATATCGCTAAACCGAAAGTAAAGTGCTTCTAACCCCGAACTACGCTTATACGTGACCGTTTTACACCATTAAAAAACTATAATGAAAAAAATAATTTTAGCATCACTCATCTTAATTAGCTTCTTTTCTTATTCCCAAGATTGGGATTTTGAAAAACCTGATTACCAAAAAATTGAAAAAAATATTAAAAAGAAAAACTCCAATCTCTTCTACGAATCTTTGATGGAAAGGTTTCAGAACGCAGACTCAACAATGACTTTAGAGGAAAAAAGACACTTGTATTACGGTTATACATTTGATGAAAAATACTCACCGTATTCACGTTCTGAGTATGGTGATAGTTTAAGAGCTGTTTTGCAAAAAGAAAAGTTAGACAGCGTAGATTTAAAGAAAGTAGTCGATTTTACAAATAAAATGCTTGTTGACAACCCTTTTGACTTAAATGCAATTAATTATCAATTATATTCCTTGGAACAACTGGGAGATAAAACAACTTTCAATAAAAAAGTGACCCAATTTAGAACAGTGGTTGATGTTTTAATGAGTTCGGGAAATGGAAAAAGTAAGGAAGACGCATTTTATGTAATTTACACCTCACACGAATATGCTTTACTAAATATTCTTGGATTTGAATTTGGAGGATCCCAAAGTTTAATTGAACATTACGATTACTTGACTCTTGCTGAAAATGAAGCAAATTTAGAAGGGCTGTATTTTGATGTAACCCCTTGTTTGAACTCAATGTCAAAAATGTTTAAAGAATAAAATGCTGCGAAAAAATGGCGCCCAGTAATAGCTTGTTCTCGCATAAATATGAACCACAAAGCGTCTCGCTCTTAATCACATCACGTTATCGATGATTGATTTCTCCTATTACTATAATTGTTCCCCATCAGCTGCACCCAAAATCAGCCCAAAACAAATTGAAATAAAAACTACACCCCGCTTAAAAGCTACCATAATAATTATTGCCAATACCACCATAGTTATAAAAACCCATCATCCTTGAACAATCCCCTTGAAAAGCCTAATTTTGTACCTATAAAAAATTGCCTTTATGAAAGGAGTGCTTCTCGTAAATCTGGGTTCGCCAGATAGTACAGACCCCAAGGATGTAAAAAAATACCTCGATGAATTTTTAATGGACCCGCGGGTAATTGATGTACCCTACTGGCTCCGTGCTTTTTTGGTAAAGGGTATCATTCTAAACACACGCCCAAAGAAATCGGCAGAGGCCTACCAACGCATTTGGTGGAAAGAGGGCTCACCGCTTATTGTGATCTCGGCGCGGCTGCAACAAAAAATTCAGGAAAAAACAACCGTTCCCATTGCACTGGCGATGCGTTATGGGAGTATGACCTTAAAAAAAGGATTACAGGAGCTGGTGGACAAAGGGGTAGATGATGTATTGGTAATCCCGCTGTACCCGCAATTTGCCATGGCAACCACGGAAACCATTGATGTAAAGGTGGATGAGCTTAAAAAAGAATTTTTCCCACAGCTTCAAATCACTTCCCTTCCCGCTTTTTTCCATAAACCGGAGTACATCGAGGTGCTATCAAAAAGTATTTCAGAAAAATTGGAACATGTGGATTACGAGCATTTGCTCTTTAGCTATCACGGCGTTCCGGAACGGCATATCCGCAAAAGCGATATTACCAAAAGCCACTGTAAAATTGATCAATCGTGCTGTGTTACACCTTCTCCCGCACACCAATTCTGCTATCGCCACCAATGTTTGAAAACTACGGATCTCGTAGCGAAAAAATTGAACCTGCAACCGGGAACCTTTTCCACGAGCTTTCAGTCTAGATTGGGTTTTGATCCTTGGTTGCAGCCCTATACAGACCGGACCATTGAAAGAATGGGCCTGAACGGAACCAAGAAAATGGCAATAGTAACGCCTGCTTTCGTAAGCGATTGCTTGGAAACCCTTGAAGAAATAGCCATGGAAGGGGAGGAAATTTTCCACGAGGCGGGTGGAAAGGAATTCACCGTGATTCCCTGCCTAAACGACCGTGATGATTGGGTTGAGGTGCTTACCGGATGGATTGATTCCTGGCGGATTACAGATTTAAAAACCGCCATTGCCACCCACTAACCCCAAAGGGGATATATTGTCCCTCTAAAAAAATTACATGAAGCCAAACCAATCCGCTGCCCTAGGAACAGAATCAATTGGAAACCTTTTGATAAAACAGGCTGTTCCGGCATCTATCGGAATTTTAGTGATGTCGCTCAACATCCTGGTGGACACCATATTTGTTGGTAACTGGATTGGTTCCATTGCCATTGCCGCCATCAATGTGGTCTTGCCGGTTTCATTTTTTATCGCTGCGCTGGGGATGGCTATCGGTATTGGTGGTTCGTCCATCATTTCACGTGCCTTGGGCGCAGAAAACCAAGAGCGTGCGCTTAAGACCTTTGGAAACCAGATTACCCTCACGCTACTGTTGACGGTGCTTATGGTGGGCTTTGGCCTCTATTTTATCGATGAATTGATTCCCGCCTTTGGCGGAAAGGGCGACATTTTTGAACCCGCAAAAGTCTATTACCGCATCGTATTGTATGGCGTGCCGCTATTGGCACTTTGTATGATGGGGAACAACGTGATACGCGCCGAAGGGAAACCGAAATTTGCCATGATTGCGATGATAATCCCTTCTGTGGGAAATCTGCTTTTGGACTATATTCTCATCAATCTTTTGGATATGGGAATGGCGGGCGCGGCTTGGGCCACCACAATTTCGTACGGGTTTTGTTTTCTGTATGTGCTCTATTTTTTCATAAGTGATCATTCTGAACTTAAGATAAGCCTTTCCCATTTTGGGTTGGATATTTCCATTTTAAAAGAAATGTCCGCTCTTGGTTTTGTAACGCTGGCACGGCAAGCGGTAGTGAGCGTTACGTATTTGCTGATGAACAATATTCTCTTCAATCTGGGCGGCGAAGCTTCCGTAGCAGCATACGGAATTATTGGCCGTATGCTGATGTTCGCACTGTTCCCAGTTTTAGGGGTAACCCAGGGTTTTTTACCCATTGCAGGGTTTAATTATGGCGCCCACAAATATCCGCGGGTGCGCGAAAGTGTGAACAAAGCCATTCTGTATGCAGGCGGATTGGGGTTGGTAATTTTTGCGGTGATTATGATTTTCCCGGAAGCCATAATTTCCATATTTACGGATGATGCGGCCATCCTTTCAGAAACGCCACATTATATGCGGTGGGTTTTTGCGGCAACGCCCATTATTGCCATACAGCTGATTGGTTCCGCTTATTTTCAAGCGATAGGGAAAGCTACTCCTGCGTTATTGCTCACATTGACGCGGCAAGGTTTTTTCTTTATTCCGTTGATTTTTATTCTCCCGCATTATTTTGGGGAATTGGGCGTTTGGATTTCCTTTCCGGCGGCAGATGTGCTTTCCACGATTGTAACGGGATATTTTTTAAATAGGGAAATACGGAAGACGCTAACGGAGTAGGTTGATTTTTTCAGTATATTTATTAATCTATCAGTTTAAAAGACTCTCGGAATGATGACCAAAAAATAGTTTTTTTATATGCTGAAAAGATGAAAATTATGAAGAACGAAGATTTAAAAAAAGCCTTACTTGAAGAAATAGAAAATTGCGAAAACAACGACCTATTACTCGAAGCGTTGCTTGTTTTACTTGGCCCATCGCCTTCAAGCCGTACTTATATTGAAGCAAAAGAAGCCGAAGCCAATTACGAAACCCAACATACCTCTATTGTTCCACAAGCGCATTGGGATTTGTTGAAGGAGCAGAGCGAAAAATTGGCAAATGGAGAGATTTCTGCAACCCCTTGGGAAGAATTTGAGGTAGCGCTTAGAAAAAAATATGATCTATAAAATTTTTATTCTTCATATTGCAAAACAGGAATTGGATGAAGCCGTGGGTTTTTACGAATCTAGAAGAAAAGGTTTTGGGAATGAATTTTTGACAGAAGTTAAAACACTTTATAATCATCTTCAAAAAAATCCATTTCTTTTTCGCAAAAATAACCTGGGCTATTATGAAGCTTCCGTAAGCAGATTTCCTTTTTTAATTATTTATGAAGTAAAAGAAAATTCTATTTATATAGCTTCTTCTTTCCACACAAGTAGAAACCCAAAAAATAAACCCAAATAATCCTCTGCCAAAACAATGGATCAATATTATCCCTACATAAAATCACTTCACTTAATATTTATAATCACTTGGTTTGCGGGGCTCTTTTACATTGTGCGTTTGTTTGTATATCAAATTGAAGCCTCCCAAAAACCTTCACCCGAACGGGAAATTATTGGCGATCAACTAAAAATTATGGCTTCCCGACTTTGGAAAATCATCACTTGGCCATCCATGATTTTGGCGCTTTTGTTCGGGATAATCTTGATTGTAAAAGTACCCGCTTGGCTCTCGGAAGACTGGATGCAGGTAAAGTTAGGCTTTGTTGCGCTTCTAATAATCTACCATTTTAAATGCCAACAAATCTTCAACCAACTTCAAAAAAATGAGGTCAACTACACTCCTAATTTTATGCGGCTCTTCAATGAAGCGCCTACGATTATTCTGTTTTCCGTAGTATTTTTGGTTATTCTGAAAGATGGAATTAACTGGATTTATGGTACTGTGGGCATTGTTGTTTTCGCCATTCTTTTAATGATGGGTTTCAAAATCTATAAAAGAATTCGGGAAAGAAAATAATTCTCATTTCAGAAATCTGTTTACAGAATTCAGATGGTTTAATTATTGCTATCTTTCTTTTCCAAAAATTGATGTAAATGTATTTTTACAAAAAATCCCTTCGCACCCGTATTTTCCTATCCATGCTTCTTTTGGTGGTTGGCGCCTCTATCCTGATAGCCATTGTTACCGTTTTTCAATATAAAAAGGAAGCACAGGATTACCATCGCGATAGATTGCTTCGAAAGGAAATTGCCATTAGGGAAAACATCAATTATATTCTAAAGACTACTACATACCCTGTTGAAACACAACAGATTCCTTTGATATTTAAAGATAAAATTTATGAAATCAAGGACATCCACAGTCTTGAAATCTATTTGTACGACCTCGATGGAAATCTTTTAAAATCCTCAAGACCTTCCTTTTTCAGGGATACGGTGACTGCCCAAATTCCCAATCAGGAACTTCAAAAACTTCAGAATTCACCCACAAAAAATTATATTAGGGAATTTGAGGAAGGCGGACAGAAATACCAATCTTCCTACACGTACATCACTGACAGCTATTTTAAACCGCTTGCAATTCTCCATTTGCCCTATATTGAGGATGATGGTTTTATTACAAAGGAACTCACGGAATACCTTTACAGACTTGGCGTTGCGTATTTTTTTATGTTGTTGGCGGCCATCGTGCTGGCCTATTTTCTCTCAAAATACATTACGCGTTCGCTGAAGGAAATAAGTGAAAAATTATCCGAAACCAGATTTGATACCCGCAATAAGAAAATCCATTTGAGCGATACCCCACAGGAAATCGCGGTGTTGGTGAATGCCTATAACGGCATGATAGACGAACTGGAAAATAGTGCGGCGCAATTGGCCGCCAGCGAGCGCGAGACGGCTTGGCGCGAAATGGCCAAACAAGTGGCGCACGAGATTAAAAATCCGTTGACGCCCATGAGGCTTACCGTACAAAGCTTTCAGCGAAAGTTTGACTGCCACGACCCCAATGTGGATGAAAAAGTATCAGAATACACCAATATTTTACTTCAGCAAATTGACACGTTAAGCTCCATTTCCTCAGCTTTTTCAACCTATGCCAAAATGCCCGCACAGCAGGACGAAACCTTGAACGTGGTAAAAATCACCAAGTTGGGCCTCGATATTTTTAATGAGGATTACATTTATTTCTTTTCTGAAGAAGATGAAATCCGCGCGCGCTTTGACCGTACACAGTTGATCCGCGCCGTTACAAATTTGGTAAAGAACAGCATCCAATCCATAGAACAGAAAAATACAAGGCAACCACGCATTGACGTGACCGTAACTACTGAAAATACGTGGGTTTCCGTTGCCGTAACGGACAATGGCGTAGGCGTACCTCTTGAAAACAGGGAAAGTATTTTTGAACCGCAATTTACCACAAAAACCAGCGGCATGGGCTTGGGCCTTGGAATGGTAAAAAATATTGTGGAAACGTACGGCGGCAAAATAACTTTGGACTCTTCCCCAGAAAAAACCACATTTAAAATTAGCTTTCCCGCAATACTATAAGGTTTTGTATCTTCGTGGCTTGCTTAAGAATTTTGAATTTTGAATTTTGAATTTTGAATTTTGAATTTTGAATTTTGAATCTTGAATCTTGAATCTTGAATCTTTTTATCTAAAACGAAATAATGAATTACACCAACATACTTTCTGAAACTGAAAATGGCATCACAACCCTTACCATAAATAGACCTTCAAAATTGAATGCGCTTAACCGTGAGACCATCCAAGAGTTACACGATGCGCTTGCCGTAGCTGAAAATTCATCAAAAACCAAAGTAATAATCATCACCGGAAGCGGCGAAAAGGCTTTTGTTGCCGGCGCCGATATTAGCGAATTCGCCGATTTTTCAGTTGGGGAAGGTGAAAAGTTGGCTGCAAAAGGGCAAGAATTATTGTTCGATTTTGTGGCAAATCTTTCCAAGCCCGTAATCGCTGCCATTAACGGGTTCGCGCTTGGCGGCGGACTGGAACTTGCTATGGCGGCACATTTTCGTATTGCTTCAGAAAATGCAAAAATGGGCCTACCGGAAGTGTCACTGGGAGTAATCCCTGGCTATGGCGGTACACAGCGCCTTCCGCAATTGGTGGGCAAAGGAAGAGCGATGGAAATGATTATGACCGCGGGCATGATAGATGCCAGCCAAGCCTTGCAGTACGGATTGGTAAACCACGTAACCTCTTTGGAGGAATTACTTGAATTCACTGAAAAAATCGCAGGAAAAATCATGAAGAATTCCAGCGTAGCCATTGCTTCGGCTATTTCAGCAATCAATGCCAATTATGAGGATGGCGTAAATGGTTTTGAGACGGAGATAAAAAATTTCGGGGAAAGTTTTGGAACCGAAGATTTTAAAGAAGGTACACAAGCATTTCTTCAAAAACGAAAAGCTGATTTTCCCGGAAAATAAAAATTTTTTATAAGGTTTGGTTTTGTATTTTGCTCCCGTAAAAACAACAACCAATTTATTATGAGAAAATTTTTATACCTATTTATTTTTAGTTGCGCAGTAAGTGCCGGCGCGCAAGAAATTTCAATCAGCACTACCCAGAGTGATGTTTTTAAGGATGATAAAAAGCATACCGGCCTGCTCTTTTCAGAGAGCGATGGCCAAGGTGGCTTTGTAACGGTTCGCAGCTACTTCGGTGGATTGCTTAGGAGTCTAAAAGGGTATTACGTTGAGCATTACGACAAAAACCTGAAGTTGCTCAATGAAACTGAAATTGAGGTTGACAACAACCGCATAAAAGGTTTAATGGTGGACAATGGCAAAATCTTTTTGCTGGAATCGGTTCTCGACAAAAAAGCGGACACCTTTAGCTACAATGTTTGGGAAACTTCCTTTGGCAGTTTCGATTTTCAGAAAAAATCCCTTTTCAGTTTTGATGAAAATGATATCAAGAAATATTTCGGTTTCGTATTTGGCATTTTTGCTTGGGACAACGGCTCAAGCCAATGGGATTCAAGTTCTTCGGGAGAGGTAACGTTTTCAAAAAACAAAAACTTCTTCTGCGTAAACTTCGATATAAAGGACAAGGACAACCAGACCCAGCGACTTTTTGTTTACGACAAAAGTTTCAATCTTGTTTTTCAGAAAGAATTTTTGCGCGATGTAAAAGATAGACAGTTTGATTATGAAAATATAGATGTGGATGACGCCAATGGAAATTTATTTCTTTTGGGTAAAGTCTATGAAAACAATAGTATCCAAACTAAAAAGAAGGGCAAGGCGAATTACCATTTCGAACTCTATAAAATTACTCCAACAGACCAGATAAGCACCAGTTTTCAGACTGAAGAAAATTTTGTAGGCTCCCTATTTACGGTGTATGGTGATAAAGCGCTTAGCTGCGCCGGATTTTATTCCGAAAGAAATGACCACCGTTATAAAGGTGTTTGCCGCTTTAACTTGGATCCTGAAACCCTTGCTATCACAAATACGGTCTACTCTCCATTTTCTGAGAAATTTATGAAGGACAAATATGGAAAAGTGAAAGACAAGGAACTGCGAAATTTAAAATTGCGCAAGGCAATTTTGACTGAAAATGAGGATTTGGTGCTTAACGCTGAGGAATATTATATCACCGTTCAGCAAAATATGGCTCCCGGAGCGGGCATGACCACCACAACTGTATACCATTTTGATGATATCGTTTCCGTGAAAATGGATAAAGACGGAAAATTGCTTTGGGCCAGGAATATCAATAAACGTCAGGCCAGTGCTGGGATTTCCCTTGAATATCTTTCATTCTCCTCAACTGCCGTGGGAGATGATACCTACATTTATATTAACTGCTCCGATAAAATAAGAAAAATCAGCAACGACAGATTGGAATTTAAACAGGGAGGCACCAAAAATTTAAATCTTTATGCCATTAAAATAAATTCCGTTGGTGAGTACAGCTTCCAAAGTGTTGTGGACAATGAGGATACCGAAGTACCCTATTTTGTAAAAGAAGGTATTATTACTGATGCTGCCGGAAAGAATATGGTATTTATTGGCAGAAGAAAAAGTAAGAAACAATTTCTGAAAACGATAATCAACTAAGGATTATTTCCATAATGTTGGAATAATTCCAAATAATAATTAACTTTGGGGACATCCAATTTCTCAAAGTTTTTTTATGCCAGAAAATTTTCTAAAAGGCCGCGGCGCCCAAAAGAATGTGCACAACCGTTTCTTCGAGAACAGTCACGAAGCGCTGGACGACTTTTTGAATTATTGCGAAGCGGAAGGCGAGGAAGCAGACACGAACAAGACCAACCATATTGAAGTTTTCCCTAAAAGTTTTGTAAACAAGGTTGATAGTCCAGATGTGGGAATGGGATTTTCCGCCAATCCGTACCAAGGCTGTGAGCACGGTTGCGTGTATTGTTACGCTAGAAACAGTCATGAATATTGGGGCTACGGCGCGGGACTGGATTTCGAGCGGAATATTTTATTTAAAAGAAACGCCCCGCAACTTTTGGAAGAGAAAATCACCTCAAAGAATTGGCAAGGAGACACCATTATTTTTTCAGGGAATACGGATTGTTACCAACCTTTGGAACGCAAACTGGAAATTACAAGAAAATGCCTTGAGGTTATGCTGAAATGGAAACACCCCACGGGCATTATCACCAAAAATTCGTTGATTCTTCGTGACCTTGATATTTTGAAGGAAATGGCAAAACTGAATATTATTTCAGCAAACATTTCAATCACATCCCTTTCCGAAGATACGCGCAGATTGCTGGAGCCACGAACGGCAAGTATCAAACAACGATTGAAAACCGTAGAAACGCTTTCAGCAAATGGAATTCCGGTACGGGTGATGATGGCGCCTATAATTCCTTCGCTTAACAGCCATGAAATTCTTCCGCTGGTAAAAAAAGTGGCGGAACTTGGCGCGGTGGATGTTGGCTACACCATTGTGCGGCTGAATGGGCAAATAGCCGAAATTTTTAAGGATTGGGCGCACAAAACCATTCCCGATAAAGCCGAACGGATTTTAAATCAAATTGCAGAATGCCACGGCGGTAAGTTGAACGATAGCAACTGGGGACGACGCATGAAAGGCGAGGGTACCATAAGCGAACAGGTAAAAAATACCATGGCGATTGCGAAAAACAGATATTTGAAGAACAGGGAAAGAAAACCGCTGGATGTTTCCCACTATCAGCAGCTTAAAAATCCGCAGATGAAGCTATTTTGAGGGACTTAAAATCAATGGGAGTAGGATTCGGGATTACTTGGATTTTAAAAGGTTTTGCAATAGTTTTTAGGTGTAATAGTTCCCATTCTTATTTCACACCATTCCATTCATCATAAAATTGCTGAAGGTATTTTTCCATAAAAAGATGTCGTTCCTCGGCGATTTTTCGGCCTGTTTCCGTATTCATCCTGTCTTTTAAGAGCAATAATTTTTCGTAGAAATGATTGATTGTGGGCGCACCGGAAGCTTTGTATTCCGAAGGGGTCATATTTAGATTTGGCTCAATTTCGGGATCGTACATTTTTCTATTTTTGAAACCGCCATAATTAAAAGCCCGGGCAATACCAATGGCGCCAATGGCATCCAGCCTATCGGCATCCTGTACAACAGCCAATTCTTTTGAATGGAATTTCTGAATTTTATTTCCGCCTTTAAATGAAATATTCTCAATGATTTTAATCACGTGTTCCAAAATTTCAGCTGAAATATTTTCCGAAGAAAGAAAATCCATTGCCTTTTTTGGGCCCACCGTTTCATCGCCGTTATGGAATTTTGAATCTGCAATATCGTGTAGCAGTGCGCCCAGGGATACCACTGTTTTGTCCACCTCTTCAGTTTCTGAAATGAGAAGCGCATTTTTATAGACACGTTCTATGTGAAACCAATCGTGGCCACCTTCGGCATCCTGCAATTCATTTTTTACGAAATCGATGGTTCGCGCTATGATTTCTTCCGAAGAAAATACAGCCATTATCTGTGAATTTTTGAAGTGATGGTTTCTTCCACTTTATCAATAAGCGCTTCAATTTCAAATTCAGAAATTTTTATGGCGGGATGGGCAATCATTTCCAGACGCACGCCCATTTGTACGGGAAACATCCCCCAGCGCTGCAGTTTCCACGAATTATTGATAGTAACGGGAACCACATACCCATCGGGAATTTTTTTGAAAAGCGTTTGCAGTCCACTACGGCGGAAGGGCTTTGGCACTCCGGTTTTGCTGCGGGTTCCCTCGGGAAAGATAACGCCGCTTCTCTTGAATTTTTGAAGGTATTTTGAAAATTTGACCAGCTCAACAATGGCTTGCCGGGGGTTTTTTCGGTCTATAAGTACGGAGCCGCCGTGTTTTAGATTATAGGAAATGGACGGAATCCCCTTGCCCAATTCCACTTTTGAAATAAATTTGGGATGGTACTTTCTGAGGTACCACGTGATGGGCGGAATGTCCCACATGCTTTGGTGGTTTGAGACTATTACCAGCGGGAGGTCGTTCGGAATATTAGTATTGATTTTAACGTGAAATGTTGTCCCCAATACATTAAGGCAGCGCAATAAAACCCAGTTAAGATAATCCACGCTTTTTTTGTGGGCCTCATAGCCAAATGCCCGAAAACAAATGCTCTGGATGGGATGAAAAACGACAATTGTAATACCAAACAGCAAATAAAAAAGTGCCGAAAACGGGTAACTGATGATTTTTAGGAGTACGTTCATTGCGTTCAAAAATAAGAAAACCGCCTTTAAAAAGACGGTTTTCCCTTTTTGTAATTCTGATTTTTTACGCTGTCAGTTACGTGACCTAATTTTCAGTTTGTTACCACGTCTTGCAGCCGACTTATTTTTCAACGTGTTTCGGTCAATATAAATATAATTGTAAATGCAAATGCCCACAACTACCAGCCAAAATGCACGGTATAGCCAAGGATTTATCTCCCTTCCAAATAAATAGGAAACTTTTGAATCCTGATAAAAATTGAAAATAAGAGCGCCAAGCGCCAAAATTCCAACTACAACCGTAATAGGTTTTGTCAATTGCATAAATGGCAACTGTTTTTGCTTAGCAATATTCGTTGTAAGCGTCCTTCAAATTTTCGGCAATCATTTGTGCCGGGCGTCCCTCAATGTGGTGGCGTTCCAGCATATGTACTAATTCGCCATTTTTGAACAATGCCATAGATGGAGAACTGGGAGGAAACGGAACCATTCTGGAACGTGCGGCATCAACGGCTTCACGGTCCACACCGGCAAATACGGTAACCAAATGATCCGGTTTTTTATCATTCATTAAAGACATGCTTGCACCTGGGCGTGCATTGGCTGCGGCGCAACCACAAACGGAATTTACCACAACAAGGGTAGTTCCTTCCTTTTCAAGGGCATTTGCAACATCTTCTTCAGTATATAATTCAGCAAAACCCACTTTTGTTAGGTCTTCGCGCATTGGTTTTACAAGTTCTGGTGGATACATATTTTTTCTTTTAAAGTTTAAAAATAATATTGACCGCAAAGATACAAATTCCAGAAAGGAAAAATCCCAAATTACAAATCACAAATTCCCTGGAATCTCAATATTGATACTTTGGAATTTGCGATTTAAGGTTTGGAATTTTAAATGGTTACCTTTGTGCGCTCTTAAAAGAAAAAATACAGTTATGCTTCGATGGTTATTGGCCGTTCTTGGTTTTGCTCTCTACCGATTTCCGGGTGCGGTTATCGGGTTTTTGATAGGAAGTATCTTCGATAATTTCAGGGTAAAGGGAAGTTTTAAAACTACTATGGGTTCCCGAACCCAAAATGTTACGCCTGCAGATTTTGAATTGAATCTGCTTTCATTAGCTTCCTTAGTGATAAAGGCAGACGGGAACGTAAACCAGACCGAACTGGATTACGTGCGCCAATATTTTGTGCAGGCCTACGGGCGCGAAAGGGCGAATGCCACTTTCAAGGTTTTCAACGAAGTGATAAAGAACAGACAGATTTCTGCCCAGAATATCTGTACTCTTTTACGGCAAAGAACGCGTTACGAAAGCAGATTGCAGATTCTACACTTTTTGTTCAGCATAGCAAATGCAGATGGAAACGTGTCCACGCCAGAGGTAAATGAAATCAACCGCATGGCAGGTTTTCTGGGCGTTTATGCCCGTGATTTTGAAAGTATAAAAGCGATGTTTTTCAAGAATCCGGACAGCGCTTACAAAATTCTGGAGATTGATAGAACCGCAACTGTTTCAGAAATAAAAAGTGCGTACCGTGCCATGGTAAAAAAATACCACCCCGATAAACTGCAGCATATGGACGAAGCCCACCAAAAGGGCGGCGAGGAAAAGTTCAAAAAAGTGCAGGAAGCGTACGAACAACTTCAGAAAGAGCGCGGGTTTTGAAAATAGAACTGAAAAGATTTGTTAAAATTTTGCCGAATATCAAAAAAAAAAAACATATCTTGCAAATGTTCGAACATAACTGATTAATAAATCTTAAATTTCAACATTATGAAAAAATTATTTTTTACATTATCAATCTGTTTATTTTCACTTGGTGCATTTGCCTTTGGCAATAATGACAATCAATCTTTAATTTTATTGGAAAATTCAAAAGTTTTTTCAGAAAACTTTGCTCCAATTAATTGTGTGATAGAAGTGACAACGATCATTACAATAGATCACGGTACATATATAGAAACAATTACCGTTGTAACTTATGAGCCCTGCCCCATTTCTGCGGGATAAATGATGCTTTATGAAATATTTCTTTCTTTTTTTCCTTTCAATATCATTCTGTTATTCACAAACTGGTAAAATTACATATTCATCAAATTTGAATTTCAATGGCTATGAACCCATAGAAAAAACTAGCTTTCTATATTTCAATAATGGCAAATCATATTATCAAAATGAAATAGATAAAATTAATAGAACTGGAAAAGATGAAAACATCAATAAAGATGACGAAAATAAGAAGACTACTAATATAAAAATTAGGTTGGGTAGTGATTCTATCGGTAATGTATATTTTTCCAATTTGCAAAGTAATAAATTGGTCTGCAGAGAGGCTCTTTATGATGATAGAAATTTAAACTACTACATTTACGAGGATATTGTTAAAATAGAATGGGAACTCCATGCTGAATTTAAAGAAATTTCTACGTACAAGTGTCAAAAAGCTACTGCCAAATTTAGAGGAAGAAATTATGTGGCTTGGTTTACAACTGAAATCCCTTTATCATTTGGCCCCTATAAATTTCGCGGATTGCCGGGATTGATTTTAGAAATTTACGATCAAACCGGAGAGGTTTATTTTAGCGCAGAACGTATAGAAATTCCATATACTCAAGCTAATCAAAAAGTTCAAAATCCTAAGGTCGGAACTGTAATAAGCTATCAAGAATTTGTAGAAAAAGGCACTAGTAATATAAACAAAATCACACAAGCTATTCTCGCTCGTTCACCAGAAGGCACTAAACTTGTTTCAACCGATATCAAGAAAAACGGTATTGAACTTGAATATCCATGGGAAAAAGAATAAAGAGATATTTCATATTATTATCAAATTGCCTGATACTTTCGCTATCGGGCAATTTTGCTTATTCCCAAAGCGTCATTTCCGGAACCGTAAAGGATACATTGCAGAACCCCATACCTTATGTAAATGTTTTATTGAAGGCTGAAAACCAAGATGGAATAATCGCCTTTTCCACGACCACAGAAAATGGAACCTACAAAATCCTTACAGATAAAGAAGGTAATTTCGAACTTACCTTTAGCTCAATCTCATTTAAAAAAAACATCCAATCCATCTTTTTGGAAAAAGATAAAGAATATAAAATTGATGCCAATCTAAAAGAAGAAACTTTTGCGCTTGATGAAGTAATTGTAAACACAGACAAGGCAATAACCGTAAAAAAGGATTCCATCATCTTTAAGGCAGATGCCTTTAAAAGTGGGAACGAAGAAACCGTTGAAGATCTATTAAAAAATATTCCGGGAATTAATGTGGAGAGTGATGGGAAAATTAAAATAGGAGGGAAAGAAGTAGAAAAAGTGATGGTTGAAGGAGATGATCTTTTTGCAAAAGGCTATAAAATGCTTACCAAGAATCTCGATGCATCCGTTATAAATAAAGTAGAGGTTTATAACCGTTACTCTAATAATCGTTTGTTAAAAGGCATTGAAGAAAGTGAGCGAGTAGCCCTAAATCTTACTTTAAAAAACAATGTGAAAAACAAAATATTTGGAGTACTTAAACCAGGCTATGGACTTGCATCTGAAAATAGGTATGATGCCAGTGCAAATATTATTTCGTTTCGGGAAAAAAATAAATTTTATGGTTTTACTAATTTTAATAACGTAGGGATAGAAACAACAGCTGCCCTTTCTGAGATGACGGATTCTGGTTCGGAAACTAATTTTGAAAGTATGGAAAGTGAACAAGGCGCAATTTCATTTATAAAACTTATCAATTACAAACCCGATGTTGGCGATGAGCGCACCAATTTCAATAATGCCGAAATGGCTTCTCTCAATAATATTTACTCTTTTAGCCCAAGATTGAAGCTAAAGACAATTGGTTTTTTGGATTGGGACGAGAATAAGTTTTTCAGAAATTCACTGGACACTTATTTTCTGCCCACTGGAACTTTTACCACCATAGAGGATTATGATCTATATGGAAGGACTTTTTCCGGCTTCGCCAATGCAGAATTAACCTTTGATATTTCAAAAGACCAAATATTTGAATACTCCGGAAAATTCAATGGAAGCAGTATGGAAACAAATACCTCGCTTTTGTTCAACAATGATTTTTCAAAAGAATTTCTGGAAGAAAGTCCATTTTCGACCAATCAAACTTTTAAATACACCAATAGACTTAGACCCAACCGCGCCCTGTCAATTAACGGGTATTACATCCATTCAAAAAATCCGCAAAAATATAAGAGCAGCCGTTTTTTATTTGTGGATTTATTTGAAAGCAATGGCGGCAATAATGGCGTGCATCAGTTAAGCATGCACAAAATGAATGTTGCTGGCGTGGATGCCAGCCTATTCAACAAGCGGAAGAACGGTGATTTGCTTCAAGCAAAAGTTGGCACAAATTTTTTCAACAACAATTACACTTCAAATTTTACAATAGAGGGTCTGGACGAAAGGCCTGCGGGATTCCAGAATAGCTCAATATTCAATCAATTCAATGTTTATTTTGAGCCTTCTTACAAACTTAAGCTGGGAGCATTTGCGTTTACGGGAAATATTAACTTTACGCAAAACATCACCACGTTAGACTCCAAAAACGTAATTTTAAAAAAATCACCTTTTTTTATAAATCCGAAAATTACTCTAGATTGGGAACTAAACAAAAAGAATCGAATTACCTCATTTTTTAAACACGAAAACAAAATGCCATCTACTGAAAGTGTTCAGGATGGTTTTGTTCTTACACAGTACAATACATTTTCAAAAGGCTTGCAACAAATAGACCCTTTGGATAACAGTACTTTTTTTGTAAACTACATGTTGGGCACCATCTTAAGTACATTTTACGCAAACACCTCTTTTATATATATTAAAAATGACGAATATCTTGGGTTAAAATCTGAATTTACGCGTGACTATATTTTAAATGAACTAACAAGGTTAAAAGACAAAGAATTTGCAAATATCCAGACAGAACTAAACATATTCATCAAATCATTGGCCTCAAACGCAAAAGTAAAAATTGGTTATAATGAACAGCGATTTGAAAATATTGTAAATGGAAGTCTTCGCCAAGTGGATGCCTCAACATTAAACTATGGGGGCGAATTGAGATCTGCCTTCGGCAGTCCTATTAATTTTCATATTGGGACTGAATGGTTTCAAAGCAACTACAAAACAAATATTACAGAACAAGAAAATTTAAGGAACAGAACATTTTTGGACATTGTCTATGAGCCTATAAAAAACTTGAACCTATCCCTAAACTCCTCACGCTATTTTTTTTCAGGATTGAATATAGATAATGACGCCTACTACTTTATGGATTTCGAAGGAAGCTATCCTCTTATAAAAAATACTGTTTCTTTGGCAGTGATGGGAAAAAACTTGTTGAATACGAGGACTTTAAGAAATCTGATGGTCGATGATACGGGAGTTTTTCAATCAGAATATCGGCTTTTGCCAAGGTTCTTCATATTGAAGGCAAAAGTTCGCTTTTAAATTTTAATCATTATGTGAAAATCTTCAGAAAGAGCGCGGGTTTTAAAAATTTTTATAAAATTTGAAGCAACTTTTCGGAAGATAGATATTCAAAAAATCTTTGTTTTATTTTGAAGTTGGCATCAAGAATTATAGTTGCCGGCAGTACAAATGGTTGGTCTTCACGGGATGCCAATAACAATGGAATTTGGTGGATTCCGTTTCGTTTTTTGAGAGCTTCCGTATTTATAAATTCTACACCATCAAAAACTATTTTTTCCACACTTTCCGCATCCATTTCAACTGCGTAATATTCTTCATTCATTTTTTTGATAATTTTTTTATTTGTAAAAACCTCACGCTGCATTTTTTTGCAATAGACGCACCACTTTGTGTGGAAAAAAAGCAATACCGGTTTTGGCTTTTCCCGTAGCGCGCTTTCAAGTTCATTCCAAGATTTCCATTGTATTTTAATAGTTTCCTGTGAAAAACAGTTCATTGAAATGGTGATGAATAGTATGGTAGAGAAGAATATTTTCATAAAAATTTCAAATTAAAAATCGCCAATTTTCAATCCCAAAAATAGGGTTCTCGGTTTATTGGGACCATAAACATAATCTGAATCCCGGTGCGGCCCGCGATCAAAATCGCTTTGATAACTGTTCAAAACATTTTGTACACCACCACTTATTTCCACGTGAAAATTTTCTGATGGGTCAAAATGGTAAGTAACTTTTGAAGTGAGATCAAAAAATGTTTGTGATCTTTCCAATACCACAAACCCGTTTTCGCCTACCACGTGCGGCACGTCCATGGGTCCTGTAAGGCTGCCCGTAAAATCCAGCTTCAGCGCATCTGTAACCGTCCAATTGGTATTGATGAAACCGTAGGTATTTGGCGCGCGCGGAAATTGTTTTAGAAAAACATTTTCTTCATCGGGAAAATTGCCGCTTGATTCAAAAATCAACTGCGGCTCGTTATATTGGGATTTCTGTAATGTTATCCCTGCCTGAAAATACAATTGGGACGAAGGGGAAACGGAACCTTCAATATTCACTCCGGTTACTGTAGCGCCGGCGCCGTTTCGCGTTTCTTCCAAAAGACTTCCGCTGGGCAGCGAATTGCCGGTGCTCACAATGGTAAATGGATTTTGAAGGACTGTGTGAAATCCTTCCAATAAAAAATTGGTTTGAACCTTTTTAAAACTTCGCGTAAAGTTAAAGCTGGCCGTGTAAGCGTTTGAAAATTCACTTTCCAAATTTTCTGAAAGTATTACAAAACGTTGCTCCCCGCCTACTGATGATATGTGTAGATCCTCGTTAAAAGCCTGCGGTGCCCGAAACCCGCGGGCATAACCTCCCCGAAATTGAAGGGCATCCGTTACGCTATAAAGCAATGTCAACCGCGGACTCAATACGGTTTGTGAAACCTGGGATGCCCTTGAAATTGTTTGAATTTCATAAAAACCATCTACTTGGACGTGATCCAATCTCGCCCCAGCTAGCGCGGTGAATTTTTCAACGGGCTTCCACTCATATTGAGCATACAGTCCAAAATTATTCACTCGCTGATCGATGGTGCGATTGTAGCCGGGAATGGCATCTTCGGTATCATTAAGTTGATACTCCGTTCCTGTGGTTATAACATCTTCATTTTTAAAATTATGCGAATATTTCACGCCAGCCACCAGAGCAAGATCTTTTGTATTCCCAAAAGCATTATTCGCTGAAATACTATCAGCACGTGTCCTTCCGCCACCCAAACCTCCATAATAACTATCCCTGTTAGTATGTTGCACTGAAATATAGGCTGAGGCATTATTTTTTCGGCTGTCATCAAAAAATTCATAATCAATTCCCGAGAAAATAGTGCGATGATCCAATTCTTCGGTGATATCTGTAAATTGTGGCTCCAAAGAAAGGCGATCACCCCCTCTTCGATATTCATTTATAAAACTAAAATCTGCTCCAATGCGGCTATTATCATTGGGACGGTAAAAGGCTTTTGCCCCCACTGATTTATTGTTCAGCATTGTAATTTCAGAAAAGCCATCATTATTGGCATCAAACGCTTCCCGATCCCTAAAAATCCCGTAAAATGTTGTTCCAGCACTCAGACTTTCATTCACAAAGGATGCATTTGCAGTAATATTTCGGTCCAGTGCTGTTCCGTCTATATATCCAAAATTTGAAGCTATATCCCACGTATTAATTACTGGCTCCTTGGTTATCACATTAATAGTTCCCGCAATGGCATTTGAGCCAAACAAAGCGGAACCGCCGCTGCGTACCACCTCGACCCTATCAATAATGCTCGCGGGAATTTGCTCCAGACCATACACCCCATTTAATGCGCTAAAAATCGGCCTGCTGTTGACTAAAATCTGCGTGTATTGACCTTCCAATCCATTGAGACGTACCTGCGTAAAACCACAATTTTGGCAATTGGTTTCCGTGCGCACGCCAGGCTGATAATTTAATCCTTCCGCTAGCGTGAGGGATTGGGTGGCGTTAAGCATTTTGGAGCTGAGGACATTTACAATTACGGGCGCCTCCTTTTTTGTTATTCGGTTTCTGGTAGCGCTGACCACGACTTGCTCTAGGCCCAGCGCATCTTCAGTTAAAAGAAAATTCAACTTCCTTATTTCCCCGGCTGCAATGTTTATCGTTTTATTTTGGGAGGCATATCCCTGCGATTGGACAACAATGGTCATTGAGCCTGGCGTAACTTTTAATTGGAAATTTCCATTTTCATCTGCACTCGTACCTTCTGTGCCACCTTTTACAAAAACGCTGGCAAAAGAAATGGGATTTCCGTCTGCTGAAATTGTACCCGAAACAGTTCCCTTTTCATTTTGGGCAGCGGCAAATGTAATTGAAGACAAAAATATATAAAGAATATTCTTCATTGAGCAACTGAAATTAGTTTTGAGTAATAATACTTTTAGGCAAAGCTAAATATTTGTTTTAGTTTAAAAAAATATATATTTGTATAAATTTAAAATTGAAATGACCCTTGCCGAAGAAAATTATTTAAAAGCCATTTTTCATTTAGAATTGGAAACTGAAGGAGAAGTTAGTACCAATGCCATTGCTGAAAGCATGGAAACCAAACCTTCCTCGGTTACGGATATGGTTCAGAAATTGGCTGAAAAGAAGATGTTGGTTTACAAACGTTATAAAGGTGCGCAATTAACCGAATCTGGCCGAAAGATTGCCGCCGGAGTAATACGAAAGCATCGATTGTGGGAGGTTTTCTTGGTCGAAAAATTAAACTTTCACTGGGATGAAGTCCACGAGATTGCGGAACAGTTGGAACACATTCAATCTGAAGAATTGATTTCGCGCTTGGACAAATTTTTGGGAAGCCCAGACTTTGATCCGCACGGCGACCCAATTCCAGACAAGCACGGAGTATTGAAGCGCACCGAGAAAAAATTGCTTTCAGAAATAGAAAAAAATCAAAGCGGCATTTGTGTGGGAGTAAAGGAAAGCAGTCCGGAATTTCTTCAATATTTGGATAAAAAGAAAATCAGCATCGGAACTAAAATCAAGGTTTTGGGCAAGGAATTTTTTGATGGCTCTATGGTGATTCAGGTAAGTGAAGAGCAATTCTTCATTTCAATTAAAATAGCGGAAAACCTGTACGTTCAAACTTTATAAAATGGATAGCATAATCAATTATTTTGAATCTATAGGCCCCGTAAAGGCCGCATTTTATGCCACACTTTTTACTTGGGCGGTGACTGGTTTGGGCGCAGCACTTGTTTTTTTCTTTAAGGAAATGAACAGAAAGATTTTTGACGGCATGCTCGGTTTTACGGGCGGGGTGATGGTGGCGGCAAGTTTTTGGTCGCTTTTGGCCCCAGGAATAGAAATGAGCCCCGGTGAAGGATTTTCAAAAACCGTTCCCGCTATTGTAGGCTTTGGACTGGGAGCACTCTTTATATTTATACTCGATAAAATTTTACCGCATTTGCATATCAATTTCAGGAAAAGCGAAGCCGAAGGCATAAAAACCCCGTGGCATCGCTCTGTGCTTTTGACTTTGGCCATAACAATGCACAACATTCCCGAGGGATTGGCCATTGGAGTATTGTTTGGAGGAGCGGCAATGGGTTTTGAGGGCGCGAGCATTGCCGGTGCCGTTGCGCTTGCCATTGGGATTGGACTTCAAAATTTTCCCGAAGGCTTTGCCGTTGCAATGCCGTTGCGTGGGCAGGGAATGAGCCGATGGAAATCCTTTAACTTTGGGCATTTGTCTGCAGCCGTAGAGCCAATTGCCGCGGTTTTGGGCGCTTGGGCGGTTATGACATTTCAGCCAATTTTGCCCTACGCGCTATGCTTCGCCGCGGGAGCTATGATTTTTGTTGTGGTGGAGGAAGTAGTGCCTGAAAGCCAACGCGGTAACAATACTGACATCGCCACGGTAGGATTTATTGGAGGATTTATGTTTATGATGTTTCTGGACGTAGGCCTGGGATAACCGCTATCGCTTCCGCAAAACTATTTTAAGTATCTTTATTTATTCCGAAAAAAATTTATAATGAAATATATACTTATTCTTTCGATTTTGGTTCTAGCAAGTTGCTCTTCGGGGCAAAAGAAAATGGCGGAAACCATTAAATTTCCACTAGAGCTTTCGCTGAAGCAGACTGTTACTATGGATGGTACAAGTATCACTTTCAATGAAGTAACTGAGGATTCCCGCTGTCCAACCAATGTACAGTGCGTGTGGGCGGGACGAGCAAAAGTTTCAGTAACCATTGCTGAAAGTGGAAAGGCACCGGTTGAGAAAAAAATCATTTTAGGGGAAACCCGCGAAGGTGAAAATGATACGAAGATGGTTCTAAAGACAGGTGAATATATTTTACAAGCTTCAGAATTAAAACCATACCCAAAGGACAGCAATAATGAAATCTCAGGTTACGTGCTCGAAATTACAAAGGAAGATGCTTCAGAAAATTAATGGCAACCGCAGTCTTTTTTCCCACATTTGGTTTTTCCGCCGTCTAAGGTACTGCTCGCATTTTGGCGTCCTTCAAAAATGGGATTCCATATAAATTTTTTAAGCAAAAAGCCTGCGGCAATAATAAATGTGATTAAGACTAAAAGGGTCTGCATAGTACTAAGATAGTTATTTTACTTCAAAAATTGAAATGCCGCAAGCGCCACAACATAAGCAATTGCGCTCATTACCACCAATTGCCACATAGGCCATTTCCAGCTATTGGTTTCACGTTTTACGATGGCGAGTGTGCTCATACACTGCATCGCAAAGGCATAAAACAACAATAGTGAAACGCCGCTGGCAAAATTAAAAAGTGGCGTACCCAAAACGGGATTGACCTCGGCCGCCATTCGGTTTTTTATGGTCTCCTCCTCTTCGCTGCCCACGCTGTAAATAGTTGCGAGGGTACCTACAAATACTTCGCGCGCGGCGAAAGAGCTTACAATGGCAATACCAATTTTCCAATCGTACCCCAAAGGCCGTACCGCGGGCTCAATAGCGTGGCCAATTTTTCCTATATATGAATTTTCGAGTTTATAGGAATCCACGTGCATCGCAATTTCTTCTTCATTTAAATTTTCGGAAGCAAATTGTTGGCGCACGATACTTTCCGCGTCATTGAAACTTCCCGGGCCGTATGATGCCAATACCCAGAGAATTATGGAAATGGCAAGAATTATTTTTCCCGCGCCTAGCACAAAAGCTTTGGTTTTTTCAACTACGGTAATGAGTACGTTTTTGGGCAACGGAATTTTATAATTGGGCATTTCGACCACAAAAAAACTACGGGAGCGAATCTTTAAAACTTTGTCCAAAATATACGCTGAAAATATAGCCGCACCGAAGCCGAGCAAGTACATAAACATGAGCGTAAGCCCTTGCAAGCTGAAGATTCCCAGTACGCGATCGTCTGGGATTACCAATGCAATTATTATGAGGTAAACAGGTAACCGTGCAGAACAGGTTGTGAAGGGCGTAACCAAAATGGTGATCAACCTTTCTTTCCAATTTTCAATATTACGGGTTGCCATAATTGCTGGAATGGCGCAGGCAGTGCCCGCCACTAATGGAACGACACTTTTTCCGCTTAACCCAAAACGCCGCATAATCCTGTCCATCAAAAAAACTACGCGGCTCATATATCCCGTTTCCTCGAGAATGGAAATAAACAGAAACAGAAATGCAATCTGGGGAATGAAAATAACGATTCCACCGAGGCCGGGAATAATTCCCTCCGCAATTAAATCTGTAAAATCTCCCGGCGGAAGCGTAGTTTTAGTCCATTCGCTTAAAGAAGCGAACGTGGTGTCTATAAAATCCATTGGGTAGCTGCTCCAATCGAAAATAGCTTGAAAAATGAGCAGTAGAATTCCGAAGAAAATTACATAGCCCCAGATTTTATGGGTCAATACACGATCCAGACGACTCCGTAGATCCTTGGCATTTTCTACGTCAATATGAAGTGTTTCCTTTAAAGTCTCGTTTATGAATTGGTATCGCGCTACGGTTTCCTTTTGTTGAAGCCTTTTCAGATTACTGACGGATTCCGTTTTAAATGAAGCGATACCTTTAAATTCCTGCCTATCAAGCTTTCCGAAGTTTACATCTTGTGTAATAACGAGCCAAAGTTTGTAAAGATCTTGCTGCGGAAAGGCTTTGCGCAATCTATCAAAATATTCGGGCGCAATCCGCGAAGCGTTCAAACTTGGCTTGGTTGAAAGAGTAGCATAGTTTTCAATCAAATCCTTCAGGTTGTCAAAACCTTCATTCTTGCGGGAGCTAATTAGTGCAATTTTGGTTTTCAGCTTTTCCTCAAGCAACTGAACATCAAGCGTTATGGCTTTTCGCTTCATTCTATCTGCCATGTTTATGGCGAGGATGGTGGGTATTCCCAAATCTTTAATTTGGGTAAATAGTAATAAATTTCGTTTTAGATTTTCAACATCTGCCACTACCACGGCAACATCGGGAAAATCTTTATCGTTTTTATTCAGTAATAATTCAATAACCACATTTTCATCAACCGAAGAGGCGTTGAGGCTGTATGTTCCGGGCAGATCGAGGATATGTACTTTTCTGCCGCGGCCGTATTTATAGATTCCCTGTTTTTTTTCAACGGTAATTCCAGGATAATTGCCCACTTTTTGGTTAAGCCCCGTGAGCCTGTTGAATACCGAGGTTTTTCCTGTATTTGGGTTTCCAATAAGGGCAACATTTATTTGTTTTGCCATTCTGTTAAATCAATTCAATTTCAATCTTACTCGCGGTTTCCCGGCGTATGGCGAGGTGGCTCCCATTGATGTTTAGATACAGTGGATCCTGAAAAGGCGCGGTCTGGACCAAATGGACTTCGTTTCCGGGAAGACAGCCCATTTCCAAAAGTTTTAAGGGCACTACATCCACGGAAAATTCCTTGATGATGGCGCGCTGGCCTTTTTTGAGGGACGCAATGGTAAGCATTCTGAGGAAATTATTTAGATTGATTTTAAACAAGCAAAAGTAACTGAAAAAAAGGACGTAGAAAAAGGCAAGGCAGTTTTTTTGAGGATTACTGGAATCAATCCTCCCGCTTTAGAATTTTTAAATCCTCCAATAGTTTTTCAATTTCCTCTGGGTTTGTGCCGTCGTAAAATCCGCGTATTCGTTTTTTCTTATCTACGAGCACAAAATTTTCGGTATGTATTAAATCGTATGGATTGTATTGTGCGTCTTTGGCGACCAAGTATGATTTTCGTGCCAAATTGTAAATTTCCTTTTTATCGCCGGTCACCAAATTCCATTTTTTATCGTTCACCCCTTTTTCCAGCGCGTACCTTTTTAATTGCGCCACGGTATCAATTTCTGGTGTTACGGTATGTGAGAGCAGCAGCACCTCATCATCATTTTCTATTTTTTGCTGAATTTTAGCCATGTGATCTGTCATAATTGGGCAAATACTCTGGCAGGTTGTGAAGAAAAAGTCCGCCACATAAATCTTTCCCTCATAATCCTTTTGGGTAATGGTTTTACCATTTTGGTTTGTAAGCGAAAAATCGGCAATGGTGTGGTATTTTTTTACGTATTGAATGGTGGTATCAACAAGTTCCGTGGCAACATCGGCCGGCTGGAAGATTTTTAACACCGGCTTCGGTTTCATTATGGAGTAGATGATGGAAATAATAATAACGGAAAGAATGAGAAGGACAATTCCGAAGAATTTATATTTTCTGAAAAACGTGAGCATTTTCAACTATTTAGGCGATGAAGCTATATATTTTGGCAAAAATACGCCCTAATTTTTTCACATTAAATTTCTGAATCATAAAATACCGAGTAAACGCTTTGGCTTATTTTTTTTGCACGTTGTAAAAGATTACTTTTGTGCCTTCATTTTTACGGCTTCAGAAAATGATTGAAGCGTACGTTTTTATGGACTCGTTTTTGGTAACGTATTGCTTACAATTGAGTCTGATATTTTATAAAGAATATATTTAGATACCTATGAGTCCATTCGCTGTTAAAGCTATTCAGCTTATTTTAAGCTTGTCCATATTAATTGTCCTTCACGAGTTGGGGCATTTTATTCCCGCAAAACTTTTTAAGACCCGGGTCGAGAAATTCTATCTTTTTTTTGATGTCAAATTTTCACTTTTCAAAAAGAAAATAGGCGAAACCGTTTATGGTATAGGTTGGTTGCCGCTTGGTGGTTATGTGAAAATTTCTGGGATGATTGACGAGAGCATGGACAAGGAGCAAATGGCCCAACCGCCACAGCCGTGGGAATTCCGCAGCAAACCAGCTTGGCAACGATTGATAATTATGCTTGGCGGTGTTACGGTAAATATTATCGTGGGATTTGTTATTTATATGGGAATTTTATATTTCTACGGCCGCGATATAACAACGAATGATGACCTTCCAAAAGGTTTTGCGGTGGCTGAACAATTCAAGAAATATGGTTTTCAAGATGGCGACCATGTTTTAAAGGTGAATGGTGAAGAACTCACCAATGTGATGGATGTAAACAAATATCTTTTTTTAAGGGATGTTGAAAATATTGAAGTACGGCATGCTGATGGAAGTACCGAAACTATTGCTGTGCCTGAAGATGCCGGAACCCAAATGTTCAAAAACGATGTGTTGCGCCCTTTTGAGCCTATGAGATTGGCGGTAATGGACACCCTCTTCCCCGATTATCCGGCCGCAAAGGCAGGATTTAAGGTGGGCGACAAAATAGTGGAGGTAAACGGCCAACCAATAGACCACTATAACCAAATTGACACCTATGTAAATAAGGATGCTGAAAACACTTTTGTAGTCTCTAGAAATAATCAATTGGAAACCATTCAGGTGAAGCCAAATGAAGAAGGGAAATTTGGTTTTATGTCCTTCGGGAAGGAATTGAAATTGGGCGAGACAAAAGTAGAATATTCGTTGGGTGAAAGCATTGCCGGTGGCATAGGGTACGGGACCAATATTTTGGTGGACTATGTTAAACAGTTTAAATATGTTTTCACGAAAAAAGGCGCAACCCAGGTTGGCGGTTTTGGCGCCATTGGCAATTTGTTCCCCGATGCTTGGGACTGGGGCCGTTTTTGGGAAACCACTGCACTCATTTCAATCATTTTGGCCTTTATGAACATTCTTCCCATCCCAGCGCTGGATGGCGGGCACGTTATGTTTCTGCTGTATGAAATAGTGACTGGCAGAAAACCGAACGATAAATTTATGGAATATGCGCAAATGGTAGGTTTCTTCATATTGATTGCCCTTGTTTTGTTCGCAAACGGAAATGATATTTACCGTTGGTTATTCGGATAAAAATTTCTTTGTATTATAAAAAAGCCCCGGAATATTCCGGGGTTTTTTTATTGATGACATTTCATTCCTATTTTCGATTCTATTTTAGAGGATTGAAAATTTATTAGAAAAAAATATTGGTACTATTAAATTTTTGGAATGCACACGGGATAAATTGTATCTTTCTGTTCTGTTTAAAAAATTTCACAGGAATTGAAAATTTCCCGAACACAAGACCAATCAAACCAAATTGTTGCGCTAATTATACAGAATGACAGCGCTACACTTAAAAAAGTGTACACAACCAATTTTTCAAAAGTAAAAACCTATATCCTCAAAAATAACGGAAGTATTGCCGAGGCAAAGGACATTTACCAAGAGGCGTTTGTGGCGATGTGGAAAAATGTAAAGGCAAACAAATTTACCGCGGAAAGTCCAACAGCGATAAATGGCTATCTTTTTCAGATTGCCAAAAACAAATGGCTGGACCATTTACGTTCGGCGGCCTATAAAAACAAGACGTTCATCAATAGGGAAATTGAATTCTATGAGCCGGAAACCGAAGAGATCCGAATCAAAAATAAACAAATTGAAAAAATTCTTGAAGCCATTTCGCATTTGGGTGAAAAATGCCAATTGATTTTAAAACTATTTTATTTTGAAAAGAAATCCTTTAAAATTATTGCCGAAATTCTTTCAATAGATGAAGCTTCCGCAAAAAATGCAAAATATCGTTGCCTAGAGCAACTTAGAAAAAAAACAGAGTCCACCCCAAATGGAAACCGATAAAAACAAACACAGAGCGCAGCTTATTCAAGATCAAATTGATCAATATCTGCGCGGAGAATTGCCAGCAAACCAGCTTGATGCGTTCGAGAAAAGATTGGAGAGCGATACTATTTTGAAAGCGGCGGTTGAAGAACAGAAAGCTATTACAGATGGCGCGGAGGAATATTTTTTGCGTGATTCTCTTGACGTTTTCCATCGTGAAATGTATACGGAAAATTCAACAAAAAATCGCTCGTTTTGGTTTGCCGCAGCGGCTGCCATCCTTGTAATTATTGGAGTCACAAGTTGGGCGCTTTTTTTTCAAAATGAAACACCACAGTCCGTATTTGCTGAAAATTTTAGACCGGACCCTGGCCTACCCACTACAATGGGCCCTTCAGAAGATTATGTTTTCTATGAAGGAATGGTAGATTACAAAAGAAAAAAATATGATGAGGCTTTAGAAAAATGGCAACCGCTTCTTCAAAAAAATAAAGAAAGTGATACTTTGAATTATTTTGTAGGCGTGGCGTATCTGGCAAAGGGTAACTCGAGCCAAGCATCTGGTTTCTTGGAAAATGTAACCATTAAAAAAAACAGCATCTTCAACGACGATGCCCGATACTATTTGGCTTTGAGTAAAATTAACGATGGAAAAATAAGCGAGGCAAAGACAATTTTGGAACACATAAATACTTCGGAAAGTGTTTCGTTGCTACAACGATTGAAAGATTTGGAATAAGCATTGGCAGAAAAGATTTCAAAATTTTCAGAAAGTTCTATTTTTTATTTTGATGGAATTAAAAAATAGGTATATTTGCAACCGCTAAATGAGAAAAGCCATATATTTAGCATTACAAACAGCCTTCGGGATGGTGTAATAAAAAGAAATATTCCTCCTTAGCTCAGTTGGTTAGAGCATCTGACTGTTAATCAGAGGGTCCTTGGTTCGAGCCCAAGAGGAGGAGCAAAAATCCCAACATTTCTGTTGGGATTTTTTGTTTGGGCCTCATAGTTCAATGGATAGAATAGAAGTTTCCTAAACTTTAGATCCAAGTTCGATTCTTGGTGAGGCTACAAAATTCCATAGACCCAGATCCCACGTTCCCCCGAAGCCTCAGGGCTGGTGAGGCTACAAAGTCCCATAGACCCAGATTCCACCTTCCCCCTAAGCCTCGCGGTTGGTGAGGCTACAATAAATTCATCGCAATTGTGTGAACCCAAAATCCAATCTTTCGCTTTTTATAAAAATTTTAAGTAAAGAAACGTATATTTTCCTTTATTTTATCCATCTTTTCAACTTAAAATAGTTTAACTAATAATGAAAGAAAACGGGATAGCAGCGGCAATAATTGTGGGAGTCTTGGCATTTGTAGGGGTAATGTGGTATATGTTTGAAAACCCCGCGCTAAATCCCCGACTAGAAGAAGTAAGCTACGTAATTAGCAGAAAGTGGAATATGCCGGTGCCGCTAGATGAAATCTCCGGAATTTCAGTTGTTGATGAGAACAATATTGCCTGCGTTCAGGATGAGGAGGGAATTATCTTTATATATAATCTCTCAACCTCTTTGGTTGAAAAGCAGATAAATTTCGGAAAGCCTGGCGATTACGAAGCATTGTCCATTGTAGACAGTACGGCCTATGTGCTACGAAGCGATGGTGTTCTTTTTGAAGTTGCCAATTATCTAAATCCAAATTTCAGCGTAACACAACATAAGACTGCTTTTACCGGAAAAAATAATATGGAATCATTGACGCTGGACAAGAAAAACAATAGGCTTCTTTTGATTACAAAGAACAAAGGTCCCGAAGATGACGGCCATAAAGGCATCTATGCTTTTAATCTGGAAAATAAAGCCGTAGAAACCAACCCCATAATTCGTATTTCATTAAATGACCCAATATTTCAAAGTAAGGATGCGGACGATGACGATGAAATTGACCCTTCCTTTTATCCTTCAGATATTGCTGTACACCCTACCACAAACAATATCTACATTTTGCAAAGCAATCCCGCCAGACTCTTGATTACAGATGCTACTGGAAAACCTATAGAATTGCATCCGCTGGATGCTGAAGCCTTTCCGCAACCAGAAGGTATTGACTTTGGTGCCGAGGGAGCTATTTTTATTTCAAACGAAGGTAAAAATGGCACTGCAACTATCCTCGAAGTTGAATTTGAAGAGGAAAAGAACGAATAAAAAAATTTATTCGACTATAAATTATCGAGCATTGTTTTGGTCATTTCATCCAGTGTAAATTCACTTTTCCAACCCCAATCTCTTTGCGCTTCGCTGTCATCAATACTTTGTGGCCAACTATCTGCTATTGCCTGCCGAAAATCCGGCTCATAGCTTATTTGGAATTCAGGTATATGTTTTTTTATACTTTCGGCAATTTCCTCAGGGTTGAAACTCATAGAGGCAAGATTGTATGAGCATCTTATTTTGATATTTTCTTTTGGCGCATCCATAATCCCAACGGTCGCTTTAATGGCATCGTCCATAAACATCATAGGAAGCGTGGTTTCACTATTCAGAAAACAAATATATTTTTTGTGTTTAAGCGCTTTATGATAAATATCCACGGCATAATCTGTTGTACCACCGCCGGGCAATGTTTTGTAACTAATCAATCCCGGATAACGTATACTGCGCACGTCCACACCGTATCGATTATAATAATATTCGCACCAGCGCTCTCCTGTTTGTTTGCTGATTCCATAAACGGTTGTTGGCTCCATCACTGTGCGCTGGGGCGTATCGGTTTTGGGGGTTGATGGACCAAATACCGCGATGCTGGAAGGCCAAAAAACCTTATCTACTTTTTTGTCCTTTGCTAAATTGAGCACGTGAAAAAGGGAATCCATATTTAGGTTCCATCCTTTCATTGGGAATTTCTCAGCGGTTGCGGATAGCATGGCGGCCATTAAATATACATCGGTTATCTCATGGCGAATTACCACCTCTTCAACCGCATCGTAATCCATTGCGTCCAATACCTCAAAAGGTCCGGATTGCATCATAGCAGCATCTCCTTCACGAATATCGCTTGCTATAACCTTGTGATTTCCGTGAATACTTCTTAAATACGCCGTTAACTCCGTGCCTATCTGTCCGCAAGCTCCAATGATGAGAATTCTCTTTTTCATAATAATTTTTGAAATAATCGAGTGTAAATATAGCCATTCCAAAGGCTTTTTCACATCAAAAAATAATGTACCATATTCTTTATATCAAGTATATTTGTGCTCTTATATTAAATATGAAGTTTTTATTTCCACTATTCCTTTGTTTATTTCTGCTTTATTCCTGCAGAAACAACAGCCAGCAAACCTTGCCCGAGGATACATCACCAGATTTTTCCATTGTTTTTGGTGAAAAAAACTTTTCCCTGCCCCAACTCTCTGCCCCAGCGCGGGAGGAAATGCTGAAATGGGGAGGACTTGAAGACCTGCTTGCGGAAGCAAATAATGTAAACGGCAGTAATTTTGAAGCGCTGAAAAATCGTTCTGAAAGGTTGCAGGAATATGCAGATTCGGTAATAAAAATGATTCCGGATACGTTAAACACTAATTTTATACAAAGTAGGCTAAAAGTAATAAAAACACGTACCAGCCTGTTATACCAAGTCGCGCATGAGTCCAGAATAGATTCGGCGCAGGTGCAAAATTCCATTTTGGAATTCAATACTTCGGTAGAAAATTTCGTCATTCAGTTGAATGAAAAATTCCGAAAGCAAATGATAGATTATGAACGAAGGGAAGATGAGGAAAATGAACTAAAAAAACAGAAGCAATTTTCGGATTCCATTTACAGACTTGAGCTTCAGGATAATAAAAACAGATGATTTGTAACTTTTTAGATTTTTCACAACTAATATACAATTGAACATTACCCAAATAGATAAAATGAAATATAATCCAATGAAAAACAATTTTCTAAAACCAATGCTTGCAACGGCTGCGCTTGCTGTTTCAGTTATGGCCTGCAAGGAAAAAACCGAAGTTGCAAAAGCGGATACCGAACCACACGGAATTATTTTGGCAAATATGGACACCACCGTAAGCCCAAAAGTAGATTTCTACAATTACGTAAACGGAAACTGGATGAAGAATAATGAAATTCCAGACGATCAGACCAGCTGGGGTGGATTTACAATTCTACGCAAACAAACCGCGGCCAATGTGCTGGATATTCTTGACCGCGCAAAAAAGAGCGATAAATACGGAGAAAATACAGACCAAGCAAAAGCAATAATGATCTACGAATCTGAGCTTGATACCGTTGCCAGAGAAAAAGCAGGAATTGCACCGCTACAGCCTGAGCTTGACAAAATTGCTTCCATTAAAACCGCGGCAGATTTGCAAAAGGTAATTTCTGAAAATTCAGTAACCATTTCACAGCCATTCTTTGGGCTCTTCGCAACTTCAAATCCCAATGACAGCTCAATGAATTCGGCTTATCTTGCACCGGGCGGACTTGGATTGCCGGACCGTGATTTTTACACAAATACAGATCCTGCCTCTGTAAAAATTCGTGAGCAGTATGTAGACCATATTACACGAATGCTTCAGTTTTTGGGAGATTCGGAAGAATCTGCACGTACCCAGGCAAAAACAATTTTGGATTTTGAAACCAAGCTTGCTACCCCCCGACTGGATAAAGTTGCTAGCCGTGATTTCAGAAATTTCAATAATCCAAGAACGCTTGCCGAGGTTCAAAAAATGGTTCCTGCCTTCCAGTGGGAACAGGTTTTGAAAAATCTTGACATCAAAAAAATTCCGGATACCATTTTTGTAATGCAGCCAAAGTATATGGAGACGGTTCAGAATATTTTAGCTAAGAATGATGTGGAAACCTGGAAAACAGTGCTTCGCTGGTCTACACTAAATGATGCCGCCGGCATGCTCACTCCAGAAATGGAAAAAGCGAACTGGGATTTTTACAGCGCAACGTTGAATGGTTCCAAAAAACAGAAGCCTGCAGATGAGCGCGCGCTGGAAACCGTGAACGGAAGTGTGGGCGAAGCGCTTGGAAAACTGTATGTTGATGAAATGTTTCCTCCGGAAGCAAAAGAAAAGGCTGAAAAAATGATTGCAAACGTAATTGCAGCCTATAAAGACAGAATTCAAGCACTGGACTGGATGACTGATAGTACCAAAACGAAAGCTATCGAAAAGCTGGATAAATTCACCGTTAAAATTGGTTACCCAGACAAATGGAAAGATTACAGCGCTATGGAAGTAAAACCAGGAAATACTTTCTACGACAATATGGTTGCTGTTCAAAAATGGAACAAAAAGGATAATCTTGACAGAATTGATGAGCCCGTGGACCGCACCGAATGGGGAATGAGCCCGCAAACGGTAAATGCATATTTCAATCCGTTCAACAATGAAATTGTTTTCCCAGCTGCAATTCTTCAGCCACCGTTTTATGATTACAAAGCAGATGAAGCTGTAAATTATGGCGGAATGGGAGCCGTGATAGGTCACGAAATATCGCACGCGTTTGATGACAGCGGCGCCCGTTTTGATGCCAATGGAAATCTAGTAAACTGGTGGACCGAAAAAGACCTTGAAAATTTCACCGCCCGTGGAAATAAATTGGCAGACCAATACAGCAATGTTGCCGTTTTGGACAGCGTTTATATCAATGGAAAATTTACCTTGGGTGAAAACATTGGTGACCTTGGCGGCGTTCTTGCAGCTTACGATGGTTTGCAACGTTTTTACAAAGAAAATGGAAGACCTGAAAACATTGACGGGTTCACTCCAGAGCAACGTTTCTTTATGAGTTGGGCAACCGTTTGGAGAACCAAAGCCCGCGAAGAAGCCTTGCGCAACCAGGTAAAAACGGATCCACATTCGCCGGGCCGCTATAGAGCAACGCAACCATTACAAAATGTGGATGCTTTTTACGAAGCCTTTGATATAAAAGAAGGAGACCCAATGTATTTGGCTCCCGAAGATCGCGTGCGCATTTGGTAATTTAATAAAATTATTGATTGAAAAAGGAGCCTTTATTGGGCTCCTTTTTTTATTTAAACAAGAGTACTTGTAAATTGATATTTTAAAATTTCTTGCAGGTTTTCCGAATCCACTTGCTTAAAAGTTTCACCTTCGTTGGCTTCGGAAAAAGTGGGAGGTTCCAGGCCCAACGCTTTCGCTCTCATTATATAATAGTCTGATTTTTTGGGATGTTGTGGATTTACGGCATTAAAGACATAACCGAATGATTCCCTTTTCAAAATCTCTTCAATAATGGCGATGCAATCCTTTCTATGAATCAAATTTACCGGGGCATTTCCATCATTTAAATCTTTTCTTCCTGCCAGAAACCTTGCAGGTTCCCGGCTCCCACCGTACAAACCACCGAAACGCACTATGGCAGTTTCAATTTTTTTTGAATCAGCAAATAAATTTTGCGCTTCCAATAATTGTTGGCCGGCATTGGTTTCCGGTTTCGGCGCATCATTTTCGGTAACTTTCCCCTGTGCATCGCCATAAACGGAAGTACTGCTTATAAAAATTACTTTTTTTTCTTCGGAAGCCTCGATTACTTTTAGCAAGTGTTTCATTTTCAATACATAATTTGCTCCCGTGTTTTTCCGAAGTCCCGGTGGAACCATAATAATTAGGCAATCCGTATTTTTCATGAGGACTTTTATTTCACCTGAAATTCCATTTTCAGAGATTTCAAGCTTGAAGGCATTGATTCCATTTTGTTGGAGCGTTTTGGCTTTTTCCAAGGTGGTGACAGAACCTATTACGATGTAACCGATTGTGGAAAGACGCACTGCCAAGGGCTGGCCGAGCCATCCCAAGCCTACAATAGCAATATTTTTGATCATTGGGTTGAAAGAATTTCAGATAAAATAAATATGGAATCCCTTTTCTTTTTTTGAAGCGTATCCGGCGTAAAACTTCGTTTTGCAATTACGGCATCTGTCACCACAAAAGGCTTTGGCATCATACTTTTTGGTCTTTTGGGGATTGAGAAATTTCTGTTTTTTAATAAATCGAATGAGGATTCAAAAACTGTGAATGCCACGGGAATATCTTTAGAAATGCTATAATTAATATGAAGCGAATCGCTATCTGAAATATAGTAGCGAAGCAATAAATTAGATTCCCGTTTGCTGAATTCGGCTTGTTTTCCATTAAACTCCAAGTTTTTGAATTCTATATTTTTCGGCACATAGAGTTCTATTTGGTTGCTATTCTTCTTTGGAAAAATTGTGAAAGCAGCGTATTTATTCGCTGTGCCTACAGAGTCCTTTTCTAAAATAATTTCGAAATGTTCCAGATTCTTAAAAGGTGCCGGAGCGGCAAAGGTATATCCAGAATTATATTTGCTCGTGGAAAAATTCTTGATAAATTTAGTTGCATCCTCCGGATTTTCACCCAAATAATTTTGAGTCCAACTGTCCAGAATCCCATCATACGTAAGCCAATAACTTTGATTGGAATCCTTATCCTCAAAATAGTTTAAACTGTTCGGCTTTTGTCTATTTTCAGAAAAATCACTTGTTATATGGGCTTTAATTAGAAAACCAACAGCAGAAAGAAAACAAAGAGCTGCGAGGGTGTTTTTCCATTTATAAAATCCGAAGACCGGTAGTAAAAGTCCAAATAAGAGCACGGTAAAAACAGAACTTATTACCACCATTGAAGAGCCTAGACCCACCGGAAAAAACTGAATAAGTGGAGAAAAGAGAAAAATTGCCGGAATTGCCAAAAAAACCATTACAAATAGATTTGGCTTTTCTTGGCGTATCAATAGAAATAATGCAATCAGCGAAAAAAACACGGGAATGATAAAAAAAGCTGCGCCTTTCAATTTCCAAAATACCAGCGCGTTTATAATTAACCAAAAGGTTACGGGGGCCACTAACAAGCTAGCAATCTGATCCCTTCTTCCGTAATTTTTATATAATGCGAATAAAATGGAAATAGAAAAGAGCACGAAAAAAGCGACGTAACTATGACCATTGTATTTGAAGCCGTGTAAAATTTCGTTATAATGCGGATAAATATTCAATAAAAGTTTCCATCCAAAAAATCCCAGTGACCCACACAAAAGCAAGGCACCCAAAAAAGTAGCAAATCCTTTTCCTACAATTTTAAGATCCAGCTTTCTTTTGAAGAAGCCATAAAAAATGAGAAAAAGAAAAATTATGATCGCGATGATAAGCATTGGTAAAATCCACGAAAATGGATAACTGATCATTTTAACGAGAGGAAAATTGACGTAAACATCATCTTCCGCAGATTTTAATTGGGAGAGATCTGCATTGGAAAAATATTTTAAAAGAGGCAATAAATAACTCCCTTGATGTTGTAATGTATTAATATCAAGATTTTCGACCGTGTCATTTGCGGTATGATAATCAAAATGATCATCAATAAAAGCAAAAAAGAAACCGTCAACATCTGCTTCTTCCCTCAAAACTGTGCTATCGGTGTCATTCGGGAGCATTTTATAAACGCTATACATCAAAGAAGACGCAACCGGAAAATCTGGATTTGCTTCTATGAAAGCGTTGATTAAATTTTTATTTCCACCATTCGTTTCCAAAATCATATTACTGGGACCGCCACTTCCGCGTGCTTCAAAATTCAATGCCAGTCCCACATTTTTTGCCCAGCGATGTTCCGTTACAAAAAGATAGGCGCCGTCCAAACCTATTTCCTCTGCATCGGTAAACAGAATGATAATATCATTAATAGGTTTATTGCCTCCCGCCAAATATGCCCGCAAGCTTTCAAGAATAGTAACAATACCGCTTCCCGCATCACTCGCACCATAGGAAGGGGTTAGCGCACTATCGTAATGTGATAGCAGAAGAAGGGATTTTCCTGTACCGCTCCCTTTTATTCTGGCAATAATATTTTTTGGCTTATCCAGGCTGCGAGACTTATTGTTAAGTACAAAATCTTCTTGGATCTCTACTTCCAATCCCATTTTCTCAAATTCTGAAACCAAAAATTGACGAACCCCTTCGTGTGCCTCCGTACCTATATAGTGTTGCGCGGATGAAATGGTTTGCAATGGTACCAAAGCACGTTCCGTTGAAAATTCGGTACTAGGCGTAGCAGCATCACTGCCGTTATTTGGCATAAGGCAGAAAAAACTCAAATAAACCAGTGCAACGATTATAACTGCTGAAAGAATTGCGCTAAAAAATTTCATCCTACGTTTTAAGTTTTAAAAATACGAATTATATAATCTCAATATTTCATAATATAGAAATCAGTCATTTTGAAAGATTCTTTTAGTTTTTGAAAACCAAGGTCAGCAACTTATTCGTACATATTACACATTCACGTTTGATTTGAAATATTAAGATTTCATTCTAAATGTTTTCGAAATGATGTTGATAAGGCTTTTTTTTAACAATTATTAAGAAAAACAAAATCCTTTTAACATAGAATGTGATTGTTGTAACAAAAGTTTAACTGAAATATAAAAACTGTGCGGAAGTTATGAACGTACATTTAACAATTAACTAAAAAGTAGAACCGTTATGAAAAAAATGAAGAGTAACAATTTACAGAATTCGATCCGAAATGATCGAAGGAATTTCCTAAAATTAAGTGGTGCTGCAATCGTAGGATCAGGATTTCTGTTTATGACAGGATGTAGCGATGACGATGATCAGCCTATGCCAGAACCGGATCCAGAAGTATTCGATTTAGGCCCTGGTAATTTAGGGATTCTTAATTACGCATATGCATTAGAACAACTTGAAGCCGCTTTTTACGAGCGTGTTTTGGATGGTTCTTATTGGGCAGGTGCTCCTTCAAGTGAAAAGCAAATCTTTGAAGACCTTAGAAATCACGAAGTTATCCATAGAGAATTCTTTAAAACTGCTATTACTGCGGCAGTAGGTAGTGATACAAGTTTGGTTCTTCCAGATTTGGAATTTGATTTTTCTACTGTTGACTTCGGAAGCAGAGACAACGTATTAAATATTTCTCAAATTCTGGAAGACACTGGTGTTAGTGCCTATAATGGTGCTGGGGAACTAATAGATGTAAGCGATTCAGCAGGTCTAACTTATTTGACACTTGCTGGCAAAATAGTTTCAGTAGAAGCTCGTCATGCCTCTGCAATTAGAGATTTAATTAGCCCAGGTTCTACCAATTTTGCAAGTGATATGGTATTGGTTGATATTGGTGGAAGTGGACTAGCTTACGATAAAGCTACGCCTCCGGCAGATGTTTTAACAGCTGTGGTTAACACCGGTTTTGTTGTAACGCCATTTACGGCAAACAACTTACCTAACTCGTAATTAATTATCAACTAAAAAAAACAAAATCATGAATTTTATAAAAATATTAGATATTCTCTCAAACAAAGAACTTTTAAATGAAAAAGGTTCGAGAAGAGATTCATTTCAACAATTTAAGAACGTAGGTAAAGGTATAGCATTAGCTTCTATTCCATTTGGTTTGGCAGCTACCAGTTCAAAAACTAAAGCCGCGACTAGCTCTATGGCGACTGCAGCGTTTCAAGCATCAAACACAGATGTTTTGAATTTTGCACTTACTTTAGAATATTTAGAAGCAGATTTTTACCAAATGGGATTGGACAGCGGTGTAATTCCAGCTGAGGATCAAGCTGTTTTCAATCAAATTTCGAAACACGAAGATTCTCACGTTGCATTTCTTGTAGCTGCATTGGGTGACGACGCCATCGAAAAGCCAACTTTTGACTTTACAGGTGGTGACCTAATGTTAGACCCTTTCAACGATTACCCCACATTTATGGCTTTAGCTCAAGGATTTGAAGATACAGGCGTTCGCGCTTATAAAGGACAAGCGGGTGCATTGGCAAACAGTAACGAATTATTGCGATATGCCCTTCAAATTCACTCCGTTGAAGCACGTCATGCATCACAAGTAAGAAGAATGCGTCAAGAAAGAGGTTGGATCATTCAAGATAATAATACCCTTCCAGATGATTTTGCTGCAATATATGCTGGTGAGGACAACTTATCGCAAGGTGGAGTAAATCTTTCCGGAATGTTTGGAAGTTTTGGTGGTGATGATGCAACAACTGCTGCATTTGATGAGCCACTAACAATGGCCGAAGTAAATGCGATAGCAAGTATATTTATTGCGTAAGTAAATATTTCAAAAATTAACTTGAAAAAAATCTCAGAGAAATCTGAGATTTTTTTATTTATAATAGTTTGAATTTCTGAATTTTATCCGTTTTCAAACATTTACAATCATTTATAAACGATAGTAAATGGGTAACTACCAGCTAATTTTTGGGGCGTAAAATACATTTGTCCTGTCGAGTCATAACAACTTCGATAGCATCAATTGTTTAACATTAAAATTTATTATTATGAGCACGCTAAAAAACAAAGTACAGTTGATTGGAAATTTAGGGAACGACCCAGAAATTATTAATCTTGACGGTGGAAAAAAATTGGCAAAATTCAGTATTGCAACCAATGAAACCTACAAAAACCAAAAGGGTGACCGCGTAACAGATACGCAATGGCACAATATTGTAGCTTGGGGAAAAACTGCCGAAATTATTGAAAAATATGTGTCCAAAGGAAAAGAAATTGCAGTCGAAGGTAAATTAACGTCAAGATCTTATGATGACAAAGATGGAGTAAAGCGATATATAACTGAGGTAGTATGCAATGAGCTAGTCATGCTGGGGAGTAAATAAAAAATGACTGGCCAATCAAGCCCCCATTTATATGGGGGCTTTTTATTTGTGAACTATTATTTTTACAGCAATGAAAACAGACACAAAGCATACAACGAACGATTTGCTCAAAACTTATTTTGGTTATGATAGGTTTCTTCCAAATCAAGAAGAAATAATCAATAACGTTTTAAATAAAAAAGACACCATTGCCATTATGCCTACTGGCGGTGGCAAATCATTGTGCTTTCAGCTCCCGGCCTTGGCTTTAGAGGGCACGGCTGTTATAATTTCACCATTAATTGCTTTGATGAAAGACCAAGTTGACGCTTTAAAAGCTAATGGAATTTCAGCATCTTTTTTCAACAGTTCACAACCTTCCGAAGAACAGCAAACCGTTTTAAAAAATTTTCAGAAAGGAGAATTGAAATTACTTTATGTTGCTCCAGAAAGTCTTCCGCAGTTGAATTTCATCTTAAATTCAATTAAAATCAGTCTTTTCGCAATTGATGAAGCACATTGTATTTCCAGTTGGGGCCACGATTTTAGGCCTGCTTACACTCAGCTTGGAAATTTAAAAAAGCAATTTCCCAATACCCCTATAATCGCACTCACCGCAACGGCAGATCGCGCCACCCGGATAGATATTGCCAACCAACTTTCGATCCCGAACGCCAATACTTTTATAGCTTCGTTTGATAGGCCAAATTTATATTTAGACGTTCGCCCAGGACAAAATCGCAACAAACAAATTTTAAATTTTCTTTCAAAGCGTGGAGAACAGAGCGGCATAATTTACTGTTTGAGCAGAAAAAGCACAGAGAAACTCGCTTCAACCCTAAAAGCGAAAGGATACAAAGCTGAAGCCTATCACGCAGGTTTAACTTCGGAAGAAAGGAATACGGTTCAAGATGCTTTTTTGAACGACACTACACCCATTATCGTAGCCACAATTGCCTTTGGAATGGGCATCGACAAGAGCAACGTGCGCTGGGTAATCCATTATAATATGCCCAAGAATATTGATGGGTATTATCAGGAAATCGGTAGAAGTGGACGTGATGGCCTCGCTGCGCACACCATTCTTTTTTATAGTTTTTCAGATATAATTATGCTTCGGAAATTCACCGAAGGTGCCGCCAATGAAGAATATCAACTGGCAAAACTGGAAAGAATGCAACAATATGCCGAAGCCTTGAGCTGCCGAAGAAGAGCATTGCTCGGTTATTTTGGGGAACACATAACCGAAGATTGCGGCAATTGCGATATCTGTAAAACGCCACCTAAGTATTTTGACGGTACGCTCATCGCCCAAAAAGTTTGTTCTGCAGTAGCTCGATTGCAGGAACAGGAAGCATTGGGAATGGTTTTAGACGTACTTCGTGGTTCGCAAAACGCGCAGGTTTTTGAAAAAGGATATCAAAATATTAAAACTTTTGGCGCGGCAAAAGATATTTCCTGGCGTGATCTGCAACAATACATTATTCAACTTTTGAATCAGGGAATTCTTGAAATCCATTTTCACGAAAACGGGAGATTGTTGCTTTCGCCTTCCGCCAAAAAAGTTTTATTTGAAGGAAAAAAAGTACGGTTGGCTCATATAAATCAGGAGAAAAACCAAGTTGCTTCAGAAAAAACGCCGCGCAAACGTGCCGAATTATTTGACCAATTGCGCAATTTACGAATGAAATTAGCACAGGAAATAGACAAACCCGCATTCGTAATTTTCAGCGATGCTACTTTGGAAGATATGGAATTTAAAAAACCACGGACACGTGAGGAATTTGCCGAGGTTTCCGGAGTGGGCGATGCGAAACTTGAAAAATATGCTGATGATTTTCTAAAAGTGATCAATAAACATTTGGACGCACAGGAAAAGGACTTGCCTTCACACGAAAAAAGTTATAGAATGTTTAAAATAGAAAATCTTTCACCTTCTCAAATTGCAGCAAAACGTGGGCTTTCCGAAGATTCCATTTATGGACATTTCATAAAAATGCATCAATCGGGCAAAGATTTTGACTTTTCTGAATTTATTTCTTCCGAAGAAATCGAACAAATAAAAAATGCTCAAAAAATACTTGAAAACACTGAGGCATTAAAACCATATTTTGAATATTTCGAAGGAAAATTTCAGTATTGGAAAATAAAAATGGGACTTTATTTATAAAATCCATTCACTAATCATTTGGTAATTAGCCAAAATTTACCGCATATTTGCACCATAATGAAAAGCATAAGTTTACATAATACACCCAAAGGACTAATTTTTCAGTCTGAATATCGCAAAATGGTTGATCCATTTTTACGATACGGAGCGTTATGTAATTATTTTTGAAGTGATTTAACACCTATAAAAAGATTTTTACAGGCGCTCGATACATCGGGCGCCTTTTTTTATGGATTTTTTTTAAAAATTAATTGTATTTGAAAAGTATCTAAGCCAAAATAGCAGTTGAGTAATAAGCAAATGATAGACAGTACGTTGCAGATTATTCCAAAGTTCGTGAAAAACCGAACAGGAATTCTTCACCCTAAATTCAATATAACTATTTAATTTTCAACGAAATAAATTAAAATTTTATTTGTGTAATTCAAAAATGCATTTAATATTTGCACCGCAGTTTTAGAGAAAAACATTTCAACTGCAAAACGAAATAATAATATATAAACTAAGAAGCTATGTTTTACCTAACGATCACAAAAGGACAAAACTGGATAGATGATTCGCCAGAGAACCAGCTTCGGAACTATTATAGTTAGAAAATAAACTCTTCTATGAAAATCCGAAGCAAACAAAACTGTTTCGGATTTTTTTATGTCAATTTTTGACGTATCCCTCTCCGTTACAGTGGAAAAATGAATTCAGAATCAATTCTGATAAAACTAGTAATAACAAAACTGTAATGGACACAAATACACAAAATATTTATTTGTTCAAGGCGCTGGACGCATATCCTTTTGCTTTGGAAGAAGCGATTGAAGCCTTAAACTACGCTTTGTCTTATGACGAAAAAAATGTACAGGCACTTTGCTTAATGGCGAATTTACAAGCTGATCAACTAAACGATTTTGAAGCTGCCAAGCATTATTTTGAAGCCGCGGTTGCCAGCAAAATGGAGCTTCCAAGAATTTATCCAGATTACGTTTACACGTTGATACGTAACGAGGATTTTGACGAAGCACAAAAAGTTTTGGATTACGCATTACTATTAAAAGGTGCAGACAAAGCATTATTAAACCTTTTGCAAGGTCAACTTTTTGAAGCTCAAAAGCGCAACAAAAAAGCGTTGAAAGCATACAAGTGCGGACTAAAATTGGGGCTGAACAATCATTTTATCACTTTCGCGGAAAACGAAATTGAACGAATAAAGAAAAAGCTTCCGAAAAAAAGGAAGGCAAAGAAAAAAAGTAAAACTAAAAGAAAGGAGAAAAAATAAAGAGATTCCTGCTTTCGCAGGAATTTAGTACCGTAGTTCAAAGGCTAGAGCGCCCCACTGTCTATGGGGAAGGTATGGGTTCGAGTCCCATCGGTACTGCGAAAGTAGTTTCAAGTTTCAAGTTAAAAGTTTCAGGTATTTGGAATTTAAGTTATCAAGTAAGTCTTGTTGCGTGTTTCAGTATAGCACCATTGTATAAACCGTTGCAGCAATACATTGCGGTTTTATATCCAACTTGACTTGAAGGTTTTGGTTGTTTCCCAAAAAACGATCACACGCTGTAGGTCGTGGGTTCGACTCCCACACTCAATTTTGATTTGAGTTAGTTCAGTTTGGTTAGAACAACAGGAGTAGATTGCAGGTTCGATTCCTGCTCCGCAATTTGGCGGATGGCGAAATGGTAAACGCACTAGATTTAGGTTCTAGCATCTATGAAAAGGATTAAAAATCCACCATTCAACAAAGAAGGTCAACTTTTAAAAACAGACCAACAGCCTGTCACGCTGTAAAAATTGTGATGAAAAGAGTAAATGGAAAATCGGTTGCTATTTCTTCGGAAATAAAAACAGTCCAAAAAGTACTTTGAAATACTGACAAATTTAAAAACCGAAAGTAGTTGCTTTTCGCAATCGGGTTCTTTTGAAAGGATTGTTCGCTTTTTTGAATAATCTTTCGGCTGAATCCCTTCGCATAAAACCAATTAGTTTTCTTTTAAATTCTCAGTATTTCCGTGCCGGAAGGATGGTTTTCCTTTACTGTTTTCCTTTCCTGCAAGGTTTTCAAAACCTTGTAGGTATTATTGAAGATGAAGTGCGTTAGGGATTAAGGCTTTGTTTGAGCTCTTTATTTTTTTTGAAAATAAAAATAAAAGCGAGTGCCGAAAGCCCGACCCAGAATTGCGAGAAACGAAGCAATCTCTGGGGAACGCCCAAAATAAACTTACCCAAAAGCAGCACCGGTAGCTTGAAAAGTAAGTGGACATGCCTTGACGGGCGCAGTCAAATTAATGTTGAATAATAAAAAGTAGAAATGATGAAAAGAGTAAGAATCAACGCGGGAAATGTAGGTTTGGTTTTTAAAAGGGGCGATTACCAAGGCGTAATCACCCAAGGTATCCACTGGTTGGGTTTTGGCAAAACGGTGCTGCAATATAGCATGGCGGCAGCCTTTAACGCACCCAAGGAATTGGAAATTTTGCTGAAAGATGAAAAATTGAAAGCAATGCTTCACATCATTGAAGTGAAGGATAACGAATTGGTTTTGGTTTACAAAAATGGACGCTTTAGCCAAGTTTTGAAATCCGGACGCTACGCTTTTTGGAAAGGTTTGATGGAGTATGAATTCACAACTGCGGATTTGAGCAAAATCTACATCACCGAAAAAATTGATAAAGCGCTTTTCAGCAATGTTGAATTAAGCAAATACATCAGGGTTTTTGAGGTGGCGGCTTTTGAAAAAGCGGTATTCATTGTGGACGATGTGTATGTAAAAACTTTGGAAAGCGGTACATACCGTTTCTGGAGAAATGACACAACCATTAAAATCGCAAAGGTAGATTTGCGTCAATTGCAATTTGAGGTTGCCGGACAGGAATTGTTGACCAAAGACAAAGCTGCAATCCGTATCAACTTTGACACGCAGTACAAAGTAATAGATATTGAGAAAGCGTTGTTGGAAAACAAGGATTTTGAAAAGCAATTGTACGTTGCGTTGCAGCTCGCGCTGCGTGCGTACGTGGGAACATATACACTTGATGAGCTTTTGGAAAACAAAGCGCAAATTGCGAAAGCTGTGTTTGAAGACACAAAGACAGCCGCGGCTAAGTTGGGTGTAGCGGTATTGAACTGCGGTATCCGTGATGTAATTTTGACCGGTGAAATGAAGGATATTATGAACCAAGTATTGGTGGCGCAAAAGAAAGCGCAAGCCAACGTAATCACTAGGCGTGAAGAAACAGCTTCAACCAGAAGCTTGTTGAACACCGCCAAATTGATGGAAGAAAACGAAATGCTTTACAAGCTTAAGGAAATGGAATTTGTTGAAACCATCGCCGACAAAATTGGCGAAATCACAGTTTCCGGAAACGGAGGTATGGTGAAGCAGTTAAAGGAAATATTTGCCTCGGGTAAATAACCTACTCTAAAAGGTCGTCCAAAAGGGCGGCCTTTCTTTTTTTCCGTTCTGCCTCTGGAAGATCAAAACAAGGACAGCGTTTGCAACGTTTGTGCTCTCCTTTTTTGAGATACTTTTCGCAGCATTCAGTTTTGAAAATTTTTTTATCCTTTTTCCTTTTATCTTTTCTGTCCTTTTTGTCCTTTTTGTCCTTTTTGTCTTTTAGGTCTTTTAGGTCCTTTTTATCTTTTCCCATAATTCAAAAGAAAATTTCCTGCGCCAACCGAAACGTGTTTGCGTGTGCCTCGATAATTATCTTTATTTCTGGCGAATAGCCGCCGCCCATACTCACTTCCACGGGAATATGTAAATCCTTGCACGTTTGCAGCACAAACCGATCGCGCTCTTTGCAGCCTTCAACCGTACAATTCAATCTTCCCAATTTATCGGTTTCCAAAATATCGACTCCGCTTAAATAAAAAATGAAATCTGGTTTTTGTTCTTCTATTAATTTCGGCAAGGTCTTTTTTAAAATTTGAAGATAAACAGCATCACCACTTCCGTCGGGTACTGCGATATCCAAATTGCTTTTTTCTTTTTTGAAAGGATAATTGCCCGCGCCGTGCATGGAAAATGTAAAAACGGAATCGTTATTTTCAAAAATTTTTGCTGTTCCGTTGCCTTGGTGCACGTCCAAATCCACAATTAATATACGTTTTGCAAATCCTTTTTTCAAAAGATATTTTGCCGCTATTGCTTGGTCGTTAAACAGGCAAAAACCCTCGCCGTGGTCTGCATAGGAGTGGTGCGTGCCTCCCGCAATATTCATCGCAATTCCATAATTCAGGGCAAATTCACAACAGTCTATTGTTCCCTGCGAAATAATTCTTCCTCTTTTTACAAGCGTTTCAGAAAGCGGAAAGCCAATTTTTCTTGCAGCGCTTTTATCCAAAGTTAAATTCAATAAACTTTCAAAATATTCTTTTGTATGGACAGCCAGAATATTTTCTTCGGAAAGGATTTTCGGCTCAAAAAAATTTTCGGCTTTACAAGTGCCTTCGTGCAACAATTGTTGTGGCAATAGCTCATATTTTTCCATCGGGAAGCGATGGCCCGGTGGCAATTGGTATTTGTAAATGGGATGGAATGCTATTTTAAGCAAAAGATCAATTCAAAAAATTAAATAGGAAAAGTTACCCCAACCGCTAAACTCCCCAAATATTGACGAACAGTGGGTTGGTAAAAATAATATAATCCCAAATCCACATTATGGTTTCTTCCCAACTCCAATCCAAAAGATACTGGAATATGATAGATTATACCACCTTTGTCTATAGAATCGTAAATGGTGAAAGTCTCAAATTTTCCTACTGAAGCTCCTAATCCCAATTCAATGTAGGGAGCAACCCAAGGTATTGGCGCTCTAACTCTAGCTTTTCCGCCTAACAGAAAAGCCTTTGTTTCTGTTCTTTCATTTGTGGGGTTATCGTTTAAGTCCGTTCCGTCAGAATTTGTGATAATCAAGCCAGCATAAGGTCTTAAAGCAAACCACGAAGTAATTTTTAAAACCAATTCACCTTGTGTGAAAAACCCAAAACTAGCAATGTTATCGCTACTTTCGTACGGATAACTCAGACCGAGTCCAATTTGGGCATTGATAGATTTTTCTTTGATAAACTGAGCGTTTGCTAACTGGGCTGCAAACAATAGGACGATTAGTACAATTCCGTTTTTCATTAAAAGTCGATGATTATTTCTGAATAAAATTTAATTTAAATGATGCAATTTCAACTGAATTCGCTTGCGCGGAACATCAACATCCAGCACTTTTACCACAATCTGTTGCTGCAGATGCACGTGTTCATTTACATCTTTCACAAAAGAATCTGAAAGATTGGAAACGTGAATGAGGCCACTTTCTTTAATCCCAATATCCACAAAAGCCCCAAAATTGGTGATGTTGTTCACAATCCCGGGAAGCAATTGCCCTTCCCGTAAATCATTTATGGTTTTTATATTTTGGTTGAAAGTAAACACTTTTGCCTCTTCGCGAATGTCGAGCCCCGGTTTTTCAAGTTCTTTAATGATATCTTTTAAAGTCGGCAGCCCAATTTTTTCTGAAATGTATTTTTCCAGATTTATTTTTTGAAGAAGCGCTTTGTTTCCAATCAATTCTGATACTTTTACATTTTCATCTTTCGCCATTTTTGAAACTACCGCATAACTTTCCGGATGCACCGAAGAATCATCGAGCGGGTTATTACCATTTTTTATTCGAAGAAATCCAGCGGCTTGCTCAAAGGCTTTTCCGCCCAAGCGCGCTACATTTTTAATGGCTTCACGGGAAGAAAATGCCCCATTCTCTTCTCGATAATTCACAACGTTTTCAGCCAATTTTGGACCAATTCCCGAAACATAACTCAACAGCGGAACACTTGCCGTATTCACATTTACGCCCACGGCATTTACGCACAATTCCACAGAAGTATCCAGCGAACGCTTCAGTTTTGCTTGGTCAACATCGTGTTGATATTGCCCAACGCCAATGGATTTTGCATCAATTTTCACCAATTCCGCCAACGGATCCTGCAAACGCCGACCTATGGAAACCGCACCACGAACCGTAACATCATAGTTTGGGAATTCATCCCGCGCAATTTTGGAAGCCGAATAAATGGATGCCCCAGCTTCGCTTACCACAAAAACCTGCATCGCATTTTTAAAATGGATTCGTTTTATAAATTGTTCCGTTTCGCGCGAAGCCGTTCCGTTGCCAATCGCAATTGCCTCAATTTTATGGGCATCGGCGAGCGAACTTATTTTTTTTATTGCTGTGGAAGTATCGTTTTTTGGCGGATGCGGAAAAATGGTTTCGTTGTGCTGTAAATTTCCCTGCGCATCGAGGCAAACCACTTTGCAACCAGTCCTAAAACCGGGATCGATTGCCAACACCCGCTTTTCGCCTAAAGGAGAACCCAACAACAATTGTTTCAGATTTTTAGCAAAAACTTGGATCGCGGTTTCATCTGCTTTTTCCTTTGCGGTAGTTAAAATTTCGTTTGAAATCGCTGGAAACAACAGTCGCTTATAACTGTCTTCAATGGCAAGTTTTATTTGTTCTGAAGTGGCATTATTTGATTTTATGATGCGCTTTTCAATTTTTGAAAGTGCCTTTTCGTCGTCATCCCGATAGCTATCGGGATCAATTTTGAGACGAATAAATCCTTCTGAAGTGGCACGGAGAATTGCCAATAATCTGTGCGATGGAATTTTGTTCAACGCTTCGTTCCAGTCGAAGTAATCCCGGAATTTTTGTGCTTTTTCATCATCTTCAAACTTCTTTACCACTTTGGTTGAAACCACGGCAAAGCGTTCCAACTGGTTTCGAAGCATATTCCGAATATCGGTGCGCTCGTTGATCCATTCTGCAATTATGTGGCGCGCGCCTTCCAACGCTTCCTCTTCGGAATTTACTTCACCTTTTACATATTTTAAGGCAATGGAAGAGATGTCGGAAGTCCCGAGGGTTCTGGATTGCGCCATTATTATTTTCGCCAATGGCTCCAAACCGTTTTCGCGTGCGGTGTCGGCTTTGGTTTTGCGCTTCTTTTTATAGGGAAGATACAAATCTTCCAAAGCGATTAAATCTGTTGTCTCCTCAATTTTCTTTTGAAGCTCCGCAGTCAAGACCTCCTGCTCTTCCAACGATTTTAGGATTGCGGCTTTTCGCTTTTCCAACGCTTCAAATTGCTCTTTGAATTTTACAATTTCGCCAATTTGAACCTCATCGAGATTGCCCGTCAGTTCTTTTCGATAGCGCGAAATGAAGGGAATGGTGCAGTCTTCGTTTAAAAGTTTTACTGTATTTTCAACACTTTTTTGGGGGAGCTGGGTGTGGGAGGTTATATAATCAAAAAGTTTATACATTGTACGACGCTTGAGTCTTATTCTTCAGTGCTGAAACTGATAATGTTATAGGTGTGCGTTCTCTTCTCAAAATACCCGAAAAAAACTTTCCCATTATGCGAGAAAACTTCTTCAGCATCAACTTTTTTCAAGGATTCTTGGAAAGTTTCAATTTTATCGAAAACGTTCTCAACTGGATATCCTTCAATGTGATTAAAATCTGTATCAAAAAGTGATTCAACATAAATGGATTTTGTAGTAGCATAACTTCCGAAACTCGCATAAGTGGGATTATAAAAAGGTGTAATAGCCATTCCGCCTATCATTCCTCCAGCCAGACCAGCAACCGTAACACCTATCACAATTGCATTACTCGAACCTCCATCTTGTGAACTTTGTAACCCGCCAATTGTTGCTTGGTAAATACCATTGATTTGTTGGATTGCAATACCCGGCTGACCGTTAGCAATTTTTCGCAAGTATTGGGAAGTCATGTTCAATTCCCTAACACCATCGCTTGCCATAAAAGCACCATTTTTTTGTAAAATTTCAGAATTTTTAAAATTTATATTTTGCTCTTTTGTTGCTCTATATGTTTTAATATTATTACCTGTGACAAAATCATCAATCGTTAAAACCATTCGATCATTATCTACTACTATCTGAAAAAAATAGTTTTGGTATATAAATGAATTACTTTTTTCTAAATTTTGATTATCAATTAGTTGTTTCTGAAATCTCTTTTCTGAAACCGAGAAATTCTCGAGGTCAATAAAATAGGCTAATGTGAATTCTTGAAAATTATCGAATGTCAAGATTAGGTTATTGTCTTTGGCATACAGTTTATTCAGCCTAGAAGTTGTCTCTAAAGAATTTGGGTTTTTATGATCGATTTCTATTATTTGAGGCGGCAAAACATCGTTAAAAACACTGCCTTTGAGCTCTCCAAGATCATCTGCTTTATTGCGCAGCCGCAACATATCCTCAAAGGAGACCGGCCCGTTTATTTCTATTTTGTGTGTGGCAAATGTTCTATCTTCTAAAAGCTCACGTATTACAATACCATTATAATCATCATCCAGAGTTAAAAGAAAAAAACGATTGTCGTAAGTCACAGTTTCTAAAAGCTGCTCATTTTTCAAATCTATGTCCAGTTGCTCCGTTACGGTCTTTCCTGTTTTAAAATCGAAATCCACTACCCCAAAAAACTGTTTGTTTTCAGTAGAAAATAAGGTTGTATAATGTTTATTAGTTACTCGATACCCAATTATATCTTTAAATTTTATCCGAAGACTCTCAGCTGTTATAGAATCTGTTCTTTCAAAATTTTCATCAAAAAGATATGCCGTCACACTCCTTTTATCAGGAATAACCAATGCCAGTTCACCCGTTTCTGAATTGGAAAGTGAAAAAGCCGTTTCATCTTTTATAAAATTGGAATATTCAATATTTTCTAATTGTACCACTTGTTTTTGCGCAAAAAGCGGAAGTGAAACAATGAAAAATAGCCTAAATAACTGTTTCAAAATTTTAATATTTTTAGTTAATCGTAGCCCCATTTTCAACGCCATCTTCGCCCGGATTTACAAAAACCAATTTCCCGTCAGCATTTTCAGTCATTAAAATCATTCCTTGGCTTTCCACGCCACGAAGCGCACGCGGTGCAAGATTTGCCAAAACTGTAACTTTTTTTCCAATGATTTCCTCGGGTTTAAAACTTTCGGCGATACCGGAAACAATGGTGCGAACATCGATTCCTGTGTCAATTTTTAAGACTAAAAGTTTATCTGCCTTGGGCATTTTTTCGGCTTCAATGATTGTTCCCACGCGCAAATCGAGTTTTGCGAAATCATCATATTGAATAGTCTCCTTTTGCGGAGTAACTTGCGAGGCTTCAGCCGAAGCAATCTTTTCCTTATTTTCTGTGTTCTCCATTTTAGTTTGTTTCAATTTATTCAATTGGTTTTCAATCTGTTCATCTTCAATTTTGCTGAATAGCAATTCGGCCTTATTTATTTTGTGACCGGGTTTTAGCAATTCCGGTTTTGTGGAAATGTCGTTCCACGAAAGCGCTTCGACAAGCGCAGCGTGACCCAACATTTCTTTGAGTTTTTGACTCGTAAACGGCAAAAACGGTTCGCTTAAAACCGCCAACGCCGAAGCAATCTGCAACGCCACATACATTACGGTTTTGGTGCGTTCTTCGTCAATCTTGATGGTTTTCCACGGTTCTTCGTCTGCCAAATATTTATTCCCGAGTCTGGCAACATTCATCAATTCTGCTTGCGCTTCGCGGAAGCGATAACGTTCCAAAGAACTCGCAATCACTTCGGGATAGGCTTTCAATTCCGCTAAAGTTTGCTCGTCTACTTCAGAAAAAGTTGCTGGTTCGGGAATAATACCTTCGTAATATTTATCGGTCAAAACCATCACGCGATTGATGAAATTCCCAAAAATGGCAACCAATTCGTTGTTATTTCTCGCCTGAAAATCGGCCCAAGTAAAATCGTTATCCTTTGTTTCCGGCGCATTCGCAGTCAACGCGTAACGCAAAACATCTTGTTGGTTTGAAAAATCCTCCAAATATTCATGCAGCCAAACCGCCCAATTTTTACTGGTCGAAATTTTATTTCCCTCGAGATTCAAAAATTCATTTGCGGGAACATTTGTTGGCAAAATGTAACTTCCTTCCGCTTTCAGCATTGCCGGAAAAATAATGCAATGGAAAACGATGTTGTCTTTCCCTATAAAATGTAGAAGTTTGGTGTTTTCGTCTTTCCAATAATCTTCCCAATTTTTGCCTTCGCGCTCCGCCCATTCCTTGGTTGAAGAAATATAACCAATGGGCGCATCAAACCAAACGTAAAGCACTTTTCCATCCGCGCCTTTTACCGGCACGGGAATTCCCCAATCCAAATCGCGGGTTACGGCTCGCGGTCGCAGTCCATCATCCAGCCAGCTTTTGCATTGGCCAAGCACATTGGTTTTCCAATCTTTTTTATGATCGACCAAAATCCACTGTTTCAGAAAATCCTCGTAGTTTTCCAATGGTAAAAACCAGTGTTTTGTTTCTTTTAAAACGGGTTTATTTCCAGAAATTACGCTGCGCGGATTAATTAAATCCGTAGCATTATGGCTGGTTCCGCATTTTTCGCATTGATCGCCATAGGCTTCCTCAAAACCACATTTAGGGCAGGTACCAACTACAAATCTGTCTGCCAAAAATTGGTTGGCTTCTGCGTCAAAAAGCTGCTCGGTAACCTCCTCTATAAATTGTCCGGCATCGTACATTTTTCTGAAAAATTCCGAAGCGGTTTTATGGTGTATTTCCGCCGAAGTGCGCGAATAATTATCAAATGAAATCCCGAAATCTTCAAAGCTTTTTTTGATGATGGCGTGGTATTTATCCACCACTTCCTGTGGCGTAATTCCTTCCTTTTTCGCCTTTAACGTTATGGCAACACCGTGCTCATCGCTTCCGCAGATAAAGGCAACATCCTTATTTTGAAGGCGTTGATAGCGCGCATAAATATCTGCCGGAACGTAAACGCCAGCCAAATGGCCAATGTGCACAGGGCCGTTTGTGTAGGGCAAAGCGGCGGTAATGGTATATTTGTCCGCCGTGGCGGGTTTTTGAGGTGAATTCATATTCAAATTTTAATGCGCAAAGGTACTGCTTTCAAAAAGAAATAGATAAAAGATATTTTGCTAAACGCTGAAGATTTTTATCTTTAAAAAAACAATGCTATGAAACGTTTTTCTATTCTATTTTTTATTGGGATTTTCCTTTTTTTTGGTTGCAATCAAAATATGAAAAAAGAAACCATACCCGCTGAAAGTATTGAAAATACTGAAAATCCAATCACAGAAATTCCCATAGAGGAAGAATCTTTCACCATTGAAAAAATTGCTGAATTGGCCAATGCTAAAATGCTTTTTGAGGCATTTGGCGACGCCGAAATAAATACAGAAATGGTTTCAATAAATGAGGGAATGGGCAACGTAAAAGTTATTTATGTGAATAAAGGCAGTAAAAACGAAGTGCGAATCGATTTTCAGCCGAAGGATTCCACTAAGGTTTTTCGGGTAACGGTGGAAGGCAAAGAAAATAAATATGCTTCACAGACGGGCGTAAAACCGGGTATGACCATTGATGGGCTGAATTCCGTAAACCGAAAACCAGTTGATTTCTATGGGTTTGGGTGGGATTTTGCAGGTGCCGTAAAATTTAATGATGGACAACTAGAAGCGCAGAACATCAGTGTCTATTTAAAAACGGATAAAAAAATTGATAAATCATTAATGGGAGATACGCCACACACCTTTGAGCAAGCAAAAGCTGCCAAGCTGGATCTTTATGTGAATAAAATCATTTTTGAACCTTCAAAATCCAATCAATTGTGAAAACTCCGGCTTATCTAAAGAAGGGAGATACCGTTGCCATCGTCTCCACGGCCCGAAAAATTTCAAAAGAAACCATTGAACCTGCATTGCATTTACTGGAAAAATGGGGGTTAAAGTATGTTTTGGGCGAAACAATTGGCGCCGAGGAAAATCAATTTGCGGGTAGTGATGCACTTCGTAAAAAAGATTTTCAAAATATGATGGACGATCCCAGCATTTCTGCGATTTGGTGCGCCAAGGGCGGTTATGGAACGGTGCGGATGCTCGATGGATTGGATTTTTCCGAATTCGTAAAAAACCCGAAATGGATTGTTGGCTACAGCGATGTTACGGTGCTGCATTCGCACATACATACATTGGGGATCGAGACTTTGCACGCCCAGATTTGTGAGAATATTGAAAAGAAAAGTGAGGAGGCGCGAAGGACGCTTTATGCTTCGCTTTTCGGCGAAAATGCATCCCTTAATTATATTTCTGAAAAACATTCCGGCAACAAATTTGGCACGGCTGAAGGCCAGTTGGTAGGCGGTAATCTTTCAATTTTATATTCGCTTTGCGGAAGCGCTTCTGCAATTGATACGCGCGGGAAAATTCTTTTTATTGAAGATCTTGATGAATATTTGTACCACGTGGATAGGATGATGCTGAATTTAAAACGAAATGGAATGCTGAAAAATCTTGCAGGACTTATTGTGGGCGGAATGACTACTATGCACGACAGCAAAATTCCATTTGGGAAAACGGCGGAAGAAATTATAACTGATGCCATTTCAGAATACAATTATCCCGTTTGTTTCAATTTTCCTGCCGGCCATATTGACGACAACCGTGCCTTGATTTTCGGGAGAAAAATTAAACTGGAAATTTCAGAAAAAATTGAATTAAAATATCTTTAGAAATTCTTCATATTAGGTCCTAACTTGCGTACCCAATGTATTGAATAAGGTAAAGATGGCCTGCAATTCCTTAATATTTAAATTGTTTTCTTTCAGAAATGCTTCTATCAAATTCACTTCCCGCTGGTTTATCAAAAAAAGGGAACTTTCGCCAATTTCGAATTTTCGTACCTCAGCAATCACAAGCTCATCGTACCCCGTAATTATTTCACCAATCAATTGTTGTTGGGTTTGGATAGAATTTATTTCTTGATTGATTGCTTTTATTTTGTTCTGTAACGTAAGCAGTGTGCTCTGTCTTTCAAAGATTGTGGATTGTAATTTGGCATTTGCCAATTTCAATTCCCCGCGTTCCTTTCTTAAAAATAACGGCATGGAAAAGGTAAGTCCCGTTTTGTAATTTTGGGTATTAAATTCTGAAAGCTGCTCAACTTCATCTGAAAGAAAATAGTAATCTAGAGTAATTTTAGGGAGAAGATTGTTTCTTTTCAAATTTCTATCCACTTCAAGACCTTCAATTTTTGCGTTAAGGCTACGGAGTTTTGGATGATTTTCATTTAAACTCGCTTCGTCTTCAGAAATGAGAACTTGCAGCGAAGAGGATAGAACCGTTGGCGCCGGCAATGCCGGAACCACATTTGGCTCAATTTCCAGTGGGACTTCCTCAAACCATAAATAGGAAGAAGCTTCCAATAACGCTTTCCGTGTATTTAGATTTGCCATCTCCAAACTCAACTGTCTATTTTTAAGCTGGATTCTAGCTTCGGTAATATCAATACGCGCCATATCTCCGGCCCTTACGCTAATTTCGATATTGTTCAAACGTTCTTGGGCGTTTTCAACGAAGGAGCGATAAATTTCACGTTCCGTAAATGCTTCAACCCACTTGAGGTATGCGAGGCCGGCTTCATAAATAAAATTGTTGACCAGCAAATCCCGCTCTGCCTGTGTTTGGTTTACGTATGCTCTGGCGCTTTTTAAATCTGCCATTCGCTTATTGATGAGCAAATCCCGGGCGAGGTTGAGTGAAACCCCTGCCGAATACAATCCGTCCTCGGGAACCGTCAATTCGTTATTGAGATAGGTGCCTGTGTAATCTTCGTAATTTGCCTTGAATTCCACGCCGTACCATGTAGGAATGCTGAAGGTACCTTTAAGTTTATCCCAATATTCGGTATCCTTAAAATCCTTTCTGTCCGTGTATACTTCTGCTTTGGGATCAAAACCACCTCGTGCCGCAAGCAATGTGGCCTCTCCCTCGGTAAGTTTTAGGTTTGCCTGTTTTACCAGCGGGTTGTACTCTTTTATGTATGCAATATATTCTTCAAAAGAAAGAATGGAGTCGTTCAAAACCCGCTCCTGCGAACGTCCAGCAAGGGACATTAATAAACCGAAAAGTGCCAATAAAATGAACCGTTGCATTGACATTATTTTGAATTTTTTGGTTTCATTGATTTTGTTGAACCATCGAGAATAGATGGATCACCAGAATTTGCGGGTTGGTAATAATTTGGTGGGAAACCGTTGAGCTTTCGCCATATTTCATACCAAATGGGCACATCTTCCAACAGAGCTATCATATAAGCACCGCTGCCTACACGCAATCTATCTGGCCATTCTTTTTCAGATTCATTTGGAGCGATAAGAATCCTGAATTTTCCGTTGGGGCTTCTAAAGGTTTCCACCACTACTATTTTTCCGCCGTAGGTCCCATAGGAAGCATTGGGCCAACCGCTAAAAAATATAGCGGGCCAACCATCAAACTGCAAACGTACGTTTTCACCCGTGTGGAGCAACGGCAGATTGAGTGGGTCCACATAGGCTTCAACAGCAAGGTCATAATTGGCAGGCATAATGCCCACAAGTTGTTCGCCTTCATTAAAAGTTTCACCGAGACCGCTTCGCAAAGCCTTGTTAATATAACCACTTTGAGGGGCGGTTACGTAATAAAAAGACTGCCGTATGCTGTAATTAGTGGACTGATTAGCCAATTTTGAAACTTCTGCTTCTGCCTCAAATTGGGACGATGCTGCCGATGCTATATCGCTCTGTGCACTGGAAATTTTATCGCTGTACTCCGCTTTTATCCGGTTCAACTCTGTAATAGCGTTTGAAAGGCGATTTTTACTTGTGAGCAATTTATTTTCTTGTGAAACCACTTTTGCCAAAAGTTCCTGCTGTTTCAACCTTTTGGCTTCAACGTCAGACAGTGATTTTAATCCCTCTTCATTCAATTGCCTGAATCGCTCATACTGCCGCTGGGCGATTTCCAAATTATTCCGCATGGCAATCAAGTCTGTGCTATCGCTAATGATAGTAAATTCAAGTTGCCGTACCATATTTTCTCCCTGACTCAATTTTAAATTACGTTCTTGCCCAAGTGCATTTATTCTATTTTCCAAGGCGATAATTTTATTTGAATAAGATGATGCCGAACGTGATTTAGCTTCTTGCTGTTCAATGGTTCTTTCAACCAGATAGGGATCTTGATACTGGTTCACAATTTCTGAAATATGTAAAATAGTATCGCCTTTTTTCACAAAATCGCCTTCGTTTACGTACCATTCTTCTATACGTCCCGGAATGGGAGATTGGATGGTCTGCGGCCGCTGTCCCGGCGTAAGTGTGGTAACATACCCATTGCCGCTCACGTTCTGTGTCCACGGAAGAAACAGTACTATGATGGCTATTAGCATAAATACCAGCAAAAACCTATTGAAATATTTATAATGATTAGGCCTTGAAACTCTTTTGGCAGCATTATACTTCGATAGATCTACAAATCTATGAATCGATTCTTTAGCAATGTTAAGCATCTTTTTCTATCGGTTTTAAGGTTTGATCCTTCAATAAATAAAATCTGTTGCAGTGGCGCTTCCAATGATTTCTAGAATCTGAAATAATAAGCGTCCACGGTCTATCTTTTGAAGCGAGATATTCCGCCACTTCCTTGGCTTCATCCTTGTCAAAATAAGTGAGCGTATCCTTGAGCACAAGGATTTTCGGTTTATTTATAATAGCCCTGGCAAGCGCGATGCGGCTGGAAACACTTCTGGGTATTTCCTGCCCGTCCGGTTGCAAAATGGTATTTAGCCCATTGGGTTGTTGTTTTAAAAATTTCAGCAAACGGGTGTTTTTCAAGATTTCATTTAAATAATCCTGATCTATCTCTTGGTTTCCCAAGCAGATGTTCTCACGTATAGTCCCCTCGAATGGAAGTTGCTCCGGCAAAACCAGCCCAACCACAGAACGGTAAGCATTGGGGTGGATTCCCTTTACCGAGTTATCATTGATGTAAATACTGCCAAACGTTGGGGAAATCAATCCCGCAAGTATCTTAAAAAACGTCGCCTTGCCTGCGCCGGGATCGCCATCAATAAATATTCGGTCCTGTGGGCGCACCATAAAATCTATATTTTTCAGAATTTCATTTCCGTAATGGTTTGTGAAAGAAATATTCTTCAGTTCAAGATTTACTTCGCCATTGTTCTGAAATGGATTTATTCCTTCTTGGGGCTCTAGTTCTTTATCCACAACTTCTCCCATTTTCTCTAATGAGGTGAGTACATCGTAAAAAATTTCCAGCCCTGTAATTAATTTTTCAACGGAGGTAATGACCAGAAGAATAATGATTTCTGCCGCTACAAATTGACCAATATTCATTTGTTGATTAAGCACGAGCATACCGCCAATTAACAACAATCCAGCTGTTACCAATACCTTGAACACCACCATCATGGAAAACTGAACCAGCAAAACCTTAAAATGCTTTTCGCGTTCAAATAGATATGAATCCGTGAGGGTATCATTTCTGTCCATGGCAAGGCTAGTTTTTCCTGAAAGTTTAAAGGTAAGAAGCGATCGTGCCACTTCCTGCAACCAGTAGGCTACTTTGTATTTCAATTTGCTTCCCTTCAAACTCGTGCTGAGTCCCTTTTTGGATGTAAACTGAAAAACCAAAGTGATAAATAGAATAAGAAGAAAGCCGTATAAAATAAAGAATGGATGATAAAGGGAAAGAAGTATAAGCCCAAACACAATCTGAATAATCGCCGTGGGAAAGTCTAACAGCAACTTTGCCAAACCTTTTTGAATGGTCAACGTATCAAAAAATCGATTGGCCATTTCTGGGGGATAGGAATTAACGAGTTCCTTCAGTTTTATTTTCGGGAAACGGTATGCAAATTCAAAGGAAGAACGCATAAAGATTTTCTGCTGTACATTTTCCAAAATTCGAATTTGCATTATCTGCAGGGTTCCTTGAAAAGCCACGCCCAGCGTCACCAGCACAACAAGAACAATCCACGAGGTGCTTACCTGCGCGCCTTGAATTAAATTGATGATAGCCTGTATCCCCAAAGGCAACGTAAGGCTTACAAGCCCAGCAAAAGTGGCATAAAACACGATTTGATATATATCGCGTCTATCCATTTTTAAGAGGTTCACAAAGCGCCTCCAAGGGGTTATTTCTTTTTCCATAAATTATGAGATTACTTTTTGGACCAGCGTGGTGTAAAATTCAACTACATTCGTGTTTTTATTGTTAACATCAGTCAATGATGGCAGATGTTCTGAAAAATAATATTGGTTATGTGAGCCTTCAATTATGGTCGAAATCAACATATGCGGAAATTTAAATTCTGGGTTTATTTCCAGAACCATATCGCTTACACGTTGCACCACTCTTTTGTATGCTCTGTAATATCCCTTTTTATTTTCTTGATCTACTTCCTTGATGTAATAGGCCTTTGTAGCTTCGCACATAATAATTTTGTATAGCTTCGCCTCATCTACAAATGAAATCTGCTTGTCCTCGGTGACTTTTTCGGTAAGTATTTTAATAGCAATTTTCAGTTTTTCCTGTTTATCTTGCAAAGCGTGGGTCTGTAACACAAGACGGTACTCAATCCACGACCAATACCAGTTTACAAAATATAACAGCAGGGAATGTTTGCTTTCAAAATACCGATAAATGGAACTTTCATTGGAACCAATGGCCTCGCCCAGCTTTTTAAAAGTAAACGCTTCATACCCCAGTTCCACCATCAATGAAATCCCATTTTCCACTATCTTCTTTCCAAGATCAGTAGTTTCTGGATTTTTGATGAATAATGAATCATCAACGCTTATATTTATACACGATAATTTCACACAAATCACTTTTGAACTTGCAAAATTAAAAGTAATACTATCAAAAAATAATGTTTAACTAATATTTAATAGTGTTGAACAATTTTTGGGCAAAGGAACAAACACTTTATAAATGCTTTAAAGAAGAAATCGAACTATGGCAACACATAACGAACTTGGAAAAATTGGCGAGGAAATAGCCGCCCAATATCTTCTGAAGAATGGTTACAGTATTCTGCGCCGAAATTTTTATTTTGATAAAGCCGAAATTGACATCATTGCCCAAAAAGAAAAAGATACCGTTGTAATGGTGGAAGTAAAAACGCGAAACAGCGCATTTTTTGGAGATCCGCAGGAATTTGTAACCAAAAATAAAATCAAACTTTTGGTTAAGGCCGCCAATGAATATATAATTTCAAACAACCTAAATGCCGAAGTGCGTTTCGATATTATTGCCGTTCTGAAGAACCAAAAAGAAGAAAAGTTGCAGCATTTCGAAAATGCTTTCTATCATTTTTAAACAAATGGCTCCAGTGCCCGAAGAGCTTTTTCAACGGAAGAAATTTCTTCAAAAGTCAACAACAGTCGCAATCCGGTACGGGTCTGTTTTTCCTTCATCGTTACTTTTTGGGGATGGCTTTGCACGTATTGCAACACTTTTGTAAATGCTTCGCTTTGGTAAAAACTGCTTTGCTGGTCTGCCACAAAATAACCGACCAATTTTTTCTGTTTCATAATTACGCGTTCCAAGCCCATTGCAATAGCAATCCATTTTATGCGAACGCTGTTCAGCAAATCCTCGGCCTGTTTGGGCATTTCGCCGAAACGATCCAGCAATTCCTTTTCAAATTTCTGAAGTTCGGCCTCGTTTTTAAGCTCGTTGAGTTTCGTGTAGAGATTGAGTCTTTCCGTAATATTATTGACGTAATCATCGGGAAACAGTAATTCGAAATCGGTATCGATAGTCATTTCCTTGACAAAATTTTTCTTCGGCCCTTCCGTTTCTTCATAAAGACTTTTGAATTCTTTGTCTTTCAATTCCTCAATGGCTTCGGCAAGAATTTTTTGATAGGTTTCAAAACCGATTTCATTGATAAACCCGCTTTGTTCGCCACCCAACAAATCACCCGCACCGCGGATTTCCAAATCTTTCATCGCAATGTTGATCCCGCTTCCCAATTCACTAAATTGTTCCAAAGCCGTAATGCGTTTTCGCGCCTCGTCCGTCATCGCCGAATAATCCGGAGTGATGAAATAACAGAATGCTTTTTTGTTGCTTCGGCCCACACGACCGCGCATTTGGTGCAAATCGGAAAGACCGAAATTATTCGCATTATTGATGAAAATGGTGTTCGCATTTGGCACGTCGAGTCCGCTTTCAATTATGGTGGTTGAAACCAAAACGTCGAATTCATTGTTCATAAACCGAAGCATCAAATCTTCCAATTTCTTACCGTCCATTTGCCCGTGACCGATGCCAATTTTCGCATCCGGCACCAAACGTTGGAGCATTCCGGCGACTTCTTTTATGTTTTCAATCCTGTTGTGAACGAAGAAAACCTGTCCGCCGCGCGAGATTTCATACCGAATGGCATCGCGAATGCTTTCCTCTCCAAATCGAATCACGTGCGTTTCCACGGGGTAACGGTTGGGCGGTGGCGTGGTAATGACCGAAAGGTCGCGCGCGGCCATCAAACTGAACTGCAACGTACGCGGTATGGGCGTCGCCGTGAGCGTGAGCGTATCCACATTTTCTTTGATGGTCTTCAATTTATCTTTTACGGCCACGCCAAATTTCTGCTCTTCGTCAATAATTAAAAGTCCCAAATCCTTAAATTCAACCGATTTGTTTACCAATTGATGCGTGCCGATTACAATGTCGAGCTTGCCGTTTTTCAATTCCTCCAAAACTGTTTTTCGTTCTTTGGCAGTCCGAAAACGGTTGAGATAATCAACTTTTACGGGCATTTCGGACAAACGTTCGCTGAAAGTTTTAAAATGCTGAAACGCCAAAATGGTGGTAGGCACCAAAACCGCCACTTGTTTCCCATTGTCTACCGCCTTAAAAGCTGCGCGAACAGCAACCTCCGTTTTCCCGAAACCCACGTCGCCACAAACCAATCGGTCCATTGGGCGCTCGTTTTCCATATCTTTTTTTACGTCTTCGGTGGCGGAGCTTTGATCTGGCGTATCTTCATAAATAAAAGAAGATTCCAACTCTGCCTGCAAATAACTATCGGGATCGAACGCAAAGCCTTTTAGCGTGCGGCGTTTGGCGTATAATTCAATTAAATTGAAAGCGATTTCCTTGACGCGCGTTTTGGTTTTCTGCTTCAGTTTTTTCCACGCGTCACTGCCCAGTTTGTAGATTTTGGGCTCCTTTCCGTCCTTGCCATTGTATTTTGAAATCTTATGCAACGAATGGATGCTTAGGTAGAGAATATCTCGCTCGCCGTAAAAAAGTTTGATGGCTTCTTGCATTTTTCCTTCAACCTCAATTTTCTGAAGACCGCCAAATTTCCCGATGCCGTGGTCAATGTGCGTTACATAATCGCCCACTTCAAGATTGGTTATTTCCTTTAAAGTGATCGCCTGTTTTTTGGCATAGCCGTTTTTCAGTTGAAATTTATGGTAGCGCTCAAAAATTTGATGGTCGGTGTAGCAAACAATCTTTAAATCATCATCTATAAACCCTTGAAATAGTGGGAACACAATGGTTTCAAACTGTTGCACATTTTGCTGTGCATCCTCAAAAATATCGTGGAAACGTTTTGCCTGCTGTTCGGTACTGCAGAAAATGTAGTTTCTATAGCCTTTCTCAGAATTTTCATTCAAATTTTCAATCAGTAAATTGAATTGTTTGTTGAAAGATGGCTGGGGTTTGGTGGAAAATACTATCGTGTTATCCTGAGCTTGTCGAAGGGTATTCTTTAATTGAATTTTCGTGAAATCATTCAATTGTTCTTTCAACAATTCTGAAGTAGAGAACAAATCCGAAGGTTTTGCGCGCTTTATTTCAGAATCGATTTTGTTGTAAGCCTCGGTCGCTTTTTTAAAAAGATTGTCGATGGCACTTTTGAAAAGTTCCTCGTTTTTCAGAAAAACCACGGTTTTGGAAGCGATATATTTCAGAAAACTCTCGCGGCTTTCATCCACCATTTTGTTTTCCACATTCGGAATAATGGAAACTTTTTTCACTTGCTCTTTGGAAAGTTGCGTTTCCACATCAAACGTGCGGATGCTGTCCACATCATCGCCAAAAAACTCAATGCGGTACGGCTCGTCATTGCTAAAACTGAAAACATCCAAAATTCCCCCACGTACCGAAAACTCACCCGGCTCGGTAACAAAATCAGTTCTTTTGAAACGGTATTCGAATAAAACCTCATTCACAAAATCAATGGAAAGTTGGTCGTTTACGGCAATTTTCAGCGTATTCCGCTCCAGTTCCTTCCGCGTGACCACTTTTTCAAAAAGCGCTTCGGGATAGGTGACGATGAACGCCGGTTTTTTTCGGGAATTGATCCGGTTCAAGACCTCGCTCCGCAACAGCACATTGGCATTGTCGGTCTCTTCAATATCGTATGGTCTTCGGTAGCTTGCCGGATAGAAAAGCACATTTTTTTCGCCAAGAAGATTTTCGAGATCGTTCAAATGGTAGGCGGCTTCCTCTTTGTCATTCAAAATTAAAAGAAAAGGAGCTTCCGCTCCGAGTAATTCGGAGGTAAAAACTTCAGCCAAAACCAGCGAAACCGATGAACCCACGAGGCCCGAAACCTCGATTTTATTTTCAGAAGAAGCAATAGATCCCCCCAGTTTCCGTGTTTGGGGAGACTGTGCGTACAGGGCAGTTACAAGACTTTTACTCATCGATCGGCAAATATAGTATGTTCCGTAATTTCTGAAAATAGAAATGTGGAACTTTATCATTTCACTAACATCATCCGCAATTCTGAATGTATAATTTTATGGCAGATGAAAAATCTAACTAACGACCAGCTTGCCTTTTTCTTGGGAAGAATAATTCTGGGAATCAATCTATTTGTTCACGGTGCAATTAGAATCCCGAAACTTTCCGGTTTTGCCGAAGGAATGGCAAAAGGTTTTGAAACAAGTCCGCTTCCAGAATTTTTGGTGTTGCCGTTTGCGTACATTCTTCCTTTTGTAGAATTGATTTTAGGTTTTTTACTGTTACTCGGTCATAAAACACGCAATTCGCTAACGGCATCAGGATTTCTCATTGCCATTCTCATTTTTGGCTCTGGAATCAAGGAAGATTGGACGGCTGTAAGCACGCAAATGGTCTATGCGATTTTCATCTTTTTGCTTATTAAAAACTTAAATCACAACGCATTAGCGCTTGACAAAAAATAAAATGGATTTACAATTATCGAATAAAAAAGCCCTGATTACCGGCTCTACCAAAGGAATAGGATATGCAACTGCAAAAACACTTGCTCAAGAGGGCGCTGAGGTTATTATTAACGGAAGAAGTGAGGATTCAGTAAACAAGGCTTTAAAATCGCTAAAAAAAGAAGTTGCCAACGGGAAAATTAACGGGATTGCTTGCGATTTTGGAAATACCGTGGAAGTAGGAAAACTTATCGAGGAAATGGGTTCGGTCGATATTTTGATAAACAATGTAGGTATTTTTGATCCGAAGGAATTTCTGGAAATCCCCGACAGCGATTGGCAAAATTTCTTTGAGGTAAACGTGATGAGCGGTGTAAGGCTCTCTCGCGCTTTTTTGCCAAAAATGATGGAAAATAATTGGGGGCGCATCATTTTTATTTCTTCGGAAAGCGGTGTGAATATTCCCGTGGAAATGATTCATTACGGAATGACAAAAACAGCGCAACTTGCAATCTCCCGCGGCATTGCAGAGACCACAAAAGGCACAAATGTTACCGTAAACAGCGTGTTGCCAGGACCAACTTTTTCTGATGGGGTAAAGGAAATGACCGGAATTGAAGATGGAAAATCCAGAAAGCAAGTAGAAAAGCGATTTTTCAAAACAGAACGGCCCACAAGTTTACTTCAACGTTTCACAGATCCACAGGAAATAGCAAATATGATTGCCTATGTGGCGAGCCCGCTTTCCTCGGCCACAAATGGCGCATCATTGCGCGTAGATGGCGGTGTGGTTAAAACTATTTATTGAATTTTATGGCTTTTAAAGAATATGATGTTTTTGTAATAGGAACCGGAACTGCCGGAAAAACCGTAGCGTACGATTGTGCCGCGGAAGGAATGAAAGTCGCCATCGCTGATAATCGCGAATTTGGCGGAACGTGTGCAAACCGCGGTTGCGATCCTAAAAAGGTATTGGTTGGAATTACCGAAGCCCTACATCTTTCTGAAAATTTAAAGGGAAAAGGAATTGCCTCAGTACCGGAAATAAATTGGCAGGAACTTCAAAAATTCAAGTCAACTTTTACCGATGCCATTCCCTATTCCACGGAACGCGACTTGAAAGAAGCAGGCATTGAGATGTACCATCAATCCCCCAAATTCTTGGATGAAAACACACTTTCCGTGGAAGGAAAAACTGTGAAAGCAAAAAAAATTGTGATCGCGACCGGACAAAAACCAATGGCACTAAAAATCCCTGGTCGGGAACATCTAAAAGAAAGCGATGATTTTCTGGATTTGGAAGAACTGCCTGAAAGCATTGTTTTTGTAGGCGCTGGTTACATAGGGATGGAATTTGCGCATATCGCGGCACGTTGCGGTGCAAAAGTAACGGTCGTTGAATTTGGGGAGTATCCGCTTGCACCATTTGATGCAGACATTGTTTCACATTTGGTACAATCTTCTGAAGAAATTGGAATCAAATTTATTTTCAACGCAAAAGTTTCCGAAGTGGAAAAACTTCAAAAGAATTTCCGTGTTTCTTTCGAAAAAAATGGAAAAACCGAATCGATTGACGCCCGAATGGTTTTCAATACTGCGGGACGTGTGCCTTCCATTGGCGAGCTCGATTTGGAAAAAGGAAATGTTGCCTACCAAAAAGAAGGAATTTCGGTTAATGAATTTCTTCAAAATACCAAAAATCCATCCGTGTATGCCTGCGGCGATGTTTCGGCGAGCGGAAGTTTGCCGTTAACGCCTGTTTCTTCACAGGAAGCGCGAATTGTTTCAGAAAATATAAGAAAAGGGAACCACACCAAAATGGATTTTCCGCCCGTACCTTCCGTCGTTTTTACCATTCCGCAAGTTGCCTCAATAGGGTTAACAGAAGAAGAAGCAAAGAAAAAAGGATATGACTTTGTGGTAGAATATAAAAGTGTCCCCAAGTGGTTCAACGCTAAGCGTGTAAACGAGAAGACGTATGCCTATAAAACGTTGGTCGACAAAAAGCGGAACTTAATTTTAGGTGCCCACATCATTGCTCCGGAAGCGGGCGAAATGATTAATTTATTTGTGCTCGCGATGTGCGGCAAACTGACCTGCGAAAATATAAAAGAGATGATTTTTGCTTACCCCACGTGGGGAAATGATATAAAAGGAATGGTGTAGGGGAATTGTTGATTTACGATTTTTGAATTATTTGTCTTTTTCTCTTTTGTCCTTTTGTCCTTTTGTTTTTTGTCTTTCAGCAAAGCGGTCTTACGTCTTAGGTCTTTTTAAAATATTCCTTGCACTTATTCACCGGGCTTGTTCCGCGATTTTTAAAACCGTGATAGCCGCTACTTACAAATAAAACCGCAGCTACCGCAATTGCCGCGTAAGAAGCGCTTCGGCTAATTTCCCAATCTGTGACGGCAATGGCAGCCAAGGCCCAAGCTCCCACCAATGCAAATTCCCGCATGTTGCGCTTCCAAGTTACCACCATATTTATTATTCCGGCGATAATGATCATCGTAATTGCCCAAGAGCTTTCACTATAACCCCAAGCATCCCAATCAATACTGACGAGATAGGCGGAAACATTTGTTATGGCTGCAACGGTAACCCAACCACTGTAAAACACGAACGGCCACCAAAGAAATGCAATTACTGAAATGGGCGCATCCCAAAGTTCCATTCGGTTTTTCATGACGATTTTCAAAAGTGCAAAAAGCAATACAAAAATGGCAATAATTGAAAATTCGATATAACCATAGAGCCAGAAAATAATCCACATAATATTGGCAAAGCAGGACAGCACGAACCACCAGCCGGTTTGGATAATAAATGCATCGTCGCGCACTTTGGTGAAAAGACTTCGGCTTTGGTAAATAATAAAGCCCAAAAGCAACATATAGATAAATCCCCAAATGGAGAAGGCATAATCTGCGGGCGTAAAAAGATTTTTGAGCGGATCAGAAATATCGCCCATTGTCGTTCCGTTGATGGCACCGGAACTTCCGAGATAATTGATGAAAACAGTAGTGATGAACGCAATTATATTCGCAATTTGTAGCGTTTTTTTCATAGAGTGAATTTAGTGTCCGTTCGAGCGCAGTCGAGAACTTTTTGCGATTATTTTTTAAGTCTTGACTGCGCTCGACCAGACATTATTTTTTTGAGACACAAATCACCTCGCCCTCCACGATCGCAAAAACCTCATCCATTTCAGTGGGTGTTAAAATGTACTTCCCCGTAAAGTTACCAAATGCGGGCAAAATAAGCTGACTTTCGGTTTTATAAAAACACGGGAATTTCAAAAAATGCCGTCCCACTCCCTTCATCATAATTCCGGGATGCACGTGGCCGGAAAAATTAAAAGTACCCGTCAATTCTGAAGGATGATGCGTTAAATGAAATCCATCCAATACCCATTCGTCATAAACCCTTATGCCCAAATCTTCATATAAATAATTTGGGATAATATCGTGGTTGCCCGAAATTAAAATCACTCCGGCCTTTGTATATTCCACCCATTTCTCAAAATCCTGCCACTCTTCATTCAATTTACTGTGGAAAAGATCGCCCAAAAAGCAAATGGTTTTCGGCTGGAATTGATTGGCGATTTCCGTCAGTTTTTCCAAATTTTTATACGCCACGTGTGCGGGGATGGCCGATCCGTGTTTTCGAAAATGGGAAACTTTTCCCAAGTGCACATCGGCAATAAGCAACATAGCTTTCTCTTCCCAAAAAATGGCACCACTGGGGTGAAGCGAAAAATGGTTTTGACTTATTTCTATCGTTATTTGCACGACATAAAATTACGTTTTACGATTAGTTCAGAAAAAATTCTTTGTAATTTATACCCTCATTTTTTTTGAAATAGTTTTTTACGCATATGAGCAATTACCACATCAAAAACCTGGAAGAATATTTTCAGGTATATAGAAAATCCGTCCAAAACCCTGAAAATTTTTGGGGCGAAATTGCCGAAGAAAATTTCCTTTGGCGAAAAACGTGGGACAAGGTTTTGGAATATGACCTCAGCAAACCCGAAGTTTCGTGGTTTAAAGGTGCAAAATTGAACATCACCGAAAATTGCATAGATCGCCACTTATTTTCGCGGGGAGAAAAAACCGCAATTATATTTGAACCGAATGACCCTTCCGAAAAAGCGCAGCACATAACCTATAACGAATTGCACGAACGCGTTTGCAAATTTGCAAATGTGCTAAAAAACCAGGGAGTTAAAAAGGGCGATAGGGTGTGTATTTATTTGCCAATGATACCGGAATTAGCTGTTTCAGTTTTGGCCTGCGCGCGCATTGGCGCCATACATTCTGTGGTTTTTGCGGGCTTTTCCGCAAGCGCGCTGGCCACGAGAATAAACGATTGCGATTGTAAAATTGTAATAAGCAGTGATGGGTCTTTCCGCGGAAGCAAAAGCATCGATTTAAAAGGAATCGTGGACGAAGCGCTTAAATCCTGCGACGGCGTAAGTTCCGTTTTAGTGGCGAAAAGAACAAACACCGAAGTACAAATGAAGGAAGGTTGCGATGTCTGGCTACAACCATTATTAGATGAGGCTTCATCAAACTGTCCCGCAGAAATGATGGATGCGGAAGATCCGCTATTTATACTTTACACCTCCGGTTCCACGGGAAAACCTAAAGGAATGGTGCATACCACCGCCGGATATATGGTTTACTCGGCATATACTTTTAAAAATGTTTTTCAATACCGCGAAGCGGATGTTTATTGGTGCACTGCAGATATTGGCTGGATTACTGGCCACAGCTATATTGTTTACGGCCCCTTGGCAAACGGCGCAACAACTGTAATGTTTGAAGGGGTTCCCAGCTATCCCAATCACGGCAGGTTTTGGGAAATAGTTGAAAAACATAAAATTACACAGTTTTACACCGCGCCTACCGCGATTCGTGCTTTGGCAAAAGAGAAAATAGATTTTGTTGAAAAACACGACCTTTCCTCGCTTAAAGTATTGGGAACCGTTGGCGAACCCATAAACGAGGAAGCGTGGCACTGGTACAACGATGCAATCGGCCATCAAAAATGCCCAATTGTTGATACGTGGTGGCAAACCGAAACGGGCGGGATTATGATTTCGCCCATACCGTACGCAACCCCTGCCATACCTACGTTCGCCACATTACCGTTACCGGGAATTCAACCCGCACTGATGGATGAAAACGGGAAAGAATTAGAAGGAAATCAGGTAAGCGGAAGGCTTTGCATTAAATTTCCGTGGCCAGCAATGGCGCGAACCATTTGGGGCAACCACGAACGCTACCGCGAAACTTATTTTTCAACTTTTGAAAATAGTTATTTTACGGGTGATGGCGCATTGCGCAATAGCACGGGCTTTTACAGAATTACGGGGCGTGTGGATGATGTTATAATCGTTTCTGGCCATAATTTGGGAACTGCGCCCATAGAAGATGCCATTAATGAACATCCGGCTGTTGCGGAAAGCGCGATTGTTGGATTTCCGCACGAGGTGAAGGGAAATGCGCTTTATGGCTACGTGATTTTAAAGGAATCTGGCGAATCCAGAAATCAGGATAATCTTCGAAAGGAGATAAACCAAATGATCTCGGACCGAATTGGGCCCATTGCGAAACTGGATAAAATTCAATTTACAAGCGGGTTGCCAAAAACCCGTTCGGGGAAAATTATGCGTAGAATTCTTCGGAAAATCGCTTCAAAAGATATTAAGGATCTGGGCGATACCAGCACATTATTGAATCCGGAAGTGGTGCAGGAGATTATTGATAATGCGTTGTAGTATATTTCTGAAATATTCTTTATTGAAATTGATATTACTTCATCAATTTCAATGTCATTTTCTTAATTCTATCCGCCAATTTCTCTGAAGAAAGCTTTTCACGAAGTCTGTCCGTGATTATCGGGAAGCTGAAAGGCGTTGCTTTTTTGCATTGTTTCCAAATTATTTTTTGTGAGTTGATGCGCTCTAAGGCCAAGCGCAATCGGCCTTCTTCCAATTGATGCTCAAACGTTTCGCGATAGGCTTGCAGGTACAAAAGGTTGTCCGGTTCATAATCCCTAAAAACATCAAATAGCAATTGGCTATTGCTCTGTAAATGCTTCGTTTTAATCACTTTGTTTGGATAACCCTGAAAGACCATTCCGCTGATAACAGCAATATCACGGAATTTTCGACGCGCCAATTCGGTAGCATTCAAGCTTTTTTGAAGGTCGTCAAACAGATATTCCGAAGAAAAAAGATTGTTATCAATCACGTTTTGAACGTCCAGAAATTGGTCGCTCAACAATTCAAAACCGTAATCATTATACGCCAAAGAAAATGTGATTGGCACCAACAAACTAATTCGGTACGCCAACAAACTGCTCATCGCCTCGTGCACAAATCGCCCTTCAAACGGATAAAAAAGCGTGTGATACCCTTCGCGGGTTTTGAAGGTTTCAATCAAGAATTCATTTTCGCCGGGAACGATGCTTTCCTTTTCCTGTCTGTCAAAAATGTGGCTCAGCGCTTTTAATTCCGGCGTATTCCGTTTGTGATCCGCTTCGCTTTGCAATTCTTCCCTAAGAATTTTACTCATTTGTGAAGAAAGTGGCAATCGTCCGCCCATAAAACTCACCACTTTTGCAGTTCTTTTACTCGATTTTCGAACTTGCGCCTGCATTTGCCGAAGCCGTACCAATTCCAACGTTCGTCCCGCAAAAACAAAAGTATCGCCAGGTTTCATTTTACTTAAAAACCATTCTTCGATAGTCCCTATAAATCCGCCGGAAACGTATTTTACCAGCATCATACTATCGCTCACAATCGTGCCGATGCTCAAACGGTGCATCATTGCAATTTGCCGGCTTTCCACTTTAAAAAGGCCTTCCTCTGTAACCTCTACTTTTTTATATTCGTCGTAGGCTTGCAAACTTTGGCTTCCCAAGGTGATAAAATTGAGGCACCAATTCCATTGTTCTTCCGTAATTCCCTGAAAACAAAACGTGCTTTTTATTTCGGGGAAAATTTCCTTCGGAAAAAAGCCGTTGCTGATAGCGAGCGTCACCAAATATTGAATAAGCACGTCAAAACTCAGCAAATATGGGATTCTATCTTCCATCACTTCTTCTTTCACCGCGCGTTTTAATGCCGAAGCTTCCACCAATTCCAGCGCGTGCGTGGGCAAAAAATAAATCACCGAAGGTTCGCCCGGGCGGTGATTGCTTCGGCCGGCGCGTTGCAGAAATTTTGCGATTCCTTTGGGCCCACCGATTTGGATAATGGTTTCCACAGGAGCAAAATCAACGCCCAAATCAAGGCTTGAAGTGGCGACAACGGCCTTTAACGACTCATTTCTGATTGCCTGTTCCACCCAAAGCCGGGTGTCTTTGCCGATGCTTCCGTGGTGCATCGCGATTTCTCCGGCAAATTCAGGGTGTTTTTCCAATATTTTCTGAAACCAGATTTCGCTTTGGCTACGCGTATTCGTGAAAATAAGCGTGGTTTTACTGGCTTTTATGATGGGAACAATTTCTTCCAAAAGATGCAAACCCAAATGCCCGCGCCACGGGAAGGTTTCCATTTTTTCCGGGATGATGGAGCGGACTTCAATTTTCTTTTTTTCCGAAGATTTTATAAGAACGGCATTTTTTCTGAATTCGGGATCCATCCCTAACAGCACATCCTGCGCTTCTTCGAGATTTCCAATTGTGGCTGAAATTCCCCAAATCCTCAATTCTTTTGAAACGGTTTTCAACCGTGAAAGCGCGAGCTCCATTTGTACGCCACGCTTGCTTCCCAAAAGTTCGTGCCATTCGTCCACCACAACGGCCGTTAAGGTTTTGAAAGTTTTTTCATAGCCTTTGGAAGCCAGCAACAGCATCAAACTTTCGGGCGTTGTAATGAGCAAATCGGGCATTTGGCGTTTTTGCTTTGCGCGTTCACTTTGTGGGGTATCGCCCGTGCGGATTCCAACGGTCAAACCCGTTTCCAAATCGTTCGCAAAACGTTGCGCCGCTTGCTGAATTTCTACTGAAAGTGCACGCAATGGCGTAATCCAAATTGCTTTTAATCCTTTGGTATGTTTCGTTTTATAGTCAGGATTTTCCTTTATATATTGAAGTACAATGGACACCCAAAGCGCGTATGTTTTTCCGCTTCCCGTTGGAGCGTTCAACAGTCCGTGTTTGCCATCGAGAAACGCTTTCCAAGTTTTTTGTTGAAAGGGGAAGGACTTCCAATTTTTGGATTGGAACCAATTCTCGGCCAAAGAAATGAGCTCGGACCGTTTCATTTTGGGATCAATGCCTTTAAATCATCCAGCGTATTGGCCTCTTCGATCGGTTTGTCTTTTCGCCAACGAAGAATTCGCGGGAAACGGGTGGCGATGCCACTTTTATGCCGACTGCTTTCCGCGATTCCCTCAAAAGCAATTTCAAAAACGTGTTGTGGCGTTACACTTCGCACCGGACCAAAACGCTCCAACGTATTTCGTTTAATCCACGCATCCACTTGCCGAAATTCGGCATCGGTTAGGCCGGAATACGCTTTTGCGAACGTTACCAATTCGCCCTCGTCCCAAAGCGCAAAAGTATAGTCTGTATAAAGATTTGCGCGCCTTCCGTGGCCTCGCATTGCATAGGTTAAAACTGCATCAATAGTGAAGGGATCAATTTTCCATTTCCACCAATCGCCTTTTTTTCTTCCCACTAAATATGGCGAATCCTTTCGCTTCAGCATCAATCCTTCGCTTCGTTTTTCTCGGGAAAGGTCGCGTTCCGCGGAAGCTTCCTCCCACGATCCAAAATGCATCGTTTCGCTCAAAAAAAGACCTATTTCATTACAGTTGCATTTTTGAATCAATTCATCCAAAATCTTTCTTCGTTCCGAAAAAGGTTTTTGCCGAATATCCTCGCCATTCCATTCCAATAAATCGTACGCGTTCAAGATTACTGGCGTTTTTTTCAGCAATGCTTTTGAAATGTTTTTCCGTCCAATTCGCGTTTGAAGCGCATTGAAATTTCCAATTTCCCCTTTTCCGAAGGGCAGAATTTCGCCGTCAATGACAGTACCGTTGGGAATTTCCTTCAGAAAATTTTGAAATTCGGGATATTTATCTGTAACCAGTTCCTCACCGCGCGACCACACGAAAACCTCATCATTTCTGATGATTACCTGACTGCGAATACCATCCCATTTATGCTCAAAACTCCAATTGGAAATCGGTCCCAAATCCTCCTGAAAATTATCTTCCACCGCATACGCCAAATAAAAAGGATAGGGTTTACTGAGGTAATCTTCCTCATTTTGCTCGAGAATCAGCTTTTTATATGTGGTCTTTTCCGGCGTCCAATCGCCCATTAATTTATAGGCTAAAATATCCTCATCGATGCCCGTAGCTTTTGAAAGGGCGCGCGTCATCAATTTTTGGCTCACGCCGATGCGGAAACTCCCGGTAAGGATTTTGTTGAAAACGAAGCGTTCAAAATAATTCAGTGCCAGCCAATTATCGTGCAGGTATTTCTTTTTTTCTGCATCGGGAAGTGTTCGTAATTCAATAATTTCTGAAACAAATTGTGAAAGGGATTTCTCGGAATGTTCTTCCGAAGTAGGCAAAACGAGCGCAATCGTTTCGGCTAAATCACCAACAATATGGTAGCTTTCCTCAAAAAGCCAAAGCGGAATCCCGCTTATTTCCGTAGCCCAAAGTCGAAGCAATGTTGTGTTTACGGGACGTTTCGGCCGACGATGCGAAAGAATGGCGATGGTCCAAAGCTTGTCGGCATCATTCGCATTTTGGAAATACTCGGTTAGCGCCGAAACCTTTTCATTGGTTTTGTTGGTGCTGTCGAGCTTTTTTATGAGTTGTGCAAATTGTTTCATAAGCCCCCTCCCTCAATCCCTCCCCCAAAAGGTGAGGGAAGTTTTATTTCATTTTCAATCTTCATTTTCAATTTTTTTATCAATTTCGGCGCTTTCCTCTTCGTATTGCGTTTTTTCGGTGCGGGCGTCGTAGCCTAATTCTTCCCGTAAATAGCGCGCAAAAATATCGGTATACCCGTGGGTTGCGATTACTTTTTCACAGCCTGTGGCATCAATTGCATTCAGCAAACCTTCCCAATCTGCGTGGTCGCTGAGCACAAAACCGCGGTCAATTGCGCGTCTTCTCCGTGCCCCGCGAAACGTCATCCAACCGCTGGCGGAAGCTGTTACATAGGGTACAAATCGGCGAATCCACGTACTGCCGTGGGCACTTGGTGGGGCAACGATGATGTTTCCTTTAATTTCTTCTTTTGAAATATCTCGGGTAATCCTTGTGGTTTCCGGCAGTTTGTAGTGTTCCCGAACCACTTCGGTCATATTTTCAACAGCGCCGTGGGTATAGATTTTTCCGATGGAAGTGTCCAAATGCTTCAGCAAACGCTGGGCTTTTCCCAAACTATAGCCGAACAAAATCGAAGTTCTGCCTTCAGATTTATTCGTTGCCCACCAATTATTGATATCCTTAAAAACTTCCGCTTGCGGTTCCCATTTAAAAGCAGGCAAGCCGAACGTGCATTCTGTTATAAACGTGTGGCACTTCACGGGTTCGTAAATTTCTGCCAAGCCGTCATCCTCGGTTTTAAAATCGCCCGTAAAAACCCAGACTTCGCCTTTATATTCCACGCGAACCTGCGCCGATGCCATAATATGCCCAGCGGGATGCAATGAAAATTTTACGCCATTTATCGTGAAGGTTTCGTTCCAATCCTTTCCCGTTACGGAGATTTCGCCCAACCGATGTTTTATGATAGGAACGTTATTGGTTTGGGTAATGTATTGTTTATGCCCCCAACGGCTGTGGTCTGCGTGACCGTGGGTGACGATGCATTTGTCCACAGGCCGCCAGGCATCTATGTAAACGTCTGCCTGTTCGCAATATATTCCCTTCTCGTTGAAGACCAATAGGGGTGTGTCCATTTTCAATTTTTCTGAAGTTTTTCAGTAGCACTTTAAAAGTACTCAAGGATTATTTCACACCATTCAGCGTTAAGAAAAGTTTAGGGTGCGGGGTTTCGAAAGAAAATGGTGAAAAACGTGAAGTTATTGCTTCGCTTTGCTCCCATTTCGTTTTATATTTGCACATTAAAACCAAATTATGTCATTTACAGATTTATTTGAGAGCGGGGAGCATTCCCGAAACTTAGGTCATTTCGCATCCATTGCGAATATTGCTTCCATTGATGGGGAAATTAATGCCGAAGAGGAAAAATTATTAAAGCGCTTTGCCAGAAAACTGGATATTGATGAACAGGAATATGAAGCGGTTTTGAAAAATCCTTCCAAATATCCCATCAATCCGCCCAACGATTCCGAAAGACGTTTAGAGCGAATTCACGATCTTTTTGAAATGATTTTTGCAGATCATGAAATTGATGATCACGAACGTTTCTTGATTGAAAAATATGCAATCGGCTTGGGCTATTCCGCAGAGATTGCGCAGGATTTGATAAAAAGATCCATTAAAATATACAGCGGCGGTCTAAGCTTAGAAGACTATCGCTATTTATTGAATAGAAAAGATTAATTCTGGATTATCGAATTTATAAAACCCTTTGTGAAAGCTTCGGGTTTTTTTATTTGGCATTTGCCATAAATTCCTCCGCTTTTTCTACCATTTTTTTACTTCCGCAGAAAAAGGGAACACGCTGGTGGAGTGATATAGGCTGAATTTCCAAAATACGTTTAAAACCGTTTGAAGCCAATCCGCCGGCCTGTTCGGCAATCATTGCCATTGGGTTACATTCATATAACAACCGTAGTTTGCCATCTGGATTTTTTGAAGTATTCGGATAAATGTATATTCCGCCTTTTATCATATTCCTATGAAAATCTGAAACCAAAGAACCTATATAGCGCGAGGTGTAGGGCCTGTCCTCTTCCTCTTTTTGGCAGTATTTAATATAATCCTTCACGCCCTGCGGAAAATGGATGTAATTACCTTCATTCACAGAGTAAATTGTGCCGGTTTCGGGAAATTTCATCAATGGATGTGATAGATAGTATGTTCCAATGGCGGGATTCAACGTAAAACCATTAACACCGTGCCCAGTTGTGTATACAATCATCGTGGAAGTCCCGTAAACAATATAACCAGCGGCAACTTGATTGATCCCGGGCTGTAGAAAATCATCCATTGTAACCGGTGTGCCGGAAGGGGTTACCCGGCGGTAAACGGAAAAAATGGTGCCAACCGAAACGTTTACATCAATATTTGAAGAACCGTCCAAAGGATCAATCAAGACCACGTATTTATTATCATTCTTCTCGTTTCTGCCCTTTATCGTTATGTAATCGTCCTCCTCTTCGCTGGCAATTCCGCAAACGATTTCGCGATTTGTCAATGTTTTTATAAAAACCTCATTTGCATACACATCCAGTTTTTGCTGGTCTTCCCCTTGAATATTCAAATCTCCGGCGGCGCCCAGAATATCTACGAGACCGGCTTTGTTCACTTCGTGGTTTACCACTTTTGCTGCCAAACGAATTGAATTTATCAATCGCGAAAGTTCTCCGGAAGAATATTTGAATTCATTTTGGTTTTCAATAATAAATTCCCCGAGAGACTGATTTTTCTTTGCCATGTGAAGCTTTGGTATTCTGAATTTAGACGCAAATATCGGGATTTTTAAGAAATTGAACCGATATTTGCAATTCTAATTAATTTTCTGGGAAATGATAGTAAGAGAAGCTTTAAGAGAAGACATGCCCCAAGTTTTGGAATTGATAAAAGAGCTTGCGGTATTTGAGAAAGAACCGGAAGCCGTGGAGATTTCCGTGGCAGATTTAGAAAGGGAAGGTTTCGGTGAAAACCCATTGTTTACGTGCTTTGTTGCTGAAATGGATGGAGAAACGGTGGGAGCTGCGTTGGTATACTTCAGATTTTCAACTTGGAAAGGCAGAACGCTGCATCTTGAAGATTTAATTGTGAAGGAAGCACATCGCGGCAAGGGCATTGGCCAGGCATTATACAAGAAAGTGATGCAATTTGCTTTTGATCGCGGCCTGAAGCGCGTAGCTTGGGATGTGCTGGACTGGAACACTGGAGCAATTCGGTTTTATGAACGCAGTGGAGCCAATGTTTTGAAAACATGGCGTGTGGTCCATATGGACGAAAAAGGATTGCGGGATTATATAAATTCTTAATAAAGTAAACGATACATGAAAGTTTTCAAATTCGGGGGAGCCTCGATTAAAGATGCGGCGGGCGTGCAAAATCTTGCAGAGGTTTTAAAAATAACTTCTGAAAAAAATTTACTGATTGTTGTCTCGGCGATGGGAAAAACCACCAATCTGCTGGAAAACGTAGTCACCGAATATTTAAAGGAAAACTCAGAACTATGCAAGGAATTTGTTTCGGAATTCAGGGAAAACCACTTTCAAATATTAAACGGGCTTTTTGAAAACCCAAATCATTCCATATTTGGAAATATTTCTGAAATTTTTTCAAAATTGAATTCTTTTTTGGAAACCAATAAATCCAGCAATCACGCATTTGTCTATGACCAAGTAGTAAGTTTCGGGGAGATTGTCTCAAGCACCATTGTTTCTGCCTATCTTTCAGAAATACATATTCATAATACATTACTCGACGTTCGCAAATGCATAAAAACGGATGCCAGTTACCGTGATGCCAATGTAGATTGGGAGGCAACGCAAACAGAAATTCTCAAAAACGTTCACAATTCGGGCATAACCATAACCCAAGGTTTTTTGGGTTCAGAAACCACCAATAATTTTACAACCACGCTGGGCCGTGAGGGGAGCGATTACACCGCCGCAATTTTTGCGTATTGTTTAAATGCGGAAAACGTTACTATTTGGAAAGATGTTCCAGGTGTTTTAAATGCGGACCCACGATACTTTGCCCAGACGCAATTATTAAACCACATCAGCTATCGGGAGGCGATTGAGCTGGCATTTTACGGCGCATCGGTCATCCACCCAAAAACCCTGCAACCTTTGCAAAGAAAGGAAATTCCACTTTATGTGAAGTCATTTTTAAATCCCACTGCCGCCGGAACCTGTGTGGGCAAAGGCGTAACGCTGGATCCAATGATATCGTGCTTTATCTTGAAAAAGGATTTGGTACTTATTTCGCTTTCATCTTTAGATTTTTCATTTATGATGGAAGACAACATTGGCGATGTATTTAAGTGGTTGCATAAGCATAAAATGAAAGTAGAGCTCATTCAAAATTCTGCCATTAGTTTTTCGGTGTGCATCAATGATAAATTCAAAAACCTTGAAGCGCTTTTGGCGAAACTCCGTGAAAAATTCAGTGTAAACTGGAATGAAAATGTGACGCTCTATACCGTTCGGCATTTTAACCCTACTGAAATAAAAACACTTTCAGAAAATAAAAAAGTATTGCTGAAACAGGAAAGCCGTGAGACCGTGCAACTTGTCATTCAAGAATAGTATGGATTCGATTCGCTATCTTTGCCCAAAGTAATTATTCAAAAACGGTATGGGATTGGTCAACGCCAAAGAAGTTGCAAAAGCAATAAATGTCGATAAATTCGGCATTTTTGGCACTTTTATGGGTTGGTCACTGATGAAAATTCTCAACATTACCACGCTCAATAAAATTTATGACGAAAACAAGCATTTAAAAGATCTTGATTTCATAAATGGGTTGATTGAGGAATTTGAAATCAAATTCGAAATTCCCGAAGAAGACCTTCGCCGAATCCCAAAAACAGGAGCTTTTATTACTATTTCAAACCATCCATTGGGTGGAATTGACGGTATTTTGTTGCTCAAATTATTACTGGAACACCGCCCGGATTTCAAGATTGTAGCCAATTTTCTCTTGCACCGCATTGAACCCTTGAAGCCTTATGTAATGCCCGTAAATCCTTTTGAGGACAGAAAGGATGTAAAATCCAGCGTGAGTGGTTTTAAGGCAGCTTTGAAACATTTACAGGACGGTCACCCATTGGGCATTTTTCCCGCGGGCGAGGTTTCAACGTATCGGGATGGCAAACTATTGGTTGACAAACCGTGGGAGGAAGCCGCGATGAAACTGGTAAAAAGGGCTGAAGTTCCAGTGGTTCCCATTTATTTTCATGCCAAAAACAGCAAACTTTTCTACCATTTGGCAAAAATGAGCGACACCTTGCGCACGGCAAAACTTCCCTCAGAATTGTTGACGCAAAAGGAACGGCTCATAAAAGTGCGAATAGGCAATCCCATTTCGGTGGAAGACCAAAAGGAACACGAGTCGCTATCTGTTTTTACTGAATTTCTTCGGAAGAAAACCTATATGCTTTCCAATGCTTTTCAGAAGAAAAAATTGCTGGATAACATTCCAAAAACCCTCAAATTTCCGAAGCCGCCAAAAAAGATTGCAGGTCCCATTCCACTGAAATCGATGGAGGCAGAAATTGAAAAACTCCGTGAGAATGACAAGCGCTTGCTGGTAAGCAAAAATTACGAAGTATTCTTGGCGCGCGCCAATACCATTCCATATATTCTGCAGGAAATTGGGCGCTTGCGGGAGATTACCTTTCGCGAGGTGGGCGAAGGAACCAACAATAGTACGGATCTTGACAAATTTGATAGCTATTACCATCACATGTTTCTTTGGGACAACGATGCCCAAAAAATTGCCGGAGCTTACCGGATGGGACTGGGATCTGAAATTTTTTCACGCTTTGGGATAGACGGTTTTTATTTGCAGGACCTTTTCCGTTTTGAGCCAGAATTGTATGATATGATGAGCTCCAGTATCGAGATGGGTCGGGCCTTCATTATAAGTGAATACCAACAACGCCCTATGCCGCTATTTTTGCTTTGGAAGGGGATTGTGCACACCACACTTCGCTACCCAGAGCACAGGTTTTTGATTGGCGGGGTCAGCATAAGCAATAAATTTTCTGAATTCTCTAAAAGTTTGATGATTGAGTTTATGAAATCCAATTATTATGACCCGTACGTAGCGCAATACATTAATCCGAAAAAGGAATTTAAGGTAAAGCTGAAAGATGCGGACAAGGATTTTATCTTCGATGAAAGCGAGGCAGATTTGAATAAGTTTGATAAAATAATTGACGAAGTGGAACCTGGAAGTCTTCGGTTGCCGGTGCTTATCAAAAAATACATCAAACAGAACGCGAAAGTGGTGGCATTCAATGTAGATCCGCTGTTTAACAATGCCGTGGACGGCTTAATGTACATACGCATTGCAGATTTACCGGAGAGTACCGTAAAACCCGTTATGGAAGAATTTCAGGCAGAACTCGAGAAAAAATATGCGGATTCCTCGCAAAACGGCGATAAGTAATCCGTTCCAAAATTACTTAGAAACATTCCTCAAAAAAATTTCAAAATAGTATAACTTAGTGGCAACTAACCCAATGTGTTATGCCTGCCAAAACTATTGACGAGGTAATTTTTCAGCTGGATGAAATTATCAATTTTGAATGCGCCCAAAATTCGTGTATGGCGTATTTTCCCATTTTATACCGAAAAGTTACGGTTCGCATCAAAGAGGGAATTCTGAAAAATGAATTTGAAAACAACCAGCGAATGGAAAAGCTGGATGTAATATTTGCCAATAGATATATTGAAGCCTATCAAAATTCCATTGACAAAAAACCCTTCACTAAAAGCTGGAAAAATGCCTTTGATGCCGCCAAAACGGGAAAAATGCTCATTATGCAACATCTACTTTTGGGCATCAACGCCCACATAAATCTGGACCTGGGCATTGCTGTTGCGGAGACCGTGGGCAAAGATGGCGAGTTGATGGATTTTGAAAACGATTTCAACAAAATCAATGAAATATTGGCCTCAATGATTGCCAGCGTGGAAGCAAAGATCATTTCCGTTTCACCACTGTTTGGGCTTTTGGATAAAGTGGGGAAAGGCCGTGAGGATAAATTGGTAAGCTTCAGCATAAACATAGCGCGCGATGGTGCTTGGCTTTTTGCCAATGAATACCATTTTTCTCCAAAAAAATTGGAATGTCTTAAAAAACGTGACACTGCCATTGGTTTTCTGGCAGAAAAAATAATCACTCAAAAAAGTTTTCTTCTGAAATATTTAGTGAAGACCATTTACTTCTTTGAAAAGAAGAATGTTGCAAAGATAGTCTCGGTACTTCAGCTATAGTGCGGTTCAAAAACTTTGAAAAAATTATTTTGAAATCAATTGCACGGAATTCTCGAAACTTCTGTATCTAAACCAGATTCAGAGTTATTTCCCTTAATAACGGCTTTGTCGTCTTTAAGAACGATTGTTATTTCCGCCTTTTCTTCGATTCCCTCTTGCGTATATTCATACGTAGCGCTTATAACGGTATTTTCTATTGTTCCCACCAATGTTCCATTTCGCTGGTCCTTTAATGCAGGAAGCCAATTATAATTTCCCGTAACAGAATCTCCCTGTATTTTAAGGTCAAGACTAAGAACATCTATATTTTCGGTACTATCGGGAAAAGGATATTCATTTCTGAAACACAACTTTTCGATAGCCACACTTTCATCTTTATCTGGTGATTGCTCTTCACTTTTTGGATTTTTGCACCCTATGCAAAGCAAAAGCGAGGTAAGGATGGAAAATATTATTCTCATAGCTTTATCTTTTAAGTTTACTTTTCTGAAATAGATTATTAATTCCGAAGCCTTACAATTGCTTTCGATATTCCTACATTTTCTAATTTCAAATTTTCTTTAGTACTGAAAATTTTAAAACCATCCTTTTTTCCCAACTTGATAGGTTTGGTAAAATTCTTCATCGGTTTTTGTGAGGTAAATTATCCCTTCAATCAAGCCGATAATACTTCCCATCCCGCAGGTGACTACCGTAATTACTATTTGGATAATCCCTTCCTGTGTGTATCCTAAAATAAATTTATGGACTCCAAATCCGCCGAGAACTATCCCAAGAATTCCTGCCAAAATCTTTTTATTTTCTTGATTATACGGTGGCGGGGTCTGGTTCCAAGTTTCGTTGCCGGTATTGCGGGATTGTCTTTCAAAATCTTCAGCATCACGATTAATACGATTTTTGCTGCTGTCGTATCCTGAGTTTTGTTGGTTTTCCATAGTATTTGATTGGTTTTTAATGTGAAATAAATTTATAAAATTTTAGGTGAGCTTGCTATCAATTGGTTCCCAAAGTTCAATTTTATTTCCATCCGGATCAAGTATCCACCCAAATTTTCCATACTCATATTCTTCCATTTCGCCTACCACGGTTACGCCTTCTTCCGCTAAAACTTTCAAAAGTCCCTTCAAATCTTCAACCCTATAGTTGATCATAAATTCCTTTTCGCTGGGCGCAAAATATTGGGTATCGGCTTTAAAGGGACTCCACTGTGTAGAACATTTTTCGCCATTTTCATTTTGCCACCAAAATGTGCATCCATAACTGTCCGTATTCAATCCCAAATGATTTTTATACCAATCTTTTGTAGCGTCCGGATTTGTTGATTTGAAAAAAATACCGCCAATACCTGTAACCCGCTTTTTCATATTTCCTGATTTTTAAAATTTTTGATAATTTTTTCAGCTATCACAGTTGCCAATTTTTCTTTGCTTTCAACTGTCCAGCCGGCAATGTGAGGGCTCAATATTACATTTTCCATTTGAAATAATTCCTGCAATGATTCTGGAAATTGGTCTGAGACAAATAAATTCTCAAACGAAAGCTTTTCATATTCCAAAACATCGAGTCCGGCACCCAAAACTTTCCCAGATTTTAATGCCGAAACCAAAGCCGAGGTAACCACGCTTTTCCCGCGGGCAGTGTTAATGAGCCAAAATGGTTTTGAAAAGGATTGGATAAATTCAGCATCAACCATTTTGTCCGTTTGTGGCGTCCATGGCGTGTGCAGACTTACCACATCAACCGTCTGCTGAAATTCGGCAAGCGAAACTTGCTTCGCATTTTCATTACCCACGTTCTCTTTTATATCGTAGCAAAGTACTTTACAGTCAAAGCCCCGCAATTTCTTGGCGAAAGCTTTTCCCATATTTCCGTAGCCGATAATTCCCACAGTTTTTCCGTCCAGTTCCACTCCTCGGTTCGCTTCGCGGTTCCATTGGCCATTTTTAACCTCGCTGTCCGCTTTATTCAGTTTGTTGAACAGTGAAAGTAACATTCCCAGCGCGTGCTCGCCCACGGCATTTCTATTGCCCTCTGGCGCGGCGATAAGTTTCACTTTACGCTTTAGCGCATAATCAGCATCTATACTTTCAATACCCGCGCCCACACGTGCAATAAATTTCAAGTTTTCTGCGGCATCTAGAAATTGCCTATCAATATCAAAACGGCTGCGGATTACAATCCCGTCATACGCTGAAATAATTTGCTCAATTTCAGTTTTTGTTGAGGTATAATTTTCATCATTGCTAAATCCTGCTTCCCGCAACTTTTTCATTAATAACGGATGATTGCTGTCTAGGTGAAGAATTTTCATGATTACGGAAGAAGACCAACAAGGTTTTGAGAACCTGTAAGAAGTTTATAAATCTATTCGTGGGAATTGGGGTTTGATTGCGGATATGCCATCATTTCTTTTTCAGGGAGGTTTGAAATTTTGAAATATTCCGTTTTGCCTTTAAATGTATAGGAAAGTACCGCTTCATTTTTTTGAAGGCTGAAAATATTCTTTTCTGAAGGAGTATTTTGTGCCTCTTTCATTGGGTCGCTGTCCATAATAACATCGCTTCGCATTTCATTTCTATGAAAACCAATATATTCCATCGGTTTTGCTGAATTATTCTTTAATTCAAGTATTTTATTGTTGAAATAAATACTTTGAATCTTTACGCCAGTTTCCATTTCAGAAAAGGTGATGTGGACATTTTTTCCAGAACCACCTTCTTCAACACCGGCTACCCAATTTTGGTAATATACTTCAGCAATTTTAAAAGGTGGATTTTTTTGAAAATTTATGGCTTCAGAATTTGCTTTTGATCCGCCGCAATTGGCAAATCCAACAAATAGGATTGGTAATAAAGCCACAACCGAAAGAAATTTCATATTTAATCTCATTCCGGAAATTTACGAATATTTTTGAAGAACGGCGAAATACAACCTCTTTTGAATATTAAACTATCACAGTTTAAAAGTAAGACCCAAGAAAACAGCCACACCACGAGCACTTTCAACATTAAGGGTTAAGTTTTTTGCACTGAAATATGGTAAAAAAACTTTCGCATAAAGTTTATCGCTAATTCTATACTGCGCGCCCGGCCCAACATTTACAATGGACAAGGCGCTATTCTGAATATTCCCCAGCGTTCTGTCTTCAAAACCATAACCATACCCCAATTGCCCGTGCACATTCCATTTTTCTTTATTTATGAAATAATAGTGAATGGAAGGTACAAAGCCGTAACCGTGGATGGTAGTTTTGCTATTGTTGCTTATCAATGTGTTATTTGATGAAAAAAAACTAGCGGAAAACGAAACTTTATTTGATATGAAATATTCAAAACTCGCCAAGCCAATGGCGCCAAAATCGTCTTCTCCGTTTGTTGTGGTCGGGTATGGTGAGACTGAAATCGAAATTTCCATGGCTCCTTTTTGGTTTTGGGAACTTACAGTTAGGCCGCATAAAATCAATAGAATGAGCAATGTATTTTTCATTGGTTAGTTATTTTTAATTAAGATAGCTAAAAGGATTAAGAAAAAAATCCACCAATGCTTTAATTAAAGTTGAAGGTTTTATAAAATCTAAAATTAATACCTTCTAATAGGTATAACCAAAAATGAATACCCCTTATCGTCAATTTCAGTATAAGGATTACCTCCGTTTGATGAAGGTGAAACATAGTAAGATTGTAAAGCATTGGCCTGTGTCGAAGTCCAATATTGATTATAGTCTATAAGAGCATTAATATCTGCCAAAGAAATCAATGTGACCTCCAATTCTTGAGTAGATCCTAAGAACCAATCAGAATAACCCCCAAAAACATAATTTGAGCATCTTTTAGCAGCACAGTCTGAAATATTACAATTATTAATTATTTTGAGGGTATTTTCTAAACCCTTACCTAATTGCGAAGAAGTGCCAGATATAAATGTTCCATTACATCCCCATTTATTTTCAAAAGTTTCAGGAGATGCTTCTAAAAATCTCCAACCATCTACTATTTCTCCATTATCAAAAACTACATATCCTCCGGAAGACCCAAAATAGCCTGTAGTCCTAAAAGTTACTTGATTACCATACACAGGATTGGAATTTATTCTAACGTACGGACGTGCATAGTAAATAGTATTTGGACTTAATTCTGTAGCTGTAACAATATATTGGCCTATTCCACTGTCCCCTTCATTAATTACTATATCATTTAAAGTAGGATTTTCAAAGGTTGCTATAACAAATCCTTTGTTACCAATATTTCCTGGAACATCATTAACAATAGCGGTTAATTCAACCCTGCTAGTCAATATTTTTTTGGGCACAAGTGATTCAATAGTGGGTAAAGGTGGTGGGGGTATATCTGCGGATTCTGTTGTAAAATTTATATTATTACCGTATGCAATACCTATATCATTTACTGCAAAAGCTCTTACATTATAGCTGGTCTCAGGTAATAATAAGGAAATATCTGCTTGATATATTCCCAATCCACTACCAGTAGCATTTACCAAATTATCATTAACAGTAGGATTTGTATTCACGCTCCAGCAGAAACCTCTTGAAGAAATGTTGCTATTGCCATCATTAATAATATTACCTACGAATGTTGCAGAGCTTTCAGTAATATTTGTAGGTGTATTTGTATTTAAAATAGCTAATTCCTGAATAATATCGGGTTCATTATTATTTTCACTATCATCATTATTTTTATCACAAGAAATGATAAGTAAAATATTTAATATTATTAAAAAAGATTTTTTCATAAAAGATTTCTATTACCTATCCCGCTAAAGCTTCAGCACCACCAACGATTTCAAGAATCTCATTCGTAATTGCGGCTTGACGTGCTTTGTTATATTGAAGTTTTAATGAATCGCGAAGCTCCTTTGCGTTATCCGTAGCTTTGTGCATCGCCGTCATACGGGCACCGTGCTCGCTGGCGGCGCTATCACGCAAAGCCTTAAAAAGCTGGGTTTTTAGGCTTTTTGGGATCAATGCTTCAATAATTTCTTCTTTGGAAGGTTCAAAAATGTAGAACGTTTCGGTCTTTTTTACTTCTTGACCTTCTATTTGTTTTGGAGGCAAAATGGGAAGAAACTGTTCCGTCATCACAACTTGCGTTGCAGCATTTTTGAAGTTATTGTATACTAATATGATTTTGTCGTACTTCCAGTCTGTGTACAGTTTCATTAGTTTTTCAGCAATTTCTGAAGTGTTTTCGAATGAAAGGTCATCAAAAATGGCATTGTTATTTTCAAAAACGGTACCTGATTTCTTCAAAATGTCATTTCCCTTTTTACCGAGCGTTAAAAAATCTACCTGCTTTCCAGAATAAACATTTGATGCAAGGTTACGGGATTCTTTGATAACATTTGTATTGAATGCTCCTGCCAAACCACGGTTGCTGGTAATAGCAACTACCAAAACTCTATTGATTTCGCGCACTTCTGAATATTTTCCGCCGCTGTCTGCATCTAGCGTAGCACTTAAATTTTGCAAAAGCTCGGTAAGTTTTTCAGAATAGGGGCGCATTGCCGTAATCGCATCCTGGGCTTTTTTCAACTTTGCGGCAGAAACCATTTTCATGGCGCTGGTAATCTGCATCGTTGAACCTACGGATGATATTCTGTTACGTATTTCTTTAAGGTTTGCCATTTCTCAAGTTATGAGTTACGAGTTATGAGTTATGAGTTATGAGTTATGAGTTTTTGATTATTGAAACCAAAATTCGAATTAACTCGTCACACTTACTTTTCAAATTATTCGGAATACCCATAGTTGTCGCCTCAATAAGTTCTAACCAATATTCCGTTTCGTCAGCTTCTTATAAAGCTATTGAAAATTTATTTTTAAAATCTTTGGTACTAACGCCACGTTGCGCCTCACGAACATTGGCTCCAATACTTGTTCCACTTCTAAGTAGCTGGCTTGCGATTTCAAACTCTCGCATTTCTTTTAGAATTCTAGAGAAATGAACAATTTCACAAGCAAATTCAAAACTTTTTATTCGAATTGGACTTTTGTGCAAATCGCTCATAACTCATAACTCTGAACTCCTAACTACTTTTTATATTTCGCTGAAAGCTCGTTTGCCGTTTGCGTCAATACATCTATTGCGTCGTCCGTTAGTTTACCGGCCTTTAAATCGTTCAACGTATCTCTGTGCTTTAGGTTAAGCATTTCAAGATAATCTCTTTCAAATTCCTTGATTTTTTCAACAGGAACGTTACGCATCAAATTTTTTGAACCTGCATAGATAACCGCAATTTGGTCTTCCACGGTATATGGATCATTCTGCGCCTGCTTAAGGATTTCAACGTTACGCTTTCCTTTTTCAATAACATTTAATGTTGCGGCATCCAAATCTGAACCGAATTTTGCAAATGCTTCCAGTTCACGGAAAGCTGCCTGATCCAGTTTCAAGGTACCCGCTACTTTTTTCATTGACTTAATCTGCGCGTTACCACCCACACGCGATACCGAAATACCTACGTTGATAGCTGGACGAACACCCGCGTTGAACAAATCCCCATCCAAGAAAATCTGTCCGTCCGTAATGGAAATTACGTTTGTAGGAATATACGCCGAAACGTCACCTGCCTGTGTTTCAATAATAGGAAGGGCAGTCAACGAACCTCCACCTTTAACTATTGGTTTTAGGTTTTCCGGAAGGTCGTTCATCTCCTTCGCAATATTATCATCAGCAATTACCTTTGCGGCACGCTCCAGCAATCTTGAGTGAAGGAAGAAAACGTCTCCAGGATACGCCTCACGTCCCGGTGGACGACGAAGCAAAAGAGACACCTCACGGTATGCTACCGCTTGTTTTGAAAGATCATCATAAATAATCAATGCTGGACGGCCCGTATCACGGAAATATTCCCCGATTGCAGCACCTGCAAATGGAGCATATACCTGCATAGGCGCAGGATCTGATGCATTTGCCGCTACAATAGTAGTGTATGCCATAGCACCTTTATCCTCAAGAACTTGAGCAATGTTTGCAACCGTTGAGGCTTTTTGCCCAACCGCCACATAGATACAATACACAGGTTGACCTGCGTCGTAAAATTCTTTTTGGTTCAAAATGGTATCGATACAAACGGTAGATTTACCTGTTTGACGGTCACCAATTACAAGCTCACGCTGTCCACGGCCTACGGGAATCATCGCATCGATTGACTTAATTCCAGTTTGAAGCGGCTCAGTTACCGGCTGACGGTAGATAACTCCAGGAGCTTTACGCTCTAGGGGCATTTCGTAAGTTTCGCCGGTAATAGGTCCTTTACCGTCAATTGGCTGACCTAATGTATTTACTACGCGCCCCACAATACCTTCACCAACTTTAAGTGAAGCAATACGTTGCGTACGTTTAACTGTAGAACCTTCTTTAATCCCTTTTGATGGGCCTAAAAGTACAATACCTACATTATCCTCTTCAAGGTTAAGTACAATACCTTCCAGACCGCTTTCAAAGGCAACCAATTCACCGTATTGCGCGTTTGAGAGGCCGTAAACACGGGCAATCCCGTCACCTACGGTAAGTACAGTTCCTACTTCATCCAGGGAAGCAGATGCTTCAAAGCCTGTAAGTTGTTGCTTTAATATTGCTGATACTTCAGCTGGTTTTACTTCTGCCATTTTGATTTACGATTTTCGATTTGTGATTTTAGATTTAAGCCTAAATTCAAAATCTTTCAACATTATATTGATTTACTGAATTCTCTTTTTAAATTTCCTAATTGGTTCGCAATGCTTGCGTTGTATTGAATATCGCCCACGCGAAGGATAAATCCTCCTATGATTTCTGGGTCAATTTCATTTTGAAGCGTTACTTTTTCACTATTGGTCAATTGCTTCACTTTTGCCATTACCCTTGATTCAAGTTCTGAGGAAAGTGGAACTGCCGTGATAACCGTCGCTACCTTTACGCCTTGTTCTTCATTATAAAGATCTATATAGCTCTTTGCAACATTGGCTAGCAAAGAAGTACGTTTATTATCCACCAATATTTTGATTAATGAATGCGTTGCGGCCGATTGCCCACTGAAAATTTTCAGCAAAGCTTCTTTTTTATCGTGGGCTTTAATAACTGGGCTTTGCAGCACAGCTTGCAATTCGCGACTAGCCTCAATGGTATTTTGAACAGATTGCATATCCTCAAAGACAACCGATTGTGTGTTGTTTTCATTTGCGGTATGCAATATTGCTTTAGCGTATCTAATAGCTGCTCTGCTACTCATAGTTTGTTAGTTTAATTTGGCTTGGCCCAACATTTCGTCAACAAGCTTCAATTGCTTTTCCTTATCGGAAAGTTCCTTTTTCATCACTTTCTCGGCAATTTCCAGTGAAAGGCTTGCAACTTGCTGTTTCATTTCGGCAATGGCAGATTTCTTTTCGCTTTCAATAGCTGCCTGTGCTTGTGCAACCATTTTATCTGCTTCGGCCTTTGCCTCATCTTTTGCTTCTGAGATCATTTTTGTTTTTAGCTCTCTGGCTTCCTTGAGCATCAATTCGCGCTCGGCACGTGCTTCCTGCAACAATTTTTCATTGTCTGCGTGAAGGTTCTGCATTTCCAGCCTTGCTTTTTCGGCAGCTGCCAATGCATCGTTGATGGAAGTTTCACGAGTTCTAACTGCTCCTAAAATGGGTTTCCAAGCAAATTTTCGCAAAAGAAACAAAAGCAATAAAAATATGATGGTGGTCCAAAATATTAAACTCTCTGGTGCTACTATATTCATTTTATATTTTTTTGAAAAACTTTTTGTTTAAAACAACATCCCGCAGCCAACCGCTACGGAATGTTGCGTTTTTAAAATTAGGCAATCAATGCCACAACCACTGCGAAAAGAGCAACACCCTCTACAAGAGCTGCTGCAATAATCATTGCGGTTTGAATTTTTGCTGTAGCTTCTGGCTGTCTTGCGATCGCGTCCATTGCTGAACCACCAATTCTACCAATACCAAGACCTGCGCCTATTACGGCCAATCCTGCTCCTACTGCTGCTAATGTTCCTGTCATAACTGAAACTTTTTAAAAAATAAATTAAACAAAAATTAATGATGCTCCTCCACCGCTTGACCAATGAACAGCGCCGCAAGCAACGTAAATACATAAGCTTGAAGTGCGGCAACCAAAAGTTCCAGCACGCTCATGAAAAGAACGAATACTATGGACACCGGCGAAATGGCGGCGGTTTCGAAAATAAAAATCAAACCAACAAGGCTCAAAATTATAATATGCCCAGCAGTAATGTTCGCAAAAAGACGAACCATAAGTGCGAAGGGTTTTGTGAACATCCCAATAATTTCAATTGGGATCATAATAGGATATAATGCTTTTGGCACATCTGGCGTGAGAATGTGTTTCCAGTAATATTTGTTTCCGCTGAAAACTGTAATGATGAAAACAATCAATGCCATAATCAATGTGAAAATGATGTTTCCGGTTACGTTCCCGCTGAAAGGGAAAAATGGGATAAGGCCTACCAAATTGTTTACCCAGATGAAGAAAAAAGTAGTCAGCAAAAAGGGCATATATTTTACATATTTGCTTCCAATATTTGGAACAGCTATCTCATCACGAACAAAAATAATTACCGGCTCCAAAAATCCTGAAACACCCTTTGGTGCCATTTTGTTCTTTTTGTAATGTCTTGCGGCAACGCTGAAAAGCAATAAAAGTATCAACGAAACCAAAATCATGGAGAAAACAGTTTTGGTAATGGAAAAATCCAGTGGTCTGTCCTCATAAAGAAATGGACGACCCATAGTACTAGTTTCCTGAAATTTTTCTTGGCTGAAGCGATCTGCATAAAATATATGCTCACGGTATCTTACAAACTCCTGACCGTTTGCCTCAACTACGTGCGTACCAGAATTATCGTGATGAAATTCTGCTGAAGAAAATATAGTGAGCCCATTATCTGTCCATAGTATCACTGGAAGAGCCAGCGTTATTGGGTGACCGGACCAATCTGCAATATGAAATTCGTGGGAATCCCAAACGTGGCTGTCAATCAATTCCTTGGGATCAAATTTTCCACCACCTTCTTCCTGATGTGGGTCTGATGCGGTACCTTTAAAGGGCATCAACAAAACGGCGATGAATGCCAAGGTGCCAATAAATGTTTGAGTAAGCCTCATATGTTAATAACTATAAAAAAGTGTGCTCGTTAAAATTTGTGCAAAAGTACAACTTTTACCCATAAAAAAAAGGGGGCAGGTACGAATGTTTAAATTTTATAAAGTTAAAGTGTGTATTTTATTTTAAGGATTGCCTTAAAAGCCTCAATGTGAGTATAATCTCTATAAAAAGATAAATAAAATACGGTGCGAAAAATGAAATAAAATCCGGAATTTTTGAAACGTTTTCCATTTTGATTAATGGAATTAAAAATGCAATCGCAGCGACCATCTTGAGCAGAATAAATCCCAAAAAAGTGAAACCAACGTAATCGGGGACTTTTTTACCAACAAAATAAAGCACCAAAAGAATAAGTGAAGTAACTATGAAATGAAAAAGGTAAATCTTCCAAACATCATAAAAAAATGTGTATTCTTCAGAAATACCTAAAACTATTTGTCTATGGACGAAAAAAAGTACGGCCGTGACAAAAATCAATAATACTGGTCCAAAAAATGGCTTTTCTATTTTCAAAAGATTCAATCTTTTTTATTCAAATTCTGAAGTTGTTTTATAACCGCATATAGCGAAATAAAAACACCCAAAAGCGAAAATATTATTGTATATGCTGAATAGTTGTTTGGAAAGTTTTCATCAAGTTTTAAACCTACAAAAACCCCGATACCAATAGTTACGCCCATTTGTATTGCAATACCAGAGAAAATAGCCCATTTTCTAAGGTTATTGTTATTATCTGACATTAGTCTGTTAACCGTTTTGTGAAGATTCAGGAACTTTTTTTAAACGCTGCTGTCGGTCAAATGGGTGCGTCTTTTCAGCTTCTGGATTTACATTTTGAGATGCTGAAATATTCTTGGGTTGTTTTCCCTTCATAATACAACTAGCATTCAAGGTTGCACCTGGTTCTACAGCTAATTTTCCAACCTCAACATCACCTTCAATGTAAGCGGTGGATTTAAGTGAAAGGGTTCCCGCAATTTTTAGATTCCCTTTTATTTTGCCTTCAATGTCTGCGTTCTCGCAGGTAAGTGTACCAATAATAACTCCGGTTTTTCCAAGTACAATTTTGGAAGGTGTTGTTACGTCTCCTCTAATTTCCCCATCAATCCTAAAAAATCCCGTTGAGCTTACATCCCCGTTTATTTTGGTTCCTTCATTTATTCTATTCTGTGCGGTTCCGGGTTCCACGGTAGCGGTTCGTTGCTTTTTTTCTGAAAACATAGCAGTTGGTTTTTGAGGTTACTATTCTGTTATTCGGTCTGTTCTTCCGTTACGGGTTCCTGAATATAATCATTCAGGTTTTTATGGATTTGAATGATTTTATAATTTGGTGTGGAAATTTCAAAGGACGGCCGTTGAATTTTATACTTTTTATTTTCCTTTAAAACCTCAGCAAAACCACGCGCCCCCAGTTTGGTATTAAGCCCATGGACAATTACGAGTCTGGTGGATGGATTGTAGTAATCTATGGATGTAGACATGTTTGTATAATTCAATTCTGTGATGGCTTTGTCCAATTGCTCTCTCAACTTTTGTTCTGCCTCCGCTTCATTATTGTTGAATTGGTACACCAACTTCCAACTATCGCTTTCTTCATCCGGGACAAATTTGGTTACTGCCAATTGTGGCAAAACAGCACTGTAAATTTGTTGCGCTTGTTTGCCTTCATCACTATTCGGATAATTCAACGAAACAAAATTCAAGGCTTTTTTATATGCTTCAAAACCTTGTTGCTTCCCAATGGCGGTGGCCTTTAGCAATTCAAACTTTGGCACAATATCATTTCCATTGTAAAGAAGAATATACTCATCGCTTTTTTGGATTACATCATCATATTTCGCGACTTCAAATTCCTTATAAAGCTGCTTGTATTTGAATTCTGGGCTGGATTCATCGGTAGCCAATTGCGAATTTGGATTCCGAAGAATTTCTGCGTAACGGGAATCTGCGTGGTGGCTCAGAATATCGTTACGATAACGATCTGCCTGGGATGGATTTTCCAATATCTCATAAATCTTGACCAAATTATATTTTGAAGGCACAATTAACCGTTCCTCTGGACTGTAGCCCAACAAGGTTTCAAGCCTGTTTGCGGCAAGTTCGTATTCCTTAAATTTTTCTTTGTAGATGAGACCGAGCTGATAATATGCAAAATTTCGATCAGAGGCCAAACTATCCAAAACCACTTCATCCGTTGGAATGGTTGAAAGATAACTTTCAGGTTTGAACATTTCATTATCCATAATTGAAGTTTGCTGCACGGCTACTTCTTCCACATCATCCAATTGTTTCTTTATGCTTGAAAGCCTCCAGTTGTCGCCCAACTGGCGGTCTCCCCACACTTTCCTGAATTCTTGCTTCCCAAAAGCCACTGTTGATGGATTGTAGAAATAGAACGCCCCTCCTCCGGACGGATTAGGACCACTGGCCCCATTTTTTTTATAAAATTCATTATTTGCAATCCTGCCCTCACTCTTCACGGCGGCAATGGAATCTTTAATGGCTTGCGCCTTCAGCCCATCCGTATATTCAGTGAAATAAGCCAATTGCTCACTTTCACTCATTCTCGCAATGCGAAGAATGCTGTCATTCTTAACGGCAATTTCTTCATATTTTATTACGTCATCCAGATTTTCACGCTTCTTTTTTACGCGTCTCCACTGCCGGCTATTTTCCGTTAAAAAGGTAAGCGTACTATCGTAATAAGCCCCGGCTTCCCTATACCGTGCATCGTTGAATCGAATCTCGGCAAGAGTCTGGTAGTTCACGGATTGCAATACGCGATCCTGCTTGAACGCCTTGATGGATTTGTTGTAAAATTCCACTGAAGCATCAATACTGTCCGTAAAACGATAATAATCTCCTAACTGGTTGTATATTTTATCCAGAAATGGACGGTTTTCGCGGTCTTGTTCCAAATCTTCCAGCAATTCCAGGAATGCTACCCTGTCTTCCTTATCATAATCAAAATTCTTTGCTTTCTCCAAATACGCATTGATCATGTAAGTGCGGGACGTTTTTCTGTTGAGATCTATCACCTCATCAAAAGCCAAGTTTGCACTGTCCTTTTCGCCCAAACGGTTGAAGATTTGTCCTTTAATAAATGTATATCTTCCTTCAAGCTCCTTATCCCTAACCTTATCTGAAGCAATCACAATGTATGGTAGCGCCTTTTCCAGAGAATCCAAATTTATGTAAGCCTGCGCCATTATGGCTGTTGCATCCGCAAGTTCGTCGTCGCTCAGTTCAGCCTCTTCAAGCATTTTCTTCAGATTTTCAAGGGCAACTTCTTCATTACTTAATCTAATATTGGTCTTTGCTTTCCAGACCTTGGCAACATTTATGTTATTGCTGGTTGGGTATCTATCCAAAATAAAATTAAATGCATCCATGGCTGGAATAAACCTGCGGTCATAATACCGCGCCTTCCCCAAAAGCATATACGCCTCATCAATCTGGGGATTGTACTCGCGGCCATTTATATACATGGAATGTTTCTGGATCGCTTTTGTCGCTTTTTCCTCGGCGCGATTGAAATCTGGGTTCTTGTTCGCTCCGGGTGCCTTTACGTCCGTATCCTCTTCAAGATCTAGGTCTATCCGCTCAATGGGAAGAATATCCCAAAAATTATCGCGATAGCCCAGAGCCAGTTGGCTTTTTCCATTTTCATACGCTAAGCCTCCGTTATAGAGAATGTTATACTCCGTTGAGAGCGCGTGCGAATTTCTGGAGAGAAACGTATTTTTTTTGCGTGAGCAGGCTGCCAACAAAACAACAGCCAGTAAAAAAAAAGTAATTTTATATATGCCTTTCAAAATATGCTTGGATTTATATGGTATTCTAACTTAAAAGGTTCGTTTTTAGTATATAGAACCGAAAAAGAGCGGTAAAAATACATTTCTTTTAGAAATATGTCGGTGCCGCAAGTTAAAAATTGCTTCACATAAACCCATAGTGTTTCTTTGAATAGTTGATTTCATTTGTACTTTTGCCAAAAAATATTTTGATATGAGCGAGTTTCATACGCTTACCGTTTCCGAAGTAAAAAAAGAAACACCAAATTCCGTTTCCATAAGTTTTACCGTTCCTCCCGGGCTTGCGGATAAATTCAAATTTAAGGCGGGCCAGTACGTAACCATAAAGCATAAACATTTGGGCGAGGAGCTGCGCCGCGCGTATTCCATCTGCTCGTCGCCAAAAAGTGGAATTCTGAAAATAGGCGTAAAAAAGGTAGCCAACGGCGCGTTTTCCATTTTTGCCAATACCCAGCTAAAAGCTGGCGATTTGCTGGAGGTAATGCCGCCCACGGGTAAATTTATTCTCGAGGAAAACCTTAAAAATTATGTGGCTTTCGCAGCAGGTAGCGGCATTACGCCCGTAATCTCACTCATAAAGAGCACACTGGAAGAAAGGCCGGAAGCCAACTTCCTTCTGGTGTATGGCAACCAAAACGTGGATGAAACCATGTTTTACAACGAAATTTTGGAACTTCAGAAAAAATATATCGGTAGATTTCACGTGGAATTTGTTTTCAGCAGGAAGGAAGAGGAAAATGCACGATTTGGTAGGATTGACCGGTCCATTGTCAATCTTTTTCTGAAAAATAAATATGCCGAAACCAATTTTGAATCTTTCTACCTCTGCGGCCCAGAGGAAATGATAGATGAAGTTTCCGCCACCCTGAAGCATAACGGCATCAACGAAAAACAGATACATCACGAACTTTTCTCGACTGCCGAAAAAGGCCTGCTCGTGGAAAGCCACGATGGCAACACGAACATCACCATAACCTTGGATGATGAGGAAGAAATTTTTGTGATGCCGCAGACTAAATCCATCCTGGAGGCTGCGCTGGACCAAGGCTTGGATCCTCCATATAGCTGTCAGGGCGGTATTTGTAGTACCTGCATTGCCAGAATTAAGGAAGGGAAAGCCGAAATGCGGAAAAACCAGATACTAACGGATTCAGAAATTGCCGAAGGATTGATACTTACCTGCCAAGCGCACCCCACAACACCTACAATACTTGTGGATTATGATGATGTTTAGAAAAAGATTTTAATACAGAAGATTTTTAATTTTAGCCACTACGGCCTCCACTGAAATACTGCCAGCAGCCTTCTCATAGCCCGCCGGAAATTTATTGCCATACACGGAAGTAGGAATCTTCGGAAAAGCTTGGCGGTCCGCGACTAGCTGATTTTCCATAGGCTGATTGAAAGGCGTAAAACCGGCAAAAGGGTGCGTAACGCCCCAAATTGTAAGTACCGGTACGCCGTACATAGCCGCCAAATGGCCATTGCCGCTGTCCATAGAAACCATTACATCTAAATTTGAAATTAGTACGAGCTCTTCTTCAAATGAAAATTTACCGGCAACATTTATAACATTCCCAAAAGGAGCAGCCATTTTTTTCAGAATTTCCCCTTCCTTATTTCCGCCGCCAAAAAGGAAAACCTGATACTTATCCGAAGCATCCAGTTGCGCCACCACTTTTGCCATCATATCAAGCGGGTACATTTTGCTCTGGTGTGCCGCAAATGGGGCAATGCCCACGGCTTTTTTCATTTCAACGCCGAGCATTGCGTTTAACTTGGGGGTCAACCTTTTTTTCATCAAGAAAACGGGTTGCTTCAAATTAATGGGAAAACCTAGTTTTGCAAATACTTCCGCGTAGCGCTGATGTGTACTTTTAAGCTGAACAAATTTCTTATTTTCAGAAGAAACCAAAGCCTTCTTTTCCCTTCTTCCCTTATCTATGGAAGCGGTTTTCAGTCCCTTCAACTTTAGATATTCAGTAATAATTTTAGAACGGATTACACCGTGGAGGTCTGCAACGGCATCCACGCCCAAATGATGTATTTCATTGGCAAGTTTCAACAATCCAAAACGTTTATGCCTGACCTTTACATCTGCCTCTAAAAACTGTACATTTTCAATTCCTTCAAAAAAAGGTTTGAAAAATGGTCTGGAAACCATGGTGATTTTCAAATCTGGATAGGTTTTCGCCAAAATGGTCAACATAGGCACAATCATAGCCACATCGCCCATGGCAGAAAGACGTATTACCGATATGTGTTTGATTTTCTGCATCAGGATTCCCCTTTGGAAATTAGGAAGTCTTTTTTCCGCGCAGCACTGGGTTCAATTCTTCATCGTTATACATCTTCATCTGTTTGTAAACCTTCATATATTTGTCCCCATTCTCAATATCCTCCAGCAGTTGGTTGATTGCCGTGCTAAGGTCTACGCGCTGCTCCAGTAAAATATTCAGTTTTGCCTTGCACGCCATTTGGTGTTCTTGCGAAGCCTCAGTCCGGTTTGCCTCCTCGTTCATATGAAAAATCTTAAGCGCCAAGATTGAAAGACGGTCTATTCCCCACGCCGGGCTTTCCGTATTTATGGTGGCGTTTTTCTTGGGCGTTATATCCTTGTATTTTGCCAAAAAGTAACTATCAATGTATTCTACCATATCTGTGCGGTCTTGGTTGGAAGCATCAATCTGCCTTTTCAATTTAAGTGCCGCAACGGGATCAATATTGGGGTCGCGGATAATATCCTCGTAATGCCATTGCACGGTGTCTATCCAGCATTTTCTATAAAGAAGATGTTCCAGCAACTGGTTGTCCTTATTGTAGGGATTGGCAAAATCTTGATCAACCGTATTTGCTTCGTGATATTTATTGATTACTTCGGCAAAAATTTTATTGGCTTTGTCTGAAAACATAGGGTTTGTTTTTATTGGCAAGCGCAAGATTCTACTTGCTCCTGCGAGATTTTATTCGCTCCTGCAAGATTTTCAAAACCTTGTAGGTTTATTTCTATTTTGTGTTTATACCTACAAGGTCTTAGAGACCTTGCAGGATTTCTTAATATATTTCTTTTCTAAAATATGCAAATATTCAATAGTTTTTGAGGCTTTGTGGTTTCGGCTTTCTGTTTTATCTGCCTTAAAACGTTGATATTCCTTCGTTTTGAGACTGTATTTTCCGAAGCGTTTCATCACATTTTCCACATCACTCCGGCTCATTAAACCTTCGTTATTGTAACTCAGGAAAATATATGGGAATTGGGCACTCTCAATCAAATCTTCAAAACGTTGAAGTGCTTCTCCACTTCGGCACCAATCGCTTTTATAATAATCACGAAGCCCCGTTTTTCCCTTGGGAACAAAGGTATCATATTTTGCGATAGTATTCAGTAAATGATAATTGGCACCGTATTGCCGTGCATTATACGGTGGATCCAAATAAAGTATATCGCCAATTATATTTTTGATTAGCGTATTCGCATCTTGCTGAAAAACGTGATGGTTTCCCTTTGTTTGTTGAAAAAGCGCAGGCTTTAGCACCAATTTTTTTGAAGCCGAAGTTTTTATATGTTTTAAATATGCGCCATAAACCGAAGCCGTATTCGCCACTTTATCCGCGCTTTCCAAAAGTGAAGCCAATAGAAAGTAATATTGGTCATCATCAATTTCCGCATTATTTTTTAAGGTTTCAATATGAAGGCGGATGGCATCAATTTTCATCCCATTTTCTGAAGTGAAATAGTTTCTTCCTTCCTTTCCGCCTTCGGAATAATTTTCGAACACAAAGCCTTTTTTTCCTTTCAGAGAATTCAATTCAACCAATAAACTTTCGAATTCAAAATCCTTGGTGTTCCCAATATAATTGCGGTTTAGCACAAAACTGTAAAATTCAACATCATTTGCAATTACTTGTTTTACGAAGGGTTTGAACGTTCTGCCCACAACGCCGGTTCCCGCAAAAAGATCGCAAAATGTTTTATTTGAAATATCGCCAACGGTTTCTGAAATAGCTTCAAAAATGAAGCTTGAAAGCTTGTGTTTGCTGCCTATATAACCTAAGCCCATTTAATAATTTTTCAAATAAATTTCGTCTCTTACATAATTTGCATTCAGCCAAAAACAATGTTTTGTAAATTCACTCAATCCTGTTAGTTTGTCTGCAATAGGTAATTCATAAGTGTCATATGCATTTCTTGCGTGTGGTCTAACGTGACTAATTCTATTTTCCGTTTTCTTTGGGAAATAAGTCTTTCTAACACCTTTATTCGTTACTTCTTTTACAATTTCTCCTTTAGAAACAGTTGTTCTCATTTTGTGCCAAACAGATTTAGCTTCTATAATATCTGAATGTGACATATTCCAAAACTTAACCTTTCTTAAGATTAAATTTTCTCCCTCAAATTGGTAAAAAACAAAGAAAAATTTGCTTTCCAAAATGTTTTTAAAATCCGAATCTTCCCAATCAGTTTCGATTAGTTCTTGGTACTCAAAAGTTGGAAATGAAATATCTTCTTTTGGTAAATTGTTTTCTTTCAAACGAATAGTTTTTACTTGAATATCAGCTTTTTCAAACTCTTCAATTTTTTGTCCGAGTTCAAGTCCGAGTATTGCGTTAGTCAAATTGGCAAAATAACTTTTAGCTTTTTGATTTAATTCTAAGCCTAATTCTTGTTCAATTTGTTCTGCTGATTTTCCATAAAACGGTTGAAATTTTGAAATTACAATCTCCTCAATTGATTGAACTAAATCAAGGATTTCAGGTTGCTCAATTATCTTTCCGTAAACCGCAGTTTCTTCTTGAGCGATATTTGCTATTATGTGATTTACATAACCTTGTTTAAGCGAATATGCTCTTTGTTTTGCTTTTTCATCATTAAAAGGTTGGTTGCGATAGGACTTTAAAGCTGTTGAACCTTTTGTGCAAGCTCCAAGATAAAATGTATCTCCTTCCGATAATTCGTGTGCCTTACCGTCTTTTATTTTTTGGTTTATAGTTTCCCAATCGTGTTTGATAATTTTCAAATCTTCGTTTGGATATTGCCAACCGCCAACTAATTTAATTAGGTAATCGAGTAAGTCTAAATCTTTATCGTGCAGATAAAATACTAAAAGCAAATGAGCATTTTTCTTCCAAAACGAGCTATTTTCAAAGTCTTCATTATGTACTTCTAAATAGTTGATAATATTTAAGACAAGCCTTTCTTTTGAACGAAATTCTCCATTTCTTAATGCTTTTAATGGACTTGATTTAAGTTCAATTCCTACTTCTTTGAAGTCTGGTTCTGCGTCTGAATTTGGTTCGTAACCGAAAAAGAATTTTTCTAAAATCTGACCAAAATTTCCTTTTCCTTTGTAACCGTGTTTTTCAATTTCTTCGCCACAAACTTCTCGTAAAGTTTGATTTTTTAATTTTTTCGCAAACTCAATTATTGAATCTGCTGAAGTAATATCAAGCATATTCAAATTGGTTTATTTGTTTGTAAAGTTCTTTTCCTATTTTTTCGATTACACCAACAACTAGAGCATTCCCCATAAAAAACGCACGTTTTGTATCTGTAATTCCTTCAATTTTGGTATGATTGTCTGGGAACATATTTAATCTTTCTAATTCAACTGGTGTTAGTCTTCGCAATCCTCTGTCCGAAACAACTACGTGTTTGAATCTTGAAGGCGATTTTCCACCTTCTCCCGTTATTATTGTTCTTGAAGCATTATCTAAAGCGTCTGGATAAATCATTCCGCCTTCTGAATATTTGTACTTATGCCCTTCGCTTGAAATTCTTTCAATGGTTTTTGAACCTTTTAAATATTCCCATTTGTCCTTGTCTTTATCATCTATGAAAAACTCTTTCGTAACTTCTCCATTTTGCAAAATGTCTCCTAAAACTGTGAAGTTACCTTCGTAACTAGCTTCTGTTTTAGTTGTATAAACTTTGCCGTTTAAAAGCAATCCTGTATTTTGGAAAGGTGATAATTTACCTGTTTTGTTAAAGTTGTTGGTAATTTCTAATAAATCTCCTTTTAGTTCAATTTCTTGAATTGATTTAGTATTGTTAACAGGAAAAGCATTTGCAATAGTTCCTTCTTTTGTTAACCAATCAATTTTGTCTGCTTTTTCAAGTCTTTTATATATTTCCGTTGATTTGTGATAACCAATAAAGAAAATTCTTCTCCTTCTTTGTGGCATTCCGTATTCTGCTGCATTAATTACACGCCATTCTACTGCATATCCAAGTTCATTTAAACTTTGTAACATTACTGCAAAATCACGACCTCTTTGTTTTGCTGGCGATTTTAAAAGTCGGTCTACATTTTCTAGAAAAAGGTATTTTGGTTTGTTCTTTTTTTCTTCCAAAATTCGGTGAATAGACCACCAAAGAACACCTTTTTTACCTTTTAAGCCTTTTGAGTTATGTAATGTTGTCGCAACAGAATAATCTTGACAAGGAAATCCTCCAACTAACAAATCGTGGTCAGGAATTTCTTCTACATTCCTTGTCACTATTTCGTTTATATCCTCATTCGAATGATTTTCACATCCAAAACGAGCTTCATAAACTATTGAAGCGTGTTGGGTTTTAGTCGAAGGCTCCCACTGATTGCTCCAAACAACTTCGAAATTGCATTTTTCAAGTCCAAGACGAAACCCTCCAACTCCTGCAAATAATTCTGCAACTTTCATTTTCTTATTTTCCATTTGCTTGAGTTTTATAAAAATTCATTTTTTCTTCTGCAAACTGAAACACTTGAGAAGAAACATCATAAGGTGCTAAATTTTCAGCAAGTTTTTCCGAGAGCCAATCTATCATTAATTCATTTAATGGGATTTTGTAAAAGTCTGCCATACGCTGGATTTGTTCTTCAGTTGGCTTTCTTTCATTTTTCTCAAACTTACTAATTAACGATTGATCGATATCTAGCAGTGCAGCAGCTTTCCGAAGAATTAAGCCCTTGGATTTTCTATAATCCTTTAATTTTTCCCCAAGTGATTTCAAAAGACCAAATATGTTTAGACAAATCTATTTTAGACAGAATATGTCCAAAGATAGTTAATTATTTTTATTTACAAATATTACATCACTTACCGTTTGCGTTTCTTCGGTGAAATTGAATTGTTCCAATTGTTCCATTTTGAAATTGGAAACGTATGCTTCAATGGCATTTTTTAACAAGCCTATTTCCGCTTTTAGCTTCCAGTGAGCGCCATTTTTATCAAAAACCACGACAAAAAGCCTATTGTGAAAATGATTTCTTTTTTGATTGCTTTGATTTTTGTAGAACCAATCTATGAGCGTTCTTTTTGAATTTTTTGCCTCTTCAAAAGTACACTTCAAATGCTTCGGAAAAACCGATGTTTTATGGTCAAATGGAATTCCGCAGAAATAGAAATCTTTTTTATGGTCTTTGCTTTGAGGTACTTTTTCAATTTGTGGCATTTCAGAAAAAATCTGTTCCACGGCCATGGCGCTCCAAAAGTTAAACCAGCGGTTGGCGGCGTAATTAAAGGCTCTTTTTTTATCTAAATTTTCAGAAGTAATCAAATTCTTTATTTTTTCAATCAACATTTCCCAGTCCGTGGTTTCGTAAATAAAATTGGTCCGGGCGTCCCAAATATCATTTTGCTTTTGACCCCATTCGTAGTGATAGTGACAGCGATTTTTCAACTCATTTTCAATTTTTTCCAAATCCAATTTCATATAAAAAGCATCAAAACCGGAAGCAAAACAACCAACCACAACTGTATTTCCTTGAACCAAAATTCACTGATATCCTTTTCAGAAGATTTTGGGTTTTCACGCGCCTCAATGTAATTTGCACAGATTATGGATGCAAAGGGCAATAAAAAAAGAAGTTCAGCTCCCGTTTTTTCCGGTCCTGCCAGTGCCACAAATATGCTGACGAGCAGACAATAGAATAGCAACAAATAGGTGGGTTTTTCTTTGGTTGAAAGGGTTGAAAACCTAAATCCTCGATTGACGCCGGTCCATATTACAAAAGCGAAGATTATGGCTGCCGGCAGTAAAAGCCCAAGTGAATTATACGCTGAAAAATCAAAACTTATTTTTTCTTTCCAATTAAAAAACCATTGAAATGAATCTTCCACGAGAAAATGATACGCAGTGCAGATAAGAAAAGTGCCAACAAAACCCGTAATGGGCATCAACATTTGCTTATAATCTGAATTCGGTTTTTGGATGATGGCGATCCAAAGTGGGATAAAAAAAAGCAATGTGTAAAACTGAAAAAAAGAAGCTACCGTAATCCAAATACTGGCGTCCAGAATTTTTTTTGCCGCATTTTTGTCCGTCCGTAAGCTTATGATTCTACGCAAAGCCAAGAGCAAAAAGCCAGTTGCGAGCAATATTTTTGGTGCCAAAAACACCTGCGGAAGCACAAGCAGAAAGAAAGTGAAAAATAAAATAGCGTATGTGTTGGTGCGGGTAATGTCATTCTTCCTGATAATGAAATCCAAAAGCAGCATGGAAAGCACCGCAACGGCCATCAAAGTAATATTGATGACTATTGAGGTTACGGAGATTTCAACGGGATTTTTAAAAAAGCACGTAAACAAATAACCAAGCGCTATAAATATGCCTAAAATCAAATAATTTACGGGATTAGATTTGCCGAAAAAACTTGTAAGCATAAAGGGTATTTTTATATTTTTGCTTTTTAAAGATTAAATATATGACTTGGCAAGATATCTGGGAAGGAATAGCTTCCCTTTTTGAGAATACACTTTTTTTACCATTGGATTTTTTCAGAATGACCGTTGACAGCTGGTGGCTGGCAAATATAATTTCTTGGATTTTTATCTTGATTTTTGCCTATCTTTTCATTTATTGGTTGCGCGTGCTCAAAGTATTTCATGACAACAATGAAGACGAGGTGCAATCTGCAGAAAGCCGCTGGACGCTTCGGGATTAAAGGTCGAAACCAATATCCTTACGATAATTCATCCTATCAAAATTTAGTTTTTCTATGTTTTGATAGGATTTTTTTAGCGCCTTTTTGAAATCCCCATCCATTGATGTTATTGCGAGGACCCGCCCTCCGTTGGTCATCACTTTTCCATCTTCCAATTTTGTTCCGGCGTGAAAAATTATGGAATCCTCTACGCCATTTAAACCCGAAATTTCCTTTCCCTTCTCATAATTTTCAGGGTAACCATCAGAAACAATCATCACCGTGGCGGCGGCTCTTTCATCAATTTCAATAGTTATTTCATTCAATTTCTTTTGAAATGTAGCCTCAAAAATTTCTACCAAATCTGTTTTGATGCGTGGCAAAACCACTTCCGTTTCCGGATCGCCCATACGCACGTTGTATTCAATAACATACGGTTCGTCACCAACTTTTATCAGCCCGATAAACACAAAACCTCTGTAATCGATTTTTTCTTCTGAAATACCGTTTATAGTAGGTTTTACTACCCTATCCTCAATTTTCTTCATCAGTATTTCATCAACGAACGGGACTGGAGAAACAGCTCCCATTCCGCCGGTATTCAAACCTTTATCGCCTTCGCCAATTCGTTTATAATCTTTTGCCGTGGGCAAAATTTTATAGTTTTTTCCATCGGTAAGTACGAATACGCTCAGTTCAATACCGTCCAAAAATTCCTCGATGACCACTTTTTCGCTGGCTGCGCCAAATTTGCCGTGGTTCAGCATATTTTCCAGTTCGTTTTGGGCTTCTTCCAACGATTGAAGAATAAGCACCCCCTTACCCGCCGCAAGTCCATCTGCTTTTAAAACATAGGGTGGTTTTAGGGTAGATAGAAATTCCTTACCGGCATCCAGGGATTTTTTGCTGAAACTGGCATAGGCAGCGGTGGGAATGTTGTGTTGCATCATAAATTCCTTAGCGCGTTCCTTGCTTCCTTCCAGTAAAGCACCACGTTTTGTGGGACCAATTATTTGCACATTTGCAAGTTTTTCGCTCTCCAAAAAATAATCGGCGATTCCCGCGACCAACGGATCTTCCGGCCCTACCACCACCATTTTGATATTATTTTCCAGCACACACTTTTTCACTTCCTCAAAATTGGATATATTCAAATTTAAGTTGGTCGCAATGGCAGCAGTTCCCGCATTTCCAGGCGCTACAAAGAGGGTGTCGCAATGCTTACTTTCTGAAATCTTAAAAGCAAATGCGTGCTCGCGGCCACCGGAACCGAGGATCAAAATATTCATGGGTCGATTGGTTTTTATTTCAGCTTCAAAAATAATTGTTTGTAAATTGAAACCCTAATTTATATTGCATTGAATCTTTTCGACTTTACGCTGCAAACCCAGGGATTTCCTATTTCGGAAGCTAAACGTAAATTGGCTGGAATCCAGCAAATTCCTGAAGTTGCATATCAAAATTACATTTCTGAGGCTCGAAAGAAGATTGTTGAATTTCATATAAAAAACAATGATTTTTACAAAAATTTCATTGGAAATATTGATTTCGAAAAGTGGGAAAATATTCCAATCCTTAAAAAATCTGATCTCCAAAAGCCACTCGCACAGCGACTTTCCAATGGTTTTTCTGAAAAGAATGTTTACATAAACAAAACATCAGGTTCCAGCGGGACACCTTTTATCTTTGCAAAAGATAGGTTTAGCCACGCACTCACTTGGGCCGAAAATATGGATAGGGTTGGCTGGTACGGTATTGATTTTAACACGCATCTGCAAGCACGTTTCTATGGTATACCGTTGGATTTTTTTGGTTACCGGAAAGAGCGGTTGAAGGATTTTTTGGCGAAGCGATATCGATTTCCGGTTTTTGATCTTTCCGAAGAAAAAATGGAGCATTTTCTCAACATTTTCCGAAGAAAAAAATTTCAATATATCAATGGTTATACGAGCGCAATTGTGTACTTCGCAAAATTTCTGAAGCGAAAAAACATCGTTTTAAATGAAATTTGCCCTTCTTTGAACTATTGCATTGTCACCAGCGAAATGCTTTTTGAAGAAGATAAAATAGTTTTGGAAAATGCTTTTGGCGTTCCCGTTGTTAATGAATATGGCGCTTCGGAACTGGATTTAATTGCATTCACAAATAAACGTGGTGAATTTATCCTAAACAGCGAAACGCTTTTTGTTGAAATTCTTGATGAAAACAACATTCCCGTAAAACACGGAAAGTCCGGACGTGTTATTATAACGTCACTCTACAATAAAGCGCATCCAATGATTCGTTACGAGATTGGCGATACCGGAATTTTGGCCGAGGAAAGCACTTTTAAAAAACCGATTTTAAAACGATTAGTTGGCCGCACCAATGATTTGGCTAAGCTTCCCAGCGGAAAAACAGTTCCTGGGCTTAGCTTTTATTACGTGACCAAAAGCATTATCGAGGACGATGGAAATGTGAAGGAATTTGTGGTGGAACAAACCGCTTTGGACGCTTTTAAGATAACGTATGTTTCGGAAAAAGAATTGGTTGCTGAGGAAATCGCCAAAATTGAAAATGCACTTTTTAGCTATCTTGAAAACGGCTTAAAAATTACTTTTGAACGAGTCGCTATTTTAATACGAAACAACCGCGGAAAGTTGAAACAGTTTGTTTCCTCACTTTAGTTTTTCGATATATTTCGGTCTTTGCATGAAATATTCCCAGAAAAAAAGTAGCAAAAAATAGAATGATTTTGGATAGGAATATTTCAAATAGTCCCTATAAAACAGGAAATTATAGTTTATAAGTTTCCATTTATTTGCACTCACCGAGCCTTTGCGCACACGATAAAATGCCAAATCCTGCTGGATTCCTAAGGCTGGTTTACCGCTCCGGTGAATAGCTTCCAGCCACACGGCCCAATCTTGCCGTTTTCGAATTTTGGGAGCCAGAATTTTTCCCAGACTTTCGGCATTATAAATTCCCGTGAGGTTGCCAATGTAATTGTTTAAACGTTGTTTTTTATAGGAAAGTGAAGATTTTGCAATAACCCTTTTATGAAGTGGATTTCCATTTTCATCTATATGAAGATAATTGCTGAAGCAGACGTCGCAATTATTCTGTTCCATAAAATCCGTTTGGATTTGCAATTTTTCAGGTTTCCACAGATCATCAGAGTCCAAAAAAGCAATGTATTTTCCGTTTGCTTTTTCGGTGGCGAGGTTTCGGCAGAAGGCTGCACCTTGGTTTTCATCAAGTCTAAAAAAACGAATTCTGGAATCCTTTTGTTTAAATTCCTCAATAATTTCTATGGAAGCGTCCCAAGAAGCATCGTCCACAATTATAAGCTCCCAATCTTTGTAAGTTTGATTGACAACACTTTCAATAGCTTTAGCAATAAACTGCGAAGAATTAAAAACTGGCGTAATTATGGAAACTATGCCAGACATATTTTAATACGCTTTTTCCTCTCCGCGGAGGGCATTGTAAATGGTCTGAAAAACGATTTTTATATCTAGAAATAAGCTCCAATTTTCAAGATAAAAAATATCAAACTTTACTCGATTAATGATGTCATTATCTGTTTCCACCTCACCACGAAAACCACTTACTTGTGCCAAGCCTGTAATCCCAGGTTTTATAAAGTGCCGCACCATAAACTTGTCGATGCGTTCCGCGTACATATGCGTATGGCTTACCATGTGTGGCCGTGGGCCCACCACAGACATATCTCCCTTAAGCACATTTATAAATTGTGGAAGCTCGTCCATACTGGTTTTTCTAATAATTCTACCTACGCGCGTTATACGTTCGTCTCCTTTGGTAGCTTGATAAATATGTGCACTGGGATTAGGTTTCATGGATCTGAATTTATAACAATAAAATTCTTTATAATCCAAACCATTTCTTTTTTGTTTGAAGAAAACTGGACCTTTCGATTCCAATTTGATAATTAGTCCTAATAACGGCGTGAGCCAAGAAAGTATGCCTACAATTACAATTACGGACAATAGAATATCAAAACTTCGTTTTATGAATTTATTGAACGGCTCATCCATTGGAATTTTGCGCATTGACAATATGGGAAGGACGCCATAATAGGTAAAATCCAATCTTTTGCTATAAATTTCTTTATTGTCCGGTAAGAATTTGAGGATTTTAAGGTTATTATCCACAAAATCCACCAACTTTAATAATTCTTTATTATTGAGCTCAGCAACGGATGAATAAATCTCATCAATGCCTTCCTGTACAATGTAATCAAAACATTCGTCCAGCGTTGTTTTATCACTCCCGCGAAGATCAAATGTTTTATAAAGTTTGTATCCGTAAACCGGATTGTTATTGAAAAATTTTCTCAGCTGATCGGTTTTTTGGTTCAAACCAATTATTACTACCTTACGCACATTCCCGCCCAAAATAAGTCGGTATTTTTTCAGAAGAAGAAAAATAGTCAGTTTTATAACGGTTATACAGAGCATAACCGTAATCGAGTAATAAAAAACTGTTTTATTGAGTATCGCAAACTCTTTGTAGAAACCAAAGAAGGCAAAAACGACCAATATAAAAATGGTTCCCTGCCTAGCAGAAAGCGTTATTATTCTTGTAATATGTGTAAAACGATAAATTTCATAAAAACCACTCCGCAAGGAAGTTAAAATCCACGCGATGGTAACAAAAACCACAAAATTGAAAAAGGGAAATCCAAAGCCAAAAAACTTAAATGCCAGAAAATGAATAAGGAAAAGGTCTATTCCGTAAGAAATAGGCCGCAATAATCCCGAGTATCTTCCACTTTTAAACATTATCCTCTATTATGTTTTGAAAAATCCTTATGCTCACTTTTAAAGAGTTCTTCTTTTGAAAGATTTTTAAAATATTCAAATGTTTTCTGCATCCCTTCTCTTCTGGAAACTTTTGGTTCCCATTCCAGTATCTGTTTCGCCTTGGTGATATCTGGCTCCCGCTGTAGCGGATCATCTTGCGGTAGGGGTTCAAAAACTATTTTCTGCTCTGTTCCCGTAAGTTTTATTATTTCATTGGCAAAATCCAAAATGGTAATTTCCTCAGGATTGCCTATGTTCATGGGCAACGCGTAATCACTCAGTAAAAGCCGATAAATGCCTTCAACCTCATCGTCCACATAACAAAATGAACGCGTTTGCGAGCCGTCACCAAAAACGGTCAAATTTTCCCCACGAAGCGCTTGCCCAATAAATGCCGGTATTACACGTCCATCATTCAGGCGCATTCTTGGCCCATACGTATTGAAAATACGAGCGATACGAGTTTCCAGACCGTGAAAACGGTGATACGCCATTGTTATTGATTCCTGAAAACGTTTGGCTTCATCATACACTCCACGCGGGCCTATGGTATTTACGTTCCCATAGTATTCCTCATTTTGTGGATGTATTAATGGATCTCCGTAAACTTCAGAAGTAGAGGCAATTAAAATACGAGCGTTTTTTTCTTTTGCCAATCCCAAGAGGTTATGTGTACCCAAAGACCCTACTTTTAAGGTTTGGATTGGGATTTTCAAATAATCGATAGGGCTTGCGGGCGATGCGAAATGTAGAATGTAATCCACATTGCCCGGCACATGCACGAACTTTGTGACATCGTGATGGTAGAATTCAAAATTCTCTAACTGAAAGAGGTGTGAAATATTTTTAAGGTCGCCGGTTATTAGGTTATCCATAGCAATAACGCGATACTCCTCACTAATAAATTTATCGCACAAATGCGATCCCAAAAACCCTGCGGCACCCGTTATTAAGACTGTTTTTCTCATAATTTCACATCCCGTCTTCCTATGGAAAAATAGGAAAATCCTTCTGCTTCAATATCGGTGGTATTATATAGATTTCTTCCGTCAAAAATAACTTGCCTACTTAATGAATCTTTCAACTTTTTGAAGTCCGGCGTTCTGAAAATGCTCCATTCGGTACAGATTAATAGCGCGTCGGCATTTTCAACGGCATCGTACATAGATTTGGAATATTTCAATTTATCTCCAAAACGTTTTTCAATATTTGGCATCGCTTCAGGATCAAAAACTTGAAGTGTCGCTCCTTTTTCAAGCAAGGCTTCCATTAAATCTATGGATGGTGCTTCGCGAATATCGTCCGTTTCGGGTTTGAAGGCCAACCCCCAAACTGCGATTGTTTTTCCCTTTAAATTATTTTCAAAATAGGATTCAATCTTGGGAAGCAAAACGGTTTTTTGGGCAGCGTTTATTTCGATTACACTATTCAAAATCTTAAAATCATACCCTTCATTTTTTCCTGCCTTCTGAAGCGCTTTTACATCTTTTGGAAAACAAGACCCACCGTAACCGATACCCGGAAAGAGAAAGCGCTTGCCAATGCGGCTATCCGTACCCATCCCGGCGCGAACCATGTCTACATCTGCACCCACTTTTTCACAATAATTGGCAATCTCGTTCATAAAAGTAATTTTGGTGGCGAGAAATGAATTTGCCGCATATTTGGTAAGCTCGGCAGATTTTTCGTCCATAATAATTATGGGATTTCCGGAACGCACAAATGGGTTGTAAAGTTTTTTCATCAATGCCGTGGCGCGTTCACTGCTGGAGCCGATTACAATCCTTTCGGGTTTCAGAAAATCGTCCACAGCGAAACCTTCACGAAGAAATTCTGGATTTGATACCACATCAAAATCGCATTGCGCATTTTTTGCGATTATTTGCTGCACTTTTTCAGCAGTACCCACGGGCACTGTGCTTTTGTCAACAATCACTTTGTACTCTTTTATGAGTTTCCCGATTTCTTCAGAAACATTTAAAACATAGGAAAGATCTGCGGATCCATCTTCATCTTCCGGCGTGGGAAGCGCAAGAAAAATAATTTCACCGTGGTTCAATCCCTCTTCCAAAGATGTGGTAAAGGAGAGCCGCTTGGCATTTATATTGCGTTCAAAAAGAACATCGAGGTGCGGTTCGTAGATGGGCACTTCGCCATTGCGCATTTTTTCAACCTTTGCGGCGTCAATGTCCACGCAAATAACTTCGTTTCCCGTTTCGGCGAGGCACGTACCGGTAACGAGACCTACGTAACCTGTTCCTATTACTGCTATTTTCATTTGTTGTTTTGCTTCACTTAGAGTCTTTACAAAAAGTGTTTCAGATTTAATTTAATTGGGCAAAAGTACAATTTGCAATTTTCTTTTAGCTTTTTTTTATTTCGTTGTTTGTCCCCGCTGTTATGCTTGTGGCAAGTACAATTAAAATGAAACCCATATAATATGCCCCAATTTGCCTTTGAAAAACATTTTCCACCGAACAATACATAACCAAAATGGCGAGCATTGCAGTGGGCAAAAAGTAGTTATGTACTTGAATGAAATTCAGAATAATGAATAAAACAAATAGAAAAAATGCGATGAAACCGGCGCTAAGATAAAAATCTATGAATTGGCTGTGCGTATTGTAGCGCTGGCTGATGAACTTTTGTTCGGTTGCTTTATCAATGATTTGGGTGTCATAACAGCTTACCAGTTTGTCTTTTGTTTCGTAAAAACCTGCACCTGTTAAGGTAAAGCCTTCGTTTCTGATTATTTCTTCGGCGCATTGCCATACTACCGTTCTTATTTCCCAGGTTATGGAATTTTCTATGAAATTAGGGGCTCCTTCACCGGGTTTCAATTTATTGAAAGCTTGTTTTTCATATTTCATAACCCCAAAAAAACCCACTAGGGCTGCGAGGGCTAAGGATGCTGCGACCATTTTCCAGACTTTTTTCTTTCCGTAAAATTGGCGAATCAAAAATAAAACAGTTAATACTATGATAGAAATTTTTGATGCGATAAGAATTATAAAAACCAGATTGATTATAATGTTCGCCAAATAATAATTGTTGTTGGGGTGAAATTTTTTCTTAATTGCCAGAAAAGAAATCAATATACTGAAGGTGCTCAGCAAGCCCAAATACAACCTATCAACCAACAATGACTCCACCACCTGTGGCGATTCACCCAGCGCGAAACTACCCGTTTCGTGCGTGATCAAAACAAAATTGTAAACGGAATAGATAATGGCAACCAAGGATGAAAATATAATGGCGCTGTTTAGTTTCCTGACATCTGCAATGGGAATGTAGAGAATGACCAAACCGAAGGAAAGCAGGACCTTACTGATGATTTTAAAATCTGAATCTATTCTACCCGCAAGCGTGGAATTAATCAATAGATAGGCACAAAGAAGAAAAAGAATGGCTACGGACCAAGATTTTAACTTTTTGAAATCGTTTTTCTTAACTATAAATGGAAAGGCAACTACCAATAACGCCAAAAGAATGTTTGGAAAAATGCGTCCGTGATCGTCAAACGGAATAATGAAATAGAGCAATAAAAACGCATACGGATAAATGGCTGCCAAAAGAATCCTCATAAATAATGGTGCGCTTTAAATTTTAGGGGAAGATAAAAACTATATCACTAATAAAAAATTAATACCGCAACCTAATTACAGAGAACCCATACATTATCCATACATCATCTATACTTTATCTGGGGAGTATGTGTAGGTGAATCCTAAGTTTATGTAGTCAGCTTATTTTTTTCTGAAACGCTCCCTGAGCACGAGCCAGACGAATTTGGAATTCCCAACCAGATAACGCTTCCACATGCGCCGTGGTTCCTGAAGAAAACGGTAAAACCACTCCAGTCCAGCATCTTGCATCCATTTTGGAGCGCGTTTTGTTTTTCCCGCAACAACATCAAAACTACCGCCAACACCCATAATAAGGTTTACGTTTTTGAGAATATCGCGATGGCGGTAAAGAAAATTCTCTTTTATAGGGGAAGAAATGGCTACGAAAAGCATCTGCGTTCCGCTATTGGCAATTTGTTTTGCTATTTCCTCTTCATCGGAAGCTGAAAAATAGCCGTTTCTGTACCCTGCGATAAGTTCTGGTGAGTAATGGGATGCATACTTTTCGGCAACAGACTTAACAACATCTTCCGTAGCGCCAAAAAGAAATATTTTGTTTTTGTGCCTATGAGCCATTTCCACAAGATTTGCCATTAGGTCGATGCCTGCAACCCGTTCCTTTAGGGGTTGTTTCAGAAATTTTGATGCCCAAACTACGGCCTGCCCATCTGCATTTATGATGTGGCTTTGGTTCACGCTTTCCCTAAGCTGCATATCCTTCTGCATGGAGACCACTTTCCCGGCATTAACCACAACGTGGTGCAATTGTTCCTTCTTAGAAATCTTTTCCTCTACCAGCGCAAGGGTCTCGGCCATGGAGAGATTGTCTATGGTGGTGTTAAGGATTTTGATTCTGTTCATTCAGTTGGATATTATTGCAATACGGCGGGCGTTCTGTCAAAATTTCTTTTAAAATGAGGAGATAGATTGCCACGGAAGCATTTTCGAAAAAATTTCCGGCCAAAAATACCATAACTCCGAGGACAATAACAATTATGTATCCATTTTTAACCATTGATTTGGGGATGAAAGCTTTACAATAAACAAATAGATAAAGCAAACCACCAAGAATACCCCAAAATAAAAAAATATCTATAAAGCCCAATTGGGAGCGTGTTGCCAAATCTGAAATTCCACCGAACAAATAGTTTGGCCATTGCCAATTGTTTGTTATGAAAGGGATTGTATTGTTAATAAGTAATTCATCACGGAAAGAAAGTATTGAAGAAACAATGCCTTTTTCAGTTCTAATATCATTGAATTTTCCCCAATGAAAAAAGAAAAAATAGAGAAGCGATACTGCAATAATCCCGATGAATGTAAAAAGGACATTTCTTTGTTGTTTGCTAATTTTTAAAAATGAATAAACATACATTATCAAAGCCCCGAGAATGAATAGGTATAAAATTTTAGTACCCGTAAGTAAACTGCAAATGATGATAAGCAATGACTTCCAGTTTTTTAAAAACTGGTCTTTGTATTTCAGTAAAAAATAAAATATGGCAATGGCATAAATATAGGAGCTGGTGGAGGTATTAATAAATATGCCGTTATAGCCAAACCTTGCGCCCACGTATGATTTGAAAAAATATATTTCAAACAAAAGCCCTAAAAATATTAGAATACCATTAAAAACTAGTATGTGCTCAAATGTTTTGAAAAGAAACTGAACTCCGGCCCTGGAAACGCTGTATTTGCTGAAATAGGCAAAAAGAAAAACTGGGAACAAGTATTTGCTGAAGGATACTAAAATCTCAGTTTGAAATCCATTGTTCAAAAAAAATTGCCCAATTGAAAAGGAAACAAAAAGCACAACTGTGTACAGTATAATTTTAGTGTTTTTTAAAAGCGCCACACCCAAAAAAACAAAAACAGCTGTTTTAATCATTCTTGGAATATCCGATTTGCCACCATCAAAATAAATAAAGTATTTGCTGAACGCTTCTGAAACGAAAAACACTAATAGCAATAAGGCTGTCAAATACTGCTGGATAATTTTTTTTGTTTTAGCGAGATTCATCTTGGGGTTTATTTAAAAATGCCTCAAAATTTAAAAAAAATAGAACCGTACCAAACATTGCCACAAATGTTATTGCGGCGTTGTTTTTTAAATAGCTTTCAAAACAACATATGGTCACAACCATCGAAAACAATAGGAAATAAATAAAATTTTTGCTTTTTAACGCAAAAAATAAATTTGAAAACAGATAGAAAAGCAATATCAACAAGCCAAACATCCCAAATTCCAGTGCAAAAGACAGATAAATGTTGTGAGAGTCGTAACGGTTTTTTAAAGCCGTAAGCAATCCGTTTTTTTTATAATAACGCGCAAGAAGGTCCTTTTCTGAATGGGTTCCATAACCGAAAACAGGTTTTTCATTAAAAGCTTCCAAGCCTGACTTCCATCTGGCTATTCGGGAATCTGAATCAACCTTTTCATTATAAGCGGTACCTACTTGGTCCGTAAGTTCCCAACTTAATTCATCGGTAATTCTTGATATAATAAATGTATTGGAAAGCGCAAAAACGGTGAAAACTGAAATTATTACACAAGCTCCAATAGTCATAATTAAGTAGCGCATTTTTTTTCTTCTATAAAAAAGAAGTATCGCTTTCAAAATAAAGAAAGTTAAAAGAGACGTATATAAAAGAAAGATTATCCGGGAATTGATAAAAACAATTCCTATTGAAAGTATCAAAACTCCCAAAAAAAACAGGAGCTTTCTTTTTTGCGGACTGAAAATTTTTTCGAATAAAATCCCAATTGCCAAAACTACGTAAGCGCCCAAATACGTTGGGTGAATTTCAAATAAATGTGTGAAATAATAATATGTATAATAGTAATTGAAAATTTCATCATCAAACCTCAACAGTGGCCGTGTAGCAAAATAATTGAGGAAATTGTTGGTTAAAAGGATTACCAAAGAGGTTACACAACCAACAACCAATCCATTGAAAAGATTTTTTTTGAAACCCTTTAAAGTGGGGGCAGCATAAAAAAAAAGCAGCAAAGGGCAGAGTAAAAAAGCTATATTCCGGCCAAGTATTTTTGTGCCTTCAAAAGCGGGCGATGAATAGAATAGGCCAATGCAATTGAGCAAAAAAATTGGCAGGGTTGTAAACAATAATGTTTTTGGATCCCTCAAAACCCATTGTTTCTTGATAAATAGATAATATGCCGACCCAAGGAAGAATAGTATTAAAAAAAAATTGCTTGCCTCAATTTTTAAAGGAAGAAAAAATGCCATCAAAAAAGCTGTTGCGTTAAGAAACTTCATTATTTTGGCATTCATAATATTTTCCAATGACTATTATTTTCTGTTTTTTATAAATTTTGCGGGAACGCCCCCAACTATGATATAGGGGTCAACATTTTTGGTAACAACGGCTCCTGCTCCCACAATCGCGCCTTCGCCTATAACAATTCCCGGCATTACCACAACGTTTCTGCCCAGCCAAACATTGTCCTTTATAGTAGGCGGATTGGGTAGCGTATCGCCTTGATCAACAATAGGAATCTCTATATTTTCGTGGTTATGGGAAACGCTTAAAATGGAAACATTTGGCGCAATAAGAACATTATTGCCAATATATGCTCCTTGAATAAAAACATTTTCATTAATCCTGCAATTGTGCCCCATTTTTATATTCTTTCCGGTTGAAAGGTAAACATTGTGCTCAATCTTACTTAGTTTGCTGTAAGGCATTAATTTTAGCACCTTTGAAACGTACCAAACCCTTAAAGTATTTGAAAATGACAAAAATCTGGAATGTGGCAGATTGTAAAAAATGGTGTAATAAATTGCGAGTTTCAGTTTTTGGTACATAATTGCTCTAATTTAGCATTTAACTGCGCTATTACGTAGTTTGCCTCATATTTTTGTGCGGTTTTAAATGCTGCTTCCCGCAATTCGTTTTTCTCTTCTTTTGAAAAATTCAAATACTTTTCTATACTTTTTGCCAGTTCTTGCGTATTTCCAGGCTCAAATAACAATCCATTTTTAGTGTTATCAATATAGGTTTTAAGTCCTGCAATATTGCTCCCTATAACTGGAGTTTTACAGCTCATTGCTTCTAAACCAACTAATCCAAGACTTTCTGCCTCTCTTCTTGTTGGAAAAACCATTATGTCCATTTGGTTGTAAAGATTGACCAATTGATCTTGTTTTACCAGCCCGAGAAAATTAACATTATCTGTTAGGTCTAAATCAGCTATTAGTTGCTGCATTTTGTTCTCCTCGAGTCCCTGCCCAGCAATTATAGCCTTGAAGTTTATGCCTTTTAGTTTTAAAATGTGTAAGGCTTTTAAAAAATCGTCCCAGCCTTTTCCAGCATCTATTCGGGAAATCATTCCAAATATAGGTACTGTATTTTCAGGTCTAGGAATGTTATAGAATTTGTTGCCGTCAATACCGCCTGAGGGTGATGTAAAAATTTTTTGAGCATTTAAAAATGGGTAGTTTGACAGCATTATATTTTGAAAATATGAAGACGGAACTACAATCAAATCTGTTTTTTTCAATACAAATTTATTAAGTTTATCTATTTTTTTTCCTTTCGATTTTATAATATCGTCCCCATGAACATTTACTACCAAGGGTTTTTTCTTCCCAAAGAAAAACAGTAGTAGCGTGAGTATGGGAGCGTTGTGACTTAAAAAATGAACATAAAGCAAATCGAACTCTTTGATTAAATAATTTTTTGATATGGAAAGATAATATTTGGAATAGGAAATTAACTTTCTGACCTTGTTTGATCGTTTTCCATTTATAACAGAAACTGCGGAAAATACCACATCTCTTCCTTCTAAATGGGTTTTAAAGTTTTTCACAAAAACCCCAAAAAGTGGATCTTTTTGTGAAGGAAACATATTTGAGATTAAAAATATTTTCATTTCATAATATTTTCAATTCCTAAGTTTTCAGATTTTTTAAAATACATTAATGAAAAAAGAAGTCCCATAAAAACAGCTATCATTCCAGAACTATAAACGTGTCCTGCAGTAGCAGATATTCCGAATAGAGCTAATATCATTAACAAAACGAATTTTGAATATATAAATCTATTATTTTTGGAAAAGCGAATGGCCTGTATTACTAAATATGTATTTACCAGAGCTAAATAAATTAATCCCATTATTCCCAAAGAAAATAGGATATCCGCCATATCAATTTCCACAATTTCACCATTATTTAAAAGCTCATAATTGGCTTGCCCAATACCAATTATTTTTTCAATAAAGTTATAATGCTGTAAGTAATTATCATATGCGTGTTTAAAAAATACATTCCGGTTTGAAAGTAAGAATGTTAAAAAATCTTTCTTACCATAAAAATACTGTAACCTTATAAATAAATCTGTATCTCTTATAAAAACCCAAGCAAAATATATTGCTGCGGGAATTAGCGCAAACAAGGATATTACGAAGAAAAAAACCCTTTTGAAATTCAATTTAAATGAAGGTCTTTTCAACGGAATTAATAGAAAAATTAACAGAACTCCAAAAGATCCAGTTTTTGAGCCAATTGTCAAACCGGCAAAAAAAGTAAGTGCCCAAAATAAAAAATACTTTAGCTTTTCTCCTTTCCTCCATAACTCAAAAGCTATGATTGCACTTAAAATTACCAAAAGTGCTGAAATTTCATTTCCAGCATATATGTAGCCTTTGCTGCCTATATTTCCATATTCATACATTGGGTATCCCAATCCTACATATTTAAGGAAAACATTACCAATTAGCACAATGTAGGAAAACTTAACAAGCTTTAAAGCAATGTCTATACCTCTCTGCCCTTCCCTTTTTAAATAATCCACAAAAAACAAAAATGCAAATAGCGGTGTAAGGTATTTTGAAATTTTTATAACATCTGTAAAAAAAAAAGATACATCACTTTGTTTAATGATTTGATACAACGTGGGCAAAATGAGCAATGCAAAGAAAAAAACAGAAACGAATAGCGCTTTTGGCCTTAATAAAAACCGGAAAATCAAAATTAAAATTACAATTAGTTTATAGAACTGCCCAATGCTTATAGGTAAAACGATGCCCTTTTGAAGAACAAATCCATGCAGGGTATCAACGGGAATAAGCCCAAACATTAAAATTATTATTAAACTGTCGAGATGTTTTATTGTAAACATAATTTACTGCTATCTTTTATACATCTTTTGTTTATTTCACAAAATTTAATTTTATTTAAAAGCAATATAAAACTCTATTCGTAAATACTTAACAGTTTTTTATCTACTGTTTCTAAAATATATTCAATATCCTTTTCCCTATCATACAAAAAATTAATTTCCCTAAGTGCGATAACGTGTGCTGAATCTGTATGAAAAACCAATTTAATTTTTGAAGTTTTTATACTTTCAAAAATTTTGTAATGCTCAATAAACGTTTCATAGTTTGATGTAATGTTATATCCAGCAACTCTGTCCTTAATTTCCTTCGTTAAAAAGCGCTGTTTCAAATCCCATTTTTCTGTATTTTCATTGAGAGCATATAAATCGAAATCTATTTCCGAACTCACTTTATTTACATGGAAAAGGGAAATGGCATAAAACTCTTCTTTTACATCTCCAAAATCAATTATAAGTTCTGAGTTTTGATAGGAACTCCAAAAATTTCCATACGCCCATAACTCATCAGTCAAATTATTAGGTCCGTGTTGTTCACAATCAATACAGTTACTTGAAATAATAGTATCAATTTTAGACTTTAATCTATATCCATTCATTTTGGGGAAAAAATCTCCTTTATCATTTTCTAAAAAGATTTTTGCATAATTTTTAAAAATGGGATCTTGGGTTATTTTATAGAGCCACAACAATTGTAAAATGTGTATTTCGTGATAGTATTCTTTTACAACCTCATTTTTCCAGTCTGCAAGGTTATAGCGGGAAGTATAACCTGCATCATAGCTATGCAGATGGTTCTTTATAGTCCTGACCCCAGCATTGAATATTTGTAATGCTAGCTGACTCCCAGATGCTTCGTAAACTTGATATACACCGGCAAGTCCAAAAACAGCCCCATTGAGTACGCGTGAAGGTCTTGGTGTAGCATATTCCTCAAACCAAGCCTCGTCGGTATCCCAATTCCTAAGAAAACCGCCCTTTTCTATGGGAATTAAAAAGCCTTTAAGTCCTTTTTCTATTATTTCTAAATATACCTTATCTTTTGTAATTTCATATCCTGCAAGACAAAGACTCAACATTTCTCCCTGACCCATTGCAGAAGTCCACGGTTTATTGATATGGTAAGCTGGCTGTGGTTGGGTAAAAACCCAAAAGCCATAATTACCGTGATCTTCAAAATTATCTTTTGCCCATTTTGCCTGGTTTAACAAAATTTGCTTTGCTTCTTCAGAACCTGTATTGTGATACTTGTTAATAGCGCGCATTCCCATTTGGGCAATCGCCGTTGGAAAATAACTTCCATCGGGTTGAGAAACCACTCCATTTTCATCCAACTGCACCTTTTTGATCATTTCAATATTATCACTCTCAAAGAAAAATTTTGTTTGTTCTTTTTTTATTTCAATTTTATAGTCCGCTTCAAGATCAAGTTTTTCGAGATTAGTTACTTGGGTGAATTTATTGTTTAATTCGGGTATTGAATCTTTTGATGGGATTATGGCGGTATTGTCTAATTCTGGTTCGGCCTCATTTTTTTTACAAGAAAGAAATGATAGACAAATAAATATTATAAGCCTGAGATTTTTATATCTGAAATCCATATAATTTATTATTTTATCTTAAATCTATATTTTTGATATAGACCATATTACCAATAACCCCAGTATAATTGTTTCTTCCAGAAAGATAGATGTGGATACTATCCAAGTATTGGGCTGGTGGCAATACTGTTTCAATAATGTATTTATGCTTGCCGTAATTTTTTAGGTTTGGTTTCATTTGATGAATGATATACCCATTAGTGTCTTTTAATGTTTTTTTGTCGGCAAAATAAACCAATCCCAGCCCATATTTTTCAATAACGCTTTTTTCAGCATCATCACTAAGTTGAAAAATAAATCTATAATTCAAGGAATCTTTTTTAAAAAAAGCAATTTTTTTTATAAAATACCCATCTAGCATTTTTTCATTTATGTAACGCGTTTTTCTGTAATCTGAAAGTCCATTTTCCAATGATTTTTCAAGAGTATAATTTTGGCAAGAAATAAATGATAACATAATTAAAACAAAATAAGGCAATAGATTACCTATTTTATATATTTTGTTTTTTTTTTTGAAATCCATTATATCTTTTTAATTTTTTTATAGAGCATATTGGCAAGTAAAGGATTTATGGACACCAAAATTTTTAGGGGAAGATTTGTATATTCATTACCAAGTATGCTTAGGCGGTTTTTTTTATAAATAGTTTTATATTTTTTGTATTCAACCAGTTCCTCATTTTTCATTTTTTTATGAAAATAATCTGGTGCGCTTAAAAAGGTGTATATCAAAATTTTGTGTATTGCCTTTTTCATACTAACACTTTGGGTTTTATGTATAAGCTTGTCGAGCGTTATCATTAAAGAAACATAGCCTTGGGTTTTTTTCAAAGTGATTCCCGATGTCATTGTGGAATTATTCCTAACGATGTAATTGTAAATTACGATCTTTTCGCTTTTTACTCTTTGTGAAATTAAAAGAGCGCGGACCACAAAATCTACGTCCTCAAACTTCCTATCTTCAAACTGAATTTTATTGCTATTCAGAAAAGATCTTTTCCAAAGTTTATTCCACACAACTACAGCTATATCTCCAGATTTCGCCACATATTCTTCACCCGAAAGAACATCATGCATCGATTCTTTAATGTATGATGGTTTAATTTCACTTTTATTATCTGTTATTTTATTATATCTTGCCTCAAGAATATCCAAATCATATTTCTTGGAAATATCATAAAGTTTTTTTAGAACATTCTCTTCTAAAAAATCGTCACTATCCAAAAATAAAATATAATCTCCTACTGCTTTTGACAGTGCCAAATTTCTGGCAAATGCTTGCCCTCGATTTTCCTTTAATCTTAATAATTTTATTCTATTATCAGTTCTTTGAATTTTTAAAATTGTTTCATATGATGTGTCTGTTGACGCATCATCAACAATAATTATTTCAATATTTTTCAGGTCTTGTTTTAAAACACTATTAATGCAGCGCATTATATATTCCTGCGTATTGTAAACAGGAATAATTATAGATATATCAATAGGCATTTTCACGCTTTTTTATAGTTTTTATTAAATACAGTAAGGAAACTGACATTAATATTATTTCTGAAAAAATTCTAAGAAAAGCTACTCCTTCCAGTCCATAAACCGGTACGAGTAAATAACTAAGAATGAATATTATAATTGTGAAAAAAATATGTATTTTAAGGAAAAGACCGTCCTTATTTAAGCTTAACAATCCCTGATAGCTAAACAAATTGGTGAGTACGGTGAATGTTGGCAAAAATGCCAAAATCTTTAATGTATCTGTAGCATAAAGATATTCTGCCCCAAAGATTATTTTTATGATTAATTCGGCGAATACAAAAGTTACAATCCCGATGATAAATGTGATGAAAAATATATATTTTGAAGCTTTAAAAATGTGTTTTTTAAATTTATTTAAATTTTCATTAGCGGCTTTTGCTATAAATGGAAAAAAGGCTTGGCTAAATGGCATTAAAACCAGCACTTGTACTGTCATCACAAGTTTATTGGCGGTAGAATATGCCCCTATTTCCAAATCGGAGCCATATTTTTGAAGTAGTATAAACGCGTAACTCACAAAAAACATTACAAGAATTGTTGTCAAAAAAACATTAAACCCATCTTTAAACTGTGCCTTAACCTGCTTAATGTTAGTTTTATAAAATCTATAATTATATTTTGTAAATAGAATATATATTGAAACAAGACCAATGATTATTTGTGCCAATGATAAAAATAAATTATAAAACCAAAAATCTTTGCTCTCATTAATTAGAAAAATAACACCACTTACAACAATAAGTTTGATGGCTAAATTGATATAAGCTATAGTGGCCAATTTCTCCAAGCCTTGAAAAAACCAAAGTGGAAAAAGAAAAAACCCAAAATTTATAAGAAATGTTACAGAAAGTAGAATTGACATCTTGTTTAAATCCTCATCGAAATAAAGTAAGATGCAAAATATTAGGATTGATAATAAAAACAGAATAAATTTTGAAATGTAAACGTTTGTTACAATTTGGTTTATTTTCCTTTTATCTTCTCTGTGTATTGAAATTTGCCTTGTTGCTGTTAAATTGAATCCGTAATCAATTAAAACAGTAAAATATAAAACCAAGGTTCTTGCATATTCTAACTTCCCATAGTTTTCAATACCTATAATTCTGCTAATATATGGCACAATTAACAAGGGAATTACAAAGTTGGCTATTTGGATAAGTACCAAGGATGACATATTTTTAAATAATGTAGATTTATAAAATGTCATCCTGATTTTAATTTTAGATTAGATTTAATTCATTAAAAAATCTAAAGAATTTATTTCCCCACCCCACAAAAATCCATAACCTTAATAGCTTCCAGTTGCAAATTTTTGAATTCCTTATGCGCAACCAGGAAAACGATGATATCCGCTTTTTCCCTTGCTTCTTTTATTGAGGTCAAATTATATTTTTGATGCGTGCTTAAATTGGGCTCAACAAAAAGAACATTGAAATTTTCTTTTTCCAATTGCTCAGCTACGTGGAGCGCGGGAGATTCCCTCAAATCATCAATATTTGGTTTGAATGCCAAGCCCATACATGCTATGGTTGCGTCTTTTCCATTATCAATCTTAAACTGAAGCGCAGCATTCTTTACCTTTTCTATGGCCCACTCGGTCTTGTAATTGTTTATTTCGCGGGCAGCGCGGATTATTTTTGCTTCATCTGGAAATTCTGAAACTATAAACCACGGATCCACTGCAATGCAGTGCCCGCCAACGCCAGTCCCCGGCTGGAGAATGTTTACACGCGGATGTTTATTTGCCAGACGGATAAGTTCCCAAACATCTATATTGGCCTTGTCGCAAATCATAGAAAGTTCATTTGCAAAGGCAATCTGCACATCACGTGATGAATTTTCAACCAATTTGCACATTTCAGCGGTCTGTGAATTTGTTTTGTGCAATTCGCCTTTTACAAAATGTTTGTAAAACCAAACGGCCTTTTCGGTGGAAACATCATCTATACCACCAATGGCGCGGTCGTTCTGTTCCAGTTCATATATAACATTACCCGGCAAAACGCGCTCTGGACAATAGGCTATAAATAGATCACCCTTTAAATCTGGGCGCGCCTCAAAAATGATTTCCTGTACTTTTTGAGTTGTACCTACCGGACTTGTGGATTCCAGAATAACCAATGCGCCTTTTTCCAAAGTAGGAATCAAATTTTTGACCGCAGCTTCCACATACGATAGGTCTGGAACGTGATTTCCTTTAAAGGGCGTAGGCACGGCTATTAAATACACATCTGCGGTAACTGGCTTTGTAGCCGCTTTTAAAAAACCTTCTTTCACAACGTGGTGTACAAGACCATCCAAATCTGGTTCCACAATGTGAATTTTTCCTTGGTTTATAGTATCAACAACGTGCTGGTGTATATCTACTCCGGTTACCTGAATTCCCCGGCTCGCAATGAGCGCAGCGGTAGGCAGGCCTATATAACCGAGCCCCATCATTACTACTGTGGGTTTTCGTTCCATTTTATAAATTATTTATAAAGTTTACAATTCGCTTTGTTGCTTTGCCATCGCCATAGGGATTGTGAAGCATGCTCATGGAATTGTAATATTCTGAATCTTTTAAAAGCTTTGTTGCGTGGTCAATAATTTTTTCTGAATGTGTTCCCACCAAAATAACCGTGCCCTCCTCAACAGCCTCGGGACGTTCCGTAGTATCACGCGTAACAAGAACTGGTTTCCCCAAACTTGGCGCTTCTTCTTGAATCCCACCACTATCTGTAATGATGAGATATGATTTTTCCATTAACCAAATAAAAGCGGGATAGGCAAGAGGTTCTGCTAACAAAACATTGTCAATCCCAGAAAGAAGTTTGTGCACCGGGCCCAAAACATTTGGGTTTAAATGAACTGGATAAATAATTTGGGTATCTGTATTTTGCTTGGCGATGGTTTTTAACGCGTTGCAAATATTTACAAGTCCTTCGCCGTGATTCTCCCTGCGATGGCCCGTGACGAGGATTATTTTTTTCTGAAAATCTAAAATCTTCTTTAATTCTTCTATTTCTGAATCGTTGAAATTTTCGGCATTTACTTTTTCAATTCCGTAAAGAAGCGCGTCAATAACCGTGTTGCCAGTTACCAAAATATTCTTTTTTTGGGTGTTTTCTGCCAAAAGATTTTTCTCTGAAAGGGTGGTTGGCGAAAAATGGTAATCTGCAATCTTTCCGGTAAGTTGCCTGTTGAATTCCTCGGGGAAAGGATATTGCCTATCAAAGGTTCTAAGTCCAGCTTCAACATGACATATTTTAGCACCACTGTAAAAGGCTGCAATGCCTACGGCCATTGATGTGGTGGTGTCGCCGTGCACGTATACAAAATCTGGTTTGTATTCTTCTAACACAGGTTTCATATTCTCAATAATAGTCGCGGTAAGCGTGTACAGATTTTGGTTTGGCTGCATCAAATTAAGGTCAAAATCTGGAATGATTTCGAAGAAATCCAAAACTTGATCCAGCATTTCCCTATGTTGTGCGGTAACGCAGACTTTCGTTTCGAAATTTTCGTTTTTTAAAAATTCCTTGACCAGAGGCGCCATTTTAATGGCTTCGGGACGGGTGCCGAAAACTATGAGGTTTTTCGTCAATTTTAGAAGATTTTAATTTTTTTTTGAATAAGTACGCATTTTTTTGAAAACGTAAATAACAAAGAAAATTAGAGAGAAAAAGAAAACAAGCAGGAATGGATATTTTACTTTGTTTGAGATATTTAAAAATCGTTCCTTTTTGAGATTATAATCTGCGTTAACCAATTTGACAGGTTCAGTATAATCCAATTGTTCCACTTTAAGATTTACGATTTTTTCAAGTATTTCTTCTTTTTTTTCGATCAAAAAGTGTTGATCATTATTGGTTACAACCTCTATGGATGAAGCTGAATTAATCTTACTATCATCATTTTTAAAAATAGAATCAATTTGATTAATCATTTCATAGTGTTCTTGAATTTCAAAATCCTTTGTTTCTTGATAGATTTTTTTATAGTTTTTTAAATGTTCATTTTCATTAATATAAAAAAGCAGCTTGTTTATAATGGTTTCAGAACTTGTTTTTCCGACTGTAGAAACACTAAGTTTATGATATTTATAATATCTACTGTTCGACATATCGTCAACATATTCTGCGAAATCTTGTTTTTCCGCAATTATCCGGAAGATATCAATGTTTTCTCTAGATTTGGAAACGAAATTATAGATATCAACAATAGGCTCAATTTTAATACTTCCCAACTTTCTGAAATTGGTATCTAAAATTCGCTTAAGATAAATACTATCGCCCATAGAGATTTTAGTATTTATTGCCTCAACCTTATCATATAAATAATCTACACTCTCAAAATTTGGGATTACAATGAGCTCATTATTATATGATTTTACTGCATTACTGTCTTTGTAGTATCCATAAATAAACCCTACAATAATCAATGCTATAATAAAAATGTAGAATTTTACAAAAAAGTCAACCACCTTGAAAAATGCGCGGAGCAAACTTTTGAAAAAATCTCCTGACTTTTTCAGTAAATACCCTAAATCTATTTCTTCTGAATTCTGTTGCGCCATATGCTAAATTTTAAAAACTTTAGAGCAATCAATTGTTGATTTATAACTCAAATATGCGATTCCAAACTTTGGGCAAAAGTACGGTAATGGTTGGTTTTTACAAGTTTTGAATTATTTATTTCTTTTTTAACACAAATTCAATTTTATATTGAATTCAAATGTGTGTAGGGCAGATGAAAATTGCCGAAAATGGTTGCGTTCTTTAACTCCTACAATGAAAACAATTTTTTAGATAAAATATTTTTCTCATTCTGTGTAAGCAACAAAAATTTCGTAAATCGAAATTAAATTTTTAAACCTTAGATAATTATAGTGCTTCAAAATTAATTTTTAGGAATCTCTAAAATCTGTTTTAACATTTTTTCCGTTATTAAATATGTAGGTTTTACACCGCTCGTACCCAAGCCACCGCTCGCCAATGTGCTCCCTGTTTCCAAAGGATTATCCGAAGCATAATATGCATACCTCACCTTGACCTTTGGGCTAATACTTCTTCTAATTTTTGAGGCAGCCTGAATCGCTTTTTGATAATGGGCACCTTCCATTTCAAGTCCAATTACGTTCCATGTGCTGTTGTGGAAAAATTTTAGCACATCACGGTTTTGAAGTGAAGTTCCCAAAACGGTAATCATAGACCCCGTACAAACCTTAATATTATCATCCTGAAAATGGGATTTTTTCAATTTATTTTTAAAAGGATAATTGTCGGCCGTACCTTCAAAAACGTGGGCAGACGGAATCATAATATCACCTTTACCGCCTTCAAGAATGCCCGCCTTCCCCATAATGGAAACTGAAGCAATATTCATAAAAAAACGCTGATTCTTTTCATCAGTATACGGTTTCAAAAGTTCATCCATCGTTTCATAAGCCTGTTCGCCAAAGGCATAATCCATGACAATCAAAATTGGTTTTTTATCAGTTTCTATTTCCGCCGGCCAATTTATATAGGCATCATTTTCAACTTTTGATGTGTCAATAATCTGGACGTCAATATTTGTCCCGCTTTCATCGGGAATGAAAACCATACCGCTTTCCAGTGCGGTTTTAATTACTTTATCACGAAGTTTACCATTCAAGGGATTGCTTAATGCTTCAAATACCTCAACCGGTTTCTTTTTTGAAAATTCTGAAGCCAATGCCTTTGGGGCATACAGCGAATTCATCACGCTGTGCATATTCGCGCTGATAATATGAATAGGCCGCTCCAATAAATTATTTTGCTGAAGCGTCTGCTTTATACGGTAAGCCCAGCGTTCACCGTGGATGTGGTGGCCCAGACGCTCCCGCAATACGGGACTGAAGGTTATGATTCGCTGATTTTCCTCAACAACTTCCTCGATTGCAATTTTTCCGAGAAAATAGATGATGCTCAAAAACCTATCTTCATTCTTTTTATTGCTAAAAAATGGGTAGATGCTATTGACTTCCTCAAAAGTGCGGCCCAAAAAATTAGCGGTGTGGGTTAATGTTACTTCCCTTTCTTCCTTTGTAAGTTTTCCTTTTTTGAGAACTGCTTGCTCCAGTTTTTTCCAGTCGCGAATTACTCCACCACTTTCATCAATGACCACCTGCCTCATAATTTTGTGGGATTCAATGAAGAGAAAGGTCAAATGCGTCAAAATATCATATATTTCTGAACGGCCACGAGTAATCTCAATATTCATTTGCTCTTCATCAATCCTATAGCAATTTCTCCTTCGCTTTAGCGGAATAATAGGTTCAAAATGTGAGTTTTTGTAGCCTTCATCGCTGGTAAGGTTTATAAATCTACATTCTTCGATTCCGTACGGCAAGCGGTCCATTACGTAAAGTAGGCCCTGCAATTCTATTTTATCTTCCTTTATGGAACCATATATTTCTGGCCTTAGCGTGAGCAGGGATTCGCGCAGGGATTCTCCAGAAATACCCATAGGCTTGTAAAAACCCCTGTTAAAAAGATGGCGCATGGTAATGTACAATCTTTCAATTGCTTGCGTACTTTCCTGCGCCCGCGTGCGTGTGTGCGATTTCAATTTATTCATAAAACAAAGGTACTATTAATTTGTAGGCTGAAGTTTTACCAAATCATCAGCAATTTTCCGGTCGTTGGAGAGTCTGGGCACTTTATTTTGGCCGCCCAATTTGCCTTGGGATTTCATATAGCGCTGAAAACTATCTTTATTTAAACTGAAAATTTTTAAGGGTTGAAGCACCTTCCCTTTAATTAAATCGAAATAATATGAATTTTGATTCCTCATATTTTCGTCAAGATATTTGGCAACTTCAGCCAGATTTTTCGGAGCCTTTTCAAATTCGATGAGCCACTCGTGGTAAGGTAATTCGCCATTTTGAGTATCGGTTTGGGGTGCTACCGTAAATTCTGATATAGTAAAGTGAAATTTTGAAATGGCTTCCTTCATTGCCTGTTCAACTTCCTTTCCAATTACGTGCTCGCCAAAGGCTGAAATAAAATGTTTGATCCTTCCAGAAACTATAACGCGATACGGTTTCAGCGATGTAAACTGAACGGTATCGCCCACGTTATAGCCCCAAAGTCCAGCATCTGTTGAAACAATCATCACATAATTTGTTTTCAATTTTACTTGGCCTATCGTAAGGCGAACGGGATTTTTATCAAAGAAAGTTGAAGCTTCAACAAATTCATAGAAAATTCCAGAACTCAGTAACAACAACATTCCTTTTTCATGCTGTTTATCCTGAAATGCAAAAAAGCCTTCGCTCGCCGGAAACAGCTCGATGCTGTCCACTTTTCTTCCTATCAAATTTTCAAACTTGGCGCGGTACGGTTCAAAATTTACACCTCCATAAATGAAAAGATTGAAGTTTTTAAACAGGTCGCCTACTTTTTTCCCGGTATTTTTTTGCAGCTTTTCAAAATACATTTGCACCCAGGATGGAATACCGCTGATAACGGTCATGTTTTCATTCTTTGTTTCCTCAACGATGGCATCCACCTTGGTTTCCCAATCTTCTATACAGTTGGTTTCCCAACTGGGCAATCTATTTTTTTGGAGGTATGCGGGCACATAATGCGCCACAATACCCGAAAGCCGGCCCGTTTTTATTCCATTTTTGGTATTCATTTCTGGACTACCCTGCAAAAAGATCATTTTTCCATCAACAAAATCTGATTTTCCTGTTTCATTTATATAGCAAAGAATTGCGTTACGCGCCGCACGGATGTGGTGCGGCAGCGATTGTTTTGTCAATGGAATATATTTAGCCCCAGAAGTAGTTCCGGATGTTTTTGCGAAATAGAGAGGCTTTCCAGGCCAGAGAATATCCGTTTCACCCAAAACAGCCCGTTCTACATAGGGTTTTAATTCTTCATAATCCCTTATTGGAACCTGACTCGCAAAATCTTCAAAAGATTTTATTCTATCAAAATTATGATCTTTTCCGAACACCGTATTTGAGGCCTCAGCAATTAATTTCGAGAAAACTTTGCGCTGTGTTTCAATAGGATTGGCCGCCCATTTTTTAATTTGGACGGAAACAATTTTTGCGAAAAGCTTTGCTGAAATGGATTTTAATGACATTTATTTTTAATCAAAATCTATAAAAGTAGTGGGGTCAATGGGATAGCCATCACGCCACAATTCAAAATGCAAATGCGGCCCAGTGGTGAATTCTCCGGTATTGCCTACAATCGCTATTACTTCACCAGCCTTTACAATTTCACCTTGTTGCTTCGTCAACTTTGCGTTGTGCTTATAGGCTGATATTAAATTATTATTGTGTTTCAAAATGATAACATTTCCGGTTTCTGAGGTCCATTCCGCAAAAATCACCGTTCCGTCCGCCACCGCTTTAACGGGAGCGTCTTTCACTGTCACAACATCCACAGCATAATGTTTTGCTTTTGAATCATATTTTTCGGTAATAGTTCCTTTTACTGGTGAAAAAAGCGCGTATTGTTGATTTCTATTCGCCAATAATGGATTGTATTTATCTTCTTTTGCTACTGCTTCCCGTAATATGGAATCACGTGGAGAAGTACGAACTAAGATAGTGGGATCTACCTTGGCGGCTTCAATAATGGAATCTTTATTGAATTCTACTGTTTTTACGTCTCCAGTCAATACTTTTTTAATGGAAGCGAGGTATTGTTCATTTACGTTGATAATCTGCTGTAGCGAGTCTGTTTCATAGGCCAACTGGGTTGCTTTCCGTTTGAGTGTGGTAGATGAATACCCGGGGATATATTCCCGCAGTGGTGTAAAGGCAATAATGAAAGTGGTTGCAAGTATAAGAAACAGGGCAAAAAGAGTACTGAAAACAAACACATTAAGCCTGTTCAACTTAAATGAAAAACGTTCCTCAAACGTTTCCTCATTCAGTATTACCATCCGGTATTTATGAAGGAGTTTCCTTTTAATTTTTTTGGATCTACGTTCCCTCTTTTCCATTTTCAAAAATTACTTTGTACAAATATAAAAGAAACGTAGGCTGGAAAAGCTAAACTTTTGTTGAAATGGGTCTATTTGACTATTTTCTTTTTACCTTTGTTCGAATTAAAATATAGAAACTATGAATGCTTTATTTATTCCTTTAGCCATTGGGCCTTGGCAAATTGCCTTAATAGTAATTGTGGTTCTTTTGCTTTTTGGTGGAAAGAAAATACCGGAATTGATGCGTGGATTGGGAAGTGGATTAAAGGAATTTAAGGATGCTTCAAAAGATGAGAATGCTACAAACGCTACATCTACACCTCCATCAGAAAAAAAAATTGACGAGAACAAATAGAATTTTCTCTTTAAAAAATTAAAAAAGGCCCATTCAAATTTTATTGAATGGGCTTTTACTATTACTGAATTTGTATTCTATTTGATTTTAGCTGATTTCAAAATTGATTCCAATTCAAATTGAAGGTCGCGCTGTTCTACTGATGGAGCGTAGGTAAATCCTTCTAGAATAAGATACCTGTTGTTTTTCTCATCCCTAACCGCATAATTTAAAAACGGACCGGCCATCCACGCATTCTTTACTTCCCACGTGCCTTTGGTTTCATACGCAAATTTTCCATCAATTTGTGTGGTAAAAATATAGGGCGCGTAGGCTTCTTCAGTCACAAACTGACCATCGTCCTCCACGGGTAAAAGCTTGCTGCCGATGGAATCCCTAATTTTAATTATTTCGCCAATCGCTGTACTGTCTGAAGTAATTAGATTTAGTGGTGCCATGTAAACAAGAATGTTTGTAGTACCATCCTTCAAATCTTTTCTGAGCCAAAAGAATTCATCTGTGGCAGTTGCAATTCTGTATGCAGAGGGTATTTTGAGTGAAACTCCCATCACATTTTCCAACGAATCTGATTTCATTAGTGAAACTGAACTTCTGCGCTGTCTTTCGGCCAATTCTGTTTTATGGTAATTTTCGATAATTTTTTGCGCATTTTCATTGATAAACGCTATAAGCTTTTCTTCTGAAGTTGCAGTAATTATAGCACCTGCCTGTGGTTTTGCGTACTCGTCATTGCCTATGGAAATATTATCCTTACTTCCTACGGTGGCATATAAAAAAAGGCGACTACTTCTAGCAAAACTCGTGAAACCTTCGGGAGTCATTTGGTTTATTGAAAACAGAGGCTCCTCCCTCGGAAGCCCATCTGTAGGCGCGGCAAAATTTTCCCTAATAGCTTCTCCTACTTGACCGTTCCAAAGCTCATTAGGGGTAATTACTTGCAGAACATTGATGTTTCCTACAGATTTTGGTAGTAAAGAATTGTCTTTTTCGCCATTATTATTACACGAGGTCAGTATAAAAAATGACAATAATAAAATGCAGAGTGATTTCATTAAAAGGATGTTTTCGGGAACTATCCTTTGTATATTTTCAGTTTAGTTCCTGCTTTGAGATTAGTGCCACTAATATCGTTCCATTTTTGGATATTTTCTACTGAAACTCCCGGAAATTTTTGGGAAATGCTCCATAACGAATCTCCATTCTTCACAGTATAAGTCTTCTCTGATGCCGATTTTGCTGAAACAGGTGCTGCACTGGCAATATCTTTGGAGCTCTTGGCCGGATAAATAATTAAGTTTTGACCAGCTTGAACATTATTGTTTCTCATACCGTTCCAATTCTTAATCTGGCTTATGCCCACGCCGTAATGTTCAGCAATTCTGCCCAAATATTCACCTCTCCGAACCTTATGCCGGATTTTTTCAGGCTGATCAAAAAGTTCTGGGGCTTCCTCCTTCGATTCTTCCAATGCCTCTTCAGCAAAAGTATAGATGGCATCTTCATTATTTACGAACATTCCAGCAGCTTTCAAGGGTAAGCGAAGCATGTAATTTTCATTCTTTACAACAGGAATTATTCCCAATTTATATGATGGATTTAAAAATTCAAGTTCTTCCTTATCCACATTGGTAAGTTTAGAAACTTGATCCAAAGTAATTTGTTGTTTTACACGAATAGTATCAGTTGCAACGTAAGGTATCGTTGTCCGTCCCTTTTTAAACCCGTGCTCATTGGCATATTCAAAAATATACATAGTTGCCAAAAATGCGGGAACATACCCTGCAGTTTCACGCGGTAAATAGTTGCGTAGATTCCAATAATTGGTTTTTCCGCCGGATCTTCTAATTGCTTTAGAAACGTTACCTGGTCCAGAATTATACGCCGCTAGGGCAAGATCCCAATCATTAAAACTATTATTTAAGCTTTTAAGATATTTGCAGGCAGCTTCAGTAGCCATAATTGGATCCGATCTTTCATCAACGTAAGAGCTTACGTCCAGTCCAAACATTTTACCGGTTGTAAACATAAATTGCCACAAACCTGTAGCACCTACACGAGATTGAGCTCGTGGGTTTAGGGCAGATTCAATTACTGCCAAGTATTTCAACTCTAGTGGAAGATTGTTTTTATCTAATTCCTGCTCAAACATTGGAAAATAGTATTCACTCAACCCCATTAAACGCTCCAGGGTTCCTCTTCTATTTTTCAAATATTGCTTAATGACACTTTCCAAAGATTCATTGTATTCAACCTTAAAAGGTGTTCGCGCATCAAGCTCTTTAAGTCTTTGTTTTAAAACTTCGGTGGGTAATTCATCATAATCCACCATTTCGTAGTTTTGATTCGCTACGCTGTTGTAAATATCCTCGAATAGGTCAGATTTGTACATTTCCTTCAACCAGAGGCTATCTTTTTTTCTCGCGAAAGCCAAATCTTTCAAATCGAAAATCGTGGTATCTTTGACCGAAGTGGCTACCGTTGTTTTAGGCAATTCTTTGGATATTTTGGTAACTTTTATAGAATCTACTACTTGAATCTTCTTCGTATTTAATTTGTCTGAAGATTTTTTGCCCTGTTGAGCAAAAGTTATACTGAAGGCCAACAACAGCAGGAGGGGGAGATTTTTTAATTTCATCAGCTATTTATTGCTTTAAGTGAATTTTTTTTATCAAAATGCTACAATCACTACGCCAAAAATTTGAATAACGTAAAGAAATGTAACGTTATCTTTTTCATAAAATTTTGTCAAATATAACGAATGTGGGAAATTGACCAAATTTTTAACTTTTAAGGCCCTAATCTGCTGATTGTTAATTCTAATTTTCCAGTGCTTTGATACCCGGCAGTACTTTACCTTCCAACATTTCCAGCATGGCACCACCACCTGTGGAAACGTAACTTACTTTATCTGTAATGCCGAATTGCTGTGCCGCTGCTACTGAATCACCACCTCCAACTAATGAGAAAGCCCCATTTTTTGTAGATTCAACTATATTCTTGCCTAAAATTTTTGTTCCCTCTGCGAATTTTTTCATTTCAAAAACCCCTACCGGACCATTCCAAAGTATGGTTTTTGAATTCCTAATCACTTCTGAAAACAACTCATTTGTTTTAGGGCCTGTATCAAGACCCATCCAACCATCTGGAATATCGTCAATTGCCGATGATTTGGTATTTGCCATCTCTGAAAAACTATCGGCTATAACACAATCAACAGGCAAATGGACCTTTACATTTTTTTCTTTTGCAACCTTTAGAATATCCAGTGCCAGGTCCAATTTATCATCTTCAACTAGGGAACCTCCAATTTTTCCACCTTGGGCTTTTACAAACGTAAAAGCCATACCTCCACCAATAATCAAATTGTCAATTTTACCCAAAATGTTTTCAATGATGGTAATTTTAGAAGAGACCTTAGCGCCACCAATAATTGCTGTTACCGGCTTTTCATTGCTCTCCAAAACTTTATTTACATTTTCAATCTCTGAAGCTAGCAACAAGCCCGAACATTTATTTTCGGGAAAGAGTTCTGCTATAATTGCTGTGGAAGCGTGGGCACGATGTGCGGTACCAAATGCGTCATTTACATAAATATCTCCCAGCTTTGAAAGTTTCTTTGCAAAATCTACATCGCCATCTATCTCTTGATCGTAAAAACGCAGATTTTCCAAAAGAAGAATTTCGCCAGATTCCAGTTTTTCTGCTGCTTCATCAACCTTGGGACCAATGCAGTCATCCACAAATTTTACTTGAATACCCAATATTTCTGAAAGTGGCTTTACTACATGTTTTAGGGAAAACTTGGCTTCTTGGGATTTTGGTCTTCCTAAATGAGACATCAAAATGCAACTGCCGCCATCTTCAAGGATTTTTAAAATCGTAGGCTTGGCTGCCCTGATTCTTGTATCATCTGTAACGTTTAAGTTTTCATCCAACGGGACATTGAAATCAACGCGAATCAGTGCTTTTTTATCTTTAAAATTGAAGTCGTTTATAGTTTTCATAGCTTATTTAATAGGTTACAAATATAGTTTTTTGAATAGATAAATCTTGAAAGAGAAAATTTTTGCAAGCGATCTATTTTGAAAAAATTCCAGCATAAAATTATTTAGCTTTGCGAATGGATTTTTCAGAAATAATAGGAAATCATCATATAAAATCGCATTTACAACAAACTGTAAAAAATGGCCGAATTCCTCACGCACAGCTTTTTTGCGGAATAAATGGTAGTGGATTATTGCCTACGGCAATTGCATACGCGCAAAGCATTTTGTGCTGGCAATATGAAAAGGAAAGTCCGGAATATGAGGCCTGCAAGAATAAAGTTTCCAAATTAACCCATCCAGATCTTCACTTTGTTTATCCCGTAAATACGAGTGAGGACATTAAAAAGAATGCGGTTTCAGACCACTATTCTGAAGCGTGGCGTGAGTTTGTTTTAAATAACCCATACGCATCTCTTTTTGAGTGGTTGCAGGCTATTGGTATCGAAAAAAAACAGGGAAATATCAGCAAATATGAAGCTGAGTCTATCGGGAAAAAAATCGCATTAAAATCTTATGAAGGCGGCTACAAAGTATTGATAATATGGATGGCAGAAAATATGAATGCAGAATGCTCCAATAAAATTTTAAAAATTATTGAGGAACCCACGGACAAAACTGTTTTATTGCTTTTAACAGAAAATGAGGGTCAAATTCTTACCACCATTAAATCACGCTGCCAAAAATTACAGCTACCTTTATTAACTGCCGAAGATATTGCTAATCAATTAGTTAAAAATAATGATATTGATTTCAGTACTGCTATGCAAATTGCCAGAAGATCCCATGGGGATTATAATAAATCTCTTCAATTGCTTGAAAATTCTGGAGAAGATAAGGTTTTTGAGGAATGGTTCATTAATTGGGTACGTACAGCTTTTAAAGCGAAAGGCAACAAAAGCTCTATAAATCAATTATTGGAGTGGAGCGAAATGCTAGCGGGATACGGAAGGGAAACACAAAAAAAATTTCTTTTTTACTGCATCGAAATCTTTAGGCAAGCCCTAATCACAAATTATGGAGCGGAATCCTTAAAATATTTTGAGGCCAATGATAAATCTTTTTCACTACAGAAATTTGCTCCATTTGTTCATCAAAATAATATTTTTGATATTATAGAAAGACTAGAAAATGCATCATATTACATTGAGCGAAATGGAAATGCTAAAGTTATTTTTTCTGATATGTCAATCCAACTAACGAGACTAATTCACAAAAAAGAAATTATATAGAAATTCCCTATGTCGAAAGAGGATTGTATAGTTTTTAGCTATTTAAAATTAGCTGTTTAAAAAGGATTGAATGAATAATTTCAAAATTTTCGTACAATAGTCCATTTTAAGACAATAATGCTTCTAATGTCTTAAAATTGAGAAATTATAGTTTTTTAAGAATGTAAATGTGAGAAGAATATTCTCTAGTAAATATTCCGCGTATATTTGAGAGAAGTCCTATGAAAATTGCCTTAATTGAAAACTTTAATCCAGATTTGTATTTTTCAGATATTAGGCTCACGTAAAATGAATCAAAATACATAGGTTTAATTTTTTTCAATTTATATTCGTTGCAAAAAATCTTTTCAATTGATTTTTTAGAAAAATGCCAAAAATGGCGCGGAACATCGTAGGCTGCCCAATATTCTTTGTAGTACTTGGCATCGAAACTTTTGTAATTTGGAACAGCAATAATTAATGTTCCATCTTTCTTTAATAGACCATTAATTCTATTTATTGAATCATCTAAATTTGGTAAATGTTCCAATACGTGCCAAAGTGTAATTACATCAAATGTTTGATTATTGAATTTATCTAAAGAATTTTCTAAATTAATCCCCTTCTGTCTAGCGACATCAGATGCGCGCTTGTTAGGTTCAACACCATGAATCTTCCAACCCTTTTCTTCTGCTCCATATAAGAAATCTCCAGTCCCCGCACCTATGTCGAGCAAATTACCAGCACCCTTATTTTCTAAATTAATTAGATTTACCTTTTGACGGATTGAAATAGATTTCACATACTGATATAATTTATTAATTAATCCTGAATTATTATCAGTGTGGGAAATATATTCATCACTTTCGTAATATTTTGAAAGTTGATCGACATGTGGCTTTGGAATGGTTATTAACATATCTAAATCCCGATCGAATTCCAAATCAAATTTTTCCTTTGAAACTAAATAGTCGCGTGTCGATATGTAGATATATTTTTTGCTCAAGAATTTGGAAATTTAATTTATGTTCCACGTGAAACATTAGTTTATCTACCCATATAAACTAGCAGGACAGAAATATCGTTTGGAGAAACACCACTAATACGTGATGCTTGCGATACCGTTGTTGGCTTTATTGTAGATAATTTTTCTCGAGCTTCAAATGACAAAGATTTCAATTTTGAATAATCAAATTCATCAGGTATTTTTAAGCCCTCAAGCCTATTTAATTTGTCTGCATTATTTTTTTCCTTTTCAATATATCCAGAATATTTTATTTGAATTTCCGCTTGTTGAATCATTTCTATATCCAGATCATTTTCCTTTATATATTTTTCAACCTCATCAATTTTCCGCATATCCCTCATAGTGATGTTAGGTCTAGAAAAAGGCTTGAACATTTTATCACTTTGAGAAACTATTGCTGAATTTTTAGATTCCAGAATTGGGTTTAGTATTTCCGGGGTTACACTATTTTCTTTGAAAAATTCAATAAAAGCGTTAGATTTATTCTGTTTAGCTTCCATTCGTTTCAATCTTTCATCGGAAGCCAAACCAATTTTGTGGGAAAGGGGGGTTAAACGAAAATCTGCATTGTCTTGCCTTAGAAGAGTTCTATATTCTGCTCGAGAGGTAAACATTCTATAAGGTTCTTCCGTACCTTTTGTAATTAAATCATCAATTAAAACTCCAATGTATGCTTCATTTCTTTTTAGGATGAACGGCTCTTTCTCTTGAACTTTTAGATGTGCATTAATTCCAGCCATCAACCCTTGCGATGCAGCCTCTTCATAACCTGTTGTTCCATTGATTTGACCTGCAAAGTATAAACCACTCACTAACTTTGTCTCAAGTGTATGTTTCAATTGTGTAGGGGGAAAATAATCATATTCTATTGCATAACCCGGTCTAAAAAATTTTACATTTTCAAATCCAGTTACTTTACGGAGTGCATTGAATTGTACATCTTCAGGTAAAGATGTAGAGAAACCATTTATGTAATACTCAACCGTGTTCCACCCCTCTGGCTCAACAAACAATTGATGCCTATCCTTATCCGCAAAACGATTGATTTTATCCTCAATGGACGGGCAATATCTTGGGCCAAGGCTTTCAATGGCACCGTTAAACATCGGGGATCTATCAAATCCTTCTTTCAAAGCTTCGTGCACGTCAGAACTCGTGTAACTCATATGACATGGACGCTGAAATTTTAGCGGCTGTGTTTCATCTGAAAAAGAGAATTTTTGTGGCTTTTCATCACCAGGCTGTTCTATCATTTTTGAAAAGTCCAAAGACCTACCGTCAACACGTGGCGGGGTGCCAGTCTTCATTCGGCCTGCTTCAAATCCCAAATTTGCCAAATCCTGAGTAATGCCTGTCGAAGCTCTCTCGCCAGCTCTACCACCTCCAAATTGCTTTTCACCTATATGAATTAAACCATTCAAAAAAGTTCCATTGGTAAGAACAACGCTCTTGCCTTTAATTTCCAGACCTAAAGAAGTTTTGACTCCTTTAATGCAATTATTTTCAACTAAAATTCCAGAAATCATCTCTTGATAAAAATCCAGGTTTTTAGTGCTTTCAAGTTTAAGCCTCCAGAACTCGGCAAAACGCATACGGTCACTCTGGACTCTAGGACTCCACATCGCGGGGCCTTTTGAAACATTCAACATCTTAAACTGAATTGCGGTTTTGTCGGAGACAATCCCACTATAACCACCCAATGCATCTATTTCCCGCACAATCTGACCTTTTGCGATGCCGCCCATAGCTGGGTTGCAAGACATTTGGGCAATATTTTGAAGATTCATTGTAGCCAGTAAGGTTTTAGAGCCTAGATTAGCCGCAGCCGCAGCCGCTTCGGAGCCCGCGTGGCCAGCACCTACTACAATTACATCATATTCTTCTAAAAACATATAATAAATTTTGTTCCACGTGGAACATTCAATATTTGAACTTTATTAAAAGTTGGCAAAATTACAATAATTTGTTGGAACCAAACAATTTAGTTATGCTAATCGATTAATCTCAATAACGCTTCATCTTCTTTTGCTCTCATAAGTCGTTGAGCCTCTCGGTCCTTGTCCTTATACCCGCAAAAATGAAGTATACCATGAATAATTACCCTGTTCAATTCATTTAAAAAAGTGGTGTCAAAATCATTTGAATTGTCAAGAACTCTTTCAATAGAGATATAGATTTCTCCACTTATCAGTTTACCCATAGAATAATCAAAACTTATGATATCTGTAAGAGTGTCGTGATTTAAAAATTCAACATTCAACCTGTGCAAATATGTGTCATCGCAAAAAACATACACAATTTCACCAAGCTCGAAACCTTCTTCTATAATTGTATTTGAAATCCATTCAGAAACCTTGGCTTCGTTTTCAATTTTAAATTCCGTTTCGTAATAAAATTCAATCATTCGAATTCTTAAAATAATCCTGTACTTTATTTTTATATTCCCGCTTCAAGGGTAATGACTCTCTATTCAAAATTTCCGTAGTGTTAAAATATTTTTTTATTTCTTCAGGTGAAACCCTATTTGTGTTTTTAAAAGATTGCCTGTTTGTCTTAGACTCTCGTTTTGTTTCTTGGCCCTGTTCAAATTCAGCTTTATCCAATTTTAGAAGTTCATATTTAAGGTTCATCATTTGTTGCAGTGTATTTTGATTGAATCCTTTGTCGAGTAATTGTTGTTCAATTCCTTCCATTTTTTTCAATAGATTGCCGCCATTTCCATTAAATCCATCTTTATTCAAACGGTCCTGTAATTGCTGTCTTAGCTGCTGCTGTTGTTTGAAAATCTCAAACAGTTCGCCATTTAAATCTTCAGCATTGCCCTCACCGTTCTGCCCGTCTCCATTACTTTCGTTGCCGGACTTACCGGTTTTGCCATCTCTTCCATTATCACCTTCACCTGACCCTTGACCATCACCTTTTCCGTTGCCCTGACCCTGTCCTTCCTTTTCGCCTTTGCCCTTGCCTTTATTTTGTCCTTTTTCCAATCCTTCCTTCATCTTCTCTTCTAAACTTTCCTGCTTTTCAATTATGTCAGGAAGTTGAAAACCACGTCCGCTACCCTGCCCTTTCCCTGGACTTGGCGCTCCTTTTCCTGATCCTGAGCCCGAAGCTTGCATCTGCATTTGCATCTGCATGTTATTTAACAGATCACTTAAAAGAACTGCTAAATCATTAGAATTTGTTACCGTATATTGCTGGTTTCCAATACCTTGTCTAGATTCGTTTTGTGCTAAGCGTTCCAATGACTTTTCAATATTATATTCAATATTAATAAGCTTACTATTGATTTCATTTCCTAAAAGTGGTTGCCGAAGGGACAGAGCAAAAAGACTGTCATCAATGTGCTCAAAATTTATCTTTAAATCGTTCTGTACATTTAATTTCTTACCGAAAGTAGGGTTTCCATACTCAATTTTTTTAAAATTTTCCATTAAATCTTCTTGTTCAACAGAGAAAGTAACCAAATTATCAACAATTTGTCTCAACATTTTGGCATCCTCCTCAATCGTTTCCATTTGGCCGGATTGCATATCCATTTGCATCTTTTTGCCCATTTCCTTCATTTTCTTGCCAGCATTTTTTTGACTTTTTGAGGCATCCTGCTTCTGGTTTTTATCAAGATTTTCCGTAGCTTTTTGTTGATCATTTTCAACTTGTTTTTCTCCGGGTTCGTCCTTGGGGATTTCCATAGGGTTCTTTAATTCATCATTCTCCTTTTGGAGTTCTTCCATTTCTTCTTGGTACTTCTCGAATTGCTCATTTAATTCTTCCTGTTTTTCCTTTGTGTTCTCATTTTCTGGCCCATCAGCTAATTTTTCTTGCTCATCGCCTAATTTATAAAGCTCCTCAGCAAGCTTTTCAGCCTTTTTTTCTACATAATACCTCTTTGTGAGCTCCAGTAATTGCTCCAAGTTACGCTCTTGATTTTTATTTTGCTTGGATAGATTATCAAGCTTTTCGGTCAATTGTTCCTTTTCAATTTTATCTTGAATTTTCTCCAGCTCATCAAGCAGTTTTTCGTTTTCCTTTAAGCGTTCTTCATTTTCTTCTAAACGTTTTTCCAATTGCTGTTTAAAGTCATCCTTTTCCTTCTCTGGTTGAAAATTTTGAAGCTCCTCTTTGAGTTCCTTTGAAAAATTCTTCATCATTTGCTCTTGCTGTTTTTGGCGCTGAATGAAGTTTTCCAGTTTCTTTTTATCGTTGTAATTGAGTTCCTTCTTCTCCTTTTGCGTTCGGGAAAGCTCCTCGAGCGTTTGCTTTCTGTCTTTTAAATCTTCAAGCGATTTATCCAAGCCTTGTATTGCTTCTTTTTGATTTTGAAGTTGTTCTTCCTCCAATTCATCTTTTGTAAATTTTCTAAAAGAATATATGCCGGATTTGGTGGATTTGAAGTTGTGAATGGCATCATTATCAAAAACTTCAAAATAATATTCATACGAAACTCCTTCATTTAATTGAAGATTTCCTGGAAATGAAAACGTAAATTGGTCAAAATTTCCCTTTGAGAGCTGAAGATTTTCCATCTTACTTTTTTCCTCTTCACCTTCCGGATAGTACACCAATCGCAATTTTGTAAGGCCATAATCATCAGAAATTTGGCCCAAAAAGAAAACTCGCTGGCTATCCGTGCTGTCCTGCTTAGACTCAACATCAATCTCCGGAAATTGATCCTTTACCACATTCAAAGTAAAAGCAAGATTTTCATAATCCTTCAATTGCTTATTTGAGGTGGTTATGGCATAATCCATTCTATTGTAAATTCCTTTTTTAAAATCAAAAACTTGATTTTTTTCAGAAAATGAAAATACTGTATCGGCCGTTTTCAGCGTAACTGCTGTTGTGTTTTTTGTTGAAACATTCCAGCGAACGTGCGTACCCTCAGGAATAGTAGCATTCCCTGTGCTTTTCATTGTCTCATCCTGCTTTCCAGTGTAACTTGGATAATCCAAAAACATCTCAAAATTTATAAGCGATGGGGTATTTACAATATCCAAAACGTATTGGCGAGAGGTTACCTTATTTGCCTTTAAATTGAATGGAATGGCATCCGTAGGTTGTGCAAATGTATACTCGAACAATCCTGGAGCAAGCTGTTGCATATAGTACGTTTCGCCATCATAATCAATGCTCGCGTTTTCTGGAATGGCCGTACCTTCAGTTCTAACTTTCAGCGTGAAACTTTTATTTTCAATTGCATTTAAATTTTCATTCATAACAATGAATGAAAAGGGCGCTGGCGGTTCGTAAGCGGTATCGTAATGCAACACGCGGGTGTAGCTACTTGAAAAGATTTCCAATCCTCCCAAAGCGCTGAATAGTGCAAAAATTAGAATGGGGATTGCCGCGTACTTTAAATATTTCGCATTTTTTTTAAAATTAATCGCGCTTTTGAAAGGAATCGGTTGTAAATCGGTAGCTTTTTGATCAATACTGGCTGCCAGTAATTCGCTTTCTTTTCTATTTTGATTCAATTGAAGCACATTCAACAACTTATCGCTTACTTCGGGGAAATGGTTTCCAATAATTTTTGAGGCATCTTCATATGAAATTCCTTTCTGAAACTTAAAAAGTTTCGCCAATGGAAAAGCTATAAAGCGGACGAATAGCGCAAACTCAACAATAATAAAACTCCAAAAAAGAACGCGCCGCGCAGCTGGATTTAACCAAAGAAAATATTCAACGAGCAGCGTGAAAAGTAAATACAACAGCCCAATGGCGAAAAAGAGAATCGTTCCCTTGATCAACTCATTTGTGTAATATTTTTTAATAAACTGCTCCAGCTTTTGCTGAATGATGCTAAATGTGCCCATAGAAACGTCTCCTGCTCTTCAAACTCCTAAAATACAATAATATTTTGTTCCAAAAACTTCTGCAAATATTGCTCCAAAAAAGGAGAGACGCATTATCATGGGCTTTAAAATGCGAACGTATAATTGTACCTTTGCGCCTACGTTTCAATAAAAATTAAATGTATGTCTGAAAAAGTTCGGGTTCGGTTTGCTCCCAGTCCCACGGGTCCATTACATATTGGCGGTGTGCGCACGGCGTTGTTCAATTATTTATTTGCGAAAAAACACGGTGGTGATTTTTTATTGCGAATTGAGGACACAGACCAAAACCGATATGTGGAAGGTGCTGAAGCTTACATAATTGAAGCTTTAAATTGGCTAAAGATTCCTTATAATGAAGGACCGGGTAAAGAAGGCAATTGCGGACCTTACAGGCAGAGCGAGCGAAAGCATATTTACAGAAAATATGCAGATGATTTAATTGAATCCGGCAATGCGTATTATGCTTTTGACACTGCGGAAGAACTGGACGCGCACCGAAAAGATCACGAAGAGAAAGGGAAAACTTTCATATACAATTGGCACAATCGACAGAAATTGAAAAATTCACTTACCCTTTCCAAAGAAGAAACACAAAAAAAGATTGATGCTGGTGAGGAATTTGTTATCCGTTTTAAATCTCCTGAAAAGGAAAATCTTCATTTAAATGATATTATTCGCGGCGAAATGCACGTGGATACCAGTATTCTCGACGATAAAGTTCTTTTTAAGAGCGATGGTATGCCCACGTATCACCTCGCAAATATTGTGGACGATCATTTAATGGAGATAACCCACGTCATCCGCGGGGAAGAGTGGCTTCCTTCCCTTGCGCTACATATTCTTTTGTACAGAGCCTTTGGTTGGACCGCACCACAATTTGCGCATTTGCCTTTGATTTTAAAACCAACCGGCAATGGAAAGTTGAGCAAACGAGATGGAGATAAAATGGGTTTCCCGGTTTTCCCGCTGCAATGGCAACCTGCTGAAGGAGAAATGTTTTCTGGATACAGGGAAGATGGTTATTTGCCCGAAGCCGTTATAAATATGCTCGCATTTTTGGGCTGGAATCCAGGAACGGAACAGGAAATTTTCAGTTTGAAGGATTTGGTAAATACCTTTGAGCTGGAGCGTGTCCATAAAGCGGGAGCCAAATTTGATCCTGAAAAGACGAAATGGTTTCAGCATCAATATCTTCAAAAGATGGATAACAGCGCATTGGCTTCACAATTCGCTGATTTGCTGAAAAATAAAAACATTGAAGCTTCGCAAAATCTTGAAAGCATTGTTTCGCTTTTAAAGGAACGCGCAACATTTATGGAGGATTTGTGGGAACAGGGCAGCTTTTTCTTTGAAACGCCAAATAGCTATGATCCAAAAGCCGCAGAAAAAGCATTTAAGGATGAAACTTCGATACTTTTAAATGAGGTTGTTTCAATTTTAAATGAAATTGATGATTTTTCGGCAGCAACTATCTCAGAAAAAATAAAAGGGTGGATTACTTCAGAAAATATTGGCTTCGGAAAAGTGATGATGCCTCTGCGTTTGGCCTTGGTAGGCGAAATGAAAGGCCCAGATGTTTTTGATATTCTCTCCATTCTTGGCAAAAAAGAAAGCATTTTCAGAATAGAAAGAGCAATCGCATTTATCGATTAAAAATAGATAACACCCGAAACAATTAAAGTTGAACTATTTCCCTTAAAATCGTTGATTTCAAGGTTCTGTTCGTTTAAATTGTTCAGCATATTGGTAACTCCATATTGATATTGACCTGAAATTCTGAAATGTTCAAAACCAGCGGTAATGCCGGCTGCCACACGAAAATCGATTTTCGAAATATCAAGAATATCCTGTGCGCGCAGTTCATTATAACCGGTTATTACATAATCTTCAAACTGTTCCTGTTCCAGATTTAATTTACCGTTTACATTTAAAACTGGCCCAAATTCAATACTGAGATGTTTTACAACGATGTTATAACTTCCCATAAAATGAATTTGCGCGCCCAATAGACTGTAATCCACAAATTGGGTGCTGGCAGCATTACTCGCTTGGATGGATACTTGAGAATTCTGAACGGTGAGGCCATAAATAAGATCAAAATCATTCCGGAATGCGCCGCGTGCAGAAAAACCAGCCATAAAACCCGTGCTCTGGCTCGTTACAAAATCATCTGTATTGATGTCAAAAAAAGTCAATCCGCCGGTTATTCCTAGAAAATTGTAGCCACCATAGTTGCGCTGTGCGGAAATTGATTGGGAAATGAGAAGAATTGCAACCGCAAAAATGAAGTTTTTCAGTTTCATGTCAAGATTATTTGGGGCCGTGAAAATAGGTTTAATTTTGTATCTTCAACAACTAATCACTTAACTTTTTTAAGAAATGAACTCATTTATTTTGATACCGCTTTTGGTCATTGCGCTTATAATTCTGTTCTCTTCGTTCTTTACGGTAAAGCAACAAACGGCGGCCATTGTGGAACGTTTTGGAAAATTTCAAAGTATCCGTCATTCCGGACTTCAAATGAAAATTCCACTTATTGATAGGATTGCGGGTAGAATAAATCTGAAAATTCAGCAACTCGACGTGATTGTTGAAACCAAAACGAAGGATGATGTATTTGTGCGTCTCAAGATTTCCGTGCAATTTCAAGTGCTGCAACAAAAGGTATATGATGCTTTTTATAAACTTCAAAATCCCCATGATCAAATAACTAGCTATGTTTTTGATGTGGTTCGCGCGGAAGTTCCCAAAATGAAATTGGATGATGTTTTTGAAAGAAAAGATGATGTGGCAATTGCAGTAAAGGCAGAATTAAATGAAGCGATGAGCACGTATGGTTATGATATCATCAAAACACTGGTTACGGACATTGACCCAGATATTCAAGTAAAAGCGGCCATGAACCGAATTAATGCCGCGGAACGTGAAAAAGTTGCGGCAGAATTTGAAGCCGAAGCGGAAAGAATAAAAATTGTTGCTAAAGCCCGTGCAGAGGCTGAGAGCAAACGTTTGCAGGGGCAGGGTATTGCTGACCAGCGTAGGGAAATTGCCCGCGGACTGGAAGAAAGTGTGGACGTTTTGAACAATGTGGGTATCAATTCGCAAGAGGCTTCTGCGCTTATTGTTGTTACACAGCATTATGATACGTTGCAATCAATAGGCGAAGAAACCAATACAAATCTTATTCTTCTTCCCAATTCACCACAGGCAGGTAGCGATATGCTGAACAATATGATTGCATCCTTTGTAGCGAGTAACCAAATAGGAGAAGAAATGAAGAAACAGAATCAAGCCCGGGGAATTGCCCCGAAAAAGCGAACTACACGCCCTTCGCCACCAAAAAATATGGATAACGACGAAAGTGATACTGATGACTTGGATTTAAAATTTTAAATAAAAAAAACCCTCAAATAATGAGGGTTTTTTATTGAATGCTTTTGATTCGCTATAGCGAATCGTTCTCTTCGTAATCTTGTTTTTTAACAGGTTTAATCCCCACAATTTTGTCCACCATTTTTAAAACAAAGGCTTTTTTCAAAATTGCCCCAGCCGTGCTTGCAATCATATTAATAGGATTCAAAGATTCCTTTAAACTTTCCTTTCCGTGGTTGAAGCTGAGCTTTACTTCCTCGAGGTCAATCTGTGCTTTCAACCTCAAATATTTCAAATCCCTGTCTATTTCTTCAAAAGTAGTATATCGCTTCATATGCAACTATTTGTTATCAATTTCAAGTTCAGTGAGTTCTTCGTCCGTGACTTTATTCACCGAATGTTGAAATTCATTTACTTCTTTCTCGGCCATTTTTTTTGGGGAGAGATCATTTTCATCGTACAGAAGACCTGAAAATTTGTGGAGCAGTCTGCGTTCCAGAATTTTTCTTCCGTATACAAACATAAAAATCAAAATAATTCCGTAGAATGCACCAATGAGCAAGAAACCGTAGTAGCTATGTTCAAAAAAAGAACCTAGCCAAAAGGCACCTCCTATCGATAGAAAAAGCAATACAAAGAGAAATATACTACCATAGACCAAAAGGTTTACAAGTGCAATAGAACCTTTCATAGCAGATTTAAAAAGGCGGAGTTTGTAATACTCCGCCATGCTTGCACTGTAATCTTCTAACCTGTCGGCAACTTTATGTAAATTTTCTGTAAGGCCTTTAAATGCCATAATTACGATATTACTTTTTTCGCAGTCGCTTTAGCTTGGTCAACGGTTGAATCAATCTGTAATTTTGCATTCTGCCTACGCAATGCTTCCAACTTATCTTCCATAGCCAAAAGGATTTCATCTGCTTTGTAGCTCGCTGAAGAGAGAGTTTCGTTCAATTTTTGTTCGAAGCTAAATTTTGCGCTTTGCGCTTTTGAACTCAAATTTGAAGTAGTTTCTTGAATTTGTTTGTTCAATTGCTTTTGTGCTTTCTTAGCTTCTTTGCTTAATTTAGTTCTAGTGTTTGAACCTTTATCTGGAGCATAAAGAATCCCTATTCCTGCGCCTATAGCAGCTCCAGTTAATATTGCAAGTAGCGTTTGACCTGTATTTGATGCCATTTTAGTTTGTTGTTTAAAGTTAATAATGACAAAATTAACTAATGGGATATGAGCGTGCTGTTAATAACCGGTTAATAGATGATTTCGATTATATAAATTTGTCATAAAAGAAAAAAATTATTGCCAAATTTTCTTAAAAAAAGTGGTTTTATATTGTGGTAAATGTTAAATCGAGAGGTTTGTTGAAGACCATCGATGCTCATCAATAAATAGAATTTTAATTCAATAACCAAACACGGATTCTCCAAACCTCGAAAAGTTTTTAAAGATTCCACGGTAAAGGCCGTTTTGCAGAGCTATAAATTCATTAACGGAAATATATGACTACTCGGCAATCTTAGCCCAAGAATCGCGCAAGGGAACGGTTCTGTTGAACACAATTCGCTCTGTGGTTGTATCCCTATCCACCACAAAATAGCCCAACCTCTGAAACTGAAAATTATCCTCAGGTTTCGCATTTTTTACACTTGGTTCTGCATAACCGGTTATTACTTTCAAAGAATCCGGATTGATGAATTCCATAAAATCCCTTTCCTTGTTGGTATCTGGAGAGGCTTCAGTAAACAAACGATCGTAAAGTCGAACTTCAACCGGCAGCGCGTGTTCCGCAGAAACCCAATGCAATGTTCCTTTTACCTTTCTTAATGAAGCTTCGCTACCGCTACCACTCCTGCTGTCTGGGTCGTATGTACAATGGATTTCAGTAATGTTTCCATCTGCATCTTTTACTACACTTTCACCTTTTATGATGTATGCGTTTTTTAAACGTACTTCCTTCCCTAAGGTCAATCGGAAAAATTTACTATTGGCAGATTCAAGAAAATCTTCTCTTTCAATAAAAAGTTCCTTCGAAAATGGCACTTCCCTACTTCCTGCACTTTCATCTTCCTGATTATTTTCCGCCTCGAACATTTCGGTTTTTCCCTCGGGATAATTGTCAATTACCAATTTCACGGGATCCAAAACAACCATTATTCTCGGCGCTTTTTTATTGAGATCTTCACGAACATTAAATTCCAAATGAGAGACATCAATTAAGTTTTCGCGCTTGCCAACGCCAATACTATCTGCAAAATTTTTAATGGAATCTGGCGTATATCCTCTTCTACGCAACCCAGAAATAGTGGGCATGCGTGGATCATCCCAACCGGTAACTACACCGTTGCTGACCAATTGTGCTAATTTACGCTTGCTAACAACGGTGTGGCTTAAATTTCTACGGGCGAATTCTCGTTGTTTCGGGCGCAATTTATTGGAATCGTACACTTGGTCCAAGAACCAATCGTAAAGCTCCCTGTGTGGCAGAAATTCAAGTGTGCAGAAGGAATGTGATACTTGCTCGATGTAATCACTCTCGCCGTGCGTCCAATCATACATCGGGAAAATTTTCCAATCGGTTCCCGTTCTGTGGTGATGTTTGTTTATGGTTCGGTACATAACCGGGTCGCGCATCAACATATTTGGTGATTCCATATTTATTTTGGCTCGCAGCACGTGCTCACCTTCCTTGGTTTCACCGTTTTTCATCTTCTCCAACAAATCCAGATTTTCTTCAACAGAACGATTTCTGAAGGGACTGGGTTTACCAGGGGTATTAGGTGTTCCTTTTTGTTCGGCAATGGCCTCAGAAGTCTGAGAATCTACATACGCCTTGCCATCCTTAACCATTTGAACGGCCCAATCATACAACTGTTGAAAATAATCTGATGCATAACATTCCGTAGCCCATTCATAACCCAACCATGAAATATCTTTTTTAATGGCATCCACAAATTCCTGTTCTTCCTTCGCTGGATTTGTATCATCAAAACGCAGGTTTACCGGAGCATTATATCTTTCGCCAAGACCAAAATTAAGGCAAATGGATGAGGCGTGGCCAATGTGGAGATACCCATTAGGCTCCGGTGGAAACCGAAAGCACAATTGCTCTCTTTTATAATCTTTTGAAAGATCTTCTTCAATGATGTGTTCTATGAAATTGAGCGGCGCGGCTTCGTTTGTCATTATAATTTTTTTTGAGAGGTACAAAGGTAACCAATTAACTGAAAAAGAAATTCTCTTCTATCTTTGCAGAAAGAAATTTTATGGGTAGCATTCACTTAAAAAATATTCGTATTTATGCCTATCACGGTTGCTTAACAGAGGAAGGACAAATAGGTTCTGATTACATTGTAAACATTTGGGTAAAAGCAAATTTGAAAGGGGCGGCTGTAAGTGACGAACTTAATGATACCGTGGATTATGTACAACTTCAGCAAATTGTGAAGGATGAAATGGCGGTACGCTCAAAGCTTTTGGAACACGTGGCCAAACGCATTGTGGATTCGGTATTTCAGAAAATTGAATTGGTGGATGAAGTAAAAGTCACCGTGGCAAAACTGAATCCGCCTATTGGTGGCGATGTTGCCGAAGTAAGCGTCACTCTTAAGCAGAAACGGTAATTTGCTAATTAAGTAGGAATTTTACGTTTAATTTTTTTACATTTGCAACCCTAATAGGGTATCGTGGCCGAGTGGCTAGGCTCAGCTCTGCAAAAGCTGCTACAGCGGTTCGAATCCGCTCGATACCTCAAAGACCTTCAACATAGTGTTGGAGGTTTTTTAGTTTACCAGCAACGGCGGTTCCCCCGAAGTGTCGGGGCGCTCAATACCTCAAAAACCTTCAACGTTGTATTGGAGGTTTTTTATTTATAAAGGTTCCTCAACTGGAGGAATAGGTTTTTCCAATGGATGTTGCTGTCCCGGGATTTTTTCCAACCCAGCTTTCACCTCTCCCGGGAAAACACCCTGAAGCAATAAAATTAATCCAAAGCCAGCAATAATAATACTTACCCACATTTTAGTTTTAAAAATAAAACGGGGCGTCATTTTACTTTTCAGTTTTTTTGCAAGTAAGATTTTTAAAATATCTGTTGCGAAGAAAGTTATAAGAACGGTAGCCAGAAATAGTATTACCCCATTATCTGTAGTGGTAAGCGCGTTTGCCATAATTAGTGTACCAATCCATCCCGCGAGTACCCCGAAGTTTACAAAATTCAGAAGAAAACCTTTTAAAAATAGGCCTCCCAGGTTTTTTTTCACTTTTACAGCATAATGTTCTCTCACAATCCTGAAAATAGATTTATTGGTGCGTATGTATGAAATGATGCCATAAGCCATTAAAATTGCACCACCGAAAATAAGCAGACCAGGATCGTGTTTTACTTTCTCAAGAATTTTGCTTGTGCTGAAAAAAGCGATAGTAATAAAAACCACATCTGCAAACAATGCCCCAAAATCGAAAAAAAGAGCCGCCTTGATGCCCTTGGTTATGGCTGTTTCTATTAACGTAAAAAAAACCGGGCCAACGGCAAAGGCCAATAAAAATCCATAAAAAGCTGCATAGGGTAACCCGTCTAACATAGTCTGGTAAAAATACAAGAATTTTAAAGATAAGTTTCCTTAACCTTTTGGCAGAAAAGTTATGCAGATGAAATAAAAGTTATAATTTTTTTGGATTGACTTCACTTCGGTGTCCCAACATATTGAAATCTAAATGTTTTTTTACCAAATCCGCATTTTTCACACTTACATAAACTTCATCCCCAAGCCTATAAACATTTTTGGATTTTTTCCCGATTGCCGCAAACTCATCCCTATCAAACTCGTAATGATCATCCTTTAAATCCTGTAACCGCACCATTCCTTCGCATTTATTTGAAATAATTTCCACATAGATTCCCCAATCCGTAACACCTGAAATAACGCCAAGGAAATTTTTTTCCTCGTGATCCATCATATACTTTATTTGCATATACTTTACACTGTCGCGTTCGGCATTTGCGGCCAGGTTTTCCATATCGCTACTGTGGCTACATTTCTCTTCATATTCCTCCTCCTTTGCAGATTTTCCGTTATCCAAATAATGCTGTAAAAGCCGATGGACCATAACATCTGGATATCTTCTAATGGGCGACGTAAAATGCGTATAATAATCGAATGCCAATCCATAATGGCCAATATTATGCGTGGTATAAACTGCCTTGCTCATACTGCGTATGGCTAGCGTATCAATTAAATTTTGTTCTTTTTTTCCTTGTACGTCCTTCAATAATTTGTTGAGGGAATTGGCTGTGGAATGTTTGTCCTTGGTATTCATTTTATAACCAAAACGCTTGATAATATTTTCCAGCGCCGCAATTTTTTCATCATCTGGCTCATCGTGCACGCGGTATACAAAGGTTTTCTTTGGTTCCTGTTTTCCAATAAATTCCGCAACGCTTCGGTTTGCCAAAAGCATAAATTCCTCAATGAGTTTATTGGCATCCTTGCTTTCCTTAAAATAAACTCCTTCCGGATTGTTTTGTTCGTCCAGGACAAATTTCACCTCTACTTTATCGAAACTTATGGCACCGGCACGCATTCTTTTTTGACGAAGAATTTTTGCCAATCTGTCCATTTCCAAAATTGCATCAGCTATAGAATTATCAACCTCGCGTTTTTTATTTGTAATAGAAGTTTTTGCAGGAATTATGTGGGTTTCCTCTGAAGGATTTTCAATGATATGTTGCGCCTCTTCGTAGGCAAAGCGTGCATCACTGTAAATAACGGTTCTGCCAAACCATTTTTTTAAAACTTCGGCTTTCTTATTAATCTCAAAAACGGCTGAAAAAGTATATTTTTCTTCATTCGGCCGAAGGGAACACGCATTGTTTGAAAGAATTTCTGGAAGCATTGGTACTACCCTATCCACCAAATAGACTGATGTGGCACGCTCGTAAGCTTCATCATCCAGCTCGTTGCCGGGCTTCACATAATGCGAAACGTCTGCAATGTGAATTCCTATTTCGTAGTTTCCATTTTCAAGTTTTTCAAAGGAAAGCGCATCGTCAAAATCTTTTGCATCCCGAGGATCGATAGTGAAGGTCAATACCTCGCGCATATCCCTTCGGTTTTTTATTTCAGAATCTTTAATGGAAGTATCCAGTTTATTTGCAAAATCTTCCACTTCCTTCGGAAAATCATAGGGCAAGCCATATTGCGCCAATATGGAATGAATTTCGGTATTGTGCTCGCCCGGCATCCCAAGCGATTTTAACACATTTCCGTAGGGAGAATCTGCTCTTTCCGGCCAATCTTCCATTGCCACCAAAACCTTTTCGCCATTTTTCGCTCCGTTAATTTTATTCTTCGGAACAAAAATATCCGTATACATTTTATGATCCGAAACCTCCACGAAAGCAAAATTTTCCTGCACTTGAATGGTGCCAACAAACTCTGTTCTCTTTCGTTCCAGTATCTGTGTTACCTCACCTTCACTCTTACCGCCTCTTTTTCGTTTGAAAACGTAAACTTCAACAATATCTCCGTTAAGGGCTTTGTTCAGGTTTTTATTTTTCACATAAATATCATCCTCAAGATCTTCAACTATTATGTAACCTTGACCGCGGCCTGCGATATCCACCTTTCCGGTATAGTAATTTTGGGATGGGGTAATTATATATTTACCGCGCTCTATTTCCTTGATGGTTCCTTTGCCCTGTAAATCCTTCAATTTTTTTATTATATGGTTTCGGCTACTGGGATTGTCAAGATTAAGTTTTGAGGCAATTTGCTTGTAAGTATAGGCTTGTGAATGGTCTTTCCGAAGAATTTCAAGTATGGTTTGGGAAAGATTTTCTATATTTTGTTTTTTCTTCTTTTTACGTCTGGGCATAGTTATTGGCTAATTGTGGTAAATGTACTATTTATCTAGCAATCACTTAGAATGATTTACAAACATTTAGTACCTTGTACAAAGCGCATTTCTTTTTAAAATGGAACATTTCAAGACCATAGCAATTTTCACTTTTCCGGCTGAATATGCCGTGCTTCGCCTTCTTTTTGACCAAGCAGAAATACGTTATGTTTTTTTGAATGAAACTATGGTCAGCGTATTTCCATTCTATTCAAACGCCGTGGGCGGTATTAAACTGCAAGTCCACAAGGATGACTGGGAACAGGCGGAGGAAATTATCAAACAGTTTGGGAACAGTTCCAACCTTAAAATTGTTTAGGACCACAATTCCTTCACATATTCATCCCAAAATTATCGTTATCAACATCTATTATATAAATCATTTCTTTTTTGAAATTTTTAAAAATAAAAATTGTTATGATGATAGCTTGTTAATAGCTGGAATAACTTTTTTAAATTTTGTTTTGATATTAATTTATGGTCTTTTAATAAGAGGTTATTAACACAATTTTAAGATATAATTTTGGTAGAAAACAAGGATTTAGCTTTTGTAATTAACAATGGTGGATAACCTATTTACAAAACCATTTTTGAATAAATAATTTCAAAAAATGTGTTAGCAAACCTAAAAATATTGCTCACAAATCAGCATTAAAAAATGGGTTAAAAATTTTGATGCTGAAAAAATAAATGGCTATTGAAATTTTATTTCAAGTAACCAATTTTATTTTTTGTATTTCAACTTACAAATATCAACAACGTTGTTAACTGAAAAATAAAGTACCCGTTAAGAAAACGTTATCAATTGATTTTCAATTTGAAACACATAAAAACGCTGGCGCGAATTAATGGATAAATTTTAAGGTTATAAAATGGCTTGCTTTATCTTTGTAAAAAATTTATACAGATGAAAATTTCAATTGGAAATGACCACGCCGGAACAGAATATAAAATGGAGATTGTAGCCTATCTTGAAAAGGAAGGGCACGAGGTTGCAAATCATGGAACCAATACCGATGCAAGTGTGGATTACCCAGATTTTGTACATCCTGTCGCCGAAGATGTTGAAAACCAAAAGGCGGATTTGGGAATTATAATCTGCGGAAGCGGGAACGGAGCGAACATGACGGCAAACAAACACCAGAAAGTACGTTCTGCGCTATGCTGGACCAAGGAAATTACCGAACTCGCACGCCAGCATAATGATGCCAATATTTTAAGCATCCCTGCCCGCTACACAAGTAAACAGCAAGCTTTAGAGATGGTGAAAACTTTTTTGAATACCGAATTTGAAGGAGGACGCCACCAAAATAGAGTTGAAAAAATTACCTGTTCATAACACCAAATGGCGCACAACCACGCACATCCCCACGACCATTCACATCCAGATTTAAAAGGAAAAAAATTATTACTTTCCATCCTGTTAAACATTGGTATAACCGTGGGACAGGTAATTGGTGGGTTAATTTCCGGGAGTCTTTCGCTACTTTCCGATGCGCTTCACAACTTCAGCGACGTCCTATCGCTCATCGTAAGTTATATTGCAGATAAATATTCAAAAAAGGACGCTTCGGTAACCAAAACTTTTGGATATAAACGCGCCGAAATAATTGCGGCTTTTGTCAATTCGGCTACGTTGTTAATTGTAGCTGTCTATCTCATTTACGAAGCAATTCTTCGATTTACAAATCCGCAGAAAATTGAAAGTGAATTGGTTATCTGGCTTGCGCTGCTTGGAATATTATTTAACGGCTTCAGTGTTTTGCTTCTTTTTAAGGAATCAAAAACAAATATGAATATGCGCTCCGCATATCTTCACCTATTTACAGATATGGCGGCCTCGGTAGCAGTTTTAATAGGTGGTTTTTTGATGAAATATTTTGAATGGTTTTGGATAGATAGCCTTTTAACTGTTTTAATAGCTTTATATTTATTGGTTGTTGGGTATGATTTGTTGAAAAAATCCTTCAAGGTTTTGATGCTTTTCACGCCAGACGATTTAAGTTTGGAAATAGTAAATGAAGCTATTTGCAAAATTCCGGAAATCAAGAATGTGCACCATATGCATATTTGGCAATTGAATGAAGAGGAAACACATTTAGAAGCGCACATAGATTTTTACAAGGATTTGACTCTTTCAGAATTTGATGCCGTACTCACCCAAGTGGAAGAGATACTTTTTCATGATTTCGGAATAAACCACGTGACCATACAACCCGAACATCAAAAAGACGATCCAAAAGACATCATTGTTCAGGATTAAATTTTTCAAATTGAATATCAAAAAAAAAAATGGAAATCGAAATTAAGACTTTTGAAGAATTAACAAAAAACGATTTATACAAAATGCTACAATTGCGAAGCGAAGTTTTTGTGGTGGAACAAGATTGCGTATATCAGGATGTGGATGGAAAAGATGTAAAAGCCATTCATATTTTGGGATGGGAAGATGATATTTTGGTAGCTTACGCACGCTGTTTTCATCCGGGCGATTATTTTGAGGATGCATCCATCGGCCGCGTTTTGGTTCGTGAAAATTATAGAAAATTAGGTTATGGACACGAAATTACGAAAGCTTCGATTCAGGCAATTAAAACCAAAGTAAAAGCCGATAAAATAAAGATATCGGCTCAAACTTATTTAGTAATTTTTTACGAAAGCCACGGCTTCAAAACCGTAGGGGACCGCTATATGGAGGACGGTATTCCCCACATCGCCATGATTAGAGTTTAATGAGATTTTTCTCTAGATTTAAATCTCTCAACATTTCATCAGTAAATTTGTAATGCCCCCTTCGAGTTATAATTTTAAAACGTTGGTTTCGCATTCGGGTAAGTGTATCTAAAAATTGCCACTTTGATTTCAATAATCTGGGTTTTGAGGATTTTAAACTAATTTCAAAATAGTGCTTAATTCCCGAACGTTCTGCGACAATATCTGGGGTAATTACCACATCGCTATCTTTTTTATGATAGGATTTTGGAGTTTCATAACCTTCCACATCGGCCTGAATGTGTTCAAAACCCCGGCTCTCTAAATAGGCCACAGATTCTTTTAGAATCGTTTCATTTTCTTGTTTATCAACTTGTACCATAATTGCTAATATAGGAAAATATTGATAAACAGGCAGTTAACCTTATGTTAATCCTAGTTTAGAATTTTTGTAACTCACTGATTTATTTTGAAATATAGGATTATCGCTTTAAAATCTTATTATAGCGTCCAACATCATTTAGAACAGCTACAGCTTCCAAAATCTCTGGGTTGTGGGTGATTTGATAATTGTATAATCCCTCTCGGTAGAAATATCTTTTCAGTATTTCATCAGTCAATAACGATTCTATTTCTATCTTTTTTTCCAAAACTGCTTTGTCTTTTGCGGTGTCTATTGCAGCCATAAGTTGGCCATAGCTCGCCGAAATTTCTTTATTTAAATCATCGTCTTCAGAAAGACGTAAACCTTCTGCAAACTTCTTTTCGGTTTCGGTTTCATATTCAAAATTGTTTTCTTTTAAAAACTTCATAAAATCCTTGAAATCGGCATCCGTAAATTTGAAATTATTATAATCGCTCAATTGGTGACTGTAATAATATTTTGTGGCGTAATCAAAAATGGCGTTATCCTTTAAAAGAGCTGTGGTAATTGGGCTATAAACGGCAGATTCCAGTTGTACATCGGGTAAAATTCCGCCGCCGTCATACACGGTTCTTCCGCCTTTTGTTTTGAATTCATTGTATTCTTTTGCATCTTTTCGAACGGGATCACCATTTTCATCCCTGTGCCAGTAATCAAGCGCTTGAATGCAACGCCCGCTAGGCGTGTAATAGCGTGAAATGGTAACCTTGAGCTGTGTTCCATAGGTCAATTTTTTTGGGCGTTGTACCAGCCCTTTTCCAAAACTACGCGCGCCCACAATTACCGCGCGGTCCAGATCCTGCAAGCCTCCGGAAACAATTTCACTAGCCGAGGCACTTCTTCCATTTACAAGTACTACAAGCGGAATTTCAATATCCACGGGCTCACTTTGTGTTTTGTATGTTTGGTTGTACTTTTCAACAACAGATTTTGTAGTTGTAATCACTTCACCCTTCGGAACAAAAAGATTGACCACATTTATCGCTTCATTGAGAAGTCCACCAGGATTTCCTCGCAGATCCAAAATTATTTTAGAAGCACCCTGGTTTTTCAAATCAACCAATGCAGCTTTGGTTTCCTGTGTTGTTTTTCTATTAAACTGGGAAAGTACAATGTACCCCACATTGCCATCCATAAGTTTGTAGTAGGGGACAGCTTTTAGTTCTACGGCATTCCGCGTAATTGTAGTAGTTGCTGTTTTTCCCTGCCTAACGTACGTAACATCTACTGTGGAGCCTGGAGCGCCCTTAAGAAGTTCGCCCGCATCATCATCAAAATCCTTCAGTGAGATTGCTCCAATCTTTATAATTTCATCACCCGCTTTTAGGCCGGCCTTGTCTGCGGGATAATCTTTATACGGTTCTACGATAATGATTTTATCTTTTTTGCTTTGGGCGGTGGCGCCTATTCCCGTGTAAATTCCGCTATTGTTGATTTTGGCATCTTCCACTTCCTGCTCGTTCCAATAAACGGTGTACGGATCCAGATCTTCCAGCATTCCGGTAATAGCCTTGTCCATTAAAGTTGCGGGCGTTACCTCGTCCACGTAATTCATATTCAACTCTTTATAAAGCGTGGTAAATATTTCAATCTGTTTTGCTATTTCAAAAAAATCACTTTTGAAACTTACCGTAGTCAATAAAATACCTACGGCTAAAATGGGAATGAGAATTCTTTTTTTCATTTTTTTGAATTTTTTTCTAACCGAAAAGATCTCAGTTATGATATATTAGTGCTTCTTCTTTCTCTTTTTTAGAAATATACGAAGAAATAAAAAAACAAGTGATGCCAAGAGAAACAATGGCCAAAGGTATAGCATGCCCAAAAAGAAAACGGATATGCCGTTCCAGCCGCCAAAAAAGGCATTTTTCATTTTCTGCCCATACGATTGTGTAACTCCCGTATCTGCTGTGGTTTTATAAAAATGTAGATTAATGGTACTGAGCGAAACCTGATTCTGTAGAAATTGCAGGCGGCCTTGTTTGGCCTCTATTTCTTCCCGGATTATTGAAAGTTCGCGTTCAATCTCCAGCATTTCCTTTACATTTTTAGCTTGCTTCAGCAATTCCAAATAACGCTTTTCAAGTTCCCGCTTGGCGCTCAATCTCGCTTCCAGATCAACAAATTCTTCAGAAACATCCTGTCTTGATATTTCCTTTTGGTCAAAATATTCCACGGCTTTGGAAACATTATCCAAAAATGGCTGAAAATTTTCAGACGGAACACGAATAACCATAGTTTGAAATACGCGGCTGTATTCCTTTCCGGTATTGTCGCTCTGCACAAAGCCTTTGTACTCATTGGCCAGCTGAAGTATTTTTTTTTGGGTAGCACTTACATCTGAAACTTCAAAATTAAGATGGGCGGTTTTTATCACTTTTTGCTCGTTGCGAACCACCGTTTCATCATTAATTGAATTTACTTCGGCAGATGGCGGTGGAGACATTTGCACTTCAGCCAGTTCCTTACTTTTATTAGAATTGCCATTGGAACAGCCCATCAAAAAAACCAGAAACAATACGCTAATTATTTTCATCCCTTAATTTTTTTAGCAGTTTCACCATTGCTTTTTCAAGCTGTGCGTACTGCGGTTTAATTTTTCCTAAAAAAAGAAAGAGCATTACAAATTTCTTGCCGTTAATTTCGACAATTGGTTGCTTGTTATGTCGGTAAGCTTCGCGCAATAGTCTTTTTACGCGATTTCGGTCTACGGCAGATTTAAAATTTCGTTTTGGGACAGCAAATGCTGCTTGGGAAACTTCTTCTTTTTCTTCAACAATGAAAAATACTTTGATGGGAAATTGTGAATGTTGTTTTCCTTGCAAAAACAGTCTTTCAATTGTTTTTGAACTTTTTAGCTTTTCTCTTTTTGGAAAATTTTGGTTCACAAGGTAAATATAAAAAGACCCCGCAGAAATATAGCTGCAGGGTTTCATTTAAAAAAGGAATAGAAATTATTTTTTCTCGTAAATGTTATTTTCTGGATTGATATCTGCCAATCTATTGGTAGCGTCAATCATCATATTTTTTACTTTTTTTCCGTTTGAAATTTCAAATGTATAGGTAGGGTAAGCCCAAGCCCAGTTCTCCAAAACAGTTCGGTTCAATTCTGTAAATGGATTTGGTTTTTCTCCCCACATCATCCGCAACGGGATGTAGAATAATTCTTGGGTACCATCCTCATAACTTACGTAAAGGTCTATTGGCATTGGCATTAGTCCAATTCTTTCCAAAGTTACTTTCGTGTTTTTTCCGTCGTTTTCAACACTTTTTATTCCGTAATCTATAGTATTTGTGGTCTGCGTAAAATCCATTAAATACCAATCCAGCTCGAACCCTGAAATTTTTTCGGCGGTGCGAATAAAATCATTGGGAGTGGGATGCTTGAATTTAAAATCTGAATAATAACGTTTCAGCGTTTTTGAAAGATTTTCGGGGCCAATAACGTAACCCAACTGCGTTAAAAATACCGCACCCTTGCTATAGGCATTGATTCCGTAGCTTCGGTTTGTGGCATATCTATCCGCGTGTGTGGTCAACGGCTGTTCTTGACCGCTTGTGGCCATAAACATATATCCGCGATACGAACCCGAATGTGGGTTTGGATTTGTCTTCTCCATTACGGCATTCATCGCTTCATCTGAAATGAACGAGGTGAATCCTTCATCCATCCATTCGTGCTTGCTTTCATTTGTGGCTAGGACAAACTGAAACCAAGAATGGGCCAACTCGTGAGCCGTTACGCCAACAAGGCTTTCAAATTCACGCTTGCCAGTAATCATGGTGCACATAGCATATTCCATTCCGCCATCGCCGCCTTGAATTACTGAATATTGCTCATACGGATATACACCAACATTTTCATTGAAAAACTGCATTATCTCGGCTGTTTTTGGCTGCAATTTTTTCCAGTTTTCAGCTAGTTCACTGTCATCCTTATAGAAAAAATGGAGCTTTACGCCATTAGGACCATCAAATGTATCGTGTACAAAATCAGGATCTGCAGCCCACGCAAAATCGTGTACATCTGGCGCTAAAAAATGCCAAGTGTACTTTCCTTTCACGGGCTTCATGGTTTTTTGGTTTGACATTTGGTAACCGTGGCCAACTTCCGCAGGATTTTGCAGATAACCAGTTCCTCCAATTGTAAATTTTTCATCAATGGTGATGGTAACATCAAAATCTCCCCAAACGCCATAAAATTCTCTGCCTATGTATGGGTCTGCGTGCCAACCTTCAAAATCATATTCAGCCAATTTTGGGTACCATTGCGTCATGGTCAATGCAACCCCTTCTTCATTATTTCTTCCAGAGCGACGTATTTGCAGAGGAACTTGGGCATCCCAATCCATTTTGAAAACCGTGCTCGTTCCCGGCAAAATAGGTTTATTAAGAATCACCTGCATTACCGTACCAACAATCTCATATTTTGCTGGACTTCCGTCTTGGGTAAATACTGTGGGTTTTATATACCCAATTTCCGAAGGAGTCAATTTTGAAATTCTATCGCCCACACGGCCATCCGGGTCAGCGATGGTTCTTGAGCGCACATCCATTTCGCTATTGGGTTGGAAGGCATTGAAATACAGATGATAGTACACCTTTGTAAGTGTATCGGGCGAATTGTTAGTGTATTTCAATTCCTGTTTCCCTTTATATTGAAATTTTTTAACGTCCATTTCAATATTCATTTTATAATCCACCTCCTGTTGCCAGTAGGCATGATTATTTTGGGCCAGGCCAAGAAACCCAATCGAGAAAAGTAGTGCGCTGAAAATATGTTTCATTATCTAGACATTTTATCAGCCATAATTAAGGCATTGTAAAGATTCGCTATTTTTCCCGAAGCCGAAATCTCACTAAATGATTTGGTATTTGAATCTTCTCCGCCCAGTGCCACTTGTTTGTTTACGGCAATACCGCTATCCATAATAATTTTCTTAACCTGTTTTGCTGAAAGTTTTGGATAATATGAACGAATCATTGCTGCAATTCCAGCTACTTCTGGAGAAGCCATAGAGGTACCCTGTAAATATTCATACGTGCTTAAAGGAGTAGTAGCGTAGATTTTAACACCTGGCGCGAAAACGTCCACATTTATTTTTCCGTAGTTTGAAAAACTTGCAACCAAATCACTTCCATAACTATAGTTTAAAGCTCCTACAGTTAGGAAAGAATCAGCCATCTCTGCTGAATTGTCAATTTGGTCATTTGGATAGATAGCAACCGTGTCCAGATCCAAAGCATCATTTCCAGCTGCATTTACAATCAAAACATCTTTTTTGGCAGCATATTTAATGGCATCATAAACCCAATCTGCGTGGGGTGAATAATATTTTCCGAAACTCGTGTTAAGCACTTTTGCGCCGTTATCTACCGCATAACGTATGGCAAGTGCAATGTCCTTATCGTACTCATCACCATCTGGTACTGCGCGCACGGTCATAATTTGCACATTGTTCGCAACACCGTCCATTCCAATACCATTACTTCGTTGTGCGGCAATGATACCAGCCACGTGGGTTCCGTGTTTTACGTTGTCACGTGTTGGGTCTGGACCATAAACTTCGTTATTGCCATAATATGCATCCTTGATATCATTTGGATCGTCACCCAAAACGCTTCTAAAATCTGTAGTAGTATTAAAGTGGGTATCTAACCTTCCGTTGAAATATTTTACACCACCTTGCAATTGCTTAACCACAGAAGGAACGGTTTTGTCGAAATTCAGCATTTGGCTCAACATTGCAATTTGTTGTTGCTCTTCAGCTGAAGGATTTGAAATATTCTGAAGATCCTCCTGAGTGTAATCCTCTTTCCCTAATTTTTTGGAAATATTCTCATGAGCCGGAACCAATTGTTCTAAAATTTGCTCGTAACGTTGTTTACCTGCATTTGTTTCAGCAAATTCTGTATCGTATTCCGCTTTTGCTTTTTGGAAGATTGCAAATTCCTTTCTATCTGCCGCACTAATGGAAGATTCATCTTTGCCTTCGTACTTAGGCCCCAAAGTTCTAATGTACCGAACAAATTCCATATTTTCACCGGTGATATCGCCTAGGAAATTCCAGCCGTGCACGTCATCTACATATCCATTTTTATCATCATCGATACCATTTCCAGCAATTTCATTCGGATTCGTCCATAATACACTTTTTAAATCCTCATGGTCAATATCCACGCCGCTGTCAATAACCCCCACGATTACGGTTTCGCCCTTTCGGTTTTTGATGATTTCGTTGTAGGCCTTTTCAACACTCATTCCGGGAACGGTATCTGTAACCAGATCCATGGCCGGCCAATTTTTCAATTGGGCCTCAGTCAATTCAGCTTTTTTGCTGGTTACGGAAGCGATATTTTCAATAGGAGTTGCGGTAATTGCCGGTGCGCTACTGCCGCAGCTTGCCAACGCGGCCGCAGCTGCAACCGCAAAAATTGTGTGCTTAATGGTTTTCATTTTTATACAATATGTGTTTAATTAAAAAAATTCAGTAAGTGAAAAAGTTTCGTTTAACCGAACACCTTTCTCAGTATTTTTAACAGTAATTATGGGATTGTGGGCATCGTGTTCCAAAAAGAGGTAATAATTATTTTCTGCTGCTTTGTCCAAAAATTTTTCCTTTTCAGGAAGTGTAAGCAGTGGGCGCGTGTCATAACCCATTACGAAAGGAAGCGGTAAATGGCCTGCTGTCGGCAGCAAATCTGCCATAAAAACCAATGTTTTATCTTTATATTTTATATGCGGAATCATTTGTTTGTCCGTGTGGCCATCTACAAACAGAATTCCAAAATCCATTTGTTCAGCTTCAGAAAAATCTGAGGAAGGTTCGTGGATGAATTTGAGCTGCCCACTTTCCTTCATTGGCAACAAATTTTCTTCGAGAAAGGATGCTTTTTCCCTTCTGTTTGGTTCAGTCGCCCATTTCCAGTGATCTTTGTTTGTCCAGAAATATGCATTTTTAAAGGCTGGCTCGTACCCAGTTCTATCCTTATTCCACTGAACACTCCCGCCACAATGGTCAAAATGGAGGTGCGTCATAAAAACATCGGTAATATCATCCCTGTGAAATCCGTGCTTTTTTAAAGATTCATCGATATTGAAATCGCCCCACTTGTAATAATAGCTGAAAAATTTTTCGCTTTGTTTGTTGCCCATCCCAGTGTCAATCAACGTCAACCGATCTCCATTTTCAATTAAAAGGCATCGTGCGGCAATATCGATCATGTTATTTCCGTCCGCGGGGTTGGTTTTGTTCCACAAGGTTTTTGGCACCACGCCAAACATAGCACCACCATCTAATTTAAAATTACCGGCTTCAATTGGGAATAAATTCATATAAATTTTGAAGAATGAGTCCGCAAAATAACGAAAGCGTTACAGACAACTTCGGGGATAAAACATTTATTATAGTATTTTTAACAAATTCTTAGTAATTTACGGCTATTGAATATGTTTAATTTAGCGGAAAACTTAACCAAATGCTTGAGCTTGCTGGAATTATTATTTTAGGAATATTGGCCCAATGGGTCGCTTGGAAGTTCAAGATTCCCGCAATTTTACCTCTTATTTTAATTGGATTGTTCGTAGGCCCTATCTCCACTCTAATTTCAGAAGATGGAAGCCAATGGATCCAGCCAATCTACACTGATGAAAGAGGCCTATTTCCGGGTGAAAATTTATTTTATTTTGTATCACTTGCCATTGGGATAATTCTTTTTGAAGGAGGCCTCACATTGCGAAGGGGCGAAATAAAAAAAGTAGGTTCCGTAATTGTAAAATTAATAAGTCTGGGCTCGGCCATAACCTTTATAGGCGCTGGAGTTGCAGCCTATTACGTTTTTGGGCTCAGCTGGAAAATATCTTTTTTGTTTGCCGCGCTAATTATAGTAACCGGGCCCACGGTTATCTCACCCATTTTGAGAAACATTCCGCTTAAAAAAGATGTTTCGGCGGTATTGAAATGGGAAGGAATTTTGATTGACCCCATTGGTGCGCTTGTAGCGGTTCTTGTTTTTGAATTTATTAGCGTTGAGGACGACAGCGGTTATACCAAACAAGCACTAATTGAATTCGGAAAAATTGTACTAATAGGTTTTGCTTTTGGTATTTCAGGGGGTTATGCCCTTTATTTTGCCATCAAAAAGAAATTGATTCCCCATTATCTTTTGAACGTAGTTTCACTTTCGGTAGTGCTGCTTATTTTCGTGGAAAGCGACGTATTTGCGCACGAATCTGGTTTATTGTCTGTAGTGGTTATGGGAATGTTTTTGGGAAACAGTGATTTGCCGAGCCTAAAGGAATTGCTCTATTTTAAGGAATCGCTGAGCGTTCTTTTGATTTCAATTTTATTCATTTTACTGGCAGCAAATATTCGCGTTGAAGATTTATTGCTGGTTTACAATTGGAAAACAGCCATACTTATGGCGATAATTATCTTCGTTTTAAGGCCTGTTGGGGTATTTTTAAGCACTTATAAATCTTCGCTGCAAACCAATGAAAAGTTTTTTATAAGCTGGGTGGGCCCACGAGGAATTGTTGCTGCAGGTATAGCTTCGTTATTTGGTACAAAACTAGTGCTAAAAGGCGAGCCAGGAGCTGAATATATTACACCCCTCGTATTTGCCGTTGTATTGGTTACTGTTTTATTGAATGCTACAACCGCACGATATATGGCATCGTTACTAGGCGTATTTCTAAAAAAATCTGAAGGTATACTTATCGTGGGCGCATCAAAAGTTTCACGTATAATTGGAACGTATCTTGAAAAAAATAACAGGCACGTAGTTTTGATAGATTCCAACAGAATGAATGTTGACAGGGCAAAAGAACTGGGCCTTGAAGCTTTCAGTGCAAATATCTATGCGGATGACCTAACGTCAAATATTGAATTGAATGATGTTGGCTATTTGCTCGCCATGACTGGCAATGATGAAATAAACAAACAGGCCATTGAAATGTTTGGCGACATATTCGGGGAAAACGGAACTTTCAGGCTTATGACTTCAGATGAAATAAACGACCGGGAAAATCTTTCTGCAAAGGAACTTTTTTCCAATACGCATGATTTTACAAAATTCACAGAAGTAGCGAAAAAATTTCCGAGCATACAGGAAATTCCCGTGGATACTAAAGGCAAACTCGTAAGTTTATTGCGTGTTATCGGCAAATATGAAGAGGCTATTCCGTTATTTTTAAAGAAAGGAAACGGAGTTTTGGATCTTTTAAATTCACCAACCGAACTCGAAGTAGATAAGGGAAGCGCACTAATTTATTTGGGAAAACCTATGGATTTTGAAGACCTTATTGATGCTACGCGAGTTCAGGAAACTGAAAATCCCCAGACTGGTGATACTAATAGTTAAAGGGAAAACGTTTCTTCTGAAGAAGATTACAATATGAAAAAACTTTTCTTTTTTGCGGTTTTAAGTCTAATTCTATCCTGCAACAATGATGATGGCCGAAGCTGTACCACCTGCTCTTCAGAAGTCACCGCAAATTTCGAACTCTGCGAGGAATCTAATGGAACCGCATCTGTTAATGGTGAAAACACTGGTGTTCAATATGATATATACATTTACAATCTTATTGAAACTGGAGTTTCTTGTGACAACTGAATCTTTTCTTAAATTTTTCTTAAAATAATATTGCCTACATTATAATGTTTTTTCATATTTGCGCCTCAACGTAAAAAAACAACAAAATGAAAAAATTATTTTTTAGCGCCCTAATCCTTGGATTGGCATTTACAACCTCTTGCAGCAGTGATGATGATAGCGGGAGAAGTTGCGAAGATTTATCAAGAGATTATCTTGCAGCTTTTGAAGCATATACCAATGATACTTCTGTTGAAAATTGCAACGCTTTCAGAGCTTCTTTACAAGCATTTATCGATAATGACTGTGCTGGTGGGCAGGAAGCAACATTACAAGCACAGCTTGACGATTTGGATTGCAACTAAGATTTCATAAATAAGCCCCGATATTTCGGGGCTTTTTTCTTTTTAGTCATTAAGTTTTAAAACGGCCATAAACGCTTCCTGCGGAATTTCAACATTACCTACCTGGCGCATTCGTTTTTTACCTTTTTTCTGTTTCTCAAGAAGTTTTCGCTTACGCGAAATATCACCACCATAACATTTTGCGGTAACATCCTTTCTTAAGGCCTTCACCGTTTCGCGGGCGATAATCTTGGCGCCTATGGCTGCTTGGATAGGAATATCGAACTGTTGCCGCGGAATCAATTCTCTCAATTTCTCACACATTTTTTTGCCAATATCGTAGGCATTGTCACGGTGCAATAATGCCGAAAGCGCATCAACCGTATTTCCGTTCAATAATACATCTACTTTAACAAGATGGGAGGTGCGCATTCCAATTGGAGAGTAATCGAAAGAAGCATAACCCTTGGAAACCGTTTTCAATCGATCATAAAAATCGAATACAATTTCTGCCAAAGGCATATCAAATGTTAGTTCCACGCGCTCTGTGGTTAAATAAGTTTGGTTGGTGATTTCACCTCTTTTTTCAATACAAAGTGACATCACAGAACCAACAAAATCTGACTTTGTTATAATGGTAGCCTTGATATACGGTTCTTCAACGCGGTTCAATTTTGATGGATCCGGAAGATCTGATGGGTTGTTAACCAAAACCGCAACTTCCGGCTCTTTGTTAGTATAAGCGTGATACGACACGTTAGGAACGGTTGTGATGACCGTCATGTCAAATTCACGTTCCAGTCTTTCTTGAATAATTTCCAAATGGAGCATTCCCAAAAAACCACAGCGGAAACCAAACCCCAGTGCCGCAGAACTCTCGGGAGCAAAAACTAATGAAGCATCATTCAATTGAAGCTTCTCCATTGAGTTTCTCAATTCTTCGTAATCTTCAGTATCCACGGGATAAATTCCTGCAAAGACCATTGGTTTTACATCCTCAAATCCTTCAATCATATTGACTGTTGGGTTTTTGGAATCTGTAATGGTATCTCCCACTTTTACTTCTTTTGCTTCTTTTATGCCGGTAATTAAGTATCCAACATCTCCCGTTTTTATAACATCCTTGGGCTGTTGTTTCAATTTCAGGGTTCCCACTTCATCAGCATAATAACTTTTCCCGGTAGCCATGAATTTTATGTGTTGTCCTTTTTTTATTTCCCCATTCAAAACCCGGAAATAGGTTTCAACACCTCTAAAGGGATTAAATACAGAATCAAATATCAATGCCTGTAAGGATTCTTCGGGATTTCCCTTTGGCGGCGGAATTCTTTCAATAATTGCCGTCAAGATTTCGTTTATTCCCAAGCCAGTTTTGGCACTAGCGGGAATTACTTCTTCGGGTTTGCAACCCAAAAGATCCACAATATCATCCGTTACTTCCTCGGGATTCGCGGAGGGAAGATCAACTTTATTCAATACGGGAATAATTTCCAAATCATTTTCAAGGGCCAAATACAAATTTGAAATGGTCTGCGCTTGAATGCTTTGCGCAGCATCCACAATCAACAATGCCCCTTCACAGGCAGCGATGGAGCGTGACACTTCATATGAAAAGTCTACGTGGCCGGGAGTGTCGATAAGATTCAATATATATTTTTCGCCATTGTGCACATAATCCATCTGTATGGCGTGGCTTTTTATGGTAATGCCGCGCTCGCGTTCCAGGTCCATGCTATCAAGCAATTGGTCCTGCTTTTCACGATCGGTAACGGTTCCTGTGGCGTCCAAAAGTCTGTCCGCCAGCGTACTCTTACCATGATCAATGTGCGCGATGATGCAAAAATTTCGAATATTCTTCATATATATCGTTCTCCTCTGTATAAGCTGCAAATATAGATTTAAAACAACGATTTTTAAACCAAATAAAAAAAGTGTTCAAAAAACTTGAGCAAGAAAGATTTTAATAAAAATTTTATTAACATATTTGTAAGGTAGGGATTGTAAACCAATTACTACAAAATTTTCTCCCCATAATATGTTCATGGCTTAGCCATTAATACGTCGTGTTGTCTATGAAAGGAATTTTATTTTTTCTTTTTGCGCTCCAGGCTTCTTGGGGTATAGCGCAAGATTTTACCATTGGAGGGAGAATTACGGATTCCAACCGTAACCCTATTTCATTTGCAAATATTTTATTGTATAAGGAAGATTCCGAAACTCCTTTAAAGGGGGTTTCCACCGCTGATGATGGTACATTCTCAATAGAAAAAGTCCCTAGCGGAAACTACAAATATTCCATAAGTTATCTGGGGTTTGATACGTTGAATGCGCCGATTGTGGTTGCAGGAAATTTGGATTTGGGTGATTTAATTTTGAAAGAAAACACCCAAGCGCTCGACGAGACCGTGGTTACCGCAAAATTGCCAACCATAAAAAAAACGGTTGGAAAACTGGTCTTTAATGTTGAAAACACTTCACTTTCCGTGGGCAATACCATGGATTTGTTGAAGAAAACGCCCGGCATAGTGGTAGTGGGTGAAGGCATTCAAATTAAATTTTCATCACCAACGGTTTACATCAATGGAAAACGCGTGTATTTATCGCAAAGTGAAATAGTTTCCCTTTTGGAAAATACCGATGCCGCCAATATTAAATCCATTGAAGTGATTACGAATCCATCTGCAAAATTTGACGCGGATTCGGGAACGGTTCTCAATATTGTGACTTCTAAAGCGATTTCAATTGGCTATAAAGGTTCGGTAAATTCAACTTTTACGCAGGGAGTTTATCCAAAATATAATTTTGGGACCTCACATTTCTATAAAAACAATTGGCTGAATCTCTACGGAAGCTATAATTATAACACAAAAAAGGAATATAAATCTGATTTCAATTATATCCGATTTTTTGAAGTTGATGAGGTTTCAACAAAATCCATTTGGGAAACAGATTTTAACCGTACCACAAATTCTGAAAACCATAATGCAAATGTGGTTATGGATTTTACGCTGGATGAAAAAAATTCGCTGAGTTTTACTTCAAATATTTCTATTTCCCCTGAAGTTACTTTCGACAATACTGGTTTTGCTTCCATTTACAATCCGCAACGCCAGCTGGATTCGGTGTTTACAACGTTGAGCGATGTTATTTTCAATAAGGAAAATCTAACTTTTAATTTAGATTATACAAGGCAATTGGGAAATGAAGGCGCACAATTTACCGCTGCTGCGAATTATATTTATTACAATCACAATCAAAACCAGAATGTTATCACAGATTATTTTTTACCGGATAATACATTTTTGCGAAACAATAGTTTTTACACTGAATCTCATCAACAGAGCAATATCTTTACTAGCCAAGCAGATATTTCAGTACCACTTTGGGGCGGAACGCTTGAGTCAGGATTGAAATTCAGCAATATTGATACCGACAGCAAACTCGATTTTTTTGATGTAGACAGTAACGTGACTTCATTCAATAATTTACTTTCAGACGATTTTAATTACAAAGAAAACGTCTATGCAGAGTATATAAATTATGAAAAGGAGTGGGAAAAATGGACAGTAATCGCGGGACTTCGCGGGGAGTATACAGATATTGATGCCTTTTCGCGTGTTTTGGGTGAAGTAAATACACAGCAATATTTTTGGCTTTTTCCATCTGCATCTATTTATCATAATTTTAATGAAAATAATGGACTTGGCTTGAGTTACAATCGTAGCATAACGCGCCCGCGTTACCAAAGTTTGAATCCGTTTCGATATTTTATCACAGAAAATAATTTTTTTGGTGGAAACCCTAATCTACAGCCAGCAATAACTGACAGAATTACGCTGAGCTACGACTATAAAAGCAAATGGTTTTTCAGCCTTTACTATGAAAATATAGACAATGCGCTCGGACTTTTAACTTTTCAGGATAATGAAAATAGTATTTTGCGCACCGTTGATGCCAATTTGATTAAAGAATATCAATATAGTTTCGACATACTTTTTTACGATTCTCTCTACAAATGGTGGTGGTTTCAAATAGCAACTTCCACCTATTACTTGGCAAATGAATTTAGTGCCTTGGAAAGCTCCCAAGAAAGTTATAAAAATGATACGTTTGGGCAGTACTTACAAATGGCGAGCAATTTTGCGCTTTCAAAAGACCGCTCATTTACTGCTGATCTTTCAGGTATGTATATTTCAAATTTCGTAACCGGGAACAGATATTTTAAAAACCAAAGTTCCATAAACATTTCTTTCAGAAAAGAATTTTGGGACAAGCGCGCAAGTTTGACCGTGGGTGTGGATGATATTTTTAATACGCTGGATGATGTGGCCTCAGTAGCGCAATATTACAATCAGGACAATCGCTTTTTAGTTGATGCCGAAAATAGACTTTTCAGGATTGGATTCAGATATAATTTTGGAAATGCCCGACTTCGCGATAACAACAAGCAAATCCAAACGGATGAAGGAAACAGACTTCAGGGCAATTAATTTTCAAGAAATCCATATATTATTGATATTTACTACTTTTGCATTTCAAAAATAAAAAGGAATTGCCAAAAATAGCAGATATACAATTGCCCGATTTTCCGTTGCTTTTAGCGCCCATGGAAGATGTGAGTGACCCACCGTTCCGCGCGCTGTGTAAGGAACAGGGTGCCGATGTGGTCTTTACTGAATTTATTTCTTCTGAAGGGCTTATTCGCGACGCCGCAAAAAGCGTGATGAAACTGGACATCTACGAAAAGGAACGTCCCGTGGGAATCCAGATTTTTGGTGCCGTGCTGGATTCCATGCTCAAAAGTGTGGAAATAGTGGAAGCCAGCGGCCCAGATATGATCGACATCAACTTTGGCTGTCCCGTGAAAAAAGTGGTTTCAAAAGGAGCCGGCGCGGGAATTCTGAAAGATATTGACCTAATGGTAAGCCTAACCGAGGCAATGGTAAAGCACACCAAACTTCCTATTACCGTAAAAACACGTTTGGGCTGGGACCATGATTCCATAAAAATTGTTGAAGTTGCTGAGCGTTTACAGGATGTAGGCTGCCAAGCCCTTTCCATCCACGGCCGTACGCGCGCGCAAATGTATAAAGGTGAAGCGGATTGGAAGCCTATTGCTGAAGTAAAAAACAACCCACGAATGCACATTCCAATCTTTGGCAATGGTGATGTGGATACGCCCGAAAAAGCAATGGAAATGCGTGATACATATGGGCTGGACGGAGCTATGATTGGTCGTGCGAGCATCGGATATCCATGGTTTTTTAAGGAAGTGAAACATTACTTTAAAACTGGGGAGCACGCTGCCCCGCCAACAATGGCAGAACGCGTTTATGCTGCCAAAAGGCATTTGCAAATGGCAATTGACTGGAAAGGGGAACAGTTGGGGGTTTTTGAGACCCGCCGCCATTATACCAACTATTTTAAGGGAATACCCAACTTTAAGGAATACCGAATGAAAATGGTAACCAGTGATGATTCCGCCTCGGTTTTTGATGCTTTTGATGAGGTTTTGGAAGTGTTTGGGGATTTTGAGTTTGCTTGATTAATGTATAAAACCTCCCAACACTGCGGCTGAAAGGTTTTGATATTGCATTTTTTAAATTCAAAAATTATTTTTGAATGGTTATGTAATATTGGCTTAATCCTTCTATAACATTAAATTGCTGTTCATTTATATAAAATGTAAATGTTCTGCTATCAGGGCTTTTGGTTCGCACATCGTGGATTTTTAGCGTATCTATATCCTCATTTGGGTACCGCAATAACCAATATTTATCTTTTACCCAAGTTTCATTTTCGTCAATATCCCGCCCTTCCGCACCGGACGCAAACTCCAATGGCAGATAATCTGAGTCGCAAGAAGCGGTGCCACCACATTTTATACCAAATAAAACCCCGTTGCCAGTTTGCGATTCCAAGGCAAGTTTTCCCATATCCTCCCATATAAATTGATTATTTCCTATTGCGCTCATTCCAAAAGGATTATTTGATATTTCGACCTCCCCATCTTCATAAACACTTCCGTCCATTTTTAAAAGTTCAAAATTTAAATCATATGTAACGGGTACTCCATTTGAAGGGCTACCGTCTTTTTGACAACCTGTGACCAAAAGGCTTATTGCAAGTATTAAAATGAATGTTTTCATGGTTTTATTATTTAATTATTAATTTTTTTATTATGGTAGCATTATCTACTGTCAAATAGATAAAATAAATTCCGGTTGGATAATTTTGAAGATTTAGATGAAATTTATTTTCTGAAATATTATATTGTTGAAACAATATTCTTCCTTGTGCATCCCTTACATTTATTCCATATATTTCTTTTAAAGGCCAAAATATACTCACTTCTGCTACGGCTGGATTTGGGTATAGTTTAATTTCTTCTTCACTAATAAATTCTTGCATATTTTCTTCTGCAAAAGGCTTGCCGGGATCTGGGGCAAAACATTGTTCCGCTGGTGGTGGATCTCCGTGGGTAATTATTTTATGCCTATAGGTTATGGAAGAACACGGCCCTGTTACTTGCAATGTAAGCCAAGTCTGGTTTGATGGATTGGGAAGGAGTTTAATATTTACATTTGTTGTACCTTGGCCATAATTTATAATCCCATCCGTTATAGTCCAATAATAACTTGCCCCCGAAAGTGGCGCTACATTGTAATTGTAATTAAAACCATTCTGCGCACAAGCAGTATCATAACCGTTAATCTGGAAAGAATAAAAATCTCCAATCGTTCTAGTCCTTGAATTATAGCCACATCCCGGAGTAACCTTTACATAACCTCCATCATTATTTGATGCCTGTACACTTATACTATTTGTGCCCTGACCACCTGTAATGGAAAGATTGCTTGAAGTTTCCCAAAAATAACTAGAAACCCCAGGGAGATTGGCCACAGAATAATAGCCCGTTTGACCACTACAGATATAATTGGAGCCACTTAAGGAATAGAAAGGATGGTTTATACCTATTTGGTTATAGTAATAATTCATCTTACCAATTTGCAAAGGGGAAAAATAGTTACGACAATTGTAATAAGTATAGCTCATAACATTATTTGTGTTTGGTGTCCATACATCACCCCAGTTATCTGTATATGAAGTATCGGTATAGTTACAATCATTATCGACTAAACCTAATATTTCTGGATCTGCAGCAGTATCACAAAAATAGTCCCCATTAACCTCACATTTAAGTTTGTTATACGTGCCGGTACATCCTATTTCCTGTCTCCTGGTTCTGCTTACAGATTCTTGCAGGCAATCACCACAACCTCCATTATTATCATGACCTATACTTCTTGAGGCATTATGGGTATGGTCTAAATCTAATGTATGCCCAATTTCATGAGCCAGTATAGAACCTATCTTTGAAACACCATAATCTAATGTATGAACCACGCAAGAAAATCTTTTAGCTTCGGAATCACTTGGTCGATTTGCCTTACCTGCCCACGCTGTGGTATTGCTGTTAATAATAAAGTGAACATTTATCGCCCCAAAAACTTTATTACTTAAACATATACCACTAAAATGGCCATCCCCATCATTGGTATATAGACTATAATTTATTTCGCCAATATCACAAAGTAAGTAAAACCTTAAATTGGTGTTTCCAAAGACTTCATTTAGTTTATCTATAACTTGATAAACTTGCGTTAAACTAATATTCCCCGTGCCATTATCGTTACGCCATACCCACGCTTTTATGGGAATTTCCCTAATTATAGGAGCAGCAGCCTTATTTTGTTAATTCTCATCTCTTCCTATATAATTACCATAAGTATCCAGATTCTCCAGATAATCTTCAGGCATATAATATCCATTTTCCCTTAATACATCCAAAAGGGCTTTACTGTTTCCATAAAAAGGATCACGTAAATGAACATCTTCCATTTTAAGAGTACCGCAAGAAAATTTATCATCCTCTTGGCTAAAAAGAGAATAATTGAATAAAGACAAAAAAATAGAAATCCTACCTTAAAAAAGGTGGTGCCACGCAAAATTTGATTTTTCATAATGAAGAATTTTAACGGTTAAACTTTTTCTATGGGATATCTTCAACCAATGTTAAGTTAAAATTTTCTTAAAATCAAATTATCTTTTGGTTAAGTTTATATCAACAACTTTTCCCGGACACGGCTCGCCGCAATTGCGGAAGCCAGTATTCCCAACACGCTAATGGTTACAAAAACGAGTAAAATATTGATAAGCTCCAATTTTACTGGATAAGGCAATGTACTTGTAATTGCTACAAATTCAAACTGAAGTTGTGCGAGCACGGCAATAATTCCCAAAAAAATACCAAGCGTTCCGCCCAAAACGGTCATCAGCGTTCCCTGCAAAAAGAAAATCCTGCGTATTTCCTTCAGTGAAGCGCCTATATTATAAAGCGTCTTTATGTTTTTCCGCTTATCCAGCACCATCATAATAATGGAACCAATTACGTTGAAAAGTGCGATGATGAGTACCAACGTAAAGATCAAATACACTGCAATATTTTCGGTATTCAACATTTTGTAGAGCGCGTCGTTCTGCTGGATTCGATTTTTTATAAGAATTCCTTCGGGAAAAATTTTTGCAATTTCAGCTCGCACATTTTCTTCGGAAGCATTGGGCTTCAATTTTATTTCAATAGAGGAAATTTTGGTGCTGTCCAGTGAAAGTAGATTTCGGGCAAATTCCAAATCTGAAAAAACGTACTTGGAATTCAAATCTTCGTTTACCTGATATACCCCTGAAACAACCACTTTTTCATTATTAAAAGCCTGTGTGGGATCGAGCGTATTTATTTGGCCCGTGCCTGGCCTTGGGACGTAAATTTCCAAAAGATTTAAATAATCCCGAAATCCAAGCGAAAGTTTCGAGGAAGTGCCAAGCCCGATGACCACTTCATTTTCGCCTGGCACCATCCAATCTCCAGCAATCATAATACTGTCCAGAATGGTTACATTTCCGTAGTTTTCATCTACACCTTTTATATATGCAATGTGGTTTTTTCCTTTGAAATGTAGAAATACGCGCTCCTCGATTATTTGGGAGGATGTTGAAATACCATCAATCTGTTTTAGTTTTTTCGCTTCGGCAGTGGAAAATGTAAATGTTTTACCACTTTCGGGCAGGATTTTCAAATCACTGTCAAAAACATTCGTAAACTGAAGGCTAAAATCCTTAAGACCAGAAAATCCGGAAAGTACTATAAACAGAGACATTGCACCCACCACCACACCAATTGCCGCAATAATGGTAATTATGTTGATGGCATTGTTGCTACTCTTTGAAAAAAGATAGCGCTTGGCGATATAAAGGGAAAAATTCAAGTTATGATTTTTTTCTTTTGGGAAGCAAATCAGGATTTTTCAACGGATTTTCCTCACCTTTTACAGCTTTATCTATGCGCTCAATATATTCCAAAGAATCATCATTATAAAAATGGATGTCTGGCATTTTGCGTAGTTGGTTCTTTGTAAGCTGCGCTATTTGATGCTTTATCTGCGGCTTTAACCTATTTAGTTCTTCAACAATAACTTTTGCTTTATCGGCAGGGAAAACGCTCACAAAAACTTTTGAAATGGAGAGATCCGTGGTCACGCTTACCTTGCTCACCGATATTATAATTCCCATTTGTCCCGCTTCGCGAAGCATACCTTGCAGCACATTGGCAAGGTCATTTTGCAGAACGCCCGCAATTTTCTTTTGTCTGTTACTTTCTTCCATAATGCAAAAATAGCACAATTAATCGCACTTAATGATAACGGTTCTCACAGGCGCGTTCAAATTCAGAATTAATTAGTTTGTATTTTTGAAAATCTGTAAAATTAAGAATATGAATAAAATCGAGCATATAGGCATAGCCGTAAAAAACATCAACGAAGCCAATAAAATTTATGAATTACTTTTGGGCAAACCACCTTATAAAAGTGAGAAAGTGGAAAGTGAAGGCGTAGAAACCTCTTTTTTTGAATGTGGCGAGAGCAAGATTGAATTGTTGGAAGCAACAAATAGCAATAGCGCAATAGCCAAGTTTATTGAGAAGCGGGGAGAGGGGATTCATCACATCGCATTTGCGGTGAATGATATAAAAGCTGAAATGGCACGTCTAAAGGATGAAGGTTTCATACTTTTAAATGAAGAACCTAAAAAAGGCGCAGACAATAAATGGGTGGCTTTTTTGCATCCAAAATCGGCCAACGGTGTATTGGTAGAACTCTGCCAAGAAATAAATAACCAAAAATAGTTTTGCCGTATTTGCAAAGTGTTTTACATTTGCAGACCATTATCGGTCCCATAGCTCAGCTGGTTAGAGCATCTGACTCATAATCAGAGGGTCCATGGTTCGAGCCCATGTGGGACCACATTTATAAAGCCTTGCTATGCAGGGCTTTTTTATTTTAAATCCAAAAGGGCTTCCTTATCGTATAAGGATAAAGTTTGAAAGAATTTTCTGAATCAAAACTTTTATTAAAATAGTGATAATGAAGTTTTTTGGTCGGGAATAAAAAAAATTATTACTTTAGGCGCATAATTACGATCCCAAATCGTTAATACTTAACCATGAGTTTTTTAATTTACAGTTTATTGTTTTTGGTGCAAGCCAATAAAGCGGCGCCCCCACCACCAGATGAACAATATGAAGTTGATGCTCCACAGTTCCCAATAGATGATTCTATTTGGATTTTAATGGTGTTAGGATTATTACTCGGTATCTATTTTATTTACAAGCATTCACAATCTACAAATAGCCCTGCATAAGACGTTTCACGTATTTGCCTATTACATCAAATTCCAGATTCACGGAATCGCCTATTCTTAAATCCATAAAATTTGTATTTTCAAACGTATACGGAATAATTGCTACGCTAAATTCGTTTTTCTTGGAATTCACAACGGTCAAGCTTACACCATTTACAGTAATGGAGCCTTTTTCAACGGTTTGATTATGGGAGCTATCATATTCAAAAGTAAAAATCCAACTCCCACCAACTTCCTCAATATTTTTGCAAATGCCCATTCCATCCACATGTCCCTGAACAATGTGACCATCGAGCCTATCGCCCAACTTCATTGCGCGCTCTAAATTTATGGACTCCCCTTTTTTCAAATTTTTCAAATTTGTTTTTTGCAAGGTTTCGGCAATAGCCGTTACGGTATAAAAATCATCTTTTACTTTAACAACAGTTAAGCACACACCGTTGTGCGATACGCTTTGATCAATTTTTAACTCCTGCGCAAGTGGACTTTGTATGGTAATGTGCAAATTTCCGCCGTCACTTTCCAGTTTGGCAATTTTAGCAACCGTTTCAATAATTCCTGTAAACATCGGTGTATTTAATTACATTTGTAGCGCAAAAATAAGAATTATAAAAGCGCTAGCGTAATGAGCAAAGAGGATAAAATTGTAGTAGGAATATCCATTGGCGACATCAATGGCATAGGGAGTGAAATTGTTCTTAAAACCTTCGAGGATGCACGGATGCTCGAATTCTGTACCCCGGTTATTTTCGCTTCGGTAAAACTCATGTCTTTTTTCAAAAAGCATTTTGAAATTGATATCAACTTCCACGGAATCGATAAAATTGAAGATTTGGTCCCCAAAAAAATAAATGTGCTCAATGTTTGGAAAGAACACGTGGACGTAACCTTTGGAGAAGAAAATAAAACGGGCGGCGAGTATGCAATAAAATCATTGCGCTCAGCGGTTTCTGAATTGAAAAACGGAAAAATAGACGCGCTAGTCACCGCTCCCATAAACAAATCGAATATACAATCTGAAGATTTCAATTTTCCAGGGCATACAGATTTTCTGGCGAAAGAACTGCAGGGCGAAAGTTTGATGCTCATGATTTCTGAAGATCTTAGGGTCGGGTTATTGACGGACCACGTGGCAGTAAAAGATGTAGTTAAAAATATTACCCGTGAACGCATCGATAAAAAAATCAATACTATTTACCACACGTTGGTCACCGATTTTGGTATTGAAAGGCCAAAAATCGCTGTATTGGGCATAAATCCACACAATGGCGACAATGGTGTTATTGGTGCCGAGGATGATGAATTGTTGAGGCCTGCATTGGATAATATTCGTAAAAATGGGAAGATGGTTTTTGGACCATATGCCGCGGATAGTTTTTTTGGCAGCCTCAATTACAAAAATTTTGATGCAATCATTGCGAGCTATCACGACCAAGGATTGGTGCCTTTCAAAACATTGTCTTTTGGAAAGGGCGTAAATTTTACCGCAGGCCTCAATAAAGTTAGGACTTCGCCCGATCACGGAACTGCTTTTGATTTGGCCGGTAAAAATGAAGCCAACTGTGAATCCTTTAGAGAAGCCGTCTTCAGCGCAATTTCAATTTTTGAAACACGCGCGCAATACGCTGAGATTTCGAAAAATCCATTACAACCGGCAAAGAAAAAATTATATACAAAAAAGAAATCGAAATAATAATTTCTGATTAAAAAAAATTTTTATCTTTGCACCCGCCTTATCCGTAAGGTTAAGGTCTCAAATAGGTGTGAAAATGAAGGATCTGAAAGAATTTACCATCCCATTCGTGGGGCTGAAGTTAGGAAAACACCATTTTAACTTTGAACTGAATAAAGCGTTCTTTGAGCATTTTGAGTATGAAGAATTTAATGATGCAAACATTAAACTCGATGTACTTCTTGAAAAAATGAGCACGTTAATGGATTTTACGTTGACTTTCAACGGAACTGTCAATGTCGCGTGCGATGTAACAAACGAGCCGTATAACCAGATAATTTCTGGCACATATCATTTTGTGGTTAAATTTGGAGAGGAGTACAATGATGAAAATGAAGATTTACTTATACTGCCACACGGAAGTTATGAAGTGAACATTCAGCAATACGTTTACGAGTCTATAGTTTTGGCAATGCCCGCCCGCAGGATACACCCGGGCGTTCAAGACGGAACATTAAAGAGCGAAATACTCGATAAACTTGAAGAATTAAGCCCAAAGGCATCAACCGAAGAGTTTGAGCCGGAGGACGATACAACAGATCCCCGATGGGATTCATTAAAAAAACTATTAACGGATAAATAATAAATAGCAATGGCACATCCTAAGAGAAAAATCTCGAAAACCAGAAGAGATAAGAGAAGAACGCATTACAAAGCTACTGCCCCTACAATTGCAATAGACCCAACAACTGGTGAATCACACCTTTTTCACAGGGCTCACTGGCATGAAGGTAAAATGTACTACCGAGGTCAAGTTGTAATTGACAAAACGGAAGAAGTAGAAGCTTAATTAATATAATTACAGGCTAAAACTCTCACTGAAAAGTGAGGGTTTTTTTGTTTTTAACTTTTTGCGGAGCCAAAAACAGCAGGGATTTTACCTTTTTCAGAAGAAAATTTAGTAATTTTCCTCACTTTTAAAGGTTTTTAGGCCTTTTTTTGAATTTTAATTAAATTCTATGAATAATATCACAGCAGCTATTACCGCTGTAGGGAGCTACGTGCCAGACTTCGTTTTATCAAACAAAGTTTTGGAAACCATGGTAGATACCAACGATGAATGGATTACTTCACGAACCGGAATCAAAGAAAGAAGAATATTAAAGGATAAAGATAAAGGAACTTCATATTTGGCCATTCAGGCCGCAAAAAATTTACTAGAAAAAAGCAACGTTGACCCAGCCGATATTGATATGGTCATTATGGCTACCGCCACTCCAGATATGCCAGTAGCGGCAACGGGGGTTTATGTGGCCACACAAATTGGCGCCGTTAATGCTTTTTCATATGATCTGGTTGCTGCATGTTCCAGTTTTCTTTTTGGAATGTCAACTGCGGCACGTTATATAGAATCTGGAAAGTATAAAAAAGTTCTTTTAATTGGTGCGGACAAAATGTCTTCTATAATTGATTATACAGATAGGACTACTTGTATAATTTTTGGAGATGGCGCCGGCGCTGTTCTCTTTGAGCCCAATGAAGAGCAACTTGGACTAAGGGACGAATACCTGAGATCTGACGGCGTGGGAAGACCATTCCTTAAAATTGATGCGGGTGGCTCTTTACTTCCTCCTACGGTCGAAACTGTTTCAAATAAGCAACATTACGTTTTTCAGGAAGGTAAAACGGTTTTTAAATTTGCCGTGTCAAATATGGCGGACGTTTGCGAAAAAGTAATGCATCGCAACAATCTTACGGGCAAGGACGTGCACTGGTTAGTACCCCATCAAGCCAATAAGCGTATAATAGATGCAGCAGCTTCAAGAATGAAATTGCCAGAAGAAAAAGTGATGATAAACATACACAAATATGGAAATACTACTTCAGCAACATTGCCACTTTGTTTGGCAGACTACGAAAAACAACTTAAAAAAGGAGATAATTTAGTATTTGCCTCATTTGGTGGAGGTTTTACTTGGGGTGCCGTTTATCTTAAATGGGCCTACGATTCAAAATAATATAACCCAACAACACAGATTAAAAATTTAAACTATGGATTTAAAAGATATTCAAAATCTAATCAAGTTCGTGGCAAAAAGCGGCGCCAGTGAAGTTAAACTCGAAACCGAAGACATAAAAATTACAATCAAAACAGGATCTGAAGAAGGTAAGGGCGAGACCACTTACATTCAGCAAATTCCTGCGATGGCGGCGCAACCTCAAATGCAGCAGCAACCCCAAATGCAACAACAACCTGCTGCCGCTCCAGAAGCAGCACCAGCTCAAACTGATGCAGATTCAAAATATGTAACCATAAAATCACCCATAATAGGTACTTTCTACAGAAAACCGTCCCCAGACAAACCTGTTTTTGTTGAGGTTGGCGATACTGTGAGCGTGGGCGACGTGCTTTGCGTTATTGAGGCAATGAAACTTTTTAACGAAATTGAGAGTGAAATCTCGGGTAAAATAGTAAAAGTTTTGGTTGATGATTCTTCTCCGGTAGAGTTTGACCAGCCCTTATTTTTAGTAGATCCATCATAAATATAAACTTCAAATCCTAAATCTCAAATTCCAACACTTCTATGGAATCTGTTTTTTGGTATTTGTCATTTAATGAAAAGTTATGTTTAAAAAGATATTGATTGCAAATAGGGGCGAAATCGCGTTGCGTATCATTCGAACCTGTAAAGAAATGGGTATAAAGACGGTTGCTGTTTACTCAAAAGCTGATGAAGAAAGTCTGCACGTCCGTTTTGCAGATGAAGCTGTATGCATTGGCCCACCACCCAGCAACCTTAGCTACTTAAAAATGTCGAATATTATTGCTGCCGCAGAAATTACAAATGCGGACGCAATACACCCTGGGTATGGATTTTTATCTGAAAATTCTAAATTTTCCAGAATCTGCCAAGAGCACGGAATAAAATTTATCGGCGCTTCTCCAGAAATGATTGAGCGTATGGGCGACAAGGCTTCTGCCAAAGCCACTATGAAAGCTGCTGGTGTCCCTACTGTTCCCGGTAGTGATGGTATTATTGAATCCTACGAAAAATGTGAAAAGCTGGCTGAAGAGGTAGGCTATCCGGTAATGCTAAAAGCAACTGCTGGTGGAGGCGGAAAAGGGATGCGCGCGGTTTGGAAAAAGGAGGATTTGAAAAAAGCTTGGGAAAGCGCACGCCAAGAAGCATCTGCGGCCTTTGGGAATGATGGAATGTATATGGAGAAACTCATTGAGGAGCCTCGCCATATTGAAATCCAAATTGTGGGCGATAGCACTGGAAAAGCATGCCATTTAAGTGAACGCGATTGTTCCGTACAACGTCGCCACCAAAAACTCACCGAGGAAACGCCTAGTCCTTTTATGACGAAGAAACTTCGAAATGATATGGGTCTAGCAGCTGTAAAAGCAGCCGAATTTATTAAATATGAAGGCGCAGGAACTATAGAATTTTTGGTGGATAAGCATCGAAATTTTTACTTCATGGAAATGAATACCCGTATTCAGGTGGAACATCCCATCACGGAACAGGTTATAGATTATGATTTAATTCGCGAGCAAATCTTGGTTGCCGCTGGCGTTCCCATTTCGGGTAAAAACTATACGCCCCAACTTCATTCCATAGAATGTAGAATAAACGCGGAAGATCCTTATAATGATTTTCGTCCGTCACCGGGAAAAATAACCGTCCTTCACGCGCCGGGCGGCCACGGTGTGCGTCTGGACACGCACGTATACGCTGGTTACACCATTCCGCCAAATTACGATTCCATGATTGCAAAATTGATAACCACTGCGCAAACAAGGGAAGAAGCCATCAATAAAATGAAGCGCGCGCTGGACGAATTCGTGATTGAAGGCATTAAAACTACCATTCCTTTCCACCGCCAACTTATGGATGAACCGGATTATGTGTCTGGAAACTACACTACCGCTTTTATGAATACATTCAAAATGAATGAGCCGGAAGAGGAGTAATAAGTCGAAGTTAGCAATCGAAATAGACAGTTATTTACTGCCCACTATTACTAAATACTGAAAACTTTCAAAAAGCATCAAATCCCAAAAAAGGTATCTTTGGAATTTGGTGCTTTTTTGATTTAAATTTTTATATGAATTTTTCTTATTGGGAATATAGAACTTGGCTTTCCAACATTGATTTTGCTATTGTTGGCAGCGGCATTGTGGGGTTAAACTGCGCTTTGGAGCTTCGGAAAAAATATCCCAAAAGCAAAATTGTCATATTTGAACGTGGAACATTGCCAAGCGGCGCAAGCACCAAAAATGCGGGATTTGCTTGTTTCGGAAGTATTTCTGAAATTCTTGAGGATTTAAAAAACCATTCCGAGGAAGAGGTTGTCCAACTTGTGGAGAATAGGGTGGAAGGTTTGAAATTGCTGCGCGAAACTTTGGGAGAAAGGCAATTGGATTATCAAGAATATGGAGGTTATGAGCTTTTCACAAATGAAGATTCTGAACTTTTTGAACGCTGTAGATCAAAAATAAATGAAGTGAATAAATTACTGAAGCCTATTTTTAAGGATGAAATTTTTTCTTTAAAGGAAAATACCTTCGGGTTTGAAAATATTAAGAATAACCTTATTTACAGCAAATTTGAAGGACAGATAGACACGGGTAAAATGATGTACGGGCTTCTTAAAAAAGCAGCTGAGCAAAACATTTTAATATTGAATGGCTCAAAAATAGATACCGTGGAAGATAAGGGTACGGAGGTTTTGCTCCAATTAAATTCTTCAGAAATAAAAGCAAATAAAGTTTTCATTGCCACAAATGGTTTTGCGAAGCAATTTTTAAAGGAAGATGTAGAGCCCGCAAGGGCACAAGTATTAATCACAAAACCTATTGAAAATCTAAAGATAAAAGGCACATTTCATCTTGAAAAGGGTTACTATTATTTCAGAAATGTTGAGAATAGAATCCTTTTTGGCGGAGGTAGAAATCTCGACTTTAAAACTGAGGAAACAACCCAAATGGAACTGACGGATTTAGTTCAAAATACGTTAGAGCGATTGCTTAAAAATGTAATTTTGCCCAAACAAAAATTTGAAATCGATCAACGATGGAGCGGTATTATGGGAATGGGAAAACAGAAAAAACCAATAATAAAACCCGTTTCAACAAATGTGTTTTGTGGCGTGCGCCTGGGCGGAATGGGCGTGGCCATAGGCAGTTCCATTGGTAAAAACTTAGCAGATTTATTATGATTAAAAAAATACTCAAATTCTTTTTAAAATTATTTCTTTGGTTTGTGGGGCTATCCGTTTTGTGGGTGCTTCTGTACAAATTCGTGCCCGTGCCGTACACTTCGCTTATGGCAATCCGCGCTTTTGAGGGCGATGAAAAATATGAAACGCGGCACGATTGGATACCCATTGAAGAAATTTCACCCAACCTTCAACTAGCAGTAATCTGCGCCGAAGACCAAAATTTTTTAAGCCATAACGGTTTCAGTCGCGCAGCCATTGAGAAGGCTTTGGAGAACAATAAAAAAGGAAAAAAGCTTAGGGGCGGAAGTACCATTTCGCAACAGACCGCAAAAAATGTTTTTCTTTGGCCCGAACGAAGCTGGTTCAGAAAAGGAATGGAAGCGTATTTTACGCTTTTAATTGAAGCTCTTTGGAGCAAGGAGCGAATTTTGGAAGTATATTTAAACAGTATTGAAATGGGCAATGGCGTGTTTGGTGCAGAGGCAGCATCACATTATTGGTTTAAAAAGCCCGCAGCTAAATTGAGCCGCGAAAATGCGGGCGCACTTGCTTCAATTTTACCGAGCCCGCAAAAATATAGGGCAAACCCGCCCGGCCCTTACGTGGCCCGCAGAACGCAATGGGTGGTACAGCAAATGCGCTACCACGGGAAATTTACATTAGAGAAAAAGGAACCAAAAGAAGATAAAAAGAAAAAGAAGAAATGAACATAGTAGATTTAAAATCTGTATTGCTGCAACATTGCCAAAAGCAGGTTGACAATCGCTATTTGAAAATTAAACAAACTATTGCAGACATTGAGGAATCGCTTTTGGAAGAGTCGAAAAGCAGTAGTGGCGATAAACACGAGACTGGCCGTGCAATGCTACAGATAGACCGTGAAAATACGGGCAAACAGCTTGTGGAAATTGAAAAAAGCCTACAACTTCTTAAAAAAATAGACTTACAAGCAACATCAGATTACGCACGTTTGGGCAGTTTGGTTTACACGGATAGGTTTATTTATTTTATCAGTCTTTCTATTGGCTCGGTTTCTATTGAGAAGGCAGACTATCTTTGCGTGGCGCTCAATTCTCCAGTGGGAATGTTGCTTTCCGGCAAAAAGAAGGACGAGGAATTTGTGCTGAACGGAATTACTTATAAAATCAATAAGGTGAAGTAAATCTATATTTCCCGCAACAACTTCGGCATTTTTTCGCTCATGGCCAAGAGCCATTTCAATTGTTCGCGGATGAGGTGGGCTTCCTCCAATTGCACGTACAAATTTGCTTCGTCTTTTTTACTTTTACTGGAGGTTTCAACACGCATTTGTTTTCCAAAGGTGTTTTCAAAAATATCTTCTTCTTTTTCAGAATTTCCCTCCACTGAAATTTCTTCATTTAAAATAGCTTCGGAATGCAATAGATTCTGCACAATTCTGCCGGTAACCTTATTGAAATTTGACGAAGCCGGAGTCGTGGGCCTATTCATTATAAATGTACTGAGCGAAGCCAAGGAAGATAGAAATGTATGGTTGAGCACTACTATTTCATAGACTTTATCCAAATTTTGCTGCCGGGATTTTGGTTCCTGCGTCATTCGCTGGAATGCCGTACTCAATTTAGACATTGCCAAAAATGCCTTCTTCCGTGACGGTTTATATTCGGAAGAAATTGTTCCTTTCTTATTGTAAAAATTGATTATTTCTTCCAAATACATCCTGCTGGAAGCAATGGTGTCCAAAAGTGTTTTGTGAATTCCGTGGATTTCCCACGCTGGCCACAGCAGTAAATTTCCGGCCGTCGCCAGTCCTGCGCCAATGAGCGTATCCACAATTCGATATTGAATAACATTGAAAATATCTGGCCGCAACAGCGCGTAAATAAATACAACACTCAATGTAATAAAAGTCGCTGCGGCTTTATAATTGCGCTGTACCATTGAAAAGGCAATTACAAGCGTGGCTATGGCCAAAATGCCGTAAACCATTACATTTTGGGTTAGCAGAACAATCCCAACCGCAATTACGCCACCTATTAATGTGCCAATGGTTCGCTCTTTGGAACGTGATTTTGTAAGCCCATACGTGGGCCTCATAATAACGATAAGCGTTAATAAAATCCAGTACGGATTTTGTAATGAAAATAGCATTCCCACACCATATCCTATCATTGTCATAACGCCCAACCGCAAAGAATGCTTGAAAATAGGGGAGCTGAGATTGAAATTTTCGATTAGAACCTGCAATCCGTAGTTTTGTTTCGTCAAGAATCTGCGGGCGTCCTCTTTTTTTATAAACGAAATGTTACTGTTGTCTGAATTGCTCAGCAACCATTCAATTTTACGGATTTTCTTTACTTGGTCTTTTTGATATTTGTAAAGATTCCGAAGCATAAGCACATTTTCATCTGCTTTACTTTCTACGGTAGCTCTGTATTTCGAAATGTCATTCTTTATTTTTTCCAAATAACTTTGCATCGCATCGCTTTTCCGAAGCTTTTTGGGTGTAGAAATGTAGGCCGCAACGGCGGTTAACCTTCGGCTCATGGCAAAAAGCAAATCCTGAAAATTCTGGAGCTGGTGCGGCTGGCTTTTGTAGAGCAAATCGGTTTTATCATAATTTACTGGATTTGCCATTGCCAGCTCAAGAATATCCACCAGTTGTACGAAAATAAGCAACCGTTTTCCTTCATAATCAGATTTTCCCGAGACCGTACGGCTGGCAATCAATATCTCACGAAGTGTTTCGTGGGTTGCCGTTAATTCGGTCTGTGTGGTTAGCAATTTCTTTAGAAGCTCACTTCTATCCTTGTTTTCTCCAACCAATTCGCCTCGCGTGCGTAAATAGTCTGCGGTAAGTTTTAGGGTTTTTGATAGAAAATATTCCGTTTGTCCTTTAGGATAAATATAGTGCCAGGCAAAAGCCAAACAAGCATACCAAATTCCTCCCGCGCCAATCAACAGCACGCGCTCATACGGAGGCATAGTGTTTGAAATATTTGAAAAGCTGAGCACAAGCGCAAAAAGCCCCGAAAAACTTATAAGCGAAGCGCGAAAACCGTAAATGGAAATATAGGAAATGCCGAACATCAAAACTCCCAAAATTGGAAACAAAAGCCACAGGGAAAGATGAAGATATGCGCCAATCAAGCTTACGGCCATAGCCAGAAGCGTTGCCAATAAAATACCGGCAACCTTGTGGTGTATGCTTCCGCTTACATCGCTGGGAGAAGCTAGCATAGCACCCACGGTAATCGTGATGCCAAGAGGCAGCATATCCAGTTTTATTCCCAATAAAATGGGAATGGTAAGCGCAATACCCAACAAGATTGCCTTTGAAAAATCGGCACTTTTAAAGTATTCCACAAGATCGTAGAATGTTGTTTTCAGAATATTTTTGGGCGCCTTCAATTCAATTTTTTAATTGGTGCAAAGGTATTGTGCAGTGTGCTTAAACTCGTTAATCTTTTCAGAAAAATAGCTTGAAGTGTTTATTCTGAATTTTTCTTAAATAAATCAAAAGCAGGAATATCCTGCATTTTTAAATGGTAATTTTACGTTTCAGCTGAAAATTAATTTCAAAAATAGTATAGAATGAACCAAGAAATTCTGCTCAAGAAAAGACCCACCGGAAAACCTTCGCTTAAAGATTTTGAATTTGCGGATATCGAAAAACCGAAACCCAAAGACGGCGAAATACTTTTGAGAACAAAATTTGTATCTGTAGATCCCTACTTACGTGGTAGAATGCGCGATGAGGAATCGTACATTCCGCCTTTTAAAGTGGGTGAACCCATAGAATCCGGTATCATCGCTGAAGTTGTTGAATCAAATAACAAAAATTTCAAAAAGGGAGAATTTGTTAACGGGATGTTGCAATGGAAAAAATTCCAGACCTCAAATGGGAATGGTCTTAACAAAGTTGACAATGAAAAGGCCCCGCTCAAAGCATATTTGGGTGTTTTGGGACTTACTGGAATGACGGCATATTTGGGACTTAAAAAAATTGGAAAAATCCAGAAAGGCGAAACGCTTTTGGTTTCCGGAGCTGCCGGAGCTGTGGGCAGCATCGTTGGGCAAATAGGGAAGATAAAAGGTTGCAAAGTGGTAGGTGTCGCTGGAACTGATGAAAAGATTGAACGCATCACGGAGAAATTCGGTTTTGATGAAGGCATCAATTATAAAACCACAAAAGATATGAAAAAGGCGATTGAAAAGGCTTGCCCAGATGGTGTGGACGTTTATTTTGATAATGTGGGCGGCGAAATGCTTGATGCTGCTCTGCCAAATATGAATAGATATGGGCGTATTATTAACTGCGGTGCCATTTCGCTATATAATGAAACCGAAACGCAGACTGGACCGCGTGTGGAGCAATATTTAATAAAGAATAGCTTGACAATGCAGGGGTTCATCGTGAGGGATTATGTGAAGGATTTTGGTCCCGCCCAAAAACGGTTGGCGCAATGGATGGAAGAAGATAAGTTGAATTATTTGGAAACTACCGTTGAAGGTTTTGAAAACATTCCCAAAGCGTTTCTCGATCTTTTTGAAGGGAAAAACAAAGGAAAAATGATTGTGGTGGTTTAGGCATTTTCCAAATATTGCAAATACACATCCTCGTTCTTTTTTAATTGGGATGTGCTATTGAAGAAAATGATTTTTCCATTAAAAATCGCTTCAATTAAAAAATGGGTTCCTTTAAAATAGGATTTTATTACGTGCACTAGCAGCTGCGTTTTTTCTTCTGAAATCCTTAATTGATGCGGAAAAACAATGATTTCTTCTGAAGAATTTTCTTTTGAATGAAGCACGCTTTTTGGAAGCAGATTCGCTTCTCCAAAAAATCCAGCTTGGTATTCGGTAGAAATGTCATTGTAAATAGATTCCGGTGTTGCGTACATTTCCATAGTTCCGTTTTTCAGCATCATAATTTGGTCTGAAAATGATAGTGCCTCTTCACTGTCATGGGTTGCGGTGATACAACTGATGTTTTTTTCCCGTAAATAATTGAAGATTTTTCGTTGCAATTTATTTTTTCTAAAAACGTCAATATTGCTAAAAGGTTCGTCGAGCAATAGAATTTCCGGCTCTTTTGCCAAGGCTTTTGCCAATACGACGCGCTGTTTTTGTCCGCCACTCAAATTTTTTACAAGCGTATGTTTAAAAGTTTCCATTTCAACGGTGGACAAAAGTGCATCAATGCGCTTTTCATCTTTTTCTTCATCCAAGCGGGATAAGTGCGAACCCAGATTTTCCGCTACCGTACTAAAGGGCATAATATTGAATTCCTGCGCTACTAATTTCATAAATGGCTCGCCGGGAATCAATGCGTTTTTTGGCCCAAGAAGTTGTTTGTTATTGTAGTAAATTTTCCCATTTTCCAAATGAAGCAAGCCGTAGATAAGATGGAGAAGTGTTGACTTACCGCAACCGCTTTCGCCCAAAATGCTGAGGTGTTCGCCAGCCTTCAGCGTAAAATTTATATCCTTTAAAATGATTTTTTCAGAATAGGAAAAGGAATCGATTTCAACTTTTAGCATCGGCTATTTATGAATATTTACTTCAGAAAAATTTTTACCTCGCCAGTATCCCCTCAACTTCCAAGACTGGGATCTCTTCAGCATTTTCTTCAAAAATACTATGGGGCGCAAAAGTGAATTTTCGCTCAAACAATTTGTTTTCGGCAAAAAACGTCAATAAATATTCATTAGTAAATCCTAAAACTTCGGTGGTAATAAATTCAACTTTTGAAGCCGTTTTAGGCTGGAGTGTTCCCATATTATGGCGCAATGTTGCCGTTTTTCTGTCCTCACTCGCTCCGCGGGACATCACCAAAACCGTATCAATTGCATCTTCGCGATTGTTGATGACGTATACATTCCATTGTTGTCCAGTAAAATCTTTGTCCCATTCTTTTACTGCAACTATGTGTACGTTTTTTGCCTTGGGGATTTCAATATCCTTCCGCATCCTTTAATCTTTGGTTTTCCACATAATCCACACTGCGAGAAGGGCAATGCACATTATACCGAGCAAAATGGCACCAACTACGATTTTAATTGCCGCGATTACGAAAGTAAGGTAGGCAACAGCAAGCGCAACGATTATTAAAAGCGCGATGGCAAGATATTTTTTCATAAAAAGATTTTTTTAAAGATACAATTTAAAGCACACTTTTAAACTGTTCCAAAAAGCGAACGTCATTTTCGCTGAACATCCGTATATCTGGAATTTGGTGGAGCAAGAGTGCAATCCTGTCTATCCCCATACCAAAAGCAAATCCGGAGTAAATTTCTGGGTCTATGCCACAATTTTTCAGAACATTTGGGTCTACCATTCCGCAGCCCATAATTTCCAGCCAACCGGTGCCTTTGGTCATTTTATAATCGGTTTCGGTTTCAAGGCCCCAATACACGTCCACTTCTGCGCTTGGTTCCGTGAACGGAAAGTATGAAGGGCGCAAACGGATTTTTGATTTCCCGAACATTTCGGTAGTAAAATATTGAAGCGTTTGCTTTAAATCTGCGAAACTTACACCTTTGTCAACATAAAGCCCCTCCACTTGGTGAAAAAAGCAATGGGACCGGGCAGAGATGGCCTCGTTGCGATAAACCCGTCCAGGCGAAATGGTCCTAATAGGAGGTTTGTTATTTTCCATGTAACGAACCTGAACTGAAGAAGTATGCGTGCGCAGCAGAACGTCCGGGTTTGTTTGGATGAAAAAAGTATCCTGCATATCCCGTGCGGGATGATATTCTGGCAGGTTCAATGCGGTGAAATTATGCCAATCGTCTTCAATTTCTGGACCTTCGGAAACGTTGAAGCCTATGCGCGAAAAAATTTCAATAATTCTGTTTTTTACTATCGAAATGGGGTGCCGTGAACCTAGCGCAACAGGCTGGCCGGGACGCGAAAGATCTCCGTAAACCGTTTTTGACTCCTGTGAATTTTCAATGGCTTCCTTCAGTGAATTGACTTTGTTCTCCGCAGCATTTTTCAGGGCATTGATTACCTGGCCAAAATCCTTTTTTTGATCGTTCGGTACATTTTTGAATTCTGCAAAAAAGCCTGTCAACAGACCGTTTCTACCTAAATATTTTATACGGAAGTTTTCAATCTCCTCTTTGTTTGTGGAGGAAAATGCTTCAACTTCGGCTAAATGTTCTTTTATTTTTTCTATCATTTGTAAATGGTATTTGCACCTTAAACTATCACTTCCTTTTCCAAAAAATAATGGACAATGGCTTCTTTCATTAAAACGCTTTGTTCGCCCGCTTTTAGCGTAGGCAATTGTTCCAAAATTTTATAATGTGGCCAGCCCTGCTCGTCAAAATAATCAAATTCATAATACCCATACGGCTCCAAAAGCCTGCAAATGGCAATGTGCATTAAGTTGAGCTTTTCGTCTTTTTTGAACTTACGATGCAGCTGCCCCAATTCCTGGATTCCTATTAAATATATAATAGCATCAAGGTTTAAAATTTGCCCATCGGCAAAACGGTCTCCCAGCATTTTCACCACTGCATCCCAGCGTTCCCGTAATTGTTCGTCGCGCGCCATTCTTTCAAAAATTTATGCTACAAATGTACTTGTTAATTATGGATTTTGAAATTCAAATAAATTAACCCATAATGTATGCTCGGTAAATATTTCTTCTGAAATGGGGAAAATCCAACTCGATGCTTATTAATTGGTATCTTTATATGAAAATTAGAAGTATGAATACACTCGACGTCATTATTGGAGTTATTTTGATTATCGCGTTTTTTATGGGATTCAGCAAAGGGCTGTTGCGGGCTTTGGCATCTTTGGTAGGTATTGTTGTCGGCGTGTATTGTGCCCTTTTTTTCAGGGAGCCCGTGGGCGATTATTTGATACGCTGGTTTGACTGGAGTGCAGATACTACCAGTGCGGTGGCATTCATTTTAACGCTTGTTTTGGTGATGATTCTTTTTTCAATTTTGGGAAGAATATTGACAAAAGTCGCGGATTTTGCGATGCTGGGGATATTCAATAAAATTTTTGGCGGAATTTTTAATGTGCTGAAATATTCCTTTTTGCTGAGTGTTGTCTTTATGCTCGTTAATTCTTCTGAAAGTTATAGAATTCTTTCTGATACAGAACGGGAAGATTCAAAGTTATATCCCACAATAGTTGCAATTGCACCGGCTATTCTGCCAAAAGTAATGGAAGAAATCAACGAATACGAAACAGAAAATTTTGACGAAGAAAAAGAGGGACTTTTTGAAAATCCAGAAAATCCCTCCAGTTAATTTTATGCAGAAGCGCTATTTTGCTTTCAGTCTTTAGCTATTCAAAAAAACGTACGCCGCCGGAGTTGATGTCGTACATAGCGCCAACGACATCAATTTCGTTATTGTCTTCCATTTCCTTTAAAATGGGGCTCATTTTTCGAATATTTTCGATCGCCATGGCAACGTTTTTCTCGGCTACGGCATCTACAAATTCTGAATTTTTTGAATTGCGGAGGTTTTGTTCTTTTGGCTCCTTTGTATCCTCAACGGCAGGTTTTATTTTTGATAACATGCCAGTAAGGTTGCCCAATTTGGCATCATCGCAAGCACCTTTTATGGCACCACAACTTGTGTGGCCAAGAACCACAATAAGCTTGGTTCCAGCCAGTTTACAAGCAAATTCCATACTTCCAAGAATATCTTCATTTATAAAATTTCCTGCAATACGGACACTGAAAATATCGCCGAGGCCTTGATCAAAAACAAGTTCCGCAGAAACCCGGGAATCTATGCAGCTTAAAATTGTAGCGAATGGAAATTGACCTTCACTGGTATCGTTTACCTGTTCAAGCAGGTTTCGGTTCGCTTTTAAATTATTCTGAAACCTTTGGTTGCCTTCCTTTAAAAATTGCAATGCCTTTTGGGGCGTCATCGTGGCTTGGGTTTCTTTTGTGTGTGCTTTCATAGTTATTATTTATTTTATAATTCGTTTAAAAATTTTTCTATTATTGAAGTTATTGTGTTTTTTGGTCAACGTCAATTACATCAATAAAGCTATCAGGATTATTGATGGTGCCGCTTTCAGATATTAAGGTAATCGAAATATTCCGTTCTTTCGCCTTGTAAAGAAAATCTTCTAAAATTTCAATAATATCGTAATCCAAAAAGCGGGTTTTGGTAATATCAAGTTCCAAAGCAGTGTTCTTCGGCAATCGTTCCAATTCGTTTAAAATTGCACCTTTGTTAATAAAAGTCACCTCTTCTGCAAGGGTCATTTTCATATTTTGGCGCCCATTGATTTTATCTTCTTTATGAAGAAAATGCGAGTTTTGATAGCTTTTGATAACAATTACCAAAATGCCTATTCCCAGTCCTAAGCCTATACCTACAAGTAAATCCGTAAAAACGATTCCCACAACGGTTACCAAAAAAGGAAGCCATTGTTTCCAGCCCAATTGGTACATTTTCTTGAATAAAGAAGGTTTCGCGAGTTTGTAACCAACCATGAGCAGGATGGCAGCAAGTACCGCAAGCGGAATCATATTTAAAAATCGCGGAATTAGTATTACTGAAATTAAGAGCAAAAATCCGTGTATTATAGTTGAAAGTTTTGTGCGCCCGCCGGATTGTACATTCGCAGAACTTCTTACAATTACCTGCGTTATTGGCAATCCTCCAATGAGTCCAGAAACGATATTACCAGTACCCTGCGCAAGCAATTCCCTATTGGTAGGGGTTACATTTTTGTGGGGATCAATTTTATCTGCTGCCTCCACGCACAGAAGGGTTTCTAAACTAGCAACCAACGCAATAGTAAAAGCTACAATCCAAACATCGAGTTGCAGGACGACGTCAAAATTCGGGAAACTGAATTGCCCCAAAAAGGAATCCAAGCTTTCGGGTACAGGAACTTCTACCAAGTGTTTTCCCGTAATAGCAAGAGTTTCATCTCCTTGAACAAGTAAATGGAACAAAATACCCAAGACTACCACCACAAAGGGCCCTTGAATTATCTGGAATATTTTTGATTGTTTGCTCAACACCTTTTCCCAAAGTATCAATAAAACAAGACTTACAATACCAATTAAAGCTGCGCCCGGTGTTATATTGCCAATAATAGCAAATAATTCTGAAAAGGTATTTCCGCCATCAATTTCATAAAATTCAAGATCCCACGCAGATTCTTCATCATAACCAAAAAAGATGGGAATCTGTTTTAAAATGATGATTATCCCAATACCGGTAAGCATACCCTTAATTACAGAGGAGGGAAAATAATAACCGATGATACCGGCCTTAATAATTCCGAAAATTAATTGAATTACCCCCCCAAGCACTACGGCTACTAGAAAATTTTCGTAACCGTCCAATGTGCCTATCGCTGTAAGTACGATGGCAGCAAGGCCCGCCGCGGGACCACTTACGCCAACTTTTGAACCACTAATGGAACCAACCACAATACCGCCAACAATACCTGCAATGAGGCCGGAAAAAAGCGGTGCGCCACTGGCCAGTGCAATTCCTAAACATAGGGGCAGTGCTACAAAAAACACTACAATACTGGCGGGAATATCTTTATTTAAATGTTTGAACATGAATATATGTTTTGAATGCGAAGTTCCTCGCATTATTTATAAGAAGTTTGATGAGACTAAAAAGTGGCAAGTTGATTGCCTCAGACGCATGCTGTTTTTTTTGAGAAAGTTAAGGTAGCATCCGCGGCAGAAGGTTTGCCTAGACGAATTTGGGAGGGGGAGAGACAACCTCAAGAAATACCAATTTGTAATTAATGAGATAATATTGAAATTTTTCCTTCTGTTTCTTCAAAAATAGAATGGTGACCAAATTTGATTTATGGTCATCTGTCTTAAATTCAGAGGAAAGTTTTGTTGATTTGCTGGAGTTTTCTTCCTCGTTCATTGAAAAATACGAAGATATATCATACTTCATTCCAGTAAGCTTAATTACCGCCGGCGCCAAGAGAAAATTGGCAAAAACAAGCATTAATATGATACTGGGTACTTTCAATTTGAAGAATTTAAGATTACCAAAAATACTAAAAGTGTTCTAAATCGCTGTTACTGTAATATAAAAATTAAAGCTGCTTAAGGTCAGACCCGGGTATCCAGCCATCCTTACCATCTGCAAGTTCAATTCTATACCAGCTATCTTCTTGGGCGGTTATTTGGACTTTGGTTCCTTCGTGAAGAATAAATGCCGTGGAACTGCCCATTTTTGGTTCACTTTTAATCTCGGTTTCTTCAGAAAAAATAATGGCGGGTTTATTATTTTTAGAATCGCCGAAAGTTGCAAATGCCATAACAAGAGCGCCTACCAGTAAGAAAATACTAACTATTGAAGTTGAAAAGAGCAACCGCTTTTTCCTTTCTCCCGAAGAGAAATAATAAAGAAGAAATAAGGTAACAAAAAGGATAGAAAACAGCACGGCCAATATTGCCCAACCGTTATAAGTAAAAATTCCAGAAATACTTTCATACCATTTCGAAAAAACAGTCTGCGGAAGTGGCTCAATTGCATCAATCCGGGCATTTTCGGCGAAAGCCAAATTGTTTAAAACCTCACTATCGTTAGGCGCCAGTTGCAATGCCTTTTCGTAATAATAGATGCTGGGTCCAATGTTGTTAAGCTTATAATGCGCATTTCCCAAATTGAAATACAGTTCTTCGGAATGCTCGCCTTTATCCAGAATTTGCATCCAGGATTCAATAGCCTGTTGGTATTTCCCATTTTTATAAAGCTCTTTTCCTTGGTCAAAAAGTTGGGCGTTTTGTCCGAAACTCATTATTGAAACCAAAAAAAATAGGTACAGCAACTTTTTCATCTTCCTCATTTTACTGTATTTGCTTGTCAATATTTGAAATAATATCAACCGCTTGGTTGTAATCTTGCTGGATTGTGGCCTGGCTGCTGCTGGCGTAGCGTGCATATTCGCAGCTTTTCAAAATTTTTATAAAATCGTTCACCACAGCGTCATCCACATTTCTTTCTTTCAATAAATCTGAAATTCTATCCTTGCTCATTTCTGAAGTTTCAATATTCAACTTTGCCTTTAGGTAATTGTGCAGCGCACGCTCCAGAGATTCGTAAAAAGTAGCGGTGTTACCAATATTTCTTTTCGCTTCTGAAAGATATTTTCTTGCAAGTTTATTCGCTTTGCGAAGCTTATTTCCTTCCACATCTGCCAAGCGCGATCTGCGTTTTTTGCCTGCCAGAATAAATAGCGGAATCAACAAGAATGGACCGCCAAGCAGTGACCAAAACAGAGCCGATTTAAAGAACGGCTCCTGTGCTATAGGCTGTAAATTTGAATCCAGTTTTATGTATTTGAAATTTTCTTTTGAAAGAACAATCGGGTTTTTTGTATCAGAAGCGTTCTGCGTGGGGTTCGAAGCTGTAAGTGGCCCGTTTTCCACGTCAATAATTATTTCTTTTGAAGAAATGGTGCGGTATCGCTCAGTCTTTGGATCAAAAAATGAAAATGTAATGGGATTTATGGGATAATTCCCTTTAAATTGTGGAACAATGGTATACGTATCAGTTACCGAACCCTGCATTCCTGTGCTCGTTGTGGTTATGCTTTCTTCGTGCTCAGGTTCGTAAACTTCCAGCGAACTGGGCAATTTTAAACTCGGAAGATCAAATAACTTTAAATTTCCCTTACCGGTCACTTTTACATTCAATTCCAAAGATTCATTGGCGTTAAGTGAAGTTTTATTCGCTGAAAAATCAAATTGGAAATCTCCCACCGCACCGTTGAAGCCATCCGGCCTACCCTCGATGGGCAGTGGTTTTACTTTTATGGTTCGGTTTCCAGCAGAGATGGTTTTGTTGACACGCTCTACCACCCTCCTACCAAAAAAATCGCGACGGTTTCCGGGCACGTCAATGGGGACATCAAGCGTAAGCGGTTCAATGTTAAGTTCTCCGGTTTTTTGGGGATAAAGTACGGTGGTTCTTAAAATTACATAGCGGTAATTTTTCCCTTCGTACTGTCCTTCATATATTTTGAAATTATTTTGGTTGTCAATATTTTGGCTCCAGAAATCGGCATATTTTGGCGTGTCAATTTCGCGCCAATTACTGGTAATACTTACATCGTGGGAAACGTAAAGTTTGTAGGTTACCGTGATTGCTTCGTTTAAATAGGGATTTGAGTCTGAAACTTCAGCAACCAGATGTACATTTTCACTCGCCACATATTCTGAATTATTTCCATCTTTCGGAACATCAACGGCAGCGGTAACTTCAACCGCAACGGGAAGTGTTTTATAAGTTTCGCCGTCTATTTCAATAGTGGCCTGACCTATGGTAAATTTTCCGCGGGATTGTGGCGCCAAAAAATAGGAATATGTTTTTGAAAAGCTACGCTTACCATTAATCCAGGAGTTGCTGATGGATTGGTTGGGGCCACCCACAACCCGAAAATTATCAAAACTTGGCGGATTAAAATTATCGCCGTCTTTGTTCATTTCAAAATCTACCCGCAGGCGCTCGTTTATGCCTAGCGATTTTTTACTCACTTTGGCATCAAACTGAACCTGCGCAACGCTGGCGGCGCTGCAGAGCACAATTGAAAAAAGGAATAAAATTTTAATCATCTTCATAATCTACCAATCTTTACTGGACTGTACTTTGGCGCCTTTTTGTTTTTCGGCGTTTACTTTATCCTGTACTTTTTTCTCTTCGTTATTCATTGCCTCAAGCAAGCTTTTCACTTGCTGTGGAGAAAGTTGTCCCGGTACGGGCTGTTGCTGTTGTGGTTTATCGCCATCTTTTTTGTCTTTTGGCTGGTCCGGTTGGCCTTCATTTTTATCGTCCCCTTCCTTTTTATCTTTATTTTCGTCCCCTTTATCCTTTTGGTCCTTATCCTCCCCTTGGTCGCCCTTATCCTTTTGATCCTGTTTATCCTGCTGATCTTCTTTATCTTGATTTTCTTTGTTGTCCTGATTTTTATCATCATTACCATCGCCACCCTGCGGCGGATTTTTCTCCAGCATATCTTTTGCCAAAGCTAGATTGTAACGGGTCTCATCATCATTGGGATTGTTCCGAAGCGCATTTTTATAGGCTTCAACGGCTTCCGCATATTTTTTTTCGTTCATAAAGGTGTTCCCCAAATTATGGAAAGCTTTGTGTTTTTCGCTTTTTTCAGTAGCAACGGCAGCGGCTTGTTTGTAGCGCAGCATGGCTTCGGCATTTTTCTTTTTTCCGTAATAGGCATTCCCAAGGTTGTATTTTCCGGTTTCGTCCTTTGGGTTCAATGCTATGGCTTTACGATATTCCGCTTCCCCGGGAACAAAATTTCCTTCATTGATTTGTGCGTTGGCTTCACTTAAATAATTTTTTGATTGCTTTATATCTTTCTGAAGTTGTTCATTTTCTTGTGAAAAGGCCAGGTATGAAATCAATAAACTTGAAATCATCACCATCCAATTTTTCAATATTTTTATTTTCATCATCATTCTTTTTTATACCTACAAGGTTTTAAAAACCTCGCAGGAGCCTTTTGAAAACCTTGCAGGAACCTTTTGGAAAATTCTATTCGTTCTCCCGCTTTTCATTAAACAGGTTCAGTTTTTTAAGCCACGCAGTTTTTCGTTCCAAAAGGAATACATCCAGTACCAACAAAAATAATGCCCCTGCGAGAAACCACTGGAATTGGTCCTTAAAATCAGTGAATTGCTTGGCTTCAAATTCATTTTTGTCCATTCCATTTAAAATGGCCTTCACTTGGTCCACAACTCTTTTGGTATTGCTTCCATCAATATATTCACCATTGGCCTGTTTCGCAATATCCCGTAGGGTTTCTTCACCCAAGCGCGTAATCACCTGCTCATTGTTTTGGTCGCGTTTATAATATTGAAGAATTCCATTGCTTTTTATGGGAATAGGGCCACCCTCAAGCGTTCCCACGCCAATAGTAAAAATGCGAATGCCCTTTTTTGCAGCCTCATCCGCTATTTCTGAATAACTTCCCTCGTGGTCTTCCCCATCTGAAATGATGAAAAGAACACGGTTTGCCTGCCCCTCATCGTCGTAAAAAGTTTCTGCCATTTCTATGGCTTCAGTAATTGCGGTGCCTTGTGATGAAACCATATCGGTATTCATTCCACTTAAAAATAATTTAGCCGAAGAAAAATCAGTGGTGATTGGAACTTGTGGAAATGCACTACCCGCGTATCCTATAATTCCAATTCTATCGCCCGCAAGGCTGTTTATTATTTGTGTAATTAACTGTTTTGATTTTTCGAGACGGTTGGGCGCAATATCTTCCGCCAGCATACTTTTTGAAACATCCAAAGCAAAAACAAGATCCACGCCCTCACGTTTTACGGTTTCCAGTTTGGTGCCAATTTTTGGGTTGACCAAAGCAAAAGTCAAACAAGCAATGGCTAAACAAAGCACTAAAACTTTCAAAACTGATTTAAAAACTGAATAATTGGGGCTCAATTTCTTCAGTAATTCTTTATTTAAAAACTTATGTTGTGTTCGTTTTTGCCAAAATAAAAGCAGCAAGAAAAGCACCACAACCACCGGAATGGCGAAGAGAACATAGAAATATATGGGTTGCTCTAATTGATACATTTTAAATAAATCCTTTGAATAAAGTGAATCTTAAAAGGGTTTCAAAACCGATCAAAACCAAAGCGAAAATTGCCCACGGACGAAACATTTCATCATAATTGGTATATCGAAATTCCTCAATATCGGTTTTTTCCAATTTATTTATTTCATCATAAATCTGCTGCAATTTTGTGTTACTGGTCGCCCTAAAATATTGACCTCCAGTTGTTTTTGCTATTTCCTGAAGCAGGGCTTCATCAATTTCCACCTGTACGTTGCCATATTGAAAGCTGCCGTCCGGACGAATACCAATGGGAGACATTGCCAAACCATTGCTCCCCAGACCAATGGTGTACACTTTTATGCCGAATTCCACTGCAAGTTCGCTCGCAATCTTTGGATCGATAAACCCTGTATTGTTTACCCCATCTGTCAACAAAATGATGACCTTGCTTTTTGCGCCGCTTTCTTTTAGCCTGTTTACGGCGGTTGCCAAACCAGAGCCGATGGCCGTTCCGCCTTCAATTACCGTGTTGTATTGAATATTTTTAAGAGAGGAAAGCACAATGCTTTTATCGCTCGTCAATGGCGTGCGCGTGTAACTTTCCCCAGCATATTCCACCAAACCTATACGGTCGTTAGGTCTTTCGTTTATAAATCGAGCCGCTACGGTTTTTAATGCTTCGAGTCTATTCGGTTTTAAATCGCGCGCTAGCATACTCGCGGAAACATCAATTGAAATTACGATGTCAATTCCCCGCGTGGTTTTTGTTCGTGTGGATTCGTCCACGGTTCTGGGCCGCGCCATAGCTATGATCAATGCCGAAAGCGCTAAAAGACGAAGTACAAAAAGTAATGGCTTTAGTTTCGCCAACCAATTACTTCCACTCTTGAAACCCTGTATGCTCGAAATTTTTAAGGCCGCGTTTTGTTGCTTTCGTTTCCAAAAAAACCAAAGTATCAATACTGGAAGTAGGAGAAACAACCAGAAATACTCAGGATTTACAAATTCGAAGTTATTGGGCATTTTGTTCTGTAATTTCTATTTCGATTGAATTTATAATTCTTTCCTTTATTTCTTCGGCATATTTATCGTCTTTCAAATACACTACCAAAACCCCTTGAAGCGCGGCTTCCTGTTTGAATGCTAAAAGTTCATAATTCAGCTTTTGATTCATGGTTTTTCCATTGGGAAGCTTGGCATCAAATTCACCAAAGGCACGAATTCCCTCAATACCTTTTTCTGTTGAAAAAGGTTCTTGCTTTACCACCATGTTTGTTGCACCCATTTGTTCCATCCCGCTTAAAAATGATTCTAAACCTGCATTCATATCTATCGTTACACTTTGACCATAGATAACTGTATTTACGGTAACGATAAATTGACCCACCATACTGCCGTATTGAAATTGGTTCATTGAAAGTATGGTTCCGCTTAATTGTTCCGGTATTTCCATCTCTTTACGAACCAAAACTTTTGGGGTTTCAATAATAACGGCCGGATACCCATATTCGCTCCGTATCCATCTTCCCTCAGCCAGTTCTTTTGTTGGGTGGCCAATAATATTTTCTTTCAAGAACGAGTAGCCCAACGTTGCGATTAAGATTGCAGTAGTTATTGCCAATACAAAAAAACCACCAACAATACCTATAATAATTCTTTTTCGCCTTCTTTTCTTTTGCTGCAGTTCTAAATACTCTTGATTCTTTAAAAGCTCTTCCTCTGTGGGCTCCGGAACAGCTTCGTGAGTTTCATTGATTATTTCCTCGATGGTTTTGCGGTCCACTTCGGCCTGACCGGAAAGTTGGTTCATTTTTGCAAATTTTACCAAATCTGCCCGTTTGAAAATCTGGTCCAACTTTCTGATGGTTTCTTTATCAAAATCAAAATTCCCAGCATCTTTGTGCATCATCAAACGCGTAATAAGCTCATCACTGGTACTTTCCAAAGCAGATTCATCCACTTCCCTGTCTAGATAACGCTTAACGATTTCAGTGAGATTGCTGTAATATTCCTTGCTTTTGTTTTCTTTTAAAAGTTGTGTGTTATCGAGTTTTTTAAGGGCTACAATCGCTTCTTCGTAGGGAGGAAGCTGTCTTTCGGCGGCTTCTTTTCTTTTTTTTCTTCGGAAGAAATAGAATACCAAACCAAGAATAAGTATTATGGGAAGCAGCCAATAAAGCAGTAAAAGCCAATCGAATGGTGGATTTTTTACTTCTATCGCCGCTTTTATGTCGTACATTTTTTGCTTTGTAGTATCAACCACAACGTCATTCACCTCCACATTTATGGAATCCGTGAAAAACGGCTTGTTGTTTATGATGATACGCTGCGGCGGAATGGTGTAGCGGCCACTATCAAACTGCGTTAAACCGTATTTTTTTATGAACCTGTATTTTGAAGCTTCAAAAGTGGTATCGGTTTTATAGGATTCAATCATTTCCAAAGGCAGAAATGTTTGTTCCTCGGGGAAAACTACAACATCTGTGGTGTCTGCCTGTACTTTTATGGTATAAAGAATCTGTTCGCCTATTTTAATTTTGGTGGAATCAATGGATGAGGTAACTTGGGCGTTTGCGAAAAAAGAACAGAGAAAAAAGAATAGCGAGAAGAGAAATCCCAATTTTCTACTTTTCAAAATAATATGCAGTCTAAAATCTAACATCTAAAATCTAACGTCTTTTGAAATACCCCAACAATTTTTTCACATAACTCTCGTCCACTCTACAACTAAGCGCTCCGGCACCGCTTTTTGTAAAGGATTCCACAAAATAGTCTACCCGCTCGCGGTTATATGCGTAGTAGCTATTTCGCATAGCTTTGGAGCCCGTGTTTACCAGCATCAACTCGCCCGTTTCCTCATCGAGCATTTGCACCATACCTAAATTTGGAATTGCCTCTTCCGCTTTGTCATAAACCCTTATTCCGGTAAGGTCATGCTTTTTTGCGGCTATTTTAAGGGTATCGCGGTAATTATCAGCAATAAAATCTGACAGCACAAAAACAATGGCTTTTTTCTTCATTACGTTGCTCAAAAACTTCAGAGCTTTTGCAACATCGGTTTTGTTGCTTTTTGGCTGAAATTCCAATAACTCGCGAATAATTCTTAGTACGTGTGACTTTCCTTTTTTCGGAGGAATGTAAAGTTCAATTTCATCTGAAAAAAGTATCAGTCCTGTTTTATCATTGTTCTGCATCGCCGAAAAAGCGAGGGTTGCGGCAATTTCAGTAATAATTTCATTTTTGAATTGGTCTTCCGTCCCAAAAAATTCGGAGCCGCTTATATCTGCCATCAGCATCAACGTAAGTTCGCGTTCCTCCTCAAAAACTTTTACGAAGGGTTCGTTGTACCGGGCGGTTACATTCCAATCGATATTGCGCACGTCGTCGCCAAACTGGTATTGGCGCACTTCGCTGAATGTCATCCCGCGACCCTTAAACGTACTGTGGTATTCGCCACCAAAAACGTGATCGCTCAACCGCCGCGTTTTGATTTCGATTTTCCGTACTTTTTTAAGAAGCTCCTTTGTATCCATTTTTTCAGTATTCAGTTTTCAGTGTTCAGTATTCAGAAAAGTTTTGAAACTGTTTACTGAATACTGCGGCTGCATACTTTTTTACGGTACTTCAATTACGTTTACAATCTTGTTGATTATTTCTTCGGAAGTAATGTTCTCGGCCTCGGCTTCGTAAGTAATGCCAATTCTGTGGCGAAGCACGTCGTGTACCACGGCACGTACGTCTTCAGGAATTACATAGCCGCGGCGGCGAATGAACGCGTAACATTTGGCGGCAATGGCAAGGTTGATACTTCCACGTGGCGAAGCGCCGAAATTTACAAGAGGTTTTATTTCTGAAAGTTTGAAATTCTCTGGAGTACGTGTAGCAAAAATTATATCGAGGATGTATTTCTCAATTTTTTCATCCATATAAACTTTCCGAACTGCAGTCTGTGCGCGCTTTATTTGTTCAATTGTTGCAACAGGATTGACCTGTTCGTAATTGCCTTTCAGGTTTTGGCGGATGATTAATTGCTCTTCAGCAATTTGCGGGTATTTAATTACCGTTTTCAGCATAAAACGGTCTACCTGCGCTTCTGGTAATGGATAGGTTCCTTCCTGTTCAATGGGGTTTTGGGTTGCCATAACCAGAAATGGCTTGTCCAGCGTAAAAGTGGTTTCACCAATGGTAACCTGTTTTTCCTGCATGGCTTCCAAGAGTGCGGATTGCACTTTGGCAGGGGCCCGGTTGATCTCGTCAGCTAGTACAAAATTTGCAAAAATGGGACCTTTCTTTATACTGAAATCGTTTACTTTCATATTGTAGATAAGCGTTCCCACAACATCGGCAGGAAGCAAATCCGGCGTAAACTGAATACGGCTAAACGTACCGTGAACTGCTTTAGAAAGCGTATTGATGGCAAGTGTTTTGGCAAGCCCGGGAACACCTTCGAGCAGAATGTGCCCTTGCCCCAAAAGACCGATCATAAGCCTTTCAACCATATGTTTTTGGCCTACGATAACTTTGTTCATTTCCATGGAAAGAACGTCTACAAAGGCGCTTTCCCTCTCAATTTTTTCATTTAATGCCCCAATGTCAAAGGTCGAATTTGTATTTTCCATACCGTAATTAGATTCAATTTATAGTCTTCCCAAAATGACGGTGCAAATTGAAAATTTATTGCAGAAAATCCTGTTAATAATTGGTTAAAATAGAAAAACTCAGAAATGAATTCCAGCGCAGAAGAGTCGGGTTTTGTTAAGGTTTTACATTATCGAATATTTGCACGATTCAAACGATTCAGAAATACTATTTTTAATAAAAAATAAATATGAAAAACAAAACGGCGTTTATAACAGGCGCAACTTCAGGGATAGGAATGGCAACTGCTAAACTTTTTGCAAAAAATGGGTTAAAACTGATTCTCTGCGGAAGGCGCGAGGCAAGACTAAAAAATCTTGCAGCCGAGCTTTCTGCTTTAACGGAAGTTTTTACACTGAATTTTGACGTAAGAAATAAAAACGAAGTTTTTTCAGCTATAAAATCACTTCCGAAGAAATTTTCAGAAATTGATATTTTGATAAACAACGCAGGAAATGCACACGGTCTCGATACAATTGACGAAGGAAATACGGACGATTGGGATGCGATGCTGGATATTAATGTAAAAGGGCTGCTATACGTCAGCAAAGCTATTCTTCCAAAAATGATAGAGCGGAAATCTGGCCAGATTATTAACATAGGCAGCACCGCCGGAAAGGAAGTCTACCCAAAAGGAAATGTTTATTGCGCAAGCAAGCATGCCGTTGATGCCATAAATCAAGGAATGCGTTTGGATTTAAACGGAAAAGGTATAAAAGTGGGCGCCATAAATCCGGGCTTGGTGGCAACGGAATTCAGCGAGGTGCGTTTTAAGGGAGATACCCAAAAAGCCGAAAATGTATATCAAGGATACACGCCATTGAAAGCGGAAGATATTGCTGAGGTTATCTGGTTTGCCGTAACCCGTCCGCCTCACGTAAATATTGCCGATTTGACGGTTATGTGTTTGGATCAAGCGAGCAGTACAATTATAAATAAGGATTAGATTAAAATTCCTCCCAAAGCACAGTCGAGGGTGTTCTTAATAGTTACAATTTTATATTTCAAAATGGGTCTCGACTGAGCTCAATCTAACATTGAATCAGAAATGATCAACAAACGTCTTTTAATCAAAAACCTGCTCGCGCATAATGACGAGAGCAGTTTTTATGACAAGAAGCGAAAAATTGATCTGGGTTCCAAAGAGGGAAAGGCAAAATTTCTAAAGCATATTTGCGCCCTCAGCAATAGTAATCCTGAGAACAATTCCTTTATAGTTATTGGGGTTGAGGATGAAACCAATGAAATTTTAGGTGTGGACTTTTTTGACGACAGCAAAATCCAAAATCTCGTAAACGCATACCTCACAAACGCACCGCTCATCATTTATGAAAATGTTGCGTTCCCTAATTTGCCAATGGATAAAGTGGTGGGCCTGGTAACAATCCGCCCAAACGGAAAAATTACCTCACTGCGCAAAAATATCTGGAAGTACTGGGGCGGTTCCATTTTCCTTCGCGACGGAAGCATTTCAATGCCGAAAAATTTTGACATCGAAATTAAAGATGTCAATTCAGAAATAGTGAAATCCATTGAAAATGCTGCAAAAAATAACATAGAACTCACGCTGGATGGCGTAATGGATTTTATAAACCATCGCCACAAAGATTTGGAGAGCAACTACAAAGTTTTCAAGGAACAATTTGTAGTTTGTTGGGCCGGAAAAACCAAAAAAGTCAAGGACAAAACATATTTTTCACGAGTGGATATTGAACTCATTAATGAACAGGTTCGCCTGTTTTATTCGGCTTTGGATGAAATAAGTATTGAATATTCCGAGGATTATTTCAAGACCGTGGAATATGTACATTTGGGTCTCAATGAGCAGTTTAAATATTACCCTTTGGAAGAGGTTATCATTCATTTCAAGGAAAACGGCTCGTACCAAATGGACTCAAAACTTATTTTTGAAGCGCCAGATTTTAATAAAAAAACACTTTTCCATATTTATAATTCCAATAATTCGCTGCTGGAAAAGCTGAAAAAGAATATATCATTAAATGCTTCCGAAGAAAAGGATTTACGAAATTTGCCCGCAACCTATCTTATCTGTTATTTGAATGATTTTGAGGAAGCTAAGAACAAATTGCAGGAAGCAAAGGAATTTTTAAAAAACTATGATGCCGAGGCCTACCAACTTTTAAAGGAATCGCTGCGCATACTTAGAAAAGTAAATTACAATTAAAATGAAACAAGTAGTAATTGGCGATATTCACGGAGGATTTAAAGCACTGAAACAATTGATGGAAAGAGCAAATTTCTCTGGTCAAACCCAATATATTTTTGTGGGAGATTACGTGGACGGCTGGAGTGAATCTTCGGAAGTTGTGAGCTATTTAATAGATTTTTCAGAAAAAAATGATTGTATTTTTTTGCGGGGCAATCACGATGAATTGCTGTTTAAATATTTGAAATTTGGTGAAAGCAATCCCGTTTGGGCCAGCCAAGGCGGTGAGAGCAGCATAAAAAGTTATGTAAATCTTTCAGAAAATGAATTGGAAATACACCTGCAATTTTTCGAAAACCTAAAAAACTATTATATAGATTCAGAAAACCGACTGTTTCTTCACGCAGGTTTCACAAACCAAAATGGACCACAATATGAATATTTTCCAAATTTAATTTACTGGGACCGCACGCTCTGGGAAATGGTTTGCGCAATGGATACATCCATATCAAAGGAAAGTGATAAATACCCAAAACGGCTAAAACATTTTAATGAAATTTACATCGGCCATACTCCCGTAACGCGGTTAGGTCTTGATGTTCCGGCCAATTTCGCAAATGTTTGGAATACCGATACGGGCGCCGCATTTCAAGGAAAACTATCTATGCTTAATGTAGATTCCAAGGAAATCTGGCAAAGTGATCCTGTTTACACGCTGTATCCCAACGAAAAGGGCAGGAATTAAGACTTCTTTATTAGAAAGTACACGGCGCAAATACTATATTTGTAGAATTCAGAAAAAAATTATGGCCTTAAAAAATGTGCGTTTGGAAGTGATGCAGACTGTTGAAAAACAAATAGACAGTTATGTTGAAAAATATCTGATTCCTGTCGAGGAAATTTGGCAGCCATCAGATCTTTTGCCTGACCTTCAAAACGAAAATTATGTAGAACAAATACAGCAATTACGTGGCGAGGCCACAGAATTGGGTTATGATTTTTGGGTAGTTTTGGTGGGTGATATGGTCACGGAAGAAGCTTTGCCAACCTATGAAAGTTGGTTGATGGATATGGAAGGCGTGGATCAGCATGGCCGAAATGGTTGGAGCAAATGGATTCGCCACTGGACCGGAGAGGAAAACCGCCACGGCGATGCCCTCAATAAATATCTGTATCTCTCGGGGCGTGTAAATATGCGCGAAGTTGAAAAAACCACGCAGCATCTTATTAACGATGGTTTTGAAGTGGGAACAGGCCGCGATCCTTACAGAAATTTTATTTATACCAGTTTTCAAGAACTTGCAACCAATGTTTCGCATAAGCGTGTGGGAAGGATTGCTAAGCAAAATGGGAATAAGATTTTAGCAAAAATGTGTACTATTATTGCTGGAGATGAAATGCGCCACCATCTTGCATATAGGGAATTTGTTAAAACCATATTTGAATACGATGCGAGTGAAATGATGCTTGCGTTTCAGGATATGATGCAGAAAAAGATTATCATGCCTGCACAAAATCTTCGGCAAAGTGGTGGGAAAATGGCTTCCGCTTTTGATGATTTCAGTAATGCTGCACAACGATTGGGTGTTTACACCACATTTGATTATATAGATATTTTGGAAAAATTGAATGCGCATTGGGAAATTTCAAAAATAACTAATCTTACGGATGAAGCTGAAAAAGCACGCGATTATCTTTTGAAGTTACCAGCACGAATGATGCGCATTGCTGAAAGAATTAAAATTCCGCAAGATACCAATCGCTTCAAATGGGTTGAAGCAAATGGAATGGTATAAAAAAAGCCGCTTCTTCTGAAGCGGCTTTTTTATTGATATCAAATTTATTCAAATCAATTACAAATCAAATTTTATCCCTTGTGCAAGGGGTAATTCTGTTGTATAATTGATGGTATTTGTCTGTCTGCGCATGTAAACTTTCCAGGCATCGCTTCCACTTTCACGACCCCCGCCGGTTTCTTTTTCACCGCCAAAAGCACCGCCAATTTCGGCTCCGCTTGTACCTATATTTACATTCGCAATTCCGCAATCACTACCCGAATGGGACAAGAATCGTTCTGCTTCGCGAAGATTGTTCGTCATAATTGCAGAGGAAAGCCCTTGTACCACGCCATTTTGAAGTTCAATTGCATTTTCAACATCGCCAGTGTACTTAAGAAGATAGAGAACTGGCGCAAATGTTTCGTGCTGCACAATTTCAAAACCGTTTTCTGCTTCTGCAATTGCTGGTTTTACATAGCAACCACTTTCGTATCCTTCACCTTGAAGGACGCCACCTTCAACAATGATATTTCCACCTTCGGCAACTACTTTTTCAAGAGCTTGGTTGTACATTTTCACCGCATCTTTATCGATTAATGGCCCAACGTGATTTTTTTCGTCCAGCGGATTTCCAATTTTCAATTGTTTGTAGGCATCGACCACGGCGTCTTTAACTTTATCATAAATACTTTCGTGGATAATCAATCTTCGGGTTGAGGTGCAGCGCTGGCCGGCAGTTCCAACCGCGCCAAAAACGGCACCAATTACGGTCATTTTTATATCGGCATCGGGAGTAACAATTATTGCATTATTTCCGCCCAATTCAAGCAACGATTTTCCCAAACGTCCCGCTACGGCCTGTGCAACAATTTTTCCCATCCTTATCGAACCAGTCGCTGAAACCAAAGGAACGCGGTTATCGTTGGTCATCATCTCGCCAACTTTGTAATCGCCGTTAATGAGGCAGGAAATTCCTTCTGGTAAATTATTATCGGCAAATACTTTCGCAGCAATTTTTTGACATGCAATTCCGCAAAGAGGTGTTTTTTCAGAAGGTTTCCAAACGCAAACATCGCCACAGATCCAAGCCAATGCCGTATTCCAAGCCCAAACGGCAACAGGAAAATTGAATGCGGAGATTATGCCTACAACACCCATAGGGTGATACTGCTCGTACATCCTGTGGCCGGGGCGTTCGCTGTGCATGGTCAACCCATGGAGTTGGCGGGAGAGACCCACTGCAAAATCGCAGATGTCAATCATTTCTTGAACCTCACCAAGACCCTCTTGATAGCTTTTTCCCATTTCATAGGAAACCAATTTTCCGAGGGGCTCTTTTAGCCTTCGCAATTCTTCCCCAAACTGGCGCACGATTTCACCGCGTTGTGGCGCAGGCTTAAGCCTCCAAGTCTTGAAAGCTGAGGTGGCACTTTCCATTACTTTTTCATAGTCTTCTTTTAAAGTGGATGAAACCTTCGCAATTTCCTGCCCGTCAACTGGAGAGCTGGAGGTAAATTCCGTACCATTTGAAAACCAATTTTTTCCTGTGGAAGTTCCCTTGTTTGTCTGTTGAATTCCTAATTTTTCCAATGCTTCATCAATGCCGAAGCTAGTGGTTGCTGTTTGCATATTTTATTGAATTTTATTCTAAAAATTGAATGAAGCACAAAGGTACATATTGCCTGTAACACTGAAAAGCAAAACGGTATGTGTTTGAATAATATGTCCTTAATCTTGGATAAAACGCGGGTCTGTGTCCATCACCGTGCCGCATTTGTTACAAGTTCGCAATTCCTTACTTCCGTAGAAATGTTTGAAGTGTTTAAGAAAATCGGTTTCAATATTGTTTAAAGGAAAGTAAACTTCATATAATTTGTTGTTGCAGTTATCGCAAAACCACAAAAGACCATCCTTTCCTTCTAAATCTGTTCTTTTCCTTTCAATTACCAAACCTATGGAACCTTCGCTACGGGATGGTGAATGCGGTACTTTCGCCGGATGCAAATACATATCGCCAGGACCGAGCTCCATCACTTTTTTCTCACCATTCTCTTGAATAGCAACTTGAATATTTCCTTCCAATTGGTAAAATAGTTCTTCTGTTTCATTATAATGATAATCTTTTCTGGCATTGGGCCCGGCTACCACCATAACTATATAATCATCCGCATCGGCATATAAGTTTTTGTTGCCTACGGGCGGCTTTAGCAAATCGCGATTTTCATCTATCCAGTTATTAAGATTAAAAGGTTTTTTAATAGCCATTGCCGTATTTTTAGGATGTTACATCGTAAAAATACGGCAATTATGACTAATAGAAAAGTGGAAGTGAGGTTTACTTTCTATAAAAAAGTTGTGTAAAATACATACGGCCTTTTGCGTCTGGAATAAAACCGAAACCAGTATGTGTATAGTTTCCTTCAATTACATCGCGGTGACCTGGGCTGTTCAGCCAAGCAGCAACTACTTTTTCGGGAGAATCATAGCCAAAAGCTACATTTTCGCCTACGCTCTCAGCACCGTGATATTGCAATGCTTGGTTTCTGTAACCAAAATTATCGTGATTTACTTTGTCCACGTCTATCATGTATTCTGTATGTTCAACGGCGTAAGCGGAAGCATAGGCGTTATCAGACTGAAGCGGCGCAAGACCGATAGATTTACGGTGTATGTTTACCAAATCCAGCACTCGGCTAGACATCTCGGTATTATTTTTTTGAACAATGCTGAGGTCAATTTCGTACTTAGCCGCTTCATTCTCAATAACGTCCTCTTTTGAGCAAGAGGTAAAAACTAGGCAAAACAATGCCATTGCAAGTAGGTTGCGTTTTAGTAGGTGCATAATTTTGGGGACATCAAATTTGGGGCATGATGTTGGTTCAAATATAGAAAAAATTATAACCAAAAAAACACTTTATCGAAAAATCGTTACACTTTATCGATAAAATGAACGTTTTTTTAAATGAATTGATTTGTAAATGTTCGCTCAGCTCCCAACTTTGTTGACTTCAAAGATATATTAGTAGGTTATGAAAAATTTTTTGAAAACGAAAAATTTAACATTTTTATGATCACTTTTGCGCATTTCATCGATTAAAATTTTCTTTTCATCGTTGAAATTGGTTGGTTTTTATTCTATAAAACGTCGAGGTTTCAATTTTCCAAAAGAAAAAAGAATTTTTGTTAGCTATTTTTTTGTAATCATATTGGCATCCGCATTGCAGGCGTTTCATTTTTTCTTTTACATTTAAATTTCAAAATCCATTTTTATGAAATTCGCTTCACGTCTGTTTCTCCTCTCTATTTTAATTTTTATAAGTTCTTGTTCCAAAAAGAAAGATTTTGCTGAAACGGATAATCTTTTCAAATTCAAGGAATATATATCCTATAATACGTACGGCAATCAATCCATTGCCACGGAAATTCGAATTGAGTTGGCCAAAACCGTTGAGCAATTTGAAATGACGCAAGAGCTGGACGCCGGAGCGTATTTGAAGATTTCACCCAAAGTTGACGGCAAATTGCGAATTGAAAATGGAAAGACGCTCATATTTCAACCTTCAAATTATTTGAAACCCGATACCGAATATGCGGTGGCGGTTAAACTGGATAAGTTTTATGAAGATATTTCGAAAGAATTTAAAAGCTATACTTTCAGTTTTCATACAATCAAACCAAATTTTAAAGTGGATTTGGGAAAATTACAAAGCTACAGCAAACAATGGCAATATGTGGAGGCAAGCGTGACAACTTCAGATCTTATCTCACTGGAAAAAGCCAAGAAATTAGTCTCAGCTACTCAAGATGGAAAAGAACTCTCATTAAAATGGTCTTACGAAAGTGAGGATGCCACATTCTTCAATTTTACAATAGACAGCATAAGCAGGAAAGTTGACGATTCTGAAATTATTATAAAATGGGACGGAAAACCAATAAAAGCTGAAAACAAAGGTGAAAACACCTTCAATATTCCCGGACAGAACAATTTTACCATCGTGGACATTAGTAGCACATTGTCGCCAGCGGCACTTTTGAGTATCAATTTTTCGGACCCGTTACAGGAAAATCAGGATTTTTCGGGATTGGTCAACATTGAAAATTCACAGGATTTGCGTTACGAGGTCAACGGAAATATTTTAAACGTGTATCCGCCAAATCGTGTATTGGGTGATGTTCGGGTTACAGTTTTCACGGGAATTAAAAATACTGAAGGTTTCAGCCTTAAAAATGAATTTTCTGAATTGATCTCTTTTGAGCAGCTAAAGCCCGCCGTGCGAATGGTTTCAAAGGGCGTAATTCTTCCCAATTCCACTTCAACACCTGTTTATTTTGAAGCGGTTAATCTCTCAAAGGTTGATGTGCGCGTCATTAAAATTTATGAGAACAACGTCCTCCAGTTTCTCCAAAATTATAATCTGAATGACAATAATACGTACGATATCCGCCGTGTGGGCAGGCGTATTGCGAAGAAAACCATTGAATTAAAAAATAATGATCTGGCCCTAAACGGAAGTTGGAAAGCGTATGCCGTGAATTTATCTGAATACTTCAAAGCAGACCCCGGCGCCATTTACCAATTGGAATTTAGCTTTAAAAAAGAATACATAATATATGAATGCGTGGAAAACCCTTCCGAAGAGAATTCCGATAAAAATGAAAATTATGAGGAGTATTATGAGGATGAATCCTATTACGCCACAGATACCACGGAAGATGAAGAAATACGTGAACAGCGTTATTGGGACAATGAAATTTACCGCTGGCGAAATTACACCTACAATTGGGAAGAGCAAGACAACCCCTGCCATCCCGCATATTATAATGAGGAGCGCGTAGTTACAGCAAATATTTTGGGCTCAGATTTGGGATTGATTGTGAAAAAGGGCAACAACCGAAGCTACCATTTTTTCACTACAAACCTTGTTTCTGCGAAGCCTGAAAGTGGCGTGAAAATCCAGCTCTTCAATTATCAACAGCAATTAATTGAAACCATAACTACCGAAGGCGACGGTTCTACACTTTATGACAGCAATAAAAATGCAGCTTTCGCGGTGGCCCAAAAGGGAAATAATTTTGCCTATGTAAAATTGGAGGATGGTAATGCGCTTTCCATGAGTAATTTTGATGTTTCCGGAAAGCAGTTGCAAAGAGGCTTAAAGGGCTATATATATACTGAAAGAGGTGTGTACCGTCCCGGCGACAGCATTCACCTAACTTTTGCGCTAAATGACAATGCAAATCCACTCCCAAAAAATCATCCCGTTACCCTTTCCGTAACCGATGCCCGCGGAAAACTGGTACAACGAACTGTTTTAAACAGTGATACAAATTTCACCTCCCTCGGGGGAGATGCCACAGGCAGAGGGGGCTTCTATTATTTTCCAATAAAGACCGATGCTTCTGCCCCAACCGGAAACTGGAATGCAACCATAACGGTCGGCGGCGCGCAATTTTCACACACCTTAAAAGTTGCGACCATTAAACCCAACCGATTAAAAATAAAATTGGATTTTGATGATGATATTCTTGATGCCACAAAACCCGTGAAGGGAAAAGCGAGCGCGATGTGGCTTCACGGCTCCCCGGGTCGAAATTTGAAGATTGATATGAATGCCACGCTGCAATCCAGCACTTCTGCTTTTCCGAAATTTTCAAAATATAATTTCATTGATCCCATCCGTAAATTCAATAAAGTGGAATTGCCCATTTTGGATGCGCAACTTTCTTCGGAAGGAATTATTTCTTTCAGTCAAAATATGGAAATCGGGAAAAACGCACCGGGAATGCTGAAGGCTACATTTTTAACCAAAGTGTACGAAGGCGGCGGCGATTTCTCGATGGATGTATTTTCGAAAGACTTGGCGCCATTCACACATTTTGTGGGGTTAAAGTCACCCGAAGCGGGACGTTATGGTTCTTATTTTACAGATGAAAATACCACATTTGATGTAGTTTCCGTAGATGCACAGGGCAAAACATCGGCTGGTCGTGAGCTTGAAGTAAAAGTGTTCCAAATTGAATGGCGCTGGTGGTGGAATCGCGGCTCGGACAATCTTTCTACCTATGAAAATGCAACCGTTCACCGTCCCGTAAAAGAATTTACAGTACAAACCGATGGTAGCGGAAAAGGAAAATTCACCGTAAATATTCCGGAAGAGCAGGGCGGAAGGTATTTAATTCGTGTCATTGATAAAGAGTCTGGGCACGCAACGGGTCGCGTAACTTATTTCTATAGAAATTGGTGGCAACGCCCAAACGATGCGGATTCGGAGAGTGCAAAAATGCTGGTCTTTTCAGCAGATAAGGAAAAATACAACGTTGGGGAGGAAGCGTTTATAACTTTTCCTTCGGGAAGTGACGGCCACGCTTTGATTAGTGTTGAAAATGGAACCGAAGTTTTGGCCACGCATTGGATTGAGACCAGAAAAGGCGAAACCAAAGCCGCAATAAAAATCACAAAGGAAATGGCGCCCAACATTTATGTGAATATTTCGCTGCTGCAACCGCATAATCAGACTAAAAACGATTTGCCGATACGGCTTTACGGTGTCGTGCCGATTTTGGTTGAAGATGCCTCAACAGTACTTCGCCCAAAAATCACGATGCCAAATGTGCTGAAACCTGAGGAAAAATTTACCGTAAAAGTTTCCGAAGAAAATAACAAACCGATGACGTATACCATTGCTGTTGTTGATGAAGGTTTGCTGGATTTAACCCGCTTTGCAACGCCCGATATCCACGAAGCGTTTTACAGTCGCGAAGCACTGGGCGTAAAGACGTTTGATATGTTCGATTATGTCATTGGCGCATATTCCGGCAGTGTCGATAATATTTACGCAATAGGTGGTGGCGATGCGGCTTTGGGCGCAAAAAACCGAAAAGCCGACCGTTTCAAACCCGTTGTGAAATATTTAGGACCGTTTGAACTCACCGCTGGAAAAACTGCGTCGCACACTATTTTGATGCCGAATTACATTGGTTCGGTGCGAACGATGGTCATTGCCGGCGATAAAACGAAAAGTGCTTACGGCAGTACGGAAAAAACTACCCCCGTCCGTACTCCGCTAATGGTGCTGGCTTCGCTTCCGCGGAAATTATCACCGGGCGAAACCGTTACACTTCCCGTTACCGTTTTTGCAATGGAGAATAAGGTGAAAACCGCTACCATTTCAGTAAAAACAGGAGATGCGCTGAAACCGAAAAATGGTTCTTCAAAAACCATTTCCTTTACCGAACCGGGAGAACAGATTGTCAATTTTGAATTTGAAGTGTTGCCAACACAGGAATTTCAAACCATTGAAGTTATCGCATCAGGAAATGGCGAAAAAGCAAGCTACAAAGTAGAAATTGATGTTGAAAACCCGAATCCGATTTCTCAGAAATCCACCAATTACACTGTGAACGAAAATGCTTCGCAAACTATCAATTTTGAAACATTTGGCGTGCCTGGAAGCAACACCGCAATGCTTGAATTTTCAACGTTGCCACCAATGGATTTCGGAAAACGAATGGAATATTTAATCCATTATCCGTACGGATGCGTGGAACAGACTACTTCTGCAGCATTTCCGCAGTTATACTTAGCAGATGTTTTCGATATTACTTTTGATAAAAAACAAAAAATTGAAGAAAATATTAAAGCGGCAATCGAGCGTTTGGGAAGATTTCAGATTGCAAATGGTGGACTTGCTTATTGGCCTGGCGAGCGTGAAGCCGACGAATGGGCCACCAATTATGCGGGGCATTTTATGCTGGAAGCCAAGCAAAAAGGCTATGCTTTGCCAATCAGTTTTATGAGCAATTGGTTGCTGTATCAGCAAAACACGGCGCGCCAATGGCGAAATAGCTACAAAGTTTACAATACAAGTTTGACGCAAGCATATAGACTTTACACATTAGCGCTGGCAGGAAAACCGGAGCTTGCCGGAATGAACCGCCTGCGTGAAAGCAAGGAATTGAGCAACGATGCCAAATGGCGATTGGCAGCAGCATACGCCTTGGCGGGTAAAAAGGAAGTCGCCCAACAAATTGCACAAACTGCGAATATAAATTTCCAACCTCGGGAAAATGATTATTATACCTACGGTTCGCCTTTTAGAAATAAAGCCATGGCTCTGGAAACATTGGTGCTTTTGGGAGATTCAAAACAGCGTGATTTGGCAATTTCCGTGGCTAAAGATTTATCATCAAGTAATTGGTACAGCACTCAGGAAACTTCGTATGCGCTAATGGCAATGGCCAAAATGGTTGCCAAAAATGGCGGAAAATCGATGCAACTCACTTTTACAAACAAAGGAAAAACTGTTGAGGTGAAAACGGATCGTGCCATTGCACAACGCGACCTTTCATTTGTAATGGGAAGCAATTCCGTTTCGGTAACAAATAAAAAAGGGAATGTGGTTTACGTCACACTTTCGCAACAGGGAAAATTACCGTTGGGCAAAGAACTTGCGGAAAAGAAAAACCTATCGCTAACGGCAGAATATTTGGACGGTGCAGGAAAAAAGATTGACGTTTCAAAATTGCGGCAGGGCACCGAAATTATTGCGAAAGTAAGTGTTACAAATACATCCAATAATAGAATAAATAACGTGGCTTTGTCGAAAATCTTCCCAAGTGGATGGGAAATAGTAAATACAAGCTTTACCGAACTCGGCGGTGGTGCAACTGGAGACGCTAGATACACAGACATTCGCGACGATCGTGTGAATTTCTTTTTCGATTTAAATGCGAATGAAACGAAAACGTTCAGCGTGAAATTAAATGCTTCCTATCTTGGAACATATTATTTACCGGGAACGCAGGTAGAAGCCATGTATGATAACACGTATTACGCTCGGAATAAAGGGATGTGGGTAACGATTGAGCAATAGGCTTCCCTCCTGTCGCTCCGAAGAAAGGAAGCTTTTACTTTAGAGAGAAATTAGAATTGGAACAGTTTAAAAAAATCAAAAAAAAACTCCTTCCCTTCGGGAAGGTGGGGATGGGCTTTTTATTTTTGCTATGGCTTTTCTGTCTTCCCTCTCCATTGTTCAATGTTCCCACCGCAACGGTTGCCGAAAGCAGCAGCGGAAAAATGCTGGGAGCCCGGATTGCAGATGACGGTCAATGGCGATTTCCGCAGATGGATGCTGTACCGGAGCGGTTTGAAAAGTGCATTATCTATTTTGAGGACGAGCATTTTTATTGGCATCCGGGTTTCAATCTGGTTTCCATTTCAAAAGCGCTTTGGAACAATCTTACCAGCGATTCCCGCCGTGGCGGGAGTACGATTACGCAACAAGTTATTCGCCTTTCCCGAAAAAATAAAAGCAGAACGTATTTTGAAAAAGTAATTGAAATTTTTCAAGCCACGCGTTTGGAGGCGGGTTATAAAAAGAAATCAATTCTTAATTTATATGCTTCGTATGCGCCTTTCGGCGGAAATGTGGTTGGTTTGGAAACAGCCTCGTGGCGCTATTTTGGTATTCCCGCCAGCGAATTAAGTTGGGGACAATCGGCTGCGTTGGCGGTGCTTCCGAATGCTCCAGCTTTAATTTTCCCCGGAAAAAATGAAGAAATTCTGAAACAAAAAAGAGATGCATTATTGCTAAAACTTTTTCAAAATGAAGTGATTGACGAAACAACCTACCAATTGGCTTTGGATGAAAATCTTCCCGGGAAACCATTGCCATTACCCGAATTCTCACCGCATTTAACCGAAAAAATACGAAGGGAACATCCCGGAAAACGTATTGAAACCACAATCGATTTTTCGCTACAGCAAAAGGTGAATAATATTGTGAAAGAGCAACATTACAAGCTTTCCCAGAACCAAATCCACAATCTCGCGGTTTTGGTTTTGGACGTAAATACACGTGAAGTTTTGGCGTACGTTGGAAACTCGCCAACCACGCGCGAGCACAATAATTTTGTGGATATCATTGAAAAACCGCGGAGCACGGGCAGTATTTTAAAACCTTTTCTTTTTGCGTCAATGCTTGATTCCGGTGAAATTCTGCCGAATACGCTTGTGGCAGATGTTCCTACTTCTGTGAATGGCTACGTACCCGAAAATTTCGACAAACAATTTAATGGCGCAGTTCCCGCAAGTGTAGCGCTTTCCCGATCGCTGAATATTCCAGCGGTGCGGATGTTACAGGATTTCGGATTTCAGAGATTTTACAATATTCTTCAAAAAACCAATCAAAGGAAAATCGATAAACCTGCCGATTATTACGGACTTTCCTTGATTTTGGGCGGTGCGGAAAGCAGCCTTTGGGATATTACAAAAGGGTATGCGGGTATGGCTTCAACCTTGAATTTCTTCAACAATTCTTCCAGCGAATACCGAAAAAATGAATTTGTGGAACCTGTTTATGTGAAGAGCAACGAAGAAATTTCCTTCGGAAAAATTCAGCAAAAACCTTCTGTTTGGAATGCCGGAGCTATTTACCAAACATTTGAAGCAATGCAAGAAGTGAACCGCCCCAGTGGCGAGGAAAATTGGGAATTTTTTTCAAGCAGTCAGCCAATTGCCTGGAAGACTGGAACGAGTTACGGTTTTAAGGACGCGTGGGCGGTGGGCGTTACGCCAAAATTCGCTATTGGAGTTTGGGTGGGAAATGCCGATGGAGAAGGCAGACCGGGACTTACCGGAATCCAAGCTGCGGCGCCCGTTTTGTTCGATGTTTTAAATGTGTTGCCAATCCCGATAGCTATCGGGAGATGGTTCAAAATTCCGTATGATGAATTGGTGGAGGCTGAAATCTGTCCAAAAAGTGGCCATCTTGCCGGAATTTTTTGTGACGAAATAAAAACCGAGTGGATACCAAAAAACGGAGCGCACACCAAAGCTTGTCCATACCATCAAACGTTTTTTCTTAATTCATCAGAAAATTTTCGGGTGAATTCTTCCTGCTATCCGCTTTCGGAAATGGTTCAAAAAAACTGGTTTGTTTTGCCGCCGGTGATGGAATATTATTATGCGCAGCTTCACCCGGAATATAAAATTTTGCCACCCTTTGCAACCAATTGTTTACAGGAAGGCGAAAAATTGATGGCTTTTATTTATCCGAAAAAAAATGAAACGATCTTGCTTCCGAAGAATTTTGATGAAAACATAAATGAAGTCATTTTGAAACTTGCGCACCGTTCTCCCGAAACTACTGTTTTTTGGTATTTGGATTCAGAATACATTGGCAAGACCGAAACTTTTCATGAGTTGGCCATTTCGCCAAAACCGGGCAACTATCTTTTGACAACCGTTGATTCTGATGGGAATGAGCTTCGGCAATCGATTCAAATAAAATCTGCATCCCAGAATCCTTAAAATACATTTAACAAAAGATTAATATCAATTGGTTCGGAATTTTCCGAACCAACCGTACTTTTGTCATCAGATTTTAAAATATCATTTTATTTTGACGAAAAAAGAAAGATTAATCGAGAAACTGGGAGTACACATTGAGAGCAAAGATCAACTTGCTCCCTTGGCTGCCCGCATTCTTTCAACATTGATCTTAAGTGGAAAAAAAGGGAGCACTTTTGAATCATTGGTTTCTGAACTTAGTGCCAGCAAAAGTACCATTTCTACACATTTAACCACATTACAGGCTGCAAACCGAATTACCTACCATACTAAATGTGGCGATCGCAAAAAGTATTTTACACTCGTTCCAGACGTCATGATTCAATCGATGACAGAAATGCTGAACAAATGGAAAAGCGAACGCGAATTGCACCTGGAAATTATGGAATACAAAAAGGAAATTAATGAGAATTTAGATAAAAATGAAGAAGGCCATTTCGATTTGGAATTCCACACGGATTATATTGAATTTCTTGATTTGGCGAGTAGTGCCATGCAAAAACTTAGACAGAAGCTTACTGATAAAAATAAAAACGAATAACCATACACAGATGAAAAAAAGAATCACCATAGTTTCGATTCCGCTATTATTTGGTGTCTTCATTTTGCTGTCAAGTTGTGGCAATGACAAAGATGCCCAGCAACAGCAAGCAATGGCAGCACAGCAGAAACCAACGTTGCCCGTTGTAGAAATACCCACACGAACCGTAACGGCTTTTACCACTTTTCCCGCAAGCATTGAAGGGATTGTAAACAGTGAGGTACGCGCAAAAATATCAGGTTATATAACGGAAGTTTTGGTGGATGAAGGTCAAAAAGTGAAAAAGGGCCAAACGCTTTTCCGTTTAGAGACACAAACCCTAAACCAAGATGCCGCCGCTGCGAAAGCTAATGTTAATGCCGCCCAAGTGGAAGTGGACAAACTAAAACCATTGGTTGAAAAAAACATTATAAGCAATGTGCAATTGGAGACAGCAAAAGCCAAACTACAACAAGCGCAAAGCAGCTATAACAGTATTGCTGCAAATATTGATTACGGAAACATCAAAAGTCCGGTGGATGGTTATGTGGGGTCTATTAACCTTCGAAAAGGCGCGCTCGTAAGCCCAACTTCGGAAACACCACTTACCACGGTTTCTGATATAAGTGAAGTGTACGCCTATTTCTCCATGAACGAAAAGGAATATCTTGATTTCATCCAAAATACGGAGGGAAAAGATATTGAAGAGAAAATAACAAAATTGCCCGAAGTTCAGCTTTTATTGGCAAATGGAAATCTTTATGATGAAAAGGGGAGGATAGAAACTATTAATTCCCAAGTAAATCAAAACACCGGATCCATTTCCTTTAGGGCCATTTTTGATAACCCTTCGCGAATTTTGACCAATGGAAATAGTGGGAAAATCCAAATTCCCAAAGTTTACAAAGATGCCATCATAGTACCGCAGGAATCTACGTACGAGCAGCAGGGGAGCATTTATGTCTATAAGATTACCGAAGATAGCACTGCCGTTTCCACCCGAATAAAAACACTGGCGGAGGTGGATAATCTTTATGTGATTCAGGACGGTATTGAAAAAGGCGATAAAATTGTAGCCAAAGGAGCCGGGAAATTGAGAGGAGATTCAAAAATTAATCCGCAACCTGCACCATTTGACAGCATCGCAAAACCCATTGAAAAAGTTTTCAAATAAAAGTAGAAGAAACTAAATCATGCTTAAAACATTTATAGATAGACCCGTACTCTCTACGGTTATTTCAATAATCATTGTCATTTTAGGCGTTTTGGGTCTTACAACGCTTCCCATTACCCAATATCCGGATATTGCGCCTCCTACCATACAAGTAAATGCTACGTATCCCGGGGCCAATGCTGAAACTATTCTTGAAAGTGTCATTATTCCGCTGGAGGAACAGATTAATGGTGTGGAGGGAATGACATACCTTACCTCTACCGCTACCAATAATGGAACTGCTTCCATCAGTGTGTTTTTCGACCAAGATGAAGATCCGGATATTGCGGCGGTTAATGTTCAAAATAGAGTTGCTCGAGCCAATCCGTTATTGCCTCAGGCTGTATTGCAAACGGGTGTAACCACCACAAAGCAACAAACGTCTGCGTTAATGTTTCTTTCGTTTTACAGCACTAACGAAGATTACGATGATACTTTTATTCAGAATTACTTAAAAATCAACGTAATTCCCGAAATCCAAAGGGTAAACGGTGTTGGTAATGTAAGTGTTTTCGGCGGAAAAGATTACGCAATGCGTATTTGGTTGAATCCCCAAAAATTGGCAGCATATAATTTAATGCCGTCTGATGTAACTGCCGCCCTGAACGAGCAGAGTCTTGAGGCTGCTGCGGGTTCTTTGGGTGAAAATGATGGAGAGGCTTTTTCATATACCATAAAATATCCCGGGCGCTATAAAACCGAAGAGCAGTATAGCGGTATTGTGATAAAAGCATTGGGCAATGGCCAATACTTAACACTAAGCGATGTGGCCGAAATTGAATTGGGCGCACAATCCTACGCTGGTGGATCTTCAACCAATGGATATCCTGCGGTGAATATGGGAATTTTTCAAACAAAGGGATCCAATGCCCAGGAAATTATCGATCAAATTAAGGTGGAGCTTGAAAATATTAAAAGTGAACTTCCTGCGGGTATTGAAATTTACATTCCGTACGATACAAATAACTTTTTGAATGCTTCCATAGAAAAAGTTGTTAGCACGCTCGTTGAAGCGTTCTTACTTGTATTTCTTGTAGTATTTGTTTTCCTTCAGGATTTGCGTTCAACCATTATCCCTGCCATTGCGGTTCCGGTATCTATTATTGGTACTTTTTTCTTCCTTAATCTTTTTGGGTATTCCATAAATTTGTTAACGCTTTTTGCGCTTGTTCTCGCCATTGGGATTGTGGTGGATGATGCCATCGTGGTTGTGGAGGCCGTCCACGCAAAAATTGATGAAGGCGAAAAAAGTGCGAAAAAAGCTTCATTAACGGCGATGCACGAAATTTCTGGGGCTATTGTTTCCATCACGCTTGTTATGGGTGCGGTATTTATTCCCGTAACTTTTATACAAGGGCCTACGGGCGTATTCTATGAGCAATTTGGTGTGACACTTATTGTTGCAATTTTTATTTCTGCCGTAAATGCTTTGACGTTGACGCCGGCTTTGTGTGCTTTATTTTTGAAGGGTCACGATGAAAATAGCACTAGCAAAAAGCCAAAATTTATTAAGAAATTTTTTAACGGTTTCAATCGCGGATTCAAGGCTATTATTGAAAAATATGGTAAATCGGTTCATTTTTTATATCGAAATAAATGGATAACGGCCGTTATTTTAATCCTTGCAGTATTGGGAATAGTCTGGTCTGCTTCTGTGGTAAAAACGGGCTTTGTGCCCGATGAAGATAGAGGGATTTTATTTATGAACGTGGAACTTCCCGCAGGCTCTTCATTAGATAGGACCCACGAAGTAAACCAACTTTTATACTCAAAAATCAAGAATCTTCCCGGGGTGCAGGGCGCTTCGGTTATTGATGGTAGAAGTTTGATAAGTGGTGAAGGTAGCAATTACGGACTCGGCTTTATTCGTCTAAAAGATTGGGACGAACGTGGCGCGGATTCCCTTTCGGTAGAATCAATAACAGGGCAACTTTTTGGCATTGCAGCACAGATTCCCGAAGCACAGATTATCTTTTTCTCTCCTCCCAGTATTCCCGGTTTTGGAAACTCGGCGGGAGCCGAGGTCAATTTATTGGATCGTTCAGGAGGAAGTTTTGCAGAATTAGATAGAGTAAATCAAGAATTTATAGGAAAATTGAGCCAACGCCCTGAAATACAATATGCGCAATCATCTTTTAACACGCGTTATCCACAATATGAAATGACGCTGAACGTGCCTCTAGCGAAAGAAGTGGGCGTTTCGGTACAGAGTATTTTCTATACGTTACAGGGGTATATAGGTAGTATTTTCGCATCAGATTTCTCCCGCTTCGGAAAACAATTCAGGGTTTACGTACAAGCATTGCCGGAAGACAGGGCAGATATGAGCGACTTGAATAATATGTACGTCCGCACGTCCAGCGGGGAGATGACGCCCATTACACAGTTTGTAACTTTGAAGCGAGTTTACGGCCCACAATCCGTTACACGGTTCAATCTTTTTAATTCAACCAAAGTTACGGCAGCTTCAGCCCCCGGATATAGTTCAGGAGATGTAATTGCCGCAGTGGAGGAAGTCACAAAAACTCTTCCGAGCAATTTTGATATCGCCTATTCTGGATTGACTTTAGAGGAAAAAAGTGCTGGAAACCAGACAACAACCATTTTTATTCTTTCGCTTGTATTCGTTTACTTTTTGCTCGCCGCCCAATATGAAAGTTATTTATTACCTTTTTCGGTATTGCTTTCGCTTCCGGTTGGGGTTTTTGGAGCGTACATAACAACACAAGTAACTGGATTGCAAAACAATATCTATTTTCAGATTGCTTTGATAATGCTTATAGGGCTACTCGCCAAAAATGCGATCTTGATCGTGGAATTTGCCATACAGCGCAGGCGCCACGGGGAGTCTATTCTCGATGCCGCGGTTGATGGAGCGGAAGCTAGACTTCGACCCATTTTAATGACGTCTTTCGCATTTATACTTGGGCTTATGCCGCTAGTATTATCCAGCGGAGTAGGCGCTGCCGGTAACCGTTCAATTGGAACCGGTGCGGTTGGGGGTCTGTTGATAGGGACCGTTTTGGGTGTATTTGTAATTCCTATTTTATTTATTCTGTTTCAATGGCTTCAGGAAAAAATTACGGGAGTGCCCACAGACAAAAACGCAAATGAAAATGAAGAGCAGCGCAAAATAGAGGGAAACAATCCGAAGTTGCTTTCAGATGAAAATTAAATTATTCCATCAAATGAAAAAGAATAGAATTTATTCAATTTTAATAATGGCAGTGTTACCGTTTCTGCTGGTGTCCTGCTTCGCCGCAAAAACTTATGAGCGTCCAGAAGTGGTGGAGGAAGCAAATTACAGAACAGATAGTATACCGCAAGATACCCTTACTATTGCAAGACTTTCGTGGAAGGTGCTGTTTACAGACCCTACATTGCAAAGCTACATTGAAGAAGGCCTGAAGAATAATATAGATATTCGGGTTGCCCTTCAGCAAATTCGCATTGCGGAAGCCTACGTGCGCCAAGGAAAGGCTAGTTATTTTCCAACATTGAGCGCTACTGCCCAATATTCCCATCAAGAGTTTTCATCCGGTGGACAATTTGGTGGGCTTATTTCATCCTTAAACCAATATCAAGTTAATGGTGATCTTTCTTGGGAAGCCGATATTTGGGGTAAAATCCGAAGTAACGACCGCGCATTCCAAGCCACCTATTTGCAGAGCGTTGCCGCGCACCAAGCTGTGAAAAGCAGATTGATTGCAGATATTGCCTCAACCTATTATCAATTGATGTCACTGGATGAACAAATTCGTGTAACCGAAGAAACCATTAAGACTCGGGCAGATGGCCTTGAAACTACTGAAGCACTGAAAGAAGCCGGGAACGTCACCGAAGTAGGCGTAAAACAAACGGAAGCGCAACTTTACACAGCCCAGGGAATATTGATAGATCTGCAAAACCAGATGCGGTTGCTGGAGAACACAATGGCAATTTTATTGGGAAATGCACCGCAGGATATTCCACGTGGGTTGCTGGAAAACCAATCCATTTTGGTAGACTTAAACACGGGGATCCAAAGCCAGTTGCTTCGCAATCGGCCAGATGTTATAGCCGCTGAATATAATTTGGTAAACGCATTTGAGCTCACCAATGTTGCCCGCGCAAATTTCTACCCAGCCCTTACGCTCAATGCATCCGGCGGCTGGCAAAATATGGAACTGGACAAACTTTTCAATGCAAATTCAGTTTTTGCCTCCATCATTGCCGGCCTAACCCAGCCTATTTTCAACAGAAGGCAAATACGCACACAGTACGAAGTTTCCCAAGCGCAGCGCGAGCAGGCTTATTTGGATTTTAGACTTTCCGTCATCACGGCTAGCAAAGAAGTTTCAGACGCGCTATACAGTTATGAGGCCGCCGTAAATAAAATTGAAGTGAAGGAGAAGGAATACAACGCGCTTAGCCTTGCAACGGAATATTCCGAAGAGCTTTTGGATAACGGCCTCGTTAATTATTTGGAAGTATTGACGGCCCGCGAAAACGCGCTCAACTCCAGTTTGGATTTGGTAAATGCAAAATATAACAGACTGCAATCCATCGTTGATTTATACGAAGCGCTCGGCGGCGGATGGCAATAAGATTTTTCATAGTTGATTTATTTTAGTTGATTGATTTCTGCCTCGGTTTTTTTTAAATCGGGGCAGATTTCTTTTTGAAAAAGCAACTTTCAAAAGCAACTTTCAAAAGCAGTATTTTTATTTAAAATTTCCATAAAATGAAAATTGAAATATGTGCCAATAGTTTTGAAAGCGCGAAGAATGCACACCGTGCGGGCGCGGATAGCATTGAGCTGTGCACAGAACTTTCAGTGGGCGGTTTAACGCCAAGTCACGGTTTAATTGAAAAAGTAATTTCAGAATTGACTATTGAAACACACGTTTTGATTCGTCCGCGAAGTGGAAATTTTACCTACTCTAAAGATGAATTTGATGTAATGCTGCGCGATATTTCGTTCTGCAGAAAGTTGGGTTGTGCTGGAATTGTAAGCGGATTTTTAACTACTAAAAATGAAATAGATTTTGAACGTACAAAACAGTTGATTGATGCCGCCGAAGTAATGGATTTTACCTTTCACAGAGCATTTGATTGGACTCAAAATCCCACGGCAGAATTTCATAAATTGAAAGATTTAAAAGTAAAAAGACTGCTCTCATCCGGTCAAAAATCAACTGCAATCGAAGGAATTTCACTTTTGAAAGAACTTCAAGATATTTCAAAAGAAACGGTTGAAATTATGCCGGGTGGTGGTATAAATGCAGCAAATGCTGTACAATTCAAAAAGGCAAATTTCCAAAGCATTCATTTTTCAGCAACTGTAAAAGAACAAACGTTCGTTGAAAAACCGAAAGTTTCCATGCATAGCGATTCCCTTTTTGAAGAAGGCATCATCGCAACTTCCAATAAAAATTTGATTCAGGTAATCAAGGCTTTGTTAGCGTAGCGGAAATCCTTTGGCAGCCCACCAGGGATGGATTTCAATCGTCAATCTGCCAGATTTTACCATGGGATCCATATTTGCTAAGCTGTCTGCCATTTTTTGGGTTGGCACATTGTAAATGGTAATGCCGCGAATCTCTCCATCGTCACCAAACGGCCCTGATATATCCGCATAGCCTTCCTCATACATTCGGCCCAAATGTGCTAAATGCAATTTTTGAAGGCTATCCGCCTCTTCTTTAGATTGACAACGGGTAGGGCCACTTTTCAAAAAAGCGATAAAATATTGTTGCATCAAAATGGTGTCGCCCGATTTTTCATCTACGTAATCAAAAATTTGATATCCTTTATCGGTCAATTTTTCTTTTTGGAATGCCGCTGAAATTTCTACTTTTTCCGGGCAAGGCTCCGTAATATATTCTTTTTCGATTTTGGTTTCGCAGCCGAAAAGGCTAATTGCAATCAAATAAATGAAAAGTTTATGCTTCATTTTTCCAATGTTTAAAAGGATTTTTGCTCAAATGTGAATTATAATATTTTGTGTCTCCCGTGACTTCAGCTCCCAGCCATTCGGGTTTCTCAAATGGTTCGTTTTCAGATTGAAGTTCAATTTCGGCAATGGTCAATCCCTCATTTTCAGATAAAAATTCATCCACTTCAAAAGTGTGGTCCGCAAAACTGATTTCATATCGGGTTTTTTCGATAATTCCCGGTTCGCATAAGTGAAGCAATTCCTCGGCTTCCGCCTGCGAAATCTGTTTTTCCCACTCAAACCGGGACAACCCAGATTTATTTGCTTTTCCCTTAACGGTTATAAAACCATCACTTCCCTGAATACGCACGCGTACTGTGCGCTCCGGGTTGGTGTTCAAAAAGCCTTGAACAATTCGCGTTCGTTTGTGGGCTTCATTTTTAAAAGCTTCAGAGGTAACCAAAAATTTACGTTCTATTTCTTGCATGCGCAGCAATTGTTTTAATTTCTTCGGAAGGAATTCGTGATTTCCAGAAGCCATTATGGGCTAGCATTCGCATCGCTTCGGCAATAGTTTCGGCTTTTATTTTTTTGTATTTTTTCGGAACCAAAAAATTGAATGCCGTCATTAAAAACGTGACTATTTTTTCACCCAAGCGCTGCTCGTTTCTATCCCCAACAATTAAAGAAGGCTGCAGAATATAGCTATTTTCAATTTTTTGATTTAAAACGTCCCGCTCCATTTCCCCCTTTGTTTTGTTGTAAAAAATGCTGCTGTCCGCATCTGCACCCAAGGCTGAAATAACAATAAAATTTTTTATGCCGTTCAGTTTTGAGAGTCGCGCCGCGGTAACGGGAATTCCGTAATCTATTTTCTTGTATTTTTCCTTATCCGGCGTTTGGGATTTTGTGGTGCCAATACAGCAAAAAACCACGTCTGCCTTAAATTTTTCAGCGTGTTTTTCAAGTTCAAGTAAATCAATTAAATGTTCCTCAATTTTCGGCGAATCCATTTTTACCGAATACCGCGAGAATAATTTTATCTTTTCAAAAGAGGGATACGCTATTAATTTTTTCAATAGAATGCCGCCCGTGAGACCTGTGGCGCCTAAAATGATTGCAGTTTTTTTCATGGCTTTTTGGTTGGCTTAAAGATATTAAATTTACATCATGGGAACGCCGCCAAAATTCCGCAAGATAATCCACGTAGATATGGACGCATTTTACGCTTCCGTGGAGCAACTGGACAATCCCGAACTGCGCGGAAAACCCATTGCCGTTGGCGGAAGCTCGGCACGCGGCGTAGTAAGTGCGGCGAGTTATGAAGCCCGAAAATTTGGCGTGCGAAGTGCCATGAGTGGTGCTATTGCAAGAAAATTGTGTCCGGAGCTTATTTTTGTGAAGACCAATTTTGAACGTTATAAAGAAGTTTCAAAACAAATTCGGAAAATTTTCTTTGAATACACAGATTTGGTGGAGCCGCTTTCTTTGGACGAAGCCTATCTGGACGTTACCGAAAATAAGAAAGGCAATCCCAGCGCAACGCTGATAGCGAAGGAAATACGGCAAAAAATAAAAGAACGCACCGGATTGAACGCTTCCGCGGGAATTTCAGTAAATAAATTTGTGGCCAAAATTGCCAGCGATATCAATAAGCCGAATGGGCAAAAAACAATTCCGCCGGAAGAGGTTGAGCCATTTTTGGAAAATCTGGACGTGAAGAAATTTTATGGAGTTGGGAAAGTTACAAAGGAAAAAATGTACCGTCTCGGCATTTATACGGGCAAGGATTTGAAAGAAAAATCAATTGAATTTTTGGAGGAAAATTTCGGGAAGAGCGGCAGTTTTTATTTCAACGTCGTGCGCGGAATCCACAACAGCAAGGTTAAACCTACCCGCACCCAAAAATCACTGGCGGCCGAGCACACATTTTCCGAAAATATTTCTTCTGAAATCTTTATGTTGGAAAGACTCGAGGAAATTTCTGCGGAAGTGGAATCACGTTTAAAAAATAAAAAACTGGCCGGGAAAACGGTTACACTTAAAATAAAATACCGCGATTTTACCTTGCAGACGCGCAGCAAAACGCTTCCGCTATATATCGCTTCAAGGGAATTGATTTTGGAGGCGGTTAAAGAATTGTTATTTCAGGAAAAAATGAAAGAGTCGGTACGGTTGTTGGGCATTTCCATTTCAAACTTAAACAACGAAAAACCGAGAAAAACGGAGCTTCCCAAAGCATCGATTGACGTTCAACTGAAACTTGAATTTTAAGCCCACCCCTAACCCCTCCCAAAGGGAGGGGAACAAAAGTCCCTCCTTTGGATGGATTTAGGGAGGACAATTTTAACTATGGAAAAAGACTACGTATCTTTAAACTAATTTAAAACTCCAGATTATGAAGACCGTAGCAATTTCCATTCTTACCCTTGCGGGTTTTATATTTCTATTTTCGTGTAAAAACGACGCAAAAAATACCGAAGAAACCCAAACTGTTGCAACCGATACAATTCCGAAGGAAACCGCTCCAGAATTTATGTATGTTACCGCCGTTAGTGGGTTGACGCTGCGAGAATATCCCAATCTCCAAAGTGAAAAACTTGCGGTAATGCCTTTGGGAACCAAGGTGAAAATTTTAAATGCCGAGGGAAAAACTACGATGAATGTGGGCGGAATTGACGGTGCCATGGATGAAGTTGAATTCAATAACAAAAAGGGATATGCCTTTAACGGTTTTATGTCTAAATTTTTTCCTCCGGATGAAAATGCTTCCGCAAAAGGATATGCCGAAGCATTGAAAAACGATTTCCCAAATGTCAATTATTCTGAAACAACTGGTGGCTCGGCAAGCAATCCCACAAAAACCGAAACGTTAATTTTACCCACAGATAAGTGGCACGAGGCATTTTTTACGGCGCAGCAACTTTTTGAAATCCCAAAAGATTTCGCATTTCCCAACCCAAAAGGCTCAAATAGCGAAACACAGCAGAATTCAAAAAAAGACCGTAAAGTTTTTGTAAGTGAACTTCATATATCTAGAAATGATAATAAACTCCAGAAAATTGAATACCGCTACCAGACTGAGGGTTATGCATTTTCGGTACATATTGCACCCGTAGCAGAAGGTTTTAAATTCGAAAAAATTGAAATGGTGGATTGAAACTGAAATGAATAGCGGGTTTTAATGTCTCTAGAAAATTGCTTCAGTTTTTTACCCATCTTATTTTCCTTCGATAAACATTTTGGCTCTTTGGACAGAAATTCATATCTCTCGTCCTAAGATAGTTTCATAATATTTTAAATGGCAGTTGTTTAGCGGTGAAGTTTTATCTCTTCAAAATCCATTAACAACTAAATTTTATGATTATGAAAACACAATTTCAAACACATTTTAAGAACATCAGTATGGTTGCGTTTTGCCTATTTATTGGCATAACAGCAACAGCACAAATTAAACGTGGACCCATACGCCCGGGCGACCCGAATCCTATAGCAAAAGTTACATTGTACGATGCGATACATTTCGGTGGGGAAAAACGCGAATTCACAGGAAAGACACCCTATCTAAATGATTTTGATAATAGAGCCTCTTCCATCTCTGTACCGTTGGGGAAAAAAGTTACTTTTTATGATGATCGGGGCTTTCAAGGTAGAAAAGTCACCTTGCATCCGGGCAATTATGATTGGCTGAATGATTGGAATGACCGTATCACATCTATAGAGGTAACGGATTTTGACCCCAATGAAGCGGTTGCTTATTTATTTCAAAACAGTGGTGAGGTAACGAACAGTCAAATTTTCCAGAGTTTTACAGCTGGGGAATACGATTTGGATGCGTTGCTTTGTAACGACTGTTTCAAGAAAATGATTGTTTATGGTAATTTGGAAGTTTATCCGTATGATGCCAAAAATTTTAATGGAAGAAATAGGGAAAATGATCCTTTCAAAGAAGGAACGTGGATATTGAATGATTATGGTTTTCACGATAATATTTCTTCGATTAAAGTTCGCAGCTTGCAATATGCACTTTTGAAAACTGTTTTGAGCAATCGGAAAGTGCTGGATGAAGGCGAAAAAGAGGCCATAGGTGTTAATACTACAAGTGAAAATATTAATGTGCCAGGTTCTCCAGAATATTCTGCAACAGTTTCGGACTGCAGAACTGCGAGTGCTACCCAAACATTCGATACCTCGGTTACTACGGGCATTAGTTTTTCAGTTACCACAGGTTTCACGGCAGGGGTAGAAGGAGTTGCATCTTCATCTATTGAATATACGTTTGCAACAAATCTGGAAAGCACATTTTCACAAGGAAATTCGAGTACTATAGAAAAAGAACAATGCTTTACTTTTACGCAGCCTATTCCAGTACCAACAGGATGCAAAGGAATGATTACAGGGTTTATTAAGCCCCAAACAATTCAATATGACATCACGAAACATTATGTGCCCGTTGATGCCGAAGGAAACCAGATACCTGGAGGAAAGCCGAAAATCATAATGGGGAAGTTGGTTGTTGAAAAAAATGCGGATGCCGGCTTTGAAATTTCCCTAGCTCCTCCTTGTGGCGTAAATGTTTCAAACGGTAATTCGAACAATAATTCAAGTAATAACCAGAATAGTTCCTCGTCGAATTCTCAAGATATTTCAAAAGTAATAGTTGCCGATAACAATGGCAATACTGTTGGATATTTCGTGGGCAAAGACGGTAAATGGGAAGAGCAGGATGCGCAGGGAAATGCCAAGTTTCAATATTCGGCAGATATTTATAATAACAATGATTCCAAGATAATCTTAAACGACCTCAACAGGCAGAATGTTAAAATCCATTTGGATTTTTCAACAAACGAAGTGCTTTACGAAGATTTGAATAATTCGCCATTTATGATTTACAAAATCAAATCCAAGAGCTAAAGTATCTTTGATCGAATATTTTAAGGGGCTTTTGTAAAAAAGAAAGCCCTTTTTAATTTTGGCACACCTCTACCAGTTGTTAATGGATATTGTAGCCGTGGGTTGCAACTTTTTATGGAGGTGTGCTTTTTTTACTTCACCAAAGAAACCCGTAAAGTATTTACCATCCCTTTATCCACAATGGGCATGGCGGCAAGGTTTACCAGATAATCTCCTTTTTTTACGTAACCACGCTCCGCAGCAATGCTGTTGATATCGTCCACTGTTTCGTCCGTACTCACGTATTTATCGTAATAAAACGCTTTTACGCCCCAGAGTAAATTCAACCGGGCCAGAATGCGCTTGTTGCTGGTAAAAGCAAGTATAAACGCGCTGGGCCTCCATGCCGAAATTTGAAAAGCGGTATAGCCGCTATTTGTCAAGGTACAGATGGCTTTAGCTTCAATTTCATTCGACATGTGCGAAGCGTGATAGCAAATGGATTTGGTTATGTATCTATTGGTTTTAATTTGTGGCGGCGCTTGCGGAACGTGTATTAATTCTGAATTTTCAACACTTTTTACAATTTTTGCCATCGTTTTTATGACCTGCACAGGATAATTACCCACTGAAGTTTCTCCCGAAAGCATCACCGCATCTGCACCGTCCATTACCGAGTTTGCAACGTCATTTACTTCGGCGCGTGTGGGGGTAAGTGAGGTTATCATCGTTTCCATCATTTGGGTTGCTATGATTACAGGGATTCTCGCTCTTTTTGCGGTAAGTACCAATTCCTTTTGAATAAGTGGTACTTCCTCTGCTGGCACTTCCACGCCCAGATCGCCACGGGCAACCATAAGTCCATCGCAATAGGCCACAATTTTATCTATATTTTGTACGGCTTCAGGTTTTTCAATTTTAGCGATAATGGGTATTTTATATTCACTGTGTGCCTCAATGAGCGCCTGCAATTCCTTTAAATCTTCTGCGTGCCGTACAAACGAAAGCGCCAGCCAGTCCACTTGTTGCTGTATGGCAAAAATGGCATCCTTTTTATCCTTGGCCGTAAGTGCGGGAAGTGAAATATTGGTATTTGGCAGATTTACCCCTTTTTTGGAACGTAACGGCCCGCCCTGTATCACCACGACTTTTACCTCATCCTTTTTATTGGTTTCAAGTACTTCAAAAATCAATTTTCCGTCGTCAAGAAGTACACGTTCCCCTGCATTTACATCAATAGGGAAATTGCTGTAATTCATATAAACCTTTTTCTTTGTTCCTTCAAAATCTTCACCCGTAAAAAATGAAAGTTTATCGCCAGGCTTCACTACAACCTCCTCCTTCATTACGCCCACGCGCAGTTTTGGTCCCTGTAAATCGCCAAGAATAGCTACGTGAATATCCAGTTCCTGAGAGAGTTTGCGAATGGTACCGATTGTTTTTTTGACACCCGCATAATCTGCGTGCGAAAAGTTTATGCGGAATACGTCCACACCCTCTAAAATCATCTGTTTAAGAACTTCTTTTGATGAGGTTGCGGGCCCTAGGGTGGCTACAATTTTGGTTTTTTTAAGCGTTGACATTAGTCGAAAATTAAATTATTTTTTGATTTTATGGTAGTAATATCCACGGCGTATGCAGATATAACCTGTTTTATCTCATTTATTTCTGAAATCATTTTACGTAGCGGAATGCTGTGCGAATCTGTATATATTTTCAGAAAATAATCTACTTTGGGCAATTCTGATAGCAGGTAATGCGTGGTAGATTTTTCTGAAACCAATTCAGAGAAAAGACCGCCGGAGCTGTGGAGCGCGGCTTCTACAGACTTGCATTTGTTCGCCAACAAGTAAAAATAGGTGTATTTAAAAGTGTCGTCAAATTCAAAGAGTGGAAATGTTATCAATAATCCTTTATCTGAAAAATCAAGATCCTTTGATTTCCGTTTGAACCGCATTTTTAAATTTTGGTTCAATAAATAAGCGACTTTATAGGCTTCCTCACTGCAATGAATGGCAATTAAATTGAAATCCTCATCAATATCCTCTTCCAGAATTAATTTTTGCGCCATCTAAATTCGTGCTTTTTTGAATACACGCACAATCACAAAAATAAAGAACTTTCTATCTAATCGCTAACGTACTTGAAGTCATTCAGGATAATTAATCTAAAATTAATTTAAGAGTAAGGAATCAGGCTTTATCTGAATCTGTTCTCAAGTTCAATTTATAAAAAGCTCTTTTTGCGGCACGTTCCTCCGCTTTCTTTTTTGAAGTGGCGCGGGCTTTAGTAACGGTGCTGTCCCCTAATTTTAATCGAACTGCAAAATGCTTAAGTTCATCCTTTCCGGTATCTTCATAAACTTCAAAGTGGAATGGTTTTTTATTCTTTTGGCACCATTCAATAAAAAGGCTTTTGTAGCTAATGACCTTCCCTTCCAATTTTTTTATATCTACATAAGGTTTTATCACGCGCTTATGAATAAATTTCTCACAATAATTGAAACCCCTATCAAGATAGATTGCGCCTACTAATGCTTCAAAAACATTACCGTGAATATTCCCACTGAATTGCTGTGTGGGAATCGTGGTTTTAAGAAATTTTGCCAAATTAAGATCGCGTCCCAGTTCATTTAAATGTTCCCTGCTCACAACCTTTGAGCGCATTTTGGTGAGATAGCCCTCGTTACCGCCCGGAACTTTTTTATAAAGATGTGCCGCAATTACGGCACCAAGAATGGAATCCCCCAAAAATTCCAAACGCTCATAATTTTGGGGTTGTCCCTCGTTGTTTTTTTCATTTGTGGAACGATGGGTAAATGCGGTTTCGTAAATGGAAATGTCTTTCGGGCTAAACCCTAGGATTTTTTTTAGGGAATTGACAAACTCCCCGTTTTTGGCTGTACGGGAAGAGAATATTTTTTTCAGTGAAGCCATTAATAAATTTAGGCGTCTAGTTTTTTGAAAAGAACACAGGCATTGTGGCCACCAAAACCGAATGTATTACTCATAGCTACTTTTATATCGCGCTTTTGAGCGGTATTGAGTGTAAGATTAAGGGAAGGATCTATATTTTCATCCACAGTGGTATGGTTGATGGTTGGAGGAACCATTCCATTTTGCATTGCTAGGATTGAGGCAATGGCTTCAATAGCTCCTGCCGCACCCAATAAATGTCCAGTCATGGATTTGGTAGAATTAATATTGATATCTTTTGCATGCTCGCCGAACACTTTTGTAATTGCTTTAAGTTCAGCAACGTCTCCAAGGGGTGTTGAGGTTCCGTGGGTATTTATCGCGTCCACCTCATTTGGGCTCATATTGGCATCTCGAAGGCAGTTTAACATAACACGTTCAACTCCTATTCCATCTGGGTGCGGAGCAGTCATGTGGTAGGCATCGCTGCTCATTCCACCGCCAACAACTTCAGCGTAGATTTTTGCTCCTCTTTTTTTGGCGTGCTCATATTCTTCCAAAATAAGTGCGCCAGCGCCTTCGCCAAGCACAAAACCATCCCTGGTGGCATCAAAAGGTCTTGAGGCCGTTTCCGGACTTTCATTTCTGGTGGAAAGGGCGTGCATTGCATTAAACCCTCCCATACCTGCTTTAGTTACTGCCGCTTCACTACCACCAGTTACAATGATATCGCAATGCCCCAACCGAATATAGTTTAAGGCATCAATCATTGCATTGGCCGAAGAGGCACAAGCAGATACTGTAGTATAATTGGGCCCCATAAATCCGTGTTTTATGGAAATATTTCCGGGGGCAATATCTGCGATCATTTTTGGAATGAAGAAGGGGTTGAAACGCGGTGTTCCATCCCCTTCTGCAAAGTTTATAACTTCATCTTGAAAAGTTTCCAAGCCACCGATACCAGCTCCCCAAATTACCCCCACACGAAATTTATCAATTTCATCTAGGTTAATCCCTGCATCGAGTATAGCCTCATCTGAAGAAACTAATGCATACTGGGCGAATCTGTCTAGTTTTCGGGCTTCTTTTCTATCAAAATGATCTTCTGCGTTGAAATTTTTTATTTCACAAGCGAATTTGGTCTTGAACTTTTCAGTATCAAAATAAGTTATGGGAGCGCAACCACTTTTCCCATTTTTAAGGCCATCCCAATATTCTTTTATATTGTTGCCAATGGGGGTAAGGGCTCCAAGGCCAGTAACTACAACTCGCTTTAATTCCATAGAAGAATTCTTATTTTGCTGCTTCTATATAGGAAATTGCTTGACCAACGGTGGCAATGTTTTCAGCTTGGTCATCTGGAATCTGGATATCGAATTCTTTTTCAAATTCCATAATAAGCTCTACCGTATCCAAGGAGTCTGCTCCTAAGTCATTAGTGAAGCTGGCTTCGTTTACAACTTCGTTTTCGTCTACACCTAATTTGTCTACGATAATCGCTTTTACTCGTGATGCAATGTCTGACATAATTCTTGTTTTTAAAATTTAATTATAAGTGGCAAAAATAAAATATTTTAATTTAAAACAACATTTAAAGTATAAAATGTGATTTTTACGATGCTAATTGCATCGGTTTCAATTATTTTATATCCAGAAAATTTTCTGGGAAAAATTCAAAGAAAAAACCAATTTAATCAATTTTCGGCTAAGTGAAATGCTATTGCTTTACTTTTGTCAATTATTTAATAATACCAATACTTCAAAACCAAATTGATGACCAAGCGTATCGTAATTTTTGCATCCGGCAGTGGTACCAATGCACAGAATATTATAGAATATTTCAATAAAAATGGAAAAGCCGAAGTTAAAATGGTGCTTTCAAACAAAAAGGAGGCCGGTGTTTTGCAACGCGCCAGAAATTTCAACGTAAATGCAATTTCATTTACTAAGGAGGAATTGTATGCTTCGGAAAAAATTTTGGATATCTTGAAAGAGATCAATCCTCATTTGATTGTTCTGGCTGGATTTCTTCTGAAATTTCCCGACACTATTTTAAATGAATTTCCCAATAAGGTAATAAACATTCATCCGGCACTGCTGCCTAAATACGGAGGGAAGGGAATGTACGGTAGTTTTGTGCACGAAGCCATCCATAAAAATGAAGAGTTGGAAACCGGAATCACCATTCATTACGTCAATGAAAATTATGATGAAGGTGCCGTGATTTTTCAAAAAACTATTTCGATTTCAAGTGATGATACCCCTCAAACGATTGCCCAAAAGGTGCATAAACTGGAATATGAAAATTTTCCAAAAGTGATTGAAAATCTTCTTTTTTCAGAAGAGAAAAACAATTTTAATGGCTAAAAAGCAGAAATTTTATGTGGTTTGGTTTGGCAATCCTGCCGGCATTTTTGACAGTTGGAAGGAATGTAAACTTTCAATAGACGGCGTAAAAGGCGCACGGTATAAAAGTTTTGAAACCTTCGCCGAAGCAAAAAAAGCATACAGCAAAGAATATGCAGACTATAAGGGGAAGACGGTAAAAAAATCACTTTCAAAGGAGCAGCTTCAAAAAATTGGCGAACCCAATCTGTATTCCATCGCCGTAGATGCGGCGAGCAGCGGTAACCCTGGAAAAATGGAATACCGCGGTGTGGATACCCAGACTAAAAAGCAACTTTTTCATCAAGGGCCTTTTCAACAGGGAACCAATAATATCGGGGAATTTTTGGCGCTCGTGCACGGCTTGGCTTTGCTAAAAAAGAAAAATAGTGACCGGATTATCTATACAGATTCAAGAATAGCAATGGGCTGGGTAAAGCGAAAAAAATGCAACACAAAACTAAAGCAAAACGCGAGGAACAAAACACTTTTTGAATTGGTAGCGAGAGCCGAAACTTGGCTAAAAACAAATACGTACGAAACAAAAATCGTGAAATGGGAAACCAAAGCATGGGGGGAAATTCCTGCGGATTTTGGGCGGAAGTAATGTATATCTCTGCAAATTTACTAACGTGTTAAAAGCCCTGATTTTATTATTAATTTCATTAAATTTGCCCCTCATTTCAAAAGCCATTTCATGAGTAAACTTGTAATCGTTGGTACGGTAGCCTTTGATGCCATTGAAACCCCATTTGGGAAAACCGATAAAATCCTCGGCGGTGCCGCTACCTATATAGGTTTGGCCGCTTCGCAATTTAATGTGGACGGCGCCATTGTTTCCGTTGTGGGCGGCGATTTTCCAAAAGAAGACATCAAAATGCTGCAAGAAAAAGGAATGGATGTTTCTGGACTTGAAATTGTTGAAAATGGAAAAACCTTCTTCTGGAGCGGAAAATATAGAAATGACATGAACACCCGCGATACGCTGATTACAGATCTGAACGTACTCGCGGAATTTACCCCAAAAGTTCCTTCGGCCTATAAAAATTCAAAAGTAGTGATGTTAGGAAATCTGCATCCGCTCGTCCAAATGAGCGTTATCGAGCAGATGGATTCCCCAGAGCTTATTGTTTTGGACACTATGAACTTCTGGATGGACAGTGCCCTGGAAGATTTGAACAAGGTAATTGCCAAGGTAGATGTAATAACCATTAATGATGAAGAAGCCAGACAGCTTTCCGGCGAATATTCACTTGTAAAAGCGGCACAAAAAATCATGGAAATGGGCCCTAAGTATGTGGTGATAAAAAAGGGGGAACACGGCGCGTTGCTTTTTGGGGAAGATGAAGTTTTCTTTGCCCCGGCGTTACCGCTTGAAGAGGTTTTTGACCCAACAGGTGCGGGAGATACCTTTGCGGGTGGGTTCACGGGATATCTCGCAAAAACTGAAGATTATAGTTTTGAAAATATGAAAAGGGCCATTATTCATGGCTCTGCCCTTGCTTCTTTCTGCGTGGAAAAATTTGGGCCGGAGCGGCTTTTGAAGCTATCAAAAAAAGAGGTGCATCAGCGCTTACAGCAGTTTAAAAGCTTGACACAGTTTGAAATTGAATTGAAATAAATCTGCGCCCTGAATTTTCGGGGCGTTTTTCGTAATAATACATTTTAAGTATAGGTAAAAAATGAGCGACGCTATAAAACATGAATGTGGGATCGCAATGGTAAGATTGCTGAAACCTCTTGAATATTACAGGGAAAAGTACGGCACTGCTTTCTACGGGGTCAACAAAATGTACTTAATGATGGAGAAACAGCACAACCGTGGGCAGGACGGTGCAGGCTTCGCTAGCATTAAACTCGACGTGCAACCGGGTGAGCGTTACATAAGCCGGGTTCGCTCGAACGCTTCGCAACCCATACAAGATATTTTTGCGCAAATAAACGAAAGAATCAATCTTGAATTTTCACAACATCCCGAGTATAAGGATAGTGTGGCCGCCCAAAAAAAGAACATACCCTACATAGGCGAAGTGTTTCTGGGCCATGTGCGCTATGGAACGTTTGGGATTAATAGTGTAGAGAATGTCCATCCATTTCTTCGCCAAAACAATTGGATGCACCGTAATTTAATCATCGCGGGAAATTTCAATATGACCAATACCAATCAGCTTTTTGAAAATCTTATAAAATTGGGAATGCACCCAAAAGAAAAGGCAGATACGGTAACCGTTATGGAAAAAATTGGCCATTTTTTGGATGATGCCGTTCGTAAACTTTACAAGAAGGCAAAAGCCAAAGGAATGAACAAGCAGGAAGCTTCGCCCTACATAGCGGAGCATTTAAATCTTGCGAAAATTCTGAAAAAATCCGCGGCAAACTGGGACGGCGGTTATGCTATGGCGGGATTGTTGGGTCACGGCGATTCCTTTGTGCTTCGGGATCCGGCCGGTATTCGCCCCACCTATTATTATCAGGATGATGAGGTAATTGTTGTGGCTTCAGAAAGGCCTGCAATCCAGACGGTCTTCAATGTTCCTTTTGAATCCGTGAAGGAATTGGATCCAGGAAATGCCATTCTTATAAAAAAGGATGGAAGTATGAAAATTTCTGAAATATTAGCTCCTTTAGAAAGAAGATCGTGTTCCTTTGAGAGAATTTATTTTTCCCGCGGAAGCGATGCCGAAATTTACCAAGAACGAAAAATGCTCGGAAAATTGGTTATGCCGAAGGTTTTGGAAGCCATAAAATACGATACTGAGAATTCTGTTTTTTCATTTATCCCAAATACCGCTGAAACTTCATTTTATGGTATGCTCGAAGCCGCACAAGATGAATTGAACAAACAAAAAAATGCGGCAATTTTAGAAGAAAGGGAAAAACTAACGCCGGAGCGATTACAACAGATACAGGCACACAAAATCCGAACTGAAAAATTGGCGATAAAAGATGTTAAACTGCGCACTTTTATTACCGATGACAGCAGCCGGGACGATCTGGTGGCGCATGTCTACGACGTTACGTACGGCGTAGTAAAACCTGAAGACAATCTGGTAGTAATTGATGACAGCATCGTCCGCGGAACTACATTGAAAAAGAGCATACTAAAAATGCTGGATCGGCTTCATCCCAAACAGATTGTGGTAGTTTCTTCCGCACCACAAATTCGTTATCCCGATTGTTATGGTATTGATATGGCACGTTTGGAACATTTGGTGGCATTTCAAGCCGCATTGGCACTTCATAATGAAAATGGTACGGAAAGCATCATTGAGGAAATTTATGAGCAATGCAAGCAACAGCTCAAGCTTGACGATGATAAGGTAATAAATCATGTCAAAAAACTGTACGCACCTTTTAGCGATGAGCAAATTTCAGATAAAATTGCTGAAATCATTACTGATCCAAGCGTTAAAGCAGACGTAAAAATTATTTTTCAATCGGTGGAAAATCTGCATAAGGCTTGCCCGAAGAATCTTGGAGACTGGTATTTCACAGGAAATTATCCAACTGCGGGAGGAAATAGAGTTGTAAATAGGGCGTATATCAACTTTTTTGAAGGAAATCCTGACAGAGCGTATTAAATTTTCCCAATTTTAACATTGAAAGAAGCGGTTAATCGGAAACAATAGACTTTAGTCGAAATTGTTCCTTTGTCTAATATTGCTGAGTAAAGTTTAAAGTATATTTGAACTTACCATAAGGCGTAAGTAGGTTAGGTCTATGGTAAGATTTGGGGCAAAAAAGGTAGGCATACGCCTGCCTTTTTTCATGTCCCAAATCTCGGGGTGGCGAGTGCTGGATTTATTTTCTTTACAGAAAGCATTAACGAGCCGTTTCACAATTTTTTAAGCCGTATGCCTGCCTTTTTTCATGCCCCAAATCTTGGGGTGGCGAGTGCTGGATTTATTTCTTTTTAAAAATGATTGACGAGAAATTTAAACTTTTGACACAATCTGTAAGATTTATATTCATTACGCAAATTTTAGCAAAGCGAATGTTTTGCTCCATTTTTGTAAGAAAAAAATTTGATGAATACTTTTTTCAAATTAATAATAAGAATTTAGCACAGGAAATCGGTTGAAATTAAAAGTCTGATTTACAGATAATTAAAAATAAGCCACATGCATTGAACGAATATTATTGCCTTTTATCTAAAAGGTTGATACCGCTGAAATTATTGATATATATTTGGGCATACCATTAGCATAAGTAGGTTAAGTTTATGGTAGATTTGGGGCAAAAAAAGGCAAACATTGTTTGCCTTTTTTTATGCCCAAATCTTTCGGGGTGGCGAGCTGCACTTTTTCTATTATTAACGAAAAATTTTCTGCGAGCCGTTTCATTTTACTATAACATTGTTTGCTTTTTCATCATTCGATGAACCTGCATATACCCAAATCTTTCGGGGTGGCGAGCTGCACTTTTTATTATTAACGAAAAATTTTCTGCGAGCCATTTCATTTTACAATAACATCGTTTGCTTTTTCATCATTCGGTGAACCTGCATATGCCCGAATCTTTCGGAGTGGCGAGTTGCGCAATTTCTCTCCTTTCACGGAAATATTCTTCGAGCTGCATCATATTAATAAAAAATTGTTTGCTTTTTTTGACTTTCAAAAAAAAACGCCGCCTTGAATGGGCGACGTTTTAAATCAATATCGGAAAAATATATTATTTATTCTTTGCGTAGTTTGCAGATACTTCTTCCCAATTTACAACGTTCCAGAAGGCACTAACATAATCCGGACGTTTGTTCTGATATTTTAAATAATATGCATGCTCCCATACGTCAAGTCCCAAGATTGGCGTTCCGCCGCAACCTACTTTTGGCATTAAGGGATTGTCTTGGTTTGGTGTAGAACAAACTTCAACTTTTCCGCCTTTATGAACGCAAAGCCAAGCCCAGCCTGAGCCAAACTGCGTTTTTGCAGCCTCAGAAAATTTCTCTTTAAAGTCCTCAAAGCTTCCAAATGCGCTATCAATTGCTTTTGCAAGATCGCCGGAAGGTTTTCCGCCTCCGTTGGGCGACATCACTTTCCAGAAAAGACTGTGATTGTAAAATCCACCACCATTGTTACGAACAGCTTTATTCTCCATATCGAGATTTATTAAAATATTCTCGATTGTTTTTCCTTCCATATCGGTGCCTTTTATGGCGTCGTTCAATTTATCGGTATAGCCTTGATGGTGCTTATCGTGGTGAATTTCCATTGTTTTTGCATCAATGTTTGGTTCAAGGGCATCAAATGAGTACGGTAATTTTGGTAATTCAAAAGACATAATTATATCGTTTTTATATTAGTTATTATTAAATTCACTCAAATTTAGGCATTCCCAAATTTTATATGTGTTATAAAACTTATAAGATTTTTATAGCGCAATAGATTAATTTTATTCAATTTAGTAGTTGCAGAAGCAGTTATAAAAATTTTTTATTTGGAAAAAAAGTCTCCATTTCTAATTTACGATGCGGCCGCCGGAAGCGGAAAAACGTTTACGCTTGTAAAGGAATATTTAAAACAAATACTTTCACACGATTTTGAAGGCCACTATAAACAGTTGCTTGCCATCACGTTCACAAATAAGGCTGTGGCGGAAATGAAACAGCGTATTGTAGATACGCTCGTAAAATTCAGTGAGGCGGAAAGTACTGTTAATCCTACGCCGATGATGGAAGCCCTTGCTGAAGAAACGGGTCTTTCCGAAGTTGAAATTCAACATAAGTCCCAAAAAATTCTAAAGCATTTGCTCCACAATTATGCAGCATTTAGTGTGGAGACTATCGATAGATTTAATCACCGGCTAATCCGCACTTTTGCGCGCGACCTCAAGCTCGCTACAAATTTTGAAATTACGCTGGATATTAATCAGCTATTGACGGAAGCCGTGGATCTATTGCTGAGCAAGGCTGGACAGGACGAGGCGATTACCAAAGTCCTGCTGGATTTTGCTTTGGAAAAAACGGACGATGATAAATCTTGGGACATTTCAAAAGATATTGTTGCAGCGGCGGGTTTGCTTTACAGCGAAAATGAAGCCCCACAAGTTTCTATTTTAAAGCAAAAAACGCTGCAGGATTTTCTTCAATTCAAAAATGAATTATTGCAAGCAAAAAAGTCGATTTCAGCGAATTTGGTTCAAATTGCTTCAGAAACACTACTGCTTATTGATGACAATGGTTTGGAACATTCCGATTTTAGCAGTGGATATTTACCGAAATATTTTCAGAAAATTGCAAGTAGTGATTTTGGTGTGGGCTTTGGCCTGAAGTGGCAGGATACCATGGCAGATAAACCGCTTTATCCTGCACGGGTTTCGGCGAGTAAAAAGGCGATTATTGATAGTCTGGCTCCAGTCTTTGTTGAAAAATTTGAACAAACGAAGCAGGCAGTTATCCAACTTTGGCTAATCGATTCCATTTTAGCGAATTTAAATCCGCTATCAGTCATCAATTTGGTAAACCAAGAAATTGAAAATATCAAAAATGAGAAGAATATTTTACCGATTTCTGAATTCAATGCGCTCATAAATTCTGAAATAAAAAACCAGCCCGCACCTTTTATTTATGAACGTTTGGGAGAAAAATACCGCCATTTTTTTATCGATGAATTTCAAGATACCTCAAAATTGCAATGGGAAAATTTAATTCCGCTGATTGATAATACCCTTTCCCAACAAACGGATGCGCATTCCGGCAGTTTACTTTTGGTGGGAGATGCAAAACAGAGTATCTACCGCTGGCGCGGCGGACTTCCTGAGCAATTTATACGTCTCAATCTTGGTGATAATCCGTTTACGATAAAGCAAGAGGTACTCAATTTGGACACTAATTATCGCAGTTGCCGGGAGATTATCGATTTCAACAATCAATTTTTTACATTTATTTCAAAATATTTTGCAAATCCGGCGCATACAAGCTTATATGAAATTGGAAATAAACAAAAATGTAACGAGAGGGAAAATGGGTTTGTAAAACTTGAATTTATTGAAGGTGAAAACAAAAATGAGAAAACCGAAACCTATTGCGAACTTGTTTACCAAACCATTCTTGAAGTTAAAGAAAAAGGTTTTGATGAAAGCGATATCTGCATTTTAACCCGGAAAAAAAGCGAGGGCATTGCTTTAGGAGCTTATTTAATGGAGCGCGATGTGCAAGTGGTTTCTTCGGAAACTTTGCTGCTGCAGTCTTCCGCAATCGTTCAAATTTTAATTCTCACTTTAAAAATAAGCTTGCAATCCAAAAATGAAGAGGCAAAAATAGTATTGCTGGATTTGCTACACGACCAGCTTTCCATTTCAGAGGAAAAGCATACTTTCTTCGGCAATTTTTTAAATATTTCATTGGAAGACTTCAGCAAAAAACTAGAGAATTATGAGATTCATTTTGATTTTTCAGAATTAAAAAAACACTCTCTTTACGAAACGTTTGAATATTGCGTACAGCAACTCAAGCTTTCCGATATCGCGGATGCCTATCTTTTTGGATTTATGGATTTGGTTTTGGAATTTGAGCAACAATCAACTGCAGATAAAATCTCATTTTTGGATTATTGGCAAACCAAAAAGGAAACCGCTTCCGTAGCCGCCGTAGCGGGAGCAAATGCGGTGCAATTGATGACTATCCACAAATCCAAAGGGCTGGAATTTCAGGTAGTTATTTTTCCCTTCGCCGATATCAACATTTACGATGCACGAAAAGACAAAGTGTGGTACCCGCTTGGTGAAGATGAATATTCATTCACCGAAGCGCAAATAAATTACAAAACAGAAATTTCAGATTACGGCACCATGGGAGCGCAATTATATTTGGAGCATAGAAGCAAGTTGGAGTTGGATAACTTGAACTTGCTGTATGTTGCCTTAACGCGGGCCGTTGAAAAATTGTATATTTTTTCAGAAAAACCTTCGGAGCGAAAGGATGCTATACCGCAGAACTACAATCATTTCTTTTTGGAGTTTTTGAAATATAGAAATTTATGGAACGAAAACTCCACCACATATTCCTTTGGAACAGACACCGAAAAAATTTCAAAGAAGAAGGAAATTGCATTTCAAGTTACACCTATATATATATCCTCAAATCCAGAGGCGCATAATTTGAATATAATTTCAAAAGACGCCTTGCTTTGGAATACTGAAAGTGAGGTTGCAATTTCCGCAGGAAATTTACTGCACGATGTTATGGCAAAAATTATTTCTGCAAGCGATGCAGAAGAAATTTTATATGAAATAGAACAAAGGGGAAATACCACAACCGAAGAATTACAAAATTTGCGGCGGACGGTTTCCACAATTATCAATCACCCTGAATTAAAATATCTATTTGACGGAAATGGCAATGTTTTTTCGGAACGGGATATAATTTCGAAGGAAGGAATTATTCTTCGGCCCGATCGACTCAATATTTTTTTGGACAACACCGCCGTTGTTGTGGACTATAAAACGGGAAATGAAAGTCAGAAACATATAACGCAAATCAACAGCTATGCTAATGCTATAGAGGATATGGGATTTAAGGTTATCGAAAAAATCCTAATCTATACTAACGACGCCATTGTGATAAATAAAGTTTAAATTTGAAGTATCAAAAACTGGAAAAAATTTTAAAAATGTACGGAAAAATAAAGGAGCATCTTCAAAATGAAATAGAGGAAATTAAAGAGAATGGACTTTACAAAAAGGAACGCATCATTACATCACCTCAAGATGCGGTGATTAAGATTTCTACTGGGGAAGAAGTGATCAATTTTTGCGCAAATAATTATCTTGGATTGTCATCAAACAAGGAGGTAATCCAAGCAGCAAAGGATGCCATGGACACACACGGTTTTGGAATGTCTTCTGTGCGTTTTATCTGCGGAACACAGGACATTCATAAAGAATTGGAAAAAAAGATTGCTGAATTCTACCAAACCGAAGACACAATATTATATGCTGCGGCCTTTGATGCCAACGGTGGCGTATTTGAACCGCTTTTAGGTGAAGAAGATGCCATCATATCAGATTCATTGAACCATGCATCAATCATTGATGGCGTTCGTCTTTGCAAGGCTGCGCGCTACCGCTATGAAAATAGTAATATGGAAGATCTGGAGCAGCAGCTTATAAAAGCGAATATGAATGGCGCCCGATTTAAGATAATTGTCACCGATGGCGTTTTTTCAATGGATGGTTTGGTTGCGTCACTGGATCAAATTTGTGATTTGGCAGATAAATACGATGCGCTTGTGATGATTGATGAATGCCACGCAGCAGGATTTATAGGCGATACCGGTCGCGGAACCTTAGAGGAAAAAGGCGTAATGGGCCGAATTGACATCATAACAGGCACACTTGGAAAAGCCTTGGGCGGTGCCATGGGCGGATACACTACGGGCAAAAAGGAAATAATAGATTTACTTCGCCAACGTTCACGACCTTATCTGTTTTCGAATTCCCTTGCGCCAGCAATTGTTGGCGCATCGATCAAGGTATTTGAGATGCTCACAAATGACAATGCGTTACGAAACAAATTGGCTGAGAATACTGCGTATTTCAAAAAAGGAATGATGGACGCAGGGTTTGATATAATTGACGGGGATTCTGCGATTGTTCCGGTTATGCTGTATGATGCAAAACTTTCGCAAAAAATGGCAGATATGCTGTTAGAAGAAGGCATTTACGTTATCGGGTTTTTCTTTCCAGTTGTTCCAAAAGAGAAAGCAAGAATTAGAGTTCAGCTATCTGCCGCACATAAAAAAGAACATTTGGATAAAGCAATAAATGCATTTATTAAGGTGGGCAAAAAATTGGAGGTCATCTCGTGACCCACGGTTTATGTACACTCAGCAAGGACTTTAGGAAAATTTTATAAAATTTGCTTTTGTTTATAAATTTTAACAACTTACTTTTGCTTCTAATTAACACTTAAAAATTAAACAATCGAATATGAAACATCTTAACAGATTATTAGTTGCTGCCATCTTATTCTTAGGAGTTGGCGTAGCGAATGCGCAAGACGAAAACAACCCTTGGGCTATTGAGATTGGTGTAAACGCCGTTGATGTTTACCCAGTTGGAACTAGCGAGGGTGGAAGAATAGATCCTTCTTTAAGAGGCGACTATTTTGATGAGTATTTTAACGCAAATGACCACTGGAATATACTGCCATCGGTTTCTAAATTAGGAATTAGCAGATATATTGGAAGTGGTTTTGTATTTACAGCTGTTGGTGCCATCAACAGAATTGACAAAATTGGTGACGCTCCTGCAGATGACCTAAGCTACTACTCTGCTGATGGTGAGATTAAATACAGCTTCAGAAACATTTTAAATGGTCCTGGTGGATGGGCTGATCCATACTTAGGTATTGGTGGTGGTTACACTTGGGTTGATGATATCGGTTTTGGTACTGCTAACGGTACTGCCGGTTTAAAAATCTGGTTTACTGACAATCTTGCACTTAACCTTCAATCTGTTTATAAAAGAGCATTTGAGGATACTTACGGAATTACACACTTCCAGCATTCTGCAGGTGTAGTTTTCCAATTCGGTGGAAAAGACACTGATGGTGATGGAATTTTTGATAAAGATGATGAGTGTCCAGAAACTCCAGGTCTTCCAGAATTCAACGGATGTCCTGATACAGACGGTGATGGAATCGAAGACAGACAAGATGCTTGCCCAAACACTCCTGGTGTAGCTGAATTTAATGGATGTCCAGATACAGACGGTGATGGTATTGCTGATCCTCAAGATGAGTGTCCTACTGTTGCAGGTGTTGCTGCACTAAACGGTTGCCCAGATGCTGATGGTGATGGTATCGCTGATAAAGATGATGCTTGTCCAAACGAAGCTGGTCCTGCTGCAAACAATGGTTGCCCTTACAAAGATAAAGATGGTGATGGTGTATTGGATAAAGATGATCAATGTCCAGACGTTCCAGGTACTGTTGCTAACAAAGGTTGCCCAGAAGTTTCTGTAGAAATCATTAAGCAATTGAATGAGTACTCTAAAACTATCCTATTTGACCTTGGTAAAGCTACCATCAGAAAAGAATCTTATGCTGTTCTTCAAAATATCGCTGATATTATGAAAGAATATCCAAATGCAAGATTCGAAATAGAAGGCCACACAGATAGCCAAGGTAGCGACGAGCTCAACCAAAGATTATCTAATGACAGAGCTGCTTCTGTAAGAGATTACCTAACTACTATAGGTATGGACGGTAGCAGATTAACATCAATTGGTTACGGTGAGTCTAGACCAATCGCTACTAACGCAACTAAAGCTGGTAGACAACAAAACCGTCGTGTTGAAATTTCTTTAAAGAAATAATTTCAACAGATAAGTTTTAATAAATAGATTGAAACGCCTCCGATTTTCGGAGGCGTTTCTTATTTTTAGGTATGCGTACATTTCTACAGGAAACACTTTCGAAAATAAAAAATGAGCACTCAGATTTATCCGCTCTCACATTCATACTTCCCAGCAGGAGAGCCGGTGGTTTCTTGAAAAATGAATTGAAATCAATCACAACTTCCACTCAGTTTGCCCCAACTATTTGGAGTATTGAGGAATTTGTTGAAGAACTTTCAGATCTTAAAATAAAAGATAATATCGAATTAATTTTCAAAATCTATCACGCTTATCTACTAACAGAATCCATTAAAGAAAAGGAAGATTTTGAAACATTTTCGACGTGGGCAAATACCTTATTGAACGATTTCAATGAAGTTGACCGCTATCTTATAAATCCCGTAAAATTCTTTAATTATTTGGCAGATATCAAGAATTTGGAAAGATGGGGAGTTAACAATGAGCAGACTCCTTTGGTCCAAAATTATTTACGTTTTTGGAACAGTCTTTTTGAATTGTATGAAAACATTCAATCCCTTTTGCTAAAGGAAAATGCGGGATACCAAGGTATGGTATATCGCGAGGCCGCCAGCGCAATCGAACATTATATTTCGGTCAATGGAAATAAAAAACACATTTTTATAGGGTTTAATGCTTTAAATGCTGCTGAGCAACAGATTATCCAAGTCCTCTTAGAAACTGGCAATTCGGAGATTTTCTGGGATATAGACGAATGGTTTTTTAATGATGATAAACACAGTGCCTCGTATTTTGTAAGAGGTTATTTGAAGGAATGGCCCTATTTTGATCAACATAAACTGAATTTTATTGCAAATAATTTTCAGAAAAATAAACATTTCAAAATTGTTGAGGCACAAAAAAATATAGCACAAGTAAAGTTTGTTGGTGAAACCTTGATGCAATTTTCAGATGAAGAATTAAGCAAAACAGCAATCGTTTTAGGCGATGAAACTCTATTATTGCCACTGCTTCATTCCCTGCCGAAAAACATTCAAAACCTAAATATTACAATGGGTGCGCCGTTGAAAGGTTTCCCCGCCGTCGTTTTCTTCGAATTACTTTTTATGTTGCATCTTCGCAAAACTGACGTGCTTTATTACAAAGACATTTTAGCGATTTTAAACCATCCATTGTGTGCGTCCCTCTTGCCGAGTACAAGTTCTATTTCAGAAAAAATAATTGAATCCAATACCACACATATCGCCGTTTCATATTTGGTGGAAACTTTTAGCCCTGATGCAGAAATAATTAAACTACTTTTTCAAAATTGGGATGAAAATAGTGTAACGGCCCTTGAATCCTGCCAAAAAATAATTGAAAAACTTCAAAACAAATTTCAGGAGAACAGGATTGAACGGGTGGTATTGCACGAACTGCATTCCATTTTCAAAAAAATTAAAGCTTTAAATGGCAAATACCCTCATTTAAAATCCATAAAAACGGTTCAGTCTTTATATAATGAGTTGGTTGCTTCGGCATCACTTGATTTTAAAGGCGATGCGTACAACGGTCTACAAATTATGGGGGTTTTGGAAACACGCGTGTTGGATTTTGAGAATGTAATTATCACCTCTGTCAACGAAGGTATTTTTCCATCAGGAAAATCAAATGCTTCCTTTATTACGTATGATTTAAAGCAGCATTTTAAACTGCCGCTTTATACCGAAAAAGATGCTATTTACACATATCATTTTTACAGATTGCTCCATCGCGCTTCAAACGTCACGCTACTTTACAATAATTTTTCCGAAGGAATCAATACGGGTGAAAAAAGCAGATTTTTAATGCAACTCGAAATCGAGAAACATCCCAACCACACCATTGAAAAAATTGTGATTACGCCGAAAGTTCAACTAAGGAAACAAGGTTTAAAACGGATAAATAAAACCGCTGCCGTAATGCAAAGACTTGAAGAGATTGCTAAAAAAGGCTTTTCGCCTTCAGCTCTTACAAGTTATATCCGCAATCCATTGGAATTTTATTTTCAGAAAATACTAAGATTACAGGAATTTGAGGAAATGGAAGAAACCGTCGCGGCAAATACGCTCGGGAGCATTGTCCACGATACGTTGGAAACATTCTACAAACCATTTGAAAATTCAATTTTAAAAGCTTCAGAATTAATAATATTGAAATCACACATACACGATGAGGTTACGAGGCAATTCAAGAAGACTTTTCGCGGTGGGGATTTTTCAAAAGGAAAAAACCTGATCATTTTTGAGGTTGCAAAACGCCACGTCTCTAATTTTATAGATAGAGAAATTGCTGATGTAAATGAAGGAAACGTGATTGAGATATTAAAAATTGAAACCAACCTTACATTGCAGATTGCTATAACAGAGTTACATTTTCCGGTCAATATTCATGGAAAAATTGATAGGGCAGACCGCTATAACGGTCAGTTACGCATTATAGATTACAAGACCGGAAGGGTGAACCAAAACGATGTGGAATTGATTGATTGGGAAGAACTCACACAGGAATATAAATACAGTAAAGCCTTTCAAATACTGGCGTACGCGCTTATGATGGATAAAGAGCTACCCATAACAAATGCCGAAGCCGGTATTATTTCATTCAAAAATTTACAAAGTGGTTTTCTGAAATTTGGCACAAAAGAAAGTGGAAGAGGGCCCAAAAATCAATTGATCAACGAAGCAACCTTGGAGTATTTTACACGCGAACTTAAAAAATTAATCTTGGAAATTTGCGACCCAAATATTCCATTCACCGAAAAAGAAATAGATTGATGATTATAAAAAAGAATTTAATACTAAGGACTGAAGACAAAAAACCGATACTTTATGATATTTACTTTAAGAAAAATGAAAATCCGCAACACGTAATCGTCTTTTGCCACGGTTATAAAGGCTTTAAGGATTGGGGTGCGTGGCATTTGGTAGCCGAAAAATTTGCTGAGGCAGGCTTTTGTTTTTTGAAATTCAATTTTTCGCATAACGGAGGTACCATGGAAAATCCGATAGATTTCCCAGATCTGGAGGCCTTCGCTGAAAATAATTTCACTACAGAACTTGAAGATTTGGACAGAATGCTGAAATTAATTGAAAGCGGAAACAACAATCTTCCTAATAATATATCAGAAATATCTTTAATTGGCCACAGCCGTGGCGGCGGGATTGTCCTAATAAAAGCCGAAGAAGATGCGCGAATAAAAAATGTAATTACCTGGGCAAGCGTAAGCGATTTCAAACCAAGATTTTTGGAGGATACGGAAGCTTTTGAAGCATGGAAAGCCACGGGTGTTACCTACGTTGAAAACAGTCGGACTAAGCAAAAATTACCACATAATTTTCAATTCTATGAAGACTATAAGGCAAATGAAAAACGCTTTACCATAAAGCGAGCGGTTGAAAATTTAACGATTCCGCATCTTATTATTCACGGTACAGATGATTCCACGGTTCAAGAAAAGGAAGCAAAAGCATTGCAAAAATGGAATCCAAATTGCAAATTGGTGCTTATTACAGGTGCAGATCACGTATTCGGCGCGCAACACCCGTGGGAAAATGAGAACTTACCACAGGATTTGGAGCGGGTTATTTCAGAAACAATAGATTTTCTGAAAAAGAACTAGGGTATTAAAAAATTTACTATTTTTGGCAACCTAAACAGATTGGGGGATTAGCTCAGCTGGCTAGAGCGCTTGCATGGCATGCAAGAGGTCATCGGTTCGACTCCGATATTCTCCACAAAACCACTGATTTTCTCAGTGGTTTTTTTATTCCTGAACGGGAAGGACCAATAAAGGTTTACTGGTATAGAATTCCTTTTTTAGAATTTCATTCTTTTCCCAAAGTTTTTTGAAAAATCCACGCTTTCTGCGAATAACGCAAAGCATATCTGGTTGAAATTTCTGAAAATGCTCAATAACGCCCTGAAACGTCGTTGCGGCCTCAGTAGCGGTATACGATTTTTGCAATGATTTTAAATTTTCTGAAACATGCTTCATTTCATCAGTAGTTTCAGGTGTTTCTACGTGAAGGACGTGAACTTCGGTTCCGAAAAATTCCACGAATTTTGAAACAGGTTCCAGTAAACTATCTTTTTCAAAAGTGCCATTTTTAAATGCCATCAGCATGGTTTTCGGCTTTGAGAATTCAGCGCCTTCGGGGACTATTAAAATGGGAATATTGGTTTGTTTCAAAAGTTTACCGGAGGTTTTTCCCAGATAGACTTCCTCTTTTATGGAATTGCTCCTAGGCGCAAGTACCATTAAATCAATTGGTATCTGGCTATTTACTCTGTTTATCCCTGCTAAGACTTCCCCTTTTATGGGATGCGCGACAACTTGCACGCCTTTTCTATTCACGAGGGAAAGGACTTCATCCAACCTGTTTTCAGATTCTTCCTTTAAAATGGTGTTCACTTTTGAAAGCCCGCCTACTTTGGACAGCTCCTGAAATACGGAAACCACAAATACATTTCCACCTATTTCCTTGGCCAAATCAATGGCATATTGAAGATTACTTACTGAGTTTTGTGATGAGCCCACCGGCACCAAAATATTTTTCATAGCACTGAAAATTCTATTTTTTAATTAATTGCAAAATTAGGGTTAAATATCGGTTAACAGAATATACTTCACAAATTTGAAAAATAAAGTTTTTTAAATGCCGCAAATATGCGAAGCCATTAGCAATTTGGGTAGTTTTGTAAAAATGATTACTCCCACCAATATTTCATTTAAAAGAATCCAGCAACTTGCCATACCTGCCATAATTGCTGGGATTGCAGAGCCAGTTCTCTCCGCCACAGATGCGGCGGTAGTGGGCAATATTGATAATTATGGGATAGAATCCTTGGCAGCCGTGGGGATTGTAGGCTCTTTTCTCTCGGCGTTGATTTGGATTTTGGGACAGACCCGAAGTGCCATTTCAGCTATTGTTTCGCAGAACTTGGGAGCTGGAAAAATTGCGGAGATCAGCAGTTTCCCCGCGCAGGCCATTTATTTCAACATAAGTTTGAGCATAATTGTACTTTTTTCAACGTATTTTTTTGTTGAAGAAATCTTCATCCTGCTTAATGCCGAAGGAATAGTTCTTACCTTCAGTATAAATTATTACAACATTCGCGTTTGGGGATTCCCGCTTACGCTTTTTACCTTTGCCGTCTTCGGGATTTTCCGTGGGCTCCAGAATACATTCTGGCCTATGATTATTGCCGCAATAGGTGCAGTTTTGAACATTGGGCTGGACTTCATTTTGGTATATGGCATTGAAAACATTATTTCACCTTTGGGAATAAAAGGTGCGGCTTGGGCCAGCTTGATTTCACAATCTGTAATGGCAATTTTGGCGTTTTCATTTTTAATGAAAAAAACGGAAATCTCTCTAAAATTGAAATTGCCACTGCACCCAGAAATAAGAAGATTGGTGTTTATGAGCTTCAATTTATTTCTGCGCTCCGTGGCGCTTAATACGGCGTTAATCCTTGCCACGCGTGAGGCCGCAGCTTTGGGGAAGGAATATGTAGCGGCGCACACCATTGCATTTAATATTTGGATTTTTACGGCATTTTTTCTGGACGGTTACGGAGCGGCCGGCAATATTCTGGGCGGAAAACTGCTGGGGGAACGTAACTACAAATCGCTTTGGCAGCTCACAAAAAAGGTAAATATTTATAATTTGATAGTTTCATTACTATTGGTTTCCATTGGCACAATTTTCTATCGGTATTTTGGGCTTATTTTCAATAAGGATGAAACGGTTCTCGCCTTATTCTACGGAATGTTTTATATGGTATTGTTGAGTTTGCCGTTCAATGCGGTGGCTTTTACGCTCGATTCTATTTTTAAGGGTCTGGGCGAAATGGGTTTTTTGCGAAATGTACTTCTGGGCGCAACGATTTTTGGGTTCATCCCCGTGCTTTATTTTTCAAAATATATGAATTGGGGCCTCACGGGCATTTGGGCGGCAATGATTGTTTGGATTGCGTACAGGGCAATAGCGCTCATCATTAAATTCAAGAGAAAATACATTCCACTTATAGAAAATTAATACATTTACTGAACACTGAACACTGAACACTGAACACTGAACACTGAATTATGGATTGGTTAGAATTTATTGGCGGCCCGGGGTTATTTCTCATCCTGGCCATTTTGGTCATCATTGCTGTAATTTATAAGAAAATTAAGAACAAATAGTTTTTTCTTTAGTGAGAACCCCTTCTGAAATATTCAAGAATGATGCTGAATTGCTTCAAAATAATTCAGTAAAGGAACTTATTTCTGAATATGAAAATGTGTGCGATGAGCTCATAGATTTACAGCAGGTAAACGATATGGGCAAGGAAAAATACCTGAGAATCCTGCTTCGCGAAATACGGGAAAGTATAGCAATGGAACTAAAGCGAGATCTCGAGGCAGAACGTTTCAAGGAAACCGAACGTGTGGATTTCAAAAACGCAGTGGAAAACCTGCGAAATTACATTGATAGGTATTGCGACGATTATCAGATTTATCTTTAAGTTAGCTGTTAGCTGTTAGCTGTTAGCTGTTAGCTGTTAGCTGTTGGCTAAATTTTATCTTGTTTTTAGCCATCCGGTTATGCTCATTCTTTCTGAAGCCTTTATCACTTTAACCTCGTGCTCCAGCACCTGGCTTTCAAAAATAACCACCCTTCCCGGAAGCGGTAAAATATCAATTGCTTCCTTTTCAGTATAAATAGTAAGTTCGCCGCCGTTTTCGCGCAGCCAGTTGTCCTCATTCAGGTAACAGACTATGGATAATTTTCTGCGGTCATCATTCTGAAAGGTATCCAAATGCCGTTTGTAAAACGTGCCGGTAGGGTACACCGCGTAGTGGAATTCCTTTTGAAGAATGCCCAAAAAGCAGGTCTTGTTCAGATAATTTACAAGTTCATTAATTTTTTTGAAGAATATTTTTTCGGCTTCATTGGCATTCGCTTCGTCCATCCAAAGAATAAAATCGCCACGTATGGTTTTGTCGATTTCCTCGTTGGTTCGGTTGCCTATGGCAGATTTCTTAAAACGGTCTGCATCGTATTTCGCCAAAAGAGAGTGCCGCAGAACATCTACTTCTTCCGAAGAAAAAAAGTCGTTCACAATGCTGTATTGCTTCGCCAACAAATCATCAATAATAGTTTCAAACAATGGATTTTCAATAAATTCCAGCTGCTCAAAAAGTTCTTCGGTCATTTTTTGATTTTTAAAAAGTTGGCAAATATAAGGCAGAAACCCATTGGTTTTTGCGCTCCCCAAAAACATAGCCTTCTTTTTGGGAAAACACAGTTGTGTTTGGTTCAAAACACAGTTATGTTTTGGTTGAAATGAAGCTTGCTTTTTTATAAAAGTAAGCTTTAAAAGTGGGGAGCAGAAAATTGTATCTTTGCGACACAACTACCAAGCTATGGACCAGATACGCATTACCAAGATTTTTTCCTTTGAAACCGGCCACGCACTTTATGGTTACGATGGTAAATGTAGAAATGTGCACGGGCATAGTTATAAACTATTCGTGACCGTGATTGGTAATCCTATAAATGATTCCGAAAACGTGAAATTTGGGATGGTGATTGACTTCGGCGATCTGAAAAAAATAGTGAAAGAGGAAATTGTGGATGTTTTTGACCACGCCACCGTTTTCAACAAAAACACCCCGCACGTAGAACTTGCCAAGGAATTGAGCGACCGCGGCCACAGCGTGCTATTGGTAGATTACCAGCCCACAAGCGAAATGATGGTGATATATTTTGCCGAAAAAATAAAGCAACGCCTTCCCAGCGGTATCCAGCTACATTCCCTGAAATTGCAGGAAACTGAAAGTAGTTATGCGGAGTGGTTTGCGGGGGATAATTGAGAATTATTCAATTAAATATTCCGAAAGAATCGATTTTAATTTTTGAATTGATTCTTTATCCAACGATTCAATTCTATCAAATAATCTACTTTTATCAACGCACCTAATTTGATCCAAAGCAATTTGGCCAGATTTGCTTTTCAAGTTTATGGAAACGCGCATTGGAAAATTTCTAATGGTTGAAGTAATGGGCGCAACAAGAATAGTATTCAATATTTTATTTGAAAAGGTTGGAGTTATAACAAGGCAAGGCCGCGTTTTTTTTATTTCACTTCCCACGGTTGGGTCTAAATTCACCCAATAGATATCATACTGTTTTACCATTCCCAATCCGTATTATCTTCATCCTCAAATGTATCAGGCAGCAAGCGCTCCGGTTGTCCATATTTTGCTACATCTTCGGCAAGCATGTTTTCCCAACCTTCCCGTGGTTTTGATTTTGCTGGAGTAATAATCATTTTCTCATCTTCAATTTGTATTGCAACTTTCTCCTCAAGCCCAATAAGCTTTAGGAATTTTGCAGGAATGATAATTCCTTTTGAATTTCCGACTTTTATTATTTTTGTTTCCATAATTAGAAAATTATCAAACAAAGTTAAAACAATGTTATAACAATTTTATATTTTTTTTGAATAAACTTTCTTAATGCATAATTTCACTTTCCTATCTTTGAAAATGCACATCCCGCAAGGCAAAAAAATCTATTTTTCAAGCGATAATCATCTGGGCGCGCCAACGCAGGCTGAGAGTTTGCCACGCGAAAAGATTTTTGTTAAATGGCTTGACAGCATAAAACACGATGCCGAAGTAATCTTCCTGCTCGGCGATCTTTTTGATTTTTGGTTTGAATACAAAACCGTGGTACCCAAAGGGTTTGTTCGAGTTTTAGGTAAACTTGCCGAACTTCGGGATAGCGGAATCCAAATCCATTTCTTCGTGGGAAACCACGATTTGTGGATGCACGATTATTTCGAAAATGAATTGAACATCCCCGTGTACCACGAGCCGAAGGAGTTTACTTTCAATGAAAAAACATTTTTTGTAGGTCACGGCGACGGAAAAGGCCCTGGCGACAAAGGTTACAAGCGGATGAAAAAAGTGTTTACCAATCCTCTTTCAAAATGGCTCTTTAGTTGGGTACATCCAGATATTGGCGTTCGCGTGGCGCAGCATCTTTCGGTAAAAAACAAATTGATTTCCGGGGATGAAGACAAGCAATTTCTGGGTGAGGAAAATGAATGGCTGGCGCAATATTCCAAACGAAAACTGCAAACAAAACATTACGACTATTTCATTTTTGGCCATCGCCATTTGCCAATGAAAATAAAAGTAGGAACGAATTCAACCTATTTCAATCTTGGCGATTGGATAAACCATTATACTTATGGCGTGTTTGATGGGGAAAAGTTTGAGTTGAAGACGTTTACTCCATAATATCCTTCAACCGCAACTGTAGGCTCACATTGCCCTGCCATTCGTTTTCATCAATGCAATAGGCGGCTTTAAAAGGTTTTCCGTCGCAGGCAATATTTTGTTTTTCGGCTAAATTGAAGCCAATTGCGGTAAACTGATTTGAATTTTCCTGTTTCACCACAACCCGCAAATGCTTGTTATCCTCGCCCACACATTTTCCCCAACCGGTATCCCGCAAGTTTTGCGTCATAAAGGTGGGTGTCATATTTCCAGGGCCAAAAGGGGCAAACTGTTTTAATATTCTGAAAAATTTCGGGGTAATTTCATTGAGATTTATTTCCGCATCAATTGTTATTTCTGGGGTAAGCAGGTTTTTGTCAATGGTTTCCGATACAACTTTTTCAAATTCATTTTTGAAATTTTCAAAATCCTTTTCGAATAGGGTCAAACCCGCAGCATACATATGTCCGCCGAATTGTTCGATATATTCCGCGCAGCCCTCCAGCGCATTGTAAACATCAAATCCACGGACGGAGCGTGCCGAAGCTGCCAATTTTTCGCCACTTTTTGTAAAAACCAACGTGGGGCGGTAATAGGTTTCCGTTAATCTGGAGGCGACGATGCCAATTACGCCCTTGTGCCAATTTTCTTGATATACTACCGTTGTCAATCGCTCCTCTTCTTTGTTGTTTAAAATTTGTTGAAGCGCTTCTTCGGTAATTTGTTTATCTGCATCCCTTCTTTCCCTATTGTAATTCTCAATTTCGGCGGCATAGATTTCAGCTTTATCAACGTCATTTTCGGTGAGTAATGTCACAGCATGGTTGCCGTGTTTCATACGTCCGGCGGCGTTTATGCGCGGGGCAATTATAAAAACCACATCGGTGATGGTTAGGGTTTTTTTCTTTATTTGTTTCAAAATTGCCTTAAAGCCAGTGCGCGGATTGCTGTTGATTACTTTTAGGCCATAATAGGCAAGAATTCTGTTTTCGCCGGTGATAGGGACAATGTCTGCGGCAATTGCGGTGGCGACCAAATCGAGATACAAAATCAAATCTTTCAACATCAATCCACGAAGCTCGGCAAGGGCTTGTACGAGTTTAAATCCCACGCCGCAACCGCAGAGTTCTTTGTAGGGATAGTCGCAATCTTTCCTCTTTGGGTCGAGTACGGCAATGGCGTCAGGTATTTCCTTTCCGGGGCGATGGTGGTCACAAATGATGAAATCGATATTTTTTTCTGAAGCGTATGCAACCTTATCAATGGCTTTTATGCCGCAGTCCAAAGCTATAATCAGTGAAAAATCATTGTCGTGTGCATAATCAATGCCCTTATAGGAAACGCCGTAGCCTTCATCATACCTATCTGGGATGTATGTTGAAACATTTGGATAATAACTTTTAAGATAGGAAGAGAGCAGCGCCACGCTTGTGGTTCCATCCACATCATAATCGCCATAAATTAAAATATTTTCTTCGGAAGAAATGGCTTTTTCAATCCTTGCAACGGCTTGGTCCATATCTTTCATCAAGTAGGGATCGTGGAGGTTTTCAAGATTTGGGCGGAAGAATTCCTCCGCTTCCTTAAAAGTTTCAATCCCGCGCTGAACCAATAATGATGCGATAGTTGGCTCCACATTCAATGCTTTTGAAAGTGATTTCACCTTATCGGCATCGGGTTTCGGTTTTAGTGTCCAGCGCATATTCTTTTAAAGTTCCAGTTTTTAGAATCACAAATCACAAATCACAAATTTCAAAATAAGTTATTGTGGTAATTATTGAAAGGGGAGAGGTGTAAAAATACTAAAATTCGGAATATTGAGAAGTCAATTTTTGTATTGGATATTTTAGTATCTTGTTAATTCTCCCCGTAACCTTAAACACTAAGTTTATGAAAACACTTTTACTTTTTTTGGCAGGAATATTTTCAATTGTTACTTTTTCACAGGACGGTGGTTTGGATACTTCGTTTGGAGATGGGGAAATTGTAATTACCGATTTGAACAATAGTCAGGATTTGGTGTTTAACGTTGCAGAACAGGCAGATCAGAAAATAATCGTTTCTGGAGTTACTATGCAAAGCAATCAAAATTATTATCCATATTTGGTAAGATTTATGCCAGATGGCACATTAGACACGGCTTTTGGCTTAAATGGTTTAGTACTAAAAAATGATGTTGGTTTTTATGACTTCTCGTATCTTTTTATTGATGATTCTCAACGTATAATTGCTGCTGGGCCTAAAAATCAGAGTTCAACTTTCGTAATTGCTAAATACCTCGATAGTGGAAATTTAGATACAACTTTTGCAGATAATGGCATAAAGACAATTCCCGACGGGAATTATGTGGCAATGAATCTTATGGATGATGGCTCGTTCTTATTGTTGAAATTTTCTGCAAATAATACAATCACGTTAAATCATTATTTAAGTAATGGTGTTTTAGATTTAAATTTTGGCAACAATGGAGCTGCTATCTCTACATTTTCAGGCGATAGCTTTCAGGGGGTCGAAATTAAAACGGATGCCGATAATAATATCTATTTCTTGGGTAAACGCGACAATAATGCCAATTCGGATATTATTTTGATGAAATTTAATGCGGATGGCTATTTGGATAACAACTTCGGAACTAATGGAATGGCAATAAAAAATATTGATGCTCTGAATCCTATGAACTTTAGTACTGCCAGCCTTGATTTTACCAATGATAATAAAATACTTATTGCAGGAAGTTGTGGTGCCTGTATTGATCTTTTTGAACCTGTTATGCAACCCTATTTTATAAGATATCAAAACGATGGTCAACCAGATTCCAGTTTTGGAAATAATGGGACAGTATTATTGCCCATTTCAAGTTTCAGCATTACACAAGTAATAATTCAGGAAAACCAAAGAATACTTGTGGCGGGTAAATTGTTAGATTGTTTTGAAGGAAGTATTTATAAAATTGAAAGGTATTTTCCAGGAGGAACATCGGATTATTCCTTTCTTGGAGCCTCTCTTGAATTTGATAATTATAAGACTATTTTACAAGAGGAGGGAAATATTGTTAGTGCGGGAAATACATATTGGTATAATGGTGTTGAAGACGTAATTTTGGTTCGGCATAATAATAATCCTTTATCGCTTCCTGAATTTGAAAATCAAGATATATCAATTTTTCCAAACCCCTCAACTGGAATCTTCACTGTTGAAAAAATCAATTTTGCTGAAAAGCAAACATATCAAATCATCGACATTACTGGAAAAATTATAGAAAGTGGCGAATTTTCTGATTTACAATCAAAGATTGATCTTTCAAATGCGCAAAGTGGTTTATATTTTATGACAACTTCAATTGGCACATTCCGATTGATAAAGAATTAATTTATCAATCTCGACCTTTTACCACCACGACTATTTCCCCCTTCGGCGGGGTAATTTCAAAATGTTTCAAAACTTCTGTGGCGGTACCGCGAATGGTTTCTTCGTGAAGTTTTGTCAATTCCCTTGAAACGGAAATATTTCTTTCTTCACCAAAAAATTCAACAAATTGGGAGAGTGTTTTCAGCAGTTTGTGTGGCGATTCGTAAAAAATGATGGTTCGGGTTTCTTCGGCTAACATCGCTAACCTTGTTTGCCTTCCTTTTTTCACTGGAAGAAATCCTTCAAAAACAAATTTATCATTGGGGAAACTGCTGTTAACCAACGCTGGCACGAAAGCGGTGGCGCCCGGCAGACAATCTACCTCTATTCCAGCTTCCACACAGGCGCGCGTAAGTAAGAATCCGGGATCGCTAATGGCGGGGGTGCCGGCATCACTTATCAGTGCTATGTTTTCGCCATTTTGGATCCGTTTTACGATGCCGTCCACAGTTTTATGCTCATTGTGCATATGGTGGGAGTGCATCTGGGTGCCTATTTCAAAATGTTTTAAGAGTTTGCCGCTGTTGCGGGTGTCTTCGGCCAAGATTAAATCCACTTCCTTCAGTACCTCTACCGCGCGGAAGGTCATATCCTTTAGATTGCCTATGGGAGTAGGCACCAAGAAGAGTTTTCCCATACATTGTTATGTTCTTGCCGTTTTTCCGAAGAAATAGGAAATTAATAAAAAAACCATCGCCGCCAGAGGGAATGCAAAGCTCTCGCCCTCGTGGTAGTGCGCCATAGATGCTAGTATAAAATCGAAAAAGAAGCCCGCGTAGGCAAAGTTCATCAGCCAATTGGGCTGTCGCCAAAGAATCATCAACACGCCCAAAATTTTTGCAACCGCAAGTGGGACAACCAAATATGCGGGATAGTCCAAGTCTTCAAAAATGCCGCGTACTTCCTCGGTCTGTGCCAGGTACATTCCGGCGGAGAAAAGCATCATGGCGCAAATGATGGTTGTGGCAACCCAATAAATTATTCGGTTGGTTTTCATAAAAGGCAACTTTTAGTTGAAACGTTTTTCTATGATGTTCATAAATCTTTCGGAATATTCATCCTTATTGAGCCAGTAATTATAATCTGGCTTCACTTTTCCTTTAATGAAACTTTGGGCCTCTTCAAAACTTTGCATTGTATTGATCTGTGAAAGCACTCGGGTGTAATCCTCCGCTTGGCCTTCAAAAAGATGTTTTATGAATGCCAAACGATCATTGAGGCCAATGTTCAATCCTGTTTTTACCGAATCGTTTAAAGACTTAGCGCGGGACTCGGTGAGGGTTTTGCTGGGCTCGGTAAATTCTGTGAATTTTGGAAAATTTTCGGAGGGTTTTCTTTCAAAGGTAGGCATTTGCTGATATGTGGATGCAAATTCCTCTAGGTCATTCCGCGTATGTTTTTTTGGCTCTGGAGATTTCTGCGGTTCCTGAGTCTTTGGGAGCATTTCATCTAGCATTTCATCAATCTTATCACTCTCTTCTGGCATTTGGGCTACGATGTCCTTTATTTTTTCCATCAAGGGTTCAATAAGATCGTCGGTGTGTTGCGGCTGTGGCACGGGTACTGGTTCAGTAAACCAATTTTCCTCACGAAAACTTTTTGAATCCATAGAATCCTTGGCATCTACTTGCGGAACATTTTCAGCAGTATCGCCAATCTCATTTTCAAGATATTCCAAGACACATAGTTTTTCATAAAGAGATGCCACAGATTCCTTTATGGAAGCTGTTTTAAAACTTTTTTCATCACTTAGTATTTTTGTTGCGAGTGCCTTAATCTGCTCGCGTAGTTTCTTCTTCATATCTTTTTAAATTAACCTGAATTTCTATTTTGTTTTTATAAATTTACGCAACCTATTTGTAAACGTCAACTATTTTTGTTGCGTATAAAATTAACCTATGTTTCTTGAAAATACCGTAAATCAGAAAGAACAATTTGGCTGGATAGAAGTGATCTGCGGCTCAATGTTTTCAGGAAAGACCGAAGAACTTATACGAAGGCTGAAACGGGCACAGTTCGCCCGCCAAAAGGTTGAAATATTTAAGCCCGAAATTGATGTTCGCTACGCTGAAGATAAAGTAATTTCCCACGATAGCAACGAAATACGGAGCACGCCAGTGCCAGCTGCGGCAAATATCCCTATTTTGGCAGACAATTGCGATGTAGTGGGTATAGACGAGGCACAGTTTTTTGATGATGAAATTGTAAAGGTGTGTAATGACCTTGCCAACCGCGGAATCCGGGTAATAGTGGCTGGGCTGGATATGGATTATAAAGGAAATCCCTTTGGCCCAATGCCAACTTTGATGGCAACCGCCGAGTATGTAACCAAAGTGCACGCAGTATGCACGCGAACCGGAAATCTTGCAAATTACAGTTACCGCAAAGCCAAGAGTGAAGCTTTGGTATTGTTAGGCGAAACGGAAGAGTATGAGCCTTTAAGCCGTGCCGCTTATTACAAAGCAATGCTTCGCGAAAAGGTGGTAAGACTGGAAGTAAAAGACCCCGAAGCCGTATCTGCCAGTGGGCAGGAAAACACCCAAAATCTGCCCCCGAAACAGGCAGGAAAACAAGCATAACATGCCAAAAGCCACCGAAACTATTCTAGAGATAGACTTAAACGCGCTGGATAAAAATTACCAATACATTACTTCAAAAATTGAGCCCGGGACCAAGGTTTTGGCTGTGGTAAAAGCCTTTGCTTACGGAAGCGATTCTGTGGCGGTTGCCCGGGAATTGGAGCAACTTGGTGTGGATTATTTTGCCGTTGCCTATTCAAATGAAGGTGAAGCTATTAGAAATGCTTCCATTGAAACGCCCATTTTAGTGCTGCATACATTGCCTTCAAATTTCGAAAATATTGTAAACCGCTGTTTGGAACCCAGTATTTATTCCCGAAAAATATTGGAGGATTTTATCGCTTTCGCGGAAACAAAAAACCAAAAAAATTATCCCATCCATCTGAAATTCAATACCGGATTGAATAGATTGGGTTTTCAAGAAACGGATATTTCCTTTATTTGTGAAAAACTTAAAAGCACCAAGGCTGTAAAGGTGAAATCAGTATTTTCACATTTGGCTGCCAGTGAAGATTTAAAGGAAATTGATTTTACAAAATCCCAAATTTCCCAATTTCAGAAAATTTCAGAAAAAATAATAGATACATTGGGTTATCGGCCGCTCTTCCATTGTGCGAATACTTCTGGAATCATTAATTATCCCAATGCACATTTCGATATGGTGCGCACCGGAATCGGGCTTTATGGTTTTGGGAATGATGAGGAAGAAAACAAACACCTAAAGCCTGTGGGAACGTTAAAAACAATTATTTCGCAAATTCACACTGTTGAAATTGGCCAGAGCGTAGGCTACAATAGAGGTTTTATTGCTGAAAAAATAACACGTTCGGCAACTTTACCTCTTGGCCATGCGGATGGAATTCCGCGTTCCTACGGAAAAGGGAAAGGCTGGGTAACCATCAATGGCGAAAAAGCACATATTTTAGGTAATGTGTGTATGGACATGATTATGGTAGATGTAACTAATATTAATTGCGAAGAAGGCGATGAAGCTGTAATCTTTGGTCCGCAGACAACGGCTGATGAACTTTCAGCGGCAATCAATTCCATTTCGTATGAGCTGATTACGGCAGTATCGCAACGGGTAAAACGCATTGTCGTAAGAAATTAAGGAACATTGTTTTTATAAAACGGCGGTGTTTTTATAAATTAGCAACAATTAACCAATAAAATTTTTAAGTATGCTAAAAGAATTCAGGGATTTTATTATGACCAAGAATGTGGTCGACCTATCCATTGCGGTATTGCTTGCCGCTGCGGTTGGGAGTGTGGTTTCCAGCTTCACCAATGATGTAATGATGCCAATTGTTGGTCAATTTACTGGAGGCGTGGATTTTTCAGATTTAAAAGTGGTACTATCCGAAGAAATTGTTGGCGCGGATGGAGAAATCACCAAGCCTGAAAACGCTATTTTGTACGGTAAGTGGGTAAATACGCTTATTAATTTAGTAATTGTAGGTTTTGTATTATTCTTGATAATGAAGGGATATTCTAAAGTGCGCAAGAAAAAAGAGGATGCTCCTGCACCAGATCCGGGACCTTCCGAAAAAGATTTATTGAAGGAAATTCGTGATGAGCTTCGAAAAAGATAAGTTTTGAAATCATCAAACACCATTTCGTAGCCACCGCTACACTATATATTTCAACCCTAAACCCTCCTTTGCGAAAGCTTGGGAGGGTCTTTTTTTGGATATAATTCAAAAGAAATAAATTTCTATAAACTATTTTTGGAACAAAATTCAATACAATGAAATTAGCTTTGGTTGGCGCCACCGGAATGGTGGGCGAAGTAATGTTGAAAGTGCTGAAAGAACGCAACTTTCCTATTGATGAACTGCTTTTGGTGGCTTCAGAAAAATCAATTGGGAAGAAATTGGAATTCAACGGAAAAAAATATGAGGTAATAGGCTTGGCCGAAGCTGTGGCGGCCAAACCCAACATTGCAATTTTTTCCGCTGGCGGAAGCACTTCTTTGGAGTGGGCGCCAAAATTTGCGGCTGCAGGAACCACTGTTATAGACAATTCTTCAGCTTGGAGAATGGAAGCCGATAAAAAACTGATAGTCCCCGAAATTAACGCACATTTATTGACCAAGGATGACAAGATCATCGCAAACCCAAATTGCTCTACAATACAGCTCGTTATGGCGTTGGCGCCACTTCATAAAAAATATAAAATGAAACGTGTGGTGGTCTCTACCTATCAATCTGTTTCCGGTACGGGCCTCAAAGCCGTTCAGCAAATGGAAAACGAAATGGCTGGTGTAAAGGGAGAAATGGCCTACCCATATCAAATCCATAAAAATGCATTGCCGCATTGTGATGTGTTTGAGGACAATGGGTATACAAAAGAAGAAATGAAACTTGCACGCGAACCTCAAAAAATACTGGATGATTCTTCATTTTCGGTTACGGCAACAGCCGTTCGAATCCCTACTGCTGGCGGCCACAGCGAGGCGGTTAATGTTCAGTTTGAGCGGGATTTTGATTTGGCGGACATCAGGAGAATTTTGCACGAAACCCCGGGAATTGTTGTACAGGATAATCCGCAGACCAATACTTACCCAATGCCTATCTATGCAAACGATAAGGATGATGTTTTTGTGGGTAGAATACGGAGGGATGAAACACAACAGAATACCTTGAATATGTGGATAGTGAGCGACAACCTTCGGAAAGGAGCTGCCACAAACGCCATACAGATTGCGGAATATTTAGTTTCTAAAGATTTGGTTTAGCATATTGCTACAGAATTATTTATAATATTAATAAATAAGCAAAAAACGCATTCTCAAATTAAGGATGCGTTTTTTATTTTCTGTATCTTTAAAGGAATAACCTTAAAACCAAGCCTATGAATTCTACCTTTACTAAGATTATTCGAATTGTTTTAGGAGTTTTGTTGATTCCTTTTGGATTGAGCCAATTTATTGATTTCAATATTTTGCCCACCCACATCTATACTGGCGAAGCTGCCATTTTTATAGATTCGCTCAGCAGTACTGGCTATTTCTTAAAATTAGTTGGTATGCTTGAAATTATTGTAGGCGTTCTGCTCCTCGCTAATAAATGGGTTGCCTTTGCGCTATTGCTGCTTGCGCCCATATCCATTAACATCCTTTTATTCCATTTATTTCTGGATATTCCTGGATTGTATATGGCACTGGTGGTGGTAATTTTAAATACTATTCTCATTTATAAAAGCTGGAAAGTTTACAGGCCACTGTTTCACTGAAAGTTTTCAAACAAATTTCAAAATTAGGTTTCTTCGGAAGCCTTTTTGTATGTTGTTTCCTTTCGGCATAAAACGTTATTTTTACAATTCATTAAAAGAAATTCAAAAATGAAATTCAGCATTTTTCCCGCAATTGTTTTATTCGCCATATTTGGCTGTAAAGAAGAACCAAAAAAAGAAGAAATTTCCGTGAACTACCCACAAACCAAGAAAGTTGATACCGTAGATACCTACTTCGGGGTTGACGTAAAAGATCCATACCGATGGCTTGAAGACGACCGTAGCAAAGAAACCGAAGATTGGGTAAAAGCTCAAAACGAAGTCACGTACGGATATTTGGAAAAAATTCCATACCGTAATGAATTGAAGGACAGGCTTTCTGAAATTTGGAATTACGAAAAAGTGGGTGCCCCGTTCGTGGAAGGCAACTACACATATTTTTACAAAAATGATGGCTTGCAAAACCAATACGTAATCTATCGTTACAAAATAGGCGATGATCCCGAGAGCGCTGAAGTGTTTTTAGATCCCAATAAATTCAAGGAAGATGGTACAACTTCACTGGGTGCCGTAAGTTTTACCAAAGATGGAAGTTTGCTTGCCTATAGTATTTCTGAAGGTGGAAGCGATTGGCGAAAAGTACTTTTAATGGATACCGAAACAAAGGAATTGCGTGGCGATACCATTACCAATGTAAAATTTGGCGGTCTATCCTGGAAAGGTGTTGAAGGTTTTTATTATTCAAGTTATGATAAGCCTGAAGGGAGCCAGCTATCTGCAAAGACGGATCAGCACAAGCTTTATTTTCACAAATTGGGAACTCCGCAGAGTGAGGATAAAGTAATATTTGGCGCAAAACCAGATGAAAAATACCGCTACGTGGGTGGAAACGTAACCGAGGATAACCGTTATTTAGTGGTTTCTGCGAGTACTTCGACCACCGGAAACAAACTTTTTATAAAAGATCTTACAAAACCGGAATCAGATTTTGTGACGGTGCTGGATAATTTTGATAGTGATTCCTACATACTTGAAAATGTAGGTTCTAAGCTCTATATAGTTACCAATATGGATGCGCCAAACAAGAAAATTGTTACCGTAGATGCTAAAAATCCCACGCCGGATAATTGGAAGGATTTTCTCCCGGAAACCGAAAATGTACTTTCTGCTGGAAAGGGAGGTGGTTCCATTTTCGCAAATTATATGGTAGATGCGGTTTCAAATGTGAAGCAGTATGATTATGATGGCAATTTAACGCGTGAAGTAAAATTACCCGGAATAGGTTCTGTGGGAGGCTTCGGAACGAAAAAAGAAAACACGGAATTATATTATTCGTTTACAAATTACGTTACGCCAGGCAGTATTTACAAATACGATATTGCTTCTGGAAATTCAGAATTATATGTAAAACCAGAAATCGATTTTAATCCAGAAAATTACGAAAGCAAGCAGATTTTTTATACGTCAAAGGATGGAACAAAAATTCCGATGATTATCACACACAAAAAGGGGATAAAACTTGACGGGAAAAACCCGACCATTTTATATGGATATGGTGGATTCAATATAAGTTTGACGCCAAGCTTTAGCATCACAAATGCGGTATGGATGGAGCGTGGAGGCATTTACGCGGTGGCAAACCTTCGCGGGGGCGGTGAATATGGAAGTAAATGGCACGACGCAGGCATCAAAACCAAGAAACAGAATGTTTTTGATGATTTTATAGCTGCCGCAGAATATTTGATTGAAAATAATTTTACATCAAAAGAATATTTGGCGATTCGCGGTGGTTCAAATGGTGGACTTTTGGTGGGTGCTACAATGACCCAGCGCCCAGATTTAATGAAAGTTGCACTTCCGGCAGTTGGCGTGCTAGATATGCTTCGTTACCATACATTCACAGCCGGTGCGGGTTGGGCGTATGATTATGGCACTGGCGAGGATAGTAAAGAAATGTTTGAATATTTAAAAGGATATTCACCGGTGCATAATGTAAAAGAAGGCGTGCAATATCCGGCAACACTCATTACTACTGGCGATCACGATGATAGGGTAGTACCTGCACACAGCTTTAAATTTGCTGCGGAATTGCAAGCGAAACAAACTGGAAGTAATCCTGTTTTAATTAGAATTGAAACCGATGCCGGCCACGGCGCTGGTACTCCCGTAAGTAAAACCATCGAGCAATATGCAGATATTTTTGCCTTTACATTTTATAATATGGGTTTTGAGGAATTACCAAAATTGAAAAACGAGTAGTTTTATTTCGAAATGTATCATAAAAAAACTCCGCATTAGCGGAGTTTTTTGTTTTTAAAATTAAATTTCAATTTAATTTTTCCGTCAATTTTTTGATGGTTTTTTTTGGGTCTTTATTTTCATAAAGAATTTCGTAAACTGCATTTATTATTGGTGTTTTCGCTTTCTTTTTACCTTTTTGTTGATTCAGTAAATAAGCACTTTTTGTGGCATAATAACCTTCGGCAACCATACTCATTTCCAGTTGTGCACTTTTTACCGTGTACCCTTTTCCAATCATATTTCCGAAGAGTCTGTTTCGGCTAAAAACGGAATATCCCGTCACCAAAAGATCGCCCAAATATGCAGAATCATTAATGTCACGCTTCATTTTGTGGACTTTTTTCACATATTTTTTCATCTCCCTAATGGCATTGCTCATTAGCACGCTTTGAAAATTATCGCCGTAGCCAAGTCCGTGGGCAATCCCGGCAGCAACAGCATAAATATTCTTCAGCATTGCCGCGTACTCGGTGCCCAAAACATCATCGCTCAAGGTGCATTTTATGTAATCACTGCTTAAGGCATCTGCAACAATTTTCGCTTTTTCTTCATCTGCACTGGCAATGGTAAGGTATGAAAGGCGTTCCAGTGCTACCTCTTCGGCGTGGCAAGGGCCAGAAATTACGCCGATATTGTTGAACGGAACTTTGTAAAATGTATTGAAATGGTCTCCTACAATCAAGCTTGTTTCTGGGACAATTCCTTTTATAGCCGAGAAAACCACCTTTTCCTCAAGCGACACCGTCAATTTATCCAGCTCCTGATGCAGAAAAGCCGAAGGAATTACAAAAATAAGATAGTCGGCGCACGATGCCGTCTCGTTGATGTTATTGCTCAGTTTTAATTGTTTCAAATTAAATTCAACCGAACTGAGATAATTGGGGTTGTGTTGTTGCTTTTTGATGTGTTCCAGCGCGTAAGTGCTGCGCATATACCAGCAAACTTCTTGCTGCGTCTCACAAAGCATTTTAACTATTGCTGTGGCCCAGCTTCCTCCGCCAAAAACGGCAAATTTTGGTGTATGGGACATAGATTTGGTTTTTTATTGTTAGTATGTAGAGGTTTCCCGAAAATTAACGCAAAAATATGGGAACAAAAGACCATTTTCAATTTTAACAATAGATTATGATTTATGCAGGCAATGTTTCAATCTACGGAAGCGTTATTTTTTTAAAATGTTGAAACTGCATATTTGATAATCAAGAAGGTATTTTCAATAATTTTGGTTGGTTATTTAGTTTGAGACCGCTCCATTAAGTGTTAATTAACTGGGGCGGTTTATTTTTGTAGAATTATTTGTAAAAATTCATTTCATCTAAATAATTCCAAACTTCCGGAGGCAACATCGGCCTTATGTTTTTATTGGATTTAATACTTTTTCTTATAAATGTGGAAGAAATTTCCATAACCGGCGCAGGAACTCGCTGGATTTTTGGATGACTGCTGAATTGATTCTCAACAATTCCTTCTGAAATTCTTGGGTAAACATAAAGATGATATCGTTCTAAAATCACTTCATAGTTTTTCCACTTTTGTAAGCTTTTCAAATTGTCTTCCCCCATAATCAAACAAAAATTTTGATCAGGAAATTTTTCTTCCAAATAAATTAAGGTATTTACCGTATAATTGGGTTGGGGAAGGTTGAACTCCACGTTGCTCGCCTTCAATTTGGGATAGTCCTCTACCGCAAGTTGTACCATGGCTAGCCTGTGGTGGTCTTCCAAAAGCGTTTTTTTGATTTTGTGGGGATTGTGCGGTGTAACAACAAACCAAACTTCGTCGAGGTCGCTAAATTCCACCATATAGTTTGCAATTATCAAATGCCCAATGTGAATGGGGTTGAAAGTCCCAAAGTATAGCCCGATTTTTTTTGAAGTCTTTATAATTCGTTTTTTTTAATTGAAAGCTTATTTAGAAGAATCTTCTGATGGGGAATTGATAAATTTTGCAACCAAATCATGCGCATCCTGAAGCGCGGTTTTAAGATCGTGATTTTCGATGATTTTATCAAACTGTGGCGCCGTGGCAAGCTCTACCGAAGCTTTGGCAATCCGCATATTGATGCGTTCTTCGCTTTCGGTCTTTCTCTTTTTTAAACGTATTTTAAGTTCATCAATGCTTGGTGGCTTTACGAAAACGGCAAGCGTTTTATCCGGAAACTTCTTTTTTATACGAAGTCCGCCTACCACATCTATATCAAAAATCACGTTTTTTCCGTGGCTCCAAATGCGTTCGACTTCTGTTTTTAAAGTGCCATAAAAATTGTCCCGGTACACTTCTTCCCATTCAAGGAAATCACCGTTTTTAATGTGCTGCTTAAAATCTTTGAGGGTAATAAAATAGTAATTTTTACCGTGCTCCTCATCTCCGCGCGGCTCACGGGATGTACACGATACCGAAAATTCAAGATTAAGGTCTTCCTGTTTCAGCAGATGTTGCACTATAGTAGTTTTCCCACTTCCCGAAGGAGCTGAAAAAACCAATAATTTTCCTCCTTCCATCTATAAAACGTTAAGTGCTTGTTCCTTGATTTTTTCCAATTCGTCCTTCATTTGTACCACAACTTGCTGCATTGGCGCATAATTTGCCTTACTGCCAATCGTGTTGATTTCCCGACCGATTTCCTGGGTAATAAACCCCAATTTCTTTCCATTGGAATCGTGTGATTTCAGTGATTCCTCAAAATAATCGAGGTGATTTTTCAGCCGCACTTTTTCTTCCGTAATGTCATATTTTTCAAGATAGTAAATCAATTCCTGCTCAAAACGATTTTCGTCGACCTTTTCCTTTATCTCTGAAACTGCTTTGCGAAGTCTTTCCTTTACATTATCGATGCGCTCCGGATCCAAAGCGATAACATTATCCAATAAACTGGAAATGGATTTCGATCGTTCAAAAAAATCATTTTCCAATACCAGACCTTCATCAGTCCTATATTTATTAATTGCTTCAAGCGCATCACCAATTCCACCTAAAATTGCAGCATATTCGCTTTCATCAATCTCCTCGCGCTCCGTTTTAAGAGCATCGGGCATTCTAACTGCCATTTTCAGTAATTCCACGGGATCGCCATCTACTACGTGTGCCAGCTGTTTAATGTAATTTTTTACGGCAGCTTCATTAATCTGGGTTGTAGTTTCCTCTCCAGTTACCTCAATGTACAATGAAAAATCAACCTTTCCGCGCTGCAGGTTTTTTGCCAAAAGATCCCTGATTTCAAGCTCTTTTTCACGATATGCAGAAGGAACCCGAGTGTTAAGATCCAGCCCTTTGCTATTCAAGGATTTTATTTCAATGGTAATTGTTTTAGAGGGCAATTGCACTACCTGCTTGCCGTAGCCGGTCATCGATTGGATCATATCGCAAATTTTGTGAAGCGCAAAGGTATATAATTCTGAATTGTTTGTGTACCAATCAAATGGTAAACGATGCTTTGTCCAAAAATTCCAGCGTTCGGCTTTCGTTATAATAGAGATTATTTGATTGATGAAAACCTACGTGTCCACCATATTTTGGAATTTCAAGAAACACGTTCTTTTTTTCTGAAGCAAGATTGCGCGGATAACATTTTTCGGATAGAAAACTATCATTTTCAGCATTTAAAATGAAGACGGGAATTTCAATATGCGGTAAAAAATACAGACTGCTGTTTTTTTCGTAATAATCGAAAGCATCCGTGAATCCGTGTGCTGGGGCGGTATAAATATTGTCAAATTGAAGCAGGGACGTTATTTTTTTCAAATCTGACGGATTCATTTTCTCGGGAAAATCCTTCATTTTCAGTTTATATTTTTGTTTAAGATTCTTCAAAAATGTATTGCGATACACCCAATTGTAAAATTCTGAGAGCGCTTCCATAGAACCTTTCAGATATAGTGGTGTAGAAATGGCAACGGCTTTGCTGATTTCATTCGGAATAGTTGGCCGTTCCCCCAAATATTTAAGCAAAAGATTTCCGCCCAAACTGAAACCTACAAGAGCGATTTCAGCATATTTATCTTTTTCGAGAATGTTGTTAATTACCGCTTCAAGATCATCTGTTTTTCCAGCGTTATAAGATTGATATGCCAAATTTTCCTCCCCGCTACACCCGCGATAATTCATTGCGGCAATGTCCCACCCATTTTCGCTCAGGATTTTTCCGGCTCCTTTAATATAGGTTCTTTGCGAATTTCCCTCGAGACCGTGCAATAAAATTGCAACCTTGTGGGTAGTGTTTTTTGAGAAAGACCAATCAATATCCAGAAAATCGCCGTCCGCCAAAACCAATCGTTCGCGTTGTTGAAGAAGGGGAGGTGACGGACGAAATTTTGCGGAATAAATAGTACTGAAATGCGCATTTTTAAAGGGAAATTTTGGTTTGTAGATTGATGAGATTATGGGCATTTTCAAAAGGAAATTTTAACAGAAACAAAACAAATTTACTATGCTTGCATAACAAAAGTAGCTTAAATTTGTAAAAAACGAAATTATGTATTTGAAAGAATTTGAAATAAGATGGAGTGATGTAGATGCTAACCGGCACCTTCGAAACAGTGCATATATTGACTTTATGAGCCATACACGCATGAGCTTTTTGATGGAAAGTGGGTTGGATCAACGCCAATTGGAGGAATTCAATTTGGGCCCAGTGGCATTTTCTGAAAGAATGCTTTATTTTAAGGAAGTTTTTCCAGGAAAGCCGGTTCGGGTTTCACTTCAATTAAAGGGAATTTCTGAAGATGGGATGTATTTTCAGTTTTTGCATAATTTTTATGACCACGACGGGAAAAATTTTGCCCGTTGCGAAATGATGGGCGGTTGGATTGATTTGAATGAACGAAAATTGGTCGGCCTCCCAGAAAATTTATTGAAGAATTTAAGAACAATGGAAAAAACCGAGAATTTTAAAGTGATCACCAAGGAAGAAACCAGAAAGTATGGGGAAAAGCCAAAAGATCTATAAAGTTTTCCTTCGGGTTTTTTTTCGCAAATAATTGAAATTTAAATTATTAATTGCTGTGAATTGATTTCTTTGCAGCGGCTACAGTTTTAGGGCTGCTTCCTATAAATATTTTGTCATTGTTTACAATAACGGGGCGTTTCAAAAACGTATAGTGTTCCAGCAATAGGTTTTTATAATCTTCATCCAAAAGTTCTTGATCCTTTAAATTTCGCTCTTGGTAGAGTTTTGCCCTTCGGCTAAAAAGCGCTTCATAACTTTCAGTTAGATTAAAAAGCTGCTCAAGTTCTTCCTCCGTAATTCCTTGTACTTTAATATCCTGTTTTATAAAAGAGGAAGGTATTTCAATTTCTTCCATCACTTTTTTACAGGTATCGCACGTAGATAGATAATATACTTTCTGCATAACATAAATTTATTGAATGTTTAAAAAAGGAGCCACTTCCTTCATCTCAATTTTCAATTCTATTTGGCCGTCTGCGTAGCTGGCAATATCGTATTGATTGTACACAAAAATGAGGCTATCCTTTGTGAATCCAACGCTCTTCGGTAAAAAGAATTTATCATTTTCAAACCAAAGTCCCGTTGCGGTAATGGGTGCTTCGGAAGGGATTTGCTGTTGGTTCCTGAATTTTTTCTCGGCGAAAGATTTGAAATCCTTTTCATTTTTGAAAATTTCCTTGAAGGTAAGTTCCTCCCCAGTTTTTTTGTCGATATTCAAAAATGAAGTAGTACCGTATCCGTGTGCGCCGCCGGTGTACAAGTATTGCCGAAGCTCAAAGCATAAATGCTCTGGAGAATTATAAATTTCGTTGACCGAAATCTCTGCAAAATAGGCTCCCGCCAAATCTGGAAATTGTGCTTTATCCGCATTGTAAACTTCCACAAAACCGGTTGCCGCTTCTTGAATTGTTTTGGCCGTGGGAATGGTATCCTCGCCCATTAAAAGGGAACTGAAAATGAAATTTTTAATCTTTTTATTTATTTTTTCTGAAATTTCACCGTCACCAATTATTTCAACATAATTGATAGTTACCTCTGGGCATTCAACGCCCTCGCAGATAGAAAGCTCCTTTTCCGTAAAACTTTCCGAAGCTATTTCAATATTTTTTTCTTTATCACAACTTGCCAAAAACAAGATGGCCAAAAGCAAGAGAGCTATTCTGTTATTCATACGTTAAAACTAAGAGTCGGTTAGCTATCACAAATGAAACTAGTACATTTGCTATTCAAAAGTAATAACTTTAAAATGAGCTATTGTGAAAGTTATATTAAATCCTGAAATCGATATTTGGCATTCACAATTTTCATCCTAAAACTTTTAATTTATATATGAAATTTAACACAAAGACGATACACGGCGGCCAACATAATGTAGATCCCGCATATGGTTCTGTAATGCCTCCCATTTACCAAACATCCACTTATTCGCAATCCACGCCTGGCGGGCACAAGGGTTTTGAGTATTCGCGAAGCGGAAACCCAACCCGCGCCGCTTTGGAGCGTGCATTTGCGAGTATTGAAAATGGTGAATTTGGTCTTGCTTTCGGTAGTGGTTTAGCAGCCATTGATGCTGTTATGAAACTTTTGAAACCCGGCGATGAGGTGATTTCCACAAATGATCTTTACGGCGGAACATACCGATTGTTCACCAAAATTTTTGAAGGTTTTGGAATAAAGTTTCATTTTATTGGGATGGAAAATGCTTCAAAAATAGAAGATTATGTAAATGAAAAAACAAAATTGATTTGGGTAGAAACGCCAACAAATCCCATGCTTAATATTATAGATATCAAAGCGGCAGCAAAAATCGCAAAAAAACACAACATTCTTTTAGGAGTTGATAACACGTTTGCCACGCCATATTTGCAACAACCGTTGGATTTGGGCGCGGATATAATTATGCACAGCGCCACTAAATACCTCGGCGGACACAGTGATGTGGTCATGGGCGCGCTTGTGGTAAAGGATGAAAAATTGGCCGAACGGCTTTATTTTATTCAAAATGCGAGTGGTGCGGTTTGCGGGCCGCAGGATAGTTTTTTAGTTTTACGCGGTCTCAAAACTTTGCATATACGTATGCAACGCCATTCTGAAAACGGAAAGGCTATTGCAGAATTTTTGGCGAACCACCCCAAGATTGAAAAAGTGTACTGGCCCGGTTTTGAAAGTCATCCAAATCATAAAATTGCCAAAGAACAAATGAAGGATTTTGGTGGAATGATTTCTTTCGTGACAAAAGGGAACAATTATGAAGACGCCATAAAAATTGTTGAAAACCTGAAAATTTTCACATTGGCGGAAAGTTTGGGAGGTGTTGAAAGTCTTGCGGGCCATCCGGCGAGTATGACGCACGCAAGTATTCCTAAGGAGGAAAGGGAAAAAACAGGAGTTGTGGATTCTCTAATAAGACTTTCCGTGGGAATTGAGGATGCCGATGATTTAATTGCCGATTTGACACAAGCAATCGGATAAATTAGAATTCGTTATAAAAAAAAAGGGCGATTTTATTTGAAATCGCCCTTTTTTTATTTTTTAAAATTTCAATCTAAATAATAAACGTAGCCAATATTCAGCCAATATATCCATTCATTGGCTTTGTTTTCGGGAACGGGAACCGCACCGTTATTGTTTCTTTCAGAAGGATTCAAACCGTCAACCCAATCAGAATTATAATAATGCCAACGGCTATCAAGCATCAGATCGCTCAGCTGCGTGAGTTTGAAACGGAATCCAAAACTGCCCACAAATGCCGTTGTAGAGCCAGAATCCTGTTGAAATGAATTGATGTATTTGGGGTGGGTGTCCAGCGGTGGGAAAATATCACTTTTTATTTCCGGATTAAAATTTACATAATGAATCCCAAAGGAAAGAAATGGAGCAATTTTATAGGATCCTGCCATAAAATCACGAATGCTAAAGGGGTAAAATTCCAATTGGGCACCTAATTCAATAACTTCGGAGGAACCCGTTGTTGCCCGTAATTGGTCAGCAAATAACGAAGTTTTATCCGGCTCTACGGATTCGCCGTAATGCTCCAAACTTGTTTTATGATAATCCAGCTCTGTGCGAACCTTGAAATGATCATTAAAATATTTGTCCCGCGTATAGCAGTTACAATCTGCGCGATAGGCAAAATTTAAATAATGGATTATACCAACGCCAATTCCAGTATTTCCGGCATTTGTTTCAAAATCATTTCGCTGTCCAAAATCTGAATAGAAAGCAACGGGACCAACAATTACCCCAACCTCATGTGAAAACCCAAATTGGCTATAAATTTTCTCACCTGAAAAGATTAAAAGGGAAAATACCAATAATAATACTTTGGCATTCATTATTAAATAGGTTTAGATTGAGACATAGCAAATATATAAAAACATCTGTAACAGGGAAATTTATAATTTCTATTTAGCTAATTTGAAAAATTTTAGCATTAAGTTTTCGCATAAAACTTATATTTGCACGACCTTAAAATCAAACGTTATCGTAACGGTTTTAATTGTTGGAGTATTTAAAAAATTATTTGTTAAATTACATAAAAACAAGGGTTTAAAGCTCAGCAAAGCTTTAGGCGAAAAAATTTCAGAAAAATGAAACAAAGTGTAAAAGAATTTATTTCCTACGTTGAAAAACAAAATCCCAATGAACCAGAATTTCTTCAAGCAGTAACCGAGGTTGCCGAGACGGTAATTCCTTTTATTGAGGAAAATGAGATGTACCAAAATAAAAAATTGCTTGAGCGTATGGTAGAGCCAGAGCGCACTATATTATTTAGAGTGCCTTGGACGGATGATAAAGGTGAGATTCAAGTAAATAAGGGATATCGTGTTCAGTTCAATTCTGCAATTGGACCGTACAAGGGGGGACTTCGTTTTCATCCATCTGTAAATCTTAGCATTTTGAAATTCTTGGGCTTTGAGCAGACCTTTAAAAATAGTTTGACCACATTGCCGATGGGCGGTGGTAAAGGGGGATCAAATTTTGATCCTAAAGGAAAGAGCGACGCTGAAATAATGCGTTTCTGCCAAAGCTTTATGACTGAATTGGCCCGCCACATAGGCCCAGATACTGATGTTCCTGCAGGGGATATAGGCGTGGGCGGTCGTGAAATAGGTTTTATGTACGGACAGTATAAGCGCTTACGTAATGAATTTACCGGCGTTTTGACTGGTAAAGGTCGTTCTTATGGCGGCTCACTTATTCGCCCGGAAGCTACGGGATATGGCAATGTTTACTTCGCTAAAAATATGCTAGAGACCAAAGGTGAAAGCTTCAAAGGAAAAATTGTGGTTATTTCCGGTTCAGGAAACGTGGCACAATATGCCGCACAAAAAGCTATGGAATTTGGCGGGAAAGTAGTTACGTTCTCAGATTCTGATGGGTACATTTATGATGAGGAAGGAATAAATGAAGAAAAGCTCGCCTTTGTGATGGAGCTTAAAAATGAAAAACGCGGACGTATTTCAGAATATGTTGAAAAATTCCGCGGAGCGAAATATGTGGAAGGAAAGCGTCCTTGGGGTGTAAAGTGCGATATCGCGCTCCCTTGCGCTACCCAAAACGAGCTTGACGGAAGCGAAGCCAAGACATTGGTTAACAATGGATGTATCTGTGTAGGCGAAGGTGCCAATATGCCTTGCACGCCAGAAGCTATTGCTGAATTTCACAAAGCAAAAATTTTATTCTCGCCTGGAAAGGCTTCAAATGCAGGAGGTGTGGCAACGTCCGGTCTTGAAATGTCCCAGAATTCATTGCGCCTAAGTTGGACATCCCAAGAAGTGGATGAAAAACTTCATAACATTATGAATGATATTCACGCAGCGTGCGTAAAGTACGGTAAGGATGGAGATGGTTATGTAGATTATGTAAAAGGTGCAAACATTGCTGGTTTCGTAAAAGTTGCCGATGCCATGCTCGCACAGGGTGTTGTATAATTAATAAACTTATTAATAAAAGGCCTTTTTAAGATCTTCATTTTTGGAAGGTTTTGAAAAGGCTTTTTCATTGCCATACAGCAATAAATAGTATTTTAGCGTGTTAATAAAGAAAAACGATTTTCAAATATGAAGAGGTTATTACTCACACTTCTTTTTTCCTTTCCTCTTCTGCTCACTGCCCAGAATTTTGAAGATAGCTGGATTGGTTATTTTTCGTATTCTTCCATTCAGGACATTTCGCAGGGTGACAACCAGATTTTTGTAGCCTCAGAGAATGCCATATTTGTGTATGATTTGGCTACGCGCGCAACCGAAACTATCTCTTCGGTGCAAGGACTTTCGGGAGAACCTATTTCGACCATTTATTACAGTGAAGCTTTTGATAGGTTAATCATTGGCTATGAATCAGGCTTGATTGAAGTGGTCATCCTTAACCAGAATCGAATTCTAAAAGTGGTGGATATCCTCGAAAAGCAGACCATTCCACCTAATAGAAAGCGTATCAATCATTTTCACGAGTTTAATGGTAACATCTACATCGCTACACAATACGGCATTTCAGTATATGATCTTGAAGCGCTTGAATTTGGTGACACTTATTTCATAGGGCCGTTGGGAAGCCAAATAAATATTTATCAAACTACTGTTCAAGAGCCTTTTATTTATGCAGTTTCAGCTGAGAATGGATTGCAGCGCGCGATGGTTGCGGATGATAATCTCATTGATTTTGAAAATTGGCCCACGGCTGTCTTCGGAAATTATAGAGGTGTGCAACTTATTGGGAACGAAATATATGTGCTCGATGCCATAGGAAGAGTAGCAATTTATGACGGAGATGCTACCTTGAATCCGGTAGGAAATTTTTCTAATGTTGTAGATTTTGAAGCAAATGAAGATTATTTGACGATTACAACCACCACCTCAATTCAAGCATATTCGGAAGGATTTGTTTTAGAGGATTCTGCCAACTCGGTTACAGGGTTCGACCTTCAATTACAAACGGGGTATGCCTTTAACGAAAATTTATTTTTGGGAACCGCCGAGGATGGATTGCTCATCGTACCCTTTGGGTCAAACCAGCCCACACAAGTTTTACCCAGCGGGCCTCTTAGAAACAGACCATTTTCAATTGATGCGTCTCCGGGACAATTATGGGTAAATTATGGGGAAATAACGGTTACATTTAATCCATATCCCTTAAGTTTTTTTGGAATAAGCAATTTAAAGGACAGCACTTGGACAAATATTCAATACGAAGAATTATCCGGCACCATTGGAAAGGAAATAAATGATTTAATTGAAGTGGCAATCAATCCGGAAAATCCCGATGAAGTCTATATGACATCCTACCAAAAAGGATTGCTGAAAATTGAGGGGCTAAACCCAACAATTCTTTACGATGAAACAAATAGTCCATTAGTTATTCCCGGAAATGATGAAGCTTTGGGTATAAGATTATACGGGATGGATTTTGACCGGCAGGGTAATCTATGGACCGTTCAATCAAGAACAAATGAAGGTTTAATTAGGGTAAACCCCCAAGGTCAAATTCAAAAAATAGATATTTCAGATATTATTACGGGCGAAGATGAAATCGCACTTTCAAAAGTTGTCATCAGCAGAGAGGGAAATGTTTTTTTTGGTGCTGTTGAAAGTGGTCTTGTCGGGTACAATCCTTCAAATAATAGATTTAATATTGTAGGCGTGGACAATGGTCTTCCAAATCCAGATATCCGCGCTCTCGCCCTGGACAACCAAAACAGGATTTGGATAGGTACACGTCAAGGGTTGCGCGTTCTATTTAGCCCCGGCAGCTTTTTTGAAGATAGTGCTACGCCCGAAGTACAGTCTATTATTATCGATGAAAATGGTGTGGGGCAAGAATTATTATTCAATCAATCAATAACAGATATAGAAGTAGATGGTTCCAACAACAAATGGATTTCAACCGCCACAGCGGGTGTCTTTTATTTATCCCCGAACGGTCAAGAAACACTCTTACGATTTACGCGGGAAAATTCACCTTTGCCATCCAATAACGTACAGGATATTGCTATAGACCCTTTTACTGGCGTCGTTTATTTTGCTACCGTAAACGGATTGGTAGCATATAAAGGAACCGCCACCGCACCCAATGATAATTTGGAGAACGTTCATGCTTTCCCAAATCCCGTAAGACCAGGATTTGCGGGCAATGTTACTATTGATGGTCTCACATCACAAGCGAACGTAAAAATTACTGATATTGAAGGAAACCTCGTTTTTGAAACTACTTCAGAAGGTGGAAGCGTTCTTTGGGACACTACTGCGTTTGGAAGATACAAAGTGCGCTCCGGCGTTTACTTGGCGCTCATTACTACAGAAGATGGTTTAGAAACAAAGGTTTCAAAGATTATGATTATTCGCTGATGGTTGTAACCACCAAAGCCATTGTTTTTTCAGCTATAAAATATGCGGAGGCCGATTTGATTGTTTCCTGTTTTACCGAAACCTCGGGTATAAAAAATTACCTCCTCCGCGGCATATTAAAATCAAAAAAGGGAAAACTAAAAACCTCATTTTTCCAACCATTAACACAGCTGGAAATTGTTGCCGAGCACAAAAATAAGGGAACCCTTGAATACATAAAGGAAGCAAAAATCCATTTTCCCTATCAAACGCTTCATACAGATATTGTAAAATCTGGGTTGGTGATGTTTTTATCAGAAATTTTAAAAAATTGCATAAAGGAGGAAGAACCGAATCCGGAATTGTATTCGTTTATGGAAAAATCCTTTATTTGGATGGATAGCGTGGATGAGGTCGCCAATTTTCACATTCATTTTCTGTTGGAATTAAGCGCATATTTAGGTTTCTATCCAGATTCATCAAATCTTCAATATCAATTTTTCAATATTTTGGAAGGAAATTTTCAAGAGAAGGATACTGGAAATTATTGCGTTGAAGGCGAAAACGTAGAATATTTGAAGCTATTTTTCAATAAGAAAACAGAAGAAATCAGCGAGATAAAAATGTCGAAAGCCAACAGGAGCAAAGTTTTGGATTTAATGCTTACCTATTATCGGTTTCACGTTCAAGGCTACCAAGCCCCAAAATCACTTGCCGTACTTAATGCACTATACTCGTAAATTTTAAAAGGAAATTTGCAAATGCTTATAAATAGTTCCTGCTAATCTTTTTTCACCAGCACATTGAAAACCCAGTGATAAATACAATTTTTCAGCGCGGATATTTTCAGTTTCTACGAGTAAGCCAACTTTTTCGAAACTTTCATTTGAAGCTTTTTCAATAAAATGTCGCACCAAATGTCCGCCAATTCCTCTATTTTGAAATGCACCTGCCACGCTAAGCGTATCAATATAATATTCTCCAGCAACGGTTTCTTCTTCCAGAATTAAATTTTGAACCCCATAATTTTCTGAAATATACTCCAAGAACGGCTTGCGGTATTTTAGAAGTAAAGCGCCATCATAACCGGTGATTGACCCCACAATGCTATTTGAAATTTCTGCCACCAGCGTATTTTCATAACTGTACTGATTTTGTTTTTTCTGAAAAAAATGTTTAAACAGCGGGACGGCATCTTCCATATTTTCAGAATTGGCAAACGAACACGCCAAGGAATTCATAGCCTGCACCATCAATGGGGCCACAGACAAATAATCTTCAGGCGTGGCAGACCGTATTTTCAATTTCATATTCATTTCAAAATTAAAAAAAGATGGCGCTCCAAAGGAACGCCACCACAAATAAATCACAAATTAATACCTCACATAATTCTTTGTGATTTTGTACTCTCAATGCTATGTAAAGTGGCTTGCACTTTTTGTACCACTTTTTAATAACGCATCTTATGCGTTTCTGTTTTAATTGAATGAAATATTATTCTAATAATGTTTTCGTAACGGGAGAGGAGTGTTTTATATTTCAGAAAATAAATTTGAAAGGTTAAAATTAAGAAATATTTGATTGGGAAAGGTTTTTCGTCGATTTTTTTATGAAAGAATATTCCTCGCCTTCTAATAATAACAATTCTTTGGCATGATTTAAAATCTAGAAATTTTATATTTCATCAAAAAGAAAATTTATGAAAACCCAAGAACAAACTTCAATTACAACCATAAATCCGGCAACGGGCAAGACAATCAAAAAATACGATTTCATGACCGATGAGCAGGCAGACAAGGCCGTAAAAAAATGCCACGAAGCTTTTTTGGAATGGAAAAAGCAATCGCATAAAGAACGGGCAAAAATTATCAAAGCCATTGGTAAAGAATTAAAAAACCATAAAGACGAACTTTCCGAATTGATGACCCAAGAAATGGGCAAATTGCTCAAACAGGGAAAACAGGAAGTGGACTTGTGCGCTGGCATTTGCGAGTACACCGCCACAAATGGCCCGGAAATGTTGAAGAATGAGGAGCGTGAGCTTCAGGATGGGGGAAGGGGATTGATTGCCTATTCTCCCATTGGCGTAATCTATGGTATCCAGCCCTGGAATTTTCCCACCTATCAAGTAATTCGGTACGCAATTGTCAATCTTATGGCAGGAAATGGTGTTCTTTTGAAGCACGCCGAGAATGTAACTGGCTGTGCATTATTGATAGAAAAAATATTTGAAAAAGCAGGTTTGCCGAAAAATTTATTTACCGTTCTAAAAATAAGCCATAACCAAAGTGACGCCATCATAAAACACGAATTGGTTCGCGGTGTAACACTTACGGGAAGCCCCGGAGCTGGGAAGGAAATTGCAAAAAAAGCTGGAGCTGCGCTCAAAAAATCCGTAATGGAATTGGGGAGCAACGATGCCTACATTATTCTGGATGATGCTGATTTAAATCTTGCGGTAAAAATGTGCGTACAAGGTAGAATCTACAACAATGGCGAAACGTGCGTGGCAGCAAAAAGATTTATAGCTGTTGAAAAAATATATGATGAATTTAAGGAAGCATTTGTAGCGCAAATGAAAAAAATGAAACACGGAGATCCCATGGATAGTGATACCAAGATAGGGCCTATGGCAAGAGAGGACTTGCGTGATGACCTTCACGAACAGGTTACTAAAAGTGTGAAAAAAGGCGCCAAGGTTTTATGTGGCGGAGAAAAACCCACAGGCAAAGGTTTTTACTATCCCGCTACCGTTTTGGAAAATGTAAAACCTGGCCAACCGGCATACGATGATGAACTTTTTGGGCCGGTGGCCTCGTTAATAAAAGCCAAGGATACCGAAGACGCCATGCGCATTGCCAACGACAGTAAATTTGGTCTCGGCGGCGCCATCTTTTCAAAGGATGAGAAAAATGCCATAAAACTCGCAACCGATCATTTTGATACCGGAATGGTTTTTATCAATGGTTTTGGTCTTGCACAGCCCAATATGCCCTTTGGTGGGGTCAAGGATTCAGGCTATGGAAGGGAGCACGGAGGCTTCGGGATGAAGGAATTTGTTAATGTGAAGTCAGTTTATCTTCCGAAGAAATAATTCTTCCTAAAAATTATGATTTTCTTAATCTGAAGAAACATATAGTTTGTTACCTTCAAAATAAAAAACTATGAGCACAAAAAATTTGTATAGCGATGAAGCTAAGAAAAAATTGAAAGAACTCGCGGAATCCATTGATTTCTGTATGATGGCAACACATTTGAATAACCAGCCATTTCATGTGGTTCCCATGAGCACGAAAAAGGTGGATGATGCTGGAAACATTTGGTTTTTAAGCAATAAAACCAGTACGCATAATAAATCGATTGAAACCGATGGAAAAACGCATCTTATTTATTCAAAAACAAGTTCTTTTGAATTTTTGAGCGTTTACGGGTCTGCTAGTATTCGTACCGATAAAACCATAATTAAAAAACTTTACGGGAATAGTGATGATGCTTGGTTTGATGGCATTGATGATCCAAATATTTCTGCAATTGAAGTAAAGCCCAATGAAGTTTACTACTGGGATACCAAAAATGGAAAATTTGTTTCGCTCTTAAAAATGGTCGGGGGTGCAATAACTGGTAACGAACCTGATTTGGGAGAGGAAGGAAAAATCAAAATTTGAAATAAATAACATTAATTTTTTCCGAAAGAGCCTTCACAATATGTAAAGGTTTTTTTTTTGACTGTTTATTTCTTATTGCTTAGTTATCTGATGAAGTTAAACTTATGAGAAATATCTCCCAAAGCTGTGTTATACAGATTTAAAAAATGATTTTACGTGGTTATTTTAGATATAACAAAAAAATTTAGGTATGAGCACAAAGGAAAAAAATAAGAAAGAGCCAGAACAAAGAACTGAAAACCCTAAAAAACACAATGCGCAACAAGAGCGCGAGTATAGAAAACAAAAAAAAGGAAAATTAGACAAGCCTGAAGAAAATAAAACGGATGAAGATTCTGTAGATACTTACGTCAATTTGCAACCGGGACAAGGCAAACGCCTATGGGAGGAAGAATAAAGAATCCAAAAATTTCGATTTATTGAGTTACATAAAATTTGTAATGAATTAACAAACAATGATTTAAGAGATTATATTTGATCTATTAAATTTTAAAAAAATTGGAGGAAATGTATGATGAATTGAAAAAAGAAACAAAAAATCACGAGACAAGTTTCAAAAAAATAAGTGATTTATCAGCTTTGTAAAGCAGTATTATTAAATACATAATCGAATTAGCCAAAAAACCATTCCACTACGGAATGGTTTTTTACATAAAAAAGCTTCTTCCAACATTGGAAGAAGCTTTCTTATGTCTCTTCAAAAACAGATTATTGAAAATCCTTCAATTCATCTGCGTCCAATGTTCCATCTTTATTTTTATCGATTAAATTAAATGTATTCTGGTTCATTTCTGAAGAATCTATGTAGCCATCGCTGTTGGTATCGTAACTTCTGTAATAATCTGTATCCTTAAATCTGTCAGCAAATTCAGCCCTAGAAATATATTGGGGTGGATTATTTGCATATCTATTTGCGGGGATGTAGTTTCCATAATAACGATTTCCTGCTGTCCATTCCTCGTTTGTCAATCTTCCATCCCTATTTATATCCAGACGGTTGTACGTAGTATCATAAAATTCCACATCGTTTATTCTACCGTCCTTGTCGGCATCATAATCGTTATATCCTTTTGAATAGGAATTGCTGAATTCATCAATGTCATAACTTCCGTCATTGTTCAAATCTTTGATTTGAAGTGGTGTTTGCGCGAATCCGACGGCTGCAATCATTACCGCCGCCAAAAATAAAATCTTAGTCTTTTTCATAGCATTTGTTTTTTATTATGTTTTTCTACTAAGTTAATGATGGCTTGCACTTTAAAAATTTTAATTAAATAACATTTAACAATACTTTAAAAACCATTCTTAAAAACAATATCTAATTTTAAATTGTAGTCCCAAGCTCATGCCTCACTCAATATGTTATATCAGCAATTCAGTAGATTTAATGGACAATATTGTCCTTCACAACTTGTTCCATCAGGTTGAATCATATAATAATCTGCATCATATTACTGGGATTTTACTGTACAAGGAAGGCACATTTTCAAATTTTAGAAGGCGAAAAAAAAGTAGTTGAAGATTTATTTGAAAAAATTCGTCACGATGAAAGACATGACAAAATCTTCAAAATATTAGAAAGACCTATAAATGATGGTATTTTTGAACTGTACCATTCTGGTTTCAGCACGCTTTATAGTGATGAGGAAATTGTGGAACTTGCCACTTATATTGAAATGCAGAAAGATCCCGACTACGGCCGAAATATCTTGGCAATTCTGAAACCATTTCTCAGTTTCAATTATGTTTAAGGTTTTTACGAACCCTTCATTCCAAAGAATTTCAAAATTGAATAGAGAAATCCGGATTCTTTCTCTTGTGGAGCTTTACGGGAGTTGGTCTCACTAAATGTGTATTCCCTTAAAAAATCACTTTGGGCTTTTTGGTTATCATATTTTTTACGCTCGTTGCCCAATGTTTCCAATTGTTTTTGGCTTTGGGTTATAATTTTTTCGAAAACTGGCAGCAACCGTTCGTGTAAAGTATTTATGGGCTCTTTCAGAAAAAATCCGGAAGCGCCCGCATCCAGCAATTTCTGGGAATCTTCCTCATTTTTTAAATTTCCGGTAATAACAACCACCGGAATTTTGCTGTTATAGTCTTTAATGATCCGTATCACATCAAAAGCGTCCATCCCCACGAGGTTAAAATCTGTGATTACCATATCTGGAATGTAGGTTTTTAGAGCGTTGATGAGGGAAATCTCAGTATCCACAAAACGAATTTCTGGGTGGTCTGAAAGTTTTTTGATTTGTCGCTGAAGTAAAAATGAATCTGAAACCAGATCTTCTACAATTAAAAAATTAAGGCAATCTGGTAATTTCATTGGTGGTTCAGAATTTATTTAAAGTGTTAAAATTATTTAATACTGCATCAGTTCATTAACAAATTAAAAACTAAATTTAACGCATTAATCCGAAACTTCACAACTCTGTTAAATGAAAAGAATCCGAAATATTGGGCTCAATAACTTTATAGTGCTCATTTCCTCACTGTTATTGGTTGTTTTTTTGATAACATTTTCCTTTATAAAAAATGCGGCTTCGGCAGAATTGGTTGCCCACACCTGGGAGGTTAAAAACAATATTAGGCGGTTGATGTCCTCCATTAACGAAATGGAAAGTAAAAAGTTAGGCTATCTTTTTACGAACCAGATTGGGTACAGGCATTCTTTTGAGAATGCGCGCAAGGATTATAATGAAAGATTTACCGAAATATCTGTTTTAATGCAGGATAATGAGAATCAATTGCAGCGGTTAAAATTAGTTGACAGCCTAGTAAATCTCAATTTTTCAGATTTTGAAGTAATTCTTTTTTCCGAAGAGCGTAACGTCGAGGAAATTGTCTTGAAAGGTAAGTTGGACCAAGAAAATGCAGATCAAATCCAGGCTAATTTGGAGATGATGATTGATTTTGAGAACAGTCTATTGGATGAGCGCGCGGACAATTACGAAATATGGAAATACATTATTTTGATAACCATAGGCATTGCGGCGGTAATTCTGTTTTTGAGTATCTATAATTTGGTAAAACGCGTACAACCTTTAATGAATGAATTATTGGAAACAAAGGAGCGACTGGAATTTTCAAACGCAAATTTGAAAAGCACTTTGACGGATCTTCACAATTCAAACCTTCAAAAGGAAGCTGAAATTCTGGCTAAGGAAAAGGCCGTTTTGGAATCAGAAAATTTAAATGCTTCGCTATTGGCAAAAAACCAGCAATTGGACCATTTTGCGTATGTTGCCTCGCATGATCTCCAGGAACCCCTACGTACCGTTTCAAATTATCTTGAAATATTTCAGGAAGATTATCCAGAGCGAGTGGAAGGTGAGGCAACCATGTATTTTGAATTTATAAACAGTGCCGTGGACCGGATGCGAAAATTGATAAGCGGATTGCTGTCATTTTCTAGATTGGGCACAAGCGGCGAAATGGAAGAAGTTGATGTTAATGAAATATTGAATGATATTATTGATGATTTTGATGCTATTATTGAAGAACGTGAAATAGTAATAGAGAGTGATGAAATGCCAAAAATCCACGGCTACAAGCTTGAACTGAAGCAATTATTTCAAAATTTAATTAGCAATGCCATTAAATTCACCGCGCCAGATGTAACCCCGAATATTCAGATAACTGTTGATGAAACGGTCAGTTATTTCAACTTTCATATAAAGGATAACGGGATTGGTATTCCGGATAAGGATTTCACGAAGATTTTTGATATGTTCAGCAGACTTCACAGCACCAAAGATTATGACGGACAAGGAATAGGTTTGGCATTTTGTAAAAAAATCGTAGAATTGCACCACGGAAACATCTGGGTTACCTCAGATTTTGGTGTTGGTAGCACCATTCATTTCACCATAAAAAAATAACCAATGAAGAAAAAACTGAAAAATGTTTTATTGATTGACGATTCAGAAAGTGATAACTTTTACCACGAGCGCAAAATCCGCAAAATGGGAATCACGGATAATATCCACATTTCCTATAGTGGCCAAGAGGCACTGGATTATTTAAGAAGTGAATTGGAGGGCGTCCATCCACAACCCACCCTCATTTTTTTGGATATCAATATGCCCGGAATGAATGGTTGGGAATTTTTAGAGGAATATGAAAAACTGGAGGTAGCGCAAAAAGGTGAAATTATTTTAACCATGCTCAGCAATTCCATTGACGAGAGGGACAAAGAAAGGGCAAATGTGTACAGCAGCGTGCGCGGTTTTTACAGCAAACCGTTAAATGAAGATTATTTGACGGACATTATAAAAATGCACTTTAGCGAATATTTATAAAATCCAATTTGGCATCATAAAAAACTTCATTACTCTTTTGTAATGAAGTTTTCTTTTTACAAATATCTACGTTTAAATTTTGGCATTCCCTTTACACTTACTAACAGGTAATTAACGCCAGTGTTATTTTTTAGTCATTAGATTTGTCGGTAACAAAAAAAACTACACATATGAAACTGACAAAAATTTTTACCCTTGTGGTGCTATTTATCGGAACGACATTAATAGCGCAAAATTCAGATGACAAAAAAGTAATCAAGGATGCTGAAATGGTAAAAGCAGAAATGATTAAAACAAACAAAAAAATCCAAACTTATTTTGATGATGCAAAGGCGTATGTAATTTTCCCGAATGTTGGGAAAGGAGCGTTGATAGTAGGTGCAGCCTCAGGAAACGGTGCCGTTTACGAGCGTGGCACTTTGGTAGGAATGGCGAAGATGAAACAACTTGATATAGGTGCGCAAATAGGCGGAGAAGCTTATGGCGAGGTTATATTCTTTAAAACTGACGCGGCATTACAGGAATTTATGGATGACGACCTTGAGTTCACTGGACAGGTTTCTGCGGTTGCAGTAAAAGAAGATGCTACTTTAAATGTAAAATATAATGATGGTGTCGCCGTATTTACAATGCCCAAAGGCGGCTTAATGGCTGAGGTATCAGTTGGCGGCCAAAAGTTTGATTATACAGCCTTTGAATAATTTAGAAGATAAAAAATGAATTTTCCAATTTCGGAAAAATTCAATTTCCCGTTTTAAGTTTTCTCTCCCCAATATAAAGAAAACTTAAAGCGGTTTTTTTATGATTTTTAATTCAGCTAAATCTCTTTTTTAACGAGTAGATAATAATCATTTTCTAGCGGAAGATAGCCCTGATCGTATAAGTAGAAATAAGTGGAACCAGTTTTGGTGGTATAAATTCCCGTGAAATAATCAAAACTGAAGCCCAATCGCAGGAGTTTATCCTTGGTAGTCTTGGTTTTATTTTCAATATTAAGGGATTCGAGAATGCGATAGTTTTTTCGGAGCATATTGTTGATATTCCGTATCAAGTTTTTATTATCCTTGTTCAATAGATTGTTGCGCGAATTGCGGCACGCATCGCTACAGAATTTTTTATCTGCACGCCCCAAAATTTTTCTCCCGCACTCAGGACAAGCTCTTTCCATATATTAAAGATAGAAATTTTGAGATGGAAGCAACATATTCAATAATAAATTATTGTATTGAAGTACTAGCTTAAGCTGAAAATTAACTTATTTTGAAGTAGGAATTTCGGTATCGTTCTTCGCTTCAATTTGAAATCTATAAATGGCTTCCATTCGAAAAAAGAATCCGCCAGAAATACTTGGGTTTAATTGTGTTCTATCATCCCCAAAACTAAATGCTGAAACGCCCAAATCTATTTTTTCATCGCTTCGGTAAACCTCGTAATCGTTGCTACTGTATCCCACTTTCGCACGCAATAGAACGCTTTTTTCAAAAGTGTTGAATTGCGCATAGGCGGCAAATTCCAAAGAACTTAGATCTGCATAGAGTGAAGTGCTATTTTCATAATGAAGCCTGAAACTTCTTCCTATTCCGTAGTAATCTAGGCCCAAAGTGGTTGTTCCGAAAGTATAATTGACATCAGCTGAAATAGGCAAGCTCATATCCATTTCAAACTTTTTATTGGGGCTTAAATAATACCATCCAATTATGGGAGTGGTGAAAAACCCAAAAGCCTCCTGGGAACCATATGCGCCGAAACGATAGATGAGATTTTCCTTTTTCTTCAATTTAAGCAAGGCAAAACCGCCCACGTAAAAATCTTTGGAAGTAATAATGTGATAATCGGAAGCAATTTTAGGAAGCAAAACAACCGTGGTGCTCCATTTCTCAGTCCACGTAGAGGCCAATCCCAATTTCACATTGGTACTGTAAAGACTTTTAAAATTGGTTTCTGGGAAAAGCTGCAGATTATTTCGGCTGAAATCAGCTCCCGTTATTAATGCGTGACTTTTATTTAAAACTATGGGCAATGTAAGGCCAACGTCAAACGATTTTACATATGTACTGCTGTTTGCGTCTTCAAAATTATTATTGAAAGTTTGGCCATATCCTATTTTAAGTAGGTCCACATAATTTTGTGAATGTGCCATCATTGGGATGATGAGGAATAAATAACAATATTTTTTCAAAAGGGAATCGTTTAATTTATCCTCCGGTCATTACTATTTTTCGAATGCTTCAATCCCTGTACGTAACCAATTATAATATTCATCGATGTCTGGCGTGTAGCCAACGGGATCAATTAAATTTTCTTCGTTATGGTTCATCAAAACATAAAATGGCTGGGCGTTTGCCTTGTATTTCAGAATTTGGAATTCACTCCATTTTTGGCCAATGTAACGAAGTTTCTTACCAGAAATTTCTGAAACAATCTCTTCGCCATCCGGTAGCGGGCGTTTGTCATCCACATAAAGCGAAATGAGCACGATATCATTATTCAAAACTTTCAAAATTTTTGGTTCGCTCCATACACGCTCCTCCATTTTTCTGCAATTAACGCAAGCATAACCCGTAAAATCAATCATTACTGGTTTTCCCACTTTTTTCGCATAGGCCAATCCGGTCTCGTAATCGTCAAAGGATAGGATATCTTGCGGTCCCAAATGTGCACCTTCGGGAAAATCCGTTTTTTCAGAAATTCCACCAGCGCTGCTTGTTTTAGTATAACCAACGCCGTAGGCAGATTCGCTATATTGCATTGGTGGAGGAAATCCGCTAATTAATTTTAAAGGTGCGCCCCAAAGTCCGGGAATCATATATACTGTGAAAGCCAAAATGAGAAGTCCCAAGCTCAATCTGCCAACTGAAATATTTGAGAGTGGCGAGTCGTGCGGCAATTGTATCTTTCCAAAGAGATAAAGTGCCAGTGTGCCAAAAATAGCAATCCAAATTGCGAGGAATACTTCCCGTTCCAGCCAGTGAAGCTGAAGAACCAAATCTGCATTTGATAAAAATTTGAAGGCTAATGCCAGCTCCAAAAAGCCCAAAAATACTTTCACGGTATTAAGCCATCCTCCAGATTTTGGTAAAGAATTCATCCAACCCGGAAAAGCCGCGAAAAGTGCAAAGGGCAATGCCAAAGCCAATGAAAAGCCAAACATTCCAACAAACGGAGCAATTCCGCCTTTCGAAGCTGCCTCAACCAAAAGCGTTCCCACAATGGGTCCCGTACAGGAAAATGAAACAATTGCCAAGGCAAGTGCCATAAAGAAAATACCTATCATTCCCCCACGGTCTGCTTGCCTATCAACTTTATTTGCCCAAGAATTTGGAAGCATAATTTCAAAAGCGCCCAAAAATGAAAAGGCAAAAACCACTAAAAGAATAAAAAATATCACATTGAACCAAACATTGGTAGACAATGCGTTTAAAGCATCCGCGCCAAAAACCCATGTTACGACCGCGCCTAAAAAAATATAAATTAAAATAATTGCTATCCCATAAACTATGGCATTTCTAATCCCGGTAGCTCGGGTTTTGCTCTGTTTGGTAAAAAAACTTACCGTCATCGGTATCATTGGGAATACGCAAGGGGTTAGCAAAGCAGCAAATCCTGAAAGAAATGCAATTATAAAAATAGTCCAAAGTCCTTTTTTCTCGTGCTTTTCATTTTGTTCCAAAGCGGCGACCGATGCCTCATTTCCCGATGCGGCGCGTATAGAATCATTTGCAATAGCAGTTTCAGAAGAATCAATTTTAGTTGTGTCCTGAATTTCTACTGGAGTATCAATCGTTTCTTCCGGAGTTTCGGTGGTGTTTTCGGTTACGGCATTTTCTGTTGTTTTTTCGGGAGCTGGAATTTTAAAGACCAAATCCACATAGGCCGGAGGGAGGCAACGTTGATCATCGCAAACCATAAATTCCACTTCACCCTTAACGGTGGTGCCAGTATTTCCGGTGAGTTTAATTCGCTGTGTAAAAGTTGCTGAATTTTCAAAAAAAGTAATAACCATGTCAAAAACAGGATCATTTACCGTATGGCCTTTACTTTCCTTCGGTTTTCCAATGGTTTTGTAAGCGCTATTTTCTTCAAATGTAAATAATGTGGGCAGCGGCCCATCTTCCGGCACTTCCTGTGAATACAAATGCCAGCCTTTTTCAATGGATGCTTTTGAAACCAAATCATATTCGGTTTCAGATATTTTTTTAATGCTTGTGGACCATTTTACGGGGTCGAGAATTTGAGAATTTACAGAGGCAATCGAGAGAAGGGCAATAAGAAGTAGCAGGCATTTTTTCATTGTCGAATTTTGTTATGCTATTTAAAAAAAGAACTTCAAATTTGAGGGAAAAAATGCATTAATCAAAATTATATCACCGTTTTGATGAAAAAGCAAATAATTGAAATTGAAATCTTCGGAAAAAATTCATTAAGCGCTTTTTTTTGAAATTCCACAGCTATTCGGCATTGGTATTTCAAGTATTTTGCATCTGTTTCGCGCATTCTATTTTCTTTTTTATTCCTTACTTTTGCACTCTTTATCAAAAGAATAAAATTCATGAGCACAAAATTTAAGGAATACAAAGGCTTGGATCTGCCAAAACTTGCGGAAGAAATACTCACTTTTTGGAAAGACGAAAATATTTTCGAAAAGAGTATTGCCATTCGTGAAGATGCCCAGCCTTTTGTGTTTTTTGAAGGACCGCCATCTGCCAACGGGCTTCCGGGCATCCACCATGTGATGGCACGCGCCATAAAAGATATTTTTTGCAGGTACAAAACGCAGAAGGGCTTTAAGGTTGATAGAAAAGCGGGTTGGGATACGCACGGATTGCCCATAGAACTTGGGGTTGAAAAAGAATTGGGAATCACGAAGGAGGATATCGGCAAAAAAATATCAGTGGAGGCGTACAACGAGGCTTGTAAAAAAGCAGTCATGCGCTACACCGATGTTTGGAACAATCTTACCGAACGCGCAGGGTATTGGGTAGATATGGAAGATCCGTACGTAACTTACGAGCCAAAGTATATGGAAACCGTATGGTTTCTGCTTAAGGAAATTTACAATAAAAACTTACTTTACAAGGGTTATACCATTCAGCCATACTCCCCAAAAGCGGGTACCGGCTTGAGTTCGCACGAGCTCAACCAGCCGGGAACGTACCAAGATATTACGGATACTACAGTAGTTGCACAATTTAAGGCAATGGCAGAGACTTTGCCGGATTTTCTTGCTGAGGAATCCAATAATATCTGGTTTCTCGCTTGGACCACAACTCCGTGGACACTTCCAAGTAACACGGCATTAACCGTGGGAGCAAAGATTGATTATGTGTTGGTGAAAACATTTAACCAATACACCTTCCAACCCATAAATGTGGTGCTGGCAAAAAATTTGGTGTCCAGTCAATTCTCAAAAAACTACGAGGAAAAACCAAATGAGGATGTTTTGGAATCCTATATACAGGGCGATAAAACCATTCCGTATTTTATAGCGAAGGAATTTAAGGGAGCAGATTTGGTGGGAATAAAATATGAACAATTGCTGGATTATGCGCACCCGTTTCAAAATCCCGAAAATGCGTTTCGAATAATTTCTGGTGATTTTGTTACAACCGAAGATGGAACTGGTATTGTGCACACTGCACCAACCTTTGGTGCAGATGACGCCAAGGTGGCAAAAGAGGCAATTCCAGAGGTGCCACCTATGTTGGTAAAAGATGAAAATGGAAATTTGGTTCCATTGGTAGATCTTCAGGGAAAATTTCGCCCAGAGATGAAGGAATTTGCTGGCAAATACGTAAAAAATGAATATTATGATGATGCTGACGTTCCCGAAAAATCCGTGGATGTTGAAATTGCGATAAAACTGAAGACCGAGAACAAAGCATTTAAGGTTGAAAAATATTTGCACAGCTACCCCAATTGCTGGCGCACGGACAAGCCCATTTTGTATTATCCACTAGATTCCTGGTTTATAAAAGTGACTGAATTTAGGGATAGGATGTTTGAACTTAATAAAGAAATAAACTGGAAACCGAAAGCTACCGGTGAAGGACGCTTTGGAAATTGGCTTGCAAATGCAAATGATTGGAACCTCTCGCGTTCACGATATTGGGGAATTCCGCTTCCCATCTGGAGAACAGAGGATGGAAAAGAAGAAATTATCATCGGTTCTGTGGAAGAATTAAAAACTGAAATGCAAAAATCAGTTTCGGCCGGATTCATGGAACACGATATTTTTGAGGATTTCAAAATAGGCGATTTTTCAGAAGAAAATTATGCAAAGGTGGATCTTCATAATAATATTGTAGATGGAATCACGCTCGTTTCGCCCAGCGGAAAACCGATGAAACGTGAAGCAGATTTGATTGATGTTTGGTTTGACAGCGGAAGCATGCCCTATGCGCAATGGCATTATCCTTTTGAAAATAAAGCGAAAGTTGAAAATACCTGGCGCAAGGCCGATTTTATTGCCGAAGGAGTGGACCAAACACGTGGCTGGTTCTATACGCTTCACGCCATTGCGACTATGCTTTTTGATGATGTTGCCTACAAAAATGTGGTTTCAAACGGACTGGTTTTAGATAAAAACGGCCAAAAAATGAGCAAGCGTCTCGGCAATGCAGTAGATCCTTTTGAAACCTTAGACGTTTATGGGCCAGATGCCACACGCTGGTATATGATTAGCAATGCAAATCCGTGGGACAATTTGAAGTTTGACCAAGATGGCATCGCGGAAGTGCGAAATAAATTCTTCGGAACGCTATATAATACCTATAGTTTCTTCAGTTTGTACGCCAATCTCGATAATTTTAAGTATATTGAAGAAGACCTTCCGCTGGCAAATCGCCCGGAAATTGATCGCTGGATACTTTCAGAATTGCACACGCTTATACAGAAAGTGGATGATTATTACACAGATTATGAGCCAACAAAGGCAACGCGGGCAATTTCAGAATTTGTCCAAGAAAATTTGAGCAACTGGTTTGTACGCCTCAGCCGAAGAAGATACTGGAAAGGCAGCTACAATGATGATAAAATATCAGCATACCAAACGCTTTTTACGTGTTTGGAAACCATTGCAAAATTGGGTGCGCCCATTGCCCCTTTCTTTATGGATAGGCTTTACATAGATTTAACACAACCTATTGAAAAAGATAAAAAAGCTTCGGTACATTTGACCGATTTTCCAAAAGCGGACAATTCGTTCATTGATAAAAAGCTGGAACACAAGATGCAAAAGGCGCAGACCATTTCATCGCTTGTTCTTTCATTGCGGCAGCGCGAGAAAATAAAAGTGCGGCAGCCCCTTCAAAAAATTATGATTCCCGTTTTGGAAACTTCAGAAAAAGAAGAAATACTTGCGGTTTCAGAATTGATTAAAAGTGAAGTGAACGTGAAGGAAATTGAATTAATCGATGAAGGTTCTGGAATGCTGGTAAAGCAGATAAAACCAGATTTCAAGGCGCTAGGCCCACGTTTCGGCAAAGATATGAAAGTAGTGGCATCGGTTATTTCGGGCTTTGACCAAAAACAAATTTCCAAACTTGAAAAAGATGGTGAAATAACTGTTTTGGTTAACGAAAAAAATACTACTTTGGCGCTCGCTGATGTAATAATAAGCTCGCAAGATATTGAGGGCTGGTTGGTTGCAAATGCTGGCGGCATAACCGTAGCGCTAGACGTAACCCTTACCCCCCAATTGAAAAACGAGGGTATTGCAAGGGAATTGGTAAACAGAATCCAAAATCTGAGAAAGGACAGCGGGTTTGAGGTAACGGATAGGGTAAAAATAACCCTTGGTGAAAATGAAATATTGAAGGAAGCAGTAAAACAAAACCTTCAATACATAAAAGAAGAAACGTTAACGGACGAACTTCGTTTTGAAACGGATATCCCAAACGGAATCGAGATTGCATTTGATGATATTGAAACTAAAATAAGTATTAAAAAAAGATAACCTTCGGGTTTGAAATAACAAAATAAAATGGAAATGGTAGAACAAGAACGTACAAGATTTTCAGACGCTGAGTTGGATGAATTCAGAGGTTTGATACAGGATAAAATAAACAAAGCAATTGAACAATTGGAACTCATTAAAAGCTCCTATAAAAACGATAGCAATAATGGGACGGATGATACTTCGCCTACGTTCAAAGCTTTTGACGAAGGCAGCGAAGTAATGAGCAAGGAGGCAAACTCCCAGCTTGCAATTCGTCAGGAAAAATTTATCCGTGATTTGAAGAATGCGATGGTGCGCATTGAAAACAAAACGTATGGAATTTGCCGCGTAACCGGGAAGCTCATCAACAAAGATCGTCTTCGTTTGGTTCCGCACGCCACGCTTAGTATCGAGGCAAAGAATCTTCAGAAATAAAATTAATATTTTACAAATAAAAAAAACCTGTTAGTTTGGCTAACAGGTTTTTCTTTTTTATGCTCATTTAATTTTTTCTAAAACCACTGTCCCCAAGGAATTCTGCTCAATAATAGAATAGCCGCGATGGTATAAAATATGGCCAAGGTTTTAAATTTTTTCCCAGAAAGTAATTTCTTTTTATGCTTGGAATATCCAACGGTTATGAATGTTACCGTCAAAATCATAACAAGTGGATGCTCAACCGCAAGCAATCTATAATTTGGATCCTTCATTACTTCACCCATTCCTAAATTCATAATATTTTTTAGCCCAAAGGGTGAAATGAAAAAAAGAACTAGCCCAATCAAGAACTGAATGTGCGTAATAATCAATGCGAAGAGCGAAATCCTGAAATCATTTGCGCCATATTCCTTTTTTGTGAACAATCCCGCTAGGGCATTCAATGTTGCCAAAAGCACTACAATTACTACTAAATATGCCCAGTAAGAATGTATAAATTGAATAGTGGAATACATAAATTTCGATTTTTTCGGAATGTTTCCAAAGATAGTTTTATTTAAATAAAAAACATTCCCCAAAATAGTACTTTGGAGAATGTTTTCATCTTTAGAAGAAATTCTTTTTTAGAAATTCAAGCGAACGCTGGCATTCCAAGTAGTTCCAAAACCGAAAAATACACGGTTTGAAGTAGCGATACCATCGTAGGTTGGATCACCGGGCTGTGCGAAGAAATTGGTATCAGATTCAGAAATATAGGTTTTATCCAAAACGTTGTTTATGTTCAATCTGAAATCCAACGTTTTATATCTTTCCATAAAAGGAACACTGAAGGACAATCCCGCATCCAGCAGGCCAAAACTCGGCAATTCCAAAGAACCATTATTGTCTGGAGTGTCAAAATCCTCGGCATTTATTTCTGCATAAAGTTTATCGGCGAAACGGTAGTTTGCATCCACTTTTAAGTTTTTTAAGATGTTTACCGAAGTACCCAAACTGGCCGTGAATTGGGCCGCATCTCCTACTTTGATGTCGTCTAGATACAATGTCCCCACGCTTGGCTGCCCGTTTTCAAGAATGGGCTGGTTACTTTCATCAAAAAAGGCGGCGGAAACGTTTCCGTCATAGCGCCAGTCTCCGTAAGAAACCATACCGTTGAAAGAAAGCACATCATTAATGCGTGCAGTGAAATCAAATTCAGCTCCCATATGTACCTGCTTGATGCCTTGGATATTTGCCGTTCCGCGTATGTCATCGTTTGAATCTTCCGGGGTGCCATTTACATCAATATTTTGCGAAATGGTTGAAAAACGATCATCCCAACTGGTACGGTACAAGTTCAAATTGGCACGAAACCCGCGTGTACGGAACCCGTAACCTATTTCAGTTCCAATAATTTTTTCATTGACCAAATTTTCATTGATTTCATTGGAAACAAAACTCGGAAAAACGGCATCAAAAAGTGGCTGTTTTGAATAATACCCAGCATTTGCGAAAATATTGTTCTTTTCATCAATATTGAAGTTAACGCCACCTTTAATATTACCACCTAAAATATTTTCGGTTTTGGATTCCTGCTCAGGGTCAGAATCCAAATAGTTGAAATAATCAACCCGTTGAAAACCTTGATTTGAAATTGCGCCCTGCACAAAACCTGAAATGGTTTCATTTGAATATTCCAACTGCCCGAAAGCGCCCAGCCAGCTTACGTTTCCATCATTATAGTAATCAATTTTTTCCTCATCATCAATACTTTTAAATACATTGAAGGTGTTGCCGACGGTGGGCTCGTATGTTTCAGTTAAAAATCTGTATGGATTATTAATATTATCGCTATCCACATAAACGTCAGCTCCCAAAAGGTCTACCAATCTTCGGTAGTGGAAACCTGTGTATGAACGTAAATCGATACCAAAATCCATGGTAAGGTTTTCATTTAGATTTGTTTCAAAATTTGAAATCAAACCATACCAGTTATGGGAGTTCACCGAAGACCGTTGGGATATACCGTTTTGCCTTCCATTGATAAAACCGGAATCACTTACAAATTGTGAACTGCTGTTGTTTCCATTAACAAATTGGCCCTGGAAAGCACCGCCACCGCCAGAATATCCAAAGCGGACACCGCCCAATTCTGGTACAAAACCACCCGAGTTATAGGCAATGATGGCATCGACTGGAACTAAACCATTTTCGGTTTTGGGAAGTGCAAAAGATTGGTTTCTATTAATTCTACCGATAGATCCTACAGAGCCCCCACGACCAAAAGAGGCATAGGCTGAAGTGCTTATTTTTGAATTTTCGCTAAGATCCCATTCCCAGTTAAGCGATGCCAATGGTTTGTGATAAAAATTTCCGGCGAATGTGAATTCGCGACCGTTGCGCAGTCCCCAATCGCTATTGTATTTTATTCTAGGCTCGCCATTACTTCCATATTGAATATAATCTGAAATTGCCGGGGCAAAACCGCGCTGGTTGTGCTGTTGGGGAGCACCGGTTAAAGTGAATTCAAAGGAATGTGAATCATTCGGTTTGTAACCTACGCCTATGTAGTAATTGTATGCTTCAAACTCAGTTCCATCTACATAACCATCCCCTTCAGTTCTACTGAAAAGGAATGAACCGGACCATCCATTTTCAGATAAGCCCGTAGAATAGGAAGCTACGTTTTTAATGTAATTGTTGTTGCCCACGGTTCCGCTGAAAAAGCCGCCTTCTTGCCTATCCGCACTACGGGTAATAACGTTGATGGTTCCACCCACGGAAGAAACCGTAAGTTTTGAAGAGCCCAAACCACGCTGAACTTGTATTGCAGAAGCTACATCAGACAGTCCCGCCCAGTTGCTCCAGTATACAATACCATTTTCCATATCGTTCACGGGGATACCGTTAATAAGCACTGCCGAATTTTGCGTATCAAAACCACGAATGTTGATACGCGCATCACCAAAACCTCCCCCTTGCTTGGTGGCGTAAATGGAAGGTGTATTGTTCAAGATTTCAGGAAATTCCTGCGATCCTAATTTTTCCTGAATTTCTTCAGAGCGAATGGTTGAAACAGCCACGGGAGTTTCCCTATCCTTTGCAATATCTACAACTCCGGAAGCAGTAATTACTACCTCTTCAAGAGCATCTGTATCTGTAGTCATTGAAATTTGACCCACATTCGCAATTCCGTTATTTAAGGTGTATGATGCTGTTGTCTCAAGAAAACCTACGAAAGAAAAAGTAAGGGTTCCCGAATTAGATTTTACGTTGATTGTAAAGTTGCCATCAAAATCAGCGATTGTCCCGTTCGATGTTCCCGTTTCTACCACATTAGCACCAGAAAGGGGTTGTCCAGATTGTGCATCAATAATTTTTCCGGTGACCTTCCCTTGCGAAAACGAAGCAAAAGTACTCAGAAACAGCATAATAAGTAAGAGTTTTTTCATAAGTAGTTATTTAATTAAAACAGGGTCAAAATTATATTTCTGTATGTGTTTATTCAATAAATAATAGTTAAGAAATCAACAAGAATTTATTGGCATCTTAAAATTATTCAATTAAATAATTGAAAAATAGGCTCTTGCCTGTTACTTAGTAACAGTTTATTAACAAATTTAAATGGTGGAAAGATTAAAAAACCAGGCAGTCCATTTTATCTTTAATGGGCGCAATGGTTGAAAAATATTGCTCGTGGATTGCTTTGGGCAATGGTTGTGAAAATGGTGTATCTTCCTTGAACGGATCTACTTCCTTACCATTTTTCCAAAAGCGATAGCAAACGTGGGGACCTCCCGTGTTGCCAGTCATTCCTATCCAGCCAATTACATCACCTTGGCTCACGCGCTGACCTACTTTTACGTTGCGCGCTTTCATATGAAGATATTGTGTATCGTAGGTGCTATTGTGGTTTATTTTCACATAATTTCCATTTCCGCCTTTTCGTTCTGATTTGGTTACGGTTCCGTCTGCCGTGGCAAGAATGGGAGTGCCAATGGGCGCTGCAAAATCTGTCCCGCGGTGTGGGCGCAATTTGTAGCCGTAATATTTAATTCTGCGTGTGAGGTTATATCGCGAAGAAATTCTGCTGAATTTTACCGGTGCCTTTAAAAATGCTCTCTTCAAATTATTCGCATTTTCATCATAATAACCTGAAATATTTTCAATGGAGTCCGTGGTATATTTAAAGGCGTACAGTTTTTTTCCGCCGTGCTCAAAGTATGCGGCTTTTATTTCATCTAGACCACCCGGAATTGTATCATTTATAAACTTCTGTGAGTAAACAACTTTAAAACGGTCGCCCGGCTGTAGTTTGAAAAAATTGATAGTCCAAGCATAAATACTCGCCAATTGGTCCGTCATGTAAGGACTCAGGTTTTGCTCCTCCATAGTGGCTGAAAGACTGCTGGTAATAACCCCGGAAGCAACTTTTTCTACATAATGAACGGGTTTTTGGCTGTTGTAGCAGTTTATTTCATTTCTGAAATCAATAACTGCATAGTCTACTTTATTGGTTTCATAGATAAAGACCTGAGTTTTGTTCAGGGAATCTTTTGAATTTAGCAACACATAGGGTTTTCCAACTCTTATTTTTCGAACATCAAAACTATCTCGGAATTTATTTGCTACCTCAAGGATTTGATCCTGCGATACACCATTCGCATTCAAAATATCCCCGAAAGTATCTCCATTTCTAATGGTATCGCGGACTACATTAAAATCGTTAAGAATATAACCATATTGCTCAATAATGGTTTCCTGCGGAATGGTTTCTTCAATTATATCGTCTTTCGTGTTTTCACACGCGGTAAAAATTATGGCTGCTAATGTTGCTAAAATTAAATGCTTCAATACGGGGAAATTTCTGTATTATATATTCTATTTCAATCAGCAATTATTTTGAAAGAATGCTGAAGTCCTTTAAATTCAGTTAAGGTTGCCTTTAACGAACCCACTGCCAAATCTGCCTTTATGAGAAGCGGAATTTTATTGGCATCGTCACTTATCCATACGGTCAAACTTTCCTTTTCCTTGAAAACCCTGCCAGACTGCACGTATGGCCGAAACCTTAAAGTTGCAATATTACCAAAATTTGTTTTTAAAACTTCGCGGCCAAGGAATTTAAGTTTGAATTTATAGTTTTCCTTATCAAAAAACATATTCATTTCTACTGTTTCCCCTTCTTTTATGTCTGAAATATCGAGCTTGTTTCGAAGGTAATAGAAAGCGGAAATCATATCCTGTGTTCCGTCCAAAACGCTGAATACCTCAACTTCATCTTTTTTTTTATCGTTAACGGTTGCCTTGTTTCGGTAATGATCAAAATCGATAACAATATCTTTAGTATAGCCGCCTTCATCTATCTTTCGAATAAAACGATAGGGTGTATTTGATTCCTTATCTATGTAGGATTGATAATCATCCTGGACCTTAAAAAACCAACTGGACATACCCACGGTTTCACCAAAACCCTTAACATGGTATACATTTTTTCCGTTAAGCGTGGTGCTTTTTACATTCAGCGTTGCGTAACCGGCGGTAACAAAGCCATAGTGGACGCGGAATTTAAAATATTCACCGTCGCCATAGGCCTTCTCTTGGGAAGAAATTAAAAATACATTGAAAAGAAATAAAAGCGTAAGTAGCTTTTTCATGGAACCGGCAATTAAGTTTTCGGTTTTGGTTTTACAACTATTGTTCCAAAATAAGGAAACTCCATCTATAGACGATGGAGTCTCCAGAATATTTCATACTTTTTACAAAGTTCCGCGCTGGGCCTGTTCACGCTCTATGGATTCAAAAAGCGCCTTGAAATTTCCAGCTCCAAAGCCTTTGGCTCCCATCCGCTGAATTATCTCAAAAAAGAGGGTTGGCCTGTCCTCAACAGGTTTTGTGAAAATTTGAAGTAAATATCCTTCCTCATCGGCATCAACCATAATCGAAAGATTTTTCAGTTCATTGATGTCCTCTTTCATCATTTCCATATGGGAACCAAGCCTTCTTGGAATATCATCATAATAGGCTTGTGGCGGTGGCGGTAAAAATTCAACACCACGTGCTTTTAGCTGGCTAACGGTTTTAATAATATCGTCCGTTGCCACTGCTAGATGCTGTACGCCACTGTCTTCATAAAAATCCAGATATTCCTCAATCTGTGATTTTTTTATTCCTTCAGCTGGTTCGTTTATGGGGAATTTTATTCGGCCATTACCGTTGCTCATTACCTTGCTCATCAATGCTGAATATTCAGTATGGATTTGTTTATCATCAAATGATAGGAAATTCACAAAACCCATAACATCTTCGTACCATTTTACCCATTTGTTCATTTGGCCCCAACCAACATTTCCTACCATATGGTCAATATATTTTAAGCCGGTAGGTTCTGGGTTGTAGTCACTTTTCCATTCACGGAAGCCCGGTAAAAATTTCCCGTTATAGTTTTTCCGTTCCACAAACATATGGACGGTCTCACCATAGGTATAGATTCCGCTTCTCACTATTTCGCCGTCTTCGTCTTTTTCAACTTTTGGCTCCATATAGGGTTTTGCGCCTCGTTTTGTAGTTTCCTCAAAAGCACTACGCGCATCATCAACCCAAAGTGCAATTACCTTTACACCATCACCGTGCTTTACAATATGGTCATTTATAGGTGAAGCACTATTGAGCGGCGTAGTCAAAACCAAACGTATTTTATCCTGTTTCAAAACATAACTTACCGAATCTCGTGATCCTGTTTCCAGACCGCTGTAAGCATAGGATTGAAATCCAAAAGCGGTTTTGTAGAAATGTGCAGATTGCTTAGCATTACCCACATAAAATTCTACGTAATCGGTACCCAACAATGGCAGAAAATCTTCTGCTCCTTCAAATATTTTCTCCAGCCCATAATCGACTGATTTTACTTCTTTGCTCATAATTTATTTTTAAAAAATTGATAGTATTATATCAAAAGGTTTTCAATTAAAATATCTTCATCTAAACTTTCCCAATGGATACCTTCTCCATCACCAATAAATCTCCAATTGTTTAAATCTTCTTTTGAAGCATTTCGGAGCCTCGGAAACCATTCTAAGGGAACCGAAAGTTGTCTGGCATCTTCAAAAGTGATTTTTATAAAATCTTTTGAAAAAGACAAGTCAACAGCATTACTTGATTTATTATTTGTTAAAGTATTCATCCCATTTGTTTTTAAATAATTCTAAATTTTCTTCCACTAGAATGCGTATTTTACTTATTTCAGCAGTAGTAAATTTACGTGACTTGACTAGTTCAATAGGTTCGAGATTGTATTTTGCTGTTTTATTTTCTTTTTCAATATGAATATGTTTTGGCAAATGATCATTGCTGTAAAAATAAAATCGAAATCCATTTTTATTAAAATTGTAGGCAATATATTTTAGGTTTTAATGATCCAACCAACTTTGGTAATACGTACCGTCAACAATTTTCATGGCATCTTCAGTTACCATTAAAGGTTTAAAGGTATCTACCATTACGGCAAGTTCATCTGTTTTCGTTTTGCCGATACTTCGCTCAGTTGCGCCCGGGTGTGGCCCGTGCGGAATTCCCGCGGGATGTAATGAAATGTGCCCGGCCGCAATATCATTTCTGCTCATAAAATCGCCATCTACATAATAAAGTACCTCATCGCTATCAATATTACTGTGATTGTAGGGCGCGGGAATGCTTTTTGGGTGGTAATCATACAACCGCGGAACAAAGCTGCAGACTACAAACGCATCTGTTTCAAAGGTTTGGTGTACCGGTGGCGGCTGGTGGATTCGGCCGGTTATGGGTTCAAAATCGTGAATGGAGAAGGCGTACGGGAAATTATAACCATCATACCCTACCACATCAAATGGGTGTGCGGCATAAACCATTTCTATAATTTCATCACCTTTTTTCACTTTTATTAGAAATTCCCCTTTTTCATTGTGGGTTTCAAGCTCTTGCGGTTTCCGAATATCGCGCTCACAATAGGGTGAATGTTCCAAAAGTTGGCCAAACCAGTTCCTATATCTTTTTGGTGTGTAAATAGGTCGGCGTGATTCTACAATAAAGAGACGGTTATCATCTGTATCAAAGTCAATTTTGTAAATAACACCACGCGGTATCAGCAGATAATCTCCGTATTTAAAATCAAGATTGCCCAAAAAAGTTCTAAGTTTACCCGAACCTTTATGAATAAAAATCAATTCGTCGGCATCGGTATTTTTATAGAAATAATCGCGTTGGGATTCTTGCGGAGCGGCCAAAATAATGCTGCAATCGCTATTGGTTAGCACCGTTTTTCTGCTATCTAGATAATCCTTTTCTGGGTTTACTTCAAATCCTTTTAAGCGGTATGATTGAATGTTATTCTGTTTTGCAATTTTCGGCGCCACGCTATACTGCTTTTTTATCTCCTTTACTTGCGTGGGCCTATTTTCGTGATAAATGTTACTATACATTCCGTCAAAACCAATGGTCCCAAAAAGTTGTTCGGAATAAAGTGATCCATCTGGCTTGCGAAATTGTGTATGGCGTTTGGGAGGAATTTTTCCCAATTGATGATAAAATGGCATATTTTCTAAGTTTGCTTTACAAATATCGTAAAAATATATGTGCCTTTGGGCCAAGAAACTATTAAAACCGATAGCCTACATTCACAAACCATTCACTATTGTGGGTTTCCGGAGAAAATGAATATTTCAATTCAATGGGGCCAAAAAATGTTTCGAGTCCATAGCCCAATGCAAATCCACTGTAGTCCAAACCGTCAATCCATTTACCATCGGTAAATAGATCGTCACCAACATTTGCGATATTTACTGCGATGTTAAGATGGTTTTTTCTGAAAATTTCATAATCAAATAACAAAGAAGACTTCAAATAGGTGTCGCCGCGAAGACTTAACGCTTCATATCCATAAAACGGAATAATATTATTGATTTCCTTGAAACCATAACCTCCCAATGAAAAGTCAAGCGAGCGCGTATTATTTCCGCCAATCTTAAATCCGCCTTCCGTGGTTAACACTGCCGAAAATTTCTTCAGAAAAGATTTTGCATACCCAAAGCGTGCTTTTGCTATGGAAAACTGCTCAAAATCATCATTCCTTCCTTCGGCAAAAAGATATAAATGGAAATCACCTTCAAAATAAACGCCGCTATTCGGGAAGAAACTATTATCGAACGTATCGTACTTCAAAAACCCGAAACCGCTGTAATAATTTGTGCTTTCAAAAACCGTCCGTGGCAGATTGTTTTCGTCTATACCAATGGTTTCAGATAGATAACGTAAATATTTGTGCTCTGCACCTACGCCCAAAGTAAATATGCGTTGAAAAAGGGTTTCTGCGAATATTTGATTGGTGAAATCACTATAATCCAAAGAAATTTTATTTAAGCTTACGTTCTGTTCCGCTTGTTGCTGATCCAATGAAACATAACTTAAATCTACATTTTTTTCAAAATTATTATAACTACTGTTGAAGCCTACGCTCCAGTAAAATCCTTTGTCTATATAATAATTGAAATTGTACCGAATATTGTCCCCCACTATAAAATCCAGCGAAGCAATATCGTTATTTGTGAAAACACGTTTGCGCGTAACATTTAAGAGTGCCGCCGCATTATAAAGATCATCGTAATGTGCGCCAATACGAAGCAACATTTTGCTGTCATTTTCCCTTAGACTGAAAAGCAGCGTGCTTTTATCATTATCATCCGTAAAGATCCGGTAATTTATATCCTGAAAATTTCCGGTGGCAGATAGATTATTAATTCCCTCGCTCAAACTTTTGTATGTAATCTTTGAAGGCGTGCGAAGTTTTAGTTTTCCAAGAACATAGCTTCGTGTGTAATTTTTTGTGCCCTCAATCTTTACTTCCTTTACATATAGGGAATCCCTTTCCAGAAATTCTATTTTTTTGCGCTCACGCGGAAGTTGCCTGCTCGCAATATCCATCATTTGCTCAATAAATGGAGCAGAAGCCTCTGCTCCCGCATCTATAATTGCCTCTCCCGCATCAAAGGAAACCACGGAAAAATCTTCAATATTTGGGTTGATGTACACATCCGTCATTTTCCGTTTTTCGGTCATATCCTTGATTGTTCGGTAATTGTTTACCTGCACCAAAACTTCAAAAGCCGACTTTAGATTTTCCCGGGATTTCAAACTATCCTGCACATCCACGCCTATAATAATGTCCATTCCCTTGGCGCGCAGTTCCTCTATGGGGTAATTGTTTACCACGCCACCATCAATTAAAACCTGATTGTTGATAACTACCGGGCTAAAAAGCGAGGGCAGCGCACCGCTCGCCGTAACCGCCCGTGGCAGGTAGCCGCGGTCAAGAATTACTTCCTTTCCGGTTTCCACATCTGTAGCAACGCAAAAAAAAGGAATTGGCAGCTGGCTAAAATCCGAAATATCGTTTACGTGGCTTGTCAATCTTGAAAAGAGATTGTAAACATTCTGCCCTTTGGAAAGACCGGATGGAAAACCCACTTTAAAATTATCAAAAGGAAGCACAAGCGCATATTTTTCAGATTCTTCCTTTTCATAAAAAGTTTTTGCGCTGCGCGGAATTTCATCCTGTATCAACGTGTTGAAATCCGTCGCCAAGAAAATACTGTCCAGTTGCTTCGCGGAATATCCGGCAGCATAAAGCGAACCTATAATGGCACCCATACTGGTCCCGCCAATATAATCAATTCGAATTCCGGATTGCTCAATAATCTTCAACGCCCCAATATGCGCTAGACCTTTGGCGCCGCCGCCGCTCAGCACCAGACCTACTTTTAGATCCTCACCTTTTTGCTGCGGAAAGGCTACGGTGCTTATTAAAACAAATACTATAAAAAGTATTTTTTTCATTGTTGAGTTTGTTGATTACAGGTTTAAGTGTTTATAAGTTTATAAGATCACAGGTTTAAGTGTTTATAATTTTTAATTTTTTTGCTAATTGCTACTATTGAAATGAGCTATCAACTTATTGGCGCGGCTGCTGCCCACAACTTTTGAGAGTTCATCAAAATTTGCCGAAGCAATCCGTTTTGTACTTTTAAAATGCTTCAACAGCTCAACCACCGTTTTTTCACCGATGCCGGGAATGGTCTCCAGCTGGGTATTGAGCGCTTGTTTGCTTCGTTTGCTTCGGTGAAAGGTAATCCCAAATCTGTGTGCCTCGTTCCGCAGTTGCTGGATTATTTTCAGCGTTTCCGATTTTTTATCCAAATAAAGCGGCACGGGGTCGTTCGGGTAAAAAAGTTCTTCCAGTCTTTTTGCAATACCCACAATGGCTATTTTTCCGCGGAGCTCCAATTTATCCAAACTTTTAAGCGCGGATGAAAGCTGTCCCTTACCACCATCTATGATGATGAGCTGCGGTAAAGGTTGCTCTTCGGCGAGCAATCTTTTATAACGGCGGTACACTACTTCTTCCATCGAGGCAAAATCATCCGGTCCTTCCACCGTTTTTATGTTAAACTTACGATAGTCCTTTTTGCTCGGTTTTCCATTTTTGAAAACTACGCACGCCGCCACGGGATTTGTTCCTTGAATGTTACTGTTATCAAAACACTCAATATGGCGGGGTTCTTCGGAAAGGCGTAGGTCTTTCTTCATCTGCGCCATGATTCTTTTTTCATGACGGTCTGGATCAACAATCTTTGCTTGTTTGAATTTTTCCATTCTGAAGTATTTCGCATTTCTTTCAGATAGATCGAGTATCGCTTTTTTATCACCAAGTTTTGGAACGTGCACTTTTATATCCTCGCCAACTTCAACTTCAAAAGGAACATAAATTTCATTTGAAAGTGAATTGAACCGCTGCCGAAGTTCAATTATGGCCAGTTGAAGCAGCTCTTCATCAGACTCGTCCAATTTCTTTTTGATTTCAAGCGTATGGGAGCGAATAATGGCACCGTGAGAGAGTTGCAGGAAATTGACGTACGCGTAGCTGTCATCAGAAATTATGGTGAAAACATCCACATTATTGATCTTGGGGTTAACCACGGTGGACTTGCTCTGGTAATTTTCAAGGATATCAATCTTTTCCTTTACGCGTTGGGCCTGTTCAAATTTTAGGTCGGCAGCCAGTTGCTTCATCTGGCTCTTAAATTTTTGCAGCGAATCTTTGAAGTTTCCTTTTACAATATTGCGAATGGCTTCAATGTTTTCGTGGTATTCCTTTTCAGAATAAAGCCCTTCGCAAGGGCCGGCGCAATTCCCCAAATGGAATTCCAAACAGACCTTGTATTTTTCGGCCTTTATTTTTTCTTCCGCAAGATCATAATTGCAGGTGCGCAACGGGTAGAGGCCTTTTATTAAATCCAGCAGTGTGTGTACGGTTTTCATACTGGTGTAGGGGCCATAATATTCGCTGCCATCCTTTATAAGCCTACGGGTGGGGAAAACCCTGGGAAAGCGTTCATTCTTTATGCAAATCCACGGATAACTCTTGTCATCCTTGAGCATAATATTGTACCGCGGCTGGTAATTTTTTATGAGGTTGTTTTCCAGTAAAAGCGCGTCGGTTTCGGTTTTTACAACAATGTGTTTTATGGTTTCAATCTTCTTTACCAGAACGCGCGTACGGTTGCTGTCAAACTTCTTTGTAAAATAGGATGAAACGCGTTTTTTTAGGTTTTTTGCCTTCCCCACGTACAGCAATTTTCCATCTTTATCATAGTATTGGTAAACCCCGGGAGAATCGGGAAGCGTGGAAATTTGAAGAGTTACCGAAGCCTTGACCATAGCATCAAAGATACTTGTTTGTATATTTTATTGAAAACGTTTTTAGGGGCAATATGTTAATTAAGGATTAAAGTTTTTTAGGGCAATATTGCCATCCTTCTTTTTCGTTAAATTGCGGCAACAATATGTATTTATGAACATTGCCATCCTTTCCCGCGGGGAAGCTCTTTATTCCACCAAAAGCCTTATAAAGGCGGGCGAGGCCAGAAACCATGCTATGGAAGTTTTGGATCCAACCTACTGCAGGTTGTCCGTGGAAAATAACAGCGCCGTACTTTATTACGAGAATGAAAAAGTGGAAAACATTGATGCTATCATTCCGCGTATTGGGACTTCCAACACTTTTTATGGCACTAATGTAGTTCGGCAATTTGAGGCGATGGGGGTGTTTACGGTGGTGTCCTCACAGGGAATTGTAAACAGCCGCGATAAATGGACGTGTTTTCAGCTTTTGGCAAAAAATAAAATTTCGATGCCGCGAACCTTATTCGCTTCCTATTATGAATTTGAGGAACAACTTAAAAGTTTTGGCGGCCGGCCGGTAATTATCAAGATTTTGGAGGGTACGCATGGCGAGGGCGTTATACTTTCGGAAAGCGCCCAGAATGCCTTGGCAACCATTGAAACATTAAACGCCGCCGGGGTAAAATTTATCCTTCAGGAATATATTGAGGAGGCACAAGGAACAGACATTCGTGCCATTGTAGTAGATGGGGTAGTGGTCGCCGCTATGAAGCGCAAGTGCAAGATTGGGGATTTTAGAAGTAATCTCCACCGCGGAGGAACTTCAGAAATAATTTCCCTTTCTGCGGCAGAGGAAAAAATAGCGGTGCAGGCAGCCTGGGCGATGAATCTATCCTTTTGCGGGGTGGATATTTTACAGTCCAAAAATGGTCCGCTAGTTTTGGAGATCAATAGTACGCCGGGACTTGAGGGCATTGAGAACACCTCGGGGAAAAACGTATCAAAAAGTGTGATAGGTTTTATTGAACGGAATAAAAAGTAGGTCTTGCGACCAGAAAATTTGAAAGTTATCAATTGGTTCATAGTAACTTAAGTGATAGTATTTTACGATTGAAGCGCACGTTCCAATAAAAAGATGCCGTCCCATTGAACCAAAGATGCCGTCCTTTTTTTAAACTTTATTATTTTGAATTTACGATTTCCGATTTCCGATTTCCGATTTCCGATTTCCGATTTGCAATTTGCAATTTGTGATTTGTGATTTGCGATTTGCGATTTGCAATTTGGGTTTTTTATTATTTAAATTGCAATTCCGATAGCTATCGAAATAAAATTCTAAAAAAATTTGAAAAGAAACATAGGAAGAATAGACAAGGCAGATTTCCCACTCCTAAATTTATTTGATATTGAAGTGAAAATAGATACCGGGGCCTATACCTCCTCCATACATTGCAAGAATGTGAAGATTGAGGATAATTTTTTGAAATGCAACTTTCTGGATGAGGAACATCCCAGTTATCACGAAAAGGAAATTATATTTGACGAATATGACGTAAAGGTGGTGCGCAGTAGCAATGGCCAGAGCGCGGCGCGCTATCGCATCAAGACTGAGATAACGCTCTTCGGAAAAACCCAGCCTATTTATTTAACGCTGAGCGATAGGGAAGAAATGCGTTTTCCGGTACTTTTGGGTAGAAAATTCCTGAGTAAAAAATATATGGTGGACATCAACAAAACAAACCTTTCTTTTAAACTAAAAACCAAAAATGAACATTAAGATTCTATCGGCGAACAGCCATTTATATTCCACCCAGCGGCTGGTAGAGGCCGCCAAAAAAAGAAAGCACGATGTGGAAGTGATAAACCACGCCAAGTGCGATATTGTTATTGAAAAGAAAAACCCCGTAATTTATTACAAGGGCCATAAGCTAGACCATACCGATGCCATCATACCCAGAATTGGAGCGTCCGTTACCTTTTATGGCACAGCGGTAGTGCGGCAGTTTGAAATGATGCGTGTTTTCACCACTACGGAATCACAGGCTCTCGTACGCTCCCGGGATAAATTGCGAAGCTTGCAGGTACTTTCCCGCGCGGGACTTGGTTTGCCAAAAACCGTTTTTACGAATTATTCCAAAAACGTAAAGGAAATTGTGGATCAGGCTGGGGGTGCGCCCGTAATTATCAAACTTTTGGAAGGCACGCAAGGTATCGGTGTGATTTTGGCCGAAACTCGAAAGGCCGCAGAATCTGTTATTGAAGCATTCAACAATTTGCAGGCGCGGGTAATCGTGCAGGAATTTATAAAGGAAGCCGGGGGCGCAGACATTCGGGCCTTTATAGTAGATGGGCAAGTAGTGGGCGCAATGAAGCGTCAAGGAAAGGAAGGGGAATTCCGAAGCAACCTGCACCGTGGCGGAACGGCTACCGTCATTAAACTTTCTGATGAGGAAGAAACTGCGGCGCTAAAGGCCGCCAAAGCAATGGGGCTGGGTATTGCCGGGGTAGATATGCTGCAATCTGCACGCGGGCCTCTTATTTTGGAAGTGAATTCATCCCCGGGATTGGAGGGAATTGAAACTGCCACCGGAAAGGATATTGCAAATTCAATCATAAAATATATTGAGCGAAACGTATAGCTATGGCGAAAAAGGAGGAACGGGACATTGTAATATTGAACGAGCACGTTGCCCTCGGGGAAAGCAAGGTTATAGACTTCAGCATCGCGAAGCTTTATACTTCCACCAAAGTTGAAATTCCCATCATTATTGAACGTTCAAAAAATCCCGGACCTACGGTGCTCATTACCGCCGCCCTTCACGGCGATGAAATCAATGGGGTGGAAATTGTTCGGCAATTGATTGCCAAAAAAATAAACAAGCCAAAGCGTGGTACCATTATCTGCATTCCCATTTTAAATGTTTTCGGTTTCTTGAACGGTGAGCGTTCCTTTCCAGATGGGCGGGACTTGAACCGTGTTTTTCCGGGAACAAAAACGGGATCCTTGGCAAGTCGGGTTGCTTTTCATTTCAGCAAAAAAGTCTTACCGCACGCTGATTATTGTTTGGATTTTCACACCGGTGGGGCCAGCAGGTTCAACGCTGCACAAATCAGGGTAAGGCCCGGCGATGAAAAACTGCTTGAGCTTGCAAAGGTTTTCAATGCACCGTTTACGCTTTTTTCAAGCACCATTGAGAAATCCTACAGAAACACATGCGCAAAAATGAATATTCCCATTCTTCTTTTTGAAGGCGGAAAATCCCGTGAAAGCAATAAATATATTGTAAAGGAAGGTGTGGATGGTGTTATGAGATTCTTAAAACATTTGGATATGCTGGGTGTAAGGCATTCTGCGCCAGAACCGCATTCCAAAACCGTTATCATTCAAAAAAGTAAGTGGATTCGTGCATTCCGCAGTGGGCTTTTGCACGTAAAAGTGGAATGCAACAAACACGTTGAAAAAGGGGAGTTTTTGGCAACTATTACAGACCCCTATGGCAAAATGCGCTTTAAGGTTACCGCTCCAAATGAAGGATATATCATCAATATAAATCAGTCACCTATTGTTAATCAAGGCGATGCCATTTTCCATATTTCAACTTTAAATTCTGCCAAAACAGAGGATGGGGAAAGAGAGGATTGATGCAATTCTTATTTCTGAATATTATGGAGAATAAAGAAATGCTTCGTATAAAATATAAAGCGCTTCGGCAATCACTTTCTGAAGATTCCATAGAAAAATGGAGCCTTGAAATTGCCAACAATGCCCTTAAGCTTCCCATTTGGGATAAAACCTATTATCATATTTTCCTTCCCATTATAGATAAAAAAGAAGTGAATACGGAATACCTTTTGCACATTTTACAGGGAAAAGATAAAAGCGTGGTGGTCTCAAAATCTGATTTTTCAACAGGGCATATGAAGCAAATACTGCTACAGGAAAATACAAAAATCGCAGTCTCAAAATATGGAATCCCGGAACCTGTTACTGGCATTGAGGTTTCCTCGGAAAGCCTGGAAGTGATTTTTGTGCCATTGTTGGCATTTGATCATTCCGGTCAACGTGTGGGATATGGAAAGGGATTTTACGATCGTTTTCTTTCCAGTTGTCGTGAAGACTCAATATTTGTCGGTCTTTCCTTCTTTGAAGCTGAAGAAAGAATATTTTCCGAAGTAACGGATGTCCCGCTCCATTTTTGCGTGACGCCAAAAAAAACGTATCAATTTTAAAAATATCAACTTATCTTTAGCCTTGTAACCAACAAAATTTAAATAATGGAAACATTCAACAACCAACAGCCAATGGGCACACCGCCCGATAACCATTTAGTTTGGGCAATACTTTGCACCATATTTTGCTGCCTTCCTTTAGGTATAGTTTCAATTATAAAATCGACCAAAGTAAAGGAGTTGTGGGCGATGGGTGATACCGCAGGAGCCCAAAGAGCTGCTGATGAAGCAAAAAAATGGGCAATATGGGGCGCAGTGGCTGCCGTTATTGTTTGGGTTCTGTATTTTGTGTTATTCTTTTTTATAGGAATTGGCGGCGCGTTGATGGATAGTGGAAACTACTAAAATTTTAAAAATAGCCCTCATTGCCTTTGTTTTTGGGGGCTTTTTAATTGTATATTATTTTTTCAATCCCTCATTTCATTTTTTTCCGTCGTGCCCCATTTATTACACAACAGGATTTTATTGTCCGGGATGCGGTTCGCAACGGGCCGTTCATTTATTGCTTCACGGAAATATTCTGGGCGCACTTCGGTTTAATCCGCTAATGGTTCTCTCTATTCCACTGGTAGTTTATGGATTGGCAATCACGCTCTCCAATTGGATTTTTGGAACGCGGTATAGATTTATGCTTTTTTACAGCAAGCTATTTATTTATGGATATTTCGGGCTGGCAGTTTTGTATTGGGTATTGAGGAATATTCCTGGCTATCCCTTCAATCTTCTCGCTCCACACGGTTGACTTCAGCTTGGTTTTTTTCAGCAATGGTATCCTCCATTTTTTTCTTCGGAAAAGCTTGTTTGTTGAAAACCAAAAGAATACCCACGCCAATGCTTATGGCCGTATCTGCCACATTGAAAACGGGATCAAAAAATGTAAACCACTGGCCACCCCAAAATGGAAGCCATTCCGGAAGATAGCCTTCCCAGAGTGGGAACGAGAGCATATCTACCACTTTTCCGTGGAAGAGCGTACCATAACCACCATCTGGCGGAAACAAGGTGGCAACCTGACGGTAGCTGTCGTTAAAGATAATTCCGTAAAAAACAGAGTCGATAATATTGCCGAGCGCTCCGGAAAAAATAAATGCGATTGAAATAATCAGTACCCTGGGCATGTGTTTTCTCACAGAATCCCAGAGCCAATAGCCAATTCCCGCAATGGCAACAATTCTAAAAAGCGTAAGGGCAAGCTTGCCGTACTGTCCTGGGATTTTTGCGCCCCAAGCCATACCTTCATTTTCAACAAACAAAATGCGGAACCAATTAAAAACAGGCACTTCCTCGCCTAACATAAAATTTGTTTTTATGTAGATTTTTGATATCTGGTCAATCAAAAGAATCAATATAATGATGACTGTAGCTTTTTTCAGGCTCATAACGGGTTTCAATAGCGATGGCAAAAATAGCAATATTATTCGGTTATCAACAGCATAATACTGCCGTTGATACTTTCAGCTTTTATGTGGAATTTTCTCTTTTTCGGAAGTTGGTTTTGCACTGAGCCATTTTTTGAAATCGCTTCCGCGGAAACTCCTTCTTTGGCGTATACAGTAATGTCTCCGGATTTGGTCTGCAACTTGGCATTTCCCTTGAAATTTTGAAGGACGCAATTGCCTTCTTCCAGTCCCATTTCAATTATTTCGAAATTGCCAACTGTAAAAACCGATGCTTTTTTTGAGTTTATTTTTATTGTAAAATTTTCAGGAATGTGAATCTGTAATGAAACCGAAAGTATTTTATGTGCCGCGAGTTTATCGTCCTCGGCTTCAAAAAATGGCATAAACGCAGCCGAAATAAAAAGTTTGGAACCTTCAAAAATTTCTTGGATTACCACATTTTCCTCGTTTTCACCGGAAACCCTTGCTTCAATGATTATATTTTTCAGTTTTGTTGATAGAACCTTTATTTCAGAAATAAAATCATCGTTGATTATTACCGTATTTATTCCTTCCGAAGAAATTTCTTTTTGAAAGATTTTTTGGGCCGAAGTATACTGCAGCGAGAACAAGCATATTATATAGAGAAATTTTATACTCATAAATAGGTTTCAAGATATTTATTTTCAATAAAAAAACCCCGCATGGATGCAGGGTTTTAATTTGGTTTTAATTTTTGAAATTATTTTTCTTTAATAAGATAGATGTAAACTGGAAAATGGTCACTGTAGCCACCGGTGTACCCGCTAACAAAACTTCGGAAAGGGTAGCCTTTATACTGCCCGCGCGGCGTTTCCAGATAACTTTTATTGAAAATTCCGGCCTTGTAAAAGCTGTACGTTGAAAAATCCTTTTTGGCAAGTTCGCTGGAAATGATAATTTGGTCAAAAAGATTCCATCCATCGCGGTAGGCTAGCGTTCCCATACCACGCTTGAACATATTCTCCATGGGATTGTACAATTCCTTCATTTTTAAATCCTCGCGCTCATTTTTGGTCTTAAGCACATCCTTTACGCTTGGGCTTATGGGATCATCGTTGAGGTCTCCCATGGTAATGATTTTTGCGTAGGGATCTTCACTGTAAAGCGAATCGATAATTTGCTTATTGAGTTCGGCGGCTTTAATTCTTTTAGGTCTGCTGCGTTCCTCGCCTCCGCTTCGAGAAGGCCAATGGTTAACGATTACGTGTATTTTTTCACCATCCAGCATTCCGCTTACCAATAATTGATCGCGGGTGTAAACGCGTTTGCTTCGGTCTTCGTCATCATAAATCATTAACTCGTACGATTTTGAATTTGTAGGAGTAAAAAGACCTTTTTGGTATAAAAGTGCCACGTCAATCCCGCGCCTGTCTGGACTGTCATAATGCACGATGCCGTAATCTTTATTCACCAGAGGCTTTTCATTTAATAAATCCTCGAGGACGCGGCGGTTTTCAATTTCGCAAACGCCAATGATGGCTGGGGAATTTCCGGTAACATCTTCCCCGATTTCTGATATTACCTTGGCCATATTGGCCAATTTTGCCTCGTAAATTTCCTTGGTCCAGTGATCTTTACCTTCTGGAGTGCGGTCATCATCAAAAATAAGTGGGTCATCTTCGTAATCAAATAAGTTTTCAACGTTGTAAAATGCAACGGTATTTACTTTATATGTTTTTTCTTTTTGTGCGAAAACCGTTGAAAAGGCCAGTAAGTAGACGGACAAAGAGTAATAGAATAGCTTCATTTTAATCTTCAATATTAAGTTTTAGTAAAGTTTTAGCAATAGCGAGGCCAAAAGTAGGAATTTGAACGAAAAAATGTAGTTTTGCAGCCGATTTATAACAATTATTTAATCACAAAAAAAAGAAAACCATTTAGAATGAAACAATTCATTTTTAGTTTTTGCACTGTATTATTGCTTTCGGCATCTGCCTTTGCGCAGAATGCAGTTGTAAAAGGACGGGTGATAGATGACAACTCCAGTGAACCTGTTCCGGATGTGGAGATTTCTATCCAAGAAAGTATTTACACCACCAAGACCAATGCAGAAGGTCTGTTCTCTTTCACACAAACGGACCTACCGCAGGGCGAGCAGGTCTTGGAAATTTCAAAAGTGGGCTACGTTACCTTAACGATTCCCGTGACCATCCAAAACAATGTTCCCGTAAATTTGGATCCTATTCTATTACAGGTGGATGTACAGGCACTTGAGGCACAAATAGGTACTATAAGTCTTTCAGACAACGAGCTTAATGAGGATGAGGGTACATCCTTTAGTGTATCTGGATTGCTTCAGGCATCACGTGATGTATTTCTGAATGCCGCGGCTTTTGATTTTAGTGCAACATTTTTTAGACCACGAGGCTACGATTCTGAAAATGGATCTGTACTTATAAATGGTGTAAGGATGAACAAAATCTACGACGGAAGACCACAATGGGCAGACTGGGGTGGAATTAACGATGTGCAGCGCAACCAAGAGTTTACAATGAGTACCCAAGCGAACGAATATACCTTTGGGGATTTGGGCGGAACAACCAACATGATTATGCGCGCATCGCAATATCGTAAAGGTGGCCGTGTAAGTTATGCTACTTCAAACCGAAGCTACCAAGGTCGCGTAATGGGATCATACAGTAGTGGATTGATGCAAAACGGCTGGGCGTATACGGTCTTGGCTGCGAGAAGATTTGGTAAAGAAGGTTTTTATGATGGAACGCTTTACGACTCCAATTCATTCTTTGCTTCGATTGAAAAGAAATTAAACGAAAATCATAGCTTAAACTTTACAGGAATTTACACGCCAAACCGAAGAGGAAAATCTGCGCCAAATACCCAGGAAGTTATTGACTTAAAAGGTGTGGAATACAATCCATATTGGGGCATGCAGGATGGCGAAATTCGAAACTCACGCATTAAAGAAGTAAAGGAGCCTATTGTAATGCTTAACCACTATTGGGATATTTCTGAAAATTCAAGATTGAATACAAATGTGGCGTATCAATTTGGATCTATCGGTAACAGCCGTTTGGGATTTGACAATGCGCCCAATCCGGACCCAACGTACTATCAGTACCTTCCAAGTTTTTATTTAGGTAACCCGGACGGACCAGATTTTGAAGGTGCCTTCAGAGCAAATAGAGCCTTCACCAGAGATGGCCAAATAGATTGGAATGATATTTATGAAACCAACATTTTCTTCGGTGGAACCTCAAGATATTATTTATACGAAGATAGAAACGATGACAACCAATTGATGGCAAACACCAATTTTACTTCAAAATTGACAGACCACGTCTCCATCAACGCCGCGCTTAACTACAGGAAATTGAACAGCGACAACTTTGCTAGTATGATTGACCTTTTGGGCGGAAATGGTTACTTGGATATAGACACATTCAATTTTGGTATTGCACAGCAAAACAATCTTGATGAGCCAAACAGAATTGTGGGAGAAGATGATAAATTTAGATATAACTACGAAATTGATGCTTCGGTATACTCTGGTTTTGCACAGGCTCAATTCACTTATAACAAAGTTGATTTCTATTTGTCTGGAAATGTTGGAAAGACCGAATATCAAAGAAACGGACTATACCGCAACGGAAGTTTCCCGGACAATTCTTTTGGGAAGAGTGAAAAATTGAATTTCACAACCTATGGTGCTAAAGGGGGTGCTACCTATAAACTTTCCGGCAGAAACTTTTTTGATGCTAATGCTGCCTACTTTACAGATGCGCCCACAGTGCGAAATTCATTTTCAAATTCAAGACAGAATAATGATGTTGTGGACGGACTTACCGAAGAGAAATCTATGCACTTTGATGCAAGCTACATCTACCGCTCTACTTTCCTCAAGGGTAGATTGACAGGTTTTTATACCAAACAGGAAGACGCAACAGAAATTGCTTTTTATTATGCAGATGGAATTTCATCCACAAATAGAAACGTTTCCAACGCGTTTGTGCAGGAAGTTCTTTCTGGAATTGATAAAAGATTTTTAGGTGCTGAATTAGGATTGGAAGCTCAAGTAACAACCACTGTTAAGTTGAAAGCTGCAGGATCGTACGGTCAATATACCTATGCAAATAATCCAAATCTATATTTAACTTCAGATGATGTTATCTCTGATGGCGCAAACCCTAACCGTTTGGATGTGGGTACGGCATTTTTGAAGGATTACAAGATTTCAGGAGGTCCACAGCAAGCGTATCAACTTGGGTTTGAGTACCGCGATCCGGATTTTTGGTGGTTTGGTGCCACAACCAATTACTTTTCAAACGCGTATATAGATGTAGCGCCTATAACCAGAACCCAGAATTTATATTTGGATTCAGATCAACAGCCATTTAGTGAGTATGATCCAGCTGTGGCAAGGGAATTGCTTAGACAGGAGAAATTTGACGATTACATTCTTGTAAACGTGGTGGGCGGTAAGTCTTGGAAAATTGATGATTATTATGTTGGATTTTTTGCAACCATCAATAACGTTTTCGACAAAGTTTACAAAACTGGAGGATTTGAGCAGGGCAGAGTAGCAAATTATCGCGAACTTGTTGAAGATACTTCAAAAGAGACCAGAGTTTTTGGTCCCAAATATTTTTATGGCTATGGAGCCACCTATTACCTAAATTTATACGTTAGATTTTAATAAAAAAGAAAGAAAAATAGAGTACACATGAAAAATTTAAAAAAATTGAAATTCCTAAGTTTCCTATTTATTGTAGGAATGATACTTACATCTTGCGTACAGGATGATGATTTTAGAACACCAGAAATTACGAGTGTTGAACCGGATATTGAGCCTAATTTTACCATCGCATTATTAAAAAGTACATACGATGGCTTTGAGCCAGTAGAATTGGGAGCAGATTCTGACATTCCTCTTTTCATTGAAGCGTATGTTGTTTCTAGCGATGAGTCTGGAAATTTCTTTAAGACTTTAATTATACAGGATGCGCCTGAAAATCCAACAGCAGGTATCGCAATTTCTACGGAGGCAGTAGATCTTTACACTAAATATGAGCCGGGAAGAAAAATCTATTTTCGAGTTGATGGTCTTTATACCGGAGAATTTGCAGGTCTTCCCACAATTGGAACACGGAGTGGTGACGAAATAGGCCGTATAAGTGTTGAGGATTTCGAAAACAGAATTTTCCGTTCCCTTGAATCTGAAACGCTAGTGCCTACCGTTATTCCAATTTCGCAAGCATTAAGTGATGCACGTTTGAGCACCTTGGTTCAGTTTGAAAACGTTCAATTTTTGAGCGAATTCAATGGAGATACGTATGCTAACTGTGATAGCACTTTCAGTGAAAACAGAGTTATCGAGGATTGTGAAAACAATTCAATAGTGGTAAGAAATAGCGGTTTTGCAGATTTCAGATGCGTTGCATTGCCTACAGGAAATGGAACGTTGACCGCCATTACCAGCGTTTTCAATGGCACATACCAATTATTCATTAGAGATGTTGAGGATGTTGACTTAACGGGGGATAGATGTGCAATAGACCCCATTGAAGTAGGTGTGGTAGAATTACCATTTATGGAGAATTTTGAAGGACAATCTGCTGGGACTGGAGCCGCTGTAAATATTGAATTCTGGACCAACGTTAATGTGAACGGTGGTGCAAGAATTTGGGAAGTACGTGAGTTCAGCTCAAATAAATATGCACAGACCTCTGCATTCAATTCTGATGAAAACCCATACGAAGCTTGGTTGATCACTCCAGGTCTTAACCTCCAGAATCAAACCTCTGCAACATTGAATTTTGATACAAAAGATGGTTTCTACAATGGCGATGCCTTGACGGTTTCTGTTTCTACGGATTACAATGGTGATATTACCAATGCTACTTGGACAGACCTTAACGCAACAATTGCCCAAGGAAGTACAAGCGGCTATCCAGAAAACTTTACCAATTCTGGAAATATTGATCTTAGCGCATACGCTGGTCAAGTAGTGTATATCAGGTTTAAGTATGTAGGCTCAGACTCTGGCGTTACAACTACCTATCAAGTAGATAATATTTCGGTACAATAAAAAGCAGACTACATTTTATAATAAAAAACCGCTTCATTTTTGAAGCGGTTTTTTGTTTATGTATGCATGGTATCTAAAATTTCTTATAATCGAAAAGATTTGCATTATAAAGATTTAAAAGTCTAAACATCTAATGATTTGTATGCTATTTTAAAATAAAAAAAAATGATAGATATTTTGCTTGGAGAGGTTTGTATATTTACTTTAATGAAATAATAAAAAATTTTAAACAAATATATGCTGGAGAAAAATGATATTTCTTACGAAAAAACCATTCTGATTGGTTTAATAACCCAATATCAAGACGAAGAAAAATCCCAAGAATATTTAGACGAACTTGAATTTTTAGCCTACACCGCCGGAGGAGAAGTATTAAAACGCTTCACCCAAAAAATGGAGGTGCCAAACCCCAAAACATTTATAGGAACGGGTAAACTGGAGGAAGTAAAAAATTTTGTTGATGAAAATGATATAGGTGTAGCCATTTTTGATGACGAACTATCGCCTGCACAGCAAAAAAACATTGAAAGAATTCTTCAGTGCAAGATAATAGATAGAACCAATTTAATTCTAGACATTTTCGCGCAGCGCGCCCAGACCAGTTATGCGCGCACGCAGGTTGAGCTTGCCCAATATCAATATTTATTGCCACGACTGGCTGGTATGTGGACGCACTTGGAGCGCCAGCGTGGGGGTATAGGGATGCGTGGTCCCGGTGAAACGGAGATTGAAACCGATAGACGTATTGTACGGGACCGAATAGCTTTGCTTAAAGACAAACTGAAAAAAATTGACCGGCAAATGGAAGTCCAGCGTGGCAATCGCGGCGCATTGGTTCGGGTGGCGTTGGTAGGGTATACAAATGTGGGCAAATCTACCTTGATGAACGTAATCAGCAAAAGTGATGTTTTTGCCGAAAATAAATTATTCGCAACCTTGGACACTACCGTTCGGAAAGTTGTGATTGGCAATCTCCCTTTTCTGCTCACAGATACTGTTGGTTTTATCCGAAAATTGCCCACCCAACTAGTGGAATCTTTTAAAAGTACGCTCGACGAAGTACGAGAGGCAGATTTGTTGCTTCACGTGGTTGATATTTCCCACGAATCCTTTGAGCACCATATTGATTCCGTGAATAAAATTCTAGAGGAAATAGACAGCGCCGATAAGCCTACAATTATGGTCTTTAATAAAATTGATGCATACGAACCTGAAAAAATCGATGCTGATGATTTAATGACCGAAAAAACCAAAGCTCACTACACACTGGAAGAATGGAAGCAAACTTGGATGGCAAAATTGAACGGTGACGCCATTTTTATCTCAGCATTGAACAAAGAAAATTTCAGCGAATTCAGAAAATTGGTGTATGAAAAAGTGAAGGAAATCCACACCACACGATTCCCCTATAATAATTTTCTTTACGATGAATATACGGATGAAGAGATTTAAGTAAATAGATTATTGAAAATAACTAGTTGTTAAGAAATTTTCTAAACTTTTTAAAACGCATACGTAAGCCCTAAGCCAAGCGCCTCCCTAATTTGGAAACCCTTTACGGCATTATCGTCATAAATGGCTTGAAATGTTACGTTTGAAGAAATATAGTCATTTACTTTCAGTACAACATTTAAGGTGTAGTCCACATCAACATTTTGTGGGTCTTCGAGATAATTTGAATATAAATTCAGAATATTTTCAGCTGAAATATTCTCCATCAATTTAAATTTAGCATACGCAGAAATGGATGCACCAAACTCAAACCTGCTGGTTTCATTGGCATCAACACCAAAATATTTATCTTCATTATAAGCTTCCAAAGCGCCATCAACCGTTGTGTCTACAGCTGTAAAATCACTATTCACGAATATGAATCTGGCCGTTGCTGGGGCTATGTTTACCTTCAGATTGTCATTTTTCTTCCAAAGGATACCGGGGCCAAATTGCAAATAGCCGGGAGACATAAAGCGGGTAATTTCCGTACGGGTTTCATTGCCATCTGCATCCTCACCAAATTCATAACCCGGAGCAAATTGCGTTTTGAAATTGACAAAAAAGGAGTAATACCAATTGGTGTCATTGATTTGTTGACCCAAAATTGAATTCAATTCCAAACGGTCGTTTGTTTTTTTGGAGAATTCCTCGTCCCTATTTTTGGTGATACCGTAATCAGCCAAAATCCTGTTGTCCCAAGTCAATTTGTCTTTTCGATAGTTAAAATCATATGTTAAGGTAAGGTTTCCCGCATAATTTGAAGTACCCCCACCGGTCCATTCTGCGTTGAATGCTGCCTGATTGAAGAGAAGCGAAATATTTCCAGCCGTTTTCCAGCCATTTACAATACTATCATTTTCAGTAGCGTCCTGTGCCGAAGCTATATATGTGGAAAATAATAAAACGGATAGAAATACAAATTTTTTCATTTTTTTGAAATTATAAATTTTTGGCAAAAGTACTGGTTTCGTCTTTTAATGAAAAAATTTGTACTCTTAAATTAACCTTATAATTTTCTCTTGAAGAGTGGCACCGAAGAGCAAGCCTCGCCATACATAATGCTTTTGGCAAAAGGTTGGAGTTTTTGGGCGGCCATGACATACGCATTATTTGGAACAGGTTTGTGGGAACAACCTTTAATGATAATCGGTTTTCCTTCGTATTGTGAAAAATCGATTTTTTGAAGAATTTCAGCAAAAAGAATACTTTCCATTTCTTCTAAAGTTCCCACGGAAATTTTTTTAGCGTAAGGCGATAAATGCAGTGAAAGCAACATGTAGGCCCACCCGGGCACTATAGCATCGGTACTGCAGTGGAGTGCAACGTATTTATTTTGATATTGTTCCCAATTGTGTGCATTTGCCTTTTCGCGAAAATCACTTTCGCGCAGCACAATACCTTCCATCAACCAGCCAGAAATATCAAACGCAACGCGTTCGCCATTGGGATAATAGCTTTCAAGATCAAAAGTTATCAATTTACTGTTGGCTACACGATTTATAATTTCTTCAGACACTTTTTAAAAGTTATTTGGTAATAAGATTATTGATTTGTTTTTCTGAAAAATCTTGCTGAATGCAGAAAACTTTTTTACAGCATTCCCAACTCCAGTTTCGCTTCCTCGCTCATTAATTCTTGGCTCCACGGTGGGTCGAACGTTATTTCTACTTCAGCATCTTTTACCATTTCAAGAGTTTTTACTTTGTCCTCCACTTCCAGCGGTAGCGTTTCTGCAACTGGGCAGTTGGGCGTGGTAAGAGTCATCAAAATTTTTACTTCGCGGTCCTCGTTTACAAATACATCGTAAATAAGTCCCAATTCGTAAATGTCTACGGGAATTTCGGGATCATAAATGGTTTTTAGAACAGTTACGATTTTTTCCCCGAGTTCGGTCATATCTATTTCTTCCTTCATTTTATTCAACTATTTAATTGACTTTGGTAAGCCACTGCATAAAGCTTCATTTGTTTGATCATTGATACCAAACCATTTGCGCGGGTAGGGGAAAGATGTTCCTTGAGCCCTATTTCATCTATAAAGGCAGTATTTGCATTTATAATATCCTGCGGTTTTTGATTTGAAAATGCACGGATCAAAATGGCTATAATTCCTTTTGTGATAATGGCATCGCTGTCTGCGGTAAAATGTACTTTGCCATTATTCATTTCAGAATTGAGCCACACCTTGCTTTGGCATCCTTTTATTAATTTGTCTTCAGTTTTCAGGTTTTCATCAATAAGCGGAAGGGTTTTACCCAAACTTATCATATATTCATAACGTTCCACCCAATCATCGAACATCGCGAATTCGCTTATTAATTCTTCCTGTATTTCTTCAATCTTCATTATCAATTATCCGTTTGTATTCTTTGTTGCGGTCAACAAAACACTTCTATCTGTTTTCGAATAAAACATAAGCGTATTGTTTTCGATGGAATAAGAGCCCGTTTCCTTTAAAGCATCCAGAAAGTTACGTTCCATCTGCATTAATTTTTTGTCGGTACAAGCTTTTTCACTTACAGCCAAATCAGCAAAATCTATTGCGTAAAGATCCAATGTGTAATTGCCAAAAACCGAATTACAGCCCGTTGTTCCGCGTAGCGATTTGTCCAGAGCGGAAAATGTAAGCGTGGGAGCGGTGGCGCCAACGGCATTGCCTTTAATGGTTGAAACCGTGTACGTCCCTGATAGTTGAACGCTTCCGGCAACATCTATTACTCTTTTGGTTTCGTCACAGCTTGTAAAAATGAGCGCAATAATAAGTGTTGAAATGGTAGCTAGTGTTTTCATAATTTGTGTTTTTAATAGTTTTAAAGAAAGAGTTAGTTTAAAAAAAATTTCAGACTAATTTCCGTTATCTATAATATAACACGCATCAACTTAACATCATTTTAGCTTTTTTTACGGCATTAACCAATATATCTACTTCTTCAATGGTATTGTAAAAAGCAAATGAAGCTCTCACGGTCCCGGGAATTTTGTAAAAATCCATAATGGGCTGAGCGCAGTGGTGGCCCGTTCTTACGGCAATGCCCATTTTATCTACAATAGTGCCGATGTCATATGGGTGGATTCCTTCAATATTAAATGAAACTACTGAGGTTTTGTCCGGTCCCGTTCCATAGATTTTTAATCCTTCAATTTTAAGCAATTCGCTTGTGGCGTATGCCAGTAATTCATTTTCGTGTTTTTCAATATTTTGAAAGCCAACTTCATTAAGATAGTCAATAGCTGCGCCAAATGCAATGCCTCCACAGATATTGGGAGTGCCGGCTTCAAATTTATGTGGAAGCCCGGCATACGTTGTTTTTTCGAAAGTGACTTCCGCAATCATTTCACCCCCACCTTGGTAGGGCGGAAGTTTGTTACCCCATTTTTCTTTCATATAAAGAATGCCAACCCCTGTGGGACCGCACATTTTATGGGCTGAGGTTACATAAAAATCAACGTCCAGCGCCTGCAAATCCGGTTTTATATGGGAGCAGGACTGCGCGCCATCTATAAGAACGGCAGCATCAACTTCGTGTGCTTTCTCGATGATTTTTTTTATGGGATTGATGGTGCCCAACGCATTTGAAATATGGTTCACAAATACCAATTTAGTTTTTTCGGAAAGCATTTTTTCATATTCTGAAAAAACCAAGATTCCCTGCTCGCTCATAGGTATTACGTTCAAAATGGCGCCTGTGCGCTCGCAAAGCATTTGCCACGGGACTATATTTGAATGATGCTCCATAGCCGAAACTATTATTTCATCACCTTCTTTTAAAAATTCTGAAAAACCTTGCGCTACTAAATTGATTCCATGGGTTGTGCCGGAGGTGAAAATTATTTCAAATGGATTTTTTGCATTGAAATGTTTTTGAATTTTCTGCCTTGATATTTCATACGCATCCGTTGCCTCCTGCGAAAGTGTATGCACCCCACGATGAATATTTGCATTGTAATTGCTGTAATAGTCTACAATGCAATCAATCACCTGCTGCGGTTTTTGCGAAGTTGCGGCATTGTCCAGATACACGAGTGGATAGCCGTTCACTTTTCGTTTTAGGATTGGAAAATCTTTACGGATTTTTTGGATGTTGAAGGGCATTTTAAAATTTAATCAATTGGTAAATAATTATTTTATTTCTCTTATTTTAAAAGGATTCTGCCTTGTATCGAAAATATGGGAAATATCGACTCTGTCTTTAGCGGAATTTATCCAATAAATTATTTTATAGTGCTTGAAAATTAAATATCTGAATTGGTTGGGAAAATCATAAAGCAGTTCTTCCTTTTGACCTATGGTTGGATTTAATTCTAATCCTTCAGTGTGATCGATAATTTCGTTTATCAATTTTTGGGCAACATTTCTTCCAGCCCTCGCCTTATAATATTCAAAAATTTCTGCGAGTTTTTCTTTTGCAAATTTGGTCCAAAAAACGGTTAGCGCCATTTTTTTATTTCTTCTTTGAGATCTTTTGCGCTAATTACTCTATTATTTTCGGAATCTTCCAAGGAGCGTTCAATTTGGTCATTAAATTCCTCAACGGTCATAGGTATGAACTCATTATTTTCCGAATAGAATCTACTCTCTTTCATCAAAATTTTCTCCAATTTGGCAATCACTTCTTCGCTCTGGATTTTTAAAAACTCCTTTACAAATTCTATTTTTCTAGCCTCTAAATTCATATTTATTGTATTTAATCAAAGAAATTAAAAGCACCAATAATTTGAAGCAAAAAACTTAAAGCTCAAAACCTAAGCTAACCCCAATTTTATTGGCAATCAATTTATTTATTCGCACTTTCAATTCAGGAATTTTTACGCTTTCAATAACCGTATTGGCGAATGCGTACATCAACAAAGCGCGTGCTTCCTTCAATCCAATTCCGCGACTGCGCAGGTAAAATAAGGCGTCCTCGTCAAACTGACCAATGGTACAGCCGTGCGAACATTTAACGTCATCCGCAAAAATTTCCAGTTGCGGTTTTGCATTTATCGTTGCTTTATCGTCAATTAATATGTTATTGTTCTGCTGAAATGCATCCGTTTTCTGGGCATCTTTTTCAACAATGATTTTTCCGTTGAAGACCCCGGTAGAATTTTCGGCGAAAATGCCTTTGTAATCTTGGTGGCTCTCACAATTTGGCGCAATGTGGTGTACCAAAGTATTATGATCTACGTGCTGCTTATTTTCCAAAATAGTGATTCCCTTTAAGGTAGAATCGCAACGCTCCCCTTTTTGAAAATAATTGAGGTTGTTTCGTACCATATTTCCGCCGAAGGCAAACGTATGTACGCGACAAACGCTTTCCCTCTCCTGTGAAATATACGTATTGTCAATTAACGAAGCAGTTTCAGCGTCATTCTGGATTTTATAATAATCCATATAGGCGCGTTTTTCGGCAAAAATCTCGGTAACGGAATTTGTTAAAACTTCATTTTCCGAAAGACTTTGATGGCGCTCAATAATCTGGACGTGCGCATTTTCACTCACAACAATTAAATTACGTGGCTGCAAAAACATGGCAGCCTCATTTCCCGTAGAAAAATTGATTATTTCAATGGGTTTTTCCACTTCCTTGTGCGCGGGGATGTTAATGTAGGCACCTTCTTTTGTAAAAGCTGTATTTAGGGAAGTCAAACTATCGTCCTTCGCTATTTTATTGAAATAGGCCTCAATCACTGGTTTGTATTTGCTTTTATTCAATGCCGAAGACAGCAAGCAAACATCCAGTGTATCGTGCGTAGTTTCTGATAAAAATGAATTATAGACGCCATCCACGAAAACGATTTTGTATGTGTCAATTTCGTGAAGGAAATATTTACGGACGTTTTTAAGCTCTACATTTTTTTCCTTATTTGAAAAAATATTATAGTCCTTTTTCAGAAGCGAATTAAGAGAGGTGTATTTCCAGGCCTCATCTTTCTTAGTAGGAAAACCTTTAGTCTCAAAATTCTTGATTGCCTCATTCCGAAGATCGTGCAATGGGGAATCCGCTTCCAGATAATCCTCGAAGGCAATGTATGATGATAATAATTTATCTTTAAAGCTCATTTCTTTTAATTCAGAATTCAAAACTCAGAATTCAGGATTCAAACTTAACTTGAATCGTGAACTCTTAACTTCAAATTAATTATACCAATTCCTCCTTAATCCAGTCGTAGCCTTTTTCTTCCAGCTCGTAAGCCAATTCCTTGGTGCCGGATTTCACAATTCTTCCATTCATTAAAACATGGACAAAATCTGGGACGATGTAATCTAAAAGTCGTTGATAGTGTGTAATTACAATTACAGCATTGTCTTTACTTTTCAATTTGTTTACGCCATTTGCCACAATTTTTAGCGCATCAATATCCAATCCCGAGTCGGTTTCATCAAGAATGGCAAGTTTTGGCTCCATCATCGCCATTTGGAAAATTTCATTTCGTTTTTTCTCGCCGCCAGAAAAACCTTCGTTTAGGGAACGCGACAAAAACTTACGGTCAATTTCCAAAAGGTCTGCCTTTTCCTTTATCATTTTCAGCATATCTGAAGCTGGCATATCTTTCTCACCTTTGGATTTTCGGGTTTCATTAATAGCCGTTTTTATAAAATTGGTAACCGAAACACCGGGAATTTCCACCGGATATTGAAAGGATAGGAAAATGCCCTTGTGGGCTCTTTCCTCTGGATCCAATTCTGTAATGTCTTCATTTTCAAAGGTGATTTCTCCTTTTGTCATTTCAAACTCCTCTTTGCCAGCAATAACCGATGCCAAAGTACTTTTACCGGATCCGTTGGGGCCCATAATTGCGTGCACTTCGCCTGGTTTTACCTCGAGATTGATTCCCTGCAATATTTTTTTGCCTTCTAATCCGGCTTGTAAGTCTTTTATTTTTAACATTTTAATTCTTTTTTTCTTCAATTTTTACGTCTGGTTGTGAAGGTGTATTGCTCACACTTACTATTTCACTAATGGTGATTACTTCTTCCCATTGACTTTCGTTTGAGTTGTTTTTTGATACTACGCCCTTTACGGAGACGCCAACCATATCATACGGATCGTTTTTTACGGCGTCCACTCTTTTTGCTAGCTCCTCGGCTTTTGAATTGCGCGAGACCCCGTAAATGAAATTTTTTCCCATTAAAACGCTGGCATCATCGGAATAGATGAATTCGCCTTGATAGGTTTTCAAATTATCTGAATTTTCAACTATTTCTGCATCCGCATTTTTTTCTTCTGAATTTTTACAGGAAAAAATTGCCATCGAAATCAAAAAAAGCAAAAGGATTTTTTTCATTTGAAAAGAAATTTTATTTGATTTAAGTATTCTTAAGAAATTAACCAACAGAGCCCTCGAGACTTATTTCCAAAAGTTTTTGGGCTTCAACGGCAAATTCCATAGGGAGTTTATTTAAGACTTCCTTGCTGAAACCATTAACAATGAGTGCGATTGCTTTTTCGGTATCGATCCCACGCTGGTTGCAATAAAAAATTTGATCTTCACCAATCTTACTGGTGGTAGCCTCGTGTTCTACCTTTGCGGTCTTGTTTTTTGCCTCAATGTATGGAAATGTATGTGCTCCACAATTGTTGCCCATTAGCAGTGAATCGCACTGCGAAAAGTTACGTGCATTTTCTGCTCGGGGGCTTATCTGGACCAATCCGCGGTAGCTATTTTGTGATTTTCCCGCTGAAATACCTTTGCTAATAATCGTGCTTCGGGTATTTTTCCCCAAATGTATCATCTTCGTGCCGGTGTCTGCCTGCTGAAAATTATTGGTCACAGCAATGGAGTAAAATTCCCCGATGGAATTGTCACCCTTGAGTACGCAACTAGGATACTTCCACGTTACCGCGCTTCCGGTCTCCACCTGCGTCCAAGAAATCTTCGCGTTTTTTTCACAAAGACCTCGCTTGGTCACAAAATTATAAACTCCACCTTTTCCTTCTTTATTGCCTGGAAACCAGTTTTGTACGGTTGAGTATTTTATTTCTGCATTATCAAGCGCAATTAATTCTACTACTGCGGCGTGCAATTGATTTTCATCACGGCTTGGTGCGGTGCAGCCTTCAAGATAGCTTACATAGCTGCCTTCATCGGCAATAACCAGGGTTCGTTCAAATTGTCCAGTACCCGCTTGGTTTATTCTGAAATATGTGGAAAGCTCCATAGGGCAGCGCACCCCTTTTGGAATATAGCAGAAAGAACCATCACTAAAAACGGCACTATTTAGCGCGGCATAGAAATTATCTCGCTGCGGGACTACGGTTCCCAAATATTTTTTAACCAATTCGGGATGGTTTTTTATTGCTTCAGAAATGGAACAGAAAATAATTCCCTTTTTGGCAAGTGTGTCTTTAAAAGTTGTTGCCACGGAAACGGAATCCATAACGATATCTACAGCAACTCCAGCCAGTTTCTTTTGTTCCTCAAGTGAAATCCCAAGTTTTTTGAAGGTTTCCAACAGCTCTGGATCAACTTCATCAATGCTGTTGTATTTCGGTTTTTTATTGGGCGCACTGTAGTATGAAATATTTTGGAAATCAGGTTTTTCGTAATGAACATTTGCCCACTCCGGCTCTACCATTTCCTTCCAATATCGAAATGATTCCAGGCGCCATTCCGTCATCCATTCGGGCTCTTCCTTTTTAAGGGAAATGGCTCGAACTATCTCTTCGTTAAGACCAACGGGAAAGGTTTCAGATTCAATATCTGTATAGAAACCATATTCGTATTCTTTATTTTCGAGTTCTTTTTTTAAATCGTCTTCTGTAAACTTCGCCATTCTTAAAATTTATACCATTCCTCTAATATTCGCAGTCAATAAAACTGTTATCTCTTTACTGCGCAAAAAAGATTCTACTTTTTTAAAGTGAAAAACTTTCACCACAACCACAGGTGCGGTTAGCGTTGGGGTTGTTGAAAACAAAGCCTTTACCATTGAGCCCGCCGCTATATTCCAGGGTTGTCCCAACCAAATAAAGAAAGCTTTTTTTATCTACTGCAATTTTTACGGGATTGTCCTCAAAAAGTTTATCGTTTTCTCCAGATTGGTGGTCAAACTTCAGTTCATAGCTAAGGCCTGAACAGCCACCGCTTTTTACGCCAACGCGCACAAAATCATTAGCAACATCAAAACCTTCCTCAGACATAAGATGCGCAATTTTTGATTTTGCTGAATCACTAACTTTAATCATAAGTATTCAAATAATAATTATCTGCAAAGGTACGGCAAATAGCACGGCAAACCATAGCGTAAAAATATTTTAAGCGAATGGCGCCATAGTTTTAGCCAATCTTTAACAAACCATCGGAATTTTTGAAAATAGTTAAAATTTGGTAGTTAATTGGGATTCTGAAAATCTGGATTGTTTACAAAAGCCGGCTCTGAAAGACTAAGAAGAAAAGCCTTGAGATCTGCCTTGTCAGACTCGGTCAATTGTACACCACCCTGCGCGATTGCTTTCATTAAAGGATCAATGGTTGGCGAATAAACAAGGCCTTCACTGTAATGGTTTATAACTTCGTCGAGCGTTTCAAACCTGCCGTCGTGCATGTAGGGTGCGGTGTAGGCAAGATTTCGAAGTGATGGTGACTTAAAAAGCCCATCATCGCGAGGATCGCCGGTAATATTTCCCAATCCTTTGTCCGTAATTATTTCATCCAGCCCGTTATTATGAAAAATATTGTCAGTCCAAAGGGGGCTAAATTCATTTCCGTGGCAATGGAAACAGTCGCCGCGCGCTTCATCCATAAATATTTCGAAACCGTTAATTTCTTGTTCCGTAAGCGTTCCTTCTCCCAGCAAATATTTATCAAAAGGTGAATTTCCAGAAATAAGTGTTCTTTCAAATTGGGCAATGGCTTTTGCGACCAATTCCTTCGTAACTGTTTCCGTTCCAAAAGCTTGTTCAAAAAGTTCTGGGTAAGCGGCATCGCTTTGAAGGCTCGCCACAGCATTTGGCCAAGTATTGTGCATTTCAATGGGATTGGTAACCGGCTCTAGCGCTTGGGTTTCCAAATCACCGGCACGACCATCCCAGAAAAATTTTGCATTGGTATTCCAAGCCAGATTGTAGATGGGCATCACATTTCTGAAACCAACAATTCCATCTATTCCCTCGCTGAATTGTTGAAGATCAGTAAACGCATTTTGGGGTTGATGGCAGGTAGCGCAAGATTGTGTGCCATCTCCAGAAAGCATTGGGTCGAAAAATAATTTTCTGCCCAAAGCAACCCCCTCCACTGTCTGAGGATTATCCTCAGGGATATTGGGCTGCGGAAGATATTGTTGAAATATGGCAGGAACGTTCAAAGGTTTGGGGGTGGGCACATAGCCTTCCTCCATCACTTCGCCACCTGGATCTTCGGAAGAACAAGATGAGCATATCGCAAAGGCAAAGGCCAAAACGAAATAGTATATGTTTCCCCGTAAACGTTCCTGCATATAATTTATTGATTTATTTCCCCAATGCTAAATACGCTCGCACCATTTTCGTGCATAAGAATTTGCGCGTCATAATTCATCATTAAATCCACGTTGTATTGGTTTAAATCCCACATATTTGGGTTTTTGTACCATTCTGAAATATCCATTCGTATTTCGATAGTAGTATCGTCAGTAACGGTAAAATTTCTCTGGAAATCGAATTCCAAATGATTATTTACAAAGTTATCCATACTTAATCTTGCCCGTCCATTGTGATACGCATAGGGCTGAGGCATGCCATTTTCATCATTATAACTTCCTTCCATTTGCATAAAGTGATAACCTCCGCCCAACATCGCTGGCCAGTTCCAAGACGCATCATTTAAATCTGGATAATTTCCGCTAATGTTGTCTTCTTCATTAAAACCATATACAAAGGAAATACCCGTATAATCCCCTGTTGGGATTTGCTGAGTTGGTGCCAAGCTTAGCGAGCTGTCCATTGCAAGATCTACCAATTGGTAATTTTCAATTGTAATCGTGGTATCACTTTTATGAAGCTGAATTTTTGAAATTAGGTATCGAAGTTTGGATAATGTCAACGTAGTACCCATTTCATTTTCGTAGGTAGTTGAATTGAAATCAATCTTTGTCACCGGTCTGTCTTCGCCTCCCCAATTTTGGGTGAAATTGAAAGTTACATTCTTTAAATAGCTGCAAGAGCCATCATCTGTATTTGCCTCAGGGTTAAAATTAATGGAATCTGGATCCATACAGCCCAAAATCTCTGCTGAGGAATCATCATCACTATTACAACCAATTGCAAATACTGCAAACATCACTAATAAGCCTATTTTTTTCATGAATTTTAAAAAAGTATTAAGTTGAATTTATTTTAGTTTTACGAATAAAAAATCTTTAAGGCCGCGATTTTGGGGAATGTCAAAATCATTGCTTTCGGTGTTGCCAACGGCTACTAATTTTTGATCAGATGTTTCAAGTACTTCTGAAAGGAAGTCTAATCCAGATCCGCCTATAATTTCATTACTTTTTAAATTTCCATTGCTGTCTATCACAAAAAGCCAGGCATCATTGCCTCCGTAATTTTTTGAAAGATCGCCATCTTCACTTCTGCTATTTCCTGTAAGGGCCAAATCGCCATTTGATAACTGATAAATACTATGTGCAGTTTCAAATTGTGTTCCTCCAAAGGATTTTTGCCAAATCATATTCCCGCCATCGCTGAATTTCACTGCCCAAGCATCCGCATTGCCACGGGCAGAGGTTACATCCTGATTGTTGCTGCGGCTGTCGCCCACCATAATATAATTGCCATCAAGAGTTTTGGTCAATCCATAACTGTTGTCAATTTCGGAACCTCCGTAGGATTTTGTCCAAAGAAGATCGCCGTTTGCGCTAAGCCTCACGGCCCAATAATCGTAGCTGCCTTTGGGGTCAGTCTTGTCAAAATCAGTACTTTCTGAAGTACCCGTCATTAAAAATCCGCCATCTGCCGTTTGCAATGCATCGTAACTTCTGTCGTTATTGCTTCCGCCAAAATACCTTCGCCATAAGGTTTCGCCTTCAGCATTCAATCGAATTCCCCAATATTCACCAACACCGTGATTGGCTCCTCTTTGAAGGTCATTACCTGCACCGCCACTTGCCGAAACGTCAAAAAAGCCAGTGATAAAATATCCGCCGTCTGCAGTTTCGAAAGCTTTGAATGCTTGGTCGCTACCGGAAAATCCGAAGTTTTTTGTCCAAACTTTATTTCCTTCTGAAGAAACCTTAACTATCCAATAATCCTGAAATCCGAAATTGCTATCTACATCACCATCATTGCTGGTGGTAAAACCGCTTAAAAGAAAACCACCGTCACTTGTTTTTGTAATTCGCGCAGCGTTATCGTTATCGGTGCCGCCAAAGGTTTTGCTCCAAATGATATTGCCTGTGCTGGAAATTTTCAAAAGCCAAAAATCATTATCTGGGGTAGATTTATCTACAATATCACCATCGGTACTCATTGTGTTTCCCAAAATAACGAAGCTACCGTCTGTGGTCTGCACAAATGAAACGGCTTCGTCTGTGCCGCTTCCACCATAGGTTTTTACAAAATCAATTCCGCTTACGGGCTCCGGAATGGTGTCCGTAGGAATGGTGTCGTTTGGGATGGTATCCGAGTTGCCTTGGGGATTCTCATCTGGCGTGATGGAATCATCCTTTGAGCAGGCAAAGAGAAACAAGACAAATAGAGCGAAATAAATTGATTTTAAAAAGAAAGTGTTGTGCTTCAACATTAATGGGAAAATCTAATATTATTTAATCAACAGTCTTTTGGTCGTAACGCCATTGATCTTCATTACATACATGCCTGAAGAAAAAGCGGATACATCAATTTTTTCTATCAAATTTTCAGAAAAATTCTGACTGAAAATGCGCTGGCCAAGTAAATTGAATAGTTCAACTTGTGTAACCGGGGTATTTTTAGAGGCTATATTCACTGTATGGTTTGCGGGATTCGGGTATATTGAAAATTCAGCAATTGCATTGTCTTCCGTACTTAAATCTTCGGATGCCTTCACTACAAAAAAGCCACGGTCTATATCACTAATAACCACGTTGCCGCTAGCAAAATATGGATATACGCTCCAAGCTCCGTTATAACTAGTGCCATTATTGTCAGGGTATGTATCAAAAAATTTGGTTTCAGTCATATTTCCATTGGCTAAATCGGTAATATCAAGAATTCGCAATCCAGCTCTATAGCTTGATAGAAAAAATTCATCGCCAAGAACATATCCGTTATGGTCTATAGATTCATTGTCAGCTTCATAATAGAACGCAACTTGCGGGTTGTCAAGATCCAACAAATCAAATATGATGGTACGCGTATTAAAACCTGAGGCTTCTTCGTCAATTTCATCTCCTAAAATAAAATAGCGTTGATCTTCTGTAAGCCAGCCTTGATGCGTATAAGCTGTATTCGCATAAAATCCACGTGAAATGGCTTGAGGATTATTTTTATCAGTAACATCAACAATGGATACAAAATCCTCATTGCTTCCCAATAATATTTCCCTTCCGGTATAGTCAGTATCAGGTCCATTATAAATTACTACCTGCGCATCGTGACAATAGAAATCATTGGTAAAATCTCCGGCAAAGGTTGGATTGGTGGGGTTTTGAATATTAATAAATATGGGTCCTCCGCCGTTGGTAGAACTTGCTCCCACGGCATAGGCAAAACCCGTTTCCTCATTTATTACAATGTTGTGGCAGTTACCGATGCCATTATAATGAGCATCTTCCGTAAAAGTAGCCGGTGGATTTGGTACATTTCTCAATCTTGTAAGATCAAAAACCTGCATTCCGTGACCGGAAGCCTCGCTAACGATGAATGCGTGATCGTTATACACCTTTATATCGCGCCAAATACTTGGATCAGTATGGGTAGGTAATTTTCCAAGATAAATGGGGTTGATGGGATCTGTAATATCAATAAAGGCTGTTCCGTTATCAAGGCCCATAATTCCATATTCCTTGCCGTCCTGCGGATCTGTCCAGCCCCAAGAATCGTTACCAGCAAAGGCATTCATAGTTGTTAGGGAAATTCTGGATTGAAGATCCATTCCACTACAAGGGTAGGCTCCTGCCATTCCATTAACGCAGGGAGTTTGGGCAATTGTAATATAAGAAAGTAATAAGAGGGAATAGGGTAGTAATTTTTTCATAATAGTATAAAATGTTAAGAAGGGCTTAAAAGTACTTATATTAAGGGCAAATTAGCAAATGAGAAAGGTTAAAAGTTAATGGGCTATAATTGAGTGGACTCAGCAATAAAACTCACAGACCTTCAACATATTGTGATATTTATTATTTTTAATAGAAAGTGAAGCCGTATTTTTGCGGAAATTTCAAAAAAGACAGCATGTTTGAAAATAAGGACGATTCCAAAACCGGCATTTCCCAACTCGGCGAATTTGGTCTCATAGATCATCTCACCAAAAATTTCAAAATTAAGCAGAAATCCACTATTATGGGGATTGGCGATGATGCTGCCGTAATTTCCGCGGAAGCGAAAAAAGAAATTGTAGTTACCACAGATTTGCTTTTGGAAGGCATCCATTTTGATCTTAGCTATATGCCGCTAAAACATTTAGGTTATAAAGCCGTGGTTGTAAATCTTTCAGACGTGTTTGCTATGAATGCTCAACCTTCCCAAATTACTGTCTCCGTTGCGGTTTCAAATAGATTTCCGTTAGAAGCTATGGAAGAATTATACGCCGGAATAGAAGCCGCCGCAAAAATATATAATGTTGATGTTGTGGGTGGCGACACTACTTCGTCAACCACGGGATTGCTATTAAGTATTACCGCAATAGGGCAGGCCGCGAAAGAAAAAATTGTGTACCGAAACGGCGCAAAGGAAAACCACTTGCTCGTTGTTACCGGAGATCTGGGAGCAGCCTATATGGGACTTCAGGTTTTGGAACGCGAAAAGGAAGTTTTTAAGGTAAATCCAAATTCGCAGCCAGATTTGGAACCATATTCCTATTTGGTTGAAAGGCAATTAAAACCTGAAGCACGCCAAGATATACCGAAATTATTGGCAGAACTTGACGTTTTGCCCAGTGCCATGATTGATATTAGCGACGGTCTTTCTTCGGAAATAATTCACATTTGTAAAAGCTCAAAAGTGGGCTGTAATGTATATGAGGATAAAATCCCGCTGGACCCGCAGGTGATTTCTGTTTGTGAGGAATTCAATATTGATAGTACCACCATTGCGCTCAGTGGAGGCGAGGATTACGAACTTCTATTCACAATTAAAACGGAAGATTTCCCGAAAATAAAATCAAACCCGCATTTAACAATTATAGGGCATATGACTGCCGAAAGCGAGGGGATTCATCTTATAAGTAGGGCAAATACCAAAATTCCGCTCGTTGCGCGTGGCTGGAATGCGCTTAAAAACGAAGAATAATGTATTCTGAATTTCACAAAACTGAAAGCAGATAATCCGAAACTGCTTGCCCATTTTCAACGGTACTTAAATGGCCGCCGGGAAGCGTTTTCAATTTTGCACCCGTTTTTTCTGAAATAGTTTTGATTTCATCCATCGGGATTATGGGATCTTCGGAAGCGGAAATGATGTATTTCCCTCTTGGAAAATTTTTTAAAACCGAAGTTCGATCCTTTCTGTCGCGCATCCCGCGAATGGCTGCTTTTATGCCTTCCATGGGAAAGGCTTTGGCTTCGTTTTTTAATTTTTCTATTTCCGAAGCAAATTTTTCCCTAGAATTTTCTGCAAAAAGATTGCCGATGGCCATACTTATGTAGGCTTCCGGAATTTTATCCACTATCTCAAGCGAGCGATCTCTGTTTTGCTTTCTTTCCTCAGAATCTTCGGCAGTTGTTGAATTCAAAAGAATGAGTTTTTCAACGGAATCCACATATTTTTCGGCGTAGGCCAAAGCCACGTAACCTCCCATGGAATGCCCAACAAATGTGGCTTTTTGAATTTTCAATTCTTTCAAAAGTGAATTGACTACATCCGCCATCAATTCCATACTGTGGGTTTCGTGAACTGTTTCGCTCTTGCCGTGACCGGGAAAGTCCAAAATAAGAACCGTATTTTTTTCAGAAAGCTTCGGAATTAAATAGTTCCACATGGTACTACTTTCCAAAAAACCGTGCAATAAAACTACCGCCGGGCCTTGCCCGAAGATTTCGTAATGGATGGAAATATTTTTGAATTTAAAAGTCATGTTTGAAATAGACCTACAAAGTTTTTGAAACCTTGCAGGTCTAATGTTATTATTCTCTTTTCTTTCTTCTATTTATTCATCAATTCCTCAATTTCTTCAGCTTCAATTGGAATGTTGCGCATTAAGTTAAAAGGTTCGCCTTTTTTCTGGATAACCACATCGTCCTCCAACCGAATCCCGAAACCTTCCTGCGGAATGTAAATGCCCGGTTCTACGGTGAAGACCATGTTTTCGGTCATTTTTTCCCATAGAATCCCGTAATCATGGGTATCTAGACCCAAATGGTGGCTGGTGCCGTGCATAAAATATTTTTTGTAGGCTGGCCAATTTTTATCTTCATTTTTTAAATCTGCCTTGTCCAATAGTTTCAGGTCGAGCAGTTCCTTGGTCATTAAATTACCCACTTCAACGTGGTATTCCTTCCAGTAGTTTCCGGGAACGAGCATTTTTGTAGCTTCATCTTTCACACGGAGCACGGCATCATAAACTTGGCGCTGACGTTTGCTAAATTTTCCGCTCACGGGAATGGTTCGGGACATATCGCTGCTGTAATTGGCATATTCCGCACCCACATCCATCAAAATAAGATCGCCCTTTTTGCACTGCTGGTTATTTTCAATATAATGGAGCACATTTGAATTGTTTCCACTTGCGACAATGGGCGTGTACGCGAAACCTCGTGACCGGTTTCTTAAAAACTCGTGCATATATTCTGCTTCAATTTCATATTCCCAAACACCTGGTTTTACGAAATTTAGGATTCTTTTGAAACCTTTCTCGGTGATATTGCAGGCTTCCTGAATCAAATCGATTTCAATTTGATCCTTGACCGAGCGCAATCGCTGTAAAATGGGATTGCTACGCTCCCAGTTGTGCGCTGGGAATTTCGCCTTTGTCGCTTTTATAAATCGATCTTCGCGCGTTTCGGTCTCAACAGATGCGCGATAATGCTCATTTGTATTGAAATAAATGGTTTCCGCTTGGGTCATTACCTCAAAGAAAATTTTATCAAAATCCTTGAGCCAATGCACGGATTTAATTCCGGTAACTTCAAATGCTTTTTCCTTGGTCAATTTTTCACCTTCCCAAACCGCGATGTGATCATTGGTCTCGCGCACAAAGAGCATCTCGCGGTGCTCTTTATTGGGCGCATCTGGAAAGAGTACCAATTTGGTTTCCTCTTGGTCCGCGCCGGTGAGGTAAAAGATATCGCGTGCCTGCTGGAATGGCATCGTGCTATCTGCGCCAATGGGATAAATATCATTGCTATTGAATACGGCAAGACTTTTCGGCTTCATTTTGGCCATAAAATTCTTGCGGTTTTTAATGAATAGTTTGCTGTTTATTTGCTTGTATTTCATCTTGAATTTTTCTGAATTTCTTCAAAATTAATTATTCTAAACCGAAGCCAAGAAAGTTGGGGGTTAAAAGTGTACCAATGTTGAGGTTTATTTAAGAAGAAATCATTTTTAGTGCAAATGAAATAGGAAAAATGCTAATAAAGAATGTCATCTTTGGCCAAAACGGGCGGGGGTAAATTGTCTTCATCCAGCATATCCCGAAGATCAATTTCTATGGTACGGCAAAGTGCAGTGATAGGAACATCATTTGTGCGGCCTTCAAAAGGATCTTCACTTATATCTCCAACCAATTCCATGGTTGTGAAAATCCACATAATCAATACCGTAAAAGGAATCATTTGTAAAAAAAGTAGGGAAATTTCAAAACTTTCGGCTACGTCACCATATACATGTTCCTCAAAAATATTTAAGAGCCCCAAAGGAATCAACAGAACGAAGACCCACGTAAAAATACGCGAGAAATCACCGTATTGCCTGGGGAATGGTGTGTTTTTGATACGTTCGCACATACCTTGTAAATTGTAGAACATTTCCAAAATTCCGTGCATGGTTTGTTCCTGCAGGGCGTCTAAGTTGTATGTTTTTCGAAGTTGCGATATATCCGCAGCTTGATTTTTTATTAGGTGCGTGGCAGGATTTACCCTGTTCGTAACATCTTTATATTCTTCGTTATCTAAAAATTCTGAAAGCATATCGAATGGAATATCTCTTTCGCCGTGTCTGTTGAACATTCGTTCCATGAAATAACCGTGATCGAGTGTCCAAGGCCTGGACTGTCTTAACTGTATTCGCAATGCGTTCATCCAGGCAATGTGGCGGTAAACCATTCTTTTTTTGAAAATTTTATCGGCTTCGGTATTTCCCGTTTGCACAAAACTTAAAACCTGAATAGTCCAAGTTCTGCTATAATTTACAACGTTGCCCCAAATTTTCCGGCCTTCCCAAAAACGCTCATAACTTTGACTATTTTTAAAGCCCACATAAAACGAAACCGCAATACCTATAACGGTCAGCGGCTCGAAAGGAATATCAATAAAGGTCCATCCCAGATAATTGTACACGCAAAAAATTAAAAACGAATAAGCGATAAAAAGTGCAATATTAAGCCAAGTGTACCGAAAGATTAAAGTCCAGCGAATCTGCCTTCTTACATACATAGTGTGGAAGTTTGATGTTTGCGAATGTAGCGATTAAATGGGTGGTTAAATTTTATTTGTATAAAATTTAATTGGTTTTTAATATCCTATTTGATTTTATGCTATTGTCACATCTCAAGTTGTATTGCACATTTTGTTTTTATACCTTCAACTTTCAAAACACTTCCCAATGCAAAAAAATTTTTTTTTAGTTACGTGCCTTATTTCATTTCTGGCGTTTTCACAGCAACCGCCCACCCCAGCAATAATTATTCAAAATGGAATTCAACAAAAAAATGAACTCGCTCAAAATTCCGCGGTAAAAAATCTTTCCTTTAAAAATATAGGTCCCTCAATTATGAGTGGCCGGGTAGTTGATTTTGCGGTAAATCCAGCCAACCCCACAGAGTTTTACGTGGGCTACGCCAGTGGAGGACTTTGGTACACAAACAACAACGGAACTTCATTTGCACCTGTAATGGACAACAGTCCGACTCAAAATGTGGGCTGTGTGGCTGTAGATTGGAAAAATGGTACTATATGGGTGGGCACGGGTGAGGTTAATGCCTCTCGATCTTCCTACGCGGGAATTGGTCTTTTGAAAAGCACTGACCGAGGAAAGACTTGGGAAAATATGGGGCTTACGGACAGCCATCACTTAGCAAGCATCCTTATAAATCCGTCAAATCCAAATGAAGTAGTAGTTGGTGCGGTGGGACATCTATACTCCACTAATGAGGAAAGAGGGGTTTTTAAAACAATTGATGGCGGGAAATCTTGGCAAAAAACACTTTTTATTAATGATAAAACGGGCGTTATTGAAATTTCGGCGAATCCGGAAAATTTCAATACTATGTATGCGGCGGCTTGGGAAAAGGACCGCAAAGCGTGGAATTTTGAAGGCAGTGGTGAGGGCAGTGGACTGTACAAGAGCACTGATGCTGGGAGCACGTGGGTAAAAATTTCTACCGAAACTAGTGGTCTTCCCATAGGCAAAGGAATGGGCAGGATGGGGACGGCAGTTGTGGATGATGAAACTGTTTATTTAATTGTGGATAACCAATTTCACCGCGAAGAGAAAACGGAAAAGGAAGAAACTGATATTATTTCAAAAGATTTTTTTATTGGGATGACTGCCGAAACTTTTTTGGAGATGGAGGATAAAAAGTTAAACCAATTTCTGAAGGCAAACGGTTTTCAGGAAAAATATAGGGCTGAAAATATAAAGCAAATGGTTCGTGTAGGTACGGTAAAACCGGAAGATTTAGCAAAATATCTTGAAGATGCAAATAGCCAGTTGTTCAATACGCCCGTGATTGGGGCAGAGGTCTATAAAAGTTTGGATGGAGGGGAAAGCTGGATAAAAACCCACGATGGTTTTCTGGACGATCTCTATTATTCCTATGGATATTATTTCGGAAAAATCCATGTGGACCCAAGCGATGCCAATAAAATCTACATCTATGGGGTCCCCATTTTAAAATCTTCTGATGGAGGAAAAACTTTTGAAAGCATCGATGCCGATAACGTGCACGCAGACCATCACGCACTTTGGATAAACCCCAATATGCCCGGACATTTGATTGATGGCAACGATGGCGGGGTAAACATTACGTATGATGATGGCAAAACGTGGATAAAAAATAATGCTCCAGCTGTAGGTCAGTTTTATTCCGTTAATGTTGATTCTGAAAAAAATTACAATGTTTATGGAGGCTTGCAAGACAATGGCGTCTGGGTAGGCCCACATAATTACGAGGAAAGCGCTGGCTGGCAACAAAATGGCAAATATCCGTATGAAAGCATTATGGGCGGTGACGGCATGCAGGTTCAAATTGATAGCCGAAATAGCGATGTGGTTTACACGGGGTTTCAGTTTGGGAATTATTTCAGGATAAATAGAAAAACAGATGAGACTACGTACATACAGCCCAAACACGAGTTGGGGGAAAGTCCGTATCGTTTTAATTGGCAGACACCTATTTTATTGAGTCCGCACAATCAGGACATTCTTTATTTGGGCGGAAATAAATTGATGCGGAGTATGAACCAGGGTACTGATTGGACTGCTATTTCAGAAGATTTAACACAGGGCGGAAAAGCTGGAAACGTGGCATACGGCACGCTTACTTCCATCAGCGAATCTCCATTTCAGTTTGGGTTATTGTACACCGGAAGCGATGATGGATTGATTCATATATCAAAAAATGGTGGTGGAAATTGGAATAATATATCGGGTAGTCTTCCGAAGGATCTTTGGGTAAGCCGTGTCATTGCTTCTTCGCATAAAAAGGAAAGAGTTTACATCACGCTTAATGGCTATCGTTTCGACAATTTTAAACCTTACGTTTATGTAAGCGAAAATTTTGGAAACACTTGGAAAGACATCAGCGGCAATCTTCCAGCCTCTCCTGTTAATGTAGTAAAAGAAGATCCAGTAAATGAAAATCTTCTTTATTTGGGAACAGATAACGGTGCATACATTTCTTTCAATAGAGGCGAAAATTGGGAGGTTTTTTCAAAGGAACTACCCAATGTTGCCGTGCACGATTTGGTAATTCAGCCAGAGGCAAAAGATTTAGTTCTGGGAACACACGGCCGCTCACTTTATGTTGCGGATATTGCCCTGCTTCAAAAATTGACGGATGATACGATGAAAGAAATTGTTGTTTCTGAAATGGATACCATAGAATTTTCACCACGTTGGGGAAGCAAATTTAGCACGTGGGGCAAATTTTATGAACCGAAAACTTCAATTCAATTTTATGCACCGAAAAAAGGAAAGGCAATAATTTTAATCTCTTCCGAGGAGGGAAAGGAATTGAAGCAATGGACAGTTGATGCAGAAAAAGGGGTAAATGTTGTGGAATATGATTTCACGGTATCTGAAAAGAGAATTAAATATTTTGATAAAGAGAAAATATCGAAAGCTGAAAATGGGTTGTATTATTTGCCGTCGGGGAAATATTCTGTCCAAATCAAATTAGAAGAAATTACTTCACTTACCAATTTTTCAATAGAATAATTTTTTATATTTAATGCTTCTAACAATTTAAAAAACTAATATGATGAAAAAACTACTTGCTTTATCGATCGTATTGTCTTTGACAATATTTACAAAAGGTGCTGCTCAAAATGCAGAAATGGCTCCAACTACTAATTCTTCTTATGAAATTGAAGATACTAATGAACTTTTTGATTTGCTTTTCAATTATGATATTGGCGCAGAAATAGGTGCCCAGGGTAATGCCGGGGTCATATTTTTCAATGACCAATATTGGATATCGGCTTGGGCTTCAGATTTAATTCACGTTCTCGATTCTAATGGTAATTTTATAGAAACATTTAGCATTCCTGGAGTTACAGGAACTCGATCAATGACTACAGATGGCACAAATATTTATATAGGCACTGCATCAACACAAATATTAATTATAGATCCTGCAACCAGAACAAATACTGGTGCAATAACAATTTCGCCATCTACTGATGCGACAGCGAGAATGGTCGCCTATGATCCTACTCTTGATGGAGGCAATGGAGGTTTTTGGACTGGAAATTTTGGTTCTGATATAGCTTCTTTTGATATGTCCGGAAATGAAATATCAGTTATTCCCCAATCTACACATTTAACAACCATATATGGCGGAGCAGTGGATCTTGTTAGCCCAGATGGCCCTTTTTTATGGATTCACGATCAAACTGCTGTTGGTGGGGGAGATTTGGTTGTACAACTTGAGCTTCCTTCCGGAAATCCAACTGGCGTAGTGTATGATTATAACTTATCTGGTCAACCCGCAGGAAACACTGGTATTGCTGGTGGTCTTTTTATTACAGATGAATTAGTCCAAGATACTTCTGTTATTATTGGTGTATCTCAAGGTACTCCTTCTGATCAATTGTTTGTTCTAGAATTATTTGAAGATGTTATTGCTGGCGTAAATGATAACAGCATTGCAAACTTCAATCTATATCCTAATCCTGCAAATGGTATAGTAAATATTCAAACTAAACTATCTGGCGAAAAGAGTATTGTTATTTATGATGTTTTAGGAAAACAAGTATTGAGCACTATTCTTTCAGGAGATGAGCTTAATATTTCTGAATTAAAAGCTGGAGTTTATATGATTAGTGTAACACAAAACAATGCCACGGCCACTAAAAAATTAGTTGTACAATAACTTTTGCTAAATTACTTAGAAAAAAGCCACCCATTGGGTGGTTTTTGCTTTAATAAGTCTAAATAGTGTAGTAATAATGCTATTTTTTTGGCATTCAATGTCTCGTAGTGTATTTTTGCATTCTCAATTCTTGAAATAAAATAATAATGGGAATATTATCCTCTTCAATTGCCCGAAAAGTAGCTATGGCACTTTCTGGCTTGTTTCTTGTGGTCTTTCTTGCCCAGCATTTTACCATCAATGTTATATCGGTCATAAATCCGGATACCTTCAATAGCTGGTCACATTTTATGGGTACAAATGTACTTGTTCAAGGTGTGCTTCAGCCCATCTTGATTTTTGGCGTTATTTTTCACTTTTGTATGGGAATTTTTCTTGAAATTAAAAATAATAGCGCGCGGAAAATAAAATACAAATCCTATAAAGGCGATAGAAATTCAACTTGGGCATCTCGGTATATGATAGTAACCGGATTGGTTGTTTTAGCATTTTTGGGACTTCACTTTTACGATTTCTGGTTTCACGAAATAACGTATAAATATTTAGAATCGAACCCAGAGGATCCCACGAGATATTATCCAGAATTGGTTGAGAAATTTAGAAGCCCTGTTCGTACGGGTATTTACTGTGTTTCATTTGTATTGTTGATGCTTCACCTTTGGCATGGTTTTTCCTCTTCCTTTCAAAGTATGGGATGGAACAACAAATATTCTAAGGGATTAAGGGCTTTTACCCAAGTTTATGCAATAGCTATTCCGCTTGGTTTTATATTTATTGCACTATACCTTCATTTTAATCAAATCCACTAAAAGAAAAAGCGATGTCGATATTAGATTCCAAAATACCCAAAGGACCCTTAGCCGATAAGTGGACAAAACATAAAAACGATATAAACCTCGTTAACCCCGCCAACAAACGTAACATTGATGTTATTATGGTGGGCACGGGTCTTGCAGGGGGAAGTGCCGCCGCAACCCTGGCCGAGCTTGGTTACAACGTAAAAACATTTTGCTATCAAGATTCACCTCGCCGCGCACACTCTATTGCTGCACAGGGAGGTATCAATGCCGCAAAGAATTATCAAGGCGATGGCGACTCAACCTATAGATTATTCTATGATACCATAAAAGGAGGTGATTATCGCTCTCGCGAAGCAAACGTGTATCGTCTTGCTGAGGTTTCGGCAAATATTATTGACCAATGCGTTGCCCAAGGTGTTCCCTTTGCGCGTGAATACGGTGGAATGCTGGACAACCGCTCTTTTGGAGGGGTGTTGGTTTCAAGAACTTTTTACGCGAAGGGCCAAACTGGTCAGCAGTTGCTTTTAGGGGCTTATGCTGCCATGAATCGCCAAATAAACCGTGGAAAAATAACACCTTACAACCGTCACGAAATGCTGGATTTGGTGATCGTGGATGGAAAGGCTAGAGGAATTATAGCGCGTGATTTGGTAACAGGTAAAATTGAAAGACATTCCGCACACGCCGTGGTTATTGCCTCGGGTGGTTATGGAAATGTTTTCTTCCTTTCAACAAATGCTATGGGAAGTAACGTAACCGCTTCTTGGAAAATTCATAAAAGAGGGGCGTATTTCGCAAATCCGTGTTACACGCAGATTCACCCAACGTGTATTCCTGTTTCCGGAGATCACCAAAGTAAACTTACTTTGATGTCTGAATCACTTCGAAATGATGGAAGAATTTGGGTTCCGAAGAAAAAGGAGGATGCGGAAGCAATCAGAAACGGAAAAAAGAAACCCACTGATCTTTCAGCTGAAGAAAGAGATTACTATTTGGAACGAAGATATCCATCTTTTGGAAACTTGGTGCCACGGGACGTTGCTTCGCGTGCCGCAAAAGAAAGATGTGATGCCGGCTATGGTGTAAATAAAACAGGTGAAGCTGTTTATTTGGATTTTGCTTCGGCGATTGAGCGCTACGGAAAAGAACAGGCTGCCATCCACGGAAACCACAATCCAAGTGATGCCGAAATTAAAAAATTAGGAACGCAGGTTATTGAAAGCAAATACGGAAACCTTTTCCAGATGTATGAGAAAATTGTAGATGAAAATCCATACGAAACTCCCATGATGATTTATCCCGCGGTACATTATACAATGGGTGGTGTATGGGTAGATTATAATTTGCAATCCACGATTCCAGGCTGCTACGTTACGGGTGAAGCTAATTTCAGCGACCACGGAGCCAATCGCTTGGGTGCTTCGGCGTTGATGCAAGGTCTTGCGGATGGTTATTTTGTATTGCCGTACACCATTGGTGATTACCTTTCAAAAGATATTAAAACAGGAAAAATTTCGACTGAAACAAAAGAATTTGACGAAGCTGAAAGCCGCGTTCGTGAACTTCTAAATAAATTGGTTAACAACAACGGCACGCATTCCGTAGATTATTTCCATAAAAAGCTCGGAAAAATTATGTGGGACAAATGCGGAATGGCGCGCAATGCAGAGGATTTGAAGTCTGCAATGTCTGAAATAAGAGCGCTTCGGGAGGAATTCTGGAAAGATGTGAAAGTACCTGGCGGGATGGACGAAATGAACAGCGAGCTAGAAAAAGCAACCCGTGTTGCAGATTTCCTTGAATTGGGCGAATTGTTTGCAAAAGACGCGCTGCACAGAAATGAGAGTTGTGGTGGCCATTTTCGTGAGGAATACCAAACCGAGGAAGGAGAGGCATTGCGCGATGATGAGAACTTTATGTACGTAGCCGCTTGGGAATACACCGGAGATCCCGGAAACGAGGTGCTGCATAAAGAAGAATTGGATTATGAGAATATTGAAGTGAAGTCACGTTCCTATAAATAGGAATAAGAGAATAGCGAATAGTCAATAAAATGGGCTCTGTAAAATCCTATAAAGAATTAATTGTTTGGCAAAAAGCCATAAAGCTTGTTAAGGAAATTTACTTGCTCACCAATTCTTTTCCAGAGGATGAAAAATACGGATTGGTTTCCCAAATGAGACGTTCGGTTGTTTCAGTCCCATCAAATATTGCAGAAGGGTGGGGAAGGATGTCAAAAAAAAGTTATATTCTATTTCTTAGAACGGCAAGAGGTTCTTTGTTTGAATTGGAAACTCAAATAATTATTTCAGCAGAGCTGAATTTTTTTACAAATACTAAAAATATTGAAAGTTTAATAATTGAAATTAGCAAAATGTTGAATGCACTGATTAAAAGCTTGAATGAAAGAGAATAATCCCTCTTTGCTTTTCGCTAATTTCTAATTCCTTTATAATATGAAACTTACTTTAAAAATCTGGCGCCAAAAAAACGCAAATACTAAAGGAGAATTAAAAACATATCCCATCGATGGAATTGAGGGCGATATGTCTTTTCTTGAGATGCTTGACGTATTGAACGAAGGTTTAATAAACAAAGGTGAGGAGCCCGTAGTTTTTGATCACGACTGCCGTGAGGGAATTTGTGGAAGCTGCTCACTACAAATAAATGGTGAGCCGCACGGCCCAGATAGGTTGATTACTACGTGCCAACTACATATGCGTATGTTCAAGGATGGAGATACTATTGTAATTGAGCCATTCCGCGCTACGGCCTTTCCAGTAATTAAGGATTTGGTAGTGGATAGAAGTTCGTTTGATAGAATTCAGCAGGCGGGTGGATTTATTTCGGTGAATACTTCTGGAAACACTATTGATGCCAATGCAATCCCTGTAAATAAGCACGATGCTGACGAATCTTTCAACGCGGCTACATGTATTGGTTGCGGTGCGTGTGTAGCTGCCTGTAAAAATGCGAGTGCGATGCTGTTTACTTCAGCAAAGGTGAGCCAATTCGCTTTATTGCCACAGGGAAAAACCGAAGCAACAGAACGCGTTCTCAATATGGTTGCACAGATGGATAAGGAAGGGTTCGGAAATTGTAGCAATACAGGCGCTTGCGAGATTGAGTGCCCAAAAGGAATTTCATTGGAAAATATTGCAAGAATGAATCGTGAATATTTAGGAGCGAGTATAAAAGGATAAAACAAAATCCATATTAATATGCGAAATCCCGATTTAAGATCGGGATTTTTTGTGCTCAATTTTTTTGAATATGCTTGGATAGTTTTTTCAGAAATTTGTCCACGTTATACGGTTTCACCATGATATCATCCATTCCACTTTCCATAATTGCGGAAAGCATATTTTCCTCTTCCACGGCTGTTAACGCAATAATGGGTACGGTTTTATTGAATTTTCTTATTTCCAAGGTTGTTTCCAAGCCATTTTTTCCGGGCATGTTGATGTCCATCAAAACAAGGTCAAATTCCGTATTTTTCAAAATTTCAATTGCCTCATCGCCGTTGTTCGCTATCGTGCATTTTAAATGGTGATTTTCTAAAATTTTCTTTGAAACCAATTGGTTGATTCTATTGTCATCCACGACCAAAACATTTTTACCGGCCAGCAATTTTGTTTCATCCAAAACATTTTTCTCGTCGCTAGCTATCACGCCTTTTTTAAACGTATAATTAAATATGAAAGAAGAACCCTTCCCCGGCTCACTTTCTAAATGAATAGTTGTATTGGCACTGTCCAGCAGTTTTTTGACAATGGGTAGCCCGAGTCCGGTACCCTGAAATTTATATTCGTGGGAATCCACCTGCTGAAATTCCTCAAAAATGGTCTGCTGCTTTTCATAAGGAATTCCCACGCCGGTATCCTTTATTTCAAAACGAATGGTTACAAAATCATCCGTTGCGCTCTCCAAATTTAATATGATTGAAATAACACCTTCTTCTGTAAATTTTGAAGCATTGCCCACAAGATTCATTAAAATTTGTGAAAGCTTCATTCGGTTCCCAATAAGCGGGCTAGGAATTTCCTCGGAAATATTTAATCGAATTTCATTTTTATTCTGAAGAAGAATGTATTCAAAAGATGATGCAATGGAATTGATAAGTTCTTCCAAATCAAAAGAAATCTGAACGTCCTCCAAGGTTTTTGATTCTATTTTGCTTATCTGGAGTACATCATTAATTAGCGCCAAAAGGTAATCTGCAGAAAATTTTAAGTGTTTTAAATCCTTCTCGTGGTCTTTGAGCCCCTCATCTTCCAGTAAAATGGTACTCAACCCTATAACGCCATAAAGCGGAGTGCGCAATTCGTGACTTACCGTTGAAAAAAATTGGCTTTTGGCTTTGGCTAGTTCTTCAGATTTTTCCTTTGCGATTTGGTATAATCTATTTTGCTCCTTTAAATCTAAGAGCAACACTTTCCGACGTTTATAATTAATCCACAAAATGACAAGAAATGTGGCCAAAACAAAGGCAGCTGCTATAAAAATGTAAAGGAGAATACTGCTTTGTCGCGCTTTTTGTCTGCTAAGTTCGGTCTCCAGTTCCGCCTGTTTGGCTTGTTGTTTATATTCGTTTACGCTAAACTGCGCATTGGCAGTCTGCATTGCCATCATCTTTTCTTTTTCAAATTGAAGTGAATTCAGGCTGTCATATTTTTTTCGGATTAGAAAAGCTTCTTTATAATTTTTGTTTTCAAAAAGCGCCTTGCTGTATTCCTTGTAAACCTCTATAAGATTGTCATCGTTGTATTCACCTTTTAATGCAAAGTCAATGGCGATCTCAAAATTTTTAATAGCTGTTTCTGGATTGTTATTTGCCAAATTTATTTTACCCTCCAGCAGTTTCATTTCAGTGGTAAGCCCATTGAATTTCACGGCATCAAAACCTGCTTTGGCTTTTTCGAAGAAGGAAATAGCCTTTTTTCTGTCATTTTGATTGAGGTAGGATTCTGATAAATTGTAATATACCATAGAATATTCAATGGTGTCTCCAAGTTTTTTTGAAAGCGGCAGCGCCTTTTGGAAATAGGGTAGCGCAGCTTCATGGTTTTTTTCACTCACGAAAAGTGCGCCCATTAGATTGTAGGCACGAGCCATTTTAAACGTATCCTTTTTTTCCTCGGCAAAATTTTTATAAGCTTCTGTGTATTCGTGTGCATTTTTGAAATCCTCCATGTACATAAAGGTGGCTGCCATTATGTATCTGGAGTAAAATGCGGCAGCGGTATCGCCCAAACGTTCTGCAAATTTTATATTCTCAATGCTATTGAGTACTACAGAATCATATTTTCCCTCGAAGAGTTGAAAATCAACTTTATCCTGAAGTTTCTTAAGGGAGTCCTTCGCTTTTTTTTGATTGGTAACGGATTTTTGGGCTTGATTTTGTGCCGCAATGTGAATAGAAGAAAAAAGTAAAAGAAGAGGAAAGATTATTCTGAAAACCATAGTTATTGACTGAAAGCAATTTGTTGCTAAAATAATATTATTTGCAGAATCGAAATCATTCAATTAAATACAAAAGCCCTCACAGTTTGTTGTGAAGGCTTTTGAATATTTAAGATATAAATGAAGTGACTATGCTTCTGCGTTCGGAATAATTGAAACGTAGCTTTTGTCATCTCTTTTTTTGGTAAATTTTACCACACCATCCACTTTTGCGTGCAAAGTGTGATCTTTACCGCCATACACGTTCTCACCAGGGTGATGCGTATAGCCTCTTTGTCTTACGATGATATTTCCAGCGATAGCCTCTTGACCACCAAAAATCTTAACGCCAAGACGTTTCGATTCTGATTCGCGACCGTTTTTGGAACTACCAACTCCTTTTTTGTGAGCCATGGTTTATAGATTTTTAATTAATAACTTTAGTTTATTTGTTCTTCAACAATTCTTTTGCCTGCTTTACCCACTCATCGGCCTCGATTTTTTCGCGGGTTATTCCATCGATACTTGAAAGTTCATCGCGGTCTGCAGCTTTAAGTTTGCTGATTTGCTCAAAGGTATAGATACCAAGTTCGTTCAATTTCTCTTCGAAAACTGGGCCAATTCCATTGATTAATTTTAAGTCATCTGCGGCAGATTTTGGCGCAGTGCCAATGCTGTTAAGCACTTTCTCGATATTGATTTCGATGTTTGCGCTCTCAGCTCTTTTTTCAGCTCTGGAAACCAAATTTTCACTAACCTCAACCTCTTTTTTAGAAGTGGTTGCCTTTTTTGTTTCAGGCTTAGCTTCTGTTTTTTTAGCGGTTTCTTTTTTGGGCTCAGGCTTTGATTCTTTCTGTGCTTCTTTCTTTCCTCCAGAAGCAACAATGCTTTCAATCATAATTTCAGAAAGATACTGACGGTGTCCGTTTTTCTTACGGAAACCTTTTCTTCTTTTTTTCTTGAAAACAATAACTTTATCACCTTTAAGGTGCTTTACGACTTTTGCTCCTATAAGAGCGCCGTTTATAGCCGGGGCGCCTATGGTAATATTATCTCCGTCACCTATAAGAAGAACATTGTCAAAAGAAACACTTTTTCCTTCTTCTACTGGTAAACGATGAACATACACCTTTTGGTCTTTCGCAACTTTTACTTGCTGCCCTGCTATCTCTACAATTGCGTACATAGCGAATCGTTTATAAAATGGTTAAACAAAATGCCTTTACCGTCCGGTAAAAGCGGGTGCAAATATAATTTTTAAAAACTAAACAACAAAGTGTTTTTATTTAATCTTTTCGGAGCCAAGGAGGTAAAGTATTTCGAAGACAATATTTAATTCATAAAATACTGAATTATTTCATTGTGTTTCTATTGCCGTCCGGGGTATTCCATGAATTTTTGAGAAGTTGCATAAAAGCCAATGTCAATACAAGAGTAGTGGCAAAACCCATGATTAATAATGATATAAGGAGCATTAAAGTGCCAAGATCATATTCAAGATCCCAAGATTCCATAATATTTGCGGCAAATTCCCCATCAATTTGGTACATGTAGATCGCCATAAAAATGGTAAACAAAATGGTGGCAATGCCACCGCAGAAAAGGCCAACTTCAAATCCTTTTTCATATTTTAATCTTGTGGTCTTTCTGGAACGGTATGTTTTCATCGCCATGTATAGACCTATTGCATAAATAAGTCCGTTTGCCGCACTCAAAACGGGATATTGGTGAAGACCGACAATTTTCAAAAGCAGAAAATAGGCGATTAATATTACGGCAATCCAAATACCAAAGCGTGAATATATCTTGAACATAGTTGTTAGTTTTATGGTGAAAAGTTACAAAAACTTCAATTATATTGTACAAACGGTTTGTTAACTTTTTCTACCAAGCCTTTGTCGCTACAGGAAATAGTATCTGTTCAAATGGTTAAATAATTGATTTATAATAAAATTTCAGAATAAAGTATTTGGTAATTTTTGTAACATAAATAAATCTTAATGGACTTATGCTTTGGCAACAAAGCACATCAAACTTTGTATTTTTGCAAAAAATGAAAATAATAACCTCTAAATAATTAAAATGAAAAAAACATTTCTTTCCACCTTGTTGGTTTGTGCCGGTTTTTTCGGCAGCCAAGCGCAGCAAGTAGATTTTGAAGAATATGACCTGCCAAATGGCTTGCACGTTATTTTACACGAAGACAAAACCGCACCAGTAGTAATTACTTCGGTTATGTACCACGTTGGGGCCAAAAACGAGAACCCGGAACGTACGGGTTTTGCCCACTTTTTTGAACATCTTCTATTTGAAGGAACCAAAAACATAGAACGCGGAAAATGGTTCGAAATAGTTTCTTCCCAAGGTGGTAGCAATAATGCCAATACTACCGATGATCGTACATATTATTATGAAGTATTTCCATCAAACAATGTGGAATTGGGCCTTTGGATGGAAAGCGAGCGTATGTACCATCCCATCATCAACCAAATAGGTGTCGATACCCAAAACGAAGTGGTTAAGGAGGAAAAAAGACTGCGTGTGGACAATCAACCATACGGAAATCTTTTAAAAGCCGTAAAGGAAAAATTGTTCACCAACCATCCGTACCGTTGGGCAACCATTGGTTCTATGGAACACTTGGACGCTGCCACGCTTCAGGAATTTCAGGATTTCAATAAAAAATATTATGTGCCTAATAATGCAGCGCTAGTTGTTGCTGGAGACATCGATAAACCAAAGGTGAAGAAAATGATTGAGGACTATTTTGGAGGCATTCCAAAAGGTGCCGAAGTAGTTCAGGTAGATGCAAAGGAACAGCCTATCACAAAACAGATAGACGCTAAATACTACGACCCCAACATTCAGTTGCCTATGATTGTGCACGCGTACCGTACACCGTCTATGCTGGAGCACGATGCGTATGTGCTGGATATGATTTCAACGATTTTAAGTGATGGTAAAAGTTCGCGGCTTTACAAAAAATTGGTAGACGATAAAAAAATGGCGCTTCAGGTGGCGGCCATTAATTTAAGCCAAGAAGATTACGGAAGCTACGTGACGCTGGCAATTCCTTTAAACAATACGCCTTTGGAAGATATTACAAGGGAAATTGATGAAGAAATTGTAAAACTTCAAACGGAGCTTATTTCTGAAAGGGAATTTGAAAAACTTCAGAATATTTACAAAAATCAATTTGTTACCAGAAATGCAACCGTTGCGGGTATCGCAAATTCATTGGCCAACTATTATACCTTTTATGGCGATACGGACCTTATCAATAAGGAACTGGATATCTACAAAAACATAACCCGTGAGGAAATAAGAGAGGTAGCCAAAAAATATTTAAATCCAAACCAACGCTTGCGTTTGGAATACTTGCCAGAAAAAAATCAATAATCTAAAAAAGAAAACTTCAGAAATGAAAAAATATATATACCTATTCATTGCAAGTATTTTCATAAGCACGCTTGCAACTGCGCAGATAGATCGAAGCAAACAACCCAAGCCCGGTCCCGCACCAAAAATAAATTTAACCCAACCTTCCAGTTTTGACCTTCCCAACGGATTGAAGGTTATGGTGGTGGAAAATCACAAACTGCCCGCAGTACGCGTTCAGCTTTTAATAGACAATCCCATTCACGCTTCTGGCGAAAAAGCCGGGGTAGAAAGTCTCTTTTCACAAATGATGGGTAACGGTACTACCAACATTCCCAAAGACCAATTCAATGAAGAAGTAGATTACCTGGGGGCCAGCATATTCTTTGGTTCAGAAAGTGCGTATGCCAGTTCTCTTTCAGAATACTTTCCACGGATTATGGAATTGATGGCAGATGCCATTAAAAATCCGTTACTTACCGAAGAGGAATTCAAAAAAGAAAAAGACAAACTTATAGACGGTCTTAAAACGCAGGAAAAAGATGTTTCAACCGTGGCGAGCAGAGTTCGTTCTTCCCTGCTGTATGGCAGCAATCACCCAAAAGGGGAATTTACCACAATTGAAAAAGTGGAGAAACTTACCCTAGCCGATGTAAAGGATTTCTACGAAGACTTTTTCAACCCAAGAAACGCTTATCTGGTTGTGGTGGGCGATGTTTCAAGAAAGAACGTTGAGACTTTGGTGCGTGCCAACTTAGCCGATTGGGCTTCAAATGCGGCACGTTCTTACAGCTATACAGAGCCTAAGGATGTTCAGTTTACGCAGGTGAACTTTGTGGATATGCCAAACGCGGTACAGTCTGAACTTGCCGTGCAGAACTTGGTTAAACTGAAAATGAGCGACCCGGACTATCACGCAGTTTTAATTGCGAACAAAATACTGGGCGGCGGTTTCAACAGTTTATTGAATATGAACCTTCGTGAGGAGCATGGCTGGACGTATGGCGCGCGCTCAAGCACCGGGGCAGATAAGAACATTACCCGTTTCATTGCCACCACAAGCGTGCGCAATGCGGTGACGGATAGCGCCGTGGTTGAAACGCTGAAGGAGATTCGCTATTTACGTGATAACAAAGTTACCCCACAGCAGTTGGCAAATGCCAAGGCAAAATTTGTGGGCGACTTTGTACTTGCGCTGGAACGCCCAGAAACCATTGCGGATTATGCGCTGGAAATTGAGACCCAAAATCTTTCAAAAGATTTCTATGTAGATTATCTTAAAAAGATAAATGCCGTAACTGCCGAAGATGTACAGCGCGTGGCCAAAAAATATTACAAGCCGGGCAACCTTCGTATTGTAGTGGTAGGAAAAGGATCTGAAGTGCTGGACGGACTCAAGAACTTGAAAAATGCGGAAGGCAAAGAGATACCCGTACAGTATTTTGATAAGTTTGGAAATCCCGTGGCGGCACCGGACTATAACAAAGCTATGGATGCAGGCGTTACCGCCGAAACCGTTATCAATAAATACATTGATGCCATTGGGGGACGCGAGAAACTTGAAGCTGTAAAGTCACTTATGGTGACCGCAACCGCAGAGATGCAGGGAATGCAATTGGGTCTTGAAACCAAGAACACTACCAAAAGCCAATCGCTTGTAAACGTAACTATGGGTGGCACTTCGATTCAGAAAATAGTTTTTGATGGCGAAAAAGGATATATGATGGTACAGGGCCAGCGTATTGATTATGATGCCAAGCAAAACGCCGCTGCCAAAATGGAAGCGCTGCCTTTTATGGAGCTGCAAGTAAAAGATGCCAAGCTGGAACGTATGGAGCAAGTGGACGGTAAGGATGCCTACGTGATTTCAACAGGGGAGAATACCGAAATTTTTTATGAGAAGGAAAGCGGGCTTAAGGTGAAGCAAAACACTGTTACCGAAATGATGGGTCAGACCATCAATGCCACTACCACCTTTGGAAACTACAAGGAAGTAAACGGAATAAAATTGCCGTACACCATTGGGCAGACCGCCGGGCCGCAGGTGTTGACCTTCAACATTACCGATGTGAAGATCAACGAAGGGGTGAGCGATGCCGATTTCAACTAAGATAATTTTTCCCTTTTAATAAGAAACCGCCTTCCAGTATTGGGGGCGGTTTTGTTTTTGGGGAGGTATGGTAGGGTTGGCTAGCTTCTTACAAATTTGCCCAAGGATTCCAGTAGCTGCGGGTGTTCTCTTAAAGCCACTCTTGCCACTGCATAGAAATCGCTCATCCACTCATCCAAATTTTCGAAGGCTTCCTCCTTGTGCTTTGTTGCGTCTTGGCCTTCCCCACTTTCTTTTTGGTACACATTACGGGCATTAACCATTTGTGAAACTTTCTCATTGGTCTGGGTAAGCACTTGTTCGGTTATGCCAAAATTTGCCATTTTGGTTATATAATTTGGGTTGCTAAGTGTGCCCTCATAGAATGTTTTAACATGCGCCAACCAAGGAATGTAGTTTACGGGCAACTGGCCAATAAGCTTTAGGGCGCTCAATGCTACGTGGTCTTTTTTGAACGCTACTTTTCCCAAACGGCGGTGGGTTCTATAGGTGTCTCTCACTTCGGTGTACAATGGCAGGTATTCTGCATAGCTTTGGTGTTCTTCCCTAAGCTCTTTGGCATTTGTGTTGGCAATATCCTGTGTGGTTTCCAGAAGGTCTTTCCCTTCTTGAATACGGGCGGCGGTGTAGCCATATTGTGCCATGGCAGCGGCAATTTCTGGTTGCTCCTCAGCATTGGTGAGTGCCATGTTGAACAGCTCAAACTTGTCCTGATACGTTCTTTTATTCGGAATCATAATAGTTTCATTTAGTTAAGGTTAGAAAAATATCCATTCAATCTAAAGTAATGAATTTTTTTTCAGTTTTATCAAAAATTAATTTTGCCCTTTATTAATGGAAGTTGGAGCATTGAAATTGGGAGTTGGAGCGTTGAAAATGGGAGTTGGAGCATTGAAAATGGAAGTTGGAGCGATGAAAATGGGAGTTGGAGCATTGAAAATGGAAGTTGGAGCGTTGAAAATGGGAGTTGGAGCATTGAAAATAGGAGTTGGAGCCTTGAAAATGGAAGTTGGTGTATTGAAATTGGAAGTTGGAGCGATGAAAATGGGAGTTGGAGCATTGAAGATGTTAAATTATAATCATCAAACGTTTAGGGTTTAGTGAATTACAAGAATTCTTAAAATTCAACCTAAAACTTTAAGATAATTTTAAATATATTGCGGGCCTTCAAGCCATGAATGGAAATGAAACAATTAAACATATAAGTATAGAACGTTAAAGAATAAATTATGAAAATGATAGTAAAGACTATGATGTTGTTTGCCCTCTTGGCAACCAGCTGCAACAAGGATGATGACGGCAAAGAAGAGCAAGGCTGCGTAAAGGAAGAGAATTTTTTTGAGGCCCAATTTGATGGGACAACGATTGAACCTCATTACGCCCAAGGAGGTGGATTTGGTGTCTATACCTTAAATTTTAATAGATGCAGTGAGAATGAGGGTAACTGGTATTTATCTGTAAACACAGAAAATAATGGCCCAAGTTTTTATTTGTACTTGATAAATGTAAATAGTATTGGTAATTATTCAATAGAGGCGGGAGACAGTTCCCAAATTCCAGCTTTTTGTGATGAGGTTATTTCTTTGTATATACGTGATGAAATAAATAGCACGTATTCATTTATAAGCTCTGAAAATGGACAAGTTGAAATAACCCGATATGACAATAATTTAGGAATACTGGTGGGCACCTTTACGGCAGAGCTGGTAAGCACCGCAGATCCTTCAGTTAAGAAAACAATTACCGGGGAGTTTAACCTTAACAAATCTACGCTGGACAATACCCAAAAGCCTTGTTTTCTGGATTAAATGATAAAATAATAATTTTGTAAATGAAAACCGCCCCCAGCAATGGGGGCGGTTTTGTTTTGCGATTATATTCTTAGCACGTTACTCCCAAGTAACCGTCTCCATCAACTTGCGTATATCTTCCCGAAGGTATTCCACAGCGGGATAAATGGAGTCAAAATTGGGCTTGGCGTCAAAATACAGGGCGCCGTTCAAAAAGTGGTTTATACTGTCCGTTACGTAAAACTCTGCCTGGGTGGCGGCGTTCCCGTTTATCATATAAAACATTCCGTACACTTTTTTGTCCGGGTTTATAAAGGGTTGCTCGGGGATGCTGTTTGCCTTTATGGTATGGTCGTACGCCAGTTTTTGCGCATCGCGCAGCAGGGAATCCAGGTTGTTGTTCTTTACATCTTGGTAGGTTAAGTACAAAGTTGCCTTCATATTTGGGTAAGTAATGTTGGTGCCGCAGCCTTTCTTTTTTATGAGGGTTGCATTTTCATTCATTTCAAAAGAATAGGGGCAATCTGTCTGTACGGTGCGGTATTCCGGCTTTGGGTAATCCAAGCGAAGGAGCGCCCGCGGTTTTACAATTACCTCGTCGCCACAGGAAAGGGCCAAAAATGAAAGTGAAACAATGTATAGTAAGCTTTTAATTTTCAATGGCAAGTTTTATTTGTTTGATGCGTTTTCCCTCAAAGGCTTCAATGGTAAACGCATAATTGTGGAAGGATATTACTTCGTTTTTTCTGGGGAAACCTTTGGAGATTTCGAGCAGAAAGCCTGCAAGCGTTTCAGCTTCGCCTTTTTCTTCCTCAAAAATTTCCGTATTCTCGGGTTTTATTACTTTGTAAAAATCCTTCAAGGGTGTTTTTCCCTCAAAAATGAAAGTGTTGTCGTCCAGTTTTGAGAATATGAGGTCCTCGTCGTCAAATTCGTCACTTATCTCGCCCACAATTTCCTCAATAATATCTTCTAGGGAAATGAGTCCGCTGGTACCGCCATATTCGTCGACCACAATGGCGAGGTGCATTTTCATTTCCTTGAATTCATTCAGCAAATCATCCAGTTTTTTATTTTCCGGGACAAAGTAGGCTTCGCGCTTTAGGGTTTTCCAGTCCAGAATTTTTCGGTCTGTGTAAGGAATGAGGTCCTTTACGTACAGAATCCCCGTGATGTTGTCCATACTATCTTTATAAACGGGAATTCGCGAATAGCCATGCTCAATAATTTCGGGCATAATTTCCTTGAAGGTCATATCCTCACTGAGGGCAAAAATATCCATCCGGTTTTTCATGACCTGTTTGGTATCTGTATTTCCAAAGGTTACAATGCCCTGTAAAATTTTTTGCTCCTCGTGGGTTGTATCCTGGTTTGAAAGTTCCAAAGCCTGCGAAAGTTGGTCCACGCTTATGTTTGACTTTTGCTTGCCGTATTTGTCGTGAAGATACAGCGTGAGCGCGCGCATAGGTAAACTGATGGGTGAAAGCAGGGTGTCCAGAATGTTTAAGGGCGTGGACATAAACACGGCGAATGAAAGGCGGTTGCGGTTTGCGTATATCTTCGGAAGAATTTCCCCGAAAAGCAAAATGAAGAACGTAACAACGCCCACTTCAACAATAAAACGGATATCGATACCAAAGTAATTTGCGTTGATCCCAGAAAACATGGCATCGCTTAGCGTATCAAAAAGCAAAACTATGGCAATGTTTATAAAATTGTTTGCCACTAAAATGGTTGCCAAAAGCTTTTTGGGCTTGGAGAGCAACCGCTGGATAATGGCAAGATTTTTTGAGATCGATTTTTCTTCGTTTGTCTCGAGGTCTGCCGGTGTTAAGGAGAAGAGTGCGACTTCGGCGCCAGAAATAAGCGCGGAACAAGCGAGCAGGACAATCAACAAGATGATGCTCGATACTTGCGAAAAATCTATAAGTGCGAAAATTAATAAACCAGGGGGCTCCGTGTCCAAGTTGATGGATTTAGTTAAACATTAAAATGGCAAATCGTCGTCATCCTCCGGCAGGGCATTGTTTTGCTGCTGTTGCGAAGGTTGTGGTTTTTGTGGTGACTGCCCGGCGTTGTTGCCAGAATTATTTGGGTTGCTATCGCCTTTAGGCGTTAAAAAGGTAAAATCCGTACAATGGATTTCAGTACTGTATCTGTCCATTCCTTTTTCGTCCTGCCATTTGCGGGTTTTCAGGCGGCCTTCAATATAGACCATATCACCTTTCTTCAAATATTTTTCGCAGATTTCCGCGGCCTTGTTGCGTACCACAACATTGTGCCATTCGGTATTGGTTACGCGTTCGTTCGTTGTTTTGTTTGTGTATGTTTCATTGGTAGCAAGCGGAAAACGGCCCAGACTGTTGCCGCCTTCAAAATAATGCATTTTTACATCATCGCCCGTATGCCCAATCAGCATTACCTTGTTCAAAGTCCCACTCATAATTGTTTCTTTTTCAATTTGTGCAAAGGTAGATTTTGCGTTTTAAATATACAGATTTTTTGAATTTTTATATGAGACGATTTCACGATTGGAATTGAAATGAATTTTTCAAGAACCCTCAAAAAATTCTGAAACAAAATTCTCGATCAAAACAGGTACCGCATATTTGAAGATTTCAGAAATCGGAATCAAGTTTTTAACTTCCTTTTTTGAGGTAACAATCCAAAACCGGGTAAGTAAGTGTTGGTGCGAGAGTTTGTGGACTATGGGCGTTTCATTGTAAAGCGAGATGGATTCAATTTCCATATTTTCTGAAAATTTCTGAAACTGCGGAAGTTTTTTTAATTCTGAAAGGGTTACTTCTTCTGAAGTTTCAATGAGTGGAAATTCATACAGTTTATGCCAAATTCCCTTTCCCAATCGTTGTTGGAGAAGCGTTTTTTCGTCCTCTGAAATAATGACCATATAATTGAAGAAGCGTTTCCGCACGGCCTTGGATTTCAGTTTTACTGGTAATTCAGAAACTTTATTGCTTTTATAGGCTTCACAACTATCATTAAAAATACAGTTTCCGCAATTCGGATTCTGGGGAACGCAAAAGCGGGCGCCAAATTCCATTATGGCTTGGTTATAGGTGCCCGGCTCGTTTGTATCGATAACAAGTTGGGCGAGCTTTTTGAATTCCTTTTGCCCAGCTGATGAATTAATAGGTGTGCTGATGCCAAAATACCGAGATAGCACACGGTACACGTTTCCATCCACCACCGCCTCCGGCAGGTTATAACAAATGCTGGCAATGGCACTCGCGGTGTAATCGCCAACGCCTTTAAGCTGCAACAAATCTTTATAGGTTTTTGGGAAAACCCCTTTTAGATCTTTGGAAACCATTTTTGCCGTGGCGTGGAGATTTCTGGCCCGGGAATAATAGCCCAGACCCTGCCATAGTTTTAAAACAGCGTCTTCGGGAGCGTGGGCCAGTTGCTGCACTGTGGGATAGTTTTCAATGAACTTCAAATAATACGGAAGCCCTTGCGCCACGCGGGTTTGCTGTAGCATAATTTCAGAAAGCCAAATATGGTAAGGATTTTTGGTACCGCGCCACGGCAATTCCCGTTTATTGTGTAAATACCACGAAATCAGTTTTTTGGAAAAAGAGGGGGTGTTTTTCGGCATTCGGTAAAAATAGCCTATATGTGATTAAATTTTAAAGGATTATGGTTTGATTTATTGATTTTAAAATACGTATATTTGCCCACTCAAAAAAATCTAGTAAAAGATTAATTAATTAAAATTTATATATAATGACGAAAGCAGATATCGTAGCGAAGATCTCAGAAAAACTAGGAATGGAAAAGAATGAAGTTCAAGCTACTGTTGAAACCTTTATGGATGAAGTGAAAAATTCATTGGAGAGTGGTGACAACGTTTATTTAAGAGGTTTTGGAAGTTTTATCATTAAAACAAGAGCTGAAAAAACTGGAAGAAATATTTCTAAAAACACTACAATCAAAATACCTGCCCATAATATCCCAGCCTTTAAACCAGCGAAAGTTTTTGTTGAAGGTGTTAAGACTAACGTGGACGTAAAATAATAATAACCCGCCCCGCCACGTCCCGGTGCAAATCTGGATAGGAGGGACATAAAAAACTTTAGTATGCCAAGTGGTAAAAAAAGAAAAAGACATAAAGTAGCGACCCATAAGCGCAAGAAGAGAAGACGCGCTAACCGCCACAAAAAGAAAAAGTAGTTTCTAAACTACTTTTTCTTTTTTAAAATGTTTCTGAAAACAAGGATTTTATTCCTTCCATTCAGAATAACAGTTTAAAAAAATCGTTCTTTGAAAATGAAATCGTGGAATAGGCATTCATTGCTATATAGCGATTTCGCCGGGTTTTAGATAAAACCTGTTAAAAATATTGTTTAATCTTTCCCAAATAATGCACGCCTGGTATAGGTATATTTTTGGGAAAAAAATTAATTTAAAGTGAACTACGAATTATTTATTAGGTCCGGTTCACAAGAAGTTGATTTTGCCCTTCTAAAGGATGGAAAACTTATAGAATTACACAAGGAGGAAGAGGACAATAACTTTACGGTAGGCGATATATTTCTTGCCAAAATCCGTAAAACTGTTCCCGGGCTTAACGCCGCCTTCGTGAATGTAGGCTATGAGAAAGATGGTTTTCTACACTATCATGACCTTGGGCCCAAGGTGCTCTCGCTTTTAAAATTTGTAAAAAGCGTAAGTTCCGGAAAACTCAAGGATTATTCCCTAAATAATTTTCCATTTGAAAAAGAGATTGATAAAAATGGCAACTTGAATGATGCCCTTAAAAGCAATCAATCCATATTGGTTCAAATAGTGAAGGAACCCATATCCACCAAAGGCCCACGCATAAGCTCAGAACTTTCCATAGCCGGAAGGTATATTGTGCTGGTGCCATTTTCAGACCGCGTTTCCGTTTCACAGAAAATAGAAAGCAACGAAGAAAAGGATAGGTTGAAACGCTTGATTACAAGCATAAAACCAAAAGGATTTGGCGTGATAATACGCACCGTAGCCGAGGGCAAAAAAGTAGCAGAACTGGACAAAGACTTACAAAATCTCATGGATCGCTGGACGGCCATGTGCAAAAAGCTACAAGGGGCGCACCACCCTTCAAAAGTGCTGAGCGAGCTAAACAGGGGCGCATCAATTATTAGAGATATGTTCAACGATTCATTCTCTGCAATACATATTGATGATGAAAATCTCTACTTGCAAATAAAAGATTACGTGCAGGAAATTGCACCGAAAAAAGAGAACATCGTAAAACTTTATGATTCCAACATTCCCATTTTTGAAAAATTTGGAATTGAAAGACAGATTAAGACTTCCTTCGGGAAAACGGTATCAGGTAGCAAAGGAGCCTATTTGGTAATAGAACACACCGAAGCCATGCACGTTATAGACGTAAATAGCGGCAACCGAAGCAACAAGCAGAAAACACAGGAAGGCACAGCGCTGGAAGTGAATTTAATTGCGGCCACAGAGGTGGCAAGACAGCTTAGGTTGCGTGATATGGGCGGTATTATTGTGATCGATTTTATAGATTTGGCAAATGCCAATCACAGAAAACAACTCTACAATCATCTTCGTGACGAGATGAAGGACGATAGGGCAAAGCACAAAATACTTCCCCCGAGTAAATTTGGGTTAATACAGATAACCAGACAGCGCGTACGTCCAGAAATGAACATAAAGACGCGTGAGGAAGACCCAAATGCAAACGGGAACGGTGGCGATGAAAACGGAGAGATTGAAGCGCCCATCATCGTGATAAACAAAATAAACGATGAGGTAAAACGCCTTTTCACGAAAGACTATAAAAAGATAACGCTCAATGCGCATCCATTTATAGCCGCCTTTTTAACCAAAGGTTTTCCCAGTGTGCGTACCAAATGGTTTATGGAGCACAAAAAATGGGTAAAAATTCAACCTCGGGATGCATACACGTATCTTGAATACCACTTTCACGACAAAGATGGTAACTTAATAAAATAGCAAAAGAACCCTTTTGAAGACTTTACTTCGGAAGGGTTTTTTTATTTTCTATGGATTCTATCGATACTATGGATGCTTTTGTTTCTATCATCTAGGTTCGTGATTCTTATAGCGCAGGGGTCTTGGTTTTTTTCTGCGGAAATAAAAAGTTTTATCTTCACTTAAAATTTTCTATTGGATACCCACAAAACCTACACTGTAAATGAAGCCAAGAAAAGATTGGAACGCTATTGCGCGTACCAAGAGCGCTGCTATAAGGAGGTGACCCAAAAACTGTATGAAATGCGAATGATTCCCGAAGCGGCAGACCAGATTTTACTTCATTTAATTGAAAATAATTATTTAAACGAAACACGATTTGCGCAAACCTTCGCCCGGGGAAAATTCCGAACCAAAAAATGGGGCAAAAATAGAATTTTGAATGAACTGAAGCTTCGCGAAATATCTAAATTTAATATTCAAATTGCCCTAAAGGAAATTTCAGAAAAGGAATATTACAATACCTTTGAAGCCTTGGCAGAAAAGCGTTTGCAGCAATTAACTTCAGAAAAAAATCTTCAGAAAAAAAGAAAAAAATTTGCCGATTATCTTTTTTATCGCGGCTGGGAAAGTGAGCTTGTTTATGGAAAGATTTCAGAGATATCCTAAAATCTTTAAACTATGCCCAGTTTTTTATGAGTGTTATGAATAGCTTTCTCATTTTTTTTATCTATCCATTCCTGCCCTTTCAGCTTTCTCATTAACGTGTCGAAATACCGCATAATCGCAATATTGTAAATGGCTTTGGCCAAGTTTTTTGGATTGCGAGCAATGGCGCGCAGACTCATGGAAAAACCAGGTGTTATATAGCGCATGTAGTGCCAATAGCCTTCGGGCATGTACAGCACGTTTCCGTGCTCCAAATGGGTAATGTAACCTTTCGCTTTCTTTAAAGCGGGCCATTTTTCATAATCGGGGTCGTGAAAATCAATGTCTTCGCGGGTTATGAGCGAGTGAGGGATTTTGTAGAGATAATCGTTCTGCTTTTGGTCAAAAAGAATTACTTCCTTTTTTCCTTGAAAATGAAAGTGGAAAATATTCGCCAGATCAATGTCGTAATGCATAAAGGTGTACGAATCTTTTCCGCCAAAAAAGAGCATTGGCAGCCCCTTCATTAATTTCAGCCCAAAATCCGGAAACCAAAAATCCTTTTGCAGTTGGGGCACTTCCTTTAAAATATTCCAAAGAAAGATGCGGTATTTTGTAGGTTCTTTTTTAAGAAGCTCCACGTAATCGCGCATTTTCATTTTGGCGTGCGGCTCGTTAAAACCATCCTCGTGGCTCACGGGCCTATTATCATATAGCGGAACTTGTTTTTCACCAGCAACCTCTGCCATATAATCCAGATTCCATTTTGAAAATGCGGGCCAATCCTCAACAAACCGTTCAATGACAACCGGCTTTTGGGGCTTAAAATATTTTTTTAGAAAATCTTCTTTGGTAATGGTTTTTACCCTGTCTATTTGCTGTAACTGCATATGCTTCATCAACGCGCAAATTTACAAATCCTGAGGTATAAGTTATTGGAATATTAATATAACTTTAAGGAATATAAATGAAAAACCCTCAAATTCCAGAATTGGGTTTGAAGGTTTTAGTATTTTTTAGATTGTGAAGTTTCAATCTGCCAAGACCATCACGCGATTGTTATTGCATTCCACAGTTCCGCCGTTTATATGAAGAATCCATTTTCCATCTTCCTGGGTGAATTTGTTTTTGAAAGCTTCCGCAATTGTTGGGTTTCCCTTAAACTTCACTTTTCCCTCCTGCAAAACAGAAACAATAGGAGCGTGGTTGTTCAACATTTGGAATTCGCCTTCCACTCCCGGAACGGTAACACTTTCAACTTCTCCGGCAACTAATGACGCTTCTGGGGTTACTATTTCTAAGTACATATTTTTAGTTGTTTGTTGTTAGTTGATAGTTGTTGGCATTCTATTGACCAACAACTATCAACTGTTAACCAATTTAAACTTCGGCAAGCATTTTCTCACCTGCGGCAATGGCTTCCTCGATAGTACCTTTAAGGTTGAACGCCGCTTCTGGAAGATGATCCAGTTCGCCATCCATAATCATATTGAACCCTTTTATAGTTTCTTTGATATCTACCAAAACTCCTGGGATACCTGTGAATTGTTCCGCAACGTGGAAAGGCTGTGAAAGGAAACGTTGAACACGACGGGCGCGACCTACTGCCAATTTATCGTCCTCAGAAAGTTCTTCCATACCAAGGATGGCAATAATATCCTGCAATTCTTTATATCGCTGTAGTAGCTCTTTTACTCGCTGTGCGCAACCATAATGCTCTTTTCCAAGAATATCGGCCGTTAGAATTCTAGAGGTAGAATCCAATGGATCCACCGCTGGGTAAATACCAAGCTCAGCAATTTTACGTGAAAGTACGGTTGTTGCATCCAAGTGGGCAAATGTTGTTGCTGGCGCAGGATCCGTTAAGTCATCCGCAGGTACGTAAACCGCTTGAACCGAAGTAATGGAACCTCTTTTTGTTGAAGTAATACGCTCTTGCATGGCACCCATCTCAGTTGCCAGAGTTGGTTGGTAACCCACTGCAGAAGGCATACGCCCTAGTAGCGCGGAAACCTCTGAACCGGCCTGTGTAAAACGGAAAATATTATCTACGAAGAAAAGAACGTCTTTTCCTTGTCCATCCCCAGCACCATCACGGAAATATTCCGCAATTGTTAAACCTGAAAGCGCAACACGCGCACGTGCTCCAGGTGGCTCGTTCATCTGTCCAAACACAAAAGTAGCTTTAGATTCTTTCATTGCAGTTTTATCAACTTTTGAAAGATCCCATCCACCAGCTTCCATAGAGTGCATAAAGTCATCACCGTATTTTATAATACCGGATTCAAGCATTTCGCGAAGCAAATCGTTTCCTTCACGAGTACGCTCACCTACACCGGCAAATACTGAAAGACCACCGTGACCTTTCGCGATGTTGTTGATCAACTCTTGAATAAGTACGGTTTTACCTACACCCGCACCACCAAAAAGACCAATTTTACCACCTTTTGCATAAGGCTCAATAAGGTCAATTACCTTAATCCCTGTGAAAAGAACTTCTGTTGAAGTGGAAAGATCTTCGAATTTTGGAGCCTCGCGGTGAATAGGAAGTCCATCGTTGCCAGTTTTTGGAAGGTTTCCAATACCGTCGATTGCATCACCAATTACATTGAAAAGTCTACCGTAAACATCATCCCCAATTGGCATTTGGATTGGCGCTCCTGTTGCAATAGCATCAACACCACGGCTTAAACCATCAGTTGAGTCCATCGATATAGTTCTCACCATATTTTCACCAATGTGTGACTGAACTTCAAGAACCAATTTATTTCCGTTGTTATCAACTTCAAGCGAGTCGTATATTTTTGGAAGTTCCGATCCGCCATCGAAGGCAACGTCTACTACCGGGCCAATAATCTGTGCAACTTTTCCTGTACTTTGTGACATGAGTAACTGTTTATATTATAGTTAACTAAGGGCAAAAAAACCACCCCCTTTTTGAACGGTGCAAAGATAGTTTTTTCTGAATAAAAATCGCAATGGCTGTGTTTAAAAAATTCGAAGAATTTTAATAGACTTAACCATTCTCTTTTTTAAATATAATTATATGACTAGTAACATTTTAAAGTTAGTTGCGTGATTTTCGACGAATTCTATAAAAGAATATATCGGCAGGGAAATTTTCTTAAAATGGATTTTATTAAGTAAAACTTTCGAGCAGACTTAAAATTTCATTTCGCAATTTGGAAAACTTTTAAGGCAATTATGTAACAAGTAAATAATTATCGTACTTATAATTTATGAGAAAACTAATAACAGTCAACGCGATAATTTGGGCAATAATATTACTTGGCTCAGCAGCGCTAGTAAGCAATCATCCCAACTATATTTATTTGTTCTTCGGAATTTTATTCGCTTTTTCAATTTTGCAGGCATTTCTTTCAAACTTTGCAAAGAAAATAAGGGCAATATCTTAATGGCAAAAATTATTCAACCGTAACAGATTTCGCCAAATTACGGGGCTGATCCACATTTCTGCCTAACATTACGGCTATGTGGTATGATAAAAGCTGAAGAGGAATAGTGGTGACCAATGGGGTTAATGCTTCGGGAGTTTTTGGAACTTCCATCACATAATCCGCCAAGTCCCTTACCGCTGTATCTCCTTTGGAAACAACTGCGATTATTTTTCCCTTACGGGCCTTAATTTCTTGAATATTGCTGACAACTTTGTCGTAATGGTCGCTTTTCACGGCAATTACTACAACGGGCATTTGCTCATCGATAAGCGCAATTGGGCCGTGTTTCATTTCGGCGGCGGGATAGCCTTCTGCGTGAATGTATGAAATCTCCTTGAGTTTTAGCGCACCCTCAAGTGCTACGGGAAAATTATATCCTCTTCCCAGATAAAGAAAGTTGCGTACATCCTTAAAAACCGCCGCGATTTCCTTGATTTTATCTTCGGTTTTTAATGCTTTTTCAACCTGATCCGGGATTAGATCCAATTCCCTAAGATAAAGCATAAAATCCCGCTGGCTAATGGTGCCTTTGGCTTTTGCCAATCGCAGGGCAATCATAGTAAGTACCGTAATTTGGGTAGTAAATGCTTTGGTAGAAGCTACGCCAATTTCGGGTCCGGCGTGGGTATAGGTGCCGCTGTGTGTTTCCCTTGAAATTGTTGAACCCACAACATTGCAAATTCCATAAACAAAAGCTCCCTTTGATTTTGCAAGTTTTATGGCTGCCAATGTATCTGCGGTTTCACCGCTTTGCGAAATGGCAATAACAACATCATTTTCGGAGATTACCGGATTTCTATATCTAAATTCTGATGCATATTCTACTTCAACGGGAATACGAACCAGATCTTCAAAAATATATTCAGCCACTAAACCTGCGTGCCAAGAGGTTCCGCAGGCAACGATTATAATTCTGTCCGCATTTATGAATTTTTCAATGTAATCCTCGAGTCCTCCCAGCTTAACGATTCCTTTTTCGGCAAGCAATCTCCCGCGATAGGTGTCTTTTATTACCGACGGCTGTTCGTAAATTTCCTTCAGCATAAAATGGTCATAACCTCCTTTTTCAATTTGTTCCAAATTCAATTGAAGTTCTTGAATGTAAGGAGCAACCAATTTATCATCTTTGATTTTACGCACTTTTACATCACGACCCAAACGGATAATCGCCATTTCTTCATCTTCCAAATAAATGGCATTGTTCGTAAATTCAATAAAAGGTGATGCATCACTGGCTACAAAAAATTCATCATCACCAATCCCGATGGCCAACGGACTTCCCAGTTTTGCCACTACAATTTCATCTGGTTTCTTCTTATCAAAAAGAGCTATGGCGTACGCCCCAACAACTTGGTTGAGCGCAATCTGGACGGCTTTTCCCAGTTTTACTTTTTCATTTATTTGAATATCCTCAATCAGATTGACAAGCACCTCGGTATCGGTATCGGAATGAAATATATAACCGCGTTTTTTTAGTTCTTTTTTTAAGGAATCGTAATTTTCGATAATTCCATTATGGATAATTACCAAATCTCCGCTATTTGAGTAGTGCGGGTGGCTATTTACATCGTTAGGCACCCCGTGCGTTGCCCATCTGGTGTGGCCTATTCCCAAACTTCCTTTTCTTGAAATTTCAGATTCAGCCTTTTCTTCAAGACTTGCTACTTTCCCCTGCGTTTTGCAAAGTTGAATATCGGTACCGTCATACAATGCGATTCCGGCACTATCATAACCTCGATATTCTAAACGCTTTAGGCCATTTAAAACAATGGGATATGCCTCTTTTTTGCCAATATAACCTACAATTCCGCACATAATATTTTAGTTGGGTTCAGTGTAATAAATTTGAAGTTTTAATCTTTTTTCCAGATTTGCTGAAGCATTTCCATATAAAACAGTTCCTTCAGGAGAGATTACGGCACTTGTGGGAACATCCTTCACTCCCGGAGAAGTGGGAATTCTTACGCCTTGGGTGGTCTGGGCAAGTACATTTTGTGAAACCATGACACCCAGTTTTACATTTGTACTATCTCTATTAATTAGATTACTGATGTGATTGGTTATTCTGATTTTGTAAAAATCACCATTTTCGTCATTGCCGCGATCCAGTCTTCCCAAATGAATGTTTAATGCATTTACGGGAGCAAGACCATTTGTGTAATCTAGCGTATAGTCCGCCAAGACATTACTATTGTTTATATCGTAAATTACAATCCGTTCAGGTTCTGTGGAACCGCCAGCGACTACATCTTGATTCACGTAAAAAATTAGGTTGGCCTCGTTGATAAGCCATTGTTTCTCGCGAAGCATTTCCAACTCTTCGGGTACGCCGTTGCCATCGAGGTCTTCCCCGAAAAGCTCAACAATGCCCAGTACATCGCCGCCTCGTAAATATATATTTTCTTCCCCATTGATTACATCTTGATTTTCCAATGTACTATTGAGTTCAGCTGGGATTTCACGTTCAAAAGTATTTACATTTATACCGCCTAAATTCAGTACAAAAGTATCTGACTCCCGTTCACCATCGTCTCCATCTGAACTGTAATACAAAGTAATATTCGCATTTGCGGGATTAAAAAGAAAGAGGCTTCCATCATCCGTTGGCGAACTTGTTTCAACATAAATTCCCCTTAAAAAATTAATGAAGTTGTTATTATTGCTTAATTCTGGCATGCCTTCCTTAGCTAAAATATTCTCCGCAAAAAATGTTGAGTCCAATTTTATGCGCAGCCCTGGACCCAGTATTACTTCATCGTCTGTACCTTCATTAAAAATATATCCGTTAGAATTTGGTTTAAAATCTTCAATGTAGGCTAATTCCTCGCCGAGATTAGCTTCAAAAAGGGAAGCATCATCAGAATAATATTTTTGGGCCTGTTCAAAATTTGAATTGGGATCCAAATCCCGTAGAAAATAATTGGATCGCGAAACCCGGATATTAATCTCTGAATTCCCAAAAATGGAGTCATTAACGTATGTAGTTTCGCTATCCACGGTTGTTCCTGTGCTAAAATATGGTATATAAATATAAACACTATCCAGACTTGCATTTTCGCCAAATGTTGGCGCATTCTGTGAAAGTGTTAGTTGTGAGAGAAGATTGGCCGTAGTTTTTCCGAATACGGCATCGTTGTAAACTCCTAATTGATATGCGGGAAGTCTATTGGTTTGTACTGAGTTCAATTTTTTGCTGTAAGCAATAACGGTGCTTTGGTCAAATAGAATTCCATTGGGCGTTTCTTCTCCCAAAATCTCGGAACCTATTGTGCTGATGTCCTCTTGGCACGAGGCCATCGCAATAATTATAAAAAGTATGGCGCCAAGCTTGGGCAATAAATTTTTAATTTTCATAAAATATACGCGGTAAAAAATTTTATTTTAAAACTTCGGTGCGGTAAAAGTCCAAATATGCTTCAGAAAAATTATCCATATTATGATACTTTAACACCGGCTTGTCTACTTGGGACAAATAGGTTTCCAGTTCACTTGGAATTTCAGAAGAACCGATAATAGCGGCATCAGAATGCTTTACGGCAACTTTCATTAAATTGGCATAGGTGGGATTTTCCAAATCCTTTATAGCCTCATCATCAATGGCATCAAAACGTACCTTATTGATCATGTTTTTATCTAACGTGCCTTCAAAGCCTTGATTGTATACTGAGGTAACAATTTTACTGTTTTCGAACAAGGGCTCATTTCCGTAATAATTACGTAGATATAGCGGAAAAAGTGAAGCCAGCCAGCCGTGTACGTGTATAATGTCTGGCGACCAATTCAGTTTTTTGACCGTTTCAATAACGCCTTTTGCAAAAAATATAGCGCGCTCATCATTGTCTGGATAGAAATTGCCATCCTCATCTGCATACGTAGCTTTTCTTTTAAAGTAATCGTCATTATCTATAAAATAAACCTGTATGCGTTCTTTTGGGATAGAGGCCACTTTAATAATAAGAGGCATATCAAAATCATTGATAACCAAATTCATACCAGAAAGGCGTATAACCTCGTGCAGTTGGTGCCGGCGTTCGTTTATATTCCCATAGCGGGGCATAAAAATCCTAATCTGGCCGCCTTGGCTGTTTATCATTCGCGGGGCTTCAAACGACATTGAAGAAATCTCGGTCTCGGGAAGGTATGGAATAACTTCGGAAGACACATACAAGACTCTTTTATCTTTCATCTATACTTTTTTTATAATTAATTAAATGGAGCGGTGCCAAATTTGAATTTTTTTAAAGTTCCTCGTTGGCGTTGCTCAAATAGGCGCAATATTGGGCTTGGAATTTTAAACACGCAAAATTACGAAAATTTATGTAGATTGTCTTTAATATATTAATTTTGCCCGCTCTTAAACAAAAAACATGGTGTTGTACACCCATAAAAAAGATCTTAAAAACGCGCTGGATTCCTTTCGGGGAGATGAAAAAATCGGTTTTGTTCCTACTATGGGCGCGCTGCACAAAGGGCACCTTTCTTTGGTTGAAAAAGCTTTGGATGAAAATGATGTGGTCGTGGTAAGTATTTTCGTTAACCCAACACAATTCAATAATGCCGAAGATTTAAAAAAATATCCCCGTACGCTGAATGAAGATTGTGAGCTTTTAAAAAGTCTTAACAAGAATATTTTAGTTTATGCTCCGGAAATTTCAGATATATATGAAGATAAGGTTGCCGCAAAGAATTATGATTATGGTGGTCTGGAAAATGAAATGGAAGGCAAGCACAGAAAAGGGCATTTCAACGGCGTGGGAACCATTTTAAATTCGCTTTTTAGAATCATTGAACCAGACTTTGCCTACTTGGGCGAAAAGGATTTTCAGCAATTGCAGATTGTGAAACAATTGGTTGAAATTGAAAAACTTCCCGTGACCATTATTGGTTGTCCTATTGTTCGTGAGGAAAATGGTCTTGCAATGAGTTCAAGGAATAAACGACTGAGCCCACAACTTTTTGAAGAAGCCAGTATTATTTATAAAATATTGACCGAAGTTCGAAGACATTTCAAAGAAAAAACTTTGGAAGAACTCAATCAAATGGTTACGGAACGGTTTTTGTCTACTCCCAATCTCAATTTGGAATATTTTGAAATTGCCGATGAAAAAACCCTCAAGTCTGCCAGCTCAAAAAGCGAAGATGCAAAATATCGGGCGTTTGTAGCGGTCTTTGCGGGGGACGTCAGGTTAATAGATAATATGCCTTTAAATTAATACCTTTGCACAATGCAAATACACGTAGTAAAATCTAAAATCCATAGGGTAAAAGTTACCGGCGCAGACCTAAATTACATAGGAAGCATAACTATTGATGAAGATTTAATGGATGCCGCCAATATTATTGAGGGCGAAAAAGTACAGATAGTCAACAACAATAATGGCGAACGTCTGGAAACATACGCAATCCCTGGTCCGCGCAAAAGTGGCGAAATTACATTGAACGGTGCCGCCGCTCGCAGGGTTGCTCCCGGCGATGTGCTTATACTTATATGTTATGCCCTTATGGAAGTTGAGGAGGCAAAAGCTTTCAAACCAGCTCTGGTCTTCCCAGATGAGGAAACAAATCTTCTAAAATAATTGAGCCGCTCCCTTTCTAAATTTCTCAAGATTGCTTTGCCGCTGGGTTTGGGCATTTTTTTAATATGGTATTCCTATAGCCGGTTTTCTCCGGAGCAAATTGAGGAGATAAAAATTTACTTCGGAAAGGCGGATTATGCCATTGTGGCACTGTCGGTTTTTTTAAGTTTTTTGAGCCACATATCCCGTGCCTATCGCTGGAATTTTATGCTGGAACCTATGGGCTATAAGACCAAGCTGGCCAACAATTTCATGGCTGTGTATATAGCATATTTGATGAATATTTTTATTCCGAAAAGTGGTGAGGTTTCCCGAGCCATTGTGCTGGATAAATACGAAAAGGTTCCTTTTGAAAAAGGCTTCGGAAGTATAATTTCTGAAAGGGTCGTGGATTTGATTTTTCTCTTTTTATTTACCATTGCCGCACTTTTAATTCAGTTTGACGTACTGTTTGCTTATTTGAAGGAAGTTGTGGAACCCACAAAAATGTTGTTCGCAATGGCTACACTCATAGCGTTGGTGGTTTTCTTTTTCCTGTTTATGAAACATTCAAAAAGCAATCTTCGGAATAAATTGAAGAAATTTATCTCCGGGTTAAAGGAAGGTGTTTTTAGTATTCTGAAAATGAAGAAGAAATTCGCTTTTCTGCTTCATACCTGCATTATTTGGGCACTATATTTTTTATCATTTTATACCGCAACCCACGCACTTTCCGAAACTGAATTCATTTCGGCGAGTACGCTTATAATTACATTTGTAGTGGGGAGTTTTGCCTTTGCCTTTACCAATAGCGGTTTTGGTTCTTATCCCTTTTTCGTAGCTGGAATTTTGGCCGTTTTTGGTATAGCTGAAACGGCTGGGACTGCATTCGGTTGGATTGTTTGGACGTCCAGCATTGCATCCATCATCTTTTTTGGTGGACTTTCATTTCTGCTTTTGCCGGTCTATAACAGGGTAAAACTGTAGCGGGTCTAAATTTTTTGCTTCGGAAAAACTGCGAATCCAAAAATTGTTATCTTTCCGAAGAATATAAAATTTCTACCCATGAATAAAATCCTACTGCTTGCAATCTGTGTTTTTTTTAATGTTTCGGCGTTTTCACAAATAATTTATGAAGAATTCAACTCTTCAAAACTTGGTGAATCCCGAAAGTTGAAAATCCAGCTTCCCCGAAATTATGATTCAAATAAAGACAAGGTTTATCCCATAGTCATCGTTCTGGACGGAGACTATCTTTTTGAACCAGTGGCGGGAAATGTGGATTATTTCAGCTATTGGGAAGATATGCCAGAATCTATTGTGGTAGGTATTATGCAGGGAGATTCTCGCTATGAGGATTGCGCGTACGATGATAACACGTTTATGCCGGATGAGGACAGCGCAAAGTTTTTTGAATTTATAGGCTTGGAGCTTTTGCCCTATATTGACGGCAAATACCGCACGGCGAAATTTGTGATAGGCGTGGGGCACGATTTTACGGCGAATTTCCTCAATTATTACCTTTTTAAAGACCCGCCGTTATTCAATGGATATATAGTTTTGAGTCCAGATTTGGCACCAATGATTGATGATAGAATTGCGCAACGCCTACCTTCCATTTCACAAAAAGTATTTTATTATCTGGCAACGGGGACTGATGATATTAAAGGGTTGATGGAAAGTACGGAAGCCCTCAACACTAAATTAGTAGGTTTAAAAAGCCAAACATTCAATTACTATTATGATAATTTTGAAAATGCCACGCATTACTCCCTGGTAGGAAGGGGAATACCCAATGCGCTTGAAAAAATATTCTCTGTGTATAGGCCGATAAGTAAAAAGGAATATAGTGACGTGGTAATGAAGCTGAACACGCCAATCCATCAATATTTAATTGACAAATACGCTACCATTGAAGATCTTTTTGGACTTGATAATCCCATTCGTGTGAATGATTACATTGCAACCGCAACGGCTTCCGAAAAGAAAAAGCAATGGGAATCGCTTCGCGAAATAGCTTCTATGGCCCAAAAGGATTATCCAAATACTATTTTGGGCGATTATTATATGGGTCGTTATTACGAAGAAAACGGCGATCCCAAAAAAGCCATGCGCACCTATCAAGCGGCATTTGATAAGGAGGAAGTGGATTTCTTGACGATAGATATGTTATTGGACCGTGCCGATAAAATAAAAACGGACTTTGGGTATTAAACTATAATTTCTGAATAACCGCTTTATTGCTCAAAGCCCACGAAGTAAGAGTGTTGTTGTTTGGGTCCAGTTTAAGTTTGTTGATTATATTGCTTCGGTGTTTTTCTACGGTACGGATTGAAATAAAAAGTGCCTCGGCAATTTCGTGGCTGCTTTTGTTTTGCGAAACCATTTTGAGTATCGTGCTTTCCGAAGGTGTCAGCAGTTGCAGATTTTTGATGTCATCACTGGCGCTTTTAAGCAAGTCTGCCTCAAACGAACGGCTGAAACAATATTCCCCTTTTAAAACGTTTTCCATACAGCGTTCTATTTCAAAAAAGCTGTCTTCCTTTAAAAGATAGCCATTTATTTGAAGCGCTTTTGCCTGTGAAATATATTCCTGCTCCTTGTGAAAAGACAGTACTATAAATTTTGTTTTTACGCCTTTTTCCTTGGCAGTTTTTATTACTTCAAAACCGGTTAAATAAGGCATGTCAATATCCAGAAATGCAATGTCCGGCTCGTGCGCCAAAATAAGCTGAAGCGCTTCGGTCCCATTTTTCCCTTGCCCCAAAACATTGTAATTGTTTCTTGTAAATTCCTCATAAAGTCCCTTCAACAACAGCGGATGGTCATCTGCAATTATTAACGTTATGGAATTTTTGTCAATCATTATGCTGAAATAGGTATAGTCAATTTTACAGTGGTTCCTTTATTTATTTGGCTTTTAATATCCAATTTTGAATTTAGGATTTTTGCCCGTTCATAAAGTGTGTTCATTCCCAAACTGCCGGAAGTTTTCATTTTTTCAGAAATAACAAATCCTTTTCCGTTATCACGGATTACGGTTTCGATGGTATTTCCTGTTGTTTGAATACGTATCATGGCAGATTTTGCTTGCGCATGTTTAACCATATTGCTTAGCACTTCTTGAATAATCCTATACAAATGTAGGGAGGCTTCTTTGGATAGCAAAGCATCTATTTGTTCAATTTCGTGGGTAAAGAAAATATTAGTGTTGGCATCAATTTCATCAATCATATTTCTTAGTGCGGCGCTTATGCCCAATTTTTCAAGGTTTGCCGGATGAAGTCCGCGAGAAATGCTTCGTAATTCCTCAAGTGTATTTCCCGCCAAGGATTCCATTTCAACATTTCCAGTGTCCTTGGTTTTTTTGGTCAACAGCATTAATTTTTGGCCAACGCTGTCGTGAAGTTCTCTGGCAACGCGCGTTCTTTCTTCTTCCTGTGCTCTTATAAGACCGTGGGAATAGGCTTCACTTCGCCTCAAAAGGGCTTTATTCCGGTAATAGCTAACTGCGAAAACGCAACCGCCCAGCAAAATGAGCGTAGAGAACCAAAATTCCCACGTTTTCCAAAAGGGAAGGTCAATAACAAAGGAATATGTATATGGGTTTTCCTGCCAAATTCCATCACCATTATCTGCTGTAAATTCAAATGTATAATTTCCCGGAGGCAAATAGCTGAAAACAACCTGTGCGTCCATAGTGGGTTGGGACCACGTGTCGCCTTCCCGCAATCCTTTAAGCCTATATTTGTAATGAACGTTTTCTGGATTGGTAAACGTTATCGCCTCCATCGTAAAGGTCAGATAATTTTTTTGGTGCGGTAATCTGATGCCTGTTTTGGTTTTATAAATACTGTCTACCAGCGGTTCCGAAAAAAGTAATATTTCTGAAATATCAAGTTTTGGGGCTTGCGTGTTCGTTTTATAGGAAGATTCATTGAAAGCCAAAATTCCATTGACCGAAGTTGCCAAAAGCGTACTATCACTCGTCATGGTAAATGAATTGAAATCAATATCGTTGGCCAGGAAATTTTTTGCAGTCTTGAAATATTTTATTTTCACCGAATCTTTTTCCAAAAGAAGTTTTAGATCCACTTTGCAGATTACATCCCTGCCGCCAAGCCATAAAGCATTGCCCACAACGCGTAACGCCCTAAAATGGTGGAGGGATGAAAACCGGTTCATTCGAAAAGAACGAATTTTATAGATACCGTTCTGCAATTTTATATGGAACAATTCCTTTTCGCTTCCCGCTAAAAGTTCATTTTTATTAATTACGTCCGTAGAATGAAAGTCACTGGTTTCAAATGGACTCAAGCCCGGTATGGTGTCCAACTTGTTATTGTGAAGCTGATAAAGCCCGCTTATTTTTGTGAGAATATATCTGTCATCCAAAGCATTTATTGCAATGGCCTTTCCGGTTCGGAATTTATGAAACGTATCATTTTCCATAATCTTTATTTCATTGGTCCCGAATAAATAATACTTCCCTTTATCTTTATAAGCCAAATTGAAGTAACCCTCATCAATTATTTTCGGCTTTTGTTCTTCTGAAAATTCAACGGTATTTTTATCCGTAGCTACAAGCAAATTATTTTCAGAAGTGACTGAAAGATTATTCACTACGCGGCCGTCTATCAGCACATTTTGAACATTGCCATCCTTTATTGCAACTAGTCCGTTATCCGTGCCCACCAACCAGTCTTGCTTCCATTCAACCAACTCGGTTACCGAATTTGACGGTAATCCGTGATCTTCATCATAAATCTTGAAAGCCGTGTCCCGAAATCGGATAATTCCTTTCCCGAAAGAGGTAAACCAGTGATTTCCCTCCGTATCTTTAATTGAAGTATAGATATATCGACTGGGTAAACCTTGTGCTTCATTGTAAAATTTTATTTTTCCGGTATTCTTATTGAAAATTCCAAAGCCGTTACCTTCCGTACTTAAAATGAATTCATTTTCATTTTCCTCCCAAATGTGATAAATCCGGTTTTTGTCGAAATCTTCTTTGTCAAAACTAAATTTTTTGAGATTTCCCTTTGAAAATCTATTCAATTCGCCATACGCCCCTACCCACACGTCCTTGTTTTTATCTACATAAATTGAATAACAGATATTGTTGATGCCATGGGTTTCATTGTTGAAAATCTCAATCTTCTGCGGATTCAAAGTCCACTTCAATACGCCTGAAGATAGCGATGCCATATAAATGGTATTGCTATCGTACCATTCCGCGCTTTCAATGCTATTTATTTTTTCGTTGTTGTGAAGATTTTCAATCAATTCAAGCTTTTCATTTTTGAAGGTAGCAATGGCTTTTGAGAAAAAAATGTAAATAGTGCCATCCGCGGCCTCCAAAAAATCATTACAACTGCCAAGCGTAGAAAAATCAATCCCTTGCGGATTCCTCACTCTTCCATTTTCAATAATACTTATGCCATTGTTCAACGTGCCAACCCAAATCCTCCCCTTGGAATCCTCAAAAATGCTGAAGGCAACATTAGAGGCCAGTCCATTTTTGGTAGAATAATTGGTAAAACTTTTGCCGTTAAAACAGCTTACACCGCCTGTGCTGGTAACCCAGATTCGGTTTTTTTTATCCTGAAATATATCTGAAGTTTCATTGCTTACCAAACCATCCTCAATAGTAAAATTCTTAAAGGAATATTTCTGCGCGATGGCGCAATTGGTTATGAATAAAAGAGAGCAAATGACGAGCTTGAGAAGTTTCATCCAGCTGTGGTTGGTAGCGTAAATATATTTATTTTAGCTGAATATTATGGCCAAAACAAAAACCACTTTTTTCTGTCAAAACTGCGGCGCACAGTACGCTAAATGGCAAGGGCAATGCACTTCCTGCAAAGAATGGAACACCATCGCCGAAGAAGTAATCCAAAAAGCTGAAAAATCCAGTTGGAAGATAAACGATTCCTCTGGCGGAACTAAAAACCGAACCGCGAAACCGCAACGCATTTCAGAGATTTCAACCCAAAGCGAGGCACGACTCAATACAAAAAACAACGAACTCAACCGGGTTTTGGGCGGCGGTCTCGTGCCGGGCTCATTAACACTTTTAGGCGGCGAGCCGGGAATTGGAAAAAGCACATTAATGCTGAAGATTGCGCTTCAGCTTCCCTATAAAACATTGTACGTTTCTGGCGAGGAAAGTGCACAGCAAATAAAAATGAGGGCCGAAAGAATTCAGCCCGTTTCAGAAAATTGTTACATTCTCACCGAAACAAAAACGCAAAATATCTTCAGAAATATTGAAGAAATTGAGCCGGATATCGTGGTTATTGATTCCATTCAAACATTGCACACAGATAATATTGAAAGCAGTGCCGGAAGCATTTCGCAGATTCGGGAAACCACAACCGAACTTATAAAATTTGCAAAAGAAACCGCCACTCCAGTCATTTTGATAGGGCACATAACGAAGGATGGGAATATTGCCGGGCCCAAAATCCTGGAACATATGGTTGATACAGTCCTTCAATTTGAGGGCGACCGAAACCATATCTATAGAATTTTACGGGCGAATAAAAACCGCTTTGGAAGCACAAACGAATTGGGAATTTACGAAATGCAGGGAAGCGGCTTGCGCGAGGTGAGCAATCCATCAGAAATATTGATTTCCAAAAATGATGAGGAATTGAGCGGTACCGCAATTTCAGCAACGCTGGAAGGAATGCGGCCGCTTATGATTGAGATTCAGGCCCTTGTGAGCAGCGCGGTCTACGGCACGCCACAACGAAGTGCCACTGGATATAATGCCAAAAGACTGAATATGATTTTGGCTGTTTTGGAAAAGCGCGCCGGCTTTAAGTTGGGTGCAAAAGACGTTTTTTTGAATATTACCGGCGGCATAACCGTGGACGATCCCGCAATAGATTTGGCAGTAGTCGCTGCCGTACTCTCATCAAATATTGATATGGCCATCGACAAGCAAATGTGTTTTGCCGCCGAAGTTGGCCTTGCGGGGGAAGTGCGACCCGTAAACCGTGTGGAGCAGCGTATTTTGGAAGCCGAAAAATTAGGATTCACTTCCATAGTTATTTCAAAATACTGCAAAATTCCAAAGCATTCCTTTCACATAAATATTATAAAGGTTGCAAAAGTCCACGATGTTGTACACCATTTATTTGGATAATTTTTTGGTACAATTTCTGCTTAAAAGTGTAACGCTATGAAAAAAAGAATTGGCTACATTTTAGCAGTATTCGTGCTGTGTATGGTAGGTTGTAAGCAAGTCCAGAAAGCAGCAGATGTAATTATTCAACCAACTGCCCGCGAGGTCTATGAGCGTAATTTTAAAAAGGATGATTCCTTGTTACTAGGCTGGAAAAACGCCTTTGAACTTGCAAAGAGGGACAGCCTGCAAATAACGCTTCCCTATTCTGAAAGTGGAATTTTTTCTGAAGAAAATAATCACGTGTATAGCTATAATCTTCAACTGAAGGAAGGTGAAAAATTGATCGTTGAGGTTGAAAAGCAACCCGATTCTGCATCTGTTTTTATCGATTTTTTTCAGATGCAGAGCGATTCGCTGAAGACTTTCAAACTCATAAAAAGTTCAGAGGACAAGCAGGCGTTTCTTTCTTTTGAAATTGATAAATCAGATTTTTACAAAATCATTGTGCAGCCGGAAATGAGGCGCAGTATCCCTTTTATTTTGAAAATTTATTCGCAGCCTATGTATTTTTTTCCCGTGAGTGGTGGGACAAATAAAAGCGTGCAGAGTTTTTGGGCAGATCCGCGCGAAGGTGGAAAGCGTTCGCACGAGGGTGTAGATATTTTTGCAGATCGTGGAACCCCTGTTGTTGCAGTCGCTGATGGTAGAATAGGCTATACGGGTGAGCGGGGACTGGGCGGAAAGCAGGTCTGGTTGCGTGATGGTCTTTTTGGGAAAAGCATTTATTACGCTCATTTGGACAGCATTGCCGCCACCTCTGGAGAAAGAGTCAAACTTGGTGATACGCTAGGTTTTGTGGGAAATACTGGGAACGCAAAAACCACACAGCCCCACTTGCATTTTGGAATTTATAGAAATTCTGGCGCCGTTAATCCGTATCCATATATAAAATTGACCGAAATTCAGCAAATAAAGGATACTTCAAAAGTTGTTGTTGCTTCGGTCACAAAAAATAGGGCCGAATTGCGGAAAGGGCCTGCAACCGTTTTTAAGGAATTAAAACTTTTGAAGAAAAACGATACCGTTTTAGTACTCGGAAAAAATGAAAAATGGTTTCACATTCAAACAAAAGATAGTTTGAAAGGCTATATAAATCAGTCCTTGCTGAAAGACTTATCTTCAAATTAACGTTTATTTAGATTTTTTGGAATGGGCATATTGGTATCTTTAGAAATCAATTCTGAAAAACTTCGTTATGTCCATTTTTTCCAAAATAAAGCAGACTATAAATTTAATGAAAGATGTTGACCTTGATGCGCTGGGAAAGCTATCGCAAAAAGTAGATCTTTCTGAAATTATGAAAACCGTGGGCGAACTCGATGACCGCCAGCTGGCCGGTTTAATGAAAATGCTGAAGCACAAAGGCGGAAAAAAAGGACAGCACAAATTACCTCCCATTGATGGCGATTTCTACGATTTAAGTTTAAAACTTTCACCGGAACAACGCGAATTGCAGATTAAAGTTCGGAATTTCATGGAAGAAGAAATAAGACCGATAGCCAATAAATATTGGAACAAAGCCGAATTTCCCTTTGAAATTATTCCGAAAATGGCAGAACTGGACATCTGCGGAATTTCATACGAAGGAATCGGGAAATACGAACAACCTTTTTTAATGGAGGGAATCATTGCGATGGAACTTGCGCGGGTAGATGTTTCCATTTCTACCTTTTTTGGAGTGCACAGCGGTCTGGCTATGGGCTCTATTTACTTGTGTGGCAGCGAGGAACAAAAACAGGAATGGCTCCCCAAAATGCAACGTATGGAATTGATTGGCGCATTTGGCTTAACGGAACCGGAGGTTGGCTCTGGGGTTGCCGGCGGTCTGGGAACCACGTGCAGGCTTGAGGGCGACGAATGGGTTTTGAACGGACAGAAAAAATGGATAGGCAACGCCACTTTTGCAGATGTTGTAATTATCTGGGCGCGTGATGAGGCTTCAGACCAAGTGAAAGGTTTTTTGGTTCGAAAAGGAAATCCCGGTTTCAAAGCTGAAAAAATGGAAGATAAAATGGCATTGCGAACCGTTCAAAATGCATTGATTACCATGACCGATTGCCGTGTTCCCGAAAGTGACAGACTCCAAAAATGCGATAGCTTCAAGGATACCGCCAAGGTGCTGAAAATGACTCGTGCCGCTGTTGCGTGGCAAGCAGTGGGCTGCGCGCGAGGAGCCTATGAAAGTGCTTTGAAATATACCAAAAAGCGCGAGCAATTTGGAAAACCGATTGCTTCATTTCAGTTAATTCAAAATCATTTGGTGGAAATGGTGGCAAATTTGACGGCGATGCAGACTATGTGTTTTAGGCTTTCGGAATTGCAGGATGAAAAGTTGTTGACAGACGAGCACGCCTCACTCGCCAAAGTGTTCTGCAGTATGCGAACCCGCGATGTGGTAAGCCGTGCGAGAGAAGTTATGGGCGGTAACGGAATTTTACTGGAACACGACGTTGCACGTTTTGTGGCAGATGCCGAAGCAATTTACAGCTATGAAGGTACGAAGGAGATAAATTCGTTGATTGTGGGCCGGGCGATTACTGGTTACAGCGCGTTTGTTTAGGATGAAATTTTTTAGATAAATTGAAGATCAAATTTCTTTACTAGTCGTAATGAAATCTACATTTTACTATGATGATCTCATTTTCGTTATATTGATAAATGAGTCGATGCACATTATCAATCCTTCTTGACCAAAATCCAGAATATTTGTGTTTAAGAGCTTCCGGTTTGCCAATTCCATCAAATGGATTTCTGGCTATATCTTTTAAAAGCTCGTTTATTTTTTGCAGTTTTTTCTTATCTGTTTTTTGCCAATATAAATAATCCTCCCAAGATTCATCGACAAATATATATTTCATCTTATTCCTCGATCAAATCTTTATCAATGCCACTTCCGCTCTTTAATTTTTCAATAGCTGAATCTAATCTCAATTCATTTTTTCGAGAGGATAATTCGTGATTTGTTGCCATTAAAGAGTTGTATTCCTCCAAAGACATTATTACAATTCCCGAATCTTTTCCTCTATTGATAATCAAAGTTTCGAAATTCTTTACCACTTTGTCCAAATACGTTTTTATGTCTTTTCTAAAATCTGAGACAGTTGTAATTTGCATAATTAAATTTTTTGTGTACAAATATACGTACAAATTATCATAAGCAATTAATTTTCAAATAGGCAAATTCTAAAATTAAATCTCATTCAATAGCTTGTTAATTTCATCAAGTTTTGGAGTTAGCACAACTTCTATTCTGCGATTTTTGGCTTTTCCCTCCGCTGAAGTATTCGGCATTACGGGAGAAAATTCTCCTCGGCCGGCGGCGGTTAAATTTTCTTTGGGAATTGAGCCGTTTTCAGTCAAAATTTGAACGATTGCTGTTGCGCGTTTGGTGGAGAGATCCCAGTTATTTTCAATATTTCCGCTTCCGCCATATGGCACATTATCGGTATGCCCCTCAATCAATACAGCGATTTCAGGATTTTTAGCGAGTACTTTGCCCAACTCCATTACAGCCTCGCGTCCACGAGTGCCCACTGCCCAACTTCCGCTTTCAAATAGCAGTTTATTTTCCATGGAAACATATACTTTGCCATCGCGTTGTTCCACAGTTAGACCGTTGCCCTCAAAATTTGTCAATGCTGCGGAAATGGCATCTTTAAGCGATTTCATTTTTGCATCTTTTGAAGCGATAATTCCCTCAAGTTCCTCAACACGTGCCGAACGTGCAGCAAGATCTCTTTGCAGTTTTTCAAGTCGCACGCTTTCAGCGGCCAATGCTTTTTCTTTTTCTTCCAGTTTTACCAAAAGATCACGATTGAGGGCCAGATTATCCGTAAGCGCAGATGAGCTGTTTTCTTCCAAAGCATCATAACTATCCTTCATTCTTTGGTAGTTGCTTTCGGCGGCAGCCAAATCCATTGCCAATCTGCTTTTTTCGGAATTCAACTTTTCAATTTCCTTTTGAAGGTTTGCAACTGAATATTGATTGGAATTTCCACCATTTTTTTCGTTTAAGCGGGACATCAATGTCTCATTTTCGGCTTTAAGCATTTCATTTTTGGCCTTCAAATCTTCATATATTTTTGAAGAAACACAAGAAGTTGTTAAGCTCACGAGAACAATTCCGAAGAAAATTTTTTTTATCATTTTGAAAGGTTGATTTTTAGTTATTTCTATCCTGCAACATTTTTTAAAACTCCAACTCCACCAAAAGCGGACAGTGGTCGCTATGCATGGCATCTGGCAATATAACGGCGCGTTTCAAATTATCTTGCAGTGGCTGCGAGACCAGATTATAATCTATACGCCAACCCTTGTTATTGTTTCGGGCATTGGCGCGGTAGCTCCACCACGTGTAATTGTGCGGTTCTTTGTTGAAATGTCGAAAACTGTCAATAAAGCCACTTTTCATAAAGCCATCCAGCCATTTTCTTTCTGAAGGCAAAAAACCAGACACGTTTGCATTCCGAATTGGGTCGTGGATATCAATTGCTTCGTGGCAAATATTATAATCTCCACAAATAATTAAATTGGGAAATTCTAGTTTCAGCGTATCTATATATTTCTTAAAATCTGCCATATAGGTAAATTTATGCTCCAGTCTGTTGATGTTTGTACCGCTGGGAAGGTAAAGACTCATCACCGATAGGTTATCAAAATCCACGCGGATGTTTCTTCCCTCCGCATCCATATATTCTATGCCCGTACCATATTCTACGTGGTTTGGTTTTATTTTGGAAAAAATGGCGACGCCACTATACCCTTTTTTTACGGCACTAAACCAATAATGAAAAGGATATCCAGCTTCCTCAATTGCCTCGATTTCTACCTGGTCAAAATTTGCCTTTGTTTCTTGAAGACAGATTACATCTGGATTGGCGGCCTTCAGCCAATCAATAAAACCTTTGCGCATGGCGGCGCGAATTCCATTTACGTTGTATGATATTATTTTCAAAATTGAATTTTTTAGCTTGAGGCTCCGAAGGATTTTTTACTCAAACAAGCATTATTGCGTAGGTGCAGCGTTAAGCAGAAATCCGCGGAGTTACTCGGAATGTTTGTGTGGCTAAAGTAAATAAGATTGTATTTTTACCCTAACCAAACCGCAAAAGGTTATCAATAAATAATCTACAAAATAAAAACCTGCGTATTTAGTTTTACTATCAAGTTTTTGGTCGAATCAAAAGATTCCCGCCCGCCCGGGAAAAATTATGAAGTTATATCTGTTTATTTTCCTGTTTTTTATGGCAGCCATTGGCTTTGCGCAGGATATTTCTTCAAATTACAGACAAAAAAAAGTAGCGGTGCGAGATACAGTTGTGCTCGATTCGGTGAGTATAAACCCCAAAAACTTCGCTATTTTGGATGATGGCGGAAATTCACCAAGTCCATTCAGTTACCGAATGGATTTCAAAAAAGGGATTTTAATTTTTTCAGAAGAATTACAACAAACAAAAGATTCACTTACTGTTCAATATTTGCGATATCCGGATTTTTTGACGCGCGACTATTTTGCGCTCGATCCCAAGATTATTGTGGAAAATACGGGAAGTATGGATAAACTCTATTCGTTGCAGCAAAGTACTAATACCAATGTTTTTACACCGTTTGAAGGTTTAAATACTTCCGGTAGCATATCGCGAGGGGTTACCATTGGGAATAATCAAAATGCAGTTTTAAACAGTCAATTAGATCTTCAAATTACAGGAAAGTTGAGTGATAAAGTTTCCATTCGAGCGTCCATTCAAGATGCAAATATCCCAACGCAGGAAGGCGGATACTCACAAAGTTTAAATGAGTTTGATCAAATTTTCATTGAGCTTTTCAGCGATAATTGGAATATTCGCGCTGGGGATGTTGATCTTCAAAACAGTACGAGCTATTTTGGGAGATTTATAAAAAAAGTACAGGGAATTTCGCTCGGTGGCACTTTCAATAATGACAATGGCTCGAAAATTTCGGCATTCGGCTCTGGCGCGCTGGTTAGGGGCGTTTTTGCGAGAAGCGAATTTGTAGGGCAGGAGGGAAACCAAGGGCCGTATAAATTGATTGGTCCCAATGGCGAACTTTTTATTCTGGTAGTATCTGGCAGTGAGCGCGTATATGTTAACGGACTGCTATTGAGGCGTGGCGAAAATGAGGATTATGTAATAGATTATAACGCAGGCGAGATAAAATTCAATTCTACGTATCCCATCACCAGCAACATGCGAATTGTAGTGGAATATCAATATACTGATAGAAACTATACGCGGTTCATAGGCTACGGCGGTGGAAATTATAGTAGTGAAAATCTGGACTTGGGCGTATATGTTTATTCTGAAAATGATGCCAAAAACCAGCCACTTCAGCAAAACCTTTCTGAAGAGCAGGTGGAAATTCTGCAAGCCGCTGGCGATGATCCTGATTTAATGACGGCGCCATCTGCCGTGCCAGATGTTTTTTCAGAAAATAAAATTCTTTATAGAAAGGAAATTCTCAATGGGGAGGAAATTTTCGTCTTTTCCAGTAATCCGGAAGATGAGCTTTTCAGCGTTCGCTTTACCCTCGTTGGCAATAATATGGGGGATTATGTGATAAGCAATACGAGTGCAATTAGTAGAATTTTTGAATACGTGCCACCCATCAATGGAATCCAACAAGGAAATTACGCGCCTATTATTCAATTAAATGCGCCAACGAAACTGCAAGTTGGGGGTTTAAACGGAAGTTTTCACCCTTCTGAAAAAACCCGAATTGACTTTGAAGTTGCCGGAAGCCAAAACAATCTAAACCTTTTTTCAGAATTGGATGACAATAACAATGATGGTTTTGCCGGAAGATTGGCAGCCAAACAGACCCTTCTCACAACAGCGGATACGCTGAAAATTGACGGTTTTGGCTCCATAGATTTTGTGAATAGGGATTTTAGAACGGTGGAGCGTATCTATAATATCGAATTCAGCAGGGATTGGAACCTTGTAAATCCGGTGGGCAACCAGCGTTTTCTCATTTCTGGTTTTGAGGTTACGGATCCCAAATATGGTGGCGGAAGATATGAATTCCAGAATTTGGATTATTCTGAAAATTTCAGCGGGATTCGGCACGTTATTGCTTCAGACATCAATTTGAAGAAGCTGAAAATCACCACCTACGGAAGTTATTTGGATAGTAAGGCAGATTCTATTGCCTCCCAATTTTTCAGATTAAATAACAGAACGGCCTATTCTCTCAAAAAATCGTGGGTAGGCGGCAAGGTTGCGTTAGAAGATAATCAAGTAAACGATGTGGATCTGGACAGTCTATCGCCCGTGAGCCAGCGATTTAGTGCGTTTGAAGTTTTTGCGGGTGTTGGGGACAGTACAAAGGTTTTTGTGGAAACGGGTTATCAATTTCGGGTAACGGATAGCGTTCGAAATAATCTGCTTCAAAAAGTGAATACGGCAAATACGTATTACCTGAAATCGAGACTTATAAATACCGATAGAACCCAACTTTCCGCATTTGCGAATTACCGTACCATTAAATATGAAAATCCACTCCAACTTGCTGAAAGGGAGGAAAATGAAATTGAAAAATCCCTCAATTCCCGAATTCTGTACAACCAAACTTTTTTTGAGAATGGCATTATTTGGAACACGGCGCTGGAAAGCAATAATGGTGTGATTGCCCAACAGGAATTTACGTATGTGAAAACGGATCCCGGACAGGGCGTTTATACTTGGAATGATTATAACAATAACGGAATTCAGGAGTTGGAGGAATTTGAGATTGCGCAATTTCAGGACGAAGCGGAGTATGTGCGCGTGCTTTTGCCAAATCAGCTGTTTGTGAAAATTCGTGAAAATAGGTTTAGCCAAATCCTTACGTTGAATCCGCAAAGCTGGTCAAACAAGGAAGGATTTAAAAAGTTACTTTCGCATTTTTACAATCAAACATCTTATGTTTTGGACAGAAAAGTACGCCGAAGGAATGATGGTTTCAACATAAATCCATTTTTGGATGGAGGGGAAGATCAGCTTGGATTGACGCTCAATTTCAGAAATGCTTTATTTTTCAACCGTGGGAAACAACGCTATACTACCAGTTATACGTTTATTTCAACCTCAAGTAATAATTTGCTGGCCGTGGGACTTCAACAGAATGAATTGCAAAGCCATCAACTCAATTTCAACCATAAATTTTGGGAAAGTTGGCTTCTGAATCTGAAAACCGCGACAAGCAGCAACGAAAGTCTTTCCGCTAATTTTGAAAATAGAAATTACCGATTGGATAGTTATGATTTTAATCCGAAAGTTTCCTATTTGTTGAACCAGCAAACAAGATTTGATGCGTTTTATGAATTTATGAACCAGGATAACCAACTGGGCGAGATGGAAAAACTGGACCAGCAGACCTTCGGACTTTCATTTGCATATACAAATGCCGAAAAAATATCGGTAAATGGGGAAGTTAGCTATATTGATAACAAATTTGAGGGTAGCGCGTTTTCCCCGGTTGCGTACCAAATGCTGGAAGGGTTGCAGCCTGGCACCAATTTTACGTGGCGGTTGCTCTTCCAAAAACGAATCACCAAATATTTGGATGCCAATCTTTCATATTTTGGGAGGAAAAGCGAAACCACAAATACAGTACACACGGGCAGTGTACAGTTACGTGCGTATTTTTAAATTTTGTACCTTTCAACTTCACTTTCAAAAAAATATAAATGCTGTCAAAAATTACGCTACTCGTTTTTGTAATGATAACCCTATCATGCAAGCCTTTGGAAAGAGTTCCCCAAGATGAAAGGGAGAATGAACGTGAAGTTATTGCCGAAAAAATTTCGGCTGAAAAGATGCTTGAGGATGGATACCTTCCGGGAAGGATAATTTTTTCGGATATTGAGGATGATTGCCGATATACTATTCAATTAAAAGACGATAAAACCGAATTTTACTACGTAGATCCCATCAATTTAAGTGATGAATTTCATCGAGATGGGCAAACGGTTTGGGTAAAATTCACAGGACTGCGCCGCGCCAACCGCTGTAGCAAAGCGAATCCCGTAGAACTGAATGCCATTGAGAATAGGGACGAATAATTATTTCAACCAATTTTTGAAGGAAATAGATTCCCTCATTTTTTCTGAAATTTCACTTATGGCAATTCGTTCCTGCTCCATACTATCGCGATGGCGAATGGTCACGGTATTATCCTCAATGGTTTGATGGTCCACGGTAATGCAGAAAGGCGTTCCCGCTGCATCTTGACGTCGGTAACGTCTTCCCACGGCATCTTTTTCATCATACGTTACATTATAGTCCCACTGCAAATCTTCAATGATTTTTTGTGCTATTTCTGGCAGGCCATCCCTTTTAATCAGCGGGAGAACGGCTGCTTTTACGGGAGCCAGAATAGCTGGGATTTTAAGCACGGTGCGGGTACTTCCATCCTCAAGGGTTTCATCCTGCAACGAATTGCTCAACACGGCAAGAAACATTCTATCGAGGCCTATTGAAGTTTCAACAACATAGGGTACATAACTTTCATTCATTTCTGGATCAAAAAATTGTAATTTCTTTCCTGAATGTTTCTCGTGAGCCTTTAAATCAAAATCGGTGCGGGAATGTATTCCTTCCAGTTCCTTGAAGCCAAAAGGGAAATTGAATTCAATATCTGCTGCGGCATTTGCGTAATGCGCCAATTTTTCGTGATCGTGAAAACGGTAATTTTCTTCTCCCATTCCCAATGAAAGATGCCATTTCAAGCGGGTTTCCTTCCAGTATTCATACCATTTCAATTCTTCACCGGGACGTACAAAAAATTGCATTTCCATTTGTTCAAATTCCCGCATACGGAATATAAACTGGCGAGCAACTATTTCATTTCTAAAGGCTTTTCCGGTTTGGGCAATTCCAAAAGGAATTTTCATGCGCCCACTTTTTTGGACATTCAGAAAATTCACAAATATTCCTTGGGCGGTTTCCGGCCGAAGATAAAGATCCATTGCATTTTCTGCGGAAGCGCCCAGTTTTGTTCCAAACATTAAATTGAATTGGCGAACTTCCGTCCAGTTTTTTGATCCAGTATCCGGATCTGCTATTTCCAATTCTTCAATAAGCGCTTTCACATCAGCCAAATCCTCATTTTCCAAGGATTTCGCCATTCTTGAAAGCATGTTTTTGTGATCTTCAAGATATTTGACGACTCGCGGATTGGTTGTTTTATATTGCTCTTCATCAAAACTTTCACCAAAACGGCCGCGAGCTTTTTCAATCTCCTTTTGTGCCTTTTGATAAATTTTTTCGGCGTGGTCCTCAATTAAAACATCGGCACGATATCTTTTTTTTGAATCTTTATTATCTATAAGCGGATCGTTAAAAGCATCAATGTGACCCGAGGCTTTCCAAGTGGTGGGGTGCATCAATATTGCAGAATCGATGCCCACAATATTTTGGTGCATGTAAACCATGCTTCGCCACCAGTACTCACGTATATTTTTCTTTAATTCTGCACCGTTTTGGGCATAATCATAAACGGCACTTAGGCCGTCGTAAATTTCACTTGAAGCAAAAATGTAACCGTATTCCTTTGCGTGTGAAATAACTTTTTTGAACTGATCTTCGCTGTTGTTTGCCATAGCGCAAAAATAAAAAAACCGCTGTGAACATCTCACAGCGGCTTCATTTATTTTGAATTATACTTTAAATTAATAGTATATGCCTTATTTTAATTGCATTGCAGTAGTAGCTACTAGATTTTCACCATCGTAAAGGTTTATGGTATATCTACCTTCAATTAAATCAGCTTCGGTTGCATTTACGAGAATACACACATCAAGTTCATCATTTTCGTAGAAAACATTGGAGCTCGCACTGTAATTAACCAGTTTGTTTTCAAATTGTTTTGAAGCATTGTCTCCCAAAGTTTTATTCCTAGGGTTAATTACCTGAACATAAAGCGTTCTATCTCCTTTTTGGGCAATGGCGTTCGGGGCCATGGTAAAGCACGCCCTGATTTTATCTGCACGGCTGGAACGTTTTGTGTCCACTACCTTTCCGCTATTTCTAACAATTACGGCTTCTCCCCGAAGATCGGTAGCCTTCACAATAGAACCCTTTCTAATTGTTTCATTCATCGCCATATTTTCCATATTTACGGAATCCACAACTTTTATAGTATTGGTAAGGGCCACATTTGTGCTATCACGCTCCATTGCCAACTGTTTGTTCGCAGCAATCAAACTATCTGCTCTTTTAAATAGCATGGCACGTTCCTGCTTCAATTTTCCTACTTCAATTTTATAGCGGTCTATCAAAGCTAAATTAGCTTTAGCACCTTTCACGGAATCCAATAAAACGGTAATTCTTTCTCGAGCTGCCAATAAATCTTTGTCCTTTAATTCGTTATCTTTGATAACCTCATCATAATTAGCGATGAGACCTTCAAGTTCTTGCTCGATGTCTGCTTTTTGCTGTTCTAGGTTTGAAACCGTGTTTTCGCGGTCGTTAAATAACGTAACAGTGTAAACTGCCAAGGCGATAAGCAAGACTGAAAGTACGCCAATCAGTATTTTGAATTTACCGCTATTATTTTCTGTACTCATAATCAGTAAGTTTTAGATAACGCGGTAAAATTAGGTAGGTATTTCTTTAACAAACGTTTATAAAATGGTAAAAATTCTTAAAAGATGTTAAATCTACTTTTTCCAAAAATTTGCGCTGGGTGTAAAGAACTGTTAATGAGTGATGAGGAAATTATTTGTGGCGAGTGCGTTCATAGACTTCCCTTGGCTCAATTCCATAAGTCCGGGGATGAGTTTATGAAAAATATGTTCTACGGAAGAGTACCCATTGCAAATGCCACCGCACTGCTCAAATTTCAAAAAAGGGGAATAACACAGGAAGTTCTCCATAATTTAAAATACCGAAAACAAGAAAAGATTAGCGGTTATTTCGGCAAATGGCTTGGCGCTGAACTTTCAGAAATTGAATCCTATAAAAATGTTGATATGGTAATTCCCGTGCCGCTTCACAAACAAAAACTGAAAAAACGCGGTTATAATCAAGTGGAAGGATTTGGGAAGGAAATTGCAAAAGCACTCACCATTCCTTATAAAGATGATGTTTTGCTAAAAGTCTCAAAATCTGGCTCGCAGGTTTTCAAGACCCGGATACTTCGTTTTGAGGCCGAAGAAGTTTTTGAAAGCAAAAATTTGGAATCCATAATCGGGAAGCACATCTTATTGGTGGATGATATTATTACCACAGGCGCCACCCTTGAAAAATGTGCGCTGCAATTGCAGAAAGCCCAGAATGTTACCATAAGTGTTGCCACCATAGCCATTGCCTAAAAGTTATTGTTTATTTTTGAAAAAATTTAATCAGACTTTCGCAGTGAAGCACCGCCTCCTTTTATTTTTCATTTCATTTCTATTTATGCTCTCGTTTATGGATTGCGCAAAAAAAGGAACGCCAGATGGAGGCGCACGGGATACCATTCCTCCAGTAATCGTGCGCAGTATTCCAGAAAATTACAGTACGAATTTCAGTGGTGATGAAATTGAAATTCGCTTTGATGAATACATAAAATTGAAAGATGTAAATAGGGAACTCATAATTTCCCCACCGTTAAAATATACTCCGGTAATCACGCCTTTAAACACGTCCCGAATCCTAAAAATTAAAATTCTAGATACGCTGAAACCGAATACCACGTATTCTTTCAACTTTGGAAATAGTATTGTAGACAACAATGAGGAAAATAAATTCGAATATTTTAAATACGTTTTTTCTACCGGAAGTTATATAGACAGTCTTAAACTTTCTGGCCGCGTGCGTGATGCAGAATTGGTTGCGCCAGAAATTCCCACAACTGTTTTGCTCTATGAAGCAAACGAAACATTTACGGACTCTTTGATTTATTCTGAAAAACCAACGTACATAACCGTTACCAAAGACAGCACGGGAACTTTTGAATTTTCCAATTTAAAAGAAGGTCAATATTTGCTTTTGGCCTTAAAGGAAAAAAATAGCGACTACATTTTTCAGCCACAAAATGATAAAATAGGTTTTGTTTCAGATTTTGTAACGCTACCAACGGATAGTACCTACACCGTTACGCTTTTTAAGGAATTACCGGAATATTCCCTCGCCAGGCCAAAACAGGAAGCAAAAAACCACATGACCTTTGGTTATTACGGACCAGAGGACAGTCTTGCTGTTGAGGTTCTTTCTACCGTGCCGCCGGATTTTGAAAGTCGCACATACAACGAACGCAACAAAGATACGCTCCACTATTGGTACAAACCGCCGATAGAGACCGATTCCATAACATTTAAGGTTACGAGTCGAAATCAGATTGATACTACCACAATTCGAATGCGGGAATTATATGCAGATTCCCTAAAATTTGGTTCGTTGGGTAGCGCAAGTATAAAATTGAATGACACCATCAAATTAAGCGCGAATACCCCACTTGTCTCCGTAAATGCCGAAAAAGTTGAGGTTATGGCAAAGGATTCCACATTTATTTCTGCCGAAATTAAAATCGATTCAAAATACAACACGGCAAATATTTTTTTTCCGAAGAGAGAAGATCAAAGCTATAGTGTACGCCTTTATCCGGGCGCAATTACAGATTTTTTTGGAAAAGAAAATGATACGCTAAAATATAGTCTGGCAACCAAATCGGCTTCAGATTATGGAACGATGGCGCTCACGCTCAACAACGTGAATCGATTTCCTATTATAGTACAGTTGACAAACAGTAAATATGAAGTGGTTGCCGAAAAATATTTAACCGAAAATCAAAATATTCTATTCGAAGCGCTCAATCCGGATAAATACTATCTTCGAATTATTTACGACGATAACGGGAATGGCCGATGGGATACGGGAAATTTTCTCAACAGGCTATCGCCAGAACGAATAATTTACTATCCGAAGCAGATTGAAGTGCGCGCCAATTGGAGTTTAAACGAAACTTTTACGTTAAAGTAAAAGAATCCCGGTCATTCAAAAATTGAAGGTGTTCCCGATTGCTTTTGATGTGCTCCTTTTCCAAAGTTACCGTTTGTGAAAATTCGCCAAAGGAAGAAGCTGAAATCTGCTGTCCAAGTACATCATAAACCGCAGAGTGGCCTACATATTCGTGGTCATTTCCATCAAAACCAACCCTATTTACACCCACGCAGTAGGCCATATTTTCAATGGCTCGTGCGCGAAGCAAGATATCCCAAGCCAAGGTTCTGGTTTTTGGCCAATTTGCAACGTAAATTAAAAAATCGTAATCTTCTGTATTTCTGGCCCAAACGGGAAATCGGAGATCGTAGCATATAAGCGGGCAGATTTTCCACCCCTTATAATCCAAAATCAATCGGTCGTTTCCTTCGGTATAAACATCGTTTTCCTTCGCTAAAGTAAAGGTGTGTTTCTTATCATATTTTTGAAAACTTCCATCTGGAAAAACGAAAAATAAGCGATTGTAAAAATGATTTTTATCAGAAATTATCACGCTTCCGGTGATCGCTGTGTTGTGCTTTTTTGCTTCGGAAATCATCCAATTCAACGTTTCGCCATTATTTTCTTCAGCAAGTTTTTTTGCATTCATTGAAAAACCTGTTGAAAACATTTCCGGCAATACGATTAAATCCGTTTCGCCTTCAATTTGCTGAATTTTTTGTGAAAACATAGATCGGTTGGCCGATGCGTTTTCCCAGTGCAATTCACTCTGAATAATTGTTATTTTGAGATTGTTTTTCATTGTATTTTCGTTCTTCTGAAAGACCTTCAAGGTTTTGAAAATCTTGCAGGAAAATTGTGAGTTCCCCCTTTGGAGATTAATGGGCTTCCAGCAATTCTACCATTTCCCTGATTCCCTGCATTTTTGCGTGATCTGTAGCCGTGTGCCCACGGTCATCCTTTAGATTTTTATCTGCACCGTTTGCTAAAAGCATTCTTGCAATTCCTTTTCTGCCAAAGGTGGCGGCAAAAATCAGCGCGGTGGCACCATTAAAATTTGTCACGTTCACATTGGCATTATGCTCCAACAGCAGCTTCGCAATATTGTCAAAACCTTTGAAGCAAACGCCCATCAACGCCGTATTACCAGAGGCGTCCTGCGCATCGATATTTTGTGGATATTTTAAAATCATTTCTGAAATATCGTAGAGACCGTAATAAGTGGCGAGCAATAGCGGGGTAGAGCCGCGGGCATCCTTTTCTGAAACCAATGCTGGATTTTCCTGTAATATTGTTGAAACTTCGCGAGTTTCTTCTTGCCGTATGGCATCAAATAATCTTTCTTTCATCCGTGTAAAATTTTTGATAAAATGGAAGATGGAATGCCCAAATTATTCATCTTCATATGAGGTGCAATTTTTTTTGAATTTCATAGTCTTATAAAAGTAAAAAAACAGAGCCACATAAGATGCAACTCTGTTTGGTTTTATGGATTATTTAAAATACTTATTTCAAATCAAACCTGTCAAGGTTCATCACTTTTGTCCAAGCTTTTGCAAAATCCTTTACAAATTTTTCTTTTGAATCTTCGCTGGCGTAAACCTCCGCGATGGCACGAAGTTCAGAATTCGAGCCAAAAATCAAATCGGAACGTGTACCCGTCCATTTAAACGAATCTGTTGCGCGGTTTCTTCCTTCAAAAACATTGTCGTTTTCATCCACTGCCTTCCAAGTGGTTGACATGTCTAAAAGATTCACGAAGAAATCATTGGTCAATGTTTCCTTTTTATCCGTAAACACTCCGTGGTCTGAACCGTTGTAATTTGCGCCCAAAACGCGTAGGCCGCCCAAAAGTACTGACATTTCAGGTGCAGTGAGGGTAAGAAGTTGTGCTCTGTCCACCAATAATTTTTCCTCACTAACGTCGTATTTATCCTTCAAATAATTTCTGAAACCATCTGCGTACGGCTCCAGAGCATCAAAAGCCTGCGCATCTGTCTGTTCTTCAGAAGCATCTGCACGACCGGGATTAAAAGTAACTGATATATTTTGGCCACCATTTTTCGCCGCTTTTTCTACAGCAGCAGAACCGCCCAAAACAATTAAATCTGCGATTGAAACTTTTTTATTTCCAGATTGTGAATCATTGAATTCTTTTTGAATTGAAGTCAATTTTTCCAAAACTTTTTGAAGTTGTGAAGGGTTATTCACTTTCCAATTTCTTTGGGGTGCAAAACGAATTCTAGCCCCGTTAGCGCCGCCTCGTTTATCAGAATCTCTGTAAGTAGAAGCCGAGGCCCAAGCGGTAGATACCAATTCCGATATTGACAAACCAGAATTCAGTATTTTTTCTTTTAAAGCAGAAATGTCCGAATCGTTAATCAACTCGTGCGTAACGGTTGGAATAGGGTCTTGCCAAATCAATTCTTCCTTTGGAACCTCTGGACCTAAGTATCTTTCCTTTGGTCCCATATCACGGTGCGTGAGTTTGTACCAAGCACGCGCATAGGCATCTGCAAATTCATCAGGATTTTCTAAGAAATGTCTAGAAATTTTTTCGTAGGCAGGATCCATTTTCAAAGAAAGGTCCGTTGTCAACATAAATGGCGCGTGCTTTTTATTTGGATCATGCGCATCTGGCACTGTTCCTGCACCTTCGTTGTTTTTTGGTTTCCATTGGTGCGCTCCTGCTGGACTTTTTGTGAGTTCCCAGTCGTATTTAAAAAGATTTGTAAAATAGGTGTGGCTCCATTTTGTGGGTGTATCGGTCCAAGCGCCTTCAATACCGCTGGTAATGGTATCTGCGCCCTTTCCAGTGCCAAATGTGTTTGCCCAGCCCATGCTTTGGGCTTCAATCCCAGCGGCTGCAGGCTCAGCGGCCACATATTCCTCTGGATTGGCTGCGCCGTGTGTTTTTCCAAACGTATGCCCACCAGCAATTAAGGCTACAGTTTCGTAATCGTTCATCGCCATACGCCCGAAAGTTTCCCGTATATAATGTGCAGATTCCACAGGATCTGGGTTGGCATTGTGGCCTTCAGGATTTACATAAATCAATCCCATGTGTGCGGCTCCCAACGTGCTTTCCAGTTTTCCTTCAGCATATCTGTCTTTATTATCAAGCCATTCCGTTTCTGAACCCCAATACACGTCTTCCTCGGGTTGCCATACATCGGCACGCCCTCCAGCAAATCCAAACATTTTTAGCCCCATAGATTCGTGGGCGCAATTTCCAGCCAACACTAATAAATCTGCCCAAGATAATTTCTTGCCATATTTTTGTTTAATTGGCCAAAGTAAAAGTCGAGCCTTGTCCAAATTGGCATTATCCGGCCAGCTATTTAATGGTGCAAAACGCTGTTGACCGGAGCCTGCCCCACCTCTTCCATCCGCAATTCGGTAAGTACCGGCACTGTGCCACGCCATACGTATAAAAAATGGGCCATAATGTCCATAATCTGCGGGCCACCAATCTTGGCTTTTCGTCATTAATTCATTAAGATCATCCTTAACGGCCTGCAAATCCAATTTTTTAAATTCTTCCGTGTAGTTGAAGCCTTCGTCCATAGGGTCTGAAAGCGAAGAATTTTGGCGAAGAATATTAAGATTCAGTTGGTTGGGCCACCAATCGCGGTTGGTAGTTCCGCCGCCGGCAACATGGTTCATTTTTCCACTTAAAAATGGGCAGCTGGCGCTTGATTCATTAACTTCCCAAGCTTCTCCGTGATTACTGTTGTGATTACTCATATTTTTATTTTTTAATTTTTCAATGTGTCTATAAAATTACCAAATTCGATGGATATGGACTTCAATTTTAATTATAAGTCCTAATCCACCAATTGATTTTGTCTATGGAAAAGATTTATTGAATAGAAATTTTAAATTGAATTCAGAATCTTGGCGGCATTAATCAACGTTTCATCAGTTTTTGCAAAACAAACACGAATTTGTTTAAAATCACTTTTTCCCTCATTAAAAACCGATGTAGGTATGGTAGCAATTTTCATTTCCTTCGTCAATCTTTCCGCAAAAGCTATATCGCTTTCTTTGGAAATTTCTGAAAAATCAAGCATTTGAAAATAAGTTCCTTTTGAAGGAATGATTTTAAAATTGCTCCTTCGCAACAAATGAAGAAAAAGATCCCGCTTTTGCTGATAAAAATCAGGAATTTTCAAATAATTTTTTTCATGTTTCAAATAGGTTGCCAATGCTTTTTGAATAGGATGATTTACGCAGAAAACCACAAATTGATGCACTTTTTGGAATTCTTTCATCAAGTTTTCTGGCGCGGCACAATAGCCCGTTTTCCAACCTGTATTGTGAAATGTTTTTCCGAAAGAGGCTGTTATAAAACTACGTTTCGCCAATGCTTCAAACTTTGAAGCGCTTTGGTGCACTTCTCCATCAAAAATAATATGTTCATAAACTTCATCACTTAAAACCAGAAGATTATTTTTTTCTGCCAAATCCTGTAACTGCAGCATATCTTCTTCTGAAAAAAGCATTCCGCTGGGGTTGTGTGGTGAATTGATGATTATCATTTTCGTTTTGGAAGAAATTTTATCTTCAACTTTCTGCCAATCCACATTATAAAAAGGAGGTTTTAATTGAATTGGAACAATATTTCCGCCAAAAAGTTCTACCGTGGGCGCGTAACAATCATAGGCTGGAGTGAAAATAATAACCTCGTCGCCTTTATTTATTGCTGCTGCAATTATGGTGAAAATAGCTTGTGTTGCGCCAGCAGTTATCGTGATTTCCGTTTCGGGATTGTAAAAATGGTTGTGCAGTTTTTCAATCTTTTTTGAAATTTCCATCCGCAACCCAAAATCGCCCGGCATCGGGGCGTATTGGTTGAAACCCTCGCGCATCGCTTCGTCCACCAAAGCATTTAGCGCAGGGTCGCTGGGAAAATTTGGAAATCCCTGCGAAAGATTCAATGCCTTCTGATCCGCCGCCATTTTGCTCATTTTTGCAAAAATGGAAGTTTCAATATTGGGTAATTTCGAGTTAATCATTCTGTCCTGTATTTATGAAAACCAAAACATCATTGATGCACTGGTCTAAATCATTCTTGATTTCGTTGGTCCAAAAGCGAAAAACGGTAAATCCCATTTCCTCGAGTTGACGATTCACTTCACGGTCGCGCTGCATATTGCGCTCAATTTTGGGAATCCAAAAACCACGGTTGCTTTTTAAAGTTTTCTTTCGGTCGGGCCAATTGTAACCGTGCCAAAATTCTCCGTCAATGAAAATGGCAAGTTTGTATTTTATAATGGAAACATCCGGTTTTCCGGGAAGTTTTTTATTGTCAACCCGATAACGGATTCCTTTTTTCCAAAGTGCTTTCCGGAAGAGCAATTCGGGTTTGGTATTCTTCCCACGGATTTTCCCCATCATTTTGGAACGCTTTTTCGTAGTGTAGAAGCCGGATGCTTCGTTGAATCTTGGGACTTTTATTTTTTCTTCGTCATAAATCATTCATTTAAAATAAACATATTCTACGTGCTTAAAAGTTAAATATTTTCCAACAAAAAACCCCCGCATTGCTGCAAGGGTTTTAATCTAGCTTCTAAAATCTAAAGTCTAATATCTATAATACTCCGGCTTAAATGGCCCTTCAACTTCCACACCGATATATTCCGCTTGGTCTGGGCGAAGCTCGGTCAATTCAACGCCAATTTTCTCAAGGTGCAATTTTGCAACCTTTTCATCCAAATGTTTCGGCAGCATATATACTTGGTTTTCATAGTTTTCGCCATTTTTCCAAAGCTCAATTTGCGCCAAAGTTTGGTTGGTAAAACTGTTGCTCATCACAAAACTTGGATGACCGGTGGCGCAACCAAGATTCACCAAACGGCCTTCGGCCAAAAGGATGATGTCTTTTCCATTGATGCTATATTTATCAACTTGTGGCTTGATTTCAACATGCGTGTTCCCGTGGTTTTTCTTCAACCAAGCAACGGCGATTTCATTATCAAAATGCCCAATATTACAAACAATGGTCTTATCCTTCATCGCTTCAAAATGCTCGCCACGAACGATGTCTTTATTCCCTGTAGTTGTGATTACGATATCGGCATTTTCGATAACCGTTTCCAGTTTCTTCACTTCAAAACCGTCCATAGCAGCTTGTAACGCACAAATTGGGTCAATTTCTGTAACGGTAACAATGCTTCCCGCACCTTTAAAGGAAGCTGCGGTACCTTTACCTACATCGCCATAACCGCAAACAACAACCCGTTTTCCGGCAAGCATCACATCAGTCGCCCGGCGGATAGCATCAACAGCACTTTCGCGGCAACCGTATTTGTTGTCAAATTTACTTTTTGTAACGCTATCGTTAATATTGATTGCCGGCATTGGCAACGTACCTTTTTTCATACGTTCATAAAGGCGGTGAACACCCGTTGTGGTTTCTTCAGAAATCCCTTTCACGCCAGCGGCAAGCTCAGGATATTTATCCAGAACCATATTGGTTAGATCGCCGCCATCGTCAAGAATCATATTCAACGGTTTGCGATCTTCGCCAAAGAAAAGCGTTTGCTCGATACACCAGTCAAATTCTTCTTCATTCATACCTTTCCAGGCATATACTGGAATTCCTGCATCGGCAATCGCAGCAGCGGCGTGATCTTGGGTGGAAAAAATATTACACGAACTCCACGTTACTTCAGCTCCAAGAGCTTTCAAAGTTTCAATAAGTACTGCGGTTTGGATAGTCATGTGGAGACATCCGGCAATACGCGCACCTTTCAATGGCTGCTCATTTCCATACTCTTCGCGAAGACTCATAAGCCCCGGCATTTCGGCCTCGGCAAGTTCAATTTCCTTTCTTCCCCAATCTGCAAGGGTAATATCTTTTACTTTGTAAGCCGTGTAAGGCACAGTTTTAGTTGACATATTTGTTATCTTTATACCGCAAATGCGGGTTTTTATTAAAAAATTTCTATTTAAAATCTAAAGTCCGCAAAACTACAAAATATCCCTTTAAATATATGCCGCTTTACAAAACTATAACAGTAAATCCAAACACTAAAGTCTTCATTTGGAAGATCGAAGAGCCGTTTGAGTCGTTATCGGAAGGAATGGATCTTACTTCAAATTGTGCCGCCCGGGTTTCAAATATGAAAAGCGACCTGCACCGTCGCGGTTTTATGAGCATCCGGCATTTATTGGATTTGGGGGGCTATACAGATCATGATTTATATTATGACGAAAACGGGAAACCACATTTAAAGGATCAAAAACACATTTCTATCACGCATTCCTTTAATTTTTCGGCAATTATTATTAGCGATGTTGAGGTGGGAATCGATATCGAAAAGCAGCGCAACAAAATCTTGAAGATTGCCCATAAATTCACTCCAATTGAAGAATACCGAACGATTGCAAATGAAGATGCCATGATACGAAAGCTCACGATTGTTTGGTGCGCAAAGGAATCGTTGTATAAAAGTTTTGCTGAAAAAGGCGTGAGTTTTTTGGAGAATATTTACGTTGAGGAATTTATGTTTGAAGACAAAAAAACCACAGCAACGGTTTCTTTTGAAGAAAAACAGGAAAAATACAATGTAGATTTTCTGGAGTTTGAAGGTTTTACGTGTGCCTACGCGCTCATCGCTGAAGAGTAATTGATGGAAGAAAATTTATATAATAATCTTCTAAAATCGATTTCGGAAAAAAGGAAACAACTCGCCATCCTCATTGACCCTGATAAATTCAAAATTTCTGAAACGAATTCATTTTTGAAGAAAATCCCGAAGGAAACCACCCATATTTTTGTGGGCGGAAGCACGGTCGCCAATGGTGAAACTGAAGCAACCGTGAAAGCGTTGAAAGCTGAAACAAAATTTCCCATTTTCTTGTTTCCCGGAGATTTTTCGCAAATTACGGATTCTGCGGATGCGCTTTTATTTTTGAGTCTGCTTTCCGGTCGAAATGCCGAATATTTAATCGGTCAGCAAATAAAATCCGTTTCAAAATTGAAAAATACTACTTTGGAAATTATTCCCACGGGCTATATTTTGATTGACGGCGGAAATTATTCGGCAGTTTCAAAAGTGACAAATACGGAACCACTTTCGCAGGAAAATGTAGAATTGATTGTGCACACAGCTTTGGCGGGACAATTTATGGGCTCAAAGCTTATATATTTGGAAGCGGGCAGCGGCGCGAAATTTCCAATAAAACCTGAAATTATTTCAATAGTAAAAAAGGAAATCAACATTCCTTTGATTGTTGGTGGCGGAATAAAAACCGAAATCCAAAAAGAAGAAGCGTACAATTCCGGAGCAGATATAGTTGTAATGGGAACAGCTTTTGAAAAAGCCCAATAAGCCCGAAGGGGGAATTCCTATGCCAAATTCCAAAAACTGAAAACTGCGATTGCGACTGAAAAATTTTTAAAATCGTAGTTTTGGAAAAAATTGGAAAATGAAAATCTCAGTTGAACTCACTCTTACACCTTTGCAGGACGATTACGAACCCGCCATCATCAATTTCATAAAAAGTTTGCGAAATTCAGGGCTTACCGTTTTGGAAAATCCGCTGAGCACGCAGATTTTCGGCGATTATGATGCAGTGATGAACCTACTTCAAAAGGAAATGAAAATTGCATTGGAAGCCGTGGAAAGAGGTTTGCTTTATATAAAAATCGTAAAATCCGATCGCAGCGACTATGAGCCCCATTTTTGATTGGTTTTTTCAGCAATATGAAAATGTTTCCTCGCACATTGTAATTCTTGAAATCATTGCGGTTTTATTAGCTTTGGCAAGCGCTTGGTTTTCAAAAATGGACAATATTTTAATCTATCCCACAGGCATTTTAAGCACGGCAATATTCGTTTACATTTTAGCATATTACGGGCTGTTGGGCGATTTGGTCATAAATGCGTATTATTTTTCAATGAGCATTTACGGTTGGTACGTTTGGACGCGAAGAGTTGACGCCAAACATTACACGCCAATCACAACCACCACCTCAAAAGAGAAGCAAATCTGCTTTTTTATTTTTGTGGGAACACTGATTTTCATTTACGCCGTCTATGAAATTTTTGACAGGTGGAATAGTTGGACGGCTTATGTTGACACGCTTACAACCGCTATATTTTTTGTGGCAATGTGGCTGTTGGCGCGGAAAAAGCTTGAAAATTGGACGTTTTTGCTCGTCGGAAATATCATTTCGCTACCCTTATATTTTTACAAAGGATTAATTTTTACATCCTTTCAATTCTTACTTTTTATCATCATTTCAATTTACGGATACCGTGCTTGGAAACAAAATGTAAATGTACCCGAAACCAGCCTTTTAAATTGATTAAAATAGTTTTATACGGTCCCGAATCAACAGGTAAAACCACGCTCGCAAAACAGTTGGCTGAACATTACAACACGCTTTGGGTGCCAGAATTTATGCGCGAATACCTTCAAAAAAAGTGGGATACTGAAAAGAAATTAGTCGAAAAAGAAGATTTAATTCCCATTGCCAAAGGGCAATTAAAACTGGAAAAGGAAGCTTCGCAAAAAGTTGAAAATCTGTTGATTTGTGATACCAATTTGCTCGAGTTGAAAGTATACTCCGAATATTATTACAACGGATTTTGTCCTTCGGAAATAAAAAAGGAAGCAACCAAAAATAAGTACGGCATCTATCTTTTAACGTATGTTGACACGCCTTGGGAAGCGGACGACCTTCGCGACCGGCCTGAAAATCGCGAGGAAATGTTTCGTATTTTCGAGGCCGAATTGAAAAAACAGAATTTTCCGTATAAAATTTTAAAGGGAAATAAAACAGAGCGTTTGAAAAGTGCGATTGAAATTATTGACGAATTGCTGAAGAAAAATTAAAATGTTGACTGAAAAAAATAAAGAACAAATAAAAAATCACGGGCTAACCGAGGAAAAGATACAGAGCCAGCTCAAAATTTTTAGGGATGGAATTCCTTTCGCAGATGTGGTTGAAGCCGCTTCCGCGGGAAATGGAATAGCCATTTTTTCTGAAAAGCAACAGCAAGAATTTGTAACGCTTTTTGAAAGTAAAAAGGACGAACTCGATCTGCTAAAATTTACGCCCGCATCCGGCGCGGCTACAAGAATGTTCCAGTTTTTGCATCGCTTTTTGGAACAGTTCAAATATAAGAAAGATAATATTGAAGAGTTTCTTCAAAAAGAAGAAAATGGTGATTTAAGAAAATTCTTTTCCGCTTTGGAAAAATTTCCATTTTCAGACTTGGTAATGGAAAATCTTCATAATAAATATCCCGATTTTCATCAATTCGAAAAAGGAAAACAATTTCATTTTTTTGTGAACGAAATGATTGGGGAATTTGGTTTAAATCTCAATAACACACCGAAGGGATTGGTGCCATTCCATAAATATGGCGAAAATTATGTTACCGCCTTTGGTGAGCAATTGCATGAAGCCGCTTTTTATGCCACGTCAAACGGAATTGCCAATCTGCATTTTACGGTTTCCGAGGAGCACGAGGAAAAATTTAGAAATCGATATGCGGAAATTCAGGAAACAGTTGAAAGGAAAACGGGAGTGAAGTTTAAAATTTCATATTCATTTCAGAAAAAAGAAACCGATACCATTGCAGCAACCCTTGATAATGAAGCATTTTTGGATGAAAACGACAATTTGGTATTCCGTCCATCCGGTCACGGGGCTTTGCTTGAAAATTTGAACGACGTAGATGCCGACATCATTTTCATAAAAAATATAGATAACGTAGTTTCGGAAAAGCATGTTGAAACGATCGCATTCCATAAAAAAGTGCTTGCTGGAAAATTACTTTCACTGCAGCAAAAAATCTTTGGCCTTGTAGAAAAACTTCATTCAGAGAAAGTTTCCGAAGAAATTATAAAAGAAGCAGAAACATTTATTTCAGAAAAGCTTTTCATAAAAAATACTCCTATATATAAGGAGGCGATTTTGAAGATTCTTGAACGCCCAATCCGCGTTTGCGGCGTGGTGGAAAATACGGGCGCTCCGGGCGGCGGACCATTTCTTATAAAAGATAAACAAGGAAATCTTTCCTATCAAATTGTGGAAATGAGCCAAATTGATACCAATGATCCGCAACAAAAGGCGCTAGCTGAAAAAGCGACACACTTCAATCCGGTTGATTTGGTTTGTGGCGTTCGTAATTATAAAGGCGAAAAATATGATCTCTTGCAATTTTCAGACCCTAGCGCAGGTTTTATTTCGAATAAGAGTTACAACGGAAAACCAATAAAAGCTTTGGAACTCCCTGGACTTTGGAATGGGGCGATGGCAAATTGGAACACTATTTTTGTTGAAGTGCCACTGATAACTTTCAATCCCGTAAAGACGGTAAACGATCTTTTGAACGAAGTACACCAAACGCAATGAACACCGAAATTTTACTTTCTGAATTATCATTCAAGGCCATTCGCAGCAGTGGGCCGGGCGGGCAGCACGTTAACAAAACGGCTTCAAAAGTTGAGGTTTCCTTTAATTTGGAAATTTCGGAAGCGTTGTCTGATGTTGAAAAGGAACGGCTTCGGAATAAAATTCCAACAAAAATTTCTTCCGAAGGAACAATTCTTCTGCAATGTGGGGAAACCCGAAGCCAGCACAAAAACAAAGCAATCGTTATTGAACGCTTAATTGAATTGCTTCAGCAAAACATAAAAGTTGCAAAACCACGGAAGAAAACAAAACCCTCAAAAAGTGCTATCGAGAAGCGTTTGAAATCAAAAAAGGAGAATGCGCTCAAAAAATCTTCACGTAAACCACCCAAAATTGAATAATTCTTACACAGAAAGTGTATAAAATTTACACGGAAATTCCAAGTTTATACATTTTTATATTATCTCGCTTAAATAATAACTAATTGATAGTCAGTATATTTTATCTGTAGGGTTGTGCAATGCTTCTTTGGCACTACTTTTTCAATAACAGAAGCAACAAACAAACTTAGAAACATATATAAATAGTTTAAACAAAAAAAATCTCATTATGAAAAAGTTAATTTTAAGTGCAGCGATTGTATTAGGAGGTTTAACCGCAGCAACCGCGCAAACTGAGAAAGAGCCAACGGCTATGAATGCGCAAAAACAATCTGCAACACAAGCGCAGATGGAAAACAGACTTGATGCAGCACAGGATGCGGCAATTCCTTCCAAACCAGTACAGGATTATAAAGAAGTAAAGGTGACTGATGTTCCTGTGCCAGTAAGAGAGGCCGTAAAAAAGGATTTTAGTGGCGCAACAATATCCAAAGCATATGTAAATGCAAATGGAGAATATAAAATTGATCTTGCCACCGCAGACAAAAAAGCATCAACTGTGTATGCAACTGCACAAGGTGAATGGATTAAAAGCGATAAAAAAGCTGTAAAAGCAATGAAGAAGCAGTAAACTGCAGGTATTTTTAGATTCAATACTTCTGAAAAGGCGTTCAATTTTGAACGCCTTTTCTGTGTTTTTAAGAAAATTTTAAAGATTGCGCACTGCATACTCACTACTTTTGCCGTTACGAAAACTCATGGTTAAAAATATCCATATTGTAGAAGATGATGTAGCATTTGGAAAAATGCTCATAACTTTTTTGGAAAGAAAAGGATTTACTGTGGGCACTTCTATTACGGGTACGGATGCGCGCTTGGTTCTTCAGAATAAAAAAATTGATCTCTTAATTACAGATTTGAAGCTCCCGGATGATACAGGTCTTGATATTCTCGAGTTTGCGAAAAATAATTCGCCAGACACAAAGGTGATTTTAATGACGGCCTATTCTGAAGTTGATACAGCCGTAAAAGCTATAAAAAAAGGTGCGCTCGATTATATTTCCAAACCTTTTCGGCCTGAGGAACTTTTGATGGTTATTGAGCAGGATTTTGAAAATGATGTAATTCCGGCTTCTGAAATTGCTCCAAAAAAGGAATCAATTGCAAAAAAAACGCAACCGAAAGACTCAAAAATTCCTTCAGAAAAACAAAATTTTGTTACAGGTATCAGTGAAAATTCCAAAAAATTCAATGAATACTTAAAACTTGTTGGACCAACTGATATGTGTGTTCTTATTCAAGGTGAAAGCGGGACAGGCAAGGAAGTAGCGGCAAAGGCAATCCATAAGTACAGCATGCGGAAATCCAACAATTTCGTGGCCGTGGATTGTGGCGCTATCCCAAAGGAAATCGCGGCGAGTGAGTTTTTTGGCCACGTAAAAGGAAGTTTTACGGGTGCCGTAAATGATAAAAAAGGCCATTTTGAAGCAGCGCACGGGGGTACATTATTTTTGGATGAAGTAGGCAACTTGAGTTATGAAAATCAAGTACAACTGTTGCGCGCCTTGCAGGAACGGAAAATCAAACCTGTTGGCAGCAATAAGGAAATTGATGTGGATGTGCGTATACTTTCGGCAACTAACGAAGATTTGCTGAAAGCCGTTTCGGAAGGGAAATTTCGGGAAGATTTGTACCACCGCTTGAATGAATTTTCTATCCACATTCCTTCACTTCGAGAGCGAAAGGATGATTTATTTTTATTCACTGAATATTTTTTAGCTGAAGCAAACAAATCATTGGGAAAGGAGGTTTTGGGGTTTTCAAAAGAAGTGGAGGAAACTTTTAAAAATTATGCCTGGCCCGGCAATTTACGGGAGTTGAAAAATGTAATAAAACGATCGGTTTTATTGACTCCGGGAACGTTGGTTCCTTTGGATGTGATTCCGCGAGAAGTTATTTTTTCTGAAAAAAAGGATGCAGAAAAAAAAGATTTTTCAAAGGAAAGTAATGAAAAGCAATTGATTTTAAATGCTTTAAAAGAAGCAGATTACAATAAAAGTAAGGCCGCAAAACTTCTGAATATCACCCGAAAAACGCTTTACAACAAATTGGAACTTTACAATATTGAGCTTTAAAAGTTACCGATTTTTCAAAGAATTTTCCAGCACTGTAATCTCTGTAGTAAGTTTTTTGTAATCTTTAAGGAGTTGTGCCTCTGTTTCATTATGCGAATAATTTTCCATTTTTTCGAGAATTGGTACTACAAAATGGGCTTTTATCTGGCGAAACATCGTTAGCATTCTGTGTGAAATTTCTTCGATTTTCGAAAAATGTTTATCTGAAATTGCTTCATGCAATTGGTGCAAATCCTTTTCCGTTTGTTGGTAAAAAACTTCGAGGATTTCATTGAGTGCCTTATCTGAATCCAAGAAAGATTTCAAAAGTGATAAATCATATTTTTCTGAAACTTCCGAATTTATTTCTTCATCTTCTGCATTAACAGTAAGCGAACTTTCAATATTTAAAACTTCAGTCAATACGCTTAAAAGCTCGTTTTTCGAAAATGGTTTGGGCAACATTTCAGCAAATCCTTTATCCAAATAATAGTTTCGGTTGTGCTCCCTACTCCCTGTCATTGCTATGATGGGCTGATTATTATAATTTTTTGCTTCGCCATTTTTCAATTTTTGCAGCACGGCAAATCCATCCGTTCCTGGCATTTGTATATCGGTGAGCAAAAAATTGAATTCCCCACCTGAAAATTGAAATTTTTCAAATGTGCTAAAAGCTTGGGAAGTAATTTTAAATTGTTCAAAAATTTCCTGTAAAAGCGCACGCATGGCGTCGTCGTCATCAATAATTACGGCTTTTAATCCTTCAAACACGTGCGAATCCTCTTGTTTTTCCGGCTGTCTCGAATGCTGGATTCTTTGGGAAACTTTCAATGGAAGTATCAATGTGAAGGTGCTTCCTTCGCCTAAAACACTGGTAACTTCCAGACTTCCGCCCAGCAATTCGGTAAGTTTTTTTGAAATGGCCAGCCCAAGTCCGCTGCCACCAAATTTATGGGCGGTATCCACCTCCGCCTGCGTAAATTCTTGAAAAATAAGTTCCTGTTTTTCTTTTGAAATACCTATCCCCGTATCAATTACCTCAATTTTGATGTTCGTTTTATTATTTATTTCAGAGAATTGGGTCACTCTTATTTCAACAGTTCCTTCTTCGGTAAACTTAAATGCATTGCCCACCAGATTATTGATTATCTGCCGAATGCGAAGCGGATCACTTTCAAAAATCTGGGATTTTATCTTTTCGGCAATCGAAATTTTGAGGTCTACATTTTTCTGAAGATAAATCTGTTTTGAAGCATTTCCGGCCTGTACTATTATGTTTTCCAAAGAAAATGGTACCGTTTCCAAAGGCAATTTTCCGGCCTCCAATTTTGAAAAATCCAAAAGATCATCCACCAAATGTGAAATAAAATGGGAGCTGGAAGTTATTTGTTGCAAATAATATTTCTGTTTTTCCGTAAGGCTTGAATTTTCAAACAATTCAGAATATCCGGTAATCGTGTTCAAAGGCGTTTTTAGATCGTGACTTACTGTTGAAATTAACATTTCGCGACTCTTCAAAAGTGATTCCGCATAATTTTTTGATTCTTCAAGATTATTTTTGAATTTTTCTGCCTTGAAAAAATCGGATAGAATAAAGTAGGAAAAAAGCAGCACGGCGATGGCGCCAATGATTGCCGCGAAGCGCAAAATTGTTGTCGTGCGTTCAATGGAGAGGTCGCGTTGTGTTTTTTCAATTGTATTATTACGGGCTATCTCACGGTCAAAACTGGCAATAATTTCGCGCAGACGGGCAGAAATATTGAGGTCGTTACGAATCAATTCATTTTCTTTTTGAATCAATGATTCACGAATTCTGGAATTTTCCTTTTTTGCTTCCGCCACAATATAGCGGGAGGCCGTAAGCATGGAATCCACGGTTTTTGACTTGATGCGGGAAGTATCGCGAATGGAATTGTTGAGGTATTCGGCATAATTTTGCCAAATTCTGCGATCTCTTTTGGATAATTGATTTGGATTTTTTACCAAGGTTTCTACCGAATTCAAGCCTATAGAAGCTTCCAGTTTTTTCACTTCTTTAAGAATGTCGTCCAGCGAAGTATCCTTTTTATTGGTAAGCCGAAGAATACGCAACTGCTCAATATTCCGAGTTTTTTCTTCCAAAAGTGCTTTCACGCTATCCAATTGCTTCAGTTGGAAATTATTGGTAGAAAGCAATTTAATTTCCTCAATTTTTTTAAAAAGCGAATCGGTATTGGCTATAAATTGTTCGTATTCAGCATCATTTTCGGTAAGCAATGCCAAGCGCGAAAAACCGTCCGTTTCGTAAACCAGATTGATAAGCGTTCCGGTTTCAATAAATTTTTTTTCGCCGGTTTTTTCAGAAATACCCTCAGTATAATTTTTGAATTCAGAATAGACAAATACCGCAACCAGCACAGAAAGCGCCCCGAGCACCAGATAGCTCAGGATAATTTTAAAGGTAAATTTGTTCTTAGAATTACGCATAAAAACCCAAATGTAAAAAGTATCATAAAAGTGAAGTATTAATTATATGGTAAAAAACTGCAACCTAAATCCAACTTCACTTTGAAATTTAAAAAAGAAATGTACTTTTGCCGCACATCTCAAAGGGGTGCTTTTTCAGTTAACAGTTTTCAGTTAACAGTTATCAGAATAAAAATCTGTAAACTTTTAGCTTTTATCTTTTAACTTTTAGGGCTGAGATTATACCCGAAGAACCTGGGCAGGTAATGCTGCCAAGGGATTTTAAGGATACCGTGTGTATCCCAAAAAAGGAAACCCCCTGCAAATTCACGAATTGTGAATTTTTCAGGGATTTTTTATTTTATCATTTTAACTAACAAAGAATAACGCCCCTTTTATTCGTACAAAAATTTTTTATACGAATGAAAAAGTTATTGATTACCACACTTTTAAGTGCCTTCGCATTTTCCCTCTCTGCACAGGACACATTGCCACGGCCACAAGATTCCACGAAGGTTGAAGCATTGGAAGAGGTTTTAGTGCGTTCCGTTCGCGTTGAGGCAGATTCACCCATTACGCATTCAAATCTGAATAAGAAGGATTTGGAAAAACGAAATTTGGGACAGGATGTTCCGTATATGCTTAATCATTTGCCATCCGTAGTTACCACAAGCGACGCAGGGGCAGGCGTGGGTTATACTTATATTAGGGTTCGTGGGAGTGACGCCTCCCGCGTAAACGTTACGCTGAATGGAATTCCATTCAACGATTCGGAAAGCCAGGGAAGTTTTTGGGTAAATCTGCCAGATTTTACATCTTCTGTTCAAAGTCTTCAATTGCAGCGCGGTGTAGGCACTTCCACGAACGGTTCGGGCGCGTTTGGAGCGAGCTTAAATTTATTGAGCGATGCAGTTTCAAATGAAGCATACGGCGAAATTGCCAATTCCTTCGGAAGTTTCAATACGCACAAGCACAATTTAAAATTCAGTACAGGTTTGCTTTCAGACCATTTTGAAATTGCTGGAAGACTTTCAACCATTCAAAGTGATGGGTATATTGACAGGGCAACTTCAGATTTAAAATCTTATTTTCTTCAAGGCGCCTATGTAGATGAAAACACCTTGATAAAAACCCTGATTTTCGGCGGTCGTGAAGAAACATACCAATCTTGGAACGGGTTGGAAGACCCGGAGAAACTGGAAAATGACCGAACCTATAATTCCGTGGGGATGTATACGGATGAAGACGGGAATATTAAATTTTATGACAACGAAGTGGATAATTATGCGCAGGATCACTATCAGTTTCTGTGGAACCAGCGGTTCAATAATAATTGGAGCAGCAATGTTTCGTTGAATTACACGTACGGGCGCGGTTATTTTGAGCAATACCGTGAAGATGAGGATTTTGAAACTTATGGTTTTGAGCCCATCACCATTGGCGAAGAAACGATAAATACAACAGATTTAATCCGCAGAAGATGGCTGGATAATGATTTTTACGCAGCAAATGCAAATGTGAATTACAAGGATGATGAACTGGACATAAATACCGGTGCGTTTTTCAGTTATTATACCGGCGATCATTATGGCGAAGTAATCTGGGCGCGGTTTGCCAGCAATTCTGAAATTAGGGATAGATATTATGACGGTAATGGCGAGAAGACTGAATTCACCGTTTTTTCAAAAGCCACATATAAAATTGACGAAAAATGGAGCGTTTTTGGGGATTTGCAAGGGAGGTTTGTCAATTATAATATTTCAGGGATAACTTCAGATTTAATTGATTTAACCATTGATGAGGATTATTCGTTTTTTAATCCAAAAGCGGGGGCTTCTTTCAAGCTCAATCCAAAAAACCAATTCTATTTTTCATACGGAAAGGCGCACCGCGAGCCATCCCGAAACGATTACGAACAGAATATTACAACTGCCGAAAAACTGGACGATTATGAAATGGGATGGCGTTTCGCCTCAGATAACGTGAAGGTGAATTCCAACATTTATTATATGGATTACAAAGATCAATTGGTGCTTTCCGGCGAATTGAACGATGTGGGCGCAGCTTTGCGCACGAGCAGTGGAAAAAGCTACAGGCTTGGTCTCGAAATTGACGGCGAAGTGCAGCTTTTAACCAAATTGAGAACGATGCCAAATATTGCATTGAGCACCAACAAAAATGTTGATTTCATTGCATCAATAGACGGTGCGCTTGTAAATTTGGGGAACACCAACATTTCCTTTTCACCATCTGTAGTTGCCGGCAATATGCTTGAATATTCCTTTACTCCCAATTTCCAGGTAGGGTTGCTTTCAAAATATGTGGGCGAGCAATTTATGGGGAATATTGATAGCGAAGTTTCAAAACTTGACAGTTTTTTCATCAACGATTTGAATATTGTTTACAGGGTGAACACGCTTCCTTGGGTAAAAGAAGTTTTGTTTTCAACATTGGTGAACAATATTTTTAATGTGGAATATGAATCCAATGGATATTTCTACACTTTTGATGATGATTTCAGCAATCCGGGAACCGTAACAACTATAGAAGGTGCAGGCTTTTATCCGCAAGCAACCATTAACTTTTTAGTAGGCGCAACGGTGAAGTTTTAGAAACGAATTTCGGCTTTGTGAAATGCAGAAGCAGCATTTGCAAAGCCGAAATTTTCCAATACAATGAATTAATTAGAAACTGTAATTACATTTCCATTTCTTTCAACGCGATATGGCTGCATTGGGTATTTTACGTCCGGCTCTGTAGTATGCTGACCAGAAGTAATGAAATATTCATTGTCGTCATCGCTACAAGGGCAGCTTGCGATCACGCCGTCAACCGTCATTCTGGAACAGTTACGCAATTCGTGGTTTGGGTCACTAAGTTCAAAGGCCGTGTACAATGTTTCATTAACACAGTACACCACAATGCCATTGATTCCATTATCTATCACCACTGAATTGCCTGCAAAACGAAGGGGATTGTATTCCGGCAGGCTCAAATTCAAAACGGCATTTACGGGAGGGTCTATCAAAAAAGGATTATTGTTAGGCCTATCATCATTGTTGGAACAGGAAATCCCTATGAAAATAACCAGAATTGCAAACACAACTTTTTTCATAATAAAATTGAAATATTTGTTGCCGAAATTACGATAAAATACGCAACAAGTAAATTTTTAGTATATTTGGTAAACGAAAATCCCGTCAACGTATGGGATTTTTCTATTCCCGCCCGTTCGGCTATCACACGATAAAGTATGGCGGGAATCTTATTTATATAAACTTTTCAACTCGTTGAAAATTTATAGCTGTAGAATTAAAACGATGAAGTTATGAGTAAAGTATCCTATTATACTGCTGAGGGCCTAAAAAAATTAAGGGATGAGGTAGACCATTTGAGAGATGTGGAACGGCCAAAGGCATCAAATGCCATTGCAGAGGCTCGCGATAAAGGTGATTTAAGTGAAAATGCCGAATACGACGCAGCCAAGGAGGCGCAGGGAATGCTGGAAATGCGGATTGCAAAACTCGAGGAAGTACTTGCCAATGCTAGGCTAATTGATGAATCTCAACTAGATTTAAAAAAAGTTTTGGTACATTCCTTAGTGAAAATAAAAAATCAAAACAATGGGATGGAAATGAGCTATAAGCTGGTGGCGCAAAGCGAAGCAGACTTAAAAGCCGGAAAAATTTCCGTAGATTCTCCCATTGGCCACGGATTGCTGGGCAAAGAAGTGGGCGAAGTCGCTGAAATAAAAGTGCCCAATGGCGTGCTAAAATTCGAAATTTTAGAAATATCAAGAGATTAAAGGATGGCGACAGTTTTTACAAAAATTATTGAAGGCGAAATACCCAGTTATAAAGTCGCGGAAGATGATAACTTCATAGCTTTTTTGGACATAAACCCTAACGCAAAGGGCCACACGCTGTGCGTGCCAAAGGAAGAAGTGGATAAAATTTTTGAAATGGGTGAGCATATGTACCTTCAATTGATGCAGTTTTCACGAAAAGTTGCCAAAGCACTTGAAAAAACAGTGGCCTGTAAAAGGGTAGGCATGGCAGTTGTTGGTCTGGAAGTGCCTCATGTCCACGTGCATTTAATTCCATTGAACGATATGGACGATTTTCGGTTTACGAAAAAAACTAAAATGACGTCAGAGGAATTTGAGAAATTGGCCGAAGCAATCCAAGAAAAAATGGGCTCCTAAAAATTAAATGACTGTATAGATTACGGCAGCGATTACGGCAATAGCCACCACTATTAAAACATAAAATAGCGGTTTCGTTTTGGGAAACTGCTTTTTTGTTTCGGCTATTTTATAATTGTAATCATAGACACGCTCTATGTCTTCTGTCCAGTTTATTGGATAAATAGTGTTTTTGCACGTATGGCAGTAGAGTGATTTCCCAATTTGCCTTGATGCTTTTTCGAAGAAAATAGTTTCCTTCAATTTTTGGCTGAAAGTTATTTCCAAACCATCTTTTCCAAAGCAAGTTGGGCAGTTGTTGTTCAGCCTTGCAGTGTGTATTGTTTTTTGGAAATCGCCCATAGTTAACTTATTGGTTTTATGGCAATTTCCATAATTGTTCCTTCGGAAGCAGAACTTTTCAAAACTCTTATTTTACCGTTGTGATATTCTTCAATGATGCGTTTTGCCAAGGATAGACCTAATCCCCAACCGCGTTTTTTCGTTGTGAATCCCGGCATAAAAACTTTTTTGAAATGCGATTTCGGAATACCCTTGCCGCTATCCTGCACACGCACCAAAGCATATTTTGAATTCTGCGAAATTGAAATTTTGATATTTCCTTTACCTTTCATAGCATCAATTCCATTCTTTACCAAATTTTCAATGGTCCAGCTAAAGAGTTGTTGGTTCAGTTCAACGTAGATGGGGTTTTCGGGAACATCCAGTTCAAAATTCACCATTTTTGAAGTTCTGGCTTTCAAATATTCAAATGAATTTTTTGTTTCTGTGACCAGATCCTTACGCTCGAGATTGGGCACGGAACCAATTTTTGAGAAGCGATCGGTAATCATCTCCAGCCGTACCACATCCTTCTCCATCTCCTTAATATATTCGGGATTTACATTTTCAGATTTTAATAGTTCGGTCCAGCCTACCAAGGATGAAAGCGGTGTGCCTATTTGATGCGCAGTTTCCTTTGCCATCCCTGCCCAAAGTTTGTTCTGCTCGGCAGATTTTGAAGTTCTATAAAAAAGATAAACGGCCAATACGAACAGAAAAATAATCAATATTAAAAATGCAGGATAATATTTCAATTTATTGATGAGTGGCGAATTCCCGTAATAGATAGTAGATAGCAGTGCATCATCATTGTAAATTTCAATCGGTGTATATTCCGAAGAAAATTGGGCTATAAGTTCTTGTTTTTTTTCCAGCGTACTCACATCGATGGAATCTATATTGCGCTCCGTATACGTTTTCTCCTTTATGGTATATAGAATCATTGGGGTAGTGCTGTTGCTCTGTATTACGGAAAGAACGAGTTCGCCCACCGTGGGGTCGTTTGCTATGCTTTTTTGCTGAAGTTCTTGGTAGGCAGACGCCCATATTTCCATCTTGGCGCGTTCATTTTCCTTTAATTGAATAAAGAAAATATAGGTGTTCCATAAAATAAGGGTAATGATAAAGATGGATGCCAGAATAAAAATCCAGCGGGTAAGTGCCCGGTTGCTTCGCATAAATCAAAAAAGATTTTCAGTGTTAAATATAAAGCAAATATGTTGATATTATTGTGCCGTCATATTTTTGGAAGCTGTAATCTTTGGGTACATTTGCAGGCAATGATCTCAATTTCACCACAAGACATACCCGTAGGAAAATTGCACGGTTATCTTTTAGGTTCCGTAGCGCCCAGGCCCATTGCTTTTGCCAGCACCGTAGATAAGGACGGAAACGTAAATCTTTCTCCATTCAGCTTTTTCAATGTTTTTAGCGCCAATCCGCCAATTCTGGTATTTTCACCGGCACGGCGCGGACGGGACAACACTACCAAACACACGTACGAAAATATTCTGCAAGTGCCAGAAGTTGTCATAAATATTGTGAGTTACGCAATGGTTCAGCAAATGTCACTTTCCTCCACGGAATATGCCAAAGGCGTAAACGAATTCAAAAAAGCGGGTTTTACTGAAATGGCTTCAGAAATAATAAAACCACCGCGCGTGGCCGAAGCACCCGTACAAATGGAATGCAAAGTGAATGAAGTGATTTCGTTGGGAGCTAATGGCGGAGCGGGAAATCTGGTAATCTGTGAAGTGGTGAAAATCCATATGATGGAGCACATTTTTGGTGAAGATGGACACATAGATCCGCATAAAATTGACACAGTCTCAAGGTTGGGGGACAATTGGTACGGCCGCGCCAAAGAAGGACTGTTTCAAGTGCCAAAGCCTTTAACAACATTAGGCATCGGGGTAGATTCATTGCCCGAAGAGATAAAAAATAGCACGGTTTTAACCGGGAATGATTTGGGAATGCTCGGCAACGTTGAAAATTTTCCAAGTGGGGAAGAAGTTGATGCATTTATAAATGCTTCAGAAGAATTGAAACATTTAGCTTCGCAGAAAAACAGTGTGGCAATCCATAGAAGGGCACAGGAATTTTTATGTGAAGGAAAAGTAAACGAAGCTTGGAAATTATTGCTTTACAAAGCGTAATTGTGGCCAATCTTCAATAGTAAAGTAAACTGAGAAAAATTATATAGAGAGATGGAATTACAAGGAAAAATTAAAATGATTGATGAAACTAAAACCTACGGAAACAACGGTTTTAGAAAGCGCGAGTTGGTAATAACCACGGAGGAGCAATACCCACAGGATATTCTAATTGAATTTGTACAGGATAAAACAGATTTATTGAACAAATTCAATGTGGGGCAAGATGTAAAAGTGAGCATAAACATTCGCGGCCGCGAGTGGATAAACCCGCAAGGCGAAAAAAAATATTTCAACAGCATTCAAGGATGGCGTGTTGAAACGCTAACCCAACGCCAGGGTGTAAGCGGTGAGATGCCACCAATGCCACCGGCGGAGGCGTTTGAATCTACCAATGATTTTAACGAGGACGAGCACGACGATCTTCCTTTTTAAAATTTATAAAAAAATGAAATGCCCGAAAGAATAAAATGTTTTTCGGGCTTTTTTATATAAACCCATTTTGAATTTTTTCTGAATTTAAAATAGCAACTTTTAAGTTATATGTTCCTGCTTGATAAAACCTTGTGGTTTCCCTCTGCGGAAGAAGCTTTTCCAGAAAATGAAGAGCTGGATTATTATGAAAACGAGGGTTTGCTGGCGGTGGGTGGAGACCTTTCAAAAGAGCGGCTATTACTTGCCTATAATTCTGGGATATTTCCTTGGTTTGAAGATGGACAGGAAATTTTATGGTGGTGCCCAGACCCACGAATGGTATTATTTCCCGAAAAATTCAAGGTTTCCAAAAGTCTTCGTAAAACCTTGAAAAGTGAAAAATTCGAAATTACATTCAATAAAAGCTTTTCTGAAGTGATTCGAAACTGTGCAAGCGTTCCGCGGAAAAATCAATCGGGTACTTGGATTACCAATGAAATGCAGGAAGCTTATATCAATCTTCACAACTGTGGGCAAGCTATTTCCGTCGAAGTCTGGGAAAACAAAGAATTGGTGGGTGGACTTTACGGGATTGATCTTCCGGAGAAGAAAATATTTTGCGGAGAAAGTATGTTCAGCGTGGTCAGCGATGCTTCAAAAGTTGCATTTTATCATTTAGCCGAAAATCTTTTCGACAAAAATTATACACTTATAGACTGCCAAATTTACAATGAACACTTGGAAAGTTTAGGCGCCGAGGAAATTTCCAGAGTAGCGTTTTTAAATTTTTTAAATGAAGAATAAATATTTCCGTTTATGAAGTTCTTAAAATAAGGAACTTAAACGGTATATTCGTGTTTTAAAATCAAGTTTAAAATGAAAAATAATTCCTTCAAACTAGTACTGATTCTTTCGGTAATTTTTCAATCAGTTTCTTTTTCACAAGAAAGAAAATCACTTCCAAATAATCTCACCGAAGAAGAAAAAGGACTTGTATCGCAATTTCAGTTTACAAATCAGCGGTTGACCCCGCCGCCCTCCGGGCCTGTTCGCGCAGCTGCTGAGTGGGAGGAAGTGGAGTATTTGGTAGTCACTTGGGATCCAAATTACAAGAATATTTTAAGGCAAATAGTCCAAGCGGGCGTGCAGGAGTGTAAAGTAATTATAACCACCCAGCAAGAAGCTACGGTTAGCACCTATTTAACTTCAAACGGTGTTGACCTTACCAATGTAATTTTTATGGATGCGCCGTGGAATAGTATTTGGATTCGGGATTACGCAGGGAATACTATTTATTCCAATGATGTTGGTGAACGTGCCATTACAGATTGGATTTACAATCGTCCCCGCCCTTTTGATGATGTTATGCCAGCGGCACACGCCGCCACTACTGGTATTACTATTTATAATACAGATTCTGGCACCAATGATTTGGTGAATACTGGTGGAAATTATATGAGCGACGGAATGGGAAATGCGTTTGCTTCCGATTTAATTTTGGATGAAAATGCACCCGGAAATCCATACGGTGTTAGTGCAAAAACCGAGGCACAAATAGATGGAATAATGGAAAATTATATGGGCATACAGCGTTACGTAAAAATGGAAGCGCTCCCGTATGACGTGATCCATCACATAGATATGCACATGAAATTGCTGGATGAAGAAACCATTTTAGTTAGCAGATATCCGGATGGTGTTGCGGACGGCCCCCAAATTGAAGCCAATATAGATTACGTGCTCAATAATTTTATGTCGCCATTTGGCACGCCGTACGATATAAAATGGATTGATGCGCCGCCAAGTGCTTCGGGAAGTTACCCAGATACCGGAGGTTCCTACAGAACATTTAGCAATTCGGTTTTTATAAATAATACAATTTTGGTTCCCACTTATAGACCCGAGGTGGATGCTCCCGCGCTCACTTATTTGCAGGAATTACTGCCGGGTTACAACGTTGTAGGGATTGATGTGGATAATCCCGGTGAAAATCTTATTGCTTCATTGGGTGCTATCCATTGTATTACGCATACCATTGGAGTAGCGGATCCGCTATGGATTGTTCATCAACCTATTGATGAAGCCAATGCGGGTAGCACAGTTACCATTGAGGCAATGATAAAGCATATTTCAGGAATTGCGAATGCCAAAGTATTTTGGAGAGAAGAAGGCAGTTCAACCTACAATGAAATAGCCATGTCGCCTTCAAACGGAGATAATTGGATAGCAGATTTGCCAATTTCTTCAACAAATATTGAATATTACGTTTGGGCTGAAGCAAATTCCGGAAAAAGTATTGCAAGGCCCATCGTGGCTCCGCAAGGTTATTGGACAATTCAGGTTGAAAATCTTTCAATAGCAGAATGGGCTCAAAATCATATTTCTTCGGCTTTCCCTAATCCCACTTTTGGGAAGGTCAATTTCAGAATGGAAGGAATTGAAGGAGCAATTTCGGTCAACATTTCAAACATTCTCGGGCAACAGCTTTATAATGGAATTGTGGAAAGTGGCAACGGCATCATCACATTGGATCTAAACCCAAACTGGAAAGGAACTTTGCTTATAACTTTTGAAGGTGACTTCGGAAAAATCCACAAAAAAGTAATTAAGCTTTAGGCATTTAATCGAAAATTTTACAAAAAACCGCATTATGTTGCGGTTTTTTGTTTTTTTTACAGCGTTAACCATAACAGAAAGTCTGCATACCTACATTTCCGCAGCCCTCTGTTATTAATATTTTAGCCCCAAATGAAATTCAAGTCTAACCTACTTGGGTTCCTGCTATGTGCGGGAATTTCAATTATTTCCAACGCTCAGACCGCTTCAAAAACAGATGTGAATAAAGACATTGATGTTACGCGCGTCTATGAGCAAGTAGTCCGTGAAGGATACGGTACTCCATTTATCTACGAAAAATTGGCCACCGCCTACTATTTCAAAAACGAATACAACAAAGCAGTAATTTGGTTTGAAAAACTTTTTGAGGACGGTATCCAATTAACCGAGGAAAACTCTCGACGATACAAACAGGCAAAAAAAGCCGTGGCCGCAACAAAAACCGAAAAGGCCTTGGTAAAAATATAGGGCAGGGCACGTGATAGTTGGGAAGGCCGGGAGAAATTTTCTTTCGGTCTATTTTGCATTGTGGTAAATCAAGCTATAATTCTTGGTGATTTTTTTTCACATAAATTGAAATTGATACAATAATTGAAAGATTTTTCAGTTTTTTTGAAATAACAAACCATGCCACTTTTTGCAATCCCACAATACTGCAAAAGGTAGCTCCAAATAACATATCCCCATGAATAACAGGCAGAATCTGCTTGCAATACTTTTGTTTGTAAGCATCTCCGCAGTAGGCTTTTCTCAAGTAAAACAATCGAAAAAAACAGATGTAAATAAGGACATCGACATTGTTCGGGTTTACGAACAAGTGGTTAAGGAAGGCTATGGAACCCCATTTATCTACAAAAAATTAGCTTCGGCCTATTATTTTAAAAATGAATTTTTAAAGGCGAAGGCCTTTTTTGAAAAACTTTTTTCAGAAGAAGATAATACAGACCCGGCTCTGGACTACCAATACAATCAAACCTTAAAAGCAATTGCGGCAACTGACAATCTGCAGACCGAAAATAGAACGGCATTCAATTAAAATCTTTAATTCTGACCGGGGAAGTTGAAGGTTATAGTGCCAAGTTGGCTAGTTTTTCCAGCTTCGGTATTAAATCTTGCCTGTGAGGCATACTCCAGCGCACTATCAATCAAACACTGATTGGTTGTTGTGCTCGCGCCTTTACTGTAAGAGCTTTTTACAACCCTACCGCTGGCATTGACCTCTATACTTATCACTACTTTTCCGAATCCATCACAGGTGTAAACGGGGTTCGGTAAATCAATGTCCTTTCGGTTTACCAATTGGTAACTTATGGTGGTATTTCTATTGCCACTGCGCACTACGGCAGTATTGCTTTTGGAACTTTTAGAATTTGAAAAATCCTTCTTTTTCAGCTCTTTGGGTTTTTTCTTTCGTAGTGCCGCCATATAGTCGCTTCCACCATCTGCCGTTTCTTCGTTTTCGCTTATTTCTTGTTGGGCACCTTCAGTTTCTTCTGTAAGCTCACGGTTTTCGTTTTCAATTTCTGAAATGAATTTTTCGGCTTCGTTATAAGCGCGGTTGGTTTCAATCTTTACTTTTTCTGGGGTAAGTGATGCAATCTGGGTTTCCTCTGGAATCAATTCTTCCTCGGTAACCACCATATTGTAGGTTTCTTCTTCCTCCTCAATCTCGCCCTTTAATTTGATGCTGTAGAGAAAAAGCACCAAACTTCCCGTAAGTAGTGAAGTTATTAGAAATGATCTATATGAATAATTAAAATTCATCCTTGCAAGTACCGAATTTTTCAGCAAAAATCCACAAAAACGCTGAAAATTAAGATGGTATTAAAAATTTTTTAACGCGGAAGCGATTCTTCAAAACCTTCGATTGTGTCTGAATTTTCAACGCTAAACTCACCAATTTTCGTCCTTCGAAGCGCTGAAAGGTGGGCGCCGTTGTTTAATGCTTTTCCAAAATCGTAAGCTAATGAACGAATGTAAGTTCCTTTGCTGCAGACCACACGGAAATCGATTTTTGGAAGGTCAATATTTGTTATCTCGAATTCTGAAATAGTGATATTTCTGCTGGGTACATCCACTTTTTCACCGCTTCGGGCAAATTCATACAGCCGTTTTCCATCTTTCTTCAATGCTGAAAAAACGGGCGGTTGTTGCTGTATTTCGCCAATAAATTGTTTTGTGGCTTCGTATATTTTTTTTGAGGTTATTTCAGAAATATCAAAAGTTTGGTCAATTTCAGTTTCCAAATCGTAGCTGGGCGTAGTTGCGCCAAGCGTAAATGTTCCGGTATATTCTTTTATCTGAGCTTGATAGGTATCAATTTTTTTTGTGAATTTTCCCGTGCAGATAATCAGAAGTCCCGTTGCCAGTGGATCGAGCGTTCCCGCGTGGCCCACTTTAATTTTTTTTATTCCGAAGGATTTTTTAATGAGCCACCGCACTTTGTTTACTACTTGAAAGGATGTCCATTCCAGTGGTTTATCAATCAACAATACTTGGCCTTCTTTGAAGTCTTCTTCGGTCATTAAAAATATATGCTAAAAATTATGGCAATAATTCCTACGAAAAGGCAATAAACGGAAAAATAGCGCAATTTGCTTTTTTTCACTAAAGAAATCATCCAAGTGCAGGCCACGAGCCCGCAGACAAATGCAGCAAGGAAGCCTATGCCCATTACCCCAAAATTAGTATTCTGGGTAGAAATTTCACCGCTTAAAACATCTTTCGCGATTTTTCCAAAAATCAATGGTACGACCATCAAGAATGAAAATCGGGCGGCTTTCGTTTTATCATTTCCCAATAAAACAGAAGTTGAAATAGTTGCACCGCTGCGTGAAATTCCCGGAAGCATTGCAATTGCCTGAGCAACACCAATAATTACGGAATCCCGCAGTGTAACGGGTTTTCCGGTATTTTTTGCTCTGTCTGCCAACCATAAAAGAATGGCAGTAATAATAAGCATGGCCCCAACAAAAAAAATGCTGCCACCAAAAAAGGATTCCAATTGTTCTTCAAACAGCAATCCAATGACTACTGCTGGAATCATAGATAACATAATTTTTACTGCAAAAAGTGTTTCTTCGTTCCATTGAAATTTCAGGATACCGCCAATTATTTGAATAATATCTTTTCTGAAAACTACAAGTGTACTTAATGCAGTGGCAAAATGAAGAATGACGGTGAAAAGCAAACTTTCCTCCGGTACTGCCTTATTTCCTAAAATTACTTTTCCAATTTCAAGATGGCCACTGGAGGAAACGGGCAAAAATTCAGTAAAACCTTGAATAATACCAAGAATAATGGCATCTAAATAATCCACTAACTTTCTTTTTTACTGTCCGGTTTCAATAATATAGCATATACTTCAATGGCAAACCCCAGCAATACAAGCGCTGGCGCCAAACGTATTCTTCTCCAATTGTAAATTTCTGGGTTAAAAACGTTGGGATCATCACTGCCGCCGCCAGTCATCAAAATAAAACCAAGTGCAATAAATGCAATGCCTATAAGCATAAACTTGTAATTTTTTCTTTCAAAAACAAATATTTTTCCGGCTTCTTCTTTTCTTTTTTGTTCTCCCATTATTGTGAAGTTTTCAAGTTTTATTTTTCAAATAAAGAACATCAATTTTAGTAGTATAAATCGTCTGTCCTAAGATTTAAGAATCGCTGTGTGGCTATAAATGTGCTTATCCACGTGATTATAATTCCCATCAAAAAAATAAATGCGAAAAGCACGATAAGCAATAAATGGTCTTTCAGTAATTGCAATTGCGGAAAACTTTGGTCCAAATAATACAAAACCAATCCCATCCCTACCATTGCCACAATGGCTCCAATTATCCCCAAGCGAACGCTTTTCCAAACAAAAGGCCTGCGGATAAATTTTTTTGTGGCCCCTACCATTTGCATTGTTTTAATGGTAAATCGTTTGGCATAAATGGAAAGCCGAATGCTACTATTTATGAGCAATACAGCGATAAATGTGAATATTCCGCTTACAACAAGCACCCAAAAACTGATTCTTTTTACATTTTCAGTCAATTGCGCTATGAGTGGCTTGTCATAAATTACATCATCCACAAAATCCTTGCTTCTCAGTTCAGTTGTAATTTCTTCCATTTTTTGCGGTGTCACATAATCGGCAAGTATGTACACGTCTATGCTGTTTTGAAGCGGATTTTCCCCCAAATATTCAATGAAATTTTCACCAAGGGTTTCTTGGTGTTCCTTTGCGGCCTCTTCTTTTGAAACAAATTCGGCACTTTTGGTGTATTCTGCTAGTGCTAGACTTTGTTTAAGTTGAGTAATTTCAACTTCTTTGGCGGTATCTTTTAAGAAAACGGTAATGGCAATTTGTTCCTTAAAATAATCGGCAACTTTTTTTGAATTCAATACCAAAAGCCCCAAAAGTCCCAAAAGAAAAAGCACCAAGGAAATACTGATAACCACGGAAAAATAAGAGGAAATCAACCTGCGTTTTTGGTATTTTTCAAATGAGGAACTCATAGCGTCTGCGGAATTTTTGCGTAAAAATACAAGTAATTTTGCATCCTGTGTTAAACAACGCCGAAAGTTTCCATTTTGTTATAATAAGATTAATTTTGAAGCGCTCTAAATTTTGTAGTTATCTTTAATCGCCTACTGAAATTATTAAAAATATCCCGCCCGGGACTTTGGTTTGCAACCATTTGGATTTATTTGGTTCCGTTTGTGCCGTCAACCCACTTTTGGGAAAAGCCTCTTTTTTGGATCGGTCTGTTTTTTGTCACTTTTCCGTTAAATTTTCTTGTTTATGGCCTTAATGATTTTACCGATGGCAAGGCAGATTCCCTCAATCCGCGTAAAGGAAATTATCTTTTCGGTGCGCGGCTTAGCAAAAAGGAATTGGCAAACGTGCCGTGGCAAATATCCATTGTAATGATTCCGTTTTTGGCCTATTTTTCATACGTGGGCGGCGTGGAACTTTTCATTCTGCTACTTTTTATGGTGGTCATAAACATTATCTACAATTACAAACCATTTCGGTTAAAGGAACGGCCGCCATTTGAAATTTTAATCCAAGTTGGCTATGTTTTTACGGCGCTTTTCAGCATACTTTTGAATGATTTGGAAATGATTTCCTGGCAAACATTCCTCTATTTAACACTGTTTGCATTTCAGGCGCACATTGCAGGCGAAATTATGGACATTGAGCCAGATAAATTGGTAGGCAAGAAAACTACCGCCGTATTTATAGGCCGAAAAAAATCAAAATTTCTGATGCTTTTCCTACTTTTATTTGAAGCTTATATTTTGAAATTTTGGTTTAACGATTGGGTACTTTCTTCATTTCTGGCGGCATTTGCGCTGTGGTTGGTTTTGGATGTTTTTATCTTTTTCAAAAACAAACCCTACACATTGAAACAGATGAAAATTTTCGGTTTCGCCATAAATATTTCGGCATTGATTTCAATGGCTTGGGTGCTGTATTCGGGCAATCTGCTGCATCCAAATTTTTGAAGCATTCAGGTTTTACTTCTTCAATAAACCTTAAATTTGCGGCGGTTTCCGCAATGGGGAATCAATTTTTTCAAAAAGAAAAGCGAAACATGGGCAAATATCACTTCAACGAAATAGAGGCAAAATGGCAAAAATTTTGGGCCGAAAACCAAACCTTTAAGGCTGAGAACCAAAGCAAAAAACCAAAATACTATGTTTTGGATATGTTCCCTTATCCTTCCGGCGCGGGCTTGCACGTGGGGCATCCGCTGGGGTATATTGCCAGTGATATTTATGCGCGCTACAAACGCCATCAAGGTTTCAACGTGTTGCATCCGCAAGGATATGATTCTTTCGGACTTCCGGCGGAGCAATACGCCATTCAAACGGGACAGCATCCCGCGAAGACAACCGAGGAAAATATTGCCCGCTATCGAGAACAGCTTGACAAAATAGGTTTTTCATTCGATTGGAGCCGTGAGGTGCGCACCAGCAATCCCGAATATTACAAATGGACGCAGTGGATTTTCCTCCAGCTTTTTGAAAGTTGGTACGATAAAAATGCAGACAAGGCGCGATCGATAGAAGAATTACGCGGAATTTTTTCTTCGGAAGGAAATGTCCATATAAATGCGGTTGCCGATGAAGGTGTTGAACATTTTACCGCTTCGGACTGGCTTGGTTTTTCAGAAATTAAAAAACAGGAAATTCTTTTAAAATATAGATTGACATACCTCGCCGAAACCGAAGTAAACTGGTGCCCACAGCTAGGCACCGTTTTGGCGAACGACGAAATAGTAAACGGCGTTTCCGAACGTGGTGGCTATCCCGTGGTCCGCAAAAAAATGAAACAGTGGAGTATGCGAATTACCGCGTATGCCCAGCGTTTGCTTGACGGTCTCGATACCATCGACTGGCCACAACCTTTAAAAGATTCGCAGACCAACTGGATTGGACGTTCCAAAGGCGCGACTGTAGAATTCAAAATTCAGAATTCAGAATTCAAAATCCCAGTTTTTACTACACGTCCCGACACCATTTTCGGCGTTAGCTTTATGGTTTTGGCACCAGAGCACGATTTGGTTTCAAAAATCACGACTTCGGAGCAAAAAGAAGCTGTTGAAAACTATATTGAAGCCACCGCAAAACGCAGCGAGCGCGAGCGAATGGCCGATGTTAAAAGTATTACCGGTGTTTTCACGGGCGCGTATGCGGAACATCCATTTACAAAAGAACCATTACCCATTTGGATTGGCGATTACGTTCTCGCGGGCTACGGAACCGGAGCGGTGATGAGCGTTCCCTGCGGCGATCAACGCGATTATGATTTTGCAAAACATTTCAATTTGCCGATTCCGAATATTTTCAGCCCCCTTGTCCCCGAAGGGGGAATTAATGAGAACGAAAATCTAATTGAAACGGAAGCATTTTCGGAAAAAACAGGCTTTGTTTTGAAGAATTCCGATTTCTTAAATGGATTGAACTATTCCGAAGCGACCGAAAAAATCATCGCGGCTTTGGAAGAAAAAGGCGTAGGCAAGGGAAAAATAAACTACCGTTTGCGCGATGCCGTTTTCAGCCGCCAGCGCTATTGGGGTGAGCCGTTCCCTATTTATTATAAAGATGGAATGCCGCACGCAATCCCCACCGAATGTTTGCCGTTGCGCTTACCTGAAGTTGAAAAATACTTGCCCACCGAAGAGGGCGAACCGCCTTTGGGCCGTGCCACAAAATGGCATTGGGACGAAAACAAAAATGAAGTTGTTTCGGTCCCGGAAGGCGAAAAGCCCCCTTCGGGGGTTTGGGGGCTTGAATTGAACACTATGCCAGGTTGGGCGGGCAGCAGTTGGTATTTTTTCCGCTACATGGAAGATGAAAAGCGCGACGAAGTTTTCGCCTCAAAAGAAGCATTGGACTATTGGAAAAACGTGGATTTATACATTGGCGGCAGCGAGCACGCCACGGGCCATTTATTGTATAGCCGTTTTTGGGTGAAGTTTATGCACGATCGCGGTTTGGTGCCTGTGGACGAACCTTTTAAAAAGTTGATCAATCAAGGGATGATTTTGGGAGAGAGTGCGTTTGTGTATCGAATGAATTCTAAAATTACAATTTCAGAGATACCGGATGTGAAAAAATTTGCTCAAATGGGAGATGAATGGGCTAGAGAGACAAGAAAACTTATAGTTAAGACCATTCAATTAAAAAATGATAAAATTCTAATTCCACTTCAATTTTTCAAATTTGATGAATTTAAAAAATGGAAAAGAAGTAAGGGTTTTAGCGAAGATGAAATAAAAAAGTTGACAGAAAAAGATCTTGAGAAAGAAAGGATAAATTCATTTAAACATTTAATTCCAAAAGAAGATATTCATTATTTTGATTTGAATAATTTTAGCATTTCATATTCCGCTCAAGCAATTCATACAAACGTTTCTTTTGTAAATAGTTCGAATGAACTAGATATAAATAGTTTTAAAAATGAATCTTCAGAATTTAAAGACGCTGAAGTCATTGGAATAAATGGGAAATACATTGTAGGTCGCGAAGTTGAAAAAATGTCCAAAAGCAAATACAACGTGGTAAACCCCGATGATATTTGCGAGCAGTATGGTGCCGATACGTTGCGGATGTACGAAATGTTCCTAGGGCCATTGGAGCAGGCAAAGCCGTGGAACACCGCCGGGATTACGGGCGTGCAAGGTTTCCTAAAAAAACTTTGGAAATTGTACCATTCGGCCTCCCCCGCCCTTTCCGAAGGAGGGGAGCTGGAATTCTATGTCTCGGAGGATTCGGCTTCCAAAGACAGTCTTAAGGTTTTGCACAAAACCATCAAAAAAGTGCAGGAAGACATTGAGAATTTCAGCTTTAATACTTCGGTTTCGTCATTTATGATTGCCGTGAATGAACTTACTGCGCAAAACTGCAATTCGCGCGAGGTTTTGAAACCGTTGACAATTCTTATTTCGCCTTACACACCGCACATTGCGGAGGAACTTTGGGAGAAACTTGGGCACAACGAAAGTATTTCAACGGCACCCTTCCCAAAATTTGAAGAGAAATTTTTGGTTGAAAGCAGCAAGGAATATCCCATTTCCTTTAACGGTAAAATGCGTTTTACGCTTGAACTTCCGTTAGGTATTTCAAAAGAAGAAATTGAGTCTGCCGTAATGGCACACGAGAAAACAGCCCAGTATTTAGAGGGAAGAAAACCGAAAAAGGTGATTATAGTTCCCGGAAAAATTGTGAATATTGTTGGGTAAATTTTAGCACGCTTTTTGTTTAAATTTATTCACCGAAAATGTCAGGTCGAGCGCAGTCGAGACCTATTCAAAATTGAATTATTAATTAATAAATACCCATCTTAACGGGCATAAAAAAATGATTGGATACTATATAATTGCAGGAATCATCTTTTTGGTGAGTTGGTACGTAAGCCACAAACTGAAGAGCAAATTTGAAAAATACAGCAAAATCCATCTTCAAAATGGAATGAGCGGAAAAGAAATTGCCGAAAAAATGCTGGCAGACAATGGAATTACTGATGTTAAAGTAATTTCGGTTGAAGGAAAATTGACAGACCATTACGATCCTACAAAGAAAACCGTAAACTTGAGTGAGCCTGTTTATATGCAACGAAACGCTGCTGCGGCGGCAGTTGCAGCTCACGAATGTGGACACGCCGTGCAGCACGCAACTGCCTATTCTTGGTTAAAATTGCGCTCCACTATTGTGCCCGCCGTGAATGTTTCCAGTAAACTTTCCAATTTTATTATTATGGCAGGGCTTATCCTTTTTGCCACCGGCTCCTATTTTGGAACGTGGATTTTTGGTGTTGGAATCTTACTTTTTGCAGTTACCACGGCTTTTGCGTTTATTACGCTTCCAGTAGAGTTTGATGCGAGTAAAAGAGCGCTTGTCTGGTTAGAGACCAATAATATGGTTACACCACAAGAACACGCAGGCGCAAAGGATGCTTTAAAATGGGCAGCGAGAACTTATGTGGTTGCGGCAATTGGTTCCTTGGCAACCTTGCTTTATTTCATTTCCATTTTCTTGGGAAGAAGATAAAATGATTAACGTCCCGATAGCTATCGGGATAAGATTGACGATTGTCAATTTTTGAATTGAAAAATCCGCGAATTCGCGGGTTTTTTATTTCTCATATCTCAATACTAATATCTCAATACTCTTTAATGAACATTATCCGGGTTGTATCCCATATATTTTACTTCTTCTTCGTGGAAAATGATTCCGTTTTCTTCCAATTCTTTTAAAATTGGTTCGTAAACTTCTTTCGTTATCGGTAATTGAACGCCCGGGGTGGTTATTTCTTCATTTAAAATTTTTAGAGCTGCGATGGCTACGGGAAGCCCAACGGTTTTTGCCATTGCAGTATGCGTTTGGTCTTCACCAATCAACGCCATGTGGCTGTCTATCTGATATTGTTTGCCGTCAAGTTCATACCCAAATTTGTGGTACATAACAATCATATCCTTGTCCTTCGGGGCCAGGGTCCATTTGTCTTCCAAAATTTTCTGAAGCGCCATGGCGGGTGTTGCATCTTTAATCCCGATGACTTTGTTTTTATTGAAAAGATCCAATTCCTCCAGCTTATCCCACATTAAATCATCTTGCTCGATGCGAAGGGCGTGGCGCAGTTTCAACTCTACAGTATCTGAAGGAGAATAGGGAAGAAAGAGATTTACAAATTCGCGATAGCTCATAGTTTCTGAATCGGGGATAGTGTAGCCGTCATCCGTCATTCCCAATTGTACGAACATATTCCAGGCACGACTGAAGCCTACGCGGCGAATGGTGCCGCGGTACAAAGTAAGCACATTGTCAAGTCCATAAATGGATTGGTACTTCAATGAATTTCTATTGGCATAGACTTCAAATTTTCCATAACCTTCAATATTTATGAATTCCGTTCTTCGGAATAGACGGTGGTATGGAATGTATTTATATTTTCCTTCCTGTATAAATTCGGCAGCACCGCCTTGTCCGGCAACTACGACGTTTCTGGGATTCCACGTGAATTTGTAATTCCAAAGATTATTATCGCTTTCAGGGGCAATTAGCCCGCCTGTAAAAGATTCAAAAAGAATCATTTTTCCGCCTTTGGCGCGAATCCTATCAATTACCTGCATGGCGCTCATATGGTCAATGCCGGGATCCACGCCAATTTCATTCATAAAAACCAATCCCTTTGCTTGCGCTTTGTGATTTAGGGATTGCATTTGGTCACTAATGTAGGAAGCGGTAACCATATGTTTTCCGAATTCAATACAGTCTTTGGCAACTTCAACGTGGTAGCGCGCCGGAAGCATGGAAATTACCAAATCGCTGTTTTCCACTGCATTTTTTCGTTGCACATCATTGAAAACATCCAGCATAATGCCGCGGGCGTTCGGGTGCCCTGTAGTAAATTTTTGTGCGGCCTGTATGGAAATATCGCCAATGGTTATAAATAATTCTTCTTCTTCACTTTTGTCCAATAAATAGCGGATCAAGCTCGTTGCCGAGCGGCCAGCGCCAATGATTAGAATGTTTCGCATCGAGAGGTTTTTTGTAAATTTGAAAAGTATAAAACTGTTCACGAAAATACTAAATAATACCGCTCTGCCAATGAACAATTACGATAAAAAAATAGCTGTAACCGCATCTGTACTTGGCGCAGCTACCATTGCCATTGGTGCCTTTGGCGCTCACGGACTTAAAAAATTGGTTGATGCCGCGGCAATTTCAACTTTTGAAACGGGAGTGCGCTACCAGATGTACCATATTATAGTTTTGCTCTTTCTCAGCTTTTTGGGGAACCTTCCATCAGGCTTAAAAAGAAGTGTGTTCTGGTTATTTATATTCGGTATTCTGCTTTTTTCGGGATCCATATATTTGCTTTCCTTGAACAGTATTTTACCTTTTGATGCCACAAAAATAGGTTTCGTAACACCCATCGGCGGACTGTTATTTATCGTGGGATGGTTACGGCTAGGTTACGGAATCTTTACGTTAAAGTCCGTATAAATGCATCTTTAATTTAAAAAGTCCGTATAAGATTTCCTATTTTTGTAGCCTACAAATTAAAACCAAGTTATGGTCGATAAAACCCAAGCTACGAAAACGATTTCGCTTGATAAATACGGAATCAAGAATGCCAAAGTAAATTATCAACTTTCTTCAGAAGAACTTCACCAAGAAACACTTTCAAAAGGACAAGGAACAGAAGCAAACACAGGAGCTCTCGCCATTAACACGGGTGAGTTTACCGGACGCTCTCCAAAAGATAGATTTATAGTAAAGGATGATGTTACCCGTGACAAAGTGTGGTGGGGAAATATAAACATTCCATTTCCTACAGATATGTTTGATTCTTTATATGAAAAGGTGACAAATTATCTTTCTGAAAAAGAAATTTATGTGCGTGATAGTTACGCTTGCGCTGATGAAAATTACAGATTGAACATACGTGTAATTACGGAAATGCCGTGGAGCAATATGTTTGCCTATAACATGTTTCTTCGCCCCAACGAAGAGGAATTGAAGTCCTTTGATCCAGAATGGCTTGTAGTAAATGCCCCAGGATTTAAAGCAGATCCTGAAGTGGATGGCACACGCCAGCATAATTTCGCAATTTTAAATTTCACTAAAAAAATAGCACTAATCGGCGGTACTGGTTATACCGGGGAAATCAAAAAAGGAATTTTTTCGGCGTTAAATTTTATTTTACCCGTTTATAAGAATACGATGCCTATGCACTGTTCGGCAAACGTTGGCGAAGATGGCGAGACCGCAATCTTTTTCGGTCTTTCGGGAACCGGGAAAACTACGCTTTCCGCAGATCCGGAACGTAAACTTATAGGTGATGATGAGCACGGCTGGACAGCAGAAAATACCATATTTAATTTTGAAGGCGGTTGTTATGCTAAAGTTATCAATCTTACCGAAGAGCAGGAACCCGATATTTTTAACGCTATAAAACCGGGAGCCATTCTTGAAAATGTAGTGATGGATGAAAATGGCGAAGTTGATTTTACAGATACTTCCGTCACGCAGAATACTCGCGTAAGTTACCCAATCTACCACATTAAAAATATCCAAAAACCATCTATAGGTAAAAATCCAAAAAATATTTTCTTTCTTACCGCAGATGCTTTTGGCGTATTGCCTCCCATTTCAAAACTTACTCCGGGACAGGCTGCTTATCACTTTATAAGTGGCTACACTGCGAAAGTTGCGGGTACCGAAGATGGAATCAATGAACCCACCCCCAATTTTTCAGCGTGTTTTGGGGCGCCGTTTATGCCACTTCACCCCACCGAATATGCCGAAATGCTTAGTGATAAAATGAAGGCTTCCGGAGTGAATGTTTGGCTGGTAAATACTGGTTGGACGGGCGGTCCCTACGGCGTTGGTAATAGAATGAAATTGAAATTCACCCGTGCTATGATTGCTGCAGCGCTCAATGGCGAATTGCAAAACGTTGAGTTTGAAAAACACCCTATTTTCAATTTGATGATGCCAAAAACCTGCCCCAATGTCCCTTCGGAAATATTGAACCCAAAGGAAACATGGAAGAACAAAAAGGCTTATGATATTCAGGCGAAGGAATTGGCAAATTCATTCAAGGAAAATTTCGCCAAGTTTGAATCCTATGCAAATGATGAGATTTTGAGCGGTGCGCCTTTGGCTTAAATTATAGTTTTACGAATAAAAAAAGGCTTGCCAATTGGCAAGCCTTTTTTGTAACTAATAATTCAGTTCTATTTCTTATTATTGACTTCTTTAATATATTTTTCCAGAGCCATGGTCATGGAAGGCGTTTCGGGTGTGGGTGCCTGTATGTCCACACGCAGTCCCTTTTCGGTTGCGGCCTTTACGGTAGTGTTTCCAAAAACCGCGATACGCGTGTCCTTTTGGTCAAAATCCGGAAAATTTTCAAATAGGGATTCAATCCCGCTTGGGCTGAAAAACACAAGAATATCGTAATAAACATCACGTAAATCAGATAGATCACTAATCACCGTTCTGTAGAATGTTGCCTCTTTCCAATCAACTTTCAGTTCATTCAAAACCTCTGGAACCTCTGGTTTCAATTTATCTGAAGATGGAAGCAAAAACTTTTCGTTTTTATATTTTTTAATAAGTGGGGAAAGTTCGCTGAAGGTTCGCTTTCCAACGTAAATCTTTCGTTTTCTGTAAACTACATATTTTTGAAGATAGAAAGCCACCGCCTCGCTTAGGCAAAAATACTTCATACTATCCGGAACCTTAAAACGTAATTCTTCAGCAATTCTGAAATAATGATCCACGGAATTTCTACTGGTAAGTATTATTGCTGAATATTTTGAAAGATCAACTTTCTGGGCTCTCACATCCTTGCTGGAAACGCCCTCAACGTGTATGAAAGGGCGGAAATCTATTTTTACCTTTTGTTTTTCGATAAGATCGAAATAAGGAGAATTTTCAATTTTAGGTTCAGGTTGAGAGACCAAAATAGTTTTCACTTTCATACAATTTTGAATTTTTTTAAATACAATTCTCTATCAAACAAAGCTTTTATAGAGAATAATATAGGGTGAAATTTCAAGTGCGCAAAGATACAAAATAAAATAGAAGAAATTACCGAGGATCATGTTTCCGTAATTCTTATAACTGTAAAACAATGCAATAGCGTTAAACACTAACACAATTGCGATAAAAATGGATAGTCCTATAACCGTTTGTGGCAAAACGTACAGAAAAAATAAGTTGCCAATAAATAAAAAAATTGCCAAAAAATTCCGGTAGCTCAGTTTTTGATATAAATATTGGTTGATCAATGGGTCAATAGAGAACACGTTGCCAATTATTTTTTCAATTGAAAATTTGGCAAGTACAAATACGGTGTAGGCTGTGCAGATTTGTACGAATAACCAAGGATTTCCAGCGGTTTCTTCCGGTGCCACAGCTTTCAATACCAAATAAAAGAATAGTGAGACCGAAATCACTTGGCTTATAAAAAGTAAAATATTGAAGGGATGGTTTATTTCGTCATTTTTCCCGTGGACCAAAAAATATTTGTTGGTTATCAAAAGCATAACAAACTCATCAAATCTTCTGGGATAGAAATATTTGGCGGCCGCAAATAAAAATAGACAGGAAACGAGCATAAGCGTAGCCCAGTCCGTGGAATCTTGAAATCTTTCAACAAATTGCACCGCCAATTTTTTTGAGCAAAGGTAATTGAAAATAAATTTCACAGCCCTGTTGCCAATTGGATTTTACGGGTTACTATTTCTTTAAAAAAACGGTACATTTGCCCAAAATTTGCAGTATGCCCAATGCCGTGGTTGTAATACCCACTTACAATGAAGCTGATAACATAAAGCGCCTTCTGCGGACGGTATTTTCATTGCAGCGCGACTTTGAGGTTTTGGTAGTGGATGACAATTCGCCGGACGGCACCGGCCAAATAGTGGAAGAGCTCATGCTCACGTATCCGGATAGATTGCATCTTTTAAAAAGAAAGAAGAAAACAGGTCTTGGCACTGCCTATATAGCGGGATTTAAATGGGCATTGCACCGTGGATACAAATTCATTTTTGAAATGGATGCAGATTTTTCGCATAACCCCAATGATCTTATCCGTCTGTATAATGCATGTTATAAAGATGGTTTTGATATGGCTATCGGCAGCCGTTACGTACGCGGGGTAAATGTGGTCAATTGGCCTATGGATAGGGTTTTAATGTCTTGGGGCGCTTCAAAATATGTGCGCTTTATTACGGGAATGGATATTTATGACACCACTGCCGGATTTGTTTGCTATAAAAGAGAGGTGCTTGAAAAAATAAATCTGGACAACATCCGTTTTGTGGGCTATGCCTTTCAGATTGAAATGAAATTTAAGGCATTTCTGAAAAAATTTAAAATAAAAGAAATCCCAGTAATATTCACGGACCGCACAAAAGGGGAATCAAAAATGAGCTCCGGTATTATTTCCGAAGCCATTTTTGGCGTTATTAAAATGAAATTTAAAAGTGTGTTTGGAAGAAGAAAATTTGAAAAAACTTCATTCAACTAATTCCAATTGGAAAAAATAGAGTGGGTTCACGCCATAAACGAAGAAAAATAAGAATTGATTGATGAGAGCAGTTTTAATAAAAAACGCAAATATTGTAAATGAAGGTGAAATATTTAATGGCGACGTGCTCGTGCAGGATGGCCGCATCGCGGAAATTTCTGAAACCATAAGCGCAAAATCCTCAGACACAAAGGTTATCGATGCAGATGGAAGTTATCTCTTGCCCGGAATGATAGATGATCAAGTCCATTTTCGGGAACCGGGTTTAACGCACAAGGCCACCATTGAAACCGAATCAAAAGCTGCGGTGGCTGGCGGCATTACTTCATTCATTGAAATGCCGAATACCGTCCCACAGGCCACAACTATTGAGCTGCTTGAGGAAAAATTTGATATTGCTTCAAAAACCTCGTGGGCCAATTATTCATTTATGTTTGGTGGCACAAATGATAATCTGGATGAAATTTTAAAAGTAGATCCGCAAAAAGTGGCTGGTTTAAAGCTTTTTTTGGGCTCTTCCACAGGAAATATGTTGGTTGATAACCCGAAAATTTTGGAAGAAATTTTCAGTAAAACGAAATTGCTTATTTCTGCCCATTGCGAAGACGAGGCAACCATAAAAGCGAATCTTGAAAAATATAAAGAAAAATATGGTGAAAATATTCCGGTGGAACTCCATCCCAAGATAAGGAGTGAGGAGGCGTGCTATATTTCATCTTCAAATGCTATTAAATTAGCTGAAAAAACAGGGGCTCGCTTGCACGTATTTCATCTTTCCACCGAAAAGGAAACCCATCTTTTCAGCAATAAAAAACCGCTTTCGGAGAAAAAAATAACTGCTGAAGTCTGTATCCATCACCTTTGGTTTACCGAAGAAGATTACAAAACCAAGGGCACAAAAATTAAATGGAACCCCGCGGTTAAAACGCAAAAGGACAAGGATGGACTTTTAAAAGCGCTGCTCGATGACCGAATCGATGTTATTGCTACGGATCACGCGCCCCACACGCTCGAGGAAAAAAACAATAATTATTTGAATGCACCTTCCGGGGGTCCACTGGTCCAGCATGCGCTGGTCGCGTTACTTGAAATGTATCATAAAGGAAAGATTTCCTTGGAAAAAATTGTGGAAAAAACGGCACACAATCCCGCCATTTTATTCCAAATAAAGGAACGCGGTTTTATAAGAAAAGGTTATAAGGCAGATTTGGTTTTGGTGGATCTCAATTCTCCGTGGACGGTAAAAAAGGAAAATTTACTATACAAGTGTGGCTGGTCCCCATTTGAGGGAACCATTTTCAAATCACGCGTCACGCACACCTTGGTAAACGGCACGGTTGTCTATGAAAACTCAAAATTTCCGAATAAAAGCAATGCCGAAAGATTAACCTTCAATAGATAATGAAATTTTATATAGTCGCCATTTTCGTAATTTTTGTTTCGGCTTGCCAAGATGTAAAACGTCCTGAAAAGCCTGAAAATTTAATTCCAAAAGAGAAGATGGTGGATGTGATTTCTGAAGCCTATCTTGCCAATGCCGCCAGAAGTGTGGACAATAGAGAAATAGTGAGGAATGGGATAAAACTCGATTCTTTGGTGTATCAAAAATATGATATTGATAGTTTGCAATTTGCCCAAAGCAACGCGTATTACGCGGCAGACATGAATACATATCTTGAAATTTTCCGCGAAGTGCAAGCGCGTTTTGAGGGGATGGTGAAAAACCTGGACAGCCTTCAAAAAATTCAGCGCATTAAGGATAGCATCAATAATGTTTCACCGAAGGTTGAACCTACAGAACCCATAAAAGACAGTCTAATTTAATTTGAAATTTAGTTTTCCGAAGTATTTTCAGAATGGAATTTTGCAATTCTGTCCAAAGTCTCATCAATGTGTGTAAATTTAAAATCCAAATCTTTCTGTATGCGCGATGCGTCGTAAAATGATTTTTTGAACATGGATTTCACATTGTGGTTCTGCAATTTTTGACTCCATCCAAAAATCCGTGCAAAGAACCATTCCAGTGCGCTTAAGAAAAGCATAACATTGCTGGAAAGTTTTTTGGTTGGTGGTTTTTTATGAAAACGTTGCGCCAATTTTGAAATCAATTCTTTGTACAGAATATTATTGCCAACTAAAATATATTGTCTGTTCTCAATCGTAGAATTCATCAGCAAAATCATTGCTTTTGCGACGTCTTCCACATCTACAACGCCCATCCCTCCCGATGGATAATAAGGGATGCCGCTGGCTCCAATACTTACTATAAAACTGCTACCATCACCATTGGGGGCAGAACCCAAAATCAATCCAGGGTTTACAATCACAGTTTTTAAGCCTTCCTGTGCGCCGCGCCAAACTTCCATTTCAGCGCCAAACTTTGTAATCGCGTACACACTGTTATCATCTTCGGGATTCCATGCGGTTTCTTCAGTGATCAATTCATTATTCAATGCATTTCCGAAAACCGCTACCGAGCTTACATAACAAAATTTTTCAATTTTATTTGAAAGTGAAAGATTTATCACGTTTGCCGTTCCCTCAATATTTACCTTTTTGAGCAATTTGTAATTTTTCGCTTCAAAATTGATTAATGCCGCGCAATGGTAAACTTTTTCAATGCCCAAAAATGCTTTGGAAAGTGCTGGGATGTCAAGAATATCAGCTTCCACCCATTCAACTTTATTGAAATATGCTTCGGCGGAAGATGTATATGCTGAAAAAATACGCTTTACACCTTCCAGATTGCTATTCTTTCTATGAATTGCACGAACATGCTCTTCTTTCTTCAGAAGAAAATACAAAAGGTGCGAACCCACCAAACCTGTGCCGCCTGTTACTAAAACCATATGGCGAAATTAGGGAATGGAATTCAAATTAAAACGGAAACTGAATTCGAAATCAACAATTGGGGCAAAATGTAGCGTGCAACATTCATTTAAAACTGCTTCGCAATTTTAAACTGGGAGCATTGGCAGCCAATTCGTAATCCATATTTTATAATTCTGAATTGATAATCCTATCTTTGCCAAAAATCAAAAAAAATGAAGCTCAAAAATTTTGTTGAAGAACTGAAATGGCGCGGAATGGTGCATGATGTGATGCCAGAAACCGAATCGCACCTCATGGAAACCATGCGTTCTGCATACGTTGGTTTTGATCCTACGGCAGACTCGTTGCACATTGGTAATTTGGTGCCCATTATGCTTCTTTCTTTCTTTCAGCGTTGCGGACACAAACCTGTTGCCCTTGTTGGCGGTGCCACGGGGATGATTGGCGACCCTTCAGGGAAGAGCAATGAGCGCAATTTACTGGATGAAAAAACACTTCGGCATAATCAGGAATGCGTGAAAAATCAGCTTTCCCAGTTTTTGGATTTTTCTTCCGGTGCGCCCAACCAAGCACGATTGGTGAATAATTATGACTGGATGAAAGAATTTTCATTTCTTGATTTTATCCGCGACGTGGGCAAACACATTACGGTAAATTATATGATGGCGAAAGATTCGGTAAAGAGCAGATTGACGGGGGAAAGTGCGGACGGAATGTCTTTTACGGAATTTACCTATCAATTGGTGCAGGGGTATGATTTTCTTCATTTATATAAAAATCTGGATTGTACATTGCAAATGGGCGGTAGCGACCAATGGGGTAATATAACCACCGGGACCGAGCTCATCCGCAGGATTGGCAGTGGCAAAGGCTACGCACTTACCTGCCCGTTGATTACCAAAAGTGATGGAAGTAAATTTGGTAAAAGCGAGGGTGGCAACGTTTGGCTGGATGCAAATAGGACTTCACCTTACAAATTCTACCAATACTGGCTGAACAGCAGCGATGAAGATGCTGAAAAATATATTAAGATTTTCACATTTTTAGATAGAGCGACCATTGAAAATTTGGTAACTGAACACAAAGAAGCTCCGCATTTACGGGCACTTCAAAAGAAATTGGCTGAAGAAGTGACTACCACCGTCCACGGGAATGAAGAATTTGAAAAAGCGGTTCGGGCATCGACAATACTGTTTGGGAATTCAACATCAGATGATTTAAAAGCCTTAGATGAAAAGACATTTTTAGATGTTTTTGATGGTGTTCCGCAAGCGGAAATTTCAAAAGAAGAATTGAAATCTGGATTGAATGTTATTGGTGCACTGGCAGAAAAAACAGGATTTTTAAAATCGAATGGAGAAGCAAGGCGCGCACTGAAGGAAAATTCAATTTCGGTAAACAGGGAAAAGGTTTCTGAAGACTTCAAAATCACCGAATCTGATTTGATCAATAATACGTTTGTGCTATTACAGCGCGGGAAGAAAAATTATTTTATAATTAAATTTCAATAAAAAATCCCCGTGCAATACGTTGCCGGGGATTTCTCAATTAACTAACCAACCAAATTATGAAAAATTTTCATTTTTCACATTTTATTGGTCGGGTGCCAATCTTAAAACTTACAGGGCTTTCCACTTTTTTTGGAATTAAAAAACCATAAGATTGCATCCCCGAATATCGCTGGAATCAAAACGGCCAAGAATTTCAAAAGAGCCATCATCATAGGTTTTGCCCAAATCCTGAGTGGCAATAAAGGAGCAGGAATACAGGTTTGCAAGATCAATAACGTTTATTCCACCCGTTTTTCCGTTTACAAACTCCAGCGCATTTTCTGGGTCTCTGGTCAAGATTTTCATCCAGGGCGGGCACTCAAATATTCCATCGCCCACAGAGTAGGCTTGGGATAATAATTCCGTCATTCCATATTCGCTGTGGATTTTTTTTACACCAAAACCGCATATTAATACGTTATGTAATTCCTCTTTTATCATTTCCTTTCTACGGCCTTTCATTCCGCCGGTTTCCATTACTATAATATACTTCAGATTAAAATTTTCTTTCTCAATTAAATCCAATAATGCATAGGAAACACCAATTAAAAGCATCTTTTCGTTTTTGCTTTCAAGGAAATGCAACTTTTCTATTAATGCTTCATAATCGTTCAAATAAAATCCGCTGTGCTCATTCTTGCTGGATTTTATGAGATAATCTACCATATAAATCAATGAAGACCCTTCACGTTCCAGATAATTGGGCAACAAAGCGAGTATCGCAAATTTCGATGGATCACCATACTGATTTTTAAATGCTTTTGTAAAACTTTTGATATATAGGTCTGGCTTGGCGACCAAGTGTTTGCTTGTTATGCTTCCAGTTGTGCCACTACTGGTAAATATTGTTTCAGAAGGAAAGCCTCGTGCGATAATTTGGTGTGACTTGAAGAATTGGATGGGGAGAAAAGGTATTTTTTCAATTTGATTTACTTCAGAAAAATCCACTTTTAAAAAATCGCAAAAGTTTCTGTATACTTTTACATTTTCATACTGAAATTGAAAAACCCGCAAGGCCGCCCTTTCAAATTCTTCCGAAGAATTTATTTTAAAAATATCATTTTCCAGCATGATTTTCTATTTCAGAATGGCTCCAAAATTAATCAAAATAAAAAAGCCCCTGCGCTAACAGAGGCTTTTAAATATAGGTTTAAAAGAATTACTTAACTATCAATTTTTGTGTAGTTGTAGTTTTTCCTTGAGCGATTTTTACAATGTAGATACCGCTGTTAAGTTTTGAAACATCAAGTCTATCACCGTTGATTGTAGTGTTGATTACTTCTTTTCCAAGAACATCGTACACGGCAACCGCTTTTGCTCCGCTAACTTTTGAAACAATGTTCACAAAACCATTTGTAGATGGATTTGGGTAGATAGCGAATTGATTGCTTGATTGACCATTTACGCCCAATATACCGCCAAATACAATATTGTCTAGGAAGAAAGTCTCTGCGCTAGCGTTTGTTCTAGCTTCCACAACCAATTGAACGTTTGTGTTCGTTGTAAGATCAGCAGTTCCAGACAACCACTCCACTTGGTATTCACCAGATGCAGTATCAAAAGGAACGAAATCATCAAGATCACTTCCAGTAGAGTTGAAAATATCAATCTCAGTATTGTTTGTTAGGTCTCTTACATAAATACGCAATCTATCAAATCCAGATTCGTTTAGCGTACCATCACCTTCGTAGTTTCCGTTTGCTGGATTGTTAGTGTTGATAGACATTAAATAATCTAAAGAAATGGTAGGATTAGCCACGCCAGAAAGATCAACAATATCAAATTCAAGGATGTAATTGCCATCCACATCGCTTATTTGGTATCCTTGTTCACCATCTGTAAACATAACATCAGCAGAAGGTGTAAAGTTTGTAACACCCACAAAATCACCATCAGTAAGACCTACATCTGGAGTATCATAAGGCGTGTAAGAAGCGCTGAAGCCTAATTCGCCACCAATAGAAACAAAGTTAACCAATGGTTGATCTGTATTATTCACTAAATCATGTGCAACGTTTGCATCTCCAGTATCGGTATATTGACCGGAAAATACTGCAGGCTCCTCAAAGCTTGTACCTGCAACTTGGGCAAATGAAGCAGCGCTCAATAAAAGAGCCGCTAAAAAAGTAATTTTTTTCATTGTAAAATTTGTTTTTAATTTTAGGGTGCAAATATATATAAATGTTTTACTTCAAAAAGGTTAAAATAACCTTTGTTTACATGGTTTAACCGAAAAGTAACATTGAAAAAATATGAGCCTATTATTTATGTTACCAAAAGGTTATCACAGGATTAACAATAAGTAAGCCAAAACTTTGCTGCGGTTTTTTAATAGTATCTTTGAAGCCCAGAACAAATAAGCATTCACAAATGAAAAAAAAGGATATTACTATACTTTTGGTTGATGATGAACCGGATATTTTGGAGATAATTAAATACAATTTATCTTCGGAAGGTTATAATGTAGTAACCGCAGAAAATGGAGCAGAGGGGATTGCACAGGCTAAAAAATACAGACCGCAATTAATCGTGCCGGATGTTATGATGCCAAAGATGGATGGAATTGAAGCTTGCGAAAAAATGCGGAAAATCCCTGAACTATCTGAAACCGTTATTACATTTTTAACGGCGCGCGGCGAGGACTACTCGCAGATGGCAGGTTTTGAAGCGGGCGCGGATGATTATATCACAAAACCCATCAAGCCGAAAATCCTTCTAAGTAAAGTGAAGGCTTTGTTGCGAAGATTCAAGGAAACCGATGAGGATGATAAAATAAAACTCGGTAATTTGGTCATTAACCGGGAAGAATATAAAATAATGCTCGGCAAGGAAGAAATGATTTTGCCACGAAAGGAGTTCGAACTTTTGGCACTGTTGGCTTCAAAACCGGGAAAAGTTTTTAAAAGGGAAGATATTCTGGATACCATTTGGGGGAATGAAGTGATTGTGGGAGGCCGCACTATTGATGTCCATATTCGTAAATTGCGCGAGAAAATAGGTGATGATAAATTTAAAACCGTTAAAGGAGTAGGATATAAGTTTGTAGTTTAATGGCAGAAAAATTCAATCCCAAATACAGTTTTGCCGCTATTTCCTCACTTTATGTTGCCCTAATTTTAACGGTCGCCGTTGGCGCTTTTCTTCTCAGTTTTTCTGATGCCAGTATCTGGTGGATTCTTCTGTTTGCCGTTGTCGCATTCTTCATATCATTCTTCATAATTCAATTCAGAATTGAAAAATTCATCTTCCGGAGGGTAAAGAAAATCTACGATGATGTCCGTCTTTTGGATGAAACTAGTCTTGCCCAAGCGCCCATAACTACTGATATGAAAGTGCTTACCCGTGAAGTGGAGAAATTCGCAAGGGATAAAAAACTGGAAATTGAAGCATTAAAAATTCGCGAGAATTACAGAAAGGAATATTTGGGGAATATTTCGCACGAGCTAAAAACCCCGCTCTTCACGGTGCAAGGGTATATTCTTACCCTCTTGGACGGCGCAATGAAAGATAAATCCGTTCGGAAAAAATATCTCAAAAATGCAAGTAAAGGCGTGGAAAGGCTTATCTATATTGTGAAAGATCTGGATATGATAAGTAAACTTGAAGTTGGCGATTTAAATCTTAATTATGAGGAATTCGACATCGTAAAATTGGTAAAAGGTGTTTTTGAATTGCTAGAGATGAAGGCCGCCAAAAAGAATATTGTCCTCACTTTTGATAAAGATTATCCTGAAAAAATCCTGGCCTATGGCGACCGTGAAAAAATTCAGCAAGTAGTTACAAACCTGATTGTCAATTCAATAAAATACGGTAAAGAGAACGGAACCACAGAGGTAAGTATTGAAAGTTTCATAAAAAATAAACTCATGGTTCGTGTAACCGACAATGGCGAAGGGATTGAAAAACAGAATATGCACCGCGTTTTTGAACGCTTTTTTCGTGTGGATAAAAGTGGGTCCCGCAAAGAGGGCGGCAGCGGCTTGGGTCTTTCCATTGTAAAACATATCCTGGAAGCTCATAAGGAAAAAATCTACGTGGAGAGCCAATTCGGGATAGGCTCAGAGTTTTCCTTTACTTTGGAAAAAGCCAAATAATTCTTCAAAATTGGTTTCGGATTTAACGGATTGCAACCCTTTATACAGCGTTGTGGAATTCAATTTTTCTTCTGAAAATGTATGCTGTTTACAACTTGGCGCAATGCCAAGATTCTTTAATCGTTTGGCCAAATATTCCTGTTCATATTGTCCCGGTGTGGGTATAAAAAATGCCTTTTTTCCTAGTGCGGCAAGGTCCATAATAGTGGTATAACCTGAACGTGATACAACAATTTCACTTTCATTAATGGCCTTTTCCAGTTCTTTGCTCTGCATAAAATTGACGATTTCAATATTGGAATTTTCAGTCCACTTTTGTTCCTTTTCCACAATTCCCTGAACAATTAGAATTTTTTTTCGGCTATTTTTGAATTCCTCCAATAATTTTTCCTCAAGCAAGGTACGCTGCGGTTCCGGTCCGGACAAAACGGCAAGAATGTCATATTTTTTGGGAAGTTTCTCCTTTTCCATTCGGCTTAAAATGCCAATGTAGGTTACGGGAAAATCAGGTTTTTTAAGATGTCCCAAATCCCCGCTTAAATTCAACACCCTATCTTTAACATCGGGCACCCAGCATGCATCAAATTTTTTTATGATTTTTTGGTGCATCTTACTTGTAAAATAGGTAGTGTTTCCGGTCAAAACATTGAGCTGGTGCGTGATAAAAACTGACGGAATTGCTTTGTGGCGAACACCAAAGCGGTTATCGCTTACTATCCCATCAATTTTGTTCGCGGCCACTAATTTTTTTATAATTTTCTTTTCTTCGGCCATTGTTTTTTGAATGGCAGGAAGCTTCAGAAAAATTTTCATTTTGAAGAACTCTCCTTTCTTTGGGTACTTAATATTATAGGAAGGAAGTTCCAAGGATTGCAGCTGCGGAAATTCCTTTTGAAGCAGTAAAAGCGCAGCGCCATCTGAAGCCAAAATAACATCGAAATCATTTTTCAGCAATTCTCGAATTATGGGAATGCAACGTGTGGCGTGGCCCAGGCCCCAGTGCAGCGGCGCAACCAGAATGGTCTTGTTTTTCGGCATAAAACAAAGGTAGCTATAATTGCGACGCTGTTATATTTCCGTAATTTTACCAAAAATTTAAAATTTTGGGAAGTAAGAACAAACTTAAAAGATTCAAGGAAAACGAGACATTTGGAAACGTAGTGCAGCCTTCACGAGAGCAAGTAATCGCGGATTCGTTGAATTTAAAGGGAAATTGGAAGAAAAATTTCTTCAAAAATGACAACCCGCTTGTGTTGGAACTTGGTTGTGGAAAGGGCGAATATTCCGTGAATCTCGCTAAATCCTTTTCAGATAAAAATTTCTTGGGGATTGATATTAAAGGAGCCAGATTTTGGCGCGGAGCAAAAACTGCATTGGAAGAAGGTTACAGTAATGTTGGTTTTTTAAGGACTCAAATTGAATTGATCGATCATATTTTTGCCGAAAATGAAGTTGACGAAATCTGGATTACTTTTCCAGATCCGCAGATAAAATACAAGCGCACCAAACACCGATTGACAAATCCCGAATTCCTTCAGAAATACAAAAAAATCCTGAAACCAAGTGGGGTTGTCCACTTAAAGACCGATAGCGAGTTTATGCACGGTTATACCTTGGGTTTATTGCAGGGAATGGGGCAAAACATTGAATACGCGCACCACGATGTTTATGGAAACAGCTATTCTCCTTCGGCCGTAACCAATATTCAGACATTTTACGAGAAACAATATTTGGAAATCGGTAAAAAGATAACGTACATCCGCTTTGGTTTCCGTTAAGTTTTAATTTCTTATATTCACGGGCATAACAACCAAAAAATGACCATTTTCAGCAACTTCCTTATTGGTTTTGTGGGCGCTATTATTGGAGTAATTCCACCAGGTTTGCTCAATATGTACGCTGCCAAGATAAGTATGAAGGAAGGACGCAAAAAAGCCTTTCTTTTTTCTGCGGGGGTTTGCACAACGGTTTTGGTACAGACGTATGTTGCGCTTCTTTTTGCTCGGTATATTGAAATGCACCCAGAGGTGGTGAATGTTCTTCAAAAAGTAGCACTGGGTATTTTTATAAGTCTTACTATTTATTTTTTCTTTATTGCGAAGGATACCCGCCGCGAAGTCCGGGAAAATTCCGTGCACTCAAAGACCAATCGCTTTTTTTCGGGAATGTTTCTTGCTATTTTGAATTTATTGCCCTTGCCTTATTGGGTATATGTAAGCATCACATTTTCAGCCTTTCATTGGTTTTCGTTTACGCAGCCCGCACTTTTGGTTGCGGTAATTGCATCAGGTTTGGGTACGTTTGCGATGCTTGCCATTTACGTCCAATTTTTTAGGCCGAAGGAGCATCAGCGTAAATTCAAAATGAACTTTAATTATCTCTTGGGAATTATCACCGCCATAATTTCAATCATTACTTTTCTGAAAATTTTAAACGAAATTTAAAAATGTCCATCGAAGGATTTTTTGAAAGAGTTTATGAAGTTGCCGTGCAGATTCCCTTCGGCAGGGTAACCAGCTATGGTGCCATTGCAATCTATTTGGGTGCGTCCGGTAGTGCCAGGATGGTTGGCTGGGCTATGAATTCCAGCGGAAAACTTCCAGATGTTCCTGCGCACAGAGTTGTAAATAGAAATGGTTTGCTTACTGGAAAACACCATTTCCAGGGAACTAATTTGATGCAACAGCTGCTTGAAAGTGAAGGTGTAGAAATTAAGGATAATAAAGTTCAGGATTTTAAAAACATTTTTTGGGACCCAAATATTGAATTATGAAGGAGAGAAATGTTGGAAAAAATTATTTCCTAATTTTTTTAAAATTTACATAAAATAGTAATTTTCTTCGAATAGATAGTACTGGCTCTCACAGACTACTGCCAACTTATTTTAGTATATTTGCACTTTAGAATCAATCTAAATATTTCAGTAAAATAATGAACATTTCAAAACAGAATATCCTCAGTGCCCTTGAAAATATAACAGTTTCTGGCGAAGGGAAAAATATGGTTGAAAGTGGTGCGGTTCATAATGTTGTAACCTTTGCGGATGAGGTAATTGTGGATGTGAAATTGTCCACACCCGCACTTCATATAAAAAAAAGGACCGAAGCCGATATCATTAAAACCATTCATGAAAATGTGGATCCAAACGCAAAAGTTCAAGTCAATATAAAAGTTGAGGCTCCCACAAAACCGCAAAATCCAAATCTTATAAAAGGCAAGCCCATTCCGGGAATACAGAATATTGTAGCCGTAGCATCTGGCAAGGGCGGTGTTGGTAAGTCTACTGTAACTGCAAATCTTGCCATTACGCTTTCAAAAATGGGTTTTAAGGTTGGTATTTTGGATGCAGATATTTATGGGCCATCAATCCCCATTATGTTTGATGTTGCGATGGAAAAGCCACTATCTGTTAATGTGGGCGGAAAAAGTAAAATGAGACCCATTGAAAATTATGGAATCAAAATTCTATCCATTGGGTTTTTCACACAGCCCAATCAAGCTGTTATCTGGCGTGGGCCTATGGCCGCTAAAGCCCTCAATCAATTGATTTTTGACGCGGCTTGGGGCGAACTGGACTTTATGTTGATTGACCTACCTCCGGGAACGGGCGATATTCATTTAAGCATCATGCAATCCCTTCCTATAACTGGAGCTGTGGTTGTAAGTACTCCCCAGAATGTGGCTTTGGCAGATGCCAGAAAGGGAGTTGCTATGTTTCAGCAGGAAAATATTGATGTTCCTGTTTTGGGAATTATAGAAAACATGGCCTATTTTACCCCAGCAGAACTGCCGGAAAATAAGTATTACATATTCGGAAAGGAAGGCGCAAAAAATCTGTCAGAAGACTTGAACGTACCTTATCTGGGCGAAATACCTTTGGTTCAAAGTATCCGTGAAGCTGGTGATGTGGGCAGACCCGCGGCTTTACAAACAGCTACTAAAACGGAAGAAGCTTTTGAGGCGATAACCAAAAATGTTGTGCAGCAAACGGTGTTGCGCAATGAAAATTTGCCTCCTACCGAAGCAATTAAAATCACTACAATGGCCGGTTGCAGCGCCGTAAAAAAATAATATGACAGCACACGAATTAAAGACAAAAGTAGAGGAAGCACTAGCTGAAATCCGTCCTTTCTTACAAGGTGATGGGGGTGATATTTCATTGGTCTCCATTGAAGAAGGTAAAGTGGTGAATGTTCAATTGCAGGGTGCCTGTGTGGGGTGTTCCGTTAACCAAATGACCCTAAAAAGTGGCGTGGAAATGACCATAAAAAAATACGCACCGCAAATTGAAAAGGTTGTAAGTGTTACTGCATAAGCCAAACTATTTTTTTAAAAATTCTCTTGTCCCAAATTTATTACTAACAGAAATTTAAGAGTTAATCTTTCATGATAAAAACAGATATTCTCATAATTGGTGCGGGCCCTACAGGTCTTTTTACCGTTTTTGAGGCAGGATTGTTAAAATTAAAATGTCATTTAATCGATGCGCTTCCACAACCTGGCGGCCAATGCGCCGAGATATATCCCAAAAAACCAATTTATGATATTCCAGCTTTTCCCGAAGTACTTGCGGGAGATTTGGTGAATAATTTAATGAAACAGATTGAGCCATTCCAGCCCGGTTTTACCTTGGGCGAAAGGGCAGAGACCATCGAGAAACTTGAAGATGGATCCTTTATCGTAACCACAGATAGGGGAACAAAACACCACGCTCCGGTTATAGCAATTGCCGGCGGGCTGGGAAGTTTTGAACCCAGAAAACCTCCCATCACCAATATTTCAGATTATGAAGATAATGGTGTGGAATACATTATTCGCGATCCCGAAATGTATCGAGGAAAAAACGTGATTATTTCTGGAGGGGGCGATTCTGCACTGGATTGGAGTATTTTTTTAACAGATATAGCCGAAAGCGTGACACTCATTCACAGAAGAAATGAATTCCGTGGTGCGCTAGATAGCGTTGAAAAAGTGCAGGAACTAAAAAATTTAGGTAAAATTGAAATGATTACCCCGGCAGAAGTCATCGGTTTGGTAGGCAGAAATCATTTGGAAGAAGTTGTAATAAAACAGGGTGCTGAGGTTTTTAACAGAGAGTGCGATCACTTTATTCCGCTATTTGGATTGGCACCAAAACTCGGACCCATTGCTGATTGGGGATTGGAAATTGAAAAAAATGCCATTAAAGTTGATAATACATTGGATTATCAAACAAACATTCCGGGAATTTACGCCATTGGTGATGTTAATACGTATCCCGGAAAATTGAAATTGATACTCTGCGGTTTTCACGAAGCAACGTTAATGTGCCAAAGTGCCTTCCAGAGAATTTTCCCCGAGAAGCGTTATGTTATGAAATATACCACCGTTGGTGGCGTGGAAGGTTTCGACGGAAGCAAAAAGGAAGCTCCCAAAGCGGTTGTAAAATCAATTGACTAGCGATTTTTTTCGGATTAATAGTGGGTTTCAAGATTTTATGACAGATATCAAAATAAAAATAATCGATCGCGAGGGTACGGCACATATAGTTGATGCTCCCACAGATATGAATATGAACCTAATGGAAGTGGTTCGCTCCTATGAACTTGCACCCGAAGGAACTATTGGAATCTGTGGCGGAATGGCGATGTGTGCCTCTTGCCAATGTTATATTATGAGCAATCACGACTTGCCAGAAATGAGTTACGATGAGGATTTAATGCTTTCGGAAGCGTTTAATGTGAAAGAAAATAGCCGCTTGGGCTGCCAAATTTTTTTGAAAGAAGAATTGGATGGCCTTGAAGTTGAATTGGCTCCGGAAGTTTAACGAAGTATTTTTGAAACTTTTTCAATCATTCTATCTACAAATTTTGAATAAGCTTCGTTTGAAGGATGTAACCCATCTGAAGCTACAAGGGCTGGATTTTCTAATCCCTGCTGCGTAATATCAGTAATTTCCTGAAAATAAATGCCCATCTCTTTTGCGGTTTTTTCAGCGTATTGGTTGTACCGTTTTAATTCCGAAGTAATTCTTTCAGCCTTGCCAGATTGTTGCCCAAACGGTGTGTACGCATAGTCTGGAATGGAAAGCACAATTACATTTTCTTTTTTTCCATTGGCAAATTCAATCGCCATTTTCAGAAGTTGATTAAATTCTTCTTCATAAATTGAAAAGGGTTTACCTTGATATTGATTATTCACACCAATTAGAAGCGTTACCAAATCATAATCTGTAGATGGATTTTCGAGCCGAATTGCGCCCAATAAATCTGTAGTGGTCCAGCCGGTTTTAGCGATAATTTTTACTGAGGTTTTTTTGTTTGAATTTTTATTCAATCGCTCCGTCAATTGCTCAGGATAATTACAAGTGCTGCAAACGCTTTCGCCAATGGTATAACTGTCGCCAAGTGCCAAATACGCGTATACAGAATTTTCAGAAGTCTTTTTATTTTTTGAGACTGAGCACGACAATGGCAAAAATGGGATAAGCAGAAATAATATCTTGAAATTCATAATTTAGCTTTGGTTTGACTAATATTAACGAGAAAGATGGGCATTCGGTTTTAGAATATTCACAATAAAAAAACCACGAAATTTAAATCATTTTCGTGGTTTTCTTTGGTTATTTATTTCTTTAAAATTTATTGGAAAGCGTTGAGACCAGTAATGTCGAGCCCTGTAATCAATAAATGTACATCGTGCGTACCTTCATATGTAATAACGCTTTCAAGATTCATGGAGTGGCGCATAATGCTGTATTCTCCAGTAATTCCCATTCCGCCCAAGACCTGTCTTGCCTCGCGCGCTATGTTAATGGCCATTTCCACATTGTTTCTTTTAGCCATAGATATCTGTGCGGAGGTGGCGGTGCCCTCATTTCGCATTACGCCCAGACGCCAAGCAAGTAATTGTGCCTTTGTAATTTCGGTAATCATTTCAGCCAATTTTTTCTGCTGAAGCTGATATTGACCAATGGGTTTGCCAAATTGAACCCTTTCTTTTGAATAGCGAAGCGCGGTGTCATAACAGTCCATCGCCGCTCCTATGGCTCCCCAAGCTATACCGAAACGAGCTGAATCCAAACAGCCGAGTGGCGCGCCCAGTCCAGATTTATTCGGAAGTAAATTTTCCTTCGGAACTTTTACGTTATCAAAAATAAGCTCGCCGGTTGCCGAAGCTCTAAGCGACCATTTGTTGTGGGTTTCAGGCGTTGAAAAACCTTCCATTCCACGTTCCACAATAAGCCCGTGAATTCTGCCTTCCTCATTTTTTGCCCAAACTACGGCCACTTGCGCAAATGGGGCATTGCTTATCCACATTTTGGCGCCATTTAAAAGATAATGATCGCCTTTATCCTTAAAATTTGTGGTCATACCGCCCGGATTGCTGCCATGGTCGGGTTCGGTCAACCCGAAACATCCCATCCATTCACCCGAAGCAAGTTTCGGCAAATATTTTTTTCGTTGCTCTTCAGTTCCGTATTTATAAATTGGGTACATAACAAGGGATGACTGCACGGATGCTGTACTGCGCACGCCACTGTCGCCGCGTTCAATTTCCTGCATTATGAGGCCGTATGAAATTTGATCCAGTCCGGCACCGCCGTATTCTTCTGGGATGTAGGGGCCAAACGCACCAATTTCGGCGAGACCTTTTATTATTTGTTCTGGAAATTCGGCTTTTTGCGCGTATTCTTCAATAATGGGGGACACGTCACGCTTTACCCATTCGCGGGCCGCCTGGCGTACCAATTTATGTTCATCTGAAAGTAATTCGTCAAGATTGTAATAATCTGGTGCTTCGAATAAATCTGGTTTCATTTTCTCTTTATTTAAAGGAGTACAAATGTAGAAATCACAACCTTAAACACCTACATTTTCAGATAAAAATCCTTCACCAGATTTTTATATTCCTCAGTATAGTTATGTCGAGAAATTTCTATGGTGAGTTTTTCGGTTTTTGGAGGTGTATTTCTGAAAGAAAACTCTATAAGGCTTCTTTTTTCTTCGGAAGTTTCGGTACCGCGCACACGGCAAATTCTTTTAGGGAAAAGATTTTTTTCTGAAGCCAAAAATATAAAATTCTCTTCCTCCTTACGCGGAAGGATAATTGCAAAAATCCCATCATCTGAAAGCATTTGCGATGCACCCCCGATCAATTCATCAAAAGGAAGTGATTCAGCAAAACGTGCCTTGTCCCGTGATTCGCTGGATGTTTTATAATCTTCGGAATAAAAGGGCGGATTGGAAATTATAATATCATAGGTATCATCTATTTCCTCCACGAATTCTTCAAGCGAGGCGTGATAGCAAAAAAGCCGATCGCCCCACGGCGAATTTTCAAAATTATCAACACACTGCTCGTATGCATCTTCCTCAATTTCAATGGCATCAATCATTTCAGCATTGCTGCGTTGCGCCAATTGCAGCGCAATAATTCCTGTGCCAGCACCAATATCTAAAATTGAAAAGGGATTATTTTCTAGAGAAACCCAAGCCCCCAGCAACACTCCATCCGTTCCAATTTTCATCGCGCAGCGGTCTTGTTCAACGGTAAATTTTTTGAATTGAAAAGGCTTCAAGTGATTTTGGATTTACGATTTGGGATTGCCAATTGTTGAAATTAAGAAGGAATAGCGTATTTGTTTTTTCAAATTTTTACAAATACATTTCAATCAACCCTTCCGGCACATTGAAAAGAATAGATTTTTGTCCGCGATCCACTTTTTTGATAAAATGATCAATTACCGGGATTAAAATCTGTTTTCCATCGCGGTCAATTTCAAAAAGAGCCTGTGAGGTTGTGTCATTTACTCCAGTAATCTTACCTATGTCACCGAAAGATTGATCAACTGCCGTAAAGCCAATTATTTCGTGGTAGTAAAATTTATTTCCGGTAAGTTTTGGAAGAAATTCCAATGGAAGGTATAAATGTGCGCCAATTAGGGCATTTGCATCCTCTTCATTTTTTACATCTTCAAAACGCACGCGCAGCAGTTCACTTTTATGAAGCGAGCTTTCTTCAATAAAAAATGGAATCAAGTTTTTGCGTTGTTCCACAAAAACCGATTCCATTTCGGTAAAGATTTCGGGTTCATCTGTATCAAGTTTGATAAGCAGTTCCCCCTTGAAGCTATATTTTTTAACGATTTTGCCTAAGTAGAAGCAATTCTCCTTTTGCATCGTTAATAGTTTTAAGCTTCTTTTTCTTCTTCTTTTGCCTCTTCGGCAGGAGCCTCTGTGGTTGCAGTTTCCTCAGACGCTGTTTCGGCAGCTTCAGTTTCTGGTGCTTCCTCTTCAGTTGCTTCCTCCGCAGGAGCATTAGCGGCGGCAGCATCTGCAGCACGCTTATCACTTACGGCTTTTTCAGCAGCAAGCTTTTCAGCTTTTGCTTTTTCTTTTGCTTCAGAAAGTGATGCTTTTTTGTGGTCAATAGAGCCCGATTTTTGCTCCAGCCATTCGTTAAATTTAGCCTCAGCTTGCTCTTCGGTCAAAGCGCCTTTGCGAACACCGCCAGCAAGATGGTTTTTCATTAAAGCCCCTTTGTAAGAAAGAATTGCTCTAGCAGTATCCGTAGGTTGTGCTCCGTTCTGAAGCCATTTTACAGCGCTGTCCACATCAAGTTCAATCTGTGCTGGATTGGTAGTAGGATTGTAAGATCCAATTTTTTCAAGGAATTTACCATCCCTTTTTGCACGGCTGTCCGCCGCGATGATCCAGAAAAAAGGCTTCCCTTTCTTTCCGTGTCTTTGTAGTCTGATTTTTACAGGCATATTGAATTAATTTTTGGGGTTCCCGACCCCGGTTATAATTAAAGGACGGCAAAGATAGTATTTTTTCTTTTTGAAATTCAACCGATTAAAGTTTTTATTTTACATTTGTCTAAATCCCTAAAACACACCTTATTTATGGTACGTTTCCTATGTATACTTTTGACTACTTTCTCGATAATTTCTTGTGAAGATAATGAAGATAATCAAGTTGCGCTCCGTGCAGAAATAGATGACGTAAGCTATGTGGCAAGCGGTGCCCGTGCCGCTAAAAATGAAGATGGCACTGTTTCCGTTCAAGGATTAACGGGCGAGGAGTCCATTTTGCTTAGGATTCCATCCGTAAATCCGGGAACGTATTTGCTTGGTGGTGAAGGAGGCAATCTTGGCATTTATGAAAATAGGCAAGGTGTAACATTCAACACCCAGTTGGCTGGAGAGGGAGAAGTAGTTATCACGGAATTCAACTCGGGCACAAATACGGTGACGGGCAATTTCAATTTCACAGCAATATCGGCAGGTATTGACACCGTTTATGTGGAAAATGGTTTTATATATCAAATTCCATACGTGGATGAGCCAATGGCAGACCCAACGGCGGCGGGAAGTTTTACGGCTAAAATTGATGGCTCCAGTTTCTTGCCTATTTACGTTACTGCGCGCAGAAGGAATAATTCCATTCAGGTTACGGGTGGGTCTTCAAACAATATTATAGGTTTTATTTTTAGAAATACCATTACAGCCGGCACCTATGAACTTCCAAATGCTATCGTGCAAGCCAGATACCAATCCAACGATGGCAACAATGGAGCGGAAGCAGGTGAAGTAACAATCACGGAACACAATACTTCAACTATGAATATTCGCGGTACATTTTCATTTATTACCGATTTGAATGAAATTTCCGAAGGGTCATTTAATGTAACGTATCAATAGAATTGATTAAGAGGTTAAACCCTGTTAAATTCCGCTAAAATTTTCTTATAAATTTGATTAACACCAGTATTTTCGGTATATTGATTTATATCGAAATGAAGTTGAACAGTGAGCTTATTTCGAAATGCTTAAAAATAAACATTGCATAATTTAAAAAAAAAGAAGATGAAGTTTACCGAAAAATTGACACATAGCTTAAACGAATTATTAGAGAAAAATTACGACGCGGAAAAAGGATATAAAAAAGCCGCTGAAAATGTTGAAAACGTAAAATTGAAAAAATTTTTTAACGAACAGGCCCAAAAGCGTTACGATTTCGGACATGAGATAAAATCAGAAATCCGAAATTACGGCGAGAGCCCAGACAAAGGTGGGAGTGCGAAAGGAGCAATGCACAGAGTATGGATGGATCTTGAAACAGCTTTTTCCTCCAACAATGAGGAAACCATTCTAAATGAAGTCCAAAAAGGTGAAAAAGCCGCTATTGAAGAATATAATGAGGTAATTAAAGATACCACATTACCGCCCACCACCCAGAAAATATTGACCAACCATCGCGACACGATCCAGACTGCGTTGCAAAGCGCCAAAAACTTTGAATCTGTGATCTCATAGTATTTTTTGAATAAAAAAATTTTAGAACCGCTTCCTAAATTATGGGAAGCGGTTTTTTGTTGTGAACAACTCATAGTAATTTTAACGGGTATAAGACGACTATTTTTCTACTTTTACTTTTTTCCGAAATTCACCATTCCATCTCTGTTTTAGGCAAACCCTAAATGTTAAATCGATGTGAGGAAATAGAAAATCGAATCATTAAAATTCAAAATCACAAATCCTATGTATTTAATCTTCGATACAGAAACCACTGGTCTTCCCAAACGTTACAACGCTCCCGTAAGCGATAGCGATAATTGGCCACGCTGTATCCAGATTGCCTGGCAATTGCACGACGCCTTGGGAAATTTAATTGAGCATCAAGATTATTTGGTGCAACCCGATGGTTTCAATATTCCTTTTGATGCTGAAAAAATTCACGGGATTTCTACGGAATTGGCCGCTGCCAAAGGAATTTCCTTGGAAGAGGTTTTGAAAAAATTCAACACTGCGCTTTCAAAAACGAAATTCATCGTTGGTCAAAATGTAGATTTCGACATCAATATTATGGGTGCTGAATTTTTCCGACTGGGAATGGAAAATCCGTTGCCCAATCTTCCCGTTTTGGATACTTGTACTGAAGCTACCGCACAACTTTGCCAGATTCCCGGTGGTAGGGGCGGAAAATTTAAATTGCCAACATTAACGGAACTTCACGAATTTCTTTTCAGTGAGCCTTTTGCTGAAGCGCACAACGCAACGGCAGATGTGGAGGCAACCACGCGTTGCTTTTTGGAACTGGTACGCCGCCAGATTTTCACGAAGGAAGAATTGGACGTGCAGCCGGATTATTTTGAAAACTTTTCAGAAGAAAATCCGCAGACTATTGAATTGATTGGGATAGAGCATATCAATCTGAAAAAAGCTTCGGAAAGAATCCGAAAGCAAATGCAGGCCTCTTCAGAAACACAAGAAATTTCTTCCGAAGAAATAAAGGAAAATATTGCCACGCTGGAGGACGCCCCTTTTGTCCATTTACATAACCATTCGCAATTTTCAATCCTTCAATCCACATCCAGCACGGCAGATTTGGTAAATGCTGCCGTCGCAAACAATATGCCCGCGGTCGCCATCACAGATTCCGGTAATATGATGGGTGCGTTTCACTTTGTGCAGGCTGTTTCCAATTACAATAGATCGCTTTCGCCAGAAAATAAAGGTAAAGAGCTAAAAGCCATTGTGGGCTGTGAATTCTTTGTGTGCGAAGATCATTTAAACAAATCGCACAAAGACAACGGCTACCAAATTGTAATGCTTGCCAAAAACAAAAATGGGTACCATAATTTAGCAAAAATGGCTTCCATAGCCTACACGGAAGGATTTTATTACGTGCCGCGGATTGATAAAAGAGTAGTCGAAAAATATAAGGAAGACATTATTGTCTTGACCGGAAGTCTATATGGCGAAGTGCCCGGCAAGATTTTAAACATAGGTGAAAATCAGGCCGAGGAAGCGTTGCTTTGGTGGAAAGAAACCTTTGGCGATGATCTTTACATGGAAATAATGCGCCACGACCAAGAGGATGAAAAGCGCGTAAACGAAGTGTTGGTTGCCATGGCCAAGCGACACAATGTCAAGCTTGTAGCCTGCAACAATACCTATTATGTAAAGAAGGAGGATGCCAATGCCCACGATATTTTACTGTGCGTAAAAGATGGGGAAAAGCAGGATACACCCATAGGTCGCGGTCGTGGGTACAGATATGGGTTGCCGAACCAGGAATATTATTTCAAAGGTTCGGATGAAATGAAAACTCTTTTCAAGGATCTGCCGGAAGCTATTTTGAATATTGAGGAAGTTGTTTCTAAAATTGAACCCTTTACACTGAACCGGGACGTTTTGCTTCCCAATTTCGGGATTCCCGAGGCCTTCTTGGATGGTGCTGATTTGGACGGTGGTAAGCGGGGCGAAAATGCGTATTTGAGACACCTTACTTATGAAGGCGCCAAAAAACGATATCAAGAATTGACCAGCGAAGCAGAAACCGATAAACAAAGAGCTGAGGAAATCAAGCAGCGACTTGATTTTGAACTTGAGGTAATTGCAAATACGGGTTATCCCGGATATTTTCTAATCGTGCAGGACTTTATAGCCGAAGCCCGAAAGATGGGTGTTTCCGTGGGTCCCGGTCGGGGCTCTGCTGCGGGAAGTGCTGTCGCGTATTGTTTGGGGATTACCAATATTTGCCCAATTAAATACGATTTGCTTTTTGAGCGTTTCCTAAATCCGGATCGTGTGAGTATGCCCGATATCGATATTGATTTTGATGACGAAGGACGGAGTAAGGTAATGGATTACGTTATTAAAAAGTATGGGAGCAATCAAGTGGCACAGATTATTACCTACGGAACAATGGCCGCAAAATCATCCATTCGCGATACGGCGAGGGTACTCGATCTACCGTTGAACGAAGCCGATAGAATTGCGAAGCTTATTCCGAATATGACCAAGCTGAACAAGATTTTTGGTCTAAGTGATGCTGAATTGCGTAGCCGTTTCCGCAGCGATGAGCTTCCGAAAGTGAACGAGCTTTTAAATCTTTCCGAAGGAAGTGATCTTGAGGCGCAGACCATAAACCAAGCAAAGATTTTGGAGGGCTCCGTCAGGAATACCGGTATTCACGCTTGTGGTGTAATTATTACTCCCAGTGATATTACCGATTTTGTTCCCGTGGCTACGGCAAAGGATTCAGATTTGTATGTAACGCAGTTCGATAATTCCGTAGTGGAAAGTGCAGGACTGCTGAAAATGGATTTCCTTGGTTTGAAAACCTTGACACTCATAAAGGATACCGTAAAACTTGTAAAGCACAAACATAATATCGAGCTAAATCCAGATGAATTTCCACTCGATGATGAAAAAACCTACGAGCTTTTCCAAAGAGGGGAAACAGTGGGAATTTTTCAATATGAATCTGCGGGAATGCAGAAGTATATGAAGGAATTGAAGCCCACGGTTTTTGCGGATCTTATCGCTATGAACGCACTGTACCGTCCCGGCCCAATGGAATATATCCCGAGTTTTGTGCGAAGAAAACATGGCGAGGAAGAGATAGCGTACGATCTGCCCGCAATGGAGGAATATTTGAAGGAGACCTACGGAATTACGGTCTATCAAGAGCAGGTGATGTTGCTCTCGCAGAAATTGGCAGGCTTTACAAAAGGCGAGGCGGACGTGTTGCGAAAGGCAATGGGGAAAAAACAGAAAGCCGTTCTCGACAAAATGAAACCCCAGTTTGTGGAACAGGCTTCTGCAAAAGGCCACGATGCCGAAAAGCTTGAAAAAATTTGGAAAGACTGGGAAGCATTCGCGAGCTACGCTTTCAACAAATCGCATTCCACCTGTTATGCTTGGATTGCCTACCAAACGGCTTATTTAAAAGCGCATTATCCCGCAGAATATATGGCGGCAGTGCTTTCAAATAATATGAGCGACATAAAACAGGTCACTTTTTTTATGGACGAGTGCAAGCGGATGGGCCTAACGGTTTTGGGCCCTGATGTAAATGAATCCTTCCATAAATTTACGGTTAATGCCGAAGGTGCGGTGCGCTTTGGAATGGGAGCCGTAAAAGGTGTGGGCAGCAGTGCCGTAGCCACCATTGTGGAAAACAGAAAGGATGGAAAATACAAATCGGTTTTTGATTTGGCCAAACGGATCGATCTCCGTTCCGCAAACAAGAAAGCCTTTGAAAATCTGGCATTGGCGGGCGGGTTTGATAGTTTTGATACGCACCGTGCCCAATATTTGCACGATGATGGAGATGGAATTATGTTTCTTGAAAAGGTGCTGCGCTATGCCGCAAAATACCAGGAAACGCAGAATTCGGCTCAGGTGAGTCTTTTTGGTGATGCAAGTGAGGTACAGATCCCCGAGCCGGAAGTTCCGCCCTGCGAAGAATGGGGAACTATGAAGAAATTAAAACAGGAGCGCGAAGTAGTGGGCGTTTACATTTCTGGCCACCCACTGGACGATTTCAAAATAGAAATGAAAAGTTTTACCAACTGCAAGGTTTCAGATTTTAATCATTTGGAAGATTTCATCAATAAGGAATTGTGCTTTGGTGGCGTGGTGAGCGATGTGCAGCACCGCGAATCCAAAGCTGGAAAAGGCTGGGCAATATTCACCGTTGAGGATTATGAAGACAGTTATGAATTCAAGATTTTTGGGGAAGAATATTTGAAATGGCGCCATTTTTTGGTTCCGAATAGTTTTATATATGGGCGTGTTTATGTGAAAGAGGGGTGGACCAACCGTGAAACCGGAAAGAAAGGTGAACCACGACTTCAGTATAATAGCATCCAGCTGCTTCATGATGTAATGGAAACCCACGGAAAAAAACTTACCCTTCAAATTCCATTAAAGGATCTGGAAAATGGGAAGATTGATTCGTTAAAAGATCTGGTAAAAACGCATAAAGGCGAAAAGCAACTGTATTTTGTGGTGTATGAAAAGGATGAAAAAATACAATTGACGATGCCCAGCAGAAAACATAAAATCAATATTTCCAAAGAATTACTGGATGCCCTGGCACTAGCGCAGATACGGTACAAACTGAATTGAAATAATAATAAATGCCAATGCAACCATTTCCTAAACAAATATTAAGAGGGTGTTTACTTGGCATAAATTGACTACTTTTGAATATCAAACAAAACATAAGATTATGGCTTTAGAAATAACAGACGCAACATTTGAACAAACCGTATTGAAAAGTGATAAACCAGTTTTGGTAGACTTTTGGGCGGCTTGGTGCGGTCCTTGCCGAATGGTGGGCCCTATAATTGAAGAGATAAGCAAAGAATATGACGGTAAGGCCGTTGTGGGAAAAGTAGATGTGGATGCAAACCAAGAGTTTGCCGCAAAATATGGCGTGCGGAATATACCAACGGTATTGGTTTTCCAAAATGGGGAGGTAGTAGGACGTCAAGTTGGCGTTGCCCCTAAAAATGTGTACGCAGAAGCAATAGATTCGCTTTTGTAATCCGTTCAATACAAAATAAATTTTAAAAAGGCTTGGCGCAATGCCGGGCCTTTTTCTATATTAGTAAAAATGTCAGGTTAAGTTAACCTGCCCTGAGCGTAACAGAAATACAGTCGAGACCTTTTCTAAAAACATGATTAAAAATCTTTCGTTCCGATAATTATCGGAAGCGCTCGTTGAGAAATTTAAATTGGAAGTTAAAATTCAAAAATACCCGCTATCACGGGAATAATTATGGAAAAAAATAATAAAGTACAAGATAGAATAGATGCAAAATTGCTGGAAGAACGCAAAATCTTCCTTTGGGGAATGGTGGACGACAAAACCGCACGCCACGTCGTGGATCGACTTTTATACCTTGATTCCTTAAGTAATGATGAAATTAAATTTTACATAAACAGTCCGGGTGGTTATGTAACTTCGGGCTTTTCAATTTATGATACGCTTCGCGAAATAAAGAGTCCGGTCTCAACAATCTGTACCGGTCTGGCGGCATCTATGGGAAGTATTTTACTTTCCGCAGGGGAAAAGGGAAGACGTTATATACAACCGCACGCCCGCGTTATGATACACCAGCCTAGTGGTGGTGCCCGAGGGGTAGCCAGCGATATTGAAATCACGGCTCAAGAAATTCTAAAAACAAAGGAATTGAGCGCACGTATTCTCGCCGAAAACTGTGGTCAATCTTTTGAAAAAATCATGAAGGATTTCAATCGCGATCACTGGATGGGTGCGCAGGAATCAGTGGAATATGGTATTGTTGACGGAATTTTGAAATAAGTTATGAGTTTTGAGTTATGAGTTTTGAGTTATGGGTTAGGAGTTAAGGGTTAGAAGTTAAGAGTTAAGGGTTACTGGTGAATGGATTTTTAAAATTAAGCTATGAATCACAAGGAAATGGATGTTTGGTTGAAGAGTATGGATTTAGCGGAAAAAATTTATACTACGAGTGATGAATTTCCAAAGGAAGAAACATAAGGGCTTAAAAGTCAGATACGGAGAGCTTCAGTTTCAATTCCGTCAAATATTGCTGAAGGCGCCGCGAGAAAAAGCAATAAGGAGTTTTTACAGTTTATACATATTGCTATAGGTTCATTAGCTGAGGTTGAAACACAATATTTGCTATCCATTAGATTAGGATTTTTAAAAGAGGATACGGTAATTAACGAATTAATAATTACGGTTAGAAAACTTCTTTTAGGCACAAGAAATTATATTAAAAAAGTTGACAAATAACCCTTTACCCTTAACGATTCACTAAAAAGTGAATATTGAAAAGGAAATAAATGACCCTTCGACAAGCGCAGGATGACACGATGAATATTGAAAAAGAAATAAACGAAATTACTGGTTTTAAAAACCTTGAGCTGCTTGCAAAACAAGTGGTGGAAGGTTTTATTTCTGGGCTTCACAAAAGTCCTTTTCACGGTTTTTCGGCTGAATTTGCCGAGCATAAAATCTACAACGCAGGGGAAAGCACCAAACATATAGACTGGAAGCTTTTTGCAAAAACGGATAAACTTTTTACCAAAAGGTACGAGGAAGAAACAAATTTGCGCTGCCATTTAATTTTGGACAACAGTAGCTCCATGCACTATCCCAGACTGAAGCAATTCAATATAAATTCCTTAAATAAAATAGGATTTTCCGTACTTGCATCGGCAGCGATCATGGATTTGCTGAAACGGCAGCGGGATGCCGTTGGTCTGAGCATTTATAGTGATACGTATGAATTTTATGCTTCGGAAAAGGGAAGTGAGCGCCATCACCAAATGCTTCTTCAAAATTTGAACAAAGCAGTGCATTCTTCCGCGACAAAGTCTGAAACCAAAACGTACGAATATTTACATTTAATTGCCGAAAAGCTGAAGCGTCGATCGCTCGTGTTTCTGTTTACAGATATGTTCCAAAGCGATACAGAAGAAGAAAAGCTTTTTGAGGCGCTTCAGCATTTAAAGTACAACAAGCACGAAGTTATTCTTTTCCATACGTTCGATAAAAAGCGGGAGGTGAATTTTGATTTCACAAACCGCCCCAAACGCTTTGTTGATGTGGAAACTGGCGAGTTTGTCAATCTCTACGCAGATAATATAAAGGAAGGTTATGAAAAGGCAGTTCAGAGTTATTTCAAGGAATTACAATTACGTTGCGCCCAATACAAGATTAAGTATGTGTTGACAGATATCAATGAGAGTTTTAATAAAATTTTGACCACATATCTGGTAGAGCGACAGAAGTTTGGATGAATTTTGTTAGCCGTTAGCCGTTAGCCGTTAGCCGTTAGCCGTTAGCCGTTAGCCGTTAGCCTTTAGCCTTTAGCCTTTAGCCTTTAGCAGCTGATTGTTTTTTGTTTTTTAAATTCAATATTCGATTTGCTTTTTATTCCTTCCAATTCTAAGAATGAAAATTCTCCGTAATTTTTTCATTATTGATATATGAAAAGAAGTATTTGAAATTTATTCATTTTTTTGAAAAAATAATTTGTGAAAATGAAATGGAGTAGTATATTTGCCACCGCTTAATACAGCAAGGGAATAGTCCCAAAATGTATGGTAACAATTTCCTGGAAGTCTAACTGTTGTTAGCGTTCGCCTTGGTGAATTTGGAAAATTGGTCTGGTAGTTCAGTTGGTTAGAATACCTGCCTGTCACGCAGGGGGTCGCGAGTTCGAGTCTCGTCCAGACCGCAGAAAGTAAATCGTATTTTGCTAAATTTACTCTAAAGCCCTTTATTCAAAGGGCTTTTTTATTTTCAACAATTAATCAAAGTTAAACTAAATTGGACAAAAACAATAAAACGTGTCCAATTTTCGTCCAATTTAATTACATTTAATCATCATAAATGTAATAGATGGTTCGTATCAGTTTTTTTCTTTCTGACCCAAATGCTTCTTTGGAAACACCAGTATATATGTCCATTACATATAACGGACAACGTGCGAAGTTGAAAACCAAACAAAAAATTAAACCAAAGGCATTTAATAAAAACAAGGTTAGAAAAAATTGGACAGAATATTCAGGTGTCCAAGTTGAATTGGACAGAATTGAGACAATATCAAAAAATGAAATTAAACAATTAGTCAAAAAATTTGGTGCTATTCCAGCACCAAAAGAATTGAAGAAAATATTAGAAGAAAATTTCTTTGGCGCAAGTAGTCATCATAAACAATTATCTTTTTGGGATTTCTACGAAAGTTTCATTAAAAAATTACATTCAAAGAAAAGCCCTAAAACGGGTAAGCCAATTGCAAAAAGTACTATTAATAGTTACGAACAGACAAAAAAGACTTTACAAAAATTTGAAGAGGATACGGGTGTGGTTTTATCATTTTTGACACTTTCCAATCTTACTTACGACAGCCTTCTCAATTATATGGAAACTACTCTAAATTTTGTTCCAAATACAGTAGGTAAGCATATCAAGAATTTGAAAAGTGTTATTAATTCAGCAAGGGATGAATATGCTATACCAATTTCCAACACGTATCGAGATAAGTATTGGCAGGTTCAGAAACAAATTAGGAAGGCCGAAGAAATTGTATTTCTTAATGAGACTGAACTTAATAATCTTGCCGAATTAGATTTTTCCGATAAGCCAAAACTTGACAAGGCAAGAGATATATTCCTTGTTGGAGCGTGGACTGGATTAAGAATAAGTGATATTGTTAGATTAAATGAAAGTCATTTGAGTGAAGATAGTTCTTACTTCACTATACACACTAAAAAAACAGATAAAACCATCACAGTACCAGCCCATCCGATTTTGAAAGAGTTATTGAAAAAATATCAGGGTGCTATTCCAAGAATGGCCGAGCCTTTAGTAAACTCAAATATTAAAATAGTCTGTAAAAAATTGGAAACGATGAATAAATCAATTACACAGCGGTATATTCAAGGAAATACGGAGGAAGAGAAAATTTGCAAAAGATATGAAAAAGTAACAACCCATACTGCAAGAAGGTCTTTTGCTTCCAATATGTTTAAAAAAGAATTACCGGTGCAGTATATTATGGCAATGACAGGTCATAAAAAGGAAGAAGATTTTTATAGATACATCGGTGTAACCCATCAAGATATTTTAAAGATTGTAATCGAAAAATTTAAAAGTTGGTATTCAAACAAAATTTATGAATAAGTTAGATATTTTTCCTCCACTTTGGAAATTTGTTTTCGCTGCAAAAATGACTGAACAAGAAAGATTTGAAGAAAACATCGATTTACAAGCCCTCTACTATGGAGCAAAAAAATCATTGAAAAAACAATTGGAAAATAGTTTTGATGATATTTCGCCAATTGTGATAAAAGAAAAAATAGAATTTGTTGAAAATGAATTATTAAGTTTTGGTATGAACAAACCAAAAGAGCGAAAAATGATCGTTGATATATTGGACTATTTAAAAACTTTTACCAACGATGAAATTAAAGCTGAATTTTCACGAGATTCTATTTTTAGAAATATGGAAAGCGAATTGTTTTTTATAGAAACACTTAAGCATTTAAATGTTCTCGATGCTAATGGGAAAGCCAAACGTGGGTTTCAAGCAGCATGTGATGCAATTAAAAAATCAAATTTGTATAAAGACAATATTTTTTGTTTCAATTTCAAACTTCAAGATTACATTAAATATTTAAATGAAAGGTTCGAGGCTGGAATAAAATCGGACAATAGACTTTCTGACGGTATTAAATATGAAGAAGAGGTGGATAAATTTTTCAAATTAAATCCTCCAAAATCTCAATAATGATAATGCCGAATTAAATCGAATTTTCCCGAATTTTCCCATAAGTAATTTGCACCCGAATAATTAAAAATCGGGATATGCAATCAAATACAGTACAACTCCATAATGTTTCTCCTCAAGAATTTAAGACTGAAATTTTAGAAGGGGTTAAAGAACTTTTACAGCAATATTTTTCTGAAAATAACAAAGAAAAACTTCTTACTCGTCAAGAGGTATCTAATTTGTTATCAATATCACTTCCAACTTTAAGAAGTTATGTGAAGCGTGGTATAGTAAGAGAATGTAGGATTGGTTCAAGAGTTCTGTATAAAATGTCTGATGTTACAGAAGCTATATCCGGTATAACGAAAAAATAGTTTTACTAATGGATATAAATGGCGATAATATAATAAGTCAGACTTATCATCATTTTATGGCGATTATTGAATTGGATACAATTAGAATGGCATTTTGTAGATGGGAAGTAACAGAGAGTGAATTGAAGTATATAATTTCAAAATTTAGAGCGCGAAAGGTAAATTCTTTTGTGTGGATTGGTAAATACAAAGGATTCGATTTAGAGATTAATGACTTTGCAATAACTATTACAGGTAGTCCTTCAAACTATTTTAACGGAAAAGCGAATACACTTCCATATATTCAATTTTATGATGCTATAGATAAATTGAGCAGCGAATTGGGTATAAATCTGCATTCGGCAAAATTATATAGGGTAGATGTAAATTGGAATTATAGCACTAAAGAATTAATAGAAAGTTATACTCGGAATTTATTTCTTGACTTATCAAAGTTTAAAAGGATAGAAAGAGATGCAGGCGTACTCTTTTATACTAAATCTAAGGCTGTAGATATTTATAATAAAACACAATATTTTAAAAGTAAAAAGATTGCCAATGATATGGAAAATTGGTTGAGAATTGAATTTAGAATTTTAAAAGATGTGAAAAAAATTTTAGGATTTAAATATGTTAAGGATTTATACGAACCAGATAATTATAAAAAACTGCTTCTTGAATTTAGGAAGCATTACCATAATATTTTGAAGCAAACTTTGCCAGTAGATAATGTTTTAAAATTAAAGAGTGTGAAGGAGTATAGGAAATTATCCATTTTGAGAGGAATTCTAATGAATGGAGGATTTAGTTCAGCATTTCGAGAAATTGAACAGATAAGTAAAATGGGTGTGTTTAAAAATTCAAATCAAAAATACAGATTAAGACAAGAGTTGAAAGATTGTTTGAAAAATCCAAATATCAACACTCCCCATCCATTAATTACAGAATTAAACACGCAATTTGATTTAGATATAAGCCTTGAATTAAATAAGCTAAATAATTTTGGGTCAATACAAAATTCATAAATTATTTTACTTTACACATCTGACACCTATAAAAAAAGAAAATCTTTAAATTCTACCCGACACATCCGACACTATAAAAAAGGTCAAAATCGACATATTCGACACTATAAAAAAGCAACAAATATAAGTTCTGGAAGAAAGGAAGAAATAGACACATTAGACACTCTATAAAAAAAGGGAATCGGACATATCGGACACCATTAAAAAAAGAAAATTTAGCCCTATTGCGTTTTGTCAAAAGTCAATATCTGCATAGTTTTACAATAAACAAATGACTATCAGTATTTTAACCATCGGATATGGAAATTTGGACATATCGCAATTCATTTCAAATCTACAGTGTAATAACGTCCAAGCAGTCATAGACATTCGGAGTAAGCCGTATTCCCGTTACCTCCCAGATTACAATCGGAACAATTTAGAACATCACTTAGTAGCCAATAAAATTGGCTATAAGTTTCAAGGCGATAAGTTAGGCGGCTTACCGAGCAATCCAAAATTGCTAACCGACAATCTTCCCGATTATAATAAAATCCGCAATACGTTACTTTATCGGCAAGGGTTGGACTATCTGGAGAAGGGATTGGAATTTGGCTGTAGAATGGTATTACTTTGCGCTTGTTCCGATTATATTAAATGCCATCGACATAATCTTGTAGGATACGATTTAGAGCGTTTAGGGTACGAAGTGGTACATATCCTTCGAGATGGAAGTAAAGTTCAAGATAAGAGGCTTTTCTGAGCCTCTTTTTTATTCAATTAATCATAACGTTTCAAAAACCCACATTTAACAAAAGTTATAAAATGAATTATATATCATACATACGAGTTTCCACAACCAGACAAGGCATTTCTGGATTGGGTCTGCAAGCCCAAAAATCCGCAGTGAAAAATTTTCTCAAACCAGAAGATAATTTACTGGTAGAATTTCAAGAAGTAGAAAGTGGTAAGAATAATGAGCGTACAATGCTGAAAGAGGCGATACAACGTTGCAAGGAAATGAATGCCACTTTACTCATCGCAAAGTTAGACAGGTTGTCAAGAAATGTAAGTTTTATATATACCCTACGTGATAGTAAAATTGATTTTGTCTGTGCAGATATGCCTAATGCTTCTCCTGTTACCATTGGAATTATGGCAGTTTTGGCGCAGGATGAAAGGGAGCGTATAAGCCAAAGAACAAAATCGGCTCTGGAAGAATTAAAATCAAAAGGGGTCAAACTTGGCAAGCCAGAAAATCTTTCAGACTTTTCAAGAAAGCGAAGTTTGCAAGTCCGACAGGAAAAAGCAAATAATAATATTAATAATCGATTAGCAACCGCATTAATAGTTTCAATGAGAAAAGAGAATAAAAGCTATTCTATAATTGCGGAAGAATTAAATGCATCAGGATACAAAACCCGTAGAAATAAAAATTTCTCAGCAATGTCTGTAAAACGTTTGTATGACAGACATTCAGTCAAATGTGCGTAACAAATGAAAATTAATACCTAATTTTACCTACAAACAAAATTTAATATTTGGATTAAACAAAATTTTAAAAATACATAGTTAGCGTTAGCTCGTTTAGGTAACAGAAAATCGCCAATTTTTCAAATATCCACCTATAAATAAGCAATAACGCTCACGCCTAAGGCGTGGGCTGTTCTTATTTGGTGGATTGGCGTTTGGCGATGCCTCTGTTGCTGATGAGTTCAGTTCCACGCTCTTTAGTTTTAATAACATCCATTTGGAACTGGTGGTATTAATATCATCACATGAAATATTTCAAATCAAAACCTCTATGCCATCTTTTAATTGGAATATTATTATTTACCGCATTGGGTTGTCAAAGTGAAAAAAAAGGTAATTCCACTTCCGACAAAAGGGATTTGTACAAATCCTATAATCAATCCACTCAAAAAAATATTGCAAACTTTCCGCCCGACAGAATAAAGTCAAGGGAAAAGGCAATTGCAAAATTGGAAAATACAGAAACCTATAAAATTCTTGTAGATAGTAACGTGGTATCGCCAGAATATTTACCATTGTTAACAGCAATAAACGATGGGATACGTTCAAGTTATATAAATGAAAATAGCGAAGAAATGTTTGCTATTGATGAGGGTTTAGTTCAAAGGGTTAGTAAAAGCGAAAACGGAAACGATAAGTTGGATTTTGTTATCAATACTGTATTGCTATCCCTTCCAAACAAAGGAGGTATTCCCCACGAAATTATTAGTGTGTTTGAAAGCTATAGAAAGGAATATAATTATTACGGATTACCGAGTACATTTCACGATATGAATGGCAAATTGATTTCTAAGGTTGAATATCCTTATAATTTAAGTTCAATTTTTGGGGTGATTGACCCAGAAAACAGAAATGCAGTAGAAGCCATATACGAGGCAAATGAAAAAAATATAAGTATATGGTTTAACCCCCGTGATAAAGGTTCTTATATCAATTCCTATACTGCAACAATTCCAGATTACACGGAATTCTTATCCGAACATCATAAAAGAAGTGAATATCTACCAGATGACTATTCAGATGATTTTTGGAAAAATTATGATGCAGAAGTAAAACGGAAAATCGTTCAAATGATTTATCTAAAGGATTGTGATGGACTTCAAAAACAGTTTGATATTGCCGAGCAAAATATGAACAGTCAACTGGCAAGAACGGGAACGGGAAACAGCGAATTAATGGGTTTCATTGACGAAAATATGAGAAAAATAGGCTGTTACGAGTAGTGGAACTTACTTCAACGCAATTATAATATTTTTGTTTAAATTGCCCACCTAACCAAATGTGTTTGAAGTATTCCGAACAAGATACACGTGCAAAATTTATAGACCCTCAACTTAAACAGGATGAATGGGATGAGGATTTTATAATACGTGAATATTTCTTTACCGCTGGTAGAAAACTCTCTGGCAATAGAAGGGGAAAACAATTATACGTCGATTATCTTCTGAAATATAACAATACGCCTTTAGCAATTATTGAGGCGAAAAGGTATGATAAAGAACCAACCCACGGATTACAGCAGGCCATAGACTACGCACAAAAACTAAAGGTCGATACTGTTTTTTCAACCAACGGAAAGAAAATTTACGAATTTTCTTTAACAACAGGCAGAGGTAAATTTATTGACAACTACCCAACTCCACAGAGTTTATACAATAGTAAATTTTCGACAAACAAAAATTTAAAAGCAGAACTTCATAAGATACCATTCTATTTGACTGGTAGTATGAAACCTCGCTATTATCAAGATATAGCAGTAAGAGAAGTAATGGATGCTATTGCGGATAATCAGCAGAGAATTTTGCTGACATTAGCAACGGGAACAGGGAAAACATTTATTGCCTTTCAGATAACTTATAAATTATTTACTGCGAGGTGGAATGTAGATGGAGTTCATAGACGCCCCAGAATATTATTTTTAGCAGACCGCAATATTCTCGCAGACCAAGCCATAAATACCTTTAACCCATTGGAAAAGGATTTAATCAAAATTAATGGCGATGAGATAAGAAGTAGAAATGGTCAAGTTCCGACCAATGCAAATGTATTTTTTGCAATTTATCAGGCGATTGCCGAAAAGGAAAATATTGGAGGTTATTATAGACAATATCCGCCCGATTTTTTTGATTTAATAATTATTGACGAATGCCATAGAGGGGCGGCTAACGAAAATGGTTCATGGCGAGATATTCTTACTTATTTCAGTTCGGCAGTCCATTTAGGTTTAACCGCTACACCCAAAAGAAGTGATAATATTGATACCTATAACTATTTCGGCAAACCTGTTTATGAATACTCACTAAAAGACGGTATTAATGATGGTTTCCTAACTCCGTATAAAGTCAAGCGGATACGGACAAATATTGATGAGTATATACCCACTAAAGACGATATAATTATTAGTGGGGAAATTGAGGATAAAATTTACAATCTTTCCGATTTTGAGAAAAAAATCGTGGTTGAAGATAGAACAGAATTAATTGCGCAAGGAATATTGGCCAATATCCAAGAAATGGACAAAACCATTATTTTTTGTGTTAATCAATCACACGCATTAATGATGCGGGATGCAATTAACAAATATAAAAATGTGAGCGACCCCCATTATTGCGTTAGAATTACAAGCGATGAGGGCGATATTGGTAAAACCTTATTAGAAAAGTTTCAAGATAACGACAAGGACATTCCCACAATTTTGACATCCTCCCAAATGTTGACAACGGGAGTGGATGCAAAAAGTGTCAAAAATGTGGTTTTAGTTCGTGTGATAAATTCAATAGTAGAATTTAAACAGATTGTAGGGCGTGGCACTCGTGTCATTGAGGGCAAGGATTTTTTTACCATTATAGATTTTACAGGCGCAACAAATCTTTTTTATGATGATGCGTGGGATGGATTACCCGAAGCACCACCAGAAATGATTGTGATAAAAGATGAGGATGATATAGAGCCAATACCGAACTCTCCTATTGAAAAACCTGTAGATGAGGAAGAAGAACCAGATTATGCAGAAACAGATGTGGACTTTCAGATAGAAGAAACATCAAAAAAAGAGAAAATTGTAGTAAAACTAAAAAATGGCAGAAATCTTAAAATTACTGATGTAGAGGTTCGATATGTGGGGGATGACGGAAGACCTTTGACAGTTTCCGAATTTTTGGATAAGTTAACACTTTTTTTACCCAACCTATTCAACAGCGAAGAGCAGTTGCGTGAATTATGGAGTAAGCCAGAGACACGAGATGAACTATTGGCAAAATTAGGACAATTGGGCTTTGATAGCGAACAGTTAGGGACACTCAAAGAGATGTTTGAGGCAGAGCAAAGCGACATCTTTGATTTGCTCGCATTTTTAAGCTACAATAAAAATATTATTTCACGAGTTCAAAGGGCGGATGCCACAAGAGCGCATGCAGAATTTTTTAATGGTTATGAAAACCAAAAAGCACAGGAATTTTTATACTTTATACTTGAACGTTACAAGAAGGACGGTATTGAAGAATTGAAGCGTGATAAACTTTCAGAATTAATACAGTTGAACGGGCTGGGAACAACAAATGATGCTGCCAAAGTTTTTGGCAATGTAGATAATTTGATAACCGCTTTTTACCGTTTGCAAGAGGTAATGTACAAGGCGGTATCATAGAATATTAAACGAATAATGACGATAGCTAACTTACAATCAAAAATTAATAGAATTACCGATATACTCCGCAGAGACGATGGTATTAGTGGTGCGATGCACTATACCGAACAAATAAGCTGGGTATTATTTTTAAAATACCTTTTCGACTATGAAGAAAATAAAGCCCAGGATGCGCTGGTAGATGGCAAACAGTACAAATACATCATTGACACCAAGTATCGCTGGGATGAATGGGCATATCCGCTTAAGGAAGATGGCGAATATGACCTAAAGAATGCTATGGGTGGAGATGACCTTATCAAATTTGTAAACAATGATTTATTTCCATATTTACAGGGCTTTAACACCAATATTGAGGAAGTAAAAACTATTAAGTACAAAATTGGTGCTGTATTTGAATTCATTACAAACAGGATTGCGAGCGGACACACCTTGCGAGAAGTAATTGAAATTATTGCAGACCTCAACTTTCAAAGTAAGGATGACCTGTTTGAACTAAGTGTTATTTATGAAAGTTTACTTCAAGGTATGGGTAACGATGGCGGAAATAGTGGAGAATTTTATTCGCCCCGTCCAGTCATTAAAGCAATGGTTGAGGTCGTTAAACCAACTGTAAAAGATACTATTTATGATGGTGCGGTTGGTAGTTCTGGTTTTCTAATACAGGCGTATGATTATTTAATGCAGGATGGGAAGCGGGAGCAATACAGTACAACACAATTAAAGCATATCAAAGAAGATATGTTTTTTGGAAATGAAAAGACCCCTTTGGCGTATGTTATGGGAATGATGAATATGATACTCCACGGTATTGAAAGTCCTAATCTTTATAAACAAAATACGCTAACCCAAAATATACGGGATTTTGAAGAAAAAGACCGCTACTCGGTCATACTGGCGAACCCACCATTTGGGGGTAAAGAAAAGAAAACGGTACAACAGAATTTCCCGATAGAAAGTTCTGCTACCGAATTGTTGTTTCTCCAGCATTTTATGAAAATGCTCAAAAAAGGAGGTAAAGCTGCCATTATTGTTCCAGAAGGAGTTTTATTTCAATCAAACAATGCTTTCACGGCCGTAAAACAAGACCTCTTAGAGAATTTTAATCTGCATACCATTCTTTCATTACCCGCAGGTATTTTTCTGCCTTATAGTGGCGTAAAAACCAATGTTATATTTTTTGACCGAAAAGGAGGCACCACGGATATTTGGTATTATGAATGCACACCGCCCTACAAACTCACAAAAAACAAACCTGTACAATATGAACATCTGGAAAAATTTGTTGCTGGATTTGAAAAAAGAGAAACAACCGAATATAGTTGGTCAGTACCCATTGAGGAAATAAGAAAAGCTAATTATGATATTAGCGCTAAGAACCCAGCAAATATTAAGAAAATTATACACCAAGAACCGAGGGGAATTTTAGCCGAATTAAAAAGCAACGATAAGAAGATAAATTCGCTATTAAACGAAATTGGCAACTTAATCCAAACAGGATATGAAGGATAAGTTGCCAAAAGACTGGAAGTGGAGTTTAATTGGAAATCACTGCAAAACAACAAGTGGCGGTACTCCTAATAGGGGTATATCATCTTTTTGGAATGGTAATATTGCTTGGCTAAAATCTGGAGAATTAAATGATGGATTAATCACATCAAATTCAGAGTTCATTTCTCAAGATGGTTTAAAAAACTCAAGTGCAAAAATTTTTCCTAAAGGAACTCTACTATTAGCTTTATATGGAGCAACTGCTGGAAGATTAGGCTATTTAAACTTTGAAAGTGCAACCAATCAAGCGGTTTGTGCTATTTTCCCAAATGAAAATGAACTTATTAAGGAATATATATTTCACTATTTAAAATTAAAACGTGGGCAAATTATTAATGATAGCTTTGGTGGCGCTCAACCAAATATTAGTCAAACCTACATTAGAAATTTTAGTATTCCTTTACCCCCATTTCCCGAACAACAGGCAATAGTACAGGTATTAGAAGCTACATTCGACAAAATAGACCAAGCCATTTCCTTGGTGGAAAAGAATATTCAAAAAATCCAAGAACTCAATGAAAGTGTGTTGGATGAGGTGTTTGAATATTCAACATTTGAAAAAGTTATACTTAAAAATGTAGTTATTAACACACCACAAATTAATCCTAAACTGAAACCTAAAGATAAATTTACATACATAGATATTTCTGCAATTGATAATTCAATTCAAAAAATCACAAATCCAAATAGTTTTATTGGTAAAAATGCTCCAAGTAGAGCAAAGAAACAAATACAAAAAGGTGATATACTTTTTTCAACAACCAGACCCAAAAATAAAAATATAGCTAAAGTAGAAGAGGATTATGAGAATCCTATTGCTACGACTGGTTTCTCTGTTTTAAGGGCATCGGAAATTATTGATAAAAATTATTTGTTCCATTTTGTGACTTCCGATAATATACAGGCACAGATTGAGCCGTTCATAAGGGGTGCTCAGTACCCTGCTATTAGTGATAAGAATATTTTAGAAACAAAAATCCCATTTCCTAACATTACCGAACAAAAAAAAATCGCCAAATATTTAGATGATATAACCGAAAAGAATAGTCGGCTTATTAAACACTATCAAAATAAATTGCACTCGCTACAAGACCTTAAAAAGAGTGTTTTAGATAGTGCTTTTAAGGGTAAACTTAAGCATGAAGTGGCTGAGATCGAAAATTCAACTGTTTTGGATAGTTTATTTCCAGATTTGGATGCATATTCAGAGGTAGCTAATTTACAACAAGCTATCATTGTACTAAAAACAAAGCAAACCTTTGGTTCTGGCAGAGGTAAAGTTTACTTACAAAAAACCTCAGCAAATATTCAAAAAGTTGAAGATGTAGATATACCCTATGAATTTAATATGTCCCATCACGGAGACTTTTCTTGGAAATTGTCGGAGGATTTGGATAAAAACCCCTATCTAATTAAAATTTCCACCGAATATGGAGATGTTTTTGAAATAAGAAAAGAGAAGAAAAAGGAGGTTAGCGAAGCCATCAAGTCTGATAAATATTCAAAATTTGCTAATGCAGTAAAAGAAATGCTTGCTGTATATAAAGATGATTTGATTGAGGGAGTTACCGATAGGGTGGAGTTATTGAATACCGTTATGCGAGCGATGAAGGAAACAAACTCAATAATCGGAAACACCATATATAAATTCATGGGCGATTGGAAAATATCTCAGAATGGCTATAACACAAAAGCCGATAAATTTAATCCACACGAGACTTTTGCCATGATTGGATTAGTTAGGAGATTGGGCTGGGATAAAAAATTGATTGAGTAAATGGCTACAAGAACTATTTATAACCTTGCAGATTTTTATCAGGACATAAAGACTGATACTCTTGACAGCCATACCCAAAAGGGTGTTGATAAGCCAGTAAAGTTAGATGCAACGATTATTTCATGGAAAACAAGGACATTATATTATGTTTTTTTTGAAGAAATTGTTGAGATATTAGACGTTGATATTAATCTGGGATTAAGTTTTGTTGGGTGTACTTTTAATAAAGGCATAGTGTTCAGTAATGTTAGAAATACTGGTGTCCCCACTACAAATGAAGATTCAAATGGGGGGATTTTTTTTCTGAATTGTAAGGGACTATATATTTCATTCCAAAATGGATGTGAAATTATGAGAGGTGTTGGGATATATGGGAATAGTGACTTTCAACAACTTATTTTAAAGCAATGTAAGATTGAAAATGGGGGCATAACAATTAAGGAAAGTTCAATATCTAAATTATTTGACATCTCAAATTGTGTTTTTCCAGTTAGAATTGATAATTCTGAAATTAAAACTTTCCGTGTCGAAACTTTAACCGGAGATATTACGCTTATTAATACAAAATTTTCAGACTGGGTAAAATTTTGGAATATTGAGTGTCCAAATAGTCTTACACTAAACAACAATACTTTTGAACAGGACTTTGATGTAAGAGCGAGTAGGATAAAAGGTTTTTTTATTCATGGCGACACCTTTCATAGAAAAGGGAAACTGGAGAACCGAGATGATTCTGGGAATAATTTCGATACTTATCTAAACGAAATTTACATCACAGAAGCAAATTTTGTAGAAGGCTTTGAGTTTGATGGAATGAGCAAAAATTTATCAAAATTGACTTTGCCCATGTCCCCTAATTTTCAAGGTGTTTTAAGAATTATAGGGTGGAAAGTTCATGAGACTTGGATAACGGGCATAAATCAGAATTTGAAGCTTCTGTTCAAGCGTATAGACTTCAAAAGAATTATTATAAATGACTTTTCAAATTTTGGAGTTTTAAGTTTTGATGAATGCAATGCAGATAATGAAAATTTTATAAGTGAAGAAGACCCTAATAGTTCATTTCATTTTTCAAACAGTAGTTTAAACAATACCAGATTTTCCGAAGTTAACTTTCAAAGCTTTGACTTTATAAATACAGCAAATGTTTCTTTTGAGGGAATAGAAGCCTCAAATGTTAAATGGTTTGCGGATGAAAAATTACGGCTCAATAGCGCGAGACCCTCAAATGAAATTGCATTCAGACGAAAGAGAGAAATATATCGCCAAATCAAACAGGCGCTTAAATCGAAAGGAAATAAGATTGACAGCTTAATTTTTCAATCGAGAGAAATGCAAGCATATCGTAACGAACTAAAATCATCTGGTAAGTATAAATGTTCTGACAAGATAATAATGACCGTCAACAGGACTAATGGTTACGGCTTGAAATGGATAAAACCCCTTATGTTGATAATATTGGTGACATTACTGACCTATATTCTTAGCATACCTTTATTTTCAGACAAGATGAATTGGTGTTGCGGAAAATTTATTGGTTTTAAAAATTATTTTTTTGAAGTTGTAAATAATTTACCTGCTCTCGCTCAAATGTTTAACCCGGCTCGTAGATTTTCGGAAACATTCGGAGAAAATGTTGCATCTGGACTGTATTTTGTTGACCTGCTTCACAGGGTAGTTCTTGGTATTCTAATTTTTCAATTAATTTTAGCTTTTAGGAGGCTTTCAAGTAAATAATACAAAATATATGATACAAAACACAGATAACAAACCGCTTTCAGAACTCTTTAGTGCAGATAACAAGGTAGCATATCATATTCCTAAATATCAAAGAGAATATGTTTGGAGCAAATGGAATTGGGAATCTTTATATGATGATATAGAAGAAAGTGAAGGGGGCCACTTTTTAGGATCAATTATTTGTATAAACACGGAAACAGACTCACACAAACCAGCAGATTTAGAATTAGTCGATGGTCAGCAGAGAATGACTACAATAAGTCTTTTCTACTTAGCTATCTATGATTTTTTGAAATATTATATTCCAGACAAAACGGATGTAGATATGCTTGTAGAACTTCGTTCATTACGAAATAAAATAATTATTAACGACAAAAATGAGATACGCTTGTCTCCATCATATTCTAATAATAATCTTATAGATTATAAATACATATTTTATGAGGTAATTGACGAATTAAAAACATCCAAAGCACCTAAAAATTTAGGTAATAGAAGAATTAAAAAAGCATATAATTATTTCTATGAAAGATTAAATGCGGTTGATGAAGATGACAATTTGATATATAATTATGATGATGTAAAAGAAATATTATCAAAGTTAAATAGTGCCACGCTTGTAAAAATTGATGTTGCTACTCACGCAGATGCATTCACATTATTTGAAACCCTTAATAATAGAGGCGTTCCCTTATCTGCAATTGATTTAATTAAGAATAAATTGTTAGGTCATTTGGAAAAGGTTGATAAAACAACAAACCTTGATGAGAATTTTGAGAGATGGAATGAAATAATAGAAAATCTTTCTGATGAATATAAGGTCCAAGAGAGATTCTTACGCCAATTTTACAATGCTTTTAGAATTGAAAAAAATATTGCGGTAGATAAGAAACCAAAAGCGTTAAGGTCTAATCTTATTTTAATCTATGAAGAATTAATTAATAGAGATGTGCATTATTTTTTTAACCGCTTAGAAGAAGCCTCTTTAATTTACTCAAAACATATCCAATATGATATAGATGAGCACTCAATTGAGTTAGTAAAGTCTCTAAGAAATTTGGAAAATGTTACTGGAGCGGATGCCTACATGCTTTTATTATTTATTGTTAAAAAGTTTGATATAAATGAAAAGCAAAAAATTGAATTGGTAGACCTACTATGCAGTTATTCCATACGAAGAAATGTTACTGACACACCACCCACAAGAGATTTGACAAATCACTTTATGGATATTATTTTGGAAGCCAATAAAATGTTATCCTACGACTTCGACATTCTGAAGTCAATAATTTTAGATAAAGGTAAGCCAGCTTCTGATGAATTTTTTGAAGAAAAATTGAATGGAAACTTGTACGAGGAAAATGTAGGAGCTACTCGCTATATATTATCTTCCATAGAATTAGCTAATACTGAAACTAAAGAAATTTACAAAAATTTTTATGCACGTGAAAACAGAAAGTTTGTCTGGACAATTGAACATATATTACCTCAAGGAGAAAATATTCCTAGTCATTGGGTTGAAATGATTGGTGATGGCGACAAAGAGAAAGCCAAATCAATAAGAAAAAATTATGTTCATAAGTTGGGCAATCTGACTCTGACAGGTTATAATTCTCAATTAAGTAATATGTCCTTGTTACAAAAACAGGATAGGAAATCAAAGGATGGCAAATATATTGGGTTTAAAAACGGTCTATACTTAAATAAAAAAATTAGCAAAATATCGAAATGGACAAAAGCAGATATTATTGAAAGGAATAATGATTTAGTAGAGAGAGCTCTTGAGATTTTCAGATTGTAATGATATTATTTTTTTTGAATTATGACAGATTTTCAGAAACATATCGAGCTAAATAAACAACTTAATGGCAGGTTAAAAACGCTTTCTTCTGAGGCAACGATTAAAGATTGTTTTCATCATAAAAAAGAAGAATGTAAGTTGCCAATTAAAAACGCACATAGTTTGCAAAGGCAAGGTTCTTTAAAAATATTGGAAAGGGAAGTTGATGGAAACTTATCTGTATATTGTCATACAGAAAGAGAGGTAAATAAACAAAATGACTTTATTGATTTAAAGCCGCTAGGGAGAAAAGCAGCCTCTACTTTTTTTGGATTTTGTGATTTTCATGACACTTCACTTTTTTCTGTTATCGAAAATGAACCGGAAATTACAGATATAGAATCTGATGAACATTGTTTTCTTCACTCCTATCGTTCATTCGCACATTCATATCATCGGAAATACGAAGAGTATAAATTATATACGTCAAGGGATTCAGAAGTTATAAAAATTCTTGAAGAATTACACGGAAGGGCTGGTATTGAATCTAATAAAATGTTTGTTGAGATGGCTTTAGATGATTTGTCTAAACCTAAAGAAAGAATGGATAACTATATAGAAAATAGAGAATTTGATGCCCTAGACTATTTGTGTTATGAATATAAGCATACAATTCCTATAGCTTGCGCTGCTTGTACAACACCAGCATATAATTTGCACAATGTACCAGTTAATATTAGTACTGACCCAACATATGTTTACTCTAATATAATAACAACGGCATTGCCCTTTTCAAAGAGATCTGTTTTAATTTTAGCTGCTTTTCCAGAGGAGCCAAATGGTGTAAAATATTTGGACGATATAGATAACATAAAACCAAATATATTACAAGAAAAATTTCTAAGCTACCATTTAATTAATAATGCCGAAAATTGTTATATATCTCCAAGTTTTTATAACAGTAAGTCTCAACTCTGGAAAAAAGAATATTGTTACATGATTAATTACATCGGTGCCAAGCATACTCCCTACATGGGATTCAATAAATTTTTCCCAATAAATTACTTTAGTGTTTCTGAAAAAATATAAAACTAATAGGTTTATAAGTATGGTTTTTGTTATTTTTGCATTGTTGTGTTGTCTCTATGAAAGTAGAGATGTGGTTTAGAAATAGACCGATGAGAAGCTTTTCCAAATGGAAAGGCTTTTTTTGTAAAAAATAAAAATCTTGTCAAATATTTGTCCAATAAAATTCCATCTTAAAATATAAATAATTAATAATCAACATATAATAAACCCTAACTTTTGTCTCGTCCAGACCGCAACTATAATGTTGTGTTGGGTCACTTAAAGGTGGCTCGTGGTTAGATCTCAATAGCTATTGGGAATACCGATGAGAAGCTTATCCTGAAGCCTGCACTGAGCGGAGCCGAAGTGGATGGGCTTTTTTTGTTTTACAATTGTAGTGTATTTGTGGTGTTATAATAATGCTCGCTACTAAACTCCAAATTGTCAATTTGGTGATTACTTATTTCTAATCAAAATAATTATTTTTTCGCTGCCTTTTTTGCAATATTATTGTAGCAATGCTATTCGCAACTTTTGAATTTTTTGAATACTAAATTAATCCGCTAAAATTCCATTGGTAACACCCATAATTGGTGAGGTCGTAAGGCTTAAGGATTTTACACAACATTTAAAACAGTGGTGGTTAGGACTAAATTAAGAAGTGGCATGTTGTGATTGATTAAATCTATTTTGCAATTTTCGGTTTACAATCTCGAAGAGCAAAATACCTGAACACAAAGACAGCTTGAGCCTCAATTTAAAGACTTATTTTTTCACTAATTTGAATGTATCGGTAAGGTTTGGAGTTGCAAGTGTCACAAAATAGATTCCTGCTGTACCATTCAATGCCACTTCCAAGGTTTTAGCAGACGCGTAATTTTCTTCGGAAACAATTTGTCCAAGCGCATTTGTTATTGTCATTTTTATTTTGCTATACGCTTTTGGCAACTGAATAGTGATAATGCCATCCGTAGGATTTGGGAAAAAGGAAATGGTCTCCTTTGATACGTTCGAAATTTCCAAAATGCCGTTATAAGCGAACGATCGCACCGCGCCGGACTCACTGCCATTACTGTTTTCAAATGGGGCAGAAGCAAATACCCTATCACCAGCAGCGTTAAGAGCAACACTGAAACCGAATTCATCACCCGTATTTTCTCCATCTAAGTCAATTCCCAATTGCTCCCAATTCCCATTATTAAACTCATACACTCTGGTGTGGCCTGTATTTGTTAACGTTCCGGCATTATTGGGTGCTCCCACGGCCACGATAGTTCCGTCTTCACTTAAACTTACAGACGTGCCAGCGCGATCGCCATTGGCTTCGCCCGTTATTATATCTCCCTTTAACTGCCAAGCGTTCCCCAAATATTCATATACGCGTACGTAACCGGGAATTGAACCAAAGAAGCTCGGGGAACCCATGGCAATAGTATTTCCGTCAGCTGCAGATGCTACTGAAGTCCCCATATTTTCCAAAGTCAAAACGCCAAGAAGTTGTTGTCCCTTTTGTATCCATTCTGTACCATTATATGTGTAAACTTGCACGACTCCAACAGAATTGGTACTTCCCCTTGGAATCCCCACTACCAATGTATTGCCATCTGCTGAAAAAGCAATCGACTTTCCAAATTCCGAATTGCTTGTCATTGCAACAAGTGTGTTGCCGCGCTGTACCCAAGCTGTTCCATCCCAACTAAATACCCGCACCGAACCTGGATTATTGTTGGGTACTGTTCCCGCCATTGAGCTAATTGCCACAACGTTGCCCGAAGTATCCATAGCCACGGAAGTTCCACACAGGTCGCCAGCTTCTGCACCAACAATTTCATTACCCATCTGTTCCCAGACCGAACCGTTATAGGAATATAGTACCGTTTTTCCTGAAGCCGTTCCATTGGTGTTGCTAGGTGAACATCCCACGGCTACAATGTTTCCGGATGAATTCATGCTCACTGCATTTCCGCAAAAATCTTGAGCCGAAGCGCCAACGAGGGACTGTCCTATTTGGTTCCAATCTGTGCCGTTGAAACTGAATACTCTGGCCTGCCCAAAATCTGATGTGGTGCCACCATCATTATCAAAAGATGGGGAGCCAGTAACGAGGGTATTGCCCAAAGCATTGGTTGCAATTGAAGTTCCATTTCTTTCTTCAGCAGTTGTTCCAACTATGGTTGTGCCGAATTGCAAATAATCTTGTGAATGTATCGGGAGAAAACTGAAATTGATCAATACGAACAAAAAGATTGTTCGTGAAATTGGTAAGGAAGTAATTGTTGAAATCATGACTCAAAATTTGATGTTTGCAGTTATACATTGAATCTGGCATGATTTGTCATCATTCCAAGTTTAGATTTTTCAGAAGAATTATTTTTATATGTACACGAATATTATTCCAGCAATTTGGCAAATTCCGCCTCGCGTTTCGTAAAATAATCCCTGTTTATAACATCCTTTGGGGTGTGTTTGGCAGCATATTCGTTAATGGTAGGTTTAATATTGGTTACATCAAGCGTATTTAATACTTCATTTTGCTTCGTATTGAACTTGCCATCCGTATAGGTAATCATCCGCGTATTGATTGCTATAAGTTCCCATTGATAATTTTTACTTGGCACTGCCGAAAAAGTCAATTTTTTAATCCAATTGCCGGCTTGGTCAAATTTATATACATATTTAAACGCCAGTTTCGAAATTAAATAGGAATATGCCACCGGCACGTTGTTTTCATAAGAATAATAACTTTCAGGGCGATTGAATTGAACCGTTCCCAATAGCGTTTGGTTTTTGTCAAATACTTGTGCTGGTTTATTGATACCGTTTTCCGTTGTAAAGCAATACGTGAGTTTGTTTTGCTTCGTTTCAATTCTTTTTTCAATTCCTTTCTTTTCATGTATAAGTTTTGTCACTTCGCCTTTCGTGTTTTTTTCCACAGTGGGAAAATCGTACAATAATCCAATTTTGGTATCGTAAATTTTATAGGGTCCAGATTTTCCAAAAAATTTAACAGGTTCTCCATACTGATCCATCAATTGTTTGGTTAATTCTGAATAATTCTCACCGTACATATAGTGTGTAACGGTAGGTTTGTTGCCTCTTGAAAATTCAAAAATTTCTTGGGTAACGTAGCCTTTATCATCAAAACTGAAAGTATTTTGCCGTGCACTGGGTTTGTTGAAACTGGTGTATTCCGTTTCCACAATTTTTTTGACCGCGGGGTTTTTAAGTTCAAAATGCGAAACATGGAAAGTCTGCGCCTGAAATGTCAAAGTAGAAAAGCATAGGCTGAAAGCGTATAGAAATTTTTTCATAAGTGAAAAATTATAGGATTATGTTATGGATTGTAAAAAGCGATGCATCAAAAATTTTAAAAGCAAAAAGGGCGAAATAATAAGCAATGAACCCCAGAGATTCTGCGGCCCGAAGCTATCGGGGAAGGTTTTCACCACAAAGAACATTAAAATGCCTCCCAGAATAATAGAGATGTGCAGTACAAGCATTGATGGGGTAAAAGGTCCAATTACGCTGTTATTCAATGCTTTATCAAATAAAAAAAATTCTTCCAAAGCCACGATCATGAGATTTATATTGAAAAACCAATTCTGAAAAAAGAGAATGCCCAAATTGACCATCGTCAATTCCTCATTGCCCCAATTGGCAATAAAACCAAAAAATACAACGATAAATACGAAATAAATGCCCATCATAAACAAGGGGCCAAAAATCTCAACCGAAGTCTTGTTTTGGGACTGATTTTTATCCTTTAATGTGCGGAAAATGGTAGCAAAAATCCGGATAAGTTCATTCCACCAGAAAAAATAGATAATGTAGAAAATGGTAGTTTGGCCAAAAACTACCGCAAGCGACGTGAGAAAAGTGAATAATAATAAATCCCACCTTTTATAATGATGAGCAATAGCGTTTAATGTAGGATTTATGTTTTTCAAAACTGGCAGTTTTTATTTTGGAAATTCATTTCCTTCACGTTCGCAATCGTAAAGTCTACGTGAAATCTCCATTACAAAAATGGGACGACTTTCGTTTTTCGGCAATAAGGCAGATGCCGTAATTAAAGTCAGTCGTAAAAAACTTCAGAATACAAAAAGGCCCAAAGATTCTGAAATCTTTGGGCCTGCTGGTTTTTAGATTTTATTCTGAATTTATTTTTCTGTAATTCTTTTACTGTTTTAAAATTTTTGTTGAAGCTAGTTCATTTCAATTTTAGCACATTAAATTCAAACAGATTAATTTTAATTACATTTTAACTTCAAAAGAAAAATTATGCGCTATTGTTGTATAATTTTATCTAGTTACGCGCAAACGTTATGAATACCATACTATTAGTTGAGGACGAGCACAGTGTCGCAAACCTCATTATCAAGGGTCTTGAGGAAGACGGCTACAAAATTATACATAGGGTCGATGGCATAAGCGCTATGGAATTGCTGGACGAAGAACAAATAAATCTGGTAATTCTAGATATTTTATTGCCGAAAATGAACGGACTTGAAGTATGCCGAAAAATCCGGGAACTTGGGTATTCAGATTTACCCATTTTAATGCTTACGGCATTGGGCAGTGCTGAAAATGTAGTCTTGGGGCTGGATAGCGGGGCAGATGATTACCTTTCGAAACCATTCAAGCTTATTGAGTTGAAGGCCCGGTTGCGCACATTGCTGCGAAGGGTTGAAAACAGCGAAACCAGCAAGCCAAAAGATGGAAATAGCTATTCATTTCTGGATGTGGAAATAAACGATTATTCAAAAACAGTTACCAGAAATAGTCAGGAAATCCTTTTGACGCCTACGGAATACAGGTTGCTATTAATGTTTATGAAAAACCCCAACCGCGTAATTTCCCGTACCGATCTTCTCGATGAGGTTTGGGGAATCAATTTTGATATCGGGACAAATGTGGTGGATGTTTATGTGAATTATATTCGGAAAAAACTGGAAAGAAACGGCGGCGATCGCATCATCCACACGGTTGTGGGAATGGGTTACGCTTTAAGGGATGACAAATGAAAATTCACTACAGGATAATTTATCTTTTAATTTCGGTATTCTTCATTTACACGCTTCTTTTCTGCGGATTTATTTATTATTCCATTTCCAGCTATTCGTTTCAGGATTTTTATAAAAGGCTTGAAATTCGAGCGGCAACCACCGCCAAAATTGAATCTGAAAAGCCGAAGGACGTTTCCGTAATAAAAGAAATGCGGCAGGAATTTCTTGAAAAATTACCGGAGCAAGAGGAATATGTATATAAAATCAATCCCGAAAACAATGGCTTAACGGTACCTAAAGGGGAAGATGGGCTCCCAGATGAGCTCGTTGCGGATATCATTGAGTTCGGGAATGGAAATTTTCAAGAGAAGAGCAAGTTCTATTCCGGCATAAAATTTAAGACACTTAATGGCGATAGTTTTATAGCCGTGGTTTCCGCACAAAATTATTTCTACACGCACCACATTGCCTATCTTCAAAATTTGCTCATAACTTCCTTGCTGTACGGCCTTCTTTTGATCGTTTTCGTTTCGCTTCTTATATCGCGTACACTGGTTCGCCCGGTGCAGAATATTATAAAAGAAGTGAAAAAAATAAGCTTCGAAAATTTACATCTACGGTTAAAACTTCCTAAAAGTAAGGATTCCCTTCGCAAGCTTGCACTCACATTCAACGATATGCTAAACAGGCTTGAAACTACGGTAGAAACTCAGAAAAACTTCATAAGCAACGCATCGCACGAGCTCAATACGCCACTCACCAGTATAATTGGTGAGGCAGATTTGGCACTTTCAAAGGATAGGGAGAAAGAAGAATACCAAAAAGCCCTCGCCAATATTTTAAGCGAAGCCGAAAAACTGGAAAAAAAGACGAAAGCGCTTCTTCTTTTGGCACAAACAGGTTTTGATGGCAAATCGCAGAAGTTTGATATTTTGCGTACGGACCAGTTGATTCTTGATGTGAAGGAAACTGTGCAACGCATTAATTTCAATTGTAAAATTTATTTGGATTTCAGCTTACTGCCTGAAAATCCAATGAAATTAAAAGTGAACGGAAATTTTTACCTGTTACATCTTGCGCTCAGCAACATCGTCCTCAACGCCTGCAAATATTCAAACGATAGCCCGGTGCACGTTGCCCTGGGCGCATCAGATAAAGAAATAATAATCGTAGTGCGCGATTCCGGCATCGGTATTCCAGAGGGAGAAATGCAATACATTTATGATCCCTACTTTCGTGCATCAAACACGGGAGATTTTAAAGGCTATGGAATTGGTCTTCCGCTTGCGCGGAATATTATCCGGATTCACAAAGGAAAACTGGAGGTGAATTCCATAGAAGGACAGGGAACTTCGGTGCAGATCAATCTGCCCATAGCCATTATCAAGCTTTAATCGCTTTTTAATCTTTTAAAAGGGTATCTAATATTTTTCTAATTTCACTATAAAGAGCTTCTAATACGTGCCATGGTACATTTGTAAAAAACAAATTGCTATGGAAACGAAAAAGATTTTAATCCCCACAGATTTTTCAGTAAAATCCTTGAACCTAGTAAAACAGGCCATTGAGACAAGCCGGGAGGAAAAAGTGGATATTGTGCTGTTGCAGGGTGCGTATTTGCCGAGCTCAATTACTGAAATGCTGTTTTTTTCAAAGAGAAAACTGGTGAAAAGTTTTCAATCTGAAGAATTCAATGAGGCGTGCAAAATGCTGAAAAACAAGTACGACTCGCGCATCAATTCTTTTTGTGTTGACGTGATTACCAGTAAAAACAATGCATATTTCCAAGAATATTTATTGGCAAATGGTATTGATGAAATTGTGGTGCCAAACGAGGATTCGCTTAATTTCAAAGGAAAAAATTCATTTAGCCCGCTACCTCTTTTCACAAAGTGCAAGGTAAAATTGAATCATTTGGAGTGCAGCTCCGTTTACGAAAAAGCTACGACCGTTCGCGAGCAAATTTCTGATCTGTTTTTCTCTAGAACCTAATCTTCCACCATGAAATTAAGGTTTATATACGCAATTTTTATGGCGATGCTGCTTTGCTGTATTTTCATTTTAGCGAAAAAAAGCAGTCCGGAGCAGCTCATTATTGGGGAATGGGAAGAAGTGAGCTGGGAGTACGAAAAAACCGACCACGAAAATGGCGTTCACGTTTTTATAGACGAAAACCAAAAGGATGAAATAGCGCAAAATTTGATAATACACAAAGCTGAAGTATGGAAATTCACGGAAGATAAAACCTTGGTTTTTTCAAAAGGCACGGCGCAAATGGAACAATTAAAATGGAATATGAAAGGCCGCGGCCATATCTTAGAACTCAAGCACAACGAAATAGGAAGCGAGAATTACCAAATTGCCGAAATAAATCAGGATACTATGGTGATGCATTTCAATTTCGATCTGCAGGTGCGCGGCATTGTAAAAATGACTTTCAAAAGAATACAAAAAGACAGCTATGCTCAGAAAATATAGCAATTTCAGAAGTTTTTCAGATAACATAAAACTGGGTGGTCTCACTGCTTTCACGGCGGGGATGGTCAATGTTGTCTCGGTTATTGTTTTCTTCGCATTTACTTCAAATGTTACGGGGCACTATGCAATTTTGGCGCAGGAAATCGCCAAGGGGAATTGGTACCAAGCCGCAGTAGTCCTACTTTGGGTATTCCTATTTTTTATGGGAAATTTCACGTCAAATTGTTTGATAATCCATAATAATTCAAAATCCAGCCGGTATTTTGCCCACGCAGTCCCAGTGCTTTTAGAAATGGCTTGCCTGTTGTTTGTAGGTGCCTATTTGGAATTTTTCTATACGGAAACTTTATATGAAACTGAAATCCTGGTTGCCGCAATGCTTTTTGCCATGGGTTTACAGAATGGACTCACCGCAAGTATCTCCAATGCTAAGGTGAAGACCACCCACCTTACGGGGCTTACAACAGATTTGGGAATATTGTTTTCAATGTTCACCAAAAGAGAATTCCGCGAAGATGTGAAACTTCAGAAAAAGGCAAAATTGCTATTGGCAATCATGTTTTCCTATATGGGAGGCGGGATCATGGCGGGTGTGTTTTATATCCAAATTCAGAATTATACATTTTTAATTATAAGCCTACTTCTTACCATAGTAATAGTATATGATTATTCAAAGCTTCAGGTTACACGATATATGCAGCGCAGGCAGCCGTTTGTAAGACGGTACATTATTGCAGGCAAGGAAAGTTAGTTTGATGGCAGATAGGCAGCACAATGGTTTCTGTATTGAAGATTAAGGTTGTTGAGAAGGTAATTTTCTTACAGAAATCAGGTGCCTATCTAATTGCTTAGGTCAATAATAATTCTATTTTTGCCATTCTTAAAATAGAGAGTATCATGCAGCGTATTTTCACCATCGCTCTGGTGGTTTTAATAGCATCCTGTTCTGGAAATCAAGATTATAAAACAAGTTCGCGGGCAACGGGTTGGAAGATGATTGGCCGAAATGGCGGCTCTGCCAGAGGCTATAAAAATCAGTCAAATGAACAGATTACGGGACCGGGCCTCGTTTTTATTGAAGGTGGAACTTTTACCTTCGGCCGCGTACAGGATGACCCCATAAAAGATTGGAATAATATTCCCAATCAACAGCATGTTATGTCATTTTACATGGATGAGACTGAGGTAACCAACCTTATGTATCTTGAATATTTAGATTGGCTCAAGCGCGTTTTTCCTCCCAGTGATAGCAATTACAAAAATATATACCCCAGTGCCGTGCCAGATACCTTGGTTTGGAGAAACAGTTTGGGCTTTAACGAAACTATGGTTGAAAATTACCTGCGTCACCCCGCTTTTGCGGAATATCCCGTGGTGGGAGTTAGCTGGGTTCAGGCAGTCAATTTCAGTAAATGGCGAACCGATAGGGTCAATGAGAAGTTGCTGGAAGAAGAAAATTTTACTGCGAAAAATGCACGTCTTCAAGTGAATGGTTACGAGACTTTTTCCACAGATACCTATTTAAAAGCACCCACGCGTACCTATGGTGGGAACGATTCCATATTGCAAGGAGGCAGCAGATATAAAGGAATTCAGAAATTAATGGAGGATTCAACGGCGGGAAGAGGCGATATTCGCGATATCTATGTTCAAAGAAAAGATGGAATATTTCTTCCGGATTATCGCTTGCCTACCGAAGCAGAATGGGAATATGCAGCGGTAAGCCTTGGTGGGATTCGTGAATACAACAGCGAACGAGGCCGAAAAAAATATCCGTGGCAAGGACAGTACACGCGTTCCGGAGAAAGAAAAACCAGAGGAGATCAATTAGCGAATTTTAAACAAGGTAGTGGTGACTATGGCGGTATTGCAGGATGGAGCGAAGATGGTGCTGATATCACCGCACCCGTTGCGCAATATGCTCCCAATGATTTTGGACTGTACGATATGGCAGGAAACGTAGCAGAATGGGTGGCGGACGTTTATCGCCCAACCGTGAATGACGATTACAATGATTTCAATTACCACCGCGGTAATGTGTATTCAAAAGATTATCGCCATCCAGACAGAAGTTTCGAGATAATTAAAAGCACCTCAATACTATATGACACGCTGCCCACCGGAAACCTGATCCCGAGGCAATTTCCCGGAGAGGTTTTGCAAATACCAGTAGATGAACAGGAAACGTATTTGAGAACCAATTTTTCAACAGCAGACAATAGAAATTTTTTAGATGGCGATGAAGCTTCCAAATCACGAAAAACCGGTGATAAATCCATGTACAATTCCCCACAGCATACCGCTACTGTTGACAGCACAGGAGCTATGCAACGCGGTTATGATAAAAGTTCAAGCAGGACTACATTGATCAGTGATAATGTAAGGGTTTATAAAGGTGGTTCTTGGCAAGATAGGGAATACTGGCTTGATCCTGCACAACGCAGATTTTTACCTGAGTATATGGCAACCAGCTTTATAGGGTTTCGCTGTGCTATGTCTCGGGTGGGTTCAAAATCTAAAACTAAAAAAAGGTCCCGTAATTAGGAAATTACCATAGCTATTAAAAGTTCTTTTAAACACAATTTTCATTTCGTTTAAGGGGTGTTTTTTAGTATCTTCACCAACCAAAATAAAATAATGATCTCACAAACCATAAAAAACCGGCGTTCCGTTTTCCCCGCACAATATAACGGTCAGCCAATCAGTAAAGAAGAAGTTTTACAAATATTGGAAAGTGCCAACTGGGCACCCACGCATAAGCGTACAGAGCCATGGAGGTTCAAGGTTTTTCACGGCGCGTCCCAAATTGGCCTTGGTAAATTTTTGGCCGAAACCTACAAACAGACCACAGAAAACTTTTCAGGATTTACCTATAAAAAATTCTTGGAAAATCCAGTAAAAGCTGGGTGCGTTATAGTAATCTGCATGCAGCGCGATCCAAAGGAAAGTCTGCCCGAGTGGGAAGAAATTGCCGCTACCGCCATGGCCGTTCAAAATATGTGGCTTACGGCGGCAGATATGAACATTGGCTCCTATTGGGCCACCCCGGGATTATTGAAGTATATGGATAAATTTATACAGATGGAGGAAGGCGAGCGCTGCTTGGGCTTTTTCTATATGGGAAAATATGATGAATTGCCCGAAGGAACTCGAAAAACCACAATCCAGGAGAAAACTATTTGGGTTTAAAAGAACTTTTCAATTAAAGCTGTAAGTTTCAGTAAATTTGTACTTTTCAAGTTGAATTTTTTCTGAAATGAAATACCTCATCATAGTTCTTCTTTTTTCAATTGCGGCAAGTTCCTGCCAGTATTTTGAGACGGAAAAGGTTTCTTCAGAAAAAATTTATAAAGAAGAAATTGAAGCTATTGATTGGAAAGAAGTGGATCGATATCCATCTTTTATACATTGTGATAGCATTGCCGAAAAACCTGAACAGAAGCAGTGTTTTATAAACACAATCAATTCAAGGCTCTACCAGTCCATAAGCGATAAAAATATTATTGCGGTTCACGAGGTTTACGATACTGTTTTGGTGGACTTTGCGGTAAGCAACAAAGGGAATCTCTCCATTTTGCAAATAGAAATGGATTCAGTGCTAAAAAAAGATTTCCCAAATCTTGAAGATTTGTTGCTCAAAACTATTGATTCATTGCAACCCATAGCACCAGCATATAAACGCGGAATTCCTGTAAAAACGCAGTTTACGCTGCCCGTTATTATTCAAACAAATTAAAGATTGAATTTATAACCAAGCGTAAAATCCAGAGGAAATTCGCCATTGCTATCTACATTCAGTCCCACAACATCATTGTACGTAAACGTAATGTAGCCATTGCCCACTTTGTAATCCGCACCCAATCCAAATGTAAATGGCGCGTTGAAATCGCTGCCAGTGGAAGTTCCCAAAATTGGCACATCCGTCCCATCTACGCCAACGATTACATTTTCCCTTTTTACGCTAGTAAAAGCGGCAAATTTTGCATTCACAAAAGCATCAAATCTTGGTGATTTAACAAACTTGAAACGGTAATTTAATGAAAATTGCGAGGATGAAAACTGGTATTCCTCATTTTGAAATGTTTGTTTGAACCGCAGAACGATTGCGTGGCGTTTCAATTTTTCGGCGTCAAAAATCTCAAAATCCGCACCCCCTACCGGCAATGTTTGGTTTGTGGGATTTTCAGTAAAAATAGCGTTGCTTATTCCACCAAATATTCCGAGGCGCAATTGAATATCCAACGGTTTGGCATTTTCAGTAAAACTTGGGTCTACTCGCTTATTATACTCATTTACAAAGGTTCGCAAATCTGCCAAGGTAAATCGCACATCTTCTGCAGGAAGCGGCGCATCTGCAGTCAATTGTTGGAGTGTTTGTTTGTATTCTTCATTAAAATCGCCATTAGACTGGGTGTTTTTCAGCTCAAAGATTTCATCATTTTTTTGGATAAAATAGCGGTATTCGCCATTTATGGTATTCCAAAGAAGCGTCATTTTTCCTGAAACTTCAGTTTTTAAAACATAATTTTTTCCATCAACTGCATATTCCGTTTGGGCGAAACTGAAAGATGAAAACACAAGAAAAGTCAGGAAAAATAGGTGCAACGGTTTCATAGGGCCAAAAATTAGTACGGGCTAAGGTAAAAAATTAATTGAATTTTTCTATTTGCCGAAACGGCGACCCTTCCAATTATACTTTCCGCGAAAGGTTCCAAACAGCACCAATAAAGTGATAACTGGGTATCCAAAAATGGAAAGGATGGTTTTGAAGATTTTCATTTTTTGATTGAAAAATCTTGATGAAACCCAAAGCACCAAAAAATCGATTCCGATTTTTGAAATAAAAAAAACCATATAAAAACCGAAATTTTCCGGTTGAAAAAGAATAAACACCGGAGTAAATAAGATATATAAATTTGCCAAAACCACGAAAATCCCCAACAATTGCGAAACTAAATTTTCCTGCTTTGAAGTTTTTGAAGCCCAGCGTACGCGTTGGTTTATTGCGTCTCCCCAACTTTTTTGAGGTAGCGTGGTAACTATGGCATCTTCGCATTTCAAAAAATGGAGTTGGTTCGGGAAAAATAGCTTCATTTTTTCAAGCATAAACATATCATCACCGCTCGCAATTTTATCGTTTCCAGCAAAACCTTGCACTTCAAAAAATGCACTTTTTTTATAGCCGAGATTGGCGCCGTTGCAAAATATGGGATTTTGAAAACCAAAACTTCCCATGGTCGCCGCTTGCAAACTGAACCCGTCGAGCTGCTGGAAATGCTGTAAAAAGCTTCCGTTGGAAAGATAAATTACAGGTGCGGCAATAAAAACAGCATCGTTTTTCCGAATAAAATTATTGAACGATTGAAGCCAATTCTTGGGAAGTTTACAATCTGCATCGGTAGTTAAGATCCACTCAAATTTTGAAATTTTCACCGCAGCGGTAATTGCATCTTTTTTCGGTGAATTTGAAAATCGTTGATTTTGAATGAGTTTAATATTCAAATCTAATTTATCAATTTTTGTTGAAATGATATTTTCAGAATCATCCGTGGATTCATCATTTATCAGAATCACTTCAAATAGGTGTGCGGGATAGTTCAATTCAGATATGCTTTTTAAGAGCATTGGCAAATTTTCAGCTTCATTCCTGAAGGGAATTACCACACTGAAAGTGGTGTTGGCTTCTTTATTTTCAGCTTTAAAAATTTTTATTTTCCGGAAGCCAATAAGGATTATAAGCATCGCGAAACTGTAAATTGATATGATGAAAATTCCAATAAAAATCATACAAAACACCGATTCTCGACAATTGAAGAATTGCTTGCCGAATATTGTCTAACTTTGTGCGAAGCCTTGAGCATACCGCTAAAATACAAATTCCCACCGATGCAAAAACAGAAGCAAAATGGCCGTTAAAACTGAAAAAATAATTTTGGGAATTGATCCCGGAACCACAATTATGGGCTTTGGATTGATAAAAGTTGTGGGTAAAAAAATGGAATTTATGCAGTTGAATGAGCTTCAACTAAAAAAATATGAAGATCACTACCTAAAATTAAAACTGATTTTTGAACGTACCATAGAATTGATTGATACCCACAATCCGGACGAAATTGCCATTGAAGCGCCTTTTTTTGGTAAAAACGTTCAATCGATGCTCAAGTTGGGAAGAGCACAGGGCGTGGCGATGGCGGCAGGGCTTTCGCGGCAAATTCCCATCACGGAATATTCCCCCAAAAAGATAAAGATGGCAATCACCGGAAACGGAAATGCCAGCAAAGAGCAAGTGGCAAAGATGCTTCAAAATGTTTTGGCCCTTAAAACTCTGCCCAAAAATCTGGATAGTACAGATGGTCTCGCTGCTGCGGTGTGCCATTTTTACAATTCGGGAAAAACGGAAATCGGGAAAAGTTATTCCGGTTGGGCAGCTTTTGTGAAACAGAATGAAGCTAAGGTCAATAAACAATGAACAATGAACAATGAACAATGAATAAAGAGAATCCACTCGCTGAAAAATCATACAATTTTGCCCTAAAAATCATTGATCTTTATAAAATATTGACAAATCAAAACAAGGAATATTTTTTGTCAAAACAGCTATTAAGATCTGGAACTTCTATTGGGGCAAATATTGCGGAGGCAAATGGCGCCATTTCCAAGGCTGATTTTTCTGCAAAAATTTCTGTGGCATATAAAGAAAGTTTAGAAACAAAATATTGGTTGTCTTTATTAAAAGATTCAGAATACATATCTATCGAATATTATGATCTATTATTTTCAAATGCCGACGAGTTATCAAAGATTATGTTTTCAATTTTAAAGGCAACACGTATAAAAAATAGTGAAAATTGATAATTGTTTATTGCTAATTGAAAAATGAGCGGCATCTATTTACATATTCCTTTTTGCAAACAGGCTTGCCATTATTGCGATTTCCATTTTTCCACATCGTTGAAAAAAAAGGATGAACTGCTTGCGGCGCTCTGTCAAGAACTGGTTTTAAGAAAAGATGAAATTGCTGAAACGGTTGAAACTATTTATTTTGGCGGAGGAACCCCTTCATTATTGTCGAGTGAGGATTTAAGATTTTTGATTTCTGAAATTTATAGAAATTATAAAATTTCCGATAACCCAGAAATTACGCTCGAGGCAAACCCTGATGATTTGTCGGAAAATTTAATACTCCAATTATCCAAAAGTCCAATTAATCGTTTAAGCATAGGCGTGCAATCTTTTTTTGAAGAAGATTTAAAGCTTATGAATCGTGCGCACAATGCGCACGAAGCACTGAAAAGTATCGAATTGGCCAAGAAATATTTCGAAAATATAAGCATCGACTTAATTTATGGAATTCCAAAAATGTCTGAAAAGCGGTGGCGTAAAAATCTGGAAATCGCCCTCAGTCTTGGAATTCCGCATCTTTCCTGCTATGCGCTTACGGTCGAGCCAAAAACCGCTTTGGAAAAATTTATAAAAAAAGGAATTGTTGCGCCAGTTAATGATGCGATGGCGAAAAAGCACTATGAAATTTTACGTACGGAAACCAAACAGGCGGGCTACGAAAATTATGAATTTTCAAATTTTGGAAAGCCCGGCTATCATTCCCGCAACAATACCGCGTATTGGGAGGGAAAGCCCTATTTGGGAATTGGCCCATCGGCGCATAGTTACAATGGAAAAATTCGAAGTTGGAACGTTGCAAATAATTCGAAATACATAAGAAGCATTGAAGCCGGGGAGTTGCCCTCAGAGTGGGAAATTCTTTCAGCAAAGGATAAATTCAATGAATATATTATGACTGGCCTGCGCACGCAAAAAGGAATTTCAGCCCAAAAAATATTGAATGATTTTGGCGAAAATTTCTATAACTACTTTATGGAACAGGTTGAAATTCAGATTAAAAAAGGTCTTTTGGTTTTCGAAAATGGATTTTTTAAAGTTTCGGAAAACGGAAAATTTTTAAGTGATGGAATTGCATCAGATTTATTTTTGATACATTTAGAAGAATGAAAGCTACCCTTGAAATTCACAATAAAAAGATAGAGGTTGATTTTTCAAAACCCTTAGATATTTCAATAGTTTTGAAGGATTCAGAAAAGAATCCACTAGCTTGGTATTTGGAAAAACCTTCGATTGAACCTGTAAAAATGGGCGATTGGACGGGAAAAGTCTCTGAGGGCGCATCCGTTAATTTCAATACCATACAATTCAATCCACACGCGCACGGTACGCACACGGAATGTTTTGGGCATATTTCAAAAGAATTTCATTCCATAAATGAATCTTTAAAAACGTTTTTCTTTTTGGCTGAAGTTATTACCGTAACACCTGAAAATTTCAGGGAAGACGAAATAATTTCAGAAGAAATCATAAAAAAAGCGTTGGCGGCAAAATCTCCGGAAGCATTAGTTATTAGGACGCTTCCAAACAATTCAAAAAAAAAAGAAAAGCACTGGTCAGATTCCAATTGGCCTTTTCTTCACGAAAAAGCCGCACTTTTTTTACGGAACATTGGTGTAAAACATTTGTTGATTGATTTGCCATCCGTAGATAAAGAACGTGACGAAGGCAAACTTTTAGCTCATAAAGCCTTTTGGAATTATCCCGAAAACCCCAGAAAAGTTTGCACCATTACAGAAATGATCTACGTTCCCGAGCATATAACAGATGGCGCATATTTGTTGAATTTACAGATCACTTCCTTTGAAAATGACGCCTCACCCAGCAAACCTGTTCTCTATAAAATTTTAGAATAATGAAAATTTCCTTGAAAATTGAAGAGTTTGCACAATTTGTTTTGGGCGTTGTAATTTTTTCCCAGCTCGGGTATGCCTGGTGGGTTTTTCCAGCGCTCCTATTTTTGCCAGATATTGGGATGGTAGGCTATGCGTTCGGCACCAAAGTGGGAGCTATAACCTACAATGTTTTTCATCATAGGGCAGTGGCTATTATTCTTGGGTTGGCAGGATTTTTTCTGGCAAATACAGTTTTAATTTTAATAGGCGTAATTTTGTTTTCCCACATTGCTTTTGACAGAATTTTTGGTTACGGATTAAAATATCCGGACAGCTTTAAACATACGCATTTGGGAACTATAGGCAAATAATATGGAACAACTTTTTATAGGACTGGCGGCGGGTGCCGTGGTGGCATATTTTATTTTTTCACGGTTCAATAGCAGCAGGAAGCATGAGCGCGCAAACCGGCAATCCGTAGTTTTAATGGAAAAAATCAGGAGTGTCTGCAAATTTATTACGGTTGAAGGGGATTTTTCTGAAATTTTCCACTACGAAAACGTAAAGGATAAATGGATGAACATCATCTTGGGCAAGAAAAAAGCAATTGTTTTGGTTGAGGCAAAAGCACACGTGGGTTTTGATTTGACCAAAATTAAAATGGATGCAGACCCACGTTCAAAAACCATCACGCTTACCAATTTTCCACAGCCGCAATTATTGACAATTGAAACAGATTTTAAATATTACGACAAACAGGAAGGTTGGGCAAATCCATTTACCGCAGAGGATTTAACAGATATAAACAAGGAGGCGAAACAGCAGATTATTGATAAAATTCCCGGCAGCGGCTTGCTGGACGAAGCTTCCAAACAAGCGCTGGAAACCATTTATTTGATGGAAAAATTGGTCGAGACCATCAATTGGAAGCTGGATTACACCGCGCTTCAAACACCGAATGATGCAAAAATTTTAAAACCAGACTCCGGAAAAATAAAATGAATATAGAAGAATTCAGAGATTATTGTCTTTCAAAAAAAGGGGTCGAGGAAACATTTCCGTTTGATGATAAAACACTTGTGTTCAAGGTTATGGGTAAAATGTTTGCGCTTGCGGGTTTGGAATATAATCCCGCGCAGGCCAATCTAAAATGCGACCCGGATTGGTCCGTGGCACTTCGGGAGGAATACGATGGCTTGATTAGGCCGGGGTACCATATGAGCAAAGTACATTGGAATACCGTGGAGTTGGAAAAAAATATCCCTCAAAAATTAGTGATTGAATTGATTGACCATTCCTACAATTTGGTTGTAAGCAGCCTCACGAAAAAAATTCAGGCTGAATTGGCCAAACTTTAGAAATTTGAAATAACCGTTGATGACATCTCCTTCAGAATTTTATAAAAATCAAATAACAATACATACCGAAGCACTTCAAAAATTGAAAAAGCAACTTGCATTTTCAAGCACATTGCGGCTTTTGGTCTTTTTGGTTGCTTGTGCGGCTATCTATTTTTTCTTCGGAAATGTAAAAATCATTATCGCTACAATTCTTTTAACCGTTGCAATTTTCGTTTATTTGGTTTCAAAACATAGCAGCCTTCAACAAAAACGCGATCTGGAAAAAGCGCTTATTTCGCAAAATGAAATTGAGCTTGAAGTTTTAAATCGAAATTTCCACCATTTGCCTTCCGGCGAAAAATATACGGATCCGCAACATTATTATAGTCAGGATATCGATCTTTTTGGTCGCGGATCCTTTTTTCAATATTTAAATAGAACGGCGCTTGAAAGCGGTGCAGATAGATTGGCAGCAATTTTTACTGAAAATGAAACCAATTCTATTGAAAAAAAACAAAAAGCCATTCAGGAAATTTCAGCATTGGCGGAGTGGCGCCAGCGTTTTTCTGCCATCGCATCGTTGGTGAAAACCGAGGTTGCGGCAAGTGAGGTAACGGATTGGTTGCAGAATTACAAAAATTTTGTTCCAACGTGGATCAAGCCCGTTTCCATTATTTTTTCAATACTTTCCGTTGCCATTATTGTCGCCAATTTTTTCAACTTGGTTTCAGGTTATGCGGTTGCGGGCTGGTTCTTTTTAGGGCTTGCCATTTCCGGGAAATATCTAAAAAAGGTGAACGATCTCGCTTCGCATACCTCAAAAATCCAAAGCACTTTTGATCAATTTCACAAGCTCATTTTAGAAATAGAAACACAGGATTTTTCTTCGGAATTACTTTCGGAAAAAAAGAAAATCGTGAATGGAACTTCCCAAAAGGCATCATCAATCCTTCGGAAATTTGCCAAAAATTTGGATGCTTTGGACCAACGCTCAAATATGCTTGTCGGTTTTATCTCAAACGGTTTTCTGTTGCGGGATTTATACCAAAGCAGAAATATTGAACTTTGGATTGAAGCGCACAAGCAGCAAGTTTTCAAATGGTTTGAGGGCATTACATTTTTTGATGCATACAACAGTTTGGGAAATTTCGTTTTTAATCATCCAGCTTATGTTTTTCCAAAGATAAATTTGAATGGTCCCGTGGTAAACGCCACTGGAGCCGGGCATCCGTTGCTAAACCCGAACACGATGGTAGAAAATGATATCCGTATAAACGAAGAGGAATTTTTCATAATTACGGGTGCAAATATGGCGGGAAAAAGTACGTTTCTGCGCACGGTTTCGCTTCAAATAGTTATGGGGAATATGGGTCTGCCGGTCTGTGCAAAAAAAGCGGAATACAACCCGATAAAGCTGATTACAAGTATGCGGACCACCGATAGTTTGACCGATGACGAATCCTATTTTTTCAGTGAATTGAAGCGCTTGAAATTTATTGTTGATGAAATTAAAGAAGATCGCTACTTTATAATACTTGACGAAATTTTAAAGGGCACGAATAGTACCGACAAAGCAATTGGTTCCCGCAAATTTGTGGAAAAACTGGTTGGCAGCAATTCAACGGGAATCATCGCCACGCACGATTTGAGTCTTTGTGAGGCTTCCGCCGAACTGGATGAGGTTAAAAACTATTATTTTGATGCGCGCATCGAAAATGACGAACTTTATTTTGATTACACTTTTAAGCCCGGAATTTGCCAAAATATGAACGCTTCGTTTTTGTTGAAGAAAATGGAAATTGTTGATTAATTGATTGGGTGGTGAATAAGAAAAAGGGTCTTCCACAGAAAATTTGTCCGGTTTGTAAAAGGCCTTTCAATTGGCGAAAAAAGTGGGAGCGCGATTGGGAAAACGTAATTTATTGCAGTAAAAAATGTCAAAAAAACAAAAACAATCCACAGGATTGATCTGGTTTACAAAAAATCTTCGGGTATGCGATAATCATTCACTTGAAAAAGCTTTAAGCGAAAATGATACTATTTTTGGGGTATATTGTTTTGATCCCAGGGATTTTTCTGAAACGGGATATGGCTTTAAAAGAACGGGAAAATTCCATTCCAAATTTTTGATTGAAAGCGTTGAAAATCTTCGGAAGAATCTGCAATTGCTTAATATAAGTTTATTGGTTTATTTCGAAAAACCTGAAATAGCCATTCCTCAACTTTCAAAAAAGTTTGATTTTCACACTATATATTTTCAGAAAGAATGGACGAGCGAGGAAGTTGCAGTTCAAAAAAAGGTAAAAAGCGCATTGCCAGATTGCCGCTTCGTTGAGGATTATGACCAATTTTTGCTTCATCCGGAAGATATTCCGTATTCAGATTTTTCAAAAATACCTGAGGTTTTTACCAACTTCAGAAAAAAAGTGGAGGCAAATTTTAATGTGCGTGAATGTGCCGAAGAACCCAAAAAGCAATCCGCGGCTAATTTAATTGAAAATGAAACGGAAATTCCAACCCTATCAAAATTGGGTTTTGAGGATTTTGAAATAGACTCACGGTCTGCTTTTCCCTTCAGTGGCGGCGAAGATGCAGCCAAGGAACGCTTGGATTATTACGTATGGAATTCTGAAAAAATAAAAACGTACAAGGAAACCCGCAACGGAATGTTGGGCACGGATTATAGTTCAAAATTTTCCGCGTGGCTTGCCAACGGCTCAATTTCGCCGAGAATCATTTATTGGGAAATTAAAAGATTTGAAAAAGAGGCGGGTGCCAATGAAAGTACCTATTGGCTCATTTTTGAATTGTTGTGGCGTGATTATTTCAAATATATCTCGATGAAGCACGGGTCTAAAATCTTTCAATTAACGGGTATTTCAGATAAAAAATTGGATTGGGGAAATGATGCCCAAACATTTAAAAATTGGAGCGAAGGCAAAACGCAGGAGCCATTTGTAAATGCAAATATGGTTGAAATTGCCAAGACTGGTTTTATGAGCAACCGCGGCAGACAGAACGTGAACAGCTATTGGGCAAAGGAATTGAAGCAGGATTGGCGTGTGGGCGCGGCTTACTTTGAGAGTTTGCTTATAGATTACGATGTCCACAGCAATTGGGGCAACTGGATGTACAATAGTGGCGTGGGCAACGATCCTCGCGATAGGAAATTCAATATAAAAAAGCAGGCTGAACAGTATGATCCCAAAAAGGAATATCAAAAAACATGGCTTGGGGATTTTGAGTAAATTAGAAATATGAAAAAACTGCGGCTCATCCTCGGCGATCAATTGAATTATAAGCATTCCTGGTTTGATAAGACTGAAAAGGATACGCTCTATTTTATGGCCGAAATGCGCCAGGAAACAGATTATGCCCATCACCATATTCAGAAAATTGTGGCGTTTTTTTCCGCGATGCGAAATTTCTACGACCATTTTAAATCAAAGGGACATCAATTCATTTATTATGAAATTGATGCACAAGCGAATAAGCAAAAGTTGGTTGAAAATCTCAACGAACTGATTTCAAAATATTCCATTGAAAAGTTTGAATACCAACTGCCGGACGAATATAGGTTGGACAAACAATTGCGCACTTTCTGTGAAGATTTGGGCATTGAAAGTGAAGTTTTCGATACCGAACATTTTTATACTTCCCGAACCGAAATGGCAGACTTTTATGAAGGCAAAAAGGAAATGACAATGGAGTATTTTTACCGTCATATGCGTAAAAAGCACGACATTTTGATAACGGGAAAAGACAGTCCTGAAGGCGGAAAATGGAATTTTGACAAGAGCAATCGTAACAAATGGGACGAAAAAACTGAAATTCCGCACGAGCGCGGTTTCAGAAAAGACGTTTCTGAAATTGTGAAGCAGATTGAAAAACAGAAAGTCAAAACAATTGGCACCTTAAATGAAAGCAGTTTTAGTTGGCCCACCTCGCGTGCCGATAGTTTGAGCGTTCTCAATTATTTCTGTGATAATTTATTGGTTCATTTTGGCGATTTTCAAGATGCCATGCATACCGAGGAAAAATTTCTTTTCCATTCGCGGTTGTCATTTTCCATGAATTCTAAAATGCTTTCGCCGAAGGAAATTATTGAAAAGGTGATTGAAACGTACTACCGCCGAAAATCTGAGATAGCTATTTCGGAGGTTGAAGGATTTATTCGGCAAATATTAGGTTGGCGTGAGTACATGCGCGGAATTTATTGGATGAAAATGCCGGGCTATGCAAAAGAGAATAAATTAGAAAATAAAAATAAGTTACCAGATTTTTATTGGACGGGCAAAACAAAAATGAATTGCCTACACCACGCCGTAACGCAAAGTCTTGTAAATGCATACGCACACCACATTCAGCGGTTGATGGTCACAGGAAATTTTGCGCTCCTCACGCAGGTGCATCCAGATGAGGTTGAGGCGTGGTATTTAGGGATTTACATTGACGCCATCGAGTGGGTTGAAATGCCCAATACCAGAGGGATGAGCCAATATGCGGATGATGGGATTGTAGCTACGAAACCTTATATTTCCAGCGGTAGTTACATTAATAAAATGAGTAATTATTGTAAAAATTGTTTTTATGACGTCAACAAAAAAACGGGAGAGAAAGCCTGTCCGTTCAATTCATTATATTGGAATTTTTTAAGTGAAAAAAAGGCACATTTTGAAAATAACAACCGGATGAATATGATGTTGAGCTTGCTTGACAAAATGAAGTCAGAGACCTTGAAGGCCCATTTAAAACGTGCGCAGGAAATTATAAAAAATCCAGATAAATTTTAATCAGCAGCTTAAGTCTGCAATGATTTTCCATTCGCCTTCAATTTTTTTGAAAATTATCAGAAAAACGCCATCGGCATTCCCTATTGATCTTACTAAGTGGAACTGGCCCATAACGTAATATGAATTTTCATCAATATTGGTTATAGCTTCAATTGTGAAGGAAAGATTCCCTGTATTTTCTTTTGTGGGGTAGCCTTTTTTGTAGTTTTCCAACGTTTTTTGCCAACCACTTGTTATTCCGTTTTTTCCGTAAAATTTTAAGGAATCGCTTTTTACATAACCCTGCATAAAACCTTCGAGATCGTAATTATTCCAAGCGTTTTCCTGCATTTTTAGTACTTCAAGAATTGCCTTTTTATCATTGGCCTCGGTTTGTGCGATTGTATTTATTGCAATGATAAAGCATAAAAGAAGGAGCAGTTTTTTCATAAAACTTTGGGTTTGGTTTTCAATAAAGATAAACCGATTTTGATTAAAAATCTTCAGAAAAGAGTAAAGAAGGGTTTGGGCAAATTTTCTTCCAAGTCTCAATTTCTGAAGGAAACGCAACTCCCGGGAAATTTTCAGAATTGCCCAAAAGATTTAAAATAACTTGAAAATGAAGATGCGGCGCCCAACCACCATTTTCCTTGGCATCGCCTATAAAACCAATGCACTCACCAGCTTTCACAATATTCCCTTTCTTATGAAAAGACAGACTTTCGCGGGAAAGATGGCCGTAAAGCGTATAAAACTTTTTACTGGAGATGGTATGCTCCAAAACCAGCGTTGGACCGTAATCTTTGGGGAAATTGTTATCGTGCAGAATTACTATTTTCCCATCATAAAGCGCGTGAATGGGTGTCTGCGCTACAACCCAAAAATCCGTTCCCAAATGGATGTTTCTGTATTCCACGCCTTTTCCCACAACTTTTTTGTAGGCATCCGTAGTGTAAAATCTCCGTTTTTCCAAGTAGCCGTTTGCCAAAAGCGCATCGGGATTTTTAATTTGAATTTTAACAATAAAATTTCCTAATTCTGTTACTGTATCGTAATTGGAATCCGGCGGAAGTGTGGATTCCATATCGATTTTTAAAACTTTTGAGAATGATATTTTTGGAAATAAATCGTGAAGCGAAAGGGCATTGTTCGTGGCAAAATTTTTAAATTCTTCTGATGAAAATAGGCTGCTTTCGGGCATTGGGATATAATCAATTTCTAAAAGGCAAACTTCGGATAAAATTTTTAAATGGTAAGATTTCAAAAAGACTAATCAGCAGCCACCGAGAATAACGATGGGCTTTAGCGGGTCGTTTTCGTTTACTTCAATAGGCGTTTCCCTGAATTTTTTGACCAATTCTAAAGCCTCGTCTGGTGTAATTCTATGCGGGCCGCTGTAAAATTCAGCACCTTTTTTGGTGAGTTCTTTTATGGTTTCTTCGGGGTTTACCATTGGAAACATTCCTATTGTACTTTCCATTGGAGTGTTTCCTTTGGCAAGAATAATTTCTTGATTGGGCGTAACCATTCGGTAAAATCCGTAATCTTTTAGTGAATTATATATAAATTTTACCTCGGCATCCGGAATATATTTTTTGCTTTCAAGATGGATATTTATTATTTTGTTTCGAACATCAGCACTTATATCTTGATGAAATTTATTGACAGTTTTCACAAAATTTTGTTTGGTTGAAAAAACTCCATTTACAGTATATGTGCCATCTTCAAAAACAACAATATCTACGTTTCTTGCGGTGAGATCTAAACCTGGTTTTAGGGGAGGCAATAATCCTTTTAGATTTGAATTTTCTGAATACTTTGCTTTTTTCAATCCGGTATTTGTTTTTTTGGAAGTGTTAAAAACGAAGCGAGTATGTGATTTTTGTTGATCAGTCTTCTCTTTGTTTGAAATAATTTTTCGAGTTACCGAATCCCTTTCCGTTGTCTCGCCCAATTCTATTGACCAAGGATTATTTTCTGAATTTTGAGAAATGGATTTCTTGTATTTATCAATTTCCTCCAATCGCTCTCGATAAATTATTTCAGCCTCGGCAATACTTTTTCCGGATGTAGGACTTTTAAAAGGGATATGTTTAAAACCCTCATTTTTTTCATTTTCAAGATTTGAAATATTCCACATTCTAATATTGCTTGCGTAAAGAATTTCGGAAATCTTTTCGGCTAAATCTTTTTGGGAATCCTTCGTGATTTCAACATTTGCGTAAAGGTATTTTTGCTTTTGCTCGTTTGTTAAATGCGTATTTAACTTGTTGATTTCTGTACTTAATGCTGCGAGATTTGTGGATTTTCCATTCAATTGGATTTTTGAATCTTCAATTATTTTAATATTTATATCCTGAATTTTTTCAGTAGAAGAAATGGATTTTTCAATCTGTTTTTGAATAGTTTCCTTTGAACTGAAGCCGAAAATTAAAATGGAAACCAATGGTAAAAGGAGTAGACTGCGTAGCAAAATTGCCTTTTTTGATGTTTTTGTTTTCATAACTGTAAATCGTTTTTTGATTGATGAAAAATTGATTGAATTTGCCAATGAAGGCGTTTCGCCGTTTGATGAGAACGCGAGTAATATGGTTTGGTATTTTGAGAGGATTGTTCCCGCTTGTAAAACCGCTTCGTCCGCCAGAAATTCGTGGTTCAGTTTTATGCTTTTTTTGATGAAATAAAACAGCGGATTGAACCAAAATAGAATTTGCAATAGTTCAACGAAAATTATATCCAAACTATGCATCTGCGTGGCGTGAGTTTGCTCGTGAAGCAATACCTCTTGCGGGATTTTGTCACTTTCAAATTCCTTTTTGTTCAAAAAAATAAAATTGAAAAAAGTATGGGGAAGCATGCTGTCATTCAATAAAATATAGGTGAATTGCCTATTTCTTCGTTTCGGATTCTTATTCATATTTTGGATCAATCTGAAAAGATTTCCGAAGAATTTTATCCCGAAAAACAGAACTCCCAGTCCGTACACTGTCCACAAAATCACGGGCCAAAGATTAAATGTTTCTATAATTTGCGTGGGTTCAGCGTATATAATTTGTTGTTGCTGCGTTGCAAAATTTTCTATAATTGGTTCAATTTCGACATAAGTTGTGAAAGTGATGAATGGGATTGCAAATGGCAAGATCAAGCTCAAAAACAGATAGACCCTTTTGAACTTGTGGATGGATGTGCTTTCCAGCAATATTTTGTAAAAAACGTAAAGAACGAGGAGTATTGCAGTGGATTTTAATATGAAAGCTTCCATACTTACTTCTTTTTAATTTCAGAATCAATCAATTGCTTCAATTCTTCCAGTTCAGATTTTGAAAGATTGGTCGTTTCGGTGAAAAAAGAGGCGAATTGGGACGGACTGTTATTGAAAAATTTTTTGATCAACCCATTTACGTGTTTTGAAAAATAGTCCCTTTTTTTCACCAATGGAAAATATTCCCGGGAACGGCCCAATTGCTTATAGTCCACAAAATTTTTGTCCTGCATTCGTTTAAGTAATGTTGCAACCGTTGTTGTGGCAGGCCTTGGTTCTGGATATGCATCAATGAGATCTTTCATAAGCGCACGCTCCTGTTTCCATAAAATTTGCATCAATTGTTCTTCAGAATTAGATAAAGCCATATAGAAAAAAACATTATTGTACTCTACAAACGTAGAATAAAAATCTTAATTCTACAAACGTAGAAGTAAAATTGTTCAAATTTCAAATATCAAAAACAATATCTTTGACCCAAATTTTGAAGAATGAATTCTGAAAAAGAATTGCGGAAGCGCAGTGATAATAAATGTGAACTCTGCGAAAGCACGGAAAACTTATGTGTTTATGAAGTCCCAAATTCCCCAACGGATTTTGCCGAAATGAGCATATTAATCTGCAATATTTGTAGCGAACAAATTGCAGATCCAGAAAAAGTAAAACCAAACCATTGGCGTTGCCTGAACGATAGTATGTGGAGCACTGTCCCTGCCGTACAGGTCGTGGCGTGGCGAATGCTGAATCGTTTGAAAGCTGAAGGGTGGCCACAGGATTTACTGGATATGATGTATTTGGAAGACGAAACAAAAGAATGGGCAAGGAGTGGGGAAGCAGAAGTGAAAGCCGATGCAGTTGTTCATCGAGACAGCAATGGTGTTATTTTGGAAGCGGGCGATTCTGTGGTTTTAATCAAGGATTTAAAAGTGAAAGGAAGCAGTATGGTTGCCAAGCAAGGTACTGTCGTGCGCCGGATTTCCCTCGACCACGAAAACGAGAAATATATTGAAGGCAAAGTTGATGGCCAACAAATAGTCATCATCACAGATTTTGTAAAGAAAATGTAAGCCACTGCCCACCTCCCCGAAGAGGAGGAGGAATGGGAAAACTACTTGCTCAGCTCAGTAAAATAACGATAGAACTGCGGAATAGTTTCTATTCCTTTCAAATAATTCCAAATGCCAAAATGCTCATTAGGCGAGTGGATGGCATCGCTGTCCAAGCCAAAACCCATTAGAATAGTCTTGCTTTTCAGTTCTTTTTCAAATAACGATACGATGGGAATACTTCCACCGCTGCGTTGAGGTATTGGCGTTTTTCCAAAAGTTTCCTCATAAGCTTTTTCGGCAGCCTTGTAACCCAAACTATCAATAGGAGTAACGTATGCCTGCCCGCCGTGGTGGGGTTTCACTTTAACACGAACCCCGGCTGGGGCAATGCTCTCAAAATGATTTTTGAATAGTTCCGTTATTTTTTTCCAATCCTGATTTGGCACCAATCGCATACTTATTTTTGCATAGGCTTTACTGGCAATTACGGTTTTTGCGCCTTCGCCGGTGTAGCCGCCCCAAATTCCGTTAACGTCCAATGTTGGCCGAATGGAGTTTCGCTCGTTTGTTGAAAATCCTTTTTCGCCATAAACGGCATCGATATCCAGCGCTCTTTCATATTCCTCTATATTGAAAGGTGCTTCAGCCATTTTTTCCCGTTCTTTTTTTGAAAGTTTTTCAACTTCATCATAAAAACCTGGAATGGTTATGTGATTGTTTTTATCGTGAAGGGAAGCAATCATTTTTGCAAGCACGTTGATGGGATTTGCCACCGCACCGCCATACAGGCCGCTGTGGAGGTCGCGATTTGGCCCCGTAATTTCCACTTCCACATAGCTTAGCCCGCGAAGGCCCGTAGTAATTGATGGAACGTCCTTTGCGATCATTCCCGTATCGCTTATTAAAATAACATCATTGGCAAGTTTTTTCTTGTTTTTGGTTACAAACCATTCCAAACTGCTGCTGCCTACTTCCTCTTCGCCTTCAATCATAAATTTCACATTGCAGGGAAGTTGATTGGTTTCAGTCATATATTCTAAGGCCTTTACGTGCATATACATTTGACCTTTATCGTCACAACTTCCACGGGCAAAAATGGCACCCTCAGGATGTAATTTTGTTTTTTTGATGACAGGTTCAAACGGCGGACTTTCCCAAAGATCCAGTGGATCCGGTGGTTGCACGTCATAATGTCCGTAAACGAGGATGGTGGGCAATTTTTTATCAATCAATTTTTCCCCGTAAACAATAGGATACCCTGGGGTTTCACAAATTTCTACAGTATCACATCCCGCTTTTTCAAGTTGTTTTTTTACGGCTTCGGCGGTTTGCAGCACATCTTTTTTGTATGCTGAATCAGCACTAATTGAAGGTATTTTAAGAAGCTCGATCAATTCATCCAAGAATCGTTGCTTATTTTTTTCAATGTATGATTTTGCACTTTCCATCTATTTATTTTTGAAGAAACGCTAAGGTACAAAACACGTTTGTAAATTGGTAGGTCGTGGGTGGAAAAGCTATTTGAAGTATTTTTTAAGAATAATTAAATTTTCCGGAAAAAATAATTTAGAAAATAGAATTCTTGTTTATATTTGCACTCCTTTTACAATATGTATTAAGTGTTGTGAAAATTAGTTGAAGGCGTTGTGGTCCCGATAGCTATCGGGATGTTAGACACGCTAAAGAATAAAAATTAGTTGCAGGCGTGGTGGAATTGGTAGACACGCTAGACTTAGGATCTAGTGCCGTGAGGTGTGAGAGTTCGAGTCTCTCCGCCTGTACTAAACAAAAAACCGACTTTTACAAGTCGGTTTTTTTTATTTTTGGGTAGATGGTGTATCCATATTTTCTTGATTCTCCTTTCCCTCTTCAATCAATTCATTTATTTCCTCTTTTTCGTCGCCGTTTAATTTTGGGTTTTTTGGGGTATCAGTGCTTTTTTTATGGTGAATCTCGTAATACATTGCAAAATGGTCACTGCCAAAGTTTTTGGAACGTATCATTTTCCCCACATACAGGTCGCGGGTGTGGAAAAGGTGGTCCAGGGGAAAACGCAAAAAGAAATACCCGGCGTGAAATGTAGAAAAGAATCCACGGCCAACGCGTGGGTCAATCATTCCCGTCATTTTTTTGAAAAGCCTTGTGGTTCGGCTCCAGACCACGTCGTTCATATCGCCACAAACCACGGTGGGTTTTTGTAACTTTCGAATCCTTTTTCCGGTGAGCATCAATTCTGCGTCGCGCTCTTTTGATGTTTCATTTTCAGTGGGGCTTGGCGGGGCGGGATGCAGACAGCAAAAGAAAATCGAATTATTATTTCCCGTGGGAAAATCAAAGAAAATGGAAGGCTTATCATCCTCAATCTGGTATTTTACTTCAGGGTTTTGCAATTCCTTTTTGGAATAAAGGTGCATTCCGTAGAAATTTTCCAATGGAACTTTTATGCTGTAGGGATATTTATCTTCAATTTCTGAAAGGCAATCTTCCCAATCCTGATTGGTTTCCATAGCGAGAACCAAATCAGGGTCAAATCGTTTTATTTCGTTTAAAAAATCGGGATAGCAACTATTGGTTTGCAGTACATTTCCCGCTAAAATGGACACGTGGCAATCACTGGGAGCGTGCGAACGTCTTCTGGGGAAGAGCGAGCTGTACGGAAAAACCTTGAAGAGTTGATAAATCATGGTCAATACCAATCCGCCGAGCAAAACCCAACTGAATACCGTGAATTCTTCTTTCAAATAAATAAGAAGTGCAAGTAAAACTGCCTGAATGACCAAGGATTGTATGCGAACAAAATCCGCTGTGCGGAAAAACCAATGGGCGCTGCCAATGGCGGGAAAAAATGGGCTTATTATAAAAAAGACAATAAATATGTATAAAACCATTTTTCAAATTTAGGGCTTTTATCAATTTAAAAGGAGATAAATATCTTTTTTGCCTAAGCGCAGATGCGTATTTTTACCGCTTCAAAAAAATTTTACAATGAAAAAAATTATCCTCAGTACATTTATTACACTATTATTTACCGCAATTTCATTTGCGCAAACCTACACAACCCCCAATACAGGGGTTGTCTGGACGCTGGATGACATTGCCACCGCAAGCCCAACCACCATTACCATTTCGGGTAACAATTATTCGCTACTTGAAAATCTTGAAATTGCCGAAAACGATACCGTTATCATCGATACCGATTTGACGCTGGCCATCGATTCTGAAATCTTGGTTACCGTTTTTGGGACTTTCACCGTAGATAGCGATGCGGTTACAATCACTGCAATTGATGAGACCATGCCTTACGAAGGATTTCGTTTTGAAGAGTTTTCAGAAATTGAAATCAATAACGCTACCATTGAATACGGTGGTGGACTCCGTGTTTTGACAGATACATTTTCAATAGACAACTGCACGTTGACCAACAATGTTTCCGGGGCGACTACGAGTGCCGTGATTCAGCTTTCGGGCGGGATGCCACAGATAACCAATAACACAATTTCCTTTAATGAAAATCCCGCTATTGGATCGGCAGCGAATTCTGCGGTTTCAGCTTATATTTTTAATAATACCATTGAGGGAAATAACCAGGCCAACAGCAACCGTCCGCAAATAAATATTGGGACAACTATGGCGAATGAGCCTTTGGAGATAATCCAAAATACAATTATTGGCGACCCAGTAAATGAAATGGCAGGCGGTATTGCAATTGCGAATTTCACAGGCGGAAGCATCAATGCCATTATTGACGATAACATAATCCAGAACAATAGATATGGAATAACCATTATAGGAAGTTGCGATTCTGCATTGATTCGTGGGAATGTAATTGAGGACAACAATACGCAAGGCGATCCCAATCTTGGCGGCAGCGGAATTTCCCTGAATACTTCTGCAGGGGTTATGAATGTGGTGGCTTCCGGTAACGAATTCCGAAGAAATCTTTGGGGAATTACCGTTATTGGTACTGCATCGATAAATCTTGGTGACGATGCTGATAATCCCGGTGAAAATATTTTTTCTGAAAATGGGAACAATGGCGAAACGTTTGCCATTTATAACAACACCGCAAACACAATACAGGCAATCAATAACTGCTGGATTGAGGGTGAGCTAAGCACAGCTGAAGAAGTAGAGGATGTAATTTTCCACGTGGTGGATGATGCTTCTTTGGGTGAAGTGATTTATACGCCTTTTGACTGCGCTGTTTTGAATGTTGCCGAAAATGATCTTTCAAACTTCGGTTTTTATCCAAATCCTTCACGTGGGGAAATCAATTTCAACAATACCTTTGGTTTTTCAGAAATGAAAATCTTTGGAATTGCCGGTAATCTTCTTAAAACCGAAGCAATTTCAGAAGGGGAGAATACCTTCGGAATCAATTTGCCGAGCGGGGTGTATTTTGTGAATTTCAAAAATGAAAAAACTGAAATCACCAAAAAATTAGTGGTGCAATAAGCATTGAAAAAAGCGGATGTAATAGTAATTGGCGGCGGCGCGGCGGGATTTTTTACCGCTATAAACGCCGCTGCCAACAATCCCAAACTCCGCATCCTTATTCTTGAGCGGGGAAAAGAGGTGCTTACCAAAGTAAAGGTGAGCGGTGGCGGGAGGTGCAATGTTACGCACGCAGAGTTTGTCCCAAAGGAACTTTCGCTGAACTATCCGCGGGGCGAGAAAGAGCTTTTGGGTCCTTTCCACAGTTTTATGACCGGCGATACCATTGATTGGTTCGAAAAGAGAGGCGTTGCCCTAAAAATTGAGGAGGATGGGAGAATGTTTCCGGTTACGGATGCATCGCAAACCATTATTGATTGTTTTCTTCGCGAAGCAAATACGCTTGGTATTCAAATATTACTGAACCAATCTGTGAGGGAGATTGAAAAGGAAGAAGATTTTTTCAAAATAACTACTACTACCGATTCTTTTTCGGCAGAAAAGATTGTGGTTGCTACGGGAAGCAATCCTAAAATCTGGCAATTGCTGGAAGGCTTGGGGCACAGCGTTGTTCCGCCCGTTCCTTCACTTTTTACATTTAATATAAAAGATGTGCGGATTGCCAACCTTCAAGGAATTTCTACGCAGGCCAACGTGAAGATAGTTTCCGATACAAAAGTTCCCCCTTCGGGGGTTAGGGGGCTTTTAATAACCCATTGGGGGATGAGCGGGCCGGCTATTTTGAAACTTTCGGCGTGGGGGGCGCGTGTTTTGGAGACTTTGAAATATCATTTTTCCATTGAAGTGAATTGGTTGCAGGATATTTCGGAAGCGGATGCGCTTTCTTCTTTGAAGGAATTAAAAAATACGCAGGGCAAGCAGACTATTTTTAAATATGCACAGTTTGAATTGCCGAAGCGGCTTTGGCAAAACTTGGTATTGGCAGCTGGCATCCCGAAAACGCTTACATGGGCGGAAGCGACCCGCGAAAATTTGATGAATTTTGCCAACCAATTGACGGCAGGGGTTTTTGAGGTAACGGGCAAGAGCACTTTTAAAGAGGAATTTGTGACCGCGGGCGGTGTGGACCTCAAGGAAGTGAACTTTAAATCTTTTGAGAGCAATGTAGTCGGCGGACTTTACCTTGCTGGGGAGGTTTTAAATATTGATGCCATTACGGGTGGCTTCAACTTTCAGAATGCTTGGACGGGTGGGTTTGTTGTGGCGCAGGCTTTAAGCACTTGAAGCTCTAAAGGGATTAGTTTTTAAGAGATTTCCGTATTTGTGTCATTAGATATTATGTTATATTTGGTATATAACATCTATATACCATGGGAAAGACAAAGAAATTGATTGAGCTTGACGATGAAGCTATTAAAATACTCGAAACACAGGCCAAGTTACAAAAGCGTTCGCTGAAAAATTATATTGAATTTATGCTTGAGGATAGGGCACTTCACTTTGCTGAACCCTCTGAAGAATATAAAACGATGATGGATGATATGCTTCAAAGACAAAAGGATGGGACTTTAGAAACCATACCGTATTCTGAAATTAGGAAGAAGTATGGATTTTGATATTGTCTTTTCGAAAGAGGCGGATATTGAATTTTATATTATCGATTGTTTTTTGGGCGCCAAAGGTATTAATGAAAAATTCCACCTAGATTTTCATGAACAGATGCAGCACATTAAGGCGAATCCATTTCAATTTCAACTTCGCTACAAAGATGTGCGTATGGTTCATTTGAAAAAATTTAATTACTCCATTCATTATTGTGTTTTTGATAAAACCATAACTGTTTTAAGGATTTTAAACCAAAAACAGGCTTTTTAAATAGAAGGATTTGATGATTGTTCACGAGCGGAACGCTCGCGGTAGCGGGGTGTGTTTGGGTTTTTATGATATTTTTAAATTAATGGATATAATGATTTCAATTTTCCGTTTTTTATTATCATTTCAACCTCAATATTTGATTGAGTAACAGACTTTATTTTTCCATCATTCAAATCCTCTTCATTTAGTCTATCAAAAGCGAATTTACATTCCATAAGTAATGTTGCTAAATTCCAATTTAGCGGAAAAAAAGTACTTGCTGTTTTTTTCTCAATCCATTTTTTTGTTCGGACATCATAGAATTCAAATTTGGCTTTGAAAACTGAAGTTTTTTCGCTTTTTTCGAGAGTCTCTATAATTCTAACTTTGTCAGGGTCGAAAAAGTGAATTCCAGTAAGGTCTCCAATTTTTATTCGTCCTATAGTTGCATGAATAAATCCTTCAACTACGTCTGGTTTAAATTTAGTTCCTTTTGGTATTGCGATTAATTTGTCCGATTTTATAATATTTTTTTCCTCTACAATTTGTTGTGCTCGTCTCGGATTAGATCTTTTTAACAATTGATAAATCGGTGAATATCTTTTTATAGCTCGTAATGACTTATAAGGTCCATTTCCATCAGTAAAGTTGAATGGATAGTGATTCGGAATTCGGACTATAAAAGTACCAGTTTTTAAAGCTTGCTTATCTGTGGAAGTTCCATTCCGAAGTATGTAGTAATGGTATTCCATATTTTGTTGCCAACGGTCTCGTGCATGAGCAGTAGCGGATTACAAGGCACTTACTTTCAGCCAAGCACCGAACTTTGATTGACAAGAAGACTTTCCTTTTTATCACTAAACCCGCTATTGCTTATACACAACTTAAGTTTGATTTTCATTAAATCAGTTAACTTTAAGTAATAATCAGAAAGAACAAAAGAGCGGAGTAAGGTTACTATACACGGTGAAGCTTTTAGACTTCGGCAACATTGATAATCCCCGCTCTTTTACTACTTAAACCACGTTCAGTTCTGTGAGGCCTGGACCTCGTTTTCAAGTTGTTGTGGCCCAAGTAGCCGGTTCTTTCATAAATTCAGTTCCTATGGATAAATATATGGAAACTTTTGGAGTCGACATCAGCAAGGATGTCTTTGATGTGCACGGCAGTGCCAGTGGGCACAACCAGTTCAAAAATGATGCAAAGGGGCTTGCTTCTTTTTTAAAGGGAATCCCAAAAGAATCACTGGTAGTGATGGAAGCCACGGGCTATTACCATTACAGGCTCGCACAGTTTCTTTACAAAAGCAATGTGGCGGTATCGGTAGTTAACCCTTTGTCGGTAAAGCGCTTCATACAGATGAAGCTGGCCAAGGTAAAGACCGACAAGAGCGATGCCAGGGCCATCTGTGACTATGCCCTGGCCAACGGGGTTCCGCCCTACAGTGCCCTGACAGACGTGCAGGCCGAGTGCCTGCAGCTCTTCCGCTTAATGGACAGCTACCTGAAGAAGCGCACGGCCACCAAGAACAAGCTGCACGGCGAGGAAACCTTGGGAATCCCGTCAAAGTTTGTGTACCGCTCTTTAAAGCGCGATAAAAAACACTTGGACAAGGAACTTGCCGCGATCGATGAGCGCCTGCTGGAATTGGTAAGGCAGGAGCAGCAGTACCAGCTGACGCTTTTGCAGACCGTGCCGGGCATCGGAACCAAGACAGCTTTGTTCCTGATCGTGGTAACCGATGGCTTTTCCAAGTTTGGCACCGCTGCGCAGCTTTGCAGCTATGTGGGCATCACGCCCACCATCCGCGAGTCTGGTAGCAGCGTGCGGGGCCGTAGCAGGATCAGCAAGGTGGGCAACAAGAAACTGCGCAACCTGTTGTTCCTGTGCGCCTTCAATGCCTGCAAGCACAACAGGGCCTGCCGCGAGCTGTATGGGCGTATCGTGAACAAGGGAAAGAGCAAGAAACTGGCGCTCATAGCGGTGGCCAACAAACTGCTGAAACAGTGTTTTGCCATCGCAAAATCGGGGTTGCCCTATGATGCCGGATTCGTTTCGGTGCTTGAGGTAAAATAAGTGGGTCCCAAACAAAAAAATAGCTTACAGATCCATTTTTTCAATCTGTTAGCCTAGAATAATAATGTCGAAAATTAATGAAGAAATTAGTTGTTTTTTACCTCAGTTCTTTGTTGTGCCTTCGTTGTTTCTTTTTCGTCCGTGCGTTTGGAAAGACACACTTATTGACAAGCTTTGGCTGGTGCTGCTGGCTTGAGCGGCTTGGCAATGTGTGTGGCTTTGAAGCATTGGCATTTAGTTATCTCGTTCTACTATAATTACATCAGTCAAAACTTCGTATTTTTTAGGAAATCTTGCTGAATCACCTTGTTTGTAAAACTCAAGTTTCAAATCATTGGTTGATTTTTGCTCAAAAGTGTCAAGATATGAGTGTATTGCAGGTTCTAATAAATCTACATTTCTTTTCAATTTCCAAGATTGTTCAAAATCTGTTCTGTCGATTAGGATAAGAAAAATTCTGTTTTCAGCACCGAATCTAAAATCACTCTGGTTTTCATAAAGATTACGGGCTAATAGTAACGGGTCAGCCTTAACTCTATCTATCAAGTCTAATCTAAATTGTCTTATGTCAGCAACTGTCTGTGCTGCTTGACCACCCTTGTCTTTCAATCGTTCAGTTAAAGAGTAGTAAAGGTTTGAATCATCACTATTGAACTTAATATCCGCAGCCCTTGCGGCTTGCTTAAGTGTTGTCAATTCAGGTCGTAGGTCACCCTGTTTTCTTTCAAATTCAATAAAATTTGTTGGTAGATATGTTACTTTAAGGTCAAATGGAATCTCGTTCATAAAGAAATCGACACTTTTTATTTGGCCTACAGTTGGTAAAACTACTTCGTGAGATTTGAACAAGTGTTCTATTAAGATGCTTGACCAATGGTTATACCAACTACAAACTAGGTAGTCCTGAACAGTTCCAAGAACTCCTGATTCCATTTGTTCAATAAGATAATCGTAAGAGGTATTATCCTTTATGTACTTTTTGACAAGATACTTGCCCAAGTCGTTTTGATTGTCAGCACCCCACTTAAATGTTTCAACTTTATATAGTTCTTGAACTAAGCTATCAGTGTCAAGCTCGTCTAATTCAGAAGTATTTTGATGGGAAATGAAATTGTTAAGCAACTCGTGAGATTCATCAACATTCTCAGAAAGAATGTTGTACAATTCTTTAAATTGAGCATTTAGTCTTGTGTTCTCAAGTTCAATATCATTGTCTTGACAGAATTGATTTATGTATTCCCTGCGAACTATAGACTTAACTTTTAACCAAAGTGTGCCAAGTCTATCGGTGTTAAATTCTTTAAGCTCCTCACTGTCGTGTTGCTTTTTCCAATATTCAAAATTTTTAGGCATTATCTATTTCCTTTATGAGTTCTGTAACATTTAAAAATTTATCTTGAGACAATAGCTCCTTCATTATATGATTCATAATTTGATAGGATTTATAGCCCTTTTCCTTTAGTTCAGATATTTTTAATACAAGTTCAGGGTATTCCGAAAATCTTATTATTTCCAACCTGTCAGTACTAATAGGGTGCATAGGCTTAGAGTAAGTTATAATGAAGTCGGTTTGCAAGCCATTTTTTCTATTATCTTGAACAACAGAGTTGGCAGAATAGCCAAGGGTTTCTATAAGTTCCAATTTATAGCCAATACTTCTAAACATCTCAACTGAACTTATCCAAGCATCATCATCAAGGCTGTTGAACATAAACGATAGTTTTTTCTCTGGCTTTAATACTCTAAAGCACTCTTGGAAAACAGCGTACATTAAATTACTGTAATCGTTTTTATCCTTCTTTCTGTCTTTTGATTCGCTAATTATTATTTCTTTTTCAAAATCAGCATTCTCTTTCAACCAACTATTCCAAAGTAAGCTCAATTCAAGATATGGTATTCTGTTGCCGTGTGGTGGGTCAGTTAAAATATAGTCAATCGAATTATCAGATAGTGATTTTAGGTAATCTTGTGACGGACTCTTTACTAAAAGAAAATCTGTTTTGTCGAGAGCCTCAAATTTTTTTCCTTCTTGATGATTTTGACCTAATTTACCTTGCTCTTTTTTAGCTTTGTAGATTTTTTTAAACCTGTTTTCGAAGCAAGTCCAAGCATTGTTTTCAAAATAATCTTTTGGCATCCAATAGCCTATAACCCAACTTCCTATTTCTTTTTTCTCTGATATTTTAGTCGAACCATTTTCTTTTGTTTTATTACGTCTCTTAATGACAAAAACCATTTTGCTTGCTTGCCCCATAGATGCTGTAAAACAAAACTTGAAAAAGTCTTTAACTTGAATGTTTGAAATGCTATCAATTTCTTTATATATCAATGAAAGAGCAAGTAAATTTCTTGGTGTAAAGAGGTCGGAAGTTTTATTTTCTCTGTTAGCATTGATTCTAGAATTGTGGAAAAAGTTCTCTTTTGGGAAAAAGGTGTTAATATTATCGTAGCTTATTTCCTTAGACTTATCAATATCTAGTTGATTGGGAACATCTGAATATCTCTTTCTTGTTCCGTTGGAATATCTAATTTCAGTTAGTTCACCATTTTCCCATAAATAGTTTTGACCTTCATACTTTTGACCATTTCTTTCAACTAAATATAGTTCCTGTATTTTATCCTTTACTTTCGCTTCAATTTTATTGAATTCACTTAAAACAAGCTTGGTGTCAACAGTTTGAATGACATTTTTTGTGATTAAAATAGAGCTGGGATTGATGTCTATTCCTACTCCTTTTCTTCCATTGAATACAGCTTCTGAAACACTAACTCCTGAACCACAAAACGGGTCAAGGACTATTTCATTAGGAGAAGTATATTTTTTGATAAAGTCAGCCATAATATTGAAAGGCTTCTTTCCCCAATATTTGTGCATTGCATATAGTCCTTTGTAGGATTCTGCTTTATGAGAAATCTCTTTCTTTGACTGGTCTTGTTTAATTATATTTTCAAATAATGTCGTCTGCATTTATCTTTTTTTCAAAGTTACGATTCTTTCTTCGAGCGTTGGCAAAATTCAAGCTCTTTTGGTTTTTCAGCGTTTGCTTTGTGTGTCGGCAAAAACCAAATGTGCTTGAATGTGCGTTGGCTTTTCACAATGAGGCACAACGGACCGCGGCTATGAGCAGTGCGGGGTCAAAAATTCAATGATCTTCGAACTCGCCATAAGCCAAAACTTTGATCCTTTTTTTATTCTATTTTTCTGTTGCCAATAAAGTTTTGGCGATTTTGTAAATATACAACTGCTTTTCGTTTCTGCACACATCCCGCATTGCTTATAGCTGTTGTTGTACGGGGGTTTCCCATATCACCGGCCATCGAAAGGCAACAATGGCGATCGTGGCTCTGCGGAAAACACGGTTTTTGATTCTTTGGAGACAGGCACCTGCCAAAAAATATCCGTTCGGCTGATTTTTTTCAGACGTAGGCAAACAGGTACCGGCCATTCTCGGGATTTCAAAACGCCAGGTGCAAACTTCGCGGGTAAGCAACTGCGCTCAACGTACTGATTGGGTTTTGGAAAGTTTGCAAACAAACAACTACCATTGCTATGGGTTTTGAAATCCCACAGCCCAAAAACCGTGTTTTCTTCTTCGGTAGCAAGCCTGGAATTTTTTGAATTGATTTGGGAGAGGAAGAAGTTGTTTTGTAATCTTTCTAACTCTCGTACAACATGTCTATATACAACATATTCATTATTACAATTTCCGTAAATCTACAAAAAAACATTTCATATAAATTTTCAAAAAAAAAAGCCATTCCCTCAACCCGAAGCATTGAGGGAGTGGCTTTACTTTATTGGTTAGTCCCTATACTGTTTAAACTTGAGGGCGACGAGGGTACGGTAGTAGAGGGCGGCGGGCGGCGGGTGCGGCACATTCTGCTTCTATGTTAGAATAGCCCTGCGTCATTTGGTTTGCGAGACATTCGGCGCAATTCCTTTGAGCAGTATTTTTTAAATCAAACTTTCAAACACCCACGAAACCCGCGTGCGGCGTAATAGGAGGAGGCGCCGTTGTGGTAGGTGAATACGTGATTGTACCTTCGGTCTCCAAAGATGGCTCCGCCCAATTGCCTTATGGCTGCGGGTGTGTGCAACCAGCTGGAAGTCTTAAGGTCGAACTCGCCGAGGTTTTGCAGTATTTTGTATTGGGCTTCGGTTAATAAGATGATGCCCATTTGGCTGGCCATTTCCATTGCGGAGTTTTTGGGTTTGTTTTCTTTTCTGGCCTGGAGGGCTTCGGCATCATAGCAAAGGCTTCTTCGGTCTTTGGGGCTTTCGGGGACGCAGTCGAAAAAGGTGTAGGTATCTGTCTTGCTGTTATAGTCAATTACGTCCGGTTCGCCGCCGGTGGTTTCCATTTGGTGCAGTGACCAAAGTTTTTCTGGGTTTGCCAATAGTTTGGTTTGTAGTTTTTCCCAGTCCGCATTTTTGTGGCGGTGCTTGTTTTTGTGGAATCTTGTTTTTAGTGTTTCCAGTAATTCCGTTTGCTGGGTCTGGATAAGTTGGTTTTTGGTGGGCATCGGTTTTTTGGTACAGAGTTACACTATAAAAATACCTAGGTTTCAGTTTGTCTGCAAGTTATTAATTATATTAGGCTAAAATCTAAAAAATGAATGTTATGAATATTACACTTGAACAAGCACAGAAAGCAGTGGCGGCCGCCATTGAAAAATCAAAGGAACTGAACGTAAAAATGAATATTACCGTGGTGGACAGCGGGGCCAATCTGGTTGCCTTTTCGCGCATTGACGGCGCATGGCTGGGGTCTATTGATATTTCTATGAAAAAAGCGCGAACCGCAAGATATTTTAATATGAATTCTGGCGAAATAGGAAAACTGTCGCAACCGGGCGGGTCGCTATTTGGGATAGAACACTCCAATGGGGGATTGATTTCATTTCCGGGAGGGGTTTTGATAAAAAAAGGAGATGAAATTATTGGCGCTATTGGTGTTTCTGGAGATTCGGTGGAAAATGACCACAAGGTTGCCCAAGCCGGTGCGGATGCCGTAAAATAAACTTTCTAAAAAAAGAAGAACTGCTTAACCTACTTATCTTTTCAAGGTGAAATGTCCACGGTGGAACCTGCCATCGTTGAAAACTGCCTTGAACCAATAGTCTGAGGAAGGAACGGGCCTGCCACGGTACGTTCCGTCCCAGCCATTTTCAAAACGGCGCAGGGTGTACAGCATTTTTCCGAAACGATCAAAAATCTCTACGCGTGCCAGTTGGTATTTTTCGTAATTGACTCCTTTTATCTCCCAGAAATCGTGGTGGCCATCATTGTTCGGCGTAAAGTAATTGGGAAAACCCAGTACAAAAACTTCAATGGTGGTACTGCCACAGCCGTTGGCATCTATAACAACTGCGGTATGTATGCCCGGCCCCACGTTTTCAAAAATAAAATTTTCACTGAAACTGCTCCCATCCAGCGAATAGAGATAATCGCCCTCGCCTGAGGCAAGTATGGTGACGGTCTCGCTGCCCAGATTTCCTGAAAGTTGGTAGGTGACCTGTGGCGGTTCTGAAGCGATAACAGTAAAGGTCTTGGAAGCGCTGCACGTAAAATTTTCGCCGAAAATAGGCCTTCTTCTCGTTACATTTATGGTAAAGGTTCCCGCCTCGTTTACTTCAATGGAAGAGGTTGTTTCGCCTGTGGACCATTCAAAAAGTAGATCGGATTGTGTGCCAACTACCCCTGCTGAAATTCTTATTTTTCGAGGAAAAGTATTTAAGCAATAGATATATTCCGTAGGCCCTTGGAATTCTGGTGTATCCAGCACCCGTAAATTAATAGCCGCCGTTCCCACGCAACCTATTTCTCCAGAAATGCGTACGTAAATGGTCTGAATTCCCGAAACGGTATTTGTGTACGGTAGCGAAAGTTCATTCACCTGTGCAATGGCTTGATTGTATGTTGCGTAGTAGTTTACCGTAACTGCATTGCCGTAAATCGCAATAATTTCTGCGGTTATTTCTGAAAGATTGAATGTTCCAAAACCGGGCGTTTCGGGATTGCTACAGACGGCGAGATTAAAATCTGAAAGTGTATTTGCGGTAGTTTTTAAAGTAACCGCCGCCACGCCTACGCACCCTAAAATGGAAACCACACGCGCATACACAACCTCTTCGGCTATGGTATTTGTATAATTGCTGGGATTTACAATAGGCTGAAGATTGTTTTGTGCGTTTTCAAAACTTTTATGGAAAGAAGCTATTTCCAGTGAGGTATTTCCATTGGTTACATTGGGTTGCGCATCAAACAGATTGAACGTTGCGCGGCCGTCAACCCCGGGATCGCATTGTACAAGTTCGGTATCAAAAACCGTTATTGGGTCTGCATAATCAATCGTTACCTCATCGTGGGCGATGCAATCATTGCCAAAATCTACTTCCACGCTATACACCCCCGCCGTAGTTACGGTTAGCTGTGCGGTGTTTTCCCCAGGAATTAGATTTCCATTTCTGAACCATTTATAACCTTCTGGGGTTGTGCCTTCCGGCGTGGCATCGAGGATGTACACCTCATCATCGCATAGCGGGCTTTGGGTAGCAAAACTTCTATCCGGACCAAGGTTTGCGGCAATGTTAAAACTGCCGCCCTCCAGAAATACCGCCGAATCATACCTATAATTCACCTCATCGGCAATTACCAGTTTTATGTGGTACGGCTGGTCTATGACCACGGGCGCCTCGGCAACGAGTACTTTTGTCTGGCCATTAAAGTTGATGGGAACATTGGTGCCGTTCCAGCCTTCAAAATAATTGGCATTAATGGGCGGACAGGATCCGGGAATCCCGGAATGTACGGTGGTTACCAGCACGGGGGTATTTGTTCCCGGGACCACGGCAATATTTGTATAATTGCCACCAATAGGTTTGATTAAAAATGCAAAGGCATCGGAATAAATACAGGTATTTGGCGAGCCCTCTTGATATTCTTCCGAAGCAAAAAGATACCGAAACTGGATGTTATCTGCCTTTGGGATGAAATCGAATTCAATGATTGTAGCGTTTGTGGTGTTGCTTATGTTTAGTGCATTTTCCAAATCCTGGTCGCCGCCCCAGCCGGGCGCGTCATCATCACTCAATGAGTTGTTTGGGCCGGGTACATTGGCGAGTTTGCCCGTGCTTAGCACCAATCCTTTTTCAAAGGGGAAGTTGCTGTCGTTCGCACTAAAATACCCGAAACTTTTATCGCCATCTTGAAAATTACCGCCAATGGTTTGGCTGATCTGCACATTTTCAATGCAACCGCTGTCGATTAATATATCCTCAATAAGTTGTTGCGGTGTATAAGTTGTGGCATCAATCTGAAGATTTTGCGAAAGGGCCGAACTTGCACAGCCCAAGGCAATTAACAGATGTATTAAAAATTTCATTTAAAACGTAACCTTTCTTTTTAAGCGCGGCAAAAATATCTTTTTAAAACGTTTTAAAGAACAATTTAACGTTAATAAATTTTTGATGCTGGTATCTAAGTATCATTCCGGTTTTATTACCTGTAACTCCACGTTAGTTTCCTGAAGAAGGAAACTCACTTTTCCGTTTTGCTTTCTCACTTTTATAATCATTGCGGAATAGTTATTTTCCGCGGTTCCTATGGCTACCGTTTGCAAATTGGCATCGTACTTCCACTGGCTGTTTTGGGTGTTTTCAATAAATGACGCAAGAGTGGGATTGGTGCTGTAGCTGTTGAACTCAAAAGTATGGTCGTTTTTGAAGTACATCGTTGCACGTTGTAACCCGGCAATAAGCTGTGCCTGGTTGGGATTTTGGGAAGCGCTGGTAACGGAGGTGACCTGCCAAACGCCCATAAGCTCCTTTTCTGAAATGGACTGGCTGTTAGCAGCTACCGTGATGAGGATGAATGCGAATAGAACGTATAGTTTTTTCATGGTTGGGATGTTTTAAACGACGTACGCTAAGCTATGGAAAAAAATTGAGTTTTGGGGAGGGCGGAAAATTATGGGTTAAGTTTTCGGCTAAGAGCAGTTTTTTGTAGCGAGGATTTTCGGGAAGATTTAAAGATATGCTCCAGAGGTTTTGTGACGAAGTAATTTCAGATATACAGCAAGGAAATGTTTTTTAACTTTTATTATTCAATTGCTTTTGAATTCGAACTTTTACAATGAAAATCAGTAATGACATAATTCCAAAATAAAATATACTACTTCCCAAAATTAAATATCCGAGGCCATTTGCTAAACTTGATTCAGAAAGGAAGTCTAAAATTAAAAATATTGCAGCGAATAATATGGAATAAATTAATGCTGGTTTAAGCACGTCGTATTTTTTTATTTTTATTTGGTTTTTAACGTCAACACTAAATTCAATTTTTGGAGTGATAAACAAATTATGAACTTTAGATTGAGCTGACCAGAGGTTTTCAGAGAGTCTCTCGACGCGTAATCCCGGTTTAGACTTTAAAAATATCCTGTGGCTCATATTTATATATTTTGTATTGTAACTTTTATTTATTGTTGAACGTATGCTTTTTTAGTTCAGAAAGTATTTTTCTTATATCGGCCTCCAATTCCATTTCTTTTTCAGATTCCAAGTATTTTAAATCAATTCCCAAGTATTCAAGGCTTAGCTTAACTTTTTCGATGATAATATCATTAGATTCTGAGTTTATTAGTCCGCTTAGGAATCTATTCTCAATAACATCATATTCATCTTTTACTGCTCCTAAAGATATAAGTGCTAAAGGATCCCAACGAACAACAGCTTTATGAACTGATTCTGATAATTTTATGTACGATTTATTTCTGTGATGCATATAAATAATTGTTAAGCGCTTAAGTCTGCCTGTAATTATCTTGAAGATTTGGATATAATGTCACCAGGCTTTAGAACATCGTTATGGTGGTTTTTAATTGCGGCGTATGTAGCTTTTACAGTTTGTCAAAATCAATTTTTAAAGTTCTATAAGCGACACGTGCAACAATTATATTTTTTAATTTTCCGTCAAATTCAGTATAGAACATTCCATTTTTATCGGATAAAGTTTCAATCGTATTAATTATTCCATTACGGTTTACAGAAAAGATTATGCCTGCATTTAAGAGTGGGGTTTTGTTTTCGGAATCGTATACTTGTCCAATTATGAATTTACCATTGCTCAGCTCGGTTATATTCATAGAGATTTCTCTCATAACCACACATCCATCTTTTCCACTATATCCGTATTCGGGCTTTCTATCTAAAATAAGCCTATCATATCTTTCATTTTCAATTTTTAATTCAGGAAATGTTAAATGCGCAGATACAGTTTTGGTTCCATTACAACCTGATATTATTATGATTAAAAATATGATTGTCCTAAATAACATCCTTTTACTTGTATTATACACAAGATATATCTAAATAACATTAAGATTAAAAACCTACCAACCATAAAGCAAAAATTCTTTCCAGTCATTTCCAAATATAAACAAATCATCAACTCCTGCATTATCTCCTCAAGAGTTTCGCTTTTAGTCAGCAGTTTGTTCTTTTTCCCAATTAGGTTTTCTGGCTTTTTTTAAGTTGGTAAGATTTAGCGAAAATCCCAATAAAAAAGCCCTTTCAATATCTTGAAAGGGCTTTTGGACTTCCCCCATCCCCGCCTTACGGGACCGCATCTTTATAATCCTCAAAATATGTAATGGGGCCATCGGCAGGGTTTTATAGATTAGTGGAATTTACATTAGGGGTTTGCACTAGGGCATCGGGATGCGTTTAAAATTGTCATCAGTTTAATTTAAAAAGACCTTATTTTTGTCAACCGCAAGGTTTGGTTCAAGGTAATCTTGAAGAAACCTACATATCCTGCAACTATCGCCGATGGCGGCCTTGTAGGGCTATTAAAAAAGAAAACATGACTGAAAAGGATTTTTTGCCATCAATTGAAAAACTGCGACCGCTAGCAAATGGAAGCGTAACCTACCAATCGCCAAGCAACATTGCCCTAGTAAAATATTGGGGAAAACACGGCGAACAGTTGCCCATGAACGCATCCATCAGTTTTACGTTGAGCAAATGCCATACGGTCACCAAACTTTCCTACGAAAAAATAAAGCGGTCAACTGATTTTCATTTTGAAGTTTTTCTGGACGGGAAAAGGGAAATTTCCTTTGAGCCGAAAATCAAAAAATTCTTTGAACGGATAGAAAAATACCTCCCTTTTTTGAAGGATTATAAATTTAAAATTGAGACATCCAACAGTTTTCCGCACAGCAGCGGCATCGCCTCCTCCGCAAGCGGAATGAGCGCTTTAGCACTTTGCTTGGTTGAAATGGAAAATAAAAATGCCTTGACTGCACGTGAAATACTGAAAAAGGCATCCTTTATAGCCCGTTTAGGTTCCGGTAGCGCGTGCCGAAGCATTGAAGGGCCATTGGTAGTTTGGGGCGAACACCCCAAAGTGGAGGGTAGCAGCAATCTTTTCGGAACAACATTTCAAGCTAAAATCCACAAAAACTTTGAAAATTATCAAGATACAATACTGCTTGTGGACAAAGGCGAAAAACAGGTAAGCAGTACCGTGGGGCATAATTTAATGGAAAACCACCCATTTGCCGCGCAACGTTTTACGCAGGCAAATGAAAATCTTTCAAAATTGATTCCTGTTCTTGAAACGGGCGATCTTTCAGAATTTATAAAAATCGTGGAAAGCGAAGCCCTTACGCTGCACGCTATGATGATGAGCTCCATGCCGTATTTCATTTTGATGAAGCCTAACACGCTGGAAATTATCAACCGCATTTGGAAATTCCGCAAAGCGAATAACAGCAACGTTAGCTTTACGCTGGATGCCGGGGCAAACGCGCACGTGCTCTATCCAAAATCTGAAAAGGAAATGGTGCTGGAATTTATTAAAAACGAATTGGCACCCTTCTGCAAAAATGGAGAGTTTATTGAGGACGAGGTTGGCTTCGGTGCTGGAATAATTCAGAATTCATAGTTCAAAATTCAAAATTAAAAAGTTCGTTTTCTGTTTTGAAGTAGAAAAATAAGCAGACTGATTCCCACGATTGCTGCCAGGGCATACCACCACCAATCTAATCCACGGCTTAAATCTATGGGTGAGGTGTCGCCAATCAATACCAAGCCTGCCCAGTATTGCGGCGCTGAGGTGCGGCCCTGCGCGGTCGCAATGTAATCCAGTTTTGCTTTTCGTAAAGCTTCATCTTTCGGCATTCCGTCCGCAAGGTTTTCATAAAAAAGTTTGACAATTTTTGCGCTGGACTGTTCGTCAATTTCCCAAAGGCTGGTCAAGATGCTTTCGCTGCCTGCATAATTAAATGCGTGCGATAGGCTAATCATTCCCTCGCCGGCTTGGTAGGTAGGTTTTCCGGTCTCGCAGGCCGTTAATATGGCGAGATTGCTGGAAAGGTTGATGTTGTAAATCTCGTACGAATACAGCGAATTTTCATCATATGCATTGCCACTTTCGTAGTCTTTCGCAAAAATAAGTCGGCTAAGTTCCGGGCTCAAATTATTGCTTTCGGCGTGCGTGCCAATGTGGATAATTCTGTGTTCCCTCGCATTATCAATAAAATGTTGCTTGGATGCATTTTCATTTATAAAATATTCGCCATTGAAAATTTTGGCATATTGCTTTACCAAATCTTCACTGAAAGGCTGCGGAAGCAAGGTAAGGTAGCTTTTATCCATTTTCGAGGAATCGATCACGCTCTGCTGGTACTTCTGCTTCATTTGATGGTTGAAGCCGGGGGCAAACGCGATATATTTTTCTGAAAAATTCTTTTCTGCCCGCATATCTTTATACAGCAATAGGCTGAAATTATATGAAATATCATACTTCGCCAAAAGGCTGTTGGTTGCAAATTCCTGAAAGTTTTTTAGCGGTTTGGGCGTCAACGTCTCAAAGCTCAAATTGAAAAGGTCGCGATCCGGGAAAATGATAATCTTTTTGGTGCGCACCGCTTTTTCAATGGGGTGGAAGAGCGCCCTGTACAATTCATACAATAATGTTCTGCTCTGGGTGGTGCTGAAATTACTTTGCTGAAGTGCGGCGATGTGGTTTTTAATCGGCTCGTAAACCAATTTGAAAATCTGCTTCGCATTTGCCGAAACCACAAAGGCGTATAAATCATCCTCAATAAATAAATAGCGAATTACCGTTGTGTTTGTGGGTATATTTTGCTGAAGGTCTGCAATGGGCTCCTCCAGCGTTGCGTAGCGCATTTTATAATATTTGGGATACTCGCGCCGCAAGGAATCCAAAAAGGAATTCCATTGCCTTGAAATTTCAAAATAATTTAAAAGTCCATTTCCGGGACCGTCAAGCGCGGTGGTAAGGCCCGATTTTAGGTTTTGCTCTCGTGTCAAAATTTTCTGCGGAATATTATTAAAGGCAATATTATCGCGCAGGTTGAGTCGGGACCTGATGCGACTGTAAATACTGGATTCGTGAAGGGCGATTACTTTGTCGAGGTATTTTTCCTCTTTAGTGATTTCAAAAAGCTTCAGCCGAATTTTTTTGGCAAAATTGAGAAGTTCTTCATTTTCAGCAATCAATAATTTTACATCTTCTTGATTGTTTACCACCTTTTTCCGTTGGTCCAAAATTGAAATTCCATCTTCCAGGGATTTCAAAAGTTCTTTCAGAAAAACTTCAGATTTATTTTTTTCTAGATAATATTTTGCCGAAGCATTTATAAGAAGCGCCATGGGTTTTCGGTATTGCCCCAAAATGGAATCCGTGGTGCTGATGCCGTCCAAACCCGCCGCTGAATTGAATTTCAGTGCTTCTTCGCTGAATTGCAGCGCATCTTTATAATTCTTCAATTTATAGTGTACTTGCGCCAAATTGAGCGTGTGGTAAAACTGCTGGATGGTATTTTTATAATCGCCCGTGTGCGTGGCTTCATACATTTCGTTTGCCAGTTGAAGGGCTTTTTTGCCTTTGTTGTTGCTTGCATAAAACAGCGATTGTTCCAGCATACTATCCAAAAATCCTTGAGGATAGCCGTCGAGGGATTTTCTATAGGTTGCCTCACTTTTCTCATAAAACGCTTCGGCGTTTTCAATATCCCCTTCAATTTCGTAAATATTGGCTCGAGTGGAGAGCGCCGCCGCTTCCCAATACAGATTGGCTCCCGGACTGGTTTTTAAGGATTGCAACGCCTGATCTGCATTTTTTGCGGCACCTTCAAAATCACGGCTGGCAATTTTCGCTTCTGCGAGAATAATTTGTGAAATAATAAGATTGATGTCCCCTTTTTCATAAAATTTTTTCTTCTGTTCATAAGAATGTTCAATCAATTGCTGGGAGCGGGCGTATTCACCCAGCGTGTTGTAAAATGCCGCAAGATTATCGGTGGACATAAATAGATTTCCCTTCGCCTTTAAAATTCGGGCTTCATCGGTTGATTTTTCAATGTATTTCTGAAAACCGGCAATCGCCTTTTCTGAATATTCTATCGCTTCCCTGTTTTTTCCCAAGGCATTGCCCAGTACGGCAAGGTTCATTTTGATGAGAGCCGGCCGATAGTATTGGTTCATAATATCTGCGCCGTCCGTTTTTTCGAGCACTTTCAGCGCTGCTTCAAAATAAAATTTTGCGCTGTCCAGTTTTGCTTCCTGCCATTTAATTCCGCCCAGGGCATTGTAGATTTGATTGTAAAATTCAAAATCCTTTTTTTCAGTTTTTCTTAAAAGTTGCAGTGCTTGCTGGTAATTTTTATTGGCCAAGGGAAAATTGCCAAGATTGGCCGCCAAATAACCCAATTTATAGTAGGTAGAAGCCAGCGCGGTGCTCTGTGGGTCGTTGATTTTTTTTGCATATTCCAAACTTTCAAAGACGATATCATACGCTTTTTGGGTATTTCCTGAGAGATCGTAAATCCAGGATAATTCTTTAAAGGCTTCATTAATTGCAAGGTTATCTCCGGAATTTTTTATTTCTGAAACTAAGCCTTCGGCTTTTTTTATTGCCAATTGCTTGTTGCCATTATTCAATTTGAAACTGCCCTCAAACTGAATGTATTTCACAAGCGAATCAAATTTTTGCTCTTTTTTGAAATAGGCTATGTTTTGTGAAACTTCAGTTTTGGCTTTCGCCAGCGAGTCCTGTTCAATTAATTTTTGAATTTGTTTTACGGTTGAAATATTTTGTGAGAAAAGGGTGCTAAAATTCAATAAAAAGAAAGAAAAAGCAAAAATTGACGCGCTCCGGATTTCTGAATTCATACAAGTAAAAATGAATTATTTCTTGAAACTCACGGAAAGATACAAATAAATTGTTCGCTTCAATGAAGGTTATTTCTGCGTTTTAAATTTCAAATATTGAATAATAAGTTGCTGATTGCTACCGCCATATTTATAATAATTTAGGGAAATTATTAGGTGATTAGATGGTATATTTGCGCCGTGGATAGTTTTTTACACGTTAAAAAACTATTTTTACCCTATAAACTCTTGCAATATGCGCGGACCTTTATTTTATTCAAAGATTTTACTTTTTGGAGAATATGGAATTATTAAAGACTCAAAAGGGCTTTCCATTCCGTATAATTTTTACAACGGTGCCCTAAAAATTGATGAGCACCACACTATTTCCACGCATAAATCAAATGAAGGATTAAAGCGATTTGCAGCACATTTATCAACGCTTCAGCAAGAAAAACCGGAACTGGTACGTTTTGATCTTGAAAGCTTGAATGCGGATATTGAAAAAGGACTTTATTTTGATTCCAGCATTCCGCAGGGTTATGGCGTTGGCAGTAGTGGCGCACTGGTTGCCGCTATTTACGACCAATATGCGAAAGAAAAAATTACCATTTTGGAAAATCTTACCCGAGAAAAACTCTTGAAACTGAAAGCTATTTTTGGTGAGATGGAATCTTTTTTCCACGGAAAATCTTCCGGGTTGGATCCGTTAAACAGTTATTTAAGTTTGCCCATACTTATCAATTCCAGCGATAATATTGAGCCAGCAGGCATTCCTTCACAGACCGAAAATGGAAAGAGTGCAGTCTTTTTATTGGATAGCGGAAGCACAGGCGAAACTGCACCTATGGTTCAGCTTTTTATGGAAAATATGAAACAGGAAGGTTTCAGAAATATGCTGAAAGATCAATTTGTAAAACATACCGATGCGTGCGTGGATGACTTTCTGAAAGGCGATGTGAAATCCCTTTTCGGCAACATTAAGCAACTTTCAAAAGTAGTGTTGGATAACTTTAAGCCCATGATTCCTGCGGAATTCCACAAACTTTGGAAGAAAGGGATTGACAGCAACGCATATTACCTAAAACTTTGCGGCAGTGGCGGCGGAGGATATATGCTGGGTTTCACCGAAGATATTGACAAGGCCAAAAAAGCACTGAAAAATTACAAACTGGAAGTGGTCTACAATTTTTAAGATAGTCCGCAGCGCAAGTTTTTATCTGAAAAATTTCAATTCTTATTCATGTGGAGCAGAAAACAAAAACATTTTCTACTTAAGTTTTTCAGTCTGTTTTCAATTGTTCGTGGGTATAATATTCTCATAATTGTAATTGCCCAGTATCTAACATCCATATTTATTTTGGCTCCAGATTTGCCCGTACGGCAAGTTTTGCTGGATGTTAATTTATTGATGCTCGTACTTGCATCTTCATCTGCAATCGCTAGTGGGTACATTATAAACAGTTTTTATGATAGCGAGAAGGATTTAATAAATAGGCCGCAAAAAACCATGCTCGATAAACTGGTGAGCCAGCATACCAAACTTTCCGCTTATTTTATACTCAATTTTCTTTCGGTAATTTTTGCCAGTTACGTTTCATTTAGGGCTGTACTATTTTTTTCCATCTATATTTTTGCGCTTTGGTTTTATTCGCATAAGCTAAAAAAATATCCGTTTATAGGGAATATAACCGCCGCGATACTCGCTGTTATTCCATTTTTTGCGATTTTTATACACTACTCAAATTTTGATCTTGTAATTTTTGGCCATGCCACTTTTCTTTTTTTACTAATTTCGATGCGGGAGCTGGTAAAGGATCTTGAAAATATTACTGGCGATTTGGCACTGGGGTATAGAACGATTCCCGTGGTGTACGGCGAAAAGGTTTCCAAACAAATGTTGAGTGCTCTAATTTTACTCACGCTTGTGCCTACCATTCTACTCATTACAAAATTTAGTGAGGAAATAGGATACATGGATTTCTATTTCTTCGGAAGCATTGCCGCGCTGGGAGTTTTTATGATAATTCTTTGGAATTCAAAAAAGAAAATCCACTACGTTGTCCTTCACAATACATTGAAATTTATCATTGTTGCAGGGGTTTTCAGTATTGTTTTGATTCATCCCTCTTTAATTTTGAGCAGATTTGCGTAAACCCGTCAATCAATTTTTAAATTGAATTTTCACTTGTTAAAATTTGGTGTTTAAATCCTGTATCTTTGCAGGAAATTATCCAGAAAATACGGTATTTCGGTATTAAATTTTTAAAGAAAAATTCAAATAAAATTTCCAAATATGGGCAGAGAAGAAAATAATGATAATGGAAACGCGCCGCGAAAGCCGGGCAAAAATGCGCGCAAGAAAATGCTCTCCAGGGAAAACGCCTCAAGAAAACCGGGAACTTCCGGGGAACGTGTGGGCAAGCAGAGATTGAAATTTGATAAAAACGGAAAGGAAATTGGCCGAAGGGAAAGACTTACTATCGAAAAAAAACAGGCAAATCCTGAGGACGGAATTCGTTTGAACAAATACATTGCAAACAGCGGCATTTGCAGCAGACGCGAAGCGGATACCTATATTTCTACGGGTTTGGTTACGGTAAACGGCAAGATTGTAAACGAAATGGGCTACAAGGTAAAACTTGAAGATGATGTTCGTTTTGACGGCAGACGTATCAATCCAGAGCCTTTAACCTATATACTATTGAACAAACCAAAAGGTTTTGCAACAACAGACAGTAATGCGAAGGGAATGACGGTTATGGATCTGGTTGCAAATGCCACTACCGCGAGGATAAAACCATTTGGACGCTTGGGCCGCAACGCAACCGGACTTCTTTTGTTCACCAATGATGATGCATTTGTTCAAAAATTCACGAAGAAGGGAATCCCAAGGTTATTTCACATTGAGCTCGATAAAAACTTGAAAGCGGAACACCTCAAAAAAATAAAGGATGGATTTACGGCGGATGGAAAAGAAATTTTCGTTGAGGAAATAAGCTATGTGGATAATGCCCCCAAAAGTGAAGTGGGCCTTAAAATCAAGCATACCGGGAACAGCATTATCCGCACAATTTTTGAAGGTTTGGGATATGATGTGGTTCGTGTGGACTGCGTTACACTTGGCCCACTCACCAAAAAAGATCTACCGCGTGGAAGATGGAGACCATTGACGGAAAAGGAACTGAACTTCTTCAGCATGATATAGAGATTGTGAAAATTGTCCAAATTTTATAAAATATAAATTTTTTTTGGCACATTTGTATCTGAAACAACTGTTTCCCCTTTAATTTTAATGAATAGGCTACTATCCTTTCAAACCATTATCATATATGCGCAGCCTTGCGCAACTTTTCTCTATTCACTTAACATTCAGACGCCTATTCTCAATTGATTCGCAAAGTTAATTTTATGTTATATCCCGCCATTTGCGTGGAATATTAGACATTCATTTATAATTTTCAAAATCCAACAAAATTCAAGAATGAACACCAAATACATAGACCTGATTGACCAAACGTATTATTTTCCGCAAAAGGAATTCAAACTAGGGGAAAACGGTCTCGAGTTTCACGGCATCGATCTTATGGAAATGGTAGAAAAATACGGTGCGCCGCTCAAGTTTACATATCTTCCAAAGATTTCAGAAAATATAAAACTTGCAAAAAAATGGTTTGCAAATGCCATAAATAAAAATGATTACAAAGGGAACTACAACTATTGTTATTGTACCAAAAGTTCCCATTTTAAGCACGTCTTAAACGAAGCGCTTAAAAACGATATTCATATTGAAACCTCTTCTGCCTTCGATATAGATATTGTCCAAAATTTAAAGGCCCAAGGCAAAATCACGGATGAAACCTATGTAATCTGCAACGGATTTAAACGCGATCAATATATCGAGAAAATAGCCAAATTGATCAATGAGGGACATGAAAATTGCATTCCAATTATTGATAATTATGAAGAGATAGAGCTGCTATCAGACAGTATTGAGGAAGATTTTAAAGTTGGTATTCGAATAGCTTCGGAAGAAGAACCAAAATTTGAATTTTATACGTCGCGTTTGGGGATTGGTTATAAAAATATCATTCCTTTTTATGAAGAACAGATTAAGAATAATGAAAGGGTTGAGCTGAAAATGCTTCACTTTTTCATCAATACGGGCATACGCGATACCGCTTATTATTGGAATGAATTAGTGAAATGTCTAAAGGTTTACGTACGGCTTAAAAAAATCTGTCCAACACTCGATAGCCTTAACATTGGAGGGGGATTTCCCATTAAAAACAGCCTTGCCTTTGAGTACGATTACCAATATATGATTGATGAAATCATCAACCAGATCAACATCACCTGCGCAGAATGGGAAGTGCCGGTGCCACATATTTTTACGGAATTTGGAAGTTTTACCGTTGGCGAGAGTGGCGGTGCCATTTATGAAGTGCTGTACCAAAAGCAACAGAACGACCGCGAAAAATGGAATATGATCAATTCTTCATTTATTACCACGTTGCCAGACACTTGGGCCATTAGCAAGCGTTTTATTATGCTGGCCGTGAACCGTTGGCACGATGAGTACGAACGCGTACTTTTGGGCGGAATGACGTGCGATAGTGATGATTATTACAACAGCGAGCAACATATGGCGGCAATTTATTTGCCAAAATTCAGAAAAGAAAAACCTTTGTATATTGGCTTTTTCAATACGGGTGCATACCAAGAAAGCATTGGCGGATTTGGTGGACTTCAGCATTGTTTGATACCATCGCCTAAGCATATATTAATAGACAGGGATAAAAACAATAAATTAACATATCAACTTTTTTCAGAACAACAAACAAGCGAGCAATTGCTAAATATTTTAGGTTATGAGCATTAAAACGTACGCAGGAATCCCGCAAAAATATGCGGCACTGGAAACTTCAAAAATTGTATTGATACCCGTTCCGTACGATGGTACGAGCACTTGGCAAAAAGGTGCGGACAAAGGTCCGGAGGCATTTTTGGATGCATCGGAAAATATGGAGCTTTTTGATATTGAAACGCGAACTGAAGTATACAAGCAAGGGGTGTACCTCGCAGATGCCATAACCGAAAATGAATCGCCGGAAGCTATGGTTGCGGCAGTCCATAAATCTACAAAGGAATATATCAAACGAAATAAATTCGTAACGCTTTTCGGCGGCGAACACAGTATTTCAATCGGTTCCATACGCGCGTTCAATGAATGTTTTGATGATTTGACCGTGCTGCATATCGATGCGCACGCAGATTTGCGCAAGGAATACCACGGAACAAAATGTAACCACGCCTGCGCCGTTTACGAAGCCAGTCAAAACACCAATTTGGTGCAAGTGGGTATAAGAAGCATGGACGTTTCGGAAACTACCGTTATGGACGAGGAAAAAGTATTTTTTGCGCACGATATGGCCAAAGATGAATATTGGCCAGATAAGGTTATTGAAGCTTTGGGCGAAAACGTTTTCATCACGTTCGATTTGGATGCGTTTGATCCTTCCATCCTGCCATCAACCGGAACTCCAGAGCCCGGTGGACTTTTTTGGTATGAAACGCTCGATTTTCTAAGACAGGTTTTTGAGGAAAGAAATGTGGTGGGGTTTGATATTGTTGAACTATGCCCGAATAAAGATGAAAAAGCATCAGATTTTGTGGCGGCGAAACTTTATTATAAAATGCTTACGTACAAATTTTCAGGAACAGATGAAGATGATGAATACGAAAGCAACTTTAACGATGCCAAAAAAGGTGTCTCAAAATTTAATACAGAAGAAGATGAGTACTAGCAAAGGATCTATTTCTCAGTTTATTGAAAAATACTATTTACATTTTAATGCTGCGGCCCTCGTAGATGCTGCTAAGGGCTATGAAGCGCAATTGAACCAAGGTTCAAAAATGCTTGTTTCCCTAGCCGGAGCTATGAGCACCGCGGAAATGGGAAAGATTTTTGCCGAAATGATACGCCAGGATAAAGTACATATCATTTCTTGTACGGGAGCAAATTTGGAAGAAGATATAATGAATCTTGTGGCGCACAGCCACTATAAAAGAGTTCCCAATTATCGTGATTTAACGCCGCAAGACGAGTGGGATTTGCTTGAAAAAGGAATGAACCGCGTAACGGATACTTGCATTCCAGAGGAAGAGGCTTTCAGAAGAATCCAAAAACACATTGTAAAACTTTGGAAGGAAGCCGAGGAAAAAGGTGAGCGTTATCTTCCGCACGAATATATGTACAAACTTCTTTTAAGTGGAGTTATGGAAGAGCATTACGAAATTGATTTAAAAGATTCGTGGATGTACGCCGCTGCTGAAAAAAACTTACCCATCGTTTGCCCAGGCTGGGAAGACAGTACTATGGGTAATATTTTTGCAAGCTATGTTCTAAAAGGCGAACTGAAGGCGTCCACAATGAAAAGCGGAATTGAGTATATGACGTTCTTAGCAGATTGGTACACCGATAATTCGGAAAAAGGGATTGGTTTCTTCCAGATTGGTGGAGGAATAGCCGGGGATTTCCCAATATGCGTTGTCCCCATGCTCTACCAAGACATGGAACGCACCGATACGCCGTTTTGGAGCTATTTCTGCCAAATAAGTGACTCTACAACTAGTTTTGGAAGCTATTCTGGTGCAGTTCCCAACGAGAAAATTACTTGGGGAAAACTTGACATTGATACCCCAAAGTTTATCATTGAAAGTGATGCCACCATCGTTGCACCCTTGATTTTTGCGTATCTCTTAGGTATGTAAATATATAAAGCTACAGATAAAAACTATGTATTGAAAAGAACAATCGGCAATTTGCAGTTTACAATCCCGTACCCAAAAGTTGCGGAGCTTCTATTATACAAAGTTTTCCCGATCCGCAAACTAACAATGGGTCTCCTCCAACTAACAATGGGCTACCACCAACTCACAATGATTCGCCACTAACAAACTGTTATCTCCCAACCACTACAAAAAAGAACCGCATAAAATAGAAGATAGATGGAACCACAGAAAATCGAAAATATAGAACTTAAATTTTTAACACTAAAGGATTACGAAGCTTTAAAAGAAGCAACGATTCAGTCCTACGGTGGTCTGCCGAACAGCTATTGGAAAATTGATGAAATCGGGAATTTGATTGAAATTTTCCCCGAAGGTCAGGTTGTTATTATGGCAGATGGCGAAATTGCCGGCTGTGCGCTATCCATCATCGTGGATTATGATGCTATTGAGGACCAGCACACCTATAAGGATATTACAGATGATCCTACCTTTAGTATTCACGATCCCGAGGGCGACGTCCTTTATGGAATCGATGTGTTCATTCGCCCAGATTTCCGTGGCTTGCGTCTTGGCCGAAGATTGTACGATTACAGAAAGGAATTGTGTGAAAACTTAAATTTGAAAAGCATCGTATTCGGTGGAAGAATGCCCAATTATCATCTCCATGCAGATAAACTTTCACCGAAACAATATATAGATAAAGTGAAGCGCAAGCAGATTGACGATCCGGTGCTCAACTTTCAAATTTCAAATGATTTTCATCCCATCCGTGTATTGAAAGGCTATTTGGAAGGCGATAAAGCTTCGGGTGAATATGCCGTTTTGATGGAGTGGGATAACATTTATTACACAAAACCCATCACAAAGCCAAAGCCATCCGCAGTAAAAAGCATTGTACGGCTTGGTTTAATTCAGTGGCAGATGCGCAGTTATAAAGGGATGGAAGACCTTATGCACCAAGTGGAATATTTTATAGACAGTGTTGCCGGCTATCGTTGTGATTTTGCCATGTTTCCTGAATTCTTCAATGCGCCGCTTATGGCTGAATACAACCATATGAGCGAGCCCGAAGCAATCCGCGAATTAGCGAAACATACTAAGGAAATTACCGAAAAAATGTCCCAACTTTCCATTTCATACAACATAAATATTATTACGGGCAGCATGCCCGAAGTCGTTCGCGGAAAATTGTACAATGTAGGGTATTTATGCCGTCGTGATGGAAGCGTTGAGCGCTATGAAAAAATTCACGTTACACCAGATGAAGCAAAAGTCTGGGGAATGGTTAATGGGAATTCACTTAAAACTTTTGATACAGACTGTGGAAAAATTGGCGTGTTGATATGCTACGATTCTGAATTTCCCGAGCTTTCCAGACTGCTTTCCGATGAAGGAATGGATATACTTTTTGTTCCATTTTTAACCGATACGCAGAATGGTTATTCTCGTGTACGCCTTTGCACGCAAGCCCGCGCTGTAGAAAATGAATGCTATGTGGCAATTGCCGGCAGCGTAGGTAACCTGCCCAACGTCCATAATATGGATATTCAATACGCGCAAAGTGCCGTATTCACGCCCTGCGATTTCTCTTTCCCAAGCAATGGTATAAAGGCTGAAGCCACACCAAATACCGAAATGATATTGGTTGCTGATGTCGACATAGATTTGCTTCGCGAATTACATACTTTTGGAGCAGTACACAACTTGAAGGACAGAAGGAAGGATTTTTACAGATTGGAGCGGGTTAAAAAATAGATGAAACCTGCAAGGTTTTTAAAACCTTGTAGGTTTGGTTTCAAAATTTTTTTCAAAGAATACTGATTATAAAAATTTTAGGTATTTGCTTTTATCCTTAAATCATATATAAAATCCTCATTATCCAGTAATTTGTAACTTAGTTTTTCGGCAAGTGGATTTAAAATATAATTGAATTCCTGAGGAATAACGATGGAAGGAATTTTCAGAACACCATATTTTTTTTGAAGCAACTTCGTCCCGAAATCTCGAGTAGATCGGGGTGCTGGTGTTAGGTTCCAATTTCCGGGTAAATCAGCCAGTGTCAATTCATAAATTTGATTTTCATCTATTTCGAACGTAGAAATGCTCAAAGCTCTTGGAATAAAATCCATCGCGATATTAACGGAATATTCCAAAACAGCGAGCGCACGATTTTCTGATGTATAAATGCACGGGGTGTCAATATGGTTCCAGCGTCCACCAAAAAGTTTTGAACCCGTACCATTGAGGTCATCTTTGTATTGCGTTTTACTTATGCGGTAAACTTTCATTTTAGGAAAAAACGCCATACGCAATACGGCCAATGAGGTTTCTAATTTCTTCGCGCCCAAATTGATTATCCATTAGATCAAAAGGCGTGGCTCCCGAAAGCGCTTGGTTTTCAGCCATCATCCATCGATTGAAGTTATCTTTATTTTCAAAAACTTCATAACCAAATGAATAGATTTCAGCTACGGCAATTATACCTTCGCTCACGTGGTCGTTGAATTTTTGTTCGCCTTTTTTATTAATAAGAGTGGCCCTTGTTACTGAAAGTGCCTGTGCTAAGGCATCGTAATCTAGTGAAGTTTCTTCTTTTAATTTGGTAAGATATTGTTTTGTAACACCGTCCCTCACAATTTGCATTTTCTGATACGGTGTCATGTCTATTAATGGAATGGCGAGATTGCCATCATAAAAACTGGTGGGAGCCTCTTGGGCATAGCTGATTTTTTCTTCAATATTATATGGCTTCTCCATAATAGTATAAGTTTATTCTTTTCCTGATATAAAATTAAACTTTTTGCTGAAGTTTTCCAAATTTATTCTTCCTTTCAAAAAATTTTCCCATATCGCAAATCCAATAACCATGCAATATTCCATAGCAACGAACCAGAGGTTCTCTTGAAATCCATTTTCGCCATAGGCAGAATAGCTGAACACCACAGCAAAACTCCATACAATTGGAAATTTGTATTTTGTGAAAACCGACAGTAATAGCGGAGTGGCAAGATACCACGGATGCACTGTTGTGGAAAATAAAAAGTAAAATGAGATAACAAATAACATTGCTGTCAACAGTTGTTTAGGTTCTCTATTCTTTCTGAAAACTGAAAGCCCTAACACAAATAAGAAAACGATTACGGGGAGGATTTTTCCAACAATTTCAATAATGTTCCAGCCTACTATTTGGAAGCCAATCCAGCGAATAAGGTAGTAAATGCTTGCATTGAATTCGAAATTCTGAAACCAAAGTGCAATGGTTGATGTAAAATTTCGAATGAATTCAGAGGAAAAAAATGGCAGAAATGTCAACATAACCGTAAAACCAACTGTGCAATAAACTTTTAAAATCGCCATCAAGTTGAAACTTTCAATTCCCGAGAAGGAATTTTTTGTAGTCGCATCTTTATTGCTCAAAAACTTCAAAAATAACGGCAAAAATAAAAGTGGAATCAGTTTTACCGAAATTGAAATTCCCATAAAGATAGCTGCCCAAATCCATTTATCTTTGAAAAGAAAATAAATTGAAACAGTGAAAAAGAAAAGCATTACACCTTCAAAATGAAGATTTCCAGTCAACTCAATAATAATGAATGGATTCAAAAAGTACCAAAATATTCTATTTGGGAATAGGTTTAGTTTTTCTAAAATTTTCTTTCCGAAATAAAGAATTCCAAAATCTGCGAAAATGATAATTGCTCGCAATATTACCACCGAAGCCAAAAGGCTTTTTCCGCCCAAGAATGCAGCAATAGCAAAAAATAACTGGTTCACAGGAGGATAATTGCTGAAATGACCAGCGCTTAAAGTTCCCATTCCTTCAATTAATTTTTGCGCCCCACTTATTTTAAATCCCAATTCTAAATTTTGAAAATACATTTCGGGCGTTAAAATATAGGGACTCATTCCTTGCGCAACCAATCTTCCATCCCATAAAAATCGGTAAAAGTCTTGTGAAAGATTAGGAATTGCGCATATAAAAAGTAAACGAAAAACAATCCCAAGACTAGCTAGAAACCAAAAATTCAGTTTATTCTTTTCAATTAATAAATAAGTAAAAAAAAAGAGCGCGGTGTAAAGAGTAGTGAGTTTTAAGAAATCACTTCGATGCAAATTATATGCAAAATTGAAATAAAATACTACTGAAAGTAAAGCAAAAATAATGGGTATTTTATATAATTTAATTGCTTTCAGCATTTTGTTTTTGAAAAATTTCAGCTAAAAATAATCATTTCTAAAATAGAAAAAGCCCGACAGAACTTAATCTGTCAGGCTTATTTCAACCATTAATCAACCGTTATATACTCAATTTTACATCATTCCGGGCATTCCTCCGCCCATACCGGCTGGCATTCCGCCTCCGCCGTTTTCTTCTTTTATGTCAATAAGTGCACATTCGGTAGTCAAGATCATTCCGGCAACGGACGCAGCATTTTCAAGAGCAATACGTGTAACCTTTTTAGGATCGATGATTCCGGCCTTCAGCATATCAACATAGTTTTCAGTTTTGGCATCATAACCAAAGTTTTTCTTGCCTTCCATAACCTTGTTTATTACAACGCTGCCTTCACCGCCTGCATTTTGAACTATAGTGCGCAGAGGAGCTTCTATGGCACGGGCAACAATCTGTATCCCCGTGGATTCATCATTGTTACTTCCATCCACTTTTTTCAATGATTCAATAGCACGAACCAAAGCTACACCACCTCCTGCAACAATACCTTCTTCAACGGCGGCACGTGTTGCGTGAAGCGCATCATCCACACGGTCCTTTTTCTCTTTCATTTCAATTTCAGAAGCAGCACCAACGTATAGTACTGCAACACCACCAGCCAATTTGGCCAAGCGCTCTTGTAATTTTTCTTTGTCGTAATCGCTTGTGGTGGTTTCAATCTGTGCTTTAATTTGGTTTACGCGACCTTTGATGTTATTTTTATCGCCAGAACCATTTACTATTGTAGTGTTATCCTTATCGATGGTGACAGTTTCAGCAGAACCCAACATATCAATAGTTGCATTTTCCAAAGTAAATCCACGCTCTTCAGCAATAACGGTTCCTCCTGTCAATACAGCTATATCCTCTAACATTGCTTTTCTTCTATCACCAAATCCTGGAGCTTTTACAGCTGCAATTTTCAGCGATCCGCGTAGTTTGTTAACAACCAAAGTTGCCAATGCTTCGCCATCAACATCCTCAGCTACAATCAATAAAGATCTTCCTTGTTTTGCAACCGGCTCAAGCACGGGAAGTAAATCTTTCATTGAGGAAATTTTCTTATCGTAAAGCAAAATCATTGGATTTTCCAATTCAGTTTGCATTTTTTCAGTATCAGTTACAAAGTATGGAGAAAGGTATCCGCGGTCAAACTGCATCCCTTCCACAACATCCACATACGTTTCAGTTCCTTTGGCTTCTTCTACGGTAATAACACCTTCTTTACCTACTTTTCCGAATGCTTTGGCAATAAGTTCTCCAATAACATCATCGTTATTTGCTGAAATGGAAGCGACTTGTTTTATCATTTCAGAAGAATTGCCAACTTTAGTAGCTTGTTTTTCAAGATTGCTGACAATGGTTTCAACAGCTTTGTCGATGCCGCGTTTCAAATCCATAGGATTTGCGCCGGCAGCCACATTTTTAAGCCCTTCCTTTACTATTGCCTGTGCAAGAACGGTGGCCGTTGTGGTTCCATCACCTGCCAAGTCATTAGTCTTGGAAGCAACTTCCTTTACCATTTGCGCGCCCATATTTTCCAGCGCATCTTCTAATTCTATTTCTTTTGCTACAGTTACACCATCTTTTGTAACCTGCGGAGCGCCGAACGCCTTGCTGATAATTACATTACGTCCTTTAGGGCCCAATGTTACTTTTACTGCATTTGCCAATGCATCTACACCGCGCTTTATACTATCGCGTGCTTCAACATCAAATTTTATATCTTTTGCCATTTTTTTAAATGCTTTAAGCTTTAAGCTTTACGCCTTAAGCTGTGATTAATTATTTTTTTTCGAATTTTGATTTATGAAAAGTTTAGATGATAGCCAGAATATCGTCTTCACGCATAATTAGGTAATCTTTACCGTCAAACTTAAGCTCGCTCCCAGAATATTTTCCGTAAAGAACGGTGTCTCCAACTTTTACAGTCATTTTGTGGTCTTCTTTGCCTTTTCCTACAGCAACAACTTTGCCTTGCTGTGGCTTTTCTTTAGCAGAGTCTGGAATGTAAATTCCCGAAGCAGTCTTAGTTTCTGCCTCTTGTGGCTCTACTAAAACTCTATCGGCAAGTGGTTGAATTTTTAATGCCATTTTTATTTTTATTTAGTTGTTAAATTTTGATTTATATATTTTGAGTGCTAATTGGCAGAAATTATGCCACGCGGAGCAAACTGACATTTCCGAAAATAAAAATGCCAGCTTGTCATAAGCTGGCATTGAAAATCTTTTATTAAGGTAAATTATTCAGCGGGAGTTTCCTGTGTGTTTCCAGCAGGATTGGCAGAAGGTGAGGGAACCGAAGTGGGAACCGCGCTTTCATCAAAAGTTTTTGACTGAATACCGCTGCCGCCCATAATTGGTATGTTGGAAAGTAAAATAAGCGCCAACATAACAGTAGCGAGCGTCCAAGTACTTTTATCAAGAAAATCACTTGTTTTCTGTACGCCGCCCATTTGTGCACCCGCACCACCACCAAAAGATGATGAAAGCCCGCCGCCTTTTGGATTTTGAACCATAATTACTACGATCAGCAAAAATGCCACGATCATTATTAAAACTAAAAATATTGTAAACGTACTCATGAGTGTTCTTGATTAATCAATTTTTCTATTGCCCGAATTTGGTCTGCAAAGAAACCACTTTTTTCGGGATTTTTCAAAATTAAAATTTTATAGGCTTGAATCGCTTTTTTGTAATTTTTCTGCTGCAAATAAACTTTTGCCAGCGTCTCGGTCATCAATGAATCCGTTGGCTGTAAATGTAGGTTTGTTTGGCTTTTTGGTAAATCTGTTTTGTCGTTATTCTTAATATTTTCAGAAGGAAGAATTTTCGGATTTTCCTGAATAAACTTATCAATCAATTCAAACTTTCGCTCTTTTTCATCTTTTATCTGCGCTTCAGGAGTTCTTTCAATAGGCTTCGCTCGCGTCAATTTTAGCCATTCAGAAAAAGAATGTGTGTCGCCTGATTTGAATTCCAAGGGTTTATCTGGCTGTATATTGATTTCTTTTTCTGGTTTATCAGAAATTTGTTCATCTTTCTCTGGGAATGAAGCAATTTTTCTCTGAAAGAGATTGGGATTTAAAATGGCTTCTGCTTTTTCAATTTCAGCTTTGTGCTTTTTTTCGTTTTCCTCATTTAATTCAAGCGAAACGTCTTCCGGAAAAACCTGAATTTCATTTACGGATGCATCATGCTGCAATATTATTTGCGAGATTTCATTTTGAATAAATTTTTCGGAAGTAATATATTCAAACAGAATATCACGATCCGTAGTGTGTGCGGCGGTGATTTTGAGCGCATCATTGTACATAAAACTGTCGTTATTTTTTAAACCCTTTAGCTGCAATGCGCGCGCACTTTGAAAATAGGGATATTTCTGTATCAACAAATTAAGTTCGTGCAAATCCGCATCCGTCAATTTTTGAGGATTTGCAAGTAAATATGTGAAGTTTGAAATGTTCAAAATATTACCAATTTGCGAGGGATTTATTAAAAATATCCTGGGTAAGCCGTTCAAAAATAATATCCAAAGCTGTCTCGAGGGCGCCACCGGTAAGTATTGCATTCCCCGTATAATCATAATAAAAACTGAAAGATTGCTCAAAATCCTTCAATTCATCCTTAGTGTTGAAAAACCTTACATTCACTGCAATGGTAAGCCTGTTTTGCGCTGCCGTGCTGTTTGAGGTCGCCGTGATGGGCGCAATATAATATTGTGTAATCTCCCCCTCATAAACCAAATCGCCATTGCTGGTCACCAAATCCAGACTGGTCTGGTTCAAAATTAAATCCTGAAGATCCTGGGTAAAATCGCGTGCGATTCCCGGCTCGACGATGGGTGCATTATTTTGAAAAAAATTGACCTGAAACGTTTTCGTTGTACTGTAATTAATGTCTGCACCCGTAAACGAATACGCACCGCAACCCTGAAGTATAAACGCAATACTTACAAGCAGTATAAAAGAAAGAATTTTGTTCATTTTCTTTTTTTGAATTTTTTATCAACCATCAATTAAAGATCATATTGCTTGATTTTTCTGTATAGCGTTCTTTCGGAAATTCCCAGTTCGTCCGCGGCGTCCTTTCGTTTTCCATTATATTTTTCCAAGGATTTTTTAATAAGTTCCAGTTCTTTTTGCTGAAGCGAAAGATTTTCCTCTTCCTGAATTTCTTCGGCAAAATCATATTTATCTTTCTTTTTCACATCAACTGCATTGTTGAAATTTTCTGAAGTTTTCTCCGGAATACTGAAAACCTCAAAATCGGTTTCATCCATACCATTTTCATCTTCAACAATCGCCGCAAGTTCTTCGTCGTGATTGTTTTCTTCGGAATAAATTTTATTGATAAGTGAAGACTGTTCCTCTTTTACCTTTGCCGTGTTTCCGGTTTTCATTAATTCCAGTGTCAGCTTTTTCAGGTCGTTCACGTCGCGCTTCATATCAAACAGAATTTTATAGAGAATCTCACGCTCGCTACTAAAATCGCTTTCAGATTTTTTAGCATTTACTACCGCCGGAAGATTGCTTCCCATATTTGGCAGATAGTTTTTCAGTGTTTCATATGAAATTTCACGGGTTTGTTCCAAAACCGAAATTTGCTCCGCCACATTCCGAAGCTGACGGATGTTACCGCTCCAGCGATATTTCAACAACAAATCTGTGGCGTGGTCATCCAATCGGATGGTGGGCATTTTGTATTTCTGGGCAAAATCTGCGGCAAATTTTCTAAAGAGCAAATGAATATCTTCCTGCCGTTCCCGCAAAGGCGGTAAATTAATTTCCACGGTACTCAAGCGATAATACAGGTCTTCCCGAAATTTTCCCTTTTCAATGGCCTCTGCCATTTTCACGTTTGTGGCAGCAACTATGCGCACATCCGTTTTCTGTATTTGTGAAGAGCCCACTTTAAGAAATTCGCCGTTTTCCAAAACGCGAAGCAGGCGAACCTGTGTGGGCAAAGGCAATTCGCCCACTTCATCCAGAAAAATTGTACCGCCGTCCGCAACTTCAAAATAACCACTTCGCGTAGCGGTTGCGCCGGTAAATGACCCTTTTTCATGACCGAAAAGTTCACTGTCAATGGTTCCTTCCGGAATTGCGCCACAGTTTACGGCTATGTATTTTCCATGTTTTCTGTGCGAAAGGGAATGGATTATCTTCGGGATACTTTCCTTTCCCACGCCACTTTCACCAGTAACTAAAACCGAAATATCCGTGGGTGCAACCTGTATTGCTTTTTCCACGGCGCGGTTCAATTTTGGGTCGTTGCCTATTATTCCGAAACGTTGTTTTGTTGCTTGTATGCTTTCCATAAATTAATTGCTTTGCGAAAAACCTATCGCGACACCAATCAAAGTTGCAGTGGTACAATTGGTTACTTTTACTTTTACGAAATCACCCGGTTTATAATTCTCCTTCGGAAAAACCGCAACATTGTTGTGTTCCGTTCTTCCGCTCCACTCGTTTTCGTTCTTTTTTGATTCCTTTTCAATTAAGACGGTCACCGTTTTTCCCAAAAATTCAGCAGTGCGATAGGCACTGTGCTTTTGCTGAAGGTCCACGATTTCGGTCAATCTGCGTGCTTTTGTTTCTTCGGGCACATCATCCTCCATTTTTCGTGCAGCCATAGTACCGGGTCTTTCGGAATATTTGTACATATAGCCAAAATCATATTTCACATATTCCATTAAGCTCAAAGTCTCTTTATGATCTTCCTCGGTTTCCGTGGGGAAACCCACAATCATATCCTGCGAAATGGAGCAACCGGGAATAATTTCCCAAATCCTGTCCACCAACTTTATATATTCCTCGCGGGTGTGCTGACGGTTCATTTCCTTTAAAATCCGTGTGCTTCCACTTTGTACAGGAAGGTGGATGTGGTTGCATATGTTTTCGTGTTTCGCCATAACATGAAGTACTTCCTCGTGCATATCCTGCGGATTGCTGGTTGAAAAGCGAATGCGCATTTTTGGGAAAGCACTAGCCGCCATATCCAGCAATTTTGCAAAATCCGTGGCTGTGGCGCGCTGCATTTCCGAAGCATTTTTGAAATCTTTTTTCAAACCGCCTCCGTACCATAAATAACTATCTACATTTTGACCTAAAAGCGTAATTTCCTTATAGCCTCTTTCCGATAGGTCGGCAATTTCCCGTAAAATACTTTGCGGATCACGGCTACGTTCCCGGCCGCGTGTAAAGGGAACCACGCAAAAGGTGCACATATTGTCACAACCGCGGGTAATGCTCACAAATGCGGTAATGCCGTTGCCGCCCAAACGTACCGGCTGAACATCACCGTAGGTCTCTTCTTTAGAAAGAATAACATTCACGGCATCCCGTCCTTCTTCCACTTCTTTTAGCAAATTGGGAATATCTTTATAGGCATCAGGACCCACCACCAAATCGACGATTTTTTCCTCTTCCAGAAATTTTTCCTTCAATCGTTCTGCCATGCAGCCTAAAACACCCACTTTCATTTTCGGATTTATTCGCTTAACGGCGTTATATTTCTCAAGGCGCTTGCGTACGGTCTGTTCAGCTTTATCGCGGATGGAACAGGTATTCACTAAAACCAAATCTGCATCTTCCAACAAATTTGTAGTGTTGTAACCTTGATCTGCAAGTATGGATGCAACAATCTCGCTATCGCTAAAGTTCATGGCGCAGCCGTAGCTTTCAATATAAAGTTTTCGGTAGTTGCCTGTTTTTGGCTCGAGCGTAAGTGTGTTTCCTTGCGTTTTTTCGTCAATAATCTTTTCCATAAATCAAGCTTCAATGAATTCTTAAAAAATTTAAACCATTGAGCGGGCAAAGATACAATTAATTGCGCACGGTGACAAAGTGTCAGAATTTTTATGAAATTTTCAGAAAGGAATTATTTTTTAATAGGAATTGAAAGCTTCTGAATTTCCTCCAAGGCTTCTTTTTCATCACCCCAGCCTTCAATTTTTACAATATCAAAATGGTCGTAACTTGAAAACCAATTTTCAAGCAAAGCAAGGGCATTGGGGTATTTCGTTGAAAATTCATCGAATGTTTCCGCATAAAGCGTTTGCAAATTTTTATCGGTTGGGATGCATATAACCTTATAATCCATTTCTCCAGCGTCCAAAAGTTTTAAAATTCCAATAGGTTTTGTAGCGACAATTGTCCCAGTTTTTAGTGATTCGCAGAGAACCAGTACATCCAGCGGATCGCCGTCTCCGCCCTGCTGCGGATCTGAAAACGTGGAAGCGATAAATCCATAATTTCCGGGATACGGTAAATATTCAATAATTCTTTCTTTCCCTTCACGGACATCGATTATAAACTTTTTTGAAGTTTTATTGAATTCAATTTTTTTATTCGTTCCCGCAGGAATTTCAATGATGCAGTTAATTTGATTGCTATTGTTAAACGTGGGTGTTTTAAAAATTTTCTTCGCAGAATCGCAACTTTGAAATACAATAATGGTGAAAAAGGAAATAGTGATTTTTAGAAATATATTATTTAGTTCGGAAATTTTCATAGACGGATTTTCTTTTTCAGAATGGATAAAATACTGCATTTTCAAAGTTTCACAGTGTTAACGGAAGACTAAATTTTTAGCCCAAAAATTGCGAATTAAAAATTTCATATACTTTTGTACGCATAACAAATACGTTTATGGCAAAGAATTTAGTGATCGTTGAGTCCCCTGCAAAAGCGAAAACCATTGAAAAATTTTTAGGAAAGGAGTTCAAGGTTTCCTCCAGTTTTGGGCATATTGCAGATCTACCTTCCAAAGAATTGGGTGTAGATGTGGATGGGGATTTTACTCCTAAATATATTGTGAGCAGCGATAAAAAGAAATTGGTTTCAGAATTGAAGACACTTTCCAAAAACGCTGAAACGGTTTGGTTGGCAAGTGATGAGGACCGAGAGGGAGAAGCCATTGCGTGGCATTTGGCAGAAGAATTGAAACTCGATAAAAATAAAACCAAACGTATTGTTTTTCATGAAATTACGAAATCTGCCATTTTACGAGCCATTGAAAATCCGCGGCAGATTGATTATAATTTGGTAAATGCTCAGCAAGCACGTCGCGTGCTCGACCGTTTAGTGGGATACGAGCTTTCGCCCGTACTTTGGAAAAAAGTGAAGGGCGGACTTTCCGCAGGCCGTGTGCAGTCTGTCGCCGTTCGATTGATCGTGGAGCGCGAACGCGAAATCGAAGCCTTCAATCCAGTAGCTTCATACCGGGTAGATGCGGAATTTATCACGGCCGATGGCAGCAAATTCAAGGCAAAACTTCCGAAAAATTTTGATACGGAAGAAGAGGCCCGTGCGTTTCTTCAGAAGAATCTGGGTGCCAAATATAAAATTTCAGATTTAACCAAAAAGCCCGCCAGCAAAAGTCCCGCTGCTCCTTTCACAACTTCAACCCTCCAACAGGAAGCCGCACGTAAACTTTATTTTTCAGTTGGAAAAACAATGACCATCGCACAGCGCCTGTATGAGGCTGGTTTTATAACTTATATGCGTACCGATAGCGTAAACTTAAGCAAGGACGCGAAGAATGCGGCACAAAAAGAAATAATTTCCTCTTACGGAAAGGAATACAGCAAACCTCGCGATTATAAAGGGAAAAGCAAGGGTGCACAGGAAGCTCACGAGGCAATCAGGCCCACAGATATGGCTGCGCACCACATCTCTGGCGATCACGACCAAGCGCGTTTGTATGATTTAATTTGGAAACGGACCTTGGCTTCACAAATGAGCGATGCCCAATTGGAACGAACCAACGTGAAAATTGATGTGCTTTCAAAAGAAAAAGTTTCAGAAAATTTTACCGCAAATGGCGAAATGATCAAATTTGACGGATTTCTAAAAGTATATCTGGAAGGAACCGATTTTGAGGAAGAAGAACAGGAGGGAATGCTGCCAAATATGAAAAGTGGCGATACGCTTGAAAATAATTTTATAACCGCAACCGAGCGTTTTTCACGTCCGCCATATCGATTTACAGAAGCTTCGTTGGTAAAACAGTTGGAAGAACTGGGCATTGGCAGGCCTTCAACCTATGCCCCAACTATTTCTACAATAATCAGTAGAAATTATGTGGAGAAAGGAACTGTGGAGGGGGTAGAGCGTAAATACCTTCAATTGACGCTTCAAAAAGAGAATATTAAAGATAAAATGCTTACGGAAACCGTTGGAAGTGATAAGGGAAAATTAGTCCCTACGGATATCGGGATGATCGTTAACGACTTTTTGGTAGATCATTTTGAAAATATTCTTGACTATAATTTCACAGCAAAAGTAGAGCAGGATTTTGATGATATTGCCGAAGGTAAGGAGGAATGGACGCATATGATGAAAGATTTTTATGCAAAATTTCATCCACGTGTTGAAGATGTTGAAGAAAATGCGGAACGGGAAAGTGGCGAGCGTATTCTGGGTGAAGACCCGGAAACTGGTAAAACGGTTTTGGTGAGACTTGGAAAATACGGCCCAATGGCACAAATTGGCGCTCCGGATGATGAAGAAAAGAAATTTGCCAGCCTACGGCCAGACCAGCAATTGCATTTGGTTACTTTTGAAGAAGTTATGGATCTTTTCAAGCTTCCGAAGACATTAGGTGTATATGATAACGAAGAGGTTGAGGTGAATAATGGACGCTTCGGTCCGTACGTTCGGTTTGGGAAAACATTTATTTCGCTTCCAAAAGGAATGGATCCACTGGATGTGGATATGGCTTTTGCCAAAGAATTGATTGAAGAGAAGAAAAAAGCCGATGCACCTATATATATGTATGAGGATATGCCAGTCCAAAAAGGTGTCGGACGTTTCGGTCCATTTATAAAATGGAATAATATGTTCATCAATGTGAACAAGAAATATGATTTTGACAATCTTACTAAAAAGGATGTAACCAAGCTTATAGAAGATAAGAAGCAAAAGGAAATTGATAAGCTCATAAACGAATGGCCTGAAGAAAAAATAAGAATTGAGAAAGCGCGCTGGGGCCGTTTCAATTTAATTAAAGGCAAAACTAAGGTTGAATTGCCCAAAGGGACTGAGGCTGACAAGATAACTTTGGAAGAAGCAAAGGATTTACTTGAAAAGAAAAGTCCGAAGAAAAAAACTACGGCCAAAAGGAAACCTGCTACTAAGAAAAAATCCACCGCCAAGAAAAAATAATGATTGAATTTTTATCGCCAGTTTCCAAAAAAGTATTGGCGCATCGGGAAATTTTGCCTCCCGGCACCTTGGGAAAACAAATTGAAGTACATTCCAAAATTGGGGAACTTCCCGATTTAAAGAATACCAAATTTGCCCTTTTGGGCATAAAGGAAAATAGGGACGATGTTAATTATATTGGCACCGACATTTCTTTTGATTCTTATCGAAAAGCATTTTATTCTCTTTACCCGGGAAACTGGAATCATAAAATTATTGACCTTGGCGATATAGAAAAAGGGGAGACTTCAAAAGATTCCCGTTTTGCGGCCAAAGAGGTTATTTCTTCATTGCTCCAAAAAAATATTATTCCGCTTATTTTAGGAGGAAGTCAAGATTTAGCGTATGCGCAATATAGAGCTTACGATGGTCTGGGAAGTATGGTAAATGCTGTAAATATTGATTCGCGATTTGATTTGGGTGATGCTGAATTGCCAATAAACAATAAATCGTTTGTGGGGAAAATGGTTGTGGATCAGCCTTATAATCTTTTTAATTACAGTGTTTTGGGGTATCAGTCTTTTTTCAATGCACCGCAGGAAATTGCATTGATGGAAAAACTTTTTTTCGATGCTTACAGATTGGGTGAAATTATTGCCGACGTGCAGACTGTTGAACCAATCATGCGCGATGCGGATATGGTTATAGTGGATGCCACAGCAATAAAGAGCGCAGATTTCAGTTATAAAAATAACGAAAGCCCAAACGGCTTTGACAGTAGGGAGATTTGCGCAATTGCACGTTATGCTGGTATAAGTAATAGAACCTCATCTTTTGGGGTTTATGAATTGGAAGATTCGCAAGATGGATTGAGCAGTGCAATGCTCGTAGCGCAAATATTTTGGTATTTTTTGGAGGGAGTAAATTTCAGGGTAGCTGATGATAATTTTGAAAATGATTCAGATTTTACTACCTACCAAGTTCCGGTAGAGGATGAGATTCTCATCTTCAAGAAAAGTAATAAAACGGATAGATGGTGGATTACGCTACCATTTATTTCAAACGTTAATAATAAATTAAAAAGTCGTGCGTTATTACCTTGCACTTATGGCGAATATTTGAGTGCATGCAATCAGGAAATTCCTGAAAGGTGGTTGAAAGCCCGCCTAAAAAATGAAGTATAGTCTAAACCAAACTAAGTTTAAGAGAAGTTTAGGGGTTTTTTAAAAAAAAATTGTTTTTTAAAAATTTTATAGATAGGTTTACGCCCTTGAATTTCGAAATTTAACCTAAATACCTATGAAGAAGTTTATTGCATTAACTGCGATTGTTGCCTTTTTGTTCAGCTGTAACTCAAGTGATCGAGGAGAGTTGGTGGGAGCAAAAGGAAAAAAATGGTATCCTCAAAAACCTTATGGAATGACGCTCATTCCAGGCGGGTCCTTTATAATGGGTAAAAGTGACGATGACTTTGTTGCTGTTAACGATGCCCCTACAAAAACGGTAACCGTTAGGTCTTTCTATATGGATGAGACCGAAATTACAAATGCTGAGTATAGACAATTTGTCAATTGGGTGCGTGATTCTACAGTTCGCTTGCGCTTGGCTATAATTGCCGATGAAAATGGCTTGACTCCAGGCGATGGCGGAACGGGAGAATTTGCCTTTGTAGATCAAGAAAATGCAGAGATGACTCCATACCAACAGTATATGTACGATAATTACTTTGGTATGGGCGAGGATTTTTATGCGGGTAGAAAACTTAATGATGATATCGACATAATTTGGGATACTGCTGAATACCCAGATGAATATTATGCTGAGGTAATGGATACAATGTATATACCGGCCGAAGAAGCTTATAATGGACAGCGTACCATTGATGTCAGTAAGTTGAAATTCCAATATACATATATGGATATTCAAAGTGCAGCGCGAGACAAATCAAAAAGAAGAAAGGATTTCATAAAGAAAGAAGAGTTAAATATCTATCCAGATACAACCGTTTGGATCAAAGATTTTAACTATTCTTATAACGAACCAATGCATAACGATTATTTCTGGCACGAAGCCTACGGGGATTATCCTGTGGTGGGAGTTAGCTGGAAACAAGCTAAAGCTTTCTGTGCTTGGAGAACTCTTTATAAGAATGCATTTCAAAAATCCAAAAACGATAATTTTGTAAATTCTTTCCGCTTACCGGCAGAGGCGGAGTGGGAGTATGCTGCGCGTGGTGGTCTGGAATCTGCAACGTATCCTTGGGGTGGACCGTATGCTAAAAATGACCGAGGTTGTTTCTTGGCAAACTTTAAACCACTTCGTGGAGATTATGCGGCAGACCAAGCGCTTTACACAGTTGAGGCAAATGCTTACGAGCCAAACGACTTTAATTTATACAATATGGCTGGTAATGTAGCTGAGTGGGTGGCATCTTCTTATGATCCGGCTTCCTATGAATATACATCAACAATGAATCCAAATGTAAATGATGATGATAACATGCGTAAAGTTGTTCGAGGGGGCTCTTGGAAGGATGTAGCATATTTTCTTCAGGTTAGTACGCGTGATTACGAATATGCGGATTCTGCAAGGAGTTACATAGGTTTCCGTACTGTACAGGACTATATGGGTACTGATGTTGTTTTGAATCAAAACTTTGGCGATGCACGCTAAAACCAATTTCTAATTTAATAAATAAAAAACGAAACTAAAAACTTTACACAATTATGGCACAGTCAAAATCAACAAAGAAACTTTTCAACATGGCTTATGGCCTTGGGGCATCTGTAGTAATCATCGGGGCACTTTTCAAAATTCTTCACTGGGATTTTGGTTTCCCTCTTGATGGAAATACACTGCTTACGGTAGGTCTGGTTACAGAAGCCATCATCTTCGCAATTTCAGCTTTTGAGCCTGTGGATGATGAGTTGGATTGGTCTTTGGTTTACCCAGAGTTAGCTGGAGGAAGCGCAAAAGAGAAGAGAAAAGTAGAAGAAGTGAAAGATGCCGAAGGTATGCTTTCCAAAAAATTGGATCAAATGCTGAAAGATGCTAAAATCGATTCTGAATTGATGAGCAGCTTAGGTGCAAGCATCCGTTCATTTGAAGGTGCCGCAAAAGGAATTGCCCCTACCGCAGAGGCAATGAATTCTACTAAGAAATATAGCGAAGAAATGGCACTTGCCGCGGCTCAAATGGATTCTTTGAATAGTCTTTACAAGGTTCAAATAGAGTCTACAAGTCGCCAAACTGAGGCAAATAAGGCTATTGCCGACAATGCCGATCAATTGAAGCAACAAATGCAGCATTTGGCAACCAACCTATCTTCATTAAATGGAGTTTATGGAGGTATGCTTTCTGCAATGGGAACTAGAAATAACTAATAGGTTTTTCACCTTAATTATTAATCTTTAAAAAGGAATAAAAATGGCAGGAGGAAAACAGTCCCCAAGGCAGAAGATGATTAACCTAATGTATTTGGTTTTCATCGCAATGCTTGCACTAAACATGTCAAAAGAAGTATTATCTGCTTTTGGCTTGATGAACGAAAAATTAACAAGTGCCAATGTAGCTACCCAACAGCGTAATGACGCCTTTATGGCAAGTTTGGCTACCAAAGCATCAGAGCAACCGGAGCAATACGGAACCGTAAAGGCGGATGCTGATAAAATTGAAGCTTTGTCTGACGAATTCAATAGTTATTTGGAAACCGTAAAATCTGAGATGATGGCTACGGTAGATGATCCAAATGCTTATGAAGAGCAGGATAAAGCAGATTATTTTGATCAAAAATTCTTCCGTGGTGGAAAGCTTTCGCCAGAAGGTGAAGAATTTGTAGCTCAGGTTGATAAATACCGTGAAGGTGTTGTAGCTGTTATCGGTCAAAAATATCCAGCAATTGCCTCAAATGTTAAACAGCAATTTGGTACAGAACCAGTTAAATCTACTGAGGGAGTTGAAAAAGAGTGGTTGTCATACAATTTTGAAGGTTTCCCTTTAGTGGCAACAAGAACAAAGCTTACCCAAATGCAAGCTGACATCAAGACTACTGAAAGTGAAATGCTTTCACAAATGCTTGCAGGTCAACAAGCCGCTGCACTTTCTTTCACGCAGTATAATACTTTATTGGAATCTACAAAATCTGCATACTATTCAGGTGAGCAGTTTGATGGAGGAATCGTTTTGGGCCGTAAAGATCCAAATACAAAACCGAACCGTGTGGAGTTAACATTGGATGGAAGACCACTTTCTGAAGATCAATATGCTATCGAAAATGGTAAAGTAATGTTGAAAATTTCTGCTGGTGCTCCAGGTGACCATAAAATTGAAGGGAATCTTATCTTCCTTGAAAATGGCGAAGAAAAGGAAATTCCTGTAAGTGTAGGTTTCTCAACAATAACAAAACCTAACGCAGCGGTTATTTCTGCAGATAAGATGAATGTGGTATACCGTGGGGTTTCAAACCCAATGACTATTTCCATTCCTGGTATTCCAGATAACAAGGTAAACGCATCTGCGCCTGGTTTGAGCAAATCTTCAGGTAGCGGTTACGTTATGAGACCCGGTTCTGGTAGAGAAGTTACCATTACTGCTAGCGGAACTATGCCAGACGGACAAAGTATCAGCACTAAATCTGTATTCCGTATTAAGGACATACCTAGACCAACTGGAACCGTACGTGGGGAAGATGGAAACGGTGGTGCCGTACGTATGGAGCGTCAAGGATTGGAAATTGCAAGCGTAGGTGCAGCATTGCCAGACTTTGATTTCGACCTTAAATTAAACGTTACTGGATTCAGTTTTAAGGTTTCAGGTCAGCCTACTATTAAAATCAACGGTAGTAGATTGAACGATGCCGCTAAATCTGCGTTGCGCAGAGCTGGACGCGGTGAGACCGTTCAAATCTATGATATCAATGCAAAAATTGACGGGAATTCAGATTATTTATTGAAGAAAATTTCTCCGGTTTTTGTTGAATTGACAAACTAGTATAAAAAGTAAAGAAGTATGAATTTGAAAAATGTTGTTTTATTTGTTTTTGGTCTTGGAATGATCGCCGGTGCGCAAGCGCAGGTGAATGTACTCAATGCCAAAACTCCGGATGATATCGGTAAGAAAACCGAAGGCCAGATTGCCTATGACAATGACAAGCCTTTACCTTACGGTTATACGGATGAGCGTGATGTGTTGTGGTCTAAAACAACATGGGAGATTATTGACCTTGATGAAAGAATCAATTTTCCATTGTATTATCCCATCGATACCAATAACATCGGGGCGGACAGACGCTCCTTGTATGATGTTTTGGTAAAAAATATCAAAAATGGGAAAATCGATGAAATCTATTCAGATTCATATTTTACTGAAAAGAGAACTCTTAGCGATATTGATGCTTCTTTAGTCTATAGTGATACCACAGATTTAGGAGTTGAACAATTCAATGCTGAAGGCCGCGTAGATCCACAGTATATCCGTAGATTTACATTGGATGCTGGTGATATTGAAGAGTGGAGAATCCGTGGAATATGGTATTTGGATAAAAGACAAGGCGAACTTAAATATCGTTTGTTGGGTCTTTGCCCAGTCGCAAATGAAGCTCGTTCAAAAGCATTTCCGGATGACGGTTTAGATTCAAAAGTTGAATTATTTTGGATCTGGTTTCCGGGAGCTCGAGATGTCCTGCATAAGGCAAAAGCTTTTAACAGGGAAAATACATCCCAACCTATATCCTACGATCATCTTTTGAATTCACGCCGTTTCAACGCTGTCATTTACAAAGAGGATAATGTTCAAGGCGATAGGGATGTTAAGGATTACATTGCAGACAATGCCTTGATGCAACTATTGGAATCTGATAGAATTAAGGAACAAATCCGAAATATTGAAATTGATTTGTGGAATTATTAGAATTCTAAAATCTTGAAAAGACCCTCTAATTTCTTCGATGAAATTTGAGGGTTTTTTATTTTGGATTGATACTTTCTACCTATGTTCCGCTACCTTTGCGGAATGAAACACATCGACTATATTGTAGTAGGCTTAGGGATTGCAGGTTTGGCAATGTGTGAGCAACTTCAAAAAAACCGTAAGTCTTTTGTGGTTTTTAGCAACGGCGAAGGTGCAACTTCAAATTCCGGAGGTGTAATAAATCCTACGGTACTCAAACGATTTACTGCCGCTTGGAATGCCGATACATTTTACGGTTATGCACTGCCATTTTATGAGAATCTTTCTTCAAAATTGGGCTACCAAGTTTTTAATCCAACATTTATTTTCAGAATATTCAAAAGTGTTGAAGAGCAGAATGACTGGGCAGTGGCGAGCGACAAAAGGGATTTATCAAAGTTTCTTTCTTCAGAAATTTGCAAAAATTCAAATAAAATTATTGATGCGCCGCTTGGCTTCGGAAAAGTTACCGGTGCCGGAATTATTCTTCCAAATGAGCTCTTGAAAAAATATCAATCCTATTTAGAGAGGCATGAAAATTTCATTTCTGAAAAATTTCAATATAATCTGCTAAAGATAGAATCTGGGAAAGTGAGCTACAAAAATTTTTCAGCGCAGAAGATCATTTTCTGCGATGGTTCACATTCGGTATCAAATCCATTTTTTCCGAAGCATGGAATTGTTCCCAACAAAGGCGAATACATTACCGTGCGCATTCCAAATTTAAATTTTAAAGAACTTTTAAAAGGACCATTGTACGTTATTCCTTTGGGTAGTGATCTCTACAAGGTTGGAGCAACTTACGAGCGGGATGTAACGGACCAACTGCCAACTGCGAAAGCACGGGAATCAATGCTTCAAAAATTGAAGAAGTCTGTTAACGGTGACATTGAAGTTATAGATCAAACTGCGGGCATTCGTCCAACCACGCGTGATCGAAAGCCATTATTGGGCGGTATATCTGACTATGAAAATGTTTATTTTTTCAATGGTTTGGGAACGCGTGGATTTTTAATGGCGCCACTGCTCTCCGAAATGCTTTATAATAACATAGCCCACAAAATGGAATTGCCTAAAGAAATAGCTATTTCGAGATTGACTCGAAATTAATTGCTTAATTTCCCATTAAATTTAAAGAAGAAATTGATCCAGATATTTCGGGAGAGCCGCAATATAATTGGAAATAAAACTATAAGCGTCAAAATTATTACGAGAAATGAATAGTTTTGGTTCAGCCCCAGAAAAAAGAATGAGATAATGAATGCCGCTATTGCAATGGCCACTCCCACGGCATAACTCACGTACATTGCCCCGTAAAAAAAAGAGGGCTCTTTACTGAATTTTATATTGCAATTCGGGCAGCGCTCGCGCATTTTCAAAGTTTCAGAAAACTTGTAAGGGTTGCTTTCTAAATACATTTTGCCTTCTTGGCAAACAGGACATGTCCCGGTAAATATGCTGTAGATTTTAGTACCTTTCAAGAATTGCATAGGTAGTTTTTTTGGCATCGTAAATTTAAGCATCTTTGCAAAAAATTTCGCTTTCCATTATGGTTAATATCCACAATCTTTCCGTGTCATTTCAAGGAGATTACCTATTCGAAAAAATTACTTTCCAGTTAAAACCTGGGGATAGAGTGGGACTTGTGGGTAAAAATGGCGCGGGAAAATCTACGTTGTTAAAGATTATTGCTGGAGAACAGGAATATGATTCTGGGCAAATTGCTACCGACAAGGAAATTTCAATAGGTTTTCTGAAGCAAGATATTGATTTTGAAAAAGGCCGAACGGTTTTGGAAGAATCGTACGAAGCTTTCACCGAAATCAAGAAATTCGAAAAGCAACTTGAGCAGATAAATACCCAGCTGGCGGAACGAACGGATTATGAAAGCGATGGCTACCATCAACTGATGGTTGATTTAAATGAAGTTCAGCACCAATATGAAATCCATGGCGGTTACAATTATCAAGGTGAAACAGAACGTATTTTACAAGGTTTGGGCTTCCAAAGAGAAGATTTTAATAAGCTTACTGAAACTTTTTCCGGCGGGTGGCGGATGCGTATTGAGCTTGCAAAGTTGTTGCTTCAAAATAACGATATTCTTTTGCTGGATGAGCCTACCAACCATTTGGACATTGAATCCATTCTTTGGTTAGAGGAATTTTTAAAAACGTATCCCGGCGCGGTGGTCATCGTTTCGCACGACAGAATGTTTCTTGATAATGTCACTAATCGCACAATTGAAATTTCCCTCGGAAAAATTTACGATTTCAATAAACCGTATACCCAATATTTGGTGCTTCGAAATGAATTGCGCGAACAGCAATTGGCTTCCCAAAAAAATCAGCAAAAACAAATCGAGCAGACTGAAAAGTTAATTGATAAATTTAGGGCCAAGGCTAGTAAAGCTACCATGGCGCAATCTCTCATAAAAAAGCTGGACAAAATTGAGCGCATTGAAGTTGATGAAGATGATAATAGCGTGATGACGCTTCGATTCCCGGTTTCCGTGACCCCTGGGAAAGTAGTAGTTGAAGCAAAAAACATCACTAAAAGTTATGGCGAAAAAAATGTTTTAAAAGAAGTTGGTCTTTTGGTTGAGCGCGACAGTAAAATTGCATTTGTGGGCCAAAATGGACAGGGAAAATCTACTTTGGCAAAAATAATTGTGGGCGAACTTGATTACAGCGGTAAACTCAATTTAGGTCATAATGTGCAGATTGGATACTTTGCCCAAAATCAGGCGGATTATCTCGATGGAAGTAAGACCGTACTCGACACGATAATTGATGCGGCAAATGAAAAAAACCGAAGCCGTGTTCGCGATATTCTGGGCTCTTTCCTATTTCGCGGGGATGAGGTTGATAAGTTTGTACGTGTACTCAGTGGTGGCGAAAGAAACCGGCTGGCATTGGCAAAATTATTGTTGCAGCCCTTCAACGTATTGGTAATGGATGAACCCACAAACCATCTCGACATAAAGTCGAAAAATGTTTTAAAGGATGCGCTAAAAAGTTTTGAAGGCACACTTTTACTAGTCTCGCACGACCGCGATTTTCTTCAGGGATTGACTAATAAAGTATACGAGTTCAAAGATCACCAAATTAAGGAGTATTTGGGGGATATTGATTATTTTCTTGAGCAGCGTAATCTTCAAAATTTGCGCGAGGCCGAAAAGCGAACCGTGGTTGCTTCGGCAGGAAACGATAAAAAGAACGCTGCAGATGAGTATGAAAATCAAAAAAAATTAAAGTCGCTGAATAATAAGTTGAGTAATGTGGAATCTTCCATTTCATCATTAGAAAAGGAAATTGCCAATATCGATACCGAATTGCTTATCAATTATGAAGAAACAATTGCCAAACCCCATTTTTTTGATAAATACCAAGAAAAAAAGAAGAAGCTCAAAAAGCTGATGGAAGAGTGGGAATTATTGCAGGAAAGCATTGAAGCGCTTTCTTAGAATAATCTTTTAAAAGAAATAGTATGTTTGAACATTTTTTTCAATGTCCGCACTGCTGGGAAGAAATTTCGATGTTGCTGGATACTTCGGTGCGGCGACAAAAATATATCGAGGATTGCGAAATATGCTGCAACCCAATTGAACTTGATGTGACTTTTGAAGATGGAGAATTAATGGCATTTTCAGCAGAGAGTATCGAGCAATAGGCTCTTCTGAAAAAAAAATCAATCGCTCTTTTGCCAACCGGTCATACTTTTCAAAAGACCATTTTTTACGTTTATCCAAAGATAATTAAAAACCGATTTCGTTTTGTCCCGCGTGGCTTCGTCAGAGCCTTCTCTGTAATAATCATCTTTTTTTCGGCTATCTTTTGAAACGAAAATATTAGCAATAGCTGAGAGAATTTTGTTCTTGCTTTTGCCGTCCTTCTGAAGCACGCTTATTTTGAAATCACTGTAATTAATCTTCATATCTATGTGTGAAGCCGTGTTGTTTCCATAGATACTGAAATAGGTTTTGTTGGTATTTCCTTCAAGTTTCACACGAAGATTGGGCTCCGTAAAACTGTTCATTCTATCTGCCACGAGCGCGCCCACATCTGCCATAAAAGTGAATTGGTCCTGCGTATTTTGCACGTCAAAACTCCAATCTGCACTAAAGGGAGTTTTTTCCATAAAATTCGCCTTCACTTTAATTTCTGTTTTTTCGGGTGCATTATAAGTGTTGCTAACGTTTGCTGCCAAAACATCTATTTCAGAAAAAAAGATAAAACCTCCAGAATTTTCTGCCTTCACTTTTTCGCTGTATTTTATGTTGGCATTTTGCAGTTTCAGGCTGTCCACTGTAAGTTCAAAGGGTAGTTCGCGAAGCATTTTGCTGTACAAAGGTTTAATGGATGTGTCATCATTCACTAATTTATCCCTAAAAATATCCAGCGTAGGAGAAATCAAATTGACCAGACTGCTTTTGGCAAAAAATGTTTCGCCCATAAAACCAAAATCAATATTCTCAATTCCCAATTCCTTTATTACAAGATCATAATGGTCTCTTTCAAAAGGAATTATACGGGAAAGTTGCGGGCGTGAATATTTGGTTTGAAGTGAAACATTTTCAAATAGCGCATTTTGGTCCTCAATTGTAAATGAACGCATCGTTAGATTTTCGTATTTGCTCACCTTTACAAAAATGGAATCGCTGGAAGCGCTGTAATCTTCAAATTTTACTGGTAATTTTTTACTCAAGGTTTCATTGTTAAGCGCTATGGAATTTATTTCAAGTGAAAGATTTTTTGCAAAAACCAGCGTAGAATCATCATCTTTTTCCTGGCTTTCATAGATTGCGAGTCTGCCGTTTGTTATTTCAACTTTATCAATAAACACGGGTTTATAAAGTTTTACCAAAGGGCTGCGCACCGTATCTTTCGTTTTGTTGATAAGTTTCTGGTAATAGGTAATCTTCGGGTTTTCGAGTTGAATGCTTTCAATATGGATTTCATCGTCCATTAAATAATCCCAATAATGGACATTACTTATTTTTAATTTTTCAACTTGAATAAATGTGTGTTTAACACCATCCGACTTGTTTTTTAAAATGACCGATGCGTCATTTAAAATAATGGAACCATCAAACGTTTGAACTGTTAAGTTTTTATAGGACTGAAGGATATTTGGCGGAAGCCTAGTATCAATAAAATTCTGGATTTTATTTTTTATGATATAATTGATGGTCACGGTGCCAATTAAAAATAGCACGCCAACCGAAGCAATAACGATAAAAAGAATGCGTAAAGATTTGTTCATATTCCTGAATATAGGCTAAAGATACTGTTGCAGATGGTAAAGTTTTGTTAAGTCTAAAAAAAATTGTCGAGGTTGCTTGTGGACTTTAAAAACCTTTGTATCTTCGCAGTCCAATATTTCTGTCGGGGTTATGATCCGAAAGTTAATAGCTGAGATGAAATATTGAAAAACCCATCGCGGGATAGAGCAGTAGGTAGCTCGTCGGGCTCATAACCCGAAGGTCACAGGTTCGAGTCCTGTTCCCGCTACGAAACTAAAACCACCCAACAAAGGGTGGTTTTTTGTTTTTGCTGCTGAAATTTCTTCATTTTAAACAATTGTAACATCTGTTACCAAATTTCAAATCGCATTCACGTATTTTTGAAATAAACTTTCCATTTTGAAAAAATCATATCTCTACTCCACTTTATTTTTGAAATGCCCACAATGCAGGCAAGGAAATTTACTCACGGCAAATCCATATAAACTTTCAGAAACGAATAGAGTGCGGGAGAAATGCCCAAAGTGCGGCCTAAAATTTCATATAGAGCCAGCTTTTTATACGGGCTCCATGTACGTTTCGTACGCAGTAGGCACAGCAGTTGCCATTGCAGTTTTCATTATAACTTACTTCACGGGTTTGGCGGAAAACCCTCTTGCCATATTTGGTTATATAGTTTTGGGATTGTTTCTGTTAATGCCTTATATTGGAGCGGTTTCCAAATCTATTTGGGCTCATTTCTTTTTTAAATACAATCCTGAAATTGCTAAAAAAGTAAATAATGATTCTAGAACTTAAAAAATATTATGGTTCTCTTTTTGAAAATGAACTTTTGGAGGAAATCAACCAAGTGGGAACTTTTATGGAACTTCCCGAAGGAAAAGACCTAATGAAACCTGGCCAATACATAAAATCAATACCCTTGTTGTTGTCGGGCAGCATCAAGATAATGCGACCAGACGGGGATGGCGATGAATTGTTGCTTTACCATCTTGAAAAAGGGAATACCTGTGCAATGACAATGAGTTGCTGTATAGGCAATACCAAAAGTGAAATACACGCTGTGTCCGAAACTGATATAAAACTTCTTATGGTGCCCGTAGGGATGATGGAAGAATGGTCCCGCAAGTATAAATCTTGGCGAAACTTCGTATTTTCTAGCTATCATGCAAGAATGATGGAAATGCTGGAAAGTATTGATAATATTGCATTCAACAATATGGATGAACGTTTGGAAAATTACATCCAGAATAAAATTGGACTTATAAATAGTAAGCATATTTATACAACACATAAAGAAATTGCTTCAGACTTGCATACGAGCCGTGTGGTAATCTCCAGGCTACTTAAAAAAATGGAAAACGAAAAAAAAATAAAGCTGCACCGCAGTTTTATTGAAGTCCTGTAACATCGGTTACAAAACCTATTCAGCAAGTCCATTAATTTTGTTTCATTCAATAAACAATTAAATGGATATTTTAGAAATCTTTGGATACTTTGGGGCGCTCTTCATTGGCCTTGTCTTAGGGTTAATTGGTGGCGGAGGTTCCATACTTACAGTACCCATTTTAGTTTATGCGCTTTCGTTCAATCCGGTAATAGCTACAGCGTATTCATTATTTGTAGTTGGCACAACTTCCCTTGTGGGAGCTCTTAAAAATATGATGAAAGGCAGGGTGAATTTTAAAACTGCCATTATTTTCGCTATTCCGGCTTTTACGGCTGTTTATGTAACCAGGGCTTATTTAATTCCTTCAATTCCACTTCAACTTTTTGAAATCGGCGATTTTACAGTTACTAAAAATTTAGCCATTATGATATTCTTCGCTGTCATAATGCTTTTGGCTTCCATTACAATGATTCGCAATGGAAACAAAAAACTTGATAATAAAATTCCTGAAAAAAAGTCGAATCACTTCTTATTGATGGCACAAGGTTTTTTTATAGGAATTATAACTGGTATGGTTGGCGCAGGAGGAGGGTTTTTAATCATTCCGGCATTGGTCCTTTTGGCAAGATTGCCTATGAAAAATGCTGTTGCCACTTCTCTTTTTATAATTGCCATTAACTCATTGATCGGGTTTTTGGGAGATGTACAGAATTATTCCATAGACTGGTATTTTTTAATACTATTTACCTCAATTTCCGTAATAGGAATATTTATAGGTATCTGGCTAAATAATTTTATTGATGGCAAAAAGCTCAAAAAGGCATTTGGCTGGTTCGTACTCATTATGGGTATATATATTATCTACAAAGAAGTCACTTTGTGATATTTAAGTGTTTAAATAATAAATGTTATTCTCTTAAGAAGAAATTTTAAATGGTATAAATTATGAAAATTGAACAAATCTATACTGGATGTTTGGCTCAGGGAGCTTATTACATTGAAAGCCAAGGAGAAGTGGCTATTATTGATCCATTGCGCGAAGTGCAGCCCTATTTAGACAAAGCTGATGCCAACGGTGCTAAAATTAAGTACATTTTTGAAACACACTTTCATGCAGACTTTGTTTCGGGTCACGTTACGCTATCTGAGAAAACCGGCGCACCCATTATCTATGGGCCCAATGCCAATCCAAATTTTGAAGCTATCACAGCAAAAGACGGTCAAAAATTTACACTGGGCGAACTCACTTTTGTCGTGCTTCACACACCAGGTCATACCATGGAAAGTACTACCTATTTATTAAAGGATAAAAAGGGAATAGATCACGCAATATTTACAGGGGATACCCTGTTTTTAGGAGATGTGGGTCGCCCGGACTTGGCTCAAAAAGCCGCACACATGACACAGGAAGAACTGGCGGGTAAATTATATGATAGTTTGCGCAACAAAATTATGCCATTGGAAGATAATGTAATGGTTTATCCGGCTCATGGCGCAGGTTCTGCGTGCGGTAAAAATATGATGAAAGAAACCGTAGATACCCTTGGTCATCAAAAGGAGATGAATTATGCACTGCGTGCCGATATGACCAAAGAAGAATTTATTAAGGAAGTAATCGACGGTCTTTTGCCACCACCAGCTTATTTCCCAATGAATGTAAAAATGAATAAGGAAGGATATGAAAATATTGAGAATGTATTGAAAAGAGGGAAAAGAAATTTTAGTCCTAACGAGTTTGAAGCCGTTGCCAATGAAACAGGGGCTGTAATTCTAGATGTACGCCATCAAAGTCACTTTGCTAAAGGTCATATCCCCGGTTCCATATTCATTGGTATCGATGGTGATTTTGCGCCGTGGGTTGGAGATTTAATAAAAGATGTAAAGCAACCTATACTTTTAGTTTCGGATAAGGACCGCATCGAAGAAGTGCTTACGCGATTATCCCGCGTAGGTTTTGATAATACAGTTGGTTATTTGAAAGGCGGCTTTGAAGCTTGGAAAAAGGCTTCAAAGGAATATGATACAATTACATCTATTCCTGCAAGCGAATTCAAACAAATTGAAGAGGACACTCAAAAAAATATTCAAGTATTCGATGTGAGAAAACCTTCCGAATTTCAAAGTGAACATGTACTCAATGCAACTAACACATCTTTGTCTACCTTAAATAATCATTTGGCAGAATATCCGAAAAACGAGACCTTTTTTGTGCATTGTGCTGGCGGCTATCGCAGTATGATCGCGGCATCCATTTTAAAAAGTCGCGGCATCCATAATTTAATTGACATACAAGGTGGCTTCAAGGCAATTAAAGAAGCAGGAGTGGAGACTACGGCTTATGTTTGCCCATCAACTTTCAAGTAATTCTTTTAATATTTTTGGTATTTAAAGCGACGAGTAATTGTCGCTTTTTTTAAGAATAAAATAAATACCTTATACTGGTTTCCTCAAAATTCCAACTGCACTAAGTTAAATTTCTAAAGTAAATTTTTAGAGTTGTCATAAAAAAGAATTGTAATAAATTTTGGCTAAGAACATAAAATTGGAAATTGTTTTCCGAGAAATGTAACAAATGTTACTCAATTACTAAGTTCTAATTTATATTTTCAAATGCTGATACTAATAACGAAATTATGGCAACACATCATCAAATACTTATCATAGGCGGGGGAACCGCTGGAATAATGACCGCAGCACAAATTTTAAAACAAAATATTTCCAAAAGTGTGGCGATTATTGAACCGGCTGACACGCACTATTATCAACCTGCTTGGACGCTCGTAGGGGCTGGCACTTATGATTATGATAAAACTGGAAAGCCCATGGCAGATGTTATGCCAAAAAGTGCAGAATGGATAAAAGATAAGGCCACAGGTTTTAACGCTGAAAATAATATGGTAAGTACGGCAAAATCTGGTGATATAACCTATGATTATCTCGTGGTTGCGCCAGGTTTGGCATACGATTTTAGTTTGGTTCCCGGTCTTGGGGAAGCAATAGATAGAGGCGTGGTATGCAGTAATTACACCAATCCAAAACATACCTGGAACGTTATAAAAAATTTCAAAGGAGGAACGGCTTTGTTTACACAGCCTACAACACCCATAAAATGCGGTGGTGCACCTCAAAAAATCATGTATTTGGCAGAAAGTCATTTTAGAAAAAGTGGAGTTCGAAAAAATACCAACGTGATTTTTGCTACGGGTGGTACAGTTATTTTCGGCGTAAAGGAAATTGCAAAAACATTGATGGAGGTTATTGACAGAAAGGATATTAATGTCCGGTTCTACCATAAACTCGTGGCTGTAGATGGTGAAAAGAAAATTGCTTGGTATGAATTGGGGAAAGACGTAAGCATTGGTGGCTGCGTTGTGTTGCCGAAAGACAGAAATAGCAATTTGAAGCTGGATGATTCTTTTCAGTACAATTACAAAGATGTAAACGTTTCCCGCGACGGTGAGCGCTATGGCATTCACTATGATATGCTACACACCGCACCACCAAGTGTAGCGCCAGATTTTGTGAGAAATTCAAATTTGGTAAATGAAACGGGGTGGGTAGATGTTGATAAGCACACCATGCAACATAAAAAATATGCCAACATCTTTAGCCTTGGCGATGTTGCAGGATTGCCAACCGCCAAGACCGGTGCTGCAATCAGAAAGCAAGTGCCTATTGTAGTTGATAATATTGGCCTTATGATTAAATCCAATAAAATTGGCCCGCAATCTTATAACGGATATTCTTCTTGCCCGCTAGTCACCGATTACGGGAAAATGGTTTTGGCAGAATTTGACTATGATCAAAATTTCATCCCAGATCCTAAATTGAAAAATATGTTCATTTCAGATAGTTCCAAAGAACACTGGCGTTTGTGGATGCTGAAAAAATATGGACTTCCATATTTGTATTGGAATAAAATGTTGAAAGGCAAAGACGTATAGCGAAGTCGTAAAAGATTGATTAATGTATCAAAGGTTACAACCATTGTTTGTAACCTTTGTTATTTTTATAAAAAATTTAGAAATTATGAATATCAAACAATTTGAATACAAACCACTCGCGCATTATTCCTATGCTATTGTAAGCAATGGAAAAATGGCGGTAATAGACCCAGAGCGCAATCCCGAACAGTATTATGATTTTGCGAAAGCGAACAATGCCGAAATTGTGGCAGTAATCGAAACACACCCGCACGCAGATTTTGTGAGCTCGCATCTTGAAATTCACAAAAAAACAGGTGCCACCATTTATAATAGTGAAAAATTGGGTGCTGATTATCCGCACAATCCTTTTGATGAAGGCGATAGCATCCAGTTGGGAAATGTCACCCTTAAAGCAATCAACACCCCAGGCCACTCGCCCGACAGTATTACCATTGTGGCTACCGAAGGAAATGAAACGGCACTTTTTACTGGTGACACCTTGTTTATTGGCGATGTTGGCCGCCCCGATTTACGTGAAAAGGCAGGAAATATGAAAGCCAAGCGTGAAGAATTGGCTGAAATGATGTATGAAACTATTACTACGAAGTTCAACGATTTGCCAGACGATGCTTTGGTTTATCCAGCCCACGGAGCCGGTTCACTCTGCGGAAAGAATTTAAGTGAAGCCAATAGCAGCACACTCGGAAACGAACGTATGGGCAATTGGGCGTTCAAAAAGCAATCCAAGCAGGAATTTATGAATACCATTCTTGACGGGCAACCCTTTATTCCACATTATTTCGGTTTTGATGTGGACACGAACAAAGCCGGAGCTGATGATTTAAAACCATCCATTGAAAAAATCCCTTTTACTGAAAATTCCAAAGCGGAAGGTTTAATTGTAGATATGCGGGATGAGGCAACCTTTAAAAAAGGGCATTTAAAAGGAAGTTTTAACATACAAGCCGTTTCTGAAAATGCAAAATTTGAAACTTGGTTGGGTTCCATTATAAAACCGGAAGAAACATTCACACTTGTTATTGACAGCAAAGAAAACAAAGACAAAATGTTGCACCGTGTGGCAAAAATCGGTTACGAAAAATTGCTAAACAAAGTCATTACACTTTCTGATGAAAATCTGGTTAAAACGGAAACATTGGATTTGGAAGATTTCAAAAAAAATACTGACAACTACACCATTGTTGACATTCGCAACACAAGCGAAGTGGAAGAAGGCAAATTCTTTGATAGTGCTATTTCACATCCGCTGAATGAACTTCGGGACACAGCAAATGAAATCCCGACGGACAAACCTATCGTAGTGCATTGCGCTGGTGGTTATAGGAGCGCCGCTGGAAGTAGTATTCTTCAGAAAAAATTGAATGGTGTGACGGTTTATGATTTGAGTGATGATATAGAACATTTTAAAAATTGAATGTACCGAAGTCAAGTAAGGACTATCTTTTTGTAGGCATCCAGTTATTGCTTTTTGCCGCCTACATATTAAAGATACGCCTTGTACCAATGAATCTACCCGAATGGTTACGCTATTCGGGTTTGGTCATTGTAGGGTTGGGTGTGGTTTTGGGTTTGGTAGCCTTGCTACAAATCAACACGAAGCTTTCCCCATTTCCCACACCAGTAGCAAACAGTACATTGATTACCAATGGTGCTTTCGCAATCGCAAGACATCCCATATATACGGCATTGATTTCCTCTGGTCTGGGTTACGCGCTATATCGCGAATCATTGTATAAAATGTTGATTGTATTATTGTTGAGCATCCTGTTCTATTTTAAATCGAAATATGAAGAGCAGTTGCTTTTACAAAAATTTCCTTCTTATCAGAATTATAAAAAACGGACGAGAAGGTTTATTTAACCATTCAAAATAAGATGCCAAAACAGTTCCAAACATACAAAATCACCACACTTACAGGGCTTGCCCTGGTGGTGGCCAATATGATTGGGACAGGTGCATTTACCAGTTTGGGCTTTCAACTGAAAGACTTAAGTAATCCTACCTTAATATTGATGCTTTGGGTATTGGGTGGTGTGATTGCATTATCTGGTGCGTTTAGCTATGCGGAAATTGGCACCCATATCACACGTTCGGGTGGCGAATATGCGTTTTTGACCAAGTTGTTTCATCCACTTATCGGGTATTTATCGGGTTGGATTTCAATTACCGTTGGTTTTGCCGCACCGATAGCCTTATCTGCAATGGCATTTGTGGCGTATTTTCCATTTTTTGAGTTGAACCCCAAATGGACCAGTATCGCAATCGTGGCAATCATCACATTTATCCATACCAGAAATTTAAAGGTAAGCTCAAAGTTTCAGAATGTCAGCACCTTCTTCAAAGTTGTTTTGATAATTACGCTCATCGGCATTGGCGTTTGGTTGGAACCAACTTTTGATAATTCAGGATTTTTAACTAATTCCGATTATTCAAATCTCATTTCACCTGCGTTTGCAGTTGCCCTTATTTATGTCAGTTATTCCTATTCGGGCTGGAATGCAGCCGCTTATATTACCGAAGAATTCAATAATCCCAAAAAGTCTTTGCCCATTGCATTAATAGGTGGTACCCTGTTGGTAACATTATTGTACACCTTCCTGCAATATGTTTTCCTAAAACACGTGCCCATCCCAGAATTGAAAGGGCAACTGGACGTAGGAACCATCGCAATGAACAAAATGCTCGGTACTGGTGTTGGAAAAGTATTTGGGCTGGCCATTTCATTGCTATTAGTGTCAGGTATAAGCGCAATGGTGTGGGTAGGTTCAAGGGTAACGTCTAGCATTGCGAAAGACCATACGTTTTGGAAGTATTTCAAAATTAAAAAGAACAACATTCCGCAAAGAGCCTTGTGGTTGCAATTTGCCATAAGTGCGCTGTTAATTCTAACAGGAACTTTTGAACAGATATTGATTTACTGCGGTATCCTGTTGACCATATCCTCTATGGCAACCGTTTTAGGGGTTTTCAAATTGAGATACCAGAATAGAAAGACACAAACAGGCAGCTATAAAAGTCCGCTATTTCCACTTTTTCAACTCATATTTATTACTTTATCCTTATGGATGATTGTCTATGCGTTTATGAACAGTCCGTTTGAAATAATAGTGGGTTTCGCTAATATCCTTTTGGGATTGGCAACCTATGTAATAAGCATTAAAATGAACAATAACTTAAAAACTAAATAAAATGAAAACAAAACATTTTTTACTTGCCACAAGCTTGCTATTGGCACTTTCAGCTTGTAAGGAACAGAACAAGAAGAGTGACAACCACGATGCCGAACAGACCACGGAACACGACGGAAATCACCATTCACACGACAGTACTAAAACGGCAAATGAGTATATGCACCGTTCGTCTACCGAAGACCTAATCAAACGTTTCGAGTCACCAGAGCGAGATGCTTACCAAAAGCCTGAACTCGTCCTTGAATATTTGGGTAATTTAGAAGGTAAAAAGATTATGGACATAGGTGCAGGTTCCGGATATTTTTCGGTAAAACTGGCTGAAAAAGGCGCTCAAGTCATCGCTGCTGATGTGGATGATGAATTCCAAGCAGCCCTGCAAAAACGCATTGAAGACAATAATCTTGAGAACATAGAGCTTCGTAAAATTCCTTATGACAGTCCAAATTTAGCCGATGGAGAAGTCGATATGGTCTTGATTGTAAATACCTACCACCACATAGAAAACCGTAGCGAGTATTTTGCAAAAGTCAAACAAGGAATTAAACCTGAAGGCGAATTAGTAGTTATCGATTACTTTAAAAAGGAATTGCCTGTAGGACCGCCAGTCAATCATAAAATTAATTTGGAAACAGTAAAAAAAGAACTAAAAGAAGCAGGCTACACAGAGCTTGATGTCAATACCGATTTATTGCCGTATCAATTCATTGTCAGAGCAAAGTAATAGATGGAATATCCAGCAGATTTTTGGAACGAACGCTTCAGCAACGAAGAATATATTTATGGTACACAGCCAAATGATTTTTTTAAAGCACAGATTGATACATTAAAATCAGGCAGTATTCTGTTGCCTGCCGAAGGCGAAGGTCGCAATGCGGTATATGCCGCTTCCCAAGGCTGGGATGTAACTGCTTTTGATATTAGTGAAAATGGCAAAGAAAAAGCATTGGCTTTAGCCAAAGAAAGACAAGTTCACATCCACTATGAAATTTCAGATGTTTTGGAATTTCAGAGCGATGTAAAATTTGATGCCATCGGCTTGTGCTATGCCCATTTTCCGGCAGAAATACGCAACCAAGCGCATCTGCATTTGATGCAGTTTTTAAAACCGGGTGGTTTTGTTATTTTTGAAGCATTTGCAAAAGCACAATTGGGAAATGCTTCGGGTGGTCCAAAAAATGAAGAAATGTTATTTTCCATTGAGGAAATAAAAACGGAATTGTCACAACTCGACTTTAAATTATTAAAGGAGGAAGCCATTGAGCTTTCTGAAGGTAATCATCACAAGGGAAAAGCTGAAGTAATTCGATTTGTGGGAATAAAATAGGGATTATAACTTTTAAAAAGAAAACCGCATCGAGAACAAAATTCAATGCGGTTTTTTTGTTGGACAATATATTCACTTCAAATTTTTCAGAAATTCTTTGAATTCTTCATTATTGTAATCAGCCATTCCTTGATGTGTCAATGCAAGATTTCCATTTGCGTCAATAACATACGTTGTAGGCAAGGCATTTGAATCATACATATCAGGAATAGTACTGGCCGCAGAATATATGGGCAAATCATATTCTTTGCGCTTCACATACTCTTTAGCGGTTTCAAAATTGTTATCAAAAGAGAGCATTACAAATTCTACTTCGTTACCCATATTCCTGTACAATTTTTCAATACTTGGCATTTCGGCTACGCAAGGCGGGCACCAAGTTGCCCAGAAGTTTAAAAATATGACTTTTCCTTTGAACTTTTTGAGCGGTACAATCTTTCCATTCTTATCTATTAAATCCAGATTATAATCTGCTTTTGCTACAATTCTGTTTTCAACACTTGTGTTCTCGGCAATCTCTTCCACATCAGGGTTCATTAATCCGGTTGCCAAGAGCCCACGTTGTGCAAAACCAATGACCTCGGTATGTAGTCCGGTTGCATAAAGGAAAATTACCACCACAGCAAAAATGCCATACTGAATCCACGTTTTCTTTTTCTTATTGTCCATATTTTTTTTTATTGAAATTTATAATCGGTTTTGGGAACAGTTGAAAAGGAATATTCGCCAAGATATTCGCAATAGGCTCTTCCTTCTAATATTGGAGATACTGGCGAGTTTTCTTTTAAATATTCTTCCACTACCTCGTGAATGGTGTAATCCTTTACTTCAACATCTTTCACATTTGGCATCCTGCACAAATTATCAAGTGGGTCACCAGGTCGGACACAGGCAGAAATGGTGTAATATTCATCATCTTGCATTGGTTCGCCGTTTACGGTTATTGTGTTAATACGGTTACCTCTTTCATTTTGGCTATTAAAATTTACTTCCATACCCGAAAAACGCACCAGCCAACCGCCAAAACGTTCAGTAGGATTTTGTGCAAAGGCATTGTGCATTTCCTTTTCCAACCAATCTCTGATTTGCTTTCCGCTCGCCTTTCCGGTTTTCACCTTTTCGTTTACAGGAAGCAAATTCCAAAGATTGGCTCTTGTAATGGGTGCTGGTTTTCCATTTTCAGGAACGATGGGATTACCAAATCGAAAACCGTTTGAAATGGAAATATCTACACCTGTCTTCCAACGGGCTGCATCGGTAATCATATTGTCCATAGGGTTCTCTACTGTTAGGTAGCGATAGAGGGGTGTCTCGGTATATCCTATCACGGTTTCCAGATGATCTTTGTAGGGTGCTTTTTCCTTATCAACAAGTTTCTGTATTTCTTCATTGGCCGGAAAAACTTCTGGGTCAACATCAATGAGTTCATAATCATCATCTACCAATTTCCCATCCACAAAATTCAAGGTTAACTTACCTACAAAAGAACCGAATGCGCCAGGTTCGGTAACCTTTGCATATTTGCCTTGTATGGGTTTGCGCACACGTTCGTGGGTGTCGTTACCCAATATATAATCTGCGTGTTCTGATATAGAATTATTGGCAAGTTCAACTTGTTTGAAAATTCCAAGATGTGTTATTAAAAACAAAACATCTACTTTTTCTTTGACCTTAAAATCGTCAACCATTTTCTTGAGATTATCATCCAGCCCACTAAAGCCAATTCCTTTGCTAAAAATGGGGTTTTGTCTAATGGGCACATCTGGGTCGTTTATACCAATGAACCCTATACGTATTCCTTCGATTTCCTTAACCCAAGAGGCTGAAAATAAGGGTTCTTTATTGTCATCGTGATACATATTTTGGACAATGACCTGTGTGTTGTACCCTTTCATTACTTCCATCATCATATCTTTACCGTAAACCACTTCCCAGTTGCCGGGAATGATGACGTCATAGCCCATATTTTTGATGATATCAGTCATCACTTTTCCTTCAGATAATGCAGTATAACCACTACCTTGTATAAGGTCGCCACCATCTACAATAATAGTTCTATTTGGGTTTTTCACTCGTTCTTGGTCAAAAAGGGTTTTAATATTTGCAAGACCGCCACGGTTTTTAAATACTACCTTTTCATTTTCCCAAAATAATTCAGGATGGGTGTCTAATTGTCCGTGTATATCCGCTGTCTGTAATATCGTTATACTCAATGTGTCTTTAACTGATTCATTAGTTTCCACTGCATTCGATTTTTCTGTTTTACAAGAAACCATTCCGAAGATTATTCCCATTACTAAAAAAGCCTTTACAAGATATTTTTTAAATGATATCATAATCATAAACTTATACTTTTATACCCTATTTTCTGAAGCTGAAAGTTGTAAAGAATTCCGTTCTCAACAACCTCAATTTCTTTTGGGACTTTGGTTTTATCTACTTTGAATTTATTGAGTGAAAAGCCACAGGCAATTATTTTCACGCCAGCTTTTTCGGCTTTTGTGATAAAGTCATTTATTTTATCGGCATCAATAATCTCGCCTATTTCCTTGCCACAGATAATAACTTGAAAATCGCCGAAGGCATCGCCTTCTTCAGCCTTGAGAGATTCAGCCGTTAGAATTATAGGCTGTAGTTGAGGCACTTTTTTAGTCAATACCACATAATTGTTTTTGGTGTTGTCAATTTGTTGTGCTTGGATATTAGCTGTACTAAAAAGGGTCAACATTAAAATTACTGAACTAAAGATGTATGTTTTCATTTTGATTTGTTTTTATAATTTGGTAAAATGTGTTCGCCAAAAGGCTCGGTTCATTTTTGTTTATTTTAAAAGGTTACTGGTGTCATTCATTACAAAAAATATAAGTCCACCAAAAATTGCTACGTTTTTAAATAACGGACCAAGTGTGGTTATCTGGCCCACTTGAATAGTTAATGTGATAGGGATTAATACCGCCATCAATACAATGGCCGCCCATTTGGTTTTATAACCTATAAGGAAGAAAAAACCAGCTACAAGCATAGCAATTCCCGATAGAATTATAAGCCATTCAGGTTCGCCAAAAAAAAGCGCGATACCTTTAAAACTGGCCTGTTCTATACGTTGGGCGGTTTCTTTAATATTGATAAGGTGATTAAAACCCGCAACGAGAAATATACCGCTAACCAATACGCGCAATAGCTGAATGGAACGACGGCTTACTAAAATTTTTGTCGTCATTGTAAATATGTTTTAAGGGATTGAATTTTCCGGTGTCATTTTGTAATTTATTTGAATCAGCGAAATTTCTTTCGCACAAACATATAGCAATGAAGCACCGAAACCTATTTTGAAAAAGGTAATGGTATTTAAGCCAATCGAGGAGGAGGTGAATCGTTATCCAAGTAGCGATAACTTAAGTGGGAAGTGAAATGCTCGTTGAAAATTGCAATGGGCTTTGGGCTAACTATCTCCCAAGTGAACAACTCCAACTGAAATTGTGAAGTACAAAAACCACTTAAACTGATAAATTCTGAAGTTGTATTATCCCCTTCTGAAAATGATGAGGTGGACTTTAAATTTTTTGCGGAATTTTTCTTTTTGCAATGTGGTTTTACAAATGTGATATCGCTTCCACTGAATAAAATATTTAATCCATTGGCATCTATAGCAAGAAATTTTGCCATAAAGATGAAAGTGAGAAACACTGCTATGTGAGTTTTAGTTTTCACGATTGGAACAAAAATATAAGAAATGAAAGTTGCCCTTGGTAACCTTTGTTACTTATATCTATTTTATATAATTTGAATCGATATTATCCCCAATAAGGTTACTTATGTTACAAAGCTTGGAAACATATTTTTTTAAATTTGTAACAAAATATTAACATATTATGGATGTAGAAATTCTTGCCAGAATACAATTCGCATTTACCATCGCCTTTCACTACATCTATCCGCCTTTGAGTATTGGTCTTGGATTGATTATGGTTTTTATGGAAGGAATGTACCTGAAAACAGGCAATAAGCAATATGAGATTTTAACCCGTTTTTGGTTGAAAATATTCGCTATTACTTTTGGTATAGGCGTGGCTACTGGCATCATTATGGAATTCGAATTTGGCACGAATTGGTCTGTGTATTCTCGATATGTTGGCGATATCTTTGGAAGCGCGTTGGCTGCCGAAGGGTTGTTTGCTTTTGGTTTGGAAAGTGCCTTTTTAGGGATTCTATTATTTGGGTGGAACAGGGTTTCACCAAAAGTTCATTTCATTTCGACCATAGGGGTGTTTTTAGGCTCTATGTTTTCAGCGGTTTGGATTGTGGTGGCTAATAGTTGGCAACAAACGCCTGCAGGTTACCATATAGTAGGGGAAGGGTTTAACGCGCGAGCGGAAGTAACTGATTTTTGGGCAATGGTTTTTAATCCTTCCAGTGTAGATAGAATTATTCACGTTTGGCAAGGTGCTTTTTTGGCTGGTGCATTTTTAGTCTTGAGCGTTCACGCATATTACCTGCTTAAGGGAAGATATATTGAAATTTCAAAAAAGGCATTTAAAATCGCATTAGCTTTAGCAACAATTGTTTCTTTGACGCAATTACTTTCAGGGCATCGTTCTGCAGAAGTTGTTGCTGAACACCAACCTGCCAAACTGGCTGCAATGGAAGGTCACTATGAAGAGAGTGGTTCGGCGGATTTATATTTGTTTGGTTGGGTGAATGATAAAACCCAAGAGGTAACGGGTTTAAAGATTCCTGGCGGTTTATCCTTTATGATTGACCAAGATTTTGAAGCGCCCGTAACAGGATTAAATGCATTTCAAAAGGAAGACAGACCCGGACAGGTGAATGCAGTTTTCCAGTTTTATCATATTATGATAAGCATTGGAATGCTTTTAATAGCCCTTACATTATACGCCAGTTATTTATGGTGGAAAGGTGGACTGTTTGAGAAAAAGTGGCTACTTAAGATTTTTGCGTTTTCCGTGCTTTTACCGCAAATAGCAAATCAAGTGGGCTGGTTTACTGCGGAAATGGGAAGGCAGCCTTGGATTGTTTATGGACATTTAAGAACAGATGAAGGCTTTTCGCAGGAGGTGTCTTCAAATCAAATATTATTTTCATTGATATTGTTTTTGGTAGTTTATACCATACTTTTCCTATTATTTATCTATTCTGTCAACAAAAAGATAAAGCACGGGCCTTATGATGAAGCTAAAAATCCCGATGAATTTTTAAAATACGTATAAACGCATTGGTATGGAAACTTTTTTAGGTATAGATTATCCAACACTTTGGTTTTTAGTAGTGGGCTTGTTGTTTTCCGGCTATGCGATATTAGAAGGATTTGATTACGGTGCCGGAGCGTGGCATTTATTTTTCAGAAAAGACTTGAGCAGGCGTATTGCTATCAATGCAATTGGGCCACTGTGGGATGCCAATCAAGTGTGGTTGATTATTGGTGCCGGAGCATTATTTGCTGGGTTTCCTGTAATGTATGCCACAATGTTATCTTCAATGTATGTGCCTTTTATGCTCTTTTTAATGTTTTTGGTATTGCGTTCTTCAGCCATAAAATTTAGAAGCGCAGAGGAGATGAAGTGGTGGCGTAAGACGTGGGACATTGTTTATTTTATTTCAAACGTATCAATATCATTTTTGCTGGGGGTTGTTTTAGCAAATATTCTTCAAGGTATTGAAATAGGAGAGAACCATAGTTATAAGGGAGGATTGTTTTTTTCTTTCTTAAGCCCTTATGCCGTTATGGTAGGTTTAACAACATTAGCGCTTTTTATGACTCAAGGTGCTATTTTTCTATTATTAAAAACCGAAGGACGTTTGCACGCCAGATTAACTTTTTTACTGAAAAAAGGAATGATTTTTTTCATTGTAAGTTTTTCCGTGATGACCCTATATACATTGATTTTTGTGCAAGGCGTCACAGAAAAATTTAAAGAGCATCCAGAATATTTTGCACTTCCTATTCTAGCTTTTCTAGCCATAGCGAATGTCCCTAGATTGGTTTCAAAGAAAAAATACGGAAATGCTTTAATTTTTTCTTCATTGACTATGGCATTTCTTTTAATGCTGGTGGCATTTCAACTTTACCCAGTTTTATTGCCATCCACTATAAACCCTGATTACAGTGTCACAATTTACAACGCCGCATCCTCCCAAAAATCTTTGGGAATTATGTTGACGATTGTAGTGATTGGGTCTCCATTACTGGCAGGATATTTTCTATTTCTATACAAAACTTTTCACGGCAAGGTGAAATTAGATGATACGAGCTATTAATTAACGTATAAAAAAAACAGTATCCTCCGGACGCAAATAAGATTCTTGTTAATGTAACCTTTGTTACTGTAATGCTTTCGCGAAAGCACCATATTTGCAGAAAAATTAGTTAATATGAATTGGATATTTGAACCGTGGCCGTGGTATATTTCAGGCCCATTGATTGCATTGGTAATGTTCATTCTTCTTTTTGTTGGAAAACAATTTGGAATGTCTTCAAATTTAAGGACTGCTTGTGCAGCTGTAGGAGCTGGTAAAGCATCAGATTTTTTTAGGTTCGATTGGAAAGCCGAACGCTGGAATCTTATGGTGGTTCTAGGTGCGATGATTGGTGGTTTTATTGCCTCAAATTATTTAAGCGATAACACTGTAGAAATAAATCCTGAAACTGCAGAACAATTGGCAGTGGATTATGATATCACAAGTGCTGGTAGTGCGTACCTTCCTCCAGAGATATTTTCTATAGATGCATTGTCAAACCCATTAAATATTGGCATCCTTTTAATTGGTGGCTTATTGGTCGGTTTTGGAGCTCGTTATGCTGGCGGATGTACTTCTGGCCACGCCATTTCAGGTTTGAGCAATCTCCAGCTGCCCTCTCTTATTGCCGTCATAGGCTTTTTTATTGGAGGTTTAATAATGATACATTTTATTTATCCCTTAATTTTTTAGTATTATGAAATATTTTATATATCTGGTTATTGGAATATTCTTCGGAATTATAATGTTCAAATCGGAAGCTGCTTCGTGGTTTCGAATTTACGAGATGTTTCAGTTTGATAGTTTTCATATGTATGGTATTATTGGTTCTGCTTTGGTATTAGGAATTATTGGCGTCCAAATAATCAAAAGGAAAAATATGAAACCGCTGGACGGCAGTGAAATGAGTTTAAGCCCAAAGGACAGAGGCGTTGTTCGTTATCTGTTTGGCGGTATTATTTTCGGTTTGGGTTGGGCGCTCGCTGGAGCCTGCCCAGGCCCAATGTACGTTCTTGCTGGCGCTGGATTTTCTTTAATCCTACTTGTGATTTTTGGGGCGTTGCTCGGTACATTTCTTTATGGGATTCTAAAAGATAAACTTCCGCATTAAAACCTAAGGTCTGCGCGATTTTCCCCTAAATTTCCATTTCAGAATAACCCTCTTCATACGGATTTTTCGGGTATCTTTACTGAAATGATCAAGCAGGTACAGATTTTTCATAGTAAAGAAAGCCGTTTTTTTGAAAAAAATGACGTCGTTGCCATCGAGGAGCCGCTCGAAATTCAATTGGAATACGGTCCAAAAACGGGAAGGAAAATTCAATCACTTTCAGTAACCATGCGCACTCCCGGTAATGATGAGGAGCTAGCCGTGGGATTTCTTTTAACGGAAGGCATCATTTTTTCTAAAGAAAATCTTGCCGAACCAATGAGCTTTTCGGCTGGGGAAAATAAAATTCTGATTCGCTTGGCAGAAAATTTTGCCCCGGAACTTAAAAAACTGAAGCGTAATTTCTACACTACTAGCAGTTGCGGCGTTTGCGGAAAGGAAAGCATAGAGGCCATTCACCAAATTTGCAACGTTGAAATTGAGGAAATTCAGTTAAAAATCTATTTGGAAACAATAGCGCAATTGCCTGAGAAACTTTTTCAGGTACAAAAAACATTCGTGAGCACCGGCGGCATCCACGCTGCTGCTTTTTTCAACAAAAATGGAAGTTTAATTTCCTTTCGGGAAGACGTGGGCCGCCACAATGCACTCGATAAACTTATAGGTGCGGAGCTCATAAATTTTGACAAACAGAATTTTGCCCTTTCAAACACAATCTTACTGCTCAGCGGGCGGGCAAGTTTTGAGCTTATTCAAAAAGCCGCGATGGCGGGTGTCAAAATCGTCTGTGCCATTGGCGCGCCCAGTAGCCTCGCTATCGAGACCGCGCTAGCTTTTGATATAACCCTTGTTGGATTTCTGAAAAAAAATTCGTGTAATGTTTATTGCGGCGAGCAGCGTATTTTAAATTTAGTTAATAATGAAAATAAGAATTAGGGACAATAGCGTCCGGCTTCGGTTAACGAAAACCGATATTCGGAATTTGAGGGATAATCATTTGGTTTCAAGCAAAACTGAATTTTCCCAAGTTGAAATTTTTGAATACGAATTGCGAAGCGATACTGCTTACACTGAAATTTCAGCAAAATTCAAAGAGGGAAAAATAACAATTCAAATTCCTTTACGTGACGCCGAAATTCTTACCGAAACCGAAGAAATCACCATTCGCGGAACACAAAATAATGGAATGGATTCTCAACTTTCACTGTTGATAGAAAAAGATTTGGAGTGCATCGATGCCACAGATGAAGATCAATCTGATATGTATGAGAATAAAAAATCCATTTGTTAAGGATTTTCTGAAAAGATAAGTCTTCCCAAAAAAATGTAACTTGAGAAATATTTAAATTTTAAAATTTTGTCAGAAAAAGAAAATAAAGCCATACATCCAGAAAATCCCGAGAAATTAAAGGACATTAAACTGGGAAAAGTGTATAAAACTGCTGCGGGGTTTGAAGCTGTAGCCTCCACCGCCAAACATATTCTTGAAGAAATGAACGTTTCGCGCGGATTTATTGCGCTTCAAAAATTGAATCAAGTTGATGGGTACGACTGCCCAGGCTGTGCGTGGCCAGACCCGGACGACCATCGCAGTTCCATAGCTGAGTATTGCGAAAATGGAGCTAAGGCCGTGGCCGAGGAAGCTACCACAAAAATTTTGGACCCTGCTTTCTTTAAAAAATATTCCATTGCTGAAATGTCTGATTGGGACGATTATAAAATCGGGAAAAGCGGACGTATTGCCCAACCCATGTATTTGCCTAAAAATGGAACCCATTATCAGCCACTTGCGTGGGATGAAGCTTTTAAAATTCTTGCGACACATTTAAATGGTTTGGAAACTCCAGATGAGGCTATTTTTTATACCAGCGGCCGCACAAGTAATGAAGCTGCATTTTTATACCAGTTATTTGCGCGTGCCTTTGGAACAAATAATTTACCGGACTGTAGCAACATGTGCCACGAGAGCAGTGGCGTGGCATTGGGCGAACAATTGGGAATTGGAAAGGGCTCGGTAAAACTGGAAGATTTATACGAGGCCGAGGTGATTTTTATCCTCGGCCAAAATCCAGGGACAAACCACCCACGGATGCTCAGCGCTCTGGAAAAAGCGCACAAGAATGGTGCATGTATTATTGCTGTAAATCCCTTACCTGAAACTGGACTCTCCGCTTTCGCCGATCCACAGTCCGTTAGCGGAATGTTGGGGATAGGAACAACCATTTCAAATATCCATTTGCCGGTAAAGATTAATGGTGATATGGCACTTTTTCAAGCTATCAATAAATTATTGATTTTGGAAGAGGAAAAAGAACCGGGGAAAATTTTAGATAAAAAATTTATTGCCGAAGATACCCACGGATTCGGGGAATACAAAAATCATTTGATGCAACAGGATTTGGATCTGCTCGCAGGAACCTGTGGAATTCCATTGTCCAAAATCAAGGAAGTTGTTGAAACGATAAAGTATTCAAACAAAATTATTACGTGCTGGGCTATGGGTCTCACACAGCATAAAAATTCCGTTGATACCATAAAGGAATTGGTGAATACGCTTCTTTTAAAAGGGAGTATAGGCAAACCCGGAGCGGGCACGTGCCCCGTGCGTGGCCATAGCAACGTGCAGGGCGATAGAACGATGGGTATTTATGAAAAGCCTTGGGACTGGCTATTGGAAAATCTTGAGAGAAATTTCGGGTTTATACCTCCCAAGGAATATGGACATGATGTGGTAGATTCCATTGAAGCAATGCACCGCGGCGAATGCAAGATTTTTATGGGTATGGGCGGAAACTTTTTGAGCGCGACCCCAGATACTCAATATACGGCAAAGGCGCTTCAACAGTGTGATCTTACGGTGCACGTAAGTACAAAATTGAACAGAAGCCATTTGGTTACAGGAAAAGAAGCTTTAATTTTTCCAGTCTTGGGCCGAAGCGACGAAGATTTGCAAAACGGGGAAAAACAATTTGTTACCTGTGAAAATTCAATGGGCGTAATCCAGCGAAGTCAAGGTGTTTTAAAACCCATAAGCGAAGAATTGCTGAGCGAACCCGAACTCATCTGTAAAATGGCAATCGCAGTTTTGAAGGAAAACGAAAAAATTCCGTGGAGAAAATATATGGGCAATTATGACGCCATTCGGGATGCCATTGAAGTTACAATTCCGGGATTTGAGGATTATAACAAGCGGGTGCGTAATTACGGTGGATTTTATTTGCCCAATTCTGCGCGGGAAGGTTATTTCCCTACGGAAACCAACAAAGCAAATTTTTCAATAACACATATTTCGCCATTTCATATAAAAGAAAATGAATTATTGATGATAACCATCCGCAGTCACGATCAATACAACACTACCATTTATGGTTTAAATGATAGGTACCGAGGAATTAAAAACGAGCGCAGGGTTATTTTGATGAATAGGGAAGATATGGATGCACATAACCTGAAACACCTCGAGCAAGTAGATTTGTTCAATTTTAGTGATGGCAGGGAACGCGTAGCCAGAAATTTTTTAGTCATTGAATATGACATTCCAAAGCAATGCGTGGCTACGTATTTTCCGGAGACTAATGTTCTTGTTCCCATAAAATCCGTAGCGGAAAAGAGCAACACGCCAACCAGCAAATCTGTAATTATTGAAGTGCGGAAGCATTCAAAATAAATAAAAAATTCAAGCTTTCAACCTTCGAGTCTTTTTACCTTCGCAAAAAAACCTGAGTATGCTTAAAGCAGTAATATTTGATATGGATGGCGTAATCGTGGACACGGAACCGCTTCACAAAAAAGCCTACCACAATATGTTCAGTGATGTTGAAATCGAAGTGAATCCCGTAATGTACGAAGGTTTTACCGGGCAGTCTACCGAAAATATCTGCAAATTTTTATGTTCCGAATTTCAACTGAGCCGCGATCCTTCAGATTTAATGGCTATCAAAAGAAAGCATTTTAAATACCTTTTTGAAAATGATGCGGAATTAAGTCTTTTGGATGGCGTACTTCCCTTAATTCAGAATTACTATAACCACGGAATGAAACTGGTATTGGCGTCTTCAGCATCCATGCCAAATATCAACAGTATTTTTAAGCGGTTTGATTTGGATAAATATTTTATTGCAAAATTGAGCGGCGCGGATTTAAAGGAATCAAAACCGCATCCTGAAATATTCATCAAAGCCGCGCAGGTTACTGGATTTTCAACGGGTGAATGTATTGTTATTGAGGATTCTACCAATGGGATTGAGGCGGCGAAGGCAGCAGGAATTTTCTGTGTGGGTTATAATAGTCTCCATTCCAAAAATCAGGATTATGGAAAGGCGGATTTGGTGATACAGAATTTTTCCGAAATTGAATATGATAAAATTTCACATTTAGTCTGAAGCAAATTTCCCTTGAGCTGAAAATTCTCAGGGATTATTAGTAGTTTTAGAAGTAACAAAACTCCCGTATGGACTATTTTTCTATTGCAACAATCATAATTACGCTGGCTGCCATTTTCGGCTACATCAATGTGCGCTTTTTGAAACTGCCCAATTCCATTGGGCTTATGTTGATTACCATTCTCTTCACATTTGGGGTTTTTGCTTTAAGTTATATAGACCCAACACTATTAAATGCTGAAAAATATATAATCGAAAAAATTGATTTTAGAACCATTCTCTTAGATGTTATGTTGAGTTTCTTGCTTTTTGCGGGGGCGCTCCATACTAACTTTGAACAGCTAAAGGTGCAGCGCTGGCCTATATTAATGTTCTCTACGCTTGGGGTACTGATGTCAACTTTTTTGGTGGGTACGGTTCTATATTTTTTGCTTCAGCTTACACCACTTTCAGTTGAATATATTTATTGCCTCCTTTTCGGAGCGCTTATTTCTCCCACTGATCCCATTGCGGTATTGGGAATTATGAAAAAGGCCGGAGTTCCCAAAAATTTGGAGGCCAAAATCGTTGGAGAATCCCTATTCAACGATGGAATTGGCGTAGTCTTGTTTTTGACTATTTTTCAAATTGCCTCATTTGGGGAGCAAGAAATTACTGCTTTGGGAGTTCTCCAGTTATTTGGCACAGAGGTGATTGGTGGAATTCTGCTCGGTTTGGTTTTGGGCTGGGGAACATATAAACTTTTAAAATCAATAAATGATTATGATATTGAAGTGATTATAACCCTTGCTACAGTAATGCTGGGAACCGCAATTGCCCATTTCACGCACGTTTCCGCACCTCTGGCAATGGTAGCTGCTGGACTTTTTATAGGAAATGATATTGTGAGACAGGGTGCTATGAGCGAAACCACAGAAACCTACGTCGATAAATTTTGGGAGCTCGCAGACATTCTTTTGAATACGGTTCTATTTGTTTTAATAGGAATGGAAATGCTTGTCCTCTCTCTGGAAACAACGTACATAATCGCTGGGGTGGTTGCAATCCCAATAGTTTTGGGATGCCGATATATTTCGCTATTGTTTCCCGTAAATTTCTTTAAGGAAAAATTGAAATTTGTTCCGCACACGGGGCTAATTATGACTTGGGCAGGATTGCGTGGGGGTATTTCCATTGCTTTGGCTTTGGGTCTTACAGAGCAAATGCATCGCGAGTTTTTTCTGGTTGTAACCTATGTTGTTGTAGTTTTTTCCATATTCGCACAGGGACTCACGGTTGGAAAACTCGTAAACCGATTGGTTCCTCGTGTTAAACAGCAGGAGGTTTAATGCTATTTTTATTTTGACAATTACATTACCTTCGCAACATTAAAAAATGAACAAATGAAGTACCTTAAAAGCAGCTTGCTTTTCGCACTGCTCCTTTCTATTATTTCCACAAATGCACAGGAAGTAAATCCAGACAATCAGCATCTGTTTAATGATTTTACGTATCGCCAGGGCAATGTATATCGCACGGCGTCCGGAAAGCCCGGACCGGAATATTGGCAAAATGCGGCAGATTATGACATCAATGTTTCGCTGGATGATCAAACCAATATGATTTCAGGTGATATAACAATTCATTATACCAACAATAGTCCAGAAACATTGGATTTTGTGTGGCTTTTCTTGGAACAAAATCGTTTTACTGAAAATTCACGAGGAACATTGACAACGCCTATTGAAGGAAACCGTTACAATGGTGATGTGGAAGGCGGCTTCAAATTGACCAATATTTCAGCGAAAACAAAATCCGGTACTTCTTCGAAATATATTATTTCAGATACACGGATGCAGGTGTTTTTGGATAAACCTCTTGCTGCAAAAGGGGGTGAAGTAGATATTAAAATGAATTTCAGTTTTAAGGTTCCCGTTGAAGGAATGGATAGAATGGGAAGGTTGAACGTCGCTGAAGGAACCATCTACGCAATTGCCCAATGGTATCCACGCGTTGCCGTTTTTGATGATGTGGTTGGCTGGAATACAGATCCTTATTTGGGCGCGGGCGAATTTTACTGCGAATATGGAACCTTCAATTATCAAGTTACTGCACCGGCAAGTCTTACCGTGGTTGGCTCCGGAGTTTTACAAAACCCGAATGATGTGCTCACTAAAACGCAACAGGAACGATTTTCCCAAGCTTCAAAAAGTGATAAAACGGTTTACATAATTAAACCCGATGAAGTGGGAAAACCAGCGGCCCACACAAAAAATAATGGTACGCTTACGTGGAAATATAAAATGGAAAATACACGCGATGTAGCTTGGGCAGCTTCAAAAGCGTTTATTTGGGATGCCGCGAAAATCAATCTTCCCGATAATAAAACCGCATTGGCACAGTCAGTTTACCCAAAGGAAAGCGATGGTGCGATGGCTTGGTCCCGTTCTACCGAATTCACAAAGGCGTCCATTGAATTTTATTCCAAAACATATTTTCCTTATCCGTACGCAAATGCCATAAATGTGGCGGCTAGCGTGGGCGGAATGGAATATCCGGGCGTGAGTTTTTGCCATTATCAAAGCAGAGATGCAGATTTGTGGGATGTTACAGATCACGAGTTTGGCCATAATTGGTTCCCAATGATTGTTGGCAGCAACGAGCGTCGCTATCCCTGGATGGACGAGGGTTTCAATACGTTTGTGAATAATTACAGCACGGAGGCATTCAATAATGGCGAATTTCCCACAACGGTAAACAAACCACGAAACCTCAATAGATATCTTACTTTTGAAAACCGCGAGGGCATTGATACCTATCCGGACGTTGCAAACGCGCGCAACCTGGCATATACTGCGTATTACAAACCCGCAGCCGGACTATTTATCCTTCGCGAATATATTTTGGGCGCCGAAAGATTCGATAATGCCTTCAATAGTTACATTAAAACATGGGCGTTCAAGCATCCACAGCCCAATGATTTTTTCAACCATATAGAAAATGTGGCCGGCGAAGACCTGTCTTGGTTTTGGAAAGGCTGGTTCTTCGGAAATGGAAATATCGATTTGGGCGTCACCGATGTTACTACGCAACCGGGCGGTTCAATAATTACTTTTGAAAACAGTGGGCAAATACCGATGCCAGTTACCTTCAAAGTAATCTATGCTGATAATACTTCAGAAATAAAAAAGCTTCCTGTTGAAATCTGGCAACGCGGAAATTCTTGGGATTATTTCCTGAAATCATCAAAAGAAGTTATCAGGGTTGAAATGGATCCGGATAAAATGCTTCCAGATGTAAATATTCTAAACGATACCTGGAACAAATAATGTTTTTGAAACAGATTGAAAAGCCGCTAAATATCAACTAGCGGCTTTTTTCTTAAGAATAATTTTTCTGAAATATTTTATTGATTTCTAATTGTATTCCACGGGAGTGTTAAAGTGAAGTACATTCTTTTTGCCGTGTTTTTTTAAATGACTTCGAATAATGGCGTGCGTATGGTAAGTAGCATTTTGAAGCTTTAAAAATGGTTCATAATCCTGAATATCGCAAATAGCTTCAGAGCGGTCAAAATATCCAAAACCTTTATATTGGCCATCCCGCACCAATGCAAATGAAATTTCATTTTCCGTGCGACCTTTCCCTTGAATGGCAAATGAGGGCTTTTCTTCCTGAAATGATTTGATGGCAGCTTTAACCTTCGCATTATATTCCTCTACGGTTTCCGTGCCTTCGCAAATACCGTCGCAATTTTTAATTCGGTAATGGCTGCATACTTCAACATTGCTTTGCAGCGTGCAATAACGGGGGCAAAGTTTGAAGTCCTCACAAATTTTTTCAAGTTTTTCCGTGGCTTCGGTTCTGTTGTAAAAAGTGCTCACGGAATCTTGCGAAACGCGCGCTTTTCCCAAAGCCAATTGAATGATGCCGCGCTGGTTCACATAACTAATTATTTGATATGTACTTACGGGCCATTTCTGGGCCCTGTTGAATTTGGGGTAATGTTTTCTGATGTGTTCCGATTCCAGCAGAAGCGCCAATAATTCATTTCCAGTAACCTCGTAATCAATAAAATGGGTTTCTTGCCCAAGATGGTATTCCTTGGATTTTTTGTCATAAAAATGGGAGAGCACGCGTTTTTTGATATTTATTGCCTTTCCTGCATAAATAACCTGATGTTTTTGATTTTTGAAAAGATAGATTCCAGCTTCGTTGGGAAGTTCGTTAATCTGTTCTGCTGCCAAATGAGGGGGAAGCGTAGCCTGCTTTGACCTTGGGTTTAAAAACGAATTGAATACCGAAAAATCCTCATCCAGCGAAAGCAATCTTTGAAAGAGAACAACCGTTGCATCTACGTCACCCTCCGCACGGTGTCTGTTAAAATGCGGTATGTTTATGGTAGAGCAGAGCCGCCCCAAACTATATGAGAGCATACCGGGTATCAATTTCCGGGAAAGCCGGACGGTGCACAATTTTTTTCGGTTGTAGCTATAGCCTAAGAGTTTAAATTCATTCCTCAGAACATTGTAATCGAAAGAGACATTGTGCGCCACGAAAATGGCGTCTTTGGTAAATTCCTCAATTTTTTCGGCAATCTCGTAGAATTTCGGTGCGTTTTCAACCATCACATCGTCTATTCCCGTTAGAGCGGTAATGTGTGTGGGAATAGGTTTCTCGGGATTCACAAGCGTTGTGAATTTGTCGATAAATTCAGCACCGCGCAAAAGGGTAATACAGATTTCGGTAATGCGGTTGCCGGCAATACCGCCGCCCGTGGTTTCCACGTCTATAATTGCAAAAAGTTGATTCATTCTTTTGGGAGTAAGAAACACAAATGTAAAAAAATATCTTTATTGGTTTGGATTATTTCCTATAAAATGGAAAAAATCCAAGAAAAAATTTCATTCAATTTTCCTTTATTTTAATTTGTTCTAAATAAGAATAAATGATAGTTTTGTACCCAATTTTAGAAAGAGATGTACAGATCCCCACTTCTTACTTTGATTAGTCTATTTAGTTTTGTTGCGCTTTTCGCTCAAAATGAACAGGTTAAGGATTCTTTGAAAGCTGAAAGTTTGGAAGAAGTAGTGGTTACAGGACAAATCAATCCGCAGTCGGTAAGCAAATCGGTTTTTGAGGTGAAAGTAATTTCCAGAAATGATATTGAGCGCCAAGCGGGAAATAATCTTGCGGATATTCTGAATAACACTCTTAATCTTAACATTACTCCAAATACATCTACAGGTAAAAGCGGGGTTAGCCTTTTTGGACTGGATAGCCAGTATTTTAAGGTTTTGGTTGACAATATTCCCATTATAAATGAGGAAGGCGTAGGAAACAATACAGATCTCACGCTTATAAATCTGGATGATATTGAGCGGATTGAAATTGTGGAAGGCGCAATGGGCGTGCAGTACGGCGCAAATGCGGTTTCTGGGATCATCAATGTGATTACAAAAAAATCTGCAAAAACAGATTGGGAAATTGGTGCCTACGTGCAGGAAGAAACCGTAGGCGATGAATATGAATGGTTTAGCAAGGGGCGCCACATTCAATCCCTAAAATTGGGCCATAATTTTAGTGAAAACATATATGCCAACGCAGTGTTCACCCGAAATGATTTTGGCGGATTCTGGAATGGAAAAATGGGTGAGAAATACGATCGAAATGACAGCCTACGTGGTCACGAATGGCTTCCGAAATTACAGCAGAATGCAAAGGCATTGGTTTCTTATTCCAAAAATGATTTTAAAGTTTTTTACCGTTTCGAATATCTAAATGAGCAGATTGAGGATTACAGCAGGAATATCTCACTTGGTTTAAACGATGCCACGGGAACCTCAAATCCCTTTGCGCAGGACCGCATTTTTACCAACAATCGATACTACCACCATTTCAACGCAACTGGGGCTATTTTCAATCAAGTGGATTACAACATTTCTTTGAGCTATCAAGAGCAAACAAAAGATATTGAGCGGTATACCTATATTATACGGGATGATTTAAAGGAAAATATTGAAAAGGGTGAGTTTCAGCAGCGCAGTGCATTTTTCTCGAGAGGAACGTTCAGCAACTTTTTTGCTTCTGAAAGAGTAGGGCTTCAAGCTGGTTACGAATTGACAAACGAGCGTGGCACTGGTTCAGCAATAGCCGTTATAATTAACCCTGGCGATGATTCGGTAAGGCAAAGCCTTGATAATTATGATTTTTTTGCTTCTTCTGAAATAACCATAACCGATAGATTTTCATTACGTCCCGGAGCTCGCGTTTCGTTCAGCAATCTCTTTGAAACGCAATACATCGCTTCCTTAAGCGCCAAACAAGCACTCAATAATGGGTGGGAGCTGCGAGCAATATTGGGTTCGGCAAACCGAACGCCCAATTACGATGAATTGTTTACATACTTTGTGGATGTGAACCATAATGTGCAGGGAAACCCTGATTTGCTTCCGGAGAAAGGGCTGTCCGCATTTTTTCATATAAAGAAAAATAGTGCGCTATCTGAAGGAAAAATCCGAATAAAAAATAAATTGAGCTTCAATTATCTGGGCCTAAGCGATAGGATTGAATTGATTGTGGTACAGCAGAATCCGCTTGAATTCCAATACAGTAATATTGATAGCTTCCGGGCGGTAGGCGCCTTTACTGAAAATGAAATATTTATTGGGAATTTTAAAGGTCAGTTGGGCGCATCATTGCAGGGAATTTCAAAAGTCTTGGAAACCCGTACAACCAATGATGATTTTCTTTTCAACCTTCAACTTAATGCGAATCTCGCTTATAAAGTCCCAAAATGGAACACCACATTTTCCGCATTTTTTAAATATATAGGCGAGCAGCAGCAATTTGTGGAGCAGACAGATGAAGCTGGCCAACAGGTTTTTGAGGTGGGTAGAACGGAAGGCTATAGTTGGCTTGATGCAACTATAAGCAAATCATTTTTCAAAAACCAATTTGTGGCGACGCTTGGTTCTAGAAACGTTTTTAATGTTACCTCAGTTAATTCGTCAGCTGTGGATGGCGGTACGCATAATGGCCCGGCCACGCAGATTCCGTTGGGCTACGGTCGATCTTACTTTTTAAAATTAGCTTATAATCTCAACCTATAAATTATGAAATCTTCAAAAAAATTTATTTATATATTGTTGACTCTGATGGGATTTTCCTCTTGCAGTTCAGATGACAATAATTTAAAAGGAGATCCTTTTGTTGTAGCATTTTTGGACCGTTCTGCAAACCTTGGTGAGGTTGATTTTAATAAAAATATTGAAATGATCTATTCTGAAACTGCAACCAGCGATGGTGCAGTCACAGTGGATATTGAAGTAGACAATGCTATATATGGCATTGACTTTACTACCGAACCTGCAGCTGTTGATGGAAAAATAACCCTTCAAATAAATGCGGGGGATAATGGCAATGGTTTCGTGTTTAGCAAATTGAATCCTGACCTAAATGAGATCACTTCAATGGTTAGATTTGAAATTGAAACTATTGATTATCCCGATGCTGACATTCGTGGTTATACTTCATTCCAGCTTAACTTAGACGGGGAGGCAGCATTTTTGGGTGGAAGCATAGCCCCGGAAGTTGGCGGCCCTAACCAGCAGAATCAAATATATGTTGATCTGAGCGGAAAAACTTCCCACAAAATCCAACGTGATGCCTGGGATTTGGCTTTCTTTTCAAAAGAAGGATTTAAGGTGGGGATAAATGGTTCTATTTACATGGCTGCCGCCGAACTGCAGGAAACCAACATTGATAACATCTCACAAACCGATGTGGAAGATTTGATGCCGCAAGTGGCTGTGGGAACTTTTGACCCAGCCAATGAAGCCTATATTGATTATCCCGATGGCGATATAAACCGAACCGCAATAAGCGAAATCAATCTGGACGATGCACAGAACAAAGTGTATCTGCTGAATTTGGGTTATGAGGTTGGAACAGAAAGTCCAGTTCCCGGAAGCGTGGCAATAGCGGGAAGCGCGCGGGGCTGGAAAAAAATTAGAATCCTTCGTAGTGGTGATGGTTACCTACTTCAATATGCAGGTTTGAACGATTCCAGCCACCAAGAAATAACTATTAGCAAATCACCGGGTTATAATGCTACGTTCTTCAGTTTTAATTCGAATGCTGTGGTAAATGTAGAGCCCGAAGCAGATTCTTGGGATCTTAACTTTACCGTTTTTACCAATATTATTGAAGATGCCGGTTCCTATGGTTTTTCTGATGGCGTATTGCACAACCGCAAAGGTGGTGTTACTGCGTATAGCGTAACCACAAACCAATATGCATACGAATCATTTTCAGCTTCAAACATTATTGAATCCAATTTTCAGCAGGACCAGCGTACCATTGGCGCAAGTTGGAGAGAAGTAATGAATACCGATAAAGTGCTTATTGATTCCATTTTTTACATCATCAAAGATGCGAATGGCAATGTTTACAAGCTAAAATTTACCGCACTTCTCAATGGAAATGGAGAGCGTGGTTTCCCCGAATTCAAATACGAACTTTTACAATAATTATAAAACCCAAACAACTTTTAAATTCCATAGAATGAAAAAACTATTACAGATTGCAGCCATAGCCCTAACGGGTGCACTCGCTACAGCTCAAACCAATGTAAACCTTTCAATGGGCGCAGGCTACACCGATGAGGTTTATTACAAACTTTCAACTGAGGAAACTAACACCTACACGGCTGCGAGTTGGGATATCGCATTTTTACGCATAAGCCCAATGGACATAAGCATTCGAGTAAATGATGGAATAGGAATCCAAGTTTTTGAGGCTGCCGATAGCGCTTCAGATTTCGATAACATCGATGTGGCTGATGAAGCTTCTTGGACACCTTTATTCAATGACGATACCAATTGGGAAAATGGCGCCTTTATGCAAGGTTCCGCTACGTATGGCTGGGGAGAATATAATCCGGTAAGCCACCACGTAGAGGGAACAATTGTTTTTGTATTGAAATATGCAGATGGAACCTATCGCAAATTCATCAATGAAGATTACTTCGGCGGATACACGTTTAAATACGCAACTTGGAATGGAACGGCTTGGGTAGGCGAGACTACAACAATGGTGGCTAATTCCAGTAATCCAGACAACCGTTACAATTATTATTCGCTTCAAAATAATGCTGAAGTTGTTGCAGAGCCAGCCCAAAATAACTGGGATTTCGTTTTTAGAAAATACAATACCTATCTAGATCCTCCGGGCGAGAATTATATTGTTACCGGAACGTTGCACAACCCAAATGTTACGGTGGCACAAAATGATGAACCGAGCGGTGCGGGCAATCCAAACGGACTTTTTTATTCTGAAGAAATTAATACTATCGGTAGCGATTGGAAGTCTTTTGACGGAAGCGGTTACAGCGTTAACAGTGATGTGGCCTATTATGTGAAGTATGATGAAAACACCGTTTATCGCGTGGTTTTTGATTCGTTTGAAGGGTCTTCAACCGGTAATTTCAGCTTTAATTATGAAGATGTTTCAGGTCTTTTGGGGCTAGAGAATATTTCAGAAGGAGTAACATTCGGTATCTATCCCAATCCTTCAACTTCTAAAATAGTCAACATTGTTTATGATTTGAAAAACTCTGTTTCCCAGAATAATTCAATTTCGGTTTATAATATCCAAGGACAATTGGTGCATACTTCAAAAGTAGATTCAAACAACGGATTTTATAATAAAAGCTTAGACCTTTCAGCGCTTTCCAGCGGAATGTATTTGGTGCGGTTTTCTTCTGGAAATCAATCTATCACAAAAAAACTAATTCTAAAATAATTTAAAATGAAAAAAAGTATTGTTTTACTATGCTGCCTTGCCATTTCGGCTATTTCGCTGCAGGCGCAGAATAAAAAGGAATTGGATAAAAAATCCATAAAAGAAATGTGCGGATGCTTTGAGGTAACCTTCAACTTCGCTGAAACCTTTAACTACAGCAAGGATTCATTGTACAAACCTTCACACAATGAAATTTCAAAAGGTTTGGAATGGGCAGAATTGGTGACTGATGAAGATAACAAAATTGTAATCCAGCATTTGCTGCAAGTGGGCAATCCCGCAGAGCCAATGGTCGTGAAGCACTGGCGCCAAGATTGGCTTTATGAAAATACTGATTTGTATTCCTATAACGCAGATAACACCTGGAAATACATTAAAAAACCTGCCAATGAAGTAAAAGGGCAGTGGACGCAAAAGGTATATCAGGTGGATGATAGCCCGCGTTACGAAGGTTCCGGCTCGTGGGTGCACGTGGACGGCAAGGATTATTGGGAAAATACCAGCAATGCACCGTTGCCAAGACGTGAGTACACCACGCGTAGCGATTACAATTTAACAGTGCGCGGAAACCGCGTAGAAATTACTGATTTTGGCTGGGTTCACGACCAAGACAATGAGAAGGTAATTCGCGAAGCCGGAAAGGAAGATGTTGTTTTGGCACAGGAAAAAGGAATCAATAACTATGTAAAAGTAGACGATAGCCGTTGCGCCGTTGCGGCAAAATGGTGGAAGGACAATGCTGAAAAATGGGCGTTGGTCCGCAATAAATGGGATCAAGTGTATGCCCGCAAAAAAGATCTTTCTTTAGAAGAAAAGGTTGAGAACAAGCAACTTTATAAATTTTTATTTGAAGAGGAAGGATATAACGATAAAGCCTCAATTGATGGTGTTATCGATTCTTTTGTGAAGAAATAAATTTTGTTGAAATAGCCTAAAAACTTTACCACGAAATACACGAATCTCTTAATTGATAATTCGTGTATTCGTGGTAAAATTGAAATTATTTTGAAGACCAAAAAAGGCGGATAAATTAAAAATTCTATGAAACAGTCAGTAGTTATTTTCTTATTTTTTATTTCCATTACTGTAGTTGCGCAGCAGAAAAACGTGCTTCACGATCGGACTTTTTGGAAAGAAAATCCAGATTTGGAAACTGTAAAAAGAAAAATTTCTGAAGGAAATGATGCAACGGCATTAAACGAAAACGGTTTTGACGGCACTGTTTATGCGCTTCTCGAAAATGCAAATAGTGAGGTCATCGCATATTTAGTATCGCTCGAAGGAAATCCGGTGGACAAGCGCACGCACGACAGCCGCATATATTTGCACTGGGCAGCGTACGCCGCAAATCCCGAAATGGTACAATTACTTTTAGAGAAGGGTTCATCCATTACAGCTTTGGATAGCCACGGCGCAACACCGCTTACTTTTGCCGCTGGTTCCGGACTTACGGACACTAAAATTTATGATCTATTTATCGCCAATGGCGTCACCCTTTCTGAAGAAAAAAATGAGGATGGAGCAAACACCTTGCTTTTGGCAGCGCCTTATTTAAAAGATGTAAATGAAACAGATTACTTCATCAGCAAAGGAATTTCTTTAAATAGTACAGATAATGATGGCAACGGAATTTTTAATTACGCCGCCAAAAGAGGAAACATTGATTTCTTAAAATCACTCGTAAAAAGAGGTGTTGATTATAAAACGTTGAACAAAACCGGCGGGAATGCTTTTCTATTCGCAGCCCAAGGCACACGCGGTTTTGAAAATAAAATCGAAGTTTATGAATATCTAAAAAGCCTTGGATTAAAACCAAACGTGGTTACAAAAGATGGTTACACGCCCTTGCACCGTTTGGCGTATGGAAATTCAGATAAAGCAATTTTTGAATTTTTTCTGGAAGCGGGAGCAGATGTCAATCAAAAAGATGCAGATGGAAACACACCGTTTTTAAACGCCGCTTCGCGAAATAATTTGGAAATGGTGCAACTGCTTTCAAAAAACGTAAAGGATTACAATGCGAAAAATGAAAAAGGCCAGACCGCGCTTTTGTTGGCGGTACAAAGAAATAACCCAGAAGTAGTTGAATTTTTATTGCAAAAAGGGAGCAATGCTTTGGTAAAGGACACAAGCGGAAATACCGTGGCATATTATTTGGCAGCATCCTTCAACTCAAAAAAACCGGAAGAATTTCAAAGCAAACTGAAAATGCTTCAGCAAAAAGGAATCAAATTGAATACCATTCAGGCAGATGGAAATACACTTTATCATATTGCAGCGAAGGAAAATAATTTGGCACTTTTGAAAAATCTTTCAGCGTATGAAATTCCAGTAAATGCCGTAAATTCTGAAGGTTTTACAGCTTTGCATCTTGCAGCGATGAAGGCTGAAAACGATGAAATGATGAAATATTTACTAGCAAATGGTGCCGACAAAAATGCAAAAACTGATTTTGAGGAAACGGCATTCGATTTGGCAAGCGAAAACGAAATGCTGCAAAAACAAAAAGTAGAATTACAATTTTTAAAGTAAAATGAAGAAATTTTTTAAAGCAATTCCAGTACTATTTATCGTCGGCTTCGTAATCGCAGGTTTCACAGCTGCCGAAAAAAAAGCGGTAAAATGTATGATCCAAATGACCAATTATTCGGGTGAAGGTGCATACATAATTGTTTCACTTCTAAACCCAAAAGGCGAATACGAAGAAACGCTACAAGTACTCGGAAAAGACCCGGAGTGGTACAGCGAAATCACTGAATGGTGGAAATTCTACGGCAAGCGTCGGCCAAATATCGATGCCATTTCTGGTGAAACAATCAGCGGTGGCGAACGTACGGTAAGTGTACTTCAAATTCCGGTGGATAAAATTGATAAAGGCTACAGCCTTCGCTTTGAAACTTCCGTGGAAGACGTAAAATATTACAAAGACGACCTCCAATTTCCGCTCACTTCAGAAAATTTAAAGAGCAAGCAGGAAGGCAAAGGATTTATTCGTTACGTTCGTATGCTTACGCAATGATAGCAATTAGCGATTAGCGATTTTTAAATAATAGTTTCAAAATATTTAAACTAAAAAATAGTTTTATTGGTGTTCAAAATTATTTTAGATGGATATAACAAAACCTTGGAGCTACTTATTTTATATTTTGGCAATTTTTCCATTCTTATTCATAGTTTTTTTATTGGCATTTTATTTTCACGCCGGATTTTTATTTGGCCATCTCCCAATATCAAGTATAAATGATCCTCAAAACTTTGAAGTATATTCATTCTATGCCCCATTAATTACTTGGAGTGTGATAATTTCATTCTTTTCATTTTTTTTATGGATTCTGATAATTCTAATAATTTCATTTAAGAATAGAAAAAACTTACATATAAAGCCGATTTTCACATCATCAATAATATATTTGATTGCAATTATTTTGTTTTTTTCAAAGATTACAGAATGGGTTGGCGACTGATTAAAACGTCAATAAACAAAATAGGTTCATCTAATTAATAACACATCCCTAATCCCTAATCCCTAAAAATTTGACCCTTTCCCTCTGGAGGTACAGTCATTTAGCACTTGCCGTCGTTTCTTCCCTCTTTTTGTTGGTGGCCTCGGTTACTGCGGTGATTTTGGCGGTCGAGCCGATTGCGCACCAAACAAAAGGATTTGCGGTTGAAAATCTAGATGAAGTCTCGTTGGCAGAGTCAATTACGGGGTTGAAGAAAAATTACGATGAGGTTTTTTCTTTGGAAGTGGAATTGTCCGGCTTCGTAAAAGCCTCAGTACTCACCGAAGATTTTGAAACAAAGGATATTTATATTAACCCAAAAACGGGCGAAAAGTTGGGTGAAGTTGCCAAACGACCTGAAATCTATAGTTTCGCCACCAATCTGCACCGTTCATTGTTTTTAAAAAGTATTGGCCGCTTCTTTGTTGGGCTCGTTTCCTTATTACTTTTTTTAATTGCCATTACCGGAATTTTCCTGCTTGCGAAACGGCAGGGCGGCATTAAAAAGATTTTCTCGAAGGTGCAAAAAGAATATTTTGAAATGCGTTATCACGTAATTTTGAGCCGAATATTCTTTATTCCTATTGTCATTGTTGCGCTTACGGGCGTATATCTTTCCGCGGAAAAATTTGAATTGTTGCCAAATACTTCGGCAGAATTTCAAGAAAATATAGCTTCGGAAGAAACCCAATTTTTTGAAAACCTTTCAGAAATCCCTTTTTTCAACGAAACAAAACTTTCAGAAATAAAAAAGGTGGATTTCCCATTTTCCGAAGATGCCGAGGATTATTTTCACATTGCCTTAAACGATCGCGAAATTAAACTGAACCAGCAAACCGGCGCAATCGTTAGCAGAGCGGAATATCCATTTGTTGCTATTGCATCTCGCTTTAGTTTGATTTTGCATACTGGCGAAGGCAGCGTTTTGTGGTCCATAATTCTTTTAATCGCCAGTGCATCCATTATTTTCTTTATGTATTCCGGTTTTGTGATGACACTGAAAAGACGGAAAAAAGTTGTCGCAAATTCCGTTATGCCAAATAAAGATGAATGTGAGTTTGTAATTTTAGTCGGTTCAGAAACGGGAACAACGTTTGATTTTGCCACCCGACTTTACAATGCGTTGACCCATTCAGGAAAACAAGTTTTTATGACAGAACCGAACAATTATTCAGTTTATGCCGAAGCAAAACACATCCTATTTTTAACAGCGACGTATGGCGAAGGCGAAGCGCCAACAAATGCCCGTAAATTTGAACCGCTTTTCAAAACCATCAATCAGCCCAATAAAATCAACTATTCGGTTGTGGGGTTTGGTTCTTTGGAATATCCCAATTATTGTGAATTTGCGATAAAAATTCAATCGCTATTGCAATCCAAAACTGGGTTTGAATCCGTGCTGCCACTTTATAAAATTGACAATGCAGATTTTACGGATTTTCAGAAATGGGCTAAAAAATATAGTGAAAAATTAGCAATTCCATTAAAAATTGAAACTCCAAAACCCACGAAAAAGCCAAAATTGATTTCTTTTGAAGTTTTAAAAAGAACAGAATTAAATGTTGACGATACATTTTTAATTCAATTAAAACCGAAGCGAAAAAGGAAATTTACCTCTGGCGATTTGCTTTCAGTTTTTCCGGATGCTTCTGGAATTGCCCGTCAATATTCAATTGCCAAAATGGATGATTCCATTTTATTGAGCATAAAAAAACATGAATTTGGAAAGGGATCAAATTTTCTTTTTGGCCTGCAAGCTGGCGATTCGCTAAAAGCTGCCATAGAAACCAATCCAGATTTTCACTTTCCGAAAAAAACAGATTCAGCAATTTTAATAGCAAATGGGACTGGGATTGCACCTTTTTTGGGAATGGTCCACGAGCGGAAAAATGCCCATATTCAACTGCTTTGGGGCGGGCGCACCCAAAATTCTTCGGCTATTTACGATTCGTATTTAATGTTTGAGGATTTCAGAAATAAAAATCTGCACGTTCAAAAATGCTTTTCGCGGGAAGCATCAAAAAAATATGTACAGGACTTGGTAGCGCAAAGCGGAAATAAAATTTTGAATACCGTGAAAAATAATGGATGCATCATGATTTGCGGTTCACTATCAATGCAGCACGGCGTGCTGGAAGTTTTAGAGGAAATTTTAAAGAAAAATCCGAGCCTCTCGCTTGATGTTTTGATGCAAAAAGGTCAATTAAAAATGGATTGTTATTGATGTTTTATTCTTTTTGAATAAAAAATAATGATTCTTTGGTTTTTGTGTTTATAGAACTTCATTTTAAAAGATTACCGTATAATTATTTAACTAACTTAATTGTTTTGTAAGAAAAATCTATCTTTGCAAATTTCCAAAATATATGAAAAAAGGATACCTACTCCTACTTTTGTTTTTTGCAAGTTTGGCACCGTCCCTCGCCCAACGCCCCAATATTAAAAGGCTCACGGAACAAATAAGCAAAAGCATAAACACAAAACCAGATTCTGCCAAAATATACATCGCACGGCTTTTGGAAAATTCCGAAGGATTACACGATACTATTTTGGCTAAAAACTATTCCAATCTCGGCTTAATCTACAACAAGCAGGCGGTTTTTGATACTTCGGAATTTTATATTAAAAAAGCGATTGTTTTCACAAAGGAGTATCCGCTTTTACAGGCACGCCAGTATATGAATTTGGCCATAAACTACCGTACCGCTTCACGGTATCAGGATTCATTTGAAGCTCTTGAAAAGGCAAGCGAGCTTTTCAAAAAAGCCAACAACAAAGAGGGGCAAGGGATGGTCTATGGCGAAATGGCTTCCAATTACAACTATATGCTGGATAGCGAAAAAGCTATGGAAGCACTGAAAAAAGCTATTAAAATCTTAACCGAAGCTGGCAATAAAAGAGAGATTTACGCGGTAAAACAGAAACTCGCCAATGTTTATTACAATAGCGGCGATTATACGTTTGCTAAAGAATTATACGGAGAGGTTTTGCCCAAATTTGCCGAGGACAAAAGCACCAACTATTATTATACCTTGATGAATTATTCAGATTGCTTGATGCATTTTGAAGAATACACGGAAGCTGAAAAAGCATTGACTGAAGTGGTAGCGGGCTTAAAAGCAAGAGGGAATCACGAATACGCATATTTTGCGATAAGCAAATTGGGTCTTGTATATACAAAAACCAATAGATTTTCAAAAGCTAAAGCAGCTGTGCGGGAAGCCTACGATGGTTTGCTAAGGTTGCATTCGCCGCGCTTTATGGATGTGGCGGGCCAATATTTGGAATTTTTGAATTCCCAAAACAATTTCAACGAAGCCCTTGCGGTCATTGAAGATGTAAAAGCCTCATCCAGTATTCCCAGACTCAAGCTGAATGCAGATAATGAGATCTATTTTTTGCGGAATGCTGTAGTTACGTATGGCAATAAAGGGCTGACCGATAAATCTATTGCGGCGTACGAAAGGATGGATTTTCTGAAAGATTCAGTGAATGATGCGGTGAACAAATTAAAAGCGAAAGAGCTGCAGGAAGCCTATCAAAACGACTTGCGGCGGGAACAAAATTTGGTGCTTTCAAAAAACAATGAATTATTGAAAGAGAACAACGCGAAGGAGCGTAATATTTTCATTTTGGGAATTCTTCTTTTGTTGCTCATTATTGGGATAGGGATTTCCATTTACATCAATAACCAAAACAAGTTAAAGCTTCAAAAAGAACGCGTTGCCAATTTAGAAATCTCGAAAAAATCACTTGAAGAAAAAGCCCATCTTGAGGGACAGCTTTTACAGGAACGTTCCATAACCTTGGAAAATAAGGAAAAGGAATTGGTAGATATTTCCCTGGAAATGGCGAACGTGCAGAACAAAATAATAGAACTCGTAGAAGCGCGTGAAAATCCTGAAGCTTCAAAAAAATTGGCTTCAGACATTGCTGCTATTCTGAAAAAACACAATTATTGGAAATATTTCAAAAATAAGTTTATTGAGGTCCATCCAGATTTTGCCTCGGTTTTAACGGAAATGTTCCCAACGCTTTCCGAAAATGACATTGCCTTTTGCTGTATGTTGCGACTGCAGCTTTCTCTCAAGGAAATTGCCGCCCTAATGGGCACAAGCGAACATGAAATAATTTCAAAAAAGGAATTCATTCGAAGCAAAATGGGCTTACAGCACGATGAGGAAGCTTTTGAAAAATTGATTGCGGAGGTTTAACTACAACTCATACTTTTCAAAAATAGCTCAAAAATTATGTGTTGATTTTTATATCAACTAACTTCACGGGCGCTAACAATGCTATGAAATATTTCTTTTTTATATATTTTGCACTACAAAGTGCGCTTTTGGCTGCCCAAAATCCCGCGCATGTAGATACTTTGCTCGTTCACGGTGTACGTGCGAGAAACAATAAAGAATTTACCAAATCTTTGGAATTACTTACAGAGGCTCGTTCCATTGCAGAGGAAAACCAATGGTACCGTCAGGAATTTCTAGCCATCAACAACATTGGCGCCAATTACTATTCTATGCTGGATTACGGTGAGGCGCTGGATAATTATCTGGAAGCTTACACCATTGCTATAAAGCGACTCGATGAAAATGAGGAAATGATTGTCCTCAACAACATTGCAATTTTATATTCAAAGGAAAATGATTTGGCAAAAGCCGAAGAATATTTCAAAAAGGCATATATGCTTGCTAATGAAAGTAAAGACCAAATGAAAGTGGGGCTTTATGCTGTTAATTTAGGTGTTTTGGCCAATCAGCAGAATCAGTTGGATATAGCTTCAAAATATTTGAATGAAGCCATGGAAAATCTAGGAAACCAACCGGAAATTAAATATTTGGCAGAGCTAGCTATTGCAGAAAACCAGTACCGCAGAAAGAATTATGAACTGGCGAAAGCTACGGCATTACAGGTATTGCCAAATATCCAGTCGCTAGCATTTATAGAAGAAAAGATAACTGTACTTGTTCTGCTTTCAAACATTTACTTAGATATGGGCGATGTTTCCACGGCATTGGATTACGCACAATCTGCGTTGGGTACCGCCATAGACCCGGAAACAAGGATTTCGGCATTTAACCAATTGGCAAAAGTATATCGGGCAAATGCTGATATGGACAATGCCTTGCAAGCCAAGGATTCAGTCATTTCGCTTACCGATTCTTTGAACCAAATGAAGAATGGACGTTTTTTCGAAACGAATAAAGTTAAATTTGAAATTTCAAATTATCGTCGTGAGCTTCAGCAAAACAAGGAAAAACAGGTAGCTGAGCGAAATATGCTTTATGCATTGTTGGGTATTTTGCTTTTGGTGATTTGTTTAATTGCTTGGGCGCTTCGGAATAGTTTTATCAAAAACAAACAGCGAAAAATTTTACATAACAGAAGCAAGGAAATTATTGAATTGGAACTTCAAAAAAAGAAAAGTGATAATCTGGTCCTTGAAAAGCAACTGCACACAAAGGAAGCACTTGCATTACTGGAACAGGAAAAACTTAAGAACGAAATTGATACCCGAAACAGAAAACTCGCAGCTAAAGCTCTCCAAATTTCAAGCAGGAACGAGCTACTTAAAGATATAATCAATTCACTTTCCAGCCAGAGCGAGATTACGCGCAACCAGCAACTTTCAAAAAAAATTAAGGAACTAAAAAGCTTGCTGAAGAGCGATAGTGAATGGGAAAATTTTTTCACACACTTTGAAGAGGTGAACCACAATTTCATCTCTGAACTGAAAAAAAGGCATCCGGAACTTACGGCGAACGACATTCGTTATTTGAGCTATTTGTACATGGATCTTACAAATAAAGAAATTTCTTCCCTCTTCAATATTACTGTAGAAGCATCCCGAAAGCGAAAAGAGCGAATAAGTACCAAAATGGGGCTGGCGGATAGTTCAAATTTATATCATTACATTTCAACTATTTAGGGGGCTTTGTCACGTTTTTTCTGATTGCTGTCGCAGTAATTATTCTTGAAAATTATTCATTTTAAAATGTATTTCGGAATATTGGGTTCCACTAAAAATTTTATTTATGAAAAAATTAATTATCCTTTTTTTATGCCTAATCTCATTCTCCTTCCAACAAATATATGCCCAGCTTGAGATTACGGGTTCTGAAGAATACGGAAGAATTTTTGACATAACGTATGACGCAAGCGTTCCCAATAAAGTATATGCTGTAACATTGGGCAACCACATTGTAGTTTCTGAAGATAATGGCGCCAGTTGGCAAATTTTATATTCCCTAATCCTTGGACAAGGTGCAGAAATCAGGGATTTAAAACTTTCAGCAGACGGTACCGCGCTTACATTTTCTGCTTTTTTACCCAATACAACCGTAAATGCAATTATGGTTTACGATATTGCTTCAGCCTCCGTGATTAAAACATTTGCATTGCCAAACCAATCAGATCTTGCTTATGTTTCCTCATATGATTTTTATGATGCCGATATGGACGTGCTATTGGTAGACACCAATTTTCCTCAAGGTTTCAACACAGAAGGGCGGACATTTTACACGGCAGATGGTGGCGCAAATTGGGATATGATTTATTATACCACAAACAACGATACTGTTTTCATCAATGATGTCGCCATAAGCCCAACAGATCCTAATAAATTATTTTTAACACGCGGAAATGGTAGCACTGGTGTGGATGGTGGTTTGTTTATATCAGTGGATGGAGGCCAGAATTTTACAGAAAAACTTCCAGGGATTATTCTTGATCCTATAACCTTTGATCCGTTAAATGCACAAAATATTTATATAGGTACGGGAATAAGTTTTGGCGGCACAGTTGAAAATCTTTATAAATCAACAGATGGCGGGGCAACTTTCAATATTGTGCCCATTACTTGGACTGAAGGTATTCTGGACAATATTACCGTAATTAAAATCAACGATAATAACCCTTCGCAATTAATTGTTTTGGAAGAAAATGAAATTGCAATTTCCGAAGATGGCGGTGCTACTTTTCAAAATATTGTGTACCCTAATGTTGATGATTCCGAAAACTATTATTACGGATTAAATGCTAGCTATAATCCACAAAATTCTGATGAAATTTTTATAAGCGCCAATTATATTCCCCTATTTTCAAATGATGGTGGAGAAACTCTTACTTGGAGCAAAACGCCGTATTTTACCAGTACCGGAAATATGGATATTTTCAGAAATGGTTCTGAAGAGAATTTATATTACGGCGTTCAATTTGGGTATGTACACAGAGATTTAGATACAGGCACTGAAACTCCTTATGACATCGTGCCGTTGAGTACTTTTTCTAACAATCCAGGACAAACACAGTATGCAGACCAAATTACACCCAACAGAATTTTTAAATTTACCTCCAGTTTTATGGGATCCAGTTTGGTTTTGAGCAATGATAATGGCGCCACGGAAACGCAACTGTTAAGTATTTTTGCCAATAGATTTACTTCTGTAGCCACTTTCCCCAGTGCCCCTCAAACAATTTTTGCAGCTTTCGGGGGATTCGATCCTAGTGAAACAATTCTGAAGAAAATAGATTTCAGCGATATCAACAACATCGTGGAAACTACGCTAAATCTTCCCACCTTGAATTATATCAATGGAATTTTAATTGATTCTTCAGATAAAATAACCATCGCCGTTGGAACGGACGTTTACGTTTCAACGGATGGGGGAAGTACGTGGGCGGAAAATAGCACGGGCCTTGAAGCCATGACCGCAAATGATCTCATTTTTGATTTGACCCAAGATCCGCTTAACACAGATAGACTCGCCCTAGCAAGCTCCAAGGGAATTTATATTTCCGAAAACGGGGGACAGAATTGGGATAGGAAAACGACATCCTTAGTATATAATGTTGCATTTTCTACTGAAACAGAAGGCGCTATGATGGCTTCAACTTATAGTAGCCAGGTATCTGAATTTGCATTACATTTTTCAACAAATAATGGCGAAAATTGGCAGACTATAAATAACGAACAGCTATTGGGAATAGGATCCGCAGCGTCCCAATATTATTTCAACGAAAATTCTGCTGTGGCATACATTGGTAGTTTTGATCTTGGTTTAATTGAATATACTATTGATCTTACCCCACTTGGAACCCCAGATTTGCAAGCCGGTTTAAATTCAATATCCATCTATCCAAATCCTGCAAGCGATATTTTGAATATTGGAGTGAAAGATTCACATGTAATGCAGACTACAATTTTCGCAATGAATGGCGCACAGGTGATGACTGCCAATGCAGTCTCTACACTGAATATTTCAGCTTTGGAGCGTGGCGTTTATTTGGTGAGGATAAGAACGAATAAAAATGAAGTTTTCTTCAAAAGAATAATAAAAGAATAAACCTCGTTAAATTTGATTGTTAGCAGAAGCCTTTCGGAAGAAATTTCGGGAGGCTTTTAAATTATTTGGTTTCGTTCAAATAGAAAACCACTTGGGTACCTTCGCTTTGGTTTTCAGTATTCTTTAAGTCCTTTATTTCAAAGAAATAGTCAAGACCCTGTTTTTTATTAAAGTATTTTAAGCGTTCGTTGCTAAGCGATAGACCAAGAGAATCTTTTTTAAATGCCTTTTGCATTCGGTTTTTTTGGGAGGCGTCGCGCCCGATTCCATTATCTTGAATTTCAAGTATTGTGCTATTTTGATTCTTTTTAAGGAAAATTGTAAGACTCTTTTTTCCATCTTTTGGCATCAATCCATGCCAGAGTGCGTTTTCCACAAATGGCTGCAATATGAGTGGAGGCATTTTGATACGGGAAATATCAACCGCATCCCCAACTTCAATTTTAAAATGTAATGCTTCAGAAAAGCGTATGTTTTCTATGCCTACGTACAATTTAATAATTTCCAATTCTTCAGCAAGCGTCACGGTTTCAATACGCGAGCTTTCCAAAATTTTCCGGATGAGTTTCGAGAATTTGTTCAAATAATAAATTGCCTGTGCCTTATCATTTTCTATAAGAAAAACCTTGATGGATGTAAGAGCATTGAATATGAAATGCGGATTCATCTGGCTCTGCAACGAGGTTAGGTGCAATTGGTGGAGCTCGCCCTCAAATTCGGTTTTTATTTTTGCGATACGTTCCTCTTCAGCCTTTGCCGTTAATTGCAGAACCTCGTGCTCTTTTGCCCTGAGCGCTTGGGACAGCAGTTCGTGCTGTTCATTTTTTATTTTTTGGTTTTCATTTATTTGAAATAATCTGGCTTGGTTTATAACTTTCACTTTATAGGCAAGACCAAGCGCAAATACTAGATTTTCAATCAAAATTCCCAAATAAAAAAGAAAAAGAGCCGTATTTACAGAAGCTATTCCGCTTAGGGCAAATATGAGAGCCATAACGGCCAGCACAATGTAACTAAGACTGCCTATGCATATAAAATATTTCAAATTGCCAGGCAATTTAAGCGCCCTGTAAACTGTGTACAGAGCCAATAAAAACATAATAGGCGTAAAGAGATAAATGAAAAAATAGCGATAGAAATCGCTGTCGCCTGCAATGAAACTGTAAAGTAATGTCAACGTTCCCAAGGAAAACGATGTAGCCACAAATTGGGTAATCCATTTATAAAATTTTGGCTGAAACTTTTTTATATCCAAAAATGTGACAAAAAACAAAAAATAGGCACAATTATAAATTACCTGTAAATACCAATGCAGCTGAATTACATTGTTTTGAATAAGAAATTTTTGAATACCAATGTCGTAGGGAGATTCCCTAACCAAAAAAACGAAAAGAAAAAAACTATAAAATGAATACAGGAGAAAACTTTTTTCCTTGCTATAATTGCCTATGATGCAGCTAATTGTGCATAAAATTAAAATAGCCGAAATGGATAGGTGCCAAAAAAATATGTAGGGGACAAAATCCATACTTTAAAGACTGTCGAGAAAAGTTGCTTTTTTGGTGCGTGAAACTGGAATTTTTTTATGGTTGCCAACTACCAAATATCCATCGGTCTTTAAATATTCCTTTATTTTTTGAAGATTCACCACATAACTTTTGTGAACCCTGAAAAAAAGTTCTCCCGGCAAAAGTTGATGTATTTCCTTCAATTTTTTTGTTACAAAAATGTGTTTTTGGTCTTCCGTAAATATTTTGCAATAATTACCGTCACTTTCACAATAAAGAATATCACTGGCAGATAGAAACACGAGTTTGCCGTCCACGGGGATGGTTATGCGCTTTTCCGGCAGAGCAAATAGGCGCTCTTCAATTCGTTGCCAACTGGCTTGGTCCTTCAGTCTTTTTTTTATTTTTTCAACGGTAATTATAAGGTCGTCCGCATCTACAGGTTTCAGCAGGTAATCAATGGCTTGTTGTTTAATGGCCTTTATGGCATATTGGTGGTAAGCAGTAACAAATACAACTTGAAAATTTCTTTCCGGAAAATATTCCAAAAATTTAAAGCCATCCATTTCGGGCATTTCAATATCTAGAAATACACAATCCACAGAATTGTTTTTCAAATAAAGTATGCCTTCCGAAGCTTTTGTAAATGTTTTGAGAATAGAAACATTATTACAGAATTGGGTAAGTTCCCAAGAAAGACTTTTCAAGGAATTCTCCTCGTCATCTATGAGTATGGTTTTCAGCATATACGTTTGCCTTTATTTTTAAAAATAGGAAAAAAACAATGGCGCGTTTGGAAATTTTTATGAAAAGACAAAAATCCTGTACAATCCAATTTATTCCCATTATGAATGGCGGAAACTCTTTTTTTTGAAGCGTCTCTTTTAATAGGTGTGAGTTTTAATTCTTTTCTGCAGTTGTTACATAAATATAAACCTGTGGTACAATTTCAATTTTAGATTCTTTGAAAGTCATTCAATTTTGCTCCAAGAAACTTCTAAAACCAGACAGTATGAAAACTTTTGTAAAATGTATTTTCATTTATTTCCTTTTATTATCTACGGCGGCACAAGCCCAATTCTTCAAGAAATTAAAGGAGCGCGTTGTAAACGCTACTGAAAATACAGTCCTTAATAAGAGCGAAAAAGAAACTACAAAAAATGTAGATGGCGCAATGGATGGCGCCTTGGATTTTGAAAAAAAGGAAAGCGAAAAGTCAGTAATTCCAGATAGGAAGTTTGAATTTGATTATGAATATAAAATGCAGCTTACCACAGATGGGCAGTCTTTGCCCATGGTTATGTACCTAAAATCAAATGCAGATTACATTGGTATGGTAACTAAAGTGGATAACAGTACCGTTATAAATGTGGTGGATGGCAAAAATGAACTTGTTTATATGTTTATGGATGTATCTGGCCAAAAAATGCTTCATACTACTGCTATAAAAAACAGTGGAAAAAATGATGAAAAAATAGAGGACTACACCGTTACAGATCTTCCACAGAAAACCATTTTGGGCTTCCCAGCAACTGGAAAGCAATTGGAAAACAAAACGCACCGAATCATCTTGTATTATACCCAAGAGGCCGGAGTGGGCAACAACGCAATGGCAAAATCTGATAAACAATACGCACCTTTAAAAAATTATTTCAACGATAATGAGGATGTTCTTGTACTATACGTAGAAAATATGGATAAGAAAAAGCCTAAAAATTCAGGCACAATGGAGGCCATATCATTAAAGCAGAATAAGGTAACGCTGGACACTGCGGACTATAATTAATCACTAATATTTTTAACATTTATGAAAAAACAACTATTGACAATTATTTTAATTGCCTTCGGTGGAATAATCTACGCACAGAATGACATAAAACTGGGAGGTTTTTTGGCATACGGCTCTGAAATTGAAAATCTGGGAATTGGTGTGAATGCTGAATTTGGAATTATCGAAAATTTGAGTGTGGTGCCTTCTTTCATTTACTATCTCCCAAAAAATGAAAATTCAGTAAAACTGAATTGGTGGGAATTGAATGGCGATGTACACTATACAGTTTTGCCAACAGAAAGCGTAAATCTGTATGCACTTGCCGGACTCAATTACACTCATGTGAGTGTTGAGATTGACGGGTTTGACTTTGGCAGTGAAGGTAGCGACGGAAATATAGGCTTGAATTTGGGAGCTGGGGTAGATTTCAATCTAGATGGAAACATACTTCCATTTGCTGAGCTTAAATATGTAATTATGGATCCCGGTCAACTTGTAGTTTCGGGCGGCGTAAAATTTCTTTTATAAATCTTTAAAACATTCAAAATGAAAAACCTATTCAAATTAAAAAAATGGATGGTTGCACTTACAGCTTTGCTAATTCTTGGAAGTTGCAACAATGATGATAATAATGATAGCGAACCCCAAAACGATATGGGTGAAGTTAATTTTACACTATCTGGCGATATAACAGGAAATAAAACCGGGTTTGCCAATTTTATAGAAATGGAACAGCAGACAACGACACCGCAAATTATCAATATGTTTGATAACGATGGAGGCGTGCAGACTTTCAGTTTAACCTTTTATAGAAGCTCTATTAATGGGCCCTTGGACAGACCCACACCGGGCAACTATCCCATAGGAAATGCTGCCGAGTTTCTTGATGGAAGTGGATTTTCGGTTATATATACAAATACGACCAATGACAACGAATATGGTTTGGAAGCTTCTGGTTCCCTAACAATTTCAGAAATAAATGATACCGAAGTAATTGGAACTTTCAGTTTTTCCGCGGAACACGTAATAGACCCAGATAGACCTGGCATACAAGTTTCCAATGGAAGCTTTAGGGCAAAAATTAGACAACAATAATCATGGTTTAATTGAATTAGCCAAGACCGAAACCAAAAGGTTTCGGTCTTATTTACAATGGATTTTAAAATAACTATAAAAATAGTTGCAAAACTATATTTTTAGTTATAAGTTTGAAATCTGTTACATTTAAAAGAAATATCCCCACAATAAATGGAAAAACTAACGAACAAAGAAGAGGAAATTATGCACGTGCTTTGGCAACTGGAAAAAGCATTTATAAAACAAGTTCAGGCTGCGCTTGAGGATAAAAGTCTTCATTACAACACGGTTTCCACAATCGTTAGAAACTTGGAGGAAAAAGGTTTTGTGGGCCATCAGGCATTTGGGAAAACGCATCAATATTTCCCTACGGTAAGCCGCGAAGAGTACGGAAAAAAGTTTTGGAATGAAGCAACGCGCAGGTTTTTTGACAGTTCTTATAAAGATATGGTCTCATTTTTTGCCAAGGAAGAAAAAATTACTGCTGAAGAGTTACGCGAAATTCTGGCCATCATAGAAAACAAAAATTAATATGGAAACAATCAGTTACATCTTGAAAAGCGCCGCCATTCTGGGATTTTTCTTCTTTGTTTACAGGCTTTTTCTGCAAAAGGAAACTTTTTTTAAAGCGAATAGATTTTTCCTGATGTTTGGACTGGTTGCTTCATTGTTTGTTCCGGCCATTGTTTTTACTAGAACTGTTTATAAGAAGGCTCTGGATTTAAGCCATTTAAATTTAAATGAATTGGAAACCAACACCGAAATTCCTTCAGAAATAACACATTTCGATTTTTGGCAGCTCGCACTTCTGATTTACATTTTGGGCTGCGTAGTGATGTTTTTCAATTTTCTGCGAAAATTTTACACCATATCAAATTTCATTTTAAAAAATAAAAAAATAGATCAAGCTGGATTTCGATACATTCACATAAACGGTCTTAAAACGCCCTTTTCATTTTTCAACTATATTGTTTTTGATCCCGGGCAGCACAGCTCGAAGGAACTTCAAATGATACTGAATCACGAGCAGGCGCACGCCAAGCAGTTGCATAGTATGGATATGATGCTTATGCAATTAATGCTCGTGGCGCAGTGGTTCAATCCGTTTGCTTGGCTATATAAAAAATCTTTGGAACAGAATTTGGAATTCCTCGCAGATGCATCGGCTTCCAAAAATTCAGAAAACGTTAAATTATATCAACTTACGCTGGTAAAAGCCGCAACATTTGCTGCGGCTCCGGCACTAACGCATACATTTTATCATTCATTCACCAAAAAACGAATACTTATGCTTAACAAAAAATCTTCCAGCAGCCTCAACCAATTGAAAATGTTATTGATTTTGCCTGCAATTGCTGTATTTTTATATAGCTTCAACGTGAGGGAAAATGTAACGTATCAAACCAAAGTTTCGCCGAAAATTACTGATGGAGTTACGCAGGATCAAACGGATAAAGATGGTTTTAAAACAACCGAAATTTCAAAAGCTACTGCAATTTCAACTTCATCAACGGCAAGTCCACAAAAAGTTATGACTTCAGAAAAAAATAATTCAGATAATAATGTTGGCGGAAAGGCATTTCAGAAAATAATCCCGAATACTGCGACCAAAGCTGAAATTGAAACCATTGCAGCAGATTTAAAAGAAAATTATGATGTTATCCTGAAATTGAATTCTGTATTTTACAATACAAGTGGAGAAATTATCGGCATCAATCTGGAAGTGAAGGATTTGGTGGGAAACAATCAAAACAGCTATTCAGTGAATCAAACAAAAGGTATTTCTGAAATAGTGATTTTTAGAACCGAAGAGGGGCAGTTTGGGATAACTTCTGCTACCAATAAAGTTGTGCAGGGTAACGGAGCTATAACTGATAGCGATGAAAGACGGGCCGAAATGCAGGAAAGAAGAGAGGAAATGCGCCGAGAAGCTGAAACGCGAAGAGAGGAGATGATGAAAAATATCGAGCAACGAGAAGCCGAAATGCAGAAACGCTCTGATGAAATGCGCCGCCAAATGGAGGAAAGAAGAAACGAAAGACGCCGCCGCCGCGCAAATAACACACAAGACTCCGCTGCCAAATTCAGTTTGGATAATGCACTTTACATTCTGGATGGGGAAGAGGTGAGTGAGGAAGTTGTGAATAAACTGAATCCAGAAAAAATTGAATCCGTGAATATTTTAAAAGGCAAAAAAGCACAGGCGCTGTACAAAGATAAAGCTGAAGGTAAAAGTGGCGTAATCATTATCACTACAAAGGTAGAATAACGCCCCGACCCTAACTATATAATAATCCGTGACGGAGATAATTTCCGTTGCGGATTTTTTATTTGAAATCGATTTAAAATTATTGGTTAGATAATAGCAATACAAATCAAACTTCTGCCGTGTAAGTTTTTTAATTTTAAAGAAAAACCCGGTGCGACAGTTTCCGCGCCCGTGTCTTGGAATGAGTTGAAAAAAGGTGTTGAAATTTTGGACTTCAACTTTAAAAATATGCCTGCGCGCATCGCGCAAACTGGAGATTGGTTCAAGCCCGTGCTTGAAAGTGGAATCGACATGGAAATGGCGCTGGAAAATTTGGAATAAAAAAATTTTTTTTGAAAACCGAATGATCTCATTTTTCGTTTATTCAATTGTTTTGAAATATTTATTTAAATTATGAACTTGGCTTTGTAGATTTCTCTTTCAGGAATTCTATATTGCCTGACAGCACGTTTTTATTGTAAACCCCAAATCAATGAAATCTGAAAATACCCCTAAATGTAAACGGCAGCCATTAGCCACAAATGATTTTTATAAATCTATTCTTTCTTCCCTAAATATTGGCATCTGGAAATGGAAACCTGTAACCGATGAGATTTTTTTAGATGATGTTCTTCAGAATATTTTGGGCTGCGGCCCAGAGGACTCGAACATCTGGAGCTCCCAAAATTTTCTAGATTGTATTCATGCTGAAGACGAATTTTTCAGGAATTTTCTTCAAAATAAGGATCTCGATGCTTTAGTATCCAATAAAGTGGAACATCGCTTTCTAAATAAAAATGGTAACTGGGTTTGGGTACTCAACACTTGGAATGTTGAGCTTGAAGGCGGTCAACCGGTGGTTATTGGTTCTGTTCGGGATATTAGCCAGCGTAAAAATGATGAAATTTTAGCGGCAAAATATAAAGACCTTTTGGACCGTACCAACGAGGCGGCAATCATTGGAACCTGGGAGGTAGATTTAATAGCCCAGAAAGTAAGCTGGAGCGATGTGACAAAACGAATCCACGAGGTTCCGGCAGATTATGAACCCTCCTTTGAAAATGGTATCGCTTTTTACAAAGAAGGAAAAAACAGGGAGCGGATCCTCAAACTTTTCAATGAATGTGTCGTGGAGGGAAAGGGTTTTGATGATGAATTTATAATTGAAACCCATCTTGGAAATGAAAAATGGGTACGTTCCATCGGGATAAGCGTACGTGAAAATGATGAGTGCGTAAAAGTCTATGGGGTTTTTCAGGATATTGATGAAAAGGCACGACTCATTAAAAGGCTGGAACTCGCTGAACAGATTTTCAGGAAAACTTTTGATTTTGCTGGCGTGGGAATGGCTTTGGTAAGTTTGGATTTATCATGGATAAATGTAAATAAAAGCCTCTCAAAAATGTTGGGATACACAAAAGCTGAATTATTGAAACTTAAATACAGCGATTTAATTCATCAGGAAGAGTTGGAGAATGATACCCATCTGTTGAAAGAGGCGTTGCGTGGCCATATTGAATCCTTTGAAAGTGAAAAACGCCTGATGTCCAAAAGTGGTGAAATCATTTGGATAATACTCACCATTTCTTTGGTAAGGGACGATGAAGGCAATCCATTGCATTTTGTAATGCAGTTTAGTGATATTACCTCAAAAATTCTCGATAAAAAAAGAGTACAGGAATTGTTGGAAATTACCAAGGACCAAAATTTCCGCCTGTTGAATTTTACACACATTGTAAGCCATAATTTGCGCTCGCACTCTGGAAATCTCGCAATGCTTTTAAATTTGATGGAAATGGATGCGCCCGAAGCTATGGAAAATGAAATTTTTCCGATGCTAAAAACCGCGGTGGGCAACCTTGAAGAAACAGTTCAGCACTTAAATGAAGTGGCCATACTGAACACAAAAACGGGTCAAAACCTCAGCTCCCTTTCACTTTTTGATTATTTGGAAAAGGCAATTACAAGTATAAGGGCGGTATCGCTTGAGCAAAAATCTACTATTGTAAATAAAATTGATCCTAAAATAAACGTACTGGCTATTCCAGCTTATTTGGATAGTATTCTCTTAAATTTTCTTACCAATGCAATAAAATACAGATCGCCAGAAAGACCTCCCATAATTGAAGTTGATGCAGTTGTGGAGGATGATAATGTCGTTATTTCATTTAAGGATAACGGTCTTGGTATCGACCTAAAAACCCATGGAGATAAATTGTTCGGAATGTACAAAACTTTTCACGAGGCAAAGGATTCCAGAGGTTTGGGATTATTTATTACAAAAAATCAAATTGAGGCTATCGGCGGAAAAGTTTGGGTAAAAAGTACCGTGGGTGTGGGCACCACATTTTTTGTATCTTTAAAAAATCAAGAACAGGAATAAATGAAAAAAATAGATTTGGCTTGCATTGTGGATGACGATCCCATCTTTGTATACGGAACTCGGCGAATGATGGAACTGGTAAATTTCTGCGATGCATTTCTAATCTTTAAAAATGGAAAGGATGCATTGGATAATTTGACCGCTCTTATTGAAGCGGGGCAGCGCCTTCCGGATTTAATTCTTCTGGATTTGAATATGCCCATAATGGACGGCTGGCAGTTTTTGGATGTATTTACCCAAATAGAAATTGAAAAAAAAATAGTCATTTACATTGTAAGTTCGTCCATAGACCCCAAGGATTTTGATAGGGCGAAGCATTATGATTCCGTAAGCAACTTTGTTGTGAAGCCTATCTCAATAGATGTATTGAAAAATTTAAAGGAAGGTTTTCCCCTATAAATTATTCATTTCAAAGAATTCAGTTTTTTCTAAATTTTCTTCAAAATAATATTCCGAAACTTTTTCAATGGTGAAAATCCTATTTCAAGGAACTTCCATACCTGGCTATTCTTCATAAAAGTAAATGTACCTTTGGGAAATTTTCGTAGATAGTCAACATTTGAAAAAATCCTACAGAATTACGGCAATCATTGGCTTTATATCCAAAGGGATCATTTATTTGGTCATAGGAATATTTTCACTTCTGGCGGCGCTGAATATGGGCGGCGAGAGTGTGGGAACCAATCAAGCGCTTATTTTTTTGAAGCGACAAATTTTCGGTCAAACACTATTGGTTTTAATGGGAGCGGGGTTGCTTTGTTATTCATACTGGATGTTCGTGCAAGCTTTTAAGGATCCTGAAAATATGGGAAGTGATAGAAAGGCCTTTCTACAGCGTTTTGGCGTATTTAGTACAGGATTGGTATATATTTTTGTTGCCTTTTTGGCATTTTATCATTTATTCACATATTCCATTGATGACGATAAAACGTCACAATATCTCGATTTTTTGGGCCCCCATTTGCTCTCCATTATTTTTATAATCGTGGGAATAGTTTTGGGGATACAAGCAGTGATTTTAATTTTAGGTGTTTTTAGGGGGCGATTATTGGACCAATTCAATTTGGAAGGTCGGCGAAATTCGCAATTAATTCGTAGGTTGGGGCAGTTTGGTTTCTATTCGCGCGCTTTCATTGTGGCAATTATTGCATATTTTTTTCTTCGTGCCGGTATCTATACGGGCAACCACGAGATTAAAGGTATTCAAGATGCTTTTTCATTTTTGGAACAATCCTTTTTAGGGAGAGCCTTAATGGCGTTTACAGCGGCCGGCTTTATAGCGTATGGGGCGTTCTATGTATTGCTTTCGCGATTCCGAAATTTTGAGGAGAAAGAATAATTGCTGTTTCTTCAAAAAGAATTTTCTTCCAAAAGAAACTGTTTTACGGCAATCTTTCTATTAAATGGATAATGGAAATGCAAACAATGGGCGTAGCTTTGAGCTTCTGCTCCCAAATCAGAATATTGGTAACCTGCTTAGAACCCATATATTTTGGTTATACGCGTGCTCAAATCTTTTTTTTCAGAATTTCTTTACTCCCCAGCGTTGATTATTTTTTCTTTTGTATTTGTGGCTATGCTCGCCACGGCTCTGGCAATTTCTTCCATTATGGTCTGTTCGGATCACAAAGAGGATTTACCATTATCGAGATGCCAAAAAATTGATGAAGCTTTAAACTACTCGTAAATTTTGCTTTTAAAGATTATCCATAATTGTTTCTAATGAAGTTATTATTAACTCAAACACTAAGTTAATTCTGAAACAATTTATTATTTCATTAAGTTGTAACTGATTCTTAAAAAGGTAACTTGCAGTAAATGCTATCTACCATATGCTACATCAGTAATTCCGTGAAGTTATTTCCCGATGAGGAGATCCAAGCTCTTTTTGACCAAACCATATCCAACAATAATTATTATGGCATAACGGGAATTTTGATTTATCAAGAAGGTACATTTATACAGGTGATTGAAGGTGAAAATGCAATAATTGATGCACTTTTTTATAAGATAGAGCGGGACGAACGGCACAATCAAATTACGGTTATTTTGAGGCACCCCATCGATGAAAGAATTTTTTCAAATTATAAATTAGGTTTCAGAACGATGAACAATTTTGAAGAATTGAAGGAATTTTCAAAATATTTGGCTACACTGGCAGATTCGCCCTATGCGAAAAGTCTTTATGCTTTTTTGAATCCTTTTTTGTGCAACACAAGCAATTAATATGTAGCGTATTATAAATAATTACTCCACAAAAATTGAAAATTTTTATATAAGAAATTTTTAAGCTTCAAATAAAAAGAAATCGGTTGCTTTTTCCGCTTCAATTTCAATGGTTTCTTCATTCCATATAAAAAGTGTATCCTTTCCGCCCAGCGATAATCCATTTACGATCAAATTTCCGAAGAGGCTTATAACAATGCAGCCTTTACTATGTTGATCTTGGTTATGTACAAAATTATGGCCGCTTTCAAACATCCCAAAATGAATATAGAAATCATCATCCACGGGCAAATAACCATTATCATTTTTTTTTGGGGAAATTATAGTGTGGAATGCATTGCGGTTAGGTGGTAATTTAATGGTTTTGTTGAGAGGTTTGGTAAAACTTTTTCTTGGCTCAAGGCAAACTTGCATGCAGTTTAGCCACGAATTACCGCTCAAATTATATTCAAAATGCGAAATGCCAGAGCCAGCACTCATAAATTGAACGTCCCCAGGCTGCAAATGTACTGTTTCCCCCCTATTGGTTTTTTGCACCAGATTTCCGGACACCATTATGGTTATTAGCTCTCTATTTATGTGTTTATGGGGCAAAATACCCATATTTGGTTTAAGATCAAAATCTCTTATATTAAGGAGATTTTTGAACGGTAACTCCTTAGGAAGTTTTAGCTGTTCTTTATCGTAATGGTTATAGATTGAAACAGTTTCCCTAATATCGGTTATTCGGTCTTCTGCCTTAAGTAAAAAAGTTTCCATACCCTAGATTTTATAAATAAACAGTTCGAGTTAAGATGTGGTTGGTCATCTAACTTCGTTTTATAGGGGGAAAACGTATCTAAAATTACAAAAAATTATAGACTAAAAGTAAAAATCTCGGATTAAGTTAAAAATTTATGAAATCGGGTTAATTCATCTCGTTAAAATGATAAAGTCAGATCTTCGGTTTAGGTCGTGCTCCGAGTCTGTGCAGCGCACACCATCGGCGCATTTGTTGAGCAATCTACTTTCGCCATAGCCTGTGGCGCTTTCAATCCTGTCCTTCGCAATACCTTTTGAATATATATATTCTTGGGTGGCCTTTGCGCGCTTGTCAGATAAGTTCAAATTGTATTCATTCTTTCCGCGGGAATCTGTGTGCGATTCTATCTTTATGCGCATATTTGGAAGTTCATTGAAAAGATCTACCGCTTTGTCCAAAACTTGTGCAGCTTGTGGGGTTATATCCCATTTATTGTAATCGAAATAGATGGCATCCAATTTTATTTTTTCTACTCCTTTATCGTCTTTCACAATAACGTCTTCAATCTTACGGAGCTCAAAATTTACTTTTTCGGTAGCTGTCCCATCCACATCACCCGTGGTAGTTATCTGTGATTTTTCAATGAAACCATCTTTGTTAGCCACGAGGGTTACTTTTGTGTTGCAGGGTATTTTTAATTCGTATAATCCGTTGGTATCGGTTTGGGTGGTTCCCAAAATGGTATTTTCGAGATCTTTCGCAGTGACCGTAACCGCGTCCAGTTGTTGTTTGCTTAATTTGTCGGTTACTCTTCCACCTATTAGTTGGTCACATGTCAATGGTTTTCGGATAAAATAATACATATCATCATCTCCTTTTCCGCCCGCGCGGTTTGATGACAGATACCCAGATTTGCGGTCTTCATTAAATACAATTGAAAAATCATCATCGGCACTGTTCGCCACTTTGCCCAGATTTTGTAATTCTGAAAATCCCTTTTCTTCTGAAAAATTTGAGACGTACAAATCCGTTCCTCCGAAGCCCACGTGCCCATTGGAAGAAAAGTACAATTCACCATCTATAAGATTTGGGAAATAATCATTTCCGCTCGTATTTATAATTTCGCCAGCATTTTTTGGTGTGGAAAGCGTACCGTCCTCAAAAATTTCACTGTAATAAATATCCGCTTCGCCATAACCGTCCGGCATGTCTGATGCAAAAAAAAGATACTTCCCGTCCGAACTTACAGATGGATGGCCCGTAGAATATTCCGCCGCAGCAAAGAAAACAGTCTCCTTACCCGTAATCTTTCCATTTTCCAGCACTCCCTTGTAAATACTGAAATTGTTATTTTGCCCTTCATCGAGAACCAATTTGTTTTTTTTGATGGCGCTACTGGTAAAATAAACAACATTGCTGTTGGGCACCATTGCAATGGTGGCATCGTGAAAATTTGAACTTATTTGCTGCGCATAGAGCGATGGTTCCGCAAGTTGTCCGTTTTCATTTCGCTGCGCGCTAAATTGACTCAAATAGGGTTGCTCATTCCAAGCATACAGCTCCTTTGCCGCTCCTGGCCTCGAAGACGAAAAAATCACTTCATCACCGTGGATAACATTTACAAAATCAGAATATTTGGTATTGATATCCAGATTGGTGAGTGTGTAACGCGATGGCTCCTCACTTTTCAGCAAGGTGTTGAATGCTTTTGCTTCACTTTTATATTTTTGGATTTCTTCTTCATTTTGGTTTGCTTTTAGATATTTCAAATAAATAGCATCCGCTTTTTCATAATCGCGCACGCTCCGTAAACTCCGTACATAGCGTGATAGATACGGTTCTTCAAGAGTTCCGTTAGCTTTATATGTTTTTTCATAAAGCATGGAGGCTTGCCGCATATTGTTTGTGAAATAATTGGCATCAGCTGCTTTTAGATACGTCTCGGGGCTGGCATCTTTATTTTTTTCGAAATAATTATTATACAATCCCACAGCCTCCGTATATGCGTACGAATTGAGCAAGCGATCAGCTTTTTTTAGTTCTGCCTGCGCAAAGCAATGGCTCGAAATAATGGTGAATATGAATAGTATTATTTTCTTCATGATAGTTGGTTTTTAAAAATATCTGGGGGAATTGATTCTTTTATTTTTCTGGGGAAGTGAATACCTTAGTATAATCTCGTGCGTGCCAGAATTATAATTTGATAGATCGGTAAGCGTATAGTCATAGGAATAGCCTACAAAGAAACCCTCGAGAAAATTGACACCCGCAAGGCCACTTATAGCGTCATCGTAACGATAGGAGGCACCTACGGAAAATTGCTCCATGAACAAAAAATTAGCCGAAACATCCACCACCAGAGGAAAACCGTGAAGGTATTTTGCCAAAACGGTAGGCTTAAACCTTAACGAGGGCGAAAGATCAAAAACATACCCTCCAATCAAATAATATTGAATTTCCTCTTCCGCTACCGATTGTTCGATGTCATCATAAAATTTATTCGTAATAAAATCTGGCACCGATAGTCCCAAATACCAATTGTCTGAATACAGGTAGGCACCCGCACCCAGCGTTGTGCTTACGCTATTTTCTATATTTTGGGAAAGCGGGTCTATCCCCGGATTTTCAAAATTTCCTTTTGAAAAATCTACATTGAAAATTTTTGCCCCTCCTTTTAATCCCAATCCCAATTTTAATGTGGAATTTACTTGTAGCGTGTAACTAAAGTTTACATCGGCATGAAATTCATTAGCTGGTCCTATTTTATCATTTTGAAGATTAAGTCCCAGTCCTATTTTCTCATTGCGTAGCGGGCTATGAATTCCCAAATTCTGGGTCACGGGCGCGCCATCTATGCCCACCCATTGGTCGCGGTATAGGCCCACCACATCAAGAGTACCCAAGGAGCCGGCATATCCTGGATTAATGCTCATAGTGTTATACATATATTGCGTATACTGGGGATCCTGTTGTGCGTGGAGCGTTGCGGCAAAAAAAGGCACTAAAAGAATGGTGAGAATATTTTGGAAATTTATATTTGGAAGTTTCATAACGTTATATTTTAGGTGAAAATTGAATGTTTACTGAAGTGGCTTGCTGTTATTTGATTAAAAACAACCAGCCTACTTTTGGTTTATTCCCATCTCCCATATCCAAGACGTAATAATATGTATCTGAAGGTAATACTTCATCTTTTCTTGAAGCATTGCTTACATTTGCACGTCCTTCCCAAGAATTATCATACCGGTTCTTTTCGTATACCAAACTTCCGTAGCGGTTGAAAACCTTTAGATTATTGTTTGGCCAATTTTCAATACAGGTTATTGTAAAAGTGTCGTTGATACCATCACTGTTCGGGGAAAATTCATTGAATACAAATAGGCATACAGGCTCAATTCCCATTTCTGCGTAATTATTTGAGTCGTCCATATCTTCGGGGTTCGACCTCATTATTGTAGCTGTGTTCAAATAATCACCAATATTTAAAACCTTGACATTAAGCGTCAAAATAGCTGTTTCGTTTGCCGGTAAAAGATCAATGCTCCAAATTCCTATGGTTGGAATGTAGGTTCCAATAGAACTTTCGTGCGAGACATAATCGTATCCAGAAGGTATATTCTCGCTGATTTCAATCTCCGTAAAGTCATTGGGTCCAAGATTATTTACCTCAATAGTAAATTGAATAGTTTCACCGATCATTGGTGTTGGATTGTTAACAATTTTGCTGATGGTGATATCGGCGCATACCATTACAGTTTCATTGAATACAAATGTTTCGCCTGAGGTACAATCACTTTCCGAATGGTAGGAAACACTTACCGTGTTCGAGTCCATAGACGTCCAAAGGATTTCTATAAAATCATCTGTGGAGCCGCCGCCTGAAATGAGTTCGCCGCCTGTGAAATTCCATATATAGTTGGAATTCCCGCTTTCAGTGGTGTACATTACGGCTGTATTTAAACAAACATTACCAGAATTGTTTGAGCTTATGGTTGGATTTGATTGAACATTTAAAGAAACATTCACAGCAAGCCGAACGGAGCTCTCGCAACCGTTGGTCCCGGTCGCCGAGGCATAGTAGGTCAGGCCATCAACAAGCAGATCCGTTGAGGCGTAGGCGTTTCCGTTGGTAGGCGCATCATACCAAATAATATTTTGTCCAGCTGCATCCAAATCAGAAATCGTTGGGGCATCGATTGTACAAAAAGATTGATTCGTATTCGAGGTTATGGGCGCGGGCGTGTCCTCAATTGACACATTCACGGCAAGCCGAATGGAGCTCTCGCAACCATTTGCCCCTGTGGCAGAGGCATAGTAGGTCAGGCCATCAATCAATAGATCCGTTGAAGCGTAAGCGTTTCCGTCAATTGGCGCATCGTACCAAATAATATTCGGTCCTGCGGCATCCAGATCAGAAATCGTTGGGGCATCGATTGTACAAAAAGATTGATTCGTATTCGAGGTTGTGGGCGCGGGCGTGTCCTCAATTGACACATTTACGGCAAGCCGAACGGAGCTTTCGCAACCATTTGCCCCTGTGGCAGAAGCGTAATAGGTCAGGCCGTCAACAAGCAGATCCGTTGAGGCGTAGGCATTTCCATCGGTAGGCGCATCATACCAAATAATATTTTGTCCAGCTGCATCCAAATCAGAAATCGTTGGGGCATCGATTGTACAAAAAGATTGATTCGTATTCGAGGTTGTGGGCGCGGGCGTGTCCTCAATTGACACATTCACGGCAAGCCGAATTGAACTCTCGCAACCATTAGTCCCAGTCGCCGATGCGTAGTAGGTCAGTCCGTCAACAAGCAGATCAGTTGAAGCGTAAGCGTTTCCATCGATTGGTGCATCGTACCAAACGATATTTTGTCCCGTGGCATCCAGATCAGAAACCTTGGGCTCGTCGATTTCACAGAACGATTGGTCCGTACTTGAGGTTGTGGGCGCGGGCGTGTCCTCAATTGAGACATTCACGGCAAGCCGAATTGAACTCTCGCAACCATTAGTCCCAGTCGCCGATGCGTAGTAGGTCAGTCCGTCAACAAGCAGATCCGTTAAAGCATAGGCGTTTCCATCCATTAGCGCATCGTACCAAATAATATTTTGTCCTGTGGCATCAAGGTCCGCCACGGTCGGCTCATCGATTTCACAGAACGATTGGTCCGTATTTGATGTTGTCGGCGCGGGCGTGTCCTCAATTGACACATTTACGGCAAGCCGAACGGAGCTTTCGCAACCATTAGTCCCGGTGGCAGAAGCGTAATAGGTCAGGCCATCAACGAGCAGATCCGTTGAGGCATAGGCGTTTCCATCGGTTGGCGCATCATACCAAACAATATTCGGTCCAGCTGCATCCAAATCAGAAATCGTTGGGGCATCGATCGCGCAGAAGGTCTGGTCCATATTAGTTGTTGTTGGCGGAGGAGTGTCGTTAATTGTTATCTCAACCGCTAGTCTTTCCTCGCTTTCGCAGCCATTTATAATTTGTGCTGCATAATAAATCTCTCCATTGACTAAAAGCTCAGTTAATGGTAACTGGTTTCCGCCAGTCTCACTGTCATACCATAAAATGGATGTTTCATTTATTTGAATATCGGCAACTGTGGGTTCATCGACAGCGCAAAATTCCTGGGTTTCATCATTTGTTGTGGGAGTCGCTGTTCCTACAACATTAATTTCATATATATCAATGGATTGCGCAATATTTACATTCAATAGTGATTCCAATTCAATGGTGACACGATCAAAAGATGCTCCAGGTATAAAGACAATAGTAGCTTCTTGACCGTTTTGTAGAAGGGTGAGCAAATCGAGCGTAAGCAAGCTATTGATGTTGGTAGAATAAACTTGATTAAATCCATTATATGCCCTGACCGAAACTTGATTCAGCAGGCCTAAGTTTACGAGAGTAGGCTCTGCTCTTAGGGTGATTTCAAACTCACTTGTAGGAGTATAAGGCGCTGGAAAATAAACATTTTGTTGCATGGATGCTAGTACACCAACAATGCCTAAGCTTAATTCGGAATATGTAGCTTCATCTCCATCAATTGCAAATTCAGGATTTTCAACACCTGCACCACCAAGATTTAGTAGATCCAATGTTATGCCTTCACCATCAAAATCAGAATATAAAGGATCAATATTGCATTGATTTCCGCTGAAATAAAACGCATTATAAACTTCCATGCTATTGGAAGTCCCCAATAAAAGAGCGCTTGTATTATCTTGAATATAGATTCTATCATAGGCCTGGCTTGGCGTGATAGCTATATAAAAATCACCCATTGCATCTTGAACAATTCGGAATCTTCTATCCGATGGCGGAACAAGTGAGGAGCGTGAAAGCACGGTTGTTCCACCATTGCGGGCTTCAATATCAAAGAAGTGATTGCCCAGTACTACCGTTCCCAGGACATCTGCGAGGAGAGTGCCTAAACTTCCTCCCAGCAACGCATTTAGAACATCATTATCAAAATCAATTTTTACATAACTGGTTGTATTTGCAGGAACCGTAGAAGGAAAGCTCAGCTCCAGCTCTCCGCTGTAATTACCTATCCCCACTGCAATTCCACCATAGGAATTTAATGTTGCGGAATCATTATTGTCCAAAGTTGCATTATTTGCATTATCAACATTATTTTGGAAGGTAACTTGGTCTGCGAGAACTTTGGTCTGAGACAGCGCCATTTGTGAAGAGATAAGCGAACAAGCCATTAATACCATTAAAACATAGGTATAGCCAAGGCTTTCTGAAAGGTGTAGGTGTTTTTTCATAATGGTAAAATTTGGGTTCCGGTAATGGTTATTTCATTATCATAAATAATTTTTAGTGAGCACGCTGAAATGAATACAGTATGCGGTTTGACAAGCCGACAAATTTTCGAGAGTTTTTTAGTCTTCGGACTAATTAGTTAGTTTGCGAAATTTGAAAAGATTTTGCGATATTTACTTTTCAGATGTTCAAATACTTCTAAATCTTTACTTAAAAAATTAACTTTTTTGAATTAAGTTTTGAGGTTGTAACATTAACAAAAAGTAATTTTCATCGCTATAGGATCAAAATTATAAAATTATTTCTTAAAAAAATGTTAAATGTCTCAAAAAGCGATTAATTTGATTAAACGACTCAAAAAAGAGCTTAAAATCAAGAAAGACAAAGATTTATGTCAATTATTGGATATAAAACACAATACACTTTCTACTTGGAAAAAGCGAGATACATTGGATTTCAATAAAGTTTTGGCACTATGTGAAGAAAGAAATTTGGATCTTAATTACATTTTTTTTGAAGAAGAGTTTGAAGAAGAAAAGCCGGGTACAGAGGTTAATGAAACGCCTTCAGAAAAAACTATTTCTATAATACCGCAACCCCTTCTTGCCAGTAAACTTATAAATACTAATAGAAATATTGCCTTATTTGTAGATGAGGTTCCCTCCCAAAATGGTGGAAACAATGCACGAATTATTTTGGGGCAACAAGTCTCAACAAAAAAAATAAGTACTGATATTCTTTATATTGTTCAAACAAAATCCGATAAAATTTTTGTCGATCAATTGGTGGAGATTGTAAATTCTTCAAATAAATCAAATTCATATTCCCTGAAAAGTAACAGCAAAACCATCAATGTATCTGATATTGAGACCATATGGCAAGTTTTGGACGAATCTGCTGATATTGAAACTTTTTTCAATAAAAATTGATTTATTGCCACTGTTTAAAAAGTACCTTTGCATCAGTTACCCTAAAAAATGGCACAGCACAAAGCAGGATTTGTAAATATTATTGGAAACCCAAACGTGGGCAAAAGTACATTGATGAATTCCTTTGTGGGGGAACGACTTTCCATTATAACCTCAAAAGCGCAAACTACCCGCCACCGTATTCTGGGCATTGTAAATGGTGATGATTTTCAGGTATTGCTAAGCGATACGCCGGGCATCATAAAACCTGCGTACCAGTTGCAGGAAAGTATGATGGAGTTCGTGAAATCAGCATTTGAAGATGCGGATATTCTGCTCTATTTGGTGGAATTGGGAGAAAAGGATTTGAAGGATGAAAGTTTTTTCAAAAAAATTACCAGCGCAAAGATTCCGGTACTCCTTCTTATAAATAAAATAGATAAGGGCAATGAGGAACTTCTTTCAGAGGCCGTAAAAATGTGGCAAGAGAAAGTGCCGAATGCTGAAGTCTTTGCTATTTCGGCATTACAGAATTTTGGCGTGCCTGAAGTATTCAATAGAATTATTGAACTTTTGCCAGAATCGCCACCATTTTACCCAAAAGATCAACTAACCGATAAACCGGAACGTTTTTTTGTGAACGAAGCCATCCGCGAGAAGATATTGATGCACTACAAAAAGGAAATTCCCTATTCCGTTGAGATTGATACGGAAGAATTTATTGAGGATGAAGAAATTATACGCATCCGCAGCGTAATAATGGTGGAGCGCGAAACACAAAAGGGAATCATAATCGGCCACAAGGGAAGTGCGTTGAAGCGCGTAGGGATTGAGGCGCGCAAGGATTTGGAAAAATTTTTCGGCAAACAAATCCATTTGGAACTTTACGTAAAAGTGAACAAAAACTGGCGCAGTGATGAACGCCAACTCCGCCGTTTTGGCTACAACAATTAATGGTTTATTTCATTCTTTTTATTGCCCTCTTTGCATTTGCCATTTATGCCTTCCGCAAAAACAGAAAGCGCCCAGTCGAAAATTTTCCCGAAAACTGGAAAACATTATTGACGGAACACGTCCATTTTTACAATGAACTTTCTGAAAGCGATAAAAAAACTTTCCGGCAGCGGATGATGCTTTTTTTAAGCGAAGTTTACATTGAAGCCGTAAAAACTGAACTTGAAGATCTGGACAAAGTCTTAGTAGCCGCCAGCGCCGTAATCCCCGTTTTCGGTTTTAAGGAATGGCACTACAACAATTTGAGCGGAATTATAATCTATCCAGACAATTTCAACGGCGATCTTGAATTTGAACAAAATGGTGAAAGCCGGGTTATCGCCGGGCTTGTGGGTTCCGGAAGATTTGAAAAACAAATGATTCTTTCCAGAAAGGCACTGCATCACGGATTCAAAAATGCTACCGATAAAGGCAATACTTCCGTACACGAATTTGTTCATTTAATCGATAAAATGGATGGCGAGGCAGACGGAATACCCGAACAACTTTTGGAAAAACAGTACATTACGCCTTGGTTAAAATTGATGCACGAAGAAATGGAGGCCATTAACAATAACAAATCAGATATCCGGAAATATGGCGGTACCAGTGAGGTTGAATTCTTGGCAGTAGCTTCAGAATATTTTTTTGAGCGTCCCAATTTTTTCCGAAGAAAGCATCCGGAACTCTACGCAATGCTTGAAAAATGCTTCCAGCAAAACCTGGCGGATAGAAAACGAAAGTATAGAAACAAAGCTTAAAAGCGAACAAGAAGAAACTTTTTATATTGCAGATCATTGATTACGAAAGATTTATAAATTGAAATTTGTTTTTTCAATTTTTCCCGAATTACTAATAACATATGGTTATTTTTGCACCTAAATTTTAGGATATGAGCATAGTAGCCGTAGTAGGAAGACCAAACGTAGGGAAATCCACTTTTTTCAACAGATTGATTCAGCGTCGCGAAGCAATAGTAGATGCCGTAAGCGGCGTTACGCGCGATCGCCATTACGGCAAAAGTGACTGGAATGGAAAGGAATTTTCTTTGATCGATACTGGAGGCTACGTAAAAGGAAGCGATGATATTTTTGAAGCGGAAATTGACAAGCAGGTAGAACTCGCCATTGATGAAGCAGACGCTATTATTTTTATGGTCGATGTGGAAAGCGGTGTGACCGGTATGGATCAAGAGGTAGCAAAACTGCTTCGCCGTTCAAAAAAGCCTATATTTTTGGCAATCAATAAAGTAGATGCAGCTTCACGAATGAACGATGCGTTGGAGTTCTATGCCCTTGGCTTTGAGAATCAATATAATATTTCCAGCATCAATGGTAGCGGAACCGGCGACTTGCTTGATGATTTGGTAAAAATTTTACCTGAAAAAGAGGAAGAGGATGAAAGCGAACTTCCACGTTTTGCGGTTGTGGGCCGCCCGAATGCGGGAAAATCTTCATTCATCAATGCACTTATTGGGAAAGACAGATATATAGTTACCGATATTGCCGGAACCACGCGCGATAGTATTGATACCAAATACAATCGTTTCGGGTTTGAGTTCAATCTGGTAGATACAGCGGGAATCCGCAAAAAAAGCAAAGTAAAGGAAGATTTGGAATTCTATTCCGTGATGCGGAGCGTTCGCGCCATTGAGCATTGCGATGTTGTAATTCTGGTTTTTGATGCCACCCGCGGTTTTGATGGCCAGGTGGAAAACATTTTTTGGCTTGCACAACGAAATAACAAAGGCATAGTAATACTAGCCAATAAGTGGGATTTGGTTGAAGATAAAGAAAGCGGCAGCGTAAAGGAATACGAAAAACATATCCGTCAACAATGCGAGCCTTTTGTTGATGTTCCCATCGTGTTCATTTCAGTTTTGAACAAACAGCGTATTTTCAAAGCCATAGAAACAGCGGTTGAAGTATATGAAAACCGAAGCAAAAAGGTAAAGACCAGTGAACTCAACGAGGTTATGCTTCCTATAATCCAAGCATATCCGCCACCGGCCTATAAAGCTAAATATGTGAAGATTAAATTTTGTACGCAATTGCCCACGCCGTACCCAAGTTTTGCATTTTTCTGCAACCTTCCGCAGTATGTGAAAGATCCCTATAAGCGTTTCATTGAAAATAAATTGCGTGAGCATTTCAATTTTTCAGGTGTCCCCATCACAGTTTACTTCAGAAAAAAATAAAGTTTAATTAAATTTTTTCGGAAACTTTTTTTAGAAAAGCTCGTTATTTAATTAGTCGTTTTTAATTTCTCCCCGCCAAAAAACGCAATCTTAACTGAAATATAAAAACGCATGAAGAAATGTATTCTTTGGCTGGGCTTCAGCTTTTTTCCACTATTTCTTTTTTCACAAAATTTTGAAATAAAAGGGAAACTGGTGGATGAGACTGAAAATTTTCCGCTGGAATCCGCCACAATTTTTGCCGAAAAACCTGCCGATAGTTCGTTGATTACCTATACCATCAGCGGGCGCGATGGTGAATTCGAATTAAAAGGAAGAACTTCAATCACCGAAATAAATGTGAATATTACATATACAGGCTATGCTTCGGTTCGAAAAAAAGTTACTTTAAACGGCTCACCCATAGATTTGGGGACCATTAAAATGCCACTGCAAGCAGAATCCCTCGGAGACGTGGTGATTACTGCAACCCGTGCGCCCATTACCATAAAAAAGGATACGTTGGAATTCAACGCGGCTTCCTTCAGTACAAAGGCGAACGCCACCGTGGAGGATCTGTTGAAAGAGCTACCCGGGGTTGAGGTAGATGCGCAGGGAAATATAACCGTAAACGGAAAAGCGGTGAACAAAATTTTGGTGAACGGAAAGCCATTCTTTGGCGATGATCCCACCATTGCTACCCGAAATCTCACGAAGGATATTGTAGATAAAATCCAGGTTACCGAAACCAAAACAGATTCGCAGGCGTTTTCCGGAGAAAAAGGTGACGACCAAAACCAAACGATAAATATTACCATAGACGAAGAAAAAAATAAAGGGATTTTTGGAAGGGTAGCTGCTGGCGGTGGAACGGATAAACGTTTTGAATATGCGGGTTTGGTGAATTATTTTGACAACGATTTGCGTTTGAGCGCGCTTGCTGGCGGAAACAACATTAATTCTCCGGGCTTTAGTTTTGGGGAAATTGAAAAAATGTTTGGCAGCGCCAGAAACCTCAATTTCAATAGAAACGGCTCTTTCAATTTTAACGGCAGATCTTTCGGGAGCGCAGGTGAGGGAATAACCAATTCCAGAACCGCGGGAACCAATTATGCTGATGATTGGGGAAAGGGCACGGATATTAGCGCGGACTATTTTTATTCCGCGGCAAATTCTTTCAACGAAGAGCTTCGGAACCGTGAAAATATTTTGCCGGAGAACCGCTATTTTTCAACATCAGACTCCCGTTCCGAAGATGAAAGCGATACCCATTCTGCAAACATTCGCTTCAAAACCAAAATAGATTCTACTTTTTTAGTTGAAGTGCGGCCACAATTCACATTTAATAAAAGTACCAGTGATTTCACTCGAAATGAAGAAAGCCGAAGTATTGCAAATGAACTTATAAACCAATCAAACACCGATAACCAAAGTTTTAGGGAAGGAAATAATTTTGAAAACGAATTGACTGCTACCAAAAATTATGGGAGCCGCGGCGGCTATTTTAGGGTGCGGGTGAACAATAGCATCAACACGACCGTAAATGATGATTTCCGGCAATCGCTCACCCAAATATTTGGAGATGATCCCGCCACCATAAATCGGGATCAATTTATTGACGGTAACCAGCGTTCAAACAATTATGCGGTTATTCCATCCTTTAGATACCCCATTATCGCAGATACGCTTTTCTTTTATGTGGGTTATAATTTCGTGCGGGATAAACGGATGGATAAACGCAGCGTTTTTGATTTTAATGAACAATCTCAAGCCTATACCGATTTCAACGTAGACCAAAGCACAGATTTTGAGAATACCAATCAATTCTCAAAACCGCAGTTGAGCCTAACTTACAATGCAGATAAAATTTACACCGGTATTACTGTGGGCTATGTTTCCAGACGTTTGGAGAGCAATGATGCCCTGCGAAACGTAAACTTTCAGAATGACTTTAATGCTTTGGAAATGAATGCCAATTTTAGGTACCGTTTCAGTAAAAAATTCAGCATATATTCGGGTTACAGTCTTAACAACAATGCCCCAAACATAAACCAACTATCGCCTTATGTGGATGTTTCGGACCCGTTGAATATTACGCGTGGTAATCCAGATTTAAAACCATCAAACGAGCATAGGCTCTATTTTGGCGGAAATAATTACGATTACCAGACACAATCCGGGTTTTATTCCTATCTCAATGCCAGCCTTACCAATGATCGCGTGGTTCCGCAAACGATTATTGATGAAAATTTTGTGCGAAACACTACTTATACCAATGTGGACGGTAATTATAATATATCGGGGAATTTGGGCTACAATAAGACTACTGCCATAGATAGTCTGCGTACATTTAAATATGGCGCGGGATTTTATATAATGGGCGATAGAAGCGTAAATTTCAACAATAATGTAGAATATAGTAGCAACACAATAAGTTATAATCCGTCCGTAAATTTTACTTTTTCGTGGAAGGATTTATTTGAAATTACCCCCAGTTACAGAATCAATTACAGCACCAATAGTTTCGATATTGACGCTTTTGAAAATCGAAATTATACACGCCACGAGATGAATCTCCGCACCAAGACATTCTTCCCAAAATTTCTGGAATGGAACAATGATATTGAGTATGCGTACAATGCTGATGTAGCCGAAGGTTTTGACAGAAGTTATGTGTTCTGGAACAGTTCACTCGTTTACTCCTTCCTTAACGACAACGGTAGCGCCACGCTAAAAGTGTACGATTTGCTGAACCAAAACAATAATGTCCGCCGAACGTCTACACAGGATTACATACAGGATGTGCAGAGCACCGTACTGCGCCAATATTTTATGTTTACGCTAAGCTATAAGTTCAATACCCTCGGCAAAAAGGGAGAAATTCGCGATAACCCGTGGGAATAGTACAATTAGCAATTAACAATGATCAATTAGCAATTATTCTTTGGTAACGGGAGACCATTTTTCAATTACGGCGTCAACACCTCGATCAATTCCCTTATAATATTTATCTTCTTTAAATAAGGGAATCATAACATTATCAATTATATAATTGCAAATAGAATCGGTAAGTATTTTTTCGGCACCATAGCCTGTAATTTTAGACAAAGATTTTTCTAAATAAATATTAAAAAGATATATTCTGAAGTTTCTATGCAGTAGCTTAAGAAAACTGTTTTACATTTCAGAAATGATACTAGTTATTAATCAACAATTACACATTATTAATTACACATTACATATGACTAATTGATAATTGTTTATTGAAAATTGATAATTGAAGAAGCTACCAGCCGCCAGAAGCACCGCCTCCACCAAAGCCACCTCCGCCGAAGCCGCCTCCAAAGCCACCGCCTCCGCCACTGAAGCCGCCACCGCCGCCAAAACCGCCCGTGCGACCCAGACTACTAAGCACAAGAATGTCCAGTAGCCCACCGCCACCGCCGCGACCACCGCGACCGCCCTTTCGGCTTATGAAGATTATGATAAGAACAATTATGATGAACGTAAAAATAATTCCGCCACTCACGTTTTTACGGTTGAAGTTCCTGTCCTCCTTAAATTCGCCGTTGAGAGCGGCAAAAAGGGCATCGCTGCCTTTGTCGAGACCGGCATAATAATTTTCATTCTTGAATTCTGGGATCATAATACGGTTTATAATGCGTTCCGCCATCAAATCGGTTACGCGGTATTCTATTCCGTAGCCCGTATTTATATCCACTTTCCGGTCGTCCTTAGCAAGTGTTATAAGTATCCCATTGTCCTCACCCTCTTGGCCAATTCCCCATTTTTGCCCCCATTTGGCACCCAGCAATGAAATATCTTCCCCCTTTGTGGAAGCTATAATGATGCAAACAATCTGTGTTGAAGTGGAATCTGCATAACGTACCAGTTTATTCTCAAGCGCAGTTTTTTCTGAAGCCGAAAGTAAATTGATATAATCGTAAACCGAAGTCTGTGTGGATGGTATCTCGGGAATTTCATATTGCGCCGAAACATTTTCAGATAAAAATGAAACCGCAAACAACCAAAAGATGAAGAAATATTTATTTGAAAAGATGATAAGCGTAAGGTTTTTGAAAGATTATTTTTTTCGAAAAAGTTTAAGAGTTTATGAGCTTAGAAGTGATTGTATATAATATTGTTGTTAGATTTCATCAAGCATCAAAATCAACCTACCGAAATAGTATCCGGCAATTCATTTTTGTCGTATTTTCTATAGGGAAAATGTTTTTTTAGTTGTTCCCCGGCCATTAAAATTCCTTTCACAAGACCTTCCTTCATATTGCCATTCTTAAAATGCGAAACGATAATATTCTTGGTGCTTTCCCAGAAATCCTGACCTACAATATCATTTATACCCTTATCGCCCATAATTACAAGTGTCCGGTCGTCAACGGCAATGTAAATAAGCACGCCATTGCTCTCCTTGGTATTATCCATATGGAGCATATCAAAAACTTCAGCAGCACGGTCAAACGCATCAATATGTTCCTCGGTTTCCGCTGAAATGGAACTGGCTTCAAGATGCACTCGGATTTCTCCCGAAGTATTTTTTTCGGCAGTGCGAATGGCTTCAATAACGGCCGCCTCTTCTTCTTTATTCAGAAAATCTTCAACTTTAGACATGGATGTATTAGTTTTTTTTAAAAATAACAATGAAATTTCAGAAAAGAACCGTCAACTGAAAACCATCAACCAACAACTGACAACCGACAACTATTTCCCCCCAAAGTCAAAATCCACTTCGGGTGCATTTTCACTTCCGGCGTCTGCCTTAAAGTACGCTTTCTCCTCAAAGCCCAGCATACCCGCAAACATCTTTGTTGGAAATTTATTTATTTTCGTATTAAATTCCCTCGCGGTGTCATTAAACCTGTTGCGCTCCACATTGATGCGGTTTTCCGTACGTTCAAGCTCATTGATCAATTCTTTGAAATTTTCATTGGCCTTTAAATCTGGATATCTTTCAAAAACCGCCAATAAACGGGAAAGGGCCGAGGTGACGCCTGCCTGCGCTTCTTGGAATTGGGCCAATTGTTCTTGACTAACATTTGACGGATCAATATTTACTGATGTGGCCTTGCTTCTGGCCTCGGTCACGGCAATTAATGTAGATTGTTCAAATTCTGCATACCCTTTTGCCGTGCTTACGATGTTCGGGATAAGATCTGCCCTGCGTTGATAGGCGCTTTCCACATTTGCCCATTGCGCAGTTGCGTTTTGGTCCAGCACCACGAGCTTATTGTTTAGACTTGCAATGTAAGCTCCAATTAAAAAGAGAATACCAACGATTATAATTACAGGTAGCCATTTTTTCATAATGAATTGTTTTTGTTAAGTTGATTTTATAGTTGTTCCTTAATTTTTAAGAGTTCCGCTTTCACAGTTTCCAATTTTCTTATTATTTCAAAGTGGTCCAGCGTTTTCTTTTTATTTTCTTTTAAATGAATTTTTGCACCTTCTAAAGTAAAGCCTCGTTCCTTTACCAAATGAAAGATAAGTTCTAAATTTTTGATGTCCTGTGGTGTAAACTTTCTGTTACCTTTTGCGTTCTTTTTTGGTTTCAGTACATCAAATTCCTTTTCCCAAAAACGAATCAATGAAGTATTTACGCCGAAAGCCTGGGCGACTTCGCCTATATTGTAATACAGCTTTTCGGGTAACTCTATGTGCATTTATTTCAGTTATTGGTTATCGGTTATTTGTTGTCAGTTAGTGTAATTTAATAATTGCCAAAAGCCTTAAGCCTTTTAGTCAAGCGATTGATTTTCCTGTTGTGCTCTTTCCAGCATCTGTGCAAATTCCTCCGAAGTCAAGCTTCCGTAGTAAAAATTGATCGGGTTTATTCGCTCGCCATCCTTGAAAACTTCATAATGGCAATGCGGCGCTTCACTTCGTCCAGTGCTGCCCACAAAACCAATTATATCGCCCCGCTGCACCTTTTGGCCTACGCGAACATTGTATTTGTACAAATGTGCATACAGGCTCTCGTAACCAAAGCCATGTTTGATTACAATATGGTTTCCATAGCCGGTTGCGGTATTGTCCGCACGATCTATGGTGCCGTCTCCAGTGGCATAAACTGGCGTTCCGCGTGGAGCGGTAAAATCCATTCCGTAATGGAATTTTCTCGCTTTTGTGAACGGATCAGTCCTATAACCATAACCTGAAGCAATCCGTGTTAGATCCTCATTTTTTACAGGTTGGATAGCGGGAATTGCCATCAGCAGTTTTTCCTTCTCCTCGGCTAATTTCGCAATTTCATCAAGGGATTTGGACTGTACGACAATTTGTTTGGTAAGAATATCAATATTTCGGGTTGCGTTTATTATCAATTTTGAATTGTCAAAACCTTCCAAATCCTTATAGCGGTTGATTCCTCCAAATCCGGCCTTTCGCTGCTCATCCGGGATGGGGTTTGCTTCAAAATAAACACGGTATAGATTATTGTCCCTATCTTCAACCTCGGCGAGCACCGCCTGTGCCTGCTCAACTTTTTTATTCAAAAGCTCAAACTGCAATTGCATATTTTCCAGTTCACGTTTCTGGGCCTTTTCCTTTGGCGTTTCCACGTACGGAAGATTGATGTAAACAAGCAAAAGAAGAAAACCACTCAACAGCATTCCCAATAGACTCAGGGCAAAAATCTTTAGTTTTCGGCCTTTTTTCTTTTCTATTTTTCGGTACGAAAGCGTTTCGCTATCGTAGTAATATTTAACCTTAGACATGCGTTAAAAAATTGCTATTTTTGCGCGTTGCTGGTTGGCGCTAATTAAGGGTAACGTTTTACAAATATAGAAATTGTTTGCGCAACAAGCTAACTGCACATTTTTCAGAAAAAATATTAAGTACAATGAAGTCCAACGAAATCCGTTCCCAATTCTTAGAATTTTTTAAATCGAAAAAGCACCTTATCGTGCCATCGGCGCCCATGGTGGTGAAGAACGATCCCACGCTTATGTTCATAAATAGTGGAATGGCTCCCTTCAAGGAATATTTCCTCGGAAACGGAAAACCAAAAAGCAACCGCATTGCAGATACCCAGAAATGCCTTCGCGTAAGCGGAAAACACAACGATTTGGAGGAAGTGGGGATGGATACCTACCACCACACCATGTTTGAAATGTTGGGCAATTGGAGTTTTGGCGATTATTTTAAAAAGGAAGCGATTGAGTGGGCCTGGGAACTTTTGACCGAGGTCTATAAAATTGACAAAGAAATTCTCTACGTCACCATTTTTGAAGGTGATGAAAGCGAAGGGTTGGAGCGCGACACCGAAGCGTACAACCTTTGGAAGCAATTTGTCCCCGAAGATCGAATTCTCAATGGGAATAAAAAGGATAATTTTTGGGAAATGGGCGACCAAGGTCCGTGCGGGCCATGCAGCGAAATCCACGTAGATATTCGCTCCGCGGAAGAAAAGGCGAAAATTCCAGGGAAGGATTTGGTAAACAACGACCACCCCCAAGTAGTGGAAATCTGGAATTTGGTTTTTATGCAATTCAACCGAAAAGCCAATGGCAGTCTTGAAAAACTTCCAGCCCAACATGTTGATACCGGGATGGGTTTTGAGCGCTTGTGTATGGTTTTGCAGGGCAAACAAAGTAATTACGACACCGATGTTTTTACGCCGTTGATCCGAGAAATTGGAACAATAACCAATACAATATACAGTAAGGACGAGAAGAAAGACATCGCCATCCGCGTAATTGCAGACCACGTTCGTGCCGTAGCATTCTCAATTGCAGATGGGCAACTTCCCAGCAATACGGGCGCTGGTTACGTGATACGAAGGATTTTAAGAAGGGCCATCCGCTACGGATTTACTTTTTTGGACAAAAAAGAACCTTTCATTTATAAATTAATAGAAACCCTAAGCTCACAAATGGGCGCTGCTTTTCCGGAACTTATTTCAGAAAAGAATTTGATTACCAATGTGATTCGTGAAGAAGAGCAATCATTTTTGCGAACCTTGGATCAAGGCTTGGTGCTGCTTGAAAATGTGATTGAAATAGCAGACTCAAAAACTATTTCTGGAAAAAAAGCTTTTGAACTGTACGATACCTTCGGTTTTCCGATAGATTTAACGGCATTGATTCTTCGCGAACGTGGCTATTCTTTAAACGAAAAAGAATTCGAAGAAGAACTTCAAAAACAAAAAGAAAGATCGCGAGCCGCGACCAAAGTGGAAACGGGCGATTGGGTGGTTTTGGAAAAAGACGATGTAGAGGAATTTGTGGGCTACGATACGTTGGAAACGCAAGTGAAAATCACAAAATACCGTAAAGTGGACAGCAAAAAGGAAGGCGAAATGTTTCAGCTCGTTTTCAACCTCACGCCATTTTACCCCGAAGGCGGCGGCCAAGTGGGCGACAAAGGGTATTTGGAAGCGGCCGATGGCGGCGTAACGTATATTGTGGACACCAAAAAGGAAAACAATCTTATAATCCATTTCACAAAAAATCTTCCGCGTAATCCGGAAGGAACTTTTAAAGCGGTGGTTGACGAAAAACAACGCAACCGAACGGCTTCAAACCACACGGCAACACACTTGCTGCACCAAGGCTTGCGGAACATTTTGGGCGAGCACGTGGCGCAAAAGGGAAGTATGGTGCACAGCAGGAATTTGCGTTTTGACTTTTCACATTTTGCCAAAGTGAGCGATGAAGAATTGAAGCAGGTTGAGGATTTTGTAAATGCAAGAATCCGTGAAGGAATTGCTCTGGAAGAACGTAGAAATATTCCGTACCAGCAAGCGATTGACGAGGGTGCCATTGCACTTTTTGGTGAAAAATACGGTGATTCGGTTCGGGCGATCAAATTCGGAAAATCGATGGAATTGTGCGGTGGTACGCACGTTCCCAATACAAACGATATTTGGCATTTCATCATCACTTCAGAAGGCGCGGTAGCTTCAGGAATTCGAAGGATTGAAGCCATAACCGGCGATGCCGCGAAGCAATATTTTATTGATAGAAGTGAATCATTTGCATCGCTACAAAAAGCGTTGAATAATGCGCAGGATCCCGTAAAAGCGGTTGAAAGCCTGCAAGAGGAAAACAGCAATTTGCAAAAACAGATCCAGCAATTGTTGAAGGACAAAGCGAAAAATTTAAAAGGCGAATTGAAATCTGAAATTCAGGAAATAAACGGAGTCAATTTTCTTTCGAAAAAAATTGATCTCGATGCTGGCGGAATGAAAGATCTCGCTTTTGAAATGGGTGGCGAAACCGAAAATCTGTTCTTGGTTTTCGGGGCTGAAAGTGACGGAAAAGCCTTGTTGGCTTGCTATATTTCAAAGGAATTGGCTTCGGAAAAAAATCTGGATGCCGGAAAAATTGTTCGTGAATTGGGCAAATATATTCAAGGCGGCGGCGGCGGACAGCCTTTCTTCGCTACCGCAGGCGGAAAAAATCCTGCGGGGATTGGTGAGGCTTTGGAAAAAGCAAAGGAATTTTTAAAGTAAGCAGTCAGTAGTTTCAGTATTCATAACTGCATATTGCGACTGCAAACTGAAAACTGAGATATGAAACTCCAAACCGAAATACCGCTAAAACCCGAAGAAGATCACATAGATTATTCCTCTAAAATCGTTTTATTGGGAAGCTGTTTTTCGGAAAATATTGGGGCAAAGTTCGATTGGTTCAAGTTTCAGAATTTACAAAATCCATTCGGTATTATTTTCAATCCGGTTTCTATTGAAAATCTTATTGCGCGGGCGATTGCAAATGAAAATTTTTCAGAAAAAGACATTTTTGAGCACAACGGAATCTGGAAATGTTTTGAAACCCATTCGGAACTCGCTTCACTGGATAAAGCGGAATTTCTTCAGAAATTAAATAACGCTCTTCTGGAATTGCGTAATTGGCTATATTCCGCAACGCATATTATCTTCACTTTCGGCACTTCATGGGTTTACAGGGAAATTAAAGAAAATGAAATCGTGGCCAATTGCCATAAACTTCCGCAGAAAAACTTCAAAAAGGAATTGCTTTCCATTGAAGCCATTTCAAAAAGCCTTCAAACTATTTTTGATAAAATTTCAGCAATAAATCCGAAAGCTACCATTATAAATACGGTCTCTCCAGTTCGGCATATAAAGGACGGCTTCGTGGAAAATTCGCTAAGCAAGGCGCATCTGCTTTCAGCGTTGCACGAAACAACCCACCAACTATCAACCAAAAACCATCAACTTAAATATTTTCCTTCCTATGAAATTATGATGGACGAGCTGCGCGATTACCGTTTTTATTCGGAAGATATGCTGCATCCCAACAAAACCGCTGTCGAGATTATTTGGCAGAAATTTTCAAAAGTGTGGATTGCTTCAGAAACGGAAGCACTTCAAAAGGAAATTGCCAGTATTCAAAATGGATTAAAGCACAAGCCTTTCAACCCCGAAAGTGCGGAGCATTTCCAGTTTTTGGAAACACTTCAGAAGAAAACGAATTTGGTACAAGAGAAATTTCCGCATATTAAATTTTAATGCTTTGGTCGTTCAAAAAATTGGTGCACACAATTTTATGATTGATGAAGAATACGACAATTGCCGTATTGTCATTCCTTTGGTTTTGGGCCAATTTTGCTTCAAATAATAATCACGTATCCGCAGAAGCGGGACTAAAACCAAACATTATGAAAACATTCAAAAAAACATTTTTAGTATTGATGGCAGTAGTTGCCGTAAGCTTAACATCTTGTAAAAAGGATGACGACGGTGGTGATGGCGGAGGAGCTGGCGAAGGGACAATGACTGCCAATGTTAGCGGCAGTGGAAGCTTTACTTCAATGGAAATTGCTACGGTGGCTACCGAAACCACTCAAGCAGGAGTTACAACAATTCGTGTACAAGGATCAAATGCAGAGGGTCGGGCAATCGTATTAACAATAAGTCCTTATGAAGGCACAGGGACTTATGAAATTTCTGAAAATAGTGTATTTACTTTTGCTACTTATTCAGAAACTGATGTAAATAATCCCTTGGACACACAATTTTGGAATGCGCCTTATGAAAACAGTGGTGTAGTTGGAGAAATTCAAATTTCTGAGAAAACTGACACAAACATTAAAGGAACTTTCAATTTTCTTGGAAAAAATCCAGACAATGGTTCCGAGAAAAGTATAACTGATGGTTCTTTTAACGTAAACTTCCAATAATCTTCCCACATCAAAGAAAATCTCAGGTGTTGAGGTTTTTACGTGGAGCCGGGGGCGAAACGCAAGTTTGGTCTCCGGTTTTTTTGTTAAAAAGGGTGAGATTAAAAGTTTATGGGTTTATAAGATGCTTTATGAAATGAATTTCATCATTCATTACTAATAACTCATCAATCATTACTCATTACCTTGATAATACGTCAATTGCCTTATTGTTATGTTCTTTAGAAACCTTCAATTTTGAAATTCAAACCAAATACCTTTCAAATCATGACAAATAATCTTACAAGTCGCTATCTTTTTATTTCAATTGCATTTTTTTTATCCAGTTTTATTTGCACCGCTCAATGGGAGCAAAAGGGCAGTGATATCTCTGGAAATGAAGCTTCCAGTATCGGATTTTGCATTTCCTTGAACGCCGATGGCAGCAAGATAGTAATAGGATCGCCAAATGATGATTCAAATGGCTCAAATTCTGGACAAGTTCAGGTCTTTTCCTTTAATGGTACTGACTGGGTACAAATGGGAGCTGACATAAATGGCAGCGGCTTCAACGAGAAATTGGGACACGGAGTTGCGATAACACCCAATGGAAACAGAATAGCTTTTGGTACCACATTTATAACTACTGCCAATGGAAATTTCACGGGGCAGGTAACCATTATGGAATGGAATGGCTCCACCTGGGAAATGGTAGGAAGCACCATTGACGGTCTTTTTAATGGTGATAATTTTGGTTGGACAGTCTCTATTTCCAACGATGGTAATCGGGTAGCTGTAAGTGCTCCACTTGCTGGTCCGGCTGGAACACACCTGGGTGAGGTGAGTATTTTTGAATTTAATGGCAGTAATTGGGTGCAAATGGGCACAGCTATTACCGGGCAGGGAACGGACGATTATTTAGGATTTTCTCTGAAACTGTCTGGAGACGGGACACGAATTGCCGTTGGTTCACATTTAAATGACAATGTGGCAACGGATGCGGGGAATGTTAGAATTTTTCAATGGGATGGTACAGATTGGCAACAAATGGGTTCAGACCTTACTGGTACTGAAGAAACCGATTGGTTTGGGTATTCTTTGGGATTTTCGGAGGATGGCAATAGGGTAGCAGCCTCCGCTTGGCACCATGGAAATGATAGAGGAGAAATACGTGCTTACGATTGGGACGGAAATTCTTGGGTACAGAAAGGCCAGTCCATAGTTGGAGAAAATGATTTTGATAATGGCGGTTGGTCCATGGCTTTGTCGGCAGATGGGGAAACTATAGTTATGGGTTCTGTTCAAAATCCTGGAGGAGGTGAATATAGAGGGCATGCGCGCATATTTAAATTGGTTGACAATACATGGTTACAAGTGGATAGTGATATTCAGGGTTCAATGGATTTTGAATTTTTTGGATATTACACTTCGCTTTCCGCGGATGGTGAGACGGTTGCCATAAGCTCACCACTAGCAAGTGCTTCCAATACAAATTCTGGTGTGGTGCGAGTTTATGAAGGTGGTGTTTTGGGTACGAATACATCAGAAATAGCTAATTCTTTTGTGGCATTTCCCATTCCCGCTGAAAATTCTATTACAATTTCTTCAAAAAATAATTATTCCCAAATTGAAGTAATTCAGTATGATATGTTGGGAAGAAATTTAGGATCTAAAAAATTCCAAAATTCAAACCAAGTTTACTTTCCACTATTTGGCAATGTAGGCACATATTTGTTAACAATTAAAGCTGATGGTAACATCGAAACAATACAGATTTTAAAAAACTAATTTTAAGGCAATTGCCCTATTGAAACCAATAGCTATTTATCGCATTTTTGAAACATCAACAACTTTTAATTCCACGATTATGAAAACTTTTACATTTATTAAAAACACATTATTTGCCGCATTGTTGGCAACTACGGTTGCAAGCGCCCAGCGCGCCGAGGAACCAAATTATCGATACGACACCGGTGCCAAAATTAACGAAATGAGTTTAACGCAAGGAGGAACAATGGTTGTTGCTACCAATGATGGTCTTGTGGGGATAAAACCAGGTAGCAACCAACTGTTGTTCAATTTTACTACATACGGCCGCGTAAAGCCGGAAGAATTGACTTTTGTGCCAAACGCACCTTATGTAATTGTAGCCCAAGGGGGTTTTGCCAATCTTACTGCCAAAAAAGCGGTAATAGATTATATGAGCGGAAAAGTGCTTTTTAGCACTGAGGAAAACGGCTGGAAACTAGCTAATACCGTGGAGGTATTTATGCCACAGAACAAACTTTTTGTTGCGGGCCAGCGCACTTCAAAAGAAAAATACGCACAGCAGGTAGCCGTTTATGATCTTAATACTGGCAAGGAAGATTATCGTTTTAATCTGGATGACCCCACCCGCGTAGGTATAGCCAAAATATATGAGGTAACCGGCAGGCCGGCCATGCTAAAGGATATATTGGTAATTCCAACTTCGCAAGGCATTATTGCAAAAAAAGCACAGACCGGCGATGTGCTGTGGGAAAATAAGATCAAAAATGTAAATTGGTTGGTAGCAGATGCTTCAGAAAAGGAAATTTACGCTTTCGAGACCAATCCCAGCGGAACCAATACTGAAATTTACAAACTCAGCGCAACTGGAGCTGAACTCTGGAAAGATTCGCAAAAAGTAAAGGGGCAAGTTGCCAATTTCGAAATTTTACCGCAAGGGCTTGCAGTGGTGAGCAACAAAAGCGATGGCGGCAGCGGCAGTATTTTTTCACAAAAAAATGAATCTGAAATTGCGATGCTCAGCGCCTCAACTGGTGAGGATTTATGGGAAAAAGCTCCGAAGACAAAAGGATACGTACAGCACTTTTATGTTATGGAAGACGGAATTCTATTCGGAATATATGAAGGCGGAATCAATAAAATTTCATTTGATGGGAAAACACTTTTCAAAAAGCCACTTAAAACTGGCGAAAATATTATGACGATGGCACATACTCCGCAGGGTTTGATTTATATAACATCTGAAGACGCCAATATTGTAAACCTCTCCACAGGTGAAGCGGTCTGGGAAAAACCATTGAAATACAAGCGTGCAGATGCCGTGGGCGTGGCGTATGACAAAAAGAACAGCCGTTATTTGATTAGTGCAGATGAAAGCCTGATGGCTGTGGACGCCAACTCCGGCAACGTGACCGAATTGGCCAAGACAAAATTTGAAGGAAAGGAAGCGCCCAGCAGTGTTGAGGTTCGTGATGGAGGCATATTCCTTTCAAGTTCACAGAATATGGCAATGGTAAATACCGATGGATCTGAAATGTGGAAAGAATATTACCGCGCTCCCGGAAAAAGTGCATTTGGAGCAATACTGGCTGGAGTTGCTGCCGTTGCTACCGCTACAACTGCCGTTGCAGCCTACGATGCAGCCAATAAAAACAGAAATAGCCTAGGCAGTTTAACGGATGAGGGCGAACGATACAAAAAATTGGGTGACGGCATGGCTGCCGCAAGTGGTGCCTCTGTGGCTGAAATGCTAAAACGCTTCAAGGCAACTGCCGCTACGCAAAATGACCAATTTATCTTAACAAAACTGGATGACGGAGTAGGCCTGGTAAAAGTAAGCAAGGATTCTGGACAAAAATCCAAAGAAATAATCCTGAAGGATAAACAACCGGAATATATTGTAGATGAAATAGGCGGCATTCTATATTATAAAGCGGACAATAACAGTATCTACGCATACGACCTTAAAATATAGTTAGCCAATATTTTTAGAGAAACCGTCGATGAAGTGAGGAGCGTTAACGGTTTATAAAGGCCCCGCGGTTTCCGCGGGGTTCTTTTTTATACGGCATTTGCCCTATTTATTTATTTTCAGTAATTCTATATATTTATAATTGAATAATTAATCTTCAGGATGGTGGGTACGTTTCTTTTAATAGGAATTTTTTCGGCTTTGCTTTTGGGCATTTTGCTCTTTTTTAATTGGAAGAATAAATCGCTCAAAAAATGGCATTCGGTTGAAATTGCTTCGCTTGAAAATTCAATCAATCAAAATAAAACCCAGATTTTTTTCAGAAATGAAAATTTGGATAAGTATCATTTTTTGAAATACAATTTGGCTGAAGCATTGTTTGTACAAAGAGTAATTCAACTAAATATTCCGTAAGACTATGCTTCGATTTTTATTGGTTTGTTGTTTTTTCATTTCATTTCAAAATCACGCCCAGAACCGGCAAAAGATTGATTCCATCAATAAATTGTACGTGCAGGGCCTTAACATTCCGCAGGATTCCATCGTAGCTATTTTTAAGAAAAACGCAGAAAGAGCCAACAGGATTAAGTACGAAAAAGGCGAGGCAGATGCCTATTTTCAGTTGAGTTTGGTCTATGGATATCAGGGAAAATATGATTTGAGCACGGAAAATTCCATCAAGGCAATTGCCATCTATGAAAAACTGAATTTGATGGATAGAATTGCAGATTTTTACGCAGAATCCGGTTATTCCATGAAATATAATGATTTGGAAAAGGCAATGAAAACCATGCAAAAAGGCAAAGCGATTGCCGAGCAAAATAAATTGGACACGATTTTAAAGGATGTATATAATAACTATGGCGTATTAAAGGAAATAAATCAAGAATTGGACAGCGCGCTGTATTATTTTGAAAAGGGGCTGGCGATAAAACAACGGCACAATGACACCATTGGCATACCATACAGCTGGAGCAATATGGCTGGCGTTTACGGCTTGCAGGGAAATTTTGAGAAATCGCGGGAATTTTTCAATCGATCATTAAATCAGCGCCTGCTTTGGGCAGATTCGCTGGGCATTGCGGAAAATTACACACAACTGGGAGAGGTTTTTATGGCAGAGGAAAAATGGAACAATGCCATTCCATTAGTGCACCAATCGTTGCCTATTTCAATAAAAAAGCAGTATAAGAATCTGACGCAGTATAATTATAAATTGCTTTCAGATATTTATAAAAAATTGAATAACACAGATTCCGCGCTCTATTATTTTGAACAATATTCTGCGGTAAAAGATAGTGTGCACAGCATTAAGGTGAAGGAAAAAATTGCAGCCCTAAATGTTGAGTACGAAACCAAAAAGAAACAAAATGAAATCCTGAAACAACGTGCGCAACTAGCAGAAAAGGATTTGGAAGTGCGCCGCAAAAACACCTTTATTTTCGGAAGTTTGGGGTTGGCCTTTCTTCTTGGGCTTTTGGGGTATTTGCTTTACAATCAACAAAAATTGAAGAACCGCCAATTTCAAAAAGAAGCTGAACTTAAATCGGCTTTGGCAAAAATCGAGACCCAAAATAAATTGCAGGAACAGCGGTTGCGCATTTCGCGCGATCTTCACGATAATATTGGCGCGCAGCTTACCTTCATTATTTCAAGTATCGATAATTTAAAATTTGGTTTTACGGATATCAGTGAAAAATTGGGTAACAAGCTTTCCGCAATCAGCAGTTTTACCTCGCAGACCATTTATGAATTGCGCGATACTATTTGGGCGATGAACAAGGAGCACATAACGTTTGAAGATTTGCAGGCACGCATTTCAAACTTTATTGAACACGCCAGAATTGCTTCGGAAAAGACCAATTTTACTTTTGAAATTGCATCCACTGTGAATAAAAATCATCTTTTTACTTCGGTAGAGGGAATGAATATTTACAGGATAATCCAAGAAGCGGTCAACAATGCGCTGAAATACGCCGAAGCTTCAGAAATAAAGGTTTTAATTGAAGCCAAAGATGAAAAATTTGTATTAAAAATTTCAGACAACGGAACTGGTTTCGATGAAAAAAACAGCTCGGGCGGCAACGGTTTAAATAATATGAGGAAAAGAGCAAGCGATATAAATGCAGACATAAAAATTGCATCAACTCCAGAAAAAGGAACTTCGGTAACGCTTATAATAAAGAAATAAGGCAATTGTCTTATTTATGAAATAGACATTCCAGCTTAAATTTAACTATCTTTAAAACAACTAACTAGCCTGTTATGCTCAAGATTGCGATTGTAGATGACAATACCTTTTTAATTCACGCCGTAAAGGAAAAATTGTCCTTTTTTGATGAAATTTCAGTGAAACACACATCTATGAACGGGAGTGAGTTGTTGACAAAATTGCAAGAAAGCCACAACCTCGATCTTATTTTAATGGATATTGAAATGCCAGTACTCAATGGTATTGAAACCACTCAAATTGTCAAGCAAAAATATCCGCATATCAAAATTATAATGCTCACTGCTTTTGATAATGATGAGCATATTTTCAACGCCATCAAGGCTGGCGCAGATGGTTATCTGCTGAAGGAAATAAATCCTCAGGAATTGTACAACGGCATACAGGAGACCCTGAGCGGTGGCGCGGCAATGAATCCTTCCATCGCAATGAAGACCTTAAAATTATTGCGAAATCCCATTGATATTCAGAATAGTACTGATAAGGAAGAAATTTCATTATCAATGCGAGAAATTGAGGTACTCGAACAATTAAGCAAGGGATTGAGCTACACCATAATTGCCGAAAATCTTTTTCTTTCCCCTAGCACGGTTCGCAAACACATTGAAAATATCTACAAAAAACTACAGGTGCACAGTAAAATTGAAGCGGTACAGAAAGCAAAAAATCATAACATTATTTAGATTTTGATATCTCTCCATAGATTGAGAGGCTAATATTTAGGTTTTTTTGTCGTTAGTATGCTGTTAAATGTTTTATAATACTAATCTGAAACCTTTTCAGTGAAGCTAATTTTACCAAATTAATTTCTAAACCCTAACAAAACCTGATTATGAAACGTATTTTATTGCTCGCGGCCGTAGCGCTATTTTTCTCTTGCAGTAATGACGATGATGGCGTCGTTATTACAAATCCCACTGCTCCGGGATTGGGATATTCGCTAAGCACACAAGATTTTACAACTACCTATAACAGTCTTCGGAATGCAATACAGGCAAATAATAATGTAAATATTGTTGCTGAAGTTAACCATACCGCAAATGCACAGAGCACCGGACAGGATTTGGGCAATACGCGTCTCATCATTTTTGGAAATCCTGCCGTGGGAACGCCTTTGATGCAAGCCAACCAATTAGCTGGATTGGATTTACCCCAAAAAATGTTGGTTTACCAAAACAGCAGCAATAATGTTTTTGTGGCTTACAACAGTACGGCATATCTTTCGGCGAGGCATGCTGGCGTTGGCGGGGCTTCAACTTTGCAGCAACTGGGGACCGCGCTTTCCAATTTCACCGAAGGAGCAACTAACGCTACCGTTTCAGAAAATTCAAGTTCTGGAATTACAAACAGGCAAGGCAGTATAACACTTGTAAGCAACAATGATTTTGCTACAACGTACAATAATTTACGAAATGCAATTTCAGATAATACGAATTTGAACATAATCGCTGAAGTTGATCACCAATTAAACGCCCAATCCGTAGGTTTGACGCTGCGCCCTACAAAATTGATTATTTTTGGCAACCCCAGCCTAGGAACGCCGTTGATGCGCAGTGCGCAGACCACCGGTATCGATTTGCCGCAAAAAATGCTAGTTTGGCAAGATGAAAATGGAACGGTAAATATTTCGTACAACAATCCGCCTTATTTGGCAGTACGCCATAATATAAATGACAATGCTGAAAATATCAATACCATAAAAAGCACGCTGGAAGGCCTAGCCATTGATGCTGCCAACTAAATAGGAAAATATCTTCTGATTAAAAGCCATTCAAAAATGATGTTTTTGAACGGCTTTTTTGTTTGGCAAACGTTTAATTCTTCCAGAAATTCCTCAGAAAAATTGTAGTTTTAGATTTCATTTCTGAAAAATAAGCCTTTAAAAATCATACTATGAAAAAAACATTTCTTCGCAATTGTGCATTTTTCTTATTGGGAACACTTTCAGTCATTTCACAGGAAAAAAATACAGTAATTGAAAACATCCAAAAAGAAGCCTACGAAAATTCGCAACTTGAAAATTTGGCGCACGAACTTTTGGATAACATTGGCCCACGTTTAGTGGGAACGCCGCAAATGAAGCAGGCTAACGATTGGGCAGTGGCAAAATACAGAAGCTGGGGAATAGATGCCGAAAACCAAAAATGGGGCGAGTGGAGAGGATGGCAGCGTGGCATTACGCATATTGACATGGTGTATCCACGAATTCAGACCTTGGATGGAACACAACTTGCCTGGAATCCTGGAACATCATCTAAAGGTATAACTGCGGAAGTGATGATACTACCGGAAATAAAAGATTCCATTTCATTTAAAAATTGGTTGCCTAATGTGAAGGGAAAATTTGTGATGGTAGCTATGAAGCAACCTACGGGAAGGCCGGATGATAATTGGGAAGAATTCGCCACCCCGGAATCTTTTGAAAAAATGAAGAAGGAAAGGGAAGCACAGATTAAAGCGTGGGACGAGAATATTAAAAGAAGCGGTTATGACAGACGAAGCATTATACCCGCTTTGGAAAATGCTGGAGCCGCGGGGATTGTTGATTCCTATTGGTCGCGAGGATTTGGTGTAAATAAAATTTTTGGCGCCCGGACCAAAAAAATCCCATCTGTTGATATTGAATTGGAAGATTACACCATGCTTTACCGAATGGTGGAACACGGCGAGAAACCTAAAATCCACATTGTTGCGGAATCAAAGGATTTGGGAAGGGTGCCAACTTTCAATACAATTGCAGAAATAATAGGAACTGAAAAACCGGAAGAATATGTAATTCTTTCAGCGCATTTTGATTCGTGGGACGGCGGTACCGGCGCAACCGATAACGGAACGGGAACTTTGGTAATGATGGAAGCCATGCGAATTCTGAAAAAAGTGTACCCGAACCCAAAAAGAACCATTCTTGTTGGGCATTGGGGAAGCGAGGAACAAGGCCTAAATGGTTCTTCAGCATTTGTTGCAGACCATCCAGAAATTGTAAGTAATATTCAAGCCGTTTTCAATCAGGACAATGGAACGGGTCGTGTTGAAAAAATCAATGGCGCAGGTTTTCTGCAATCATATGATTATATGTCGCGGTGGTTAAGTGCAGTGCCCGACACGATCCGCAAAAATATTGAAACCACTTTCCCCGGCTGGCCAGCTCGCGGAGGATCGGACAACGCGAGCTTTGTAGCGGCGGGAGCACCAGCCTTCAGTTTGAGTTCGCTTAGTTGGGCGTACTGGAATTATACTTGGCACACCAACCGCGACACCTATGACAAGATTGTTTTTGACGATGTGAAAAGTAATGTGATTTTAACTGCAATTTTAGCCTATATGGCTTCGGAAGATGAATCAAAAACTTTACGGGAGCAAGTTATTTTACCCATTGATGATAAAACAGGTGAGCCGCAAAAGTGGCCAACGCCCAGAATTCCCGAAAGAAATGGAGGAATGTAAATTTTAAAATCTTGAAAAAATAAATCCCAAGTTCCAATAAGAGCAAATGGAACTTGGGGTTTTTATTTTCAATTTCTTTTAATAAATCTTTCGCTTTTAACTTGCGGTTATACGTGCTTCAAAATAGGCTTTATATTTTTTAGAATATTTGATCATAATTTTCAAAAAAACATTTCATCAAAAAAAGAATAGAGGTAAAATAAAGAGCAGCCAAAATTCTGAAAAAAAATCAAGGTATCTATAAAATCATTTTATTTTAATACCACTTCGTATTTCGTTTCAAATTTTCCTTTTTCTATAATACCCGCGTCAACACCCGTAGCGGTTTTTTTGACGATTTTTGCCTTGCCTTTTTTGGTATTCCACAATCCTAAATAATAATCAGCTTCAACCAGGCCTTCCAGAAAATGGTAATCTGGAAATTTTGCTCCATACTGAACCAATTGTTTGTTTTTCATAGTAAAATATGGTCCTATTTCCTTCCCATTTTCAAAAAATGAATATGTGAGAGTGTCACCTTCTTTCTTTATTCCAAAGCCTTCCTGGCAGTTGCCTTCACAGGTATACGTAGCTTTTTTGGACAACAAATCCTTCGCCAAATCCTTGTTTAGTTTTCCATTGGTATAGATGCCTGCCTCCGTTACCTTCGGGCCAAGGACGGGATCCATTTCAACCACAAAGCCGTGGCCATTCAACACGCCATCCTTGAACATACCAAAGGTAATCTTTTGTTTTCCCAAAGCGAAATAAATTTGCCCAAATCCATTCAGTTTTCCGTCCTTAAAATCGCCTTTGTAACCCATTCCGTTTTCCTGCATAAATCCGGGACCATTCAGTTTTCCTTTTTCAAAAAACCCTTCTTGAGAAGAAAAATCCGTCGTAGCTTTGGTATAGACGTTATTCGTCTTTTTTGCATCTATAAATTGTGGGGTGCTGTTGTCTGGACCTTCCACCGTACCGTCTTTATAGGTAATAATATAGCGCGTTGCCTTATTTTCATTGGGTACGGTTGAGGTTACTTTTTCCTGTATCAATAAACCGTTTTGGTTATAATTCTTTATATACTCAGTTATTTTGGTGCCGTAAAGAAAATAGCTGTATTTGGTCAAAATTCCATTTTTATCGTAAATGGATTCAGACATCTTTTCTCCGGATTTTTTTGAGCCGGTAATTATTAATTGGTCATTGGTGATTTTGTAATCATAATTGTATTGATAATTCTTTCCAATTTCTGCTATTTTTCGATTTTTATCGTCAAATTGGTAGTTAGAAATGTACTGGGATTGAAGGTCATATCTTCCACGGCCTACCGGGCTTTGTTTGAAAAATTCAATTTGCACTAAATTTCCCTTTTCATCATAGGTGTTTTCCGTTTTTTTGTGAATTGTATTGTTATAACTGTCTTGTTCATAATATTTAAGAACATTCCCTTTATCGTCCAGATTGTAATGGAACAGGTTGTTAACAACTACCTTGCGCCCATCGGGTGAATAACTGTAAGTGTTTGTTTGCGTGGGCGTTAAATAAGTAGTTGGTCTTCCTTCCTGGTCATAATCTATTTTTTGAAGCGGTTGGCCCATACTATTGATTGCCATAATATTGGCAACGTTTTTATTGTGTAAGGGAGCCAGATAATAACTATCACCCTGTTCTGGATTGATGGGTGCATAAGTGGCCAAATCTTGAAAAATGGGCTTTTCAGTCTGCGCGTTTAGGCTACTGACCGTGATTGCAAATAGTAAATAAATGAAGTTTTTCATTTCGATGGTTTTTAGCGGATTATTATGTGTGAATATTTTGTATTAGTTTCACAAAACTTTCGGAATGACAATAATAACTGTAAAAAGAAGGGTAAGAAATAGGGCAATTGCCTTAAATTTTTGAGCGAGAAACATTTAATGAAATATCTGGAAAAGCTATTTTTCTCTATAAAAAAATCCCAAATTCCAACTATTACCGAAACGTGGCAATTGGAATTTGGGATTTATGTTTTATCCCGATGTAACTATCGGAATTCAACTTATTTTTTGGTGCTACAAGTTAAAAGCTCTTTTCACAGCATCAACGTGATCCAATTTTTCCCAAGTGAAAAGTTCTACTTCCTTTTCTATTTTTCCGTTGTACGGACTTTCAAAAGTTTTAGTTATAGTTTCTGGCGTTCTTCCCATATGCCCGTAGGATGCGGTTTCGGAATAGATTGGGTTTCTTAATTTCAATCTTTTTTCGATTGCCGCTGGACGCATATTGAATATTTCTGAAACCTTTTTCGCAATCTCTCCATCAGAAAGTTTTACATTTTTGGAATTATAGGTATTCACAAAAATAGAAGTCGGTTCCACAACGCCAATGGCATAACTTACCTGCACCAAAACTTCATCGGCAACGCCAGCAGCTACGAGGTTTTTCGCAATATGTCTTGAAGCATAAGCCGCACTTCTATCAACCTTACTTGGATCCTTTCCGCTGAAGGCACCACCGCCGTGTGCACCTTTTCCTCCGTAAGTGTCCACGATAATTTTTCGTCCTGTAAGTCCGGAATCGCCGTGTGGCCCGCCTATAACGAACTTCCCGGTAGGGTTAATGTGATAAACTATTTCATCATTAAACAATTTCTGAACATATTCCGGTAATTGTTTTTTCACTCTCGGAATCAAAATTTCAGTGATATCCTTTTTGATTTTCGACAGCATTTTTTCATCTTCATCAAAGTCGTCGTGCTGTGTAGATACTACAATCGCAACTATTTTCTGCGGAATATTATCGTCGCTATATTCAATAGTAACTTGGCTTTTTGCATCGGGGCGCAAATAATTGATTTCAGAATCTTCACGGCGAAGCGCAGCCAATTCAATCAAAATTTTATGTGAAATATCCAGCGCCAGCGGCATGTAGTTTTCGGTTTCCTTTGTGGCATAACCGAACATCATTCCTTGGTCTCCCGCGCCCTGTTCCTCTTTGTTTTCGCGATCCACACCTTGGTTAATGTCTTGTGATTGCTCGTGAATTAACGAAATTACCCCGCAGGAATCGCCACTAAATTTATATTCACCTTTGGTGTAGCCAATTTTATTGATCACGTCCCGCGCAATGGTTTGAACGTCAAGGTAGGTATTGCTCTTCACTTCACCCGCCAAAACTACCTGTCCGGTAGTTACCAAGGTTTCGCAAGCAACTTTGCTTTCTGGGTCAAAAGCCAAAAAATTATCCAAAAGCGCATCGCTTATTTGGTCCGCAACTTTGTCTGGGTGTCCTTCAGAAACACTTTCCGAAGTAAATAAATAGGCCATAAATTGAATTTAAAATTTTATAAAAACTTAAAACGACGTAGGACACAATGACTTAAGGCATATGACTATAATTATTTCTCAATTTCCTTTAAATATATAATAGTCTTAGGTCTTATCTCCAAAAGTCCTATGTTATTTTTAAAGATTTGACGAGTGCGCCGAAGGTAGGTTTTCACTGCCTTTAGCATTTTTTAGTGAGGTTGCAATCAGTCAAATCTTTCCTCGTGATGGATGCAAATGTACATATTAAAACCAAATTTCAAAAGATTAATATATTTCGCAAAAAACCTAATTTGCAGACTATTCCATAAACGATTTGAAAGTATGAAAGTTTCACTGAACAGAATAAACGGCAATTACCTTTTTGAGGCAAAAGGTGCTTCCGAAGTTCCAGTTTTAATCGACAATAAAACCGATGAACCCTCAAAAGGTGCCAGCCCAATGGAGCTTTTGCTGATGGGGGTTGGCGGTTGCAGCGCGATAGATATCGTAATGATTCTGAAGAAACAACGGCAGGAAATCACCTCCTATAAAATGGAAGTGGAAGGCCAGCGAAAGGAAGTGCGGGATGCCAAGCCTTTCGAGTCAATGCACGTCACCATTTTTCTGGAAGGCAAGATCGATGCGGCAAAAGCCCTACGCGCCGCCCAACTCAGTTTTGAAAAATACTGCTCGGTTTCCATCACGCTCGAGGCTTCGGTGAAGATTACGTACAGCATTGTTTTGAACGGAAAATTATTAGAATGACTTAGGACAAAAAAGATAAAAAGATGAAAGGACAAAAAGATTAAAGATAAAATGGAAAAAAATTCCTTTATGTCCATTCGTCATTTTTTTTCTTTCAGCGAAGCGGTCATTTGTCTTTCAGCGTAGCGGTCCTTTCAAAAAGTAAATTTTGTATTCTAAATTTTATACTGTTACTTTGTTCCAGTTCATAACCATACTGAAAAGTTATCAAGAAAGGCCGAGGGAATAGACCCTTTGACGCCTTAGCAACCCTTTCGCCAGAATGAAGGTGCTACATTCTATCCGTTTTTGCGGAATAGATAACAACACATAGGTTTTCCATCACCTTTTCTTGAGATAATTTTTTTGTGGCGTGCCCCTTCGGGTCGGGCTTTCGGCACTCGCTTTTATTTTTATTTTCAAAAAAATAAAGAGCTCAAACAATGCCTCAATCCCTCACGCAAATGTGAACTTCAATCAAAAATCAAGAAATGAATAACATACAACAAGCACTGCAAAACCGAATATTGATCCTCGATGGCGCAATGGGCACAATGCTCCAGCGCTATAAATTTTCCGAGGAAGATTTTCGTGGAGAACGTTTTAAGGATTTTCATAAATCGGTGCAGGGAAATAACGATTTGCTTTCAATTACCCAACCGCAGGCAATTGCCGAAATCCATTCAAAATATTTCGCCGCGGGTGCCGATATTGTGGAAACAAATACTTTTTCCAGCACCACAATCGCAATGGCCGATTATGATATGCAGGATTTGGTGTATGAACTCAATTTTGAATCTGCCAAAATCGCAAAAAAAGTCGCTGAGGATTTCACTTCCAAAGAACCGCACAAACCACGATTTGTGGCCGGCGCCATTGGCCCCACAAACAAGACCGCGAGTATGAGCCCCGATGTAAACGATCCCGGTTTCCGAGCCATTACTTTTGAAGAATTGCGCGTTGCTTACAAACAACAAAGCGAAGCCTTGATTGACGGCGGCGTGGATATTCTTTTGGTGGAAACCATTTTTGATACATTGAATGCGAAAGCAGCGCTTTTTGCCATCGATGAAATAAAAGAAGAACGAAATCTCGACATTCCCATAATGATAAGCGGAACAATAACGGACGCTTCCGGACGCACGCTTTCCGGCCAAACCGCAGAGGCATTCTTGATTTCCATTTCGCACATTCCATTAATGAGCGTGGGTTTCAATTGTGCCTTGGGCGCCAAACAGCTCACGCCCCATTTGGAAGTGATCGCAAACCGCACCAATCTTGCCGTGAGCGCCTACCCAAATGCGGGATTGCCAAACGCGTTCGGCGAATATGATGAAAGTCCGTCACAAATGGCTTCGCAGGTTAAGGAATATTTGGACAAGCAGTTGGTAAATATCATAGGCGGTTGTTGCGGCACCACACCTGAACATATTAAAGCGATTGCCGAAATCGCTTCACAATACAAACCGCGACCCATTTTGCAATCTGAAAATCTTGCTGTATGATACCCACAAAACAAGAAGTTGAAGCGGCCTGCGCGCGCGTAAAGCCATACGTTCACAACACGCCTGTTTTGAAATCTTCCTATATGAATGAACTTTCCGGCGCCCAGGTTTTTTTCAAATGTGAAAATTTCCAAAAGATGGGTGCATTTAAAATGCGAGGTGCAACCAATGCCATTTTGCAACTTTCCGAAGCACAGAAAAAAGCGGGTGTTGTGACGCATTCCTCCGGAAATTTTGCGCAGGCACTTTCGTTGGCCGCAAAAAATCTTGGCGTAAAAGCGTATATCGTAATGCCTGAAAACGCGCCGCAAGTGAAAAAGGAAGCGGTTAAAGGTTACGGCGGAATTATCACCGAATCGGAATCAACACCCATTGCTAGGGAAACTGAGGCTGAACGGATTCAAAAAGAAACGGGTGCGACGTTTATCCATCCGTCAAACGATAAAAATGTGATTCTGGGCAATGCAACTTCGGCCGCGGAACTGTTGCAATCACACCCCGATTTGGATTATGTTTTCGCACCCGTTGGCGGTGGCGGATTGATTGCCGGAACATCACTTTCGGCGTATTATTTTGGAAAAAACTGTAAAACAATCGGTGGCGAACCGTTTGCGGTTGACGACGCATTCCGAAGCCTTCAATCTGGAAAAATAGAATTCAACGAGACCACAAACACCATTGCCGATGGACTGAAAACGTTTCTGGGCGATATCAACTTCCCAATCATTAAAGAATTGGTTTCTGAAATAATTAGAGTTGAAGAAACCGAAATCATTGCCGCAATGAAACTGATTTGGGAACGGATGAAAATAATCGTGGAACCGAGCTGTGCGGTTCCTTTGGCGGCATTACTCCGGGAAAAGGAATGCTTTAAAAATAGAAAAATAGGAATTATCATTTCTGGGGGAAATGTGGATTTAAAAAATCTGCCTTTTAGTTGATTGTTGTTGGTTGATAGTTGATAGTTGTTGGTTGATGGAAATATTCTAGGAACCAACATATTAATAGCAATATAGATTAGTAAAATTAGATTAGAAATATAAACGGTTTAATAAATATCAAAATGAAAATCCATCAACCTTCAACAAAAAACAAATAACCAAATAATGGAATATAGGGATTTGGATGTATGGAAATTTTCTCGGGAATTGGTCAACTCAACTTATGAATTGACGAAAAGTTTTCCGAAAGAGGAATTATATGGTCTGACAAACCAAATAAGAAGGTGCGCTGTTTCTATTCCATCAAATATTGCAGAAGGTTGTGGGAGAAGAACTTCCAAAGACACAATTCAATTTCTATATATCTCACGAGGTTCTTTATATGAATTGGAAACACAATTATTTTTAGCATTGGATCAAGATTTCATAAATAAAAGTCAATTAAATGAAATCAATACTCAAATTGAAAGTTGTAAAAAATTGTTGAACGGATTTATTAAATATTACAAAAAATTATAATGAAAGCCGATCAACCATCAACTATCAACCAACAACCAAGATATTTAAAATTATCTGGCTTAGAACCGCTTATAATAACCCCCGAAAGCAATTTTATAAACGTGGGGGAACGCACCAATGTGGCAGGTTCAAAGAAATTTCTTCGATTGATAAAAGAAGGGAATTTTGAGGAAGCGCTTTCCGTGGCCCGCGAGCAAGTGGAAAATGGCGCGCAGATCATCGACGTGAATATGGATGATGGTTTGATCGATGGCAAAGAGGCGATGGTGAAATTCTTAAATCTTGTTGTCGCAGAGCCCGATATTTCACGCGTTCCCATTATGATTGACAGCAGTAAGTGGGAAATTATCGAAGCCGGTTTGCAAGTGGTGCAGGGCAAATGTGTGGTGAATTCCATCAGTTTAAAGGAAGGCGAGGCCGAATTTATCCATCACGCAAAACGCATAAAACGCTACGGTGCCGCGGTAATCGTAATGGCTTTTGATGAAGTGGGCCAAGCTGACAATTACGAAAGACGAATTGAAATCGCCAAACGCTCCTATGATATTTTGGTGAATCAAGTAAAATTCGCTCCCGAAGACATCATTTTCGATCTTAACATTTTTCCCGTCGCCACGGGAATGGACGAGCACCGCCGAAACGCAATCGATTTTATTGAAGCCACGCGCTGGGTTCGGGAAAATCTGCCACACGTGAGCGTGAGCGGGGGCGTGAGCAATGTTTCTTTCAGTTTCCGGGGAAATGACCCCGTGCGGGAAGCGATGCATTCCGTTTTTTTGTATCACGCCATTAAAGCGGGAATGAATATCGGCATTGTAAATCCTGCGCTGTTGGAGGTGTACGATAATATTCCGAAAGATCTATTGGAACGCGTGGAAGACGTTATGCTCGACCGTCGCGATGATGCTACGGAACGCCTGCTCGATTTTGCCGAAACCGTAAAAGGAACTTCAAAGGAAAGTAAAATCGATCTTTCGTGGCGCGAAGAACCGTTGCAAGATCGTATTACCAGAGCTTTGGTAAAGGGAATCGACGAATTTATTTTGGAAGATATCGAAGAAGCCAGAATTAGCGTTTCAAAACCCATTGAGGTAATCGAGGGCCATTTAATGATGGGGATGAACGTGGTTGGTGACCTCTTCGGAAGCGGGAAAATGTTTTTGCCGCAAGTGGTGAAAAGTGCGCGCGTGATGAAAAAAGCCGTGGCGTACTTGCTTCCTTACATAAAGCCCCCCCTGCCCCCCGAAGGGGGGAGCTTCCAACTGGACGAAAAAAAATCTGATAAAAGAACTTATAATTGGAAGACGGCAGACCCAATGCTCTATGGGTTGATGAAGGATTTTGCAAAAAAAATGCGTAGTGTACCCACAGATGCCGAAAGGATATTGTGGAATTTATTACGCGGAAAAAATCTTGAAGGCTATAAATTTCGAAGACAGCATATTATCGGCTCCTACATAGCAGATTTTATATGCTTAAAGAAAAATCTAATAATTGAAATCGATGGACTAATACATCAGCTTCCAGAACACAAGCTAAAAGATGGAGAAAGAACAGAGTGGCTTGAAAAAAAAGGATATAAAGTAATCCGTTTTACAAATGAAGAAGTATTCAAAAATACAGATAAAGTCCTCGAGACAATTTTTAAAAGATTAAAAGAACTTTCCTCAGAAAGTAATCCACAGAACTCCCCTTCGGGGGGCAGGGGGGCAGGAGTTATACTAATGGCAACCGTAAAAGGCGATGTTCACGACATCGGGAAAAATATCGTGGGCGTTGTTTTGGCGTGCAACAATTACGAAATAATTGATTTGGGCGTGATGGTGCCGCCCGAAAAAATAATCGCAACCGCAAAAGAGGAAAACGTGGATGCCATTGGTTTGAGCGGTTTGATCACGCCTTCGTTGGACGAAATGGTCTTTTTGGCGAAGGAAATGCAACGCCAAAATTTCAAAGTTCCGTTATTGATTGGTGGCGCAACCACAAGCAAAGCACACACGGCCGTAAAAATTGATCCCGAGTACGAATGTGCGGTGGTTCATATAAATGACGCTTCCCGGGCGGTGACTGTGGTTGGCGATTTATTGAAAAAGGAAACGTCAGTTTCGTACAAAGAAAATCTGAAAAGGGAATATGAAGTTTTCAGAAACGATTTTTTGAAAAGGCAAACCGTAAAAACCTATGTTTCAATCGAGGAAGCTCGAAAAAACAAGTTCCAAATTGATTGGAATTCCGCGGTAATAAAAAAACCGAAACAATTGGGTGTGCAGGTTTTGAAGGATTTCGATTTGAATATTTTGAAGGATTACATCGATTGGACGCCCTTTTTCAGAAGCTGGGAACTGCACGGAAAATTTCCGAATATTTTGAAAGACAAAATTGTGGGCACGCAAGCTTCGGAATTATTTGCTGATGCCCAAAAAATGCTCGACAAAATCATTTCAGAAAAACTTTTGGAAGCACGAGCCGTCTTTGGGATTTTTGAGGCAAATTCAGTAAATGATGATGATATAATAATTCAAAATTTAGAATTCAGAATTCAAAATTATTTTTTGCGAACGCTTCGCCAACAATCCCAAAAAGCCACCGGAAAACCGAACCTTGCATTGGCCGATTTTATCGCGCCAAAGAAAATTGGAATTCAAGATTATATCGGCTGTTTCTGTGTAAGTACGGGTTTTGGCACTGCTGAATTGGCTTCAAAATATGAGAAAGAGCACGATGATTATAATTCCATAATGGTAAAAGCGTTGGCGGACCGTTTGGCAGAGGCCTTTGCGGAATATCTTCACAAAAAAGTGCGCACCGAATATTGGGGTTACGCTTCTGAAGAAAATCTTACAAACGAGGATTTAATTTCAGAAAAATATAAAGGAATACGTCCCGCGCCGGGTTATCCCGCTTGTCCGGATCATTTGGAAAAACTCACTATTTGGGATGTGCTGAAAGTTAAAGAAAATATAGGCGTGGAGCTCACCGAAAGTTTGGCCATGTGGCCGGCAGCTTCGGTTTCGGGCTATTATTTTGCGAATCCCGAGGCGCGCTATTTTGGCCTCGGAAAAATAAAGGAGGATCAAGTGGAAGATTTCGCTAAGCGAAAAAATATGAATTTAGAAGAAGCCACCAATTGGCTGAAAACAAACCTTGCTGATTAGATGAAAGTAACCGAACACATAAAAAACGGCAACGGAAAAACACAATTTTCGTTTGAGATTTTACCGCCTTTAAAGGGCGAAAACATACATTCCATTTTCAACAATATTGACCCGTTGATGGAGTTTAAACCGCCCTATATAAACGTAACCTACCACCGCGAGGAGTACAGTTTTAAGGAACTTCCCAACGGTTTGATTGAACGAAAAGTTGTGCGTAAAAGACCGGGAACAGTAGGGATTTGTGCCGCAATTCAAAATAGATATCACGTAGATGCCGTGCCGCATATTCTCTGCGGAGGTTTTACGAAAGAAGAGACCGAAAATTTTTTGATAGATCTTCAGTTTTTGGGGATTGATAATGTGATGGCGCTTCGTGGCGATGCCGTGAAAAGTGAAACCTATTTTACGCCCGAAAAAAATGGGCACAAATATGCATGTGATCTTGTCTCGCAAATAAAGGATATGAATAATGCCACGTATCTTGATGATGAGCTTCAAAACAGCAGTCCTACCGATTTTTGTGTGGGCGTGGCGGGATATCCGGAAAAACACATGGAGGCCCCAAGCGTGGAAAGCGACATTCATTTCCTAAAAAAGAAAATAAAAAACGGTGCAAAATACGTGGTAACGCAAATGTTTTTTGACAATAAAAAATTCTTTGAATTTCAAAAAAAGTGTAAGGATGAAGGCATCGATGTTCCTATAATTCCAGGGTTGAAGCCTATTGCGGTGAGCAAACATCTCAATTTGATTCCACATAGGTTTAAGGTGGATTTGCCGGATTCGCTTGTTCGGGAAGTAATAAAATGTAAGGACAACAAGCAAGTGCGCGAGGTGGGTATTGAGTGGTGCATAAATCAAAGCAAGGAATTAATGGATGCCGGCGTGCCTTTTCTGCATTTTTATTCTATGGGAAAAAGTGATAATATAAAACAGATTGCTTCGCAGATATTTTAGGATTGCGTTTATTTGCGACGATGTTCCGGTTAGCTTTTTTGTTTTTTATTTTTAATATATCCTTTGTTTTTTCACAGGAAAACAATCGTACCAATTTTTTTGTGGACGCCAATTATTTCTACGGAACCATACTTCGGCACAATAAGGATATTTCACATTTAATAAAAGAACATCCCGACGGATTTATTTTGGGATTTAACCATAAAACCTTTGGTACAGAGCGCTGGCACCAAGAATATAACTATCCAGATTGGGGCTTTTCAATGGTCCACCAAAATCCGCATAATCCGGTTTTGGGAGAAAATTATGGGCTTTATGGGCATTTCAATTTTTATTTTTTAAAAAGAAATCTCTTTTTACGAATTGGACAGGGCATTGCGTACAACACGAATCCATTTGACCTTGATAAAAATTTCAAAAACAATGCTTATGGTTCGCATTTTTTGAGCTCAACTTACGTGATGCTGAATTACAACAAGCCGTATATTTTTAAAAATTTTGCGTTGCAAACGGGAATTTCGTTGGTACATTATTCCAACGGAAATTTTAAGGCGCCAAATTCCAGCACCAATACGTTTGCTGTAAATGTGGGCGTGAATTATGCTTTAGAGGATGAAAATGCTTCGGAATATATTCGCGATTCCGTTCCCAACAAAATTTCAGAACCTATTAAATTCAATTTTGTTTTGCGCGGCGGGTTGAACGAAAGTGATTATCTCAATCTCGGCCAGCATCCCTTTTTTGTGGTTTCGGCCTTTGCTGACAAGCGTTTGAGCTATAAAAGTTCGCTTCAATTGGGTGCGGATTTTTTTTATTTGCCATTTCTTAAAAAGGAGATTGAATATCTTTCCATCGCTTTTCCCAGCTTTGGTGTAAAGGGCGACGAGGATTTTAAACGTGTCGGAATTTTTGCTGGCCACGAATTGAGAATCAATGCGTTGGCCGTAGTTTCGCAATTGGGTTATTACGTTTACTACCCGTATGATTTTGAGGGCAAAACGTACATTCGCGCAGGATTAAAATATTATTTTACCGAAAAATTATTTAGCGCCATCACTTTAAAATCGCACGGAGCAAAGGTTGAAGGCGTGGAATTTGGATTGGGAATTAGAATCTAAAATGATGAGAAAACTTGGTTGCTTCCTATTAATTTCAATGCTGTTTTCCTGCGATTCAGAAAACGCAAATGATTGTTTTCAGAAGGCCGGAAGTATTATTTCAAAAGAAATTTCCGTTACAGATTTTTCAAAAATTAGAATTGAGGACGAGGTTGCGCTTTACTTGAAGCAGGGTGAAGTTCAATGTGTGGTATTGGAAACCGGTGAAAATTTAATGCCCGACGTTTCTGTTTCAATTGAAGGTGAAACGCTTGTGGTGAAAGACCAAAACAGTTGCAATTTGGTTCGGGAATATGGAATTACAAAGGTTTTTGTCACTTCCCCGAATATTTCAGAAATACGAAATAGTTCTGCTTTTGATGTGATTGGCGAAGGAATTTTGAATTTCCCTACACTTCATTTAATTAGCAATACCACGGCCGGACCGGAAAATATCAGGAAAAGTGGCGATTTTTATCTGATTTTGAATTGCCAGCAATTGATTGTGGAAGCAAACGGGCAAAGCGTTTTTTACATTACCGGGACTGCCGAAACGGCGAGTTTGGGCTTTGCCGATGAATATCCAAGATTTGAGGGAGCCAATTTTTTAATTGGTGAATTGACTGTCTTCCAAAGAAGTGCCAATAAAATGATAGTGAATCCAGAACGAAGTATCGTTGGGGAAATTTTGGGAACTGGCGATATAATCTCGCACAACAGGCCTTCAATAATTGATGTAAAAGAAATATTTACGGGAAGGTTATTATTTGAAGATTAGTTTATCTTTACCAGCCTTATAAAAAATATGAAGTACTTTTTCCCGCTATTTATTTCCCTCTTTTTAAGTTTTCCACTTTTCTCGCAGGAAGAAGATTTTTCAACAGTTGAAGCTCCACAACAAGAAGAGCTGAAGCCATTTTCGCTTGAAGCGGATTATTTTTACGGGACCATTTTAGAGCACAATCCGGATATTTCGCATTTAATTACGGGACATCCCACTGGTTTCATTTTAAGTTACAATCGAAAAACGTACGGTTTCAATGAATGGGAGCGCCGATATCGATTTCCGGATTGGGGTTTTACAGTCGCTTACCAAAATATGCACAATGAATTTTTAGGTGAAAACATAGGTGTTTACGGGCATTACAACTGGTATTTTTATAACAGACATTTGGTAATCAGGCTCGGCCAAGGAATTGCCTACGCCGAAAAACCTTACGATGCGGAAACCAATTATCAAAACAACGCTTACGGTTCCCGTTTTCTGAGCACTACCTTTTTAAAGATGAATTATGTTCGTGAGAATGTTTGGCGTGGATTCGGGTTTCACGCAGGTTTTGGAATTATACATTATAGTAATGCTAATTTCCGTGCACCCAATAATAGCACCAATACTTTTGCATTTAATGCCGGAATCAGTTACCAAGTGGATCACGAAAAATTTCCAGAATACAACAAAACGCCAGATTCATTGAGTTCCACCCACGCGGAACGTGTTAAATACAATTTCGTATTTAGAGCGGGACTCAATGAGAGTGATGTGATAGGGCAAGGCCAATATCCATTTTATGTAGCTTCGGTTTTTGCGGATAAAAGGATTAATTACAAAAGTACCTTGCAAGCGGGTGTGGATGTATATTTTTCAAATTTTTTAAAGGAATTGATTTATTATCGGTCCGTTGCATACTCAGAACTTGGGCTGTCCGGCGATGAGGATTATAAGCGTGTAGGTGTTTTTGTGGGCCACGAGCTGCGTTTCAATAGAGTTGCATTTGTTTCGCAATTAGGGTATTATGTTTACTATCCCTTTGAATTTGAAAATAGGGTGTATAATAGGCTGGGGCTGAAACGTTATTTTTTCAATGATCAATTTTTTGCGGCGGCAACCGTACATGCGCATTGGGCAAAGGCCGAAGCTGTTGAGTTTAGCGTAGGGATAAGACTTTAGAAATTCTGGAAATTTCAGGAAAAATATGAAAAAATTAATCTTAATAGTATCGCTTATAGTCCTTTTGGGTTGTGATTCGGAAAAGGGTCTCAACTGCTTTCAAACGGCTGGGGATATTGTCCAGACTGAAATGACCGTGGCGACGTTCTCAAAAATCATAGTCTACGAACGCACAAAACTTTTTATTCAGCAGGGCGAAACGCAAAAAGTTACGGTGGAATCTGGAGAAAATTTGATGAATGATATTGAGCTCAAGGTTGAAAATGGCGTTCTTTCCATTTATAACAATAACGGTTGCAACGTGGTTCGCGATTACGGAATTACAAAAGTATATGTAACCGCACCAAACATCACCGAAATACGAAGCAGCACAGGATTGCCCATTGAAAGTATTGGGGTTCTTCGCTACCCGTCACTTACTTTGCTGTCCGAGGATAGAATGGACGAGGATGTCTATCATATAGATGGAGATTTTATTCTGGATTTGGATGTGGAAAGTTTGAGTATTGTCGCAAATGGCCTTTCGGTTTTCAGATTAAAAGGTTCTGCGGAATATGCTTCGTTCGGTCTTTTTGCTGGCGATTGCAGAATTGAAGCTGCCGATCTACAAGTACAATCATTATCAATTTTTCACCGAAGCACCAGTGAAATGTTTGTAAATCCCCAGCGGGCAATTAGAGGTTCCATCGTGAGTTTGGGCAATGTAATTTCAAAAAATCGGCCGGCTGTTGTGGAGGTAGAAGAACTGTACCGTGGCAGGCTTATTTTTGAATAGTCAATTCAGAAAATAATTTTTCGAGGGTAATGTTTTTTTGATGCAATTGAAGAATTTTCAATCCATTGTCGTGGGCAAAATCAAAAACTTTTGCGCGCATATCTTGCTCCGTATCAAAATACAATAGATATACAAATCCAACCGAATTTTCAACTTTACCAAGCTTCGCAATTTTTTGAAGCGCAATTTCTTCCACGCGATAATCAAATTCAACCTCAATAATTTGTTGTTGGTTTTGTTTTAAATCCTCCAGTTTTCTGTCCAGCACAATTTTACCGTTGTTTATTATTATCACCCTATCGCAAATAGCTTCGACCTCCTGCATAATGTGCGTTGAGAGCAAAACGGTTTTTTCCTTTCCCAAATTCTTGATAAGCTGGCGGATTTCAATCAATTGGTTGGGATCCAAACCAGTTGTGGGCTCGTCAAGAATAAGAACTTCCGGGTTGTGCAACAGCGCATTGGCCAGTCCTACACGCTGGCGATATCCTTTTGAAAGCAGCGCTATTTTTTTATTTGCTTCCGGAGTTAAGCCCGTTTTTTCGATAACTGAATCTACTTCAGATTTGTGAATATTATAAATCCCAGCATTGAAAAGCAGGTATTCGCGAACATACATATCCAAATATAGCGGATTGTGCTCTGGCAGATAGCCCACACTTCGTTTTACTGAAATATCATCTTTGCTCACCACAAAACCATTGACAATTGCCACACCTTCCGAAGCTGGCAAAAACGAAGTTAAAATTTTCATCATTGTAGATTTTCCGGCACCGTTCGGGCCAAGAAACCCTACGATTTCTCCTTTTTTAATTTCAAATGAAATACTATCCAGCGCTTTTTGCTCGCCGTAGGTTTTGGTTATATTTTCAACTTTTATGGACATATTTTAACAGGGACAAAGCTACATAAATTTCTTCCGAAGTCATTTCGCCAAATAATTTAAAATTTTACAAAACAAATCTTTATTGCCGTATTTATTAACTATTTTAGCTGTCATGAAAATACACATTAATTATAATATTTGCAGAATATGCTGGCACCTTCTCATTAACTGCCATCAATAGGGAATATTATACTTTTATATATAAATTTAAGTCCCTTTTAGGGACTTTTTTTTTGAAATTTATGGAGAATAAAAAGGAGTTGAGAAATTGGTTAAACGCATTTAATTTGAGCCATCCCCTCGTTATTGCTGGCCCGTGCAGCGCAGAAACGGAGGAACAGGTATTGAACATTGCGCACCAGCTTAAAACTACGGACACCACCGCAATGCGTGCCGGAATATGGAAACCCAGAACCCGCCCTGGAAATTTTGAGGGCGTGGGTGCTTTGGGTCTCAAATGGCTTCAAAGGGCAAAAAAGGAAACCGGATTGATGATTGCCACGGAAGTTGCGAATACGCACCACGTAGACCTGGCGCTGGCGCACGATGTGGATATTTTTTGGGTGGGTGCGCGCACCACGGTATCGCCATTTATCGTCCAAGAAATTGCCGATGCCTTGAACGGGACCGATAAAATTGTGTTGGTCAAAAATCCCGTCAACCCAGATTTGGCACTCTGGCTGGGCGCGGTGGAACGTTTTTATGAAGCCGGAATTAAGAACTTGGGTGTAATTCACCGCGGGTTTTCCACCTATGAAAAGACACGCTACAGGAATAATCCAGAGTGGCAAATACCTATTGATCTTCAGAACAGATTTCCAGATTTGCCGCTTATTTTGGATCCATCGCACATTGCGGGCCGGCGTGATCTTATTTTTGAACTTTGCCAAACCGCTCTCGATTTAAATTATGATGGATTAATGATAGAGACGCATTGCAATCCCGACAAAGCGTGGAGCGATGCTGCTCAGCAAATCACCCCAGAAACTTTACGAATTATTACGGAAGAGTTACGAATTAGAAGTACGGACGGCGCAAGCGTCAATTTTAAAAAGGAATTGCAAATGCTTCGTACTAAAATCGATATTTTGGACCAGCGATTGATTGATACGCTTGGGGAACGAATGAAGATTGCAGATGCAATTGGTTTTCTGAAGAAAGAAAATAATGTGGCGATCCTCCAGCGAAAAAGGTGGAATGAAATTCTGCAACGAATGACCAAGGAAGGCGAGAAAAATCAGCTGAATGAAGAATTTACGCTCGCCCTCTTCAAGGCCATCCATCAAGAATCCATTAACCACCAAAAAAAGGTGATAAACCCTTAATGGTTATTGCTTCAATTTTTTAAAAACAAGCCGGGTAATGAAAATTCCCTGTCCGTCTTTTTCGCCAGCGTCGCTTTCCACGGCGCTGGTTACAAAGGCCAAATCCCAGCCTTCAGCAAGCATGGTATTAATTTTTGAAGTTATCAGCGCATCATTGGCCGCAATATTCTGAAAGCGTATTCCGCCTAAATTATAGAAATTGAGAAGTTTGGTCTCATCGAAATCCTTCACGCGAATGTCAGACCTATCAGACTTATTGCGGGAATTGTCATCCTCGCTTTGGGTAGTGGTGAATTCCTTGTAATCACGCTCCGCATTTGCTGAAATCATCCGCGAGCGCCCCAAACCATTAGGGACAATGGATTCTACAACAGTTACAACTTTAACCTCATATTGCTGCGCAAAAATTTCGGTAGAAAAGAAAAGCGTTATAACTAAAAGGAAACAAAATTTTTCATAAGTGTATTAATTTGATGTTTAGCTAAGTAAAAATAAATTTTTATAGGATTGTTTGTATTTAATTTTGGATTTTTGTTACGATGAAGGGAACTGTCTATAAATCCACGGGAAGTTGGTATTCTGTTAAAGCCGAAAACGGCACGTTTTACGATTGCAGAATTAAGGGAAAATTCCGAATAGGCGGAATTAAAAGCACAAATCCCATTGCCGTGGGAGACCATGTGGATTTTGAAATTGAGACAAAAGGCGATGAGACTATAGGTGTAATTTCAGGCATTGATGAGCGCGAAAATTATATAATTCGCAAATCTGTAAATCTTTCAAAGCAAACCCACATTATCGCCGCAAACATAGATGTGGCATTTTTGCTCATTACTTTGAACAATCCGCCCACCTTCACCACATTTATCGATCGATTTTTGGTTACGGCTGAAGCGTACCATATAAAAACCGTATTGCTATTCAATAAAATTGATGCTTACAATGAAGACGAGTTGTTTGAAATAAAAATGCTAGCCGCGCTCTACCGAAATATTGGCTACGAATGTATAGGAATTTCCGCTACAACGGGAAAGAATGTGGATAAAGTGAAAGAGTTGATGACCAATAAAGTCACTATGTTCTCCGGCCACAGCGGTGTGGGAAAATCTACCTTGATCAATACGCTGGAGGCAGATTTGGATTTGAAGACATCAAAAATTTCTGAACAACATCTGCAGGGCCAGCACACCACAACCTTTGCTGAAATGTTTGATCTTTCCTTTGGCGGACAGATAATTGATACGCCCGGAATCAAAGGGTTTGGCGTCGTGGAAATGGAAAAAGAGGAATTGGGGAATTATTTTCCGGAATTTTTTGAACGGAAAGAAAATTGCAAATTCAATAACTGCCTTCATTTGGAAGAACCCAATTGCGCGATAAAAGAAGCCTTGGAAAATGATGAAATTGCGTGGTCCCGTTACAAAAGTTATTTGCAGATTTTGGAAGGGGAAGAAGATCATTTCAGAAAAGATATTTATGGGGAGAAATAGTTTTTCTTAAAATCACAAATCACAAATCACAAATCACAAATCCCAAATCCCAAATCCCAAATCCCAAATCCCAAATGCCGATCATTAAGAATTAAATAATCAACAATCCAATAATCCAATAATCCAATAATCGAATTTTCCATAATGCGCGTAGTAATTCAAAGAGTCAAAAAAGCATCGGTAACTATTGATGGTAAAATTTTTTCTGAAATAGAAAAAGGACTTTTGGTTTTTTTGGGGATAGAAGCAGAAGACACAACGGAGGATGCGGAATGGTTGGCTGGTAAGATTTCAAAAATGCGGATTTTTCCTGATGAAAATGATGCCATGAATTTATCGCTTCAAGATATAGTTGGTGAGTGTTTGGTTGTTAGCCAATTTACACTTCACGCCAGCACAAAAAAGGGAAATAGGCCTTCATTTATTAAAGCTGCGCGTCCAGATTATGCAATCCCGTTATATGAAAATTTTATTTCTCAAATGCAAAATGAAATTTCCGCGACTGTAAAAACGGGAATCTTTGGTGCGATGATGGATATATCGTTAGTGAACGATGGACCCGTTACTATAATAATGGACTCCAAAAACAGGGAATAAAATACCTTAACTTTTTTTTAACTTTTCATAAATTTTATATCTTGCCGCTCTTTACAGGAGATGGTATGAAGAAACTTATATTAATCACATTAATTTTGACCACGTTCGGTCTTTATTCACAAGAAAGCTACACTATTTCTGGTATTCCTATTGAATTTTTAAAAAAATCAAATAGCATTTTAATCAATGAAATTGTAGAAACTGATGTTACTGACATCAGCAAGATGAAAGTGAAAACCCACAGCGCAACCGCGGTTTTGAATAAAATGGGAGATAAGCACGCCCAGGCATATGCATTTTATGACGATTATACCAAGATAAAAAATATTGAGGTTTTCGTATATGATGCAAACGGTAAAGAACTTGAGCATTTCAAAAAAAGAGATTTTAAGGATGTGAGCCGCGGGGATGGAATTAGCATTTATAATGATGATCGCGTATTATATTTGGATTATACCCCCACCACATACCCATACATTTTGGTTTTTAATGCTGAAACGGAATCTAAGGATTCAGGATTTATCTCTCCTTGGTATCCGGTAGGTGGTTATGCGCGCGGCACAATGAAAAGTGTTGCAAAACTTTCCTATAGTCCAGAAAATAAACCGAAGCATACCGTTGAAAATATTGATGGGTTTGCCATTGAAGTACAAGATGCAAACAATCAAATAACCTGTACTGCTACCAATATTAAGCCTATTGATTATGAAGAGTACAGTGTAGGCTTTATGAATATTGCCCCAAAGGTAAATTTTGCTCTGGACCAATTTTATTTGAAAGGAACCAAAGGTTATGGTAAAGACTGGCGGCAATTTGGGGAATGGATGGATAAATCCTTACTCACGGATGTGCGCGATCTGCCCGAGGGTACTATTGCCAGAGTTAAAAGTCTTGTTGCAAATGAGACCACGAATGAGGGAAAGGCAAGAAAGGTCTATCAATTTGTTCAGGATAAAGTGCGCTATGTGAGCATACAGATAGGAATAGGTGGGTGGAAACCCATGTTGGCATCAGATGTGGATAATTTAAGTTATGGAGATTGCAAGGCACTTACAAACTACACTAAGGCGCTGCTGGAAGCCGTTGGAGTTCCTTCCTATTACAGCGTGCTTTGGGCTGGGGAAGAGTCTGAAAGAAACATTATGAAGGATTTTGCATCCATACAAGGCAACCACGCGTTTTTGGCAATTCCAGATGGGGATACTATGACGTGGCTGGAATGTACGAGCCAAGATACGCCTTACGGATTTATAGGCGATTTTGCTGATGATAGAGATGTATTGGTAATTACGCCGGAAGGCGGAAAAATTGTTCATACAAAAGCCTATGGAGTAGATGAAAATACACAGGAAAGTAAGGCAACCGTAAGCGTGGCCGAAACCGGCGATGTGTCGGCAAACTTTAAAAGTATTTCGAAGGGGCTTCAGTATGAAGATAAATTTTTGCTTCCGAAGAAAAAACAGGATGAAATTGATAAACATTATAAAAATAAATGGAGCAATTTGAATGGTGTATCCTTTTCTGAAATAAATTTTGATAACAATAAAGAGGAAATAGTTTTTACCGAAGATGTTGCCCTAAGCATTCCACATTATGCGAACGCAGTGGGAAAGGATTATCTTTTTTGCCCGAACATCTTTAACCAGAATAGCCACATACCTCCTCGAATCGAGAACAGAAAGCAAAATTTACACTTGTCCAAAGGCTTTATGGACATTGATACGGTAGAAATTGAAATACCGGAAAATTTCAGTTTTGATTCATTGCCGGATGCAACCGTAATCGAGAATAAATTCGGAAAATACAGTATTGATTTCAAATCCGTTTCCGAAAATAAAATTGAATACAAGCGCAAGCTCATAATCAACAAGGGAACTTACGCGCCTTCAGAATATGAAAATTACCGCGAGTTTTGCCGCACCATTTCAAAGTTGGACAGAACCAAACTATTGCTCAGAAAAAATTAATATTTACTTTTTAAATACATATGAAAAACCTACTAGTTATTTCAGTATTATTACTTTTTGCAAATCACACATCAATTGCACAAAACTTCAAATTTGGCAAAGTTTCAGAAGAAGAGGTCCTTCAAAAGGAACACCCACAAGATCCATCAGCAAATGCTTCAATACTTTACAGGGAGACCAAAACAGAATTTCAATACTCCCAAGATACAGGTTTTTATATGGTTACGGATATTTATGAGCGCATAAAAATTTATTCGAAAGAGGGCTTTGATTGGGCAAACGTTACGGTTGATCTTCACAAAAGCAGCAATGGTGGCGAAGATAAAATTGGCGGTCTACGGGGCAACACCTATTTTATGGACTCAAGCGGAAAAATGCAGGAAGAAAAATTGCGAAACGACGGCATTTTTGAAGAAAAGTCCTCTAAATATCTTACCCAAACTAAATTTACGCTTCCCGCGCTTCAAGAGGGTTGTGTGATAGAGTATAAGTACACTATAACCTCTCCTTTCATCTTCAACATTGATGAGTATAAATTTCAGGAGACCATACCCGTGGACAATGTAAAACTTGTTTTCAGCTCCCCAGAATATTTTGTATACAACACGCACCAAAGGGGTTGGGTGCCGTATAGAGTTGAAAAGGATGGGTATGAGAGAACAATTAGTTTTAATGAAACAACGACATCAACAAGCGGATTTGGAAGAACAGGTCGCGAAATGGAAACCAGAAATGTGAAATTTAAAGAGCACATAAATACGGTCGAAATTCAAAATGTCCCAGCAATGAAGGAAGAAGCCTACGCCGGAAATATCAATAATTATGCAACTGCACTTCAGTTTGAGTTGAATTATATCGATTTCCCAGGTTCGCCTATAAAAACATATTCTACTACCTGGGATGATGTGTCGGACAGAATATACAGCGTGGATTCTTTTGGAGATGAATTGCGACGATCAAATTACTTCGAAAAGGATGTGGATGCACTTCTATCTGGCGTAACCGATTCCCGCGAGAAACTTGTCAAGATTTTTGAATTCGCAAAGAATAAAATGACCTGGAACAACTATAATGGTTACTTCACGAACGTGGGAGTAAAAGATGCTTACAAAAAAGGTAGCGGGAACGTAGCTGATATCAATTTGATGCTGGTTGCAATGCTGCGCCACGCTGGCATCAACGCAAGCCCGGTCCTCGTGAGTACAAAAAATCACGGAATTCCACTTTTTCCTTCCATGAATTGTTTCAATTATGTAATTGCAATGGTTGAGATGAATGGCGGACAAATGTTGCTGGATGCCACAAACAAAGATGGTGAGATAGGAATTTTAGAGCCAAAAATCCTTAACTGGCAAGGTTTGGCCATTTCAAAAAATGGGGAACCGTTTTTCGTGCCATTACGTTCCGTATCGCCCGCAGTGCAAAGTACCATGGTAAATGTAGATTTGTCAAACAATATGAATGTGAAAGGATCTTCACAGAGCAGATTTACAGGAAATTACGCACTTCAGTATCGTTCACATTTCAAAAATGCGCAGGAAGACACCCAGAGAAAAGAGCTGGAAAAGGAATACATTAACACTGAACTTTCAAATGTAAAATTCGGAAATTTGGAAAAACCGTATGAGCCCGTCTCGCTTCAATATGATTTTGAAGTGCTGGATGCAGTGGAAGAAGTAAGTGGAAAATATTATTTTTCACCACTGCTTTTTATGGCAGCAACGGAAAACCCATTTAAATTAGAAGAACGAAATTACCCTATAGATTACAGCTTTCCCACAAAGAACAGATATATTGTTAGCATCAATATTCCTGAAGGTTATAAGGTAGAATCCATTCCGGAAAGTTCTGCTTTTAGTTTAGGGGAAAATACGGGAAGCTTTAAATATGCCATCGCCCAAACCGCGAATAAATTACAGCTCACGGTGGAATTGGCAATAAATGAAGCTTATATTGCCGCCGCAGATTACGGAAATCTGAAAAAATTCTACGAACTTTTAATTGCGAAGGAAAATGAAAAAGTAGTACTTTCGAAGGTGTAAGAAAGTTACTGTCTATGAATATTGAAAATGCGCAACAAGCGGTTGACGAGTGGATAAAAAATCACGGCGTTCGCTATTTTAACGAACTTACCAATATGGCCCAACTTACCGAGGAGGTAGGGGAGGTTGCCCGAATTATCGCACGCCGTTACGGAGAACAAAGCGAAAAGGAAAGCGATAAAAACAAGGATTTGGGCGAGGAGCTTGCAGACGTTCTTTTCGTGGTTTTATGCCTTGCCAACCAAACCGGGGTGAATCTGCAAGAAGCTTTTGATAAAAAATTGCAACTGAAGACCAAACGGGATCACGATAGGCATCACAACAATAAAAAACTAAAATAGCGTGTTCAAAAAAGTAATAAACACGAAGGGTTTTTGGAAATCGGTCTGTCTCCTGGCATTTCTTTTCGCCATTGTTTTTGCATTCATTAAGTGGGCAATTGAAGGCTTTCGCGTAGCCTATTTTTCTGAGGCGAATATTTTGAAATTTATTTTTGCACTTCTGGTTTCCGGCTTTGTGTACGGATTTTTGGTCACATTCGGAAAATATCGCTCAAAAATTAAAAACAATACTCCTTTAAAAAAATGAATGTTAGGCTGAGCGGCGATGTTATTTCAGAAAAAAATGCAACAATTTCAATAACAGGTTCAAAAAGTGAATCGAACAGATTGCTGATTTTACAGGCGCAATTTCCTCAAATAACTATTGAGAATTTTTCAGAAAGTGACGATAGCTCTGTTCTAAAAAATGCTTTGTCAGTTGAAACGGGGGACGTGGACATCCATCACGCTGGTACAGCTATGCGATTTCTTACCGCCTATTATGCCATAAAACCTGGAGCCGAAATAATCCTTACCGGCAGTGAAAGAATGCAGGAAAGACCTATCGGTACTTTGGTTTCAGCCCTGCGAAATCTGGGTGCGGATATTTCGTACATTAAAAATGAAGGTTTTCCTCCACTCAAGATTTCGGGAAAAAAAATTGAGGAAAACGAAATAACTATCGATGCCGGCATCAGTAGCCAGTATATTTCGGCATTGATGCTCGTGGCGCCAAGCCTTCAAAACGGACTTAAAATTTTTTTGAAAGGCACGCCAACTTCGTTGCCCTACATTGAAATGACGTTATCACTTTTGAAAAAAGTTGGTATCACGGGAATTTTTTCTGAAAATAAAATTGAAATATTTCCTTCAGAAAAATTAAAACATGTAAACATCAATATTGAGTCTGATTGGAGTTCAGCATCCTATTTTTACAGTTTAGTTGCTCTTTCAAAAAATGCGGAAATCACGCTATCAAATTTTAGAGAAAACAGCATTCAGGGCGATTCGGCGCTCGTTTCCATCTACGAATCCCTCGGAGTGAAAACGACATTTTATGCTTCAGAAAATAAAATTAAATTATCAAAAAGTAAAGGACAATTGCCGGATTCGCTCATTTTAAATTTGGCGGATACTCCAGATTTGGCACAAACCATTGCCGTAACATGTTTTGGGTTGGGTATGAGCTGTAGCTTGAGTGGACTTAAAACGCTAAAAATTAAAGAGACTGACAGGCTGGTTGCCCTTCAAAATGAATTGCAGAAATTGGGAGCGGTTGTAAAAATCGATGATGAAACTTTGTTTTTGGAAAGTTCAAAAAAAATAGTAGCTGGTATTGCCATTGAAACCTACAATGACCACAGAATGGCAATGGCTTTCGCGCCACTTGCCGTAAAAACAGAATTAATAATTAATAACGCTGAAGTTGTTTCGAAATCATACCCTGATTTTTGGAAAGATTTGGCAAAAACTGGTATTAAATGTTCTTTTGAAGGCTAAAAATGATTGGATAAAATAGGTATCCAAAGCAAGTTTTTAAAGGAATTTCTAAACTACTCCCAGATTTAAAAATAATAAACCGCTATTTACTTGACAACCCCTATTTTGAGGTCGTATATTTGCACCTTTTAAATTTTAAAGATATTACGCCTTATGGGAATGAAACTTTCAAACTTCAATTTTAATCTTCCGTTGGACCTGCTCGCAGAATATCCGGCCGAAAATCGTGATGAATCGCGCTTGATGGTTCTGGACCGCAAGAATAAAACTATTGAGCACAAAATGTTCAAGGATTTAATAGATTATTTTGAAGAAGATGATGTTCTGGTAACCAACAATACCAAGGTTTTTCCCGCACGTTTGTATGGTAACAAAGAAAAGACCGGAGCACGTATCGAAGTATTTTTGCTTCGCGAATTGAATTCTGAAACCAGACTTTGGGATGTGCTTGTAGATCCTGCTCGAAAGATAAGAATTGGCAACAAACTTTATTTCGGCGATGACGAAACCCTTGTGGCTGAGGTTATTGACAATACCACTTCCCGTGGCCGTACGCTTCGCTTTCTTTTTGACGGGAGTTATGATGAATTCAGAAATAAATTGACGGAACTGGGCGAGACGCCGCTCCCAAAATACATAAAAAGAGAGGTAGAGCCTGAAGATGCCGAGCGTTACCAAACAATTTTTGCCAAAAATGAAGGAGCCGTAGCCGCGCCTACAGCGGGACTTCATTTCTCGAAACACCTTTTAAAGCGTTTGGAAATAAAGGGAATCAATATCGCTGAAGTAACATTGCACGTGGGACTTGGCACCTTTAGCTCTGTTGAGGTGGAAGATCTGTCAAAACACAAAATGGATTCTGAAGAGATGGAAATCAATCAAGAGGCCGTAAATATTATTAATCAGGGAATTGAAAGAAAACGAAGAATTTGCGCAGTTGGCACAACGGCTATGCGAGCTCTGGAAAGTTCTGTTTCCTCAAATCGAACTCTAAATACTTATAAAGGCTGGACAAATAAATTTATTTTCCCTCCTTACGACTTCAGCATAGCAAATGCGATGGTAACAAATTTCCATACACCGAAATCTACTTTACTAATGATGATTTCAGCATTTGCTGGCCACGATTTTGTTAAGGAGGCCTACGCCGAAGCAGTAAAGGAAAAATATCGATTCTACACCTATGGCGATGCCATGTTGATTATCTAAAAAACAAATCCCGATATATATCGGGATTTGTTTTTTATAAAACTTTGGTTTTCAAATGTCAATTTAATCATTTACCTTAGTGCGTCTATTGAAAAAGTTAATTGCAGACTGAATGAAAAAAAATCTACTTTTCTTCATTTTAAGTTTTTTTACCATAACTGCCTTTGCACAGGGCGGTATCCAGCAATTGCCAAAATCGTGGTCGCTTAACTTGGCTCAAAATCCGGAGACTATTGTATTGCCGAGATTGAATATGGAATCCATATACGCTCAGGATAGTATCAATGATGCCATTAAAAATATACCTTGGCGGTTCGGGCTGGAACGGAATTTTTCAATCTCCATTGATAATGATGGTCTTTGGACCACATTGGACGATGGTTCGAGAGTTTGGAGGGCTTTAATACAGTCGCCCGGTGCGCTAAATATTAGTATCAATTTCAATGAATTTTATATTCCCGAAGGTTCGCAATTTCATTTGTTCAATGCGGCGCATACAGACGTTTCCAGAACCTATACATTCAATGACAATAGCGAATATAGGCAAATGGGTTCTTGGTTTGTTGAGGGAGATACTTTATGGTTGGAATATTTTGAACCGAAAAATAGCGTTGAAACCCCCGAAATTGAAGTGAGTTCAATAATTCACGGGTATAGATTGGGCGAAGTAATCATCTTGCCGGACGGCACAAGGGGAATCAACGAGAGTGGCGATTGCAATTATGATGTCAATTGCCCTATTGGAGCAGATTTCGATTCAAAAAAAGACGTTTTAAAGAAATCAATTGCGCTTGTAAACTTGGGGAATGGATATTTATGTTCCGCATCTTTAATCAATAATACAAGAAATGATAAGACCCCTTATCTTTTAACGGCAAATCATTGCTTGGAAAATAGCGATCCCGCATTTTGGTCGGTACGTTTTAATTGGGTAAGCCCCAATCCTGCATGTGGAACTGGTGCGGACAGCGGGAATATGCAAACCAATTTCACTATGAGTGGTGCAAAGCTTATTTCGAATAATTCTTACAGCGATTTTGCCCTTGTTGAATTGCAGAATAGAATCCCCAATTCGTGGGATGTCGCTTTTGCGGGATGGGATAATTCTGATACCAACCCACAATTTGAAGTAGGTATTCATCATCCAAATGGAGATATAATGAAAGTGTGTAGGGATAATTCCGGCGCACAAAAAACGGATGCCAATGGTACACAAGTCTGGTTAATAGGCGGTGGTGCCCATGGAACTGGAAACGGATGGGAAATAGGTACTACGGAAAGCGGGTCTTCCGGCTCACCTCTTTTTAATGAGGAGGGAAAAATTATTGGACAACTATATGCTGGACAGGCCGGTTGTGATGGCTTACAGAATAATAATGATTATGATATTTATGGGCGTTTAGGTATTTCTTGGAATACTGGAAACACTCCCCAAAAAAGATTGAAGGAATGGTTAGATCCCGCTGAAACTGGACAGACTTCAATAGAAACGCTTCAAAATATTTTGAATACACCAGAGTTTGATATGACGGGAGATTTACAAATATTCCCCAATCCAGCAAGTTCTGCGTTAACGGTTTTAAATTATAAATATCCCAATTTGAAATATGCATTTGTAAATGCATTGGGGCAGATATATGGTAAAGGTTCACTATCAAGTACTATGAATTCCATTTCGGTTTCAGGAATGTCTGAGGGAATTTATTTTTTATATCTTCTTGATGAAGACACCAATGATTCAATAACCAAAAAAATTGTGGTTAAACGTTAACCCATTTATTCTATTTATTCCCTGTGCCTCTATTCTGTAAGGAATGGAGGCTTTTTCTTTAAATTGTGGTAATTTTGCGGTTATGATTTCAAATAAAAAGGACATCCGTGCACTTTCTAAAGATGAAATAAAATCTTTTTTTGAGAGCATAGGTGATAAAGCTTTTCGGGGTACCCAAGTGTATGAATGGTTGTGGAACAAAGGCATTCATAGTTTTGATGAAATGACGAATATTTCAAAAGAAACGCGTGCGCACTTGGATGCAAATTTCGTTATAAATCATATTAAAGTTGATCATCTTCAGAAAAGTGCTGACGGCACTGTGAAAAATGCTGTTAAGCTCCACGATGGTTTGGTGGTTGAATCTGTACTTATTCCTACCAAAAAACGTACTACGGCATGTGTTTCAAGCCAAGTTGGTTGCAGTCTGGACTGCAAGTTTTGTGCAACGGCTAGATTGAAAAGAATGAGAAATCTAAATCCTGATGAAATTTATGATCAAGTAGTTGCGATAGATCGTGAAAGCAGACTTTATCACGAAAAACCACTTACAAATATTGTTTTTATGGGAATGGGCGAACCACTTATGAACTACAAAAATGTATTGGAATCTATTGAGAAAATCACTTCACCAGAAGGTTTAGGAATGTCTCCGAAGCGAATAACCCTCTCAACTTCCGGAGTTCCGAAAATGATCAGAAAATTAGCGGACGATGAAGTAAAATTTAATCTCGCTGTTTCTCTGCATTCCGCAATTCAAGAAACTAGGGAGAAAATAATGCCTTTTGCTAAAAATTTTACTTTAGAAGATTTGCGGGATTCACTAGAATATTGGTACGCCAAGACCAAACGGAAGATCACTTATGAATATGTAGTTTGGGATACTATTAATGACAAGCGCGAAGATATCGTCGCATTGGTGAATTTCTGTAAATATGTGCCTTGCAAAGTAAATTTAATCGAATACAATCCCATTGATGATGGTGATTTTAGGCAGGCGCCTCCCCAAGCCATACAGAATTATATTGACGCGTTGGAGTATAATCGCATTCCAGTAACTGTACGTCGAAGTAGAGGGAAAGATATTGATGCGGCGTGTGGGCAGCTGGCAAATAAACAATAAAAAAAGGGCGGCATTTTTGCCGCCCTTTTTTTATTTGTCTTAAACTAAATTAGTTTACAGCAATTTTTACAGTTTTGCTAGCACCATCAATAGTAATTGTAGCTAGATAAACCCCTGCTTGTAGTGAAGAAAGATTAATAACTTCAGAAGTACTAGAAAGTTTTTGCGAAATAACTTCTTGACCTAGCAAGTTGTGCAAAGCAACTTTTTCCATAGCAGTATTTGCCGAAAGGTTCAATTGATTGTTTGCAACAAAATGTTTGAAGCCTTGGAAATTATTATCTGAAACCCCGGCGATGACTCCCATATCGCCAGCTGCTATTGCAGTATTTGGGGTGGACTCATATGCAAAATCCTTAACAGTTATTAAATTTGAACCACTAACATCTGTGTCCATACGAATCCAACCATAATGTGTATTGCCGTTGAATGTGAATTTTACACCCAAATAACCATCAGTGACAGTATCACACCATTGACTATTTGAGTAAGCACATCCATAATAATTTAGATCTCCCCTTTGTCCGTCCATAGTAAATCCGGCAGAAGCATTTATAAGATTTCCTTCGGCAAGAAGAGCTGGATAGTTATATGGAGTAACTGTACTGCCAACAAATGCTCCTCCGGGATTCCCGGAACTCGGGGTAACAATTGCAGCATTACCATTAGCAAGTCCTGCGGGGTTGTTGACTTCAAAACCTGTAGTGCCCATTCCAGTCATATCAACGATGAATGCATCCCCTACATTTAAAACTTGATCTGGATCTAAATCTGTATAGACAATTTGACCACTAGCATCAGCAACACCTAATGCAGCTGCGGACAATGCCCCATACTTCAAAAGTTTTGTCGATAATTTTTCTGTTGTAATTTTTTTCATTTTATATAGGAATTAAAGTAAAACTTTCGCAGTTTTACTACGTTAAACAGTTGTAAATATAAAAAATTATTTTTTGAAGAAATATATTAATATTAAAATAATACATATAATATGAAAATTGATGCGTATGATAGGGAGTTGTTTGATCCAAATAATGTTCCTCTGTTAGGTTCATTAGGCTTATTGGCATTGGGAGATATTGGATTTTCAGCTTGGCGAAAAGCAAAAATAAATAATGGGTTTAAAAAAGAATATGATGAAGCGGAATAAATTGCTTTTGATAGGTTGGGATGCTGCTGACTGGAATATCATATGGCCTCTTATAGCGCAAGGCAAAATGCCGGCCTTAAAAAAAATAATTGAAAATGGCGTTTATGGAAATATGAGTACAATGTCTCCACCCTATTCACCAATGTTGTGGACGAGTGTAGCAACTGGTAAAACACCTGATAAACATGGGATTTTGGGATTTATTGAAGTCACTCCTGATAATAAAAATGTAAGACCAGTAACTACATCTTCAAGAAAAACAAGAGCTCTTTGGAATATTTTTCATAATCAAGGACTTAAAAGTAATTTAGTTGGTTGGTGGCCAAGTTTTCCAGCTGAACCGATTAATGGAACAATAATTTCCGATCGTTTTCAAAAAACTCACCGCGATCCAAAAAAACAGACTCCTATGAGTGAATATTCAATTCACCCGTGGAGCTCAAAAGATAAATTTAAAGATTTACGGATGTTTCCTTTCGAAATAACAGAAGCGCATTTATTGCCTTTTGTTCCCAAAGCACGAAAGGTTGACCAAGAAAATCACAAAGGTCTTGCGGCAATTGCAAAAATTGTTTCGGAAAATGCATCTGTACACAATGCTGCAACAAATTTACTACGAACATCTGAATGGGATTTTATGGCTGTTTACTATGATTTAATAGATCATTTTTGCCATAGTTTCATGAAATATCACCCACCAAAACTTCCAAATGTCAATCAAGAAAATTTTGATATTTTCAAAGATGCTGTACGCGGAGCTTATATATTTCAGGATATGATGTTGGAGCGTAAAATGAAATTGATAGATGATGATACTACTGTTATCATTATGTCTGACCACGGCTTTGAATCTGGAAACAAACGTATTATAAATATGCCAAAAGTTCAAGCTGCGCCCGCATTAGAACACAGGCAGTTTGGTATATTTGTCGCTTCAGGTCCAAATATTAAAAAAAATGAAAAATTTTTTGGAATGGGTCTTATTGATGTTGCTCCAACTATACTCCATCACTTTGGTCTGCCTGTGGGCAAAGATATGGACGGAAAAGTAAATTTAGATATATTTCAAAATCCCGGCTCTGTAAAATATATAGATAGCTGGGATAAGATGGCCGGCGATTTCGCAGAACTTACTAAAACAGATCTTGCCGATGCATTGTCAGATGAAGAGACAATGCAGCAACTTGTTGACTTAGGGTATGTTGAAAAATTAGATGAAAAATTCGAAACAGCTATTAAAAATACACGTATTGACCTTAAACATAATTTAGCAAGGGTATATATGGGTAAAAAAGATTTCGCATTGGCAAAGGAGCATTTAGTTGAACTTCTTAATGAGGAAAAACCTATAGATCTAGCTCCATTTTATATGGATTTAATTAGCATTTCATTTGCTGAAAAAAATCTCCAGCAAGCACAAAAATATTTGGATTTGGTAAAAAAATCCAATACTGAGATAGAATATAATTTAACCCTGATTGAAGCCCAAATTTTAACAGAAAAGGGTGAATATGGACAGGCTCTAAAATTATTGGAAATAGATAGAGATAGGCATGAATCGGGACAGATATTATATAGAATTGCAAAACTGAAAAATAAAATGGGGAAATTTAAAGATGCTAAAAGCATCTTAGAGTTGGCCATTGAAAAGGAACCTCAAAAAGCAATTTACCATACGGAACTCGCAGAAATTCTCCTTAGAATTGGGGAGTATGAAGAAGCTGCAGAATATGCCCTTACCAGTATTGAATTGGTTAAATATTTTCCAAAAGCACATTATATACTTGGTCAGGCACTAGAAAACCTTGGAGATCTTGAAAATGCAAAACTTGCATTTGAAATGGCAACAAGACTCAAACCAAAAGAGTTTCACAAAGCAGCTCACTCTCTTCAAAATATTAATGAAAGGATAGATTTAAAATTAAATTTTAAGAATGATAAAATATCTTCTATATACAGGGAGAATCAGATTACAATAGTTTCAGGATTGCCCAGGTCAGGTACTTCATTGATGATGCAAATGTTGCAAAATGGTGGTATGGAAACTTTAATTGATGAAAAGCGAGAGGCAGATATTTCCAATCCAAAGGGTTATTATGAATACCAACCCGTGATGGCTCTGTATAAAGATAACTCCTGGTTGGAAATAGCACAAAACAAAACAATCAAGGTAGTAGCACCTTTATTGAAATATTTAGATAATAAATTTCGTTATAAAATCATTTTTATGAATAGGGATCTGGATGAGGTCTTAAGTTCTCAGCAGAAAATGTTAGGGAAAAGTAATGATGTATTTCCAGTTAAATTATTTAATGAATATCAGAAATTATTGATTAATGTTGATCTATGGAACAAAAATCAACCAGGTGTAGAAATTTTTTATGTTGATTATAAAGATGTTTTAGAAAATCCAAAATCAATTTCAGAAAAAATAGAATCTTTCATAGGCAAACCTTTGAATAAGGAAGAAATGGCGAAGTGCGTAGATAAATCCCTCTACAGGAATAAATCTAAAGCAAAAGCATAATTCCAAAAAACTTTATTACAATTGAGGGGCGGTGCCCAAAACTGCTCCTCTTCATGAAATATCAGATAATAATTCAATTTGCCATTTTCCCTATCTTTGAACATCCATGAAGATAGTCTCGCGCATCAAGCTTCCTATAGAAAAAGAAATGGAACTTTTTGAGAAAAAGTTCTCAAATTCCATGGCTTCCAAAGTCTCTCTCCTTAATAGAATCACGCATTATGTGGTAAACAGAAAAGGAAAGCAAATGCGGCCTATGTTTGTCTTTCTTATCGCGAAAATGACGGGCAACGGGCAGGTGAATGAGCGCACATACCGCGGGGCTTCAGTAATTGAACTTATCCATACTGCCACGTTGGTTCACGATGACGTGGTGGACGATAGCAATCGCCGTCGTGGGTTTTTCAGTATCAACGCGCTTTGGAAAAATAAAATCGCAGTTCTCGTGGGAGACTATCTGCTTTCCAAAGGTTTGCTCCTTTCCATTGACAACGGGGATTTCGATTTGCTGAAAATAATTTCCGTTGCCGTGCGCGAAATGAGCGAAGGCGAACTGTTGCAGATTGAAAAAGCCAGAAGACTGGATATTACCGAAGAAATCTATTTTGAAATAATTCGACAAAAAACTGCCACCTTAATTGCGGCGTGTTGCGCTATGGGCGCGCAATCTGTGATGGCCGAAGAAGCAGAGGTGATAAAAATGCGAAAATTCGGCGAGCTTATTGGCACCGCGTTTCAGATTAAGGATGATCTTTTTGATTACGGAAATGAACACATCGGCAAGCCCACGGGCATTGATATCAAGGAACAGAAAATGACCCTTCCACTTATTTATGCGCTCAATAATGCTTCAGAAAAAGATAAAAAGTGGCTTATCAACTCGGTGAAAAATCATAATAAGGATAAGCGACGCGTAAAGGAAGTTATCACTTTTGTGAAAGAAAATGGCGGACTGGATTATGCTGTGGCCAAAATGAAGGAATTCCAGCAGCACGCACTTCAACTGCTGGAAACGTATCCGGACACTCCCTACAAACAATCGCTGGAACTGATGGTAAACTACGTAATAGACAGGAAGAAGTAAACAGTGCACAGTATCAGTTTGCAGTTGGCAGCTCATTTTTCCAAAAACTCTAACTGAAAATTGAATTTTTTCTACCTCAGGCAACCCTTTTTCAAAACTTTGCGTCTATAAAAATAGAAGCCTTTAAAGCGAAGCGTATTTTGAAAATTATACCCTTACATAAAAACTATTCAAAATTGATTGCCAAAGCAGGCAAAGCAGACCGCCGCGCACAGCAAGAATTGTTTGAGCTGTTTTCGCCGAAGATGCTCGGTGTCTGCAGGCAATATTTGAAAAATAATGATTTGGCAGAGGAAGTAATGCTGTCGGGTTTCCTGAAAGTTTTTTTGCACCTATCAGATTTCAAAAATGAGGGAAGTTTTGAAGGTTGGATACGCAGGATTATGGTGAACGAAAGTATTTCGCAGCTTCGGAAAGAAAAAAAATTGAATTTCGTTGCTGAGTCCGAGATTGAAAATGCAACTGCACATTCGGCGTATATTGAAACGAAGCTGGAGGCCGCTGAGATTCAGAAAATAATAGATACGCTGCCAGACGGTTACAAAACGGTTTTTGTACTCTACGCGGTGGAAGGCTACAAGCACAGTGAGATTGCGGAATTGTTGCAAATAAGCGAAAGTACTTCAAAAACGCAACTTTTCAAGGCGCGAAAAATGCTTCAAAATATTGTGAACAAACAAAATATTATAAGTTATGGCACCCATTAAACTAGAGGAAAATATTCGCGAAAAGCTGGAGGGCAGGGAGCTAAAACCTTCTGCGGAAGCGTGGAAAAAACTCGAGGCAAAACTGGAAAAAGAACAACCGCGGAAGCATACTACCATTTGGTATTACGCCGCTGCAAGTTTTGTGGGCATTCTAATTTTGGCATCGGTATTCTTCAGTCGAAATGCTTCCGAAATCGAAACACGTGTGGTGGAAGAAAATCTTCCGAAGGAAACCATTGAAAATCAAAATGAAATGATACCGAATGTCTATGATTCTGAAAAAATAGCTTCGGAAGAGAATGGTTCTGACAAAGAGAATGCTACCGAAAAAATGAATTCTGAAAAAGAAAAAAGCCAAAAAACAGAAAAAAATCAATTTGAAAAATATTCAAATAAAAATGAATCTGCAATCGATAAAAAGTTGAAGCAAAATGAAGCAATCGCAACAACTTCCGAAGAAAAAAGCGAGATGGAAGAAATTGAAAATCCAATTTCAGAAGCCCAAAAACGCATCAATGAAAAAGTAAATGAAGTTGTTGCCGAGGTTCAAAAGCGCAACAATGATAATGATGCCATAACCGCAGATGAAGTTGAAATGCTGCTGAAAAAAGCGCGCCGGGAAATACAGACTGAGCGTATTTTGAAAACCAAAAAAGTGGATGCTACGGCGCTTTTGGAAGATGTGGAACTGGAACTGGAGAAAAGTTTTCGTGACAAGGTTTTTGATGCGCTGGGCGAGGGTTTCCAAAAAATAAGAACGGCTGTTTCTGAAAGAAATCAATAATCAATAATCAATAATCAATAATCAATAATCAATAATCAATATTTATTTTAATCATCATCAAATCAAAAAAATCGAACAGTATGAAACTAATTACTCTTACCACAGCGCTCGCTATCTGGCTTTTAGCGGGTATTGGCGCACAGGCGCAAACAAAAAATGATTTGGCGCAAGCCGAAATTGAACAACTCAATTCATTGAAAGATCAAATTGTTTCTGAAGAAAAAGAAGCCTTAAAAAATGAAGTGGATGCAATAAACATTCGGTTTGAAAATAAGGAAATATCACCAACCGAAGCTGAAAAATTGAAACAGGAGGCGGCAGAAAAGCATGCGTTGAACATTGAAAACCGGTTGGCAATTGTGGACAATCAACTGGAATTGATCAAACGCAATGGCATTGATTCTACAAAATACACTGGGACTAGTATAATATTTGGGCTTGGCAGTGATGACGACGAAGAACAAGTGTTCGGTCTGCGAATTAAAAAGGGAACTGCAGCCAAAAAACGCAAATACGATCGTCGTACAACATCATCATTTGTATTTGCTTTTGGACTCAATAATGTAATTACGAAAGGCGAGTCGCTGGAAGATTCAGATTTTAAGATTGCCGGAAGCCGTTTCGCGGAACTTGGATGGGCGTGGAAAACCAGGGTTTTTGAAAATACCAATTGGCTTCGGTTTAAATACGGCGTTTCTTTTCAATTTAATGGCTTAAAACCTACCGATAATCGCTATTACGTAGATATGGGATCGCAGACTGAACTGCAGGAATATCCGCTGGATTTGGATAAATCTAAATTTAGAATGGACAATGTTGTGGTGCCCATCCATTTTGAATTTGGACCTTCCACAAAAGAGGAGCACGAAGATTATTTCCGCTATTCCACAGAAAAAAAATTGAAAATAGGCCTGGGTGGTTATGCTGGCATTAATATGGGAAGTAGGCAAAAATTAAAATTTGAGGAAGATGGTGAGGATAAAAAATTAAAGCTGAAGGCAAATTACAATACCAACAATTTTATCTATGGCCTTAGCGGCTATATAGGTTGGAACGGCGTGGCCCTCTATGCAAAATATGATTTAAATACACTTTTTAAGGACAATCCCATTGAGCAGCGAAATATTTCACTGGGGCTTCGGTTTGATGTGGATTAGCAAAAAATCATTATTCCGTTTGTTTTCTACCTGCACTTTTTTTTAAAGATTGCAGGTTTTTTTATACATATACTTTTTATTTTGATAATCGATTTGAAAATTTCCAAAATTGTACTACAAGGTTTCCAAAACCCTGTAGGTATAATAATAACGGTGGTTCACGGTTTCAATATTAAGTTAAGGTTAATTCAACGTAAAGAAATAATTTTCAATTTCCTTTTTGAGTAAATTTGGACTAGACAAAAACTGAACGCTAAACCCTTCAAAATCTATTTGGTATGAAACGGGACCTGCGTAAACAAAATCTGAAGCTCAATTTTCACTTCGCAAAAGGGCAGAAGGCAAGTTTGCTTTCAGACAATAGCGTACTTCAGGATATTGATGATGATAATTATTTAATTTCCTTAAACCTCACCAAAAATATAGAGTCAGATTTTCAAAGCTATGACAGCCTGCAAAAGGATTTGAATAGTATTGAATACATAGAGATTGAGGATGATTATGCCATAAAGAACTTCAAGGATTACTATATTTTACGCTACGGAAATAACAAGCGCGCGTATTTAAAAAATGTTTTGGTGAATCTGGTAATGGGACAGACAAAAACCATAAAATGCGATGTGGAGGTAGAACCTGTCTTAAGGCTATTGAAGGTTGAATAATTTTTTAAAATAGCTTCGCAAAAGTTTCTGCTTTATTATATTACAGATCTTTCGTGAAGAATTGATATTAGTTTTTTAAACTTGTTCACCCTAAAAAATTCCGCTGTACCAATACGTTTTATTTAGTAGTTTTGCACACTTCCGAAAAAATTAGTTGTGCATGGAAATGAATCCGCTAAAAATAAGTCTTTACGTTATTGTCGTGCTTTTGGCAATGCTTGGCCTAACGTATTTGAGCGGAAAAAATGCCTTGGCAGACGGAAAATTTCAAGATGGTTTTTCCTGGAATGGAAGTGTCATAAAATATCCAACCACAGCAACATTCTTTAAAGATGCTTCCCTTTCAAAAGAGCAAAAAAAATCTTTTGAAGGTATTGTTCAAAATATTGAAACCGTTGTGGAAGACGCCGTTGTTGAAATTCCCGATTTCACGAAAATTGACAGTACAAAAATTCAGCGCATCGCCTATCCGGAACCATCAGCGGAATTCATAAATAAATTATTGGAACAATTAAAATCGCCCAATTGCCGCATCATTCACTATGGCGATTCACAACTGGAGGGCGACCGTATTTCCGCATATCTGCGCAATAGGCTACAAAATATGTATGGCGGCGGTGGCCCGGGATTTATTCCTATAAAACAAGTGTACCATCAAGTGAGTGCGGTTGTGGTTCCATCTGAAAATTGGGAGCGCTACGCCACTTTCGATCCCAGCAAGCCAAAATTCAAAAACAGAAATTATGGTGCTTTTCTTTCAGCTTCTCGCTTTACACCGGTTTTTGATAGTATTGCAGATTCTTTGGCAGTCCGGAATACGGAATTGGTAAAAGCAACTATTGAAATTAGTCCTTCGTCAAAACAATACGCAAAGCTCAAAAACTACAATTCAATCGGTTTGCATTATGGAAATGCCACTGCTCCCGTGAGCATCAAAGTTTATAATTCCGGCGAATTGATTAAAGATGAAATGTTGAAAAGCGATGGCAAATACCATTGTTTCAATATAAATACCGATACTACTCCCGAAAATTTAAAAATAGAACTTGAAAGCACCGAAAGCCCAGATTTTTACGGAATAACGCTGGATGGAAGCCAGGGAATTTCTCTGGATAATGTTGCTATGCGCGGAAGTTCGGGTACTGTTTTTGCTTCAAACGGTGAAAGCTTTGGCAGTATGTACCAGCAATTGCAGCCAAAAATTGTTATTTTCCAATTTGGAGGCAATGCCGTTCCCTATTTGAAAGATTCGCTTGCGGTCCAGAATTATGCCAATTATATGAGGAATCAAATGGATTGGGTTCGCCGAAAGTCGCCAGAGGCAAGTTTTATTTTCATTGGTCCGAGCGATATGGCTACCACCGTAAATGGTGAAATAAAAAGTTATAGTTTGCTGCCGCTTTTAGATTCAAAATTAAAACAAATGTGTACCACAAATAATGTAGCGTATTGGAGTATGTTTCACGCAATGGGCGGAGAAAATTCAATGCCTTTTTGGGTGGACCAAAAACTGGCGGGCAGCGATTACACACATTTTACACCTTCGGGAACAAAAATTATTTCCGAATTATTTTTCACCGCATTACATATGGATTTAACAAATAGCAAATGAAGCACTTTTTAATTCTAATTTCAGTGCTTATCGGGTTTTCGGCACAATCGCAGGAATATGTGCTGGATAGCCTATTGCCCAAATATTCAGAGATTATAAATACGGAGGCAAATGTGCTGATTGGGGCAGGGAATTCGCCTACATTCAATCATTTCTTTGGCAAATTGGATAGCGTTTATGCGGGCAACAAAGAGAAATTGCACATTTTTCATATCGGCGGGTCGCATATTCAAGCAGATATTTATTCGAATAAATTGCGCACGTATTTTCAAAATATGAATGATGTTTCGCAAGGGCAGCGCGGCTTCGTTTTTCCATTTCATTTGGCGCACACCAATAATCCCACAAATTATAAAATTGAAGCTACGAAAGATAAATGGCAAGGGTACCGAAATTCAATTTTAAAGGATAGCATCGCTTGGGGTTTGGCGGGCGTAACCGCTGCTTTTCGGGATTGTTCAGATACAATTTCAATTCAAGCGAATTATAAAAACGATACAAAAAATCCATATTCCTTTGATAAACTTCGTGTTTTTTATAATACGTGGAAAGATGATTACAGTTTGAATATTTTGGACAGCACATTGGTGGTTTCAGATACCGTGAATTACGAATATATGTTTCGGGAATTTAAGCTGAATAAAAATGTTGAAGAATTGCAACTTTCAATTGAAGTGAAGGACACGGCGACCATTGGCCCGGAATTTCTGCTGATGGGAATGGAACTTATGAACGATAATCCTGGTATTGAATATACCAGTATTGGCGTAAATGGTGCCAGTTTTGGATCGTATGAGCGAAGCGCTTTTTTTGAAAAACAACTCAGTCTTTACCGCCCCGATCTTTTTATAATTTCAGTGGGGACAAACGATGCCTATATGCCGAAATCGGATTTTAAGGAGGACGAATTTCGAGCAAATTATGAGGAATTTATTCAAATGATACAGCGCGTAAATCCCAATTGCGCCATATTGCTCACAGTGCCCAACGACGATTATTACCGGAAAAAATACCCAAATAAAAATACTGCGGTACAAGCTGAAATTATTTTGGAATTGGCCGATAAATACCAAATGGCGGCATGGAATCTATATGAAATTATGGGCGGTCTCGGCTCTTCAAATAAATGGTACAAAAATAAACTGATGCCGCGCGACCGAATCCATTTTACCTATTTGGGCTATAGCATCAAAGCTGATTTACTGCTGAAAGCCTTGGTGGATTCTTGGGCAAAATGCTATGACCGCGATGCGGAAATGCTGCTGTCCCATTTCAAAACCTTGGAAGAATAGCAATGAATCGGCTGGTTGATATCTTTCAGTTTTCAGAAAATTTCCCGCTTATTTTTACGCAAGCCAATTTCTGGATTTTTTTCGCTGTAGTATATTTCATTTTTGCGCTTCTTTACAAAAAAATAAAACTTCGTAATAGCTATTTATTTCTGGTATCCCTGTTTTTTTATTATAAAACAAGTGGACTTTTTGTAGGTATTTTAATATTCAGTACGATGCTTGATTACTTTATTGGGAAAAGTATTTACGGGACGCCCTCACAGCACAAACGTCTGGTTTTGGTAACGATAAGCGTTTGCGTAAATCTTCTGGTTTTATGCTACTTCAAGTACGCTTATTTCTTTACCGATTCCTTCAACGCATTGTTTAAAACTAATTATGAAGTGATGAATTGGCTGGGCTATTGGGGAAACAGTTTTAGCCAGCAGAATTATTTTACTCTGGATAAAATCATTCTTCCCGTGGGAATCTCTTTTTACACTTTTCAAACCATTAGTTACAGCGTAGATATTTACCGTGGAAAATTGAAGCCATTGGATTCCATTCTGGATTTTGGATTTTTCGTGAGTTTTTTCCCGCAGTTGGTCGCTGGGCCCATAGTTCGCGCAGAAAGTTTTGTGCCGCAAATTTCACAAAAAACAGTTGTTACAAAATCTGAATTTAATGCAGGTACTTTTTTGATTTTGAAGGGCTTGATTAAGAAAATGATTTTTGCGGATTTTATTGCAATGCATTTTTTGGACAGGGTTTTTGATGCCCCGGAAATGTTCTCTGGCTTTGCAAACGTAATGGCGATGATAGGCTATTCGCTTCAAATTTATGGTGACTTTTCGGGTTACACGGATATTGCCATAGGTTTGGCATTGTTGATGGGTTTTCAGCTTCCCATCAATTTCAACGCCCCCTATAAAGCAACAAATGCGGGCGATTACTGGAAACGCTGGCATATTTCCCTTTCTACTTGGCTTCGCGATTATCTGTACATTCCATTGGGCGGAAACAGGCGTGGAAGTGTGGCATCTTATATAATTTTAGCAATAATACTGGCGGGAGTAGTTATTGCTTTTAGAAATTGGTATGTTTTTGCCATTGTTTCGGCCATCGTTTTATTGGTCATCGTATTGGCATTTTTTTCAACGTCGGTAAAAAGTCAAGTCAATACCAATATCAATTTGATGCTTACGATGCTTATTGGCGGCCTCTGGCACGGTGCTTCCTGGAAATTTGTTATTTGGGGCGGATTGAATGGTCTGGGAATTATAGTCTATAAATTCTGGCGAAAAATAAGCCCATACGAAAACAAGACTGGTTGGCTGGCACACGCCTGGAAAATCTTCATAACCTTTATGTTCGTAACCTTCACGCGAATTTATTTTAGGGGAGAAAGTATGGAACATATTGAAAAATGGTATCTGCAGGTAGCGAACAATATGGACTGGGCGCACGCTTGGGATATTATTGTGCATTATCAAATGGTTTTTTGGGTCATGTTGATTGGTTATATTACACACTGGTTACCCGAAACAACCAAGGCAAATGTGGAAATGTACTACGCAAAAAGCCCGATTCCTATAAAAATAATGGTGTCCATATTTGTGGGCGTGCTATGTTATCAGGCATTTTCTGCGGATTTTCAGCCATTTATATACTTTCAATTCTAGAAAATATTTCTGAAAAAATAAAATGTAGAACAATTGCATTTGGAGGAATGTAATTTGAAAGCCGTCATAAATACTTATTTTTACTAAAAATCCAACAATCCAAGAATTTGATTTCCAAAACCACCATAGATAATGTATTCGAAACCGCCCGGGTAGAGGAGGTTATTGGTGATTTTGTTCAGCTAAAAAAATCCGGAAGCAATTATAAAGGGCTCAGTCCCTTTACAGATGAGCGTTCGCCAAGTTTTATGGTGAGCCCGGTCAAGCAGATTTGGAAAGATTTCAGTAGTGGAAAAGGTGGGAACGTGGTCGCTTTTTTAATGGAGCACGAACATTTCACATATCCTGAGGCCATCAAATATTTGGCTAAAAAATATGCTATTGAAATTGAGGAAACCCAACAAACAAGCGAAGAAAAAGAACAAGCAAACGAGCGCGAAAGCCTTTATCTGGTAAGTGAATTTGCAAAAAATTATTTTCACAACACATTGCTGAAGACGGAAGAAGGCAAGGCAATTGGGCTTTCTTATTTTAAAGAGCGCGGATTTACTGATGAAACCATCAAAAAATTTGAGTTGGGCTATTCTCCGGATTCGTGGGATGCCTTTACCGCCCACGCCATTAAAAAGGGATATAAACTTGAATTTTTGGAAAAAACGGGGCTTTCAATCGTAAAGGATGAAAAGCAATTTGATCGTTTCAAAGGCAGGGTAATGTTTCCAATTTTAAGTATGAGCGGGCGGACGCTCGGTTTTGGCGGAAGAATTTTAACTTCAGATAAAAAAGCCGCAAAATATTTAAATTCTCCAGAAAGCGATATCTACCACAAAAGCAAAGTGCTGTACGGTATTTTCCAAGCCAAGCAAAGCATTGCAAAAGAGGATAATTGCTATCTGGTTGAAGGCTATACGGATGTCATCCAATTTCATCAAACCGGAATCCACAATGTGGTTTCCTCCTCTGGTACCGCGCTTACTGCAGAGCAAATCCGGCTTATAAACAGGCTTACCAAAAACATAACCGTGCTTTTTGATGGGGATGCCGCCGGTCTCAGGGCTTCGCTTCGCGGAATCGATCTCATTCTGGAACAGGCAATGAACGTAAAAATTTGCACTTTCCCTGAAGGCGAGGACCCCGACAGTTTCGCCCGAAAAAATTCTTTGGAAGAATTGACCATATATCTGGAAGAAAATGCCAAGGATTTTGTCACATTCAAAGCCTCGCTTCTCGCCAATGAGGCCAAAAATGATCCCATAAAAAAGAGCGAGACCATTCACGATATGGTCAACAGCATTGCGAAAATTCCAGATGTGATAAAGCGGGAAGTTTACATTAAGGAATGTTCGCGGATTATGGATATTTCTGAACAAGTGCTTTTCAATACGCTGGCGCAATTGCTTCAAAAAGATAAAAAGGAAGCCAAAAAAGCGGAGACTCCCAAGGAAACTTTTGAAGTTATTCCTTCAGAAAAAAATATCGAAAAAGTAGATGTTCAGTTTGAATTGGAGCAGAAAATCATTCAGCTTTTACTGCTATATGGGAATGTAGCCGAAGATTTTGAGGAATTGATTTTGGAGGCAAATGAAAAAGGTGAAATCTCATTAAAGCCAGAAATACACAAATCCCGCGTATATGAAAAAATCTATTTGGATCTACAAGAAGATGAAATCGAATTTACGAATGCGGCGTTTAAAAATGTGTATTCTGAAATTATTAACCGTTTAAACCAAGATCCGGAAGCCAAGCCCGAAACTTTCATCAATCAATTGCCTGCTGAAATGGCGTCCACGGTTTCACACCTTTTGATGGAGGAGGAAAAATACAGCCTGCACAATTGGGAACGGATGGAAATTTACGTTAAGGAAAAGGAACAAACCATTGCCCAAGTGGTTTCCGAAACTATTTTGAATCTACGGCGGCATTTGGTTTCGCAGAAAATAAATGAACTTTCTGAAAGATTCAAAACAACCGAGAATGAAGAAAATTCCCAAGGGCTTCAGGAAATTGTGGATTACCTCACCTTGAAAAAAGTGTTGTCAGAAAAATTGAACAGGGTTCTCTAGGCCATTTGGAACATGCGCGCTTGATTGATCAATTCCGCAAGATTATCAACCCTTAGTTTTTTAAGAAGCCTTGTTTTATATGTGCTCACGGTCTTTTCATTGATGTCGAGCAACGATGCAATTTCCTTGTTCCGTTTTCCACTGGAAAGTAAGTTCAACACTTCAATTTCCCGGGCTGAAAGTTTTTTATAGCGCCCAATCATAGAACTTTCGCCAGTACTTTCTGTGTTGAAAGCCTCAGTAAGCTCTTTATTTAGAAATATTCCACCTTTTGAAATACGCTCGAGGGCGTTCAGAAATACCTTGCTGGTAGAGGTTTTCGGGATATAACCCGCCGCGCCCGATTTTATGGAACGAAGCGCATAGATTTCTTCTGGATGTGATGAAAAAATGACGATTCTGGTATGGGGATATTGGTCGCGAAGATTTCTAAGGGCGCTAAAGCCATTAATTTCCGGCATATCCAGCTCAAGAATAAGTAAGTCTGCGTTGTCTTTTTGAAGGGCTTTTTGCAGTTCGCCGCCTCGGGAAACTTTCCCAATGATGGAATAATCTGTTTTGCCTTTAATCAATTCTGTGATTCCCTTCCGGGTAATGGGATGGTGATCTGCAATTATTATTTTTTTCATTTTTATTGAATAAATAAAAACCGACAGATTTGGGGTAATTTGGTTTTTTAGTTAACGTAATATTAAGACTACAGAATGAAAATTAAAAATTACAGGCCAATGAATTTAAAACCTTTCGTTTACATGTATAAATTTTTCGATAATCCGTAAATTATTTGAGGTTTTCGGGTATTTTACATACTGGGATGGGTATCATTTTATGCTGGTTTATCGCATTAAGTCGTGAATAAATCTCAAAAACTTTTTTGTTTCTGCCTTCAAAATCGTCAGCGGTCTTGCCTTTCCCTTTCATTTTCATCGCCCATTCCAGTTCGTCATAGGTAGCTCCAATTTGATCTTCATCTGTGCGGTCATCCCCCCAAAGTCCATCTGTGGGTGCGGCGTCAATTATTTCTTGATTGATGCCCAAATGTTTCGCAATTTCATAAACTTCACTTTTCATCAAGTCTGCAATAGGGCTTAAATCTACGCCGCCATCACCATATTTCGTATAAAAGCCAACCCCAAAATCCTCAACTTTGTTACCGGTGCCAGCAACTAGATATTTGTGCAGTGCCGCAAAATAATATAGCGTAGTCATGCGAAGGCGTGCACGGGTATTTGCGAGAGACATAAAACGGTCTTCCTCATTTTGTACGCTTGGCAAAACATCAATCAGCGAGTCGAAGACAGGGGTGAGGTTAACTTCAATTTTAATGGTATTTTCATGATTTTTCTTCAGCCACGAAATATGGTTTACAGCTCTGCTCACTTGCGATGGAGCTTGGTGTATGGGCATTTCAACACATACCAGATCCAGCCCCGTGCGCGCGCAAAGTGTGGAGGTAACTGCGGAATCAATTCCGCCACTTATACCTATTACAAAACCATTCATTTTTGCATTTACGGCATAGTCCTTTAGCCATTTCACGATATAGTCAATTACTTTTTGGGTCTGCATTTTTCTGTGTTTTTAAAGTTTTATAATAATACCTTTGCAAAAGCGCTTAAAGATAAAATTAATATATCCGAAAGGCGTTACACCTCAGAAACATTTTCTGCTTTATGAAATTTTACGCATTGATTTTATTTATTTTTCTATTGGCTTCCTGCAACGACCAAAGCAAGGTTGAAAAAGAAATTGAAGCCATACCCATAGACGTACAGATTGATAGATTTGATAAAGTTTTTGCTGCCACTACGGAGCAAAACCTGCCCGAAGTTAAACGAAAATATCCCATTTTTTTTCCACAACAGTTCAATGATAGCATTTGGATTGAAAAAATAAATGATACGCTACAAAATCAGCTGGAAGAAGAAGTTGTAAAAAAATTCCCGAATGATGAATATCTGGAAGAAGTGCTCGAGCCGCTTTTTCAACATATAAAATATTATTTCCCAAAATTTAAAAACCCGAATGTAGTCACCATCATTTCTGATGTTGATTACCGCAATAAAATAATTCTGGCTGAAAATATGCTGGTGATAGGCCTCGACAATTATTTAGGGAGTGATCATTTTTTCTACGAGGGAATTGAAAAATACATCACCAAGGAAATGAAGCCGAGCCAAATAGGCCCGGATGTTGCCGAAGTGTATGCAAGACAGTTCGTGGCGCCTCCAAAAACGAGATCCCTACTCTCAATTATGATATATTTTGGTAAAAAACTTTATTTGAATGATGTCTTTCTGCCGAATATACCAGATGCTGAAAAAATAGGATATACGGAGGAAGAATATCTTTGGTCCACGGAAAATGAGCAATATATGTGGCGCTATTTTGTTGAAAAGGAATTGTTGTACAGCACGGATCAAAAATTGGTCGCGCGTTTCATAAGTCCAGCGCCATTCTCAAAATTTTACTTGGAAATTGATAACGAATCTCCCGGAATGCTGGGACGCTTTTTGGGGTGGCAAATCGTTAAAAGTTATATGGAAAACAATGATGCCAGCGTACAACAATTGATGGTAATGGATGCTGAAGAGATATTTACAAATTCAAAATACAAACCAAAAAAATAATGGCTAAACCAGCACATACTTCAGAAATAAAATTGAACGTGGCACTTGACGAAAACAAAGTGCCCGAAGCTATAAAATGGACAGCCGAGGACGGCGGGGTAACCAATGAGGAAACAAAAGCAGTAATGCTCTCAGTATGGGATCACAAAAATAAGGAATCCCTTCGTATCGATTTGTGGACCAAGGATATGCCACTGGATGATATGAAAATTTTCTTCCACCAAACGTTGAGTGCCATGGCAGATACTTTTGAACGTTCCACAAATGATGAGCGAATGAGTGCCACAATGCGCGATTTCTGTGAATATTTTGCTGAAAAATTGGAGCTGAAGCGCGATTGATGAAGTATATTTTCGTCTACAATGCAGATTCTGGTAAATTGAACGCTTACAAAGATATGCTTCATAAAATTTGGAGTCCCCAGACCTATCCTTGCAGCCTCTGCGCAATAACTTATGGCGTTTTTAAGGAGGATAAAGTTTGGAAAGAATTCAGGGAAAAATCTGTATTCAACTTTGAATTTCTTCATAAAGATGAATTTCAAAAAAAATATAAAAACAACATTAACCAAGATTTTCAATTGCCAATAATCTTAACGGAAATTGAGGGGAAATTGGAAGTTTTTATTTCAAAAGATGAATTGGACAAAATGAAAAACGCGGAACAATTGATTGAGAAAATCAGGAAGCGTTCAATTGTCCATTAATTTGGTCTATATAATTTAGAACCTCTTCGCGCCCAGTGTTATTACTGGCTGAAGTTATAAAATATTGGGGCATTTCTTCCCAAGTTTCTAGCATTTTCTGGGTATAGGCAGCAATGTTGCGTTCCAAAGCTTTTGGCTTCAGTTTATCTGCTTTGGTAAAAATAATATTGAAGGGAATTCCGCTTTCGCCCATCCATTGCATAAATTCCAAGTCAATGGTTTGTGGTTCGTGTCTGCAATCAACCAATACGAAGGCAAGCACCATTTGCTCCCTTTTTTCAAAATATTGGGTTATAAATTTCTGGAATGTTTTTTTACTGCTCTTTGAAACCCTTGCGTAGCCATAACCAGGTAAATCTACCAAATACCAATTTTTATTGACCAAAAAGTGGTTGATGAGCTGGGTCTTCCCGGGCCGGCCAGAGGTTTTGGCCAGACTCTTCCGCTCCATCAACATATTGATCAAGGACGATTTTCCAACATTGCTCCTGCCTATAAAGGCATATTCCGGCAGCCTATCCTTTGGGCATTTGGCAACATCACTATTGCTCATTACAAATTCTGCCGATTTAATATGCATTTTTTAAATTATAAATTATGAATTTTCAATTGTGATTGTGGCTTTGATTTTACTGTTGAAATATTATTTTCAAAATTCAACCTTAAACCTTGAAACTTCGCCGCTAAAATCCCCGTTTTTCCAGCCACGCATTAAGAATTGCGTTAAATTCTTCGGGATGCTCCATCATTGCGGCATGGCCACACTTATCAATCCAATATAAATCTGAATCCGGCAGCAATTCATCAAATTCCACGGCAACTTCGGGAGGAGTTACATTATCATTTTTGCCCCAAATAATGCACGTGGGAGTTTTCATTTTTGGAAGATCTTTCGCCATATTGTGCCTAATTGCACTTTTTGCAATAGCGAGCGTGCGTATCAATTTATTTCTGTCGTTAACTGTTTCGTAGACATCGTCCACAATTTCCTTGGTTGCCACGGCTGGATCGTAAAAAACGTTTTCGGCTTTTTTTCTTATGTATTCGTAATCGCCGCGTTTTGGGTAGCTTTCGCCCATAGCACTTTCATAAAGTCCTGAACTTCCAGTTATTACAAGTGCCTTTACTTTTTTGGGAAACATCTTTGTGCAATAAAGCCCTATGTGTCCGCCCAGTGAATTTCCCAGCAAAATAACTTCGTCATAGCCCAGATGTTCAATAAACTGCGCCACGTATTTTGCGAAGCTTTTTACATTGGTTTTTAAGATGGACATTTTATAGATAGGAAGTTCTGGGATGAGCACTTTATAGCCCTTTTGCGGAAAAAAATCGGCAACTCCGTCAAAGTTGCTTAATCCACCCATGAGCCCGTGAAGGATAATAATTGGCGTTCCCTCGCCTTTTTCAAAATAAGAAAATTTCCCCTCTTTTTTTAAGTTTTCCGCCATGCTCGGTTGGTGCAATTAAGAAAGACAAAAGTAAACAAAAATATTTCATAAGGTCTATTATTAAATTGCCATTATTCCGTAGCGAAATCATATGATAATCTCATTTAGTGGTAAAACTTATCAACAAAGTGGTAGATTGTGGTAAATTGTGGTAAAAGTTGTATATATTTGAAACTATAATTTGCTAACAGCCATTTTCCGCAATGCTCAATCTAATAGGCACATACGAATGTAAAGCAGACGTAAAGGGACGCGTCATGGTTCCTGCGCCACTTAAGAAACAATTGTTGCCCGTAATGGAAAATGGATTTGTAATCAAGCGAGCGGTTTTTCAACCGTGTCTTGAAATGTACCCAATGCAAGAATGGGATGCACTTATGGCTAAAATGGGTGAATTGAACCGTTTTAACCGAAAAAACAACGATTTTATTAGAAGATTTACCGCAGGTGTAAAGATGGTGGAGCTCGATTCTACAGGAAGGTTGCTTATCCCGAAAGATCTGCTGTCTTTTGCCGGCATTGATAAAGAATTGGTCATTTCTTCCGCAATTAATATTGTGGAAATTTGGGACAAGGATAGATACGAACAGGCTATTGATGATGCCGCGAGTGATTTCGCAGATTTGGCCGAGGAAGTAATGGGAAAAAAAGATGATGGTGATGGAATATCATAACCCGGTTTTGCTTCACGAAACGGTGGATGGCCTAAATATTAAGCCAGACGGGATTTACGTGGATGTAACTTTTGGCGGCGGCGGTCACTCAAGGGAAATTTTAAAGCGGCTGGGGCCAACCGGAAAATTGATTGCCTTTGATCAGGACAAGGATGCTTTGGAAAACGATATTGATGACGAGCGTTTTCTTCTTATAAATCAGAATTTCAGGTTTTTGAAAAAATTTCTTCGGTTTCACGGCTATAAAACGGTTGATGGGATTTTGGGGGATTTCGGTGTTTCCTCGCATCAATTCGATGTTGCCGAAAGAGGTTTTTCAACCCGGTTTGAAGCAGATTTGGATATGCGAATGAACCGAGACAGCAATTTTTCGGCATATACTGTAGTAAACAAATATGAAGAAGCCCAATTGCGCAATGTGTTTTCCAATTATGGCGAATTGCGCAGCGCGGCGGGTATGGCGAGGTTAATTGTTGAAAAAAGACAGGAAGAAAAAATTAAAACGAGCGAGCAGTTAAAAAATGTGCTCGGCAGATTTCTTCCCGCTCACAAGGAAAATAAAATATTGGCCCAAATCTATCAGGCAATACGTATTGAGGTAAACCAGGAAATTGAAGCGCTGAAGGAATTTTTACTTCAAACCAATGAGGTTTTGGAAAGCGGGGGGAGGATAAGCTTGATAAGCTATCATTCGCTAGAAGACAGATTGGTGAAGCGCTACATACGCAATGGAATGTTTGAGGGAGAACCGGAAAAGGATGTCTTCGGACGAGTTGAGGTTCCTTTTAAAGCTGTGGAAAAATTCATAATTCCCTCAAAGGAAGAAATCAAGGAAAACAATCGGGCTCGAAGCGCTAAGCTTCGCATCGCGGAAAAATTATAATTTTTTTAGAAAAATGAAAGACGGTTTTTACAACATTATAAAAGGGAAATTTTTGGTAAGTGACGATGCTTTGAAAAATTGGCGTTTCATCATTTTCCTATCACTACTGGCCTTGATAATGATTGCAAGTTCACACAGTGCCGACAAAAAAGTCCATCAAATTTCAAAATTGAATGCGGAAGTAAAAGAGCTGAAAAGCGAATATGTAGATGTGCGTATGAATTTGATGCAAACACGTATGGAAAGTAAAATTATTGCAGCGATGGAGAGCAGAGGCCTGCAGCCATCAGTTACGCCGCCAACACGCATAAAAATTGTGAAGAAAGCGCAGAAATAATAACAAAAAATAGAATAGAGAACAGCGATTTTAACCATAAACCAAAACTAAAAACTGAAACCCGAGTGGCTTTTGAAGAAAAAAACATATTAAACCGTTTGTACATCGTCGCCGGTGTTATGTTTGTTTTTGCGCTTGCCATAAGTGTTAAACTGATGAATATCCAGTTCGTCCACGGGGAAGAATATCGGGATTTGGCACATAAAAATACAACCAAAAATTTCGTTATTCCCGCAAACCGCGGTAACGTTTATGCGGATGACGGCAGTCTTTTGGCCACTTCTGTTCCAAAGTATGATATCCGTTTTGATGCCGTAACGGTTTCTTCTGAAGACTTTAGGGATAATCTAAAACCGCTCTCCGAAGGATTAAGTGCCATGTTCGGCAAACCGGTTTCCCATTATCAAAATATGTTCAGAAAAGCACGCGCCGATAAAAATAGGTATCTGCTGGTGGTGAAAAATCTGGGGTATTCTGATTATATAAAAGTGAAAAATTTACCTCTTTTCAAAAAAGGGCCCTATAAAGGTGGAATAATCGTGGAGCAACGAACCGTTCGTGAGCATCCCATTGGAAAAATTGCACAAAGAACAGTGGGCGATGAAGCCTTTGATCGCCCGGGTTATTATGCCGTGGGATTGGAAGGCGCCTTTCATGATTTGCTTCAGGGGAAAGAAGGTCACAGGCTGAAACAAAAAATCGCAAAGGGCCAATGGAAGCCCGTTTACGATGAAAATGAAATTGAACCACAGGATGGTTATGATATTATTTCAACCATAAATGTCAATATTCAGGATATTGCGCACCACGCCCTTTTGAAGCAATTAGAATATTACGAAGCAGACCACGGAACGGTCATAGTGATGGAGGTAAAAACAGGCGAGATAAAAGCGGTCTCCAACCTTGGAAGAACTTCAGAAGGTGCTTATTACGAGAAACTCAATTACGCTATTGGGGAAGCGCACGAGCCTGGTTCTACATTTAAGACGATGGCGTTTATGGCTGCTTTGGAAGATAAAGTAATTGATACGAGTACAGTTGTGGACACCGGTAATGGCCGCAAAGTTTTCTACGCAAAACCTATAAACGATTCGCATCGGGGTGGCTTTGGGAAGATTTCCGCTGCACGTTCTTTAGAGGTTTCATCCAATATAGGTTTGGCAACCATTATAAATGATAACTATTCCAAAAACCCCCACAAATTTATTGATCGTCTAAAAAAATGGCATTTAAATGAAAAAACGGGAGTTGCCATAAAAGGTGAGGGCAACCCAATGATCCCGCAGCCGGGCGACAAAAAATGGAGCCGCAACGCACTGCCATCATTGGCATACGGCTATGGACTTGAAATTACACCCTTGCAAACCTTGACTTTTTACAATGCCATTGCGAATGATGGGGTAATGGTAAAACCCAGATTTATAAAAGAAGTGCGTGCGTGGAACGAAAAAGTAGAAACGTATGAAACGAAAATAAGAAATCCAAAAATCTGTTCTGACGAAACCCTGCGTCAAGTGCGAGAAATACTGAAAAACACAGTTAAAAGAGGGACGGGCAAATCACTTTACTCACCATATTTTTCGATGGCCGGAAAAACGGGAACGGCACAAACCGAATACTGGATGGATGGATGGAAGGCAAACCCGCGCTATGTTTCATCATTTGCTGGATATTTTCCTGCGGAAGATCCCAAATATTCCTGCATTGTAATAATTCATAAACCAAGTACCCGAAAAGGATATTATGGTGCAGACGTTTCTGGACCTGTGTTTAAGCGGATTGCCCAGAAAATATTTACGGAATCAAGAAATATAGATGAAGTAAATGATATTGAAAAAGCAGACCCAGTCCTCAACGAAGATTTCGAAAAATATTATGCTTTACTTCAAAAAAGCAATAAAACCGTGCCGAATGTAACGGGAATGCCTGGTATGGATGCGGTTTCACTTTTGGAAAATCTTGGATTTAAGGTTAAAACTGTCGGTAATGGAAAGGTTGAAAACCAATCCATAAAATCTGGGGAAACGTTGAAAAAAGGCCAACAAATAATACTGAGTTTATCGTGATATTTTTAAAGGATATATTGTATAAGGTAACCATCGAAAAAGTTGTTGGCAATACTTCGGTGGCTATAAACAATCTGGAATTTGATTCCCGGAAAGTTTCTTTAAATGATGTTTTTATCGCAATAAAGGGTACAATTTCAGATGGGCATGAATTTATAAAAAAAGCTGCCGATCAAGGTGCCTTGGCAATTATTTGCGAAGTCTTGCCGGAAAATATCGTCAACGGAATTACTTACGTTCAAGTGGTCGATTCCCACAAAGCGCTTGCTATTATGGCGGCAAATTTCTATGGAAATCCTTCCGAAGAACTGAAACTTGTCGGAATCACGGGGACCAATGGCAAGACCACTGTTTCCTCACTTTTATATCAACTTTTCAAAAAAGCGGGAATGGAAGCCGGGTTGCTTTCAACCGTAAAAATAATGGTGGGAGATACCCAATTTAAAGCCACCCATACCACACCAGATTCCTTAACTATAAATAAATATTTAAGGGAAATGGTTGATGCGGGCGTGGAATATTGCTTTATGGAAGTAAGCTCCCACGGAATCCATCAAAAGCGTACTGAAGCACTACAATTTTGCGGCGGGGTTTTCACTAATCTCTCACATGACCATTTGGATTACCATAAAGATTTCGCGGAATACAGGGATGTGAAAAAATCCTTTTTTGATGAATTGCCTAAAACTGCTTTCGCATTGGTAAATGTGGACGATAAAAATGGGGTGGTAATGCTTCAGAATACAAAAGCAAAAAAGCATACTTACGCCCTAAAGACTTATGCTGATTACAGAGCACAAGTTTTGGAAAGCCAATTCAGTGGACAGCTTTTGAAAATAAATAATCAGGAATTGTGGGTGAAATTGATTGGTGGTTTTAATGCATACAATCTTTTGGCAATTTTTGGAACGGCAGAACTATTAGGGTTAAAGGAATTGGAAATCCTTCAGATAATGAGCACATTGGAAAGTGTGGGGGGAAGATTTCAATATTTAATTTCAGAAAAGAAAATAACCGCCATTGTGGATTATGCGCATACGCCCGATGCTTTAAAAAATGTTTTGGAAACCATCAATGGTATTCGTACCGGCAATGAAGAAGTAATTACGGTCATAGGCTGCGGCGGCGATCGTGATGCGCAAAAGCGACCCGTAATGGGAAATATTGCCGCAAGTTTGAGCACCAAAGTAGTTTTTACAAGCGATAACCCACGCACGGAAAATGCTGAAAAAATTATTGAACAAATGGAGGCAGGTGTGCCAGCCGAGCATTATAAAAAAACCATATCCATTACAAACCGCAAGGAAGCGATTAAAGCCGCTTGCCAGATGGCAAATGAAAATGACATCATTTTGATAGCCGGAAAGGGCCACGAAACCTATCAGGAAATAAATGGGGAGCGCTTCGATTTTGATGATTTTAAAATTGTAACCCAAATCTTAACAACCCTAAACAAATAGAAAATGCTGTATTATCTATTCGACTATTTGGAAAAAACGTACGATATGCCTGGAGCGGGGTTGTTTGAATTTATTACGTTCCGCGCTTCGTTGGCTGTAATTTTATCACTTTTTATTGCTTCGGTTTACGGAAAAAAAATCATCAATTACCTTCGGAAAAAGCAAGTAGGCGAGTCCATTCGCGATCTGGGTTTGCAGGGCCAAAATGAAAAGGCCGGCACGCCAACTATGGGCGGAATTATTATAATTCTTGCCACGCTAATTCCAGTACTGCTCTTCGCAAAACTTGAAAATATTTATGTAATTCTTCTTATTGTGACTACACTTTGGATGGGAACCATCGGTTTTATTGATGATTACATCAAAAAATTTAAAAACGATAAACAAGGTCTTCCGGGTAAATTCAAAGTAATTGGGCAAGTAGGATTAGGCCTTTTTGTTGGTGCAACCATGTATTTTCACCCAGATATTGTGGTTCAGCGGAGTATTCCAGAAACCGAAAACAAGGCATCCCTCACTGAAATTGTTGAAAAGGATTCAAAAAGCACGTTTTATGTAAAGGATAAAGCGATGCTTACCACCATTCCGTTTGTGAAGGAGAACGAATTTAATTATTCAAATCTAATAAGCTGGGCTGGAGAAAATTACAAAAGTTATGTATGGCTCATTTTTATCCCAATCGTAATTTTCATAATTACGGCTGTCTCAAACGGCGCCAATCTCACGGATGGGATTGATGGGCTGGCCGCTGGTACTTCAGCAATTATTGGGCTTACACTGGCATTGTTTGCCTGGGTTTCCGGCAACGTTATTTTTTCTGATTACCTAAATATAATGTACATCCCCAACACAGGCGAAATGACCATTTTCATTACCGCTTTTGTGGGGGCGCTCATTGGTTTTTTGTGGTACAACACCTATCCCGCACAGGTTTTTATGGGCGATACGGGCAGTTTGACCATTGGTGGGATTATTGCCGTAATAGCAATTGCTGTTAGAAAGGAATTATTAATTCCTATTCTCTGCGGCATTTTTTTAATGGAAAATCTATCGGTTGTTTTACAGGTAAGTTGGTTTAAGTACACAAAGAAGAAATTTGGCGAGGGCCGAAGAATTTTCAGAATGTCGCCGCTTCATCACCACTATCAAATACGGGGTTTTCACGAAAGCAAAATTGTAACCCGGTTTTGGATTGTGGGAATTTTTTTGGCGGTAATTACGATTGTTACGCTAAAGATAAGATAACTAAAATTTACGATGTAAGATTTTAGATATACGATTTGTGAAAGAAGAAATTAAAAGAAGGATGTTCAGGTTTGCGGTTGATTGTGGCAATTTATGTATGCAATTTCCCATTTCAAGGCAATATAATGCTTACTGCAATCAATTGATTAGGTGTTCGAGTTCAATTGGAGCAAATTACAGAGCGGCTTGCCGTGGAAAATCTGATAGAGATTTTATAAATAAATTGAAAATTGTAGAAGAGGAAGCGGATGAAAGTATCTATTTCTTAGAAATATTAAAAGAGATTTCAGAAACGCACCATTCAGAAATAAATAGATTACACGGTGAAGCTAATGAATTGCTTTCAATAACAGTAGCTTCAATAAATACGGTTCGTAAAAGAATAAACTCAAAATGAACAATCAATCTAAAATCGTAAGTCGTAAATCTAAAATCGTAATTCTCGGCGGTGGTGAGAGCGGAGTGGGAACGGCAATTTTGGCGAAGAAAAAGGGATTTCAAGTTTTCGTTTCAGACTATGGAAAAATAAAGGAAAAGTACAAGCAAGTTCTTATAAATAATGAAATAGCGTGGGAGGATGAAGGCCATTCCGAAGAAAAAATATTTTCAGCGGATGTGGTGATGAAAAGTCCGGGAATACCTGATAAAGCACCCATTGTAAAAAAGCTTCGGGAAGTTGGCATAAAGGTAATTTCTGAAATTGAATTTGCTTCAAAATATACGGAAGCAACCATTGTGGGAATAACCGGAAGTAACGGAAAGACCACGACCGCAAGTCTCACATTTGAATTGCTGAAAAATGGCGGATTAAATGTGGCTTTGGGCGGAAACATCGGGAAGAGTTTTGCAGAACAGGTATCAGAAGAAAAATATGAAAACTTTGTCTTGGAACTAAGCAGTTTCCAGCTCGACGGAATTGAAGACTTTGCACCACATATCGCGGTTTTAACCAATTTGAGTCCGGATCATTTGGATAGATATGATTATAAATATGAGAATTATATCGCCTCAAAATTCAGGATTACAATGAATCAAACCGAGGCGGATTATTTCATTTATGATGCAGACGATGTGGAAATTGAAAAATGGCTTTCAAAAAATACCATCAAAGCGCAATTGCTCCCTTTTTCAGTAAAAAAAGAATTGAAACAAGGCGCATTTAAAAAAGATAACCAAATAGTAATAAAAATAAATAATACAGAATTCAACATGCCAATCGCAACAATAGGAATACAGGGGGAACACAATGTAAAGAACGCAATGGCCGCATCAACGGTTGCTACATTATTGAAAATCAGAAAGCAAACCATCCGTGAAAGTCTAGAAGGTTTTCAAGGCGTTGAACACCGACTTGAAAAAGTTTTAAAAATCAATAATGTGATGTACATAAATGATAGTAAGGCAACCAACGTGAATGCTACCTTTTTTGCGCTAGACAGTATGGAAAATCCAACGGTTTGGATTGTGGGAGGTGTGGATAAGGGCAATGATTACAGCGAACTTTTGCCACTGGTAAATGAAAAGGTAAAGGCAATAATTTGTTTGGGAATAGATAACCAAAAAATTATAAACGCCTTTGGAAATGTGGTGGATACAATTGTTGAAACAGATTCTATGCAAGCCGCAATTAAAGTTGCGTACAGATTGGCTGAAAGAAATAACACCGTGCTTCTTTCCCCGGCTTGCGCAAGTTTTGATCTATTTGAAAACTACGAGGATCGCGGAAGACAGTTTAAGGAAGCTGTAAGGAACTTATAATTGCAATTAACAATTAACAATAAGCAATAAACAATAGTGCGAAATATTATTCAATACATACAAGGTGATAAGGCAATCTGGGGGATTGTAGGGCTTTTGGCGCTCTTTTCCTTTATGCCTGTTTATAGCTCGAGCAGCAATCTTGCATATTTGTATGGAGATGGAAGCACATTGCCTTATTTATTGAAACATTTTGCACATTTGGTATTGGGCTTTGGTATTTTGTATGGTGTGCATAAAATACCATACCATTACTTTCGGGGGCTTTCCATTATTGCGATGCCCGTGATTGTTATTCTGCTTGTTATTACAATGGCGGAAGGAACCACAATTGACGGCGCCAATGCAAGCCGTTGGATTCGCGTACCTTTTGTAGGTGTTACATTTCAAACTTCAACTTTGGCAGGGGTAGTTTTAATGACTTATGTAGCGCGCTACCTATCGCGTATAAAGGATAAAACAGTTACTTTCAAGGAAACCATCTTACCGCTGTGGGTACCGGTTTTTTTCATATTGGCTTTAATTTTACCTGCAAACTTTTCAACTACTGCCATATTTTTCTGTATGGTTGTCATGCTTGTATTTGTGGGCGGATATCCATCGCGGTATTTGGGAATTATTTTAGGTGCAGGACTTTTATTTCTAATACTTTTTGTCCTTTCAGCAAAAGCATTCCCGGGAGTTTTTCCAAACCGTGTGGATACGTGGATGAGCCGTGTTGAAAATTTTGCGAATGATAAAGACACCGAAGCGGATTACCAAATTGAAAAAGCAAAAATAGCAATCGCCTCCGGTGGTTTGGCAGGTGTGGGGCCAGGAAAAAGTGTTCAGAAAAACTTTTTGCCACAATCATCATCTGATTTTATTTACGCCATAATTGTGGAAGAATTTGGCCTTTTAGGCGGTATGTTTTTGATGCTTTTATATCTGTTTTTATTATTCAGAATAGTGGTTGTAGCACATAAGTCAACATCAATTTTTGGAAAATTACTGGTAATTGGAGTCGGCCTGCCCATCGTTTTTCGGGCGATGATCAATATGGCAGTTGCGGTTGAATTATTCCCCGTAACGGGACAAAACTTGCCGCTTATCAGTAGCGGTGGAACTTCAATCTGGATGACTTGCCTAGCGCTAGGAATGGTTTTGAGCGTAAGCGCAAAACGTGAAGTAGTGGTAAAAGAGGAATCGGAAGAAAATCCGCTGGATATTTTAAGTGAAGCGATATGAAGCCAAAAAAATTCATCATAAGCGGAGGTGGAACCGGCGGTCACATTTACCCGGCGGTTGCCATTGCAAATGAACTGAAAATTCGTTTCCCAAATGCTGAATTTTTATTTGTGGGCGCAAATGATAGAATGGAAATGGAAAAAGTACCGCAGGCTGGTTATAAAATAATGGGACTTTGGATTTCTGGGTTGCAGCGAAGTTTATCGCTCCAGAATTTGGCTTTTCCTTTGAAATTGGTTTCAAGTCTTTACAAATCACAAAAAATATTGAAAGATTTCAGGCCAGATGCGGCAATAGGAACCGGCGGTTATGCCAGCGCACCGTTGCTGAAAATGGCATCGATGAAAAAAATTCCTTGTTTGATTCAAGAGCAGAATAGCCATGCGGGAATTACCAATAAATGGCTGAGCAATAAAGTGGATAGTATTTGCGTGGCCTATGAAGGAATGGAGAATTTTTTCCCTTCACATAAAATAAAATTTACGGGAAATCCCGTACGGCAGGATTTGCTGGATATTTCTTCAAAAAGAGAAGAGGCCATCCCATTTTTTAATTTAAAAAGAAATAAAAAAACTCTATTGGTTTTGGGCGGAAGTCTCGGAGCGAAAAGGATTAACCAATTGATCGAAAAATCGCTGCCCTTTTTCGAAGCACAGAACTTACAAGTAATCTGGCAGTGCGGAAAATTTTACGAAGAAATCTACAAGAACAAATCGTCTGAAAATGTACAGATCCACGCTTTTTTAAATAGGATGGATTTGGCTTATGCCGCAGCAGATTTCATTATTTCGAGGGCGGGTGCGCTTTCGGTTTCGGAGCTTTGTTTGGTGGGAAAACCTGTGATTTTTATCCCATCTCCCAATGTGGCGGAAGATCACCAAACAAAAAACGCCAAAGCAGTATCTGAAAAAAACGCAGCTGTATTGATACGTGAAAGGGATTTGGATGAAGTGTTTGAAGGTGAATTTTCAGCGTTGGTTTCTTCCGAAGAAAAACAGAAATCACTTTCAAGCAATATAAAAAAACTTGCAAAACCAAATGCCACAAAGGAAATTGTGGATGAAATTGAGAAAATGATAGCCCCCTAACCCCCAAAGGGGGAACTAAAAACCTGAAACCTGAAACTTGAATTTTAAACATTGAATAACCTAAAAAAAATACAGAATTTCTACTTCGTCGGGATTGGCGGCATCGGGATGAGCGCGCTTGCACGTTATTTCAAGATGCAGGGTAGAAATGTTTTTGGTTACGATAAAACCCCGTCTGACTTAACGGATGAATTGAAGGCCGAAGGAATTCCAGTGAATTTTATTGATGCTATTTCTGAAATTCCTGAAATGATAAAAGCTTCGGAAGAAACACAAATAGTCTTTACCCCAGCCATTCCAAAGCAAAGCAACATCTTGAACTATTTTTTTGATAATGGATTTTCAGTAATAAAAAGAGCGGAGCTTTTGGGCGAAGTAGCCAAAAACACATTATGCCTGGCAGTTGCCGGAACGCACGGGAAAACAACTACTTCGGCGATTTTGGGACATTTATTGGCGGAATGCAACATGCCCGTAACGGCATTTTTGGGCGGGATTGCCGAAAATTATAATTCCAATTTTATTTACCGCGGTAATAAAATAACCGTGGTTGAAGCTGATGAATTTGATCGCTCATTTTTAAGGTTGAAGCCAGATATCGCTTGCGTTACCTCGATGGATGCAGACCACTTGGATATTTACGGCACAGCGGGCGAATTGGAAAATGCATTTCGTGCCTTTGCGGATTTAGTTACAGAGGAAAGTAATGTATTGATTAAAAATAATTTGCCACTGGACGGCATGACTGTAGCGGTGGCAACAACCGCAGATTACGAAGCGCAAAATGTGCGCATAGAAAATGGAAATTATGTTTTCAACTTGAAGACTCCTACAATAACCCTACATGACCTAACCTTCAGGCTTCCGGGCCACCACAATTTATGTAATGCCATCATGGCTTTGGGCATGGCAATTTTAGCAGGCTCCCCAACCGATTGCCTGCCCAATGCATTGGCAAGTTTTACAGGCGTCAAGCGTCGTTTTTCATATAAAATTAAAACCGAAAAGCTGGTTTTGATTGATGATTACGCCCACCATCCCACTGAAATTGACGCGCTTTTTCAAGCGGTTGATGAAATGTACCCAAAGGATCACAAACAGATTGTCTTCCAGCCGCACCTTTTCAGTAGAACCCGCGATTTTGCAGAAGGTTTTGCGAAAAGTCTATCACAATTTGACGAGGTAGTACTTCTGGATATTTACCCCGCGCGTGAGGAGCCTATGCAGGGCATTACTTCTGAATGGCTTTTAAATATGGTTTCTTCAGAAAATAAAAAATTGGTGTTCAAGTCGGCCTTGCCAGAAATTTTGCTTCAATCAAAATGCAGGATAAAATTGCTCGTTGGGGCAGGGGACATAGGCGCGGAGGTAAGTAAAATAACCAAAATAGTTAAAGATGAAGCGTAGTTTGCAAATATTGAAATTTATGGTTCTTATTGGGCTGATGATTTTTCTATTCAGCTTCAGCAAAAAACGGAATGAGAGCCGTAAAATAGCAAAAGTGGAGATAGAATTTATGGATGATAACAGCCCGTTTATAACCCACAATTCAGTTAATAAATTGTTGATACAAAATGAAGCCAACGTTACGAGCGTAGGTAAAGAAACTTTAGTTTTGAAAGAGATGGAGCAGCGTTTGGTGGAAAACCCAATGATTCGGGACGCGCAGGTGTATCTATCTGTGGATGGGGTTTTAGGGGCAAAAATTGAGCAAAGACAACCGGTGGGAAGAGTGAGCGCATCGCCAGATTATTACCTGGACGCAGATGGGAAAAGAATGCCGTTGTCCAGTGTTTATTCAGCTAGGGTGCCATTAATCACAGGAATTTCCAATACAGAATTTACCGAGGTAACACCGCTGCTTTTAAAAATAAACGAAGATGAATTTATGCGGAGTAGTGTTATTGGGATAGACAGCCACGCAAATGGGGAATTGGTGCTCCAGCTTCGGAAAATGGATTTTAAAGTGCTTTTCGGAAAACCGATTTCAATAGAAAAGAAGTTTCAGAATTTTAAAGCTTTTTACAAAAAAACTAAAAGAGACAGTACGCTTTCAAGTTATAGCCAAATCAATTTGAAATTTGAAAGTCAGGTAATCGCCACAAAAAAAGAAGGCCATGGAAAATGATAATATTGCAGTAGGATTGGACATTGGAACTACCAAAATAGTCGCTATGATTGGTAGAAAAAATGACTATGGCAAAATGGAAGTTTTGGGAATAGGAAAAGCGAAAAGTCTTGGCGTGCACCGCGGTGTGGTCAACAACATTACGCAGACCATCCAATCCATCCAGCAAGCGGTGCAGGATGCTGAAAATTCTTCAGGTATGAAAATTAAGGATGTAGTCGTGGGCATTGCAGGACAGCATATTCGCAGCCTGCAGCATAGTGATTATATTACCAGAAGCAACGGCGAGGACGTTATAAGCGAAGAGGATATTGAGCGTCTTTGCAATCAAGTGCACAAACTGGTAATGCTTCCCGGCGAGGAAATTCTGCACGTATTGCCGCAGGATTTTAAAGTGGACGGACAAGCGGAAATAAAAGAACCCATTGGTATGTATGGCGCGCGGCTGGAAGCTAATTTTCATGTGGTCGTTGGACAAGTTTCCTCTATCAGAAATGTGGGAAGATGTATAAAAAGTGCTGGATTGGAGCTTTCCGCCATTACTTTGGAACCATTGGCTTCGGCGAAGGCGGTTTTGAGTCAGGAAGAAAAGGAAGCCGGCGTTGCTTTAATTGATATTGGTGGCGGCACTACGGATCTGGCTATTTTCAAAGATGGAATTATTCGTCACACAGCGGTAATTCCTTTCGGTGGAAATGTGATTACTGAAGATATAAAGGAAGGATGTTCCATTATCGAAAAACAGGCAGAACTGCTGAAAATAAAATTTGGATCTGCTTGGCCCGGAGAAAATAAGGACAATGAAATCGTAAGTATTCCCGGACTTCGTGGGCGTGAGCCAAAGGAAATAAGCCTAAAAAATCTTTCAAAAATAATTCACGCCCGAGTTATTGAAATTATTGAACAGGTTTATTTGGAAATAAAAAATTACGGTCACGAAGAACAAAAAAAGAAACTTATCGCCGGGATAGTGCTTACGGGTGGCGGCGCACAACTCCAGCATATAAAGCAATTGGTGGAATATATTACCGGTATGGATACCCGCATTGGTTATCCAAATGAACATCTGGCGGGCGACAGTGATGCCGAAACCACCAGCCCAATGTATGCCACGGCCGTAGGGTTGGTTTTGAATAGTTTGGAAAGCAAGGAAAAATCATCACTAATGAAGCGTTTTTCACATACTTTGGAAAAAGATGAAGCGGAAAAAGTGCAGGGGCAACAAAGTAAGGAGTTGCCGCGTGAGGAAGCTTTTCCGGAAGAAAATGAAGGAGCCGAAAAAGAACCAAGGGAAAGAAAGCGCTTTTTTGATAAGTGGGCAGAAAAATTCAAGGATTTCCTTGATAATGCTGAATAAAGCTTTCAGATCGTTATTTGAGTAAGGAAGAATAATAAAAAATTGCAATAAAAAATATAAATATGAGCAGCAACACAGAATTTAATAACATTTCATTTGATCTGCCTAAAAACCAGTCCAATGTGATTAAGGTTATAGGCGTAGGCGGCGGCGGGAGCAATGCCATAAACCATATGTTCAGTCAGGGAATAAAGGGCGTGGACTTTGTAATCTGCAATACAGATGCCCAAGCCTTGGAAAACAGCCCTGTGCCTAATAAAATACAATTGGGCGTTTCCCTAACCGAGGGACTTGGAGCAGGTGCCAACCCAAAAGTGGGTGAGCAATCTGCGGTGGAAAGTATGGATGAAATTAAAAGGATGCTCACCACAAATACCAAAATGATATTCATCACCGCTGGAATGGGCGGTGGTACAGGGACGGGAGCTGCACCCATTATTGCAAAAATGGCAAAGGATCTGGACATCTTGACCGTTGGTATCGTAACCATTCCTTTTCAATTTGAAGGAAAAACAAGAAATGACCAAGCACATATCGGGGTGGAAAAACTACGTCAAAATGTAGATTCATTGGTTGTAATCAATAATAATAAGCTTCGCGAAGTTTATGGAAATCTTGGTTTTAAGGCAGGATTCTCAAAAGCTGATGAAGTTTTGGCCACCGCTGCTCGTGGAATCGCCGAAGTTATTACCCACCATTACACCCAAAATATTGACCTTCGTGATGCGAAAACAGTTCTTTCAAACAGCGGTACCGCAATTATGGGAAGCGCAACTGCCACAGGCGGTGCACGCGCAAAAGAAGCCATTTCCAAAGCGCTTGATTCTCCGCTTCTTAATGACAATAAAATAAAGGGAGCCAAAAACGTATTGTTGCTTATCGTTTCCGGCTCAGAGGAAATCACTATTGATGAAATTGGCGAAATTAGCGATTACATCCAAGATGAAGCTGGACACAGTGCCAACATTATTATGGGTGTGGGCGAGGATGAAACTCTTGAAGGCTCAATCTCCATAACCGTGATTGCTACGGGATTTAACGTAGAGCAGCAAAACGAAATAGTGAATACTGAGACTAAAAAAATAATCCATACCCTTGAAGATGAGCAGCGAGCCGAACAAACACTTACGCCAAAAGCCACTGCTTCTCCCGTAAGATTGCCACAAAAACAGGAGCAGAATCCGCCAAAATCAACTTCTCCAATTGTGAGGCATACATTATTTGATGAAGCGGAGCACGAAATTAAATTACCTTTTGAAGGATATATAGAAACGTCGCAATTTCTTAAAAACCTGAATGTTTCTTTTGAGGAAATTTCAGTAGAAAATGTTGACGAATTCTCGCAGGTTGAAATCAATAGAATGAACGTGAACGAGTTTGTGATTCTGGAAGCACCAAAAGATGAGGAACCACAGATTGTTTCAAAAAAAGCTGAAATTGAAAACGAAGATGAACAAATGTTGATGTTTGATCTTCCCATAAATCCAGTTTCAGAAAAGAAAGAACCAAAAGTTGATTCCATAAATCAAGAGGAAGGAAAAAAAGTCATTTTCAATCTCGAGGAAATTGAGGTGAACGATCACGTTGAGATTATCCCAATAACGGAAGTTTCCGGCAATGGCGTAAAACGTTACAGCCTTGATGATTATCAAGAAATGGAGACGTTTTTGAGCAAGGCAAAACCCTCAAAACCTTCAATGGAAGAAGTTGCGGAGGAAGAAATAGTTTTTGAAAAAAGAACCGTTTCAGCACCTGCAGAAACTCAAAAAAATATCGAGGAAGATGAGGATCCTATGAACTCGCCCATTTCAAAATTGTTGAGCGACCGCACAGAGGAGCGAAAGCGCAGAATGAAGGAATTCAATTACAAGTTTAAAAATTCGTCTTCGCGCATTGACGAAATCGAAAAACAGCCTGCCTATAAGCGCATGGGCATCGATTTGGAACAGAAATCAAATCAGGCAAATATTTCAAGAACTTCGGTTAATACGGACGATGACGAAATTGAATTGCGAAAAAACAATTCATTTTTACATGATAATGTAGATTAAGATTTTTTGCTATCCACTTAAGCAAGGCCCGAAATCATTTTTAGATTTTGGGCTTTTTTACTACAAATCACCTTTAACCATTGCAGATTATTGTATATCTTCGCACTCAATAAAAATGCAAAGAATGAGCTTACAAGACCAAGTAATGGATGCGATGAAAGTGGCTATGAAAGCCAAGGATTCACAAACACTGGAAGCCTTGCGCTCTATAAAGTCTGCCCTTTTATTGGCGCAAACCGAATCTGGAACAAAAGCTGGGATTTCAGAGGCTGAAGAGATTAAACTTCTTCAAAAGCAAGTGAAACAGCGAAAGGACAGCGCGGCCATCTACAAAGAACAAGGCCGTGAAGATCTTGCCGAACCGGAATTGGCACAGGCTCAGGTAATAGAGCAATTTTTGCCAAAACAGCTGAGCGAAGAAGAGGTAGCGGAAACCGTTGATGCAATCATTGCTGAAACCGGTGCATCTTCAATGAAAGATATGGGTAAGGTTATGGGCTTGGCAAATGAAAGGCTCGCTGGAAAGGCTGATGGGAAAACCATCTCGAATGTGGTAAAAGCCAGGCTTTCTTAAAAAATTTATATTCGCTAATGCGGAAATTGGCCCCGTGGCGCAACTGAATAGCGCATCAGATTTCGGCTCTGAGGGTTGGGGGTTTGAATCCCTCCGGGGTCACAAAAGTAAAAGGTCTTGTTTCAAGGCCTTTTTTTATGTTTTATACCATTTTTTTAATTTTAGCTAAAACTGTAAGCTTCCTGACGATTTTACTTTAAAAATTGTTATTCTTTTTTGTGCCTCATACTTTTTGAGTATCTTAAAAGCGCTATTGTAAAAAATATATGCTATGCAATTAACGTCCAGACTTGAGCGCGCAATCGGTAAACTTTATAATGCCTTTCACGATGGCACATTAAATCCAGAGTGTTGCAATCACTGCGCTGTGGGAAATATTTGTGACAATACCGATAGCTGGAAATATTTAAGCGATGCACACGGTTCAGTTGTATTGAATTATGTAGGATTGGTAAACCAAAAATTCGGGAAAAGGATAAGCGGTTATACGCCTCTGGAGCTTTTACAAACGGAAGCCGCATTTCTAAAAGGTTGTGGATACTCGTTGCCGCTTAATTATAAATCTATTAAACCCAAAGATCCCACTTCAAAGGAAACACTCTTTAATGGACTTTGTGCAGCAATTGAATATCTGTGCGCGCTTGACGGAATTGAAAATGTCATGGATTATAAATCAATGTTTCAATTTGAAGTTAATTCTCCAAAAATGGAATTGCAGCCAGTCTAAAATTGGTTGCCTGTTTTAAAAAGCATTGTTTCTTTTAAAATTTCTCCAAGTTTAGTGGATCATTATTATCTTTAAACAAATACTCAGCACTTGGAGGAAAATAATTTTTTTTCGATAAAAAAATGGAACGAGGACGACCGTCCACGCGAGAAAATGCTTCAAAAAGGCCGCGTGGCACTCAGCGATGCCGAACTGATTGCAATTTTAATTGGCTCTGGCAGCCGCAATGAAAGTGCTGTTTCCCTGAGTCAACGAATTTTGGCAGCAGCCGGAAATAATTTGAATGAGCTGGGAAAGCATTCCATTTCAGATCTCATGAAATTTAAGGGAATAGGTGAGGCAAAAGCCATCACCATCGCCGCAGCCATGGAATTGGGTCGAAGGCGAAGGGGAGAGGAGGCCCTTGAAAAATTGAAAATTACTTCCAGTCATTCAGTTTTTGAATATATGCAACCAATAATTGGCGAATTGGGTCACGAAGAATTCTGGATTATCTATCTTAATAATTCGAATAAAATTTTACAGAGTGCACAATTGAGCAAAGGCGGTATTACCGGAACGGTTGTGGATGTTCGTTTGGCTTTTAAAGAGGCACTTCAACTGGGCGCCGTGGGAATAATTTTAGCCCATAATCATCCGTCGGGCACCTTAAAACCAAGCCAAGCGGACATCCAACTTACCAAAAAACTTAAAATAGCCGGTGACAGCTTGGACATCAAGGTTTTCGATCATCTTATAGTTACTGAAAAAGCGTACTTTAGCTTTGCTGATGAAAATATGCTATAACGCTTATGTTGCTACTTTACACCACAAAACTTACCCCTCGAATTTCATATATTTTTAAGCACATTTGCCTTCGTATTTTGGAGGTAGACGTTGTTTTTACCACTGCTATTGAAGAATTTATCGCTCATTCCGGCCCTAAATTTTCCTATGGAAAAAAACCATTGGGCAATGAACTTTTTTTTCAAAGTTATGGATTATTGGAGCAACAGGGTTTTGAAACTATAGACATAAGCGTAAAAAAATGGGACGAAACGGTTGGTTTTTTCGCTGTATCTAATAACAGTGCGCTACCGTTTGATATTTTTTCGGCAAGTTTTTATATGTTGAGCCGCTACGAAGAATATCTTCCCCACGTAAAAGACAAAATGGGAAGGTTTATGGCTTCGGAAAGTCTCGCTTTCAAAGAAAACTTTTTGCACCAACCAGTTGTGGATATCTGGGCCTACAAGTTTAAAAATTTGCTGAAGGACTTGTTCCCGGAAATGGAATTTCCGAAGAAGAAAATTACCATCCATCCGGTCATTGAAGCCTCGCAGCCATTTGCGTACAGCCAAAAAGGCGCGTTCCGGACATTGTTTGGATACATCAATAATTTATTGGAGGGAAAAATCCGTGAGATTATCAATAGAACACAAGTGATTATTGGCGCCAAGCGCGATCCATTTAATACTTTTAAATGGATAATAAATATAGCTACGCGGAGCAATTTTAAATTGACCATATTTTTCCTATTGGGAAATTCATTGGTATTTGAAGAAAGCCTGAATACACACAGGCAAAAATTCAAACTTTTGCTGAAATACGTGGCAGATTACAAAGAAGTAGGATTATTATTTTCATACGCTGCACTTACGGATTATGAGCTTTTGAAAGAGGAAAAACAGCAAATGGAAGCAATAACCAATAGGCCATTGGCAAGTTCAATAAACTCACAATTACTTGTAAATCTGCCAGATATTTACAGAAATCTCGTGGAGCTGGAAGTAAAAAAGGATTTCACTATGGTTTTTAGGGATACGGTGGGCTTCAGGGCTGGGACCTGTACTCCATTTCTGTTTTATGATTTGGATTATGAAGTCAAAACGCCATTGACCCTGTGCCCGGCGGCAATGACCACGTATGCATTTCAAACTAAATATCCCACAGATATTGAAAAATCCGTAAATGGAATGCTCGATGCGGTAAATGCCGTAAATGGAACCTTTACAATACTCTTTACAAATAAGGATTTTTCTTATTTGGAAAAAAATAAAATCTGGAGAAGCATTTTTTCAGAAAAACTTCAGGAATATGGATAGAAAAAATATTACTGATATTTTTTTCGATCTAGACCACACGTTGTGGGATTTCGATAAAAATTCCTCATTGGCATTTGCACGGGTTTTTAGCAAACATAAGGTCACTATAGATTTAATTGAATTTTTAAAAATCTACGAACCCATCAATTTAGAATATTGGAAAAAATATCGGGAAGAAAAAGTAACCAAGGAAGAGCTGAGACGGGGCAGATTAAATGATGCCTTTGCTATGTTTCAACTAACTTTTCCGGAAGAATATATTGACGGAATGGCAGTTTCCTACATAGATGAGCTTCCGGTTGACAATTATTTGCTGGACAATGCCGTAGCTATTTTGGAATATTTGCAAAAAAATTATCGCTTGCATATTATTACAAACGGTTTCAGGGAGGTCCAGAATTTAAAGCTGAAAAATAGTGGGATTGAAAAATTCTTCACGACGGTAACAAGCTCTGAAGAAGTAGGTGTAAAAAAGCCAAATCCATTGGTTTTTTCCTCGGCGCTTAAAAAGGCTGATACTTCTGCGGAAAAAAGTATGATGATAGGCGATAGTTTTGAAGCTGACATTCTGGGTGCGGAAGCAGCAGGCATGCATACGTTATTCTTCAATTATAGAAAAGAGATATTTGATCCAGCATATGCTACCGTGAATCATCTAAGCGAAATTAAAAACTATTTGTAGTAATATTTCGTATAACAAGCACGTTTATTTTAAGTAAATTATCCCCAATGATTAAGATTAACCTCAAGTTTTTCATATTTGTGGCACTTTGCTGCCTCTTTTTTTCGGCCTGTGTAAAAGATACAGATTTTGACCAAGCTGACGATATTGTTCTTTCACCGGTGGTCGAGCTGGACCTCATATATTTCAACCTTCGCGCTTCAGATTTTGTGGATACTGTTACTGGCAATCCGCGGTTGACCGTTACAGATACTACTGAAATTGAATTTCTGGACGGTTCATTTCTTCAGGAAAACTTGGCCCGGGCTGAATTTTATTTCAAATTTACAAATAGCATTCCGCGAAGTTTTGAAGTAGATTTTCAATTTTTAAGCGAAGCCAACGATACCACATATACCACACAAACTGTGGTAAATGAAGGTTCCGTTAGCTCTCCCGTAATCACTGAATTTATTGAAAATGTGGAGGGCGAGCAAATACTTCAACTTACTTCTGCAGATAAGGTTGTGGTTAGCGTTACGGTTCCATCCTCAACCGTAAATGTAAGCGGGGAGCTTAATTTGAAGTCCAAAACAACTTATTTTTTGGAATACTAATACGATGAAAATTTTATTCACTTGTATTCTGTCCCTTTTGGGCGCGGTGGCCATTTGTCAAAACAAGCAAATTCTGTATGGTTTTGATGAAATTCCGCAGTCGTTGATGCTAAATCCCGGCGGCAAGGTTTCGCAACGGGCTCATTTTGGAATTCCATTACTATCGCAAATCCATCTCAATATTGGTTCTTCCGGAGTAACAGTTTTTGATATCTTCGGTGAAAGCTCCGTTGATATAAATACTAGAATTCGAGATAAGATTTTCGAAATGAAAAATACAGATTTCTTTACCGCGACCCAGCAATTGGAGATTTTCAATCTAGGTTGGCGTGCCAAAAATGGAATCTATTTTTCGGGTGGTATTTATCAAGAATTTGATTTCATAAGTTATTTTCCTCGTGATTTGGCAATTTTGGGATGGGAAGGAAATCGAGATTATCTGGGGTATGAATTTGATTTGGGTGAATTGAATACCACGGGCGACTTGCTTACCGTGTATCATTTTGGCGCTAACAAGCAATTAACTGATAAATTGACCGCCGGAATTAGGGTGAAATTGTACTCGAGTATGTTCAATTTCAAAAGTGTGGATAACCAGGGAACATTTGTAACAACTTTGGGAGATGAAAATTCGGAAAATATTTATGAGCACACCATTACTAATGCTGACGTTACGCTTCAAACCTCAGGATATGCTTCGCTTCGGGATGATGAAAATGATGTGAATATAGCCAGCGAGATGTTGGGGCGAGCATTCTTCGGTGGAAATTTTGGTCTTGGTTTGGATATTGGTGCTACGTATGATATAAATGAAAAATGGACAGCAAGCGCAAGTATTTTGGATTTCGGCACTATTTTTCATTCGAATGATGTGGAAACCTACCGGGCTTACGGCAGTTACACGCTGGATGGAATCGAACTTATTTTTCCGCCGCTAAGTGCTGGCGAGAATACCTTTCCCTATTACAATAATCTTGAAGAAGAGATAGAGCGTGAAATTCCAATCGATACACTGAATACTGGTTATACGCAGATGCGTCCCGTAAAGTTCTACGCGTCATTGGGATACGGATTTGGAAAGTCTCGAGGAGATGCGTGTGATTGTTTTCATAATAAAAGCGATGACCATCAACAAACGGTGGGGATTCAATATTTCAGCATTATCAGGCCAAAAGGGCCACAGATGGCTGGCACACTATTTTATCATCGAAAATTTGGTGATTTTCTATCTGCAAAGGCAACCTATACAGTAGATTCCTATTCATATTCAAACATTGGTTTGGGCGTAACGGGTAGCATTGGAAAATTTGGAATGTATCTGGCGGCGGATAATCTATTGAAATATGGCAATCTCGCCAAAGCAAATAGCGTATCTTTACAAGTAGGTTTTAATATTATAATCGACGAATGATGGTACGTTTTTCCCTTTTTATTTATTTTTTGATGATCTCAATGATTTCGCTGGCACAGAATAAAAATTTGAGTGATTACAGCTTTGTGGTTGTGCCAGAGCAATTTGAATTCGTGAAAGGAAAGGATCAATACCAACTCAATTCAATGACGAAATTCTATTTAGAAAAAAACGGCTTCAATCCCTATTTTGAAAGTGAAATTCCAAATGCGGATAGGTGTGAAGGCCTTTACGCTAATGTTGAGGAATTGGGCGGTTTTTTTGGCACAAAATTGCAGTTGGTATTGAAGGATTGTAACGGTGCTGAAATCTACAGAAGCCCAGAAGGGAAAAGTAAATACAAAGATTTTGAAAAGACATATCAAGATGCGCTTCGGAAGACGCTCGAAAATTTGAGCAGTCTCAATGTCAAGCAAAAAGATGTCCAGCTTTTTAAAAAATCGGAAAATATTGCGGAGACTCCTGAAATTCAATTAGACCAAAATATTTCGGAGAATTCGCCTTCAAGAAATAGTCCCTCCAAAATTTTACCCAGTGGAAAATTCAGCAAGTATGTGTATTCAAATAATTCGTATTTATTGCGAAAAACGACTGAAGGATATTCGTTATATGAAGAGTCTAAAAATGCTCCGGACGGGCTTTTGCTGAAAGGTAAAATTATTGTCTTGGGTGAAATTTTGAAATATTTAGATACAACTGGTAAAACCTTTAATGTCAGTTTTGATGCTTCGCAAAATATGACGATTACCGATGGAAATGTCTCAATGGTTTATAAAATTCAAGATTAAAAATCATATTTATCTTTCCATAATTGCTTTAAATAATTTTTAAGGGAGTTTTCTTTGGGATTGTTGCCCGGTTTATAGAAAGTAGTTCCCTTAATTTCCTCCGGTAGAAATTCGTGCGCGACGAAATTGCCTTCATAATTATGGGCATATTCATATTCCTTTCCATAACCAAGCTCTTTCATAAGTTTGGTGGGAGCATTCCTAATGGAGAGCGGTACAGGTAAATCTCCTGTTTGCCTAACCACGCGTTGGGCCTCACCAATTGCGTTGTACGATGCATTGCTTTTAGGTGAAGTGGCCAAATAAATTGCACATTGGCTTAAAATAATCCGCGCTTCGGGATATCCAATGGTAGTGACGGCCTGAAAAGTACTATTTGCGAGAAGAAGCGCATTTGGATTTGCATTGCCAATATCTTCCGAGGCTAGGATAACCATCCTCCGTGCAATAAATTTAATATCCTCGCCGCCTTCTATCATCCTAGCGAGCCAATAAACGGCTGCATTTGGGTCGCTTCCGCGCATGGATTTTATAAATGCCGAAATAATATCATAATGCTGCTCACCCGTTTTGTCATAAAGCACAGTATTCTTTTGAACTTTTTGCATCACCAAATCATTCGTGATTTTTACCTTTTCCTCTTTTACGGAAAGAACTACCAATTCAAGAATATTGAGAAGTTTTCTGGCATCACCGCCCGAAAGGCGTATCAAGGCTTCAATTTCTTTCAATGTGATTTTCTTTTTTGAAAGAATTTTATCTTCCTTGATTGCCCTTTTCAAAAGCGAATCCAAATCTTCTCGAGTGAACGGTTTGAGAACATACACCTGGCATCTTGACAACAATGCGGGAATAACCTCAAAACTTGGATTTTCGGTTGTTGCACCAATTAAAGTAACCCATCCCTTTTCAACAGCGCCCAATAACGAATCTTGTTGCGATTTGCTGAAGCGGTGAATTTCATCAATAAAAAGTATCGGGTTTTTTGTACTGAAAAGTGTATCGCTTTTTTTTGCCTTTTCTATTACCTCACGCACGGCCGCAACGCCGCTGTCTACCGCGCTTAATATATAGAATGGTCTTCCGCTTTCATTTGCAATTATATTTGCCAGAGTGGTTTTACCAGTTCCGGGAGGGCCCCACAGAATCATGGAGCCTAGCATTCCACTATTCAATTGTGAAGTTAATGAACCTTGTGGGCCCACCAAATGCTGTTGGCTCAAATATTCAGAAAGATTTTTTGGACGGATTCGTTCTGCGAGGGGTGAATTCATAGCGGTTAAAATTACAATTTTCAAGAAAGTAAATCACTGATATTTTGTCAGAAATTATAAGTGCGGATTGTTTTTTGCCTTTCCAAATTAATATGAATAAAACCGAATCTTTGCGCTTTTCTCCTTCAGTGTTTGGGTATCCATTGCTCTTCGTGATGGCTTTATGGCTTGTCTTCTGGGCTGAAAGCAGATTTGGTTGGAATTTTAATTCCTTTGGTATATATCCACGAAAATTTGAGGGATTGCGTGGAATATTTTTAGGGCCATTCATCCACGGAGATCTAAAACACTTATTTAATAATTCGGTTCCGCTTTTTGTCTTAGGTACTGCGCTATTTTATTTTTATAGAAATATTCGTTGGAAAATTGTTTTTTATGGTCTACTAATTACAGGATTCGCAACTTGGCTTATAGGAAGACCTGCTAACCACATTGGTGCAAGCGGTGTTGTCTATATGTTGGCATCCTTTCATTTTTTTAAAGGTATATTTTCAAAACAATATCAACTTACAGCCCTTTCTTTTGTAGTTGTCTTTTTGTATGGTAGTTTATTATGGTATGTGTTTCCGGTAGATCCTAAAATTTCTTGGGAAGGACATCTGTCTGGCTTTTTTGTGGGTTTTGCATTCTCTTTCATATTCAAAGGAAATTTTATTAAAGAGAAAAAATATGAATGGGAGCGTGAGGGCTACAGGCCAGAAGAGGATGAATTTATGAAGCAGTTCGATGAAGATGGAAATTTTATTGAAACGCCAAAAGTAATCAATCCAAATTCTGGATTAGATGATGTAGATGATACTCCAACACCGCCAAGAACCGTTAGAGTTATTTATACTGTGAAAAAGAATACTGAGGCAAGAGACAATTTATGAGGTACGCTGCCTAACAACTTCATATAAAAACGCTCCGCAAGCTACCGAAACGTTTAGGGAATTTATTTCACCCAAAAGAGGTAGAGAAGCCTTGCCATCAACAAGATTTAATACTGAATTTGAAACTCCTTTTCCTTCAGAACCCATCACTATTCCTAATGGTCCTGTAAAATCTGTTTTGTATATATTAATGCTTGTTTTTTCAGTTGCTGCTATGGTGGTAATCCCGGAACCCTGCAAGTAAAATATTGCATCTTTTATGTGATCTACCTTACAAATGGGAATTTTGAAAATTGCACCAGCTGAAGTTTTAACAGTATCACCTGTAACGGGAGCGCCTCCGGTTTTTTGAATTATAACAGCATCAACACCTGTGCATTCTGCTGTTCTTAAAATTGCGCCAAAATTCCGTACATCACTTATTTGATCTAGGATGAGAAAGAGAGGAGTTTTGGGTGAAGCCAAAACTTTTTCAACCACTTCTTCCAAAGTTTGAAATGTAACTGGAGAGGTTTGTGCGATAATGCCTTGATGGTTGCCGCGGGTTAGCCTGTTTAGCTTCTCCATAGGCACGTAGCTCAATGGAACATTTTTGTTCTCTAAGTCTTTTACTAAACTATCTATTTTATCGCTACTAATTCCTTTTTGAACATAAACCTTATCAAAAATAACGTTTGACGAGAGTGCTTCTTTTATAGGGTATATCCCAAAAATTATTGCATCTTGATTTTTCATTGGATAAAGTTAGTAATAAAAAAACACCCCTTGGAGAAGGGGTGTTTGAGATTAAACAATTTTTATATTAAGGTAGTCTATTCTGTAAGCTAACTGTTACTCTTCCTCCTGAAACGTAGTCTGGATTCTCTTCAATAGCCAATGTCAAAAATTCAGTAGTTTCGGGGGTTAAACTTACATCAGTAATGGTGATGTTAATTGTCCCATCGTGAGACCCAGCTGGAATTAAAACTGTTGAGTCAAAACTATAATTTTCGGGAGAAGTTGTTGTAGAATTGAATTCGTTATAAACAACTACATTGAAAGTTCGATCGACATCAGCAACATTGTTAATATATACATTTGCCGGTCTAGTTTGAGACTGTCCTTCAGATAAAGAAACAAGGGCAATTTCTGTAGTAACAAACCCAATATTAGTAGGTCTATCAGTATTGTAATCATCGTAGGTCTCACAAGACTGATTTAAAATAGCTACTGCAAATAATATTATTGCGAATTTAATATTTTTCATTTTTGATATTTTTTAAATGTTAATAGCCAGGGTTTTGAACTAAATTTGGATTTTTATCTATAGTAGATTGTGGAATCGGTAATTGAAATCTAAAATTTCCAGCAGGTAAAGATAATGTTACCGAAGGAGTTCCTGAACCGTCAGCTAAATCTCCGAATGCTTCTCTTGAAACTGGAAGTCCCCATCTTTTAATATCAAAAAACCTCTGTGATTCAAAAGCGAATTCTAGTCTTCGCTCAAGACGAATTGCATCACGTAAGGCCACTCCTGTCTCTCCGCTTGGTGGCGAAGTATATCTATTCGTGCGAACAATATCAAGTTCAGTTCTAGCTGAACTTTCGTTTCCTAGATTATAATATGCCTCTGCTTTATTTAAATTGGCCTCAGCTACACGAAATAATTTAAAATCTACTTGACCAGTTATTCCAACAGTTCTACCAAAAGCTTTTTTTATAGCGTTAAATTGAAGTTGTCCATTAGATGCATTTAATGTATATGCCATTTTTCTAATGTCATCATTTTGGTATAGTTGATATAATTCAAGTGATACTACATATTCGGGTATAAGTGCAAATCTTCCTCCTTGGCTCCAAGTTACACCTTGAGTCACCCCCAAACCGTCTTGAGTATTTGGTATATAGAATAATAATCCCGCTCTACTTTCATCAATCCATACGTCGTTAACTTCATCTCTGGGAGCTATTGAACTTGTAACCATATCTGCTGCATCAATTGCATTTTGCCACTGCCCCATGTATAAATATGTCCTAGAAAGTAAGAGCGCAACTACTTCAGTATCAAATCTAGCTACACCATTATCTGGGTTAATATCGGCAAGTGCTTCAGTTAAATCCGCAACAATTTTGTTATAAACATCACCAACTGTTTCACGAGCAGGTAGCAATTCGAAGTCCGGACTCGTAACATAAGCAATTCCTAAACTTCCATTTGCATCAGAGGATTGCGTGGGTATTTTTCCAAAGAAACTCACAACATTCAAGTGACCTAAAGCTCTCAAAGCCTTTGCTTCTGCCACAAAATTTGAGATATCTTCTGGGTCTCCCTGAAATTGCTCGGCGTATGATAACATAAGGTTCGCTCGATAAATCATTTCATACGATCGTGCATAAAGTCCCCCGAGAACTTCATCTGCGGGGAAGTATAAAAAGTTGTGGAGTGTAAACCTAGTACCTCTTCCACGCTGTGCAAAAGTAACATTGTCAGACAGAACATCTGGTGCATCTAGCATACCACCTGCATCACTTCCACCATAGAGTGTAGGTAATGTCAGAGTCTCATATATACCTAATGTAGCGTTTTCAAAATCATCGATAGTTTGATAAACTTGATCTTGTGGGGCTTCGTCAAAAGGAACTTGATCCAACTCGCTTTCACAAGAAGAAAGTACTCCTATTGATATTAATAAAAGTGCTGTATTATAAAATATTTTTTTCATTTTTATTTTTTTTAAAATTAGAAACTTACATCCAAGCCCACTTGTACAGATTTCGTATTTGGATAACTATAAAGTGTGACTTCTCCCGGTGCAACAACGTCTGCAAATGGTATAGTTTCACCAGATGATAAACCAACTTCAGGATCGCCCCAGAACTTGGTAAAAGTTAGGAGATTTTGACCTTGAAGATACACTCTTAAAGAATTTATTGGAGATTTTTCCAACAATTCATTAGGAAAACTATAGGAAAGAGTAACATTCCTCATTCTGATATAATCACCTCTTTCCAGAAATCTATCAGACTGACTAGTTATTGCCGTATCGTCTAAAGTATATATTGGGCTTGGTAGAACGCCCGTATCTCCCGGATTTTGCCAATAGTTAAATGCATCAATTGCTTGATTATCATCAATAAATTCACCTTCATTTATTCTCTGTTGTTTAACAATGTTATTTATCCAGTTTCCGTATTTGAAAACAAAATCAGCTCTCAATCCAAAACCTTTATAATTAAAATTGGTAAAGAAACCACCTTCCTTATCAGCTATAGTTGATTTTCCTTGGAAAACTCTATTTTCACCCTCTGGAAGTTCATTCGCAAAATATATGTTACCATCTGCACCATAGAATTGTGATCTTCCAGTTGCAGGATCAACACCTGCATATCTGATTAAAAAATGCTCATTGATCTTTCTGCCTTCACTGTATCTAATATTAAAAGCATTAGGAGTGACATCCTGACCGTTAGGAAGCTCAACGATTTCAGTGTCAAGAAAAAGAATATTTCCTCCTAATGTCCAAGTAAAATCAGGGCTTCTGAAAATATCCCCTTGGATTGCTACTTCCAGACCTTTGTTTTGAATCTCTCCAAGGTTACCTTCTAGTCCTTGAACTCCACCTTGGCTAATAATACCTTGCTCATCTGCTGTAGGAATAACAAAAAGTAGATCATCCGTATTACGGATAAAATAATCCGTAACCCCACGAAGACGATTGTTAAAAAGATTAAATTCTAAACCTACGTTACCTGTTGTTGTAGTTTCCCATTTAATAATTGGATTTGCAACTCGATCAGGAATTGAGGCATTACCAGAATCCCCCGAGTCGCTAACTGGATATGGATTGTAAACATTAACTGCTTGTGAAGCGTATCTATTAATACCATTTCTGTTACCAACCGTACCATAAGCTACACGTAGTTTTAGAAGGTCTATCTCGTCAACTGCAAAGAAATCCTCTTTCGCAATATTCCATCCCAAACTTCCACTGTAAAATACTCCATATTGGTTATCTGCACCAAAATTAGAAGATGCGTCAGTACGAACACTTGCTCCAACAAGGTATTTTTCTTTAAAATCATATTCAGCAAAAAGACCATACGATAATAAGGTCAATCTATTTCTTAAAGTATAATTTTGATCATTTGTATCAAAGCCTGAAGCATGAACTTGAGTAGTTAATGCGGCAGAAGGAAATCCTAATTTTCTCAGTTGTGTGATATTGAACTCATTCATATTATACTCATAAAGACCTAAAATATCTAAGTTGTGATCTTCAGTGCGCAGATTGTAATTTAATCTATTGCTAAGCGTAAGATCTACTCTATGAACTTGTCTATCTCTCTTGTTACCTTGAGGGCCATTTGGAGCTAAAATGTCCTGAAGAATTCCTCCTGGCTGTGAATATGATTCAGATCGTGCAGCTTGCCAGTTTACACTAGCATTAAATCCATAACTCCAATTCTTTGAAAATTTAACAACCGCATCCAAACTTCCTAAAGTAGTGTTTTCAAATTCTTCCGCGGGTTCAGTTAATAGCGCACCTCTTACAGGGAATCCTGATCGAGTTGGATTGTAAACGGGATCGCCATTCTCATCAAGTACTATATTTCCATCTTCATCCAGAACAAACTCTGGCTCGTAGCTGTTATAATCAAGCATTGCTCTGAATGGGTTTTGAGCATTATTACGATCTCTCGGTTCATCGCTAAAAGATCTTGAATAACCAACATTCACACCCAAACTCAGCCATTCTTTTGCGTCGAAATTAACATTTAAACGAGTACCTGTTCTTTCAAATCCTTGAATGTTATCAATAATACCAGTATTTCTATCATTGGTTAAGGAGAAATAATAATCCATTTTTTCTCCACCACCAGAAATAGAAACACTATTATTTTGCACTACACCCTCTTTTAATATTAAATCTTGCCAATCAACTGCATTGTCCAACAAAAATTGTCTCTCTGGACTACCCGGTTCAGTTGTTACGCCAGGAAGGGTACTGGCTGTGGTGATACCTAGCGCATATAGTTCTGATTCATATTGAAGCTTTTGAGCGGCGTTCATCATCGTGAAGTTAGGCTCAATTCTTGAAGTGACTCCATACCTTGAGCTAAATCTTATTACAGCATCTCTATTTCTATTTCCGCTCTTTGTAGTAATAACCACAACTCCATTTGATCCACGAGATCCATAACGTGCAGTTGTTGCAGCATCTTTTAATATGGAGATATTTTCTATATCTTCATTCGGAATATTAGATAGATCCTGTTCACGGATAGGGGCACCATCGACAATATATAATGGCGATGCGGCACCAGCAGTAAGGGACCCTACACCCCTAATACGAACGAATGCTCCTTGTCCTGGTTTACCATTCGCTGAAGTAACTTGAACCCCAGCAGCTTTACCTTGAAGCATATTATCAATACTTGTGGTTGGTGCCAATTGAGAAATTTCAGATGCTGAAATCGAAACAACTGCAGAAGTTTGAACGGTCTGATTTCTAGTTGAATATCCAGTTACAACCACCTCTTCAAGAGCAGAACCTGGATTTAACTGAATACTTATCGTACTCTGCGCTCCTACTCTTACTTCCTTTGTTTCAAACCCAACATAACTAAAGGTAAGAGTCTGGGTAGCACTAGCAGAAATGGTATAATTACCATCAAAGTCTGTTTGTGTTCCAGTACTTGTTCCTTTAATAATTACGTTTGCACCCGGCAATGGCAGACCAGTATCGTCCGTCACCGTACCTGTAATTGTTTTTTGCTGTGCGAAGGTAAGCTGCACAACCAACGCTAGTAACAGCGTTAAAATTCCACTAAACTTTGTTTTCATTTTATAAATTATTTGAATTAGCCAACGGCAAAAATCAAAATAAAAAGTTAATTACACAACTATTTACAAGCAAATTTTAGCTTTTATTTCACTCAGATGCCAATTATATGTGAATTTTTGTCAGAATCGAGAAGATATGCTTATGTGGATTTTTGTATTGGAAAAGCTGAAGTCCTGACCCTCAGTATTTCCATTGGCAACATTGAATTTGAATATACCTGCCTTGGTCTGTAATCCCAATCCCAGACCAGCACTATATAATTTCTGTTTAATCGATAATATCTCGTTTTCAAAGTAACCTAAATCAATAATGCTATGGATGTATACGCCTTCATTGAATTGATATCGATATTCTGTATTCAGCACCGAAAAAAGGGACGCATCAATACTATTTTCGTTAAACCCGCGGATACTGTTTATACCCCCAAACCTAAATAATTCATTAATTAAATAGTTTTCGCTGAAAAGTATGCTTGTGGTGTTCTGAATAAAAATCGAATTTTTATAGTTTAAATTGAAAATATTGTGGGCTACAGTTTCTATCCGAACCTGATTTTCCGAAATTGAATCCCGTTCCCGGGTTCCAAAACCGGTATCTAATAGCACGTACGTTTTTACGGGAAAAAGCCTTTTGTTTTGAGGTTTTAAAAAACTTGCACCAGCCAAAAAAAAGCGTGAAGTAAAATCTTCTACCGCATTGCCGGCGATAGCTTGGTCAAGCAAGTTGCTAGAATCATAGGTTTTATATCCCACATATACGTTTGAAGTTGGATTAATTTGATACGTTGTTCTTATTTGCTGCTCGGTCGTTACAAATGTGCTATCCCTCTTAAAAATCTTTAGCTCGGCACTAAGCCCAAATGGAGTTGCAAAAAGATAGGGTAGCGTTGCCCGTACTCTGAAATTTACTTGCTCTTGGCCATCTGCTTTGTAATTAAGCAAAAGTTGCTCCCCGTAATTTAAATTGTTGTTCAGTTCTAAATTCAAATATCCGTTAAATTCCAATTTTTGTGTTTCTTCATTTGTGGCAAACCCTATAATTCCATCAAAAAGATTATTATTCTGCTTTTCCAAATAAAAATAAACCGTGGTTGAATCTTTTCTGAATAAGGCCTCGGGAGGTTTCAGAGAGGTCGCAAAACCCAAACTGTTCAAATTTTCATTTTGGGCAACAAGCTTTTTCTGGTTAAAGATCTTTCCTTTGCGAACCCCAGCATAGTATTTTAAAAATGAGCGGGGAAATTTTTCATACCCCTTCACTATGATGGAATCTATAGTTCTCACATTGCCATTGTCCACAATCAATGAAGCTGACAAATTGCCTTCTCCATCTTTTTCAATACCCGAAAGGCGAACCCTCGCGAATGCATTTCCCACCTGATTTCTTATTGCCGTAAGTTTTCTCAAGGAAGAGGGAATGCTCTCAAATGGAAGTATAAAAAACTCTCCTTCAATTTCAGAAGAAATGCGCTGCAGATTTTTGCTCGTGAAATCTTCTTTTGAATAATAGACTCTTATATTTCTGTATCTTCTTCCGAAGAAAAAGTTAGCTGTATAATTGCTATCATTTATTTTTTGAAGTTCTAACAATTCACTTTCAATATATCCCAGTCGCTGCAATGTTTGAAAAATAGTATCTGTTTCTATTTGGAGCGATGTTACATCTTTGAAAGTAGATTTCCGAAGCAAAGAATCTTTAAGTCCTTCGGCAATAGGTTTTTCAGCTTTCAGCGAAAGTATGATTTCTTGCGCATGGATTTTTACGAAGAAACTTATACCTATATATAGGAATAAAAAAAATAAGTGTTTTTTTCGCAAGCGGAATTTTCTTTTACAGTGTAAAACTAACGTTTCATCTGAAGCTTTCATATTTCGAAAATGAAAAATTATCAAAGTATGCTGAAAATTAATTGGGTAAGGTTTGATTAGTTGGAAAATATTTCTACATTTGCATCCCCTAAAAATAGGGGTGTTTTATTTTTAAACAGTAACAATACATATTTTATATGCCAACAATTTCACAATTAGTACGTAAAGGAAGAACCAAAATAACCAAGAAGAGTAAATCGGTTGCTTTGGATTCGTGCCCGCAACGTCGTGGTGTTTGTACGCGTGTATATACTACTACGCCTAAAAAGCCTAACTCTGCAATGCGTAAAGTTGCTAGGGTAAGACTTACAAATGGTAAGGAAGTAAACGCATACATCCCGGGCGAAGGTCACAATCTCCAAGAGCACTCGATAGTATTGGTTAGAGGTGGAAGGGTAAAAGATTTGCCAGGAGTTAGGTATCACATTGTACGTGGCGCATTGGACACCGCAGGTGTTGCAGGCCGCACGCAACGTAGATCTAAGTATGGTGCAAAACGCCCTAAGAAGTAATCTAAAAACTTTAAGAAGAAGACATGAGAAAAAGAGCAGCGAAAAAAAGACCCCTGTTGCCGGATCCGCGGTTTAACGACCAGTTGGTTACACGTTTTGTAAACAACATGATGTGGGACGGTAAAAAAAGTGTGGCTTTCAAGGTTTTCTACGATGCTATTGACATTGTGGAAGAGAAGAAGCAAAACGATGAAAAAACTTCATTGGAACTTTGGAAAGATGCACTTTCCAATATTATGCCTCACGTAGAGGTGCGTAGCCGTAGAGTTGGTGGGGCAACCTTCCAAATTCCTATGCAAATACGCCCAGACCGTAAAATTGCGACCGCAATGAAATGGCTGATTACCTATTCAAGAAAAAGAAACGAGAAATCCATGGCGGCAAAACTTGCCGGTGAAATTCTTGCAGCTGCCAAAGAAGAAGGCGCCGCGGTGAAAAAGCGTATGGATACTCACAAAATGGCAGAAGCTAATAAGGCATTCTCACATTTCAGATTCTAAAAAATGGCACAAAGAGATTTAAAGTACACAAGAAATATCGGGATTGCCGCGCATATTGATGCCGGGAAGACTACAACTACAGAGCGTATCCTGTTTTATACCGGGGTAAGCCATAAAATTGGTGAGGTTCACGATGGTGCTGCAACCATGGACTGGATGGAGCAGGAGCAGGAGCGTGGTATTACCATTACTTCAGCTGCAACTACTTGTACCTGGAAGTTCCCATTGGAAAATGCACAGCCTCTGCCTGAAACTAAAGATTACCATTTTAACATTATTGATACTCCTGGCCACGTGGATTTTACCGTAGAGGTAAACCGCTCGCTGCGAGTTCTTGATGGTTTGGTATTCCTTTTCAGTGCTGTTGATGGTGTTGAGCCACAATCAGAAACTAACTGGAGGCTTGCTGATAACTATAAAGTGCCACGTATTGGTTTCGTTAACAAAATGGATCGTCAAGGTGCAAACTTTATGGCCGTTTGTCAACAGGTTAAGGATATGTTGAAGTCAAACGCAGTTCCAATTGTATTGAATATTGGTGATGAGGCTGATTTCAAAGGAATTGTGGATTTGGTGAAGAACCGTGCTGTAATCTGGCATGATGATTCATTCGGTTCAACTTTCGATGTGGTGGAAATTCCTGAAGAATTAAAAGCTGAAGCTAAAGTTTTACGTGGTAAACTTATTGAAGAAGTTGCTGCGTATGATGAAAATTTGCTTGAAAAATATATGGAGGATGAAGACTCTATTACTGAAGAGGAAGTGCATGCCGCACTTCGTGCTGCTGTAATGGATATGTCCATTATACCAATGATTTGTGGTTCTTCATTTAAGAATAAAGGTGTTCAGTTTCTTTTAGATGCTGTTTGCCGTTATTTGCCAGCTCCAACTGATAAAGAAGGGATTGTGGGCATTAATCCTGATACTGAAAAAGAAGAAATCCGTAAGCCGGATGTTACTGCTCCTTTTGCGGCCTTGGCATTCAAAATCGCTACAGATCCATATGTAGGGCGTTTGGCATTCTTCCGTGCATATTCCGGTAGACTTGATGCTGGGTCCTATATTCTTAATAATCGCAGTGGTAATAAAGAACGTATTTCACGTATATACCAAATGCATGCGAACAAGCAAAATGCAATTGAATATATTGAAGCTGGAGATATTGGAGCTGCAGTAGGTTTTAAAGATATTAAAACGGGCGATACCCTTTCAGCTGAAAAGCACCCGATAATCTTGGAAAGTATGAATTTCCCTGATCCGGTTATCGGTATTGCTGTTGAGCCAAAAACAAAAGCTGATGTTGATAAACTGGGTATGGCTTTGGCAAAACTTGCCGAAGAGGATCCAACCTTCCAAGTACGTACGGATGAGGCTTCTGGACAAACCATCATTTCTGGTATGGGCGAGCTTCACTTAGATATTATCGTGGACCGTTTGCGTCGCGAATTTAAAGTGGAAGTTAACCAAGGCCAGCCTCAGGTGGAGTACAAGGAAGCCGTTACAAAAGCTGCAGATCATAGAGAGGTTTACAAAAAGCAGTCGGGTGGTCGTGGTAAATTTGCGGACATTGTATTTACGCTTGAACCTGCTGAAGAAGGAAAGATTGGTCTTGAATTCGTAAACGAGGTTAAAGGTGGTAACGTTCCAAAAGAATTTATCCCAGCTGTTGAGAAAGGATTCAAACAAGCAATGGTTAACGGACCGCTTGCTGGTTTTGAAGTAGATAGCATGAAAGTAACTCTTAAGGATGGATCTTTCCACCCTGTGGATTCTGATGCGCTTTCTTTTGAACTCGCTGCAAAAATCGGGTTTAAAGAAGTTGCCAAAAAAGCTGGTGCTGTAATCCTTGAGCCTATTATGAAGCTTGAAGTGCTTACTCCAGAGGAAAACATGGGGGATATTGTAGGTGACCTTAACCGTCGTCGCGGAACTATCAATAATATGAGTGACCGTGCCGGTGCGAAAGTTATAAAAGGTGAAGTGCCACTGTCCGAAATGTTTGGATATGTTACAACTTTAAGAACATTGTCCTCAGGTAGAGCTACTTCAACTATGGAGTTTTCACACTACGCAGAAACACCTTCAAACATTTCAGAAAGTGTGATAGCAGCAGCAAAAGGAACCGCTAACGTATAATAATTTCAGCAATGAGTCAAAAAATAAGAATAAAGCTAAAATCTTACGATCACAATTTGGTGGACAAATCTGCTGAAAAAATCGTTAAGACCGTAAAGAGTACCGGAGCTGTAGTTACAGGGCCAATTCCTTTACCAACACATAAAAAAATCTTTACCGTATTGCGTTCTCCGCACGTAAACAAGAAGAGCCGTGAGCAATTCCAATTGAGTTCATACAAAAGACTCTTGGATATCTACAGTTCTTCTTCAAAAACAATTGATGCTTTAATGAAATTGGAGCTTCCAAGCGGAGTAGAGGTAGAGATCAAAGTATAGTGAATTCAAAATTCAGAATTTTTGATTCTGAATTAGCAAAAATGTCCTCAACGATGGTTGTGGAAAAACGGAAGCAAAATAACATTCGGGATTGAATTTATTTTGATCCCGTTTCTTTTGAAATAATAAATAAAAATAATCGAAGGCGGAAGTGTAGAAACTGGATTCTGCATTCTAAATTCATAATTCTAAATAAATAAATAAATATGTCTGGGTTAATTGGAAGAAAGATAGGGATGACCAGCATCTTTGACGACAACGGAAAGAACATTCCGTGTACCGTTATCGAGTGCGGCCCCTGTGTTGTTACCCAAGTCAGAACCAAAGAGGTTGACGGGTACGAAGCTCTTCAACTTGGTTTCGATGACAAGAAGACTGTAACTAAAGCGGCCGAAGGGCACGCCAAGAAAGCAGGAACCGTTGCAAAACGCAAAGTCGCCGAATTCAAGGGATTTGAAGAAAGTTACAAATTAGGTGACACAATTACTGTGGAGCATTTTATCGAAGGTGAATTCGTGGATATTGCGGGTACATCTAAGGGTAAAGGTTTCCAAGGGGTTGTAAAGCGTCACGGTTTTGGCGGTGTTGGCCAGTCCACACACGGTCAGCACAATCGTTTGCGCGCACCAGGTTCCATTGGAGCTGCATCATATCCTGCGAGAGTATTCAAAGGAATGCGTATGGCGGGCCAAATGGGGAACGAAAGAGTAAAAGTTGAAAATTTAAGAGTTTTGAAAGTAGTTCCTGAAAAGAATCTACTTGTGGTTAAAGGAGCAGTTCCCGGCCATAAAAATTCTTATGTAATGATCGAGAAATAATGAAGGTAGCTGTATTAGACATAAACGGAAAAGACACGGGTCGGAAAGTTGAACTTTCTGCAGATGTGTTCGGGATAGAGCCTAACAATCACGCGGTTTATCTTGATGTGAAACAATACCTTGCCAATCAGCGTCAAGGAACTCACAAAGCAAAAGAACGTGCCGAGATTGCTGGTTCTACCAGAAAGATAAAGAAACAAAAAGGAACTGGTACTGCGCGTGCGGGCAGCATCAAGTCTGGTGTATTTAAAGGTGGTGGTAGAATGTTTGGACCTCGTCCGCGTAACTACTCCTTCAAATTGAACAAAAACCTGAAGCGTTTGGCACGTAAATCTGCCCTATCGATGAAGGCGAATGATAAAGCCATTTTTGTAATGGAAGACCTGAATTTTGACGCTCCAAAAACCAAGAATTTTACGGCGGTTTTGAATAGTTTAGGACTTAATGACAAAAAATCTTTATTTGTGTTGGGAGACTTAAATAATAATGTATATTTGTCCTCTCGCAATTTGAAGGGTACTGAAGTTATAACTAACTCGCAATTAAGTACTTATAAAATTATGAATGCAAACAGTGTAGTGCTGTTTGAAGGTTCTTTGGAAGGAATTCAAACAAACTTAAGTAAATAGAAACAAGATGAACATCTTAATTAAACCTATAATTACGGAAAAAGCTACCAAGGATGCTGAAGATAAAAACGTTTTTGGCTTTGTAGTGAACCCTAAGGCGAATAAGGTAGAAATCAAAAAAGCGGTTGAAACCACTTATGGAGTTTCTGTAGAAAAAGTTCGCACAATGAATGTCCGCCCTGATAGGAAAACCCGTTATACAAAAACAGGTGTCCAAACTGGTAAAACGAATGCTTACAAAAAAGCAATCGTACAGGTGGCGGAAGGTGATACAATAGATTTTTACAATAACATCTAAGAGTTCTTAGATTTAATTAGACACAAATGTCAGTAAGAAAATTAAAACCAATCACCCCAGGTCAGCGTTTTAGGGTTGTAAATGGTTTTGACGCCATTACAACCGATAAGCCGGAGAAGTCGTTACTTGCTCCGAATAGAAAATCTGGAGGTAGAAACAGTCAAGGTAAAATGACCATGCGCTACATAGGTGGTGGTCATAAAAAGAAATATCGAATTATCGATTTTAAGCGTGACAAGGCTGGAATTCCTGCTACTGTTGCCAGTATTCAATACGATCCTAACCGTACAGCGTTTATCGCACTTTTAAACTATCAAGATGGTGAGAAGCGATATGTAATTGCTCAAAACGGACTTCAAGTTGATCAGAACATCGTTTCAGGTGAGGCGGTTGCTCCAGAAATTGGAAATGCAATGCCGCTTTCAGCTATTCCATTAGGTACTATTATTTCTTGTATCGAGCTTCGTCCCGGTCAAGGGGCTATTATGGCGCGTAGTGCTGGTGCTTTCGCTCAGCTTATGGCGCGTGATGGAAAATATGCTACCGTAAAACTTCCTTCAGGTGAAACCCGATTGATTTTGGTAAACTGTATGGCAACTATTGGTGCTGTTTCAAACAGTGACCACCAATTGTTGGTATCTGGTAAGGCTGGTAGAAGCAGATGGTTAGGAAGAAGACCACGCACAAGACCAGTAGTTATGAACCCTGTTGATCACCCAATGGGTGGTGGCGAGGGCCGCGCTTCGGGAGGTCATCCACGTTCTAGAAAAGGTATTCCTGCTAAAGGTTACAGAACCCGTTCTAAAACGAAAGCAAGTAATAAATATATCTTAGAACGAAGAAAGAAATAAGTTATGGCAAGATCGTTAAAAAAAGGACCGTTCGTTCATTATAAACTAGACAAAAAAGTTCAACAAAATGTTGAGGATAATAAGAAGACCGTAATCAAAACTTGGTCACGTGCTTCAATGATTACTCCAGATTTTGTTGGCCAAACCATCGCTGTGCACAATGGGCGTCAATTTGTTCCTGTGTATGTAACAGAAAACATGGTTGGGCACAAACTTGGAGAATTTTCACCTACAAGATCATTCCGTGGTCATTCGGGTGCTAAAAATAAAGGAAAAAAATAATAGGCCATGGGAGTTCGTAAAAGAGAAAGAGCAGAAGCAATCAAGGAAGCCAAGAAGACTACTTACATGGCTAAACTGAACAATTGCCCCACCTCGCCAAGAAAAATGCGTTTAATGGCAGACTTGGTGCGTGGTGAGAAAATAGACAAAGCACTTAATATTCTGAAGTTTAGTTCAAAGGAATCTTCACGTAAATTGGAGAAACTACTTTTGTCTGCCATAAATAACTGGCAACAAAAAAATGAAGATGCTTCAGTTGAAGATGCAGATCTTTTTGTAAAGGAAATCCGTGTGGACGGTGGCACAATGTTGAAAAGACTTCGCCCAGCGCCACAAGGCCGTGCACACAGAATAAGAAAGCGCTCCAACCACGTAACACTGGTATTGGCAGCTAACGATAACACACAAAGCAATTAATAAATGGGACAAAAGACAAATCCAATCGGGAATCGCCTAGGTATCATTAGAGGTTGGGAATCCAACTGGTACGGAGGTAACGACTACGGTGACAAACTTGCCGAAGACGACAAGATTAGAAAATACATTCATGCCCGTTTAAGCAAAGCTAGTGTGAGTAGAGTAATTATTGAGCGTACGCTTAAGCTTGTAACCGTTACTATAACCACTGCCCGTCCCGGTATTATTATCGGTAAAGGTGGACAGGAAGTAGACAAGCTAAAAGAAGAGCTTAAGAAAATTACAGATAAAGAGGTACAGATCAACATTCACGAGATCAAAAGACCTGAGCTTGATGCATATTTGGTAGCTGCTAGTATTGCGCGCCAGATTGAAAGCCGTATCTCATACCGTCGCGCTATAAAAATGGCTATTGCCGCGACTATGCGTATGAATGCTGAAGGTATTAAAGTTATGATTTCCGGACGTTTGAACGGAGCTGAAATGGCGCGTTCAGAATCCTATAAAGAAGGTCGTATCCCATTATCAACTTTTAGAGCCGACATTGACTACGCTTTAGTTGAGGCACACACTACCTACGGTAGATTGGGTGTTAAAGTATGGATTATGAAAGGTGAAGTTTATGGCAAGCGAGAGCTTTCCCCGTTAGTAGGTCTTTCGACCGGAAAAACCAAGAGCGGTGGAAAAGGTGCTCCGGCTGGAGGACGTGGTGGCAACAAAGCACGTCGCAGAAAGTAATTTTTTAAAAAGAAGAAAAAATGTTACAACCTAAAAGAACAAAGTACCGCAAGCAAATGAAAGGCCGTATGAAGGGTAATGCCGAAAGAGGCAACCAGTTGGCATACGGAACCTTCGGTATTAAATCGTTGGACTCAGAATTTCTTACAGCAAGACAAATTGAAGCAGCGCGTATTGCCGCTACCCGTTATATGAAAAGGGAAGGTTCTATCTGGATCATGATTTTTCCAGATAAGCCCATCACCAAAAAACCTCTTGAGGTACGTATGGGTAAAGGAAAAGGTGCCGTTGAATATTATGCTGCTGTGGTAAAGCCGGGAAGAATGCTTTTCGAAGTATCTGGCGTTCCAGTTGAAACTGCTAAAGAAGCGTTACGCCTTGCAGCACAAAAGCTTCCGGTAAAAACTAAATTTGTAATGTCTCGGGATTTCCAAGCATAATTTTTTGAAAGATGAAACAATCAGAAATTAAAAACGCATCTACGGCTGAACTTCAGGAAGCATTTGCTGAATCAAAAAAAGCTTTTACAGATCTTAAAATGGCGCATACTATTTCGCCTTTGGAAAATCCAATTCAACTTAGAACCCAAAGAAGGGTGATAGCAAGAATAGCGACGGAACTAACTAATAGAGAAGTGCAATAATTGTACAGCTGAAAGATGGAAGAAATCAAAAGAAATTTAAGAAAAGAACGTATAGGCGTAGTAACCAGTAACAAAATGGATAAGTCCATTGTGGTTAGCGAGGTTAAAAAAGTAAAACACCCTATGTACGGAAAGTTCGTGACAAAAACCAAAAAGTATGTTGCGCACGACGAGACAAACAACTGCAACGAAGGCGATACGGTAAGGATTATGGAAACACGCCCCTTAAGCAAAACCAAATGTTGGAGATTAGTAGAAATAATTGAAAGAGCGAAGTAATTATGTTACAACAAGAATCAAGACTCAGAGTCGCAGACAATACCGGTGCTAAGGAAGTACTTACCATCCGTGTATTGGGCGGAACAAAAAGAAGATATGCTTCTATTGGTGATAAGATTGTAGTTTCTGTAAAAGAAGCCACGCCTAATGGAAACATTAAAAAAGGAGCAGTTTCTACAGCAGTTGTAGTACGTACCGTGAAAGAGATAAGAAGACCGGACGGTTCTTACATCCGTTTTGACGATAACGCTTGTGTACTTTTGAACGCCCAAGGCGAAATGAGGGGAACACGCGTGTTTGGACCGGTAGCAAGAGAGCTTCGTGATAAACAATTTATGAAAATAGTATCATTGGCGCCAGAGGTGCTTTAATATGAAAACTAAAATGGCAAAGCTTAAAATAAAATCAGGCGATACAGTAGTAGTTACTGCCGGAGAGCACAAAGGCTCTGAAGGCAAAGTAATGAAAGTATTCCTTGACAAAAACAAAGCAATCGTAGAGGGAGTAAATATGGTTTCAAAACACGAGAAGCCAAGCGCAAAAAACCCACAGGGCGGAATCGCTAAAAAAGAAGCTCCCATCCATATTTCAAACCTTTCATTGGTAGACCCAAAATCTGGAAAACCCACACGTGTAGGTTATAAAATGGAAAATGGAAAGAAAGTACGGTTTTCAAAACAATCCAATCAAGCAATATAGTTATGGCTTATACACCTAGACTTAAAGAAGAGTACAAAAGCAGAGTGATCAATTCACTTACAGACGAGTTTGGTTACAAAAACGTTATGCAGGTACCAAAATTGGAGCGCATTGTTGTTTCCCGCGGTGTGGGCGCAGCTGTTGCAGACAAAAAACTTATAGACTATTCTGTTGAAGAGTTTGGAAAAATAACCGGGCAGAAAGCAGTTCCAACAATGTCCAAAAAAGACGTTGCAAACTTCAAACTTCGTAAAGGAATGCCGATTGGCGTGAAAGTTACGTTGCGTGGAGAGCGTATGTATGAATTTTTGGACCGCTTGATTACATCTGCACTGCCACGAGTACGTGACTTCAACGGTATTAAAGCAACCGGTTTTGACGGAAGGGGAAACTACTCTTTGGGAATTACCGAGCAAATTATCTTCCCAGAAATCGATATCGATAAAGTGAAGAAAATTGAAGGGATGAACATTACGTTTATTACCACTGCAAATACCGATAAGGAAGCAAAATCACTATTACAGGAATTGGGATTACCCTTTAAAAAGAACTAAGAGATGGCTAAAGAATCAATGAAGGCCCGCGAGGTTAAGAGACAAAAAACGGTATTGAAGTATGCTGCCAAACGTAAAGCTTTGAAAGAAGCTGGAGATTGGGAAGGTCTACAAAAATTACCAAAAAATGCCTCTCCCGTACGTCTGCACAACCGTTGCAAACTTACCGGAAGACCAAGAGGGTATATGAGAACTTTTGGTATTTCACGCGTATTGTTCCGTGAAATGGCAAATTCAGGGTTAATTCCAGGAGTGCGCAAAGCATCTTGGTAAGAACAGTTTTTCTGTTCAAAATAAATAGTATTAATTGGTTGAAGGTTCGGGCTCCCAGATTGTGGGAGTTTGAAAACCACATCCGCAAATTCAAATAAATGAATACAGATCCAATTTCAGATTATCTAACGCGAGTTAGAAACGCTGCCAAAGCCGGACATCGCGTTGTAGAGATTCCAGCTTCAAATCTTAAAAAGGAAATCACAAAAATCCTTTTTGATCAAGGTTACATCTTAAGCTACAAATTTGACGATGAGAGTACCCCACAAGGTATCATCAAAATCGCGTTGAAATATGACAAGCTTACCAAAGAATCGGTAATCAAGAAAATTCAAAGAATAAGTAAACCAGGTTTACGTAAATATGCAGGTTCATCTGATCTTCCTCGTGTTTTGAACGGTTTAGGCATTGCTATTGTCTCTACTTCATCTGGAGTAATGACTGGCAAGCAGGCCAAAGCACAGAATGTAGGTGGCGAAGTATTGTGTTACGTTTACTAAAAAATAGACAAAGAAATGTCAAGAATAGGTAAAAACCCGGTAGTAATCCCACAAGGAGTTACAGTTGATGTAAAGGACAACGTAATTACCGTGAAAGGAAAATTAGGCGAACTGGCTCAGGATTTTTCTGACGTTAGCGTAAAAGTTGAAGATGGAAATGTTCTGGTAGAGCGTCCGTCAGACTCTAAAGACCACATTGCAAAACACGGTCTTTACAGAGCTTTGATCAATAATATGATCGAAGGTGTAAACAAAGGATGGACCAAGGAATTGGAACTTGTAGGTGTGGGTTACCGTGCCAGCAATCAAGGACAAAAATTGGATCTTGCATTAGGATTTTCACATAATATTATTTTGGATATTGCTCCTGAAGTAAAAGTGGAAACAGTATCAGATAAAGGTAAGAATCCAATCGTAAAACTAACATCTCACGACAAGCAATTGGTAGGACAAGTAGCTGCAAAAATCCGTAGCTTCCGCAAGCCAGAGCCTTACAAAGGAAAAGGTATCAAGTTCGTGGGTGAACAATTAAGAAGAAAAGCAGGTAAATCTGCATAACAAATAGAGTTATGGCATTATCAAAATACGAAAGAAGAGAGCGTTTGCGTTCACGAATCAGAAAAACGGTGGGAGGAACAGAAGGTCGTCCACGTTTGGCTGTTTTCCGTAGCAACAAAGAAATTTACGCTCAGATTATTGACGATGTAAATGGAAAAACCATTACTGCGGCATCTTCAAGAGATAAAGACATTGACGCTTCAAACATAAATAAGGTTGAAGCTGCCAAAATGGTTGGGAAATCAATCGCCGAAAAAGCCATTAAAGCGGGTATTGACACTATCGCTTTTGACCGAGGCGGTTATCTATACCACGGAAGAGTAAAATCATTAGCTGAAGGTGCACGCGAAGGTGGCCTTAAATTCTAAGTAATATTATGTATCAAGATTATAAGAACGTAGAATTAGTAAAACCGGGAGGTCTAGAATTGAAAGACCGTTTGGTAGGTGTACAACGTGTAACCAAGGTGACCAAGGGTGGTCGTGCCTTCGGATTTTCAGCTATTGTAGTTGTTGGTGACGAAAAAGGCGTGGTAGGCCAGGGTCTTGGAAAGTCGAAAGATGTTGCTAGTGCAATCGCAAAAGCTATCGAAGATGCCAAGAAAAACTTGGTTCGTATTCCATTGAATAAAGTAACCCTTCCTCACGAACAGAAAGGGAAATACGGCGGAGCTCGTGTAAACCTTATTCCAGCAGCGCCTGGTACCGGTGTTATTGCAGGTGGAGCCGTGCGTGCGGTACTGGAAGCAGTGGGAGTTCACGATGTATTGTCAAAATCTCAAGGTTCTTCAAACCCGCACAACGTGGTAAAGGCAACTTTTGATGCATTACTTCAAATGCGAAGCGCTCAAACAGTGGCTGATCAAAGAGGAATTTCACTTGAAAAAGTATTCAAAGGATAAATACAAGAGCAATGGCAAAAATTAAAGTAACAAAGGTAAAGAGCGTTATCAAGCGCCCAAAAAACCAAAAACTGATCATGGAATCCTTGGGTCTTCACAAGATGAACCAAACCGTTGAGCACGATGATACCCCAAGTATCCTTGGTATGATCAATAAAGTTAACCACTTAGTTTCTGTTGAAAGAAACTAACTAAGAAACACGATAAAATGGATTTAAGTAACTTACAACCCGCCGCAGGATCGGCGAAAAACAAAGGCAAGCGAGTAGGTCGCGGACAAGGTTCCGGTAAAGGTGGTACAGCCACCCGTGGACACAAGGGAGCAAAATCACGTTCTGGATATTCCAAGAAAGTTGGATTTGAAGGAGGACAAATGCCCTTACAACGTCGTGTTCCTAAGTTTGGTTTTACAAACATCAACCGTAAAGAATATAAGGGGATCAATATCGATACCCTTCAGGAATTGGTTGACAATAAGAAAATTAATGACGCAGTTGATTTTGAAACCTTGGTTGGTTTAGGTCTTGCTGGCCGAAATGAGATGGTAAAGATTTTAGGAAGAGGAGAGATAAAAGCAAAACTGAAAGTGTCTGCGCACAAGTTTACTGCCTCGGCAAAAGAAGCTATTGAAGCTGCCGGAGGTGAAGTAGTAACATTGTAACAAGAGCTAAGGATGAAATTTATCGATACCTTAAAAAATGTTTGGAAAATAGAGGAGCTGCGTAACCGCATTCTGCTTACTCTTGGAATGCTATTGGTATACCGTTTTGGTGCCCAAGTAGTTCTTCCGGGGATTGATGCAGACATGCTTGCACAGTTTGCAGGTAAATTCAATGCCGGTGGTATTGGTGGATTGTTGAACGCTTTTACGGGAGGGGCCTTTGCCAATGCTTCTGTTTTTGCTTTGGGTATTATGCCGTACATTTCTGCTTCCATTGTTGTACAGTTGATGCAAATTGCTGTTCCTTATCTTCAAAAATTACAGAAAGAGGGCGAAAGTGGTAGAAAAAAGATTAATCAGATTACACGTTGGTTGACCATTGGTATCTGTTTAGTTCAGGCACCTAGTTACCTTGCAGGTCTTCCTGCCATGGGTGTGCCAGCTGAAGCATTTGTAATGGGCCAAAGCCTGATGTTCTATGTTTCTTCAGTTATTATTCTAGTTACGGGAACAATTTTTGCAATGTGGTTGGGTGAAAAAATCACCGATAAAGGTATTGGTAATGGTATTTCCATTCTTATTATGGTGGGTATCATTGCGCGTTTGCCACAATCATTTGCACAGGAATTTGTTTCAAGGGTAGTTGAATCCAATGGAGGTTTAATTATGATTCTTATTGAATTGGTTATCTGGTTCGTTATTATATTACTTTGTATTATGCTTGTAATGGCGGTCCGTAAAATTCCAGTTCAGTACGCAAGAAGAACAGCAAGTGGTGGGTACGAAAAGAATATTTTTGGTGCACGCCAATTCATTCCGTTAAAATTGAATGCTTCAGGCGTTATGCCTATCATTTTTGCACAAGCTATAATGTTTGTTCCATCAGCGGTTGCAAGTCTTTCAGACAGTGATTTTTCTCAAGGGATTCAAGCAGCTTTTAGCGATATTTTTGGTCTTTACTATAATTTGGTGTTTGCAATATTAATTATCATATTCACATATTTCTACACTGCAATTACAGTTCCTACCAATAAAATGGCCGATGACCTTAAGAGAAGTGGCGGTTTCATTCCGGGAATAAAACCGGGTACTGATACTGCTGAATATTTAGACCGAATAATGTCTCAAATAACATTGCCGGGATCTATATTCTTGGCGCTAATTGCAATTTTACCTGCATTTGTGGTGAAGCTTTTAGGTGTACAGCAAGGTTGGGCTTTATTCTACGGTGGTACATCGCTATTGATTATGGTCGGTGTGGCAATCGATACAATGCAACAAGTAAACTCGTATTTATTGAACCGCCATTATGACGGTCTCATGAAAAGCGGTAAAAACAGAAAGGCAGTAGCATAATTATGGCAAAACAAAGCGCAATAGAACAAGATGGAAGTATAGTGGAAGCACTATCAAACGCTATGTTCCGTGTAGAATTGGAAAATGGTCATATTGTAACAGCACATATCTCTGGCAAAATGCGTATGCACTATATTAAATTGTTGCCCGGTGATAAAGTAAAATTGGAAATGAGCCCTTATGATTTGAGTAAGGCAAGAATAACGTACAGATATTAATACAACGGACCTCACGGTTCATTGAACAATAAAAAAGAGAAAGAGATGAAAGTAAGAGCATCCGTAAAGAAAAGAAGCGCCGACTGCAAGATTGTTCGCAGAAAAGGCAGATTATATGTAATTAACAAAAAGAACCCAAAGTTCAAACAAAGACAAGGATAAGTTATGGCAAGAATCGCAGGTGTAGATATCCCAAAACAAAAAAGGGGTGTAATCGCGTTAACGTATATCTTCGGAATCGGCAAGAGCCGTGCGCAAGATATTCTTAAAAAAGCCGGAATTGACGAAGACAAAAAAGTAAATGAGTGGAACGATGATGAAATCGGTGCTATTCGTGATGCTGTAGGGTCTTTCAAAATTGAAGGTGAATTACGTAGTGAAGTTCAATTAAGCATCAAGCGCTTAATGGATATTGGTTGTTACAGAGGTATTCGTCACAGAGCGGGTCTTCCTTTAAGAGGACAGCGTACCAAGAATAACTCTCGTACCAGAAAAGGAAAACGTAAAACAGTTGCTAACAAGAAAAAAGCAACTAAATAAAACCTAACGTTATGGCAAAGACTAGTCAAAAAAGTACAAAAACAGTTAAAAAACGCAAGGTTAATGTTGAATCTGTTGGTGAGGCGCATATCAATGCTTCTTTCAACAATATCATTATTTCCTTGACAAACAAAAACGGAGACGTGATCGCTTGGTCATCAGCTGGTAAAATGGGCTTCCGTGGGTCAAAGAAGAATACTCCCTATGCTGCGCAATTAGCCGCAGAGGATAGTAGTAAAGTAGCTCACGAGGCAGGTTTGCGTAAAGTGAAAGTTTACGTAAAAGGTCCAGGGAATGGAAGGGAATCTGCAATACGTAGCATCCACAATGCTGGAATTGAAGTAACCGAAATCATTGACGTTACCCCAATGCCGCACAACGGTTGCCGTCCTCCAAAACGTCGTAGAGTATAATAAGTTTAGATTTCGGATATACGTTATTAAGAATTTTAAATCGTACGTCCGAAATCGTAAATTTTAAATCAAATAATATCAACTGAAGGCCTACAGAAACTAAAGGATAAGAATAAGACCTTAATTTAGTTTTCCTTCGTAATTAAAACCAAAATGGCAAGATATACTGGTCCAAAAACTAAAATCGCCCGAAAGTTCGGGGAAGCTATCTTCGGAGACGATAAGTCTTTCGAAAAACGAAATTACCCTCCGGGGCAACACGGCAACGCACGTCGTCGTGGTAAAAAATCTGAATACGCTATCCAGCTTGCTGAGAAGCAAAAAGCGAAATATACCTACGGTATTTTGGAGCGCCAGTTTAGAAATATGTTTAAAAAAGCTACCGCTGCTCCTGGAATCACAGGTCAGGTGTTGCTTCAAATCGCGGAGTCACGTTTGGATAACGTAGTGTACCGTATGGGGATTTCCCCCAGCCGTGCCGGTGCGAGACAATTGGTGTCCCACCGTCATATTACCGTTAATGGTGAAAAAGTAAATATTCCATCTTACCAGTTAAAGCCTGGTGATGTAGTGGCCGTAAGAGAGAAATCAAAATCTCTTGAGGCAATCAACAATTCGCTTTCAAACTCAAATAATGTTTACGAGTGGATCACTTGGAATGCTGAAAAGAAAGAAGGTACTTTCGTTGCAGTTCCAGAGCGTATCCAAATTCCGGAAAACATCAACGAGCAGTTCATCGTCGAATTATATTCTAAATAATAAATAATCCATTGGTATTTGGCCAAAGGGTTTATAGTATTCTTCAAACTTTTAAACCGCGCAACCAAATGACAATTAAAACGAAGAAAAAAAATGGCAGTATTTAGTTTTCAAAAGCCTGACAAGGTTATAATGGTAAACTCTACCGATTTCGAGGGGAAGTTCGAATTTCGTCCCTTGGAACCAGGTTACGGGCTTACCGTGGGTAATGCGTTAAGACGCGTACTTCTTTCCTCTTTGGAAGGATTCGCCATCACCTCGGTTCGCATCGAAGGAGTCGATCACGAATTTTCTACCATCGCTGGAGTAGTGGAAGATGTTACCGAAATTATTTTGAACCTGAAACAGGTTCGTTTCAAAAGACAGATTGATGAGATAGACAACGAGACCGTCACTATTTCAGTTTCTGGAAACGAGCAATTGAAAGCGGGTGATTTTCAAAAATTCATTTCAGGTTTCCAAGTTTTGAATCCAGAATTGATTCTTTGTAATATGGATCCAAAAGTGAACCTTAATTTTGAAATTACTATTGAAAAGGGTCGCGGTTATGTTCCTGCTGAAGAAAACAAAAAAGCAAATGCGCCTCTGGGAACAATCTTTACAGATTCTATCTACACACCAATCAAAAACGTGAAGTACAGTATTGAAAACTTCCGTGTAGAGCAAAAAACCGATTACGAAAAATTGGTTTTCGAAATTGTAACAGATGGATCAATCCACCCAAAAGATGCATTGACGGAAGCTGCTAAAACATTGATTCACCACTTTATGCTGTTCAGCGATGAGCGCATAACTTTGGAGGCAGATGAAATTGCACAAACTGAAACATACGACGAGGAATCGCTTCATATGCGTCAATTGCTTAAAACTAAATTAGTGGATATGGACCTTTCGGTTCGTGCGCTAAATTGTTTGAAAGCTGCCGAAGTTGATACTTTGGGAGACCTTGTTTCCTTTAACAAAAATGACTTGATGAAATTCCGCAACTTCGGTAAAAAATCGCTTACAGAGCTTGAAGAGCTTGTAAATGTGAAAGGCCTTAACTTCGGGATGGATCTTGCAAAATATAAATTAGATAAAGACTAACATAGACGTGAGATTTGAGATATGAGATTTTAGATTTATTCTGTTGTCTCATATCTCAAATCTCAAATCTATAAAAATTTAACCCATCATAATTTGCTCTCCGATGAACGGATCTTGTAGCAAGATGATGATAACAAAAACGTCATGAGACACGGAAAAAAAATAAATCACTTAGGTAGAAAAACTGCCCATCGACACTCTATGTTGGCAAACATGGCTTGTTCACTTGTTGAGCACAAACGCATCAACACAACTGTTGCAAAGGCGAAAGCGTTGAAGCAATTTGTAGAGCCATTGGTAACAAAGTCTAAGGAAGACACTACACACAACCGTCGTTTGGTTTTCGCAAAATTGCGTCAAAAAGAAGCAGTCGCTGAACTTTTCAGAACTGTTGCGCCAAAAGTTGGTGACCGTCCGGGAGGTTATACCCGTATTATTAAATTGGGTAATCGTTTAGGTGATAACGCTGATATGGCAATGATAGAGCTTGTAGATTTCAACGAGCTTTACAATGCTGGTAAAGCAACTAAGAAGAAATCCACACGTAGAAGCCGTCGCGGTGGAAATGCAGGAACTGAAGCCGCTGCTGCACCTGCTGCAAAAGCCGCTCCAGCAAAAGCTGATAAAGAAGCTAAAAAGGAAGAGGAATAAATGATTTCCAGTTCATCAAATAACAAAGGGATAAGCGTTTTCGTTTATCCCTTTTTTTATACTATTTTTGCAAAGATTTTTAAGAAAGGTTCAGTTTTAAACCTGAAACCTGCAACTTGAAATTTGAAAAACTTCAATAATGAAATACCAAACAAGAAAAAAAGCATTCATATTACTTGCCGACGGAGCCATTTTTCATGGAAAAGCTATAGGGAACAAAGAAGGCTCTGCATTTGGGGAAGTCTGTTTCAATACGGGTATGACCGGCTACCAAGAAATTTTTACGGATCCTTCCTATTATGGACAGATTATGGTGGCTACCAATGCCCACATTGGAAATTACGGAACCAATAAGGATGAAAATGAATCAGACAGCATAAAAATTGCAGGTTTGGTAGTTCGCAATTTCAGTTATAATTATTCAAGGCCCGCAGCAGACAGTTCATTGCTGGAATTTCTGGATAGAAATAATCTACTGGCCATTAGTGATGTTGATACGCGTGCTCTGGTAAGCTACATCCGTGATAATGGTGCTATGAATGCTGTAATTTCCACGGAAGTTGATAAAATTGAAGACCTTAAAAAACAATTGGCTGAAGTTCCAAATATGGATGGTCTGGAGCTTGCTTCAAAAGTTTCTACGAAAGAGGCTTATTTTTTTGGAGATGAAAATGCAAAATATAAAATCTCAGCTTTGGATGTTGGTATCAAAAAGAATATCCTTCGCAGATTGGCCGAAAGGGATTGCTACATAAAGGTTTTTCCGTATACATCTTCGTTTGAAGAAATGGAGCAATTTAATCCGGATGGTTATTTCTTGTCTAATGGACCGGGCGATCCCGAACCGTTGAGCAATGCTATTTCAGTGACTAAAAAAATTATCGAGAATAATCGTCCCTTTTTTGGAATTTGTTTGGGGCATCAAGTATTGGCTTTGGCAAATGGTATCTCGACCTATAAAATGCACCACGGCCACCGCGGGATAAATCACCCCATTATAAATTTAGTAACTGGCGAAGGCGAAATTACGAGTCAAAATCACGGGTTTGCGATCAATAGGGAGTCGGCAGAGGCCAATAATAATATTGAAATTACCCATTTGCACTTAAATGATCAAACCGCCTCTGGAATTCGTGTTAAGGGAAAACCTGTTTTCTCAGTACAATACCATCCGGAAGCAAGCCCAGGGCCGCACGACGCTTCGTATCTTTTTGATCAATTTATCGAGAATATTGAAAAACATACATTGCAAACTTCATAAATTCTTTAAGACCTCAAAAGCTTCAAAACTTTTGGGGTTTTTCAATAATATTATATCATTCTAATAGAAAATTATCCCATGAGTATTATAATTCAAATTACTGCCAGACAAATATTTGATTCCAGAGGGAATCCCACTGTTGAAGTTGATGTAGTTACGGAAAATGGCTATCTGGGACGTGCCGCTGTTCCATCCGGCGCTTCTACTGGCGAGCACGAGGCAGTTGAGCTTCGCGATGGTGGAAAGGATTTTATGGGCAAAGGTGTTCTAAAAGCGGTTGAAAATGTAAATGGCAAAATCGCTGGAACCCTATTGGGAATTTCCGTTTTTGAGCAGGAACTCATCGACAAAACGATGATCGATCTTGACGGTAGCAAAAACAAATCAAAACTGGGCGCGAATGCCATTTTGGGTGTTTCCCTTGCGGTTGCTAAGGCTGCGGCGAATGAGCTTGGTATGCCCTTGTATCGCTACGTGGGTGGGGTAAGTGCCAAAACTTTGCCCGTACCTATGATGAATATCATCAACGGTGGTTCACATAGCGATGCGCCCATTGCATTTCAAGAATTTATGGTAATGCCCGTTAAAGCTAAAAACTTTACGCATGCGATGCAAATGGGGTCAGAAATATTCCATAATCTTAAAAAAGTTCTTCACGATAGAGGTTTAAGCACTGCCGTTGGTGATGAAGGCGGATTTGCGCCCACTCTGGATGGAACCGAAGATGCCCTGGAAACTATTGCAAAGGCTACGAAAAAAGCGGGTTATAAACTTGGCGATGATGTTATGATTGCACTGGATTGCGCTTCCGCAGAATTTTATGTGAAGAAAAAATATGATTACACAAAGTTTGAAGGGGAAAAAGGGAAAGTTCGCTCATCTAAAGAACAGGCGGATTATCTGGCGGAATTATGCGAGAAATATCCAATCATTTCCATAGAAGATGGGATGGATGAGAACGATTGGGAAGGTTGGAAATATTTAACCGAAAAAATAGGGCATAAAGTTCAACTGGTGGGGGATGATTTATTTGTTACCAATGTAGAAAGACTTTCAAAAGGTATTTCTGAAAAAATTGCCAATTCCATTCTTATAAAAGTAAATCAAATTGGAACATTAACCGAGACAATTGCCGCCGTAAATATGGCGCATAATGCGGGCTATACTTCGGTAATGAGCCACAGGAGTGGGGAAACCGAGGATAATACCATCGCAGACTTGGCCGTGGCGCTTAATTGCGGACAGATTAAAACGGGCTCCGCCTCAAGAAGTGACCGTATGGCAAAATACAATCAACTATTGCGAATTGAAGAACAACTGGGTGATGTTGCTTACTTCCCACAGAGGAAGGCATTCAAAATTTAAGATGATTTCACTTACTTATAAACCCTTGCTTTCGGCAGGGTTTTTTTATGGAATTTGGAGTTGTCTATTAAGGATAATTTAACCTAACATACATCACGCAATTACCAAGAAAATTGACCTATTTTTTGTAAATTAGCAATTCTGAATTAATAAAAAATAAACAATATTTATGGCAAAGATAGCAACCCTCGAGATAGATGGTAAAAAATATGAATTTCCCATCGTGGAAGGTACAGAAAATGAATTAGGAATAGATATAAAGAGCTTGCGAAGCAGCACAAAAGGTGTTGTAACGCTCGATCCCGGATACAAAAACACAGGTGCCTGCGAAAGTGCCATCACATTTCTGGATGGCGAAAAGGGAATTTTAAGATACAGAGGCTATTCCATTGAGGAACTTGCCGAGAAAGCTACTTTTTTAGAAGTATGCTATCTTCTCATTTTTGGGGAATTGCCCACCCAACAACAACTAAACAAATTTCACACAGATATTAAAGGACAGTCACACGTAGATGAGGACGTAAAAAGAATACTTGACGGCTTCCCAAAATCTGCACACCCTATGGGCGTTCTTTCTTCGTTGACATCAGCGTTGGTGGCATTCAACCCTTCTTCAGTAAATGTTGATAGTGAGGAGGATATGTATAAAGCTATCGTAAAAATATTGGGTAAATTCCCGGTACTTACTGCCTGGACCTACAGAAAACGCCTGGGCTTGCCATTGGATTATGGAGATGATAATCTTGGGTATGTGGACAATTTCGTCAAGATGATGTTCAAAAAACCGAGCGGGGAATACAATTCCAAACAAACGGTTGTAGATGCGCTGGATAAACTTTTAATTCTTCACGCAGACCACGAGCAGAACTGCTCCACCTCCACGGTGCGCATTGTTGGGTCTTCGCATGCTGGTCTTTTCGTTTCACTTTCGGCTGGTATTGCTGCACTTTGGGGGCCACTGCACGGTGGTGCAAACCAAGCGGTAATCGAAATGCTGGAAGCGATTAAGGAAGATGGAGGCGATACCAAAAAATTTATGGCAAAAGCCAAGGATAAGGATGACCCATTCCGATTGATGGGCTTTGGGCATAGAGTTTACAAGAATTTTGACCCACGTGCGAAAATTATTAAAAAAGCGGCAGATGATGTTCTGGAGAGTATGGGTATTGAAGACCAAGTGCTGGATATTGCTAAGGGTCTTGAAAAAGAAGCCCTTGAGGACAGCTATTTTGTTGATAGAAAATTATACCCTAACGTAGATTTCTATTCAGGGATAATCTACAGGTCATTGGGCATTCCCGTTGAAATGTTTACGCCTATGTTCGCACTGGGACGTTTGCCGGGCTGGATTGCACAGTGGAGGGAAATGCGCCTTAAAAAGGAACCCATCGGCAGGCCAAGACAGATTTACGTAGGAGAGAATCTTCGCTCTTACGTTCCAATGGAAGAACGATAGACATTTCATTTTAACATATAGAAAAAGCACTTCGTTTCGAGGTGCTTTTTTATATTTGCCTTATGATCCAGTTGAACATTAATGACGAAATTTCACCCCTCAAGGCAGTAGTATTGGGAAGGGCAGATAGCAATGGGCCCGTTCCGTTGCTCGAGAATGCCTACGATCCCAAATCGGCAGAACACATTAAAGCAGGTACGTACCCAAAAGATGAGGATATGGTGCGCGAAATGGAAGCCGTGGCGGCCGTTTTCAAAAAGTATGGCGTAACGGTTTATCGCCCAGAGCCCATCCTAGACTATAACCAAATTTTTACCCGGGATATTGCCTTTGTAATTGAAGATAAATTCATAATAGCAAACATACTCGAGGACCGCAGCAAGGAGATTGATGCCATGCACGCCGTGCTGGAGCAAATAGATCCTTCAAAAATAGTTGAGTTCCCGGAACACGCACATATTGAGGGAGGCGATGTAATGCCGTGGGGAGATTACATTTTTGTAGGCACTTATTATGGCGAGGATTATCCCAGCTTCATCACCGCGCGTACCAATATGAATGCGGTACGGCATCTTCAGAAATTATTTCCGCATAAAAAGGTGAAATCCTTCAGCCTTAAAAAAAGCAACACCGTGGCCGATGAAAACGCACTGCACCTGGATTGCTGCTTCCAGCCGCTGGGCAAGGGCAAGGCTATCATCCACGAAGAAGGTTTCTTGATTAAAGAGGAATATGAATGGCTGGTAAATTTCTTTGGAAAGGAAAACTGCTTCCACATCACCAAACGGGAGATGTATGATATGAACAGCAATGTATTTTCCCTTTCGCCTGAGGTGGTCATTTCAGAAAAAAACTTTACGCGCCTCAACACATGGCTACGCGAACAAGGTTTTACGGTGGAGGAAGTGCCTTACGCCGAAATCTCTAAACAGGAAGGACTGTTGCGCTGTACTACCATGCCGCTGGTGAGGGAATAGTTGCTGGTTATCTGTGCGTTCTTGATAATGCGTGCACGCCCTTATTTAACATAAAAATCCGCCCGTTTTTCACAAAATTTTAGTAAACTTGGCGTATCAAAATTTTAACAGTTTGAAGAAGTATTTCCCTCTTGGCATTTTGGTGCTGTTTTTAGCCACAATTTCTCCCGTAACGGCGCAACAAAAAATAACTTTAGAAGAAATCTGGGGCGGTGCCTTCCGCACGCAAGGGCTGGACGAGCTGCGTTCGCTCAACAGCGGAAAGGAATATTCCGTGCTTACTTATGATAGGCAGAAAAGGCAGTCCACCATAGATGTGTATGATTACAAGAGCGGCAATCTGGCACGCACCCTGCTCAACAGCAGTGACCTGAAGGGGGTAGATTATATCATTTCCTATGAATTCAATAAGGACGAATCCAAGATTCTCTTCGCTACCCAACTGCAACAGATTTACCGTCGCTCCTCGCTGGGTACATATTATGTATATGATGTGGCTTCAAAGCAATTCAGCCTTGTGTCCACAAACCAAATCCAAGAGCCAACATTCAGTAATGACGGAAGCAAAATAGCATACGGTTTTGAAAACAATCTTTATGTGAAGGATTTAAACTCTGGCGAAACAAAGCAAATTACCACAGATGGTAAAAAAAACAGCACCATCAACGGAATCACGGATTGGGTCTATGAAGAAGAATTCGCATTTGTGCGCGCCTTTGAGTGGAGCACCAATGGCGATAGGCTCGCATACATTAAGTTTGACGAGACCGAAGTACCGCAGTTCAATATGGATTTGTATGGTTCAGAATTGTACCCTTCTGCAGATACCTTCAAATATCCAAAAGCGGGCGAGAACAATTCAAAAGTGTCGCTACACGTCTACGAACTTACCAGTGGAAAGACCACGCAGGTAGACCTTTCGAAATTCAATAGTTATTACATTCCGCGTTTGCTTTGGACCAAGGATAACAACGTGCTTAGCGTACAGCTTACAAATAGACATCAAAATATTATTGATTTGGTATTTGTGGACGTGGCAAAGAACACGGCAAATGTGGTATTGGAAGAAAAGGATGACGCCTATGTGGATGTTACCGATAATCTTACTTTCTTGAATAATAATTCCTTTTTCTGGACCAGTGAGCGCGATGGATGGAACCACATTTATCAATACGATAAGGATGGAAAGCTGATGAACCAAGTAACCAAAGGGCCTTGGGAGGTGACCCACTTTTATGGTTTTGACCAGAATACCGGCCGGGTTTATTACCAAAGCACAGAAAACGGAAGCATCAACAGGGATGTGTATTCCATACTGCCCTCCGGAAAAAACAAAGCGAGATTGACACAAAAAACGGGAACTAATGATGCCGACTTTAGTGCGGATTATACCTATTTCATCAATACGTTCTCAAATGCCGAAACGCCTTATGTTTTCACTTTAAATGAAGCCAAGACAGGCAAGCAGCTTCGCGAAATAAAAAACAACAATGCCCTTAAGAACAGATTGGCTTCCTATGAAATTTCCCCGAAGGAATTTTCAACCATAAAAATCAATGGTGAAGATTTGAATATGTATGTGATAAAGCCGAAGGATTTTGATGCTTCAAAACAATATCCGCTTTTTATGTACCAATATTCGGGACCCGGTTCGCAGAATGTATCAAATAGTTGGATGGGCACCAATGATTTTTGGCATCAAATGCTAGCCGAACAGGGCTACATAATTGCATGCGTTGACGGAAGGGGAACGGGATTCAAAGGGCGCGATTTCAAAAAAATGACCCAAAGGGAACTGGGCAAATATGAAGTGGAGGACCAGATAGCTGCCGCTAAAAAGCTAGGCAGCGAGCCATACATAGACGCAACACGTATGGGTATCTGGGGCTGGAGTTATGGCGGCTTTATGTCTTCAAACTGTCTGTTTCAAGGCGCAGATACTTTCTCGATGGCAATATCGGTAGCGCCAGTTACCAGCTGGAGATTCTACGATAGTATATATACCGAAAGATATATGGAGACGCCTCAGGAAAATGCTTCGGGGTATGACAATAACTCTCCCCTTTCCCACGTGGATAAATTGAAGGGTAAATTTCTATTGGTTCACGGAAGCGCAGATGATAATGTGCACGTGCAGAACAGTATGCGCTTGATTGAGGCCTTGGTACAGGCCAACAAGCAATTTGATTGGGCTATTTACCCAGATAAAAATCACGGCATTTATGGCGGCAACACGCGTTTGCACCTATACACCAAGATGACCGACTTCATCAAGAAAAATCTTTAACAGAAATTAACCAATTAACTAAATTATATGCAAGAAGCAGTTCAATATCGCAATCAAAAGGAATTGTTCGGTCATCCCGTAGGCCTTTATATTTTGTTCTTCACCGAAATGTGGGAGCGATTTTCCTATTATGGGATGCGGGCTATTCTGGTACTTTACCTTGTAGCGGAAGCAACCAGCGGAAATCCTGGTCTAGGTTGGACAAATGCCGAAGCCCTATCGCTGTACGGAACATACACAATGCTTGTTTACGTAGCTTCCATTCCCGGCGGCTGGATTGCAGATAAATTTTTGGGTCAGAAACAATCTGTTTTGGTAGGAGGTATTTTACTTGTAGCAGGGCACGGAATACTTTCCATTGAAGAAATGTGGGCTTTCTATTCAGGATTGGGACTTATTATCGCTGGTGTGGGAATGTTGAAACCCAATATATCAACCATGGTTGGTGGTCTTTACAAACCAGGCGATATAAGAAGGGATAAAGGATTTACCATTTTTTATATAGGAATTAATATAGGTGCATTCCTTTCCAGCTTAATCGTTGGTTATGTAGGCGAAGTATACGGCTGGCATTATGGATTTGGGTTGGCTGCTATTGGAATGTTATTGGGCTTGATTCAATACTTGGTTGGTCAGAAACATTTGAAATATGTTGGGAACAACACGAATAAATCCATAGATCCAGAAGAAAAAGCGGCAATGAAAAGACCATTATCAAAAGTTGAAAAAGATAGGGTAGTGGTTCTGTTTGTTTCCTTCATTCTTGTTATTGTATTCTGGGGTGCGTTTGAGCAGGCTGGCGGTTTGATGAATATTTACGCTTCAGAAAAAACGGATAGAATGCTTATGGGATTTGAGGTTCCCGCCTCTTGGTTTCAGTCTTTGAATGCAATGTTCATTATCATATTCGGAACTGTAGTAGCTGCATATTGGGCAAAACGAAAGTTAAAGGGAAAAATATCCACTTCGCTTTTTAAAATGTGTATCGGTTTAATAATCATGGGTACGGGTTTCTTCTTTATGACTGCCGCCGCCGCGCAGTTTAACAGTGAAGGAGCTTCCGCAATGTACTGGTTGGTGCTGGCTTACCTGTTCCATACCATCGGTGAGCTTTGCTTATCGCCTGTGGCGCTTTCATATATTACGAAATTGGCACCTCTTAAATACGCATCCTTAATGATGGGTGTATATTTTGCAATGACGGGTTTTGGAAATAAGGTTGCGGGCTTGCTCGGCGAGTCTGCTTCAGATTTAGGTGAATATACAGTATTTACCGGTATTGCAATATTCTGTGTGGTTTTTGGTCTTTTGGTTTTGTTGATAAGAAAGAAATTGGAAAATCTTACCCACGGCGCCGAAGACAACGAGCGTGAAATCTCTGGGGATAATGAGGGGTTTGAAATTGCCGATCCTAAGATAAACGAAGCTCAATAATATTTCCATCTATTTCAATTATTAAAAATTACAGATGAATACAGATATAGAAAATCTATTTAAGGACAAAGTTTTAGGGCATCCGGGAGGACTCTTCGTACTCTTTTTTACTGAAATGTGGGAGCGTTTCTCATTTTATGGGATGCGTGTTCTTTTGATTAATTTCCTTACCATGGCTGCCATTGGCTACAATCCCGGTTGGGAGTGGTCTGCTGAAAATGCTGGGGCACTGTTTGGGACGTATGCCATGCTTCTTTACATTACCCCAATCATAGGAGGGGTAATTGCAGATAAATTTACCGGCTACCGTTGGGCCGTGGTAATAGGGGCGTTCATAATGACGCTTGGCCACGCCGCCATGGCTATTGAAACCGAGTTTTCGCTATACTTGGGTCTCGCGCTTCTAGTAATTGGTACAGGATTCTTCAAACCCAATATTACTTCCATTATTTCTGAAATGTACAAAGGCAACGAACAAAAAAAGGATGGAGCTTTCACCCTATTTTATATGGGAGTAAATGCAGGTGCCTTTTTTGGGATGATGCTTTGCGGGTATTTGGCTGAAAGAATTGGGTGGTCTTGGGGCTTTGGTCTTGCGGGCATTTTCATGTTATTGGGTACGCTGCAGTTTTGGTTGGCGAAGCCTTTGTTTGGAAAGATTGGCGGAACACCCAACGAGCAGGATAAAGTTGAGGTAAAAGTGAACCAAACAAAAGAAGAGGAAGAAGTAAACAAACTGAATCCGTTTACGCAACTGGATAAAATTTTGATCATTATCTGTTCCCTTGTGGGATTGGGATATGCACTCAACGATCCGCTTTCAAAAATTGCGGGAATCGATATGTTTTCAGTATTGCAAATGGGCAGTATGGAAGGGCAGTACGTTGCCATACTCATAGCGCTGTTTTTGTTCTTGATTCTGGTTATAGGGCGAATTGTAAGATACGCGCCCATCATTCGTGATAGAATGATTGCCTTTGTGGTATTTGCATTTTTTACCGTTTTCTTCTGGATGAGTTTTGAGCAAGGTGCTACTTCACTTATCATTTTTGCAAGGGATAATGTGAATAGGGTATTAAGTGGAAATCAAGCCGTGATATTCAATATTGTAAATGTGTTGCTTACTGTAATCCCGCTCGGTATTATTTCATACGTTCTTTATTTACTTTGGAAAAAAACGTTCTATAAAATTCCCGGTTCAAACATTGTTTTGGTAGTATGTTTTGCTTTGATGTGGGGAATTGTAGGCTGGATGCTCAATAGGGATATGAACACTACCGCGTACGATGTTTCCTATAGAGCTATTGAAAAATCGGTTACCAATGACGAAGGCGAAACAACAGTGAGCTATATTCCCATTTCTGAAAATTATTTGGTTACCGATACAGATGTCGTGGTTGAAAGAACTACCAAAATAACGGAGCCATACGATTTAAAGGTAGGAGACGAGATTTTTATGATAAGCAAGGATAATGAAGGGAGTAGTTATGGTTATTTGGACGAGGAACGTTTGACTACGGCTAGAAATAATTCTGCAATATCAGAAAGGGATAATGGAGTTGTGCCCGCCACAATTTCTGAAATAAAGAGCGATGAAGTGGAGATCACCGTTTCGTGGTTCAGTATCCTCAACTCTTTCTTTATTATTGCCTTTGCTTCCTTCTTCTCAAAATGGTGGGAAAGTAAATACAATCCTTCAGCCGCTGTAAAATATGGTCTTGGATTAATAATCATGGCAATTGGTTTTGGTCTTTTGGCGTGGGGCTCCTACGGAATTCAGGATGGCGTGAAGGTGAGCATGATTTGGTTGATTTTGGCCTATATGTTCCATACCCTTGGGGAGCTTTGCCTCTCACCGGTGGGACTCTCGTACGTTTCAAAATTGGTACCGGCGCGTATGATTGCGTTTATGTTCGGTATGTGGTATCTTGCCATTGCTATTGGAAATAAGTTGGCTGCAGTACTTGGTGGACAAATTGAAAATATTACGGCCAAGTATGATCTTTCAACATTTTTCCTGATATTTACCATAGTGCCAGTGGTGGCTGGGGTTTTAATTATGCTATTGAACCCAATGTTGAAAAAGTTGATGCACGGCATCCGATAACTAAACTTTTTTAGGCAGGAAGCAATACTAACTGTGGAATGCTTTTTGTCTAAATTTTACAAATTTAAAAACCGAACTAATGAGGTACTTTATACTTATAGCCTTGCTTTTATCTGTTTCAACCATTAATTCACAGGAAATTAAATGGATGACAATGGGAGAAGCGCTTGCCGCACAAAAAGTAAAGCCGAAAAAAATTTTTATGGACGTGTACACAACCTGGTGCGGCCCGTGCAAAATGCTTGATAAGAATACCTTTAGCGATAAAGAAGTAATTGAATATGTGAATGAGAATTACTACGCGGTAAAATTCAATGCGGAAGGAAATGATCCCATCGATTACAAGGATTTTACCTACACAAATCCCAATTACAACCCAGAGCGAAAGGGAAGAAATTCCCAACATCTATTTGCACACGCGCTCAAGGTAAATGCCTATCCCAGTATCGTTTTCTTCAAGGAAAATGGTGATCTTATTCAGGCCGTACCGGGTTACCGAACACCACCGCAATTGGAGCTTTTCCTAAAGATGATCGCTACGGATGACTATCTGAACGTAACAACCGCAGAAGCCTGGGAAAAATACCAAAAGGAATTTAAGCCTACATTCTAGAAAAAGTTTTTACTCTACAACTATAGCTCCCGTTTTTGCTGTATGCACAAACGGGATTTTTTTTGCTAAACAACTTGCTTCCCATCTGGCAACATAACTTCTATAATTATTACCATCCGCAATAATTTGTTTTGGTTTTAAACTATCAATTAGTCTAGATAGATTTATTTTCGGGCTATTTGAGAGAACAACTGTATGTATGTTTTCGGATTTAGGATATATACCCAAACTGTCCACAATTAAAATGTTTCTGTGGTTGAAGCTAAATATTTTTGGTATTTTCATTTCAGAATATTTGGTAATATTCCTTGAAACCATATACGGTTTGAGCGGGAAATTTTCTTTTTGATTGAAAGTGTCATTTTTGAAATAAATAAATTCATTTCCAGTTTTTATCCCTATGATGCTACTTCTATTTTTATGAAAAACTACAAACTCATTCGAAGAATTTTGATATTCATCCCAAACAAATATTCCTATTAATAGAGAAATAGAAGCCAAAGAAACAGCTAGTCTTCGGAAGCTAAAATGTTTCCATAATAGGACTGCCGCTGCAATAGCAAAATAACTACCAATAACTTTTGCTTCGGAAAAATGGATGTCCCGAAATAGAAATTCGTCTTGCACAGAAACCCAATGAATTAATTTATTGAGATATTCAATGGTACTATTATAGGCGAATGCCAACCAATTTGGGACTGTCCAAACAACAGCAAATAGCGTGACGATAATCCCAAAACACATCAATGCCATAAGAAACGGAAGTATCGCCAAGTTGGTCACCAAAAAAAGACCGGGAAACTGATGGAAATAGTAGAGTGTAAGCGGAAGGACTCCCAACTGGGCACAAAGCGTCACCGAAATAATGGACCAGCCTTTTCTTAAATACCATTTATTTGAATAGCCCAATCGATATAATTTTGGGTATAACCAAATGATGAAAAATACCGCCAGATAGCTAAGCTGAAACCCCACCTGAAAGAGCCAAAGCGGATTGAAAGTCAACAATGCCAATAACGAAAGGAAAAGCGTATTCATTGAGTTTGTTGGTCTATCAACTATTTGGGCTAAGGCAAAAAAGCTAAACATTGTCACCGCGCGCGTTACCGATGGCGATAGGCCGGAAAGCATCGCAAATCCCCAAAGCAATAAAATGATTAATCCGTATTTTATTGAATTTCCGTAGCGGAAATAATGTAGAGGCCTCAAGAGAAAGCCCAAAATCATATAAATGATTCCCACGTGCAGCCCTGAAACCGCAAGGATGTGAACCGCGCCGGCAGAGGCATATTCAGTATAAAGTTGTTTGTCCACGTCCTTTTTATCTCCCAGAATCAATGCTTGCAGAATACCTCTTTGGGGGCGTTTGAGGTCTGTTTTTTCCAATTTGTGGATGACGAATTGCCGAACATTTTCAGCGGTACCTTTTATTGTTGGTTTGCCTTTTTTGAGAGAAAGTATCTGATTGTGTGAGGATTTTATTTGGCCATAAACCCCGAGGCTCGCCATATATTTGGAATAGTCAAATTGATAGGGATTTAAAGGTTTTGGAATTTCAGAAATATTGGAATAAACCATGACGAGTTCATCAGGTTTAAATATTTCCTTTAGCGAATCTTTCAAAACTATGTATAGAACTTTTCCTTGACTGCGGGTTTTGCCAACTTTTAGAACCTTTGCAATATATTTATGGTTGTAGTTGTCTGGTTTTAGCTGTTGTTCAATTTTAAGTTGTATGAATTCAGATTTGTTTTCAGAAATACATTTTGAATAGTGATTTTTCTGAAATTGGGGAAGACGAATTTGATAACTGAAATATCCCAAAGAAAAGAAACATAGATAGGTAATAATTGCGAAGTATTTTGTCTGGAAGAGTTGTTTTCTATCATAAAGAAAAACTCCGAAAAGGATTACAAATAGTGGGATTAAAATAGTAAGAAAAAGGAGGGAAGCCGTGAAAAAGTGGGCGGTCAATATTCCAGAAATAAGTAAAAGAACAAATTTTACAACCGCAAAGTTTATGAATTTCATACCCGTAACTTTAAGTAATACTTAAAATTAATAGGGGAGAATTACATAAATGTAGTACATTAAAAATTAATAAACAATTAAATAATACGCCGCACCTCAACAAAAGCGTCCTTCCAATATTTCTCCTCCATGGACGATATAATAACCCCGGCTCGGGTGGTGGAGTGGATAAATTTCACATCCCCGCGCTTGGCCTCAACTACTAAGCCCACGTGGGTAATGGTATTTTTACGGCTGGTTCGGAAAAAGACGAGGTCCCCTTCTTCAATGTCCTTGTATGAAATAAGAATTCCCTTAGTGGCCATATCCCGTGATATTCTGGGAAGCTCAATATCCTCTTTTTTGAAAGCTGTATAAACAAGGCCGGAACAATCCATTCCAGCTTCTGTGGTACCTCCAAATTTGTAGCGGGTGCCAAGAAAGGTTTTTGAAAACTCTATAATGTTTTCGCGGGTGTCTTTGGGGCTTTCGTTTACAGTATCTTCGGTTTCCTCAACCTTGCGGGTATTGGTTTTTGTGACCCTTGTATTTTTATTCGGTTTTACTTTTCGGACAGGTTTTTTGGTAGCGGTGGTGCTCCCAATTATTTCTTCAGGAATTTTCCCTGTGTTTTTGGTGCTTCCGCAGGAAATCAATAAAAAGGAAAAGAAAAGAATGGCGAATACTTTTTTCATAAAAATAAGGGCAATGTGAATTATTCCCTAAAAATAAAAAAATATTTCTGTTATTGATTTATTTAAGCGCGCCGTAGATAAGTTTGGCTGTCTTTTTGCTTGCCCCACGGCCTCCGAGTGCTATTTCCAAATCATAATAATCCAAAAACAACGTAGCTCTTGTGTATGGATCCAGAATTTTTGAAAGCTCCTCCTTCACATTTTTTACAGTGAAATCTGTTTGAATCAATTCCTTGACCGCAGGCTTGTTCAGGATTAAATTGACCAATGAGATGTACTCCAGATTAATCACTCGCTTTGCAATTTCATAGCTTATGCGTCCGCCTTTATAACAAACTACTTGTGGCACTTTGAAGAGTGCGGTTTCAAGCGTTGCGGTACCGGAAGTAACCAAAGCGGCATTGGCAATGCTCAAAAGATCATAGGTTTTGTTTGCTACGAAGTGCACGTTCTGATTGGTTAAGTACGGCTGATAAAAAGAAACTTCTTGACTTGGCGCACCGGCAATCACGAATTGATACTCTGTAAAATATTTTGCTGCCGAAATCATGATCTCCAGCATTTTCTTTATTTCCTGTTTTCGGCTGCCTGGAAGCAATGCGACGATAGGTCTTTCGTCAAGTCCGTTTTCCTTTTTGAATGCTTCTGGGGTTACCTGTTTTCGGGTATAGATTGCATCAATCAACGGGTGGCCCACAAAATGCACTGGAAAATGATGTTTCTCCTCATAGAATTCCTTTTCAAAAGGAAGAATTACGTACATTTCATCGATATCCCTTTTTATGTCCTTTATTCTGCCTTCTTTCCAAGCCCAAATTTGTGGGGAGATGTAAAAATGTGTCCTGTAGCCTTTTTCCCGTGCCCATTTTGCGATGCGAAGGTTGAAACCGGGATAGTCTATAAAAATGAGAACGTCTGGTTTGTAATCTTCAATATCTTTCTTGCAGAAGGAAATGTTCTTCAGGATGGTGCGCAAATTCAACACTACTTCCAAAAATCCCATAAATGCAAGATCCCTGTAGTGCTTAACCTCCGTGCCGCCCACAGCTTTCATGAGGTCGCCACCCCAAAAACGGAAGTCCGCATCCGGATCCTCCTTTTTCAGCGCCTTCATTAAATTGCTTCCGTGCAAATCGCCAGAAGCCTCACCGGCTATTAGGTAGTATTTCACTTTATGAGTTATGAGTTATGAGTTAGGAGTTATAGTTTATGGGTTGTAGGTCAAAAGATTAAAAGATTAAAAGATTAAAAGATTAAAAGATTAAAAGACTAAAAGACTAAAAGAATAAAAGACTTTATTTATTAAAAATCTACATTCAACTATCAACTATCAACTATCAACTATCAACTATCAACTATCAACTATCAACTATCGACCATCAACTATTACAAAAGTACGTTTTGAATTAAAATATCGAAGAAGGCCGGGAGGGTCATTCCTGCTTCCTTGGTTTGTTTGGGGACGATGCTTTCTTTTGAAAGTCCCGGGTTGGTATTGATTTCCAAGAAATAGGGTTTTCCTTTTTCAATGATAAACTCACTGCGGGTGATGCCTTTCATATTCAATAATTTGTAAATGCGAATTGCTTCTTTTTGAACCATTTCGGTTTCTTTTTCTGAAATTCTTGCAGGGGTTATTTCTTCAGATTTTCCTTCGTATTTAGCCTCATAATCAAAGAAGTCGTTTTCAGATACTATTTCGGTTACGGGCAGTGCAATTATCTCTTCGCCCTTTTTATAAACCCCCACCGAAACTTCAGTGCCCACGAGCGCGGTTTCAATAATTATTTCAGAATCTTCCCCGAAAGCTTTTTCAATAGCGGGCATTAGCGCTTTCATTTCGTGGACTTTGCTCACGCCAAAACTGGATCCGGAACGGTTCGGTTTCACAAAACAGGGCAATCCTGTTTTCTTTATTATCTCATCAGCATTTATTTCTGAACCTTGATTTATATAATACGAATTTGCACACCGGACCCCAAAATTTTTGAGTACGGAAAGGCAGTCACGCTTGTTGAAGCTAAGGGCGGCCTGGTAATAATCTGCACTGGTGTGGGGAATCCCCAGAAGTTCCCAATATGCCTGTAGGTAGCCATCCTCGCCTGGGGTGCCATGGATGGTATTGAATATTACATCTGGCTTTACGGTTTCCGTGCCGGTGCCAAAACTGAAAGAGGATTTGTCCACAGGCTGTTTTGTTCCATCGTTTGAGACGAAGAACCAGCCGTCTTTTGTGATGTGGATGGGATGCACCAAATATTTTTCCTTATCCAAAGCTTCGCAGACTACCGCGCCGCTGTTCAGCGATATCTGGAATTCGCTGGAATATCCGCCCATTACAACGGCTACATGCTTTTTTGCCATAACAATTAATTAAAATCTGCGTTTACAAAAATATTAAAATTAGAAGCGTAAAGATGAATGTTCAAAATTTAATATTGAAAGATTATCGTCCCGCAAAGATTAGTTTCTAAAAATCCCTGAGCGCATTCTTAATAATAACTGCATTCACAGAAATTACTACCTTTGGGTTTTATATTTTTGTGCCCTAATCCAGAACATATGACTTTTTTCCAATTTCTGTTCACCAAGACATTTCTGAAACAAGTAATCATCGCCTTTTTGGCCATTATTGTTATAGCTTTCCTGATCTTATGGTGGCTACGGGCAAGTACCAATCATAACGAACGGATAGAGGTGCCTAACCTCGCCAAGATGACCCTGGATAAGGTTGCCGAAAAACTGGAGGATATGGACTTGCGGTATGAGATTTTGGATTCTGCCAACTACAATCCAGATTTCCCAAAGTTTTCAGTAATTGAACAAATACCAAAGGCAGGAAAATTTGTGAAGGAAGACAGGAAGATTTACTTGAACCTAAACCCCTCCGGCTATAGAAAGATAGAAGTGCCCGATGTACTGGGCCGCACGCGTAGGCAGGCTGAGCCCACATTGCTGGCGATGGGTTTTGAAATAGGCAAGATTAGCTATAGGCCACACATAAGTGATAATGTACTTGAACTTCGGTACAAGGGTGAAAAGCTTGAGCCCGGCACCCCGCTTCAGAAGACTTCGGTAATAGATTTGATAGTGGGCGACCAATCCCTGAACCGAATCCAGTCTGAAGAGAATTATGACGAGAATCCTCAACAAGAACCAGCAACTCTAGACGAAGAAAGCAATGACGAATTTTAAGGACGGGGAAGAAATAGATGAAAACGGGGGAAGCGATGACCTTTATGAGCATCACCGTTTTAAGGCGGACAAGGGGCAACGGCCGTTGCGTGTAGATAAATATTTAATGAACCTTGTTGAAAAGGCCACACGCAATAAAATTCAAAAGGCTGCGGTGGCTGGCAACATCCACGTTAACGGCATTGCGGTAAAATCCAATTACAAAGTAAAGGGAAATGATGTGGTAACGGTGCTGTTTGAGCACCCACCCTATGAGTTTTTATTGGTTCCAGAGAATATACCGCTGGATATAGTACACGAGGATGATGCCGTAATTGTAGTAAATAAGCCTGCAGGAATGGTTGTTCATCCCGGTCATGGGAATTATAGCGGCACGCTTATAAACGCGCTTACGTACCATTTTGAAAACCTACCCAATCCATCTAATCCGCTTGGGATAGCGCCAGCAAACAGGCCGGGATTGGTTCACAGAATAGATAAGGATACAAGCGGATTATTGGTAATTGCCAAAACCGAGGAGGCGATGACGCACCTTGCCAAGCAGTTTTTTGACAAGACCACGGAGCGCGAATATGTTGCGCTGGTATGGGGAAATGTAGAGGCTGATGAGGGCACCATTGAAGGCAATATAGGCCGCCATCCCAAAAACCGTTTGCAGAATACTGTATATGAAAATGATGAGGACGAAAAAGGAAAGCCCGCCGTTACGCACTACAAAGTACTGGAACGGTTGAGTTATGTGACCTTGGTATCGTGCCGATTGGAAACCGGACGTACCCACCAAATACGAGTACATATGAAATATATAGGCCACACCCTATTTAACGATGAGCGGTATGGTGGCGAAAAGATTTTAAAGGGAACCACGTTTTCAAAATACAAGCAATTTGTGGAAAACTGTTTTAAGGTTTTGCCGAGACAGGCGTTGCACGCAAGGACCTTGGGATTTGTACACCCCACTTCAGGTGAGTTTATGCGTTTTGAATGCCCAATACCAGAAGATATCCAGGCTTGTTTGGAAAAATGGAGAAATTATTCACAGCACGTTTTGGAGTAAGGGCGCAATTAGTTCTCTTCTTGAAGGAATCTAGGTTTTGAATCATTAGGTTTCGCTTTCTTTTGCAATAGTAAATATTGTTGAAATTCTTCCGTAGTTTTATAATGGGTCTTGCAGAAATTCAATTCTTCATTTATGTGAAGTGTTGCTATCCGGAGAACGTGTTTATTCAGATATACTGCATAAGGTAGTGGTCTATTTTTTAATGGGAGTCTGAAATTAAAAAAAGTCCGGTGAAAGAAGTTGTTTTTCACCGGACTTTCTGCATTATTGTTTCAGCCATTTGGCCGTTAGGGTGCTATTTCCATTTGAGATTTGAATGAAGTATAGTCCGGCCGTTAGATTCTTGAAATCATACGTGCTGGAAGCATTTACGGCGAAATTTCTTTCTTCAGAAAAAACCAATTTCCCATCAGTGCTGTACATTTTTAAGGTAGCATTTTCAAGGTTTGAAGAGACCGAAAGGTTCAATATTCCCTCTGAAGGATTTGGGCTCACCATAATATTCATTCCTGAAGCGTTATCGGCAATTCCCAGAACATCCTCTACCTCCACAAAACCATCGCGACTGTTGTCCCCTTTGTAGCCATTTCTTTTAATGGTTGCGGGATTGTACGGTACGTTGAGGTTGTACACATTCACAAATGTGGAATCTACCCCAGCGCCAAACAATTGCGTGTAACTGTTTGCGGTAAGGTCCAGCATACCGTCATTATCCACATCTCCCAATACGGCTCCGTTCAAAAATGTAAACCCTCTGGGGCGTAGGGGGAAGCCATCCACCTCGCCGCTTCCGTCCAAAGAGTACGCATGTATGTAGCCATCTCCATCAGCATCTGTCATAATGCTTGGGAAGATAATTTCCAACACCCCATCATCATTAACATCTGCGATGGAAAGAACACCTTCGGTACCGCCGTACTTTTCAATGGGGAAATCCGGTAGATTGTTGCCATCTGGCGTTAGGCCATAAACAGTGGGCAGTGGACTGCCATCGTTGCTCGTAATTCTATCTGACATATAAATCTCGAACGTTCCATCTTCATCCACGTCCAGCACAGTAGGAGGAGAGTACGTCCATCCTGCGGTGGCAATAGGCCAACCTGCCTTATATGAACCGTCGTGTTCCATGACGTAAAAACCGGGGGCGTCGCCATGATTGCTCCCAATAATTTCTAAATCCTCATCGCCATCCAGATCAGCCAAAATAGGAGATTGGTACGAATACTTTACATTGGCATCTACCACGGGAAATCCGGGGAAAACCTGGCCTTGATTATCGAAGATATACATACCTCCAGAGGAAGCCGCGATGACCACATCTGTATTGCCATCGTTATCCACATCTGCAATGGAGGGCGTAAAGGCCGGGGTGGCGGCAATCTCTACGGGCCAGTTTGCGTTGATGGGCGTCCCGTCCATTTTTAAGGCGTGTATAAAACCTTGGGTCGAAGTGACCCTTTCGCCCGTTACGATATCAAGATTTCCGTCATCATCCACATCTGCCACGGCGGGCGCGTTGATCATCCAGTGTTCCATAAAATTAAGGGGCCATCCGGGAAGGTCATCGCCATTATTATCCATTAAATAGACGCGGCCTGCATTGGGCACTCCGCCCGTGTTGAGTACAATTTCTACCATACCGTCCCCATCCATATCCATAGCCGTGGGTGGAAGTGTAATGGTACCGCTTACATCCTTTTCCCAAAGGAGGGTGCCATCCCCTTTAATGGCGTAAAGTGTGTTCCATATACCATAAAGAATTTCATCCACGCCATCTCCATCAAGATCTGCAAGGGTTGTTCCTCTTGTATTCTTGAAGTTGGGATGTGCCGGTTGACCATATTTAAAAATTAAATCCGCAACTTGGGTCCTGCCGGGGTTTGTTTCGCTTGCAGGCAATAATGCTGTCTCTACCGAGATGGTGCCATCTTCATTCAGGGATGCCTTTTTACCCATTTGTTGGGCTTCTACAGCCGGCAAGAAGCCAAGAATTACTGTGGAAAGAAGTAACAATCTTTTTTTCATCGTTTTTTATTTTGAGGTTATGCTTATAAAGCTATTGATAATATTCGGGTTAACAAAACCACTTGTTGCAGATGGACCCCAATTATCTTGGGGATTTGTTAGGGATTTATATCATTTTCGGAAAACAATGTGGTGGTTATCTGGTACCTAGTTGGGAGCTAGGTAGAGGGAAACTGGGAGGATAGTGGGAGTATCCTATAAGTATCTACGGCATACCAACGGCATAGCGTCGACATACCATCGGCATACAGTCGGCATACGGATTTGGAAAATTGGGAGGATTGTTTTACTTTTCGGCCTTCTATCCACTTAAAACCAACTGGTTATGGCTTCAAAACATAGTTTACTGCCCATTAAGGGAACATACAACGGCATCAACTACTATATACAGGATGGCGAACAGCGCCAACGCAAGGCTGGCGGTGGATTTACCTCCGAAAGTATTAAAAATAATCCGAATATGCAAGGGGTGCGAAACAGTAATAAGGAGCTGGCGCTCTGTAGCAGTTTTAATAGGAGTTTTAAGGAAGCCTTGGCCCCTATGCTCCATGATTTGAAGGACGGCACGCGGCACCGCAGGTTGATGAAACTCTTTATGCAGCTAAAAACGCTTGATGAGGCACCCGTGGGCGAACGCACGGTTGGCGCAGGACTATGTTGCGATATGGGCCGAAAAATTTTAAGGGAATTTGAATTTACACTTGGTATGAAGAGTAGGGATGTACTGGGGCCGGTACTGAACTTGGACAAGGAGACCGGAACGCTTTATGCCATTGCCTTTGACCTGAAACGACTTAAATTTCCGAAAGGCACAACGCATGTAGGCTTTGAATATGCGGTTTTGGCCTATAATTTAAAGGATAATATTTTTCATTTTACGCCCAGTACAGAAAATGTGATGTTTGAAGCCGGGGAAGAAGCGCGTGAGTTGGTGTTTGAACCTGCTGGGAAGCCGGAGCAAGGATGTGAAGTGTTTGGGGCGGTAAAAATTCAATATTACCAAAAGTTGCCCGATCGATTATATAAATCGCAAGCTAGGGGTGGGGCTGGGATCCTGGTTGTTTGAGATGATTGTATTTTATAAGTTTGAAGGCATTGTGTATTACCGCTTCCGCACAATCAAGATTTCATCATCAGAAAATTCCATCCAGGCAAGGTCGTACACATAGAAAAAGGTTTTGTTGCTGGAGTTGATGTGGAAATGGGTGTGGTATTTAAAACGGAACTTTTTCTTTTCCAATATGTTTCGGTACACTTTAACCTGGGTTTTGTTAGTCCCCAGAAGCTCCCATAAAATGGCGTAATTGCGCTTTAGGTAGCCATTTATTTCAATTGCGGCGGTTTTTGAGGCATAGCGCACGTACTTATGGTATTGATTTTTGCAGTGTGCCGAGCAGAAAATTTTATCTGTTCTGCCCTTGAGGGGTTTTGCGCAAATCTTGCAAGTTTTTTCCATGACTCCAATAGTATAATCAATAAATATACTATATCCGTTCTTAACGGTTATATTCATTTATACTCATTTGCACTTGGCTTTTTGCGCTTTGGTTGGTTAGTTTTGATACTATTCTTTTACTTAAAAGAATAAAAATCGAGATTCCTCAGCCCTCTATGAATAAAGATACTCATATTATAATGTACAAACCCCTTAACAATAGTGGGCGGGTAAAATTCCATATACCCTACTCAATGAAAAGGGAGCGGGAGATTTTCAAGAAGCTGCCCGGATCCTTTTACCATTATAACCAAAAGCTATGGAGCCTTCCCAATGTGCCCAGCAACATTTCAGAAGTAAAAAAAATTTTCAAGGACCTGCTTATAATCGAAGAAACCGAAGGCTCCACAACGGTTCCGGAGTTTACAGTTTCAGAAAAAATACAGGCGGAGCTAGACCGCAACCACCAGAAAATGATGCTCAAAGGTTTCAGCGCTGCCACCATAAAGAATTACGAAAGCAACCTGAAGCAGTTTTTCAGGTATTTTGAAACGGCAGACCTGCGTAAGGTGACCAAGGAGCAGATAGAGGGTTTTGTATATTACCTGATAACCAAATACAAAATAAGCGAACAGAAACAGAACCAGCTTATTAACGCCATAAAGTGCTATTATGAGCATACACTGGAACTCCCGCGGGAATATTACAGTATAACGCGCCCCACAAAAAGTAAGGATCTGCCCAATGTACTGAGCGAGGATGAGGTGCGAAAAATAATAAACCACCCCACCAACCTAAAGCACAAGGCCATACTGCACGCTATTTACGGGGCTGGGCTGCGGGTGGGCGAAGTGGTGCGGCTTCGGGTAACGGACATCCGCAGTACAGATGGGTACATATTTATAAAGGACAGTAAGGGAAAAAAGGATAGGCACACCGTGCTTAGCGATATGCTATTAAAGTTGCTTCGGGCGTACTACAAGGCGTACAAACCCAGCTACTGGCTGTTTGAGGGGCAGGACGGTGGGCAGTATACGGCCCAGAGCATACAGCGCATTTATAGAAAAGCGGTAAAGGCAACCCAAGGCAACCCGTGGAGTACGCCGCATACCCTGCGCCATAGCTTTGCCACCCACCTAATGCAGCGTGGGGTGAATATACGGTACATACAGAGCGCACTGGGCCACAGCAGTACCAAGACTACGGAAGTGTACACGCGTGTTTTGGGGATAAGCAACAAAACTTTGAAAAGTCCCTTGGATACGTTGTATGAAACGGTTACATTTGAAACGGATAAACCGACCTAGCATGGTGTACATGTGCAATATATACGTCACGTTTAGGTTTTATATACGCATGTTACCCAACATTTGACCAAACAATAATGAGAAGGAAAAGACTACAACATAATGCTGACATTTTTTGCGATATGTTCGCTGGTTGGAAAATAGTGAACGATATGAAATCTTTGGTTGAATTGGAAAGTGGAATTATTGAATTTGATTTCCTGAATAGAACTCAAAAACTCAACAATGCGGAATCGAAAACTGACTTTAATATGTTTTATGAAATTTCGGAATGGTTTGCGGACGATTTAAAAAAGCACAATATCGAAACGGAATTTATTAAAGAGGCAAAAGTAAAGGCGGAATTTAAAGTTGAATTTACTGCTGGAAAAAAGAAGTCTCGAACGAAAGGAATTACTGAACTATATCTGAATTTAAACTCTTGGATTTTAACAGACGAAAAAGAATATAAATCGGAAAAGGAAGAAACTCAAGAATTTCACCATATTGAACGGAAAGAAAAAACGTTGGGTAACAATGTATAACCGCAATTACGGCGGATTCGACTACGTCCGAATCCACTCGGAATTGCTAACGTCAGTTCCATACCGAAAATTTTCGCTAACTTGCCCGTAACTGCGGTTATACTTGACCGTTAG
>NZ_JAHCTB010000019.1 GCF_018476645.1 Aequorivita echinoideorum | reverse complement strand
AAAATCCGTTCTATATTTGCAACCGCTTAGAAAAACAGATAGCTGTTTTTTGCTTGACGCGGGAGGCTCTTGAAATTTTTTGGAATATTTTATTAAAAAGGTATTGCGGGATAGAAAAAGAGTTTTATATTTGCACCCGCTTAGCGAACGAGTGACTACAGAACACGGGTTCGCGGGCGGGTCGAGAGAGACAAAAGTTCATTGAGATATTGGAATTGACAGCGTAGGCCGGCACCTTATGGGTATCGGCCGACATTAGAAAACTAAACTAAGTGAGAATCCCGGGATTTTTTTTTGAGAGTCGGGCTCTTTTGGTGTATGGTCGCAATATTATTGAAGATTATACGATGAAGAGTTTGATCCTGGCTCAGGATGAACGCTAGCGGCAGGCCTAACACATGCAAGTCGAGGGGTAGAGGGTGCTTGCACCCTTGAGACCGGCGCACGGGTGCGTAACGCGTATGCAATCTGCCTTGTACAGGGGAATAGCCCAGGGAAACTTGGATTAATGCCCCATAGCCCATATTGAGAGCATTTGAGGTATGGTAAAGATTTATCGGTACAAGATGAGCATGCGTCCCATTAGCTAGTTGGTGCGGTAACGGCGCACCAAGGCCGCGATGGGTAGGGGCCCTGAGAGGGGGATCCCCCACACTGGTACTGAGACACGGACCAGACTCCTACGGGAGGCAGCAGTGAGGAATATTGGACAATGGGCGGGAGCCTGATCCAGCCATGCCGCGTGCAGGAAGACTGCCCTATGGGTTGTAAACTGCTTTTTTACGGGAAGAAACACCCCCTCGTGAGGGGGCTTGACGGTACCGTACGAATAAGGATCGGCTAACTCCGTGCCAGCAGCCGCGGTAATACGGAGGATCCGAGCGTTATCCGGAATCATTGGGTTTAAAGGGTCCGTAGGCGGGCGTCTAAGTCAGTGGTGAAATCCCGCGGCTCAACCGTGGAATTGCCATTGATACTGGTCGCCTTGAATCAATGTGAAGTGGCTAGAATATGTAGTGTAGCGGTGAAATGCTTAGATATTACATAGAATACCGATTGCGAAGGCAGGTCACTAACATTGCATTGACGCTGATGGACGAAAGCGTGGGGAGCGAACAGGATTAGATACCCTGGTAGTCCACGCCGTAAACGATGGATACTAGCTGTCCGGTGGCAACACTGGGTGGCCAAGCGAAAGTGATAAGTATCCCACCTGGGGAGTACGTTCGCAAGAATGAAACTCAAAGGAATTGACGGGGGCCCGCACAAGCGGTGGAGCATGTGGTTTAATTCGATGATACGCGAGGAACCTTACCAGGGCTTAAATGTAGTCTGACAGGTCTGGAAACAGATCCTTCTTCGGACAGACTGCAAGGTGCTGCATGGTTGTCGTCAGCTCGTGCCGTGAGGTGTCAGGTTAAGTCCTATAACGAGCGCAACCCCTGTCGCTAGTTGCCAGCATGTAAAGATGGGAACTCTAGCGAGACTGCCGGTGCAAACCGCGAGGAAGGTGGGGATGACGTCAAATCATCACGGCCCTTACGTCCTGGGCCACACACGTGCTACAATGGCAGGTACAATGGGCAGCCACGCCGCAAGGCGGAGCGAATCCACAAAACCTGTCTCAGTTCGGATCGGGGTCTGCAACTCGACCCCGTGAAGCTGGAATCGCTAGTAATCGGATATCAGCCATGATCCGGTGAATACGTTCCCGGGCCTTGTACACACCGCCCGTCAAGCCATGGAAGCCGGAAGCACCTGAAGTCCGTCACCGCGAGGAGCGGCCTAGGGTGAAGCTGGTAACTGGGGCTAAGTCGTAACAAGGTAGCCGTACCGGAAGGTGCGGCTGGAACACCTCCTTTCTAGAGAAAGACGACCGAAAATTCAACAAGAGAAGGCTCTTATATGAAAGAAGAGGGGTCTTGCTTGGTTTAGCTGTCAATTTTGTAATATTATAGTCAACAGGTACGGTGTCAGCATATCAAAACTGATAACTGAATACTGAACATTGGAGGCTTTTTTAGAGTCCCATAGCTCAGCTGGTTAGAGCGCTACACTGATAATGTAGAGGTCGGCAGTTCGAGTCTGCCTGGGACTACAGCCGAAATCGAGGCAGAGGTCGAGATCGGAGCTTGAAAAAATATTTCTTCGGGAATATAAGTTCATAAACACATATTGAAAGGAAATTTTAGAGGTTGGGTAGGCCGTTATAAGTACTGTTAACTGATAACTGTTAACTGATCACTGAAAGACGGGGGATTAGCTCAGCTGGCTAGAGCGCCTGCCTTGCACGCAGGAGGTCATCGGTTCGACTCCGATATTCTCCACCAGGGACAACAACCG
>NZ_JAHCTB010000018.1 GCF_018476645.1 Aequorivita echinoideorum | reverse complement strand
CCAACAATGTATAACCGCAATTACGGCGGATTCAACTACGTCCGAATCCACTCGGAATTGCTAACGTTTGTGCTCAACCGAAAAAATTCGCTAACTTGCCCGTAACTGACGGTTATACGAGACCGTTAGCAAACATATAAACGAAATGCAGAGATTCCATTTAGTTCTAGTTCTGATTTTGATATTTAGTTGTTCTCAAAAACAAACTGACAGCCGAATTGCGGAATTTGAAAAAATATTTGGAGAAAGACAAACAAACGCTTTTGACTCACTTGTATCTGACTTTGAAAAAAACTTAACCAAAATATATCCGAATTTGACAATCGAAAAAGGTTATCGTCAATATCTCATCGATATTAAATCGGACACAATAACTGACTGGAAAAAATTTGAATTTCAATCTAAAAAAACGCACCAGGAATATTATAAAAGCGGACTGCGAAATGAAATCTATGACAAAGACACAACTTCGCTAAAAGAAAATAATTTAGGAAAATATATGACAGCACTTTATAAAATAAAAGATTCGGATTCTCTAATTAAAAAATACTGGAGCAAAAGAGAAGCTGCTGGAATAATGCAAAACAAAATTATTGTCGACGGACTTTTAAGCTTAAAACCTGATTTTAATAACTATTTTCACAAACGAATTGTCGTTGCCGAATTTAGCTTTTAATATAAAATACGTTTGCTAACACCGGCTATAGTTCATTGCTTCTGACTTTCCTCGCGGAAAGTCCTCGCAAATTTGCTATTTTCGATGCACGGCGGAAAATCCTCGCGGATTTTCACGCAACGAAACCATAGCCCAAACCGTTGTATGCAAGCTAAAAAAAGAACCTAAAATTGAATCACGTATATACAATTACAAAAGGTAGATTAATTGAAAAAGAGAAAGAATGTAATTTCTCTTTCGCACTTGTATTTGAAGAAAACGGAGTTTATTTTTTAGAAACTTTCTTGGAAAATGATTTTTATGAAGATGGAGACTTTTCTAAATGGTTTAATCTTGAAGGTGTAACCGAAAAAAATTACCTGATTGAGATTAAAGACTTAACATTCACACTATTTAAGCATAAGAATAAGAAAGCAAGGTTTGTTTGTAGGAACTTTATCAAACTAACAGAACAAGAAAAAGAATTACCTGAAAATGGACAGGATAAAGAACAGTCCATTTTTTTTCTAGAATTAGAAGGCTTTAAAACTGCTTTTTCTGATTATACAGATATAAAAAAACACAGGAGATATGGAGAAGTAGATAAGTTTAATGGACCAAATTTTGACCATACTAGCTGTTCAATGTGCTTAGAAATGGATGGTTACGAGCAAAACTATTTTCACCTTATTTTCTCAAAATCTATCAATAGCGAAAATATCCAAATTAACTTTACAGAGAATGGTGGATATGGTAGATTGACTTACAGCCACTATTTAGATTTTAGAAATCAACTTGTTGGATTTCTGTCATTTATAAACGGTGGGCAAGTACACATAAGAAAAGAATTGACTGGAGACTTCTATCGGACTGATGGTTCAGATGCTCATATAGTTTATCTATATTCTTACAGCAAAATTGAAAATTCGAATTTAAGTAGATACTTACCAATAAATGAACATCATTCCTATAGCTCACAAATTTTTCAAGAAGCATTTTTCAAATGTTTCAACCTTTACTGTCAATATGATAAAAGTTTAGAATTAACATCAACTGTTACTTCATTAAATCAAGCTTTTACGACTTCGGGTATACAACAAGCTTACTCAATTCTAATCAACGCTTTAGAAAAATTGTGCTCTAACTATCAAAATTCAATTGAAGAAATTAGCGAAAACTTAATTGAGAATCATATTTGGAATGAGGAAATAAAACCATCCTTAATAGAAATATTGGACAGCAATAAGGCGAAAATTAATAGTACAAACAAAAATGCTTATAGCATATTCAAATCTAAGATTGGAGATATTAATCGCAGAAAGAACAGTACCGTTGAAAAAATGTTTGATTTGCTCGAATTTGGGTGTATCCCAAGAAATGAAAATGTTGAAAATTTAGTAAATCAAGAAAGACACAATGCTGTTCATAATGGAATCATTGGAGATAACCCTAGAGATATGTATATAAATCTACAAAAGCTCGACCACATATTAAGAGACTTGATTTTGAATATTATAGACTATAGAAAATTAAGAAATCCTATATACGAATATGCTACTAAAGAAGAAAAAACAAGTGCTTATCCAAAGAAAGAACTTAAAACACCAACTCTGTATTGTTCAGAACCATTAAGAAGAAATTAAAGCCAGCATACAACAAAGAACTGAGGTAAAAAACAACTAATTTCTTCATTAATTTTCGACATTATTATTCTAGGCTAACAGATTGAAAGAATGGATCTGTAAGCTATTTTTTTTTTGTTTGGGGCCCACTTATTTT
>NZ_JAHCTB010000017.1 GCF_018476645.1 Aequorivita echinoideorum | reverse complement strand
AAAAGAGCGGGGATTATCAATGTTGACGGAATGAAAACTTCCACTGGCTATAGTAACCTTACTCCGCTCTTTTGTTCTTTCTGATTAATTACTAAAGTTAACTGATTTAAGAAAAATCAAACTTAAGATGGTTATAAGTAATTGCTTGTTCTCGCCTATATCTGAAAATCCTCTCGGATTTTCAGTGTGGTTTGTACTTGCAAAGTTAGGTGCTAACCCACGAAACGAAACCATAACCAAACCATTATTATCATAAACAAAAAATTAAACTGCCCCACTTCCATAAATAAAATTTATACCCTCCCCCAATTTTATAGAAAAAACTTTTGAAAATTTCGCCCATAAACAATTAATTCTTAACGTTATGGCTAATGTAAATTTAAATCGAATCAACGAAGTTTTGGACCCAGCAGTTATGACCGAGGTACTTGGGCATGTAACCTCAATTGACGGAAACCTTCCGCCCATCACCCTTACCGATGCGGAACGCGCGAGCTTGGGCGCCATAAGTGTGGCAAACAAGGTTTTTGTGGAAGAAGTGCTGGATGAGCTTACCAACGGTAACTTTCCGCCCCTGGACGCTTTGGTAGATAACGAAGCGGTGCGTGCAGATTTGCAACTTTTTGAGCAAATGGAGACCCTGGAGAGCCGTTTGGAATCCCTGCTCAACAAGGTGCGAGATATAAAGCGCGTGGCGGGTCACGAATGTTATGGCTCTGGAACCACGGTGTATGGAATGCTAGGTGTAATGGCCAAGAGCGGTATTCCCGGTGCCCAGCAGAGTTATGACAGGCTCTCTGCAAGATACCAAAGGCAGCCGGGCGGTAGGCCAATGGATCAAAACGTAAGTTAGAAAAACAGAAAACGGCTTAAAGCCGTTTTTTAGTGTATAATTTAAACGTAACTATTAGTCTAAAATATCACATAGCATACATTTAGACTAAAATTATATACATTGAGACTAATAAAAAATATATTTAGACTAACAAAACATACGTTTAGACTAAGTAAATATTATTTTAGACTTATAAATAATTATTTTAGACTTATAAATAGTTATTTTAGACTAATAGAATATATGTTTAGACTAATAAAACATACTTTTAGACTAATAAAAAGTTATTTTAGACTAACATTCAACTAAGTTAATCTTAAAAGCTGAACATTAAATACCCGTAACCCCTGAAAATATAGCTAAGAACATATGGCAACACGCAAATACACAGGAACCGAAGCCCCACACATTGGCAATATGCTGGAAAAGCGCATCATCGAGCGCCGGATATCCGTTAACGGGGTGGCTCGCATTCTAGACCGAAGCAATGTTACGGTAAGAGCTTACCGCAAGCGCGCATCCCTACAGACTTCCATTCTCTGGGAATTGTGCCAAGTGATGAAGCACAACTTTTTTATGGACCTCGCCGCGCAACTGCCCCCTACATTTACCACCTATGCTCCAGACCCCACCGCGCCCCTGCGGGAAAAAATTGCCCAACTGGAACACGAAAACCTATTGCTTAAAACCCAAGTAGAAACACTTTTGAAAATTGCGGGCAAATGATGGGTTTGATTATATTTGGGAATCACTTAAAACAACGCGGTGTGCAGGTGTGATATTTGCGTCACTTTTATGTTGTATTTATTTATGTTAGCAATAATTAAAAAGAAACAATGGGACTAAACATTTCAGGGCTTGTAATTGATAAAAATTACGAAAACAAAATAACAGAACTTGAGTCTGTTATCGGACAAAAATTAGTTTTTGAAAAAGAAGTAACCTTTGACGAAACTCTTGAGAGTTGGAAAGAAGACACATATTGTGATGTATATTTTTCAAAAAACGGAACATTAGTTCTTCTATCTATGGAAGTTGGAGGATTTGATTTTTATGCAAATAATCAAACCGCTTTTTCATTCGTTCTGTCGGAAATGACAATGATGTTCACTATTAATTACACGAAAAATGATGAACTCATACGTTCCATAATGGAATCTGAAGAAATGAATGAAGATGAAGGCGAACCATTTGAATTTGAAAAAAATGAAGATGACAAATCGGAATTAATTTACCATTTAATTGAAAAAACATTAGGAGAATCTTTTCATAATATCGATTTGGAAGCCAAATGTTTTAGATATTCGTTTAAACAAGAAACAGTAGCGGAAGAAACAAATACTCAATCGGTAGAAATTGAAAATGAACAAACTAACCAAAATAAAAAGCTTTGGTGGAAATTTTGGTAAAAAATAACTATTGCCAACATTGGCTATAAGTAATTGCTTGTTCTCGTCTGCTTCTGAACATCCTCGCGGATTTTCAGTTTGGTGTATACTTGTAAAGTTAACTGCTAACACACGCAACTACTCATAGCCGAGACGTTGTGCGGTATTAAAGAAATGAATCAAAAATCAAACATAAATAGGAAAATTTGGCTGGTTGTAATAATTGCGCCAATACTTGTATTCATTGCCTTTTTCATTTTTAAGAACCAAACAGGAAATCAAGGTGAGTATCCTGAAAATTGGACATTTTTATTTATTTCGTTTCTTATACTAATAATCAATTCAATTGCATTAATAATCTTATTCTCTAAAGATTTTGAGACAATTAAAAGGAATAAAATCCTGACAACTTATAGTATTCTTCTTGGAACACCAATTTTATTAGTGATTCTATTGTTTTATCATAATACTTTAAGAATGAATCTTGATATAGAAAAAACTCAATATTTAAGAGATGAATGTTTTATGAAATGGAAGAATATTTATAAATCTAAAAATCGATACCATTTTACTTCTGGATATTGTCCTACGGCAACTGAAGACTCAATTATAGTAGTAGAAATTTATAGATGGGGAGGTGTAATGTCTTGTGGAGTTATTATGGAAGGAGTATATAAAGAAATTGATGAATCAAAAATTACATTTCTAACAAACAATCAAAAAAAGGAAATAATGAGCTATTAATAAATAACGCACCACAACAAAGAACTGAGGTAAAAAACAACTAATTTCTTCATTAATTTTCGACATTATTATTCTAGGCTAACAGATTGAAAGAATGGATCTGTAAGCTATTTTTTTTTTGTTTGGGGCCCACTTATTTT
>NZ_JAHCTB010000016.1 GCF_018476645.1 Aequorivita echinoideorum | reverse complement strand
ACAACAAAGAACTGAGGTAAAAAACAACTAATTTCTTCATTAATTTTCGACATTATTATTCTAGGCTAACAGATTGAAAGAATGGATCTGTAAGCTATTTTTTTTTTGTTTGGGGCCCACTTATTTTACCGCAAGCACCGAAACGAATCCGGCATCATAGGGCAACCCCGATTTTGCGACGGCAAAACACTGTTTCAGCAACTTATTTGCCACTGCAATAAGCGCCAGTTTCTTGCTCTTTCCCTTGTTTACGATACGCCCATACAGTTCACGGCAGGCCTTGTTGTGCTTACAGGCATTGAAGGCGCAAAGGAACAATAGGTTGCGAAGTTTCTTATTGCCAACCTTGCTGATCCTGCTACGGCCACGCACGCTGCTGCCAGACTCACGGATGGTCGGGGTGATGCCCACATAGCTGCAAAGCTGTGCCCCGGTCTCGAACTTTTCAAAACCATCGGTCACCACAATCAAAAACAGGGCTGTCTTGGCGCCTATGCCCGGAACGGTCTGCAAAAGCGTCAGCTTTTGCTGCTGCTCTTGCTTCACCAATTCCAGCAGGCGTTCTTCTATTCCGGCAAGCTCTTTATCTAAGTGCTTTTTATCCCTCTTTAATGAACGGTACACAAACTTTGAGGGGATCCCCAAGGTTTCCTCGCCATGCATTTTGTTCTTTGCGGCAGTACGTTTTTTAAGATAACTGTCCATCAAACGGAACAGTTGGAGGCACTCTGCCTGTACGTCTGTAAGCGCATTGTAGAGCGGAACCCCGTTGGCCAGGGCATAATCGCAAATAGCCCTTGCATCGCTCTTGTCGGTCTTTACCTTGGCGAGCTTCATCTGGATGAAGCGCTTTACCGACAGCGGGTTTACCACCGATACCGCCACATTGTTCTTGTAAAGAAACTGTGCGAGCCTGTAATGGTAGTAGCCCGTAGCCTCCATTGTCACGAGGGAACCCTGGGGAAGTATCCTTAAAAAAGAACGGAACCCCTTTTCATCGTTACTGAACTGGTTGTGGCCACTGTTACTGCCGTGCACGTCAAAGACATCCTTGCTGATGTCGACTCCAAAAGTTTCCTTATATTTATCCATAGGAACTGAATTTATGAAAGAACCAGCTACTTGGTCCACAACAACTTGAAAACGAGGTCCAGGCCTCACAGAACTGAACGTGGTTTAAGTAGTAAAAGAGCGGGGATTATCAATGTTGCCGAAGTCTAAAAGCTTCACCGTATAACATAACCTTACTCCGCTCTTTTGTTCTTTCTGATTAGTACTTAAAGTTAACTGATTTAGTAAAAATCAAACTTAAGACGTATATAAAAAATAGCGGTTTAATCGCTTAAACGAAACTAAATGAATAAATTAAAGGTCTGTTATAACCCGAAAAGTTAGTGCATAAAAAATCCGCTACTTTTCATATACAAGACCGTTGGCAGTAATGCTAACCGACATCTATCAATGGAAGATTAGTGTTTGCGTTACCATCCGTACAATCTAACAAGCATTGACAAATACCATCATTCAACCAATAGTGAATAATCACACTTTCACCTTTTTCATTAGCGTATTGAGTTCTTACACTTGGGCGAACCGTTGGTTTTTCAAGACTACCGTTCCAAGTCCAAGCATTTGTATCATCTCTACTACCTTTTGTTATTACAGGTATCGTTGTTGGAAATCTCATTCCTTGTGGCGTAAATGACAAATAATCAACACCGTTTCTATTTTCTAATTTTGACTTCATTTTTAAACTTTGTTTCGTTTTACAAAAAGCACTACTGCCAACAAAGAACTGAGGTAAAAAACAACTAATTTCTTCATTAATTTTCGACATTATTATTCTAGGCTAACAGATTGAAAGAATGGATCTGTAAGCTATTTTTTTTTTGTTTGGGGCCCACTTATTTTACCGCAAGCACCGAAACGAATCCGGCATCATAGGGCAACCCCGATTTTGCGACGGCAAAACACTGTTTCAGCAACTTATTTGCCACTGCAATAAGCGCCAGTTTCTTGCTCTTTCCCTTGTTTACGATACGCCCATACAGTTCACGGCAGGCCTTGTTGTGCTTACAGGCATTGAAGGCGCAAAGGAACAATAGGTTGCGAAGTTTCTTATTGCCAACCTTGCTGATCCTGCTACGGCCACGCACGCTGCTGCCAGACTCACGGATGGTCGGGGTGATGCCCACATAGCTGCAAAGCTGTGCCCCGGTCTCGAACTTTTCAAAACCATCGGTCACCACAATCAAAAACAGGGCTGTCTTGGCGCCTATGCCCGGAACGGTCTGCAAAAGCGTCAGCTTTTGCTGCTGCTCTTGCTTCACCAATTCCAGCAGGCGTTCTTCTATTCCGGCAAGCTCTTTATCTAAGTGCTTTTTATCCCTCTTTAATGAACGGTACACAAACTTTGAGGGGATCCCCAAGGTTTCCTCGCCATGCATTTTGTTCTTTGCGGCAGTACGTTTTTTAAGATAACTGTCCATCAAACGGAACAGTTGGAGGCACTCTGCCTGTACGTCTGTAAGCGCATTGTAGAGCGGAACCCCGTTGGCCAGGGCATAATCGCAAATAGCCCTTGCATCGCTCTTGTCGGTCTTTACCTTGGCGAGCTTCATCTGGATGAAGCGCTTTACCGACAGCGGGTTTACCACCGATACCGCCACATTGTTCTTGTAAAGAAACTGTGCGAGCCTGTAATGGTAGTAGCCCGTAGCCTCCATTGTCACGAGGGAACCCTGGGGAAGTATCCTTAAAAAAGAACGGAACCCCTTTTCATCGTTACTGAACTGGTTGTGGCCACTGTTACTGCCGTGCACGTCAAAGACATCCTTGCTGATGTCGACTCCAAAAGTTTCCTTATATTTATCCATAGGAACTGAATTTATGAAAGAACCAGCTACTTGGTCCACAACAACTTGAAAACGAGGTCCAGGCCTCACAGAACTGAACGTGGTTTAAGTAGTAAAAGAGCGGGGATTATCAATGTTGCCGAAGTCTAAAAGCTTCACCGTATAACATAACCTTACTCCGCTCTTTTGTTCTTTCTGATTAGTACTTAAAGTTAACTGATTTAGTAAAAATCAAACTTAAGATGTATAACCGCAA
>NZ_JAHCTB010000015.1 GCF_018476645.1 Aequorivita echinoideorum | reverse complement strand
GAAGGACGTGATAAGCTGCGAAAAGCTGCGGGGACTGGCACATACAGGTCGATCCGCAGGTATCCGAATGGGGCAACCCACCGTATTGAAGATACGGTACCCGAAAGGGGGCGAACCCGGGGAACTGAAACATCTAAGTACCCGGAGGAAGAGAAAACAACAGTGATTCCGATAGTAGCGGCGAGCGAACTCGGACTAGCCCAAACCGGGCGGTTTACGGACCGTCCGGGGTTGTAGGGCCGCGACATTCGATGCGCGATGAACTAGAACACGTTGGAAAGCGTGGCCATAGACGGTGACAGCCCGGTATAGGCAAGGAGCGTTATCGATAGCGGTACCCTGAGTAGTGCGGGGCACGTGAAACCCTGTATGAATCCGGCGGGACCATCCGCCAAGGCTAAATACTCCTGAGAGACCGATAGTGAACCAGTACCGTGAGGGAAAGGTGAAAAGAACCGTGAACAACGGAGTGAAACAGAACCTGAAACCATGCGCCTACAAGCGGTCGGAGCCACATTGTGGTGACGGCGTGCCTTTTGCATAATGAGCCTACGAGTTACCGTTGCCAGCGAGGTTAAGGCATTGAGTGCCGGAGCCGCAGCGAAAGCGAGTCTGAACAGGGCGCGTTAGTTGGCAGTGGTAGACGCGAAACCGTGTGATCTACCCTTGGGCAGGTTGAAGCTGTGGTAACACACAGTGGAGGACCGAACCCGTTGACGTTGAAAAGTCTTGGGATGACCTGAGGGTAGGGGTGAAAGGCCAATCAAACTCGGAAATAGCTCGTACTCCCCGAAATGCATTTAGGTGCAGCGTTGACATATAGTTTTATAGAGGTAGAGCTACTGATTGGATGCGGGGGCTTCACCGCCTACCAATTCCTGACAAACTCCGAATGCTATGAAATGTTGGTCAGCAGTGAGGGCATGGGTGCTAAGGTCCATGTCCGAGAGGGAAAGAACCCAGACCATCAGCTAAGGTCCCCAAATGATAGTTAAGTTGAAAAAACGAGGTTGGACTGCACAGACAGCTAGGATGTTGGCTTGGAAGCAGCCATTCATTTAAAGAGTGCGTAACAGCTCACTAGTCGAGCGGTCCGGCATGGATAATAATCGGGCATAAACTATCTACCGAAGCTATGGACTAATTTATAATTAGTGGTAGGGGAGCATTCCGTACGCGCCGAAGGTGTGCCGCGAGGCATGCTGGAGCGTACGGAAAAGAAAATGTAGGCATAAGTAACGATAATGCGGGCGAGAAACCCGCACTCCGAAAGACCAAGGTTTCCCCAGCTATGCTAATCAGCTGGGGGTTAGTCGGGGCCTAACGCGAACCCGAAAGGGGTAGTGGATGGACAACGGGTTAATATTCCCGTACCTGCCCGCGCCAGAAGCGACGGAGGCGAAAAGATGGTGCGCACTGACGGAATAGTGCGTTGAAGCCAGTGGCAACACGGCGATAGTACACCGAGGCTCCGGCCAAGGTGATAATCCATTGTATCGACTTCCAAGAAAAGCGAGCGAGGCAGCCCGTACCCTAAACCGACACAGGTGGTTGGGATGAGAATTCTAAGGAGCTCGAGAGATTCATGGCTAAGGAACTAGGCAAAATCGACCCGTAACTTCGGGAGAAGGGTCGCCCCCAGCGATGGGGGCCGCAGTGAAGAGGTCCAGGCGACTGTTTATCAAAAACACAGGGCTCTGCAAAATCGAAAGATGAAGTATAGGGCCTGACACCTGCCCGGTGCCGGAAGGTTAAGAGGAGATGTCATCTTCGGAGAAGCATTGAATTGAAGCCCCGGTAAACGGCGGCCGTAACTATAACGGTCCTAAGGTAGCGAAATTCCTTGTCGGGTAAGTTCCGACCTGCACGAATGGTGTAACGATCTGGACACTGTCTCAGCCATGAGCTCGGTGAAATTGTAGTATCGGTGAAGATGCCGATTACCCGCTGTGGGACGAAAAGACCCCGTGCACCTTTACTATAGCTTAGTATTGGTTTTGGACAAGTAATGTGTAGGATAGGTGGGAGGCCTTGAAGCGGCGTCGCCAGGCGTCGTGGAGCCATTGTTGAAATACCACCCTTTGCTTGTCTGAAGTCTAACCCTTCACAAAAGGGGACAGTGCTTGGTGGGTAGTTTGACTGGGGTGGTCGCCTCCAAAAGAGTAACGGAGGCTTCTAAAGGTTCCCTCAATACGGTTGGCAATCGTGTGGAGAGTGCAATGGCATAAGGGAGCTTGACTGAGAGACCCACAAGTCGATCAGGTACGAAAGTAGAGCATAGTGATCCGGTGGTTCCGCATGGAAGGGCCATCGCTCAAAGGATAAAAGGTACGCCGGGGATAACAGGCTGATCTCCCCCAAGAGCTCACATCGACGGGGGGGTTTGGCACCTCGATGTCGGCTCGTCACATCCTGGGGCTGGAGAAGGTCCCAAGGGTTGGGCTGTTCGCCCATTAAAGTGGCACGCGAGCTGGGTTCAGAACGTCGTGAGACAGTTCGGTCTCTATCTACAGTGGGCGCAAGAAATTTGAGCGGATCTGATCCTAGTACGAGAGGACCGGATTGGACCGACCGCTGGTGCACCAGTTGTCCCGCCAGGGGCACCGCTGGGTAGCTACGTCGGGAAGGGATAAGCGCTGAAAGCATATAAGCGCGAAACCCACCGCAAGATGAGATTTCTTTAAAGGGCCGTGGGAGACCACCACGTCGATAGGCCGCAGGTGCAAGGGCAGCAATGTCCCAGCCGAGCGGTACTAATAGCCCGTAAGCTTATGTACGCCGCACCCCGCCCGCAGGGGCGGGGGAGCAACTCTTTTTTTTGGCAAGTCCGGCTTTTCCCCTATTGTTCGTTTCCCCTATGTCAAGATATTTGTCCGCCGATGGCGGACAGTTTATAAGTTCAGTGGTCTGTGTTTATGAGAATAGCTCTTAAACCTGTAAGATCCAAACTTTTAAACTTAAAACTAAGGTGGTTATAGCGACGGGGCTCACCTCTTACCTTTCCGAACAGAGAAGTTAAGCCCGTTTGCGCCGATGGTACTGCATCCCGTGGGAGAGTAGGTCGCCGCCTTCCTTTAGAGTCCCCTCCAAGAAACGGAGGGGACTTTTTTTATGCAACAGATCGAGAAAGATTAACTGAAATTCT
>NZ_JAHCTB010000014.1 GCF_018476645.1 Aequorivita echinoideorum | reverse complement strand
ATCAATGTTGCCGAAGTCTAAAAGCTTCACCGTATAACATAACCTTACTCCGCTCTTTTGTTCTTTCTGATTAGTACTTAAAGTTAACTGATTTAGTAAAAATCAAACTTAAGATGTATAACCGCAAGTGGGGCAGCGTTCCAGCTTGAAAGTCATTGCTCTTTTAGTTGCTTTACGTCAGGTAGAAAGGTCAGAGTATTTAATCCCCACCTGACGGTTATACTCAACGTTACCTGCAAGCATAAAGAACGACACGACAATATGAAACAAAAATTAACGATACTATTTGCAGTCATTACTTTGACAGCATTCGGACAGAAAAACCAAACGGTTGACCTAAAATGGAAAATTGGGTCAAATGAAAAACTCAACTACTTGACTGCAATGAGTGACATTGACACTTCTTCTATTGAAATGGATTTTGGTGGACTGTTCAAGGCTCTTTCGGACAGCACAGACAATGGATTGAAAGAAAGTAAAAGCTTTTTTAAGAAATTTAATGACGCCTTTAAAAATCAGGACTATGTTACGACACTTAGCAATAAAGATAACGGTGTAATTGACATAGTAATGACGACAAGACCAAAAGAACCAATTAAAGAAACAGACATTGACACGACTGACAGTAAAGAAAAAGAAGTACTAAAAATGATGCAGTCAATGACACAAGGAGTTATGCTTCGTGGTTCTGTTTACGAGACAGGTGGAATTCATAGTTTTTGGGTTAAAAGTGCCCAGAAAAACTTGATTGCACTATTTTTTGAATTGCCAACGAAACCAGTAAAAGTTGGAGACAAATGGTCACTTGATATTAATCTTATAACAAATGACCAAAACTTTGACTGTGACTCATCATACAAAATCAATGAAGTGATGCTTATTGACATCAAAACAATAGACGGAGAAAAAATAGCCGTCCTTAAATACAACATAGTCGAATATGTAAAGGGTAATTTCAACACTCCCGCTTTTTTTGGTAGTGACGGTGGACAAAAAGAAACAATGATGAAATTTACTCATCAAGGAATCGCAGAGTTTTCAGTTGACAAAGGACGTTGGGTGAATTATGACGGAATAATGAGTTTAGAAGCGACAGGTGTAATGACTGCAAATAAGAAAACGAAATTTACATTAATAGATGAAAAGAATGCCAGCAGGTAACAGCGTATATAACTTATGGCGGGGCAAGTGGTTAATTCGAGTTCTGTGCTTTTAAGAAAGTTTGGTGCAAGCTGACAAGAAAGAGCTTCGAAATCCGCCACAAGTTATATACGCAAAACGTTACCTGCAAGCTAAAAAAATGCTGAACTACGATAAAATTTACAAGATTGGAGAATCTTTTTCGAATAAACCATTTCGAGGAGTAATTGAAAATTATGACTTGGCAGAACCTGAAATTTCTCGCGGAGAAAAAGAAGTATCTGAAATTGTTCCTGTCAAACATTCTATGGGTGGGAAATCACTTTATGATATTATTTGGACAACTAATGCGTATCCACTAATCGTGAGTGAAAGAATAATCGAATTGTTTAAATCAAACGGAATTACAGGTTGGAAAACCTACAACGTTAAAATTTACTCAAAAAAGAATGAATTGATTGACCAAAAGTTTTTCGGACTTATTATTACTGGGCGTTGCGGACATCGAGATTTCTCTAAAAGTTCAATAGTTTTAGACAAAATTGGAATTTACACAGAACCACACATTAAAGGTTTCTACTTTGAAAAGGATTATTGGGACGGTTCTGACTTATTTATGGATAATCCAGATGAAAATGGAAATACAACTGTGTTCCGTTTTTGCTCACAAAAAGTTGTAGACTTATTTAAAAAAGAAAAAATAAAGAATATAAATTTTACAAATCTCAATGAGCCAACATTGGCAATTGAATTATATAAAGTAACTCTGACCGACAACCAACAATTTAAAATGGAACAATTAAAAGCCAGCAGGTAACACCGGCTATAGTTCATTGCTTCTGACTTTCCTTTCGGAAAGTCCTCGCAAATTTGCTATCTTCGGTTCACGGCGGAAAATCCTTGCGGATTTTCACGCAACGAAACCATAGCCAAACACGTTCTATGCAATTTTGAAAAAAACATCGTGCTGAACAAAAAACAAATTTAATTAACCCTAAACTATTTAAATTATGGCAAAGTCAAGCGGACTAAAAAATGCACCAAGTACAACCGGTAATCCATCTGGAAAAGGTAGAGCTAATAATCCACCAAGCAAATCTGGCGGAAGTTCAAAAGGTTCTTCTTCTGTTTCGAAAGGCGGTTCTAAAGGAAAATAACTAAAAATCTTGCACGATTGGTTTATACTAATCGTGCATTTTATAATTTATGCGAGAAAATTTTGACGTAACAGGTTATTTTTATAAAATCAATAAATTAAAGTGTAGGAAGTATTTGAACATTAAAAGGAAAGGCTTTCAAATTCAAATGCCCGATTTAATGGTTGTTATGATGAACCCTGGAAAATCAAAACCAGTTAATGGCATTGATGACGGAAAAAAGGAAGTTGAAACCATTCCTGACCGCACTCAAGACCAAATAATGCGAGTTATGGAAAACTGCGGATTTCAATATTCTCGAATACTCAACCTTTCAGATATTCGAATAACACCAAGCGGAGCGTTTTATAATTTATTACCAACATTAGAAAAAGAACAAATACCTCATTCAATTTTCAGTTCTCATAGAGAGAAAGATTTTAGAGAATTATTTGTGAAGAATATACCCACTATATTTGCTTGGGGCGTTGATAAAAATTTGACCGAATTGGCTAAGATTGCGACCGATAATATAGGAATTGAAAACCCAATTGGATTGAGAAAAATCGGTCAAGAATATGCTTTTTATCATCCACTTCCTCGCAATAACAACGACCAAATAAAATGGGTTGCTCGAATAACAGAGCGAATAAAAACTGCATAGAACAATGTATATAGCCCATAGCTGGGAAGTGCCTAAACCAAAGGCTCGGGCGCATTTGCAAAGACCGCCAAATTTTTAAATTTGGCTCGTTAGTAAAAATAAGATAACAAGAAAATTTAAAAATTCGGCTCAGTGCTTAACCGAAAAACCCGTACCTTTTTGCACGCTACGGGCCATATACTGGACCGTTACCCAACATTTGACCAAACAATAATGAGAAGGAAAAGACTACAACATAATGCTGACATTTTTTGCGATATGTTCGCTGGTTGGAAAATAGTGAACGATATGAAATCTTTGGTTGAATTGGAAAGTGGAATTATTGAATTTGATTTCCTGAATAGAACTCAAAAACTCAACAATGCGGAATCGAAAACTGACTTTAATATGTTTTATGAAATTTCGGAATGGTTTGCGGACGATTTAAAAAAGCACAATATCGAAACGGAATTTATTAAAGAGGCAAAAGTAAAGGCGGAATTTAAAGTTGAATTTACTGCTGGAAAAAAGAAGTCTCGAACGAAAGGAATTACTGAACTATATCTGAATTTAAACTCTTGGATTTTAACAGACGAAAAAGAATATAAATCGGAAAAGGAAGAAACTCAAGAATTTCACCATATTGAACGGAAAGAAAAAACGTTGGGTAACAATGTATAACCGCAATTACGGCGGATTCGACTACGTCCGAATCCACTCGGAATTGCTAACGTCAGTTCCATACCGAAAATTTTCGCTAACTTGCCCGTAACTGCGGTTATACTTGACCGTTAG
>NZ_JAHCTB010000013.1 GCF_018476645.1 Aequorivita echinoideorum | reverse complement strand
GGTGGCAAAAAGGAGGATCAACAGCCTGGAGACCACGATGGACATGACAAGGCTGGCCAGCGGGCCGTACCTCGTACAGGTGACCATAGACGGTAAGTCCGCTATGTTCAAACTGGTCAAAAACTAAAATAGTTTATTAAAAAAGACCGAGGTATAAATATCTCGGTCTTTTTTAATAAAGTTTCTTTCGTTAGAATCAATAACTCATTCTCAATTTTTCCTCTTTTTTAAAAATATCCTTCTACAAATATTAATAAACAATAATTGATTTGGGATAAATTTTAATGTAACAAAAAATAAAAGCCATCTATTATGAAATATTTAAGAAAAATTTATATATTTGGCGACATTGGTCATTTTTCTGACCCTCACAATAAAAGAAAAAATATGAAAAAAATCTACACGTTTTTAGTCATTTTCGTGCTATTTACCCTAACCATCGGGGCACAGAATTGCGCATCGTTGGACATACTTACCACAACTTCTGGCTCGGTATGCGGCGGCGGTTCGGTATCACTATCTGCGACATCAAGTGGTACAGGCGACGGAATACTTTGGTATGATGCCGCATCAGGTGGTAATGTCGTCTTTTCCGGATCCACATTCTCCACGCCTCCTCTTTCAACTACTACCTCATTTTGGGCGACAGAGATTATCGGTACTTTTACCGCGGGTTCCGTGGGCCCCGTTGATAATTCCTTTGGCCCTGGATCAGGAACATCTGCGGCAATCACAACTTACCATATGCAGTTTGACGTTCTTCAACCGACCAATTTGACATCGATTGACATATTTCCAACTGCATCCATAGGCAGTACAAGTAGTATTGAGATAAGAGATAGTGGGGGTGCTACAATTATCAATGTCCCATATACCACTACTGTAACGGGAGGTTCGACCGCGCAAACCATACCTTTAAATGTAAATTTAAGCCCTGGAACAGGATATATAATGGGCCAGGTGGGACCTATAGGGCTATTTAGAAACACATCTGGTGCAAGCTATCCCTATACCTCAACTTATATAAATATAACTGGTAATAATTTTGGAGCCGGTTATTATTACTATTTTTACAACTGGCAATACGGTGAAATCAACGTGACCTGCGAATCACCCCGCGAGGAGGTAATCGCCACTGTGGACAATATGGCCGACCTGAACGTTTCGGCCCTTCCCTACACCCATACGGCCAATACTGCTACCTATTTCAACAACTATGCTGGCGCCCCTGGTGCCGATTGCGGCTCTCCCGATTCCTATCTGGCGGGGAACGACGTAGTCTATAAGTACACGGCGGACGACGACTACATATTGAGCGTTGAGCTATCGGGCCTGAGCGACGCCTATTCAGGGGTCTTCATATACGATAGCTGCGGCGACATCGGCACCATGTGCTCCTCGGAGGGTTCCTTCAACGAGACCACCGGAACGCACGGTTTTCAGATAGCCGTCAGCGATACCCAGGATTACTACATCGTGGTATCCTCGGCCGACCCCACGCAATCGTTTGATTACACCCTTACCATAAACGGGGTCACCTGCGCCAATTATCCGGCCCCGACGGGGGCCGGCAGTCAGAATTTTACGCTGGGGCAGACCCTGGCGGACCTTGACGTTACCGGCACGAGCCTTACCTGGTACAGCGATGCGGCCACCACCGTGGCCATACCCAGCAATACGGCGCTGGTGAACGGCACCACCTACTATGTGACCCAGAGTTTTCAAAGCTGCGAGGGCAACCCGCTGGCCGTAACCGTTACCGAGGTGCCCTGCACCGGGCTGGATGTGGTATCGACCACGCCGGGCTCCGTCTGCGGAGAGGGCTCCGTTACTCTGTCGGCACAAGGAGCTGGAACCATCACAAATTCCGATATATACTGGTACGATGCGCCCACGGGCGGAAACTTGCTGGGCAAGGGCGAGGTCTTCGAGACCCCGGCACTGGAACAGACAACTTCGTTCTGGGCTAGCGAGGTGGCCATTTCGGGGGCAACGCTCCCCGGGCAGGCTTTTGCCAATCCCACGGTAACTAGCACATCGACCCTTAGCAACTACGGACTCATCTTCAACCTCACAGAAGGGATAACCCTTGTGGACGTGGAGGTCTTCAGCACTACCGCGGCTGGCGGCAGCATCACCATCGAACTGAGGGACATCAATAATGCCAACTCCACGGTGGCAACCGCAACCGCCACGATACCGGGAGGGGGAACAACGGCAGCACCAATTTCCGCAATAGTCCCATTGAACTTCAACATACCGCCAGGGGACTACAGACTGCTTAAAACAGCAGGGCCGGGCATGGCCACGGTGACATCTTCCAACAACAGTTTCCCATATGCCATAGGCACCTCTGGACAGGTTACCTCAGGATCCTTCGCAACGGGAACATCCGTCACCTATTATTATTTCTACAACTGGACCATATTCGAGGGGCAGGTACTTTGCGAGTCCTCGCCACGCGAGGAGGTAATAGCCACGGTGAACGAGGTGGCCAACGAGATGGTCACAGAACCGCTCCCCTTTGTACATACAGCCAACACTTCTACTTACGGGAACAACTATTCTGGTACACCAGGTAATGATTGTAACACCACGGGGAATTTCCTGGACGGGGACGATGTGGTCTACCAGTTCTCCCCTACCACCGGTGCCGTATACAGCGTACAGCTCTCCGGTCTCTCAAGCAACAACGCCTCACTCTTCGTATATCGCAGTTGCTACGACATCGGTACCGCCTGCTATGCAGGAACCGTAAGCGACGGAACAACCTCAGACTTCGGTCTAGATGAGGTACCTATGTATGATGGATTTAACTATTTCATAGTGGTGTCGACCTCCGATTCGCCCTCCACGGATTATACGCTCACTATTGACGTTGCAAACATCAATTGCGCTGACTATACGGCTGCGCCCGAGGGCGACGCAAACCAGTTCTTCCAGACCGGGGAGATGCTTTCAGACCTTGTCGTGAATGGCGGAAACCTGACCTGGTACAGTGACGCCGCCGGGACGACGGTCATTCCCGACACAACCCTTTTGGTAGACGGAACGACCTATTATGTACGGCAGACTCTTAACGGTTGCCCGAGCGGTCTCTTGGCCATCACGGTGACCAAGATCGTCTGCGACGACCTGGAGATACTCAGCACGGTGCCCGGCACCATCGTGTGCAAGGGGTCGACCACACTGGAGGCCGTGGGCAACGGCGGGCTAGGCACGGAGATATTCTGGTACGATGCGGCGAGCGGGGGCGACAGGGTGGCCATAGGGCCAAACTTCACCACGCCCGAGCTCACGGCAACGACCTCATATTGGGCAGCGGAAGTGTTCATAGAGGGGGATGCGCCACAAAGCGGGCAGGCAAAGCCAGCTCCCACATCTACGACGACAACCACACTGTCGAGCTACGGACTGCAGTTCGACGTGACGCAGCCATTTACATTGGTGAGCGTCGACGTATATCCCACCTCAGCCGGGACGATGGACCTGGAGCTCCGCGATGCAAGTGGGGCGGTATTGGAGACACTCCCAGGAATAAACGTTCCTGGCGGTGACGGGCAGACCCCCCAGACCATCGTACTGAATCTTGAGATACCCGTGGGCAATGGCCTTCGCCTTATCAAGACCAGCACGACCCCCACCATGGTACGCGAGAGCAGCGGCAACTCCTACCCCTATCCCATCGGGACCTTTGGACAGGTCACCGGAGGGGCACTGAACCAGGGAACTCCCCTTTCCGCATATTATTGGTTCTACAACTGGACGATCGGCTCGGGTCAGGTACTCTGCGAGTCCCCCCGCGAGGAAGTGGTAGCGACAGTGAGCCAGGACGGTGATATTATCGTGCCCCCGGCCCTGCCCTACATAGACGCCAACAACAACACCTCCAACTACGGCAACACCTTCACGGCGGCTCCCGGCAGCGGATGCGGCTCCACGG
>NZ_JAHCTB010000012.1 GCF_018476645.1 Aequorivita echinoideorum | reverse complement strand
AACAAAGATCTGAGTTAAAAAACAAATCTTTTTAGTCCAATTTAGATACAAATTCCGCATCATAGGGCAAACCACTTTTTGCAATTGCAAATGCCTGTTTCAACAATTTATTTGCCACAGCTATAAGCGCCAGTTTCTTGCTCTTGCCCTTATTTACGATACGCTCATATATCGCCCGACAGGCCTTGTTGTGCTTACACGCCGAGAATGCGCACAGGAAGAGAAGGTTCCTAAGCTTTTGATTGCCTACTTTTGATATCCTGCTCTTGCCCCGCACACTACTGCCGGATTGCCGTATGGTCGGTGTTATGCCCACATAACTGCACAATTGGCCCGCGGTCTCGAACTTTTCAAAACCATCGGTTATTACAATTAGGAACAGGGCCGTCTTGGTGCCCAGCCCCGGGATTCCCTTTAAGAGTGTGAGCTGGTGCTGTTGGTCCTGTTTTACGAGCATAAGCAGCCTTTCCTCCAAAGCCCTTACCTCCTTGTCCAGATGTTTGAGGTCACGCTTAAGGGACTGATGGACAAACTTGGAGGGAATGCCCAAGGTTTCCTCGCCGTGCAGCTTGTTCTTGGTGGCCGTGCGCTTCTTCAGGTAGCTGTCCAATAAGCGGAAGAGCTGCAGGCATTCGGCCTGTACATCCGTAAGGGCAGTGTAGGCAGGTACCTCATTTACCTTTGCGTACTCACAGATGGCCCTGGCATCGCTCTTGTCCGTTTTCACCTTGGCCAGCTTCATCTGGATGAAACGCTTTACCGACAATGGGTTCACCACTGATACCGCCACATTGTTTTTGTAAAGAAACTGTGCGAGCCTGTAATGGTAATATCCCGTGGCCTCCATCACCACGAGCGAGCCCTCTGGAATGGCCTTTAAGAAGGAACCGAAACCCTTTGGGATATTGGCGAACTGATGGTGGGCACCCTCGGAGCACACCGCATCAAAGACATCCTTGCTGATGTCCACTCCGTAAATTTTGCTATATTTATTCATAGAAAAACAATAATGAAAGGACGGTCTACTTTGGTTTCACCAACTTAAAATCGAGGTCAGGGCCTCAAAGATCTGAACGAAATTTAAAGTAGAAAAGAGCGGGGATTATCAATGTTGACGGAATGAAAACTTCCACTGGCTATAGTAACCTTACTCCGCTCTTTTGTTCTTTCTGATTAATTACTAAAGTTAACTGATTTAATGAAAATCAAACTTAAGCTGTGTATACGCAATGGCCGCAAATGAAAAGTCCGGGAATAAATTTATACATTTAGCGTCCGTGCGGGGGCGGGGGTGTTGGGAGACCGTTTCGCCACTGCGCATACACAAGACGTTGGCAAACATTTGACTACAGAATTAAATTTTGTAGTCTATTTTTTTATTTCTAAATTTGACAAATATTGTCAAGTCAAAAAATGGAAAATAGCTTCGGAGAAACAATACGAAAATTGCGAGAAGAAAATAATCTTTTTTTAAGAGAGGTCTCTGCTCAATTAGAAATTGACGCATCAATTCTAAGTAAAATAGAGAATAATAATAGAATTGCTAAAAAAGAATTAATTAAAAAATTCTCTACACTATTTAATACAGATTACAATGAACTATTAATAATATGGCTCTCGGATAAAATAGTAAATGAACTCAAAGACGAAAAGAACATAAAGAAAGTATTGAAAATAGCTGAACAAAAAATTAATAATGGGAAAAAGTAAATTAATGGATTATCATCGCTTCTTAGATGAAGCAGGCGACACTACATTCTATGGTAAAGGGAAAAAGAACATAATTGGAACGAACGGTGTTTCTAAAGCTTTTATCCTTGGTATGATAAAAATTAAAGACCCATTAGACGAAGTAAGAGAGAAGATTAATGCACTTCAAGAAAAAATTACCAAAGATGAATTTTATCACGTTCCGAGTTTTTTAAAGAAAATAAATAAGAATGGATATTACTTACACGCAACAGATGATTTGCCAGAGGTAAGAAAAGAAATGTTTGATTTAATGAAAACAATCAATTGTAGTTTTGAGGCTGTTGTTGGTAGAAAAGACATTGAACGTTATGAAACTAAGCACAAAGGTAAAGAGGAATATTTTTATGCAGATTTGCTATCTCATTTGCTCAAAAATAAACTTTCAAAACACGAAAAGCTTGTTATGCATATTTCAGAAAGAGGAAAAAGCACTAAAAACCATAATTTAGAATTGGCTTTTCTAAAAGCTAAACAAAGATTTACAAGAATAAACGGAATTAAAGAGACGAAAACTAAAATTGTTTTCAACGTAAATTATCCAACAAAAGACCCATTGTTAAATTTAGCAGATTATTTTTGCTGGACCATACAAAGAGTATTTGAAAGAGGAGAAATCAGATACTATAATTTCTTAAAAGACCAAATAAAATTAGTAATTGACCTTTACGACACAGAAAATTACAGTGATTGGAAAAATTATTATGACAACAGGAAAAATCCATTAACTTCCAAAAATAAGATAAGCCCACTAAAACACTAATTCTAAACTGAATTTAGAATAACGACTTGGAGTCGACTTTCGTGTTTCGCAGACTTAATCATTGCAAATGTACAAAATATTTTTGAGCTCAAAAAAACGTATGCCAACAACGTATATAAAAAATAGCTAATTCTGTGCCAAACTATTGCTTTCATCTTATATAAAAGCATTATTTTTAGTCGGAAAAAGTATGTATTTGTTTACACGCTACTTTTCATATACACGACCGTTGGGCGTAATTTGAGCGAAAATCTGCAAATTTGACTATTTTACCAAAATTTGGTATATTTGAGTAAAATTAAAAAGAAATGAAAAATACATCAATATCGCTCGGAAATTATTTTGACCAGTTTGTACAAACTCAGGTTTCTGCTGGACGTTACAAAAACGTAAGCGAAGTAATCAGAGCTGGTCTCCGACTATTGGAAAATGAAGAAAGTAAAGTTATTGCGTTAAGAAATGCTATTCAAGAAGGAATTGATAGCGGAATTGCTCACGATTTCGACCCTAAAAAAAATCTTGAGGAATTAAAAGCGAAACGCAGAAAGAATGGCTAAATACGAATTGACCAATAAGGCTGTAGCTGACTTAACCGGAATTTGGGAATATACACTCGAGAATTGGTCTGAAAATCAAGCTGACAGATACTACGATATGCTCTTGGATATTTGCCAAGACATTGCCGACAATCCTGAACTTGGAAAAAATTATGATGGAATTAAATCTGACCTTTTCGGATTAAAAGCAAATCGACACATAATATTATATCGAAAAAGAATTGACCATCCGATTGAAATAACAAGAATTTTACTCGGTCAAATGGATTTGAAAAACAGAATAACCGAATAAAAAAACTACACTCAACAAAGATCTGAGTTAAAAAACAAGTCTTTTTAGTCCAATTTAGATACAAATTCCGCATCATAGGGCAAACCACTTTTTGCAATTGCAAATGCCTGTTTCAACAATTTATTTGCCACAGCTATAAGCGCCAGTTTCTTGCTCTTGCCCTTATTTACGATACGCTCATATATCGCCCGACAGGCCTTGTTGTGCTTACACGCCGAGAATGCGCACAGGAAGAGAAGGTTCCTAAGCTTTTGATTGCCTACTTTTGATATCCTGCTCTTGCCCCGCACACTACTGCCGGATTGCCGTATGGTCGGTGTTATGCCCACATAACTGCACAATTGGCCCGCGGTCTCGAACTTTTCAAAACCATCGGTTATTACAATTAGGAACAGGGCCGTCTTGGTGCCCAGCCCCGGGATTCCCTTTAAGAGTGTGAGCTGGTGCTGTTGGTCCTGTTTTACGAGCATAAGCAGCCTTTCCTCCAAAGCCCTTACCTCCTTGTCCAGATGTTTGAGGTCACGCTTAAGGGACTGATGGACAAACTTGGAGGGAATGCCCAAGGTTTCCTCGCCGTGCAGCTTGTTCTTGGTGGCCGTGCGCTTCTTCAGGTAGCTGTCCAATAAGCGGAAGAGCTGCAGGCATTCGGCCTGTACATCCGTAAGGGCAGTGTAGGCAGGTACCTCATTTACCTTTGCGTACTCACAGATGGCCCTGGCATCGCTCTTGTCCGTTTTCACCTTGGCCAGCTTCATCTGGATGAAACGCTTTACCGACAATGGGTTCACCACTGATACCGCCACATTGTTTTTGTAAAGAAACTGTGCGAGCCTGTAATGGTAATATCCCGTGGCCTCCATCACCACGAGCGAGCCCTCTGGAATGGCCTTTAAGAAGGAACCGAAACCCTTTGGGATATTGGCGAACTGATGGTGGGCACCCTCGGAGCACACCGCATCAAAGACATCCTTGCTGATGTCCACTCCGTAAATTTTGCTATATTTATTCATAGAAAAACAATAATGAAAGGACGGTCTACTTTGGTTTCACCAACTTAAAATCGAGGTCAGGGCCTCAAAGATCTGAACGAAATTTAAAGTAGAAAAGAGCGGGGATTATCAATGTTGACGGAATGAAAACTTCCACTGGCTATAGTAACCTTACTCCGCTCTTTTGTTCTTTCTGATTAATTACTAAAGTTAACTGATTTAAGAAAAATCAAACTTAAG
>NZ_JAHCTB010000011.1 GCF_018476645.1 Aequorivita echinoideorum | reverse complement strand
ATCAAAAGTTTTAAATCGAAACCTACTTTTTTGTAGGAAGTTTTTCGGCAGTGCTGTTTTTTGTCTTTCATTAAGTCTAGTACTAAAAGGTTTAATTTTTAGTCAACCTATTTCAGGAAAGTACATTCGTTTATATGTTTGCTAACGGTTGTGTATAAGAACAGTAGGGCTGAAAATAAGCGGTTACCATTCGGTTAAACACAAGCCGAATTTTTAAATTTCTATGTTTATCTTTCTTTGTAAATATAGCCAAATTTAAAAATTTGGCGACTTCGCAAATGCGCCCAAACCATTCGGTTTTGCTACAATTGCCCTATTGTTTTTATACGATGTTAGCAAACGTATTATTTCCGCAGTATTTCGTTTTCTATTTTAGTTCGATATCTGCTGTTTAAATCACGAAATGTATCTGGTGGCAAGTCAAACTCTTCTAACATATTTTCAAGTTCTTTCCATTTGTCCGATACATATTGGAACTTATTATCTGATGATTTCCCTTTGGAAATAACATCCGATACGAAAGGTCTTATTTTAGAGTTCAATATTTCATTAAATTCACTTTGGTTCATTTGAATGGATTTGGCACAAAAACATCATCCTTTATCTTTTTTACGTAGGTTTTTGCAGGTTCGTAATTTTTTACTTTTTTAAAATATCTTTTTGCTTTTTTATGATTGTAAGTATAGTAATAATAAAGACCTGTAAAATAATTCTTTACGCTATTTTTATACCAGATATTTTCGGTAATGGTTTTGACTGATTCATAGTCGCCTTTGGCCATATATGAGGACAAATATTTCCACATTTCTTCGTGCATATAATCACTCCATTGTGAACGATTGCCACCTGTTTTAAGAAATTTACGAGAAAAGTTATAAGCGTCAATCATTCTGTTTTTCCCAAAGTAAGCAACACTTTTTATTTCGTATGCTGATGAAAAACCAGATTGAATGGATAAAATACTGTTCGCATTATTAATTGCTTCGTCAAAATTTTGATTAGCTAAATTAGTTTTTGCTCGCTCCATTAGAGATTTTAAGGCTTTATATTTTAAGCCCAAAAGGTTTGTGTTTGGCGAACTGGTAAAATCTACAAATTTAGAGTCAGCTGTTTTATATCTTTCTCTATTACTATTTGAATTTGAACTACCTTTCTTTTTTCTTGCATTAAGTCCCATCTTAAATCCACGATTATACCCATCTGAATAACTGCTTGAATTTTCGCCAACTTTAGGCACAGGTGCAACTGGTGGAACAGGTTCAACACAGCCAACACCTTGGTCTTGACAAAAACCTTTCTTATAACCGTTATTAAATCCGTTTGTATATTTTGATTGAGCGAAAGAAAAAGTCGCTAAAAGTAATAATGTCAAAAATAGTAATGTCGTTCGTTTCATATGTTTGCTAACGGTCTTGTATATGGCTCGTAGCGTGCAAATTAGCGACAACTATTCGGTTAAGCACGAGCCGAATTTTTTAATTTTCTTATTATCTTTTCTTTTCAATAAGCCAAATTAAAAAATTTGGCGGACTTGCAAATATGTCTTAACTTTGATTAGGCAACTGCCTAGCTATGAGCTATATACGTTGTTAGCAAACGTATTTTAACCGCTCTAATTTTCTAAAAGGCTATATTTTACAAAATTGTTATTCCATTTGTCCGTAATATTTATTGTTTTTACCAAATCATTAAATTCAAATCCGTTGGTATTTGTTGCTGTCAAATATATTCTTGCCTCTGCATTTTGTACTTTGAATTTATCTATTGTTGGGATGTAATCAATGTTGTTGGTATCTTCAACTTGCTCAAAATCATTAAAAAGCCTTAAACAAAAGTTGGATTTTGTATTTATCAAATTTGGCGAAAATTTATTCTCTGTGATATTGGTGAAATAATTGTAATTATTACTATTGTCAAAATAATTTTCAAATTCTTCCATTAAACCTTTTAGCCTTGTCAAATCCTTTTCAGAGTATTTGTATCTTTTTTCTGTAATATATTTATTCTCACTTTCAAGTAGTTGAACATCTTCTTTATCGTCTTTGTCTGTTCTTTTCCAATTTTCTCTGGTTAAATCGAGATAATTAGCATAACGTTGTAGTTCCTCCAAGTTAGTATTTGTATTATTTTTAAAAAAAGAGGACACATCGTAATCGCTCAATTTGTCCGTTTCTGTGAGATAATCACGATAATCTTTTGATTTAAACGTAATTGTTCCTGCTTTATATTTTAAAACTAATTCCACTACAATTTGACTTTTCTCAATAATTTCTCCAAAGGGATTTCCAATTTCCGTGGTTAAATTCAAGATTGTCGTTTGGGAAGAGGATATTGTAGAAAAAATCAGTTTTTTGTCTTTATTGAATACGTCTCCGAATTTATAGCTCAATCCGTTATTAAAATCTAATTTGAACGATTCTTCTGAAAATCCATTTTTTGTCTTTTCCTTAATTTCGTTCTTTGAATTTGGCATTTTACTTTGAATGTAGTCTTTTGGTCTTATATCAAAGCTGTACAAAATATCGTTTTCTTTGTTTTTGTAAACAGATTTTATTGTTACTCCTAAAGTTTGGTAATTAATGTCATTTCCTTGATTTGCTTTTGCTCTTGTAATTTGTTCATTTTCTATTTGTTTGAAAGAATTATTAAAGTCGTTTGAAGTGCCATAGTCATTTTTGTCAATTATGTAAGTATAAATAATTGTATTAGTTTCTTTATCAAATTTTACCTTTTCTGCGAAAGTGTATTCATCAACTTTAGCTGGAAGTTTCATCATTCTGTTCGTGTTCTGTGCGATTTGCGTCATATAGTTTTGAGCATTTTCTTCTTTTTTTGACAGATTATCACAACCTATCATCAAAAAGCACAAAATTATTAAGTAAAGAATGTTGTTTGTTTTCATATGTTTGCTAACGTTTCGCGGCTTTGCGTTCGGGCGGGCTTTTTAGCACTACACTTGATACGAAGCACGAAAGTTCAAATATAGCAAAAAGCGTCAGACGAAGCACTGAACCCCGCCTGACGCAAAACCGCTGTTAGCCGTTCGTTGTTTTATTTCGTCTTTCGTTTCTTAGATGATTTTGCGACTTTATTGTATTCAAGGCATATGTTTAAGAAAAATTCAAAGTCTTTTCTATTTTTAAACCCGTCAGGATTTATATAACAGTAGCCCTTGTATTCTTTACCTTTCATTAACATTGTCTCATAACCATCTTTCTCGTAAAGTTCTTCCTGTTGGCTTGGGTCAAAACGCAACATTAACTTTTCATTGCTTACACAAACGCAAGTCTTTCCGTTGACCATAAAGTTTAGAACATTGAACATTAGTTTTTCTTCAACTTCTATTTCTGGTATTTCAGCAAGATATTCTCTGACTCTGTCAGCAAGATTTGTGTCGTAAGCCATCAGTAAAAATTATTTACGTGAATGAAGTCCAATAGTATTGCCCTCTGTGTCAATGAAAATTGAAATGAAACCAAATTCACCAATATTCATTTTAGGTTGCACTACTTTTCCACCTGCTGCTTCAATTCTTTGTTCTTCTGCAATGTTGTCTTCGGTTTCAAAATAGACAACCGTATTATTGCTACTTGGAACAAAATCAGCTTTTTCCACTAATGCACCTGAAATGTCGTGGCTTTCAGGGCTGAAAGGGAAGAATGATTGCTTGCCCCATTCAATGGGTGCATCTGTCAGCTTTAAATTGAAAACTGTTTCGTAGAATTTTTTTGCTCGGTCTAAGTTTGCCACATTGATGTCAAACCAACCAACTGGATTTACATTTGCCATTTTACTATGATTTTTAAGTTTTTGCATTATTGCGATGCAAAGTTAAACTCAGTCAAAACGGCAAAATTGTAAATATGGGACAAGCCTATTTTTTGTCAAATATCAACGACATTTTTAAGGCGTCACCGAAAAAATCCTTTGGTGTCAAACCTGTGAACTCTTTAAACTCTTTTATAAAATGGGCTTGGTCAAAATATTCGTTTTCATAAGCCAAGTCAGTTAGTTTTGTAACTTCTTCATTCAATAATACTTTCAATGTTGTTTGAATTCTAATCGTTTTTGCAAGTTGTTTTGGGCTTAACCCTATGGCTGAAGAAAATTTCCGTGCTAGTTGTCTTCGGTTTATGTTATTGTTTTTTGAAAATTCATTTACCGAAAAATGTCCATTTGTACTGAATATGGTTTCAATCGTTGATTTTACGATATTGTCATTGTTTTTTCTGTCGGCTAATTGTTTTAAAAGAAAGCCTTCAACAATTTGAATTCTTTCAGGTGTAGATTTTGCGGTTAAGATTTGATTGCCAAGTTTTATGCCGTATTCTCCAAATAAAATGTCCAATGGAACTGCGGTATTTTCTAATTCTTTGATTGGAATTGATGTAAAAGGTAAAAACCCATTTGGTTTGAATTGAACAACAAAACTGCCCGTTACACCAACTGGTTCAATTACATAGGGCTTTGTCAGTTGTCCAATTAAAAAGCACTTTGGTAAAACGGTTATCTCGCCATTTTGTGAATGATGTTTATAAGTGTCGCCATAATGAAAAATCAATTTCATTGTTCCGTCTGGCACGATGGTGTTTTTGATTGGTATATTTTCCTTTTCACCGTCTAGTGTCCAATATCTTTTAACGAACTCTGTCAGTTCAATATTTGGCTCGTATGTTTTCGGATTTAAGTCCATTGTCGATTTTTGTACGGTGTCTTTTTACAATGACGGCTAACGGTCAAGTATAACCGCAGTTACGGGCAAGTTAGCGAAAATTTTCGGTATGGAACTGACGTTAGCAATTCCGAGTGGATTCGGACGTAGTCGAATCCGCCGTAATTGCGGTTATACATTGTTA
>NZ_JAHCTB010000010.1 GCF_018476645.1 Aequorivita echinoideorum | reverse complement strand
ATGCAATACTCGGATAAACAACCATTAATAGCTAAATATCCATCCATATACGCAGGTGGATATTTTAAAATTTTATATGGATTTTGATTTTCAGTCACGGTTTTTTCAGCTTGTTGCCAACGTTTGGTGTATGCGCAGTGGCGAAACGGTATCCAAAACCCCGCCCCCGCACGGACGCTAAATGTATAAAATTATTCCCGGACTTTCCCTAAACTGCCATTGCGTATACGCAGTGTTGCGCACCGTTTTTCTTCCGCACCGCTCCGAAACTGTTCCGATCCACCGTTTTTTTTGGTCGGATCGGTTTCCGCACTGCTTGGCAAAATCTTTTTCTCTCGAATCACTTCCGCCGCTGCTCCGGTCCGGACTGAAATCCCTTTTTTTTCCGCACGCCGCTCACGTGTCCGATCAGTTTCTTTTTTTGGGACACCACTTTTTTCTACCAAATGGTGCGCAACGTCTTGTGTATGCGCAGTGGCGAAACGGTCTCCCATATCCCCGCCCCCGCACGGACGCTAAATGTATAAAATTATTCTCGGACTTTCCCTAAACCGCCATTGCGTATACACGGTGTTGCGCACCGTTTTTCTTCCGCACCGCTCCGCAACTGTTCCGCTCAACCGCTTTTTTTGGAGTCGGATCGGTTTCCGCACTTCTTGGCAAGATCCTTTTCCAGCGCCCCGCTTCCGCCGCTGCTCCGCTCCGGGCTGAAATCCCCTTTTTTTTCCGTACGCCGCTCCCGTGTCCGATAAGCATCTTTTTTGGGACACCGCTTTTTTCTCCCAAATGGTGCGCAACGTTTCTTGTATATGAGCTGTGGCGTGTCTCGGCACAGACCTCTCCAAATATAAACTATCTTTGGAAAATCCGTAGGATTTTTCAAGTGTGGACTGACCAAGCCATAGCTTATATACGGTGTTGCCAACTGGCTTTATTCTCCATTATTTTATTCAGTTCAATTTCTTTTTGAGTTCCGATTAGAAATTTTTTCCCATTCTTAAGTTCAATCGCCAAACCTTTATTTCCTTTCGTATTATATACAGTTCCGTATTTTGTCCAAAGTCGGATTCCCCAACCTCCAATAAATCCATAATTCACAGTTTCAGCGTTTTTTATTTCTTTCCAATTTACTCGCTTTTTAACGAAAGGGAAGAAATTCATTCGGATTTCATTTTGGTCAATTTCGGTTTTCAGTCGCATAAACCAAAACATTGCTATTAAACCAAAAATAAAAAGACAGAAAATTATAAGTCCGAAGTCAGACATTGGATTGTCTCCAAATTTTTCTGCGAGAATTAATTGTTTATAAATTCCGAAAATAGGTAAAATTCCGATTCCGATTAAAATCAGCCAAAGCCACCATTGTGTAAATTTTTGTTCTTCTTTAAACTCAATTTTCATTTTGTGTTCGATTTTTTTCAGCTTGTTGGCAACGGTTAGTATATGAAAAGTAGGCGATTTCGAAGCACCAAACTTTCAGTTAAACCCGAACTTTGATACGAGCTAAAACCCTTGATTTTACTACTATTTCGCCTATTTTTTATATACATTGTTACCTGCTGGCTTTTTTCATTTTTTCTTTCAGTTCGTCAATCGTGTATGGTTCTTTTCGTTTATGAATCATTGCGTGGCAGTTCGGACAAACAGGTTTCAAGTCCTTAATTGGATCGATTTTATATTCTTTTCCAATGTCAGCGACTTGTCTTAAATGGTGAACGTGAATAAAGTCTTTACCTAATTCTCCGTATTCTTTTTCAAAGTTAAATTCGCAAACTGAACAAGAAAGTCCGTAATGCTCAATACAAGTTTTTCTTGCGAATGGATTTCGTTCATATTTAGTTACTAAAACTTGATTTGGTGTTCCTTCTGTGTAAACTTTCTGTTCGTCCTTTTCAGTTTCTTTGAAAGGGTTATGTCTGATTTCTTGAGTTGTCAAAAAGTCAAACCATACGGCTTCTAACTCGTCCGTTACATCTGGATTAATCTCAATTCCTGAAGATTGCGGTGTCCAATTTACTTTTGCCAAGTTGCCTTGGTTTAAGATATCAAGACTCAATAGCGGTTCTTTTTCGGGATTTAAAATTACTTCAAAGTCAATCATTACACGATTCACTAATTTATCTTCTCCGCTCCAATGTTTTGATAAAAATGGTGGTGTCGCAACAAAACCGGCAGCCATTATTCCTTTTGGTTCTTCGCCAAGTCGCATTAAGAATGCTCTGTCTCCTGGTTGGATTTTTTTATGACTTATTACACTCCATTTTTCTGTCGCTCGACCTGTTTGTTCGATTTGGTCAATGCTCTGTTCAAGAGTTGTCCAATTCCATTTTTTCGGATTCCACGCAAATAGGAATGTTTTCATATTGTCGTTTTTTCAGCTTGCAGGTAACGTCTTGTGTATGCGCAGTGGCGAAACGGTTTCCCAAAACCCCGCCCCCGCACGGACGCTAAATGTATAAAATTATTCCCGGACTTTCCCTAAACCGCCATTGCGTATACGCAGTGTTGCGCACCGTTTTTCTTCCGTTCCGCTCCGAAACTGTTCCGCTCAACCGTTTTTTTGGTCGGATCGGTTTCCGCACTTCTTGGCAAAATTCTCTTCCCGCGCCCCGCTTCCGCCGCTGCTCCGTTCCGGGCTGAAATCCCCTTATTTTTCCGCACGCCGCTCCCGTGTCCGATAAGCATCTTTTTTGGGACACCACTTTTTTCTACCAAATGGTGCGCAACGGGTTTGTATAACCGTCAGTTACGGATTTAAAGATAACAATTTTCGGTTAAGAACTGACGTTAGCAATTCCGAGTGGATTCGGACGTAGTCGAATCCGCCGTAATTGCGGTTATACGTTGTTGGCTGAAGTTTTTATATTTTTCTAAAATCTTCATTTTCTTTAATAAAGATTACATCGTAGTGATTTGGTAAAAACCATCCAGTAAAATAAAGTAAAGTTTTTATACTTTCCTTATCTGGATTTTCGAAATGTTCAGGAGTAATATTAAATGCTAAAGTTAATCTATTATCATCACGCCACCAGATTATTGCAGTTTTTACATTTATTAGATTGAATGTTTTAAAAAAAGCTTTAATGTGCTTTCTTGCTATTACTGGTAGAAATTGATTGGAAGGTTGACCTATTGTTGTTTCACGTTTATTAATGTATCGATCAATAGTTTCGCCTGTAAATGGAGCTGTAATTTTATCTGAATAGAATTTATTATTTAATGAATAATCTATAAGATCTCCAAATGTAAATTTCCATTTAGAATTATCTTCACTTCCTTCATTTATTATAATCCCAACACCATTTTCAATACAAATTTTAACAAAATAATCAATTTTGAAATTATTCTTATTATTACTAGCTGATAAGTTTAAGTAACTCATTCCAACTTGATCCTCTATAATTTCATTTTTATTCTTTTCAAAAGTAAATAGATTTATAGTTTTATTGAACTCTTCTTTCCAAGACTCATTATTTCTTAAGTCGATAGGTGTTGAAAATACTTTTGTTAACTTCTCAAAACTTGAAGAAATATTATTCTTATCCTTACTTGATTTTTTTCTAAAATTAAATAAACTCATATTTTTTAAATTTCTGCCAACGGTCTCGGCTATGAACAGTTGGGGATTTTACGCCCTAACTTTTCGGTTTGTCACCGACCTTTGTTTTATGTTTATACTTTGGTTTCATCACTTTCGCCCCAATTGTTTATAGCCATTGTTGTGCAACGTTTTTTTATTTTCTTTACCACGAATGAAAGTAATACATAAAACTTCCATCGTTTTTTAAATATAATGTAAATCTTTCTCCTTCTGAATACATATGAGCAACAGTCGCAACAGAATTATATTCCATTGGATTTTCGGTAAAATGTAATTCGGTTAAATTTCTGTTCGACAATCCTGTAATTGCCTTTTGCCAAATTATACTTCCGTTTTTATCTTTACTTGCAAGTATTATTTTATCATTAGCTTTTGAAACTACTAAAGTTCCAAATTCAGTTTCCTGCGTTTTGATTAGTTTTAATTCCGATTTTTCTGTATAGTCAACTCCATAAAAAGGTCCGTCATCAAAAGTTGTTGTCATTTTAGGCAGATATTCCACATTTTCGACTTGAGAATAGAAGTCAGCACGTAAGAAGTCAATTTTTTCAGCGATTGATTTTTGTAGAAATTCGGTCGAGTCAATTTCTCTAATTTTCAAATAGACTTCTGAAATTTTTTTAAAATAATTTGTATCAATATTTTTATTGCAATTCGGATGATATCCTTTTAATTGATAGACAATCATTGGAATAATGAAATTGGTTTTAATTTCAGATTGACCTCTGTCTTTAGCAAAATCCATTTTCGATAGTCCATCAAGTTCAGATTCTGGCCATTTTATAATTTCCATTTGGTCTAACCCAAAAAAGTCGAGATACTTTATTTCATAACATTCTTTAGATTCTTGTCCGAATAAAGTCAGATTTATAGCTAAAAATAATATTGTTAAAATTCGATTTTTCATTTTTTGGTCAAATGTTGCACAACGGTCTCGGCTATGAACAGTTGGGGGTTTTAAGCTCTAACTGTTCGGTTTAGCAACGACCTTTGTTTTATGTTTATTCTTTCGTTTTATCACTTTCGCCCCAATTGTTTATAGCCATTGTTACCTGCTGGCTTTTTTTAATAATTTCCTCCCATTGCTTTGTACAAATCCAATGTTCTTTTAATATCCTTAATTTGAGTTGAAGTAATTGTTTTTATGTCGTGGTACTGTCGTCCTATCAGTTTCATTTTAGCAGACTTAGCATTAGCAAGAGCATCAAGTAATTCAGTATTAGATTTACCCATAGATTCATCAAACCATTCCCAAATTCGTCCACCATTTCCTGAGTCAGTTTCTGTGTCCATTGGGATAAATTCATACGCTTTTCCGTCAATCGAAAATTGTACTTTATGGAAAAACAACCAATCATCAGCGTGATATTGAAGTCTTAATCTTAAATTACTTGGCATCCCGTTATTTGATTGGAAATAGCAATAAATTCCATTTCGATTAGTGTATTTCGGTGCTGATTTTGGTTTGTGCCAAACTAAACCGTCTGGATCAAATTCGTCTTTTTTTGTATTGAAGTACGGTTCTAATTCTTTGATTTTAGAACTGTCAATTTTTACGGAATTCTTAAAATCTTCAATTTCTTTTTGTTTATAAGCATCTGCACTTTCTTTTAAGGAATTTTTCATTTCAAATATTCGAGAACGAACGCTCATTTTTAATGAGTCCATTTTGTCAAAATTGATAGTCAATGCAATATTATTCCCTTGCTCATCCAATAGTTTGAACTCAGTCGGCTTGGTAGCAGAACTGCCATAAGCCTCTTCCATATCTTTAGACACTTTTTCGGAAATGCAAAACTTTTGATAAGCTTCTAAATATGCGATAGAATCAGTTTTTGCTCTTATTATTACTCCATCTTTTTCATCACGTTCAGTTCCTCCAAAGATTGATTCCTTTGTGCCAAGTTCAACATATTCATACTTTTTTGATTGTTGACAAGAAACGATAGTAATTATTAAAGTTGCAAAGAGTATTATTTTCTTCATATTGTTTGTTTTTTTGTATTATACTGAAATAGGTTGACCTTTTTTGGTTTCATTTTTCGTTTATTAAAAGGTCAAAAAATCTAAATTTTGTTTGTTTTTTTTGTAGGAATGGTATGCTACATTTTGTTTTATATGAACA